>CAWHTD010000026.1:0-945119 GCA_963832135.1 Vicinamibacteria bacterium | reverse complement strand
TACGTTCGGACGTCGGGCTCGTTCAACAGATACTGCAGGCGCTGCTCCCAGAACCCCTTGATCCCCTCCCCGAGTCGGCGGCGGCTCTGAGGTCGGCGACGGTGTCGTGCCGGTTACTTCTAGTCGGCGGGTGATGACGCATCCACCGCCTCCCGATGACGGCCTAATTGCTCGTAGGCACGCCCGAGACGGGCGTGGACCTGGGCCGTGGACCAGTTTCCAGCTCCAACGTCATCAGGCACATCGCGACGCAGTCCTCGTAGCGGCGCGCGAGGAACAGAATCCCGGCTTTGTCGCGAGTGGCGAGCACCGACGTCGGGTCCTGAGCCAGTGCCCGATCGGCCACCACCAAGGCCTCGTCGAACCGTCCGTCATCTGCCAGGACCTGAGCGTAGCAGTGCAGCACGAATGGATTCGTTGGATCCACTCGATGCCCGGCGCATCTCGCGGTGTCCCGATTCGACGTCCCGATCAAAGTGAGGAGGATCCGCCCCAGAACCGCATGCGCCTCAGCGATCGTCGGATCGAGCTCGAGCGCACAGCGCGTGGCCTGCCGAGCCAATTCGACGAACGGATTCGCGGGGCCCTCGAGCAACGGGACGGACACGTACGCGAACCCGAGGGTCGCATGGGCCGCAGCGGAGTTCGGATCGCGCTCGATCGCCTCTTCCAGCAGTTCCGCAGCGCGCTTGCAATCTGCGACGGTCCGCCGAAGAAGCAGATAGCGTGCTCGGAGATAGCTTTCGTATGCCGCGACATTCGTGGGATGTTCCGGCAGCGACGAGCCCTGGTTCGCGAGGCGAACTGCCAGCGCGCGGCTGACTTCCGTGGCCAGCGCGTCCTGCACCGTGAAGATATCGCTCCACGGGAGGTCCCACTGCTGGGCCCACAATGTCGTGCCGGTCGCGACGTCGAGCAACCGGGCCGAGAGGCGCACGTTGCCGTTCGCTCGCAGCAGGCTGCCTTCGAGCACCGCTTCCACACCAAGATCGCGCCCGGCCACAAGAGGATCCGGATGCTGCCGTGCGTAACGCTGGACCGCGTGAATCGACGGCACCCGCAGCTGCTTGATGTGACCGAGCCTGATGATGACGGCTTCCGAAAGGCCGATCTCGAGGACCTCGTCCGGCGCGTCTGCAATCAGGGGGCGAAACGGCAGCACCGCGACCGATCGTACGGGCGGTTGGCGTCGCCGACGCGGGTGCCGCTCCAGACGGCCGCGAGGGTCACGCTTCCGACCAAAGCGGCGAGTGCGAGCCCGACCGACCGCCACGGGCGAACGGCCCGCGACACAGAGGTCGCCGCCACCGGCTGAGCGGACGGCATGATTGACGCTTCGGCAGCGATCGGGTGCACGTCGGCCAAAAACCGGTAACCGCGCTTCGGAATCGTCTCGACGAATCGTGGCGCGTTCGCCGAGTCGCGGAGCGACTGCCGGATCTTGTTGACCGCAACGTTCAGCGACGTATCGAACTCGACGAACGTGTCGTCGCTCCAGATTGCGGCGCGTAGCTGCTCGCGCGTCACGATCTGGCCCGGGTTGCTCAGCAGCAGCGCCAGGACTTGAGCCGGCTGACTTTGCAGCGCCACGCGCCGACCCTTGCTCCGCAACTCACTGGTCGAGACGTCGAACTCGAAGGTCCCAAATCGCACGACGCGCGGTGCGCTCATGATTCGAACGTTCTCCCGGCCCCGCCGAGTGTACACCAAGCCGTTAACGGACCCACGCAAAAGCTTGAGGGATAGACACTTATCGATTAACGGCGGCTTCAGCCGCTGTCTATGGTGCCCCTCGCCTCCGGCGCGGTAGTTTGCGCCCTCAAGCAGACCAATTCGGAGAGAGGGACACAATGACCAACAGACCCAGGTTCGTGATGGCACTCTTGGTAATCCTGGCACTGGCAGCGGGCGCGCACGCCGTTGCTCAGGAAAACAACGCGCTCCTCGGCCGCGTATCCGGCACGATCGACGACTACGTGTGGGTCGAAACAGGTGCAGGCGCGGGAGCCTGGCATGTGACCGGCCAGTGGACGGCACGCTCAAAGGGAGACAGCGGCAAAGGTGAGTTCAGCGCTTCCTTACTGGGCGTGCGCTCCGACCTGTGGGTGCTGCAGGCGGAGGCCGACCCTGCAAATCCGGCGCTCAGGTCGCCGCACACCCATCACGTCGCGCTGTATGACGCGGACGTCACCGTCATTCCCAACGGGATCCGGCTCGAGGGCACGGCGATCATCTCCGCCAACGGATCTGTAGCGCCGTACTCGAACTCGACCGTTCGCGTCGACATCACTGGCGGGAGCTGGCTGCGCTACTCCAACGTCAAGCTCACCTTTCTTGAGCACGCTGTCGATCACTTCGGGCCGCAACCATACGAAGGCGTCGTGGCGATCGGGCACTGAGCCAAGGGCGGCGTCGGCCGCGGCCTCGCCGCCTTTCACCTGAGCTCGATGATGATGTCTCGGCGCAGGGCGACGATGCACTCTTCAACGTGCGTGCGGCCTCGAGGGAGAAACACTGCTTCGGCGAACGATCGAGGAGTCGCCGTTGACGTGCCGTCGAGCGTTGCCGATTGGACTGTCCCCGGACCGAGGTAGACGGCGACGACGTCCTTGTCGTGAAAGTCCATCGCTCCGGTGCTCAATTTTCCGAGAGCGCTTGGGCGCCTCAAGGGTTCGCTCGCTTCGCCGCTGTCGCGCCCTTGACCCGCTCGGCGCGCCTCCCGAGTGATTGGCAGTTACCGGAGCGACGGCGGCCAGGTGTCCATGGTTTTGACGTGTGGCCCGTTTCGTGCTTTTATGTTTTTATGCGCACAACCGTGGAGTTGCCTCTCGAGCTGTTTCGCCGGGCGAAGGCCCGAGCAGCGGCGCGTGGCGAGTCACTCAAAGCCCTTCTGACCCGAGCGGTGGCCGCCGAGGTCGGCCAGGATCGCGGCACGATGGTGCGGCAGCGTGTGAAGCTGCCGCTGTTCGGTGATCCTAAAGGGCCAGCGGTGTATTTGCGCGCGTCGGATCTGGCCCGCGCGCTCGCAGATCAGGACGTCGCTCGGATCGGTCGGCGTCGCCGGCGTCGATGAAGTTGCTCGACGTCAACGTGTGGCTGGCGGCAGCCTGGGCCCGGCATCGGCATCACGTCGTCGCCAAGGTGTGGCTCGATCAGGAAGACGACGACCTCGCCTTGTGTCGCGTGACGCAGATGGCGCTTCTGCGGCTGATCACGAATCCTGCGGTTACTGGACGAGACGCCTTGACACGCCGAGCGGCGTGGGAGCTCGTCGAGCAGCTGCTGACCGATCCGCGCGTCCATTTTCTGGCCGAGCCTGACGGGCTGGTGCCGATGTGGGTTACATTGTCGAAGCGCGACGATCACGATCACTTGTTATGGACGGACGATTATCTGGCCGCTTTCGCCCAGGCGGCTGATGCCGAACTGGTCACGCTGGACCGCGTCTTCCGCACTCGGTACCCAGCCGTGCGCGTTGTGGTTCTCTCAAACGAGTGGCCCCCACGCCGCGTCTTCCGGCCCAAATTGCCGCCGGCCGCGGAAACGAGAAATTCGAAGTCGCTCGTCGCGGACGTCGGGGCTGAATCGACGCGCAAGACACGAAGTTGACCGTTGTCCAGGCTGGAGCGATCCGAGCGGGAGATCGGTCTGTCCAGCGTCGTAGCTGTGATGGAGCCCGTTAACCTGTGGACTCTCGACGATGCGTCCGGCCGAGCGCCGCGTCGCGGGTCGTGACGCCAGTGCGTTCTTGCCGAGACTCAGGTGCGTCCTCGTGTTCATGTGCAGGCCACGAGGTTTTGGCAGACGGCCCCCTGTTCGTTGCGCAGGAGGTCTCGCCGTTCAGACCACTGAGATCCGGCGCTGTCGGCGTCGAGGTGTTACATGGGGTGACGAGCGGCGTTGGCTGACTCAGGCTAAGAACCCGATGGCTACCTTCTAGGCTCATACCGCATCGCCACCGCCCCCGAGCCGAGCTCCAGCCGGCTCACGAGCTTCAAGTCGATATGCTTCGATAGCCCCGCGAACAACGCCGGCCCGTGGCCCGCCAGCCTGGGATGCACCACGAACTCGTACTCATCGATCAATCCCAGCTCCGCCAACGCCAGCGGGAGCTTCACGCCTCCCACGAACAGTCCCTTACCCGACTCCCGCTTCAGCTGCTGAACGGCCTTCCTCAGGTCCCCGCGGACGAGCTCCGCGTTCCAATCGACGCGGTCCAGGGTGCTCGACACGACGTACTTCTTTGCGGCGTCGATCGTCCGGGCGAAGGGTTCCATCCAATCAGGCCTCGCTCCCGTCCGCGCCGGCGGCCGAAACGCTGCCTCCATCATTTCGTACGTTACCCGGCCAAAGAGGAGAGCATCGGCCTGCTCGAGGTTTTCCGTCGCGTGACGATGTAAGTCTTCGTCCGGGAGGATTGCACGATGATCGCAGCACCCGTCCAACGTGACGTTGATGGAATACCGAAGGGGTCGCATTACGTAAGCGTAGCGCCGATCGAAGGTTGGATTAGTGTTCGTAGCATTCGATCGCGCCACGCTTCCGTGGCCCTCACCGGCGCCGAGCCGTGACGATCCAGGCTCGCGAGCCGAGCCATACGCCGCGTTCTGAGGCCCGCGACTCGAGCGTCGCACGCAGGCGGGCCAGGATGGTGCCGGCGGCACGCGGACCAGACCGGCTCAGCGCCTCGCTCACGTTCGCGAATCGGCCGACGAAGGCGAGTGCGGCGTCGACATCCTGGCCGTAATACACGGGCACGTCGACATCTCGGAACTCGGTATCGGCGAAGCCTGCGGCCGCGAGGATCCGTCGGACGGTCGGTGGCTCAGCGAGCGAGAAGGGATCCAATCCGGGCGCTGTCGCGACTTCGCGCTCTTCCACGTCGAGGGCCTGGTCGATCGCGACGGCCCACTCGTTCCGGTCGTGCGCTTGCCAGACCATCATGACGAGGCGTCCACCGACTCGGACCGCACGCGCGATGTTGCGAAACGCCATATTGGGATCGCTGAAGAACATGGTGCCGAAGCGGCTGATCGCTATGTCAAACGCTACGGAACGAAAGGGATGTGCCTGCGCGTCGCCCACCTCGAACCGGACGTTCGGCACGCCTTCGCGGTCCGCCAGCTCGCGGGCGCGGGCGATCATCCCTGCATCGATATCGACCCCCAACGCATCGCCGACGGAGGCTACCAGCGCCGCCTCTCGTGTTGTCTGGCCCGTCCCGCAGCCGATGTCCAGCACACGGTCTGCCGCCCGGATGCCCACTGCCGCACGGAACTGCTCGTTGTGGAGCTGGAGCTCGGCGTCGTAGTCGATCACGGCGCTGCAGCGCGCGTCAGCATCAGCCGATCCAGCGCCATCTCGGTGCCGCCGTTCACTGCCCGCCATTCCGTCCCTCACCCTGAACCTCGAGGCGATAGGTCTCCAATCGATCGGCCAGTGCGGCGGGGTTACTCAAGGCAACCATGTGTCCGCCGCCGACCGCCTCCGCCTCGACGCCGAGCCGCTCGCGGGCGACCCGTCGCTGAAAGTCGAGCGGAAACATCCGGTCGTGGCGACCGACCAGCACGCGCGTCGGGACATCGGGCCAGGCGGCCAGCGGCCAGGGCTCATCCAAAGGCGTCATCGACTGGTCCTGCCACGTCCGTGACTGCGCCTCGGCTCGGAGATCGGGCGGCAGGTCGTGGTAGTAGATGACGGCGTTATCCTCGGCCTCGCCGGGCGACAACCCGAGGCTGGCGTGGTACTCGGCCCTGGCCGGTCCAGAGCCCGTGTTCGACCCCCACGCGTTGAAGGTCTGCCGGGCATGGGGATCATCGCGTTGAGCAGGACGAGAAGGTCGACTCGGCGCCGGGTGCAGACGATCGGCGCGGTGAAACCACCCATCGACGCGGCGACGAGGATGACGTCGGCGTGGTCACTGATTGCGTGGACAACAGCATCCGCGTACTCGGACCAACTGGCCGCGTCGTCGTCGGCGGGCAGCCGGACCGCGGTCGCTTCCTGCCCACGGGACGCGAGCTCGGAGACGAGCCGATGCCACTCCCAGGGGTCGCCGCCCCCACCAGGGATCAGGGCGTAGGTCGCCAATGCTCTCCTCTCTAGGGAACCGGGCCGCTTACGGTTTGAGCCGGTAGCTGCTTCCCAGTGGCCCCGCGCTGTCCAGGTACTTTCTGGCGCGCACCAGCTCCGCAATCTGCCGTATGTGACCCAGGTCGTGCAGTACCCATTCGTGGAGCATCTGGTTCAACGTGATCTCGCCGGCCTCCTTGTGCAGCGCCACCCGGTCGCCGGCCTCGGAAGGCAGATCGCGCAGGTATGCGACGTTGGTTTCGCGCTGCTCCTCGAAGTGGTCGAAAGCATCCTCCGGGTCGGCGTCCCGGTACAGGTCCAGGTACATCTGCGCATCGTCCGGTTCGAATGTCGGACGAGTCTCCGCCAAGAAGCAATCGAGCCGCATCCGGTAACAGTGGCCTTCAGAGTGCGACAGGTGCGCCAGGACCTCGGCCACCGAGAAGCGATCCGACGCCGGCTTCCAGCGCGCGTCGTCGTCCGTCAATTCCGACATCAGGCCGCGGAGAATCCCGGGAGTGGCCTCCAGAAGGTCGACGCAAGGCAGTCCCTTGTCCGTCATGCCTTCATCCTACGACGTTCTCGCCGCCGTCGACGTGCAGCCGTGAACGCGCCGGCAAGGATCCTCGAGTGCCACGGGTTCGGCTTCCGCGCTCAGTATCCGTCCGTGATCACGGCCGGCCAGCGACTGAGCGTGAGTGTCAAGCGAACACCGCGTCACTGATCGGAGAGTGTCGGCGAACGTTCGCGGAATTCATCGATGCGCTTCGACGCCTCGGCCTTTATAAGCGCGTCATCGAATTCCTCGCCAGTCTCTCGAGAGAGCGTCTCGAGGTACGAGCGCTGCGCATCGGTCATCGGTTCAACGCCGGTTTTCCATTCGTCAGGATCGCGTTGTAGCGCCGGCTGAGCGGTATCATCCGTTGACTGGTTCCTCATGAGGCGAATGGATCGCAACAGCAAAGCCACTTCCGCAAGAACTCAGGGCACGAGGAGCTCTTCCGCACATTTCGTCGAGCCCATGTTGTTACTGCGAACCGATTCTCTTCCGGATCGCGAGCACTGGCTCTACGAGCTGAAGCTCGACGGGTACCGCGCGATTGCGTTCAAGCGCGACGGAACCGTCCATCTGCGATCGCGCAACGACAACGACAACGACTTCAGCGCGCGGTATCCGGGCGTTGTGAAGGGACTCGCGAAGATGCCGGACGACACGATCATCGATGGTGAGGTGATCGCGTTCGACGATGACGGGCGTCCTTCGTTCAACGCGCTCCAGAACTATGGTTCAGCGACAGCGCCGGTCACCTACTACGTATTCGACGTATGGTGCTCGCCGGCCGCGACGTGATGGGTGAGCCACTCGAGAAGCGACGCGCACTCCTTGAACAGAAGATTCTGCCGAAGCTGTCGGAGCCGGTCCGGTATGCGAGCTCGCTCGATGCCGCTCTCCCCGTGCTCGTGCAATCAGTCAAGGAGCAAGGGTTCGAGGGGCTCGTCGCCAAGCGCCGCAACAGCGTGTACGAGCCGGGACTGCGTACGGGCGCGTGGATGAAGATGCGCGTCAACCGCGGTCAGGAGTTCGTGATCGGCGGCTACACCCGCGGAACGAAGACGTTCGATGCTCTGATTTTTGGGTACTTCGAGGGCGAGAAGTTGATCTACGTCGCGAGAACCCGCAACGGCTTCACACCCGTCACGCGTGCGCAGCTGTTCAAGAAATTCAAGGGACTCGAGATCAGTGAGTGCCCGTTTGCAAACCTACCCGAGGCGAAGAGCGGTCGGTGGGGTCAAGGGCTGACGAAAGCGAAGATGGCCGAATGCCAGTGGGTGAAGCCGGTGCTCGTCGGCCAGTTTGAGTTCCTCGAATGGACAGGCGACAACCACTTGAGGCACTCCAAGTTCGTTGGCCTGCGTGAGGACAAGAAGGCGAGCGATGTCGTTCGCGAATGACGTCGTATTTATAGTCTTGCAATGGAGTTCGGAAGAAGACGACATACAACAAAGATCCCGAGCCAGTATCGCTGCTGAGGCCGGAACAGTACCCGAGTCACGCAACAAGACGGCACGGAACGACCGTTTTCAGAACGAATACTGGGACAGCAAAGAGACAGAACAAGGAGGCGGACGATGAAGGCGATCGTGGTGACGGACCAGGCTGCGGGAACGGCCGGGATGACGCTGGTGGAGCGGCCCGAGCCGCAGGCAGCGATAAACGACGTCGTCGTTCAGGTTCATGCGTCGGGATTCGTCCCGACTGAGCTGACGTGGCCCTCGACCTGCACCGATCGCCTCGACCGTGACCGAACACCGTCGATCCCCGGGCACGAGCTGGCCGGAGTGGTCACCGCCCTCGGCTATGGCACGAGAGGGCTGTCGGTGGGACAGCGGGTATTCGGCCTCACGGACTGGTATCGCGACGGCACTCTGGCGGAGTACGCGGCCGTCGAGGCACGCAACCTCGCGCCGCTGCCGGGCGACGTCGACTTCACGGTGGGCGCGAGCCTGCCGATCTCGGGCCTGACCGCGTGGCAGGGACTGTTCGAGCACGGCCGCCTTCAGGCGGGGCAGAGCGTCCTCGTGCACGGCGCGGCCGGCGCAGTCGGGTCGATGGTGACGCAACTCGCACGAGATGCCGGCGCCTACGTCATCGGCACCGGACGCGCCGCCGACCGTCAGACGGTGCTCGACTTCGGCGCGAAGGAGTTCGTCGACCTCGAGAACGAGGTCCTCGAAGACGTCGGCGGAGTCGATCTGGTGTTCGATGTCATCGGCGGCGACATCGGGAAGCGGTCCGCAGGCCTGATTCGAGCCGGAGGAACCCTGGTGTCCATCGTCGGGCCGCCTGAGGCGCGGCCCGCCGACGGCCTGGCGGTCGACTTCGTTGTCGAGTCCGATCGTGCCCAACTGAGTGCGATCGTCCAGCGGGTGCGGGACGGACGACTGCGGACGAACATCGGCAACGTCTCGACCCTTGACGACGCCGTCGCCGCATTCAACCCGACCACGCGGATCAAGGGGAAGACGATCATCCGCGTTCGTCCGTGAGCGACACGCGCCCGTCGTCCGCGAATGAGCGGTTCAGCTCGTTTCCTCCTCCCAGCGCGCGACAATCGTTCAGAAGGTCGTCATCATGCCGATACTGGTCGCCACCGACCGCGAGGTCATCGTCATTGACATTGAGCGCAGTACCTCCGTGTCGGCACAGGGAATCAGCGACCGTCCGACTTGCCTCGCTGCGGACGCGCTCGTTCACGGACGGGCGTGGTGTGGGACCCACCGGGACGGCGTGTTCAGGACCGACGATGGCGGAAGGTCCTGGCGGTCAGTCGGCCTTGCGGGCCGGCTGATTATGGCCATCGCCGCGAGCCCCGTCGAGCGGGATCTCGTGTGGTTGGGCACGGAACCAAGCGAAGTGTGGCGCTCGGCGGACGCTGGTACTACGTGGGAGCCGACCAGCCGCTTGGAAACATTGTCCTCGTCGTCGGAATGGTCGTTTCCGCCGAGACCGGACACTCATCACGTTCGCTGGATCGCGTGTCACCCGCTCGAACCCGAACGACTGTGGGTTGCCATCGAGGCAGGCGCGCTCGTATCCACGATCGACGGCGGCCGCACCTGGCGCGACCGCGTCACTGGTGGTCCGTGGGACACCCACGAGCTCGCCGTTCATCGTAACGCACCCGATACGCTGCGCGTCTCTGCGGGCGACGGTTACTTCGAGAGCGACGACGCCGGCGCGACGTGGCGCTCGCCGAGCACGGGTCTCGAGGTCGGCTACTTGCGCAGCGTGGCGATCGATCCGGGGCAACCGGACGTCGTCGTGGTATCAGCGTCGTCCGGACCGTACACCGCGTACGTGGCTGGCCGATCGGATGGCCGGTCGTATCGCCGACTCACTCCCGAGCGCTGGGAGCGCGTCCGCGACGGTTGGCCAGAGCCACCCAGCACAATCGCGCCGTTGCTCTGCGCCGGCGCGAAACCTGGAGAGATGTGGGCCGCCGATGAGCGCGGCGTTCACCGTTCGGACGATAGTGGAAAAAGCTGGCGCCGCATCATCGGCTACGCGACGTCGCCGCAGCATCTACGCGGTCTGGCCCTGCTGCAGTAACGCCAACCAGAAGCGACGACCTCGTCGGGGTTCTCTTCCGCGTACTGAAAAGCCAGGCGGCCGACCGCGAGATGGACGACTTCATGACCGTCCCACGCTCGTGCCCAGGGTGCCGAGAAGCTCGTCCAGTTGCTCGAACGTCTCGCCCATCGCATCCGCCGCCCCGGTGCCGGCAGCGTCGAGAGCTTCCTTCGAGGGATAGAGCTCGTGCATGACCAGCAGCGTCTTGCCATCTTTTTCCTCGAAGGTCACCGTGGTAACAGGCCCACCGTCACCACCTTCGTCATTGGTCCAGACGAGGCGCGAGTGCGGTGTCACCTCGATATACCTACCGAAGAACTCGTCAGGGTTTGAGGCATCGTGGCCGAACACCAAACGGTACCTGCCCCCGACACGAACATCCATCTCGCAGGAACGCAAAAACATGCCCATCGACTTCGGCACCCACCACTGCTTGAACAGCTCGGGCTTGGTCCACGCCTCGAACACGATGCGCGCCGGGCCGTTGACAGTTCGCGTGACGACGAGCTCACGCTCGGACTTCCGTTCCACCGTCGTGCGGTTCTTCATGGGTGTGAGCTCACTTCCTCTTCTTGCGTCCATCGACCTTCTCCTTCCGTTTCAATTCCTCGACAACCCTGTCCAGCTCGTCGAACCGTGCGTCCCAGAGCTGGCGGTACCTCTCGAGCCATGCCGCCTCCTCCTCCAGTCGGCGCAGGCCGAGTTTGCAGGTCCGCACGCGCCCGACCTTCTCCGTGGTGACGAGCCCCGCCTGCTCCAAGACGCCGACGTGCTTCTTCATGCCCGTGAGGGTCATGTGGAACTTCTCGGCAAGGTCCGTGATCGAAGCGTCTGCACGCCCGAGTTGCTCCAGAACACCGCGTCGGGTGGCGTCCGAAAGCGCGGCGAACGAAGCATCGAAGCTGGTCCACGAATACTGAACCATGTGGTTCAGTATATAACACACGGGTTGGCGGCATGCAAGGGGAGGCCGAGCGCCGCCGCGTTGCCGGCCGCCTTCACTCCCAAATCGGCCTCAATCCGACGCAGATTCGATAGACTCGGCGATCCCCAGGCCCTTAGCGTGACAACGGAGCGAGAGAGCCGAGATATAGCGGCGCACTCACTCCGTTTCCTCCACCCAGCTGGAGTGACCTCGTTGACGTCTTTAGCTCGAGGGTATCCACCGGGGGCTGCAAGTGGACGGTGCGGGAAGCGCGAGGTGAGTTTGTCCGAACCATGCGTAGTTCCTCGGACAATTCGACCCCTGTGGGAGCTCTCGACGCGAAGCCATGTAACCATGCCGTCATTTTGCACGGTATAATGACGACATGGTGGCAAAGCGCCGATATCGACGGATTCTAACCCCGCCCCGGGGTAGCTTCTTCCTATATGGCGTGCGCGGCGTTGGTAAGAGCACGTGGGCCCTTCAGACCTTCCCCGATGCCCACATCATCGACCTGCTCGACGAGAGCCGGTATCAATCGTTTGCGGCCAACCCCGCACTGCTCGGGCTGGAGCTGCGGACGCTGCCGGCCAATCGAGTCGTCGTGCTCGATGAAGTGCAGCGCGTCCCTGCGCTCCTCAATGAGGTCCACCGCGCGATTGAAGGCACTCGCCGGCGGTTCGTGCTCTTGGGATCGAGCGCGCGCCGGCTGAAGACCGCCGATACGAACCTGCTCGCTGGGCGCGCGGCGCTGCGGACGATGTATCCGCTTGTGCCGGCTGAATTGGGTGCGGACTTCGATCTTGGTCGCGTGTTGCGATTCGGCAGCATTCCCGTCGTCTGGCAGGCCGACGATTCGCGTGCGGCGCTCGAAGCCTACGTGCAGTTGTACGTGCGCGAGGAGATTCGGATCGAGGCGCTCGTCCGCAATCTTCCTGCGTTCTTGCGGTTTCTTCCGGTGGCAGCGCTGTTCCACGGCCAGGTGATCAACATTGCGGGTCTGGCGCGCGATGCCGCCACGGCCCGGACCACCGTCGAGGGATACCTCGGCATTCTGCAAGACACGCTGGTCGCGACACTGCTGCCCGCATTCGAGGCGAAGCTGCGCGTGCGCGAACGGCAGCACCCGAAACTCTATTGGGTCGACGCAGGGCTGGCTCGTGCCGCGAAGCAACAATTGGGGCCAGTCGCCGCTGAGGAACGCGGGCCGCTACTCGAAGGCCTCGTTCTTACGATACTGCGCGCGCACAACGGTGACTCGGAGCTGTTCGAGGAAGCCTCGTACTGGGCGCCTGCCCAGGCGCGGCACACTGAAGTCGACTTCCTGTTGCGGCGCGGTCGCGAGTTTCTCGCCGTCGAAGTCAAAGCGCAGCCGCGATTCTCGACGCCGCAATTGGCGGGACTGCGGGCGATCGCCGAACTCCCGCGGCTCGCGCGACGAATCCTCGTGTACCTCGGGGAGCGTCAGCTGAGAACGGAAGACGGGATCGATGTCTGGCCGCTCGATCGTTTCACGGCGGCCGCAGCAGATGGTTCACTTTGGCCCTGAGCGACGACCGCCCATGCGGCCTCGCATTTGGACAAGGCCCCACAGCACCGCCGTGGCCGGAACCGCCAGCAACGCGATTGCACGCTGTACCAGCCAGGTGTCGCCGACGGTCGCTTAGACTTTCAGCGCGCCCCGGAACGCCCGTGCGGCGTAGTAGGACTCCGCACCGTTGTGATACGTGAAGACGTGGTCGTAACGGCGATCGCAAAAATCGCGCCGCCGCGGTCTCGAATATCAGGAGGTGTCTTCACCCAACTCGACGTCTTCGTATCGAAATCGCCCAGCGTCTGCAACTCTCGATACTGCGCTTCCGTGAGGATCTCAATCCCCATGGCGGCCGCCATATCCGTCGCGCTGTTCTTCGGCTTGTGTTCCTTTCTTGCCTCCAGCGCTTCCCGGTCGTAACAGACACTGCGGCGGCCTTTGGGGCTTTCCGCTGAACAGTCGTAGAACACGTACTCGCCCGTCTTCTTGTCGTGACCAACGACGTCAGGTTCGCCACCCGTCCGTTCCATCTCATGGAGTGACCAAAGCTTTTCAGGATTGGCTTCCAGCCTGCCTGAACGGCCGTCCATTGAAGACCGTGATGACGGTTCATGTGCTTTTCGAAACGGGCTTTCAACGTTCTGAGTAGTGCTCCCCGTTGTTCTGGTGGCAGCTGCTGTCGCGTCTCAACGCCACGCTTCTGTGCTTGTCGTGTCGGCATGCTCTTCACACCTTGCTGATCATTCCATGGCGCCAGGGCCGATATTCACAGCTCTCTTTCAGCAAGGCGTCGGAACTCGTCAGGGACGGAGCGCACAACCCGCAACGCTGACCCATAATCCACCGCTTGTCCTCCGAAACGCTTGCGGATCGCATCGACGGCCCGGTCTGCGCGCGATCGCGCCACGCCCTTTTTTGTGCCAGGACGGCGTCCTTCGTCGGCAAGCCCAAGCGGCAGCTCCAGTTGCACGATCGCATGCGCTTCGAGATGTGAGACGGAGATCGCCAGCAGCGAGATCGTCCTCTCGTCACGGTGATCCGCAAGGACGCCGCGCACCAAGTCCTCGGCGATCTCAGCGAGAGCCCTCGTTGCAGAAATCGGCGCTGACAGCGTGAGCGAGCGCGTGACCGAGCGCAAATCGGCGAAGCGCACGCGGACCGTGATCGTCCGGCCCGCCAGGGATTTGGCGCGGAGCCGCGCGCCGATGCGGTCGGCGAGATGATGGAGCGTCGGTTTGAAGACGCGCTCGATCGCAGGCCGTCGTCCGAGCGCCGATTGTGCGCCGGCAGAGTGCGCGCGCCGGCGCGTCTGGATTTGCCGCGGATCGCGGTTCCACGCGAGTGCCGTCAACTTTCTTCCCGCCGCGTGCCCAAGCAATCGCTCCACGGACGCAGGAGAGCTCTCAGCCAATTGACCGATGGTGGTGACGCCGATCTTGGCGAGCCGCGCCTCGGTGGCGGGGCCCACGCCCCACATGAGCGCGACGGGCAGTTTGTGAAGGAACTCGAGTTCAGTATCTGGATCGACGACGACCAATCCATCCGGCTTCGCGACCTGCGATGCGATCTTCGCCAGGTGCTTGGTACGCGCCACGCCGATTGACATCGGCAAGCCAAGCTCGGCGCGCACGCGAGCCCGAACCGTCCTTGCGATCTCTGCCGGCGAACCGAAGAGATGCGTGCACCCTGCAACGTCGGCGAAGGCCTCGTCGATGGAGATGCGCTCGATGGAAGGCGTGAAATCGCTCAGGACTCCGATGGCGGCGTCGCCGAGCCGTTGGTATTCGTCGAAATGTCCGCCGACAAAAACGAGGTCGGGACAGAGTTGCCGTGCGCGCCGTCCAGGCATGCCGCTTCGTACGCCGAAGGCCCGCGCTTCGTAGGAGGCCGCGAGAACGACGCCGCCGCCGACCGCAATCGGCTTGCCGCGCAGGCGAGGGTCAAGCAACTGTTCGACCGACGCATAAAAGGCGTCGAGGTCCGCGTGGAGAATGGTGGCTGTGGAACCCATCTCGTTGACTCCTCGCCCTGGACCCTCACTGCATGATGGTGTACTGGACGACCGTCTCGCAGTGGGTGTATGCCCACACGTCGACTGCGGAGAGCCTGTCCGTCCATCGGTCGACCATCTGCCAGCCACGCATCACACCCACCACAGCGCAGACGCGAGTCGCGACTCGTCGAGTGCCGGTCCGACGCCCAGGCGCAGCGCCACTGGAGCGCCAGCTGCAATCAAGCGCTTCAGCTCCGTAGTCAATACCCGTAGGCGATCGAAGGAGCCGAGGGTGAAGGCCTCACGACGTGCGGCCACTGGACGGCGGTAACCCGGTGGAATCGGTGGCGTCGCGTTTGCGTCCACTGCCCCGCTCAACACCACCTCGCTGTTCTCGATCACAATGAGCCGCGCACAACTGTCAGCGGGCTCGCGCCACACCACGCTCGAATCGAACAACCGCGTCAACCAGATCGCGCGGCGGCGGGCGAGCGCCGCCCGCAACGCGAGCCACTCCAGCGACACTTGCACGAACTCCGGGGTCCAGACCGTCACACCACGACGCGTGTCGTTGGCATCGTCTTCATCAACGTCGCGGTCTCGTCGACCTTCTCGCCACAGGCGTGTGCCAAGCCGCAGCAGCTTCGCGTAGTCCGAGAGGTCGACGCGCGACAGTTCAGGATGCGTTGCGCACAGCCGGTCGTAACCGGCGGTGAACGTGCGGTCATCTGGGCCTCGTGAACCGGGCGTCAGAGCGGCGCGCCCAGCCCGGGCGAGTGCCGCGAATTGATCGAGCGTTTCGGCCGAAGCAAATGGTCCGAACGGGCAGTGTGGCGACGGCTGTCGACTACGCGCGCTGAGATCCAGCGACGTGAACCACAACGCGCGACTCGCAGTCGTCAGCGCGACGTTGTAAGGCGGTCGGTGCCGCTTGATTTCATCCGGCTCGAGGAGTGCGGCCTCGAGCGGACTTGGTGTGACGTCGAACGAGATCGCGCGTGCCTGCGACAGCATCTCGAGCAACCGCTCGGGCACGCCGGCCTGCTTCCGAAAGTAGCTGTTGACCCGATGATGCAGCGACCCTGCTTTGCCGATGTACAGGACGCTGCCGTCCGTCCGAAGCATGCGATAGATCCCAGGCGCAGTCGGCAATGAAAGCCGCACGTCCCGCGGCATCGGCCAGATGCGGCGTCGGCGCCTCATCGGTTTTGCAGGTCCGGCGAGCCAGTCGTGGAGCGCGCCCCAGGTCGACACGCCGTGCCTGTCGAGCAGGCCGACCAACTCGTGCCAGACGAACGCTGTCGCTTCGACGTGATCGGCGCTTCGACGGAGCGCACCAACCGCGCGACCGAAGTATCCAGCGAGGGCGCGCAGGCTGCACCGAGGCAAATTGGGCAGAAGGCGCCTGGCGATATCCCGCGTGCAGACCACGTCGAGCGGAAACACGCCGGCGGCCAACGTGCGAAGGAACGGCTGCTCGAATCGAGCGAAGTGGATGACAGTCGGCGCGGGCTGCTGCGTGAGACTCGCGGCCTGGTCGGTCAGCTCGCGCCAGGCGCAGCGTCCGTCGACAGCGGACCGCATCATGTGCTCGGAGATCCCAGTGATCCGCGCAACAGCTGGCGGAATCTGCTCGCCATCCGGCAGCGCGATCAACGACGCATGCGCGTGCGTGATTGTCGTGCCGAGGACGCGGGCCCAGCCGATCTCGAGGAGATGACCTCGTGGAGCGGCGGCTGTGGCCTGGCAGTCGACCACCAGCACCTCGAGTTGCGAGAGCGGCTCGGAAGGACTGGCTAGCACCATTTGCCACGACCGGAACTGATTACGCCACCGCCGCTTCGATGCAGCGCACTCGCTTAAGCGAGCAGTTGCTTCAATCGTCGCTTCTTCAGCGTCTCCTCAGGGCTGACCGCGACGCCATCGCACCAGCGACGAATCTGGTGCGCACGGTGAGCCGATGACAGGTAGCCGGCTCGCGCACCTGAACCTCGAGCTCGGTTTCCGGTGCGATTGCGTCGGCCCAGCCGCTGTTCTTCAGCGCCGAAAACGTCAAGAGCGGCGGCTTCTTAGATCGATTCGGCCGTCACCTCAACCGAGTGCCGAACGCCGGACGGACCCGTAAAGCTGACCGTGCACGTCCGAAAGCGCCGCGGCGCGTCCAGCGTATCACATTCGCTTTTTGTTCGTCTCATGAGACTGTGTCGGCGGCGCCGATTGAGATGCCGCATTTGCCGCAGGGATTAGCCACTTGTGAAGCCGCCGAGAGCGGTAAACGGACAGGCGCAGTCCATGCATCGACCTTCGTCGAGGCGAGTGTCCCTGCCGCATCAGCAGTAGAATCGACGTCCAATCCGGCCCATGCTGCACACGGCCCTGTCCTGTGAAGGACGCCTTGGCAATATGAAATCATCTCGGCTCTCGGCGCGGGGGCAATAGACGAGGTCTCGCTAGGAGAAGGCACATCCCGTTCGAACGAGCGGCACGAACGAGAGCAGTCCGTCCGTGAGACTAACAAGCGGTGCCCGTATCGGCTCGTATGAAGTTGTCGGGCTGCTTGGGTCCGGCGGCATGGGCGAGGTCTATGCGGCACGCGACCTGCGTCTGGATCGCATGGTTGCCATCAAGATCCTGCCGGAGATTTTTCTCCTTGATACAGAGCGGCATCGGCGGTTCGAGCGCGAGGCGCGCGTACTCGCGTCGCTCAATCATCCTCACATTGGCGCGATCTACGGGATGGAGGACACCGACGGCGTTCACGCACTCATCCTCGAGCTAGTCGAAGGAACAACGTTGGCAGATCGACTCGCAGCAGGGCCGCTCCCCTTCGGCGAGGCACTGACGATAGCGCGCCAGATAGCTGATGCACTTGACGCGGCACACGAGAAAGGAATCGTGCACCGCGACTTGAAGCCCGCCAATATCAAAATCACGCCCGCCGGTGTGGCGAAAGTGCTCGACTTTGGCCTCGCGAAGGCCGCGGCCGCTGAGACGTCGGGACAAGACCTCGCGATGTCCCCGACGATCACGGCTGACGGCACGCGCGCAGGGATGATTCTTGGCACAGCCGCGTACATGAGCCCTGAGCAGGCGAGAGGTCTGGCGCTGGACAAACGGAGTGACATCTGGTCGTTCGGGTGCGTCCTGTACGAGATGCTTGCTGGCCGCCCGGTGGTTGCCGGAGACACAATCTCGGACGTCATCTCCGCGATTCTACGGAGTGAGCCGGACTGGACGGCGCTACCGAAGACGACAACGCCGCCCGTTCGACGGCTGCTGCAGCGGTGTCTCGAAAAGGATCGCGCTCGCCGACTGCGGGATGTCGGCGACGCGCAACTCGATATTGGGGAGGCGCTGGCCGCGTCACCAGCGACACCGTTACAGACTCCTGCCGTCGCGAAACGGTCGACTCGCGAGTATGTTGCGTGGTCAATGGCGGCGGCGCTCGGTGTCGCGCTGATCGCCGCGTCGGTGGCTGGCTGGAGGCAGCGGTCGACATGGAAGTCGAACCAAGCGCCCACGTTCTCGCGCATCGTACGGCTGACGAGCGGTCCCGCCCGTGAATCCGGGCCCGCGCTCTCTCCTGACGGCAAATGGGTCGCGTATCTGTCGAACAGCAGTGGCCGCCCCGATGTATGGGTCAGGTTCATCGCGGGCGGCCAGCCGGTCAACCTCACAGCGTCCGCGGGCCTCGACATCACGAGTCGAGCGTTCATTGGGGGTCCGGATATTTCACCCGATGGCGCACGCGTGGCCTTCACGGCCCGACCCCGCGGTAGCTCTGGGCCGTTCGGGACGTGGGAAATACCGGGCCCGCTGCCGGGCGCACCGCATAAGCTGCTCGACGGCGGGCTCAGTGTCCGATGGTCGCCGGACGGCCGTCAGATCGCATTCATTCGTGCGGGTGCGGCCGCCGGAGACGAGCTGTTCGTCGCTGATGCCGACGTTACGAACCGGCGCGCGGTTGTTAAGGCGCACGGCGGCATGCACCTCCACTGGCCAGCGTGGTCACACGATGGCTACATCTACTTCATTTACACACTCGAGGGTTACAACGCCGAACCAGCCGAGATCTATCGCGTCAGTGGTCGCGGGGGCGACATCGAACCGGTCGTCCGCACCTTGCGTCGCGCGGTTTTCCCGCTGCCTGTTTCTGACGGTACTGGCTTGATCTACTCAGCCAATCCAACCGCGGCCGATTTAAGCCTGTGGTGGCGTTCGGCGACGGGTGGAGAGCCACGCCGATTGACCACGGGTGTCGGTGAGTTCGCTGAACCGCGTCTGTCATCCGACGGGCGCGCGCTCGTCTGCACGTTGTATGACATGCGTCAGTCTCTGGATCGGATTGCCTTGATGGGAAGCCCCAGCCCTACTGTTGTCGCTCTCACTGATGGGTATGGAGGTGATTTGGATCCAAGCCTCACGCCCCACAGTGATCGACTGGTCTTTAGTTCATCGCGTGGAGGAAGTCGCCATGTCTGGACGGCGACCCGAGAGGGTTCGGATGCACGGCCGCTGACCTCGGGCGTCTCGTTGGACGAACATCCCTCGCTATCGTCGGACGGACAGCAGATCGCGTTCGTATCAGACAGAGGAGGCCAACGCGCAATCTGGATTGTAGGTTCCGAGGGAGGCGCTCCGCGCAAGCTGACCAATGCCGGCGTCATCGGCGGCTTAAGCTGGTCCCCGGACGGCGATCGGTTGGTGTTTTCCGCCGCTGCCGGCGAGTGGCTCGGTCTATGGACAGTTTCGCTTGCGAATGGCGAGATTCGGCGTCTCTCGATACCGGGATCCGGGCCCGCCGCGGAGCCGGCGTGGTGCCCGACGCGTGACGTGATCGCGTACATGTCCGCATCGCCCACGGGGCCGGTAGTCACGACAATCGCGTTCATCGACGCGCTCGGCCAGGCTAGTACGTGTCGGTGTCAGCAGCCAGCAGCATCGCCGGGTCATTTGCGAATGGAATGCTCGCTTGGAGTCCAGACGGCAGAAAATTGGCGGCTGTAAGTCAGCCTCAGGGCCTTCCATCGTCGATATGGATCGTAGAGCCCACTCACCAAATCCATACCGCAAATTGATTGACTTGCCCGTCGGCCCGCGCATTCGTGGTCTCACGTGGACGCCCGACGGCTCAGCCGTGATCATCGGCAAACAGGACACGTCGAGCGACATCGTGCTGATGGACCAGCAACGTTGAGCCAGCCTGCGGACATCGAGGTGAGCGAACGAACCTTCAGGTTCTGGCCGGTGTGTGACTCGGAGCGCTCGAGCGCCGCGGGAAGCGGCCACTAGAATCGGCGGGTCACGCCTTCAACGACCAGGAATTTCGGAACGTCTCCGGTCCATGCCCGCCTAATTGATCGTCGGTACTCGTTTTTCTGCCGGTTGCGATATACGGCTTGGAGAACAAGAGAGGGAGTTCGCGTTAGCGGCTGGAAGATCGCAGGAACGCGCCCCGGACCATAGGCCGCATTAGGGGGTGTGCGGGTTAACCGAACGGCCGTTCTAGTCGCGCCTGCCCCTGACACAGTTCCTTGCTCACCGGTATAATTCCGCCGGTCCGCGCATGGCAATCACGCCCGGTAGTCGCCTCGGTCCGTACGAAATCCAGTCGGTCCTTGGTGCTGGTGGGATGGGCGAGGTCTATCGCGCCCGCGACACAAAGCTCGGTCGCGATGTCGCACTGAAGGTCCTGCCTGAGACGTTCGGCACGGATACTGATCGACTGGCGCGCTTCGAGCGAGAGGCGAAAGTCCTCGCGGCGCTGAACCATCCGAACATTGCACACATCCATGGGTTCGAGGATTCGACGGGTGTACCCGCGCTCGTCATGGAGTTGGTGGAAGGTCCAACGCTCGCTGAGCGCATCGCGCGCGGGCCGATTCCGATTGACGAAGCGCTGCTGATCGCGGCGCAGGTCGCCGAGGCGCTCGAAGCGGCCCACGAGCAAGGGATCGTCCATCGCGATCTCAAGCCGGCCAACATCAAGCTACGAGCGGATGGCGTCGTGAAAGTCCTGGATTTCGGGTTGGCGAAGATCACCACAGCTGACGGCGCTCGACCGGATCTCACACATGCTGCCACGGTCACCGGCGACCACACGCAGGCAGGAGCGCTGCTCGGAACGGCTGCTTACATGAGCCCCGAACAGGCACGCGGGAAGCCGGTGGACAAGCGCACGGACATCTGGGCATTTGGCTGCGTGCTCTACGAGATGCTGACGGGTCGCGCGGCGTTTGCGCGCGGCACGATCTCCGACACGATCGCGGCGATCCTCGAACGTGAACCGCCGTGGGAAGGACTGTCCGACACGACTCCGGCAGACGTCCGCCGACTGTTGCGCCGCTGCCTCGACAAGGATCAAAGGCGTCGGCTGCACGATATCGCTGATGCGCGGATTGAGCTTGATGATGCACGTTCACTCGCCGCCGGCGCTGCGACGCGAATAGCATCGCCGGTCCAACGAAAGGTTCGCGCACGCGCAGCGTGGTCACTGCTCGTTTTCACGGGGCTGGCAGGTCTGGTCGGCTGGTTCACACGGGGGGCAGCAAGGATGCCGGAGAATCCGCTCGCCCACGCGCAATTCGCGCGCCTGACTGATTTCGAGGGATCCGAGCACGACGCGGCCATTTCCCCGGATGGCAAGTTCGTTTCCTTCGTGTCCGACCGGGACGGACTGTTTGATGTCTGGATCAGTCAGGTCGGCACAGGACAGTTCGCCAATCTTACGAAGGGCAAGTTTCCGAGCATGACCTCTCTGATTCCCGTCGCCGGGTTCTCTGGAGATGGGACGGAAATCTGGCTCCACGAAACGGACACGAAGCTCCCGTTGATCCTGCTTCCGTTACTGGGAGGTCCAGCCCGCGTGTTCATGAGTAAGAGCCCCGCGAAGAGTCCTCCGATGAACGCGATCTGGTCCCCGGATGGTGGGCGTCTCGTGTACCACACCGCCGATGACGGCGACCCAATATTCGTCGCGGATCGCACGGGCGCTAATGCACGCCAAATCTTCATCGACCGGCCAGGCGTGCACAACCACTTTCCCGCCTGGTCGCCCGACGGACGATGGATCTACTACGTAGGTGGCAGCGCGGACGCCGCCAATCAGGACCTGTGGCGAATCGCGCCCGAGGGTGGACCACCGCAACGATTGACGCATCACGAGAGTTTTGTCGCGTATCCGGCACCGATCGATCCGCGGACAGTATTGTACGTCGCGCGAGACCGAGATGGCTCGGGTCCCTGGCTCTGGGCGCTAGAAGTCGACCACAAGGTGACTCAGCGAGTCAGCTTCGGGCTGGAACAATACATCTCCGTGGCGGCTAGCGCGGATGGCCAGCGGCTAGCGGCCACTGTGGCGAATCCCACTGCAAGTCTGTGGAGCGTTCCTCTTGGAGATCGTCCCGCCGAAGAGCGCGACGTGAAGAGCTTCCCCGTTCCGACAGTGCGGGCTCTTGCGCCGCGTTTTGGCGGGTCGGCCCTTTTCTATCTCTCCTCACATGGAACAGGCGACGGGCTGTGGCGCCTGCAGGACGGCCAGGCTATTGAACTCTGGAAAGGTTCGGAAGGCGCGCTCCTCGAACCCGCGGCCGTTTCCCAAGACGGCCGCCGCGTGGCGATTGTGCTGCGGAAGAGCGGAAAGCAACGTTTGCAGGCGCTGGCTGCTGGCGGCGGCGACCTGCAAGGCCTTGGAGAGACGCTCGATGTGCTGGGTGCGGCCAGTTGGTCTCCAGACGGCAAGTGGATCGCGATCGGCGGCAACGACGGGAAGGGGCGGGGACTCTTCAAGGTCCCCGTGGACGGGGGCGCGCCGGTCCGGCTCACCTCCGCCGCCGCTAAGAATCCGGTATGGTCGCCGGACGGAAGGATGATCGCGTACGCAGGCCCGGATGTGGGTGCGTATGCATCGCTGCTCGCAGTGCGACCGGACGGATCCCCCGTCGAGCTTCCCGCGATCAACCTGCGGCGTGAGGGACAGCGTGTGCGATTCCTGCCGAACGGGACGGGGCTGGTATATATGACCGGTTTGCGCTTCGATCAGGACTTCTGGCTGTTGGATCTCTCCACCAAGAAAACACGCCTGCTCACCCACCTGACCAACACCGCCACGATGCGTTCGATGTGACTCCGGACGGCAAGCAGATCGTATTCGATCGACTGCGAGAGAACTCTGACATTGTGTTAATTGAGCTGTCGAAATAGTGCGTACGCGCAAATCCGGCGCGCGAGGTCGGTGACGGACGCGAAGATTCCGCGGGCGAGCAAGATTTCCGCCGCTTAGAAAAGAAGCCGACGCCGAGCGGTGCCAGCGAGTTACGAGAGCAAGGGTCAACGCAGATAGATTGGCACGTCCTCGCCCAGCTCATCTGTGGCACCGACAGGTTGGAGATTGGAGTGCCGGCACATCACCCGGGGAGTAGAATGGCGGCGTTCCAAGCCGCCATTCGAAGCAAAGAGAGCGTGTCGGATGAAAGCCAAGAGACGCGCGCCGTCATCGCCTCGCTGCCCACAGTGGCTGCTGGCGCTCCCGTTCGTCGTGTGTGTTCTGCTGCCTCGATTGGCTGCCTCCCAGGATCTGACGGGAACTCTCGTCGGAACGGTCAAGGATGAACAGAGCGCCGTTCTTACGGGCGCACTCGTCCGCCTCACGTCGCCGGCGCTGATAGGCGGACCGGCGACCATCTCCACCAACGACAGAGGACAACTCCGGTTTCCGGTTCTGCCCCCGGGGTCGTATGTGCTGGACGTCGAGCTGCAAGGATTTGCGCCCTATCACGAGGAAGATATCCGCATCGGCGCTGGCGCGACTCTTGAGCGGACGGTTGTTTTGAAGCTGGCCGGAGTCGCGGAGTCGATCGTCGTCGAGGGATCCGGTTCGCGTATCGAAGCGCGAAGCAGCGGCTTCGAAACTCGGTTCGGGCCCGAGTCGCTCGAAGCCATCCCGACACGCCGGTACAGCATGTTTGATTTCATGAGGGCCGCTCCTGGTGTGTCGGCCACCTCGCCGTCAAGCGGCTCGGTCAACACCATGTCCACGTTCGGCTCCGGTGGCAACGAGAACTTGTTCCTCATCGATGGTACGAACTTCACCTGCCCCTGCGCCGGGGTTTCGCGCGCCGAGCCGAGCGTTGACGTTATTCA
The DNA here is from genome assembly GCA_963832135.1 of Vicinamibacteria bacterium. Lineage (GTDB taxonomy): Bacteria > Acidobacteriota > Vicinamibacteria > Vicinamibacterales > JAENWD01 > JAENWD01. The sequence goes on along the minus strand of CAWHTD010000026.1, from coordinate 921,322 downwards.
GGAAATTCAAATCCAGTCCGTAGGAGCGTCCGCCGAGTTCGGGAACATCCAAGGCGGCGTGTTCAACGTCATCACCAAACAAGGCAGCGATCGCTTTCTGTACGATGCGTCCTACTACGGGCAGCCGGGAATTCTGACCAGTCAGCCCGTGGTGCTCCCTGTCCCAGGTGGCCACGGGCTCAGCGGATACGAGCGGAACAAGTACCGTGATTTCACGACGAATCTCGGAGGTCCTGTTGTTCGCAACCGGGTCTGGTTCTTCACTGGATATCAATATCTGCGCGACTACGATAGCCAGCCCGGCACCGATCCCAGGTTTCCACGCGCCTACGAGCAGAACAAGATTTTCGGGAAGCTCACGTGGCGTATCAAGCCGAGCCTGCAACTGGTGCAGAGTCTCAACGACGAGCATTGGGTCAATCCTCAGATTCCGACGTTCGTGACGCCGTTCGAGGCCACCCAGCGCCTGCATGCGCACGTGCCGACGATGACGTTTGGCAATTTGACGCATACGCTCTCGGCCAACACGGTCTGGGATGTCCGAGTGGGGCGCTTCGTATTTTCACAAAAGAACGACCCCAGTACCGGCGATTTCGGGACGCCAAATCGCTTCGACCGCGTGACGGGGGTCTCGAGCGGCAATCCCCCAGAGATCGGCGACCTCAGGCTCACGCGGAGCACAGCCAAGGCGACACTCACTCACTACAAGCGGGGATGGTTTGCCGCCGATCATCAGTGGAAGGTAGGCACTCAAATCGAAAAGGGCGGGCACTCCGTCTCCCAAATCATTCCAACTGGCGTCAGGTTTGTCGACAACAACGGGCAACCGTTTCAAGCGATCTCTCGCGATCCCGCGATTTCCGGCGGCCAGTTCGTCGCGGTTGCCGCATTCGTGACTGATGCGATGACGCTAGGGGACCGCCTGACGATAAATGCCGGCGTGCGGTTCGACCACAATCGCGCCTACGCGCAGGACCTCCCCGAACTTGATATGGAAGGCCGAGAAACAGGAGCCATCGTCCGCGGCCTTGGCACGATATATACGTGGAACCTGCTTTCTCCCCGTCTTGGACTCACTGCCAAGCTCAGCGCCGATGGGCGAACAATCTTGCGCGCCAGCTACGGGCGCTTCCATCAGGGCATATTGACGGCAGAAGTCGCTCCCACACACCCTGGTATCACACCCGTCACGACCACCGCGTTTGATCCGGCGACCGGCGACTACACACATCTCGTGTCGGTAGTCGATTCCACACTCAATGTGCAGGTTGATCATCAAATGCGCGCGCCGTTGAGTGATGAGTATTCGATTGGCATTGATCGCGAGCTTGGCCGCCAGCTGAGCGTGGCGCTCGCGTACATCGGGAAGAGTGGCAGCGACTTCATCGGATACACGGATGTCGGCGGCATCTATCGCGAGGACGTCCGAACCCTGCCTGACGGCGGGAGCGTGCCGGTGTCGGTGCTCGTAAACTCCACCGCCGATCGGCGCTTCTTGTTGACGAATCCCAATGGATACTCCTTGAGATACAACGGCCTCGTGATGGCGGTTGAAAAGCGCCGCTCGAACGGGTGGCAGGCCCTTGCCTCGTACACATTCTCGAGAGTCTACGGACTGCAGGTTTCCAGCGGAACGAGCGCCGGGGGTACGCAGTCCAGCACGGTCGCGCCGGTTGCGCCGTTTTCTACAGTCTTTGGCCGCGATCCAAACGATCTCACCAATGCGCGTGGACGTCTGCCGAACGATCGCCCACACATGCTGAAAGTCATGGGGTCGGTTGACGTGCCACGGACCGGCTTGGTGGTTTCGGCCAATCTGCAATTCCTCAGCGGCAAGCCCTGGGCGGCGACCGCGCAGATTGCGCTGCCCCAGGGCGATCAGCGCGTCCTGCTCGAACCACGCGGCTCGCGCCGGCTGTCGTCGCAATCGCTCCTGGACGTGCGCGTCTCGAGGAAGATCCTTTTGAGCCGCTCGGTCGGTATTGACTTGCTCGTGGACGTGCTCAACGCGCTCAATGACACGTCCGAGGAAGATTTGGCGTCGGATAATCTGTTCAGCCCAAATTTCGGACGACCCATCGTCTTGATGGATCCGCGACGCGCCATGATCGGCGTGAGGCTGAACTTGGGGCAGTAGTTGCGGGGTTGGCCGAATCGGCAGCAGGTAATGGGCGGAGCAAGTCCGACGGCTACGATCCCGCGATGACGACCGAGGCGAGGCGTGCGGCAAGTTCCCGCGCGGCGGAGAGGATTGCGTATGGGCCGGGACGTGTGCTGCGTCTCACACTTACCTGCGTGGCAAATCGATTAGTACAATATCGGAATTTTCTCGGACCCGATCGAACAGGATCCGTTTTCCATCTGGTGACACATCGAAGCCCTTGATCGAGAATCCCGGCTGCAGATCGGTGAGCTGTCGGCGCTTCCCGTTCTCGAGGTTGAGCAGCCAGAAGTCCTGCCTGCCGTAGTCGCCCCCGATGTAAACCACTTCTTTGCTATCGGGCATTAGACGGTACCGGTCGCCACCGCGGCGGACCCAGAGCGCAGGAATTGGAACCGTAGTTCCGTCCGGCGAAACCGCCTTCACGGTGTACCCTGGCCCCTGACGCGCTTCGGAGTACAAGATGAATCGCCCGTCAGGAGACCAGATGGGAAGGCGTATCAGGCCCTCAACGAGCGTGACAGGAGGCCCAGCTTCGATCGGCACCTTCACGAGGCCGTCGTTGCCCGCCGCTACGAGCCACTTTCCGTCGGGTGACCAAGCGGGCGGGTCACGCACGTCGAGCGCGTCGGCAAGTGAACGCACGTTGGTGCCGTCGGCGTTCATCGAATACAGTCGGCCGTGGCCGTTCACGTGAACGGTGAAAGCAAGTTGCGTCCCATCAACCGAGATGGACGGAGGCACGAGCAATCCTCCGTCAGTCGGTTTCCACAGTTCCGTCGCCTTCTCTTCCTGGAATTTCCACAATCCACGTGCGCCTTCCTTCGACGATAGATACAGGAGGTAGTTCGGACCAACTCTGGGCGCCAGGGCAGTGACGGCCGGCACCGGCACGCGTTCGGTCGACGTCTCGTTGGCGATGGCGGTGGTGAGTGGAACGGACCAGAGACCACTGGTTGGATTCGAGACCGCTGCGACCAAGCGCCGGCCATCGGCGGACGCGGCGATCGACAGGTACTGCTCCACCCCGAGACTGACGCGATGTGTTGCGCCTCCCACGTCCAGCGCGTAGAGCCACGGACCCGACCCGTCGTCGGCCGTGGCGCGATAGAGCAGTGTCCCGTCGCTCACGAAGGCGGTGTAGGCGACGCTGCTGTTGTGAAACGTGAGACGTTCCGCCGTTCCCCCACTTGAGGGAACCCGCCAGACGTCCATCTCGGCGGGTGGAATGCCGCTAACGAAGTAGATGAAGCGTCCATCTGGCGACCAGTTCAAGTAGTGACAATGGATCCCAGGGCGGGCGCTATAAACTCGAGTCGGGCTTCTGCCGTTTCGATCCGCGACGAAGATGGGATCACCTGGACCTGGCTCGTGATAGAGCAGCCGACTTCCATCCGGCGACCAGACCGGATTGATGCCTCTGTCCAGGAGCGGCCTGATCTCTCCACCGATGACCGGCGACTGGGATGTTCCCGAGGCTGCGCGTAGTCCTGCCTGGTCTGTACCGGTCACTCCGAAACCACATCCGGCCGTCGGATGAAAAGCCCACGTTCCGAACCTCGTCGTTGAGCAAGGCAGGAATTTGTCCTTTGGTGACGTTGACGAATTCGCCGCTGCCCACTTGGCTCAGCCACGCCTCATAGGGTCCACTGCGGTTCGACAGGAAGACGATGAATTGGCCGTCTGGCGAAATCGCGGCGTCGAGTTCCGAGCCTTCGAAATCGGTGTAGCGAGTGAACTGCGCGTTCGACAGCGGGTTCTGCCAGGGTGTCACGGCGGTGCGCGGAAACAGCCAAAGTCCGAGCAGCCCAGCGGCAACGATCACCACGGCGCCCGCACCCCACACTCGCCGCGAGGTCGCACCGCGCCCCGGCGAGACCACCGCCGTCGACTCCGTTGGGACACGCACAGTCTCGTGAAGTTCGACTCGTGCGTCACCGATGTCTCGCAGCCGCTGCCTCGGATCCTTGTCGAGGCACCGCTGCAGGAGACGACGCACGGTGGCAGGTGTCGAAGCTGGGAGCACCGACCAGTCCGGCTCGCGTTCGATGATGGCCGCGAGCAGGTCGCCGACTGTCTGTCGCTCAAATACCGCATGACCCGTCAGCATTTCATAGAGCACGCACCCGAAGGCCCAAATGTCCGTGCGCTTGTCCACGGCCTGGCCGCGCGCTTGCTCGGGACTCATGTAGGCGGCGGTGCCGAGGATCATCCCCGCTTGCGTCATCGCCGGCGTTGTGATCGTCGGCGACTGCGTCAGGTCCTCCGTGCCTGCCCCGCCCACCCCTTTGATCCCCTTCGCGAGGCCGAAGTCGAGCACCTTCACGGTGCCGTCCTCGCGGACCTTGATATTCGGGGGCTTCAGATCGCGGTGGATGATGCCTTGCTCGTGTGCCGCTTCGAGGGCTTCGGCAATCTGCTTCGCGATCGGCAGTGCTTCGCTAATCGGGATCGGCCCCCGCGTTATGCGCCGAGACAAGTCTTCACCGGCGATCAACTCCATGGCTAGGGCATGTACGTCGCCCGCCTGCTCAAGCCCGAAGATTTGTGCGATGTTTGGGTGATTCAGCGCGGCGAGGGTCTTCGCTTCCTGCTGGAATCGGGCAACCCGGTCGGCATCCAATGCAAACGCCTCGGGCAGGATCTTGATCGCCACGTCGCGATCGAGGCGCGTGTCGCGGGCCTTGTACACCTCGCCCATCCCTCCAGCCCCAAGGGCGGAGACAATTTCATAGGGTCCAAAGCGCGTGCCGGGAGTCAGGGCCAACGGCGTGGATTATACGGGCGCACGCGGACGGTGACGGAGGCTCTCGTGTGACGCCGCAGTACCCTAAGACGAATCGGTCGGCGCCAGGAACAGCTTAGAGGAACTTACAGACCGTTTCGGCACACGTGTCCACGATTGGCATCGGAAGACCGTGAGGCGGGGAGGGCTGCAGGCAGGAATCGTTCGAGGAAGAGGATGCTTAGCCTGCTCGCTGGGCTCCGGGTCCAGTTTGCGCCCGCGCCTTGCCGCTCAGGCATACGGCCAAGAGGATGTTGAGGGCAGGAGCCCTCCACGGCCGTTGATCAGTGAGTGACGATTAGGGTCTGACAGCGGCCACCTGTTCCGCCTTCTTGCGCCACTCCGCCGCCTCGTCGGGCCGACCGAGCTTGTCATAGGCCTCGGCCAGGCCCTGGCGGATTTCCATCAGGCGCGGGCTGTCGGGTCCGAAGATGCGACTGAGCTGCGACTCGGACTCGAGGAGCGCCGCCTCGGCCTCGCGGAGTTGTCCACCGCGCAACCGGCACGTCCCGAGCGCGCGGAGGGTGAGGCCAACCGGGGGAGTGTCGGGAGCCGCGTGCTTGCGGGCCAACTCGACCGCCCGCTCCATGAACGCCTCCTGCTCCTTGCAGCGGTTGTTCTTGAAATAGAACGACGTCAGGTTCGTCATCGAAATGAGGGTCGTCTGCGCCTCGGCACCGAATAGGCGCCGCGACGTGTCGTAGTCCTCTCGATAGAGGGTCTCCGCCTCCTGCATCCGTCCCAGGCGCACGTCGATGATGGCCATGTTGTTGACGAGGTTCAGGGTGTCCTTGTGCTCGTTGCCCAGCACCCGGCGCGAGCGGGCCAGCGTACCGCGGGTGATGCGCTCGGCCTCCAGGACGCGGTCTCCCTCGAGATAGACCTGGCCAAGGTTGTTCTCGATCTGGATCACGATCGGGGAGTCGGCCCCCAGTTTCTTGCGCTGGAGCTCGAGCACCCGGAGGTAGATGGCCTCCGCCTCCTTCAGGCGGCCCTGGTCCGTGGCCACCATGGCGGACGTGTTCATGAGCGACATCGTGGTCTCGGCGTCCTCGCCCAGCCCACGCTTCGCGGCCTCGATCGCCGGAGCCAGCGTGTGCGCCGCCTGGTCGAACCGTCCCGTCTCGTAGTAGGTGCCGGCCAGCGTGCCCAGAGTCTCGAGGGTGTCGCGGTTCGACTCGCCGAGCACGCGCTTTTGCCTTTCGGCCGTAGCGAGCATCCTCTTCTCGGCTTCCTCGTACTTACCCAGGTGGTGCTCCGCGGTCCCCAGGAGGGAAGCCGTGCGCAGCGTGTCCGCGTCATTGTCGCCGCCCTGCTTCGCGTAGAGGGCGCGGGCGCCCTCCAGGTGCGTGGCGGCCTGGTCGTAGACGCCGAGGCCCATGTAGGTCTGGCCGAGCGTCCGGCGGATGGCGGCTTCCACCAGCGGCTCCGTCGCGAATCGGCCGCGAATCTTGGCCGCCGCGATGTCCACCACGCTGCGCATCGTGATCTCGTGGTCGGCGTTGCGGCCGGGATCGGCGCCCGCCAGCAGGTCCTCATTCAGGAACTCGTTCACCGCTTGCGCGATCCGCGCCTGGCGCTTCGCCTCTCGTCCTTCGCGCTCCGCCCGGGTGTAGAGGACGCCCATGGCCACGCCGAAGGCGACGATCGACAACGCGAGGATCGCGGCCAGGATCGAAGGCACGCGGTTCCTCGCAAACGCCTTCCGGAGCTGGTACACCGTGCTCGGCGGGCGGGCCAGGATCGGCTGCGACGCGAGGTAGCGCCCCACGTCGTCCCCCAGCGCGGCCGCGCTCGCGTAACGCCGCTCAGGGTCCTTCTCGAGCGCCTTGCCCACGATCGTCCCGAGGTCGTCGTCGAGCCGCACTCCCGAGGGCCACGCCTCGCGCAGAGGACGAGGCGGGTCGACGCAAATTATCCGGAGGGCCTCGACCATCGTGGTCCTTTCGACCACGTGCGGGCGCTTGCCGGTGAGCATTTCGTAGAGGACGACACCCAGAGAGTAGACGTCGGTCCGTGCGTCCAGGTCGTCCGGGTTCCCGCGCGCCTGCTCGGGGCTCATGTAGGCGAGGGTGCCCTTGATCACGCCGACCTCGGTCGCCATGGACGCGGCCACCAGGTCGCTCTCGGTGATGCGGGCCAGCCCGAAGTCGAGGACCTTCACGGTCAGCCGCCCCGCCTCGTCGGTGACGACGATGTTCGACGGCTTCAGATCGCGGTGGATGACCCCGCGCTGGTGCGCGTACTGCACCGCATCGCAGATCGTCTGGAACAGGCCCAGCCTGACGACGAGGTCATCGCGATCACGGACGCCCGATCGCCCGAAGAACTCGTGCAGCATCCTCCCGCGCACGAGCTCCATCGCGAAGAAGTGATGCCCCTCGTCGGTCCGCCCCGACTCGTACACCGCCCCGATGTTCGGGTGCTTCAGCCGCGCCAGCGCCTCCGCCTCCCGCTGGAACATGCGCACTCTCATCTCGTCGACAAGCTGCCCACCCCGCACGACCTTGAGCGCGACCGTCCGCCGCGGCGACGCTTGCTCGGCCTCGTACACGACCCCCATCCCACCCTCGCCGAGCAGGCCGAGGATCCGGTATGCGCCGATCGAGGCTGGTAGCGTGCTCGGGCGCGCCGGGCGAGGGGCGCCCTGGCGCGTCGCCGTCTGGAGATCGTCCGGAGGGCCGGCGATCGGCTCGGTCATCTTGTACGGGTCTCCGAATCATGGACCATATGTGCGAGCGGCACAATCGAGGACGCACGGGGACGCGACCTCACTCTCGAAATCGGTTCGCCCAACCGACGGCCGTGTTCACGAAGAAACCCCTCTCTCACCTCCGGCCGCCCCTCAGGTGAGCTTAACCGCACCTGTGTCAAAGCGTTTGGCAGGACATCGAACACAAGCGTCGCCGAGAGGTCGAGGAATCGGCGAACGGCGTCCGACGCAAAGCGAGGCGCGCCGACAGACCTAAGCTGCCTGCACGGAAATGTTCGCTCGTGCCCACGTCGACAGCGTACGCGGTCGCGCGCCAGCAATTTCGTTTGCGAGCGCGATTCGATCAGCCCAGTTCGAGCCCAGGTAGGTATGCGCTTGGAAGTACTTGAACGTCTCCGCTATCTCTGCGGCCCCAGGGAAGAGAGTCGCGAACCATTCCGGTGGCACTTGGGTGAACGAGAACTTGTGACCCTGGCGATTGAGCGTCTCGACGATCTCGTTGAAGCTCAAGAAATCGCCGACGAGAGGTAGATACTCGCCATTGCCTGCCTGATCTGGATGTGCGAAGGCGCCGGCCACGATGTCGCCCAGTTCGCGAACGTCGCCCATGTGAATGCAACGCACCTCGGGATCGAGAGGCAACGCCCAGCCCAGGGATCCGTTGGGCTGCTTCTGCGGGGCAAGAGTGCCCGCAAGGTTCTGGTAGTAGAAAGGCGGAATCACGAACGTGTGATGTGCAAACCCCGCTTCGCTGACGATCGGATCGACTTTGGCCTTGCCGGTGAAGTGGGGCACGTTGAACTTGCCGCCGCTGATCGCTTCTACGTTCGGCAGCGTTGACCAGACGAAGTGCCGGACGCCGGCATCTTTGGCGGCCTTGATCGCCGCCGTTGCCTGCCTGCGCTCGTCGGTGCCTTCGTTCCAAAAATTGGTGACCAGAAAAACACCATGAACGCCTTGAAATGCAGCCGTGAGTGTGTCCGGCTCATCGAGGTTCGCTTGGATGATTTCGTCCGCCAGGTCGCGATGCTCGTCAGGATTGCGGCTCAGCGCACGCGCCCTGAATTTGCCGCCGGCCTGCAACGCACGCACGACCGCCCCGCCCTGTTGCCCGGTTGCGCCGGTCACGGCGATCAGTTTTCTGCTGTCTGCTGTAGTGCTCATGGAGCCCCCCTATCTGGATTCGACGGTCTGCGAGCGTCGGCGCCGCGTTCGAGCTGGTCGCTCCGCCGTGGGTGCCACAGCTGGAATCCACGGGCTCGGCCGCCCTCGTCGAGTCCACCGCCGTGCCAGGCTCCGTGAGCGGCTTTGAACCATTGAGATTCAGTCACGTTGAACTCCCTATGTTCAGACCGCGAACGTCTACGCGCCGAGGAGACCGGTCAACTGCGAACGCCGTCCCCACGCAATCAGGCCCGCCAAGACGAAGAGGACGAGGGGGGCGGTGGCAGCGGTGTGGAGCACGGTGAGGTGCGCCACGACGGCTGCAGCCATGACACACGCGAGCAAAGCGGCGCCGAACGCAGCCTTGCGCGGCACGATGAGCAGGACAGCGCCGAGCAGTTCAAGCAGACCGGTGACATATCGGAACCACTGACCGATACCGACGGCGTCGAAGAGCGCGATCATGTCGGCACTCCCCAAAAGTTTTCCTGACCCGGCGGCAAGAAACGCCAGTGCCACCAGGCCCTGCAGCGTCCAGAGCGCGATGTTCGAGGCCTTCGCAGGCGTGGCGAAGACGTCATTAGCTGTCCGGATTGTCGTCATGATTCGTGTCTCCTTCAGTGAGTTGGCGGTCGGCCGTCGTGCCGAGTTTTCGCAGCAACTCGATGAGCGTGCCGCGTTCTGCCTTCGACAAGCCATGGGCGGCACGATCCATAGCGGTCTTGTGCCCAGCGAACACGTGGGTGATGCGCGCCTTGCCGTCGCGTGTGAGGCTGACTACCCTTGCGCGCCGGTCGGCCGCGTGCTCGGACCGTGTCACGAGACCGCGCTCCTCGAGCCGATCGATCGCCGTGGTAATCGATCCGCTTGTCAGATCGACGCGCCGGCCAATCTCGCTGACTGACTGCGGGCCCTTATGCAACAGCACTTCGAGGACCCCGAAATCGGAGATGCACATGTCGAGCGACACGATGCTCCGCTCCGCGTGGCGGACCATCGATCGATAGGCCTTCATGAGCAGGAGCCAGAGGTGAACGCCCGAACTGTCGTCTGACCGCTCCACACCGTCCGGCCCCTGACTCTTCGCTGATCGCCCCATGCATCCTCCGGGCGCCGCCGACGGACAAACCGATCGTCGTGAGTCCCACGCGCGACGCCACGACCTATTATCTTCACATCAAGTCACTTGACGTCAAGTTAATTTGCCGCGCTATAGGACGCACTAAGCGGGCAGCCGCGTTCCAGGGCTGCGGATCGCAACCCTAAGCGGTCGTGACCGCCCAAGAGCTCGGCCAGGCTGGGCTGTTTCCCGACCGACTGGTCAGATCGTTGGCGATTGAGAAACGCAGAACTCGGTCAGCTGTTCATGGTGAGAACCATGCGGAACCGTTGTCCCTACCAGAGAATCCAGCCGCACGATCAGCGCCTCCGATGGTCTATCGGTTCGAATCCCTAACACCCAGCCACCAAAACTCGCCACCGTTAGGTCTCTTGCCATCAAAGATTGCGGGCATTTCTGCGGTTCGAATCCCAGACAGATCTTCGGTTCGCCCTATTCGAGTTCGTCGCGGTTACCGTCGTCAGAATCGAACCCGAAGGCCCCCGTTGATGTTGCGACCCTCGAGCGGTGCCCATGCGTCGACAGTCCAGCGCCCGTCGACTGCGCGCGTCGGGAGAAGCAGCGGATCCCATCGCGTCTGCCTGACACCAGTGAGGTTCTCGCCATTCACGAAGAGGCGAGTGCGCCCGAACTGCTTTTCCGCCAGTAGTCCGAGAATCATGTACGGCTCGCTCGTCACGCGATATGGATTCTCTTCAAGGCTCTGTTTGCCAGTGTAGTACCACTCGATTCCGACGCGACCAACGTCCTCCGCTTCCCACATTCCTACGAGGCCGGCGCTGTGCCGCGGGGTTAGAGGCACATCCTCTTGAACGGCGTTGACGGTCTCGCGCGCTCGCACGTAGGTGTAGCTGGCGATGACCGAGAATGGCGCCCGTCGCCACGTGCCCAGGAGTTCGAGGCCAACGTTTGTCGTCGAGTCCGGTAAGGTGCTGAGCAGATAGGACGGCGAGCGTTCGACGTGGAGTGGGTCACTGATTCGAGACGCGAATAGCGTAGCCGTGTACGACAGAGGCCCGTGCGTGCGGGAGAGGTCGAATGATGCGCTCAGTCCACGTTCAGCTTCGAGTGGTCGTCGAATCTCGAGACGTGTCAGGCCCGCGGCTTCGGTTTCCTCCGTGATCGGCGTTGGCCCAAAGAACCCGGTCCCGACGGAGAGCCTGCTCGTCCAGCGTCCAGCGCGGGCGAGTGCCGACAGTCGCGGACTGAAGAACGTGCCGTACTCGCTGTGATGATCAAGCCGAGCGCTTCCAGACAGCGAGATGTTCGGAGATATGGTGACGTCGTATTGCGCGAATGTGCCTGGCACGATGAACGTGTAGTCGAATCGGGGCACGTCGCGTGAGGTGTAGGCGTCGCGTTCAATCGCGAGTCCGGCCACCCATGTCTGGCGGCCCGCGGTGCCACGAACGGCGACTTCCCCGAAGGCGGTATGGTGGCGATCGCGTTCGAGGACTTCGCCAAACTGATGATCATGGCTTTGTCGCGCAATCGCCGCGCGCGCGGTGACGACGTATCGGTCCTTGATCAGGAACTGTCCCACAGCACCAGCATCGTACCGTCGCGTCTCGAGGGCTTCGACGTAGGGCTGGCCAGTGGCCACGAGCACCTCACCATCTGGCGTGCCGCCCTTGCGATCCTCGTAGGTAAAGCCGGTTGTCGCGAAGAAGGTTCGGCCGCCGCCGCCATCCCAGAACACCCTAGGGCGCACGACGCCTCTCGCATAGCCTGGGAGATCCGCCCACGGATCGTCGTTGACGTCATTGGTCTCCTGCCAGTGGCCTCCACCGAGCAACGACCCACTCCAACCGCGCGCGAAGGAACGCGAGAGAAACGTGACCGCATCAGTCGCACCGCGTGTGGACCGGTTAAGCAGGAACTCCTCTTCGGGCTCTGCATCAGGACGCCGCGACAGTAGGTTGATGACGCCACCCATCGCCCCGGCGCCGTACAACGCCGATGCCACGCCTTTGATCACTTCGACCTGTCCCAGATCCATCGGCGGGATCTGGAGCAGACCGAGCCCGCCGACCTCGCCAAACAGCGGCAGCCCGTCCGAGAGCACGCGCGTATAGCGGCCTCGCATGCCCTGAATGCGCACGCTGGCGGCGCCGAGGGAGGGCGACGTCGTTTGCACGCGCATGCCGCCCATTTCGTTCAGCATCATGACTATGTCGCCCGGCGTCATGAGCATCTTCTCTTCGATTTCTTCGCGCGCCAGTACTTCGACGCGCATAGGCTGATCTTCGAGGCGCTTGTCAGTGCGTGTTGAGGCCACGACGGTCACGGTCTCTTCAAGAGCGGGCTGTGGCTGCAGGTCCACGACGACTTGCTGGACCGCACCAGCCGCCACTTGCACCGATGCCGTCGCCGGCGCGAAGCCAGATTTCACTACAGTAACTTCGACGGTCCCGGCGGCAACCGCAGTCACCGTCACCACTCCGGAATTGTCAGTACGATGAGTGGCACCAGCCACTACTACTTCGGCGCCCTCGACAGGCGTCTCCGACGCCCGAACCTCCACGCGAATCGTCGCCGTCAGATTCTGAGCGACGACGGTGGATGCGTGAGCGAGTACGACGACACTCATCGCGAGCAATAGCGAGCGCATAGACCTCTCCACGGGCGCGAACGCACCCGTCAATCTGACCGTTGGAAAATCGGAAGGACTCGGGAGGGCTACGTGCGCGGAGGATGTTCCACTGGATCAGGCAGTGCGTCGAGGTGATGCGCCGGTGGGGGCGGTTCGACGCCGTCGGTGACGACGCCGCAGGGCAGGAAATGCTGTCGCACCGATGAGTCAACACCGCCGAGACAGAGGGCGCAAGTCCCGCCGCCAGCATCCGGGGTGTGTCGCTCAGATGACTGTTGCTCCTGGGTGCAGCCGTCTGGGCAGCAGACGCCGTCCATCGCGTTCAGCGACGCGAACATGACCAGCATCACCAGGGCCAGCAGTCTTCGCACGAACCCATTATCGTTCGGTTTTAGCGCAAGCTCAGCATCCAGAACACCGGAGGTCGACGTCCGTCCGAAGCGAGTGGACGATCCGCATCGCCACTATCTCCGATCTGTGATTGCCCACCCGATCGCAGAATCCACGACCATCACTCAGGCGTGACGGTCGATCACCGTCCTTGGTCGTTCGCCGCCTGACCTGTTGCTTTCCAAAATGAAGGTGTGCCATACTCATTTTGGAATACAACAGGAGTCTCATCCGTGACGAAACGCGATGTGCAACAGGGCACGCTGGCCCTGATGGTGCTGAAGACGCTCGATGTGCTGGGGCGGCTGCACGGGTACGGGATCGCCCGGCGCATCGAGCAGATCAGCGGCGACCTGCTCGCCGTCAACCAGGGCACGCTCTACCCGGTGCTGTTGAAGCTCGAACAGGAGGGAGCGGTCGCCTCCGAGTGGGGTTCGTCAGACAACAACCGGCGGGCTCGGTTCTATCGGCTGACAGCCGCCGGCCGCCGTCGCCTCCAGGTCGAGGCGCGGGAGTGGGCACAGACGACAGCCCTGATGGATCGCTTCATCGCGGTAAAGGCGGAGGACCTCGCATGAAGATCCTGCGGCGCTTCGTGAAACGCCTCCTGGCCTCCGCACTCGGACGACGAGATGAGGACCGCGTGCGGGAGGAGCTGGCGGAACACCTGACACTGCTGACCGACGAGTACGCTCGCGCTGGGCTGCCACTCGACGAAGCGCGCCGCCGGGCGAAGCTCAAACTGGGAGCCGGAGATGCGGCCACCGAGGCCTATCGTGATGAGCAGCGGCTGCGCCCCCTCGACGACACCTGGCAGGATATCCGCTACGCCTTCAGAATCCTGCGGAGAGTGCCAGCGTTCGCGGCCGTCGCGATCCTGTCGATTGGGCTGGGGATCGGTGCCAATGCCGCGATCTTCAGTGTCGTGAACGCGGTTATGTTCCGTGCCTTGCCGTATGCTGAACCAGAGAGGTTGGTCGGTATCTGGGGAACGCACGTTCGCACCGGCGGCCGGCAGTTCCTCTCGCCAGCGGCATTTCTGGACGTCAAGAGCCAGTCAGCCACGCTCGCGCAAGTCGAGGCCGTCGAGTACGTCACCTTCAATCTCGTGACGGGAACCGGCCCCTTGCGAGTCGCCGGCGCGCGAGCGTCAGCAGGGATCTTCTCGCTCCTGGGCCTCGGCGCCGTGAACGGTCGCACCTTTCTTCAGAGCGAGGACGGATTCGGGAGTCCGCCGGTTGCGGTCTTGAGTTACGGCCTCTGGCAGCGCCAATTCGGATCGGATCCTCGATCGATTGGGCAGTCCATCACTCTGAACGGCATCGCCCACACTGTCATCGGGGTCGTTCCTGCCACGCTTCAGTTTCCCTTGAATGGTCCCGAAGTGTGGGTGCCATTCGCCATGAGCCCGGAGGAGCGCATAGTCCGCCACACGAGCAACGTCCAGGTCTTTGGGCGCCTCAAGCAAGGGGTCTCGGCAGACCAAGCGGAAGCTGAACTGACGAGCATGGCTCGCCGTCAGGAGCACGAGGTCCCTCAGGTACAAGGAATGGGCCTCCACCGTCCTCCCTCTGGATGAACAGATGGTCTCGGACGTTCGCCAGGCACTGCTGCTATTGCTCGTCGCCGCGGGTCTGGTTCTTCTGATCGCGTGTACCAACGTCGGCAACCTGCTCTTCGCTCGATCCGCTGCGAGGCAACAAGAGATCTCCATGCGGATCGCCCTCGGGGCCAGACGCTCACGCCTCGTGCGGCAATTGCTGACCGAGAGCCTCGTGCTGGCCATTGGCGGCAGCATCTTCGGAGTCGCGCTCGCCTATTCCGTCGTCCAGGCTCTACGGGGCATTGTGCCGGCGACCGTGCTCGAACGCAGCCGCGGCGATTTCGCGATCGATGGATCGGTACTGTTGTTCAGCCTGGCGATCACAGTGTGCGCCACGGTCGTCTTCGGCGTGGGACCGGCCATGCGGCTCTCTGCCGCCGAGGTGAACCCGTCACTCGGAAGCGCCGCTCGGCGGCTGACCGGAACCCACCGCGACCGGCGTCTGCGAGCCACGCTCGTTGTCCTGGAGACAGCGCTTTCTCTCGTCCTGCTGATCGGAGCGGGACTGCTCATAAACAGTTTCTGGCGCTTGCAACGGGTCGATCTTGGTTTCCGAGCCGATCGACTCTTGACGTTCCGCGTTGCCCTGCCCGAGTCCGAGTACCGGGACAAGCTCGTGCCCGTTGGGGACACGTTCGTGTGGGAAGGTCGCCAGGTGCCACAGTTCTTTGACGAGCTCCTGCAGCGGCTCGGGGCGCTTCCGGGCGTCACTGGTGTGGCCGCATCCGGATACGCGCCGCTCACGGGCGAGAACAACAGCGCGTCGTTTGAAAAAGAGGGTGCGCGTTGGATGGACGGCGGCAGGGTTCCCATGGCGTTCTTCCGCCCAGTCAGCGCGAACTACTTCCGCACGCTGGGTATTCCGTTGCTCCGAGGGCGCGAGATCAATGAGCGCGATCTTCAGGGGGCGACTCCCGTTGCGGTCATCAATCAGACCATGGCCAGGCAGTTCTGGCTGGGCGAAGACCCGCTCGGTCAGCGGTTTCGCACCTCACCCCAGATGCCCTGGCGCACGGTCGTTGGTGTCGTGGGTGATGTGAGCTATCGAGGTCCCAGCGAACCGCCCATACCAGAGATGTACTTTGGCTACGGACAGGCGCTCTGGCCGCAGCACACCATGACGGTACTGGTCCGAACGGCGATGGGTCCGACGGACGTGATTGCGACGGCTCGGCGAGAGGTGAACTCCCTCGACCCGAATCTGCCGATTTACGATGTCCGAACCATGGATCAGTGGATCGCGGACTCACTCGCCGCTCCGCGGTTCAACGTCGTCTTGCTCGGCACGTTTGCCGGCCTTGCACTGATACTTGCGTCGGTCGGGATTTATGGCGTCGTCGCCTACTCCGTGACCCAGCGTACGCGGGAGCTTGGACTGCGGATGGCGATCGGAGCGCAGCAGCGAGATGTCGTGGCAATGGTCCTTCGCGAATCGCTGGTTGTGGTTGCGGTGGGGATGGCGGTGGGCGTTGCGGCGGCACTGCTCGCGACGCGCGCGTTGTCCGGATTGTTGTTCGGCATCAGTCCGTTAGATCCCGTCACCTGGACCGCTGTTACTGCTGCACTCTTCGGGGTGGCCTTTCTTGCCAGCTACGTTCCGGCGAGACGAGCGACTCGAGTCGACCCGATGATTGCCTTGCGCGCGGAGTAGGTGAGTGGCTGACTCCCCGCGCAGAGTACCTGCTGTGCTGCACGGTCCCTCCTATCCCGGGGGTCCGTGGGCCCAATCGCGAAGGCGAGCGAGACGGCCGCCCGGGATGAGCGCATGATTACGACTCCACCCGATACAGGTGCGTCCGCGATCGCAGGATGAACGCCTTGCCTGCGATGGCCGGCGAGGCCATGAACCCGTCGCCCAGCTGGTTTTCGGCCAGCACCTTGAACGTGCGACCGGCCTCGACGACGATGGTTTTGCCTTCTTCGCTGAAGAAGTAGACGCGGCCATCGGCATAGACCGGCGAGGCCGAGTGTTCGCCGCCGATTCGGCCGGTCCACACCACTTCGCCGGTCCGTGCCTCGACGGCGCTTGCCACGCCGGCGTCGGTCGTCATGTAGAGCAGGTCGTCGACCAGTAGTACAGAAGGCTTGTTCGGCACGCCGCGCGTGAGCCGCCATGCGACATGAGTCGCGGTGATGTCGCCGCGGCCGTCAGGACGCACCGCAAGCAGCTCGCCCTTCGGAAACCCTGTCGGGAGAAACACCAGGCCGAACCCGGCTACCGGACGCGTACTGGCCGAGTGGTTCGTGCGCTCCTCGACGCGCCAACGCTCCTTCCCTGTCAGTGGATCGTACGCGTAGGTCGCCTTGGCGCCCATGCTGACGAGCAGTGGCGCGCCGTCGACTTCGATGACCTGGGGCGTCGAAAACGCCTTGCGCAGGTCACCTTCGGCCTGCGGCTTGCCATCCGGCCCGAGGTCCTTGAAGTCAATCGACCGCTCGGTCTTCCAGACGGTCCTGCCCGTCCGCTTGTTGAGCGCGACGACGTACTGGAGGTCGCTGCCGTCGTAGTGGAGCAGCAGCAGGTCGCGGAAGATGACCGGCGAGGAGCCCGCCCCCCGATAGTGATTGCACTCCAGGTCGCGGCGCTCCCACAACACCTTGCCGCTCGCCGTATCGAGGGCGGCGGTGCCGGGGGCCCCGAAGGTCACGTAGACGCGGCCACGTTCGATGGCCGGCGTGGGCGACGCGTACGTGTTGAAAGGGTGCACGTATTGCGGCGTCGCAACGTCGAACACCTTGAGGTCATGGAGAACCCTGCCGCTCTCCTGATCGAGCGCCACCGCAAACAGTTGCTTGCCGTCCGCGGTCGCCGTCGTGACCCAGATCTGTCCGTCGAGCACGACAGGCGATGACCACGCCCGCCCGTGAACGGCCGTCTTCCAGCGGATGTTGGACGTCTCGTTCCAGGTGAGCGGCAGTCCCGAGGCCTGGGCCCTCCCGGCCCCGTTGGCACCTCGAAACTCCGGCCACTGCCAGCCGATCAGCAGGCCCGCGATAACACCCCACGCGATGGTCGGAAACATATGGGAGATTTTAGTGCACCGTTGAAGAGATCGGTCGAGTGGGTCGGCCAGGTCGATGGCCGACGGACGGGCCTTGGCACCGCCGGCATCCATTCGTGCGCACCAGCTTCGTGGAATCAGGTGTGCAAGTTTCGACCGGGAATCCGCCCGCACGATGCGCCGCGTCCGCGCTCGCAGGGCGATCAACGGGGCAGGGTTACGCGGCTCGTCGCACTCGGCGTCCATTGGCGTTCAGGCTCGGCGCGCCGGGCCCGGGGCGCGGTTCGGGCACCCGCGTCACCAGATCGTCCTCTGCAGCATGGCTTAGGGGGCCGTTCACGAGCGCGAGGAGTTCGCGAACAAGCGCGGTGGCGGTGTTGGCCTGCGCTCTCAATTGCTCGCCGGACGCGGCGCTCTCCTCCGCGGTTGCCGCCGTTGTTTGAGTGACCTTCTCCATCTGCGCGAGCGCCTGCGATATTTGGTGGATCCCTTGCGTCTGCTGTCGGCTCGCCGAACCTACGTCGTCCACGAGCTGCTTGACGTTGACCACTCCGTCTGTAATGCCGGCAATAGAGGCCTCCACCTGATCGACTTTTTCTTTGCCCGATCGCGCGGTTTCGATGGACGTTTCGATCAGACGTGCTGTATCTTTGGCCGCTTCCGCCGAGCGTTGCGCGAGATTCCGGACTTCATCGGCGACGACCGCGAAGCCTTTGCCAGCTTTTCCCGCGCGCGCCGCTTCGACAGCCGCGTTGAGCGCCAGGATATTGGTCTGGAATGCGATCTCTTGGATGGCTTTGACGATCTTCGCCATCTGGCGGCTCGAGCCTTGGATCGAGCCCATCGAGACAACCATGTCAGCGAGCGCGACGTTAGACTCGCGCACACGCCTGTCGACGTCGGCGATCAGTTCGACGGCGGCCCGCGCGTTGTCCGCGTTGTTCCGGGTCATCGACGCCATCTTTTCCATCGAGGCTGAGGTCTCTTCGAGTGAGGCTGCCTGCTCCGTAGCTCCCCGCGACAGCGCGTCTGACGATCTGGCCATTTGCGCCGCGGCGCTTGCCACCTGCCCTGCACCAGCCTGGAGAGCGTCGCTGGTCTGCTTGAGGGGACCCGTGATACTCCGGGAGACGATGAACACGACGAGACCCGTCAGTGCGAGGGTCACTCCCGTCAATCCGAGCGCGATCAGTCGTGACCGTTTCAGGTGGTTGATCCGCGTGTCGAGCATCACATCGAGCTCCGAAGATGCTGCGCTCCAAAACGCAAAACTGGCATGACGATCTGCGGTGACTACTGCGACGAACTCCTCGGGAGTCACGTCGATCCGTTTTCCAGTCGCCAGCGACGTGAGGAGGGAGGAGAGTTGTGCGGTGGCATCCGCATACGCTTTGGCGGCTGGCGCGAGGTTCTTCTCCAGCGACGGCGTGATGCCGAGGAAGTTCGGATCCTCGTTCAGCACGGTCTGGACGTCGCCGGCGATCCGGTCGGCGTCGCTCTCCTTGAGCCCTGCGGCGTATACCGCGAACTGCACGTGCTCGGGTTCGCCCAAGCTCGGTCGGCGAAGAGCCTCTTCGCCGTACTCCATAATCGTCGCGAGGCGATCCTGCGCTTGTGGTAAAGCGACCAGCGTCACGTCCATCAAATAATAGGTGTCAAGATCAGGGTCGAGGATCAGGTTCGACGTGTCCCCCCCATGTGTGATCATCGTTCGGATGTCGGCGACCAAGTGAGCATGGCGCTCGTTGAGCCTGGCCCCATTGATGGAGCCGAGCGTGCTGACCATGTCGAGCCACTCCTTGCGAACGGTCGCGAGTTGGACATGGGAACGCTTGCGCTGCGCGAGTCCGGCCTCCGTGAACTGCAGGGTGACGCCGAGTGTGCGGTCGAGCGCTCCGAGCGCATCGAAGGCCTTGGCAATCGCCGCCTGCGTGCTCTCGATCCTACCTTTGGTGCGCGGGTCCCGACCGACCGAAGCAAGAGCGAGCGCCCGGTGCTCGGGGATGAGCTGCAGCAGCGACTCGAGCGGACGCTGATACGCGTTGCCATCCTTCTCGAGGCTGCTGAATGCGATATCTCGATTGATCCCAGACGTGAGCAGGTAGACCGCCACCGCGAGTGGAAGAACGAACGCGGCGCTGATCGTTAGGAGGCGCGCCGATATTTTCTGATGGGTGAGCCACGAAATCACGGGTGGACCTTCCGCTCGTCGTCAAAGGACGAACAAGACGTTCAATGCCGCCGTGATCTCCCACCACGACAATTCATGTACACGGTCAGAGACCTGGGCCGATGGTTCGCACTTTTTGGGGCCTTTCGGTGACTATCAAGGAATCGGCCTCAGTGGGACAATCTTGAACGCCAACTCGGCGGGTCTTCGTGGCGACTCCACATTCCCAGCCGCGACACCCCTGTGAACCTGAACAGAAGCAAGCCGCTTCCTGACCAGCTAGCGCGGCGCGAGGCGAGGTGCGATCCGAGACCTCCATTCAGTTCGTTGCCTCTGACGGTTAGCGTCCGCTAACCTCTTGGCGAAAAGAATGAACCGGCGAGATATGCGCTAACCAACCCGTCAAGGATTCGCGGTGGAGAGCCTTCAGGACCTCATTCCGACCAGCAAGCATGATCTCGATCGCGCGCGCGCCGCGGTTGAAGCGGGCTATCCCGCGGTCGAACCGGTTCTCGGTGGGCTCATAGCCGGGGCATTGAGATGAGTCGCCCGATGAGTCACTGCCGCCAGCTACGTTGCCGTCATCGCCACGGTTCTAGCGCTCATTATTTGGACGATGCAGCGCCGCTTGATGTACTTCCCGGCTGATGGCGTGCCGACGCCCGATTCAGTCGGGCTGCCTGATGTCGAGCCGGTGAGTTTCAGGACGACCGACGGGCTCGAGCTGAGCGGCTGGTTCGTCGCGGTCCGCCGGCCGTCGCCTGGCGTTACCGTTCTGGTCTTCAACGGAAACGCTGGCAATCGAGCGCACCGGGGGCCCCTGGCAGCGGCGTTCCGTCGGCACGGATTGCAGGTTCTTCTCGTCGATTATCGGGGCTACGGTGGCAATCCCGGGGCTCCGACGGAGAAAGGGCTTGCCGCCGACAGCCGCGCCGCCCGAGCCTATCTGGCCGGTCGCCCCGACGTCGATGCGTCGAGAATCGTGTACTTCGGCGAGTCGCTCGGAACGGCCGTAGCCATTGACCTCGCCGTCGAGCACCCACCGGCGGCGCTCGTCCTGCGATCGCCGTTCACATCGATGGCCGACCTGGGACGGCATCACTATCCGTTTCTGCCGGTGCGCCTTCTTCTCCGGGACCGGTTCGCGGCGATCGATCAGATTCGCCGGATTCGAGCGCCGCTGCTGGTCATCGCAGGTGCGCACGATCGCGTCGTCCCAATCGAGAGCAGCCGGCGCCTGTACGATGCTGTGGTGGCTCCCAAGACGCTCCTCGTGCTTCCCGACGCCGATCACAATGATTACGAGCTGCTCGCGGGAGACCACATGATCCGAGCGATCGTCGGCTTTCTCAGGCCCCTCACGGGATGAAGACGGCGCGGCTCATTTGCGGTCGGGGAACAACACCTTCCGCAAAGACGCTGGCCGTTCCTGCATCTCGGCCATGAATGCCAGGAAATGCGGGTCCCGGCGGATCGGATCAAGGTTGGGATCGCGCGTAAACAGCGCATAACACGGAAACCCGGTCGCGGCGGCTTCTCGCAGCCACTGGACGGCCTGCTGGGCACGCCGCATGCGCGCGGAGGCGCAGGCCGCGAAATATGCGGCGTGATGAGAAGGGTTGACCGCCTTTCTCCGACCGACGTTCTCGAGCAATTTTTCGGCTTTGCGGGGCTCGGACTCGGCCAGGAGCAGCGCCTGCATGGCCGGTAAATTGCCGCTCGCGTCGTCCGGGTATTTCCGGAGAGCTCCTCCCAGGTGCAGCGACGCTTCCTCTCGTCTGTTCAACCGAAGCAGCGCGAAGGCGGTGTTCGCCTCAACCAATTCCGGTAGAACGGGCCCGGGGATGCTCAAGAGTGTCGCGAGCGCTTCTTCATCCTTTCCCATCCATAGAGTGGCCTGCGCCCGCGAATTCAGCGCTTGCGCATTGCTCGGATTGATCGCGAGCGCGATGTTGGCGTGCTGGAGGGCCTCTTCGAAAAAGCCGACGTGGACGTAAACACGCGCGAGCCGTCTGTGGGCTTGATCTGAATTCGGATTCAGGGCGAGCGCCCGGCGGAATTCCTGGGCCGCTCTCTCGTGTGCGAAGTGTTGCGAGTGGCTCCAGAGCAGGTCGCCGCGCGCGAGGTAAGCTTCTGGCAGATCCGCGTCCAGCGAAAGAGCCTTTTCGGCAGCGGCGAACGCCTTCTGCTCCAGGTCTCTGGTCTCATCGGGAGTGACGTACGCCAGTCGCGACACCTGAGCCGCGGCGAGCTCCGCGTAAGCGGGCGCGAAACCGGGATCGAGTCCGATCGCGCGGTCCAGTAGCGCAATCGCTGCCCGGCTATCGGGGTCGGTGGTTCGGACGCTGAGATACCGCGCGCGGAGTACTGCATCGTACGCCACAGGGTTGACCGCGCGCAGTTTCTCCACTCGCGCCTGCTCCGAAGCCGGAAGCCTGGCTCGCACCTGTTCCGCGATCGCGGCCGTGACTTCGCGCTGGAGCATCAGGACATCCCGCAAGTCGCGCTCATAGGTATCGGACCAGATCTGGCGATCTGAGGCCGGATCGACCAGGTTCGCTGTAATTCGAATGCGATCGCCCGAACGCAGAACCGAGCCAGCGACCACCGCCTGCACGCCAAACTCGCGGGCCACCTTACCCGCTGCAGGCTGCACTCCCTTGTATTTCATGACGGAGCTGCGGGCGATGACGCGTAAGCTCCCGATCTTTCCGAGCTCAGCGATGAGAGCTTCAGTGATGCCGTCGGCGAGATACTCCTGCGCTGGATCACCGGAGAGGCCGTCCAGTGGCAGCACCGCTAGCGACCTGATATCGACGCTCGTCCCTTTTGCGGATCGGCCGACAGGCAATACGAAAACAGTCACCACGACGAGAGCGAGCGCAACACTGCCGGACAGAAAGAGCCGCGGAGCCCACCTCACTTGCCGAGGACGCTCCTCCTTTGCCGCAGCTGCCGGTGTCCTCTCCAGCTCCTGGGTTCCTGCTGAGCAAGACGCTCGCCGCGGCCGCGCCAACGTCTCCTTCCGCAGAGATTCGTTCTGAATTTCTGCCAGCTGGCTGCCGCACTTGAACAATCCGCGGAGCCAACCGTATACTCCACACATCATCTTAGGGGAGTGACTATGCGAGGACCGTCGTTGCCCCTCGTCCAGGGAACGCTCGATTTGCTTGTGCTCGGGACACTCGCCTCCGGGCCGATGCACGGATACGGCGTCGCCACGACAGTGCGCGAGCGTACTGGCGGCGACCTGAGCATCGAGGATGCGGCGCTCTATCAGTCACTCCATCGCCTCGATCGGCAAGGCCTGGTCGACGCCGAGTGGGGGCCCTCGCAGAACAACCGCCGCGCTCGCTACTACACGCTGACGGCGGCGGGGCGCAAGCGCCTGCGTGAAGAAACCAGCAACTGGCGACGCTACTCCCGCGCGGTGGAAGCCGTTCTGCAAGAGGCATGAAGCGACGCCCGTTCTGGTATCTCCGGCGTCGGTCGGTGCAATCCGAGGTGGACGAGGAGCTGAACCTGCATCTCGAGATGAGGGTCGAAGAGCTCCGATCTCGCGGGATGCCGATCGAGGAGGCGCGGCGGGAAGCCCTGAGGCAGTTCGGCGACCTCGAGGGAACGCGCGCGTACTGCCGGCGGAAGGACGAGGAAAAGGAAGCGCAAATGCAACGATCCCTGATGCTCCAGGACTTCACGGAGGACGTCCGGATCGGCTTCCGAAGCCTGATGCAGGTCCCCATTCTCACGCTGACGATCATCGTCACCGTGGGCGTCGGCATCGGCGCCACCGCGGCGATCTTCAGCGCGATCGACGCCGCACTGCTTCGACCGCTGCCGTATGCTCATCCCGAGCGCCTCGTGCGCATCTACACCGATGCGCCGCCGTTCAAATGGCGTTTCTCCGTCGCGGACTACCTCGCGTTTCGCGAGCAGCAGACACAATTCGAGGAGAGTGCCACCTACACCGACCGGTCGGTGATCTACAGCGACGGCGTGTCGTCCGAAATGTTGCGCGCGCGCGTTGTGTCGTGGACGTTCTTCTCGGTGCTCGGCATCCGGCCCGCGATCGGCCGCGACTTTGCCGAGCGTGACGGACGGCCCGGCAGTCCACCGTCCGTCGTGGCCAGTCATGCCTTCTGGCAGCAGCGTCTCGGAGGCCGTGCCGATGCGATCGGCCGCCCGATCAAGCTGGATGGCGCCGATCACACGGTCGTCGGTGTGCTGCCGGCGCTCTCTGGACCCCTCGAACGCCGGCAAGACCTCTTCGTTATCCAGCAATTCAGCCCGCCGCGGCGCAAGGGCCCGTTCTTCTATTCGGTCGTCGCGCGATTGCCCGAAAGGACCGATCGATCCCTGGCCGCAAGCGAGCTGCGCGCCATCAACAAGCGGATCTTCCCGATTTGGAAGGCGTCGTATCAGGACGACAAGGCCACGTGGAGCATGGAGGATCTCAAGACCGCCATCGTCGGCGACGTGCACGCGATTGCGGGTCTGGCGCTGGCATCGGTGGCGTTCGTGTGGCTGATCGCGTGCGCGAATGCCTCGAACCTGCTCATCGCGCGCGTGGCGAGCCGCCGGCAGGAATTGGCTGTCCGTGCGGCGCTCGGCGCGTCGCGCGGACGCGTCGTGCGGTATCTCCTGGCCGAGAGCGCCGTGCTGGCAACGGGTGCCGTTGCGCTTGGCGTGGGCGTCGCGTGGGCCGGCGTCCAGCTGCTGCAGGGCATCGGGTCGACGTACTTTCCCCGCACGCAGGAGATCGGGCTTGATGCGTCGGTGTTGTGGGTGCTCTCAGCCCTTGCCGCCTGCAGCGGATTGCTCTTCGGGTTCGCGCCTGCTATGCACGGCACCGGCGGATCGGTTGACGCATCGCTGCGATCGCTCGGGCGATCATCGACCGGTAACCTCGCGGCCCGGCGCCTTCGCCGTGCCCTCGTCGCCTCGCAGTTCGCGATCGCGACGCCGCTTCTCATCGTCGCCGGCCTGCTCCTCGCGAGCTTGAATCAGCTGAAGAACGTCGACCTCGGCTTCGATCATCGCAATGTGATCACTGGATCAGTCCGTCTGCCCGCCGCACAATATGAGGATCCAGGACGGGTAAAACAGTTCTGGGACGAGCTCGCGCGCCGCGTGACCGCGCTGCCGGGCGTTGTGGGAGTCGCGTTCGCCGATGGCTTGCCGCCCGATGGCGTCGGCAATCTCAACAACTTCGATCTCGAGGATGTCCCGACCGCCGCTGGACAATCGCAACCCGTAAGCGCGTGGGTGGCGACGACGCCGGAGTATTTCCGGGTGCTGGGTCTTACGTTGTTCGAGGGGCGGCTGCTCGAGGAACGGGATGCGCTCACCCAGAATCTCGAATCGGTTGTCGTCGATCACGCCTGGGCCCGGCGCTTCTTTCCCGCCGGGAGTGCCGTCGGCAAGCGGTTCCGCGAGGGTGGATGCACGACTTGTCCGTGGACCAGCGTCGTCGGCGTGGTGAGCGAGGTGAAATACCTCGGCCTCGACAAGCCTGATGACGGCACCGTGTATTCGCCGATGCGTGGAACCGAAGAGCTCGCTCGGTTCCTCGTGGTCCGCACGCATGCCGATCCGTCTGGCCTGTTGCCCTCCCTGCAGCGGACGGTGCGCGAACTCGACCCATCCGCGCCGCTCTCAGCCGTCGCGACGATGGACGATCTTGTCGAGCAATCGGTCGAGGGGCCGCAGTCGATGTCGCTGTTGGTGGCGACCTTCGCGCTCGTCGCGCTCGTGCTGTCGGTTGTCGGCATCTACGGCGTGATGGGGTACTACGTGCAGCAGCACCTCAAGGAGATAAGCATCCGCATGGCACTCGGTGGCAGCTCCGCAGACATTTTACGGCTGGTGGTCGGTCAAGGGATGCGGGTTGTGATCATCGGAGTTGTTTGCGGCATGGTCGCCGCGTTCGGTGCCACACGGTTGCTATCGAGCCTGTTGTTCGGCGTCAGCTCCGCAGACCCGCTCACGTTTGTAACTGTGAGCGGCGCTCTGGTGATTGTGGCGCTCGCCGCGTGCTTCATGCCGGCTCGACGAGCAGTCGGCATTCAACCTGCAGCCGTTCTGCGAAATGAGTAACTCGGTCGTCCGCGACAGCCGCGCGCGCAAACACGATGCCGATCGCCGGGTACGCTGTTACTGTCGAGACGATCAGCCGGGTTGGCGAAGTCGCACGGATCGTGACGAAGATCACCAGGTCGACGCCTTCGAGCCGGCGCCGATGTCCGATGCGGAAGTCCTTCCCGCGGGCAAGCGGTCGGCCGTTGACCGTCAGGCCGGCGCCACCGTCACCCCAGCCCTTCACGACCAACGCGGCATTCTCGAGCGGGGAGTCGGCGCTCGCGCCCAGTGTGAGCGCGAGATCCGCGCTCGCTCCCGACGTTCGCTCCACGATCCAGGCGCGATCTCCAGGATCGTACTCTCCGCCGGCAAAGCCGTCGGTCTCGATGGTCAGAGGTGCGGGGCTTTCCCACGAGCGTGCCAGCGACGCGAGATCGGCGATGTCGCGGTCGCTCAACCCCTCGAGGTGAACCTTCGTGACGCTGTCGCGCGTCTTCGAAAGCGGCTTCCAGTACATGTGCGTGAGCGACGAGTGGCTGGCCCGGTCCGCCGCCAGCGCGTACCGCCCGTTCGACGGCTCGAATGCGGTCGGCCAGTGGTTCCACCAGGGATAGATGCTGATGTCGCGGCGGACTTCGCCCGAGTAGACGTCGAACCTCGGTTCGTCCTGCGACCGGGCGATGGCGAACGGCTTGAAACGCGATCGCGTGTTGATCCGTTGAATGCCGCCCCGGGCCGGCTGCGGCGGATCGTGCGGCGGCGTCGTCGTCTCCCAGGAGATGTTCACGGCTTCGCCGTGGCTGTTGGCGATCACCAGGCCGCTCGGTTCGATCGCGTCGTTCGGCGTCATCCCCGGTCCCATCACGACGATGCCCTCGTGCCACTCGCGATCGGCATCGGGCTTGGACGAATGCACGACGATCTTGCGCACGCCCACGCCGTCCGGATAGATCGTGTGAATTTCGTCGGTCCAATCCGCCCAGTCCGTGAGTGGATCGGGGTACGCGGGCAGGTAGCCGACGCCAATCGGCGCATAGCGCCAATGGACGACCGCCCGCGCCTCGCTCGACTCGAGGATGCGCACGTGCGAAAAGCGGCACTGCTTGTCCGACATCGGCTCGGCGCTGCCAACCATGCCGGGCGGAAATGTCTCGGTGAACTCGTTGTCGTACCAGATGCCGTTCTCGGTGACCCAGTGCGGGATGTAGCTGGTACCACGCCAGAAGGTGAACCAGTACGGCGCCTGGTCGAAGCGGACGACGACGTCGGGTTCATCGCCCACGCGCCACACATCGTCCCACCCCTTGTAGT
This sequence comes from Vicinamibacteria bacterium, assembly GCA_963832135.1. Taxonomy (GTDB): domain Bacteria; phylum Acidobacteriota; class Vicinamibacteria; order Vicinamibacterales; family JAENWD01; genus JAENWD01. The sequence goes on along the minus strand of CAWHTD010000026.1, from coordinate 894,232 downwards.
AACGCAGGCGGGTGTAGATCGCGCCGAACGAATCGGGTCCTGCCGGCAACGTTGGCAGCGAGCGCGGCTCGATCGGCGCCGGCGCCGAGGGCTTCTGCCGCGTGAAGCGCGCGCCAATGTCCGCAGCGCTCGAGGCGCGCGTCGTGATCTGCAGCTCGTCGAGGACGCCGTCGAGCAGAATTCGCGTTCGCTGTTGCCGGTTCGACCCGACCCCCTGGCTCTGTTCCATCTCGTAGGCATTGCGTCCGATCCACAAGTTGGCGCTCGATGCCTGACTGAGCCCGCCGGTGCCAGACGCCGCGCCGACGGCCTCGCCGTTCAGGTAAAGCGTGATGCCTTTGCCTTCCTCGAATACCCCCGCGACGTGGGTCCATTGCCGAAGTGGAATGTGCGAGGCGCTGATTACCGACAGGCGCCGATCGCCGGCAGCGACATCGAAGCGCACCTGGCCGCGGTCGCCGATGCCGAGAAAGAAGCCGGCCGACTGCCCATCCTGCTGCTGCAGCAGCGGTGCATCGTTGAACGGGTAGGCGCCAAGTGCAACCCAGCCTTCCATCGTGAAGGCCGCGGTGAGTCGCGGCACCCTGGACGCGGGAATGAGCACATGCGCGGCAATGCCGTCGAGTTGAAGCGCACGATGTGAGACGCCGTCAACCAGCCAGGCGTTACCCTTGACGGTGTCGTCGACGGTGTCGAACGGCAACAGCAGGGCAGGTGTCGCGCCGGCAGCCGGAATTCCCGCTTCCGGACTGCCCAGTGCTGATGCGATCACCAGCAGGCCGCCGAGTCCCACCGAGCGCACGCGCGTTCCCATAACCGTCCTTTGATCGATCACCGAAGCCAGTAATACAGCGAGCCGACCAGTACGAGCAGTGCGAGCGTCACGATGCGTGGGTCGCTGGCGCCCTCGATGCTGCCGCGAAGGAATCCCAGAGGGTGATCCCAGCACACCGCGGCGACCTGCTCCGGATCCATGGCGGGCGTCGCCAGGCTGGTCACGACGTAGATCGCGACGCACACGAGTGCGAGCAGCGGCCCGACCAGCATGAACGGGATTCCCAGACCAAGCGCGGGATCCGTCACGAGCCCGCCGAAGCCTTCGTGCCCGCCGCCGACGAACAGCCGCCCAATCCGCGGCAGATCTGCCACGAAGTAGACGACGCCCAGCAAAGAGCCGACGTACAGCGTCGTCATCGCGCCCTCCTTCGTGCCGCGCTTCCAGAGCACCCCGAACACGAACACCGTCGTCACGGCCGGCGCGAACGTCATGGGGATCTTGTTGATCGCCTGGAAGATCGTCCCGAACTGGTCGCCTTGCGTTGACCAGAGCATGGCCAGGACCATGATGATTCCGGTCGTCACGCGGCCGATGCGGACGACACGCGCATCCGGTGTCTCGGGCCGCAGCCGTTTGACGATGTCCATCGACACGAGCGTCGCGCAACTGTTCAGCGCGGCCGCCATGCAGCTCATGAGCGCCGCGGCCATGCACGCCGCGAGCAATCCACGCAATCCCTCCGGTACGAGAAACGTGATGAGCGACGGGAGCATGGTGTTGTAGTCGGGCGTCGATCCGGCGATGACGGGCAGCGCGAACGCGCCTTTCCGCCACAGCACGTAGCCGACGACGCCCGGAAAGACCATCAGGAAGACCGGTGTGATTTTCAGGAAGCCGGCGAAGAGGGCGCCGTTCTGCCCGTCCCTCAGCGAGCGCGCGCCGAGGACCCGCTGCACGTGCGTCTGGTCCGCGCACCAGTACCAGACCCCAAGGATTGGATAGCCGAGCAGGACGGCCAGCCAGGAGAATTCGTTCAGGTGCCCCTCGGCATTCACGACGGGCTGTAGCATGTTGAGCTGTCCCGGAGCGACCGCCGCCCGGAACGACGCGAGGTCCGTTACGCCCACATGCGGCAGTGCACGGACCGCCAGCGCGGTGACGAGCGCCGCGCCAGCGACCAGCAAAACGACCTGAACGTTCTCGGTCATCACCACCGCCTTCAGGCCGCCAAGCGCCGTGTACGTGACGGTGAACACGGACAGCACGACGATCGTCGCGAGCATGGGGACGCCGAGAAAGCTCTCAAAGATCTTGGCGGCCGCGAACAGGCTGATGCCGATGTGAATCAGCAGCGCGCCCACGAGCCCGATGAACGCGAGAAACGTGCGCGCCTCAGGGCAATAGCGTCGCTCCATGAACTCCGGGAGCGTCCGGACGCCGGAGCGGATGTAGAACGGCGCAAAGACCAGGGCGAGCAGCGCGAGCGTGAAGCAGGCCATCCACTCGAAGTTGCCAATCACCAGGCCATCCTTCGCGCCGCCGGCCGCGAGCCCCACGAGATGGATGGTTGAAATGTTCGACGTGAAGACCGCGGCGCCGACCGTGAACCAGCCGAGCGACTTGCCGGCGAGGAAATACTGGTCGGTCGAGGCCCCGCGGCGGTACCCGACGCGGATGCCGAAGAGCGTGATCCCCACCAGATAGACGGCAATCACGAGGATGTCGAGTGGGGATGCGCGCACGAAGTGCACCTCTCTTGGAATCGGCAGGGGGAGTCGCGGGACTCGCCCCTGCTGCCATGCCTAACGAAGCGCCTCAGCTGATCGGGCCGCCGCCGTTCTCGATTCGCGGATCGTGCGTCGCTGTTTTCCCCGAGGTGTGTGTCGCGGTCACTGTGTACTTGTAGGTGCCGACACTCGTGTTCCGATCAGTGCTGTTGAACACGGTGACGGGGCCCGATGTCGCGGGCACGGTGAACATGGAGGAATCGAGGCCGGCAATCTGAAAATTGGTGATCGTGCTGTCGCTGGTCCATTGGATCACTGTCGCGCCGTTGGCCACGGGCACCAGGATCGGATTTGGACTGACGACAGGGACATTCTTCTTGGAATCCCAGGATACCGTGGCGGAAATCTGCGGCATGGATCGCTCCTTTGTGCTCACTTGACAGCAGCTGGCTGTCGCAGTCGGGCGGCGCCGGCTCGGGGGGCGGCGACCGGAGTTTTGTAGCCCATGGCCTCGAGCCTGCGCACGACCGCGCGCTGGTCGTCAATGCGTCCGAGGCGTCCGAGGGCGGCGGCCCACGGCTGGAGCAGTCGGTCGTCGTTCGAGTCGCGCGCCAGCGGTTCGATGATCGCCAGTGCCTCGCCGTACGCGCCAGCCGCACGAGTTGCCTGTCCTTGTGCGCGTGCCACGTCGCCGGCGAGCACGAGGCCTAGCGCGCGAAGCCGCATCGCCAGCCGATCGTCCGGGCTCCGCTGCAGTGCGGCGGCCGCCAGCTGCTGCGTCTGCTCGGACTCGAGCGCGGCGCCGGCGATGTCTCCGGACAGGAGCTTCGCCTCCCCAAGCGCCTCGCGGGCTTCGCCCAGATCCCGCTGCCAGCCGGCGTTGGTCCGATCGGTGCCTGCGACCCGATCGGAGACGCTGACGGCCTGGACGAGCTCACGGAGCGCCCCCGGACGCGCGCCAACGGCGAGGAGATTCCGCCCGAGCCGGTAGTGGTTGCGCCCCAGCTCTCGCCGCCAGTCCATGTTGGCTGCGTCGCGCAGCACCAGCGCCTGGCAGATCGCGATCGCTTGTTCGTAGTGCGCGCGCGCGTCCGGCATCTGTCCACGCGCTTCGAGAATCCCGCCGACGTAGTTGTGAGCCACACCGAGAAATTGCCGCCATCGGGCATCATCGGGTTGGCGCCGCACGAGCTCCTCCTGGAGCGACAATTCCGCCTGATGGTGTTCGAGCGCATCGGCGAGCTTCCCCTGCGCTTTCAGCACGACACCGATGCTGTTATGCGAGGCCGCGAGGGACCGGCGCAGCGTGTTGTCGTCAGGCGCCTTCTCGAGCAGCGACCGGTCGATGCGGAGCGACGCCTTGAACCGCTCGAGCGCTCCCGCGAGGTCTCCCCGTTCCTGGAGCACTGACGCGATGTTGCTGTTGGCCGAGGACAATTCGAGCTGGTAGTCGCTGTTCTTCGGCTCCGCCGTGACCAGCTTTTCGCTGATGTCGACGTACGCCTTGAACCGCGCAAGCGCCTCGTCGAGATGCCGTCGCCGCCAGTGCACGTATCCGACCCAGAATTCACTCTGTCCCAGCTCGTAGAGCCGCTCGAGGTCGTTCGGCTTGCGCTCGACCAACGCGGCCGCAAGCGACCTCGACGCCTCGAGAGGCTTCGTCGCCTCCTCCAGGCGCCCCTGTGCGATCCGGACCGTTCCAATCTGATAGAGCGCCGTCGATCGCCTGAGCAGCTCGGTCTCGCTCAGCGTGGACTCGGGCACCGCCGCGAAGTAGTCCATCGCCCGGTTGCCGACGTCGTTCAGGATCTCGAGCCGTCCGACCGGCTCGAGCTTCTTCCGGAGGTCGCCGAGCATGAACCCGATCAGACCCTCGGCCTGCTCGCGGCGCCGATTGGCATCGTCCCTGGCCGCAAGCGCCAGCGTCCGCTCGCGGCCGAGGTCGACGACGTATTTCGTGGCCCCCAGTGCCGCGACCACCAGGACAGCGGCTGCGAGAAACCCTCTCAGCCGGCGGCGCGGCTTCTCACGAATCCACTGCAGCCGTTCCGCGGCCTGTGTGGCGGTGGGCCGTTGCCCGGGCGATGGGATCGTCAGGCGTTTGATGAGGCCCGCGAGATCGGCGGGAACGCCCGCCGGTGGATCGGTCTGTCCATTGCGGACGCGTTCGATGAGCGCGCCGGAATCGAGATCCAGCGGGTACGGATGGCGCCCGGTGAAGAGCTCCTGCAATACCAGCCCGAACGAGAACATGTCGCTCGCCGGGGTGGCGGCTTCACCGCGGGACTGTTCCGGGCTCATGTAGGCGAGCGTTCCCATCACGCTGCCGTGGGACGTCTCGAATCGCGAGAACTCTTCGCGCGAGATCAAGCCCGAGGCGGCGGCAGGGGACGGCGACGTGCGGGTCAGATCGCGTTCGGCGACGTCGGGCTCTTCCGTGGATCCCGTGAGATCGGGAGAAGGGCTCAGCGGCCGCTGGTCGTCGCGTGCCTTCACAGTGCCGGACGAGGCGAGGCCGAAGTCGAGAACCTTGACCTCGTTGTCCCGCGTCAACATGACGTTTCCGGGCTTCAGGTCGCGATGGACGATTCCCGCCGCGTGGGTGACTACGAGGACGCTCGCGATTTGCTCCGCGATTCTCAGCTTGACCCGCGGGTGCAGCGCCTGCCCGAGGGCTGTCCTCAGGCTCTTGCCTTCGATCAGCTCGAGGACCAGCCAGTCATTGTCGGCGTCCTCGATGTAGTCGAACACACGGCAGATGTGCGGATGATCGAGCTGCGACAGGATTCTCGCTTCGCGCAGGAAGCGTGCCTTGGCTTCGGGATTGAGTCGATGGTCGGCTCGAATCGCCTTCAGGGCGACGCGTCGTTTGAGGGTTTCGTCGAGGCCGGCGAAGACCTCGCCCATGCCGCCTGCCCCAAGGGGATGGAGTACGCGATAGTGCGAAACACGGTCCTGCATCTCAAGCCGACATTGTGGCTGCGCGGGTCGTAAGCTCGTCCGGGGCGGAACGATAGCACAGTCATTCGTATCTCAAGCGGAACTCGTCAGGAAAACAGCTCGTCGTATGTCGGATCGGCGTGCTCGAACGTCGCGTTCTGCTCGATGAGGTATCGCCTCACTACATCGAGATCAATGCCAGTCGGAATGGTGATCGAAAAGAACTTGCTGTTGGCGCCTTCGTAGCTGCACCCAAGCGCCACGAGCCCCTGCAAAACGCGATCGGACAGATTGCCAGGCTCGGCGCCTTCCTCGAACAGCACCCGGACCGTGCGGTTGCCTGATTTCGTGACGACGCGCTGAAACGTAGGGAAGCCTTCGGCGTGATCGAACGGCGCATAGACGACATCCTGCCAGGAGACGGAATAGGCGAAGAAGGGGGAGTTGTCGATCCGGTAGTGGTCGTCTCCCATGGCGGACGCCCACAGCGTCTCGACGTCCGCCGAGTCGTCGTCGCCGGGCACACGGAAGAGGACCTTCGCGGTGGGCAGGTCGGATTCGCTCACGTTGCTGCGCCGATCATTGACGAATACCGTTGACGGGATCAACGCTGGGCCAGAACTGCGCGCGCGCGGGCCAGCTCCGGTCGGTCGGTATCGGCGTGCTGCGCGAGGGTCATTAGCTTCCTGAAATATTCAGCCGCGCCTTGCTGGTCGCCCGTTGTCTGGGCAGCGATGGCCGCGCCGTACAGTCCGCGAAACCGGTTGGGCGTGTCTTTCAGCGCCGAGACATATTCGCGGAGCGCCGCGTCAGGCTGCCCCGCCTCCAGCAGCAGGTCGGCCAGCAGCTCGCGCATCGGGTAGAGGCGATTCTCCATCGCGACGTCCTTCACGCTCGCCTGCTCACTGTCGGCGGCGCGTCGCATGTCGAGCACCGCCGGCTCTTTCGCGCCGTCAGCCAGCGCCACCCACGCCGATACGGCCAGAATCTGTTCCGCGGTGCGATCGGCCCAGTACCGACGATCCCGATTCGCGCAGCTTGCCTCGCAGCGCCGCCAACGCGTCGATTTCCGCCTTCGCGCCCTGCATGTCGCGGCTGCGCGCCATCCCCAGCCCGCGCGCGAATCGGGTCAGCGAATCGGCCTGCGGATATTCGGTCGACACGACCGTCAGCATGGACGCAGCCTTCCAGTCGGCGCGCTCCAGTGCGTATCGGGCCGGCATCGCGGCGAGCGCGGTGAAATTGACGATCGAAACGGGACGATCGCCTCGCAACGGCGTGCTTGTGGCCTTCTCGATCATCGCCTTCGCCTTGCCATCCTGCGCCAGTTGCAGGTACGCGTAGACCGTGAAATCCGCCGCGTGGTAGTAGTCCGGCTGAATCTCCAGCGCCGACAGGTTCGATGTGATCGAATCCTGCCAGAGGCCCGCCATCGAGTAGATGTGCGCTGGCATGTGGCGCGCGTGCGGAACGGCCGGTGCGATCGCCGCGAAACGGCGCGCCGCCGGGATGCCGCGTTCGGCCAGCGGCGCGTAGTCGTAGGCGTGGATGATGAAGTGCGTGGCGCCCGGATGGCGTGGATGCGCCGCGTACACGCGTTCGAGGATCGCCGCCGACTCGAGCTGATTGGCGTAGGTCAGGTCCGTCTTCGGCGCTGATGCCTGAAGCGTCAACGCATAGAACACCTGCGCTTCGACATCGTCGGGATAGCGTGACGCCAGCGTCCTCATCTCGGCGTTATAAGCGACCAGCCGATCCGGCACGGGAACCGAGTCGTGACTGCGGAAGTACGCGCGGATGGCCTCGAGCCACGCCGCTTCACGATCGGTCTTCACAGGAATAGCCCGCGCCTCTTCCAGCAGCTTCCAGGCGGCGTCCGCGTTCGCGCGTGACGGCGGTCCGGACAGCGTGTTGCCGAGGAGATCCAGCGCGAGACCCCAATATGCGATCGCGCAGGCAGGGTCCTTCTCCAGGACGCTTCTGAACGTCTTGCCGGCGTATCCGAACCAGTACCGAGTGGAGCATGGCGACGCCGCGCTGGAATTCAGCGTGCGCGGGCGGAGTACAGGAGGTCGCGAAGTCGACCGTCCCGAGGTCGTCGCCGTGGGCGTCGTGTTGCGCCGGCGTCGCCTGCTGTGCGAGCGGAGAAGAGGTGAGGCCCGAGACGACCAGGGCGGCCAGGATGAGTTTCACGCGTGCTTCCCGAAAACGCAGCCGGATTCTAGCACCGGCGCACGCGTCAGTCTTCCGGCCGCTCACCGCCCGGCGCCATCTTCACGAGCCGCGGCTCGAATCGTGCCAGCGGCTCGACGAGATCGCGTTGCGCGGCCATCACCTCATCGATGTCCTTGTAGGCCATCGGCACTTCGTCCAGCCCCGCCGACAGCAGCGTGACGCCGCGCTCGCGCAGGAATCGCTGAGCGACATCCCAGGTGAAGATCGCCTTCGCCTTCGTCCGGCTCATTCGACGACCGGCTCCGTGCGCGGCAGAATTCAACGAACCAGCGACGCCCTTTCCCCGCACGATGTAGCCGGGCGTGCCCATCGATCCGGGGATGATGCCCAGGACGCCGGTGCCGGCGGGTGTGGCGCCCTTCCGGTGCACGATCACGTCTGACTCGGATCCGTCTGGCAGCGTATGCCGCTCGCGCCAGGCGAAATTGTGATGATTTTCGATATCGAGCAAGACCTGCACGCCCAATGCCCTGGCGATGTGCGCGTGAATCAGCGCATGATTGGCGGCCGCGTACCGGCCCATCAGCTCCATGGCCGTCCAGTATTCCTGGCCCGCCTGCGTCGAGAGATCGAGCCACGCGAGATGTGACAACTCCTTCGGCAGTTCCGGCCGGAGATCCCGTGCCAGCCGGCTGTAGTGCTGGGCGACCTGTGCGCCGGTGCCGCGACTGCCGGAATGGCTTAGGAGCGCGAGGTACGTCCCGCGCGCAATGCCCGTCGCCTCGTCGTCGACGGTCAGCTCGCCGAACTCGACGAAGTGGTTGCCGCTGCCGCTGGTGCCCAGCTGCCCCCAGGCACGGTCCTTCATTCTGGACGTCACGGGCGTGGCGCCCCACTCGGCATCCATCACCTCGTGCTCCCGCTTCGACCGGAATGTCGCGCCCATCCCGAATCGCGTCTCGCGCTCCAGCGCCTTCGTCAGACGCGGCGTCTCCTCCGTCAGCGCGCTGACGGGGAGCTCCAGCACGGTCAGCTTCATCCGGCACGCGATGTCGACGCCGACGGCATAGGGAATCACCGCGTCCCTGGTGGCCAGCACGCCCCCGATCGGCAGGCCGTAGCCCACGTGCGCGTCGGGCATGAGCGCGCCCGAGACGGCGACGGGGAGCTTGCAGGCGTTCGTCATCTGGCGGACGGCGTCGGGCTCGAGACCCTCACCCCAGATCCGGTACGGTGCGTCGTATACCGGCCCGCCCTTTCGTGACGCTTCCATTTACCCTTTCATGTTGCTGTTGGTGCGGCTGCGGCCCTGCGCGGCGTAACGGTTAACGCCGGCATCCGTTTGTGACGCTTCTGATGCCGCTCCCGCCAGCGCCCTGGCGGCGCGCCTTCCCATTGATGGAAGGCGCGGAAGAACGAGTTCGCATCTTCGTAGCCGACCAGATACGCGATCTCCGACAGGTCGAGCGACGACTGCAGGAGATAGTAGCGCGCCAGCTCGCGACGGGCCTGCTCGACCACCTGCTGAAAGGTGATGCCGCCTTCGCCGAGGCGGCGCTGCAGTGTACGGACGCTGGCGCCCAATGCGCGGGCGATCTCTTCCAGGTCCGGCCGGCCGCCGGCGAGCAGGCGCTTCACGACGCCTTTCACTTCATCGCGCGCTCTCGCCGTCGGCGGCGGCTCGCCAGCTCCGCCTCCAGCTGCGGCGCGAGCATGCCGAGCAGCTCGGCGTTGTGCGTCACAAACGGCAGGTCGAGATCGGGGCTGCGGAAGACCAGCGCGTTGCTGCTGGCGCCGAAGGCGACCGTGCACCCGAAATGCGCGCGGTACAGATCGGCGTGCTGCCGCTTTCGTACGAACTCCACTTTGAGCGGCGTCAGGCGCGTTCCCGCGCCTCGTCGGCCGAGCGCGAGTATCCACGCAAAGCACAGATCGACGAGTACCGGAGGCTCGGTCTCACGCTGGAGCAACCACTCGAACTCCACGGCTCGCGCATCGCGGCCGCGCGGCACGATCCGGATCTCCTCGGGACAGGTGAGCTGCTTGTATCGCGCGGCCCGCTCGATCGCATCACGGAAACTCGAGGCCGACATCGCCGCGAGCAGGATCGGGTCGTAGCGTTCGTTACGGTCTTCGCTTCCCAGTCTGAGGCCGATGTCGGGGTCGCCGCTCTCGTCGGCTACCGCCCTCCAGAAGGCGAACAGCTGCTCGGTCGTGACAAGCGTCTTCTCCTGCCGCAACAGCCCGGGCGGCAGCCCCGCACGCCGGAGAACCGCTTCAGGAGCAACCGAGAGTCCCTGAAGGCGGCCGGCGATCAGGCTGGAGAGGCGAAAGCGTGTGACCATCCCCGATTAGCGTAAACCTGGAACCGATCAGGCAAGTGTGGCCATGTCGATGACGAACCGGTACTTGACGTCGCTCTTGACGAGCCGCGAGTACGCCTCGTTGATCCGCGCAATGTCGATCACCTCGACATCGGACGTGATGCCGTGCTCGGCGCAGAAGTCGAGCATTTCCTGCGTCTCGCGAATCCCGCCGATGATCGACCCGGCGAACGTCTTACGCCCGACCAGGAGATCGAAGGCCGACACCGGGAGCGCGTGCTCGGGCGCACCGACGAGCGTCAGTGTGCCATCGCGTTTGAGTAGACGCAGATAGACGTTGACGTCGTGCTGGGCCGACACGGTATCGAGAATGAAGTCGAACGTACCCGCCCGCGGGCTCAACGCGTCCGCTTGAGTCGTCACGATGACCTCGTCGGCCCCAAGACGCAGGCCGTCGGCCACCTTGGAGGTCGACGTCGTGAAGAGCACGACGTGCGCGCCGAACGCGTGCGCGAACTTCACGCCCATGTGCCCCAACCCGCCCAGGCCGACGATGCCGACCGTCTGACCGCGCCCGACCTTCCAGTGACGCAGCGGCGAATACGTCGTGATGCCGGCGCAGAGAAGCGGAGCGACAGCGGCCAGGTTCAGCCGGTCGGAGATGCGCAGTGTGAACGCTTCGTCGACGACGATGCGCTCGGAGTAGCCGCCGTAGGTGATACCGCCAGTGTGGGAATCGGGGCTGTTGTAAGTGAGAATCGGGAAGCGCTCGCAGAACTGCTCGAGGCCTTCACGGCAACTGGCGCACGAGCGGCACGAATCGACCATGCAGCCGACGCCGGCGAGATCGCCTTCGCGGAATCGCGTGACCGCCGTCCCGACCTCGACCACCCGCCCGACGATCTCGTGGCCGGTACGCAGGGGTAGACCGTGTTCTTCCACTCGTTGCGGGCCTGGTGCAGATCGGAATGGCAGACACCGCAATACAGGATCTGGAGGTGCACATCGTTCGGGCCGACGGCGCGGCGTTCGATCGAGAAGGGCCGCAGGTCGGTGGTTGAGGTCGCCGCGGCGTAGGCGCGCGTCGGCCGCGCGGTCGCGGTGGATGGGGGCGTGGGCGATTCGATGGGTGTTGCAGAAGGATCCAGGCTCATGGGGCCTACTTTAGTGCCCCGGCGCCGCTGACGCACTAGCAGAAGACGCCAAGTTCCATGCAGAACACGCCACGTGCCCGAGCGAAAGCTCGGGCCTACGTACTCGACCTGAGCGACCTGAGCGACCTCAACCCGACCCACCCGACCAACCCGACCAACCCGACCCACCCGAGTAACCCGATTACCAGACGCTACATTGCTCTTCCGGCCGCCGCACCATCGGCGCGCCGGCAGGGCACGAGAACGCCTTCTGGAATTCCGGGAGGTTTGAGAGCGGTCCGACCACCCGGAACTTCCCGATCGGATGCGGATCGTTCTGCACCATCGTGCGTGCGAATGCGGGACGGACGGCGTCTCCGCGGAACTGCCCCCATGCGATGAAGAACTGCTGATCCGGTGTGAACCCGTCGATGGTGGGCAGCGGCGGTTTGCCACGTTGCGAGAGCTGGAACGCGCGGTACGCAATCCTCGCCCCTGCGAGATCCCCGATGCTCTCACCCAGCACGAGCTTGCCGTTGTGGTGAACGCCTGGCTCCACGAAATAGCCGTCGAACTGCGTGACGACGCAAGCCGCGCGATCGTGGAAGCGGGTCAGGTCGTCGGGGGCCCACCAGTTCCGCAGACGGCCCGCCGCATCGAACTGCGCGCCCTGGTCGTCGAACCCGTGGCTGATCTCATGCCCGATGACGACGCCAATGGCGCCGTAGTTCACGGCATCGTTGGCATCCATCGAGAACGCAGGCGGCTGCAGTATTCCGGCAGGGAACACGATCTCGTTGACCAGCGGGTTGTAGTACGCATCGGAGGTCGGCGGCGTCATCCCCCATCGACCGCGGTCAACTGGCTTGCCGATGGTCGAGAGATTGTCCTGCACACCGAACCGCCTGGTCGCCACCACATCGTCCCAATACGACGCGCGCGTGACGGTCACGCTGCGATAGTCCTTCCACGTGTCCGGGTAGCCGATCTTGGGGTTGAACGTCGCCAGCTTCTCGAGCGCGCGCCGTTTGGTGTCGGCGCTCATCCACTTGAGCTCGCGGATGGTGTCGCCCATCGCGGAGAGCAGGTTCTTGACCATCTCCTGTACGCGCGCCTTCGCCTCGGGCGGGAAGTAGCGCTCGACGTACTTCCGGCCGAGCGCCTCACCGAGCAGGTTGTCGGTTGCCTCGACGCACCGGATCGTGCGCGGCTTGAGCTCCGTCGCACCGCCGAGAAAGGCGCCGTTGAAGGCAAAGTCCTCCTCGACGAAGGCATTCGAGAGCGACGCCGCCGCGGAGTCGAGGAGATGCCAGGTGAAATAGGTCTTCCAGTCGTCGATCGAGGAGGCTGTCAACTGTCGGTTGACCGCCTCGAGGAACTTCGGCTCCTCCACGTTCACGTCGTCATTCGGCAGACCGAAATGCCGGAAGTACGCGGTCCAGTCGAACGCCGGCGTGAGCGTCTGCAGATCGGCAAAACGCGTCTTGTGGTCCGTCGCCTTTGGATCGCGCCGCGCGACGTTGTCGAGCGAGGCCTCGGCGAGCTGTTTCTCGATCCTCACGATGGCCTCGGCCGCCGCCTGGGCTCTGGCGCCGGCGTACCCGGCAAGCGTGAACATCTTCGCCACGTGCGCCAGGTATTTCTGGCGCGCCTCGACGAAGCGCGGCTCAGGCTTCACGTAGTAGTCACGGTCCGGCATGCCGAGGCCGCTGGCGAGGATCTGCGCAATCACGTCCGTCGGGTTGTTGTTGTCCGAGCCGCCGAACACCGCAAAGGGCACCGGAATCGCGATGTCATGGAAAGTTGCGATCATTCGCTGCACGTCATCGCGCGATTTCATCGCGTCGATCTGTAAAAAGAGCGATTCGAGCGGCTTCGCTCCCAGCCGATTGGCCTCGGCTTCGTTCATGCACGCGCCGTAGAAGTCGCCGATCAGCTGGTCTACGCCGCCCTTCGGCTGCTGTGTTTGCCTCGCCGTGGCCTCGAGAATCTGTCGCAACCGGTCTTTCGTCGACTCGCCAGCCGCCCAGCGGCGGCTCCAGCGCGGCATCGCCGCGGGAATGGGGTTGGCCGCGCGCCAGGCGCCATTGGCGAACTCGTAGAAGTCGTCGCAGGGAGCGACGCTGCGGTTGAGATCGGCGGCCCAGATGCCGCGCTGGGTAGCGTTCTGCGCGAGCGCGGGCGATGTGATTGCAAGGATGACGACGAATGCTGTGGCGTTCATATTTGTTGTGCCTGAAATGCTACAGTACGCCCGGCCGGGGAAGCGTCGATGCATCACTACCGTTCAGCACCTGGTCCCAGTGTGTGAAGTGCGAATACAGCGAACGCTTCCACATGAATTGCTACAACCGGATTGAGCAGCAGTTCGCGCATCAGTTCTACAAGGATTGGACCGGACCGGACTTCCCCCGCTTTTTCATCATCGAGATCCAGCACGCCAACCCGTACTACGACGATTCGTACGCGGTGAATTCAGAGAATGTCGGACCGTATGGCGACGCGATCATGTACGAGCTCATTCCGGAGATCGAAAAGCAGTTTCGTGGTATCGGGCAGGGATGGGCGCGTTTCATGTACGGCGGATCGACCGGCGGATGGGAAGCGCTCGGCGCGCAGATCTTTCTATCCCGACGAGTACAACGGCTGTTGGGCGGCCTGTCCCGACCCGATCGACTTTCGCGCCTACACCGTCATCGACATCTACCGCGACAGGAATGCGTACTTCATGGATTCGTTCTGGAAGCGCACTCCGCGCCCGGGACTCCGGAACTGGCTGGGACATGTCAGCACCACGCTCGAGGAGATGAACCGGCGCGAGCTGGTGCTCGGCACGAAGACGCGATCGGGGCAGCAGTGGGACATCTGGGAAGCGGTCTTTTCGCCCGTCGGCCCCGACGGCTATCCGAAGCGAATCTTCGACAAGCGGACCGGCGAGATCGATCGCGCGGTGGCCGAGTACTGGAAGGAGCATTACGACCTGTCCCACATCCTGCAGCGCGACTGGAACAAGGGCCTTGGTGCCAAGCTGGCCGGCAAGATTCACATCTATGTCGGCGACATGGACAACTACTACCTCAATAATGCCGTGTATCTGATCGAGGATGTGCTCAAGGCCGCCAGCAACCCGCCGTATGGCGGCGAGATCGACTACGGCGATCGCGCCGAGCACTGCTGGAATGGCGACCACTCGCGGCCCAATGCCGAGTCGCGGCTCCGCTATCACCAGATGTTCGCGCCGAAAATCGTCGAGCGCATTCTGAAGAGCGCGCCGCCTGGCGCGGATCTCAAGAGCTGGCGCTATTGAATGAGGAGAGAAGATTGTCGAGTACCGGTGAGCTTGCTACTATACGCGAGCCGCTAACAGGAGGAAGCTCATGAAACGAAGGTTCGCGTTTCTCGCCGCCTGCGTTGCCATCTCTCTCGCCGCCCTCCAGCTCCCAGCGCTGGGTCAAACTCCCCAGCCGCCGAAGCCAGGACCCGAGCACGAGCGCCTGGGCTACTTCGTTGGGGAATGGACCATCGAGGGAGAAGTGAAGCCCGGCCCGATGGGCCCCGGTGGGAAGATAACCTCTTCGGAGACGTGCGAGTGGTATGAAGGCCGGTTTTCGGTGATTTGCCGTTCGGAGGGAAAAACGCCGATGGGACCCAGCAAGAATATGGGCATCCTTGGCTACAGTCCGGAGGAGAAGGTCTACACGTACTACGGCGTCGACAACTCGGGTATGACGATGGCCAGTGTGCCCCGAGGAACCGTGCAGGGTGACACCTGGACCTATCTGGACGAAAGCATGATGGGCGGCAAGAAAGTCAAGTCGCGCGTCAGCCTGAAGGAGCTGTCTCCCACCGCGTACACGTTCACCATGGAGTTCCAGGGCGCTGACGGAAAATGGGCACCCGTGATGGAAGCGAAGAACACCAAGGTGAAGTGAGGCCGGCAGGGCGAGGGGACGCGAAGGCCCGACAGTTTGCTGGTCTCACGCGAACCGTAGCGGGGCGATCCGGATACCGTCCAGTGTCGGATTCAAGCACGCCAGGTACAACCTCCCGTCGTGCGCAATGATCTCCGGCGCCGCCACGCGCAGCGTGGCAACGAGGTGCCGATCGTCGTTCACGCCGAAGTCGAGTGGATCGGTCGAGTTGTAAACGGACGTGTGCGCGTCGTGGCCGTATCGCTGCGTCCGGAACAGATAGAACGTGCCGCTCTCCTTGTGTCGGTGGACGAAGGGACACTCGGCGGAGTAGGGCCCCGTCCCGGCTGCGCCGCCTGCGCTGACGATCTTCCAGTCGGCCCAGCTTCGCAGATCCGTGGACACGCGGCAGTAGACGGCGCCTTGGT
This sequence comes from Vicinamibacteria bacterium, assembly GCA_963832135.1. GTDB lineage: Bacteria > Acidobacteriota > Vicinamibacteria > Vicinamibacterales > JAENWD01 > JAENWD01. Next base: position 878,816 of record CAWHTD010000026.1, on the reverse strand, counting down.
CTCGAGGATAAGCCGTCGTATAGCAGTAGTAGCGCCCGCGATGGGCGAGAACCATCGGGTCGCGCGTGTTTGCGCCTGGCCCGTTGGAAAAGAGGGCCGACTTGCCGCTCTTTGTGAGTTGTCTGGCGAACGTCTTGCCATTGGCGCTCGTCGCGAGGCAAATGTTCTCCCAGTCGCCGTACAGCATGTAGTACGTCGAGCCCACCTTCAGCACGAAGGGCGCCTGCAATCCTCCCTCCGTTTCGCCGAAGCCGGGGTCGGCTTCAAGCGCGATGCCCATCGGTGCCCAATGACTGTCCTTGAGGCGACGGCCTTGCCATCTGTAGAAGAGGCGCGTGTGACCGCCGGCTTTGGTGGATCGGATGCAGGACCAGAGCTGCCACGTGCCGTCTTTGGCCTGCCAGACGCCGAAGTCGACGGGCTGCTGTTTCGGGCTGGTGAGCGGACCGAGGTCGGGATTACCTGCCACTGTCCAGAAATCGCCGTCGATCTCCGGCACGAACGGCCTCGAGAGGCCAGGGTTCCGTGCCCAGGCGGAGCGACGGCCCGCGAGAGCGACCGCGCCGGCTGCCTGCTTCAAAAAGCTTCGTCGATCGATCATCGATGGAGGACGCGCTCACCCGCCACCGACTTTGCGCGGTGTCCGCGAACGCGGGACGAAGCCACGAGTGGAGGTTGCCCTCCACGGCTGGTCGGATTGTGTTTTTCGCACGCGCGTTGTCGTCGACGTGGCCTCCTCGGACGGCTGAGCAGGGCTTTCTGCCGCGGCCGTCGCCCGGGCCGCGGCGGCGTCTCTCTCGTCTTTGTCGAGGCAGCAATGTTTGTACTTTCGGCCCGAGCCGCAGTGACAGGGCTCGTTGCGCCCCGGTCGTGCACCGGTCTGAGGAGTCATGGAAAGAGTGTACCCCACGCGAGCCGCGGCCAACGAGAGACTGTTCGGGCGAATATTCCCATCTGCTCGTCAGAATCGCGCCGCAGGAGTGCAGGAGCCTTCCACGACGTTTCTCAGCGTGCAAACTTCAGGTGGGTGACCGCCGGCGTGCCGATCGTGCGCACGTGCTCGAGCCCGTGCAGATCGTCTCCGATGCCATCGAACAGCCGCTCACCGCCGCCGAGGAGCGTCGGCACGACGTGGATGGACATCTCGTCGACGAGACCGGCCGCGAGATATTCCATGGTTTCTGGGCATCCCAAGAGCCAGGGTGACCGCCAAACATGTTGCGTCCCAATCACTGAGGCGCCGATGTTGAGAAGCGATTCCTCGACAACCTGCGTGCTTTCGCTGACCTCTCCGCCTTGAAGCCCATGCACCGCTCGCCAGACGGCGAGCGGAAAAACCCACTGGTGCAGGCGCATCCCGCCGATTCCCAGCGGGTCGTCCACGCTCTGGCTCGGACCGGCGACGAAGCCGTCGAGCGACATCGAGAAGTTCAAGCGCAGCCTGGACATGCGGTCTCTCTCCCGGAACACGATCGCCCGCTCATTCTGTTCATGTGCCCTCTCGGGGGGGCCAGGCCACCGGAAAACGAGACCCCGACAACGGCGCACCTTCTTCGAGCCCCGACTCGGCTCGCTCCTCGCCGCGCAACGGTGAGGGCGCGAACCGCGCGCCCTCGCCTCCGAACCGCATCGCCCACGACCTTCTGATGACCGAGCTCTCGTTGGGACCGGTCCCGTGAATCACAGCGAGCTGATGGGCGACCACGTCGCCGACGCGCACCGGACAGACCACGACGTCATCGGGTGCGGCGGCGGCCAGCGCGTCTGCGTTCAGGCCGCGTTGTCTCCAGCCGGCGAGCCGCCGGTGCGAGGCGCGCAGGATACGCAGAGGCCCAGCCTCTTCCGGCACGTCGCCCAGCGGAATCCACAATGAACAGCGCGCGGCCCCTGTCGTGATCCCGCCGCCATCGTCATCGTGCCACTCGGTGGGCTCCTCGGTGTGCGGTTCCTTCACGAAGAGGATGTCGTCGATGAATCGCACCGTCGCCGAGCCCAGGAGCGCCGCTGCGATTCCGCCCACGGCCCCCTCGGTCGCGAAGCGCAAGACCCCGTCGTCGCACCGCGCGGTGTTGAATTGGACAAAAAAGTGACCGCGCTCGGCGAGCGTGGCCGAGTACGGTCGTGCGCCGAAGAGCGCCTTCGGAGTGTTCGGTCTCGCGAGGCGCACCGCCTCCGCGGTGATGTCCTGCGTTTCGGGCGAGGCGAGCAAGCGCACGCACGCTTCGTTCAATGGCGCCAGCCAGGCGGGCGAGAGCACCTGCTTCAGCACGACGAATCCATCGTGCTCGAAGGCCGCGATCTCCTCGGCTGTAATCGCGCGCAAGGGCGCGTTGGCCGTCACGACAGGGCCCTCGAGAACGCGTCGTGGGCGTCCGGGTCAGGTGGCGGCCAGGCTGTTGGAAAACGGGGCCCCGTGAGAGGCGCGCCGTCCTCGAGGCCGTACCACGCACGGGGCTCGTGCCGCGCGGCACGAAGGAGAAATCTCGCATCGTCGCCCGCGAATCTAAGCGCCCACGCGCGGCGTGTCGCGGTGCTCTGGTTGGGACAGGCACCATGGACCGTCAGAAGGTGGTGTGCCACGACATCGCCGACCTGAACGGGGCACACGATCAGGTCGTCCGGGTTGTCGTCCACCAGTGAGGCCGCACGGAGTCCGCGCTCGCGCCAGCCGGCAAAGCGGCGATGCGAGGCTCGAAGGAACCGCAGAGGCCCTCCCGCTTCGTTGACGTCGCCGAGCGAAATCCAGAGGGAACACCGTTGCATCCCGGACGTGGCGCTGCCGGCGTCGTCGTCGTGCCATTCCGTCTGCTCGCCGGTATTCGGCTCCTTGACGAAAAGGATGTCGTCGACGAAGCGAGCCGTTGTCGAGCGCATGAGTGCCGCTGCAATCGCACCGACGGCGCCGCGCAACGCGAACTCGAGGACGGCGCGCTCTCGCTGGGCCGTGTTGAAGTTCATGAAAAAGTGACCCCGCCTCGCGAGCGTGGCGGCATACGATTTCGCCCCAAACAGCTGGCTCGGTGCGGCAGGCGGCGTGGCCCTCAGCGTCTCGTCGGTGATGTCGAGTGTCTCGGCAGCCGCGAGCAGGCGCGTGCACGCGGCATCCAGGGGCGCGAGCCACGCTGGTGAGAGCACGTTGGGAAGCACGGCGAACCCGTCCCGTTCGAAGGCATCAATCTCCTGTGCGGTGATCGTCCGCAGCGGCTCGCAGCCTGTCATCGAGTACCTCCTGCATCTGGAACGCCGAGATCGGCAAACGTGTCGTGGCGTATGCGGCACGGCGCGCAGCCACCGCACGGATCCGGGCCGGGCAGATGACACGACCATGTCAGCTCGAGCGGCACCCCGAGACGTATTGCCGCCAGCACCACCTGCGCCTTCGTCAATCCAACGAGCGGCGTGCGAAGCACCGGCGGCGCGTCCAGGCCCGCCGCCAGCGTGGCGCGAAACGCGCTGAAAAATGCGGGCGTGCAGTCGGGATGATGCCAATCTGCCGCGGTCGCGCCCAGGTAGAGGCGTCGCGCGCCACGGCCTTCGGCGACGCTGGCTCCGACGGCGAGAAAAACAAGATTCCGGGCCGGCACGTAGTTGGTGCCCTCCTGAACCGCCGGCGGCGGTGGTCCACATCCAACGAGGCCCTCCGGAATCCAGGCGCCCATGTTCAACGGAACCACGAGCACTTCGCAGCCAAGCGCCTTCGCTATCCGATCCATTCGTTCGAGCTCTATGCGGTTTCGCTGACCGTAATCGAATCCGAGCGCGAGGACCGTGCCGCCCGCGCGGCGCGCAAGCGCCAGGCAGACGGAGGAGTCGATCCCGCCGGATGCGAGGACGACGGCTCCGCCGGCCGTCGAAGATCCTCTGGTTGCCGCATCGTCGGACCGTTCGATCACGTGACCGCTCTCACGACCCTTGTTTCACCGACCCGGAGTACCGGGCAGGGCAAGCGCGAGAAACAGTGCACCGTCTCGCATCATCAGCCCGCGACGGCAGAACTCGTCGAGCGCATTCGCAATCTCATCGTCGCTGGCGCCGAGCTTTAATCGCCTGCGCAGCGCAGCAGGATCCGAGGGCCGGTCGCTGCATGCGACATACAGCGCGGCGAGTGGATCCTCGAAACGGTACGTGGCGGGTGACAACGTGCTCCGTCGATCCTCGATCTGAAGCAGACCCGGAGACCACCAGAAGGTGAGGCTCGGCTGCTCTCCTTGATTCCAGCGGTCGTGCCACCCGCGCAACGTGTCCTCGAGGCGCTCATAGGCGTCGTCGTGCAGGCTCCCCTCGAGTTCGCCGGAGAAATGGTAGGCGGCCTGCACCAAATCGACTTGTTGCGGATAGGTATGCGTGTACCCGAATTCGGGCACGGCGCCGCCGCCCCGGACGGGGAACGTGTCGGGATTCTCGAAGAACGGACTGAACCGCTCCAGGCCTATCCGCAGGAATCCGCCCGGCGGGCGCAGGTGAACAATCTGCCGGGCAAGCCGGACCTGTTGTTCGTAGTCGTCTTCGCTCTCGCCAGGAAATCCGAACAGGATGTTCCAGTACGTTTCGATGCCGTAGTACCGGGCCCAGCGAAGCAGGTTGACGTTCTGGCTGGCGATGGTCCCTTTCAGCATGAGGCGCAGGACGCGCGTGCTGAGCGACTCGATGCCGGGTTGAAGCGCCCGCACGCCCGCCTGTTGCAGCAGCCGCAGATCCTGGCGGCCGAGATTCGCCTTCACCTCGTAGAAGATCCAGTAGTCGCTGTCGGACGCGGCGAGCGGTGCGATCACAGACCGCAGATAGTCGGTGTTGAGGATGTTGTCCGACGCATTGAACGCGAGACTGTGGTGCCGTCGCGCGAGCGTTTTCAATTCCTCGAGCACCCGGCTGGGCGACTTCGAACGGTACGCCTTCGTGCTCCCATTCAAGCCGCAGAAACGGCACGTCGCCTTCTCGGCCCACCAGCAGCCGCGCGAGCTCTCGAACGGGATGTCGACCGCGCGTGCCGTCGACCGGGGGAGAAGGCCCAGCTCCTCCGCGCGTACGAAATACTCCGCGAAGTCCGGAATCGGCAGTGCGTCGAGATCTTCCAGCGGCACGCCCGGTGGCCCCGCGTTGACGGCGCCGTTGTTTCTGACGAGCACCCCCGGCACGCCGATGATGTCTTCACCCTGACACAGTCGCTCCAGCAGGGCAGGGAAGGCGTGGTCGGCTTCGCCGCTGACAGCGACATCGATCCAGGGAACGGCCCGCATCCACGCCACGCCCATCGGGCCATCGAAGTTCGCGCCTCCGAACAGAATCACGATCCCGGGATGCGACTCCTTGATTCGGCGTGCGAGAGCAAACGACGCGGCATTCTGCTGGAACGTCGAGGTGAAGCCCACGGCGCGGTAGCGTGCCCAGTCGACGGCCTCCATGAGATGGTCGAGATATTCCGGCACCACGAGGTTCCGGAGATCGCGGATCTCGTCGGGCGTCATCGCGATGAGCTCGAGCGCGTCCCGGCTGCGAGAATCGAGCTCGTCCGGCATGGTCCCTTCAGGGTCCGGGGCATCAATGCCGAACGCTGCGACCGAAAACAGCCAGTCGCCGAACATCGGATTTCGGGTGCACGCGAGATGGTGATAGCGCTCGACGCCTATCCGGCGCGCAAGGTCCAGGTTCAGGTGCAGGGTGTCGACGGGGAACCCATGAGATCGCCCGATCTCCGCAAGCAGACCGACCTGGAGTGATGGGCGCGTCGGCAGCGCAAACGGCATCGCCACCAGAGCGACGGGCCACTGGGCGCGCGCGGACCTTACGGCCTCACCGAGGAGCTCGGGGTTTCCGCACACGGGCGGCCGTTTGGGGGCCACCGGTAGAAGCTGCCCGTTCATCACCGCGGGGGTAGCAAGTTGCCGATGTTGGCGCGGCCGCCGGGTGCGAACGCGCGGCGGAACGCGTCGACCGGATCCCCGATCTCGCCCGAGACCTCCGCCGCATCAACGACAAAGCCCGCCGCCTCAGCCGCCTCTCGTGCCGCTGCCTTCACGCGGCCGAGCCCGACGACAGCGTCCAACACGGCGCGATCGTGAGCCGATAGATCCACGCTCGACAATCGGGTGAGCAAACGGTCGAGATCGCTGGTGGAGAAGGAGAGTGCGACGTCCACGACTGACTCCCGCGTGGTGTGTTAGAGTGCCGTTTCCCGAGGAAGCAGACGGTATCAGACATTCTTCCTGGTTTGAAGAGGGGGAGGCATGAAAGAAGAAACTGATCTTGTTCCCGTCACGCAGAACGACATCGAGTCGCTGGCTGAAAAACTGGATGGGTTGGCCGCGAGCATGACGGATGGGGAGCGCGCTGCGCTGGCGCGCGTGATCCTCAACGCCGCCCAGGCGTCGCGATCCTACGAGGCAGGCGCAACCTCTCGGGCCGCGTTCTCGGGTCCGCTCGCGACGAGCCTTGCGGTTGGATCGAACTTCACGCCCGAAGGGCAGGGGCCGCCCATTGTTGCCATCCAGCCGGGCGAGCTTCGATCCAAGGAACGGGTGTTCTTCCGCGGCATCACGCGGTAGCTACGCGGCGTCGACACCAATCAGCGGTCTCGCGGACGGGGCGAACGAAAGTTCGCCCTCCGCGGCCATCGCCCTCGACGTCGTCAAACCCTTCCTGGGTCGACGCCACTGCCGTGCTGGGCCGCGTTGCGCGCTGAGCTTTGCCCTCCCTATCAGGTCAACTGTAAAGCATCGTCAGAGGCCCGGCGACCCCGTCAGTGATGTGTCTCGGCCAGAAACAAGCAAGACGTATCCTCAGCATATGACACCGTCAGACGCCATCGTTGTCGGCTCGGGGCCGAATGGGCTGGCTGCGGCGATCGTTATCGCGCAGACGGGCCGCAAGGTGCTGGTCCTCGAAGCTGAGCCAACCATCGGCGGTGGAGCGCGATCGGCAGAGCTCACGCTACCTGGGTTTGTGCATGACATTTGTTCGGCCGTTCACCCGTTTGCGCTGGCTTCGCCGTTCTTCCGCACGCTCCCCCTGGCGGCACATGGGCTCGAGTGGATCGAGCCGCCGGCAATGCTCGCGCACCCGTTCGATGATGGAGCGTGTCGACTCGTCTATCGATCGGTCGAGCGCACGGCCGCTGACCTGGGCCGCGACAACGCCGCCTATCGAAATCTGATTGGCCGAATCGTGGACGCGTGGCCAAAGATCGAGGGCGCCGTGCTCGGTCCGCCGAGCTGGCCGCGACATCCAATTGCCACTGCGCGCTTTGGACGGCTGGCGCTCTCGACGGCCGACGGACTGGCGCGCCGCGCGTTTGCGGATGATCGGACACGCGCGCTGTTTGCCGGCATCTGCGCGCATGGAATGCTGCCGCTCGATCGGCGGCCGACGGCGGCGTTTGGTCTGGTGCTCGGGGCGATCGCCCACGCGGCAGGCTGGGTCATTCCGCGCGGCGGCGCGCAGCGGCTGTCGAACGCGCTTGCCGATTACCTCAAGTCGCTGGGCGGCGAGGTGATGACCGGAGTGCGGGTGGAGTCGATCGACGATTTGCCACCCGCCAAAGCGATCCTGTGCGATCTCGTCTCCGACGCCGCTCCTCAGAATCGCCGGGCATCGATTTCCGGATTGGTACAGGCGCAAGTTGGAGAAGTACCGGTACGGCATGGGCGCCTTCAAAGTGGATTGGGCGCTGGATGGACCGATTCCCTGGCGCGCCGCCGAGTGCGCGCAGGCGGGCACCGTCCATCTCGGTGCGACGCTGGAGGCGATTGCCCGCTCCGAACGCGATGCATGGGAGGGTCGGGCGGCGGAGCGGCCGTTTGTGCTACTGGCCCAGCCGACACTCTTCGACCCATCGCGGGCGCCGAGTGGCCGTCACGTCGCGTGGACGTACTGCCATGTGCCCCACGGATCCGAGATCGAGATGCTGCCGCGCCTTGAACAGCAGATCGAGCGCTTCGCGCCGGGATTTCGCGATCGGGTCCTGGCCCATGCGATCATGCGACCGGCGGATCTCGAGCGTCATAACCCGAACTTCGTAGGCGGCGACATTGGCGCCGGCGTAAGCGACCTCTGGCAGTTGTTCACGCGGCCCACGTGGCGAGCCTATTCAACTCCGGTACGCGGGTTGTACTTGTGCTCCGCGGCGACGCCGCCCGGCGTGGGCGTGCACGGCATGTGCGGGTACCACGCGGCGCGGCGGGCGCTCGACGAAGTGCTGCGGGATTGATGGTACGGCGACGGGACCGAACGACGCTCCGTTCAGTTGGATGCCACCCAGCGAACCGTACTGGCACCACGTTGTCGGCTCACAGGGGGGCAGAAGACCAGGAGCCTGCTACTGACGGACAGAGCCACTCGTGAATTGATGTCCTGATCACCTTATCTTCTGATCTCCCGTGAATGTTCGTGCCACGGGCGCGACTCCAGCACCACGCGCGGGCCGTATTCGGGCGCCAGGAAGAAGCCTCGACGCGCCACACGGGCGTTGGGCCGCTGGATGCGAACGCGCGCCAGCGACAGGATGGTCGCGACCACGGTTTTCATCTCGAACATCGCGAATGCCATCCCGAGACACCGCCGCACGCCGCCGCCGAATGGCGTCCATTCGTAAGGATCGAGGACGCGCTTTCCGAGGAAGCGTTCGGGGTTGAACACGTCGGGATCGGGGTACAGGTCCGGCCGCCGGTGCAGAAGATACATGCTGCTGACGAGGATCGAGCCGGCGGGAATGAGATAGCCGCCAATCTCCACCGGCTTCCGGACGAGCCGCGCGCCGCCTGCCGGCATGATCGGCCGGATGCGCAGCGACTCCTTGACGACTGCATCGAGATATTCCAGCTGCGCGAGGTGGGCGGCCGTAAGCGACTCTCTGCCGACAACCGCCTCGAGCTCCGCGCGCAGACGCTCTTCCACGTGCGGAAGCGACAGAATCCGTTCGAACGTCCAGGCGAGTGCCGTGCCGCTGGTTTCGTGACCGGCCATCAGCATCACGACGAGCTCGTCCCGTATCTGCCGATCCGTCAACGCCGATCCGTCGTCGTAGCGGACCTGTAGCAGTAGCGACAGGATGTCCTGGCGTTCCGCGGCGTCCGGCGCGGTCCGTCGTCTGGCGATCTCGCGCAGAATCGCCTGATCGGCGCGGCGAATGATACTGAGGACCCGGCCCCACGGGCTCCACTTCCCGAACTCGAGCTGCAGCGACGGCGCGAGCAGAAGCGAAGACGTCACGGCGTCGTTTGCGAGGTCGGTGAGCGCGCGAATCAGCACCTGATCTTCTGCATCGCCGTTGTCCGCTTCGATCCCGAAGACCGCGCCGATGATCGTCTGGAGCGTCATCTGCTGCGTCTGGAGGTGCATCGAAAACCAGACGCCAGGCGACCAGCTGGCAACGGCGTTGGTGGCGATGGTTCGGATTTGCCGGAAGTACACCTGCATCCGATCGCCATGGAACTGCGGCAGCAGCAGGCGCCGCCGGTCCAGGTGTGCAGACTCGTCCATGGTGAAGACCGAGGCGTTGCCCGCCACAGGCCCGAACACGCTCATATTCGCCTCGCCCGCGTGCACCATGTCAGCCGGCGCGGTGAACATCGCTTTCAGTAGGGGCGGAGAGCAGAGGAAGACCCACGGCCCGGTGCCAAGCAGTCGAAGGGTGAAGAGGTCGCCGAAGCGCCGCGCGCATTCGTCGAGCAGCGGCAGCGGGTTTCGCGCGTAGCGGTACGTCTGGACGAAGGCGGGCGACGAGGGCCCTGGCGGCAGCCCGGGAACGGGGGCGGCCACGACCGTCGCGGGCAGCGGTGGTGATGGGTGGCTGCCAACAGTGGACATAACCGTATTCGTAGAACAATGCATCCTACACGAGGCATCCCGTTGAAGCTCGTGTCGCCGGTCGCAGCGATCGCCGTCGTCCTGGTCCTTGGGGCCTATTCTCAGGCGTCAGCGCTCGCCCGGCTGATCGACGCCGTTGCCGCGACCTAGGGAGCACGATCGTCGAGTCCCATGCTCATGAGACCGTCGGTCCGAACAGCAGGCCGAAGACGACTGCCATTCCCAGAGACAGGCTGGCCGCGACGCCACAGACCGCGAGGGCGCGACCTGTGCTGTCGTAATCGAGCGCATGGCGCACACCCACGACCATCGCCGCAAACATCCACAGCGTGACCGCGACGAACACGGGCACCGCCATTCGGGGCAGCGTCGCGAAGATGAACAGCAGGCCGGGCGCCGCGGCGAAGCCAGTGGTTCGAAGCAGCTCTCCCATCGTGACCGACGTCTGCGGCTCGGGAAGCAGCCGCGTGCCGATCTGAAACATCAGCATCGCCCAGGCCACCCAGGTGATCAGCGCCACCACGCTGACGCCGGCGAGCGTCGGGCCGTGCAGTCCGTACCATCCCGTGGCGCCGATCCCGGCCGCGAGGCTCGAGAGGAGCACCGTAGCCATGGCCTGGGTCGTGACGTGACGATCGGCTTCGATGCCTTCATACATTGCCGCGTCGAGCATCGCAGCGCCAAACAGGCGATACAGGAACAAGCTCATGGTCCCTCTCCTTGCAGCAAGTCTTTCCGCTTAAATGACGTCGCAAGGCGCGTGCCGCTCGTCTGCTCGTGGCTCATCGAGAAATGCCGTGCCACACGGCCCAGCCAGCGTGCCCGGCAGCGACAGGTGGGCGTTTCCTCTCATCACGGTCTCCGACGCGAAGGGTGCAGGCGCTCGAACGCGGCGGCGACATCTGCTTTCACACGCGCCCGCAGGCTCGCTGGCTCTATCACGTCCACTTGCGCGCCGAGCCCAAGGACGATGAAGCACGCGTCGGCTTCGTGGTCGAATTGCACGCGCAGCGTGACCAATCCCGCAGGATCGGGGCTTTCGGCCGGCGAGGTTGGAAGCACGGCACACCACGTCCTCATGCTGTCCGCCGCTTGCGGCGCGAGACGCAGGGTAGCCACATATCGTCGTCGTCGGTTGAATTGTTCGGTGGAGGACCTCCAGTAGGCCGCGAGATCGAAATCCGCGGGTCGCTCGAACCGCGCGTCGAGGACGGTCACGTCTTCGATCCGCGATACGCGGTACGTGCGAAACCCGTTGGGCGTGTTCGCGACGAGATACCACGTCGTGCCCTTGGCGACAAGGCCGAGCGGGTGAACGGTCCGCTCCACTCGCTCGCGTCCGGTCTGCCGGTACACAATCTTCAGCGTCCGATCGCGAGAAACGGCGTCCTGTACATTCGGCAAGGCCGCGAGGTTCTCTACTGTGCCGCGCCAGCCGCTCGCATCAACGTAGATCCGCTGCCGTAAGAACGTCGCTCGCTCGCGCAGAGACACCGGGAGCGCGGCCATCAGCTTCGTGAGCGCGCGTTCGGCCGACGCCGCGAGTTGTGCGTCACCGAGCATCCGGGGCTGCGACATGAGCAGCGCGCGAAGCTCCGCCTCATCGAGCCCGGGCACACGCGTCCGCCAATCCTCGTCGAGCTGCCAGCCGCCTTGTGCGCCGCGCAGCGCGAACACGGGCACGCCCGCCGCGCTCAGAGCTTCCATGTCCCGGTGCACCGTCCGCATTGACACGGCGAGCCGCTCGGCCAGAGCACGGCCCGGCAGTTTGCCATGCGCCTGGAGCAACAGGAGCGCGGAGAGCAGGCGATCGGCCTTCACAAATAAAGTCGAGGATGCGGCATCAATTATGACAGGGGATGACATATATCCCGCGCGAACATCGCCATTGCACGGAATCAGCCGTGACGCGCATTCATCGGAGGTTCCCCTTGGCCCTTGACGCTTCTTCTCCGGCCGTCGTGATCCATTCGGACGAGCTCCTGCAGCACTGGCAGGGCCACCGGAGAGTCACCCGCCGTGTCATCGACGCGTTCCCGGAACACGAGCTCTTCCAGTTCTCGATCGGAGGGATGCGGTCCTGCTCGGGACTGGCGCTCGAGATGATCGGGATGGCGGCCGCGGGCATGCGCGGACTCGCCACCCGCAAGTGGACGATGGTGGACGAACTTTCGTACCATACAAACGCGCCGGCGCCGCGAACCAAGGCGGAACTGCTTGGTCTTTGGGATCAGGTGACGGAACAGATCGACACGCTGTGGCCCCAGATTCCCGCGGGCCGGTTCGACGAGGTCGACACCGCGTTCGGCCAGTATGAGGGTCGCGTCTTCGGTCTGTTCCTCTACTGGATCGACAACGAGATCCATCATCGGGGCCAGGCGTACGTTTACCTGCGTGCCATGGGGATCGAGCCGCCGGCGTTCTACGATCGGAGCTGATCGGACGGCGGTGGTGGGGGAGCGACGTCCAGGGACCACTGAGCGACGTCAGTATTTACAACCGTGCCCTCAGCTTCCCTGACCACCCATCTCATCAGCCCACCGAATCGTTGCTCGAGTTCGGCGGGATCCTGCGGGTGCTTTTGCGGATCCGCCTTCTCGACCGCGGTGTTGGCAGCCCTCGCGATCGGCGTCGCGGCGATGGGCGCCTCCTGTGGCGAGAGCTCTACAAGTCCGTCCGGGCCCGCGACCGTCACTTTCGGGGTGGGTACCGAGACGTTCCGCGTGCTCCTCACGTCTGCCGAGCAAATCGCCGCCGCCGAAGCCGCCCAGGCAGGTGGACCTGCCAGTATTCCCTTGGGTCGTATCGTTCCGGGAACCGACGTCAACTCAGGGTGGAGCTGGCATCTCGAGAACGTGACGTTCGCGGAAGTCGCGATCGAGCTCTGTGACGGTCTGCCATCCGACGTTGAACGGCTTGGGACCCAGTTTGCCAACGGGCAGTACTGTCCATGGAGCGCACGGGTGCTGGAGATTCGAACAGGAGACCAGGACTAGGAGTTGTTTGGTTCTTCAAGAAGACATCATCTGGCCTCCTGATCGCCTGGCCTGTTGTCGCAAAGAGCTCGTGCGCCGAAGATCGCTGCACGCGGGCGGGCCAATCTGTTTCGCAGACGGCGCTAGTGCAATTGAGCGATTGTGCGATCCCGATAACGTCCGTAGGCTCAGGCTGCATGAGCCTCCCGACCGAGCTTATCGGCAGCATTCCCCGGACGTCCGCTCTCATGGACGCGATGAGCGCGTTTACGGCTGGACGCATTACCGAGGCGGCGCTCAACCACGCTGGCGATCAGGCCACTCGCGAAACCATCGCCGAACTTGAAGCCACCGGCTCGCCGGTCCTCAGCGATGGCGAGCAGACGAAGCCAAGCTTCGCCACGTACCCCATACACGGTTTGACCAACCTGGGACCAGGCGGGGTCACGATCCCATTTGCCGACGGCCACACGCGACAGCTTCCGCGCCTGACCGCAGGACCGTTCCGGTACCGCACGTATGCCGATACTTATACGGCGGCGGCGAAGTGCTACGCGCGTCGGCCGCTCAAGCAGGCGGTCATTTCCTGCTCGGCGCTCAGCCTGCTCTACCCCGCCGAAGGCATACCCGGCTATCCGAAGGAAGTGTTTCTCGAGGACCTTGCGCACGAAGCCGGGATGGACATCCGCCGCGCGCTCGATGCCGGCGCCTACAAGGTGCAGATTGATTTCACCGAGGGGCGACTGGCCGTGAAGCTCGACCCGAGCCTCGGCCTGCTGCGCACCTTCATCGCCCTCAACAACCGCGTGCTGGACCAATTCGGCAAGGACGAGCGATTGCGACTCGGGGTGCACACCTGTCCGGGCGGCGATCAGGACTCGACACACAGTGCCGATGTTGACTACGCGCGGCTGTTGCCGAGTCTGTTCGAGCTGCAGGTCGGGAGCTTCTACCTTCAGCTCGCCAGCGAGAAGGATCGCCCGCGGGTCCTCGCAATCGTCAAGTCGCACCTCAAGCCCTCTCAGCGCGTGTTCGTCGGTGTGACCGATCCGATCGATCGGCGGATCGAGACCGCGGAAGAGATCCGGGACCGCGTGGTCGAGGCCGCGGCATTCATACCGGTTGGCCAGCTTGGCACCACGGACGATTGTGGGTTTGCACCGTTTGCCGACGATACGTCGACCTCACGACAGGCGGCATTTGCCAAGATCAGCGCGCGGGTGCGCGGCACGGAGCTGGCGAGCCAGGTACTCGGCGTCTGATCGCGAGTCGCCGCCAAGCAGATCCGCGCGGTTGATAGCCTGCTAAAGTGGAGGCATGGCGTGGTTCAGCCGACTCGGCCGTGCGGTCGATGCCTCGAGCCGCCTGCTCGGGCGGCGTCCGGCGGTCGCCCGTACGCTGGTCGCAACAGTGCTCCTGGTCACGTGGACGACTGCCGCGGGGGCCGTCTGGTTCACGTGGGATGTGATCGGGACGACACCCGGGCGCGACGCACTCCGCCACGTGGGCGACATGGACCAGGCGACCACGCTCATTGACCTCCACGGACGGCCCGCCTTCACGATCTTCAAGGAGCAGCGGATCGAGATTCCCCTGGCGAACATGTCGCCTCTGGTCCGCAAGGCCATCCTGTCGATCGAGGACCAGCGATTCTACGAGCACCGCGGGGTCGACACCGTTCGGATCGTCGGATCCGCGCTGGCAAACATCCGGCAGGGCCGTCGCGCGCAGGGTGCCAGCACGCTCACCCAGCAGCTGGCGCGTCAAAGTTTTCTGACCCTCGACAAAACCTACCGCCGCAAGTTCCAGGAAGTCATCGTCGCCGCAGAGCTCGAGGCCGAGTACTCGAAGGACCAGATTCTCGAGCTGTACCTGAACAAGGTGTATTTCGGCGATGGCCTTCACGGGATCGAGGCGGCATCGCTTGGCTTTTTCGGCAAGCACGCCGCCGATTTGACGCTCGCCGAAGCGGCCCTTCTCGCAGGGCTGGTCAAGTCGCCGTCGAGCTACGCTCCGACCGTCAACCTGGATCGCGCCGTTGCCCGTCGCGCGGTCGTGCTGCAGGCCATGGTGGAGACCGGTGCCGCGTCGGCGATGCAGGCCACCTCGGCAAAAGCGGAGCCGGTCGTGTTGAAGGACGCGCTCCAGCGCGACGACCCGAACGGCGCGTGGTTCAAGGAAGAAGTCCGCCGCGAGCTGGTCGCTCGCTTCGGTCTCGAGCGGGTGTATCAGGGCGGCCTCAAGGTCTTCACGACGATCGATCCGCCACTGCAGCAGGCCGCCGAGAAGCTGGTCGGCGAGGCCCTTGCCGAGATCGAGGAGCGCCGCAATCCGAAGAGCCGGAAAGCCGTGGAGGACGCGCCGCCGCACGCCCCGCTCCAGGGCGCGCTCGTGGCCATCGATGCGGCGACCGGCGAAGTCCGGGCGCTCGTCGGCGGCCGAAACTTCGAGGAGAGCCGCTTCAATCGCGCCGTGCAGGCGCGCCGCCAGCCGGGATCGGCGTTCAAGCCGTTTGTCTTCGCGACGGCGCTCGAAAACGGGTGGATGCCGGCGTCGATCATCGATCGGCTGGACGAGCCCATTCCGACGCTCGAAGGCGACTGGATTCCGGAAGACGAGCACGCGGACGCCGCCGAAATGACGCTCCGCACCGCGCTCCGCACGTCGAGCAATCGCGCGGCCGTGCGGTTGCTCCAGGTCGTCGGCATCGACAAAACGGTCGACTATGCGAAACGGCTCGGCGTCGGGTCGGTTCCGAGCGTCCCGTCGCTGGCGCTCGGCTCCGGCGAGGTGACGCTGGAAGGCTTGACGGCGGCATACAGCACGTTCGCCGCGCGGGGCATGTACCGGGCGCCGACGCTCGTCCGCCGCGTCGAGGATCGCGATGGCACGGTCATTTTCGAGGCCGACAAGACCGCCACGCGCGTCGTGTCGGAGCGGACTGCGTTTCTGCTCACCAGCATGCTCAGTGACGTCGTGAATTACGGCACCGCGTGGAAGGCGCGTCGCGAGGGGTTTCTGCTGCCGGCCGCGGGAAAGACGGGGACGACCAACGATTACGTCGATGCGTGGTTCGTCGGCTACACGCCGCGGCTCGTCACGGGCGTCTGGATCGGATTCGACCAGCCGGAGACGATCGTGACGCGCGGATATGCGAGCGACGTGGCGGTGCCGCTCTGGGGCCGCTTCATGAAGGTGGCGACTCGCGGCGACAAGCCCGAGTGGTTCACGCCTCCCAAGGGCCTCATCGGCGTGCAGGTCTGCCGCGTGTCCGGCAAGCTCCCGAATGCCGGATGTTCCCACGTCCAGGTGATCAACGACGCCGGTGAGGTCACCGAGCGCTCGATGATCGTGACCGACTACTTCGAACGCGGCAAGGCGCCACTTGATCTCTGTCCGCTCCACACGGGCGAGTCGATGATTGGCCGCATCGCCGGGTTTTTCGGCGGCCCCCAGCGCACCGGGTCACCCGAGTCCGCGTCGGCCCTAGGCTTGCCCGAGGCGCCAGGATCGACGCCCGTCGTTCCGGCGGTCTCAGGCGAGCCGCCGCAGCCGCCCGTCGCCGATCGCGAAGAGCCCACCAAGAAGAAGCGCGGCTTCTGGTCGCGCCTCTTCGGCCGGCGCGACAAGGCGGACGAGCCGAAGAAAGACCCACCAAAGCCCAGGTGATCCGCGTGCTAGGATGGCGGCAGTACAGCCCCACCATGGCCTTTCGGGACATCGTCGGTCATCGCGCAACTTTGGCGCTTCTCTCGCGTGCGCTCGACCGCGGCACGCTGCCCCCCTGCCTGATCTTTGCCGGACCTGACGGCATCGGAAAGCGGCGCGTGGCGCTGGCTGTCGCGCAGGCGGTGAACTGCGCGCAGGGGACGCGTTCAGAGACGCTCGCCATCGACGCGTGCGGCACGTGCGCTTCGTGCAGCCGTATCGCGCGCGGGATGCACCCTGATGTGCCGACGGTCGCGCCGGGCGACAGCGGCGCGATCAAGATCGACGAGGTGCGCGACGTGCTGCGGCATGTCGGCTTCAAGCCCTTCGAGGCGCGGCGCCGCGTCGTCATCTTCGACGCCGCCGAATCGCTGGGCCGCGACGCGCAGAATGCGCTGCTCAAGATCCTCGAAGAGCCGCCGCCGAGCTCGATGCTCGTACTCGTGACGTCACAGGCGGGCCTGCTGCTCGATACCGTCCGCTCGCGATGTCCGACCGTGCGCTTTGCGCCGCTCGACGTCGCCGATGTTTCGGCCTGGTTGATGCGCGAAGAGGCGTTGCCGGAGGCACAGGCGCGGGCCGTAGCGGCCGTGTCGCGGGGGAGTCTTGCCGTGGCCAGGGAAGCGGCGGGGGCCGCGTCGGGGGCCGAGGGGTACCGCATCGCCGCGCAGCGTGTGCTCGAGCGCGTGGCGGATGCATCCGATCCGCGCGACCGGCTCGACGCCACGAAGGAGATCGTCGGCAAGGGGCGAGGCACTGGTGCGAGCGAGCGTGACGCGCTCGGCAATCACTTGCATGCCGTCGCCATGCTGCTGCGCGATCTCGGCCTCATGGCCGCCGATGCCGACCGTACTGCAGTGGTCAACGTCGACCTGTTGCCGGCGCTCGAGCGACTTGCGCCCGCGTTCGACACAGACCGCACCATCCGCGGCTTTGAGGCCGTCGATCGCGCGCTCCTCGCGCTGGATCGCAACGCCAGCCCGAAGACCGTTGCCGATTGGGTCGTGCTCCAGTTGTAGCGGCGCTCCATTCAGCAGGTGAAGTAGTGGTGTTGGTGGCGGCGGGCTTCAGCCCCGCGCTTTGAAGTCTGAGAGAACGAGGAGCCTCCGGTGGACTCAGCGCGCTCCCATCCGTGTGTATCGGTGCGATTCGGCGCGGCCGGACGTGTGTTGACGTTCCTGCTCGAGGACGCCGTGGCGCCTCCGCTGACGCTGGGCGAGACCATCGTGGCGCAGACCGAGCACGGGCCCATGATGGGGACCGTCGAGCCCCTGGGGGCCGCCGTGCAGGCACGGCGCGCGCCCGTCAGCGACACGCCGGCCGCGGTACGACGTGCGACGGCAGCCGACATCACCGAGCGCCTTCGTCACCGGCAGCGCGAGCAGGAGGCACGGCGGTTCGCGCTCGAAAGGATCCGCGCGCATCGGCTCGAGATGAAGCTGTCGAAGGTCGAGCAGTTGCTCGACGGATCGAAGCTGATCTTCTACTTCACCGCCGAAACGCGCATCGACTTCCGCGAACTCGTGCGCGACCTCGCCGGCCGCTTCAGGGCGCGGATCGAGATGCGGCAGATCGGCCTCAGGGACGAGGCGCGGCTGCTCGGAGGCTACGGTTCGTGCGGGCGGCCACTCTGCTGTACGACCTGGCTCACCAGCTTCGAGCCTGTCTCGATCAGGATGGCCAAACAGCAGGATCTCGCGCTGAATCCCTCGAAGCTCTCGGGCCTCTGTGGTCGATTGAAGTGCTGCCTCCGCTATGAGCTTCCGAACGCCAAGGGGGTGCTGCGCGGCGGCTGCGGAGAGGACGGTGGCTGCAAGAACCCGAGCGGGTGCGGCACTGGCGGCGGCTGCACGAACTGTCATTGCTGATGCGGCCGCACCCAGTACGGCCCGCCACGCGCGCGCCCGTTCGCTCCCCGGTCCACGCTCGTGGCTCCTAGTTCGTCGCTCGTCATTCGTCGCTCGTCGTTGATATAGTCGCCCGATGTCTCTGCCGCGCATCGCGATCACGGTAGGGGACCCGGCGGGTATCGGGCCGGAGATCGCGACGACAGCGGCTGCCGACCCCGGCGTCCTCGCCGTCTGCGAGCCGGTCGTCTACAGGCCCGCCCCGGATCGCCCGGTTGCCGTCGGCCGTCCGAGCGCCGAGACGGGCCGCGCCGCGTTCGATGTGATTGTGCGGGCAGTCGTGGACGCCCGCGAGGGCCGCGTCGACGCGATCGCGACGGCACCCGTAAGCAAGGAGGCGTTCGCGCTGGCGGGCCTGCCGTGGCGCGGCCACACGGATCTGCTCGGGCATCTCACGGGCGCGCCCTTCGTGGCGATGATGTTCGAGTCACCGGCCATTCGCGTGGTGCTGGCCACCCTGCACATCGCTCTCGCGGAGGTTCCGCGCGCGCTGACGCCAGACCTGCTGGAGCGGACCATTCGCCTTGCCGCGCGTGAACTGCCACGATTCGGCGTGGCCCATCCGCGATTGGCCGTCGCGGCGCTCAATCCTCACGCGGGAGAACACGGCCTGATGGGCACCGAAGACGACGAGGTGATTGGCCCGACCGTGGGGCGATGCCGCGCCGACGGCCTGACCGTCAGCGGGCCGTTTCCAGCCGATACGGTGTTCGTGCGTGCGCACCGTGGAGAGTTCGACGCCGTCATCGCCTGTTACCATGATCAGGGACTGATTCCGGTCAAGCTCCTTGCCTTTGGGCAGGCCGTGAACGTCACGCTCGGCCTTCCCATCGTCCGCACGTCGGTCGATCACGGGACGGCGTTCGACATTGCGGGCCGTGGTGTCGCGGATCCTGCGTCGATGATCGCGGCGGTGAAGCTGGCCGCCCGCCTGGCTCGCGCTCACAGCGCCTGAACTTTCAATGGCCGAGACCACAGACCGCGAAAAGGCACAACGGATCGCGGCCGAGAACCGAAAGGCGCTGCACGACTTCCACATCCTCGAAACGTTCGAAGCCGGGCTGGTCCTGCAGGGCACTGAAGTGAAATCGATCCGCGAAGGACGCGTGAACCTGCGCGACAGCTTTGCTCGTGTCGAAAATGGCGAGATCTGGGTCTATAACATTCACATCAGCGCGTACAGCCATCGCGGTTATGCCGACCACGAGCCCACCAGGCGCCGTAAACTGCTGCTTCATCGCCAGGAGATCAGAAAGCTGATTGGCAAGACCGTCGAGCGTGGCATGACGCTCGTCCCACTGCGGCTCTACTTCAAGGGCGGCAAAGTGAAGCTGGCCATCAGCCTGGCGCGTGGAAAGCAGGCACACGACAAGCGGGAAGCGATCCGCAAGCGCGAAGTCGATCGCGAGACACGGGCGGCCGTCAAAGCGCGCCAGCGCTGATCACGGTTTCGACGAGCCGCGGTCAACTTCCGTCCGACGCTCCGGACGGCATCCCCGTGATGTCGGCAAAACCGTGTAAGCCCTGATCGAATTCCCCTCCGCCGTTCGACAGAAACGTTACTCACCCACGCTTTTGTAATCTGCCGACAGTCAGGGCGTCCGCAATGGCACGCCTGTGGCCCGAAACAACATGGCCTCGAACTTGCCGTTGGGGTAACCGCGTGCTCCAAGCGGGCACCCCAGCACCATGTCACACATATTTCGTCGGCTAGGTTTCGCAGCACTCCTTGTCCTGTTCGTTATCACTCCTGCCCTTGCCCGTGATGTCGGAATCGCGTGGGACGCCAACCCGGAACCAGAGGTCGCCGGCTACATCGTGCGGTACGGCACGGTGCCTGGCGCCTACGACGCCAGCATCGATGTCGGCAACCGCACCACGTGGACGCTGACGGCGCTCGGGTCTCTCACGAAATATTACGTGGCCGTGGAAGCCTATAGCGCGGACGGGCTTCGCAGCGAGCTCTCGACCGAAATCATCATCGAGCGCGAAACCGTTCCCTGCTCTTCGACGCTCAGCACAACGTCGGCTTCGATCGGTGCGGGTGGAGGGGAGACGACCGTGGTGGTCACCACGTCGCCCGACTGCGTCTGGAATGCGACGAGCCTGGCGGACTGGATCGTCATCTCGCCGGCGAGTCAGACAGGCAGTTCGACGGTCGCGCTGAGCATCGCCAACAACCCGGCGTATGGCGCGCGGACCGGCAGAGTCACGATTGCTGGCAAGACAGTGTTGATCTCGCAGAGCGCGTCGGTCCCCGTCAGCTTGACCAAACTTACCCCGGATCTGGCGTTGCCGATGTTTGCCGGCAAGACGGTGACCTGGACCGCGGCCTCGACCGGTGGCGCGTCCGTCCTCTACCAGTTCGTGCTCTACGACGACTTTACGGGAAACTGGACTCTGGTACAGGACTACAGCGCGACTCAGACCTTCACCTGGACACCTGCCAAACCCGGCCGCTACTCGGTCCAGGTCCGGGCGAAAGACCAGAATTCGTCTTTACCGTACGCCAGCCAATTGGCGTCGGGACTATTCGATGTGAACAGCGCCAAGCCTGAAGCGCTGACGCTGACGTCCAGTACGCCTTTCCCGATCGTCACCGCGACGTCCGTCACGTGGACGGCGCGGTCGCGGGGAGGAATCGGTCCAATTCAGTACCAATTCTGGGTCTATGACGGTCAAGCGACCCGATGGACGATGACGCAGGACTATGGTGCGGGGAATACGTTTGCCTGGACCCCGGCTCGCCCCGGCACATACGCGTTCCAGGTGTGGGCGCGGTCCGCGGGGTCGATTGAGGCCTACGAGGTCTATAGAGGCAGCGGCTATGTGCAGGTGACCGCCGGCCCCGTCAAGCTTCTCGCAATCAATGCCGATCGCCTTTTGCCGTCCCCCGAAGAAGTGCCGCTGACGTGGACCGCGATCGGATCCGGCGGCACAGGTGCGCTCGAATACCAGGTACCTGGCTCTACTCCAGCATTTCCGGCTTCTGGTCGGTGCTGCGCGACTGGGACGCCTCGCCGACGATGGCCTGGACGCCATCTGAGCCCGGCACGTATGCCGTTCAGGCGTGGGTTCGGACCATCGGATCACCGGTCGCCTACGAGGCGTACAAAGGGACCGGGTATTTCACGATCGCGACGAGCGCAGCGAGATTCTCCAAATTCTCGACCAATCAGACATTCCCGCTTCCGGCAAAGACGAAGATCCAGTTCACGGGAGATGCCGCGGGAGGCAGCGCCCCGCTCGAGTATCAGTTCTGGCGCTACAGCAATGGTGGCTGGACACTCGGACAGGACTATGGTCCCTCGAACACGTACTCGTGGACGCCGACATCGGGCGACGTGGGACAGTGCGCCGTGCAGATATGGGTCCGGAGTGCGGGGGCCGGCGTCGCCTATGAGGCGGCCCTCGGGACCGGCTACTTTGTGATCACCCAATAGTTCGATCGGAGTTCGTTGTCCTGGGAGGCATCCTCCGGCCCCCGCCGCGCGTTGACCGTGTGAAGGCGATCCTATAGATTTAGGAAGAGTATTCTTCCTTGGACGGGCCTCTTCCACACCCACCGCATGGCACAACGCGCAATCATCACAGGGATCACCGGGCAAGACGGGTCGTATCTGGCAGAGTTGCTGCTCGCCAAAGGCTACGAAGTCGTTGGTGTGACCCGGCGGCTGAGCGCCGACAACTACTGGCGTATTGAGCACCTGCTCGATCGCATCCGGCTGGTTCCCGGCGACCTGCTCGATCAGCTTTCCCTGATTAGGGTCATCGCCGATGTGCGTCCGCACGAGTTCTACAATCTCGCGGCCATGTCGTTCGTCCCGGCGTCGTGGGATCAGCCCTTTCTGACCGGCGAGTTTAACTCGCAGGGGGTCACGCGGGTCCTCGAGGCCATTCGCCACGTCGATCCGACGATTCGCCTGTACCAGGCGTCCTCCAGTGAAATGTTCGGCAAGGTCCGCGAGGTCCCGCAGACCGAAACGACGCCGTTCTACCCGCGCAGTCCGTACGGTGTCTCGAAGGTCTTCGGGCACTACATCACCGTCAACTACCGCGAGAGTTACGGACTCTTTGCGTGCTCTGGAATTCTTTTCAACCACGAATCTCCACGGCGTGGTCTGGAGTTCGTCACGCGCAAAGTGACAGACGGGGTTGCTCGGATCGAACTCGGCCTGGCCGATACGCTCGTGCTCGGCAACCTCGATGCCCAGCGCGATTGGGGATTTGCCGGCGACTATGTACGGGCGATGTGGCTCATGTTGCAGCAGGAGACGGCCGACGACTACGTGATTGCGACCGGCATCAGCCATTCGGTGCAGCATCTGGTCGAGACCGCGTTCGGCCACTTGGGCCTCGACTGGCGCGCGCACGTGAAGCTGGACCCGAAGTTTCTCCGCCGCGCCGAAGTCGATCACCTCATTGGTGGCGCCGACAAGGCGCGGCGAGAGCTCGGCTGGGAGCCGACCGTTGATTTCGAGGGCCTCGTGAGGATGATGGTGGATGCGGACGTGCAGCGCTTGAAACTGACCGGTCCCCACCGGGTGCGATCGGCTCCGGCGACTTCCTGAGGCCGGAAGTCCTGGGTCCGTGACTCGATCGCTGCTCGACCTTCTGCAATGCCCAGCCTGCCATTCTGGATTTGAATCGTCGAACGCAGGGCCGGAGCTCGTGTGCAGCGGCTGTGGCAGGACCGTCGAAGTCAGACGCGGGATTCCGAGGTTTGTCCAGGCCCTCGACGCGACGGCCTCGCGAACGCAGGCGAGCTTCGGTTATGAGTGGACCCATTTCGACGATTGGGCCGCCTCGGGTGACACGAACTTCCAGCAGTACCTTGGCGATCTGGATCTCCCCAGCCTGGCCGACGCTCGCGTGCTCGACGCGGGCTGTGGAATGGGCCGCCACGCACGGCTGCTCGGGCCGCACGTCCGCGAACTGACCGCGCTCGACTTCAGCGATGCGATCGATCGTGCCGCGGCAAATCTTGCCGGCCAGTCCAACGTGTCGTGCGTGCAAGCCGATGTGACAGCCCCGCCCCTTCGACCCGAGTCCTTCGATCTCGTCTATTCGCTCGGCGTGTTGCACCACTTGAACGATGCGTCTGGAGCGGTGGCCAGTCTCGTACGACTCGTGAGACCAGGCGGAAAATTTCGCGTGTACTTATATTGGCAGCCCTCCGGCTGGCGCAGCCGGATCCTCGCGCTCGTCAATCTGTGTCGTCGAGTCACCACAGACCTTCCATTCGGCACATTACGGGTCCTCTGCTGGATCCTGAGCGCGTTCCTCTGGGTGAGCCTCATCGCGACCTACCGGGTGCTGAACCGGCTTCGTGTCCCAGGCGTGACGGGACTTCCACTGTTCCAATACACGATGTATCCGTTCGCTATCCTCTACAACGATCAATTCGATCGGTTTTCCGCTCCGCTGGAGAACCGTTACCGGCCCGAGCAGGTTCGAGACCTTCTCGAGGCAGCGGGCCTGACCGACGTCCGTGTCTGGCCTCGGTATGGTTGGATGGGGGAGGGAGTCAAGCCTAGGGGCTGATGAGCGGCGACCCTTTGTCTCGCCCGATCATCACGCGGCCCTCATTGACGGCACCGTCCGGGATGCCACCATGTCCATACGTCCCTGTCGCAAGCCGGTGCCGCCAGATGCGGTCATCATTGAGGACGTACGCGGACACGCCAAAGAACACGTCCTGGAGCACGTTGATCTGATCGATGTTTTCAGGAACCTCACCGGGCCAGCGTATCGCCAGCCTCGCGCTGTAGCGGTCGGCAAGCTGTTCGGCGGTGAAGGCACTGGTCGCGTAGCCGTTCATGTAGGTGCAGTCACCGGTCAGGTATGGCCCGTGGTCTCCGGCCACGATGATGATGGAATCGCGGTGGCTCTTCAGGGCCGCTTCGATGTCTCCTCGCATCTCCTCTCGTGCGATGAGCAGACGATCGGCGTACTTCGCGGCCTCATCCGGCAGACATCCCCCGGTGAGCTCGCTGTGACCCGGGCAGCATCGAGTGGGCGTACATCATCCGTGGGGGCCCGGACGGTGCTGCCATGACGGACCGCTTTGTCGAGATCCATCGATCGCGATCGGTATCGTGGAACACAAGCTCCGGCTTGAACTGTCCGCCGGCAATGCCGCGATACATGGCTGCGAGATCCCACCGGCTCCGCCCGCTCGGAAACATGAAATCGACCGCCGTTTGCTCGGCGCCCTGCAGCATGTACGAACTGAGGACGAGATGTGTCCGGTACCCATGCTGGCGAAAGAATCTCGCGGCGGTCGTCGGGCCGCCGATGGCCGCACGCGGAGCCACCCGCATGTCGAGCGCACTGCCCATGCTTCGTTTGCTCGATAGAAACAGCGAGTAGCTGTCAGGGTAAATTTTGAAGCCATTGCGTGCCAGATAGTCCGTGTCCGGCCGGTCGTCAATGCCGTAGCGCGCCATCATCGTCGACGGTGCGAGGGCGTCGTACACCAGCAGGTATACGTCCGGCGTGCGGATGGCGGGAGCGGATAAGAGCGCGGCCAGTTCCGCCTGATCGCTATCGTCGTAGCCGAGAGAGGGCATCCCTTCTCCCGCGCTCCGGGTGGCGGCCTGAATGACAGAGGCGCACACGCTGAACACCGCGAAGAGTGCCATCGCCTTCCGCATGGATCTTCTGTTCATGCGGTACATCGCCGCCAGGACCAGCGGAATCGTCACGGCGAGCCCGAAGTGTACCCAGAACAGTGCCTCGACCGGACTCTTCAATGCCGACGACACCATTGGCATCGAGTAGTAGACAAGAGCGAGGCCGGCGGCAATCGGCGCCGCCATCGGGGGGGCGTTCAGCGCGCGCTCCAGGAATCTGCACCACGAGGAACAAGGCCAGCGCGCACAGCACGAAGAACACCAGATACGCGACGGCCGTCGTGAATGAAAAAAGCGTTCGGTTGTACGCGAGGTAGTGGACAAGCGGAACCAGGACGACCGAGATGGGAACGACGTCTGCCGCATCGAGCCGGAACAACGGCATGCTCTTTGACGGCGAGTGCGGCCGGACGGCCAGCGCGACGGCCGCTACGAACAGGAGTTGGGAACACAGCAGCCAGGCCTTGATGACCTCCAACGAGGCGGTGAGCCCTCCCGGCTTGTATTGGGATCGCGCGAGTCCGTAGTCTACGTGGAGCACGATGACGCACAGGAACAGGGCATAGGCCGCAGCTCGAAGGACCGGCTGGAAACGCCACGGCATGTCGTGCCGCGCCTCGCCACGTGCGCCAGCAAACCGTCGCACCAGTTGCCAGACGATCACCGAGGTCCATGATCGGAATGGCAAGGTTGATCGCGTACCGGGAATACGGCGTGTCCATCGAGAACGAGAAGACGTAGATGACGCCCAGGTACAGAGCAAGGGTGCTGGCAAGCAGGATCGATGTGGCTTCAAGCACGGGAGTTGGTCGCAGCGCGACCGCTGATCGAAAGCTCATTCTGCAGACCACCGCCCATAATGGACACTGTGAGCCAAACGCCGCTGATTATTGTTCATTCCGACACGAACCAGCCCCTCAGTTCAAGAGGGGGCCGGGACTCAGATCTCAATGGCCTCGCCGCCCACGCAGTCGTCTCGACAGCCCTGATCGTGCCCGCTGGCCCATGGAAGCGATGACCCCTCGTCGGTACGCTGTCGCGCGGGACGCCGCGATCACCGTGCTGGGCCGCGGGACTGGAATGTTCGTGTCCCTCCTGGCAGGAATCGCCGTCGCCCGAGTCTGGGGACCGGAAGGAAAGGGCATCGTCTCGTTTCTCAGCGCTGGCGCCGCCCTCGCGGCTCGACTTGGAGGGCTCGGTATCGAGGCCGGTGTCGGGCACTTTCTCCTGGTGCGCCGCCGCGATCAGGGAGAGTGCCTGGGGACGATTCTGGCGGGTGCCTTCGGCGCGGGAGCGGCCTTGGGGCTCATTGGCGCGTGCGTTCTGTTCTGGCGGCCCGGCATCATCGGCTCTGTGCCTGCACAGGCAGCACTGGCGCAACTGGCCGCCCTGCCGGCCAGCTTCGTGCTGTTCATCAGCGCCTACGTGTTCTTTGCGTTCGGCAGGGCCTTGAGCTTCAGTGTGTTCGACGCCACCTACCGAGCGATGTTGCTGGCGGCAGTGGGAGTCGCCGCGTTCGCAGCCACGACGGTCACCACCCTCGTCGTGTTACAGGCGGCCGCCGTCGTGCTCTTCGCCTGTGTGGCAGTCGCGATGGCGAAACGATGGTCCAGCCGACCCTGGCGTGTCTCGGTCGCGCTCCTGCGCGAGTTGACGGCGTACGGGTCGCGGTACTATGTCTACAGCCTCGCGCGCTGTGTTCTCACGTATGGCCCGCTGCTCGTGGCAACGGTGACGCTGGGTCCCGCAGAGGGTGGCATATTTTCCATTGCGGTCATGCTGGGAGAGGTTGTCCTGCTCACAGCCAGTTCGATTGGTCTCTCGTTCATCCGCCCGGTCGCGCTCGCCGAACATCCCTGGAACCGTACCGGTACGATTCGCGATGTCCACGCTGTGGGTGCTCGCATTGCTCCTGCTGGCATTGGCGCTCGTCGCTCGGCCTGGCATCGCGCTCGTCTACGGCGACAGCTTTCTCGGCGCGTCCCGTGTATTCTTGTTTCTGGCGCCGGGCTTGATGGCGCTCGGTGTGGAGCAGGTGATGTCGACGCTCTTCATCACTCGCGGCACCCCATGGCGACTGTCGATTCTCGTGGCGGCCGTGAGCATGACCGGTGTCGCCGCGATGGTGATGGGTGCGCGGCGCGGAGGCCTCGACGGGCTCGCACTGGCGACCTCGCTTTCTCAGGTGACCGCCGTTCTGGTCGTCGGTCATCAGTTCTTCATCGCCCGGAACCTGGATGTTGCTGAGGCATCTGAAGCCGTGCCAGACCTCGCGTCCGTTCCTGCGCCCACCTTGCTCGAGTGACGCGGACACCCGGCGGAGCGGAGCGCCCCTCTTTGCGGGGCATGAAACACCAGAGTGTTACGATGGTTCGGCCTTGCTCCCCGCAGTCCACTCGGTTGGGCTTTCAGAGTCGCTGCCAAAAATGACGGGATCTCGAGGCTCATCCGACCTGGCCGGCAGGGCATACTGGGACTCTATCTGGGGTCGCACTGGTCACGGCGGAGCCGGACGGCTCAGCTTTTTTCATCACGCATTCAGGCGGGTCCTCGACCGGTACGTCCGACGGGGCACCACCGTCTGTGAAGTTGGATGCGCGGATTCGATCTGGGTCCCTTATCTGATCGGCCGGGGCGCCGAGGTCACAGGCCTCGATTACTCGGAGGCAGGCATGCGGCGGCTTCGGGAGAGCTTGTTGGCTCGGGGCCTGTCCGCGACGCTCCTCGGGGGCGACCTTCTCGGCGAGGAACCGTTTGGCGGTCGGCAGTTCGATGTCCTCTACAGCCTTGGACTCGTCGAGCACTTCGACTCTGACAGTCGGGTCGTCGGAGCCCTGGTGCGCGCCGCTACGTCCAGGCGGAATTCTGATCACTGTCGTACCCAATCTCGCAGGAATGTGGGGCGCCCTTCAACGGCGGCTCGATCGTCACGTGTTCGACCTGCACGTGGTGTACCGCCCTGCCGATCTGGATCGGATTCATGGCGCGGCCGGTCTCGTGGCCGTCCGGCGCGCAGAGTACTTCGGAATCTTCGGACCTCTGATCATGCACCGACCATCACTGGCGGCCGACTATCCGGTGCTCAATCGCGGCCTGACGGCGGGACTGTGGGGACTTCAGCAGATCGTCGCGTGGCCCGCCTCGATGGTCCTTGGCCGACGGGCGGACAGCCGATGGTTCTCATCGCACATAGTCGGAGTCTACCGGCGAGAAACGGCTGAGTGACAGCCCGCTCGGCGTTTACGTTCGGCGAGAACTGGCTCGATTTCTCGCGCTTGCTGGACGAGCGGCGGGTGCGGGAGGCGATGACCAGCCTCACGACGTTGCTGGCTGTTCCCGATCTATCCGAGTTGACATTTGTCGATGTGGGCGCGGGCAGCGGCCTTTTTTCCATCGCCGCGGTTCGCCTTGGTGCCGCCCGCGTACTGGCCCTGGATCGTGACGCCAACTGCCTGAAAGCCATAGAGGACAACGCCCGGCGCTTTCTCTCTCCACTCGATGCTTCGCGCCTGGAGTGCCGCCTGGCGGATATCCTCGACCCGGCCAGCGTGCCTCTTGATCGATTCGACGTAGTCTACGCGTGGGGAAGTCTTCATCACACAGGGGCGCTGTGGGACGCCATCGGAAACACGGCAGCCTTGTGTAGCCCCCGCGGCCGATTCGTTGTGGCGGTCTATAACGAGACTCGGTTCAGCCAGCACTGGCTGACCGCGAAGCGGTTCTATCATGGGGCGCCGGGACCGGTGCAGATGCTTCTCGTCGCCATGGTGGCAGGGCCGCGCATGTTGGTGCGCGCACTGAAGGGCAGGCGTGTCGCCAGCACAGAGCGGGCGATGAGCGTCTGGTACGATGCCGTGGACTGGCTCGGCGGGCTTCCGTACGAATGGGCCGCTCCTTCGCAGGTGGAACGATGTCTGGACGGATTGGGATTCCGCCTCGAGCGAAGCGTGCTGACCAGGCGGCACGGTTGCAATGAGTTTGTCTTCGTGCGGCGAGCAGCGACGGACTAGGTTGATTGGTTCGATGTGAGTGCCACCCTGACCGGGACGATTCCTCGAGCGCATGCCACGCCTTCCGCCGACCGCCCCGTCCGTGTGCTCCACGCGCTTACGGGCGGCTGGATGGGAGGCACTGAGCGCATGGTGGAGTCTCTCGTGGGCGGCCTCGAGCCCAGTCGCGTTTTCTGTGAGATCAGCCTCCTCGAGCCATCGGAGGAACTGGAGGCGCGATTTCGTCAGATTGGCGCGCGTGTTCATGGGCTCGCTGGCCGCGCCGCGCCCTTGGCATCTCTCATTGGCCTGCGACGAATCCTGGCCGCCCGGGCGGTGGACGTGGTCCATCTCTACGGATTTGCCATGAGCCTGATCGGCCGCTGCGCGGCACGCACGCTCTCTCCGGCGCCTCGTGTCATTCACGGCATTCGAGGCCTTCATCTCACCGATTGGCCGGAACTCGACAGCAGCCGGATCCGCGCGGCGATTCGACTGGAACGCGCGACGTCACGGATGATCGACCGGTACGTGACCAATTCGGCAAGCGCCGTCGAGTTCTTGACCTCGCGCGGATTGCCCCGCGCCCGATTCAAGGTCATTCCGAATGGCCTGGATACGCGCTTCTGGAATGCTCACCCTGACGTCCCACGGGAATCGGACCTCGTCGTGACCGTCGCAAATTATCGGCCTGTGAAGCGGCTGAACATGCTACTCGACGCGCTCGCGCGTCTTGCTCGTGACCGACGACGGCTGCGGGCCCGGCTGGTCGGTGCCGGTCAGCTGCGAGAGCAGCTGGAATCGCAGATAGCCACAGCTGGTTTGCGCTCCCAGGTCGAACTCACGGGTCCGCTGCCCGCCGCTGACGTGCGGCAGCTGCTCTCGAGAGCCACTGTGTTCGTGCTGCCGTCCGCGTGGGAGGGCATGCCCGTCAGTGTCATGGAAGCGATGGCCTGCGGCGTCCCCATCGTCGGCACCAACGTGCCGGGGATCCGAGACCTCGTGGTGGACGGGACGACCGGACTCCTCGTTGAGTCAACGGCCGAGGCGCTGGCGAGTACGATCGGAAGGATTCTCGATGATCCAGCGCTCGCGGCGGCGCTGGGCTCCGCAGGCGCCGCGCGTGTGCGAGGAGAGTTCACCGTCGAGCGAATGGTCTCGCAGTACGACGATCTGTATCGAAGCCTCATGAACCGATGATGCAGTGAACAGGCTCGCCGCCCTGACCGCTGATGGGAGATGAATTGTGTGTGGGTTAGCCGGGAAGCTGTTCTTCGATCGGTCCCGGGTCGTCGACCCCGACCTCCTGGACCGGATGGCAGGCGCGATCGCGCATCGGGGGCCGGACGATCAAGGCGTCTGGGGCGACGGTCCCATCGGCCTTGCGAGCCGCAGGCTCGCGGTCATCGACCTGTCGCAGCGTGGGCACCAGCCGATGGCGAGCGCCGACGGTCGACTTCACATCGCCTACAACGGGGAGGTCTACAACTTTCAGACATTGCGCACCGAGCTGGGGCGAGCGGGGTATCGGTTTCGGTCGACATCCGACACTGAGGTGTTGCTGGCCCTCTACGAGCGCGACGGCATGCGCATGGTCCGCCACTTGCGGGGCATGTTTGCCTTTGCCCTTTGGGACGGTCCGCGACGCCGGCTGCTGCTCGTCCGGGACCGCCTGGGCAAGAAGCCCCTCTTCTATTTTCAGCACCAGCACGGACTCACCTTTGGCTCCGAGCCGAAGGCACTCCTGCAGGATCCCGATGTTCCAGCGGAGCCTGACGAAGAGGCCTTGTCGCTCTATCTGGGCCTCGGATATGTGCCCGCGCCTTGGAGTGCGTTCCGGGGAATGAAAAAGCTTCCGCCTGCTCACCTGGCGGTCGTCGAGAACGGGCAGCTACGACTCGAACGGTACTGGACGCTTCGGTATGAACCCAAGCGCAGGGAATCGGAAGACGCCCTGGCCGAAGAGCTCCGAGCGCGCCTGCGCGAGGCAGTCCGATTGCGCCTGATCAGCGATGTGCCGTTCGGCGCGCTGCTCAGTGGCGGGTTAGATTCCAGTGTCGTTGTGGCTCTGATGCGCCGCGAGCACAGCGGCCCGATCAAGACGTTTTCGATTGGCTTCGCAGAGCCCACATACGACGAAAGCGCGCATGCGGCCGTGGTCGCGCGACACTTCGGCACCGATCATCGGCAGCTCATCGTCCGGCCCGACGCTGTCGCACTGCTCGATCGGCTCGTGTGGCACTACAACGAGCCGTTTGCGGATTCCTCGGCGCTGCCATCCATGGCGCTCTGCCAGCATGCCCGATCGGAAGTCACCGTCGCTCTCAATGGCGACGGCGGCGACGAGGCTTTCGTCGGCTATGAGCGGTATCTGGCCCTGAGCGCTGCCGGGCAGTTGGACGGGCTGCCCCTTTCGGTACGTAAGGGGCTGGCGCGGTTCGCGGGGTTGCTCCCGGCCGGGGCGCCAAAAACCAGATCCTATCGTGCGCGACGATTCGCGCAGGTGCTCGCGCTCTCGCCTCTCGACCGGTATGTCTCATGGACCAGCGTGTTCAGCACAGAGATGCGCAGCACGCTGACACGAGGTCGCCTTGACACCTCGTCAGAACGCCTCCTGGCCTCGCTCTGGGCCGAGGCCGATGGTGAAGGAGCCGTCGAAGCGGCCGTGCGTTCGGATGTTCTCCTGTATCTCCCAGAGGATCTCCTCGTGAAGATGGACATCGCGAGCATGTCGCAGTCGCTCGAGGTGCGCTCCCCCTTTCTCGACCATGAGATCGTGGAGTTCGCGGCGTCGTTGCCGCTGCGGCTCAAGCTCAAGGGTCAGACCTTGAAGTCTCTGCTTCGGCGCGCTTTCCAAGGCGAGCTACCCGCATCCATCCTGGAGAGGCCGAAGATGGGTTTCGGCGTGCCGATCGATCGCTGGTTCCGGACCGATCTTCGTGAGCTGACGCGCGACGTGCTGCTGGATGCGACGGCGACGGGACGCGGGTACTTCGACCCGGGAGAAGTGCGCCGGTACCTTGACGAACACGACTCCGGTCGGAGACATCATCATCATCGACTCTGGGCACTCCTGATGTTCGAGCTTTGGCACCGAGCCTTCATCGACCGGCCCTGCTCGGTCGCGCCGCCAACGAGCCAGTGGCGGTTCAACCGAGCCGATGCGACCCCGGCTGCGGCTGTGGCCGGTCTTTGATGGCAGCACTGCTCCGATGCCGAGACGCGCCACCCGGCAGAGCTGGCCACGTTTGCGTTCGCCACATCCCATGAGCACCGAGAATTTCGCCCTCGCGTCTCATCTCGACAAGCGAGCCGTGGCACAATTGAGCGCCTTGCCGACGTCGTTGCTACCCACTGCGGTGGCCTTCACGGCCGCGTTCGTTCACGCAGTTGGCATGCCGAGAGCCAGCGGCGGAACTGCCGGCCCTCCGAAACCGGCTGGAACCAATCGAGATCACCCTTGCGAGCGTTCTCAGTGGCAGCGCCGCTGACAGATGCGCGTACAGGCGGGACACGCCATCCGCGGAACCTGACATGTCTGATGAAGTGTTTGCGTTCGAGCCCCGGGCGGCCGTCGAAACATTATGGGCGCGTCGATGGACTCTGTTGTCATCGGTTGCGGTCGCCTCTCTCGGCGCTTACCTTGCGGCGTCTCTGCTGCCCAAGACGTGGGCGTCGGACGTGACCGTGCAAGTCGGGCGGGTGCAGGGGGAACCGCTCGAAACGCCAACCCTGCTCGTGCAGCGCGTGAACCGCGGGATTCTGCAGTGCGATGACGACTCTTCAGGGCCTTCCCGGCCCCCGCGAGCCGTAACCGCCCAGCTCGGCTCGCCGGATTTTGCCGAAGTCACGCTCCTCGCACGCGGCAATGACGCAGAGGACGTGGCTCAGCAGACGCAGGGTGCCGCAGACTGCATCGTGCAACGTCATGGGCGTCGCTACGAATCTGCCCGTCAGCGAAGCGCTCAGCGTCTCGGCTATTTGGAGCTCGAGCTGAAACAGGGCACCGACGACGTCTCGGGTGTGTCGGAGATGCTGAGAACAATGAGCGGGAATGCCGCAAATGTCTCCGCGGTGCTGCTCCTGCAGTCGCGACTCGACATCGAGAAACAGCGCCTTCGTGACGTGTCTCAGGAAATACTCAAACTGAAGACCGAGTCCGATAACGACGCCCCGACGGTGCGCCTGTCTTCCTCGCGCGTCTCGCTGATATGGCCAAAGCCCGTCGTCATGGGTGTGGTGGGGGGAGGGTTGGCCCTCGTGCTGTTTGCCACCCTTCTGCTTCTCTTGTCCTCGCGGCGTTCGCCTTCCAGAAGTGCACCGAGTGCTCGTGCAAATCCAGCCTGACGGCGTCACACCGGATTCTGCGCCAGTCGAGTGATGGTCGCACCACTGTTACGGGTGGGTGGAGCGGCGGCCGTCGGTGTCCTCGGCGCCGTGACCGCGACGCTCGTCAGTCCCATTTGGGGAGTCGCGCTGGTCCTGCTGGTCGTTTGCGCCGGCGTGTCGGTGAGATGCCCGGCGCTCGGAGTGACCGTTCTGTTTGC
This sequence comes from Vicinamibacteria bacterium, assembly GCA_963832135.1. GTDB lineage: Bacteria > Acidobacteriota > Vicinamibacteria > Vicinamibacterales > JAENWD01 > JAENWD01. The sequence goes on along the minus strand of CAWHTD010000026.1, from coordinate 845,254 downwards.
TTGCGGCGTCCTGCTGGTCGACATCTCGGCCCTCGCCGTTTACCGGTATTTCCTGCTGTCGGATCTGTTGTTTGTGCTGGCCTTCCTGCTGCAGGTCTGGATCGACCGTCGTACCGAGATTTACTACCCGCGGCTCTTGACATGGCTGTTTGCCGTGTACCTCGCGACCCACTTCATCGCGTTCAGTCGGTCGGATGACATGAGCAGCGCACCAGCCTGGCTGCACTCAGCCTTCGTGATGCTCGCGTTCACTCCCATCGTGACGACGCTCCTTGTCAGACGCCCACAGCTGAAAGCGGTCCTCTTCGTGACCCTCATGGCCAGTGCCGGTCTCCAGGCCGGCATCATCGCCGCCAAGGTTGCCAACGGACTCGAATGGCGATCGGGAATGCGAATCCCCGGCGCATTTGGCAGCCTGCACTTGTGGTTATACGCGGCGGCGGCGATTGCCGCGACGGGCGTCGTTCTCGCGGGCAAGCGAACCGCACGGATCAGCGCGTTGCTTGTACTCGGCGCGATCGGTCTGGCGGAAGTGTTCTTGAGGTCGCGAATGCTCTGGATTGCGACCATCGTCGGAATCTCGATGATGGTCATCCTTCAGAGCCGGAGGAGACTGTTGGGCGTCGGCGCGGTCGCGTCGCTATGCGTCATTCTCGTCGCCGGGTTCATGGCCGGCGTGTATCCGGACGCCGTGCAACTTCGAATCCGCGCCGTGCTCAGGCCGACAGAAACGCCGGATCTGGTGGCACGGATGCAGGTTATCCACGACCTGGCTGGGTCAATCGAGGAATCGCCTCTCGTGGGCCTCGGCGTCGCCCAATCCGCGCGCTACCTCACACTTCATCAGAGTTCGGCCAAGGTGGTGAATGTCCACAACGTCATCATGCATGCCGCCGTCGAAGGAGGCGCCCTGGCAGGTTTGGCGATTGCGCTCATTCCGATCGCGATCGGTGTGCTCTGGGTGGCTGCTGCGAGAAATGCGGCCCCCGGGGTGCCCTCGCGGCTCTTTCTCAACTGGGCAGGGTCATCGCTGGTCGCCATCTACTTCGCGGCACAGCTGACGCCGACGTTGTATGAGCACACGTTCTATCTGATCGTTGCGGCATTGGCTGCCAGTGCCGCGTCCCGTGAACGGGAGCCGCGCATCGGGGCCGCAGCCCGCCACCACTGATGTCCGCGCCCGTGCGCGTCATTCGTATTATCGCCAGGCTGAATATCGGGGGCCCGGCCCGACACGTCACGATTCTCGATCGAGGGCTGCGAGCCCGCGGCTACGACACGCTGCTCGTATACGGCCGGACGGGACCCGATGAAGGCAGTCTCGAGAACCTCGCCGGCGGGTTGCCCAGTCACCCGATTCCAGAACTTGGCCGGCGAATTCACCCGACGAGCGATCTGCGGGCGTTCACGCGATTGCTGAGGCTGATGTTCGCCCGCCAGCCGCAGATCGTGCATACACACACGGCGAAAGCCGGCGCGCTTGGCCGGCTCGCGGCGTTCCTGTACAACTGCACACGCCGCAAGCGGGACCGGGCTGTCGTCCTCCACACTTTTCACGGCCACGTACTCGAAGGCTACTTCGGGCCTGTCGGAAGCCGGCTCGTAAGGGTCGCCGAGCGCGCCCTTTGCGGAGTCACGGATTGCGTCGTCGCGATTTCCGAGCGCCAGCGCACCGATCTGACCCGGCGGTTCCACGTGTGCCGCGCCGAGAAAGTCGCCGTCGTGCCACTTGGCCTCGAGCTCGATGACTTGTTTCGGACAACCGCCGATCAATCGTCGCTCCGACCCGGACTTGGCCTCGGTCCCGAGGCTATCGTGATCGGCTATGTGGGACGGCTGGTGCCTATCAAAGATCTTCCGCTGCTGGTGCGGGCCTTTGCGGTCGTCGCCGCCGAGCACGATCGCGTGCACTTGCTGATAGCAGGCGATGGGCCGGAACGCGAGCATCTGGCCCTTCTTGGCCAGTCGCTCTCTGTCTCGACACGGCTCCACCTGGTTGGCTGGTGCTCCGATCTGCGGCGCTTGTACGCCTCCTGCGATCTCGTTGCCCTGACCTCGATCAATGAAGGCACTCCAGTGGCGCTGATAGAAGCGATGGCGGCGGGCTTGCCCGTGGTCGCGACAAGTGTCGGTGGTGTCTCCGACGTGATCGAGCATGGCGTCACCGGCATGCTGGTATCGGCTCGGGAGCCTGCTGCCTTTGCAGACGGCCTGCGCTCACTGATCTCGAACGAGACCGCACGGCGACAGATGGGCCAGCGAGCACGTCAACGCGTTAGGGAGCGCTTCACGAGCACCCGCCTCATCGATGACATCGATCGCCTCTATCAAACGCGCTTCTGAACGGCTGAACGTGGACGGCATTTCATGACACAATTGGCGCCCTCCTCCATGCCTGCCCTGCTCTCGATTTTGCTGGCATTCACGACCGCACTGATCGTCAGTGCCGCGCTGACGCTTGTGACCAGACGCGTGGCGCCGATCCTGGGTGCGATCGCCAAGCCCAGCAATGATCGGTGGCACCAGCGTTCAGTGCCGCTCCTTGGGGGCGTTGCCATCTATCTCGGGTGCATCAGCGTCGTTCTGGTGCTCGGCACGTCCGATCCGAACGTAGGTTGGGCCCTGGTCGCCGGCAGCATCATGGCGGGCGTCGGGTTGGCCGATGATTTTCTACACCTGAAACCGAGCACCAAGCTGATAGCGCAGGTCCTCGTCGCTTGCGCCGTGATTCTCGGAATGGGGAGCACACCCTGGGTCGGATGGCCTGCCGTCGATGCGGTCGTCACCATTCTGTGGATCGTCGCGATCACCAACGCCTTCAATCTGCTCGACAACATGGATGGGCTCTGCGCGGGCATCGCGGCGATCGCGGCCATTGCCTTCAGTGTCAGCGTTGCCGCCACGGAGCCGGCGCTGGCACTGGTGGGCGCCGCCCTTGCGGGTGCGGCCAGCGGGTTTCTGATCTTCAACTTCTCGCCAGCCTCCATCTTCATGGGCGACACGGGCAGCCTCTTCATCGGCGCCACGCTGTCGGTGCTCTCTCTGGCTGTCCAGCACCGGGACAGCGTGGGCGTCCTCTCGACGCTGGCGTTTCCGGTGTTGCTGATGCTGATCCCGCTCTTCGACACGGCGTTCGTGACGCTGTCACGCAAGTTGTCGGCGCGAAAGGCCTCGGTTGGGGGTCGCGATCACACGTCGCACCGGCTCGTCGCTCTGGGCCTTCCCGAATCGCGGGCAGTCCTTCTGCTCTACGGCTTCGCGGCGCTCGGCGGAGCGTCGGCCGTCGTGCTCAGGCGTGCCTCGTTCCAGGAGGCATCGCTGCTCACCGCCCTCCTGCTCATCGGCCTCGCCTTGCTGGGAGTGCGCCTGGCGCGCGTGAACGTCTATGGCAAGGAACAATTTGCTCTTCTGCGGGACCGCCCGTACACGCCGCTGCTGGTCGATTTCACATACAAGCGCCGGGTCTTCGAGGTGCTGCTGGATGTGTTGCTGGCGAGCCTCGCGTACTACGCCGCATACGTCGTTCGCTTTGGAGACAAGTTTCCAATCTATAGCGGCCTTTTCGCTCAATCGCTGCCCACGGTGATCGGAAGCCAGCTCGCAGGACTGTATATCGCCGGCGCCTATCGGGGGATCTGGCGCTATCTCAGCTTTCCCGATCTCGGCACGTACTTGAAGGGCATCGCGCTCGGCAGCGTGGGCAGCGTGCTGGCACTCGTGTATCTCAGCCGGTTCGAAGGCTATTCACGTGGTGTCTTCATCATCAATGGTGTCTTTTTCGGGGTACTGATTCTCGGGTCGCGCCTCTTTTTCCGCTGGCTCGCTGAATGGAGTCATCACTATCGTCGGACCGGACGTCGGGCTCTGATCTACGGCGCAGGAGAGGGCGGAGCGATGGCCGTCCGCGAACTGCGCGCGAATGCGAAGCTCGACATCCGCGTGATCGGTTTCATCGATGACGACACGTCCAAGCATGGACGTCGCGTGGCAGGCGTTCCGGTTCTCGGCGCAGGCCGCGATCTCGCCAATCTGCTCGGCAAGACCGGCGCGGAAGTGATCATTTTGAGCACGCCCCTCCCGGACATTCGAGTTCGCGCATTGCAGTCAGCCTGCTTCGAGGCCGGTGTGGACCTGCTGCAGCTTTACGTCCGTCTGGAATCACCGGGTACCGTCTTCGTTGCCGAAACGAGCGACATCGGTCCCACCGTCCGAACCTAGAGTCCTGCACGCGCGGGTGATCCAATCCGCCAAGAACACCGGAAGGGGCAGCTGTCGTTGGGGCAATGGACGTCCCGAAGCGAGGGCTGCCGGGCCCCCCATCATCGGTCGGTCCGCCGCGGGTCCCGGGACACCGGGATGCGCTGATTTATCCTGATATAGTAGTGGCCTCAACATTGCCGCTGCAGGACCACGAAATGTCAGACTTTGCACACTCGTCGGCAGGAAATGCGTTACTGTCAGCCAACGCAGGCCGCCTCATAGAACGAATTCGCGCCAAGCAGGCCCGCGTTGGCGTCATCGGTCTCGGCTACGTCGGTTTGCCTCTCGCCGTCGAATTCGCAGACGCGGGTCTGACGGTCACGCCGGTCGATCTCGATGTCACGAAAGTCGACAGCGTTCGCCGCGGCATCTCCTATATTCCCGACGTCCCGAACGCGCGGCTGGCGCGCCTGGTCGAGGCCGGACGGCTCGAGGCGACGACCGATTTCTCGGTGCTCGCCGATGCCGACGCGATCAGCATCTGCGTCCCGACGCCGCTGCGGAAGACGAAGGATCCCGACCTCTCCTACGTGGTCGCGGCCGTGGAGCAGGTCGCGAAGTATCTGCGGGCGGGGCAGCTCGTCGTGCTCGAATCGACCACGTATCCCGGCACGACCGAAGAGGTCGTCCGGCCGATGCTCGAACGTGGCGGCCTCGTGGCCGGCCAGGACTTCTTCCTCGCGTTCTCTCCCGAGCGCGTCGATCCGGCGAACCCCGAATGGCACACCGGCAATACCCCGAAGGTGGTTGGCGGCATCGACCAGGCCTCAACGGAGGTGGCCGCGGCGCTCTACCAGGAGATCGTCTCGACGATCGTCTCGGTGTCGTCCACGGGCGTCGCCGAGATGGTGAAGCTGCTCGAGAACACCTTCCGCGCGGTCAACATCGGCCTGGTGAACGAGCTGGCGCTCATGTGCCAGCGGATGCACATCAATGTGTGGGAGGTCATCGACGCGGCGCGGACCAAGCCGTTCGGCTTCATGGCGTTTTATCCGGGCCCCGGGCTTGGCGGGCACTGCATTCCGATCGACCCGTTCTATTTGAGCTGGAAGGCACGGCAAAGCGGCTTCGAGAGCCGGTTCATCGAGCTGGCCGGGCACGTCAACGGCTCGATGCCCCGTTACGTGATCGAGCGCGTGGGCGAGGCGCTCAACAGCGTCAGCAAGCCGATCAAGGGTTCGCGCGTGCATCTCTACGGCATGGCCTACAAAGGCAACGTCGGGGATTATCGCGAGTCGCCGGCCATCGACGTCGCGCGGCTCCTGGGGGAGCGCGGCGCGCTCGTCAGCTACAGCGATCCGCACGTGCCCGAGGTCAACGAGCACGGGTTTGAAATGCGCGCGACGCCCGAAGCGACCGCGCTCGACGCGGGCATCGACTGTGCGGTCATCGTGACGGATCACCGGGCGTTCGACTACGACCGCCTGGTCCGCCAGGCGCCGCTCATCGTCGATACCAGGAACGCGCTCAAGGGGCGATCCGCCGATCACATCTTCCGACTCTGACGTTCAACCATTCCTGCCGGAGGAGCCGATTATCCGAATGAAGTCGAACGTCAAGGTCCTCATCGCCGTCGCGGCGCTCGTGGTCATCGCCCTTGGCTGGTGGCTGTTCAATCGGCGTGGCGGCCCGACCAACCTGATAGATCTGGTTGAGCAGTTCCCGAAAGCCGAGCACCGATCGAACAGCCAGCCGTCCGAAGCCGCCTTCGAGGTCGGCAGCACCACGATTGGCGGACAGGCCAAGCGCACGATCCTCGCGAAGCCATTTGCCCGAATCATCTACACCGTCGTGGTGCCGCCCGACGCGTGGCTCGAGACGAACTTTGGCCTGCGTCCCGACTCGTGGGAGCAGCCGGGCGATGGGGCGCAGTTCCGCGTGGGCATCTCCGAGGGCCGTACGTATGAGGAAGTGCTCAAGCAGTACGTGAACCCGAAGCGGGGCGACCGCCGGTGGTTCTCGGCGCGCCTCGATCTGTCTGCGTACGAAGGACGCCAGGTCAAGTTGATTTTCAATACCGACCCCGGTGCCAACGGCGCGCACAATATCGACAATGATTTCTCGGTGTGGGGCGAGCCCCGCATCTACAGCAAGCGGTAGCGACGTGGTCGGCCGGTCGGACACGACGGCTGGAGCACCAAGCGTCCCGTTGCTGGACCTGTCGGCCCAGTGGCGGTCGCTCCGCGATGAGACCCTTGCCGCCATCGCCCGCGTCTGCGACACGCAGCGCTTCATTCTGGGCGCCGAGGTCGAAGCGCTCGAGCGGGAGCTCGCCGGCATGCTGCGGGTCGATCACGCCATCGGCGTCTCGTCCGGCACCGACGCGCTGGTGTGCTCGCTGATGGCGCTCGGCGTTGGTCCCGGTGACGAGGTCATCACCAGCACCTATTCGTTCTTCGCGACGGCAGGATCGATCGCGCGGCTGGGCGCGACACCCGTGCTCGTCGATATCGATCCCGACACGTACAACCTGGACGCGGCCGCCATTGCCGCGGCCGTCACCGAGAACACGAAGGCGATCATGCCGGTCCACCTGTTCGGTCAGTGCGCCGACATGGACGCGGTCACCGATGTCGCCTCGCGCGCCGGCGTGCCGATAATCGAGGATGCCGCGCAGGCGATTGGCAGCGTCTACAAGGGCCACACGGCGGGGAGCCTGGGGCTCTTTGGGTGCTTTTCGTTCTTCCCCAGCAAGAATCTTGGCGCATTCGGCGATGCGGGGCTGATCACGACGAATGACGACCGCCTCGCCGGGCGCCTTCGCCTCCTCAGAAACCACGGCGCCGAGCACCAATACTTTCATCGGATCGTCGGCGGCAACTTCCGGATAGATGCCCTTCAGGCGGCGATCCTCCGCGTCAAGGCGCCGTATCTCGAGGCCTGGACGGCGGGCCGGCGTCAGAACGCCGAACGGTATCGCGCGCTCTTTGCGGCGGCAAATCTCCTGTCGCGCGTGACGCTGCCGATCGAGTCGCCAGACTCGGTCCACATCTACAACCAGTTCATCATCCGGGTGCCTCACCGCGACCAGGTCAAGGAACGCCTCGCGGCGTATGGCGTCGGCACGGCCATCTACTATCCCGTGCCGTTTCATCTTCAGGAATGCTTTGCCGGACTCGGCTACAGAGCCGGCGCGTTCCCGCTCGCCGAGGCCGCCGCTCGCGAGACGCTGGCCCTTCCGATCTTTCCCGAGCTTTCCGAGGCACAACAGGCGCACGTCGTGCAGTCGATCGGCCGCGCTCTCGCCGACATTGGCGCCTAGATGAGCAGCCCGCCGGCCGAGACCTCACCCGGACGACCTGGACGTCTGCCGAGCCTGACCACGCAGATCTTCGTGGGGCTGATCGCCGGCATCCTGCTCGGTGCCCTGTGGCCGGACATCGGCGTCGCGATCCGGCCGCTCGCGGATCTGTTCCTCCGCATGATCAAGATGATCATCGCGCCGCTGATTTTCTCGACGCTCGTCGTGGGCATCGCCGGCACCGGCGACCTGCGCACGGTCGGGCGGATCGGCCTCAAGGCCATCATCTGGTTCGAGTTCGCCACGACCATTGCGCTCGTCATCGGCCTGGTGCTCGTCAACACGCTCCAGCCGGGATCGGGTGTCGCGCTGCCCCGCGCAGACACGACGGGCGTGGCGGCGATGGCCGGCCAGCAGCAAAGCGGCTGGGCCATCCTCCTGCACATGGTGCCAACGTCTGTTGTCGATGCCATGGCGAAGGGAGACATCCTTCAGGTTGTGGTGTTCTCGGCGTTTTTCGGGGTGGCGCTTGCCGCGATTGGCGCCAGGGGCGCGCCAGTCGTGGCGCTGCTCGATGCGGTCGCACAGGTGATGTTCCGCTTCACCGGCTACGTCATGCGGTTTGCGCCGCTCGGCGTGATGGCGGCCATCGCCGCGACCGTAGGCGGCAGCGGCCTCGGTATCCTGGTGACACTCGGGAAGCTGGTCTTCACGATGTACCTGGGCCTCGGCATCTTCGTGGTGCTGGTGATTGGAGGCGCGGCGCTCGTGGCGCGGGTCCCGTTTCTCGCCTTCGTGCGCGCGGTCCGTGAGCCGTTCCTGATTGCATTCACGACGGCCAGCAGCGAAGCGGCCCTGCCCAAGGCGATGGAAGTGATGGAGCGGTTCGGCGTTCCCAAGCGGATCGTCAGCTTCGTGTTGCCAACCGGCTATAGCTTCAATCTCGACGGCTCGACCCTGTATCTTTCGGTCGCCTCAATCTTCGTCGCACAGCTTGCCGGCGTCCAGCTCTCGCTCGGACAACAGCTCATGATGATGTTGACGCTGATGGTGACGAGCAAGGGCGTGGCGGGTGTGCCGCGCGCGGCTCTCGTGATTCTCACGGCGATGCTGGCGACTTTCAACCTGCCACTCGAAGGCGCGGCGATCCTGCTCGGAATCGATCAGATTCTCGACATGGGACGCACGGCGGTGAACGTGATGGGCAACTGTCTGGCCACGGTCGTCGTCGCACGATGGGAAGGCGAGTTCGACGACGACCAGCTGCGCCGATTTCGAGCGACGCCATGAAGGTGCTCGTAACGGGCGCTGCCGGCCAGCTCGGTGGCGTGGTCGTCGGTCAGCTAGCCTCGCGGGCGGACGTGGTTGCCCTGACGCGCAGCGAGCTCGAGCTCACCGATCACGCGCGGGTGATGTCGGTCATCCAGGGGGCGCAGCCAGACGCTGTCATCAACTGCACCGCGTACAACGCCGTCGATCAGGCTGAAGACGATGCGAAGCACGCGCTTGGCGGTGAACGCGTTTGCCGTTCAGTCGCTCGCACGGGCGGCGGCCGCGGCCCGCGCCGTCTTCGTCCACTACAGCACCGACTTCGTCTTCGATGGTCTCGCCGATGCGCCATACGTCGAGACCGATGCTGCCAATCCACGCAGTGTCTATGGTCAGTCCAAGCTCATTGGCGAGTGGCTGGCCACCGAGGCGCCCAAGGCCTACGTGCTGAGGGTCGAAAGCCTTTTCGGTGGTCCCGCGGCACGGAGCAGCGTCGACAAGATCGTCGCGGCGCTCCGGGCCGGGCATGAGGCGCCCGTCTTCGTCGATCGCATCGTATCGCCCAGCTATGTCGAGGACGTTGCGGAGGCCACGTGGGCGCTTGTCTCGACCGCCGCACAGACGGGCGTTTACCACGTGGTGAACACGGGAGCCGCGAGCTGGTACGATCTCGGGCAGGAAGTGGCGCGCCTGCTCGGCATGTCCGCCGCGACTGCGGCCCGTGAAGGTCAGTGACGTGCCGCTGCGCGCGCCGCGCCCGCAGTATTGCGCGCTGTCGAACGCCAAGCTCGAACGCGCAGGGTTCCGGATGCCGACCTGGCAGGACGCGCTGGCGAGATACCTCCAGCGTACGTAGGGGCGCACGGCAGTGCGCAGCAGCGCGGGTGCATCCCGCTGTACGTAGGCCCGAGCTTTAGCTCGCACAGACACCAAATCTCCCAAGGCGACGCTTGGGCCTACGAATGACCTACGGCCGCGCGATCATCCCTTGAGCGCCTCGGCGACGAGGTCGCACACGCGTGCGCCGACGGCGAGGCACGACGTCAGCCCGGGCGAATCGATGCCGGCGGCCTGCACGAGCGCGGGATTGACGAGATCTCTTCGAATCAGGAAGTCCGCGAACGACCCCTCCGGGCCGTGGAGCTTTGCCCGGATGCCGCTGCCGCCCAGTCGAAGATCGCCCGGCTGCAGCTCGGGCAGCAGCTCGCGCGTCGGCTCGAAGAACGCCTCGATCGGCTCGCGGCCGTCCTCGTAATCGTCCTTGCGGTCCTGGAACCGCACCGTTGGTCCCACCTGCACGTCGCCCCTCGTGGTGCGCATCAGGTGGACGCCGAGGCTGTGCCCTTTCGGGTGTGGAAGGGGGTACACGAGCCACTGCACCAGATCGCGCCTCGACGGCGCCAGCTCGCAGTACTCGCCCCGCGCGGGATGAATGGTGAACGCCTCGCCGCCGAGCGCAGCCGACACCTCGTCGGCGTACAGGCCTGCGGCGTTCACGACAACGCGCGCGCCAATCTGCTCCCGGCCCGTTTCGACCACCACGCCGTCCGCCGTGGCCGCGCCTTTGACAACCGCGGTGTGATTGAGGCGCACCACGCCTCGCGCGTCGCAATCAGCCGCCAGCGCCCGCACCAGCGATTCGGCCTCGACGATGCCCGAGTTGGGTGACCAGATCGCGACGCGCGCGCGAACGTGCGGCTCGCGCTCTGCGCACGAATTCCGAATCCACCAGATCGAGCCCTTCCACCCCGTTGGCGCGGCCGCGCTCCAGCAGCGACATCAACTCCGCCTCGTCATCATCGGTGACCGCGACGATGAACTTGCCACATCGAGCGTGCGCGACACCGCGCTCGGCACAATAGCGATAGAGGCGTGACGCGCCGTCAACGCACAACTGCGCCTTCAACGTGCCGGACGGATAGTAGATGCCCGCGTGTATGACGCCGCTATTGTGAGTGCTGGTTTCCATCCCGGGATGCCGATGGCGCTCCAGGAGACAGATCGAAGCGTCGGGCAGACGCTCGGCGATGGCGCGCGCCGATGCGAGACCGGTGACGCCCCCTCCGATGACGAGCACGTCGACGGTTTCCAACGGCTCTAGCTCCGCGCCTCGCGCAGGACGAGACTGAATCGCCCCACGGTCAGGTTGGCGTCGATGCGCAACGGCAGCCGTCGCCCATCGTCGGAAATCCAGATCGTCAACTCATCGCCCGCCGGCCTTCCACGGCTGTCGAAGACGCGCGGCACCAGCTTCCAGGCTGCGAGCGTGCCGAGCGGCGTCGAGATCGTCTCGCGTCCCACGATCCTTACCTTCACCTGGTACACGCCTCCGTCGTTCACGACCGCGAGGGTCGTGTCGGAGTTCTGGCGCATCGGCAACGTGCGGAGCACATAGAGCGCCGACAGTGCGTCCTGCGCCGGCGTGGGCAGCGCGAGTTCTTCGCGGACCACCGTGGCTGTGGTGACCTCGTACACCGCCTTCCGCCGGGTCTGATCGAACTTCGTGACCTGCATGCGGCGCCGGCGGCCCTCCTGGCTGAACACGGACCCGCGTTGCGGGAGCAGGGTGTAAACATCGACGAGCGTGTCGACCTTGTAGTACAGCGAGTAGATAGCGGCAAGAAGGCCCGTGGGCTGGCCTTCGGCCACGATGTAGTACGCCGTCGAGTCGAACGACGGGCGCTTCTCCCTCACCGTCAGCGTCGCGGTGGCGGCGGTCAGATACTCCGACCATGAGATGTCGAACGCAAGCGTTTCGCGAGACTTTGAAGGGAACGGCGCGCTCGATCCGCGCGGGGGTGGTGCCGCGTGCCCGCGGCGCCTCGGGGCGCGGTGGCGCGGGAGGCTGTGCGAGCCCGATCGGCGACCCGAGCAGGGCCGCGATTGTCAGAGCGCCGAATGTCGCCAGCGTGACCTGCACCGCGCTACATCCCGCTGTCACGGCCGTTGGCCAACCGCCGCGTAGTCCATGTGCGTGAAGAGGAGGCCGTTCAATCGCTCCACGTTGGCGTTGAACGTCGCGCTGACATCGGCAAGCACGGGTGAGTCCGTTGCGGCGGGAGGGGCGACCGGCTGCAGCTTTTCTGCGGCCGGATAGGGAGATCGCCACTCGACGGTCGACCTGTTCGAAGCCGCTCGCCGTCAGCAGGTAGTGCAGCGTCTCGGGATGGATCGGACGCACGTGGGTGAGGTCGCGGATGTAGCTCGCGAAGAAGGCGAACCAGCAGGCTGGATTGATCGTTTCGAGGACGATCCGCGAGCCGGGCCGCAGCTTGTGGTACGCAAGATCGAGGGCGCGCATCAGGTAGGCGGGCTCCAGATGCTCGACGACCTGAATGGCGATGATGCCGCCGAGGGCACCATCCGGCAAGGCGCCGAGATATCCCAGGAGGTCGGCTTCCGAGACGTCGAGGCCGCGCTCGCGGCACACCTCGACCATCTCGTGATTGACGTCCAGGCCTCTCGCGCCGATGCCGGCGGCCCTGAGGAGGTCGAGGAACTCGCCTCGGCCGCAGCCCACGTCGAGCACGTCTCGCGCGCCAGCGAACATCCCGACATATGGTTCGAGGCGCGAGCGGATCTCGTCCTGCGATCCGCGGAAGCGGTCCTCGAACCCGACGTATTTGTAGCTGTCGATGACGGGCGCTCGGCTTCGGGCGCGATCGGAGAGCGATGACGGCGTGGCGCCGGACACGCCGCTGGCGAGCAGCCGCTCCATCTCGCGCTTGAGCGTCAGCGTGGCCTGCTGCATGGTGGCGAGTCGTCCGCGCAATTCGTCGTGCGCGGCGGTCACCGACGACACGCGGCCATCGAACCGTGCCTCACGTGCGGCCATCGATTCGGCTCGCCGCATCAGTTCGTCGGTGAGCGTGTTGATTGCCGCGTCATAGACCGCCATCAAGCTGCCGGCGGCCAGCCGATCCTTCGTGTCGACGTACAGCGTCACTTGCTGCAAGTACTGGATCAGGTGCGACTGAAAGCGTCGCGATCGCCTCCGCCCGTGCATTCAACGCGGCAATGAACGCGGCGTCCGCCGAGCGACGCCGCTCGCTCGGCGCTGATGTTTCGCTGCGAGTTGATCGACGACGAGCGCGTTGAACGCCTGTTGCCGCTCGAGGGCCGGCGCGACGAGGCGCCAGATGAAGTGCGCCAGTCGCGACCGCACGCCGCGCGGCGCCGGCAGCGTCGTGCCGGACAGAATCTGCCCGTGCTCATTGAGCGGCGGAAGCTGGCGATCATCGTAGGCGTCGGGACGCGTCGGGAGCGCCGCGGCCACGGGCATCGCGCGATCGAGCGCGGTCAGCGCGTCGTTGTATCGACGATCGGCGAGGTCACGCTCGTCTCTGAGACGCGCAAGCGCATCGGACGTCACGGGACGCGTCAGCATCGCGTCAGCGACCCACCAGCCCTTCGACGGGGCTGCTGGCCGTCGCGTACATCTTTCGCGGGATGCGCCCGGCCAGGTAGGCGAGCCGTCCGGCCTCGACGCTGAGGCGCATGGCACGGGCCATGGCCACCGGATCTCTCGCGCCGGCGATCGCGGTATTCATGAGCACGGCGTCTGCCCCGAGCTCCATGGCGAGCGAGGCATCAGAAGCCGTGCCGACCCCCGCGTCGACGATGACCGGAACCTTTGCGAACTCGCGGATGATCCTGATGTTGTTGGCGTTCTGGATCCCGAGCCCCGATCCGATGGGGGCGCCGAGGGGCATCACCGCCGCCGCGCCCGCGTCCTCGAGCTTCCGGCAGACCACCGGATCGTCGGTCGTGTACGGCAGGACGACGAAGCCTTCTTTTACGAGCGTTCGCGTGGCCTCGAGCAGCGCTTCGTTGTCGGGGAAGAGCGTTCGCTCGTCGCCGATCACTTCGAGCTTGATCCAGTGAGAGAGCCCCGCCTCGCGTGCGAGCCGCGCCGTGCGGACGGCCTCGTCGGCGGTGTAGCAGCCGGCGGTGTTCGGCAGCAGCTGGTATCTGGCGCCATCGATGTGGTCGAGCATCGACTCGCGCGAGCGGTCGCTGATGTTCACGCGGCGGACAGCGACGGTCACGAGTTCGGCGCCCGACGCCTCGTGCGCCTGCGCCATGACGGCATGCGTCGAGTACTTCCCGGTACCGACGATCAGGCGGGACGTGAAACTACGGCCGGCAATGACGAGAGGATCCATGACCTGACGCGCACCTCGAGGAAGCGGCTACCCGCCGCCGACAAAATTGACGATCTCGATTTCATCGCCGTCGGCCACGAGCTCGGTTGCGTATTCCGCGCGCCGCACGACGACGAGGTTGCGCTCGACGGCGACGCGGCGGGCGTCGATACCCAGCTCGTCGAGCAGGCGCTGGAGCGTCATCGGCCCCGACAGTTCGTGTGCCTCGCCATTGAGCAGAATTCGCACGTTGACGCTCGTGGCCACTAGCCCTCTAGCGTACTGCTACGCGGATATGAAGGTCAAGCGTAAGTGGTTGAAAGCATGAGGGTTTCTGCGTCTTCCTCCCTCCATGTAAAATAGCGCGGCGCCTCGGGTCTCGGTCACGGACGAACGACGGATCAGGTCCCGCCACGAATGAACACGGATCCGACCGGCCACGAACCAACACCGCCCAACATGGATCCGGTCAGCCACGGACGGACAGAACACGGATCGAATGCGAATGAATGCCAGGGTGACGTCCGTCACGCGGCGCAGGTGAGGGCGCGGAACGCATGATCGCAGGAGTGATTGCCGAGACTCTGCCCGGGGAGCGCCGCGTCGCGGTGGTGCCGTCGGTCGTGCCCGCGCTCGTCAAGGCAGGCCTGTCCGTGGCGATTCAGAGCGGCGCGGGGCTCGCGGCGGGATTTACGGACGGCGCGTATGCCGGGCAGGGAGCAGAGATCGTCCCAACCGCTGCAGACGTGGTCGCGCGTGCCGACCTTCTCCTGCGTGTGAGGGTGTCGCCGCCGGCTACAGAGGCAGGCCGGGCGGACCTCTCATTTGTCAGAGCCGGGCAGACGGTCATTGCCTTTCTGGATCCGCTGAACGAGCCGAGCGTCTCGCATGCGCTCGCCGAGAAGGGCGTGAGCGCCTTCTCGATGGAACTGATGCCGCGCATCACGCGCGCCCAGAGCATGGACGCGCTGTCGTCGATGGCGACGATCGCTGGCTACAAAGCCGTGCTGCTGGCCGCCAACACCCTTCCGCGCATGTTCCCCATGCTCACGACCGCCGCCGGCACCATCAAGCCGGCTCGCGCGTTCGTCATCGGGGCCGGGGTGGCGGGTCTCCAGGCGATCTCCACCGCGCGTCGGCTCGGTGCGGTCGTCGAGGCCTATGACGTGCGACCTGCGGCGAAGGAACAAGTGCTGAGCGTGGGCGCGAAGTTCGTGGAGCTGCCAATCGAGGCCGCTGACGCGGAGGACAAGGGCGGCTACGCCAGAGGCGCAGGACGAGTCGTTCTATCAGCGGCAGCGCGAAGTGATGGCCAGGGTCGTCGCGGGAAGTGACGTCGTGATCACGACGGCCGCCATTCCGGGCAAGCGATCACCGGTGCTGGTGACGGGCGAGATGGTGGGGAACATGGCGCCGGGGTCCGTGATCGTGGATCTTGCCGCCGAGCGTGGAGGGAACTGCGAGCTCACGGCCGCCGACGAGGTCGTCGTCGCGCACGGCGTCACCATCTTCGGTCCGACCAACCTGCCGTCGACCGTGCCGTATCACGCCAGCCAGATGTATGCGAAAAACGTCGCCACGTTCGTGGCGCACCTGATGAAAGACAAGGCGCTCACGCTCGACATGAGCGACGAGATCACGCGTGAAACCCTGATCACGCGTGACGGCCAGGTCGTCCACGAGCGCATCAAGACACTGGTCTAGGCGCGCCGCTTACGGGCGGGCTTTAGAGAGCTCCGCAACTGGCGGCGCACGCCTAGCAGCCCCGCCTCCACAGGAAGTGTCGTCAGCGCACCAGCGTCAGCGCGAGTCCGAGCGCCGCAACACCGGCGACCACGAGCGCCGCTTCGAGCGGCACGCGCGCGGGTTTCACCGCGAGTCCGCCGTACTCAGCCCTTGCGGTGCGGCGGGATGCATAGCCCAGCACGAGCGCTCCGCCCACGATCAGCGCCCAACCCGCCGCCGTCAGCGCCAGAGACGCGGGGATCACGCCAATCCGGGCGCCGAAACTGCCCGGCACGGCAGCGCGATCGCGAATGGCGGCGACCATCAGCGCGAAGACGGCGGGCATCAGCGCCGTCAGTGCCAACCCGAATGTCCGGGCCATCACCCATGCCGTGCCGCCCCGCCGTTCCTCGCCGTTCGCCAGCGGACGATCCGACCACCAGAACGCCAGGCCCAGCGGTCCCCACATCAGCGTGATCGCGGAGGCGAACAGCGGCTTCGGGGCGCGCCTCGTGCTCGCGTCGTACCAGACCCAGGCGGCCAGCACGAGATTGAAGAGGAGCTGAGTTGCCAGACGGGCGCGAAGCATCGGCTGGATTCTATCGCCGACCAAGTACAATTCCCCCGGTGTTGGCTGTCGGAACGCTCCTCGATGGCAAGTATGAAATCCGCGGCCGCCTCGCGGGTGGCGGGATGGGGGAGGTGTACCTGGCGCACCGCACGCTGCTCGGTGATCAGGTCGCGGTGAAAGTCATCCGGCCGTCAGGGCCGGATCCTGCCGTCTGGCGAGCCCGCTTCCTGCGCGAGAGCCGCGCATGCGCGCAGCTTCGACATCCGAACATCGTCACGATTCTCGACTACAACGCCGACGAGCCGGACCAGCCGTATCTCGTCATGGAGTATTTGAACGGCCCGAGTCTGGCAGAAGAGCTGCGCGCGCGCGGACGCTTCGACGTCGGTACGGTTCGCCACATCATGCGGAGCGTGGGCGCCGCGCTCTCACTTGGCGCACTCGGCCGGAATGGTGCACCGCGACCTCAAGCCGCAGAACATCGTGAGCCACCGCTTCGAGTCCGGGGAGGTTGTCTACAAGGTCATTGATTTCGGCCTCGTCAACATGGCGACAGGCGGCGATCAGCAGCTGACCTCGGCGCACGAGTTCCTCGGGACGGTCGCCTATGCGTCGCCGGAACAGTTCAGCGGCCTTCCCGCCTCGGCCCAGTCCGATCAGGTACAGCCTCGGCGTCATCGTCTACGAGATGCTGGCAGGCGAGCGGCCGATCCAGGGCGATGGGTTTCTCGTCCTCGTCGATCAACACCTGAATGCACTGCCCGTCCCGCTCTCTGAGAAACGCCCGGATCTTCCACCCGGTCTCCTCGCCGCGGTGATGCGCGCCCTCTCGAAGACTCCTGAGGATCGATGGCCGAGTGTGGCGACATTCATTCAGGCGCTCGGCGAGGGCGACGAACACCCGACAATGGACGTGAGCATCCCGCAGTCGGGATTGCTTGGCACGTACGAGCTCGGGCCCGTGATCGCGCACGGGCGGTTCGGCAGTGAAGTCCACGCCGGAGTGCATCGCGCCCTGGGACTTCCCGTAGCGATCAGGGTTTCTCGCACGTCGACGCATGGAGATCGCGCCGCCGTCCGCGCCCGATTCCTGAAGGAAGCGCGCGCGCTCCAGGTGCAGCACCCGAACCTCATTCACGTGCGCGATTTCGGCGAAGACGGTGACCTTCTGTACATCGTGACCGAGCTGCTCGAGGGCTGCAGCCTGGCGGAGCTGCTGACGCGCGAGGGGCCGCTGGCATCCGCGCGCCTGGACGCCTTCCTCACCCAGATCGCGAGCGCGACAGGCGCTCTGCACAAGCGCGGTGGGCTCGTCTCGGGGCTGCACCCTGGCATCATCCGCGTGGTGCGTGAGGGCGAGAGCGAGCACGTCGCGATCTCGTCGGCGGGCGTCGTGCAGATTCAGGACGTGCTCTCGACACTGGACGAAGCGACGCTGCGCGCGCAGTCCACCGACGACAGCGAGCTGCGCTACGTCGCGCCGGAGCTGCTCACGGGGAAGACGGCCGACGTGCGATCGGACATCTACACGATTGGCGTCGTCGGCTACGAGATGGCGAGCGGCAAGCGTCCGTACGATGCGACGACGACCCCGGTTCTGCTGGGAATGATGTTGGACGGTCCGCCGCCCGACCTCGGCACTCTGCGACCGGAGCTGCCCGTCCGTTGGGTCGAGACGCTGATGCGCGCGTTGAAGCGCGCGCCCGGCGATCGCTTTGCCACCACGGCCGAGCTGCTGGACGCGTGGAGCGCCGCATAAGTGGGGGACTGTCCCCCCTCGGAGGAGTTCGATGCGAGGATTTCGAGCAGGTCTGCTGGCTGCCGCGGCAATCGCGGCGCTGATTCCGTCCACTCCGCTCCGTGGGCAGGCGCCGCTATTCACCGACGCTTTTCCGGCGGACGAGTTCGCCGCTCGTCGGGCCAGGGTGTTCGCGGCGATTGGCGACGGCATCGCCGTCCTGCAGGGAGCCGCGGAATACCCCGCCTACGTCCGGTTCCGCCAGAACAACCAGTTCTTCTACTTGACTGGCGTCGAAGTGCCGCGCGCCCTCGTGCTGCTCGACGGCCGGACCCGCCAGACGACGCTGTTCTTGCAGGCGCGGGATGAACGGCTGGAGCTCTCGGAAGGGCGCGTGCTCGTGCCGGGCGAGGAGGCCGCCCAGCTGACCGGCGTGAACGAGGTTCGCGCGCGCGAAGAGTTCGCTGACACCTTTGCCAGGGCCGCCGCCTCCGGCCGCACGGTCTACGCGTTGATGCGTGCCGAAAGCCTTGGCGCATCGACACCGCAAGCCGCGGCCAGGCACGCCGATGCGACAGCGTCGGACCCGTGGGACGGCCGTCCGTCGCGCGAGCAGCAGTTCGTTCAGCAGCTGAAGACGCGTGCGCCCGCGAGCGTCGTCAAGGATTTCGATCCCATTCTCGACGGCCTGCGACTGCGCAAGAGCGCCCGCGAAATCGCCGTCATCCGCGAAGCCACGCGCCTGTCCGGCCTGGGCCTGATGGAGGGCATTCGAAACGCGCACCCTGGAATGCGGGAGCATGAGATCGCCGCCATGGCCGACTACGTGTTCGCGAGAGGCGGCTCACAGGGCATCGCGTATTTTCCCCTCGTCGCAACGGGCACGAACGCGTACTGGCCGCACTATCACAGCGGCACCGGCGAGCTGAAGTCGGGCGATCTCGTCCTGTTCGACTATGCCCCCGACTACAAGTACCTACACCGCCGACGTGACGCGGATGTTCCCAGCGAGCGGTACGTTCACGCCGGCCCAGCGCGAGCTCTACACGGTCTATCTCCGCTTGTACCAGGCCCTGATGACGTCGATTCGCCCGAAGGTGGCGCCGCGGGACGTGATTCGCGCCGCGGTCGCAAAGATGGACCAGATTGTCTCCGCGACCTCATTTTCCAACGACTCGCATCGTCGGGCGGCCCGGGAGTTCGTGGACGACTATCGCACGAGCACGGCGAATTCTCTGGGGCACATGGTCGGGATGGAGGTGCACGACGTCTACCCGCCGACCGAGGTGCTCGAGCCCGGCATGGTCTTCACTATTGAGCCGGCGCTGACTATCGCCGAAGACCGCACCTACGTGCGCCTCGAGGACATGATTGTCATCACCGAGACCGGCTACGAGAACCTGTCGGCGTTCGCGCCCATAGAGCCGGACGCGATCGAGAAATTGATGGCTGAAACAGGCCGATTCGAGGACCGGTCAGTCAGCGATTCCGCTCCTGCTCGGATTCAGCGGCCTCTTCCCGGAACGCCGCGTCCGGATGCCGATCGATGACCTTCCGGAGAACACGGCTTGCGCGCTCGCGCGGCAGTTCCTCGAGTGCATCGATGGCCTCCGCACGGACGCTGTGGTCGGGATCGTTGAAGATGGCCTCCTCGAATGCCTGCTCGATTTGATCGAGCGTGCGCGCGTCGGTCACGTCGGCCGCGGCGCCACCCAGCGCATCGATGGCTTCACGCCGGACGCGGGCGCTTCGGCCGGACCGCGCAGTCTCGAGGAGTAGCCCGCTGATGGACTGATCGGATCTGTCGGCGATGGTCTCGAGCGCCTCCGCCTGAACGTCTTCGGACGGATGGTCCCGCACTATGCGCTCGAGCTCTTTCAGGGCTGCAGCTTCCGGGTGGTCGCCGAGCGTTTCGACGGCTTCGCGCTGGACCGAGACATCCGTGTGTTCCCAGACGATGCGAACGAGCGCCGCGACCGACTCGTCCGTCTCGATGCTGCCCAGGGTTTCGACGGCCTCCCGCCGGGCGGCCTCGCTCGAGTGCTTCCAGACGACATCGAGAAGGATGCTCGACGCCCTGCTGTCGTTGATATCGCCGAGCGCTTCCACTCCTTCAACCAGCGCATCGTCGTGTGCGCTGGAGGAGATGAGGTGCTGGAGCGCCGGCAGTGCACGATCGGGCGGCTGATCCGCGAAGGCCTCGGCGGCTTCGCGGCGGACCCCGGCGTCCGGCGAATTCATCGCGAGATCGGTGAGCGCCGGGATCGACTGAGGCGTCTGCACCTCGCCAATCGTTTCTGCAGCCTCCACACGCACCTCCTCGGACGGGTCGGTCCTTGCGGTGCGCAGCAGGATCTCCACCGAGCGCGGGTCGTGATGGTGGTCGAACCCTTCGGCCGCCTCGCGGCGGATCTCCACCGGACGGCTTGTTTCCAGCAGGCGCGTGAGGAACGGCAAGACGACGTCGGTGGTGGGGTGTAGCGATGCGGCTTCGATGAGAAGGATCTGAACCTTCTCTTGGGGCACGACGCCGGTGAGCTCCTCCAGGCGCCGGAAGCTTTCGATCTCCGGGGCGAAGCCAAGCCAGAAAACCGGCGTCCGCCCGAAATCGAAACCGAGCCGCGTGCTACGGTATCCGCCGCGCGCGATCGCGCCGTCGCGTCCCGCAGAATACCGGAGCAGCACCGCCACATTGCCGGGAACGCCAATCGCTGGCGGCTGGTCGAGGAGATCTGTCAGCGGCGGACCGGACCATATCGTCTTGTCGCCGTCGGTCACGAACGAACCGTCCGACGAGTCGCTCATCATGACCTGCTGCGCGTGAATCGGCGTTTCGAACGTGTACACGATCCAGAAGTCCTTCACGCCGCGGCGATTGGCGTCGGCCAGAGCCCATTGCCAGCGTCCCTTCAGCGAGTCGCTCGGGTTCGGAGGCCGCTGCACGCGCAGCTGCGCCCGTGCCTTGGCGAGATCTGCGACCGTCAACTTTTGCGTGCTGGCAGCCTCGCCTGGCTTGTCGCGCGATTGTGCACCGGTCCCCGATTTCGTCAACGTCGGCCATCGAGAGATCTCGAGTGTCAATTCGGGGATCCGGGCAGCCGACACCATTGGCGCTCCCGCGGCAACGGCGATCAGCACGGCTGCCGGCCACAGGAGCGAGGGATGGTGCGCGGCCTCGCGCTGGTCGTCCAGAATCCGCTGCACCCGGCGAACTAAGGGCGAGTCGCTCCGGGCCATCGCGACGGCCGTGGCGGTCTGCGCGTCGTTGGTGCGTGAGGTCCAGGAGGCAACCGAGGCGAGACAGCGCGCGAGAGCGAGCCGCGCTCCTGTGTGTCGGACCGCCCACTCGTCGCAGAGAAATTCCGCAGACGCGCTCAGTCTGCGGCGGGCCATCCGGTGCAGAGGCTGAAAGAAAAACAGGCGCTCGAGAATGACCGCGATCAGGAGCCACTCTGGATCGCGCCGCAGCACATGCGCCATCTCGTGCGCAAGCGCGGCGCGCTGCTCGTCGAGGCCCGAGCTCGATCAGGAAGCGCCGCGGGACCACGATCTCTCTCCCGGTGAGCGCGGCCGGTACGGCGCACCGCGCGGTCACCGTGATCCGGGCGGGAACGGCTGTCGAGCCGGCGCGACGCAGTTCGGCGGCCAACTGTTCGAGACCGGTGGCCCTCTCGCGCTCACCCGCGGAGAGACGCCGCCGCACGCGGACATGGCCGAGGCCAATTCTTGCCACGCCAACTGCTGCCACCACGATCCAGCAGACGACTGCCATCACTGGCCATGTCGCGCGCAGCCCGCGCCAGACGGCCGCCGCGTCGACCGCGGGCACTGGGGAAGGGTGCGGCCCTGGAACCGATGATGCCACTCGAATTCGAGTCGATGCGGCATCCGTCGCGCGCGTCGGCGCGACGGGGCGACGCTCCTGGCCGTCTCGTGGAAAGTCGGCCTGCTGGCATCGCCGACACTCAGCCGGATCGACCGTCGCCGGGTGCAACACCCGCAGCGTCCAGCGTCCACCGAGGGGCGCGCGATCACTCGCCACCTGTAGGCTCGTGCTGACGAGCGCGCCGAGAATCGCGATCTTCCAAAGGCGGTCGAGCCATCTGTGCTCGTCGGCGAACCATCGGGAGGCGAGGGCGGCGGCGCCGAGCAGGAATGTGCTGTGCACCGCGTATGTCATCAGCCACCCGAGAACGGTTGGCGCGACGGCTTCCAGATACGCCATGATCACGACCGCCTTCCTTTGAGCTCCCGCTCTTTGGCCTCGATGAGTGCCTTGACGCGCGTGAGGTCGCCACGACGGATCTCGCGCGACGACAAGAGCTGACTCACGAGCGTGGCGATGTCACCTTCGAAGTGCCGATCCGTGACCTCGCCGAGCGCCTGCTGGCGTGCCGCCGCCTCGCTCAAGAGAGCACGATAGACGTATTGCCGGCCCTGGACGCGATAGGCGACGACGCCCCGTTTCTCCAGCCGCGACAGTTGCGTGGCGATGGTCGTGGACGCCAGCGGGCGGTCGGCGCCGAGCGCCTGCTGCACGTCCGGCACCGTGGCCTCGCCGCGTGCCCAGAGCACTTTCAGGATAGCGAGCTGGCCTGCGGTGATTTTCGGAGGAACTGACATCGACAGGTGTAATACTACGAGTGTAGTAGTTCCACGTCAAGTCAGTTCTTGTCAGACGTCGTGGAAACGTCTGCCGCTGGTGGCCCGAGTTCGTCCGCGTCCTTCCGCGGCTGACCTGATCCCAGTCGTCCGTGTCCTTCCGTGGCTGACCTGATCCGAGTTCGTCCGTGTCCTTCCGTGGCTGGTCTGATCCGAGTTCGTCCGTGGCTCTTGCCGGTGTGCGTTCGTGGCTGACGCCTACATCGTGTTGGCGACGGTCGCGGCGCCGAGCAGACCGGCCTGCGGGTTCTTGATGACCTTGATCGGGATTGCTTGCAGCAGTTCGGTCATCGGGCCCTTCTCGGTGAAAGACGCGAGGAAGTGTGGCTGCTCGAGCAGCGGCAGGTTCTTGGGTGCGATCCCGCCGCCGACGTAGAGGCCGCGCGTCGCCACGGTCCGCACGGCCAGATTGCCGGCCTCCGCGCCATACGCACTGACGAACAGTCCCATCGTCTCGACGCAGTACGGGCACGAGCGTGCGCGTGCGCGCTCCGAGGCAACCTTCGGAAGATCGGGCGGCGGATCCGAATCGAGCGGCACGCACGGGCGCTCGCCGTGCGTGAAGTGATAGAGATTGGTGAGCCCGATTCCCGAGACCACCATCTCCACCTCCGCACGTCCGAATCGATCCGTCAGCCAGCGAACGAGCTCCCATTCCCGCGCGTTCCGCGCGGCGAAGTCGGCGTGGCCGCCTTCAGACGGCGCCGGCACGAGATGGCGGCCGTCGTTGAACAGGAACGACTGGCCCATGCCCGTCCCCGCCGCGAGCAGGGCGGCGTTGCCCGCGAGGTTCGGATCGCCGGCCTGGAGCACATGGAGCTCTTCGGGCTGCAGCACCGCGATCGAGTGCGCGATCGAGACGAGATCGTTCAGGAGCCGCACGGTGCTCAGCCCGAACTCGAGAGCGACGGCGCGGCCGTCGACTTTCCATGGAACGTTGGTCATCCACGCGGTGTCGTGGAGCACGGGACCGGCGACGCCGAAGCACGCCGCCTCAATCGGGGGCTCGCCGCCCGGCTGCGCGCGCAGGAACTCGCGGATCATCGGCACCAGGCCTTCGTACTCGAGCGTCGGGAACGACTGCACGGCCACGGGCGCCGGGCGAAGCGGTGCCCGGCGGAACAATCCGAGCAGTGTCTTCGTGCCTCCGACGTCTCCGGCCAAGAGCATGCGTCGAGGATTGTAATCCGAAGCGCGTTATCATGCGGGAGGTGTCAGAGCCCAACGATCTGAGCGCGCGCGACGTGCTCGCGCGATATCCGGAACTGCGCGACGATCACCTCAGGTATCTCGAACAGTGGGGTCTGGTTCGACCCACGAAGCGGCGGGGCGCGCTCCGGGCCTACAGCTTTTCTGACCTCGCGGTCATCCGGCAGACGTCCGCGGCGATTGCCGAGGGCCGCTCGTTTCGCGCGATTGTGCGGCAGCTCGACGCGGAACGCCACGGGCAGCTCGCCTTCGACTTTCGCCTCGACGCACAGCCGGCGCGCGTGCTCACGCTGCCCGCACGCGAACGGCCGGCACCCGCCGGCGGCGCAGACGACGGGTCGGAGGCCGCCAACATCACGCGAGCCGAAGCGCTCTTCGCCGAAGCGTCAGGGCTCGATGCGGAGGACGACAGCGCCTAGGAGCGCGCCGCCGACCTGTATCGACGCGCGCTCGTCATCGATCCGCTTCTGGTGGCGGCCATCATCAATCTCGGCAATCTCCACTACGCGCGAGGGCACCTGCCGGAGGCGCTGGCGTTGTACGAACAAGCCACGGGCCTGGCGCCCGACTTTTTCGAGGCGCACTACAACCGCGCCAACGTGCTGCACGATGTCGGTCGGTACGAGGATGCGTGCGATGCGTACCGCGAAGCGCTCGCCATCGAGCCGTCTCACGCCGACGGCCATTTCTATCTGGCCGTGACGCTCGAGAAGCTGGGCGCCTCCTCCGAAGCGCGCCCGCATTGGCAGGTCTATCGCAGTCTTGCGCCGGACGGCGCGTGGGCGGAACTGGCCAAGGAGTTCATGGAGAAAGAGTGAAGGAAGTGCGAAGTGCAGAGTGCGAAGTGTGAAGTGGAGTGAGAAGTGGACAGTGACAAGTGGCGGGCAAGTGTGCTGGTCTTGGGCCAGGCGCAACGAAGCAGAATGTGCGCGCGCCTTTCACTTCTCACTGCTCACTTCCCACTCCACTTGGCACTTGGCACTCTGCACTTGGCACTACCAGTGTTCTTCCGGCTCCCGCTTCTTCGGCGATCGGCGCAGCTTGAAGAGCACGCAGTCGGGGCACCACGATTCGGGCTTGAAGCCCGAGGTGCCGGCCATCGGCAGCACGTCGCGGTGCATGCAGCACTCGGAGCCGTCTTCAGGCGGCCGCCGCCAGCGGCACGACCGGAACTTCATCACCGCGGCCGACGTCTCGGACTGCACCGAATCGGACGTGTCGGGAGGCCCGTCGGGCAGAGACATGCCCGCCGGGTCGCTACTGAAGTTGGACGCCAACGGACTTCTCCAGCGCGCGGAGCGCGCGCAGTTCCTCGTGCGAGACCAGCGTAAGCGCCGTGCCCTCCGTCAGATCGCGGCCCGTTCGGCCTACGCGATGCACATAAGCCTCAGGCGACGACGGGACTTCGTAGTTCACCACGTGCGTGATGCCGTCGATGTCCAGGCCGCGCGCGGCGATATCGGTGGCCACCAGCACGCGGTGACGCCCGCTGCGGAACCCCTCGACCGCCGCCATCCGTTGTTCCTGCGATCGATCTCCATGTAGCGCCGCCGCGCGCACGCCGAGCGAGTGGAGCTGCCGCGCCAGCCGGTCGGCGCCATGCTTGGTCCGCACGAAGATCAGCGTCGGGCCGTCAGCCCGCTTCAGGAAGCGCGCCAGCCACTGCGGCTTTTCGCGCGTCTCGACGGCCTGCATAGTATGGGTGATGGTCCGCGCGGGGCCCCCCGCGCGACCGAGCGCGATATATCTCGGCGTCTGCACAATCTCCGAGGCGAGCCGCTGCACCTCGTCGGAAATCGTCGCTGAAAAGAGCAGCGTCTGGCGCACTTTCGGGAGCTGCGACACGATCCGCTGGACGTCGGGCCAGAAGCCCATGTCCATCATGCGGTCGGCTTCATCGAGCACCAGCACTTCCAGCGTGGAGAAGTCGGGCGTGGCCGAGCGCATGTGATCCATCAGCCGGCCCGGAGTGGCGACGACGATGTGAACGCCCGCGCGGAGCGCGCGGTCCTGGGGTTCCATCGCGATGCCGCCGTACACCGCCGCGCTCGTGACGGGCGTGTGGTAAGTCAGACCCTGAATAGCATCCTCGATCTGCGCGACCAGCTCGCGAGTCGGGGCGAGAATCAGCGCGCGTGTGCCCGATGGCACGTGCCCGCCTTCGGCAGCCGTCAAGAGCCGCTGCAGGATCGGCACGACGAACGCCGCCGTCTTCCCGGTCCCTGTCTCGGCCGACGCAATCACATCGTCTCCGGCCAGCGCGTAGGGCAACACCGCGCTCTGGACGGGACGCGTTTCCTTGAAACCGAGATCGGCCACGCCGCGCGCGAGGGCCGGGCTGAGGCCCAGCGAGGCGAAGCTGACCGGGGCGGGATCGTAGGCCGCCTGTTCTCGATTCGAGTACGAGGCGGCTACTGGCACGGCGGTCGTGTGCCGTGACGTCCGACGGACAGCCGCGTCGCCCGAGCGGCGCCGTAGGGCGGGGGTTACGGTTTTCAGTTGTATGGGAACTCAAAGCTAACGTGCGCGGAAGGTGATGATGCCTCGGACCGGGTCGTATGGCGAGACGCCAACTGTCACCCGATCTCCCGGCACGACTTTGATGCGGAACCGACGCATACGCCCGCTCAATTGTGCGAGCACCTCGTGGCCGGCGTCCGACTGCACCCGGTACAGTCCGCCGCTGTGCACGGCGACCACTGTGCCCTGGATATCGATCAGATCGTCCTTGCTCAACCTTCTCACTTCCTTTCAAGCATTTAGTGTGCCACATTGCCGTTGAGGCTGTCCAATCGGCCCAAACCCCGGACGGCCTCTTCGACCTCGCGGGCAAGCGCTTCATAGTCATCGCCATGCAGCGAGAGCGGAGCTCCAAATGATACTCGCGCGGCCCCCGGTGTGGCCATTCTGGCCTTCTGATGGAGCACCCGATCGAGCCCTTCGAGCCTGACGGGCACGACCGGCAGACCAAGTCGTGCGCCGATCATGCCGATCCCCGGACGGAAGGCATTGATTTCGCCGTTCATCGTGCGCTTGCCTTCCGGAAAGATCAGGACTGACCACCCGTCGCTCGCGAGCTCGCCGATGTAACGAAGTGTTTCGCGAGCCCCCGCCTCGCGCTGTGGCAAGGGGAATGCATTGAAGAAGAGCGCCGCCAGGTAGTAGTTGAGGCCGTTCGTCATGCGTGCGCCGAGCGCGTGCTCTCGGGGAAAGAAGTGCGCCTTGAAGAACTCCTTCGCCATCGCGACGGCCACGCGGTAGCGCCAGCGCGCGGGCAAGGCCCAGAGGATCGCGGGAGTGTCGAGGTGGCTCTGATGATTCGACGCAAAGATCACGGGGCCATGGAGGTCCTGCAGGTGCGCGAGGCCGTCTACGCGCACCCATGCGAACAGACGACCGAGCGGGAGGATCCACGTCGGCAGGCTGACACGCCGAAGCGCGCGCGCCGGCCAGGATCGATTCCACGACGGGAAGTCCGCCGCCTCGGTCGCGTCTTCCGTCCGGACGGGACCCTTGCGGACCACGTCCTCGAGTGAGGCCACGTCCACCGCTCCCGCGAACGCCGCTTCGTCAATCGTCGTCCCGAAGCGTTCTTCGAGCGCGACCATCAACTCGACGCGCTCGAGCGAGCTCAGCCCCAACTCGTCGAGCGTCGTGCCCGGGCCGATCTCTCTGCCGCCCGCAAATCGCGCCAGCAGACCTGCAACGCTGGCGTCCTGTCCGCTCGACGGGAGCGAGATCGAGCCTGTCGCGACCCAATCCCGAATCTCCCTCCGTTTCAGCTTGCCCGTGCCGTCGGTCCGCGGCAACTCGTCTGTAGGCCACACCGAGATGCCGCGTATCTTCTGGTGATCGGCGAGCGTCACGTTCGCGGCTTTCACGATGCCCTGTGGGTCGACGCCCTCATCGATCACGACGACGGCGTGCACGCGCTCCTCGCTGCCCGCGCGCGCGCCCACGACCGCCACGTCCTTCACCCCCGGGATGACGGCCACCGCGCGCTCCACGTCCTCGGGAAAGACATTCAGTCCCTCGGGTGTGATGATCATCTCTTTCTTGCGGCCCTTGATGAACAGCCGTCCCTGACCGTCGACCTCGCCGATATCGCCCGTGTGAAACCAGCCGTCGGCGAACGCGTCGGCGGTCGCCTGCGCCGCGCCGAAGTAGCCCTTTGTCACGTTCTCGCCTTTCACGAGGATTTCGCCGTCCGGCGCGATCTTCACCTCGACACCGGCGATGGCCTTTCCGACGGATCCCCGCCGCGGGCTGAACGGATGATTCAAGCTGACGATGGGCGCCGTCTCCGTGAGCCCGTACCCCTGAATGACGGCAAATCCCAGCCGGCTCCAGAACTCTTCGAGCGAAGGGTCCAGCGGCGCGGCGCCGACCACGAAGCTCCAGAATTTCAGGCCGAACTGCCTGTGGACCCGCCGGTAGCGCCACCAGCGCCTGGCAAAGTGCTCGCCAGCGGGAGGGGGAGTGTCGGCCTCCGGCGCCGCGCGTAACACGTGTTCGCGCAAGACGTCGAG
Organism: Vicinamibacteria bacterium; assembly: GCA_963832135.1. Classification (GTDB taxonomy): domain Bacteria; phylum Acidobacteriota; class Vicinamibacteria; order Vicinamibacterales; family JAENWD01; genus JAENWD01. Next base: position 816,906 of record CAWHTD010000026.1, on the reverse strand, counting down.
GACCTTCGGCACCGACACCAGCACCGACACCCGCTGCGCCTTGATCGTCCGGATGATGTCGTGCGGGTTATAGCCACGCATGAAGATGACGGTGCCAGCGAGCATCGGCGGGATGAACGTGGCCATCGACTGGCCGAACATGTGCGACAGCGGCAGGAGGTTCAGGAACCGGATTGGCGAGAAGGGCCGGGCGTACTTCCGGTACTTCAGGATCTCGCGCTCGACCGGGACCACGTTCGCGAGCACGTTGCCGTGCGTGATCACGACGCCTTTGGGCTCGGCCGTCGCGCCCGACGTGAAAATGATCTCGGCGGTATCGTCTTTCGTCACCGTGGCACGTGCTACGCTGGCACGCGACTGCCAGTCGATTTCGGCGAGCCGCCAATGCGGGAGGCCCGGCACGCGATCGATGGCAGGCTGGTCGATCTCGTCCCCGGTCAGGATCGCCCTGGCGGTGACGATGCCGGCCACCCTCCACAGGAAATCGGACGACGCGCGGTAATCGATGGGCACGGCGACAGCGCCCTGCAGGAGGCAGCCCCAGAACGCGACCACCCACTCGGGACGGTTTTCGGACCAGAAGATGACCGCGTCACCCTTCCCGATGCCTGCCGAGTGGAGGCGCGCCGCAAAGGCATTTGCCGCGCGTCCGACGTCGGCATACGTATAGGTCCACCTTCGGAAGCCGTTGTCATACGCGAGAAACTGTCCTCGCGCGCGGGCCAGGTCGTCGAAGAAATCGAGCAGCGTCTCGCGTCGCATTCGCTCGTTTATCATACCGATCACAACGCATGGCCATTCCGAACCTCCCCCCAGCCCTCGCCGTCGGCGCGCTCTACGACAGCTTTCTGCAGGCGGCGCTGCGACAGTTCTTCGAGCGGGCGACGTTCGAGAGCGAGCCAATCCTCTCGGCAAGCTCCGACGGGCGGCTCGCCATCGAGCCGACCGAGGACCCGTCGGTGATGTACATCCGGTGGTTCGGCACGCGCTACGCGCTCCGTGTCCCCGCGCGTCGGCCGTTTACCGCCCACGAGATCCGGCTGGCGCGGTCGATTGGCTCGGTTCTCGCCGCCCGCTACCACGCGATCCTCAACCCGAAAGCGATGATCGAACGCGGCGAGCTGTTTCGCGGCGCCATCGAGGATCGGTACGTGGGTGCGTTCGCGGATGGGAAGCCCTACCCGATGGGCGCCGGCGAGACGCGCGCCGACCGTCTCGCATCGGCGATTGAAGTCCTTCGCGTTGCCGCGCTGTCCAGCTACGAAAATCGTCCCATTTCCTCCGGCGTGCTGATCCTCGGCACCGAACGGGATCCGGTGTCACCGAACCGTCCCGTGACGGCTCCCGTCCACTACTCGCAGGCATTGACGGGCGTGAAGAGCTTCTTTCGCCTGGTCGATGGCATCCGCACACTGTTTCTCGCGGGTCGCGACGGACAGCTCCTCGACATCGTCGACGTCAGGCAGTGGGCATCGGTTGCCGTCGGTAACGCAGTGCTTCCCGCGCCTTGTCCATCCGCCTACGAATGGCATGCACGCGCGACGCTGCTCGGTGGCCATGTATCGGCGGTACTCAGCCCGTCGCACGAGATCAAGGTCTTCGCCGAAGGGGCGCAGGTCCTCGCGTTCCGGCACGCGCACTGGCACCTGCTCGACCTGCAGGCGAAGTTCGACATTTGGGTGGACGCGGTGGGCTCCCTGCCGCTGGCGCAACGACTGTTTCAAACGGCGGTCGAGCTGGCCGATGCACGGCAGGGCGCGCTGTTCGTCGTGTTGCGCGACCCGGCCGTTTCGGCACGCGAGCTCGTGGCCGCCGCCGATCGCATCGACGTGCGCGTGAGCGACACGCCGCGACCGGTGGGGGCGGCGCCCACACGGCGCGACCTGCTCGACCTCGTGACCGGCCGATCGGTGACGGAACTGGACGCCAGCGTCCTTGCCGCGCTGGCGTCGCTGGACGGCGCGACTGTCACCGACGTCAACGGTCATCTCCTCGCCGCCGGAGCCATTCTCCGGCATGCGGTCGACGCGGCGTCTACCGATCAGGATCCGATTGTCGAGGGCGCTCGCACGACCGCCGCCCTGGCGGCCAGCCGCTTCGGTCCGGTGCTCAAAGTCAGCGAAGACGGGCTCATCAGCTTCTACGACGGCACCAAGATCTGGGACATCTGACGTCGCCAGTTCACGCGGATCCTGTGGAGGCGGGCCTTCAGGCCCTCCGGCGCCGATTCGGCGGGCTAAAGCCCCGCCTCCACAAAATCCGAAGCTCCCCGCATGCCGAAGCGCTTGCGCTCAACCAGCATCGGTGCGCAGCCCGCGGGCCCATGCGTTGGGGTGGACCGGCTATCTCTGCGTATCCATTCTCCGGCAACCTTCGTGCCGCGCCTGCTCCACGAGTGACGGCGCGATCGAGCACGCGGCGGAGGGCGTGTAAACATCTCAGACGTCGGCCGCCGCGTAGGCTCGGCATATAACGACTCGACAGCTGGGATGCGCCAGAATGATCGCCACGACTCGTCGTTCCCTGCCTTGTTCTCTTGTGGCTGACCGCGCCCCCGGCGTCGACGCACAGGACCGCCCGACGCTCGGGCACGCTGGCCGAAGGCACGCCCGACATCAGGGAGCTCAGGCCGCCGATGATGTGAACCTGCCGGCGGGTGAACAGGGTGCCGAAGGCGCGGCTCAGAGCCTCGCCGGCACGGTCGAGTATGCCGACAGTCCCCGTTGCCGGGGGCGCGGCTGTTCGCGCGTGGGTCGTGTATCACGGAGCGCAAGGACAACGGCGCCGGTCGTCATCGTGATCCACGAGATCTTCTATGGCGGCGCTGTCGGATTGGCATCGTCGCGGAGTCGCTGATCAGCTTGCACGCGACGGACTTCATCGCCATTGCACCAGATTTGCTCACCGGCAAAGGCCCAGACGGAGCCTGCGTGCACCGAATCGCGATGTCGAGCCGGGACGACGTGCGTGAAGCTCGTCGCGGCGTTGGACGCCGGTTGAAGATCTATCGCGCGTCCGACGAGGCGGTACGAAAGCGTGCTACGGCTCGTCAAGCTGCTGTCACGGAGCACGACGCAACGACCGCGACAATCCGATTCGTGCCCTTGAGGCGGTGCGTATCACGATGGGCTCCGCTACGCCGAAGCGCTTGAGCTCAATGCAGCTCGTGACGCGAGTTCGCCGGAGCCCATGCGCTGCGCGACCCTGGACGCCGATCCCTGCGCTCTATGTCCGGCAACGTGCCGCGACTCGCTCGAGGAGTGGCGAGTGGAGCACGAACGCCGAGGGCGTGTAAACGGATCTGGGCCCGGAGCCGCGTAGGCGGATTCGGACCGAGAATGGCGTCCGGAATCGGGCGTTCCGAAAGACTCCACGACCGTCGCTTCTTGACTCGCACCTGTCTCGGCTGACCGCGTCTCTGGTGCCCGCATCACATCCGATGATCAATCGCGTTCTCACTGCCGCCGGGGCCGCGGTGGCACTCGCCGGCACGCTCGCTCGTGGCGCAGACCTCGCCCGCGCCTCATTCACCCGGGCATTCATCGGCAAAAGGACAGCACACCGCTGAAGCTCACCGAGATTACCGATACGGTGCTGCGAGCGGATACGCGGTTTCTGTCGAGCGATCTCCTCGAAGGGCGTGCACCCTCGACGCGCGGCGGGCAACTGGCCGCCGAGTACATCGCGGCACGCTTCGCGGCGATCGGACTGAAGCCTGCCGCCCAGGACGGCTCGTATTTCCAGCCGGTGACCATCGTCGAATCGAAGATCGATCCGACAGTCGCCGTGACGGTGAGCGGCGGCAGCGGCGCGCCCGACCAGTTGAAGTACGCCACGGACGTCGTCGCGTTCAGCGGCGTCGAGCAGCCCGACGTTCATGCCGACGCCGACGTGATCTTCGTCGGCTACGGCATCAATGCGCCCGAGCAGAAATGGAACGACTACGCGGGTGTGGACGTGAAGGGCAAGTTCGTTCTGATGCTGGTGAACGATCCACCTGCGCCGGCCGACGAGCCGACGCTGTTCGGCGGCCCGGCACTGACTTACTACGGCCGGTGGACGTACAAGTTCGAGGAGGCGGCGCGACAGGGTGCCGCCGGCGCAATCCTGATCCACACGGTGCCTTCGGCGTCGTATCCATGGCAGGTCGTCCAGACCGCCTGGACCGGCACGCAGTACTCACTGCCGGTCGCGCCTGGACAGGCCACACTGCCGTTGAAGATGTGGGTGACTGAAGACATCGCGCGCCGAATCGCCAGCCGGGCGGGCAAGGATCTCGATCAGTTGCGGACCGCTGCCGCGCATCGCGGCTTCGCCGCCGTTCCGCTGGGGGTGCGTGTCGTCTGCCACGCTGCACCAGACCGTCGCTCGGAAGCAGTCGCCCAACGTGATCGGGGTGCTGCCCGGTACCGAGCCGACCCAGGGTGTTATCTACACCGCGCACTACGATCACTTTGGCATCCGGGACCCGAAACCGGGTGAGGCGCCGGATGCGGATCGGATTTACAACGGCGCGGTCGACAACGCCAGTGGCGTGTCAGGCATCCTTGCGATAGCCAGCGCGTTTGCGCGCGCGCCTCGCAGGCCTCTGCGATCGGTCTATTTCCTTGCGACGACCGCCGAAGAATCGGGACTGCTCGGCGCCGAGTACTTCGTCCAGCATTCACCGCTCCCGGCCGGCAGGATTTCCGCCGACATCAACGTCGACAGCCTGAACGTGCTCGGGCCGACGCGCGATCTCGTCCTGCTCGGCGCGGAGCGATCGACGCTTGGCAGGATCGCCAAGACCATCCTGGAGCGGCGCCGGCGCACGCTTGGCGTGGACACGGAGCCAGGCGCCGGATATTTCTTCAGGTCGGATCATTTTCCGTTCGCCAAGTCCGGCGTGCCGGCGCTGTCGATCACCGAGCCCAACGACTATGTCGGCAAGGATCCGGCGTTTGCGAAGAAGGAGCATGAGGATTACAGGAACCGCCGGTATCACCAGCCGAGCGATGAATACGATCCCGCCTGGGATTTCACCGGGGCGATCGCGGACTTGCAGGCGCTGGCCGAATTGGGCTGGGCAGTCGCTATCGCCCCAACGATGCCCGCGTATCACCCCCAGGAACAGTTCGCTCAACCACGTCTGAAGTAGGGCGCATGGCAATGCGCCCGGGGCGTTGCCGATCATGTCCACCCATTCGCTGCCGCTCGTGTCGCTGCCGGCTATCCAGCGCGCCGCTGAACGCGTGCGCGGCGTCGCGCGCACGACGCCGCTTCTCCCTGTTTCGAGCGACGACGAGTGGCGCCATCTCTGGGTGAAGTGCGAGAACCTCCAGGTTGGCGGCGCCTTCAAGCTGCGCGGCGCCTACAATTTCATGGCGGCGCTCGACGAAGGTGAGCGTGCGCGCGGCGTCATCACGTACTCGTCCGGTAATCACGGACAGGCGGTCGCGTTCGCGGCGCGAAGGCTGGGACCTCCGCCGTCGTCGTCATGCCGACCACCGCCGCGACCGTGAAGGTGGAAGGCGCGCGAGCACTCGGTGCCGAGCTTCACTTCGCCGGGACGGTGACGCTCGAACGAAAGGCCGTCGCCGAAACGCTGCAGCGCGAGCGCGGTCTCACGATGGTGCCGCCCTTCGATGATCCCGAGATCATTGCGGGGCAGGGAACCGTTGGCCTGGAGATCATTGCGCAGCAGCCATCGGTGACGGTTGTTTACGTGCCGATGGGCGGCGGCGGGCTCATTTCGGGCGTCCTCGCGGCGGTGAAGGCGTTGAGGCCGGACGTGCGGGTCATTGGCGTGGAGCCTGCCGGCGCGGCCAAGATGAGCACGTCGCTCGAAGCGGGCCGGCCGGTCACGCTGGATCGGGTCGACTCAATGGCCGACGGCCTGCTTGCGGTGCGTCCCGGCGATCTCACGTTCGCGCACGTCCGCGGCCTGGTGGACGACATCGTGAGCGTCTCGGAAGACGAGATCGCCGAGGCCGTCAGGTTTCTCGCGCGGCACACGAAAATCGTGGCAGAGCCCAGCGGCGCCGTCAGCGTCGCAGGCGCGCGGCGATTCGCGCCGCCGGGCACGTCGGGCGTCCACGTGGCGGTGGTGAGCGGGGGCAACATCGAGCCCGCTCGCCTGATTGAATTGCTCGCGGGCTGATTCCGCGGATTCGACGGGATTACACGGAACGGAAGACGAATCCAATCCACCGATTCCACGATTTCACCGATTCTTACGGATTCATCGAGGTCCGGTGTCATCACAGCTTCACCGATCGGGCGACGGCCTTTCAGCTGACGTGCGCAACGCGCACGGCAATCAATCCCCTTAATCCAGCAATCTGTGGATCTACAAAGGCCGTCGCAGCAGCGCGCGCGCGAGCGCAATACCGTCTTCAGTCGACGCGACCTCGCCATCGAGCTGCCGCTCGTAGATCTGTTTCAGCAGCACGCCCATCGCTGGCCCGGGTTCGACGCCGAGGGCGATCAGGTGCCGGCCCAGCACCAGTGGCGCCGGCGGCTGGTGCTCGACGCCGAGGCGTCGCGCGCGCTCGCGAAACCAGTCCATCGCCGAACAGTCGAACCCGCCGCCGCGGCCCATGCAGTCCGCTTTGGCAAGGCGCGCCAGAAGCTCGAGGTCGACCTTCTGGGCGAGCCGCCGGAACGCGCCGTCGCCGACCTCGTCGCGGCCTTGTGCCAGGCGCCCGGCTTCAGATGGTGCGCCACCATCCCCAGCACCTCACGGCGGACGTCGACGCCGTCGATTGAGTGAATGTTGAGGCGATCGAGCAGCGCCGTTGCCGGAGCCACGCCGGCTTCCTCGTGTCCCAGAGAACGAATCCGTCCATCGATGACGGCCGTCGTCGCGGGCTTGCCGAAATCGTGGCAGATAGCGCCCAGCATGACCGCGATCCGTCCCCGGCGATCGAGGTCGTCAATCCGCGTCGCGGGCCTGGTCGATGACCATCAGCGTGTGGACCCAGACATCGCCCTCCGGGTGCCACTCGGGCTCCTGCGGACATCCCACGAGCGCGCGCATCTCCGGAAATAGCCGATCGACGACGCCGAGATCGAGCGCGAGCGTGAACCCGATCGACGGGCGCGGCGCCTGAAGCAGCAGCTTTTCCAGCTCGCCCCAGATTCGCTCGGCCGGCAGGTCGTCGAGCGGAATCGCGCGACAAGAGCGCGCGGGTGTCGTTGTCCACGTCGAGCGAGAAGCGCGCCGCGAGTTGCACCGCGCGCAGGACGCGCAGGCTGTCGTCGCCGAACGTGAGCGGATCGACCACCCGCAGCCGGCGCGCGGCGAGATCGTCGCGGCCGCCGAACGGATCCAGGTACTCCTCGGTGAGCGGATCCCAGCCGATGGCGTTGATCGTGAAGTCCCGCCGCCGCGCCGCCTCCTCGAACGACAGGCCGGGGTCGCCGTGGACGGTGAAGCCCTTGTGCCCGCGGCCGGTTTTCGACTCCCTGCGGGGCAGCGAGACGTCGATGGGGCCCACCTTGAAGACCGGAAAACTCTGTCCGACGGCCTGGACGCGCCCGAACGGGGCAAGCAGCTCGGGCAGCCGGTCGGCGGCGACGCCGAAGACCTCGAGGTCGAGATCCTTCGCATCCGAGCCCGAGGAGGCGGTCGCGGACGAAGCCGCCTACGATGATGGCGCGGCCAGACTGATTGCGCGATCGCTTCCGCGATGGCGCGAGCGACTGACAACGGCGAAGACGGGGCGTCGCCCATGCCGGCGATGGTACATCGACCCTGTGGTAACGTCGCTCACTCGAGGAGGTGCGTGTCGTGCGGAGCGATCTGGCGTGTCGTGCTGGCGATTGTGGCGGTGGCCGTGCCGATGGGCCTGGCAGCGTCGTGGGATCAGGACGCGGGGCCGGCGCCGGGCCGGACACCGCTCGGGAATGCACCTTGCGAACGTGCGGGCGCTCACGGATGGCGGCGAGAATGCGGAGGCGTACTTCTCGTTCGACGGCGAGGACCTCATTTTCCAGTCGACGCGCGACGGCGGCGAGTGCGACCAGATCTACGCCATGAAAACCGATGGCAGCGGCCTCCATCGCGTCAGCAACGGGGAGGGCCGGACGACCTGCTCGTTCTTCTATCCCGGCAAACGCCAGGTGCTGTATGCGTCGACGCACCTCGGAGGCAAGCCGTGCCCGCCCAAGCCGGATTTCAGTCGCGGCTACGTGTGGCCGGTGTACGACACCTACGACATCTTCCGCGCGAACGCGGACGGCACGGCGATCACCCGGCTCACGGCGACCAAGGGCTACGATGCCGAAGCGACGATGAACCGCGACGGCCGTGTGGTGTTCACCAGCGTGCGTGACGGCGACATGGAGATTTACTCGATGAACGGCGACGGCGGCGACGTGCGCCGTCTGACCCACCGCCCTGGTCCGGACGGCGGGCCGTTTTTCTCGCCCGACGGCAGCCACATTGTCTTCCGCGGGCGGCCGCTGACAGCCAGGTCCCGAGCTGAACGACTACTTGTCTCTGCTCCGGGACGGGCTCTGGCGGCCCACGTCGCTCGAGATTTTCGTCATGAATGCCGACGGCAGCCAGCTGCGCCAGGTCACCGAGCTCGGTGGCGCGAACTTCGCGCCGTATTTCACGCCCGACGGCAAGCGGATCATCTTCGCGTCGAACCATCACAACCCGCGCGGGCGCGACTTCGAGCTCTATCTCGTCGGCGTTGACGGCAGCGGTCTCGAGCGCATCACCTGGAACCCGTCGTTCGACGGCTTCCCGATGTTCTCTCCAGACGGCACGCGGCTGGTGTTCGCCTCGAACCGCTTTGCGAAGACGCAGGGCAGCACGAACGTGTTCATTGCCGACTGGAAGTGAGAAATCGGGAAACCGAGAAACCGAGAACTCGAGAAAGAAATCGAGAAACCGCGGACACGAGAACACGAAGATCTCGAGAGAACTCGAGACTCGAACTCGTGAGACCCAGAACACGAGCAATCGAGAACTCGAGAAGGAGACCTCGAGAACAGGAGGCACGAAAAGTCGACGCATGCTGCCGGCTCGAATCTGTGTAATCCTCTGTAATCCCTTCTCGTGTTCTCGTGTTCTCGGTTTCTCGATTTCTTCCTGCGATGGCCACCGTCCTTCAATTGGCGAGCGATCTTGTCGCCATCGACTCCGTGAATCCCTCGCTCGTGCCGGGCGGCGCGGGGGAGAGGGCGATCGCCGATTACATCGCGCAATGGCTTCGTCGCGAAGGGCTGGACGTCGAGGTCAGCGAGGTCGCGCCTGGCCGTCCCAACGTCATCGCGGTCGCCGACGGCCGGCAAGTCGGGGCCGACGCGGCTCCTGTGCGGACATTCCGACACTGTCGGGATTGAGGGCATGGAGACGCCTTTCGATCCCGTCGTCCGCGACGGTCGCCTGCATGGACGCGGAAGTCAGGACATGAAAGGCGGCCTTGCGGCGATGCTGCAGGCGGCGTCGGACTGGATCGCGCGCGGCCGCCATGGCGCCGGCCGCATTGTGGTCGCCGCCGTCGCCGACGAGGAGTACGCGAGTCTCGGCGCCGATGCCCTGGCCGAACGCTGGCACGCGGACGAAGCCGTGATTCCGGAGCCAACCGATCTGGCGATTGGGATTGCCCACAAGGGATTCTCGTGTGCCGAGATCATCGTGCACGGGCGGGCCGCACATGGCAGCCGGCCGCGAGAGGGCAAGGACGCCGTGTTGGCGATGGGCCGGGTGCTGAATCGGCTCGAGGCGCTCGACAAGAAGCTTCAGGCCGGATCGTCCTATCCGCTGCTGGGGACCGCGTCCCTGCACGCAGGCCGTATTCAGGGAGGCACCGAGCTGAGCGTCTACCCGGCGCGCGCCGTGCTCGACATGGAGCGCCGCACCCTGCCCGGAGAACCCGTGGACGTCGCCGTAACCGAGCTCCGGGCGATTGTCGAGGCGCTCGCCCGTGAGGATCCCGACTTCCGCGCCGACGTGCGCTTGCTGCTTGCCCGTCCCGCCTACGCAGTCGCTCGTGATGCCCAGGTCGTGCGCGGCCTTAGCGAAGCGGCGCGCTCCCGGCTCGGGGCCGCGCCTCTCGAAGGCGTGAGCTTCTGGACCGACGCCGCGATTCTCGGCGCCTCGGGCACGCCAACTGTCCTCTTCGGTCCCCGCGGCGCCGGCCTCCACTCCCACGACGAGCACGTCGTCATCGACGATCTGTCTGCGTGTTGCGACGTGCTCCGCGCGTGGCTGGAAAGCTAGCGTCAGGGCGCACGCAGTGCGCCCCTACGGTTCTCGAGTTCTCGTTCTCGAGTTCTCGGTTTCTCGATTTCTACACGTTTCTTTGTACACACAAAGGCCGGGCTCGGGCGCGTATACCGCGCCGGCCCCGGCCCTGTCCCCGCGAGGCGCGCAATGTCGTCTCGCGGGATGCCGTGTGGCATGTAGCGCCCGTCGGGCCGCACTGCGTGCGCCCGTTCAGTTCAAACGGTGCCGGTTCTCGTCGCCCGCAAATCGTAGCCGGGGTCCGCGTCCGCTTGTCGACCAGCCCGGTGTCTCGTGGCCGCAAGTCGTGCACCGAAGGAACATGCGGCCCTCGTGGACCTGCAGCAGCGGATCGTGGCCGTGCAGGCCGCACATGGCGGTCTGGATCGATCGCGCGGCCCGCTCCCAGAGACTGCGCACCAGGCCCATGGCGGTGTCGCGGTTACCGCCTGCGTTGCAACGTGCTCGAGATTGGTCGCCATGACGGTCACCCGCTTCCTTGTTCGCCCTCTACGATAAGACGCCGGCGCTTCGGCGAGGTTTCCTGCCTGGCGCACGCGATGATATGAGTCCGTATCAAACGCCCTGCCACCAAGGCGCTGATCCGATAACTCCAGGGGAGGAACAGACTTAGCCGGTGATGTTGCGTTCCGGATACAACCGGAACTGTGCAAAAAGCCGAACACAATCCAGGACGTTGGTTGTCTGAAAACAGTGCAGGCCATTACGGGTCAGACGCTGTTAAAGAACACCGCAGCTCTAACAGCGTGACCCCGTCAGCGCTCGCGCAGCATGCTGCGCAAGACGAACGCGACGTTGGCCGGCCGCTCACCGAGCCGGCGCATGAAATAGGGGAACCACTGCCGGCCGAACGGAATGTAGACGCGCATCCCGTACCCCTCGTTGTCGAGCGCCGTCTGCAGGTCCCGCCTGACGCCGTAGAGCATCTGAAATTCGAATCGATCCTGCGGAATGCCGCGTTCGGCCACGAACGTCTTGATCGTGCGATGATGTCTGGGTCGTGCGTCGCCAGCGCAGGAAACGCGCCGCGCTCCAGCAGCGTATGCGCCATGCGGACGTAGGCGGCGTCCACGTCCGCCTTGCGCTGATAGGCGACGGCGACGGGTTCGCGATAGCCCCCTTCACGAGCCGTATCCGCGCGCCGAGTGCCAGCAACCGTCCAGATCCGCTTCGCTTCTGTACAGCGCCGACTGCAGAACGATGCCGACATTCCGATAGCCGAGTCCCCAGAGCGTCTCGAAGATGTCGAGCGTGACATCGGTGTACGGCGAGTTCTCCATATCGATGCGGACGAAGAACCCATGGGTTGTCGCCGGTTCGAGGATGCGGCGAAGATTGTCGAGCGCCGTCACGCGATCGAGATCGAGACCGAGTTGCGTGAGCTTGAGCGAGATGTTCCGACCGATACCCGAGGCGACAATCTCGTTGAGGATCATAGATACTGGCGGGTCGCCGCCTCGGCTTCCGCGCCTCCCCGAGACGCTCTCCCCCAGATAATCGAGCGTCTGCGTGAGGCCTCGCGCCTCCACCCGACGCGCCGCTTCGACGGCTTCCTCCACGGTTTCGCCCGCGATGAAGCGCCGCGCAAAGCTCGTGGGCGAGGCCATGCCGTAGCGCGACGCCGCCATCTGAAGAGCACGGCTGCGGGCGAGCAGATGGAAGAAGGCCTTGGAGGCCGCATCGATCATCAGTGCGCCTTGCTGGGCGGGACAGGCAGCAGGTGGTCGATGGTTCGCCCGTAATAGCGGAGGAGGTTTCGCTCTCTGATGCGGAACCGGTCGCCGTCGATCATGACGATGCCGCGCTGATCGAATCGCCGGATCGCGTCGTCGACGGCGGCCCTGGGATCGGTGACCGCCAGGTTCGCACCGGCCGCCGACAGCAGCTCGAGGAGCCCGCCGACCCGTGCCTCCAGCTCGGCACGGCGCAGCGACGGTCGCAGGGCGCGCGCCACAATCGCCGTCGGCGGCACCTTCATGAGCCGTCCGATCGTGTCGCGCATCCGGTGTGCCAGCGCCAGAATATCGCGGCGGGCGTGCGGGTCGAAGCCAGCCGCCTCAATGGGTGTGCCGAACGTCACGAACGCGCGCGATCGATACCCGACGGCATAGCGCACCATTTCAGCGAGCTCGAACGTGAAGGGCCGCTGCGCGCGCTTCACTTTCTGCCGGGCGAGAATGAAGTCTTCGAGCACCAGGTCGTACGACACCGCGCAGGGCACAAACAACAGTCCGATCGGCCCGCCTGAAGAGCCGCGTGCACCAGGCCCGTCTTTGGTGCCTTCATCTCGCCGCTGTAGCTCCGACCGCCCTCGATATAGAACATCAAATCGTGCCGGCCGAGGATCTCGGCCACGTACACTTTCAGCGTGATCAGATAGGCCGGGTCCTTGGTGTTCCGACGAATAGGAATCGCGCCGGTGACATGGCGATGAATCAGGCCGAGCGGCCCACCAAAGAGGTTGATGCCTGCCGCGATCACCGGTGGACGAATTTCGCCGTCTTCGAGCGCGAGCGGCTCGATGAGATAGTCGAGGTGACTCCGATGATTGGAGACATAGACGACCCGGCCGCGTCTCGTGGCTTCGCGGACCGACGCCACGTTCTCCGTCACGCGCGTGATCTTCCGAAGAATTGGATAGAGGGGGTGCTTCAGGGCGCGGTAGATTGGATACCGCTGCCGCGTCCGAAGCTCGTCGAGATAGCCGTGGATCCGTTCCTCGGCCTGTTCGCCGGACTCGCCGTGGCTTCCATTCAGATACGCCACGACCTCCTCGCGCGCCAGAACGGCACGGGTGATCTCGTCGAGCATCATGTCGCGCGCCACGGTCGTCTCATGACCCCGCTTCAATGGCCTGGCACACGGCCGCGGTGAACTCCGTGGTCGTCGCCGTGCCGCCCAGATCGCGCGTGCGCACTTCGCCTCGCGCGAGCACCGATTCGAGCGCCCGCCGGATCGCGCGGCGGCGGCAGTCTCGCCGAGATGATCGAGCATCAAGACCGCCGACAGGAGCAGGGCCGTCGGGTTCGCGAGATTCTTGCCGGCGATGTCCGGCGCGCTGCCGTGCACGGCCTCGAAGACCGCCGATGTCGATGCCCAGGTTTGCGCCCGGTACGACGCCGAGGCCGCCCACCAGGCCCGCGCAGAGATCGGAGACGATATCGCCGTAGAGATTCGGCATCACCATCACGTCGAACTGTTTCGGGCCGCATCACGAGGTGCATGCAGGCGGCATCGACGATGCGCTCCTCGTAGGTGATGTCGGGGTACTGCCGGGCCACGTCGCGGACCATTCGCAGGAAGAGCCCGTCGCCGAGCTTCATGATGTTGGCCTTGTGCACGGCCGTCACCTTTTTGCGGCCGTGCAGGCGGGCGTGACGGAACGCGAACTCCGCGATGCGGCGGGATGCCTTCTCCGTGATAATCTTGAGGCTCTCGACCACGCCGGGCACGACCTCGTGCTCGAGGCCCGAGTAGAGATCCTCGGTATTCTCGCGGACGATGACGAGATCGACGCCGGTGAATCGCGTGGGCACGCCGGGCATCGACCGGACGGGACGCACGTTGGCGTAGAGATCGAGCGCCTTGCGCAGGCCGACGTTCACGCTCGTGAAGCCTTTGCCGATCGGCGTCGTGACAGGCCCCTTGAGCGCGACCTTGGTCCGTTTGACCGAGTCCAGGAGCTCCACCGGGAGCGCGGTCCTGTACCGCTCGAACGCCGTGATGCCCGCTTCCTGCCGGTCCCATGATCGCCACCCCCGACACATGCAGGATCCTGAGGACGGCCTCGGTGACTTCGGGGCCGATGCCGTCACCGGGAATCAACGTGATGGCGTGCGTCATGCTATTCGCGCGTCTCCCAGTAACAGAGCACGAGGCCGCCCAGGATGCCGACGCCCATCAGTGCAATCGAGACCGCGTGCAGACGGCCGAACGCGACGCGCCTCGGATCGGAGGCCGCGAGCGACGAGACCGGCGCGCCCAGCGTGTCCCTGCGCCGGGCAATCGCGGGATCGACGATGAGACCCGACACGACGCTCAGCGCGAGCATGCCGCCCACGATGACGAGCCGTCTGCCAAAGCCCAGCGGACGGGGGCCCACCACTTTCATCAGCAGGAGCGTCGTCAAGAGCACCGCGCTGGCCGCGTAGCCGACGAGGCGAAATCGCCGAAGCACTTCGCCGACGACCGCCGCGGCGCGGGGACGACCCGAGGTCGGGTCCACGCGTTCGAGCGCCGAGAAAGTGGCGGGTGCAACCACGCTTGCGATGGTGACCATGCCGCCCAGCCATACGACCAGGGCCAGGACATACGCATAACGCAACGCGGTCATACCGGTATTATAGTGAGGTTCAAGTTGCCATCACCATTCACGCCGACCGCTCCGGCTGTTATGTGGCTCGAGTGGTCGGCCGACGCGTTCGCGCTCGCCCGCACCGAAGCCAAGCCAGTGTTGTTGTCGATCACCGCGTTGTGGTGTCACGGCTGCGCGGTGATGGATCGTGTCACCTACGCGGACACGGCGATCGTCGAGACGATCAATCGCCGGTTCGTGCCCGTACGCGTCGATGCCGACCGACGGCCCGATGTGAACGAACGTTACAACCTCGAAGGGTGGCCCACGACGGCGTTTCTGACCTCGTCTGGAGAGATGCTCACCGGGACGACGTATCTACCGCCGAACGGGCTTCGCGCCCTGCTCAGGAAGTCGCGACGGCATACGAAAGCAAGCGCGCAGGAGCTCGATCTGCGGCCGGATCGCTCACCCCGGCGCGGCGTGCGCGCGCCGCGCCACCCGTCGTTCCCGTGGAGCCGATCTGGCTGCGGCGCAGTGGATCGCGCGTCGCGTGATCGATGAATGCGACGCCCTGACGGCGGGTTTGGCACGGGCGGGAAATTCCTGCACGTTGCGGGGCTGCGTCGCGCTCGACGATACGCGCGGACGCGCGAAGAGGCCCTGCGAACGGCCCTCACCGTACGCTCGATGCGATGGCGGACAGCCAGATCCGCGACGCGGTCGATGGTGGATTTTTCCGCTACGTAGCAGCCGCGACTGGACGCGTCCGCACACCGAGAAGATGCTCGAGGACCAGGCCGGGCTTCTCGAGCTGTACGCGGAAGCCGGAATGGTGTTGGAGATTGCCGACTATCAGGGCGTTGCGCGCGAGATCATGGCCTACGTGCATGGCACGCTGGCGAGCCCGGAGCCGCCGGCCTTCTTTGCCAGCCAGGCGGCTGACGAGCCGTACTATCAGGTGCCGTCTGCCGCGATCCGGCAACGCTGCCGCCGCCGGTAGTGGATCGCACCTTGTTCACCGATTTGACCGCGCGGGCATCGGCCTGGCTCAGCGCCGGCGAGCTCCTCGGCGATCGCGCGGCGGCGGAGTTCGGAGGACGCGCGCTCGATCGCGACTTCACCCTGACCAACGGGCCTGGGAACGGCGTCGCGCACTGGTTCGACGGCCAGTCCGGCATCCGCGGCCTGCTGACCGACCAGGTCACGCCGCCTGGGCGCTCCTGGCGCTTCACGACGCCACGGGCATCCACGTGGTCGATGCTCGCCGAGGAGCTGATGCGTACGCGCTTCGCACGCACTGGGATCGTTCGCAGCACGGCTTCTTCGACCGCGCCTCGGATGGTTCCGAGGAAATCGGCCTGATGGCCGAGCCGATCAAGCCCCTCGCCACGAACTGTCTCGCCAGCCGCGTGCTAGCACGGCTCTCGCGTCTGACGGGCAAGCCGACTTTCAGGAAAAAGCGCTCGACACCTTGCGCGCGCAAACGGCGTCTACCGCCAGCAGCGTCTGTTCGGCGCGCCCTATGCGCTCGCCGTGGCCGACGTCGTGGGCACCTGATACACTTTTCGTTTCCGGAGGTGCCCGTGTCGCAGGATCGCGCTGCGCTCGTTCCCGTTCTTCACAACATCGCCACCCAGCTGCGCATCGACTCGATCCGCTCGACGACCGCGGCCGAAAGCGGACATCCCTCGACGTGTGCGTCGGCGGCAGACCTGATGGCGGCGCTCTTCTTCGCGGAAATGCGGTTCGACCCGCGAATCCGCGTCATGCGCAGAACGATCGATTCGTGCTGTCGAAAGGGCACGCCGCACCGCTTCTCTATGCGGCATGGGCCGCCGTGGGCTTCATCGACCGCGACGATCTCCTGAACCTGCGGCGGATCGATTCGGATCTCGAAGGCCACCCGACGCCGCGGCTTCCCTTTGTCGACGTCGCGACGGGGTCGCTGGGCCAGGGCCTGGCCGCGGCGCTGGGTCGCGCTCAACGCCACACGCATCAGGTCCGACTACCGGACGTATGCGCTTCTGGGCGACGGCGAGACGGCGGAAGGATCCGTCTGGGAGGCGGCCGAGCTCGCCGCCTTCGACAAGGTCGACAACCTCGTAGGCTTCACCGACGTCAACCGGCTGGGGCAAAGCCGCCCGACCATCTGGCAGCACGACTTGGGGGCGCTGGCGCGCCGCTGGAGTGCCTTCGGATGGCACGCCATGTCATCAACGGCCACGATCTGAACGCCATCCTCGACGCGCTGGCCGAGGCACGCGAGACCAAGGGCCGCCCGACGATGATCCTGGCGAAGACGTTCAAGGGGTGCGGCATCTCGTTCGTGCAGGACAAGGAAGGCTGGCACGGCAAGGCGTTCAAGGCCGGCGACGAGGCCGATCGCGCCATGCAGGAGCTGGAAGCCACGTTGAACGACGTGCCGGCGGACGCCATCGACACGCTGCGGGCGGCGATTCGGCGTCCCCAGTCGAGCCGCCGGTTCCGGCGCGCGCCCCTCTGTCGCCGCCGTCCTACAAGCTCGGCGATCTCGTCGCCACGCGCGAGGCCTACGGCACCGCGCTCGCGCGCATCGGCAAGACCGACGGCCGCATCGTCGCGCTCGACGCCGATGTGGGCAACTCGACTTTCAGCGAGCGATTCGAGAAAGTCGCGCCCGAGCGGTTCTTCGAGAGCTACATCGCCGAACAGGTGATGGTCGGCACCGCGATGGGCCTCGCCGCGCGCGGCGCGATTCCGTTCCCGTCGACGTTTGCCTGCTTCCTGACGCGTGCCTACGATCTTCTCCGCATGGCGGCCATCAGCAACCTGAACATCAAGCTCGCCGGCTCGCACGCCGGCGTGTCGATTGGCGAGGACGGCCCGTCGCAGATGGCGCTGGAGAGATCTCGCGATGACGCGCGCCGAGCCCAACTTCACGGTCCTCTATCCGAGCGATGCGGTTAGCGGCGAGCGGTGCGTGGAGCTGGCCGCGTATCAGCCAGGCCCCGTCTACATCCGGACGAGCCGTCCGAAGACGCCGGTCATCTACGACACAATGAAGTGTTCACGGTCGGCGGCTCGAAGGTCCTGCGCCAGTCGGCGCGCGACGTCGCCACCGTCGTCGGCGCGGCGTCACACTGTTCGAGGCGCTGAAGGCGTTTGACGCTGCTTGCGGCGGAGGGTATCGCCATCCGGGTGATCGATCTCTATTCGGTGCAGCCGATCGACGCCGACACGCTCGTCGCGGCCGCGCGCGACGACTCAGGCCGGCTCGTCACGGTCGAAGATCACTATGTGGCCGGCGGACTTGGGCGATGCGGTCGCCACGGCCATTGCACCGGCGGGCTTCACGGTGCATCGGCTGGCCGTGCGCGAGATCCCACGCAGCGGCAAGCCCGAGGAGCTGCTGGAGCGGTTCGGCATCTCGGCCGCCTCAACTCGTCGCGGCGGTGAAGGCGGTGGTTCAGGGCGCGGACGGACGCCAAGTCATAGAGACGCACCGCTTGCTGACAAGCCTGACGTCGCGGCAAAATACGAACCGTCGTAGAGCTCTTGCCGACGCCTGTGGCGGCGGGGCTTTAGCCCCGCGTGTCGGGCGGCCCTGAAGGGCCGCCACCACAGGATCTCGGATCCTGCAATTACGGGACGAACACGGCCGCTTCGCCGTACTGCGCGATGAGCTGATCGAAGTTCTGAACGATCTTGTCGCGGCGCTTCAGGATCGGCTTGGGCCCATCCAGCAGCAGCTTGCCCAACCGCGCTTTCAACGTCACATCGTCGAGCGCCTTCAGCTTCTGCGTAGAGCTCCCGATCGATCTTCCGCATCGGAAAGGGCATGTTCATCGTGGCGGTGAAGGCGCGGGAGTGATCGATGAGAATCAGGTTCCACCCCTGATCGACGAGCAGGTTGCCCTGGTTGCGATCGATGTTGGCCACGAGGTTGTCCCAGATACGCTGCCGATAGACCTGCTTGTTCCACGCGGCTTGGTCCGGCGCCTTGCTCGTGTCTCGCTCGCGGAGCAGCGTGCAGTGCTCGACCCAGAACTGCGCCGAGCCCGTCTCTCCGTTCACCCTTCGCTCGACCGTTGGCGGCACCATGCCGAGGCCCAGAATCTTGTCGAGCTCGTAAGCGGCGATCTCCGACCGATAGCTTTCCCAGAACCCGGTCTTGCGGCTTGGCAGGAGCGCCTTGAACACGATGCTTCCGGCCGGGCCACCTGGCTCGAAGAAACCGCGACGCGGTTTGGTCACGCCGACCGGCACTGCGGCGACCTTTACAACTTTCGCAGTCTTGATGAATTCTTCGATCTCGCTCTCGCGTCCCACCCAGCTCTTGGAGCCGACCACCGGGATCGGCGTGCCAGGGACCGCTTCCTGCGGGGGCGGCGCCGCCGCCTGCTGTGCGCTGAGCGAGCTGGTGAGCAGGGCCGCGAGCGCGAGGCCACGCAAACTATCGATGGTCATGACTCACCTCCTTTCCAGGAGCGCATTCAGACCTGAGCGGGCAGCCTATCGGTCGGCTGCCCGCGATCCACCTCTTGCCGCCGCTGCAGCGCACTGAACAGGCCCTGGAGCAGATCAATGTGATCGGCCAGCAAATCGAACAGCGCTTCCCGCTCCATACGCAGCGCGACGCCAGAGCGAGTCACGCGTCCTTTCCACCCGGTCGAGTCGGTGCCGCCGAGCGTCTCGTAGACGCCGATGCAATCGCCGGCCGTGGCGAAGACGGGCTCGCCGCCGCCAACAGGCTCCAGCGACAGCTCGCCCGCAAGGAGAATGTGGATGGCCGGCGTGTCTCCCTCGCGGAAGAGCAGCTCGCTCTCGGTCAGCTTCACCTCGCGCGTGATGCCAGCGAGCGCCGAGAGCTGTTCCGACGACGCGCTGGCGAAGACGGGCATCTCTTCAAGGAGCAGCACCTTTTCAATCGGTTCGAGCCCATCCTTGAAGCGCGCCTCTTCCGGCGGTCGAACGACGCCAGTGAGCACGCGCCGCCATGCGCCGCCTCCGTGCATCTCGAGCAGCTGCCGGAAGATCCCTTGCGCGAGATCCGTGTTCTCCGACAGCAGGCTCAGGAACTGGTCACTCTGGAGCGAGAGGCAGATCGCGATCCCCGAGGCCTTGATCGTCGCGCGCTGAGGCACGTTCTCGAAGACCTCCTCGAACCCGAGCGCGGCGGGCGCCGCAACGGTCTCGGATGGAGCGTCCTTGACGGCGAGCGTGACCGCGCCGTCGAGCAGGAACTCGACATCGGGCGCGCGTCTGCCCGCCTCGTAGAGGACGCGTCCCGACTCACGCCGCACCTGACGGCCCGTGCCGGCGATGCGGAACAGCTCGTCGACCGACGTGAACTGGAAGACGGGCAGCTTGCGCAGCCTGTCCGCGATCTCGACAGCCGGCAGCGGCTCGAGCCAGCGGGCAGCGCGCTGCTCGGGCGTCATGTGGCGCGCCGCCAGGGCCCAGGACGCGGCTTCGAAGACGAACCAGTCCTTCACGTCGCGATGCTCGAGCGCATACTCGAGATCGTCGGCCAGCGTCCACAAGCCACGCTGCTCGACCATGTGAATGGCGGCAGCCGCCACCACTTGATCCTCGTCGTGGACGAGCTGTGCCAGGCTGTCTTCCGCATCGCGCACGCGCGTCTTGAGCAGCGCGTTCCCGCGTTTCACCTTCTCTTCAATCGGCAGGTCCTCGATGACGGGCATCACGCGCTTGCGCAGTGTCGAGTCGAGCAGGTTGTCGAGGTATTCGGCGGCGCTGGCCTTCGTGCGCGCCTCGCCCTGCGCCAGCGACCATCGCGCCGCGGCGATGTCCTTCCAGGGATAGATCAGGCCGAGCAGCCGGTAAATCCGGTCGACCGTGCGCGACGAGCTTCTCGGTGAGCGCGCGCCCGAGAAGCGTTTCGGGCGCTGCCGGGTCGAGGTGCACCAGGTTGTAACGGAAGCTCAGATACGTGAAGTACCGATTGGCTTCCTGCACGAGGAGCGGGTGAATCTTCTCGGGCGGCAACGTCAGCTCGGGGTGGTCCCGACGAAGTCGGCCAATGGCGCTCACCACCTTGTAGCGCAGGAAGCCGTCGCGTTCGGCCAGCGCCTCCGCGAGGATATCCATCGTCTTCTGGCTCGGAATGCGCGCCAGCGTCCCGGGGATGTGACGCCGTGTCCAGATATCTTCGTCCGGATCGCGGAGGAAATACGCCAGCGTGTCGAGGACGCCCTCGCCGTAGCCGACGAGCACGTCGCGCGCCGCCGACTTCAGCAATCGATGGTGCAGCAGCGCGACGAGCGGCGGGACGAACAGATAGTCGCCGCCCCCCAGCTTTCCCGCGCTGCGGATCGCTTCCGTCGCGACGTCGCGATGCGAGTCGTACATCAGGGGAATGAGCAGCGGGTGGAATTCCTTGTTGGGAATAGTGCCCAGCGCCTGCGCCACGTCCCGCCGCGCGCCAACCATTGGTGGTCGCACGTCGCTGGCCAGGCGTTCGAGCGCCGCGGAGGCGGCCGCGACGTCCTCTGGTTGCGAGCTCGAGGCCAGCGCCACTGCCGCCGTCACGACGAGGCGGGAATCGCGATCGTTCAGATGAGGGCGCATCAGGCCCGCGGCCTGCTCGCCGCGCACGGTGGCGAGGGCGCGAACCGCGGCGGCGCGCACTTCAGGCGCATCATCCTTGAGGAGGCGTTCCACGCCTGGCGCCCACCGCTTTCTGAGCTCCAGCGAGGCACCCTCGACGATGCCGAGCGCCCGTGCGCGAACGGCCGGCTCGTCGTGGTTGAGCAGTAGCGGGCTCACCAATTGCCGCTTGTTCAGCGACTCGAGCATGTCGATGGCATAAATGACGTGGCGCGCGTTCGGGTGGCCCTGCTCCTCGACGAGTGTCTCGATGGTGGAGAGATCGGCCTCGTTCAATCGGAGCCCCCCCGGCTCCAGTACCTGCTCGTCCAACGATCGCCGGAAGATCAACCGATACTCGCGCCGGGCGCGGATCGTGGCCGCGACCCACAGGCCGATCATCGCCAGGCTCGCCCAACTGAGCTGCTGCCACGTCAGACCGAGGCCGATCCGGAAGCCGAAGATTTGATCCTTGATGAGGAACAACACGAGGAGCGCGCCTATGCCTTTGGAAAAGCGGTCCACCGTCACGTCGATGAATGGCTTGGACTGCTGCTTCAGATCATTGGGCAGCGGCAGGAACAGGATCTCGCGAGTCGTCTTGTCGACGGTATAACGCAGCGACGTATCGATGACGCGTGCCAGCGCCGGCGCCCACAGCGCGCCGTTGAGCAGCATGATCGTGCCGGTGATGCCCAGGCTCGTCGGCAGTATCAACAGGGCGAAGCCGATGCCGAGGTATCGCTGAATCTTGCTCGTCAGCCAGATCTGGATGACGAACCCGATCATCGACGTATAGAGCTGCACGGTGCCGAGAAAGGCCGTGATCGAGTCCGTATTTCCCTGACCCTTCGCCGCCTCGGTCGCCATGTTGAGCTGCTGCTCAACGATGGCGGCGCCAATCGCCGCAAAGCCGATGATGAGCGCAATCACCTGCAGATGCCGGCTGTTCTTCAAGAGGCGCAGCGCTTCCGTACTGCTGACCCCCTCCTCCTCGCCCCCCGTTAGTGAGCCTTTGATTACAGGCTTCTCACGCGCGATGATCGCGACGACGAGCACGAGGCACAGCGTCATGAGCGCCGCGCTCACGAGCAGCAGGTTCGTCGTGCCGATTGTCTGAGCCTGCAAGGTGAGCGACGACCCGGCAATGCCGCCAAGGCTGGCGCCGCCGCCGATGAAGCCGAAGATTCGCTTCGCCTGCCGCGGGTCGTACACCTCGTTGGCCAGCGTCCAGAACTGGCTGATGACGAGGATCCCGAGGATCAGGCCGAAGAAATAAAAGCCCGTCGAAGCCCATTGGGATCCGCTCTCGAACCAGACCCAGAACCCGACCAGCGACACGACCAGTCCGCCGAGCGTGATTGGGAGGGCCCACCGCCGGGGCAAGCGTCCGACACCGGTGGCATAACCCTGCATGATGAAGCCGACGAGCAGCCCGAAGGCGAACTGGACGAACGGCAGGTTATCGGCACCCAGGTCCTTGATGAATTGCGACCGCGTCACTGGCTTGAGCGCCGTGTACGACGTCATCACCAGGAACGAGTACGTGAACATCATCAGGGCCGTCCCGAACTCGCGGTCGCGGAGCTCGACGATGGGGGACAGCAGCTTACGGAAAAAGGCGGTCATGGGGGACTCGGGCGAAGCTTAACATTCTTGGTGGGCCTCTGACCTGATCCGTGCTCGGGGTAAACTCCCATCCCGGCAGAGGCCCGCCGGCCACACACACGCTCATGCTACGGCGACTCGAACGATTTCTCGATCTGCGCACCGGCGAGCTCGAACGGGGCCTGCTGCTCTTCGCCTACCTGTTCCTCATCATTGCCAGCTTCGTCGTCGGAAAGTCCGTCCGGGACGCGCTGTTCATCGACGAGTTCGGGGCCCTGCTCTTGCCCTACGCGGACATTGGCGTCGCCGTGCTGGTGGGCGTCTGGGTCTCCGTGTATCTGCGGCTGGCCCGCCGGACCAGTCTCCGCCAGCTCCTGGTGACCAGCCTCCTGTTTTTCGCGGTCAACTGCCTCGTTTTCTGGTGGATTGCCCACAGCATCCGGCCGGCCTGGCTGACCCCCGTCATCTACGTCTGGGTGGGGATGTTCGGTGTGGTCGCCCCGGCGCAGGTCTGGACCCTCGCGACCTCTGTGCTGACGACGCGCGAAGCCAAGCGCATGTACGGCTTCATCGGCAGCGGCGCGACCTCGGGCTGGATTGTGGCGGGGTATCTCACCCAGGTGACGGCGTCGCGATTCGGAGCCGAAGCCACGCTCCTTGGGATGGCCGTCGCGCTCATGGCCGCCGCCGGCATCGTGGTGCGGCTCTGGCAGTGCCGCCCGATGGCCGACCGCGAGCCCGAAACCGCATTCGACGCATCCGACATGTCGGGAGGAATCCGGGCCAGCATCCGGCTCATCGCCGGCTCGCGCTACCTGACCGCCATCGCCGCCGTCATCCTGCTGTCGTCGTACACCACCGCCGTCGCGGGCTGGCAGTTCAAGGCCTTCACCGGCCAGGCCATCGAGGGGCGCGACGCCCTTGCCGCTTTCTTCGGCCGCTTCAACTTCTATGCGGGGCTGCTGGCGTTCACGCTCCAGTGGCTGCTGACCGGACGCCTGCTGCGCCGCCTGGGCCTCGGCTTCGCACTCTTCGTCGTTCCGGTCGGTCTGCTGTTTGGCTCCATCAGCCTGCTGGTCTTCGGGTCGCTCGCGGCCGTCGTTGCGCTCCGCGGCATCGATCAGGTGCTCCGGTACTCGATCGACAAGCCCACGGTGGAGCTCCTGTATCTGCCCGTGCCGTCGGACCAGACGGTGGCGGTCAAGTCGTTCATCGATACCGTCGTCTGGCGGCTTGGCGACGGCCTTGCGGGTGCGACGATTCTCATCGCGGCCGGTTTCGGACGCATGGCCATCGTCCAGATTACGTGGGTCAACCTGTTGCTGCTGGGAGGCTGGCTCGCGGCGGCCTGGGTGGCGCAGCGGCTCTACGTTCAGAATCTGCAGGACAGCATTCACCACTACCGCCTCGACGCCGAACGCGCATCGGCGACTGGACTGGAACGCAGGGCAGCCGACATGCTCACCAGCAAGCTCGGTGGCGGCAACCCATTGGAAGTGCTGTACGCGCTGCGCCTGCTCGGTGCCAGCTCCCATCACGCGATGCATCCGGCAGTGCGCGGGCTGCTGACGCATGCCTCGGCCAGCGTTCGGGCCGAGGCCGTCCGCGTCCTCGACGAGGGTGGCGACGCCGGCGTCATCCCGACGGTAGAGAAGCTTTTGCACGATCCCGACCTGAACGTACGAACGCAGGCTCTTCTCTACGTCGCCCACCACGCGCAGATCGATCCGCTCGATCGCATCGAAAAGCTCGGCGAGTTCGAAGACTTTTCGATTCGTGCGGCGATGGTGACGTTTCTGGCGCAGCCGGGGACGCACGAGAACATCGAGGCCGCACGCGTGCTTCTCGATCGGATGCTGCAGGACGAGGAGCCGCGCGCACACCTGGAAGCCGCGCGGCTCCTGGAGATGCTCCCCGATCAATTCGAGGACCAGCTCCGCGCGGTCTTCACGAGTGGCGATACCGAACAGGTCCGTCACGCATTGCGCGCAGTGGGTCGACTGCGAAAAAGGAAGCTGATCTCTCGCGTCGTCGATCGTCTCGGCGATCCGGAGCTCGTCGACGATGCCACCGATGCCCTGGCCGGGTTCGGCGACCGGCTCGTCGGCACGCTGCGGGATTACCTCGCCGACCTCGACACGCCCGTCACGGTTCGTCGTCAAATCCCGCTGGTGCTGCAGCGGATCGGGTCGCAGGCCGCGCATACCGTCCTCTCCGACAGCATGCTCGACGCCGACACGCAGGTGCGTTACAACGTGATCATCGGGCTCAACAAGCTGGGCGATCTGCATCCCACCTGGTCGCTCGACCAGCGGTTGGTGGAAACAGTGCTGGGCGCCGAGATCATGGGGCACCTGCGGTCCTATCAAATCATGGGAACGCTCGGACGGGCGATGGCCGACCCCGTACCGGTCACCGACGCGATCCACGACGCGATGGAACGGGAGCTCGAGCGAATTTTCCGGCTGCTGAAGATGATGTTCCCTCGGCAGGACCTTCACAGCGCCTATGTCGGGGTGCAGTCCCGCAACCCCGTCGTCCACGACAACGCGCTCGAGTTCCTCGAGAACATTCTCAGCCCGCAGCTGCGATCGCTCCTGCTGCCGCTGCTCGACAGCGAGGTGCCGACATCGGTCCGCACGGAGCTGGCCAATCGCGTCCTCGGTGCGCAGGTCGCGGACAGCGCCGAGGCGGTCCGGTCGCTTCTGGCAAGCGAAGACCCATGGCTCCGGTCGTGCGCCGCCTACGCCATTGGCGCGCTGAATCTTGCCGGCTTCGATGCGGAGCTCGAGCGGCTGTCTGGCGATTCGGATCCGTTGCTGAGGGAGACGGCGCGCCAGGCGCAATCGCGGCTGTCTGGCACCCGATCCGACAGCTGATTGATCGTCGCCTTGCCGTCGGCGGCTGTCGGATTTCTGACACAGCACTCTCTGTCTTTTCGGCGAGCCAACCTGATGTGAAATCCTGTAAACTCTTCAAAACACCAATTGTTCGTCGCAATTTCTCGAAACTTCCTCCTTCAGATAACAGAAGAGCCTTCTGGCCCTGCCTTTGCTCCCCCAAGAGCGAACATGGGCTCCCCTGTGCCAAAGGCGTCAGCAGGAACCCGGCTCTTCCTGGAGTGATCGTTGCGATTTTCACCCTCCAAACGTCGTATCGCCGTCCTCGCCAGCGTCGGCCTGTTCATCATCGCTGCCGTGCTGCTCCTGTCGATGCGCGGCGCAAAGACCTCCCCGCGAGAACTGGCATTCTCGGAATTTCTCCGCGCCGTCGCCACGAATCAGGTTCGTGACGTTCAGGTCGCCCCCGACGCGCTTGGCGCGACGTTCAAGAGCGGCGAACGTGTGCGAACCGTGGCGCCGGCGGGATACGTCGCCGCCAGCCCGACGTTTGTCAACGACTTGATCGCGCGCAATGTCCGAGTCGACGTCCAGAGCGGATCCGCGTCGTCGGTTTACAGTTTTGGTGCACTCTTTCTGACTTTGTCATTCCTCGCCCTTCTCGGCTTCACGGTCTACAGGCTCGGCAACGGCCGCCTGCCATCGATGGAGGGCGACGCACGCCGGGCAGCGGCCGAGCAGACCACCGTCATGTTCAGCGACGTCGCGGGCGTCGACGAAGCGAAAGACGAAGTTCGCGAGATTGTGGAGTTCCTGCGCGAACCCGCTCGCTTCGCTGGACTGGGCGGGCGCATTCCCAAAGGCGTGCTCCTGGTGGGACCTCCTGGAACCGGGAAGACGCTGCTCGCGCGGTCGATCGCGGGTGAAGCGGCCGTGCCGTTCCTCTTCGCCAGCGGTTCCGATTTCGTGGAGATGTATGCGGGCGTCGGCGCCGCACGGGTGCGGAAACTCTTCCGGGAGGCCCGGAAGCATCCCTCGTGCATCATCTTCATCGACGAGCTCGACGCGGTAGGACGAAGCCGCGGCAGCCAGTCGCTGAGCCATGAGGAGCGCGAACAGACACTGAACCAGTTGCTCGTCGAAATGGACGGCTTTGCCGCCAACCAGGGCGTCGTCGTGGTGGCGGCGACCAATCGCCCCGACATTCTCGATCGCGCGTTGCTCCGTCCCGGCCGGTTCGATCGGCAGGTGACCGTGGGCAACCCGGACCTGCGTGGACGTGAAGCCATCCTGCGGGTGCACGCGGCCAAAGTCCCGATGGCACCTGACGTCAACCTGACGTCGATCGCCCGCGGCACGCCAGGATTTTCCGGCGCGGATCTCGCCAACCTCGTGAACGAAGCGGCGCTGCTCGCTGCGCGATCCGACCGGAAGGCCATCACCGCTTCCGATTTTGACGCCGCGCGCGACAAGGTCCTGATGGGTGTGGAGCGTCGATCACTCGTGATGACCGACGACGAACGCCGCACCACGGCTTATCACGAAGCCGGACACGCAGTGATTGCCGCCCTTCTGCCCCTGGCCGATCCGATCCACAAGGTGTCGATCGTTCCACGCGGCCGCGCCCTCGGCGTGACGATGCAGCTGCCAGAGGCTGATCGGCATACGCACTCGAAGGAATACCTCGAAGGCCAGCTGGCGATCCTCATGGGTGGCCGTGTGGCCGAGGAAGTGTTCACCGCGCACGTCACGAGCGGGGCCGGCAACGACATCGAGCGCGCCACCGAGATCGCCCGGCGGATGGTGTGCGAGTTCGGCATGTCCTCGTTCGGCCCAATCGCCTTCCGGCGCGCGGGCGCTTCGTGGGAAGAGGATGGCGGCGCGGGTTTCAGCGAATCAACCGCACAACGCGTCGATGAAGAGATTCGTGGTCTTGTGATGCGCGGCTACGAGACGGCGCGCCGCCTGATTGGACGCCATCGCGAGGCTGTTGAAGCGCTGGCCGAGGAGCTCCTGCTGGTCGAGTCGCTCGACGCCGCGGCCGTCCGCACGCTGCTCGAGGGCCGCGCGGATCGGCTGATCGTCGCGGCGCGGTCGATGTCGGACGAAAGCCGCTGACGCGGGTCGGAGCTAAAGCTCCGGCCGACATATCGCGCCTTCAGTCGTAGGCCCGAGCTTTAGCTCGGGCATTACGCCCAAGCTAAAGCTTGGGCCTACATTCGCCTTCTCGGTTTCTCTAGACGGGCACTTCCTCAGTCAATCCCAGCGCATTCAAGGCCGGACGGATGCTCTCGAAATCGGGATCGTTCGCGGCGCGGCGCCGGTTGCGCACTTGCTTCGATACAGCCGCCTCCAGATGCTTCACCGCGTGCTCCGCATCGTCGAGCAGCGCGAACGCCGCGGCGATGTAGTACTCCGTCGCCGACTCGACTTCCCCCATCGCCGCCCGCTCTTCGCCCTTCCGGATCGCGAGCTTCAGGTGCCGGCGCGCCTCCGCGGCATTGCCAAGGCGCAAGAGCGCGGCGCCAAGCTTCTGATGCAGCTCGACCATGCTGCGATCCTTCAGCACGTGATCGCTCGAGGACAAGAACATCAGCTCTGACTGATACTCCTTGGCGGCCTCCGCGTATTTTCCGCGTCGATAGAACACGTAACCGAGCCGCGTGTGCGCGCCGATGACCAGGAAGCCTTCCTCGCCCGAGATGTACTGCTCCTGCAAGGTGATCGCACTGCGCGCCGCGTTCTCCGCTTTGTCGAGCTCGCCGACCTCCGTATAGAGATAGGCGAGCTGATGATGCGCATAGCCGAACTGAGGGTTGATGGCGACTGCGCGCTCGAGCTCCGCGATGCCCGCGCGCAGATCGCCGCGGCCGACCCAGTGCACGCGTGCGAGCGCCGCTCGCGCCCGGGCGTGCTTCGGGTCGAGGTGAATGGCTTCGCCCAGGGCGAGGAGCGCCTCGTCCAGCCGGTCCTGAGTGAAGTACGCCGTCCCGCGCACGACAAAGGCTTCGGCCAGCTTGGGATCGCGCTGGAGCGCTTCGTCGGCGGCGCGCAACGCTTTATCGAGCATCTCGGGCAAGCCGAGAAAGTTGCCCTTGATTTGATAGGCCGCGCCGAGTCCCGCCCACGCCTCCGCGTAGTCCTTGTCGATGGCCAACGCGCGCTCGAAAAAGTGGATTGCCCGATCGGGCGCATCGCGCGTGGCCATGCGCAGCGTCAGCATCCCGCGTGAAAAGAGCTCGTAGGCTTCGACCGACCGCGTTTCGGGCTGCTGGATCTGATTGATTGCCGAAGTCTCCAACTTGAGGTGAAGGTCCTGCGTCAGCTCGAAGACGATGCGGTCCTGCAGCGAAAAGATGTCGCCGAGCTTGCCGTCGATCTTCACGTTGCGCAGAACGGCACCGGTCGCCACGTCTACGAACCGCGCGGTGATGCGAATCAGCTCGCCCAGCCGCTGATAGGCACCAGAAATAATCCACTGCGCGCCGAGCCCTCGCCCGATTTCGATGCCGAATCGGTCATTCTGTGACTGCTCCGCGCCTCCCTCGAGATTCCGGAGCGCGTCGAACACACGGTCGCGCCCGATGACCGTCAGGCCCTGGACGTTCTTGAGATCAGCGCTCACCGTCTCTGCGATGCCGGACCCAATCCACTCATCGGCGGGCTCGCGTGTGATGTTGGCGAACGTGATGACGGCGATGGAGTTCTCGGGCGCGTTGGCGGCGGCCATCTGCCCGCTGCCACTGCCGCTGCCGACGCGGGCCCCCGAGCCGTGCCGCTCCGTCTCCTCGAGCGTGGTCCGCACGCGCTGCAGGTCATTGAAGAGGTCCCGCGCGGTCTGATACCGCAGGTCCGGGCTCTTTTCGAGTGCCTTGCGCACGATCGAGTCGATGTCAGGCGTTACCGAATAGTTCAAGCGCGCGAGGGCGGCCGGCGTCTGATGGAGCAGCGCGTCGACCACCTCTCCGAAGGCCTTTCCCTCGAATGGCAATCGACCGGCCAGCATTTCGTAGAAAACGACGCCGACGGAAAACAGATCGGACCGCTGATCGACACGTTTTCCAAGCGCCTGCTCGGGCGCCATGTACGATACCGTGCCCAGCACGGCGCCCGCCATCGTTTCCTCGCCAATCGTCATCGCCGCGTCGACCGAGGCCTTGCCCTTCGGCGGCAGCATGAACTTGGCGAGGCCGAAATCGAGGACCTTCACCTGGCCGCGTCCGTTGACGATGATGTTCGCGCTCTTGATGTCGCGATGGACGATGCTCCGGGCGTGCGCCTCGACGAGGGCATCCACGACCTGCATCGCGATCTCGACGGCGTCGCGCACAGTGAGCGGTCCGCGGCGGATCCTCGACGAGAGGGTTTCGCCCTCCACGTATTCCATCACCAGGAAGTCGGCGCCTTCGAACTGGCCGATATCGTAGATGGCGGCGATGTTGGAAGAGCGGAGCGCGGACGCGGCTCGCGCTTCGGTGAGGAAGCGGGAGCGGCGCTCGGGATCGGTCTGCGCGTCGGCACCGAGAAACTTCAACGCGACTTCGCGTCCAAGCCGCGTGTCCTCAGCGAGATACACTTCTCCCATGCCGCCCGCGCCCAGACGGTCACGAATCCGATAGTGCTGGATGGTGTTGCCGACCATTCAACCGATCTTAGCAGGGACCCGAAGAGCCGGGCCGGTTACTCGAAGTGTTTCAGTCTGGGCCACAAGGCCTGCAGGCTGGTGGTCAATCCGCGGCAGATGTAGATTGGCTTATCGTTTTCATAAGGCATTGCATAGGGGTTCTGCACCCGTCCGGTTTCGACGAGCGTCGAGCACACCGCCTGATTGTCTCCACGGTCGCCGCCCACGATAATGGCCGTTCGCGAGTCGGTCGCGCCCGGGCCCCACAGCCAGTAATTGTTATGACCCGATCGGACGGGCGGAAGTTCCCGACCCCGGCCGAGCCATTCGAGCGCGCCAGCCTGGCCGTAGTTCTGCGCGTAGATGAAGGCCTCCCAGCGCTCCGCGGGTGTGAGTTGGCGCGTGGCGCGTGCCACCTCGTCGACGAGCTCCGTCCAGCCGTGCATGTCCGCGTAGAACTGCGGCAACGGCCCCTGACGATGGCGCTCGCCCAATTCCGGCTTGACGCCGAGCGCGGCCTGGTAGGCGATGAACCGTTCTTCGCTGAGGACCGGCAGCACGATCGGCAGGGCGACCGCGCCGCCGACGAGGACGACCGCGACAATCACACCGCGAACGGCGGCAGACCATCGATGGGCCCCGGTCCAGCGTTCGATGGCACAGCCGCCGGCCGCGAAGAGCGCCGGGTAGTACGCCGCCAGGTAGTACGGCTTGGCCGCCGTCAGCAGGAAGACCCCCAGGATGGCGAGATAGCCGACCGCGAGGGCGCGAAACGCCACCGCCCCACGCGCCACCAGCAGCCAGGCGAGCCCTGCGATCCAGACGGGCGCGGCAAACGGGGACATCTGCATGATTTGCTCGAGGATGAATGCGGCCGGCGGAAGCGCGACGTTCTTGGTAGCGGTCGCGTTGCGCATGAACTCGAGCGTCGGCCATTGATGGCCGATCTGCCACGCGATGTTGGGCGCCGCGATCACAGCAGCCACGGCCGCGCCAACCCACGGCCACTTCGTCGCCAGATGGCGGCGCGGGCCGGCCAGAATCACGCCGGCTCCGACGCCAGCCGCAAGAAACAGCACGCTGTGCTTGTTCTGAAAACCGATCCCGAAGAGCAGGCCCATCGCGAGCCAGCCGCGCGGATTGTCGGTGCGGATCAGGTGAACGAACACGAAGAACACCGCGGCCCAGACAAGCAGATCGTACGCGTTCATCGACACGATCGACGAGACCGCGAGGAGCACCGGGGCGAGTCCCACGGCGAGCGCGCCAAGGCCCTGACCGAATCGCCGCGCGCCCAGTTCTCCCGCGATCATCCCCGTCACACCGACGGTTACCGCGTGCGCCATGGCTGGCGGGAAGCGGAGCGCGACAATCGAATCGCCCGCGACGAGCCGGGTCAGCGCAGTGAGGATGGCCACGAGCGGAGGATGATCGACGTATCCCCAGTCGAGGCGTGTGGCGCAGGCGAGGTAGTAGAACTCGTCTCTGAACCAGCCATAGCCCGTGATCGCCGCGAGATGGAGAAGAAGCGTCGCTCCCGCGGTCGCGACCACGATGCGCGAGAGCGGCGGGAGCGGTGTCACGCCCCTTTCCGGGTTCCGTATCGCGCGGCGTTCTCGATGCCTTCGACCGAGGGCGAATCCGGCCAGACCGGAAGCGGCGGCGCCGTGAACTCGGCGTGCGCGAGGTGCTGCTGGAAAAGTGCCGTGGACGTCGCCAGAAAGGCGAGCTTGGTCGCGATGCGACTCAGGATCCAGGCTTGGCCGATCGCCAGAACGGCCAGCAGCCGCCAGTCGCCGCCTCGTCCGCCGGGCGCGACGAGGAGGTAGATGGCGAGCCCGAGCGCGAAGACGAGCGTGTTGGCCAGATAGAGCAGCGCCACGTCTCGCGGATGGCGGCGGACGAAGCGCCAACCCGAGACGAGCGCACTGACCATGCTGTGACGGTCCTCGACCACGGCACGTACTTTCGCATAGTCCGTAGTGAGATTCAGTAGCGCCAGCGGCGCCAGCCAGGCCACGTACAACGCCATGCGCCAGGCAAAGGCGACGCGCTCAGCCGTCGTCTCTCGCGTGAGCCACGGGTACAGCCGGTCGAAGAGCAGCGCGTGAAAGGGTCCGGCCAGCACCCAGTAGCCGGCGCCGACCAGCACTCCGAGACGCAGGAACCTGAAGAAGAACATCCCGCACGCGCCGAAGAACGCCCGGCTGCCCACGCGGCGGCCGCGGGCGTATCGATCGATCACGCCACCGGTGAGGAACAGCCAGATGGTCAATCCCAGGAGCACCGTGCCGACGAGGGACGGGTGTACCTCGGTACCATCGAGGAATCCGGAGACATTCGACAGGGGGGCGGCCGCGCCGATGACCGACGGTTGGAGCGTGAGTTCGGCGCCCTTGGCTTGCGCGAGAAACTCGTCCCACCATCCTTCTTCGGGGCCCGCGGCAATCCGACCGGCAACGAGGCTGGATCCGAGGTGCTCCGCGATCGCGCTCCGCATCGCCCACCCCGCCGGAAGCGCCGTCGCGAGACTGATCAGCCAGACGCCGAGGACGAGCGTCGGCGCTCCAGCCACGCGGCGCCATCCCATGCCAAAGGCGCGACCGACGATGTCAGACGAAGAAGCCATAGGTCAGCACGAAATCCTGCAGCCAGATGAGCCACCGGCCGGCCCACTGCCGCGCGGCCTTCCGCGTCGCCGGCGTGATGGCGCGGCTGTTGTTCACGCGATTGAAATCGAGCAGGAGAATGCGCTCGGGATCAATCTCGGCAGACACAGCCGCGGCGGGTCGATCGAACGTGAACAGCTTCCAGCGCTCGCGTCCGTCCCATCGCTCGAGGACACGTGAGCCGTCGGCAAATGTGACGAGCACATCCACCGGGAACACGCCATCGCCCTCGCGACGGACCACGACCTCCGTGTGATGGGAGGACGATCTGTCCGGGCCCGCCGTCGTCGTGATCTTCGAGACGGAATAGTCGAACACGACCGACGAGCGGTGCACCTGGTCGAAGAACCACGAGAGGTCACGCCCGGCTCCCTCATTGATCGCGGCAAAAAACTCGTCCGGGGTGGGGTGCCGGAACGTGTAGCGCGTGAAAAAGATCGACAGCCCGCGCTGCAGCCTGCGCCAGCCGATGTAGCGCTCGAGCGTGTGAAGCCACAGGGCGGTCTTGTTGTAGGTGAGATAACGGCCCGTTGCGGGGAAGTAGCGCCACGACGGCGTCGACGGCACGTCGCTCGTTGGCGCCGTCCGGTAGCCGGCGAGCCGATCGCCGCTGATCTCTCGCGTCATCGGCATGTCGTAGAAGGCCCACGGCACGAAGTCGCCGAGGAACCTCGTCGATCGGAAGCGCGGGGAATACACCTCGTCCAGGACGCGGGCCGTTGAAAAAGTGTTCACCCCCTCGTCCATCCACGCGTGCTCGAATTCGTTATTGCCGACCAGGCCGTACCAGAATTGATGACCGCACTCGTGGACCGTCACGCCTTCCGGTGTCTGCAGTGAGGGAGGCGCGAGCCACCGGCTTCCGGCGGTGAAAAGCGTCGGGTACTCCATGCCGCCCGCGGCGCTCTGCCATGCGGGATCGACGATCGTGATGTGCTCGTACGGGTAGGGCCCGTACCATTCGCCGTACGACTGCAGCGTCGCGCGCGTGGCATCGAAGTGGCGTTCGGCCTGTCCGGCATGCTCAGGCTGCAGCAGCAGCCGCATGTTCACGCCTGGCAGCCGCGGATTGTCGAACCGCGCGGTGCGGACCACGAAGTCCGGGCTCGTGGTCCACGCGAAGTCGTGCACGTCTTCCTGGACGTATTGGTGCACGGTCTTGCCGGCCGGCGTATCCGTGCGGGAGCGCTCGCGGCCAGTGGCTCCGACCACCCAGCCGCGCGGTACGGTCATGCGGACGTCGTAGATGCCATAGTCGGAGAAGAACTCGGTGCCGGCATGGAACTGGTGGGTGTTCCAGCCGTTCTCCTCGAGCACGCCAAGCTTCGGAAACCACTGCGCAAGAAAGAAGAAGTTGCCGACGGCGCCCGTGCGAGCAAACGTCCGGGGCACGTGAGCGGTCCATCGAATCTCGACCGCAACGGTCTGGCCCGGCGAGACCGCCGTTGAAAGCGGCACCGAGAGCACGGTCCGATCGTCTGGATTGCCATCGTCCGGTGCGATGTAGTGTGCGACGGCCGTCAGGTCCGTCATGGGCGCGCCGCCGCCTGCAAGAAGCTGGATCGCGTTGACGTCGATCGCGCTCCAGTCGGCGGCGGGGCGATCAGTCAGGCTGCGGGCGGCCTCAGGCTCGACGCCACGGACGCGTTCGATCATCCAGGTGGATTGCGCATTCCGCCAGGCGTTCCAATACAGGTGAAAGCGCAGCTCGGAGGTCGGCCGCGCAGTCACGTTGCGCCAGGTCACGACTTCGCGGCCCGTCACCGTGCGGGAGGCGGGATCCAGGTCGACGTCGATCGAGTAGCTGGCGTTGCGCAGAGAGCGCACACCCGACGCCGGTTGCGCGGCCGGCGGGTTCGTCGTCAGGGGCGCCGTGGGCGCGGGCGCCTGCTGCGATGCGCGACGTGTGGCCGATGCAGCCTGCTGTCCGTCGACGCGCAGCCCGGCGCCGGCCAGCACGAGCACGCCGGCGACCACACCGAGAACCGGGCGCATCATGGCGCGCATGGTACACGAATGTCGCCGTTCGTCGAAGATCCACGGAGGAAGGGCACTGATAACGGTCGCCACGGATCGACGCGGATAGAGGCCGACAGGGCCCGCCACGGACGGACACGGACAAACACGGACGAGTAGTTCGCGAAAGGTCCATGGAGCACAAACACTTCAGGTCCGCGGTGACGGACATTTACCAACCGACCTCTACAAGAAGTCGCCAGCGGTTGGGAGACAAGTTTCGAGAGCCGGTCGCGCCGCCCAACGCGCGGCAGAAGACCCGAGCGGGGACGATCACAAGCACCCCTCTCCGAAATTATTTGGTGCTTGTGATTGTCCCCGCTCGGGTCTTCTTGGCGCCGGCCTTCCGGCCGGCGCGCGACCGGCGTGTCCGTGTACATCCGTGTACGTCCGCGGCGAGTCCCTCTCCGTGTCTCCTGTGGCGGCTAACCGCGACCCAGCGCACGAGCGGCCGTCACCGGTTCGATCACTTCAAGCGCCACTTCGCTCCCGGCCGCGCACGCCAGGCAGACCGCCGCGAGCACGGCATCCTGGTCGGCGACGGCGATGCCGCCGAGCGCCAGCAGCACCGCAAACGCCCGATTGCCCCACCGGATCCATGGACCGCGCCGCGCCCACTCGGCGGCGCGCTCGTCAGGCTCCTGGTCGGCCATGAAACGCAGGTGGAGTCGCATGATGCCGGTCGTCGCAGCGAGCACCAGGAGTGAGAGAAATAGCCCTTTCCCGACCGGCCCTGGCAGGCGCCCGAGGAACCTCCAGGCGGGAATCACCATCAATGAGTGGGCCACCGTGGCGCTGGCCAGATGGAAGCGCCACCACCATATCGCACGGGTCCGGTCCTCCGATCTCGAGACGACACGCGGCGCTTCGATGTGTGGCCCCACGATGCCCAGCAGCGACAACCGGGCCGTTTCAAGCGCGGCGACCAATGCAGCCACCGATTGATAGCGGGCCGCAGGAGACTTGGCCAGGCAGATCGCGACAATCTGGGCGACGGCCGGCGGCACACCCGTCACGCGATCGCTAATGGGTGCCGGCTCACGTTCCGTGACCGCGAGCACGACCGACGGGCTCGCGCCGCGTCCAAACGGCGGTTCCCGGCTGAGCAGCTCGTAGAGGAGGACGCCGAGCGCAAAGATATCGGTGCGCGCATCGACGGGCGTGCCGCGCAACTGCTCAGGAGCCATATAGCCCGGCGTGCCAACCATCAGGCCCGTGGCGGTCAGGGCGGTCAGGGCCGCGTCGGTCTCGAGGTGCGCGATCCCGAAGTCGAGAATCTTCACGCCACTCTGGGTCTGGATGACATTCTCCGGCTTCAGATCGCGATGAACGATGCCGCGGACGTGCGCGGCGGCGACGCCGCGCGCCGTTGCCAGCGCCACCTCGATCGCTTCTCGCACTGGCAGCGGCCCCGACTCGAGGCGCTCGCGCAGTGTGGGGCCCTCGACCAGCTCCGACACGATGAACAGGTCGTCATCGTGGATTTCGAGGGAGTAGACCGTCGCAATCGATTCGTGCGACAGCGCCGCGGCGGCCTGCGCCTCACGGCGCAGACGTTCGCGGCCCTGGACGTCGCGTCGCGCGAGAAGCGGCGAGAGCGCCTTCACGGCCACAAGGCGGTTGAGACGCTCGTCGCGAGCCCGATACACGATGCCCATTCCGCCGCGGCCGATCTCGGCCTCGATCAGCAGTGTGCCGATGCGTGCTCCGGGCGCAAGCGGCGCCATCTCGCCGCGGGCAAGCTCCTCCGCGATCGTGGGTCCGGAGGTCTCGAGGAAGCTGCCCGTCTGATCGTGTGCCGTCAGCAGCCCTCGGACCTCACGAAGCACGTCTTCGTCGTCGTTGGCGTTCGCAATCAGAAATGCCTCGCGTTCCGCGATGGGAATCTCGATTGCCGCATCGAAGAGCGACGTCACGTGCTGCCACCTGCGCCTGGTCCATGCCGCTACCGTATCGTGCCGAGCTCACGCAGCAGGAACGCGCGGGCGAGCGCCCAGCGCCGTTTGATCGTGGCCGGTGAGGTCTCGAGCGCGGCGGCCGCTTCCTCGACGGTCAATCCGCCGAAGAACCTGAGCTCGACGAGCTGCGCATTCATCGGGTCGATAGCTGCCAGCCGCTCGAGGGCCTGTTCGAGCGCGAGGACATCGATGGGCGCGCCCGAGGTGGGTAGCAGCCCCTCGTCGAGCGTGACGCGCTCGCGGTGCCCTCC
The DNA here is from genome assembly GCA_963832135.1 of Vicinamibacteria bacterium. GTDB lineage: Bacteria > Acidobacteriota > Vicinamibacteria > Vicinamibacterales > JAENWD01 > JAENWD01. Next base: position 779,815 of record CAWHTD010000026.1, on the reverse strand, counting down.
GCGTTTGGCGGCGTGCCGCGCTCTGGCGCGCTCGACGAGCACCTGCCGCATCAGCCGTGCGGCGATCGCGATGAAATGCGTGCGGTCCTCCGCCGGAACGTTCCCGGGCGCGAGCCGGATCCACGCCTCGTGAACCAGCGCCGTCGCGTCGAGCGTCTGCCCCGGCCGCTCTCGTCGCATTTGCGCGTGCGCGATGCGGCGAAGCTCTTCGTACACGAGCGGCAGCAGCGCGTCGAGCGCTCCCCGGTCGCCCGATCGGGCTGCCGCAAGCAGCGCCGTGACGGAACGCGGTCGGGAGTCGGTCATCTATAATCGTCCGATTCAGCCTTCGATTCGGGACCGCCGACGCCGCGATCCGCGGCCTCGCCCGAGTGAAGCCATCATCCGGGAGAACCGCTTTCATGTCCATTCGCGTCATGCACTTCGGCCTTGGTCCCATCGGCGCGGCGGTTGTCCGCCAGGTCGCCACCCGACCGGGCTTCACGGCCGTCGGTGGCATCGACATCGATCCGGCGAAGGTGGGCAAAGATCTCGGCGCCGTGGTGGGACTCGACCGCCGTCTTCGCGCACCCGTTGTTGCCGACGCGCGCCAAGCCATCAAAGCCGCCAAGCCCGACGTCGTCGTCCTCTGCACCAGCTCCTCATTGAAAAGAGTGTGGCCGCAGATCGAGGGCATCCTCGCATTGAAAGTGCCGATCGTCTCGACGACCGAGGAGCTCGCCTATCCGCAGTTCACGCAGAAGCGCCTCGCCTCGCGCATCGACGCCGCGGCGCGTAAGGCCAAGGTGGCCGTGCTCGGGACCGGCGTGAACCCGGGCTTCACGATGGATGCGCTGCCGATCACGTTGACAGGCGTCTGTGAGACCGTGCGATCGATCGTGGTGAACCGCATCCAGGACGCGCGCTCGAGACGGTTGCCGTTTCAACAGAAGATCGGCTGCGGCCTCGGTACAAAGGAATTTCAAGAGAGGGTGAACGATGGCCGCGTGCGGCATGTCGGGCTGACCGAGTCGATTGCGATGATCGCGGACGCCATGGGTTGGAAGCTCGACAAGGTCACCGATCAGATCGAACCCAAGCTCGCCGTGGCACGAGTGGCCAGCGAGTTCCTCACGGTTGACGCCGGACTCGTCTGCGGCCTGGTTCAAGACGGCACCGGCTACGTCAAAGGTGAGCCAATTATTCGGCTGCATATGGAGGCCTATCTCGGTGCGCCCGAGTCGTACGATTCCGTCGACATCGATGGCAATCCTCCCCTCTCCATGAAGATCGCGGGCGGCGTCCACGGCGATGTTGCGACGGCGTCCATCACGGTCAACTCGATTCCGAAGGTGCTTCAGGCGCCTGCCGGCCTCCACACCATGCGGAGCCTGCCCATCCCCTCCTGGTTCGGCGGGAAGACCCGATAGCCGGCGGCGGTTCAAGGGTACTGCGTGCGGGTGCCGATTCCCGTCAGGAGTGCTTTTCGCGCCTCCGACACTGGCCCGAAAACGTCCGCGAGCTGCGCAACGTCCTGGAACGTGCCGTCATGCTCGCGGCCGGCGAGCTGATTCAGGAGTCGGTTCGGGGCAACTCAGTCGCCTCGTGAGCGGACCGCGGCGCCAACCGTGACGCCAATTGCTGAGCTCGAGCGGGCCGCGGTGGCCAGGGCGCCACTCCGCTGCCGCTTAGCTTGCGCTGCTAGCGGTAGTTGCCGAACTGGAGCGCGACGCCGAAATCGTGCTCTTTAAGCAGGCGCATCGCCTCCTGCAGGTCGTCTTTCGCGGGGGCCGTAATGCGGAGCTGGTCAGCCTGGATCGCGGCCTGCACCTTCTTCAGTTTTTGGTCCTTCAAGAACTTCACGATCTCTTTGGCGGCGTCCGACGGGATGCCCTGCTGCAGCGAGATGACGCGCCGGACGCCTCCGCCTCCCGCGGGCTCGCTCTCGCCGAGCTTGAAGTTCTTGACCGGGACGTTCCTGCGCACGAGCCGCGTCTGGAGGATTTCCCAGATCGCGTCCATCTTGAAGTTGTCGTCCGCGAGGATCGTGATGGTATGCTCCCCCCGATCGAAATCGATGTCGGCGCGCGCGCCCTTGAAGTCGTACCGCTGGATGATCTCTTTTCGAGCCTGGTTCAGCGCGTTGTCGACTTCCTGCAGATCAATGGTGGACGTGATGTCGAAGGAGTTGAGCTGAGCCATGATTCAGGACGCGCAATCCCAAACGCGCGTCATCTCGCCATGGTAGCAGATGCGCCGCGGCCGCTTCTCGTGCTGGTCGTGGACGACTACCAGGACGCCAGAGAGATGTACGCGGAGTACTTAGGCGCGTACGGTTACGCGGTCGCCGAGGCCGAGACCGGCGACGAAGCCGTCGCCAAGGCCATCGAGCTCCTCCCCGACGCCATCGTCATGGACCTATCCCTGCCCGGGATGGACGGATGGACGGCCACGCGAACGCTCAAGAGCAACGAACGCACCCGTGCCATTCCGGTCATCGCCCTCACGGGAAACGCCCGATCGGACGCCCCCATCGCAGCACGCGAGGCCGGCTGCGACGCGTTTCTCAGCAAGCCATGCCTCCCTGAACAGATGCTGGCGGCGATTAGACGCCTGCTGAAACAGGATGGCGTGCCCGAACGCACGGCGAAGTAGCATGCAGTGCAAAGTGGGGAGTGCCAAGTGCAAATGAGGTGGTGAGTGGAAAAGGGGAAGTGCAGCGCTCTATGGCGTAACAACGGTTATGGAGCGAGCTGGTTGTGGCGACTTCCACTCCGACTTGCCACTTCCTACTTCCCACTTCACTTTTGCACTTCGCACTTTGCACCTGGCACTTCGCGTTACTGTTTCTTCCTAGCCTTCGCCATGCCCATGGCGCCGGGGACGAATCCGGCGGCGACAAGATAGGCGGCCAGGGGATGCTCGGTGATCGGCCTGCCGTTGACGTCGCCGACGAGCAGCCCCTGCCGTCCGTACGATTCGTCGGCGAGTCGCGCCAGCTCCGATGCAGCAGCCCGCGCAGCGCGCGAGCGGCCCGGCTCATTGTCGGGTAGCCACACCAGCATCTGCCGATCTCCACGACTGAGCCAGGCCGTCAGCTCACCATCGACGAGGACTACACGCGTGCCTGCAGATCGCGTGGCGCTGCGGCCGCCGTCCGGCGCCGCGGGCCATTTGAGAATGCCGCCATACGGATTGGCGGGATCCGTCGAGGCGAGCGTCGCGACAATCGGGGATTCCTCTGGCTCTCGCACCGAACGGAGCAGATCCAGTGCCGCTGGCAGCGCGAATTGCGCGGCGCCGAGCCCGTCGACGAACAGGCCGCGCCTGACGCGTCCGCCGTCTTCCATCGCACGGAGGACGTCGTACACAGCCGAGTAGCCCCCGGGGACGGACTCGACGGCCATCGCTTCGCGCGTGAGCACCCCATGGCGCGCGAGCAGTTGTCGCGCCACGGCCGTGGACCATTCCGTCGCGGAGGGCCGTCCGCGCAGCCTCTCTTCTACGAGCGACCATCGTCCGTGTGCGACGGCGGGCGTGACGCGCCGCGAGCGGAATGCGCCAGACGGCCGACGGCGCGATCGCTCGGGCGCCTCGACGAATGCGCGAAGCGCGTGCAGCGTGTCGTTGGTCACAAGGCCTCGCCAGACGAGTGACCAGAGCGAGTCGATCACCTCTTGTGGGAAACCGCCACCCGCCGCCGCATGCACGGCAGGGAAGAACGACGCTCCGCTGGCGCGAAGATGCTCGACGATTCGGCGCTCGAGGTCCGTTTCGGAGACTCGCGGGTCGCCGGGCGGCAACAGGAGGTGCAGGTGGTCGGTGAGGTAGAGCGCCAATCGACCGTCTCGCTCGCCGAGCGATTCCAGTCCGACCCACACCACCTCGCCGGCCGTGATCAGCCGATCGAGATCCGCCGGCGTGTAGCCGTCCACGCGAGCCGGGAGAATCTCGCGCTCCAGCTCGGAGGCCGGAAGCGGCGCGCCCTGGAGCTGCTCGATGGCATCGAGCAGAGCGTCCAACCCTCCCCGGCGCCGGCGCGCGACCGATTGCCATGCCAGCGCGAAGCGGCCGAGTGAGGCGCGATCGACCGGCTCGACCTGTTTCCTCAGCCGCGCCAGCGAGCGCTGTCGCAACGTGCGCAACACATCGCCGCTGCACCATTCGCGCTCGAGGCCTCCTGGCCTGAACTCGCCCTGCACGACGCGTCCGACGGCCGCAAGGCGCGAGAGAACCTGCTCGACGACCGGGACGCCGAGCCCGAACCGTGCGGCGCACTGTGCGCCGATGAACGGGCCGTGCGTACGGGCGAATCGCTGCATGAGATCGCCGAGCGGATCCGCAACAGGTTCCAGCAGCGACTTCGGAATCCCCGCAGGGAGTGGCGCCCCAAGGGCGTCGCGATAGCGAGCGGCGTCCTCCGCGGCGATGTATCGCGGTCGGCCGTCCACCGGAATGGCGATCGCGCGGCCTGCCTCAACCAGTTCGTCGATGGCGCCCGCCAACGCCGGCGTGGCGACACGGGCGGCGATTTCGTCGCGCGTCAGATCGCCGATCCGAAGCAGCAGATCGTGAAGGCCGTCCGAGGTCCGCACACGATGCTCCGGGTCGAGCGCCTGGAGCTGCGCTTCGAGTCCGGCGAGCACGTCCGGGTCGAGCAGCTCGCGCAGTTCGGCATCGCCCAGCAGCTCCCGCAACTGCGCGTGATCCACCGAAAGCGCTTGCGCCCGGCGCTCGGCCAACGGCGCGTCGCCGTCGTACAGGAACGTGGCGACGTAGCTGAAGAGGAGCGAGGCAGCAAACGGCGACGGCTGCGGCGTGTCCACTGTCACCACACGCACGTCGCCACGCGCCACGCGGGCCAGAATGTCCTCGAGTGCCGGCATGTCGAAGACGTCGCGCAGGCACTCGCGATACGTCTCGAGCACCGCCGGAAATGATCCGAACCTCGATGCCACCGCGAGCAGATCCGCCGCGCGTTTCCGTTGCTGCCAGAGTGCCGTGCGGGCCCCCGGCCGACGGCGCGGCAGGAGCAGCGCCCGTCCCGCGACCTCCCGGAACTTCGCCGCGAAGAGCGCGCTCGATCCAAGCTGCCGGACGACGAGCTGTTCGATGGTGTCTGCCGGAGGGAGAAACAGCGCCGGATCGGGCGGCTCATCGGATTCCGGCACCCGGACGACGAAGCCGTCGTCGCTCCACATGGTCTCGACCTCGATGCCGCGTTCGGCGCGAAACCGCGCCACGACCGCGAGGCACCAGGGGATGAGGACGCGGCCGCCGAGCGGCGAGAGGAGGCAGACGCGCCAGTCGCCGAGCCCGTCGCGGCAGCGCTCGATGACGATCGTACGATCGTCGGGCAGGGCGCCGGTCGCGGCTCGCTGGTCGGCAAGGTATTGAAGCAGGTTTTCTGCGGCGGTCCGATCGAGGTCGTGCGCGCGTTCCAGCCGGTCGATGGCTGCGCCAGGGGGCAATTCCGTCAGCTCTCGCGCGAGCTGACCGATCGCCAATCCGAGTTCCAGCGGCCGGCCCGCCGTGTCGCCCTTCCAGAACGGCATCTTGCCAGGTTCCCCGGGCGCGGGCGACACCGTCACCCTGTCGTGCGTGATCTCCTCGATGCGCCAGCTCGATGCGCCAAGGAGGAACGTCTCTCCGACGCGCGACTCGAACACCATTTCCTCGTCGAGCTCGCCGACGCGCGCGCTTCCGGCCTTGGCTCCGGCGAGGAAGACGCCGTAGAGCCCACGATCTGGAATCGTCCCCGCGTTGGCGATGGCGATCCGCACCGCGCCTTCGCGCGTCGTCAGTCGATTCGCCACGCGATCCCAGGTCAGTCGGGGGCGCAGCTCGGCGAATTCGTCAGACGGATAGCGGCCAGACAGCATGTCGAGCACGCCGTCGAACGTTCGCCGCGCCAACGCCGCAAACGGCGCCGCACGCCGGAGCGCCGCGAGGAGCTCGTCGACCGACCACGGCTCGATGGCCACCATGGCCACAATCTGCTGCGCGAGGACATCAAGCGGGTTGCGCGGGTAGCGTGTGGACTCGACGCGGCCGGCGTGCATTGCGGCGGTGACCGCCGCGCAGGCGACGAGATCGCCTCTGAACTTCGGGAAGATGACGCCGTTGCTCGACGCGTTGACCTGGTGCCGCGCTCGGCCGATCCGCTGCAGCCCGCTTGCGACCGATGGCGGCGCTTCGATCTGAACCACGAGATCGATGGCCCCCATGTCGATGCCGAGCTCCAGCGACGAGGTCGCCACGAGCGCGCGGAGCGCGCCGCCCTTGAGCGCCTCTTCCACGTCCTGGCGCTGCTCACGCGCGATCGACCCGTGATGGGAGCGGACCAGCGTTTCACCGGCCAGCTCGTTGATCGCGGCGGCGAGGCGCTCGGCGAGCCGCCGGCTGTTGACGAAGATGAGCGTCGACCGATGCGCGCGAATCAGCTCGAGCAGCCGCGGGTGAATACTGGTCCAGATCGACGCGCGGCCTTGGGCCGCGGTTCCGCGTGCGGGAGGGATCGGCCCGGCGGGCCTGGCCATGTCTTCGACGGGTACTTCGATTCTGAGCTCGAGCGGCTTTGGCTGCCGCGCATCCACGACGTTCACCGGCCGCCAGATGGGTTCGGCGCGACGTGCCACGAACTCGTCGTGCAGCCCTCGAGCACCGATCGCCGCGTCGGCTGCGGTGTCGTCGGCCCCCGGTGACGCGTCGGCTGCCACGGGCGCCACTGATCCGTCGGCGCCACCGAGAAATCGCGACACTTCGTCGACGGGCCGCACCGTTGCCGAAAGACCAATGCGCTGAAGCCGGTGTCCGCCGAGTGCCTCGAGCCGCTCGAGCGACAAGGCGAGATGGGCGCCGCGCTTGGTCGGGACGAGCGCGTGAATTTCGTCGACGATCACTGTCTCGATCGAGCGCAGCGTCTCCCGCGCCCGCGAGGTCAGGAGGAGGAACAGCGATTCGGGTGTGGTGATCAGGATATCGGCCGGCTGGCGTTGAAATCGCGCCCGGTCGGCCGCCGGCGTGTCGCCCGTCCGAATCGCGATCGCCGGGACGATGTGCGCCTCGCCACGCGCGGTGGCGACCCGGCTGATCCCCGCGATCGGCGCGCGCAGGTTCCGCTCGATGTCGACCGCCAGCGCCTTGAGCGGTGAGATGTACAGCACCCGGCAGCGTTCGGCGGGCGCGGGGATGGGCGAGAACATCAGCCGATCCAGGCACGCCAGAAATGCCGCCAGCGTCTTGCCGCTCCCGGTGGGCGCGAGAACGAGCGTGGAATCGCCCGCCGTGATCGATGGCCACCCACGCGACTGCGCCGGCGTCGGACCGTCAAACGCGGCGCGAAACCACTCCTCGACCGCCGGATGGAAGGACATCCCACGATCTTACCAATTGCGCACTTCGACCTTCGAGAGGCTGAGAGATCAACCCCACCATCCGAGCGCGGATTGTGGATGGGTTTGGGACGATGGGTTGCTATAATGGCTGTTCGGTTTTCATTCTTTCCGAAGGGACGTGGCAATGGGTGATGCTGGTGAGGGACTTATAGATGCTGACGCCAGGATTCAGGAGCGCATGGAAGAACTCGCGCTCAGCCGGGCGAAGGCGCGCACCCAGGCGGTGCGCAATCCAGAGCAGGTGCGCCAACTCGATGGTTTGAGGCTTGCGCGCGCCGAAACGGTGCGTCAGCTGCAGCTGGCCACGCACGATGCTCGCAAGTCGCAGCTGCAGCAGGCGCTCGCAGAGCTCGACAAACGCATTGGCGTCGTCCAGGCCACGCTGGTCTGACGTCGGCTCCCTCGATGAGGCGCGCGGTCAGGAACCACCGACGCGTGCCGCAAACGCTTCGGCCGACGGCGGTCGCCCCGCCGGGTCCGCCGAGAGCGCCTCTGCAATCGCCGCCGCCAGGCCGGGAGGAATGTCGCTCCGGTCGAACGCCGGCGCTCCCCGTTGCTGCCGCATCGCGACGTCGAAGAACGACCCTCGCCCAAATGGCAGCGCTCCGGTAACGAGCTCGTATCCGATCACGCCAAGCGCGTACACGTCGGTCCGCGCGGTCATCTCCGTTCCCGCCAGCTGCTCGGGCGCCATGTAGGCAGGCGTTCCCAGCGGCTGGCCGAACGCCGTCAGTGTCGCCACGGTCTGTCCCTCGGGCTCGGGAGATGACGCGAGCACCTTCGCGATCCCGAAGTCGACCACCTTGACCGCGACCCCTTCCTCCGGCAGCAGAATGTTTTCCGGCTTCAGATCGCGGTGCAGGATCCCCTGCCTGTGCGCGGCCTCGACGGGCGCGGCGATCGCCTGGAGCAACCGCACTGCGACGTCGGGCGTCTGCGGGCCTTCCATCAGCAGCGATCGCAGATCGCGCCCGCGGACGAATTCCATCACCAGAAACGCCGCACCGGTCGGCAGCGTGCCGTAATCGAAGACCGACACGACACCCGGGTGCTGCAGCTTGGCAACGACCTGCGCCTCGCGCCGGAAGCGCGCGCGTGTGTCGGCATCCGCCAGGAGCTCGCCGCGCACGACCTTGATCGCCACATCGCGATCGAGACGCATGTCGTGCGCCCGGTACACGGCGCCCATGCCGCCGCGTCCAAGCGCGCGGTCGACCCGATACTTCCCGTCGACCACATGCGGCACGGCGCCCGGCCGCAGTGCCAGCCCATCGTCGCGGCAGGTCGGGGTGCCCGTGTCGTAGCAGGCATGACACGCGGGGCACTCGGCGACCAGACCCATGGCGGCGTCGGCAATCGTCAGCGCGCTGTCCGGCGAGAAGTGCGTCTCCCGCCGTCTCAAGCGCGCCACGTCGAGGGCGAGACTGACCTGGCCGGCGATGGCCGACAGCATTTCGCGGTCCTCGGCCGAGTACGGTTCTTCCGATCGCTTCGCGCCGAGGGCCAGCGCGCCGAGCAGCGTGCGCGTCGTCGCGTCCTTCGAAAACAGCGGCACGAAGAGAACGGCATCGGTGCACTCGAGCCACGCGATCTCGTCAGCCGGGAGCCGCCGGGCCTGAGAGCGGCTGTCGTCCAGATCGAGCTCGAGCGGCTCGTCGGACCATTTCAGCATCGTCGCAATGCCTCCGCCTTCCGGCAGGCTGTCGGCGCTGCCACGCAGGACCGCGACCGGCACAAGAGACTCCGGCTCCAGGCCCGAGACGAGCACAGCGGCCATCGACGGCTTGAGTGCGCGATCGAGCTCGTCGAGCACGAGAGCTGTGAGCTCGTTGGGATCCGTCTCGAAGGGCACGCGTCCGGCCAGCGAGAGGAGCACCGCGCGCGCGTCATATTCGGTGCGGAAGAACCGGCGGTCCAGCCAGGCTTTCGCGCGATCACGGAAACGGAGTGCGACGAGCAGCGTCGCCAGGAGGACGGCGTAGAGGAGTGGCTGTCCGCTGATGATCGTCGCAAGGCTCTGATCACGCTGCCGCACGAGCGAGAAGATCATCAGAGCGGCTGGCAGTATCGCCGCAGCCGCCAGCGTCTTGCGGGCGAGCGCGTACTGCAGGCTGCTGCGCATCACGACGCGCGGCGCCAGCACACGGTACACGGCAACCGTGTACGTGACGCCGAGCGCCGGCAGCGCCACGAGCACGTACAACGGGAACCCGATCCACGCGGGCCAGACGAAGCGCATGCCGCCGACAGCCGCAACGAGCACGGGCACGCCGTCCCGCAACGTAAAGGCGATGGTGCCGATGACCAAAGTGGCGACCGCCAGGGCGACCCGGCGTCGTTCCAGTGGGTCGGCGTTGTTGCGGAACCGGATCACGCTCTCGACCATTGTCGCGATGTTCACGGCGAGGCCCGCCGCAAACGTCCAGAAGAAGACACCAGGATGTGTGGCATCCCACGTCGCGGCGTCGGCCAGGCTGTCTACACCGGCCAGGTAGAGCCCGGTCATCGCCGACGTTACGAGGATCGGCGCAGTCACGAGGACTGGCACGATGTGCAGCCACGGATGTCGCGCGAGCACGGCGGCCTTGCGGGGGAAGTACGCAATGGCCAGCGCGATGGTCGGAAACGCGAACGGCGTCGCCAACCAAGCCAGGAGCGTCAGGGCCTGACGCAGTCCCGGCGGCAGGGCGTTCTCGCTGCCCACCAGCGGCCCGCTGACTGCCACTCCCGCGAAGACGAGCGCGGCGATCAAGAACTGCGCCGTCGGATCGCGAGGCCGAAGCCCGAGCAGCGCCGCTGCGCACCCGACAAAGACGATCAATTGCAGCAACGGACCCGCGTGCAGCGCGAGCCAGTCTCCTGACAGCTGCGGGGGCAGTCGCCATGCAGGCGCCCGATCGATCCGCACGGTCTTCGTGCGGCCCGCCTCGTCGCGCAAATCGACGACGACGGGTCCCGAGAGCCCGAGCCAGTACGCGTCCCGCCAATGCGCGATGGCAGCGTGCATGTCTCCGGGTGCGCGCAGGAACGCGACGGCGCGGCCGTTCGAAACGTTCGTCTCGCGGAGAATCGAGTCGCCGGCGCGGACGCCGGCCTTCTCCGCGGGGCTCCCAGGAAGGACCTCCTGGACGATCAACGCGCCGTCGGTCTCGGACGGCACGGGAGGCCGTGCGATGAGCAGTCTGCCCGGCCCGATGGCCGCCTGAATGACCTCGCCCGTCACGAGCGCGCCATCGCCTGCCGGCAAGAGGTAGGGTCTCGTGAGCGAGACCTGCAAAACGGTGTGCAAGACGCCGAACACGACCACCAGCGCCGTCGCCCACCAGCCGGGTGTTCGCGTGACCGAAGGCGAGGGGCGCTCGGGTGCGGGCACGGTCAGGCGAGTGGCGTCGGCAGGGACGCCCCGAAAGGCGCGAGGATGTCGCGTGTGTGGGCCACGCTCTCGGGTCGAAGGTGCTCGGGAAGCTCCGATTGCGCGCGTGACTGCCCGATCGTTCGCTGCATGACCGTCTCGTAGTCCGACACCATGTGTTCCAGGGTGTGGCGCGCGCGCCAGTAGTCGGCCGCGCTTGCGCCCAGCTGCTCGCGGAGCGCACCGTCCGTGGTCAGGCGTTTCAGCGCGAGTGTCAGCGAGTGATCCTCGTCCAGCACGTCGATACTTACGGCGATGGGCCGATGAACGGCATGATCGGGCCGTGCGTCGAGGAGAGCCCAGTTCCTCGGGTCGAGCGTGGGCACGTCGGCCTGTTGCGCCAGATCCGTGACGATGGTGGCACGGCCCGCCGAGATGGCGCGCAGCCAGGACGCCGACGTTTCGCGGGCGGAGGGCCAGCGCAGGCACGACACCACGTCGGCGGCCGCGAGGTACCCGCCCAATTCATCGTCAGGTACGTAGCCCGTGGACGTCACCGCATCGGCGAGTCCCGCCTCGCGCGCCATCGCCATCGCGTCGTGGTGTGGCAGCGCCTGACCGACGATGAGCAGGCGCACGCGCGGCTCATAGCGCCGCGCCACGGCTATCGCTTTCAGGAGCGGCGTGATGCGCTTCTCGTCCGAGATGGCCCCGAAGGCGGCCACGACGATCGCGTCGGGTGCCAGCGCATGACGCGCGCGGAGGGCGGCAACGTGATCCGAGGAGGCGGGACGTTCGGCGACGCCCATTCGAATGAGATCGACTGGCGTGCTGGGGAATTCTGTGGCGAGCTCCGCTGCCAGCTGCGCGTTGTGCACGGCGACCGCGCGCGCCGAGGCCATGACTGTCCGCAGCATCGGCCACGCGTAGTACAGCGGTCCCCCGAATCCGTGGAGCGCCGGTTCCGCCGCCTCCGGCGGCAACGACGGGTGGTTGAAGGCGAGCTCGGCTCGGTAGTCTGCCTCTCGCCGTCGCCGCAGCAGGGACCACGGCCCGTGCATGGTGGAGATGCGCGTCGTGCAGCACGACGAGGCCCGGATAGCGGAACACATACGGCCACATGTAGTCGTGGCACCAGGCGTTTCCCAGCTGGAACACGACGAGATCGTGACGTCGCTGCTGGTCCATCCAGACGAAGTCGTGCGCGCTCCGGACCGTAAACGGGGCGGCGGAGCCGGACCACCCGGCGATTTCTTCCGGCGAAACGACGTAGACTTGGGTCTGATGACGGCCCGCGAGCGCCGTCAGGAGCTCGACCGAATAGTCGGCGATGCCGCTGCGGACGGGCGGCAGCGGTGTGAACATGGCCAGGCGCACGCCTCGGATGATATCGCTCCCGGGCCGCGGCGGAGGGGGACTGTCCCCCACCACAGGGGTTGTGGTGCCTTGTTCCGAGACCGCAAGGTATGTGGGTGGGGACAGTCCCCCTGCGTGTTTGACTTGGCGTCTAACCGTCCAGTAGCATGAGGGTTGGCGGGCTTGCGAATTCCTTCACAAGCTCTCCGACGCTCCCGCGGACCTCGAAGAGCCCATGCAGAGCTGGCTGTCAATCCTCCTACTCTTAGCGATCGCGGTCGGGTTCGGCGCCTTCACCGTTTTCATTTCTCAACTGCTCGGCCCGAAGGTGGTCACCCCGGAAAAGCAGGCCCCGTACGAGTGCGGCGTCCCGGCGGTCGGCGATGCGCGCGAGCGGCAGTCCGTGAAGTTCTACCTCGTGGCAATGGTCTTTCTCCTCTTCGACATCGAGGTGGCGTTCCTTTATCCCTGGGCCATGGCGCTCCGGGATCTCGGGTGGACCGGCTTTGCGCAAGTCGTGACCTTCATGGCGATTCTGCTGGCCGGCTACGTTTACATCTGGCGCAAGGGCGTGCTCGACTGGGGGCCGGCGGAGGCCCGCGAGCGTCTCGCCCGGCGTCTGGCCAAGGTGACCGATGGGTCTCGAACAGCAGCTTGACATTCCCGTTCTGACGACGACCGTCGAGAAGATGGTGCACTGGGCGCGCCGCTCGGCCATCTGGCCCGTAACGTTCGGCCTCGCATGCTGTGCCATCGAGATGATGGCGATGAGCTGCTCGCGCTACGACATCGCACGGTTCGGCGCCGAGGTGTTTCGCGCCTCACCGCGCCAGGCCGACCTGATGATCATTGCCGGCCGGCTCTCGCGGAAAATGGCCCCGGTGCTGCGGCGCATCTACGATCAGATGCCCGAGCCGAAATGGGTCATCTCGATGGGCGCGTGCGCCTCGGTCGGCGGCGTCTTCGACAACTACGCGATCGTGCAAGGCGTCGATCAGGTCGTGCCCGTCGATGTCTTCGTTCCCGGCTGCCCTCCGCGCCCCGAATCGCTCATCTACGCCATCGTCCAGCTCCAGAAGAAGATCTCGGAGTCGAAGATCTAGGAGATCCAGTCCGGCTGAGACGCGTCCTGGTCCCCTATGAGCACCACGTTTGCATTGCCGCCGCTTGCCGATGCCCTGCCAGCCGACGCCTTCGAGCTGGTGGCGGGACAGGACGACATCCCGACAATCATCGTGCCCGCCGCGCGGCTGGTGGAGGTGGCCCGGATCCTCCGCGATCATCCGTCGCTCCAGTTCAACGTGTGCCTCGATGTGACCGCCGTGGATTACCTTCCGCGCGCGCCGCGATTTCGCGTCGTGTATCACTTCGTGTCGATTCCGCTCACCTTCACGCTCCGCCTGAAAGTGGTCGTCTCTGGCGAGCGTCCCGAAGTCCCGACGATTTCGACCGTATGGCCCTCGGCCAATTGGCAGGAGCGCGAGGTCTGGGATCTGTTCGGAATCGTGTTTGCGGGCCATCCGCAGCTCGAGCGGCTGCTGACTCCCGACGACTGGGAAGGCCACCCACTGCGGAAGGACTATCCCACGCAGGTGAAGCTCCCTGTACGGACCTATTTGCCGCTGCAACTGACCGAAGAGGAGTTCAAGGCAAACGTGGAGGCGGATCGGCGGCACCGGCCGACGCCATAGGCGGACACGCGGTGACCGATTCGCGCCTCGAGACGATCGATCGTATTTTTGCCGGTGCCATTCGTGTGCACGAGGCGGCGCGCCGCGCGAGTCAGGATTCGCTGCTCGAGGCGATCGAGACCATCGCTCAGGCGTTTCACGGCCGGCATCGTCTGCTGGTCTTCGGCAACGGCGGCAGTGCGGCCGACGCGCAGCACTTCGCGGCGGAGTTCGTGGGGCGGTTTCAGCGGGAGCGACGCGCGCTGCCGGCGCTGGCGCTCACGACCGACACGAGCATCCTGACGGCGATCGGCAATGACTACGAATACGGGCACGTGTTCGCTCGTCAGATCGAGGCGCTGGGGGAAGCAGGCGACGTGGCCTTCGGGATCACGACGAGCGGCGGCTCGGCCAATGTCATCGAAGCGTTTCGCGCGGCGAAAGCGCGGGGCTTGACGACGATCGCGATGACGGGACGTGATGGGGGGAAGCAGGCCGCGCGGCGGATATCCACCTGAACGTGCCCGACGCATCGACCGCCCGCGTCCAGGAAGTGCATCGCACGCTGTTGCACGCGATCTGCGAAGTTGTGGAAGACGAATTGTAAGAACTGGTCGAGCCCGAACTAAAGCTCGGGCCTACGATCGTCGGCAACCGGACACGATCGTCGGCACCTGGAATCGTACGTAGGCCCAAGCTTTAGCATGGGCGCCGTTGAAAATTACCGCTATGCCTGAACTGCGTTCGGAAACGATGACCATCAACATGGGGCCGCAGCACCCGAGCACGCACGGCGTGTTCCGGTTGGTGCTCGAGCTCGATGGCGAGGTGATCGTCTCGGCCAAGTCCACGATTGGCTATCTGCACACCGGCATCGAGAAGACGTCCGAGAACAAGAAGTGGCAGCAGGTCGTGCCGCTCATCGAGCGGACCGACTATCTGGGTGCGCAGTCCAACTCGCTCGCCTACGCGCTCTCGGTCGAGAAGCTGCTCGGCGTCGAGATGCCGGATCGCGTGAAATGGATTCGCGTGCTCCTCGTCGAACTGCAGCGCATCAACAGTCACCTGGTGTGGCTGGGCACGCACGCGATGGACCTCGGCGCCGTCTCGGTGATGCTCTACTGCTTTCGCGAGCGTGAGCTGATCCTCAACATCAACGAGCTCATCGCGGGTTTCAGGATGTTCCCCAGCTACATCCGCATCGGCGGCCTGCGCGAGGATCTGCCGCGCGGCTTCCACGACGCCGTGCGCGAGCTGCTGAAACGGATGCCTATCAAGCTGGCCGAGTACCAGGACCTGCTGACGGGCAACCCGATCTTCGTGAAGCGCACGCAGGGCGTCGGCTACTTCACGCTGGATCAGTGCCTCCAATACGGCCTGGTCGGACCCATGGCGCGCGCCGCCGGATCGTCGTTCGACGTCCGGAAAGCCTATCCGTACTGCGGGTACGAGACGTTCGACTTCGATATCCCGACCTTCACGGGCGCCGACGTCTTCGACCGCTATCGCACGCGCATCCGTGAGATGCACGAGAGCATCAAGATCGCTACGCAGGCGCTCGATCGCATCACGCCGATGGGCGCGTTCGAGATCGACGACAGACGCATCACGCCGCCGCCGAAGGACAGGGTCTACACGGAGATGGAAGCGCTCATCCAGCACTTCCTGATCCACTCGCAGGGTTTCACCGTCCCGGCTGGCGAGTCGTTCGTGCCCGTGGAGGGCCCGCGAGGCGAGCACGGGGTCTACATCGCCTCGGACGGCACGAATCGCCCGGTGCGCGTCCACCTCAGGCCGCCCTCACTGCTGGCATGCCAGGCAATGGAGCCGATGGTCGTCGGCGCCCTCATCGCCGACGTCGTCGCCATCATCGGGTCGACCGACATTGTCTTGGGAGACGTGGACCGGTGAGCTTCCATCCCGAAATGCCGTACGAGACCGGCTTTCAACGCTCCGAGCGGGCGTTGTCGCCGGAAGGAGAGCCATTCGCCTTCTCGCCCGACGAGCGGCAGAAGTTCGAGGAGCTCGCCACCCACTATCCGCCCGAGCAGCGCAAGTCGACAGTGCTCTACGCGCTCTTCATGGTGCAGCAGAAGATCGGCTACCTCTCGGCCAATGGCATGCGGCACGTGGCGGAGGTCATCGGCTGCACCGCTGCCGAAGTCGAGGACGTCGCGACGTATTACGCGATGTTCTACAAGCAGCCGGTCGGCAAGCACGTGATTCAGGTGTGCCGCACGCTGTCGTGCGCGCTTCTGGGCGCCGAGCGCGTCACCGAGGAGATCGCGCGGCGGCTGCACGTGAAGCCTGGTGAAACAGACGCGTCTGGCACGTTCACGCTCCTGGAGGTCGAGTGCCTCGGCGCGTGCGACCGGGCGCCTGTCGTGATGGTGAACGACGGCTGGCACGAATGCCTGTCGCCAGATCGAGTCGGCGAGCTGCTCGACACGATCAAGGCGAAGGGCGATGCCGGCCTGTCGGGCTGTGTGCACAACGTCGAGCACCGGTAGTCAGTAGTCGCAAAGCCTATGGAACCCGTCCTCATCAAGCACGTTCGCGAGCCGCACAGCTACACGCTCGATTTCTATCTGAAGCACCAGGGCTACGACGCGCTGCGCAAGGCGCTCACGATGGCGCCGAACGACATCATCGAGGTCGTGAAGCAGTCGGGCCTCCGCGGCCGCGGAGGGGCCGGATTCCCTACGGGAATGAAGTGGCAGTTCGTCGACAAGAAATCGCCAAGGCCCCGCTACATCTGCTGCAACGCCGACGAGAGCGAGCCGGGCACGTTCAAAGATCACCTGCTGATGGAGCGGAATCCACACTTGCTGGTCGAAGGCTGTGCGATCTCGTGCTATGCGATCGGATCGAAGGTCGCCTATATCTACATCCGGGGCGAGTTCCTGCACGTGCAGCACATCCTCGAAGCCGCGATTGCCGACGCCTACAGGGCCGGGTTTCTCGGCCGCAACATCCTCGGATCGGGCTTCGACTGCGACGTCTACATGCACCGTGGCGCCGGTGCCTACGAAGCCGGCGAGGAAACCGCGCTCATCGAGTCGCTCGAGGGCAAGCGCGCGCAGCCCCGCATCAAGCCGCCCTTTCCTGCCGTCGAAGGTCTCTACGGCTGCCCGACCGCGGTCAACAACGTCGAGACGCTCTGCAATGTGCCCGCCATCGTCATGAACGGTGCGGAGTGGTACGCCGCCGTCGGTCCAGAGAAAAACGGCGGGCCGAAGCTGTTCTGCGTCAGCGGCCACGTGGCAAAGCCTGGCGTCTTCGAAGCGACGATGCACACGACCGTGCGGGAGTTGATCTACGACTACGCGGGCGGCATCCCGAACAACCGGCAGCTCAAAGCCGTGATCCCCGGTGGATCGTCGGTCCCGATCCTCCTGCCCGACCAGATTGACGTGGCCGCGAGCTTCGACGGGCTCATGAAAGCGGGATCGATGCTCGGGTCAGCCGGCATGATCGTGATGGACGACACCACCTGCATGGTGTGGGCCGCCAAGAACCTGCTGCATTTCTATCGCCACGAATCGTGCGGCAAGTGCACGCCGTGCCGTGAAGGCGGCGACTGGCTGCTGCAGATTCTCGACAAGATCGATCGCGGTGAAGGGACGATGCGCGACATCGAGTTGCTCTTGAGCGTGTCGGACAATATCGTCGGAAAAACCCTCTGCGCGTTCGGCGATGCGGCGGCGACGCCCGTGCTGACGACGATCAAGCACTTCCGGCACGAGTACGAGGCCCACGTGCGTGAAGGCCGGTGCACGTGCCCGGCGGACTGGCGCGCAAGGGAACCCATTGGTGCGCATTGAGCTTGGCTGGTTCGTGGCGGCGGGGCTTCAGCCCCGCGTTGTCGGGGCCCTGAAGGGCCGCCTCCACAGATAACTGTTCAGATAAACTGTCGCCCTTGCCCATGCCATCTATCGATCCCGTCCTCATCGTTCAAATCGGCCTCGTCGTCGTCGTCTTCCATGCGCTGCTTTTATCGGCGGCCGGCATGGTCTGGGCCGAGCGCAAGGTGGCGGCACGGATTCAGCAGCGCTTCGGGCCAACGCTGGTCGGCCCGTTCGGTCTTTTGCAGCCGTTCGCCGACGTCTTCAAGCTCTTTTTCAAGGAGGAGCTCCGCCCCAAGGCGGCCGACAAGATTCTCTTTCACCTCGCGCCGATCATGTCGGCAATGACGGCGTTCCTCGCGTTTTGCGTCGTGCCGTTCGGTCCGCCAACCACGCTTTTCGGACTGCTCGACCGGCCCGTGCCACTGTACGTCGCCGACGTCCCGGTCGCGATGCTCGTCGTGTTCGCCGTGTCATCGATGGGCGTGTACGGGATCGTGCTCGCCGGCTGGAGCTCGAACAGCAAGTACTCGTTGCTGGGCGGCCTGCGGTCGTCAGCGCAGATGATCAGCTACGAGTTGAGCTACGGCATGGCGCTCGCCGCGGTGCTGCTGCTGGGCAATTCGCTGTCGCTTCAAGAGGTTGTCAACGCGCAGGCCGGCTACTGGTTCGGGTTCATCCCGAAGTGGTTCGTCTTCCTGCAGCCGGTTGGGTTTTTCATCTACATGACCGCGGGGATTGCCGAGACGAACCGCGCGCCGTTCGATTTTCCGGAGGCCGAGCAGGAGCTCGTGGCGGGGTACCACACCGAATACTCGAGCATGAGCTTTGCGCTTTTCTTCCTGGCCGAGTACGTGAACATGGTCACCGTCTCGGCGGTCGCGACGAACCTCTATCTTGGCGGGTGGCATGGTCCGGTGCTGCCGCCGTGGCTCGGCTTCCTCTGGTGGTTCGCGAAGCTCGCGGTCCTGCTCTTCTTTTATCTTTGGCTGCGATGGACGCTGCCGCGCTACCGGTACGATCAACTGATGCAGTTCGGCTGGAAGTTCCTGCTCCCGTTGTCGGTCGTCAACCTGCTCGTCACCGCCGCCGGAGTGCTGTACTTTGAGCTTTGAAGTCGTCGCCTTCTATCTGTTCGCCGCACTCGCCGTAGCCGCATCCCTGCTCGTCATCGGGCAGCGGAATCCGATCTACAGCGTGCTGCTGCTGATCGTCTCGTTCGCGGCGCTTTCCGGGCTGTACGTGCTGCTCGACGCGCCGTTCACGGCCGTGACGCAGATGATCGTCTACGCGGGGGCGATCATGGTTCTGTTCCTGTTCACCGTCATGTTGCTGAACGTGCCCCGCGAGGACGCGGCTGAATGGGATCGCAGCCATCCTTTGAACCGCCCCGGAGCGAGGCGGCTCGGTGCGGCGCTCTCGGCGCTGCTCGTCGTCGAGCTCCTGTGGGCCGTGTGGCACATCAGCACGCGCCAGCCGACGGCGCTGGCAGACACATCGCCAGGCACGGTGAGCTCGGTCGCCGCGATTGGCCGATCGATTTTCACGGACTACGCGTTTCCGTTCGAAGCCACTTCCGTGCTGATTCTGGTGGCGATGGTGGGCGCCGTGATCCTCGCACGGCGAGGGCAGGAGTAGCGCCGTGATTACGCTGAACCATTACCTGGCGCTCTCGGCCATTCTCTTTGCCATCGGCACGGCCGGCGTGTTCGTGCGGCGCAACGTGATCACGCTGCTCCTCTCGATCGAGATCATGCTGAACGCCGTCAACCTGACCTTCGTCGCGGCGGGCCGGCAGTTCGCCGCCGTGGACGGCCAGGTCATCGTCTTCTTCGTGATGACCGTGGCCGCGGCCGAAGCCGCCGTGGGGCTGGCGATCGTCATCGCGCTCTTTCGCCATCGAGAGTCGCTCAACCCAGAGGCTTTCACGAGCCTCAAGTGGTAAGCCCCGGAGACCGCTGACACCGTGCTCGCCCTGATCCCTCTGCTGCCGTTAGCCGGCTTCATCGTCAACGCGTTCTTCGGGCGACGGTTGCCGAAGGCGATCTCGGGCGGTATCGCCTGCGCGGTGATGCTCGCCGCCTTCGGCGTCTCGATCGCCGCCGTGTACTCGCTGCTCCACACGCCGGGCGGGATCATCGAGACGCCGTATACCTGGATCTCTTCGGGCGATCTCCAGGTCGGGGCCTCATTCCGCGTCGATCAGCTCGCCTCCGTGATGATTCTGGTCATCACCGGCATCGGCTCGCTCATCCACATCTACTCGACCGCCTACATGCACGAGGAGACCGACAGCGAGTACGCGCGGTATTTCTCATACCTGAACCTGTTCGCGGCGTTCATGCTCGTGCTCGTGCTCGGGTCGAACCTGCTCGTGATGTTCGTCGGCTGGGAAGGCGTGGGCCTCTGCTCCTACCTCCTGATCGGCTTCTGGTACAAAAAGAAATCGGCGACCGACGCGGGCAACAAGGCGTTCATCGTCAACCGCATCGGCGACTTCGCGTTCATCCTCGGCACGCTCCTGCTCTTCACTCAATTCCACACCCTCGACTTTCAAGGGATCGCCAGTGCCGTGGCCGAGCGTCCCGTCGAGACGGGCTGGGGGGTCTTGTCGGTTGCGGCGCTCCTGCTCTTCATCGGCGCCACGGGCAAGTCCGCGCAGATTCCGCTTTATGTGTGGCTGCCGGACGCGATGGAAGGCCCGACGCCCGTCTCGGCACTCATTCACGCGGCGACGATGGTGACGGCGGGCGTGTACATGATTGGGCGCAACGCCGTGCTGTTCAGCCACGCGCCTGAAGCGATGCAAGTGGTCGCCGTCATCGGCGCGGCAACCGCTCTATTCGCCGGCACCATTGGCCTGGTCCAGAACGACATCAAGCGGGTGCTCGCGTATTCCACGGTGTCGCAGCTCGGCTACATGTTTCTCGCGATGGGAGTGGGGGCCTTCGGCGCCGGCATCTTCCATCTCTACACGCACGCGTTCTTCAAGGCGCTGCTCTTTCTCGGATCCGGCGCCGTGATTCACGCGCTTCACGGCGAGCAGGACCTGCGGCGCATGGGCGGGCTGAAGAAGGATCTTCCGATTACCTACTGGACGTTCCTGATTGGCGCGATCGCAATCGCGGGCGTCCCCGGCCTGGCCGGGTTCTTCAGCAAAGACGAGATCCTCGCGCAAACGTTCTTCAGCGGACACAAGGTCCTGTGGGTCATCGGCGTCCTGACGGCGCTTCTGACCGCGGCGTACATGTTCCGGCTGGTCTTCCTGGCGTTTCATGGCCGCCCGCGATATGACGTCGCGCCCACACATGGGCACCCGCCGGCCCACGGTGCTGGTGACGCGCACGCCTCGGGCCATCATCTGCACGATGCGCCACCGGCCATGGCGCTGGTGCTCGTCGTGCTCGCCATCGGCTCGGTCGTGGCCGGTTACGTCGGCGTCCCCGCCGCGCTCGGCGGAAGCAACCGGATCGAGCATTTCCTGGAACCCAGCTTTTCGGCCGAGCGCCCCTCCACCGAGCGAAGCGAGGCGGTTTCGCCGGGCGAGCGAAGTGAGCCCGGGCCCTCCGCGGCGCAGATCGCCGCGGCCCCACTGGCCGAACGAAGTGAGGCCAGCCCCCCCGGCGAGCGAAGCGAGCCGGCCCATGAGGTCGCCGAGCACAGCGAGGCGACCGAATTCGCCCTGATGGGCGTCTCGATCGCGGTGGCGTTCATCGGCATCGGCATCGCGTGGTACTTCTTTGTGCGCCGTCCATCGGCCGCAGACGCCGTGGCGGCGTCGGCAGCGCCGCTCCACCAATTGCTGCTGCACAAGTACGACATCGACGAGCTGTACGACGCGACGGTCGTGCGGCCCCTGGTCACGTTCTCGCGCGGCACCCTGTGGAAGATCGTCGACGCCGAGCTCATCGACGGCGCCGTGAACGGCGCCGGGGCGTTCGTGAACGCGAGCGCCGCGCTGCTGCGCAGGCTGCAAACGGGATCCGTCCGCGTGTATGCGGCCTCGCTCACGCTGGGCGTGGTGCTGGTCCTTGGCTATTACGCCTGGCGCATTGCGCAGGTCGGGAGCTTCTAGGACCATGACCACGCATCTCCTCACCCTGCTCATAGCGGTTCCGCTCATTGGCGGGCTGCTGGTGCTGCTCGTCCCGAATCGCGACGAGCAGGGCGCGCGGCTCATTCAGCGGATCGGTCTGGCCGTGTCGCTCGTCACGTTCGCGCTCACGCTCGTCGTCTGGTCCCGCTTCGACAACGCATCGGCCGACTTCCAGTTCGTCGAGCGCGCGTCCTGGATTCCGGCGTTCGGCATCGACTATTACCTCGGCATCGACGGCATCAGCCTCTGGCTGGTCGTCCTCACCGGGTTTCTGACGCCTGTCTCGCTCCTGTCCTCGTGGGAGTCGATCGCGAAGAAGACAAAGGAGTTCACCTTCTTCATCCTCGCGCTCGAGGCGTTCATGATCGGCGTCTTCCTGGCGCTCGATCTGTTCCTGTTCTACGTGTTCTGGGACGCGATGCTCATCCCGATGTATTTTCTCATCGGGGTCTGGGGCTACGACCGGCGCATCTATGCCGCCATCAAGTTCATGCTCTACACGATGGCGGGCAGCGTGCTCATGCTGGTCGCCATCCTCGGGCTGGCGTATCTGCACGCCGAGGCCACGGGCAGCTACTCGTTCGACTATGTGCGGCTCCTCTCGATCTCGATTGCGCCGGCCACGCAGTACTGGTTCTTCCTGGCGTTCGCGGTCGCGTTTGCGATCAAGGTGCCGCTCTTCCCCTTCCACACGTGGCTGCCCGACGCGCACGTCGAGGCGCCGACCGCAGGGTCGGTGATTCTAGCGGGCGTGTTGCTGAAGATGGGGACATACGGCCTGATCCGGTTCGCGTTCCCGCTCTTTCCGGAGGCGGCGGCATTCTTCGCGCCGTACATTGCCGTCCTCGCCGTTGTCGGGATCGTGTATGGCGCGCTCGTGGCGATGGTGCAGCCCGACATGAAGAAGCTGGTGGCGTACAGCTCGGTCAGCCACCTTGGCTTCGTCGTGCTGGGCATCTGCGCGCTCAACGTGAACGGCCTGCAAGGCGCGGTTTACCAGATGGTGGCGCACGGCGTCAGCACCGGCGGTCTCTTCCTCATCGTCGGCATGCTGTCGGATCGGCGGCACACGCGCCTCATCGCGGAATACGGAGGTCTCAAGGGGGTCGTTCCGAAGCTGACCGCCGTCTTTCTGATCATCACGCTCTCGTCGATCGGCCTGCCGAGCCTGAACGGGTTCATCGGCGAGTTCCTCGTGCTCCTCGGCGCGTTCAGGTGGGAGCCGCGGTACGCGGTCTTTGCCGCGACGGGGGTCATCCTGTCGGCTGTCTACATGCTGTGGATGGTGCAGCGCGTCTACTACGGCGACGTCACGAACGAGAAGAACCGGACGTTGCCTGATTTGTCGCTCCGCGAGTGGGCGGTGATCGGCCCAGTCGTCGTGATGGCGATCTTCATGGGTCTGGCACCGAACGTGTTTCTGAAGCCGACGGCGGCGGCGGTCGACAAGGTGGTCGAACGGCTGGCACCGACAGACGTCACCTCACTGGGGGCCGGACGCTGATGCTCGACTCCTCGTTCGCTGCCATCGTCCCCATGGTGTGCGTCACGCTGGCGGCGCTTGCCGCCATGGTGGCCGAGTCGTTCCGTGGCAAGGGCGAGCAGATGCCGATCGGCGGACTCGGCGTGATCGGGTTGCTCTTCGCGCTGGCCGGCTCGATCCTGCTCTGGGGCCGCAATGCCTCCAGCTTCGGACTGATCCGGGCCGACAACTTCGGCCTCTTCGTCAGCATCATCCTGTGCATCGTCGGCCTGCTGACGATTGCGCTGTCGGGGCAGACGATTCGACGCGAAGGCCTGCCGGCCGGTGAGTACTACACGCTGACACTCTTCTCAATCGCGGGCATGATGATGATGGCGACGGCCACGGATCTGCTCACGATCTTCATCGCGCTCGAGATTATGTCGATCGCGGTGTATGTGCTGACGGGCCTTCGGCGCGACTCGCCGCAATCGACCGAGGCCGCCTTCAAGTATTTTCTGCTCGGCGCCTTTTCGAGCGCGTTCTTCCTCTATGGCACCGCGCTGACGTACACGCTCACGGGATCCACACGTCTGGACCGCATTGGCACGTGGATGGCCGCCGAAGGCATGAACGTCACGCCGATGATGCTCTTCGCCGTCGGACTGCTGCTGGTGGGCTTTGCGTTCAAGATCTCGGCCGTGCCGTTCCACATGTGGACGCCGGACGCGTACGAAGGCGCTCCCACCGTAGTGGCCGGATTCATGTCGACGGGCGTGAAGGCCGCGGCGTTTGCCGCGTTCGTCCGTGTGTTCCTGTCGGCCTACGAGCCGATGCGCGCAGACTGGGCTCCCGTGCTGTGGGCCGTCGCGATGCTCACGATGATCGTCGGCACGGTCGTTGGCGTCGCGCAGACGAATCTGAAGCGCATGCTCGCCTATTCGAGTATTGCGCACGCCGGGTACCTGCTCGTCGGCCTGGTCGCCGCAAACGAGGTGGGGAAGGCCGCGATTCTGTTCTACCTGCTCGTCTACGCCGTCACGAACATCGGCGCCTTCGGCGTGATCGCGCTGCTCGGGACGGCCGACCGTCCGCACGAGGAGCTTCGTGACTTCAGCGGCCTGTGGTACTCGCGTCCGGGGCTGGCCGGCCTGATGACCGTGTTTCTGCTGTCGCTTGGGGGGATTCCGCCGACGGCGGGATTCGTGAGCAAGTGGTACATCTTCAGCGCCGCCGTCCGCGCCGATTACTATGACCTTGCGGTCGTCGGCATGCTCTCGAGCGTGGTGTCGGTGTTCTTCTATCTTCGCGTGGTAGTGATGATGTACATGGCCGATCCCGCCGATGCGCAGCCGCGTCCGGCCATCGGCGCCGTGCCGCTCGTCGCCCTCGTGATCTCGAGCATCGCGCTCTTCTATCTGGGCATCCTTCCAACACGCGTCATCGATCTCGCCGCGGCGTCGGTCAGCACGATCTTCTAAGGCCGCTCTAGGGCGGCCTCGCTTACGCTCGGCGGTGGGCCGCACTCGCTTCGCTCCTGCCTCACTGGCGCTCGGCCGAGGGGCAGGCTCGCATCGCCCGCCGGGGCGCTCGCTTCGCCGTTCGGCAAACTGAGAGGCCTCGAGCCAGTCGTCTGTCAACCGGGCCGAGACGACCGTGAGGCCCTCGAAGGCTCGAGGAGCGCTCGCCGCAGGACAATCGTCTATGCTGGTGCCCAAGGTAGTCGCGCATGGGTACTGAAGCCGGGCTCCGTGCGGTCGCCACACTCGTAGGCGGCGGGTTTGTCGTCTATGCCCTGGTTGCGGCGTTTCGCGGAACGTTCTACGACGCCGACGATGGCCTGATTGAGCGAGGGACGCGGCCGCTGGCCTTTTGGCTCTCGGTGACCGGCATGACGATGCTCGGCCTGTTCGTCCTCGGCGTGGGATACCAGTGGCCGATTGTTCGTGCACTCTTCGAGCTGACCGGACAGCGCTTCCGTTGAGCGCTTTCGACTGCTGAGCCCGCCGTGCCCAGTCCAGCGGAAAAGGAGCGAGTGATGATTCGCGGGCTTCATGCGATGTTCTACTCGTCGCAGGCCGACGAACTGCGCGCGTTCTTGCGAGACAAGTTGGGGTTCGATGGGACAGACGTCGGCGGAGGCTGGCTGATCTTCGACGCGCCGGAGGCCGACCTGGGCGTACATCCGACGGACGGCGCGTCGACGGCGTCCGGCACGGCAGATATCTCGTTCTACTGCGACGACATTGCGGCAACCATGAAAGAGCTTCGTGCCCGCGGTGTCGAGTTCACCAAGGAAATCGAAGACCACGGCTACGGCCTCGTCACGTTCTTCAAAGTCCCCGGTGGGTTCGAGGTCCAGCTGTATCAGCCGAAGTACGCGAAGTAATGCCAGACAGCGGAGGCGAACGGCGCAGCCCAGCGCTGCTGCGGTGTGGCGAGTGAGGAGCGGTCAGTGGACGGATCCGCACTTATCGAGGTCGTCTGGGGCGTCGCGTTCGTGCTGCTGCTCATCGTGGTTGGTCTCAGCCGTCGTGCCCGGCGACGCGGTGGGGCATACACCGCGGGTGTTGCCGGCGCGATGTACGAGTGGCAGCACAAAGACAAGCAGAGGGCGCTCGATGTCGTCGTGGCCGGCAAGGCTGCTGAGAGAAAATCGGAAAACATCGGCGACAATCCGCGCGAATCTCTTGATCCCTGATCTGTGAAGCACAGAGCACGGAGCACAGAGCACTCTTGGTACGATGCCGCTCGCCGAAACCCAGCCGTGGGAATGCCTGCATGCTCCGCCGCGCATCCGTTGCAGACATCGAGCGACTTCGCGCTGCGTCCGTCTCGAGCCAGGTCGAGAGACGACAAAACCAGGACGAACGGCGTCGAAGGGCTCAGGACGACCGGGGCAAGAACATCTGCCGCAGGAGCCCCGTCAGCTCCTCGTCGTCCTCGGGCGCGATGGTCCGCAAATCGATGACCACCCGGTCGTTCTCGATTCGGGCGATCACGGCCGGTTCCAGCGCGCGCAGCCTTGCCTCGAATCGATCGGCCGAAATTCCAGGCTCGACAATCGCGACCAGCCGCGTCGGGAGCTCGCTGCCTGGCGCGCTTCCGCCGCCAATGGTCGACACGCCGTCGATCACGTCCACCGTGTACCCACTCTCTCGGAGGCGATCGCTCAGGAACGCCGCACGTGCGGCAATCGCTTCGACCGGAGTCGTGGCCATGCGCAGCACGGGGACGGTCCGGAACGCCCGGCCAGACAGGTGTTCGATCAGCGTCGCTTCGAGCGCCGCGTACGTGAGTTTGTCGACGCGAAGAGCGCGCATGAGAGGATGGGCGCGCACCCGCTGCAGCGCGTCGGCCCTCCCCACAATGATGCCGGCCTGCGGCCCGCCGAGCAGCTTGTCTCCGCTGAAGCACACGAGGTCGACGCCGGCTTCGATACTCGCCTGAACGCTCGGCTCGCCCGCGAGCCCGGCCGGTATCGCGGCACCGTGTGCGTCGGCGATGGCCGATCCCTGCACACTGACGAAGCCGCTGCCCAGGTCTTCGACGACCGGGAGTTTGAATCGTCGTGCCAGTGCGACGATCTCGTCGAGCGTGGCTCGCGCCGTGAAGCCTTCGATACGGAAATTCGACGGGTGCACGCGAAGGATCGCGCCGGTCTTTTCGGAAATGGCCAGTGCGTAGTCGCCGATGCGCGTGCGATTCGTGGTACCCACTTCGCGCAGCCTTGCTCCCGACTGGGCCATCACGTCGGGGACGCGAAAGCCCCCGCCGATCTCCACCAGCTCGGCGCGCGACACCAGCACGTCGCGCCCCCGCGCGAGCGCCGCGAGGACCAGGAGCGTCGCGGCGGCGCAGTTGTTGACGACGACCGCAGCCTCGGCCCCCGTCAGTCGACAGAGGAGCGGCTCCGCGTGAACGTGGCGTGATCCGCGGGTACCTTGCTCCAGGTCATACTCGAGATTCGTGTAGCCGTCCGCCAATCGACCGGCACGCTCCCGCGCGGCATCAGCGAGCGGCGCACGACCAAGGTTCGTATGGATGATGACGCCCGTGGCGTTCAACACGCGGGTGAGTGACGGCCGGAGGGTGACCGACAGCCGCGCGGCGGCTCCTACTACGATGAGGGCGGCGGCCGCCTCGCTCGTTTGGGGCGACGAGTGGCCCGATCGCACGGCATCTCGTATGGCTGCGGCCTCCACGCGCAGCGCGTCGATCACCGCGTCGCGGCCATACGCGGATTCCAGCGGTCCGACCGACGCAAGCTGCCGCAGTTGTTCGACCGACGGGATGACACGATAGTTCGACATGCTTGCCGAAGCCGTTGGCGGCAGGATACCATTTTGACTTCCAGGCGCCGGCAGAGGAGACGCCGGCTCGCGATGCCGCAGCTGCCCCCCGACACAAATCCGCATCCGTCGAGACCGGAGCTCGAGACGCCCCGCACGCGCCCGCTAGAGCGATTCTGGCCGTATGCAGAATTGCCCGAGGAGCCGTCACCCGAGGAGCTGGCGGCGCTCGATCCGGATCTGCATGCGGCGTTATTCGGCCGCCCGCCGGGGCCATTCTCGATCACACTGGCATTTGCGGCCTTCGACGGCCCCGACTTCGCGCGCGCGATCGCGCTTGCCAGGAGCTCGCGGGAGTACCGCGAAGTCGGCGACGGCCCGGACCGCCGGCACCGTGCGACGTTTCACTCGGCCGATGCGGCGGCGCTCCGCGACCTCTTCCACCTGGTGGGGCACCGCGACACCTGCGATGTGCTCGTCGACGGACGTCCCCTGCCGTACGCCCGCGAGCTCTGGCTTCCGCTCGTCTGGTTCCTTCTGCCGCGCTAGTGGACGACGCGCCGGATCTCGATCGCGAGTTGAGGGTGCTCGAAACCGAGCTCCGTCAACTCGAGATCGAATACAACATGTACTTTGCGGGCCGGTTGCCGCGCCCGCCGTCCGACACGCGGACGCGTGTGACCGGGCTCGTGCGGCGGATCGACCGCATGCATGTGACGAACTACGCCGATCGGTTCCGATTCTCGACGCTGCAAGCGCGCTTTCAGACGTTCATCGACTTGTGGGATCGCGGACTGCGCGCCAGAGAAGAGGGGCGGCCCGGGCCGTTCAGCCAGCGTCCGGCGGCCGCGGCGCCCGCGCCGAAGGAAAAAGGGCCTGAGGACCGCATTCTTCACGTCGCCGCCTTCAACGATCCCCTGCGCGAGATGGACAAGCTGCACGACCTCTACAATCGACTCGCGGATGCGCGTCGCGAAGTGGGCGAGGATGCGGTGCCCTTCCACAAGTTCGCCGACCTGGTGAAAGATCAGGTGCAGCGTCTGAAGCAGAAGGGCAGTCCTGAAGTCGCGTTTCGCGTGGCCGTGAAGGACGGGAAGGTGAGCTTTACTGCGAGAGGTCTGAAGGGTGCTGCGAAAGGAAACGGATGATGCGGGGAACTGCGCTGGCGTCCGGTGCCTGCCGGACGCCAGCTTCGGAAGCGTCAGACTTTGATGACGTTGCCGGCCTGCGGGCCCTTGGGACCGTCAACAATCTCGAATTCCACCGCCTGACCCTCCTCGAGCGATCGAAACCCCGCGCCCGAGATGGCCGAGTAATGAACGAAAACGTCGCTGCCGCCTTCACGCTCGATGAAACCGTACCCCTTGGCGTTGTTGAACCACTTGACCTTGCCTGTGATGCGCATCGTTCTCTTCCTACGTACAGTTCCGCGGCCGGCGCCGTCATGGCCCCGACCACTTCAGTCCTACCGACCCTCGACCCATGATCCGGCGAGGGCACAAAAAAGGACCGCCACTGCGGCCCTCTGGCATCCGAGCCCGCTCTGACGCCTTAAGAGTCATGATGTCAACTCAGCGTCCAATTGTCAATCTATCCTTATGTATATATGCGAGTTAACCCAGGATGGCTGGGCTAGAATGTGCAACAGCGCGATTGGACAGGCGAAGCCCAGCGCCACCCGCCATTTACACCGATGTTGCACCGTTACTCCCACATCCGCGTACCTTTGACGACCCATGCCCCGAGCACTATTGAGCGTTTCTGACAAGGCCGGTCTCATCGATCTGGCGCGCGAGCTCGCGCGCCGCGGCTTCGAGCTCGTCTCGACGGGCGGCACGGCCAAGGCACTCGCCGATGCCGGACTTTCCGTGACGGGCGTCTCGGATGTCACGGGCTTCCCTGAAATGATGGACGGTCGCGTGAAGACGCTGCACCCCCTGGTTCACGGAGGCATCCTCGCGCGGCGGAGTCACGCGGAAGACCTGGAGGCGGCCCGCCGGCACGGCATCGAACTGATCGACCTCGTCGTGGTGAACCTGTATCCCTTCGTCACCACCGCGGCCCGGCCCGACGTCAGCTTCGACGAGCTCGTCGAGCAGATCGACATCGGCGGGCCGAGCCTGGTGCGGGCGGCCGCCAAGAATTTCCGCGACGTTCTGATTGTTGTCGATCCCGACGACTATCCGGCGGTTCTCGCGGCGCTGGCGGGCGCAGGCGGGCCGAGCGCGGCCTTTCGATTCGACCTGGCCCGGAAGGCGTTCGGACACACCGCCGCCTACGACGCGGCGATTGCCTCGGCGCTCGGCACGGTTCAAACGGCCGAGACCGGGTTCGTGCGTCCTGCGCCTGGCGATCCGTCGCTGCCGCCGCGGCTCGTGCTCGACCTGCCAAAGCTGCGCGACCTCCGCTACGGCGAGAACCCGCATCAGAAGGCCGCCTGGTATGCGCGCAGCCGCGAGGGATTTGGCGCGGTCGACGTGCTCCAGGGCAAGGAGTTGTCGTTCACGAATCTCCTGGATCTCGATTCGGCGGCGCGCATCGCGCTCGAATTCAGCGAGCCGGCGGCAGCCGTCATCAAGCACACGAATCCCTGTGGCGCGGCGACGGGCGCAACGGCATTCGAAGCCTACGTCCGCGCGCGCGAGGCCGATGCGCTCGCGGCCTTCGGCGGCATCGTGGGGTTGAACCGGTCGATCGATGTCGAGACGGCCGAGGCCATCACGTCGACCTTCATCGAGGCCGTCATCGCGCCCGCGGTTGACGAGAAGGCGCGGCAGATTCTCGCCAAGAAGATCAACATGCGCGTGGTCATCGTCAACTTCGACGTCCTGCGCGCCGCGACCACGCCGGAGCTGCGATTGATTCTCGGCGCGGTGCTCGTCCAGCAGCGCGACATCGTCGCTGAGGCCCAGCAGGCGTGGCCGGGTTCCAGTGATCTCCACGTGGTGACGCGCCGGCAGCCAAGCGTCGAGGAATGGCGGGCCCTGCGATTCGCATGGCGAGTGTGCGCGCACGTCAAGTCGAACGCGGTGATTTTCACGGCCGGGGATCGCACCCTCGCCATCGGCGCCGGTCAGATGAGCCGTGTCGACGCCGTGAAGGCGGCGGTCCTCAAGGCGCAGGCGTCACCCTCCGAGCGCGGGCCGCTCGCCGGATCGGTCGTCGCGTCCGATGCGTTCTTCCCGTTCAGGGACGGTCTCGATGCCGTGGTGTCTGCCGGAGCGACCGCCGTCGTCCAGCCCGGCGGATCGGTGCGCGACGCCGAGGTCATCGCCGCCGCAGACGAGCACGACGTTGCGATGGTCTTCACCGGCCGCCGGCACTTCAGGCACTAGACGGTCTTTCGTGGAGGCGGGGCTTTCGCCGCGCCCGGCGCACGCGGGCCTAAAGGCCCGCCGCCGCAATCGGCCAAGCGTACCGCGACCTCACGGCTTGGTCGACCCGAAGACGAACCCGATCGATCGTTGAATCGGGTTGTAGAACTGGCCATACTCCGGCGACGTGATGTTGGCCTGCACGTCGCGCTTGGCGCCGGAATTGAAGGCGTTGTAGATCCTGATGCCGCCGGTGAAACGGTACTTCTTGAATCGCAGCGGTCTGGCCAGCGTGAAATCGAGCGTCGTCACGTTGGGCAGCCGGCCCGATCGGTTCCGCTCCCCGACGAAGTCCTGGAATTCATCGACGGCGGACCATGGGAAGCCCGTGCGCCACTCGAAGACGGGCGACAACACCCACTTGCCCGGGAGGCCCTGCGTGCCCCGGATGATCACCCGATGTGGAACATCCGTGGAGCCGAGCGAGTGTTCGTTGGCCCTGATGATCGGGGTCCGGAAGTTTCCGAAGTACTGATCGTAGTCGTTCAGATCGCGCGTGTTGTGCGATCGCACGTACGCGACGGTGAGATCCCGGTGTTCGCTCGCGAGGTAGCGGCCCGTCACCTCGAACTCCCAGTACTTCGATTCGCCGGTGGACGATAGCGCCAGGACGCCTCGCGACGGGTCTGGATCGACGATGTAGGCGTGGGACCCGTTGCGACGGAGATAGGCCGCTTTGAAGAAGACGCGACGGCCGAACCGCTGGTCCCAGGCAAACGTCTGCACGATGCTCTCCGGCGTTTTCAGCGCGCCGTCGATCACGTGCACGAAGGTGACCGGCGCGCCTAGCGGCTGGCCGCTGCCCGCAAAGCGGGTCACGGTGGGCACTTCGTACTGCGTGAACGCGCCGACGTCGAGCGGCGTGCGTTCCGAGAACTTGCCGACACCGCCGCGGAGGATTCCGCGGCCGTCCGCGAGGACGCCTATCGCCACGCCCACGCGCGGTGAGTAGTTGAGGCGCTCGGCGATGTCGTCGTTATCCATGCGCATGCCCAGCTCGAACATCAGCCGGTCGTTGACGCGCCAGCGGTCCTGAGCGAAGAGCGCAAACTCGTTGCCGTTCACGTCGGGGTGTGTCAGGGACGGCGAGAACACGCTGCGCTCGGCGAGGGAGCCGTCGATCCGCCGCACATCCACTTGCTGACTGAAATTGTCGCCATCGTAGCCGGAGCTCTGCAGGTCCATCCCGACCTTGAAGACGTGCTGCCCCGCCCAGTCGTCTTTCGAGATCGACAGCGCTTCGACGAGCTGCAGGCTCTTGACGTGTCGCTCCTGACGCCCGAAATAGTTCCCGCTCTGCGTCTGTGGCGCGTACACCATCGGCGCGTCGCCCTTTGTCTCCTGATCGACCTCGAACAGCCGGCCCGCAAACGTCGATTCCAGCACCATGTTCGCCGACAGGATCAGCCGGTCGACTATTCCGGCCGAGAACCCTTCCTGGGTGTACTTCGGTGTCGTATCCGGGGGCCGGAACGTGGAGAGCGTCGCATTCGTGATCTTGCGGGGAAAGTAAATGACCGCGCCCGTCAGTGAGTGGCGTGACGAGATGATGCCGTCGAGTCGTGTATAGGAGTCGAAGCTGTCGAGACCCAATTGGGGCTTGCCCGGCAGGCTCTTGACTTCGGTGCGGGCATATCGGTATTGCAGATACTCGCCGAACAACAGCCGGCCGCGTTTTATGGGCCCTGAAATCGAGAGTCGCGGCTCGAACTTGTTCACGAACGCGAAGCCTTTGCCGAAGCCCGGGACGAGATTGTCTGGCTTGATCACCCACTCGTTCGTGCCGCGCCTGGTCCGCACCTGCGTGACGCTCGTCGAAAAGCGGCCGTACTCGGCCGCGAACGGGTTCGACAGAACTTCGACCGATTCCACAGCTCCGCTCGGCAGCTCGAGATCGAAGTCGCCCGTGGACGGATCGTTCAGGCTGGCGCTACTCAGCTGAAGGGCGCCTGTCGTTGGAGGGCCGCCCTTGACGCGCAGCCGCCCTTCCGGACCACGGATGACACTGGGCAGGAGCGTCATGAGGGACTGAAAGTCGTCGCCCGACAGGGGCTGGATGTCCATCTTGGCGCCCGACAGGCTGTCGCTCACCGCCACGGGCTGGATGCTTTCGGTCGGCGAGTTCGCCGGCGCCACAACTTCGACGCTCTCCCGGACGAAGGTCAGTCTCATCTCGACGAGCACTTGCTCGGTTTCGCCGCCGCTCACGGAGAATGGCGCCGAGATCGTGTTGGCAAACCCGTCACGAACGGCGCGAACCGCATATCGGCCCGGCGGTACATCCGGGAAACTGACCTGACCGACGCCGTCACTCGCGCTTTTTGCAATCGCGATGTTGCCGTCGACGTCCCGCAGTTCGACGCTGACGGCCGGGATCCTCAGCGATTCGATCACGATGGTCACGACCACCCGCCCGGATGCCGAGGGAGCGGATTGCGCGACCGGGAGCGACCCACCGGATGGACGCGGCGCGGCCGAGGCGCCAGCGCTCCACAGAACAAGAGCGAACGCACACCCGCTGTATGACATAGCGATGCCATGATGGCATGGAGTGAGGCCCGGCGACTGGGCCGGGCTCCCGCCCTTCCTGGTGCAATCCCGTGCAATCCCTCGCCCCGTTCAAGACCCGACTGCCTGCCGCCGATTGAGGAAGTGTCAGGACCAGTTCACGGCCTGGGCGTACTACAGTTTCCGGAGCGCACGATGGCGAAAGCGACGTTGGTAGCGATAGTGGCGATGGTCATCATGGCCGGTTCGATCGCCAATGCCCAGGTCAAGGGCATGGGACGGCTGAACGGGAAGGTGACCGACGAGGCGGGGGCGCCCGTCGACGGAGTGCTGATCAGGTTGCGTCAGGGCTCCGGGTACATCGAAGGCAAGACCGACGCGAAGGGACAGTGGGCACTTGTCGGCGTCGCTCGCGGCAACTGGATAGTGTCGTTCGAGAAGAGCGGCTTTCCCCCCAAGATCGTGAAAGTGCTCGTCGAGAGAGAACTGCTTCGCACTGTACCGATCACTATTCAGCTCAAGAAGGGCGCGTAGATCGCATGGCTGGCTGGACCATCGGCAAGAAGATGTTCGCCGGGCTGGGCACGCTGGTCGTGCTGCTGCTTCTCTCATGCACGCTCGCCGTGTGGAGCGCATCCCAGATTTTCGCGCGCCTCGATACCACCGGCAACACGACGGTGCGGGCGCTCACCCTCGCCCTCGAAATCGATCGCCAGCTTGCCGACGCCTGCTCGCACGCCAAGTCGATGGTGCTCGCCGGCATGGCCGCCGACACCGCCATGTACGCGCAGGAAATCGAACAATCGGAAACAGCGTTCCTGGGCGCCCGCGAGGCCTTCAACGCCATGCGCCCGCTGGCCAGCCAAGCCGACGCCGTCCAGGCGCTGGCCGGAATCGACCAGGGCAGCCGCGAATGGGAACAACTGTTCTACCAGTTCCGCAAGCACACCGACGCGGCCGAGTTCTCTGAGGCCATCAACGTCTTCAACGGCTATTCGAAGCGGCGTGAAGCGACGCGCGAGGCAACCCTCCGGCTGATTCAACTCGAGAAACAGAACCTCGCCCAGGACATCACGGCCGGACGCGGCGAATACGAGCTGCTGCGTGCCGTCCTCGTGACCGTGAGCGCGATTTCGCTGCTCGCGGCCGTTGGCATCATCTGGCTGGTGTCTGGGATCAGCCGGGCGCTTCGCCTGAGCGCCGGCGAGATGCGCGAGGGCGCGCACAGCGTGGCCGCCGCGGCCGCCGAGGTCTCGTCGTTCGCGCAGGCGCTGTCGCGGGGCGCCAGCGAGCAGGCCGCGTCGCTCGAGGAAACGTCAGCCTCCATGGAGGAAATGGCATCGATGACGCGCCGGAACGCCGAAAATTCACAGCAGGCCGCCACGCTGATGACCGCCGCCGGCGATGCAGTGGAGCAGTCGAACCTCGCGCTTGGCGACATGGTCGAGTCGATGCGGAGCATCGAGGAGTCGAGCACCCGTGTGGCGCGCATCATCAAGACGATCGACGAGATCGCGTTCCAAACCAACATCCTCGCGCTCAACGCGGCCGTCGAGGCCGCCCGTGCCGGTGAAGCCGGAATGGGCTTCGCCGTCGTTGCCGACGAGGTCCGCAATCTGGCCCAGCGCTCGGCGCAGGCGGCGCGCGATACGGCCGACCTGATTGAGGAATCGGTCGAGCGCGCGCAGGCGGGCGCCCGCAAGGTCGACACGGTGGGGCAGGCGATTCGCGCGATTACCGACTCGGTCGCGCGCGTGAAGGGGCTCGTCGACGACGTCAGCGTCGCCAGCCGTCAACAGGCGCAGGGCATCGATCAGGTCAGCCAGGCACTGACGCAGATGGAACGCGTGACGCAGGGGAACGCGGCGACGGCGGAAGAGAGCGCGGCCGCCAGCGAGGAGCTCACCGCGCAGGCTGAAACGGCGCTGACGCTCGTAGGAGAGCTCGACGCGATGGTGGCCGCCGGCGCCAATGGACAGGCGCGGCCCGCCGCCGACCACGCCGTTCCGGCGTCGAAGGTGGTGCCGATCACGCCGCGTCACACGAAGCCCGCCCAGCCGCCACGGGCGGGTGCGCGCACCGAGGCCGAGCGGCGCATCCCCTTCGAGAATACCGGCACGTTCGGTTCGTTTTAAGCCGAACGTTTCCTTGCAGTGAGTCGCGCTCGTGTGGTGGCGGGGCTTTAGCCCCGCGCCCCATGCGGGCCTGACCAGCCTCCGCCAAGGCTACGGCGGTCCGCCGAAGCTTCAGAGCGAAGGCGGAAGGCCCGCCGCCGCAGGCGTCGTTATACTTCCGCCAGCAGCTCGTCGGTGCTCACGGTTGCGGGGCCAAACTTCCCGACGGCCACACCGGCGGCGTGGTTCGCGAGCCTCGCGGCTTCGGCCGTTGTCGCGCCGGCGGCGAGCGCGAGCGCCAGCGTCGCGATCACGGTATCCCCGGCCCCGGTGACGTCGGCGACCTCGCGGGCCGTGGCCGGAAGCGCTCCTTCGAGCTCTCCATCGAGCACCCACATGCCCTGCTCGCCGCGCGTGACGAGCACGCCGGCGCACGACGCCCGGGTCCGAAACGCTCGCGCAGCGCGGGCCGCTTCCTCATCGGTCCTGATCCGCATGTGAGTGGCGACTTCGGCTTCGTGATGGTTTGGCGTGACGAGCGACGCGCCCGCGTAGTACTCGAGGTGCGGGATCTTCGGATCGACGAGCAGCGGGATTCGACGATCGCGCGCGATCGTGGCCATCTCACCCACCAGACGCCGCGTGACGGTGCCCTTCAAGTAGTCGGAGATGACAATCGCGCCAGCCTCCGCGGCCAGCCTGGAGGCGTGTTCGATGAGTGCTGTCTCGATCGCGCCGGCCGCCTCGTCGTCTTCCTCGTAGTCGATGCGGGCGACTTGCTGGTAGCGATCCGTCACCACGCGCACTTTCGTGGTGGTCGGACGCCCGGGATCGACCACGAGCTGCTCAGCGCCGACGCCATGCTCGCGAAGCCCGTCGCTCAGCGTTGAGGCTGCCTGATCGCGGCCGACGAGCCCGACCAATTCCGCGCCTCCACCAAGCGCGACGAGGTTGTGCGCAACGTTTGCGGCGCCGCCGACGCGATTCTCCATCCGGCCGAACTGGACGATTGGCACCGGCGCTTCCGGCGAGATGCGGGTGACGCGTCCGATCAGGAACTGATCGAGCATCACATCGCCAATGACGAGGACGGATTGAGTGGAGAAGCGCGCGGCCAGATCCTGCGCGCGGGCGCGATCGAGCGCCGGCAGCGACGGTGCCTTCACGGCAAATCGATCCGGTCGGCGGCGAACGGCAGCGTCAGGAGCACGAGGAAGAGCATCAGGAATTCCGAGTCCCCGAAGTTGTGCTCGAAGAGTCCGGCCGACAGCATGCCTGCGATGGCCGCCAGCGCCGTCGCCGCAAGGAAGCGGTGCCGGCTGGTCCGAAGCTTCCGCCAGAGATCCCAGCCCGCCGTGCCGACGAAGCAGACCCATATCGCGAGCGCCGGAAGCCCTCGCTCCGCGGCGATCTGCATCGGCACATTGTGCAGATGCGGGTTCACTTTCTCGACCGCCAACGGATCACGGTACTGCGCATAGACGCGCTCGACCATGTTTGGCCCCACGCCGGTCAGCGGATGCTCGGCAATCATGGCGCGGCCTTCGCGAAGCATCGCGACGCGGTCGCGGGTCGTCGGGTCGTGCAGGTCGAACATCGAGTAAAAGCGCGTCGTGATGCGGCCCGGCGCCAGCGCGAAGAAGAGGGCGCCGATCACAGGCAGCAGCGCGAGGAGGCGAAAATCCTTCAGGACGAAGAGCACCGTGACGCCGGTTGCAACGCCGACCCAGGCGCTCCGCGTGAACGTGAGCGCGATGGCGGCGGCCAGCGACGGCATGATGATCGCGGCCCACGCGCAGTGGCGCATGTCAAAGAGGAGGCGGCCGACGGCCGCGCAGATGACGAGCACGAGCAGGCCCGAATACGTCATGTAGTGGCCGAGCGCCCCTTGCGGCCGCTGGCCCAGATGGTCGTAGTTCAGCACGCCGTACTGCACGATGCCGAGGATGGCGCTGGCGGCGCCGACGGTGATGATGACGTTGAAGACCGTCAGCGCGCGATTGCCGCGGGCGAGCTGATAGACGGCCGGCACAATCAGAAACACAACGAGCTGCTTGGAATCGACGAAGCTCGTTCGCGGATCAGGCGAGAAGGCCGCGGAGACCAGCGTCCACGCCGCATAGACGAGCAGCGGCCAGAAAAACCGCGGCGCGTCCCACCGCTGCTGGCCCACTGCGAGCGCGCCGGCCCAGCATGCCAGC
This sequence comes from Vicinamibacteria bacterium, assembly GCA_963832135.1. GTDB lineage: Bacteria > Acidobacteriota > Vicinamibacteria > Vicinamibacterales > JAENWD01 > JAENWD01. Next base: position 742,169 of record CAWHTD010000026.1, on the reverse strand, counting down.
ATCAGCGCGAGGCAGATGCCGGCCGCCGCGATCGAGAGCTGAAGCGCGGCCACGAAGCCAAGGAGACCCGCTACGGCAGCCCATTCCAGCCGATCCCGGGGCGGCGCGCCGGCGACCAGAGTGAGGGTGGTCATGATTGCCATCCGCAGTGTGCCACGTCAGGGGCGGTTCGGTCACCTGTAACCCGCGCGATCGCCCGCTCTGCCGCCTCCACCACCGTCTGCGCCGAAACGGTCGTCAGACACCGGAAATCGCCGTGGACGCAGACGCGCTGTTCGCACGGGCGGCACGACAAATCCTGAATCTCGACCGATTCCGTAGGGATTGACGGATCGCGCCAAGGGGCCGACCGCACGGGCAGCGTCGGTCCGAACAGGCCCACGATGGCGGTCCCCGTGGTCGCGGCAACATGGAGCGGGCCACTGTCTCCACCGATGTAGAGCGTCGCGCGCGCGATCAGGGAGCGGAGCTCTTCCAGATCGAATTCCCCGCAGCGGGCGACGTGGTCGGCGCGCGAGGCCGGCAAGGCCTGCCGGGCGAGCTGTCCCACCATATCCGCGGCGGCGGATTCCGACGGTCCGGATGTGAGCACGACGTAGCGACGTGGATCCGTGGAGACGAGGGCGGCCGCCGTTTCAGCGAACCGTTCGAGCGGCCATCGGCGAAACGGGTTGCCCGCGCTCACATGCACCACGATGATCGGCGCATCACCCGGGAGCCCGGCTGCGGCGAGGGTGGCGTCCACGCGGCGCCGCGCGTCGGCGTGCTCGGGCATGTCGACCGGATCGTGAGCCCGATCGGGTGCGGGCACGCCGAGCGCCGACAGCAGATCCCACTGATTCTCTACGGAGTGCCGCGGCCGCAGCGCACGCGGGCGATCGATGGCCCGCGTGTACATCCAACTGCGACCCGCGACCGTATACCCGATGCGCTCGGGCGCTCCAGTGAGCCACGTGAGCCAGGATCCACGCGGCCCGCCGTGGAAATCGATCACGACGTCGAAGTGTCGACTTCTCAGCTGGCGGCCGATGCGCATGTCATCGACGATTCGGCCTACTCCCTGCGTCAAAGGAATGACGAGCACATCGTCGAGGCACGGGTTGCGGGCGACGATGGGCGCCGCCGCGTCTTCGACCAGATAGGTGATGTGGGCGTGGGGATACTGCCGGCGAAGCGCCCGGATGGCCGGTGTCGTGAACACGACATCACCGATCATCCGGAGCCGAATCAGCAGAATCTTCATCTGGATTGCGGCAAAGCGCCCTTCAAGGCTCCACCGTCGCCTCGTCCAGCAGCATAACCGGGATGTCGTCCTTGACCGGGTAGACGCGCTTGCACTTCTCGCACTTCAGGGCCGCGCCATCTTTGACCGGCACAACCGGGGTCTTGCACTCCGGACAGGCCAGGATGGCCAGTAATTCCGGATCGACGGGCATGGATCCTCCTTCGGCGGGTGCCGGCCCTCGGGCGCCGGCATTCAATCCGTAACTATAACGCAGAGAGTCCGGCCAACCTCGTCGGAGCGCGCGTACTCGGGCTGACAACGCCGGCGTTCTCGTGAAACAATCGATCCATCGTGGGTGGTCGCATTTACCTGAGCTGTCTCGTTGTCTTCGCAGCCGTGTTGCCGGCCGTACCGGCTGCGGGCCAGACCGCGTCGGCACCGACCTCGGTCGCGTCCATGCGCCCCGAGGCGTACTACGAGTTTCTCCGCGGGAGCCATCTCGAAGGGCGAGGCGACGTGGCCCAGGCGATCGCGGCATATGAGCGTGCGAAGACGCTCGACCCGGAGGCGGCAGACATTCCCGCGGAGCTCGCGGCACTCTATGCGAGGCAGGGTCGGCTCGTTGACGCACGCGCGGCCGCCGAAGCCTCGCTGAAACTCGATCCTGAAAACGTGGACGCCCACCGGGTCCTTGGCAGCATTTTCGCGTCGATGGTCGAATCGACCGACGACCAGGCGAAGGCGTCGAAGGTGGAGACGGCGAAGCAGGCGATCAGTCATCTCGAGCAGGGCCGCCGCGCCGATGGCACCGACCTGGACCCCGGCCTCGATCTCGCGCTTGCGCGCTTGTACCTCGGCGTCAACGACAATCAGAAAGCCGTCGACGTGCTCGACCGCGTCATCGAATACGAGCCGGATGCCGGCGAGGCGTATGTGCTGCTGGCGCGCGCGGAATCCGCGCTGGGCCGGCCCGAGAAGGCGATCGCCGCCGTGGAAGAGGCCTCGGGCTCCAATCCGCGCCTCCTGTCGACCCTCGCGCAGCTTTACGAGGGGCAGCGGAAATGGGGCGACGCGGCGCGGACCTACGAACGGTTGTCGCAGTTCAGCCCCTCGAGTCCGGACGTCAAGACGCGCTGGGCCGCCGCTCTGTTGCAAGTAGACGACGAGCCGAGCGCGGTCAAGGCGAAGGAGCTGCTGACCGAGGTCACCACGAGCACGCCGACGGAACCGCGTCCCTTCTACTTGTTATCAATGGCGGAGCGGAAGCGCCGCGACTTTCCCGCGGCCGAGGCCGCTGCGCGCCGCTTGATGGCGCTCGATCCGGCGAGCTCGACGGGGCCGTTTGCGCTGGCGCAGGTCTACGAGGATCAGCGGCTGTTCGGCAAGGCCGCGGACGTGCTCGCACCAGTCGTGGCGCGCCTCGATCAGAAGGACGCCGAGCCGGGACGCGACCTGCTCGCGCTTCTTGCGCACCTCGGCTTCGCGCAGCTGCAGGCCGGCCTCGGGTCCGCGGCGGTCAAAACCTTCGAGCGTGCGCGCGCGCTGACCGGGAGCGCCGGCAGCTTCGATGCCTCGCTCATCCAGGCCTACCTTCTCGCGCGGCAGTTCGATCGGGCGGCCGACCTCGCGGGTGCGGCGCGTCTGCGACAACCCTCCGAGCCGCGGTTCGCCGAGCTCGAGGCGCGTGCCGTCAGCCAGGCGGGGCGCAAGGATCGCGCGGTCGTCATCATGCGCGACGCGGTCAACGCGAATCCCGCCGACGTCACGGCGCAGCTGACCCTCGCGCAGATGCTGGACGGCGCGGGCCGCGGCAGCGACGCCGATCGCGTGCTGGACGACGCGGCGAAGAAGTTTCCGAGCGACGTGAGGGTGCCGTTCGAACGTGGTGCGCTCCTCGAGAAGCGAAAGGATTACAGCGCCGCCGAGACGGCGTTCCGAGAAGCGCTCACGCGCGATCCGCTCCACGCGCCGTCGCTCAACTATCTCGGCTACATGCTGGCCGAGCGCGGCGATCGGCTCGACGAGGCGGTGGCGCTCGTCGAACGGGCTCTGACCATCGACCCGGGCAACGGCTCTTATCTCGACAGCCTTGGGTGGGCGTACGTTCAACAGAAGCGCTTCGACAAGGCGGAGCCGCTCCTGCGCCAGGCGGCCGACCGGTTGCCGGGCAATTCCGTCGTGCAGGATCACCTCGGCGATTTGATGTGGGCGCTGGGGCGCCGTGAGGAGGCGGCGGCCGCGTGGCGGCGCGCGCTCGACGGCGATCGTGATTCCATCGACGCCAAGGGCGTCGAGAAAAAGCTTGGCCGCGTCCGGTAGGTCGGACGCCTCGCGCGTCGCGCGCTTGACCCCGTTGCGGCGACCTCACGCGCTGCTCCTCCTGCTCCTTCCCCTCGTCACCGGGTGCGCACCAAAGTCGCTCGAACTGCCCGGCGGGGGCTCGACACCGCTCGCCGATCCGTCGCCCGTCATTCACGAGGCGCTGGCGCACTGCACGAATCTGCAATCGCTGACGCTCGAGATCGGGTTGTCGGGCAAGGTGGGGCGGACGCGCCTGCGCGGACGCCTGCAGGCGGGCTTCGCGGCACCAGACGCGATTCGGCTCGAAGCCGTCGCGCCGTTTGGCGCGCCGTTCTTCATTCTGGCCGGCTCGGAGGCCAAAGCCACGCTCCTTCTACCGCGCGACGATCGCGTCCTCGTGGATGCGCGTCCTGCCGCTGTCCTCGAAGCGTTGGCGGGCCTCGACTTGTCGCCGGCCGATCTGCGAGCCTGGCTCGCCGGCTGCCCCGCCGCCGCGCTCAACGTCCAGGCAGCGCGCAGCTTTGGCGACGACTGGGTCGCGATCGACATCGGACCGCGCCGGGTCGCGTGGCTGCACCGAACGGATCGCTGGCGCCTGGCAGCGATGGCAGAAGACGGCCTGTCGGTCGAATTGGCGAACCACGAAGGCGTCCAGCCAACGCGCGTCCGAATCCGCCGCGTCGCGACCGGCACCTCCTCCGAAGTCGATGCGCGGCTGGCGGTGAGCCAGGTGGAGATGAACGTCACGCTGCCGTCGGAAGCATTCGCGGTCAAGGTGCCGTCGACCGCGACGCCAATCACCCTTGAAGACCTGCGCTCGTCTGGCCCGTTGAGAGACGCCGGCGGGAAAGACGGCGAACGACCCTAATCGAGAAACCGAGTACACGAGAGACGAGAGACGGAGACAACTGTAGGGGCGCACTGCGTGCGCCCGTTTTCACGCTGATGCGGATGACCCTGAAGGCGCACGCGAAACTCAATCTCGACTTGCGCGTGATCGGCCGCCGTCCGGACGGCTACCACGAACTGCGAACGGTCTTTCAAACGATCGCGCTCCACGACACGGTGATCGTCGAACACGCGCCGCGCGCGCCGCTCAGTCTTGCAGGCGACGGGTCGCGCATGCCGCTCGACGACGAGAATCTCGCGTGGAAGGCCGCCGTCGCTCTCTGGCGCGCGATGGGCCGCACCGGGCCCCCGAAGGGCGCCCGTATCACCATCCGGAAGCGCATCCCGTCGGAGGCGGGCCTCGGCGGCGGCAGCAGCGATGCGGCCGCGGCGTTGAGCGCGCTGAACACGCTCTGGGGGGATCCGCTTGCGCCGGCGGCGTTGATGGCGTTGGCCGCTTCACTGGGTGCCGATGTGCCGTTCTTCCTGGTCGGCGGGACGGCCCTGGGCCTCGGTCGGGGCGACGATGTGTATCCGCTGATCGATCTGCCGACCCGCAACGTGGTGATTGTCCGGCCAGAGTTCGGCGTCGCGACACGAGACGCCTACGCGTGGCTGTCGGAACGTCGAAGCAGGCGGCGAGCGACGGAAACGACCGCGACGGGCCGCGGGGTGGGACTCCTTGGGGACGCGAGCCTGGGGAACGACTTCGAGCAGGCCGTCGAAGCGCGTCATCCGACGATTCGGCAGCTTCGGCAGAGGCTCGTCGCCCTGGGCGCGACCGCAGCCCGATTGTCGGGCAGCGGATCGGCCGTGTTTGGCCTGTTCGATACATCCAATGTGGCCGCGCAAGCGGCGGCCCGGCTTGCCCGGCCGAACTGGACCGTCCTGGCGACGCGCACCCGGCGGCGGGGGCCGCGGGAGCGCCGATTTCTCTCTGTGGCAGCCGCGCGACCGGGGGAATGAGCGGCAATCAGTAGAGGGTCGAGGCTTGTCGAGCCTGCCCTGGATCCCGTAAGATAGCTGTTTTGCACGACTGTGATTCGGCGGCTCCTGCAAGGCCAATCCCTTCGAGGTACAGACACGGGCATGGGGCTCGATCGAACGACCGACGATTGATGGGGCGTGGCCAAGCGGTAAGGCGCGGGACTTTGGATCCCGTATTCGAAGGTTCGAATCCTTCCGCCCCAACCAATCAAGGCAGCCGGCAGTCGTCGGTCCGGCGCTGACGCAACCACTCGGAGAACACGTATTGCGCCACGCATGGGGACGGACGGATGCCGACGGGCTTCGGTGAGCTGAAGATCTTTTCCGGCAGCGCACATCCGGCGCTGGCGCGAGAGATCGCCGATTACCTTGGCGTATCGACGGGTCAGGCGCGGCTGCGGCGCTTCCCCGACACCGAGGTGTCGTTTCAGATCGACGAGAACATCCGCGGCACCGACGTGTTCATCGTGCAGCCGACCTGCGCGACGCCACAAGGGTCGGTCGATCAGGCTCTGATGGAGCTGATGATCATGATCGATGCGTTCCGCCGATCGTCGGCCGCGCGCATCACGGCGGTGATTCCGTATTACGGCTACGCGCGGCAGGATCGCAAGGACAAGCCGCGAGTGCCAATCTCGGCCAAGCTCGTGGCGAACCTGCTCGGTGCCGCGGGGACGAATCGGGTGTTGACGATGGATCTGCACAAGGCCCAGATCCAGGCGTTCTTCGATATCCCCGTGGACCACCTGTTCGCGGCGCCGGTGATCATCGAGCACCTGGCGCGGCTGAACATCTCGGACCTGACCATCGTGGCGCCCGATGCGGGCGGCGCCGAGCGCGCCAGAGCCTATGCCAAGCGGCTCAGTGGCGGACTGGCTGTCGTCGACAAGCGGCGAAGCGATGATGGCACGGCGGAAGTGATGAACGTCATCGGTGATGTCGAGGGCCGCACCTGCATCATCCAGGACGACATCATCGACACCGCAGGAACGATCGAGAAGGCGGCCGCGGCGCTCAAAGACGCGGGCGCGACTCGAGTGCTTGGATGTGCGGTGCATGGCGTCTTGTCGGGGCCGGCGATTGAACGAATCGAGCGCTCGGCCGCTCGAGGAGCTGATCGTGACGAACACGATCCCGATGACGCCCGAGCGCGCCAGCTGCGGCAAGATTCGCGTGCTGTCGGTGGCACGTTTGTTGGGCCAGGCGATCCGCAGCATTCACGAGGAGACGTCGGTCTCCTCGTTGTTCGTGTAACGGCGCCCGCTCGGAACGGACGTAGGGGCGCATGGCAATGCCCCGGGGATCGAATGGATGCGGGGCCGCATGGCAATGTGCTCCGCGGGAATCGGAACGGACGTAGGGGCGCAGGGCAACGCGCCCAGCGGGGATCGGAACGGACGTAGGGGCGCACTGCGTGCGCCCGGCAATTTGAGGACTGACAATGGACGTGATACTGCAGGCAGAGAAACGAACGGACAAGGGCAAGAATCAGGCGCGCCGCCACCGTGCGGCCGGCCGGCTTCCGGCCGTCGTGTACGGGCCCGTGACCGGCGGCGGCATTGAAGCGACTTTGCCAGTTACTGTCGACCCCAAGGCCCTCTCGCGGCTCCTGCACTCCGAGTCGGGCGCGAACACGATCATCAGCCTCGAGCTCGACGGCACGTCGACGCCGGTGCTCGTGAAAGACTTTCTGCTCGATCCCGTCACGCACGCGCTGCTGCACGCAGACTTCTACCGCGTCGCGATGGATCGCAAGCTGACGGTCACCGTACCAGTCACCGTCAAGGGCGAACCCCGCGGCGTGAAGCAGCAGGGCGGCATCCTCGACTTCGTGACCCGCGAGTTCGAGATCGAGGTCCTGCCGCGCGACATTCCCGAGCACGTCGAAGTCGACGTCACGGAGCTCATGCTTGGCCAGGGCATTCGCATCCGCGATGTCATGACGGGCGCGAAGTGGACGGCCGTGAGTGAGCCCGAGACGATGCTGGTGCACGTGGTCGCGCCGCGCGCCGAGGAAGCGCCGGCAGTGGAGGTGGCGGCGGTGCCCGCGGCAGCGGCCGAGCCTGAAGTCATCAAGAAGGGCAAGACCGACAAGGAGGAGGCGAAGAGCTGAAGCTCGTCGTCGGGCTCGGGAATCCGGGCAGGCAGTATCGCGACACCCGGCACAACGTCGGGTTCGTCGTGATCGACGAGTTGGCGCGGCGCGCCGGGATCAGTTGCGACCGCGAAGCGTTTGGCGCGCTGGTCGGGAGGACGTGGGGCGTGACGCCGACCATTCTGGCAAAGCCACTCACGTTCGTGAACCTGAGCGGCCAGGCGGTGCAGGAGCTCACGCACTTTCACAAGATCGAGCTGCCGGATCTGCTGGTGGTCGCCGACGACGTGAATCTGCCGCTCGGGCGCCTGCGGGCGCGACGTGGCGGATCGGCGGGCGGCCACAACGGGTTCAAGTCGGTGGCGCAGCAGCTTGGCACCGATCAGTTCCCGCGTCTCCGCATAGGCGTCGGCCGGGGAGACGGTCGACGCGACCTGGCGGATCACGTGCTCTCGAGATTCGACGCCGAGGAGCAGCCGACGATCGAGGACGCCATCGGTCGTGCGGCAGACGCCGTGGAGCTCTTCGTGAGCGACGGCATCGAAGCAGTCATGCGCCGGTTCAACGCGGAGTCCGCGAAGGCCGGCGAGCAGGAGTTGTCGGCCGAGGATGCCGACAGCGAGAAGGACGGTCAATCCTGATGCGCTGCCCGCCTAGCGGGCGGGCAGTGCCGAATTTGACTCCTTGCCTCCGGCAGTTGCCGGAGGCCGTTCAGCGGATCCGCCAATCGGGTCCGCGTGATAGCAACGTCCAGAAGGAGCCGCAATGAGTGCACCTCGTACCTACGAGCTCGTCTACATCGTGACGCCGGACGCGACAGAAGAACAGGTCGCGGCGATTCACACGCAGGTCGAACAGACCACGCAGAAGATGGGCGGCACGCTCGTCAAGACCGACAACTGGGGCCGGCGCAAGCTGGCCTACGAAATTCAGCACCACAAGGAGGGGACCTACGTCCTCGAGGTACTCGAGGGTGGGGGCGACCTGATGAAAGAGCTCGATCGGCGCCTGAAGGTCGTCGATCAGGTCATTCGTCACCTCATTGTCCGCGTGGACGAGGAGCAGCGCGTGGTGCAGCGGACGCAGCAGCGCCGGCAGTCGTTCCAGGAGCGGCGCCGCGTGGCGCGCGGCCTGCCGCCGCGTCCCGACCCGTCGGAACGGCCGAAGGTCGTCGATGATGATGGCGGCGATATCGGCCTCGATGGGATGGAGGGTTAGCGATGCCTTTTGGAGCGAAGAAATCCGGAAACGGCGGCCGCGGCGGCCGCAGCAGTTCGAGCCGAAGCGGCGGCGGCGACCGCACGGCCCAGGCCGGTCAGCGCCGGTCGCTCTTCCGTCGACGCAAGGTCTGCAAGTTCTGCGCGGACAAGATCGACGACATCAACTACAAGGACGCCAAACTGCTGGCCTCGTTCGTGCCCGAGCGCGCGAAGATCCTGCCGCGGCGGATTTCGGGGACCTGCGCGAAGCACCAGCGGAAGCTGCGACTGGCCATCACACGAGCGCGTGTGTTGGCATTGTTGCCGTTCCTGGCGGATTAGCAACTCTCCTGTGGAGGCGGCCCTTTAGGGCCGCGAGAAGACGCGGGGCTGAAGCCCCGCCGCCACAGCTGTTTTGTCGGTGACAACATCATGGAAGTCATTCTCAGAGAACACGTCGACAACCTTGGCCAGCGCGGCGATGTGGTGAAAGTCGCGGCGGGATACGCGCGCAACTTTCTGCTGCCTCGAAAGCTGGCGCTGCTGGTCAACGAGGGCAATCGCAAGTTGATCGAGCGCGAGCGGAAGCATGCCGAGGTGCGCGAGACGGAGGAAAAGCAGCAGGCGGAAGCCCTGGCGAGCCGTCTCTCCCAGATTGAGCTGACAATCGCCCGGCGCGTTGGCGATACCCAGCAGCTCTATGGCTCGGTGACGAGCGCCGATCTGGCCGAGGCGCTGGCCGCAAAGGGGCTCGAAATCGATCGCCGCCGCATTCAGCTCGACGAGCCGCTCAAGGCGCTGGGCGATTTCACCATCGCAGTGAAGCTGCACCGCGACGTCGCCACCGAGCTCAAAGTGCACGTCGTCAAACAATAGGCATAAACACGTGTAGGGGCGCATGGCATGCGCCCCGCCACGAATCACCCCAATGTGGGACGCATCGCGATGCGCCCTGCTACGAATCATCCGTACGCTCACCCTCGATCCGCGGTAATCTATCGCGCACGCTGTGCGGGCCACCGGGCAACGCTCCGGGGGCGCACGCCGTGCGCCCCTACTGCTAATGCCAGAGACCGTCGCTGCTGCAGAGCGTGCGCTGCCGCACAATCTCGAGGCCGAGCGTTCCGTGCTCGGCGCGGTGCTCATTCACAACGAAGCGTTCAACTTCGCCGTCGAGATCGTCGCGCCGGGCGATTTCTTTCGAGATGCGCACCGCCGCATCTTCGAGAAGATGATCGTCCTCGGCGAGCGCAGCGAGGCCATCGATCTGGTCACGCTCAAGGAGGCGCTTGCGCAGGCCGGTGAGCTCGAGCAGGTGGGCGGCCCGGCCTACATTGCGTCGCTCGTCGATGGCGTGCCTCGCTCGACCAACGTCGAACACTACGCGCGCATCGTCAAGGAAAAGTCGACGCTGCGATCGCTGATCCACGCCAGCACGCAGATCGCTCAGCGCGCCTGGGAGGCCGAAGACGATCCCAACATCATCCTCGACGACGCCGAGCGGACGATCTTTTCGATTGCGGAAGACCGCGCGCGCGTCGGCTTCGTGTCGATGCGGCAGATCGTCGACGAGAGCCTGCCGAAAATCGAACAGCTCTTCGAGCACAAGAAGCTCATCACGGGCGTGCCCACGCCATACGACGACCTGAACGCCATGACGCGGGGCCTGCAGCCCTCCGACCTCGTCATCGTCGCGGCCCGCCCGTCCATGGGCAAGACGAGTCTCGTGCTGAACATGGCCGAATACGCGGCGCTCGAGCACGGCCACACGGTGGGCTTTTTCAGCCTGGAAATGTCGAAGGAGCAGCTCTTCATCCGGCTGCTCACCTCCGTGGCCCGAATCGATGCGCACCGGCTGCAGACCGGCACGATCGGCCAGCGAGACTACGACAGGCTCTCCCAGGCTATCAGCCGACTGAGCGAGGCGCCCATCTACATCGACGATACGCCGGGCATGGGCGTGCTCGAGATGCGAGCGAAAGCCCGACGTCTGGCGGCCGAGCACGGCTTGCAGCTCCTCGTCGTCGACTACTTGCAGCTGATGACCGGACGCGGACGGTTCGAGAACCGCACGCTGGAGCTCGCGGCCATCTCGCGCGGGCTGAAAGGGCTCGCCAAGGAGCTCAGCGTGCCGGTGCTGGCGCTCTCCCAGTTGAGCCGCGCGCCCGAAGCCCGCTCGGATCATCGGCCGCTGCTCTCGGACCTCCGCGAATCGGGCGCACTCGAACAGGACGCCGACGTCGTGCTGATGATTTTCCGCCCCGAGATGTATCCGGACTGCAAGGAAGAAGAGAAGGGCACGGCGGAGCTCATCATCGCAAAGCAGCGCAACGGGCCCACCGGCGTCGTGAACCTGGCGTTCCTGCGCGAGCACACGCGGTTCGAAAGTCTTACCCGCCGTGAGCACTGATCCGTGTTCGTCCGTGCCCGTCCGAGGCGGAGATTGGTCCGTGTCCAGCTGTGGCGGGGATTGGCCTATGTTCCTCCGCGGCTGACGCCATGGTCCGCTCGACCGTCGCGGACGTCGACCTCGACGCCATCGCTCACAACCTGAGATCTCTCGCCGCGTTCGTGCAGGCGGAGCCCCGCGCGCCTCAAGAAAGGACGCCCGGCATCGTCGCCGTCGTGAAAGCGAACGCCTATGGCCATGGCGCCGAGCCAGTGGCGCTCGCGCTCGAAGAGGCCGGCGCGACCATGATGGCGTGTGCGGATATCGAGGAAGCCATTGCGCTGAGGCGGGCCGGCGTGACGACCGAGATCCTGGTGTTTGGCGCGCTCGGCGTGAGCGATGTGTCGGGCGTGTTCGATCACCGGTTGACCCCGACCATCTCGACCCCCTCGGCTGGCAGGGCGCTGCAGGCAGCAGCCGCGGTCCGCGGCGTGACCCTTCGCTACCATCTGAAGATCGACACCGGGATGAATCGACTCGGCCTGCGGTACGACAACCTGTCGCGGACCGTGCCCGAGCTGATGGCGAGCGCGAACCTTCAGATCGACGGACTCTACACGCATTTCGCGACCGCGGACGATCCTGAGAGTCCGCTGATGGAGCTGCAGCGCGTGCGGTTCGAGAGTGTGCGCGCGGAACTGGCGGCCCTGGGCGTTCGCCCCCGTCTGGTCCATGCCGCCAACAGCGCGGCGCTCCTCCGCGATTCACGCGTCTGGTACGACCTCGTCCGCCCCGGGCTGCTGCTTTATGGCGTGGTTCCGCCGCCGCTCGCATCCACACTGCCGCTCCGGCCCGCCCTGTCGCTCAGGAGCCGGCTGGTTGCGGTGAAGCACATTCGCGCCGGAGAGATCGTGAGCTACGGGGCGCGGTTCGTCGCCGAACGGCCGACGCGCATCGCCGTGGTGCCAGCCGGGTATGCCGACGGCCTCGACATGCGACTTTCCGGCCGCGGTGCCGCCCTCGTGCGCGGTCGACGCGCGCGGGTTGTCGGCAGTGTTTCCATGGACATGCTGATGCTCGACATCACGGACATCGAAGCCTATCCAGGGGATGAGGTCGTTCTCCTGGGCACGCAAGGGGACGACCGCATCGACGTGCGCGAGATGGCCGCGTCCATCGGCACCATTCCATGGGAGATCGTCTGCCGCCTGGGCAGCCGCATTGAGCGACGATATAGTCAGTCCAGTACCCTAGGCGTGGAGGAGGCAGAGGGCGCAGAGTCCCTCTTGAGTCACCGATATCGAGGCCTGGGATGGCGTCAGAACGCTTGCGTGAGGGCGTCCCGCTTGCGTTGAAGAAAATTGCGCTCGGCCAGGTTCTCGCTTCGAGAAATCGCGGCTTCGTATGCGGCTCCGGCTTCGAGGTTGCGCCCCACCCGGTGGAGCAGGTCGGCGCGGATCGCATGGAACAGGTAGTACTGGCCGAGGTCCAGTCCATCGATCAGGGCCAGTGCCGCCTCCGGTCCCTCCACTTCGGCGACCGCCACCGCGCGGTTGAGGGCGACGATGGGGCTCGGCGCCAGAGACATGAGCTGGTCGTACAGCTGCAGGATCTGCGGCCAGTCGGTAGCGGCCGCGGTGGGCGCATCGCTGTGAACGGCATTGATGGCCGCCTGAACTTGGTACGGCCCGGGCCGGTTATGCCGGAGGCATCGCCGCACTAGAGTCTGGCCCTCGGCGATCAGTCCGCGATCCCACCGGCCGCGATCCTGATCGGCCAGCTGGATGAGTTCGCCATTAGGACTGAGTCGTGCCTGCCGGCGCGATTCGACGAGCAGCATCAGCGCGAGCAGCCCCAGGACGTCCGGTTCACCGGGCACCAGATCGACTAGTTGCTGTCCAAGACGAATGGCCTCCGCGCAGAGGTCCTCGCGGACCAACTGCTCGCCCGCACTCGCGGTGTATCCCTCATTGAAGATGAGATAGACGACGGCCAGCACAGACCGAAGACGGACCGGAAGGTCACCTTCGTGAGGGAGCCTGTACGGAATCGCCGCGTCACGGATCTTGCCCTTGGCTCTTACCAGCCGCTGGGCCATGGTCGTCTCGGGGACCAGGAACGCGCGCGCGATTTCCGCGGTCGTAAGGCCTCCGAGGAGCCGCAGCGTCAGTGCCACCTGTGCACTAGGCGCGAGCGCGGGATGGCAGCACGTGAAGATCAGACGTAAGCGATCGTCATCCACAACGTCCTCCTCCGTGTCGCTGCCGGCGTGCAGTAGCGCGGCCTGGGCATGCCGGTCTTCGCGGGACGCCTCACGGCGCAGGCGATCGATGGCCCGGTTTCGAGCCGTGGTGATGATCCATCCGGCCGGGCTGGGCGGCAGCCCAGTCGACGGCCACCGCTCGACCGCCGCGGCGAACGCGTCCTGGACGGCCTCCTCGGCGATGGCGATGTCGCGGAAGACACGAACCAGGGACGCGACCGCGCGGCCGTACTCCTGGCGGAACACACGTTCGATCTCCAAGATCGGAACGACGGGGCTCCCGGACATCGTTAGCTGCCGTGTTCCTGGAAGGGCCGAACCTCGATTGCCAGCCCAGTCTGAAACCCCGGAAGCGTAAGTACCCGCGCAAGTTTGGAGCCCCATTCGAGCGCGGCGTCGAGATCGGCGGCTTTGATGACCACAAACCCCCCGATGTGTTCTTTGCCTTCGGCAAACGGGCCATCCGTGGTGAGGAGCTGACCGTCCTGGACTCGCACGACGGTGGCCGTGCTCGCCGGGTGGAGTCCGCCGTTGAACACCCACGCGCCGGAGGCCTTCATCTCCTGCTGGAGCGCGTCGACGTCTCTCATCACCGCCTGCAGCGCATGAGGCGGCGGAGCCTCTCCGTCGGGCTGATAGATGCTGAGCAGGTACTGGTTCATCGAGCGCCTCCTTCGGGTTGTCGCCGGCGTCACGCGGGCTTCTCACTCTCTACACGAACGCTCGGAGTCCGGATCGACATTCGAACATCGCCCCGCCGCATTTTTCGCGTCTCCGATTCCTCCAGCCCGCCGAACCGCCTGTCCCTCGTCCGAAATTCGCTCACCGCTCTCGCCAGCTCGCGGGCGCTGAACGCCGGCCACGCGGTATCCGTGAACCACAGCTCGGCATAGGCGCATTCCCACAACAGGAAGTCGCTCAGGCGCTGCTCGCCGCCAGTGCGTATCAACAGATCGACATCCGGAGTGTCGGAGGCAGCGCCTCGTCCACTCCGGAGCCGTCTCTCGAATTCGGTTGCCGACCACCCGCCGAAAGCGCAGGCCGCAATCGCCGCCCTTCTGAGCGCTTCGCGCGCAGAGTAATCGATGGCGAGCCTCAGGTGGAGCCTCCGGCCACACGCCGTCGCGCGCTCGGTGATCTCGATCTGCGTGACGAGCCGCTCCGACAGGCGATCGCGGCGGCCGATGACCGTCAATCGCACTCCCGCGCGCTGCAGCCGCGGCCCCTCGACGACGAGATAGCGATCGAAGAGCGACATCAGCGCGGTGACTTCAGCCTTTGGCCGTTTCCAGTTGTCGGCCGAAAAGGCGTACAGCGTGAGCACGTCGATGCCGAGCGCCGGGGCGGCTTCGACAATCGCGCGAATCCGCCGCGCGCCTTGCTCGTGGCCGCTCAGACGCGGCTTGCCCTGGTCCGACGCCCAGCGGCCGTTGCCGTCCATGATGATGGCGACGTGCATCTCACGCCTCCCCCGCTGCGCGAGCCGCGAACACGGCGCCCCAGTCGACGCGAGCAGTCACCTGCATCAGCACGAACAGGGTCAGAATCGCGCCCACCGTCACCGTCAGCCCCGTGTAGCCCTCGAAGAAGAACGCATAGCTGAACAGGACCAGGAACACGAACTGCGCAAGACCCGCGCGTGCGATCGCAAAACGCGTCCCCGCGACGATGCGCAGGTACGACACCACGAGGAAGACGCTCACGAGAGACGCGATCAGGAACGCGGCGTGAATCGAGATGTGATCGACCAGGTAGGCGAGCAGCAGGTGGAAGGCGAAGAAGGCCGCCGAGAGAAACCCGTAGTTCACCGGGTGCAGGTTCTGCCCGCCGAGCACGCCCAGAATGACCATCACGGTCAGAAAGAAGAGCAGCGACACCGGCGCGAACGCCGTGAGACGTGCCGCAAGCGGTCCCGGGTTGATGCGATTGGGCAGGTCGATGCCGATGTGCTGGCCGGTCACGAGGCTGCCGAACTGCCACGTCAGGCTCCAGCCGTCACGAATCGGCTGCTTCGCCGTCGGCGACATGCTTCCGGGCGGGAAGTCGACCTTCACGAAATCCGTCGTCATTGTCAGCGCGAAATCCGAGACTTCTCCGACGCCGGTATCCACGAAGGCGTAGGTCCAGTCGTCGAGACCTCGTGATTTGTAGGCCACGTCGATGACCACCTCACCGTGGGCCGGAACAGCGACGCGGGTGCGCAGGCCTTTGGTCAGATCGCTGGCCGGCGGAGCGGCTTCGCCGTTCACGCGAAACTGGAACCCGTCATAGAGAGCCTGCGGCGAAGGGAAAGTGAAGCTCGACGCCGATCACGCGCTGGACCGCGTCGGGATTCCGCGCCAGGTACCTGCCCGTGAATCCGACATCGTAGGTGTCGTACCAGAGGAGACCCTTCTGGCGGTGGGTGAGCCGCAAGTCGCCGTTGACGCGGCTCTGCCAGAGGCGAACCGCATCGCGGTCGATAACCGTCTTCTTGACGTCCTTGAACACCGTCTTCCCGTTGTCGACCGCTGTCACTTGTTCGGTCACGTCCCGCGGGCGTTCGACCCAGACACTGGGAGACACCTGCCGGTGCTTCCCGCCCCAGAGCTGCGCGACCTGCTCGCCCAGGCGAGAGTCGAACTCTCCCGTGCGCGCCAGGATAGATGTTCCGAGGGTGGCCCAGGCGACGGTCGCCAGGATGTAAATCGCGGCAATGGCAATCACGCGTTTCGTGGTCAATGGCACCTCCGCCCATATGTGTCGCCGAAAACTCGACGGAAGTCCTGACCGAAAGGTGAGCGGGGGATGAGATAGCACTCAGATGGTGCGTCAGGTGCGACGGGTGCGTCAGGTGCGACAGGTGCGACCCGCAGTTGTGGCGGCGGGGCTTCAGCCCCGCGAAAAACCGTGGCGGTGGGGCTTCCGCCTCCGCTCGCTCGTTGCATCTGCAGCGAGCTTCGGCGAGACTCGCCGTAGCCTTGGGCGAAGGCGGTTAGCTCCGCCCACATTGCCGAGTAGCATTCCTCCGTGCGCTATCGCTTCGGTCCCTTCCTGTTGTCGCCCGCCCGGCGTGTTCTCAGGCGCCACGATCAGGCACTCCGGCTGATTCCGCGCTATTTCGATCTGCTGCTGCTGCTCGTCGAGGAGCGCCATCGGGCAGTGAGCCGACAGGAGATCTTCGATCGCGTCTGGGCGGATGTGGTCGTGTCGGACGGCGCGCTGACACAGGCGATACGGACCATCCGGCGGACGCTCGGCGACGGCACGCACGAGCCGCAGTTCATCCGCACCGTTTCGCGGCATGGCTACCAGTTCGTGGCGGCTGACGTCACATCCGAGTCTGACGATGGCCCTTTGCCTGTGCCGCCCGGCGCCGATGCGCGCACGAACGCCGCCGATGCCACGTCAGTCTCGGTCCCTGCGGGCGAGCGGGACCGGCTGCTGACGGTGCTCCTCCGGGAAGGCGCCCACGCGGATGCGACCGAGGACGAGCGATACGACGCAGCCGTGTCGCTTCACGAACTGGGTACGTCGGAGGCGCTGGAGCGGCTTGCCGACCGTCGGGGTCACGAGGAGGCGCGGGCCATCCTGCGCGACGCCCGGTGGGATGTTCCAGGAGCGGGGCCCGTTCCGCTGATCAGCGCGCACGGGCGGCTGCTCGCCATCCTCGATGTCGTCCGGCTGCGTTTGCGCCACGCGGCGCGTCTGGCATCCGCGCGGTGGCTCGCCGCCTCGCTCGGCGGGGCGGTTTCGGGAGCCGCCGCCGGGCTGGTCGGCGGAGTGGCACTTGGACTCGTGCCTGGAGCGCGGATCGATCCGGGCGTGATGCTGGCGCTCGCCATCATCGGGGCAGGCGCCGGCGCACTTGGGGCCGCAGGAATCGGCGGCGGCCTCGCGACCGCCGAGACATTGGCGCGATCCGCCCGCGCGGTCGCTCTCACGTCGGCTGGCGCGATCGGTGGCGCGCTCGCAGGCGCGGTCGCACACTCGGCCGCTCGTGCCGTGCTCGCCGATGTCTTCGGCCGTCACGTGCCGAACCTCGGCGGCGCGCCCGAAGGTTTGGTGCTTGGTAGTGTCCTCGGCTGCGGCTATGCGCTCGCCACGCGGCGGCTCGCGCAAGGCGGCATGGCCGCGCCACGAGGCCGCGCGCGATGGCGCGTTGCGATGATCACGGGCCTCACCGCGGCGCTCACTGGCGCGGCACTGGGCGCCGCCGGCTGGTCCATGGTGGCCACGAGCCTCGATTCGGTCGCCAGCGTATTTGCCGGATCGTCGGTCGGGCTCGATCTGCTCGCGCGGCTGCTCGGCGAAGGCAGTCTGCGGCCGATGACGCGCACGATCGTCAGCGGATTCGAGGCGTTCATGCTCGGCGCCGGCATCGCATACGGCCTGACGCATCGTCCGCGGGCATGAACGGAGCGTCCCGGCGAACCTGCCGAAACCCGCCGAACCCGGTAAACCCGCCAAACCCGCCAAACCCGTCAAACCCGTCGAACCCGGTCAACCCGACAAACCCGTCAAACCCGCCGAACCCGTCAAGACCGTCGGACGCCGAACCCGTCAAACCCGCCAAACCTGTCATAATTCGCTGTCTATGAAGGCGAAGCACGTCTTCGTCTGCCAGGAGTGCGGCGCGCAATCGCCCAAGTGGCTGGGCCGCTGTGCGGATTGCGGCGCGTGGAATACGTTCGTCGAAGAGCGTGTCGCGGAGCCCGCGACCGCGCCGGTGGGCAACCGCTACGACATCCTCGTGCCCGGAAGCGGCGGCGCGAAGCTCTACGCGGAGGTCGAGTCCAGCACGGCGACGCGGCTGTCGACCGGCATCGGCGAGCTCGACCGGGTCCTGGGCGGCGGCATCGTGCCAGGATCGATGGTCCTCCTCGGCGGCGAGCCCGGCATTGGCAAGTCCACGCTCCTCCTGCAGGCGGCGGCGAACGTCGCGCGCACGGTCGGTCCGGTCCTCTACAGCTCGGGCGAGGAGTCGGAGCATCAGGTGAAGCTTCGCGGCGAGCGCCTCGGGATCGGGCGAGCGCCGCTCTATCTGCTTGCCGAGACGTGTCTGGAGCGCGTCCTCGAAGAGCTCGCCAGATTGAGGCCGGCCCTTCTCATCGTCGATTCCATTCAGACGATCTTCTCGCTCAAGATGCAGTCGGCGCCCGGCAGCATCGGGCAGGTCCGCGAAGCGGCGACGCAGATTCTGTTCGCCGCCAAGAGCCAGAACGTTCCTGTCTTCGTTGTCGGGCACGTGACGAAGGAAGGCAGTCTCGCCGGACCGAAGGTTCTCGAGCACGTCGTCGATACCGTCCTGTACTTCGAGGGCGAGCGACACCATTCGCACCGGGTCGTGCGGACCGTGAAGAACCGGTTCGGTGCGGCCAGCGAGCTCGGCGTCTTCGAGATGACGAGCGAAGGGTTGATGGGGGTGCCGAACCCGTCGGCGCTCTTTCTCGCCGAGCGTCCCACGAACACGCCCGGGTCGGCCGTCCACTGCTCGGTCGAAGGATCGCGGCCGCTGCTCGTGGAAGTGCAGGCGCTCGTCAGCTCCAGCACGTTTGGCAATGCGCGGCGCATGGCATCTGGAATCGATCAGGGACGGCTGGCCCTGCTGCTGGCGGTGCTCGAAAAGCGCGCCGGGCTCAACCTGATCGGCGAAGATGTGTTCGTCAACGTCGCCGGCGGCATGCGGCTCGAAGAGCCCGCCGCCGACCTCAGCGTTGCGGCGGCCGTTGCCTCGAGCCTGCGCAATCGTCCCATCGCGGAGGCCACGGCAGTCTTTGGCGAGATTGGTCTGGCCGGCGAAGTCCGCGGCATACCGCAGGCCCCCCTTCGCGTGCGCGAAGCCGCCCAGCTCGGCTTCCGCCGTTGCGTCGTGCCGAAGGCCAATCTCGATCCGGACGATCGGACGATGGCCGGGGGCGAGTGCGAATTGATACCCGTCGGGTCCATACCTGAGGCGTTGGATGTGCTCCTCGTCTAGTTTCGTCGTCGTTCATACTCGAGCTTTTCATACTGGAAGGTCGGCGCCATGGCCTGGTTCATCCTTGCCCGTGTGCTCTTCGTAGGCACGGTTGTCTACTCGGCCGCGATGCTGCGGCCCGTTCATGCAGACTGGCTTCCCAACGCGATTTTCGGCGCTGACGATCGCCGCGCTGTTCGTCGTCTTCGAAATCCGCCTCCGCCACACTCCCGTCACGCACATGCTCGGGGCGATGATCGGTGGCGCGGTCGGCCTTGCCGTGGCCAAGACGCTTGGCGCCGCGCTCTTCTGGGCGAATACCGGCAACGAGCGTGTCGCCTTCCTGCACTCGTTCGTGCTGTTGGCGCTGCCGTATCTCGGGCTCGTCATCGGCGGTCGCAAGGGCGAGTGGCTCGAGCCGGCGAGGATCATCGGGCTCTTTCGCGGCACCGGCTTTTCGCGGCGCTACCGCATCCTCGACACCAGCGTGATCATCGACGGGCGCGTCGCGGACATCTGCGAGACCGGGTTTCTCGATGGCACGCTGGTGATCCCGCAGTTCGTCCTGAAGGAGCTGCAGCTCGTGGCCGACTCGGCCGATTCGCTCAAGCGCAATCGCGGGCGGCGCGGCCTCGACATCCTTCAGAAGATTCAGAAGATGGCCGGCCTCGAGGTCATGATCTCGGATCTCGATTTTCCTGAAGTCCGCGAGGTGGACCTGAAGCTGATCGAGCTGGCCCGTACGCTGCAAGGAAAGATCGTCACGAACGACTTCAATCTCAACAAGGTCGCTCAGTTGCGCGGCGTGGCCGTCCTCAACATCAACGAGCTTGCCAACTCGCTCAAGCCGGTGGTTCTCCCAGGCGAGATCATGAAGGTGTTCATTCTCAAGGAAGGGAAGGAATACAACCAGGGCGTCGCGTATCTGGACGATGGGACGATGGTCGTGGTGGACAACGCGCGAAAGCTCATTGGCAAGACCATCGATGTCGTCGTCACGAGCGTCTTGCAGACCACCGCCGGGAAGATGATCTTTGGCCGCTTCGTGGATCCCAGCGTGGCGGCCTCGCAGACGTCACAGGAGCGCGAGGAATCGAAGCGCGGGCGTTCACCTTCTGCAGCGCCACAGGCGGCGGCACGCGATAATGCGCGCGACCCCTCGCCCGCACCGTCGGCGGCTGGCGCTGGAGTATCGCGGGATCCGACGAGCGACCGGACATCCAACGGCTAGGCCGCACGAGTGCGCATCCCCCCGTTCCACTGGTGGCGAACGGTCTGCTTTCTCATCCCCGCCATTTCGATCTATACGATCGTGCTCGGCACGGCCTCGCTCGCCTCGTCGATCTTCGATCGGCGCGGCTATTTCGCGCACGGCTGTGCGCGCGCCTGGTCGTGGCTGATCCTGGCGACAACAGGCGTCAGCGTCGAGGTCCGCGGCCTCGAGCGGCTCGAGCGCGGCAGGACATTCATCTTCGTCTCGAACCATCAGAGCACCTACGACATTCCGGTCATCTTCTCGGCCCTGCCGTTTCAGCTGCGGATCATCGCCAAGGAATCGCTCGGCCGCTTTCCGTTTCTGGGTTGGCATCTCCGGCGGACGGGGCATTTGCTCGTCGACCGACGCAATCCCGATCGGGCGGGCATTCTCCGGCAATGGAAGGCGCTCGTCGGCCAGGGCCTTTCGCTCATCGTGTTTCCCGAAGGCACACGCAGCGCCGACGGCCGCGTCGGCGTCTTCAAGGCGGGGAGTGTTCTCCTGGCGATCGAGGCGCGGCTCCCGATCGTGCCGGTCTCGATCGACGGCACGCGCCACGTCATGCGCAAGGGACAACTCACCACGCGCCCCGGTCATGCCGTGGTTGTCGTCCACGAGGCGATTGAGACCGCCGGGATGGCATCGGCCGACGCCCGCGCCCTTGCCGAGCAGCTGCGAGCCATCATCGCTGGCGCTGTCGCCGCCAACTGACCCAGAGAAGGGGGACTGTCCCCACCACACCCGTTGGGGTGTGTCACGCGACGACCGCAACCGCTGTAGTAGGGGACAGTCCCCCCTCTGCACTACAGCCAGCGCCTCCAATGACCGAAAAGCCGGCGAGTCGAGTGCTAGGGTGCGTCGACCGGAGGAACCAGAATGAACATGGGACAGTCTCTGATTATCCAGGGTGAGCTCAGCGGTGGCGAGGACCTGACACTCGATGGCCGGCTCGAAGGGAAGATCATGCTTCCCGACCACGTACTCACCGTTGGCACCAATGCGAACATCGACGCCGAGATCGTTGCGAAAGTGGTGATCATTCTCGGCGCGGTCAGAGGCAACGTGACGGCGAAGGAGAAGTTCGAGGTGCGCGCCGGCGGATCAATCGACGGGACGCTGGTGGCGCCGAAGATTGCCATGGCCGAGGGTGCGACGTTCAACGGCAAGATCGAAATGCCCAAAAAGCCCGAGAAGGACTGACGTGCTCGTGCGCGTCGCGCCGGGCCTTGGTACCATCGTCCGACTCGGCGTGCTGACATTCGAAGGCGCGGTAAATGCGGCCGACGATGGCCGCCTCGATGCTCCGCTGGCGGCTGCGGAGGAGGCAGTCAGACGCTCGCCGCCCCCGGAAAGCCAGGCGGTCCGCACCATGTACCGCCGCATCGGGCTCGACCCCACCAAGACGCGGCCCTCCTCGGAGGCGCTCCTCAGGCGCGTGCGTAAGGGTGATCGCCTGCCGCGCATCAACAGCCTCGTCGACATCTGCAACTGGTGCTCGCTGGAATTCCAGCTCCCGTACGGCCTCTACGATCTCGAGAAGGTGCTGCCGCCGATTGAGCTGCGGCTTGGCGCCGAGGGCGAGGAGTATGAAGGCATCCGGAAGGATGTCGTCCACGTGGCAGGCCGCATGGCGCTCGCCGACGCCAGAGGGCCGTTCGGCAATCCGACGTCCGATTCGGCGCGCACCATGGTGACGCCGGCGACGACGCGTGCCTTGTGTACGGTTTTTGCGCCTGTCGAGGTGCCGCCGGCCAGAATGGACGCCGTCCTCACGGCCACGGCCTCGCGCGTCCACGACCTGACGAGCGCCCGGGAAGCGTCTCGCGCCGTCATATAATTCCTTGGCAGCCCCCGAGGATGCATCAGCCGTCGAATGCAGCCAGCGTTTCACCACGGGCTGCCCAGGCGTTCCCGAACCCGACTATGCGCGTCGTGGCGATCGTGGCTGCCGGAGGCCAAGGCGCGCGCCTCGGCATGCCGGTACCAAAACAGTTTGTCGAGCTCGGCGGACGCACGATCCTCGATCGCAGCGTCGACGCGCTCGCCTCGTGCCCGGCCATTGATCTCGTGATCGTCGCGCTGCCCGCCGACCAGGTCGCGCATCCGCCGGCGTATCTCTGTCGAGCGGACGGGCGTGTGCTGGTGGTCGAGGGCGGAGCGAGGCGACAGGATTCCGTCGCGAACGCGTTCGCCGCCGTGCCTGAGGACGCGGACATCGTCGTGATTCACGATGCGGCGCGGCCCTTCGTCGATCACGCGACGATCGAGCGCACGATTGAGGCGGCGGCGGAGGCGGGCGCCGCCATCGCCGCTCTGCCTGCGCGAGACACCGTGAAGCTGGCCGATGTGACAGAAACGGGCTGGGTTGGCGGCGAGTTCGGCGATCCGCTGCCGGCGGTGGCGCCGAAACCGATCCCGGCGGTGAAGCGGACGCTGCCGCGCGACACGATCTTTCTCGCCCAGACGCCGCAGGCATTCCGTCGCGACGTGCTCGCCAGCGCCATCGAGCTCGGTCGGAGCGGCACGGAGGCGACCGACGAAGCCTTCCTCGCCGAGCAGGCCGGCGCCACAGTGCTTCTCGTGGCAGGCGAGCCGACCAATCTCAAGATCACGACCGCGGCGGATCTGGCGTTCGCCCGCGGCCTTCTGCTCGATCGCGGAGAACAGGTCTGACGTGTTGCGCATCGGCATTGGATACGATTCACACCGGATCGTCGAGGGGCGGAAGTTGATGCTCGGCGGCGAGCACATCCCATCCTCCGTCGGGCTGAAGGGCCATTCCGATGGCGACGCACTCTGTCACGCGCTGACCGACGCGATTCTCGGCGCCGCCGGGCAGGGCGATATCGGCCGGCACTTTCCAGACACCGACCCTCAGTACCGCGACGCCAACAGCCTCGATCTCCTTCGCCGCGCGTTTGGCATCGTCCGATCCGCCGGCTTCGTCGTCGAGAACGTGGACGCCGTGGTGATCACGGAACAACCGAAGCTTGCGCCGCACATCGATCGGATCCGGGCAACCCTCGCGACGGCGCTCGACATGCCGGTCGATGCGGTGAGCGTCAAGGGAAAGACGAACGAAGGCATGGGCGAGGTCGGTCGCGGCGAGGGCATGATGGTGCATGCCGTTGCCCTGCTGCGGAAGGTGTGAATGCTGCGCGTCCGCTTCGCCCCCAGTCCCACGGGACATCTTCACGTCGGGAACGCGCGCACGGCGTTGTACAACTGGCTGCTTGCGCGAGGGCAGCGCGGCGAGTTCATCCTTCGCATCGAGGACACCGACCGCGAGCGATCGACAACCGAATCCGAGCGTACGATTCTCGACGATCTCCGCTGGCTGGGGCTCGATTGGCAGGAGGGGCCGGACATCGGCGGTCCACAGGGTCCGTACCGTCAGTCGGAGCGGTTGTCGCTTTATCAGGAACACGCGCAACGGCTGCTCGTCGCCGGCCAGGCGTACTACTGCTTTTGCACGCCCGAGGTACTCGAGGCCGATCGGCAGCGCGCGCTTCGGTCTGGGCTGCCGCCGAAGTACGTCGGCCGCTGCCGCGACCTTCCGGCGTCTGAAGTGGACCAGCGTCGTTCGTCTGGCGAAGCGGCCGCGCTGAGATTTCGCGTGCCGGCCACGGGCGACGTCGGATTCGACGACCACGTGCGAGGTCATGTGCAGTTCGACATCGAGGTCGTCGGCGACTTCGTGCTCCTGCGATCCGATGGCTCGCCCGCCTACAACTTCGCCGTTGTGGTGGACGATGGGCTGATGGGGGTGACGGATGTGATTCGGGGGGAGGATCACATTTCGAACACCCCGCGGCAGCTCCTGCTTTATCAGGCGTTCGGCTGGACGGCGCCGCGCTTTGCGCACCTGGCCCTCGTGCTCGGGCCCGATCACGCGCCGCTCTCGAAGCGCCATGGCGCGACGTCAGTGGCCGAGTTCCGCGCGAAGGGCTATTTGCCCGAGGCGCTGGGCAACTACCTCGCGCTCGTGGGCTGGTCACCGGGAGGCGGTGACGAGCTGCTGCCGCTCGACGAGTTGGCGCGGCGCTTCTCGCTGGACACCGTCAGTCACAGCGCCGGGGTGTTCGACGAGGAGAAGCTGGCGTGGGCGAACCGGCACTATTTGAAGGCGGCCGAGCCGGCGCGGCTCGTCTCGCTTGCGCTGCCGTACCTGCAGGCGGCCGGCGATGCGAGTGACCCGTCGCCGGAGGCGACGGCGTACCTGTCCGACATCCTTCCGATGGCGACCGGCGCGATTGATCGCCTCGACCAGGTCCCCGATCGGCTTCGTCTGGTCTTTCATTTCGATGCCGCAGCCGCGGTTGCGAGCGACGAGGTTCGGGCGGAGTTTGCCGGCGAGGAGGCGAGATCCGTGGCGCGGGCGTTGGCCGACGACCTCGCCGTGGTGCCGCGCCTGGTGACGCGCGATCTGTTCCGTGCGTCGGCGCAGCGTGTCCGCGAGCGCACGAGGCAGAAGGGCCGCGCGCTCTTCCACCCGATCCGGGTGGCGCTGTCCGGGGCGATTGAAGGCCCGGAGTTGGACCTGCTCGTGCCGGCCATCGATCGCGGTGCGGAGCTGGTGACGCCGAGCGGGTTGTCGCCGATTACCGGTGCCCGCGAGCGCGCCGCGGCGTTCGTTGAGATGCTGGGTGGGTCGTAGGGCCCTCGGTGGGCTGGATCGAACCGGCAGCACAGCACGGAACCGTAGGGGCTCCCGCCGTGTGCTGGATCGAACCGGTAGCATGGAGTCGTAGGGGCGCACTGCGTGCGCCCGACAAAATCGGCGAAGTCGCCCTAATTGGCCGGTGATGATCGTCTACGGAATCAACCCCGTGCTCGAAGCGCTGAAGGCCGGCCGGGTCTTAAGGATCAAAGTCGGCGCGCGGGATGACCAACGCATGCACCAGGTGCTGGCGCTTGCGTCCGGCCGCCGTGTGCCCGTTGAGCGCGTGGCGCCGGACGTCCTCGATCGCGAGAGCCGTCGGGGCGTTCACCAGGGCGTCGTTGCCGAGCTGAAGGCGTCGGACGCGTTCAGCGTTGCGGATCTCGTGCGGAATGCGGCCGGTCCCGCGCTCCTCGTGGTGCTCGACGGCATCGAGGATCCTCACAACGTCGGCGCAATTATCCGGACCGTGGATGCCGCCGGCGCGCACGGCGTAATCCGTCAGACGCGTCGGGCCGCGGCGCTCGACGCCGTTGCCGCGAAAGCGTCGGCCGGCGCCGTCGCGCACGTCCCCATTGCGGACGTCGTCAACATCGCGCGGGCGATCGAGGAGCTGAAGGCGTTGAACGTGTGGACCGTCGGATTGGCAGGCGATGCGCCGCAGACGTACGATGCGATCGACTTCACGGTACCCACGGCCATTGTGCTTGGCGCTGAAGGGACGGGGCTGCGACGACTGGTGCGGGAGTCGTGTGACTTCCTGGCGTCGATCCCGATGGCGGGGCAGGTGGAGAGCGTGAACGTGTCGGTCGCGGCTGGGGTAGTCCTATTTGAGGCCGCTCGGCAGCGGCGTTCCGGTCAACACACGCTTCAAAAGTAGCGGATCATCTGTTTCGATACCGCTCACGCCGATCTCCAGCAGGCGTCGCATTGTGGGCTCATCGTTGACCGTGTACCCAATGACCGGCATCCCATGCAGCACCGCATCACCCACGAAGTCTGCTGGCCACTCATCCCCAAGTTCGAATCCCCACAATCGCTCCTGGCGTGCCTGATCAAAAAACGCCGTTCTCCACATTGAGGGAGGCGGTTCTGTTCTCAGAACCCTAGCTCCTGGCATATGGCGGCTGAAATCAGCCCGCTGTGTCGCGGTCCATCCTCCTATGAGCGCTTCGCTAGGATCGACGCCTACACGCGCATACACTGCGGCCACGGCGCGGGCCATTCCCTCCATCTTCAGGTCCAGGAGCAGGCCGGCGCGGCCACGAGTTACCCGCAGGACTTCTTCAAGAGTAGGTATTCGCACGCCTGCGAAGTTCTTGTCCATCCAGGCCCCAGCGTCGAGGCGTTTCAGTTCCGCCATCGACAGCGCCGAGGCGAGCCCGCGCCCATTGGTCGTTCGCTCCAACGTGTCATCGTGAAATACGAAAGGGGTGCCGTCCCGTGACAGATGAATGTCTACTTCCACCGCGTCGGCCCCGCCGTCGACAGCCGCGGCTATGGCCGGAATCGTGTTCTCCGGATACGTCAAGGACATGCCCCGATGCGCGATGACCAGCACACGGGGCGGCAATACCGGCGACGCTTCGGATCGGGCCCGAAAGCGCGAGGTGAGCGCCTCCACGAGATCCCCCTTCACAATCTGATCCGATATCCGTGCCAGGGTGGTCGCGTTCTCGAAGAGATCATTAATCGAACGACAGCCGATCTTGACACCGCTCGCGTCGAAGCATCCCCGAGCGCCTGTGGCTGACTGCAGCCGGTACGTTTGACCGTTTGTGAAGGAACCATTCGGCAACACAACGAGCCGACGACTGGGTGCGGTCAAGTCGCGCCCCAGCCAAGGGGCCGTATATCGTTGGTCACCTACAAGCGACAGAAGCGTTGGCGCAATATCGAGATGGCCGCCGGGTACGAGCCGTTCCCCCGAAGCCATCCCCCCGGGAAGGCGCACGAGCAGCGGTACGCGACGTCTGAACTTCCAGAGGCCGAGCTGCGTCGACGCCTCCGCCCCGTGCTGCAAGCGCCACAACCGGAGCAGATCCGGCTCCTCTAGCGCTGCCTGATGATCGCCATAAACGATGACGATCGAGCGATCCAGCGCGCCAGTGGCGCGGAGATTGTCCACGAATCCGCCGAACGCCCGATCGAAATAACGCACCGATTGCACATAGTCCCCGGCCATCGTTCCGGCCAATCCATCTGGAATCGCGCTTTGGAGACTCGGCGGAAGCTTAAATGGATGGTGGTTGGACGATGAGATGAGGTAGGCAAAATAGGGTTCTGGCACTTGTCGGAGTCGCACCGCCATCTCGCTGAAGAAGCTCACATCGTCAAGGCCGGCGCCGACCCATTTGCCTTTGAAGGAAGCCGCGAACAGCGACTGCTGGAAACCCAGAGCGGGATGCATCTCGCGCATGTTCCAGTACGCGGGTGGTTCAGCAACCGCCGACAATGTGTTGTAACCCCTTTCGGCCAAGACGTGGGCCGCAGAACGAAACAGATTGGTGCTGTAGCGTGTCGAGACAATACCCGTCTCCGGCGGAAGGACCGATGTCAGCACCATGACTTCGGCGTCAGCGGTAGTCCCGAGGTGTGTCTGATCGAAGAACTCCGTGAAATTCAGGCTCTCCTTGGCAAACGCCCTGAAGTGTGGTGCGATTGGCTCGCCGGCGATCACGAGGTCCAATGCGAACGCCTGAAGCGACTCCGCACTCAACAAGACGACGTTTTTGCCGGCCGCCACGCCCGCGAGAGGGGACATGAATCGTTGCGACTCACGTCGCCGCATAAAGGCTTCTACGGCGTTTACATCACCTGCGGTCTTGACTCGTCCCCGAAGGGGAAACGCCAGAAGCATCGCTGCATCGACTGCGTGATATCCGGCCAGACCGACCGCGCCAACCATTTCACTTCGCTCCCAGGCGTAGAAGAAGACTTCGTCGGGGTCGCGCGCGACGACCCAACCTCCAGGCATCGCGAGTACGAGCGAAACCGACGCAAGCAGTAGTGCAGATCGGCGTCGTCGAGGCTCGGCGCTAAGCGGCGCGCGACTTCTCACTCGCGTCGCGACAATCGCCAGACCGATCAGGTCGCAAAACCACAGTAGGTCGTGCCACCGGAGGAGGGAGGCTACGCTCGGCGCCGTCAGCGCCCAGCTGCCGATCCCAAGGAGCCTGCCGACAGACAAGACGTCACCATAAAACCGAAAATGGAGCAGATCGGCGACGATGAGTGCAGTGGTTGCGACGTTGACAGCGATCGCAAAAAGCAGTCTTCGTCTGGGCGCCAAGCAGGCGAGCAGGCTCCCCAGCGCCACTGCTATGGCCGCTGTTGTGAGTAGCGGGAAACGATGAGGCGGGAAGTCAGGGTTCGCGACGATCAAGGTCGCGACGTAGACTTTCGTCGCCGCGCCGGCAATGGCAATTGCCGCCACGTTAGTGCATCCGAACCGCCGCATAATCCACGCTTTCCGCTCGCGGAAGCGTCAGCCATGCGCTGTGACCGTGTCAGTGGAGCTTGTCCCCCCATAAGCCCAAGCCCAACGCAGTATAGTCGAGCTTTGAGAATCGGCTTTCGCGCTCGGGCCACGGAGATGGCCCATTTGACAGAATGTGCCTGATGCCCTGCGAGAGTTCTGCCCGACCAACGGCGGCGCTGGACTGCCAAGTGAATCCATCGGACGAACTCGTCGAAGTGGTTAATCGGAGCATAGTCCTCGCGACGTGCTCGAGGACAGAATGCTAGCCGCCGGCATCAAGCTCTCGGCACGGTACCTCGCCAGCCTGATCGGTCTGCGGCGGCCGTTAGCTGTTCTGGAATCGCCCGCTGATGGGCAACGGGTGTGGGAAACGCTGGAAATTTCCGGTTGGGCGTTCAGCAAACGCGCTGATGTCCGCCAGGTAAATGTCCTGCTCGACGGCCAGCTTCTTGGCCATGCACCGCATGGATTGGAACGGCCCGACGTTCTCGCAGTACACCGTCATCCTCGCGCGGCTCAAAGTGGCTTTCGAGCGCGTTTTCCGGTTCCAAACATCGAGCGGGAGTCGCTGGCGCTCTCAGTCGAGATCATCGATGAACTTGGCAGGAGACGTGTACTTCGGCACAGGATTCTGATCCAGGCCCCGTCAACCCACGAGCGCGTCCACCTCAAATTGGACGCGCCGCGGCCCAACTCGACCGTCACCGGCGTACTGCGTATCAGCGGCTGGGCCTACAGCCCGGGACGAGACATCCATCGGGTCCATGCGACATTGGAGGACTTGGGAGGGGGTGAGATCCCGTATGGGTTCGTACGGCCAGATGTCGCAGCGGCCATTGATCGTCCAGGGGCCGCACGGTCGGGGTTTGAGGGCGCTTTGTCGGTGTCGCGCTTGACGGCGCCGTCGACGAGGCGTTTGGTCGTAGTCGCAACTGATCAGGAAGGAGCGAGCGCAAGGGTCGAAGCGCTCGTCAATCTAGCGCCAGCGGCGGCGATGCGATGCGAGATCGAATCCACGCAGTGGTCCCGCGGACTCCTCGAAATCGATGGCTGGGCTTGTGTCGCACGGGACGTCGTAAGTCCCAAAGCTCGGTTGGTTGTTGATGGACAACTTTTGGCCGAGATTCTCCTCGATCGCGCCCGGCCAGATGTGAAGAGTCGGTTTCCAGACGTAAAGGGTGCTGTTCGGGGGTTCCGATTTGTGGGCGCCTTGACGCCGCCGACCACTCACGCCACCTCCGAGGTGAGCGTCGAATGCCCAGGAGTCGATGGGGCATCAGCGCGGCGGACAGTTATTCACGAATCCTCGAACCCAGATCTGGTAGTGAGTCGCGAGGTAGTGGCTCAACTGCGGGAAAACCTCACCGCCGTTCGCGCGCGGCTGATGCGAGACCCGGCCATACTTGAGTGGGACAGTCGCGTTCCGCTCAACGCTCTTCTGGGTGGGGCCGTTGTGACGTCGTGCCCCGCAGACTGCACTGCGAGCCTGCCATACCTCGATCAGACGTTCGACATGGTCGTCATCGGTGCCGGGGGAGGCCATCGGCTGGAGGAGGCCAGAAGAGTTGCGACCGCCGCGGTTATCGAAATCGATCTTACTCGCCAGCCCGACGCAGAGAACGATCCAGTTACTCTACTGTGGCAACCGCACGTACTACGAGCTGCTCCGCTGCCGGTCACATCCATCATCATCCCCGTGCACGATGGCTTGGACCACACGGATGCATGCCTGGCAACGGTCATGGCCACACTCCCCGGCAACTTTCGAGGGGAAATCTTGGTAGTGGACGATGCATCGACGGATGGCACGGCCGAAATGCTGCTTCGATGGCAGACCCGTTCGGACCGTGTTCGGGTACTACGAAATGCACACAACATCGGCTTCCTGCGAAGCTGCAACCTGGCGGGCAGCGAATCCAACGGTGACGTCCTTATCTTCCTGAACAACGACGCGCTCCCGGAGCCTGGCTGGTTGCCGCCACTGCTGCGGCTCGTGTCCGAATGGCCGGACAGCACGATTGCGGGCGGAAAGCTTATCTTTCCCAATGGGAGGCTGCAGGAGGCGGGTGGGATTATCTTCGCGGATGGTTCGGGCTGCAATTTCGGCAGAGGCGATCCGGTCCCGGACCGGCCTCTGTACAGTTTCATGCGCGACGTGGATTATTGCTCCGGGGCTTTACTAGCAGTCGGCCGGGCGTTGTTTCTGGAACTCGGCGGCTTCGACGAAGTTTTTGCGCCCGCGTACTACGAAGACACGGATCTGTGTTTCAGGGTGCGGGCAAGAGGGGGTCGCGTCCTCTATCAGCCTCGAAGTGTTGCCGTGCATGTCGAGGGCGGTAGCGCCGGCACGGACCTGGACCGCGGTATGAAGCGGTATCAGACGCTGAATCAAACGAAATTCGTGGCGAAATGGAGAGACGCTCTCGAGAGACAACCCCCTCCCCTGGTGGAGCTCAGTGCTTCAGCACTGCAGACGCTAGCGGTGCCGGCCGGACGGCGACGGGCCCTCGTCTGCGCACCCCGGATGCCTGAATTCGATTGCGAAGGCGGATCGCGCCGCGTCTTTCACCTCGTCGAAATGCTGAAACACGCCGGCTGGGCGATCAGTTTCGTGGCGCACAACCATGGCGACGGTGGGCGGTATGCGCGAGTCCTTGAAGACATGGGCGTCCAGACTTACGCAGGTCCGGACTCGGTGTGGGCTGGCAGTGAGTACCTAGAAGATCTCGACGGTCTCCTCTCGAATGGTGGATTTGACCTGGCACTTGTGGCCTTCTGGGAACTTGCTGAGCAGCTGATGCCGCGCCTGCGAACATTCACCCCGCAGACGCGCGTCATCATCGATTCGGTCGACCTGCACTTCCTCCGGCTGGCTCGGAAAACGCTAAGCCCGAGCATTGATCGCATGACGCCGATGCTAGATGGCGATTTCGGAAGCCAAATGGTTCGTGAAATGAACGCGTACATTTCAGCCGACGCCGTCCTTGCCGTGTCTCAGAAAGAGGCGGATTTGATAAACGATTTCGCCGGAACCAAGGATCTCGCCTTTTGCGTTCCTGACACGGAAGCTATTGAGCTCTCGCCAGTCAGCTTCGCTCAAAGGAAGGGGCTATTGTTCCTCGGAAATTTCCGACACTCGCCGAACGTGGAAGCGCTGAAATATCTGTGCGCAGACATCATTCCTCGACTGCCGACGGCGGTCCTACAGCAGCATCCATTGTTCGTTGTCGGAACTGATCTGGAGAAGGTGATGCGAGGCGTTATCGATCGACATCCGAACGTCAGATTCGTAGGATGGGTTCCGTCAGTTATTCCGTACTTGGAAAACGCGCGTGCCACACTGGTTCCGCTCCTACACGGCGCCGGCACAAAGCGAAAGCTCCTTCAATCATTGATGGCAGGAACTGCGGCTGTCTCCACACACGTCGGAATCGAAGGATTGGGGCTCGAGCATGAACGCCACGTGCTAATAGCGGATTCGCCACAAGATTTCGCGCTGGCGATTGAACGTGTTGTCGAGGATCAGGCCCTCTGGGAGCGGCTCGCCTGGCACGGCCGTGATCATGTTGCGAGACAGCATGATCGCGAGCTCGTTTCCCGGCGGTTCACAGCAGTCGTGGACGCCGTCATGGCAGCTCCGTTCCGCCATTCTTAGATTTCGGGCCCTATCTTGCTGTAGACGCATGCGGCGGCCGTGGTGGAATCGAATCGCTATGCGACCCGTCATCATGAGGCTAACAAAGGCTCGAGGTGGGCGACGAATCGTGAGAGTTCTTGCTGCCGAATCTCCACCCGCGGGACTCGCAAAGAGTCATCTGTGCAAGTCACAGCCCGCGGCTCACAGGTGACCGCAAACGTGACTCCAGCACGACGACAGGATTCGACCGAGACCTCGTCGAACGCTCCGAAAGGATAGGCCAGTGCGGTGACCGGCCGGCCAAGCACACGTTCCAGTGTGTTGCGACTCTGGAGAATCTCGTGCATTTGGACCTCCGGACCATGGCACGGCAGCGCCAGGTGTCTGACAGTGTGCGCTTCGATGGCGACGCCCTGCGTTAACAGCGTGCGCATTTCTGGAGCCGTCATCCGACGGGCA
The DNA here is from genome assembly GCA_963832135.1 of Vicinamibacteria bacterium. Lineage (GTDB taxonomy): Bacteria > Acidobacteriota > Vicinamibacteria > Vicinamibacterales > JAENWD01 > JAENWD01. The sequence goes on along the minus strand of CAWHTD010000026.1, from coordinate 709,392 downwards.
TTTGGGTGAACCTCGAGTGTCGGTGCCCATGCGCGTAGTGCGTTGATCACGCGGCTACGGCGGTCGGCTTCAAGCGGGACGAGGGAGTGAAAGAGCCTCCAATGAGCGTGATAGCGCTCGCCGCGCGTGCGCGTCGCGAAGAGATGTTCACCATCTGGCAACTCGATTGTCATTACAGGTGGTGGCGCCTCCTCGCCCAACAGCAACGCGGCGAGCCAATCCCACCAAAACACTGTCGCCTCATCCAGGCACTCTGTCGTCGCGAAACAGGTGGCCGGAATGTCGTAGTGCTGGAGCAACGGCGCGGCCGAATGCAGGACGTCGACGTAGCCGTCGTCGAACGTGACGGCAACGGCCCGTCGCGGAAGTGTCCCGGATGCCGCCCGGGCGACTAGCTCTTGAACTGGGAGTGGCGCACAGTGCTCGGCCAGCCACTGTAGTTGCTGATCAAGTACGTCGGCAGGTAACGAAATGCCGTGCGGATCCGGGCCAGTCGCGCCGACGCGGTGGTAGAGCAGGATGACGCCCGTGTCGTAGCTCGCGTGCACGGCAACCGTTCGAAGGTCAGCATCGTCGCCAGTTTGCTTTAGCGCCCGAATCCCAACAAGGACCGGGTTGTACGCGTCGGTGGATGCGAATTCTTCGGCCGTCAGCTCAGAGGCACCCAAGCCGAAAAGAAATGCGGATCCGACCAGCGCATTGCCGAATGTCTCGACAGCGACGGCCTGGGCGCCGAAGACCGGCTCGAAAAGCCTTCGGGCGCCGGCTGGCGTGACGCGCCAAAAGTCCCCGTCCCGACCGTACTCGAGACAGACTCGGCTCACCGCGGGCATCGTCGCCAGGAGCACGCCGCCTGGCTTCAGAAGGCGCCGGCACTCCAGGGCCACCGCACGCATGTCGTCGATGACATGGAGCGTCTGCGTCAGAATGATGCAGTCGTATGAGTTGTCGGGTAGATTGACCGCTCTGCGAAGGTCGGTGAGAACGGTGGCCCTTTCGTTCGTATCGGTAATGTCGAGCACATCGCTCCGAGTCACGGCCTCCTTCCCGAAGCGCTCCGTGTAGCTCGACTCCTGGATTTCGAGCACCGTACCTCGGATGTGGCTCGCGTTGGCGTGAAGAAAGCTTTCGATGTAGACGCGATCCACCGGTCCGCCACGCTCGTACCCCCAGGAGCGCGACAGCGGAGAGACGCGTCGAGCAAGTGCCGACGAAGGAGGATTGGCCGCCGCCAGCGCCTGGAGGCGTTCGGCTTCCGACGTCTCTGAACGGAGCCTCGCAATTTGGCTGGTGGCACGTTCTCGGCGCCTGGTGGCCGCTGCGTGGCGAAGCGCAAGCTCCTGACGCATCTTATCTCGCGACGCGAGAAGATCTGCGAGGTGCGGCTGCAATGTCTCCTCGTGCCGGGAAAGAATCATCTCGAGCGTCGACGCGTATGCTGGATCGGCCAACTCACGCCTGATCGGATGATTGGGTTCTGCGCTGGCGGCTATCAGTGCTGCGTCGAGCCGTCTCGCTCGTACGCCAGCGGCGAGCAGCCGGAACCACGCCTCATAGCGCGAGAGCACGGCCAGAGACTCATCAAACGCCCCGGCCGAAGTTAGGCTGAGCCGTGGCCACGCAATCGCACGGATGCCGGGGTCAGTCGGATGAAGCGTCTTCGGAGCGTCTGCATCCGGGCCCGCGAAGAGTTCGTCTACTCCAAGTGCTAGAACCCGTACGCGGCCCGCAAGCACGACGTCGTCGCGGGTCAACGGAACGTTCTGCACCAGATCGCCACAGGCCGATGTGGTGAGCACATCGCCGTTGTCGAGTAGTAGAAGCCATGGTGTTCGCGCGACGACTAATCCGGCATTCCAGGCGGCACCAGGCGTTGTGGTCGAGGCGGTTACTGTTTGCCATCGCTCCGCTTGCGCCAGAGCATCAAGCCAGCTCCGCGCCCGACCATCGAGGTCGGGCGAAAACGCAATCACGACCTCAGGCTGTGGTCTCTGGACCGCGATACCGTCCAATGTGCGCAACAACCCACTCGTGTCCCGTACGCGGACAATGACCGTGATAGGAGAAGTCACCGCCACGTCCTGCGCAAGAGCCTGCGCAACGGCGCGGTTACGCGCCAACTCCACGAACGCGTGAGCTCGTCCACGCTGGCCGCTTCGCGATTGCGGGCCGCGTCCAGACGAAGGACTTCTCGCTCAGTGGCACCGAGAATCGCTCCGAGCCGCTGAACCTCACGTTGCGCGGCGGCCAGCGCCGATGGCTCCGAGTCAGAATCTCGAGATCGCAGCCGATGGACCGCAGTGTGCGTGTCACGCTCCCACTGCAATTCACCTTCGAGCCCGCCAGCCCATTCAAGATCAAGCTTCCACAAGTCGCCCAAGCTCGCCGCGATGTCCGCGTCCCTGCGACGAAGCAACTCGAGCCAGTGCGTACGAAAGCTGCTGGTATGCCGATGGATCAACTGACGATAGAGTTCCGGGAGGCCCGGGTATGTCATCATCGTCCTGCTCATCGAGTCGGGGCGACGACGATATCGGAACAAGAACTCTGGAATGATCGTCCCGTGGTGACCGTGCTCGAGCACGCGAATCCAGAAATCCCAGTCTTCGCATCCGTCCGTCAAGCTTTCGTCAAAGCCGCCGACGGCATCGAAGACGCTACGGCGAAGAAGCGCCGCGCCGTTCACGGTGTTGCTGTCCAGCAGTCCGGCCAGGTCGCATCGGTCTGGTTTCCACTCCCACTCCTCGTCACCGAAGGTCCGGAACCAGTGCGATGCGAACGCGAGCGCCGGCTGCGATTCGAGGACGCCGATGGACCGCTCGAGGTAGTGCGGCTCGAGTATGTCGTCCGCGTCTAGCAGGCACAGGTATTCTCCACTGGCCTGAGCCGCGCCGAGGTTGCGAGCTCCCGGCAGTCCCCTCGGCTCGCTGTACACTTACCTTGACAGGAGGGCGGACGCTGTCCAGCACTCGACACGTCTCAGCCTCAGTGGACCCGTCATCGATGACAATGACCTCAAAGTTCTGAAGCGTTTGAATATCGATGCTCTCCAAAGCTTCCCCGAGATAACGCCCCAGATTCCGGCAGGTAACGACAAACGAGGTCGTGGGTGTGGTCATCGAGCTCTCAAGGGAGGCGTAGTAAGCCCCAAAGCGCTCGAAACGGAGCACTCAATCGCCAGCTCTTCGATGCCAGCAGCTGCGAGAGCCGCGCCTCAAGGTCGGCGATTCGGCGATTGCGGTCGTCCAAATCCACATTCAAAGCGTCGCGGGCATCCTTGGAATCCGCGAGGCTTTGAAGGGCCTGGCTGAGGGCGGACTCCACTTCGCCGAGCTCGGTCGCAAGTCGCCCACACTCACCTGCGAGACTGGCGCGGGCAGCTTCAATCTGCTCTAAGTCGCGGTTCGCGGCCGCCAACTCGAACGCCAGGTCGAGGTGATTGAATCCACGCAACTGTTCGACCGGCTTCAGGAATGACTGACCCCGAACCGCTTCCGAGTACTGAACGTGCCAGCCTAGCGCCTGCTCGCGCGTGTCGTAGCGGGGAATGCGCTCGACAAACACCTTTCGCTCGCCATGTTGCTGGCTACGGATTGGATAGTGACGGAGGACGAATCGAATCGGGCAGACCCGGCGTCCGTCAAAGAACACGTCGTGACCGCCTGACGCGACGAGGTCGACTGGGTTGTGCGTTTTCTTCCAGCACTTCACCTGCAACCTGTCCCAACTGCGTCCGCGCTCGAAGCCGGGGAAGTGGTCGGGAGCGAACGCTGCAGGCTCCTGTGCTTCGACGGGCGGGAAGTTGAACACCTGGAAATCGATGGCATTCCAACCGAGGCGGTCGACTGACGCGATCGCATCTCGGAGCGTGACGTTGGGCCACGGTGCTTCACGGAATTCGTCCGCGTCGTGATGAATGAACCAGTCTGCATCGAGTTCCTGTGCAAGCTCCTCTTTCCGTCTCAGAATGCGCGTGAGTGAATACTCGCCGCCAGCGACGCGCTCGATTCGAATCAGTCCCGCCCTTAGATAGCGCTCGGCTCTAATGGCCGTTTCGTCGGTCGAGCCATCATCGAGCAGATACGCCTGAATATCGTGGCGAAAGAGATGCTCGAGGCACGAGCTGATCACGTCGGCCTCGTTGTACGACGACAACAATGCAATCACCCGCACGATTCACATCCCAGGCATGCGCGTGTCGGGTGCCCCGCCCGCGCGTGACTGAGTCGACGCTTCGGGGGCCAGCGTCGATAGATAGCGTTCCGCGACGTTCGACGCTGCGCCTTCGATGGAGACCCGCCCAGCGTCCATCAGGATGGCCCGATCGCAGAAGGCTGCGATGGTGCGGGGATCGTGGCTGACGATGACGACCGTGTGACCCGAGGCGTGCAGAGCGCGATAGCGGGCCTCGCACTTGGCCCGGAATCCAGCGTCGCCCACGGCGAAGATCTCATCCAGCACCAGCACCTCGCGAACCGCCCGGAACGCAACGGAGTACGCCAACCGCGAGGCCATGCCGCTCGAGTAGTGCTTCAGCGGCAGCCTGGCGAATCGTTCCAATTCCGCAAACGCCAGGATATCGTCGAGGCCCGTTCGAATCTCCGACAGGGAGAGACCCATCACGGAGCCAATCAGGAAGACGTTGTCGATCGCGTCGAGCTCGGGGTTCCAACCGACGCCGAGCTCGAGGATGGGAGTGATCCCGGCATGCACTTCGACCGTCCCGGAGTCGGCTGGATAGATCCCGCAGAGCACTTTAAGCAGGGTGCTCTTCCCGGAGCCGTTGCGGCCCATGATTCCAAGTGTCTCGCCCGGAAACAGCTCGAGGCTGACATTGTCGAGCACTCGAAGCCGTTCGACCCGCGCCGGTTCGAACAGCCCAAAGATGTGCTCTCGTACCGTCGTCCGGCGGACGCTCGGAATCGAAAACGTCTTGGAGACGGCTCGCGCTTTGACGATGGGAGCGCTCATTATAGGTACTCGGCGGCGCGCGGCGCGAAACGCCGATAGACGACGACACCCAGTCCCAAGACCGCGAGAGCCACGAGTCCCATGTCAATGTGCGCGATCAGGGTCGGGACACGGCCGTCGACCAGTATCATTCGCGAAAACTCAATGACAGCCGTCGGCGGCCACAGGTAGAGGTAGAAGTGGAAGCGTTCTGGAATCACGCCCAACGGGTAAATGATTGGTGCGAGGAAAAAGCCGGCTTGCGTCACGACGTCCCACAGTTGATTCAAGTCGCGGTAGCGGAGGAAGAGGACGCTGCCCGCCAGGGAAAACCCGATGATGAGCACACCCATAACCAGCACGTACCCAAGGAAGACTGCGAACGCTGCTACCGTTGGGGCACGGCCAGTCGCGTTGAGGAAGATCGTCACGATAGCTGCGAACACCGAGATGGTGATGAGCGGATTGGAAATAGAGGTGACAACGAGAATCCACGACGGGAATCGCGCCTTCGACAGTAGAAATCCCTTCGCGTGCAGCGAGGTCAATCCGGTCTTCGTCCCCTCTGCGAAAAAGTCCCAAAGGAACAATCCAATCAGCAGATCGAGCTTGTAGGTGGGGTCACTTCGGAACACGAGAGAAAATACTGCGGTGAGCACGAGGAACATCGCCGTGGGCTTCAAGAGCGCCCACACGAACCCGCTCAGCGTACCGTGGTAGCGCGCCTTGAAGTCCGTCCGGACGAGCGTCCAGACCAGGCCGCCGATCGAGGCGCCCGCCGACGCGCGGGCCATCGGCCTGACGTCGCGCTCAGCGGGGCGCGGCGGATCCAGCACCGCGCCGGTTTCTTTCGATGCACTCATCGTTCCCAGGTGTCCCCGGCGCGACGCGCCCAATCTCTTCGCACAAGCGGAGTGCCGCCGCCGGATCCCGATCGATGGCCTCGGCCATCATCGCCAGCGACTGACGCGACGCCACGTCGTTCGGATGCGCGTCGAGCGCCGACCGGTAATGCTGCCGCGCCTCGGCGTACTTGCCTTCCATGAACGCCACGGCGCCGAGGCCGTTGCGCGCGACGGCCGATCCCGGCGAGACCTTCTCCAGCGTTCGAAATGCCGCCGCCGCCTCGTCGAGACGGCCCATCTGCGCCAGGCACAGGCCGAGCTTCATGTACGGCACCGGTTCGCTCGGACGAAGCGAGATCGCCATACGATACTCGGCCACGGCGTTCTCGAGCGACTTCGTTTGCTCCAGCGCCTCCCCGAGCAGCACGTGTGGCACCCAGACGTCCGGCGACTTCTGGACCGCGTCGAGCCAGAGCCGGACAGGCGACGCCCACGTCTCGTTGCGCAGCACGGTCTGGCCGCCCAGCACGGTCAGCCACGTCGCAAGCAGAAACTTCAGCAGGAGCTGCGACCGCAGCCCACGCGTCTCGAAAAACGCCCACGCGCGCCCCAGACCGGTCCCGATTGCCAGGAACATCCCCGCGCTGGCCAGATAGACCCGGTGCTCGGCCATCGGTTCGCCGAGATCGAGGATCACGAGCACCGCCGAGGGCACGAGGAGCAGCACGAACCAGAACAGCCCCAGTGCCGCCACGCCGTCGAGGCGCCGCAGGCGGACGGCGAGCGCCAGCCATACGCTCAGCCACACGATCGCAATCCACAGGCTCGGATCCAGCCACCGGGTCACATCGTCGACCTGATGAAAGATCGATTGCCCGGACGGCGCCAGCAGCATGGTGAAGTACCGGAACGCGACGACGACCTCGACGGCCGCGAAGCGCCACATGATCTGCGCGCTGTCCGGATTCTCGATGAGGACGAGGACCGCGATGCGCAGGACACCCGCCAGCACCGTGATCAGCAGCGCCGGCAGATAGACGCGCCGAAAACGGGAGCGCCACTCGGCGGCGGGACTCCGCATCACGTAGCGGTCGTACAACGCCATCACGACCGGCCAGAAGACGGCGACTTCCTTGCTCAGGAGCGACGCCGCCCAGAGCGAGAGCGCCACCGGCAGCCATCGCCGCCCGTCGCCGCGAATCCACCGGCGTCCGGCGAGAAGGGCCAGGAGAAAGAATGCCGTGTACAGCACTTCCGAACGGCCGCTGATGTAGCCGACGGCCTCGGTCTGCATCGGGTGCAGTCCGAAGAGCGAGGCCGCGATGAAAGCCGGGATGGACGGCGGCGGATCGGCGGTGGTTGGTTGCGAGCGGGCCCGCCGGTCTTCGGTTGCCCGCCATGCCAGGTGGAACACGAGGAGGACGTTCAGCACGTGCAGCAGCACGCTGGTCAAATGGTGGCCAAGCGGCTGCGACGGCCAAAGGACTCGATCCAGCGCGTACGAGAAATTGACGAGGGGACGCGTCGATTCCCGGAAGACTATGTGCTGGACATTGGTGATGTCCTCGATTGACACATTGTTCAGGACCGTCCGGCTGTCGTCGTAGACGTAAGGATTCTGAAGCGCGTTGAGATAAATCAGGCCGGCGTACATCGCGGCAATGCCCGCCAGCCACCAATACCGGCCGCGGCCCGGAGGGCGCGTGGCTTGCTTGGCATTGGAACTGAAAGACATGCCGGGGTGATGGAACTACTCTAAGAATCGTATCGTACTTACAATTCCAACTTTCCGGCTCTTTGTATCGCATTTGCCACACAAATGTCGCTGCGTATACTTCACGTCACGCCTTACTTCGCCGATGCCTGGGGATACGGTGGTATTCCTCGGATCGCGTCGACGCTGGCGCGCGAGCTCGGAGCACGCGGACACGCGGTCACGGTTTGCACGACGGATGCCGCGGAGGCGACGCGACGCACGGGGGAGGACTATTGGTCCGCCGAAGGCGAGAGCAGGCGATGGAATTGCGTGGAAGTGCACACATTTCCCAACGTCTCGAACAGGTTGGCGTACCATCTGCAATGCTTTCTACCGCGAGGCCTGGCGTCGTATCTCGCCATCCACGCGCACGGGTTTGATGTGGCGCATTTGCACGCGTGCCGCAATCTGCCCGTGTCGATGGCTGCCCGTGCGCTTGTGCGCGCCGGCGTTCCATACCTGCTGGCGCCCAATGGTACCGCGCCGCGCCTGGAGCGGCGGCGTACGGCAAAGTGGGTGTATGACCTGGCGCTCGGCCGGCGGGACATCGAGCGGGCCGCCGCCGTGCTTGCGGTGAGCGAGGCGGAACGCGCGCAACTCGAGGCTATCGGCATTCCCGCATCGCGTATTCGCGTGCTCGGCAATCCCGTCGATCTCGACGAGCATGCCGGGCGCGGGCCGCGGGGACGCTTCCGGAAGGCGCATGGGTGGGGCGAGGGGCCCGTGGTGCTCTTTCTCGGCAAGTTGACGCCGCGCAAGCGAGTGGACGCGCTGGTGCGAGCGTTTGCGCGACTGGAACTGTCGAACGCGCAGCTCGTGATTGCGGGCAACGACATGGGCGCAGGCACCTCGATTCGGGCGGAAGTGCGGCGCCTCGGCCTGGAGCCTCGAACGCGCTTTGTCGATACTCTTCGTGGGGCAGAACGGCTCGATGCGCTCGGCGATGCCGACGTCGTTGTCTACCCGTCGGCCGACGAGGTGTTTGGCCTGGTGCCGCTCGAAGCGCTGCTCGCCGGTACACCGGTGGTTGTCACCGGGGATTCGGGGTGCGGTGAGATCCTGCGTGCGATCGGCGGTGGCGTCGTCGTGCCGCTCGGCGACGACGACGCGTTGACGCGGGCGATGGCCGAGACGCTGCGCTCGCCGGTTGGACGGCGGGCCGGGGCCCTGCGCGCCGGGGCCGAGATCCGAGAGCGCTTCGGCGGCCGGGTGATTGCAGAGAAGCTGGATGTCCTCTACCACGAGCTCGTCGCGCAGGCGCACTGACGGCGTCAGCGTCGTGATTCCGGTGCGGAATGGCGACAGATGGCTGCCTGCGGTGCTGGACGCCGTGCTCGCGCAGCTGGGCACGCGGCCCTTCGAGGTCATCGTGGTGGATGACGGCGGCGCACGTCGGGCGCGGGAGATCGTCAGCGCTCACACCGGCGCAGCGCACATCACGGTGTTGGAGGGAGCGGGTCGGGGCGCCGCCGCCGCAATCAACCTCGGCATCCGTGCCGCACGCTTCGAGCTGATCGCGCAGATCGATCAGGATGTCGTCATCCAGCCCGGCTGGCTGGATGCCCTCCTCCGTGCGCTCGAGGATCCCCACGTCGGCGCGGCGCAGGGTTACTACATCACCGACGGCACCGCGTCGCTCGCCGCGCGGGTCATGGGACTCGACCTCGAGCAGCGGTACGCGGCCATCGACGGCTCGGCAACGGATCATGTCTGCACAGGCAATACGGTCTACCGTGCCTCGGCGCTGCGGGATGCCGGCCCCTTCGATGAGACGCTGGGATATGGCTACGACAACGACATGAGTTATCGGCTCGCCGGCGCCGGTTATCGACTCGTCCTCCGCCGCGAGGCTCGAAGCCTCCATCACTGGCGCGACGGGTTCGCGGCGTATCTGGTGCAGCAGTACGGATTCGGCTATGGACGAATCGACGTCGTCGCGCGTCACCGCCGGCGAGTCTCCGGCGACCACGTGTCGCCAGCGTCCATGATGATCCACCCCGTGCTGCTGCTGCTGGCTCTCCTGGTCGCCGCGATGAGCCCCTTCACCGGCGCGACGTCCACCGGCCTCGCCGTCGCGGCGCTGGTCATCGCGGGCCTCGTGTTCGAGCGGCTGATCGCAGGGTTGCGCGCCGCGGTGACATTCCGCGATCGCGCCGCCTTGGCGTTTCCGCTCGCGCATCTCGCGCGAGACCTGGCGTGGCTCGCGGCCATCGCGGTGTGGAGCGCCAGACGTGTGATTGGCCGCCCGTCACGCCCAGCCGACAGCATGCGTCCGCGAGCGGAGCTGGCGCGATGACGGCGTCCCGCGGTGACTGGCTCGTCCTGATTCCCGCACACAACGAGGCCGCGAGCCTTCCGTCCGTCGTCAACGAGCTGCGCGCGACCATCCCGGAGGCCGCACTGCTGGTGGTGGACGACGGTTCCACCGACGGCACGTCGCGGCTCGCCGAAGACATGGGCGTCAGGTGGCTTCGCCTCCACGAGCGAGTCGGGGTTGGCGGCGCCGTACGCGCCGGCCTCCGCTACGCCGATCGCCTCGGCTACCGGATGGTGGTTCGCGTCGATGGGGACGGGCAGCACCATCCTGACGCGATCGAGTCGCTCCTCGCACCCGTCGCCGATGGACACGCCGATGTCAGCCTCGGTTCACGCTACGCAATGCCCGACGCGCCGGGAGCGGGGCTGGCACGCCGAGGGTTGGCGCGGGTCCTTTCGTTCCTGACCCGAAGCCAGGTGACGGACCCGACATCGGGGTTCTGTGCCTTTGGTCCGAAGGCGGTGGCGCTCCTGAGCGAGCATCACCCGACTGGCTACGCGGAGGCGGAGCTGCTCCTGTTTCTCAGCCGAAACAAGCTGCGCGTCGTGGAGATCCCCGTGGGTGCCCGCGATCGCGTCGCCGGCTCAACTACGCTCACGCCGTCGCGCCGAATCACCGCCGTTGCGCGAATTGCGCTCGCCATGCTGGTCGTGCCGCTCAGGGCCGTGATCCGGAGCGGACGCCCGTGATCGATCGCGTCGAGATCGCCGGTGCCCTGATCAGTCTGCTGTTTCTCGTCGTGGTGCTGGAGCTGGTGCGCCGGCGCAAGTTGACGGAGGAGTATTCGCTGCTGTGGATCGGCGCCACGCTCGCGCTCCTGGCGCTGGCTTTCTCCCGGCCTGTGCTGCACGCGACCGCGGCGTGGCTCGGCATCTACTATCCACCCGCCATCCTGCTCCTGGCGCTGGTCGTCCTCGTGTTTGCGGCGTTGCTCTACTTCTCGGTCGTCGTGTCGCGACAGAAGCAGCAAATCGAGCGTTTGGTGGAAGAGGTCGGCATTCTCGCGGCGGAGGTGCGGGACCTGAGAACGAGCCAGGCCGGCGAGAGCGCGAGCGTATGACCCGACAGGCGATTCGTCCGCCCTGGCTTCTCGCCGCTGTTGCCCTCTTCGCCGGCGACATCGCGATGCACCTGCGGCAGCGCCGTCTCAGGGCTCGAGGTCCGAACCATATCGACGCGCGGCGTGATGGCGCACCCCGCGCGCCACGGCCCGCAGCCGCTCGAAAGGCGATGATCCCGACGCGCGTAGCCCATACAACGCGTTGTATGTGACGATCGCTGCGCTGCGAAGCAGGCCATGGATCCGTCCCATGGCAGGGCGGCCGGCGGCAAGGTGCAGGTGGTTGCGCGTGGCGAAGTAGATGCGCCGAGCGGACCGCGACCCCAGCGACCGGCTGCCTTCGTGATACGCCACGGCCGTCCAGCTGATCCCCGTGCCAATGCCGGCGTCGCGCGCGGTCAGGCAGAAGGCGAGATCCTCGAACGAAAAGAAATACTGCTCGGGAAAGAGGCCGATGCGATCGAACACCGCATCCGCAATCAACATCGCGCAGCCGCTGACGCCCGACACCACCTCCCACGGCCGCCCCGCCATGTTCTGAAGAGACTGTCCGGCCTCGGCATGCCGCATTCGCCCGGTCAGCTCCGAGAACGACATGCCCGCGGTTGCGATTGTGTCGGGTCTGGTGCGAGACAACACAAGTGGTGCGACAATGCCTGCCGACGGATGCGAGTCGAGCGCCTCCAGGAGCGCGCCGAGTGCGCTGGGCGCGAGGATGACGTCGCTATTCACCAGCATGACGTGCGATGCGTGTCTGCAGCGTGCCTCGCGAATGCCGGCATTGACGCCACCGGAAAATCCCAGGTTGGATCCTGTCTGCACCAGCGTCACGCGTTCACGCACACCGGTGAGCGCCACACGACACGCCTCGTCTGAACCATTGTCGACCACGATGATCTCGTCGAAGGGGTGAATCGAGGCGGCGAGCGACCGAACAGCGAGCAGGGTCTCGTCGGGCGTTTGAAAATTCAGGACGACGGCCGCTACGCGAGCGCGCGTGTGCGCCGGGGCGGTCGTCTGGTCGGCCGAGCGTTTCGCAGCGCCGTCGATGAGACGCGTGTACAAACCGCGCGTCATCCGCGCATCGTCGTCGAGCCCGCGGACTATCGGGATGCGGGCTTTCAGTTGAGTAATAAGAGAAGGGTCGTCTATCAGACGCCGAAGGACGCACGTCAGGTCGTCCAGGTCGCCGGGCTCGAAGAGGACTCCGCCCGCGCCCTCCTCCACCGTTTCGGGGATGCCTCCGATACGTGAGGCCACTACCGGAACGCCCGCGGCGAACGCTTCGCGGATCACCAGGGGACTGTTCTCTTCCCAGACGGACGGCACGACCAGGAGATCGAGCGATGCGAGGAGCTGAGGCACCGAGTCAGGCAAAACTGGACCGGAGCAGCTGATGCCCGGAAGAGAGAGCAGGGGTTCGAGGCGAGCTCGATAGGACTCGTCGCCGTGATATGGCGTGTGAGCACCGGCCAGCGTGACGGTTGCGGAGCCAGGCGGCAGGCATTGGTGCGCCTCGATGAGCAGGTGCGGAGCCTTCGAGACCATCAGGCTGCCAAGAAATCCGAGCCTGAGCGGCCGCTCGCCCTGCTCACGGACCGGGACATTCGGCACGTGATCGAGGACGTGAACCGGACGTGGGAACCGCTCCAGGTCGACGCCGTACTCGCTGACCTCAATTCGGCCGGGCGGAATCAAGGGCACAAATCGATCGCGCATGTGCCGCGAGGGCGCGAGCGTAAGGTTCACGCAATCGAGCACGCGGCGCATGTGCGCGAGCCTCATGCCCGGTGCATCTTGCGCGGTACCCGCCAGTGTCGACGCGACCTTCTCGGCCGCATGTCGGACCGACCTTGTCACACCCGCCGGGAGATGAGACTCGAGTGCGCGAACGGCGCGAGCGCCTGCGTAGATCGCCGACCCGCCTTCCACGGCCGGTCCCAGGCACAACCGGCAGCCGTCGGGCAGCGGGCCGTCGCAGCGCCGCAGGTTGACGTCGAGCAACTGACCGCGGTGGCACAGCAGCCAGTAGTCGTGCAGCGTCAGCACCACAGGCACTCCACGCCGTTTCAGTTCGAACGCGATCCCTGTCGAGAGGCACGTTAGATGGTGAATGTGCGCGACATCGGGCCTGACTTCCTCGATGTACTCGGCCGCGAGCGCCGTGATGCTCGGGTTGTCGTAGCCCTCCGCAAATGATCGGGTGCCGCGAAACGTGTTGTTCACCCACCGCACGCGCAGGCCGTCACGGCGCTCATCACGGATTCGATATTCAGGTGCTTCAATGACCTGCTCGCGGGTGAAGACGGAGATCTCGTCGCGGTAGTCACGCTGGAGGCGTGTGGCCAAGGCATGCGCGTAGGTACTCGGCGCCACCCTGGGCCAGTGGGGGGAAGGCGTGGACGACGACGAGGACGCGCATCAGACGCCCGTCGGCCGCCAGCCGTCATGACCGCTTGCCGCGGTCAGCCCCCCGAGATACTGACCAAGCGGCCACGCGACGGCCAGTGCCTGCGCTCGAACCCGGCCTTGGAAAGTGGAAGCCTGCGGAGAGGTCCGCAGGCAGCGGCGGTGCATGATCGCGGAGCTTGCGACGGCGCGCGCGAGATGCCGGAGCGTGGGGATGGTCCTCACACCGAACAGCCGATGCAGCTGCTGGTGGAGCACCCACGTCCGCTTCAGCTCGTACCACGCGCTGCGCTCGTGCGAATGTTCCACCACCGCGTCCGGCACGTACGCAAGTGTTAGACCGTCGAACAGGACTTCGCGGCCCCAGGCGAGGTCTTCGGCAATCGGGACCTCAGGAAATGGATGCTCCTCCCAGACCGAACGACGCAGGGCGGCACAGACATTGTCGAAAGCACACGCTTTCAGCCGTTCGAGCGGTGACCAGCGATCGTAGGCCGCCCGATCGTGAATCGCCACCGTTTGTGCATCAGGGCTCGCGGCAATCCAGGTCGCGAGATACTGGCGAGTGAGCGGCGACGCGTCGCTGCAGGGCACCTGCCGCGCGAACGTCCCCGCGATGCCGGCGTCGCGGCGCATCGGGCCGATGAGCGCCTCGAGCCACCGATCCGACTGCGGCACCGCGTCCTGCACCAGCATCACGACGAATGCTCCACGAGCGTGACCGATCCCGAGGTTTCGTGTCGCGCCGTGATTGAACGCCGAAGGTGCGATCTTCAGGAGCACGTCGACACGTCTCGACAGCAGTTCGAGCGTGCCATCCGTCGATCCGGAATCCACGGCGATCAGTTCCAGCGCGCAGTCGCACCGCTGTTGCCGAACGGCGTCAAGGACCGAGTTCAGACGTTGACCGGCGTTGCGGGTCAGGATGACCACCGAGACGAGGGGCGCCCTCACGACGTCAGCCTGTTGTACGCATCTTCCTTCGTGACCTCGGCGTACAGCTGCTCCCACTCGGTGGCGTGCTCGTCCATCGTGACGACCCGAGAGCGATGAGCGCCGAGACGCCGGAGGCGTGCACGGTCGCGCGACAGCATCGCGAGTGCCTCACCAAGCGCTGCCGGCGACTCGGGGGGATAGAGCAACCCGTTCACATCGTGGTGCACGAGATCGGCAATGCCGCCGATCCGCGCGCCCACGACCGGCAGTCCGGCCATGAACGCCTCGTGGATCACGAGGGGAGAGTTTTCGAGCCACAAGGACGGCACCGCGAGCACGTCGAACTGTGCGTAGATAGATGAGACATCCCGGCGGTCGAAACGCCCCATGAAGCGGACGGGCAGATGCCGGGCAGAGCGTTGGAGCTCGGCGGAGTAGTCGGGGAACGTGTCGAGGTCTCCAAAGATCCGCACCTCGACGTCGCGAGCAGACATCGCGCGCACGGCATCGATCAGAACGTGCACGCCCTTGTGCCACACGAGGGTGCCGACAAAGCCGACTCTGAGCGGCCCGGTGCCGTTTATCTGGCGACGACCGGCGCCCGGCAGCGGGAGAAAGCCATAGTCCGAGACGTGAAGCCGGGCGGGAACGACGCCAATCGCCTGGAACTCGGCGGCAATCGATGGCGTGGGCGCAACGAGAACATCGAACTCGGCCGCTGTGGTTCGCGCGGCCTCCAGGCGTCGTTCGATCTGCGCCGGGGTCGCAAGTTTCGTGGCCGGCGTCAATCTACCCGCACGAGCGAGTTGGGCCAGCAGCCGAGGCGATCGTCGTCGAAGCTCACGTACTAGTCGGTGGACGATGGAGCCACCGGGACGTTCGAGGGCCCGCCCGAATGTCATCAGGGCGGGGAACGGGGACTCCGAAAAACAGCGGGAGCACCGATCCGGATCGATCACGCGGCAGACGTGCTGCTCGGCGCGGTGCAGGCGCTGGCCGCCTGACGGACAGACGAGCGTGTAGTCGTGCAGCGTGCCAACGACCCGCGCGCCGCGCCGCTTCGCCAGAGCAGGCAACTCGAACGACAGGTTGAGGAGATTGTGGACGTGCACCACGTCGGGCGCCGTGGCGGTGAGGACGTGGTCCAGCGCGTTCAGGAGGTTCGTGGCCCGGTACGTCTCCTCGAATGACGTGAACGACCAGTTGTTGATGATCTCCACGACGGGCAGGCCGTCGTGAGTGCGCCACACGAGCTCACCGTGCTGCCTGGCCGGATTGAAGCTGGCCGCAAGGACCGTGACGTGATGGCCGCGGCGCGCGAGTTCCGCGCACAGGTCGGCGGCATAGAGCTCTGAACCGGCCTGATGGCGGGGAAGATAATCGTGAATGGCGTGCAGGACGCGGAGCCGCCGGGGCATCGAGCTTGGAACTGGTCGCATCTTACTGGATAATGGTGGGTGCAGATTTCCCGCCGCGCCCGTGAGATGGCATGCACCAGGTGGAGACGACGGCCCTCTTGATCAGGGATGGACGCAGTCCGGGTGGACAAAGAAAAAAATAAAGGCCAGCTTGCCGTCGTGGCACGGGACGTGCTAGACTCGCGTCTTTGTCCGGCTGGCGTAGCTCAGTCCGGTAGAGCAGCTGATTTGTAATCAGCCGGTCGGGGGTTCAAATCCCTCCGCCAGCTCCAGCCTCGCCGGACGCCGGGTCTGTAAGGTACGCGCCGATAAACATCGTAATACAAATAACTTACAAGAGACGCACCTTCGCGGAGGTGGCGAAGCTACCGCCGGAGGCTGGGCTGAAAACGAGCGACAGAAGCGAGTGCACGGAAACGACCGGCGAGGTTGCGGAGCGGTCAAACGCAGCAGACTGTAAATCTGTCGCCCTAGCGGCTTCGGAGGTTCGAATCCTCCCCTCGCCACCAACCTTCGCTCACGCTTGCCCACACGCGCGTGAGCTACGGTTGGCACGCCAGGCGAAGGTTGTTGGGAGCTGAAAAGGAGTGGGCGCGGGGGAGCGGGCTTGCCCGCCGAAGCGCCGAGAGACGCAGCGGGCGGCGCGTAGGCGGGAGTAACTCAGTGGTAGAGTCACAGCCTTCCAAGCTGTTGGTCGCGGGTTCGATCCCCGTCTCCCGCTCCAGCCTTCGCTCACGCGCGCTGCCGCCGAAGCGTGAGCTTCGGCTCGGCAAGCCAGGCGAAGGCTGTCGCGCCGGAGCCCGGAGGGCGGAAGGCGGACCGGCTCGGCAAGCCAGGCGAAGGCTGTCGTGCCGGAGCCCGGAGGGCGGAAGGCGGACCAGCTAGGCAAGCCAGATGAAGGCTTTCGCGCCGTAGCCCCGGGGGCGAAGGCGGACTGAGTTAAAGGCCGATGTAGCTCAGTAGGCAGAGCGCGTCCTTGGTAAGGACGAGGTCACCGGTTCAATCCCGGTCATCGGCTCCAACCCTCGCTCACGCTTGCCAACGAGCGCGTGAGCTACGGTTGGCAAGCCAGGCGCTTAAGCGGAGGCTGAGAGTTTTGACGTGAATAACCGTTGTGGCGGCGTCAGGCCCGCACACACCGTCTCGGATGACCGGACGTAGCAAGAAACACGTTTTCATCTAACAGAGCGAGCGCACAACGCACATGGCCAAAGAAAAATTTGATCGGTCCAAGCCGCATGTGAACGTGGGGACGATTGGGCACATCGACCACGGGAAGACGACGTTGACGGCGGCGTTGACGAAGGTGGCGGCGGACAAGGGGTGGGCGAAGTTCATTCCGTATGACGAGGTGGCCAAGGCGTCGGAGTCGCAGGGGCGGCGGGATGCGACGAAGATCCTGACGATTGCGACGTCGCACGTGGAATACAGCACGCCGAAGCGGCACTACGCGCACGTGGACTGCCCGGGGCATGCCGACTACATCAAGAACATGATCACGGGCGCGGCGCAGATGGACGGGGGGATTCTGGTGGTGTCGGCGGTGGACGGGCCGATGCCGCAGACGCGGGAGCACGTGCTGCTGGCGCGGCAGGTGGACGTGCCGTGCCTGGTGGTGGCGCTGAACAAAGTGGATGCGGTGGACGACCCGGAACTGCTGGACCTGGTGGAGCTGGAGGTGCGGGACCTGCTGACGACCTACAAGTTCCCGGGCGATGACGTGCCGGTGGTGCGGGTGTCGGCGCTGGGGGCGTTGAACGGGGACGCGGCGGGGGTGGAGAGCATCCTGAAGCTGATGGACGCGCTCGACAGCTATGTGCCGCTGCCGCAGCGCGAGGTGGACAAGCCGTTTCTGATGCCGATCGAAGACGTGTTCTCGATCTCGGGACGCGGGACGGTGGTGACGGGGCGGGTGGACCGCGGGACGGTGAAGGTCGGGGAAGAGATCGAGATTATCGGGTTCCGGCCGACGACGAAGAAGGTGGTGACGGGCGTGGAGATGTTCCGCAAGCTGCTGGACGCGGGGGTGGCGGGGGACAACATCGGGGTGCTGTTGCGCGGCGTGGAGAAAGAAGACGTCGAGCGGGGGCAGGTGTTGGCCAAGCCGGGGTCGATCACGCCGCACACGAAGTTCAAGGCGGAGGTCTACATTCTGTCGAAAGACGAGGGGGGGCGGCACACGCCGTTCTTCAATGGGTACCGGCCGCAGTTCTACATCCGGACGACGGATGTGACGGGGACGCTGCACCTGCCGGAGGGCGTGGAGATGGTGATGCCGGGGGACAACACGTCGATTACGGCGGAGCTGATTACGCCGGTGGCGATTGAAAAGGGCGCGCGGTTCGCGATTCGCGAAGGCGGCCGGACGGTGGGCGCCGGGACGATCACGGAAATCATCGCCTAGGCAGGGCGGTCGTTTGTGGCGGCGGGGCTTCAGCCCCGCGTCACGCGGCCCTGAAGGGCCGCCGCCACAGGAGATGAAGGGCCGCCGCCACAGGAGATAGTGAGAGCGAGAAGGACCGAGAGATGCGCGACATCATCACGCTGGCCTGCACCGAGTGCAAACGCCGGAATTACAGCACGACGAAGAACAAGAAGAAGACGACCGAGCGGCTCGAGTTGAGCAAGTACTGCCGGTTCTGCCGGAAGCACATCGCGCACAGGGAAACGAAATAAGTGCCAAGTTCGGAGTGCCAAGTGTTAAGGGGAGTGAGAAGTGGTCAGTGGAAAGTGGTGGGCAACGCTGCCACTGGTCACTGTTCACTCCACTTGGCACTTCGCACTCCGCACTCGGCACTTCGAAGGCCAATAGCTCAACTGGTAGAGCACCGGTCTCCAAAACCGGGGGTTGGGGGTTCGAGTCCCTCTTGGCCTGCCAGTTGGCGTAGGAGGCGGCGGGCAGCAGGCAGCAGGCAGTACCGGTGGGATTGCCCCGGTCTACTGCCGACTGCCGGCCGCCTGCTCAGAGCCACAAGGATTATTGCTGTGAAGACAGGCACGCTCGACACCGTGAAGGGGCCTCCTGCGACGCCTCCGCGTCCGCGATCCAGCAGCGGCGCGGGCGAGGGCAGCGAAGGCATGCTGAGCCGTCCCGCCGCGTGGTGGGATCGGGCACGCACGTTCCTGACCGAAGTGCGCAACGAGATGAAGCGCGTCACGTGGCCGTCGCGCCGCGAGGTCTATGCGACCACGTTCGTGGTCATTCTCGTTTCCGTATTCTTCGGACTTTATCTGTGGGTCGTGGACCTGGCGCTGTCGTCCGGGGTCCACTGGATTCTCGCGCGGTTCGGTGCCGCATGATGACCGAAGACATCACCAAGCATTGGTACATCGTCCACACGTACTCCGGGTTCGAGAAGAAGGTGGCCGAATCGCTCCAGCAGCGCGTGCAGGCGTACGGCCTCCAGACCGACATCGGCGAGGTGCTCATTCCCACGGAAGACGTCGTCGAGATGCGCGGCGGTCGCAAGGTGGTCACGCCGAAGCGGTTCTTTCCGGGCTACATCCTGGTCGAGATGAACATGACCGACCATGCGTGGCACGTGGTGAAGAACACGCCGAAGGTCACCGGCTTTGTCGGGGCCGGCACGCGTCCCACGCCGCTCAGCAAAGAGGAAGTCGAGCAGATCCTGACGCAGGTGCGCTCCGCCGCTGAAAAGCCGAAGCCGAAGTACATGTTCGACAAGGGCGAGCAGGTCCGCATCAACGAGGGCCCGTTCACGAGCTTCAACGGCGTGGTCGACGAGGTGAACCTCGATCGCAACACGCTGAAAGTGATGGTCACAATCTTCGGGCGGTCGACGCCCGTGGAACTGGACTTCCTGCAGGTCGAAAAGATCTAACGTCGCGTGCACGCGGGGCTGAAGCCCCGCCGCCACAGACGACCTGACGGAGACTTTTGTGGAGGCGGGGCTTTAGCCCCGCGAGTAGGGCGAGAGACATACATGGCGAAAAAAGTTCAGGCGATGGTGAAGTTGCAGATTCCGGCAGGCAAGGCGACGCCGGCGCCGCCCGTGGGCACGGCCCTTGGCCCGCAGGGCGTCAACATCATGGATTTCTGCAAGAACTTCAACGCCAAGACCGCGGCGCAGGACGGGCTGATCATCCCCGTCGTCGTGACTGTGTACTCGGATCGGTCGTACACCTTCATCACGAAGACGCCGCCGGCGCCCATCCTGCTCAAGCGTGCCGCGAACATCGCCAAGGGATCGGCCGAACCGAACAAGAACAAGGTCGGCACCGTCACGCAGAAGCAGGTCGAGGAGATCGCGAAGTTGAAGCTGCCCGATCTCAACACCGATTCGATCGAGTCAGCGATCAAGACAGTGGCAGGGACCGCGAGATCGATGGGACTTGATGTGATCCAGTAGTGCCAAGTGCTAAGTGCAAAGTGCCAAGTGGAGTGATGAGTGGGCAGTGCTCAGTGGTGGGTTCTAGCTACAACCTGCCACTGTCCACTGGTCACTCCACTTAGCACTTAGCACTCGGCACTTAGCACTGCAAGCAGCGGCCCGGCGGCGCTCAGCCCGTCGTCCGGCGCCTCATCAAGCGACCACCATGGGTGGCAGGCTGAGGAAAGCGATTGTGTCAATGGGCAAGAAGTTCGAGGCGGCTGTCGCGCAGGTGGAAGAGCGGAACTATACGCTCGCCGAAGCGCTGCCGCTGGTGAAGAAGATCAAGTTCGCGAAGTTCGACGAAACCGTCGAGCTGTCCATCCGCCTTGGCGTCGATCCCAAGCACGCCGACCAGATGGTCCGCGGCACCGTCGTACTGCCGCACGGTCTCGGCAGGAGCAAGCGCGTGCTGGTGATCGCCTCGGCGGAAAAGCAGAAGGAGGCGCAGGAAGCCGGCGCCGACTTCACCGGCGGCGACGACGCCGTCGACAAGATTCTCGGCGGCTGGCTCGACTTCGACGCGGTCGTCGCGACGCCCGACATGATGCGGGGCGTTGGCCGCCTGGGAAAGGTGCTCGGGCCGCGCGGCCTGATGCCGAACCCGAAGACGGGAACGGTCACGACCGACATCGCGAAGGCCGTGCGCGAGATCAAAGCCGGCAAGGTGGAATTTCGCGTCGACAAGACCGGCATTGTCCATGCCCCGGTTGGCAAGGTGTCGTTTTCGGCCGAGGCCCTCGTGGGCAACGCGCAGGCGCTCGTGGACAGCGTCGTCAAGGCCAAGCCTCCGGCAGCCAAGGGCCGCTACCTGAAGAGCATCACCGTCTCGTCGACGATGGGGCCGGGCGTCCGGGTCGATACGGCGAGCGTCGAGGCTGAGAAGCATTAGGGACTGTTGTGGCGGCGGCCCGTCAGGGCCGCGATGCGTGTGGCGGCGGCCCTTTCAGGGCCGCGATGCGCGGGGCTGAAGCCCCGCCACCACGGGAGACGGGGATAGAGAATGGCTGTCACGAGGGAAACGAAGGAATCACAGCTCGAGGCGCTCGAGGGCGCGTTCAAGGGCGCGGAAACGGCAATTCTTGTCGACTACCGTGGCCTGAACGTGCCGCAGGTCACGGAGCTTCGGCGGCAACTGCGCGCCGTGAAAGCGGAATACAAGGTCGTCAAGAACACGCTGGCGAAGCGCGCGTTGAAGGGGACGAAGTTCGAGCTGCTCGACACGCACTTTGTGGGCACGACCGCGGTGGCCTACACCGCCAAGGATCCGGTGGCGCTGGCCAAAGCGCTCACGGTGTTCGCGAAGACCGCGCCGACCGTGCAGATCAAGGCGGCCATCGTGCAGGGCCGCGCGATCAAGCCCGCCGAAGTGACCGAGCTCGCGACGCTGCCCGGTAAGCCCGAGCTCTACGCGAAGCTGCTGTTCCTGCTGCAGGCGCCGATGGTCCAGCTCGTGAGCGTCCTCAGCGCGACGCCGCGGGATCTGTTGACGGTCCTCACGCAGGTGGAGAAGAAGAAGAGCGCGTGACAGTTGTGGAGGCGGCCCTTTAGGGTCGCGATATCAGTCGAAGAGCCGCACGGCATAGGAATAGAGGAGAAGCGGGAATGTCACTGACGCAGGATCAGGTGGTCGATTACATCAAGAACATCAGCGTGCTCGAGCTCTCGCAGCTCGTGAAGACGCTCGAATCCGAGCTCGGTGTCTCGGCCGCGGCGGCAGCGCCTGTCGTGATGGCCGGCGGCGGCGCGGCGGCGGCGGCCCCGGTCGAAGAGCAGACCGAGTTCACTGTGACGCTGACCGAGATCGGCAGCAACAAGATCAACGTGATCAAGGCGGTCCGCGAAGTGACCAGCCTCGGTCTCAAGGAAGCCAAGGACCTCGTCGAGAGCGCGCCCAAGCCGATCAAGGAAGGCGCGACGAAGGACGAAGCGGCGGCCATCAAGAAGAAGTTCGAAGAGGCCGGCGCGAAAGTCGAAGTCAAGTAGCGACGTGCGGGCCGGTGGCCCGCACGTCCAATCGTTTTTTTCCTTTTCGGCTCACAGAGCCGGAGCGGGGACCGGAACGCATGTACAGCCTGCCGAAGAACGTCTACCGCGAGCGCATCGACTTCTCGAAGATCAATACCACGATCCCGATTCCGAACCTGATCGAAATTCAGAAGAAGTCGTACGAGCGGTTTCTGCAGATGAACCGTCTGCCCTCCGAGCGCGAGGACGCGGGCCTGCAGTCGGTATTCAAATCGGTCTTTCCGATCAGCGACTTTAGGGAGAACTCGTCGCTCGAGTTCATCGAGTACTCGATCGGTAACTGGGAGTGCAAGTGCGGCAAGCTCCAGGGCCTGCAGCACCTGCGCAAGCCGTGCACGAGCTGCGGCGCGACGCTCATCGCCGATCCGTACGGCGACAAGGACGTCCTTTGCCCGCGCTGCGGCACCGCCAACCAGGCGCGCGGCGATGTCTGCGACATCTGCGGCCAGACGGTCGAGATGAAGCTGAAATACGACGTCGACGAGTGTCAGGAGCGCGGCATGACCTACGCCGTGCCGCTGAAGGTGACGATCCGGCTCGTTGTCTGGAACAAGGACCCCGAGACGGGCGTGAAGACCATCCGCGACATCAAGGAGCAGGAGGTCTATTACGGCGACATTCCGCTGATGACCGAGCACGGCACGTTCATCATCAACGGCACCGAGCGGGTCATCGTCAGCCAGTTGCACCGGTCGCCGGGCGCGTTCTTCCACTCCGAAGACAAGACGCTCTACATCGCGCAGATCATTCCGTACCGCGGATCGTGGGTCGAGTTCGAGTACGACGCCAAGAACCTGCTGTACGTGCGCATCGACCGGAAGCGCAAGTTCCTGGCCACCGTGTTCCTGCGGGCGCTCGGCCTGCGCGGCGCCGACGAGATCATCCGGTCCTTCTACACCGTGGATCGCCTGCACCTGAAGTCGGGCGCGGTCTACTGGTCGGTCGGTGACAGCCTGGTCGGCCTGCGCGCGAAGAAAGAGATCAAGGTGCCCGGCACCGATCTGACGATCGGCGAAGGCAAGAAGATCAGCGCGTCGGCGATTGCCGCCATGAAGAAGGCGAACGTCGAGGCCATCGAGGTCATCGACGAGGCGCTCGAAGGCGCCTTTGCTGCCGCCGACATCGTCGATGCGTCGACGGGCGAAGTCATCCTCGAGGCCAACGAGGAGCTGACGCAGCGCGCCATCGCGATGGCGCAGGAGAAGAACATCGATCGCATCGAGGTCTTCTTCCCCGAGCGCGACGAGGTCGGGCCGATCATCTCGACCACGCTGCGCAAGGACGCCATCAAGACGCACGAGGAGGCGCTCATCGAGATCTACCGGCGCCTGCGCCCGGGCGATCCGCCGACGCTCGACAGCAGCCGCTCGCTCTTCGAGAACATGTTCTTCAACCCGCAGAAGTACGACTTCTCGCGGGTCGGCCGCCTGAAGCTGAACACGAAGCTCGGCACGAAGACGCCGCTCGACGAGAAGATCCTGCACCCCCACGATTTCTATGAGGTCATCAAGTACCTCTTGAAGCTGCGGAAGAATCCGGCCAACGTCGACGACATCGATCACCTCGGCAACCGCCGGGTGCGCTCGGTGGGCGAGTTGCTCGAGAACCAGTTCCGGATCGGCCTGGTCCGCATGGAGCGGGCGATCAAGGAAAAGATGTCGGTCTACCAGGAAATGGCGACCGCCATGCCGCACGACCTGATCAACGCGAAGCCGGTCATGGCCGCGATTCGCGAGTTCTTCGGGTCGTCGCAGCTGTCGCAGTTCATGGACCAGACCAACCCGCTCTCCGAGATCACGCACAAGCGGCGGCTCTCGGCGCTCGGGCCGGGCGGTCTGTCGCGCGAGCGCGCAGGGTTCGAGGTGCGCGACGTGCACCCGACGCACTACGGGCGCATCTGCCCGATCGAGACGCCTGAAGGTCCGAACATCGGGCTCATCTCGTCGCTCAGCTGTTACTCGCGGATCAACGAGTTCGGCTTCATCGAGTCGCCATACCGCAAGGTGAAGGACGGCCGGGTCACCGATTTCGTGCTCGTCACCAACGCGGGCGGGCACGCGAAGTACAAGGCCGGCGACATCGTCGAAGCGGACGAGATCGTCGGGGCCGACGGCCGATCCAAGAAGAAGGGACTCGAGTTCGAGCCGTTCTCGTTCTATCTGTCAGCCTGGGAAGAGGACCAGTACATCGTCGCGCAGGCGAACGTGAAGTTGAACGAGAAAGGACAGCTCCAGGGCGAGCGCGTCAACGCGCGTCAGGCGGGCAACTTCATTCTCGCGACGCCGAAGGACGTGCAGTTCATCGACGTCTCGCCCAAGCAGCTCGTCTCGGTCGCCGCGTCGCTCATCCCGTTCCTCGAGAACGACGACGCGAACCGGGCGCTGATGGGATCGAACATGCAGCGCCAGGCGGTGCCGCTGCTGAGGGCGCGGGCGCCCTATGTCGGCACGGGCATGGAGTACATCACCGCGCGCGATTCGGGTGCGGTCGTCCTCGCACGCCGCTCGGGCACCGTCGACTACGTCGACAGCCAGCGCATCGTCGTGCGCGTCGAGGGCGAGAACGAGGAAGTCAGCAAGGAGATGGGCGCTGACATCTACAACCTGACCAAGTTCAAGCGCAGCAACCAGAACACCTGCATCAGCCAGAAGCCCATCGTCCGCGAGGGGCAGAAGGTGCACAAGGGGCAGGTGCTCGGTGACGGGCCGTGCACGGAACTTGGCGAGCTGGCGCTCGGCAGAAACGTGCTCGTCGCGTTCATGCCGTGGCGCGGCTACAACTTCGAGGATGCGATTCTCGTCTCCGAGAAGCTGGTGAAGGACGACTACTACACGTCCATCCACATCGAGGAGTTCGAGATCGAAGCGCGCGACACGAAGCTCGGGCCCGAGGAAATCACTCGCGACATCCCGAACGTCTCCGAGACGTATCTGCGCGACCTCGACGACAGCGGCATCATCCGCATCGGCGCCTACGTCAAGCCCGGCGACATCCTGGTTGGTAAGGTGACGCCGAAAGGCGAGACGCAGCTCACGCCCGAAGAGAAGCTCCTCAGGGCCATCTTCGGCGAGAAGGCCGGCGACGTCCGCGACGCCTCCCTCATCTGCCCGCCGGGCATCGAGGGGATCATCGTCGGGGTGAAGATCTTCTCGCGGAAGGGCATCGAGAAAGACGATCGGGCCAAGGCCATCGAGGCCGAAGAGCTCGAGATGATGGAGAAGAACCTGCAGGACGAGATCCGCATCCTTCACGACGAAGTGAAGAAGCGGGTCGCGCGCATGCTGCAGGGCCACACCCTCCGGACGGATCTGTTCGATGAGTTCGGACGGGACCGGCTGCTGAAGAAGGGCACGGATCTGACGCCTGAGGTGCTGCAGGAGCTGCCCTACGAACGCCTGATTCGGCTGAAGGTCCAGAGCGACGATCCTGGACTCGAAGACGAGCTGCGCCTGCTCGAGCAGCGCACGGAGCGGCAGGTCGAGGTCATCCGCCAGCTCTTCGAAGAGAAGAAAGAGAAGATCCGCCGCGGCGACGAGCTGCCGCCGGGGGTCATCAAGCTGGTGAAGGTGTACGTCGCGATGAAGCGGAAGCTGTCGGTCGGCGACAAGATGGCCGGCCGCCACGGCAACAAGGGCGTCATCGCGCGCATCCTGCCGGACGAGGACATGCCGTACCTCCCGGACGGCACCCCCGTTGAAATCGTGCTCAACCCGCTCGGCGTTCCGTCACGAATGAACGTCGGGCAGATTCTCGAGACGCACCTCGGGTGGGCGGCGCACGCGCTGGGGCTCTACTTCGCCACGCCGGTCTTCGACGGGGCGACGGAAGCCGAGATCAAGCAGCGGCTGGAGGATTCCGGGCTGCCAACGAGCGGCAAGACGCCGCTCTTCGATGGCATGACGGGCGAGGTCTTCGAGCAGCAGGTGACGGTGGGCTACATCTACATGCTCAAGCTGTCGCACCTGGTCGACGACAAGATCCACGCCCGCTCGATCGGGCCGTACTCGCTCATCACGCAGCAGCCGCTCGGCGGCAAGGCCCAGTTCGGCGGCCAGCGGTTCGGCGAGATGGAGGTCTGGGCGCTCGAGGCCTACGGCTCGGCGCACATCCTCCAGGAGCTGCTCACGGCCAAGTCGGACGACGTGACGGGCCGCGCGAAGATCTACGAGGCCATCGTGAAGGGCGATGCCAGCTACACGCCGGGGCTGCCAGAGTCGTTCAACGTGCTGATCCGCGAGCTGCAGTCGCTCTGTCTCGACGTGGAGCTCGTCACGACCAAGCGCAAGCCGGTGGAGCCGGAAACGCCGGTCGAGCCTGTGCTGGAGCCGGTGTGACAGATGTCCTGAAGGGCGGGGCGACAGCCCCGCCGCTACAGGCGAGGACGATGACAAAGACGCCTTGTGGAGACGGGGCTTCAGCCCCGCCGGCGACGGGCGCATTCGAATGAGAGACAGTTGTGGAGGCGGGGCTTAGCCCCGCGAGGCTCACTGCCCGCCGGCACCGTCCGGACGCAGTCATAGACGAAGGCAAACAATGAGACCGAGCCTGCACGATAACAAGACGCAGTTGCGCACGGACTTCGACGCGATCCGCATCAGCCTGGCGTCGCCCGACAAGATCCTCTCGTGGTCGCACGGTGAGGTGACCAAGCCGGAGACCATCAACTACCGGACGTTCAAGCCCGAGCGCGACGGCTTGTTCTGCGCGAAGATTTTCGGGCCGATCACCGACTGGGAGTGCCTCTGCGGCAAGTACAAGCGCATGAAGCACCGCGGCGTGATCTGTGACAAGTGCGGCGTCGAGGTGACGCAGGCCAAGGTGCGCCGCGAGCGGATGGGCCATATCACCCTGGCGACGCCTGTCAGCCACGTCTGGTTCTTCAAGGGGCTGCCGAGCCGCATCGGGCACCTGCTCGACATCTCACTGCGCGATCTCGAGCGCGTGCTGTACTTCGAAGCCTACGTCGTCATCGATCCCGGCGACACGGAGCTGAAGCAGAACCAGCTCCTCACCGAGGAGCAGTACCGCAAAGCGCGCGAAGACTATGCGCACAAGTTCCGCGCGCAGATGGGCGCCGAAGCGATCAAGGAGCTGCTGAAGCGCGTGCACGTGGAGCGGCTGGCCGAGGAGATGCGCGCGAAGATGCGCGCCGAGACCTCGGCACAAAAAAAGCTCAAGTACGCCAAGCGCCTGAAGGTCGTCGATTCGTTCAGGAAGTCGAGCAATCAGCCGAACTGGATGATTCTCGACGTCATTCCCGTCATCCCGCCCGAGCTGCGTCCGCTCGTGCCGCTCGATGGCGGCCGCTTCGCGACCTCCGATCTGAACGACCTCTATCGACGCGTGATCAACCGGAACAACCGGTTGAAGAAGCTCATCGAGCTCAAGGCGCCCGACGTCATCATCCGCAACGAGAAGCGGATGCTCCAGGAAGCCGTTGATGCGCTGTTCGACAACGGCCGTCGAGGCCGCGTCCTCCGCGGTGCGAACAACCGGCCGCTGAAGTCGCTGTCCGACACCTTGAAGGGCAAACAGGGACGCTTCCGCCAGAACCTGCTTGGCAAGCGCGTCGACTACTCCGGCCGCTCCGTCATCGTCGTCGGTCCGGAGCTGAAGCTGCACCAGTGCGGGCTGCCGAAGAAGATGGCGCTCGAGCTGTTCAAGCCGTTCATCTACAACAAGCTCGAAGAGCGCGGTCTCGTGGCGACCATCAAGCAGGCCAAGGAGATGGTCGAGCAGCAGAAGCCGGAGGTCTGGGACATCCTCGAAGAAGTGATCAAGGAGCATCCGGTGCTCCTGAACCGCGCCCCGACGCTGCACCGGCTCGGCATCCAGGCGTTCGAGCCGACGCTCGTCGAAGGCAAGGCCATCCGCATCCACCCGCTCGTCTGCACGGCATTCAACGCCGACTTCGACGGCGACCAGATGGCGGTGCACATCCCGCTGTCGCCGGAGGCGCAGATCGAAGCCTCGGTGCTGATGATGTCGAGCAACAACATCCTGTCGCCGGCCAACGGCGCACCTATCGCGGTGCCGTCGCAGGACATCGTGCTCGGCTGCTACTACCTGACGAAGGCGAAGACGGGCGCCAAGGGTGAGGGCCGTGCATTCGCGTGCGGCGACGACGTGCTGCTGGCACTCGAGGCCGGAGAGGTCGAGACGCTGACGCCCATCCGGCTGCGCTTCACCGGCGACCTGCTCGATCTCGCGGTCGAACGGGACGACCAGGACGTGCTGCGCACTGACGTGCAGAAGGTCAAGAACAAGATCATCACGACGACGGTCGGACGCGTCATCTTCAACGACGCGCTGCCGAAAGGACTGCCCTACGTCAACGGCCTGCTGAAGAAGAAGGGCCTGCAGCTGCTGGTGCAGTTCTGCTATCTGCGCGACGGACGCGAGCGCACGGTGGAGATGCTCGACAGCCTGAAGAACCTCGGGTTCAGCTATGCGACCCGCTCGGGCCTGTCGATCGGCATCGACGACCTCGTCATTCCGAGCGAGAAGAAGGATCTCGTCAAGAAGGCCAACGACGAGGTCATCCGTGTCGAACAGCAGTACCTGGAAGGCGCCATCACTTACGGCGAGCGCCGGAACAAGGTCATCGCGATCTGGTCGGAGGCCACCGAGAAGATTTCCGACGAGATGTTCGAGGAGATGAAGGAGCAGGACAAGGCGGGACGCTTCAACTCCGTCTACATCATGGCCGACTCCGGCGCGCGCGGCAGCAAGCAGCAGATCCGGCAGCTTGCGGGCATGCGCGGGCTGATGGCCAAGCCGTCGGGCGAGATCATCGAGACCCCCATCACGTCGAACTTCCGTGAGGGGCTCACGGTGCTGCAGTACTTCATCTCGACGCACGGCGCGCGCAAGGGTCTGGCCGACACGGCACTGAAGACCGCGGACTCGGGTTACCTGACCCGGCGGCTCGTCGACGTGGCGCAGGACGTGATCATCTCGGATTACGACTGCGGCGCGCTCGACGGCATCGAGGCGCGGGCCATTGTGGAGGGCGGTGAGATTATCGAACCGCTGCGCGACCGCATCATCGGCCGCGTCACGCTCGAGAAGATCGTCGATCCGTTCACGGGCAAGACGATCGTCGACATCAACCAGGACATCGACGAGGAGCGCTCGCAGGAAGTCGAGGAAGCCGGCGTCGAGCGGGTGAAGATCCGGTCGGTGCTCACTTGCGCCAGCCGCCGCGGCGTCTGCACGAAGTGCTACGGCCGCGACCTGGCGACGGGCAAGGTGGTCGAGCTCGGGCAGGCCGTGGGCGTCATTGCCGCGCAGTCGATTGGCGAGCCGGGCACCCAGTTGACGATGCGGACGTTCCACATCGGTGGAACGGCGTCGCGCGTGTCGGAGCAGTCGACGCAGGAGTCGAAGCACGACGGCACGGTGCGCTACGAGAACATCCAGTACGTCGATACGGGGAAGGAACGGACGGAGCTCGTTGTCATGAACCGTACCGGCACGGTCGTGGTGCAGGACGAGAAGGGCCGGGACCGCGAGCGCTACCCGGTCATCTACGGCGCGCGCCTTCGGATGCGCGACGGCGAGGCGGTGAAGTCGGGCGACCTGCTCATCGAGTGGGATCCGTACACGTTCTCGATTCTCACGGAAGAAGCGGGCACGATCCGCTTCAAGGACATCATCGATGGCCTGACCGTGCACGAGGAGACGGACGAAATCACCGGCCTGTCGCGCCACATCATCATCGACTCGCCGGACGAGAAGAAGCAGCCGACGGTCGAGATTCGCGACGCCGCGAACAAGGTGGCGCGGCGCTATCACATGCCGTCACGCGCGCACCTCATGGTCGACGAGGGTGACGTGGTGACGCCAGGCGCGGTGCTCGCGAAGATCCCGCGCGAGACGACCAAGACGAAGGACATCACGGGCGGTTTGCCGCGCGTGGTCGAGCTCTTCGAGGCGCGCAAGCCGCGCGAGACGGCCGTCATCAGCGAGATCGATGGCATCGTCAAGCAGGGCGGCATCGTGAAGGGCATGCGGAAGATCATCGTGGTGCCCGACGATGCAGGCGAGCCGCGGGAATACTCGCTGCCGCGCGGTGTCCACGTGAACGTCCAGGAGGGCGATCGCGTGCGAGCCGGTGAGCCGCTGATGGATGGTCCGAGCAACCCGCACGACATCCTGAACGTGCTCGGCGAGAAGGCGCTCCAGAGCTACCTGGTGAACGAAATCCAGGAGGTCTACCGGCTGCAGGGCGTCAACATCAACGACAAGCACATCGAGACGATCGTTCGTCAGATGTTGCGGTGGGTGAAGATCGAGGATGTCGGCGACACCGAGTTCCTGATCGAGGAGCAGGTCGACAAGTTCCGCTTCCTCGAAGAGAACGAGCGCGTGATTGCCGATGGCGGACGTCCGGCGACCGGCCGGCCGCTCTTGCTCGGCATCACGAAGGCGTCGCTGTCGACCGAGTCGTTCATCTCGGCGGCGTCGTTCCAGGAAACGACGCGCGTGCTCACCGAGGCGTCCATCTCCGGCAAGGTCGATCACCTGCGCGGCCTGAAGGAGAACGTCACGATGGGCCGGCTGATTCCGGCCGGCACAGGCTTCGAGTGGTATCGGAACGTCCGGATTCCGCCGGACGAGCCGCCGCCGCCGCCGCCGGTCGCGCAGCCGAGCGACGACGAGCTCGACCTCGACCGCGAGATGGAATACCTCGTCGAGCCCGAGGAAGCGCTCGGGCCGGCACGAGACGCGATCGAGTAACCGAAACGACACCCGCAAACAGACGAAGGGCGACGACCTCGCGGTTGCCGCCCTTTTTTTTTGATCCTTCGATCTAGTGCCAGTCTGTGAAGGCGATCTAGTGCCAGTCTGTGAAGGTGACACCATTCTTCACTCGAGACGGGCACTTTTTTTCCAGCACCGCAGGTCTGTGTGTTCAATCACAAAATCGTGATCAGTGGTCCGACCCCATCCATCCGGCTCTATCCCACTGGGCTTGCTATACTACGCGCGCACCGTCAGGCGGCCTCCGTCGGGCGTTTTGCGCCATGGTTACTGCTCACGCCGAATCCGAAACGGGACCGGTCCGATCGGTCAATGAAGACGCATGGCTCGTCGCGCCTGAGATCGGTTTGTTTGCCGTTGCGGACGGGATGGGCGGGCACAATGCCGGCGAGGTCGCGTCCCAGTTGGCACTCGAAGCGCTCGGTGGTTTCATCCGCCGATCGGAGGATCACGCGGATCTCTCGTGGCCGTACGGCGTCGACCCGGAGTTGACCTTTCTGGCCAACCGCCTGCGGACGGGCATCCACCTTGCAAATCGGCGAGTGTTTCGCGCGGCCGAAGGTCACGATGACTACACGGGCATGGGCACGACGATTGTCGGCCTGCTCGTCGATGGGAATCGCGCCGTGGTCGGCCACGTCGGCGACAGTCGTATCTACCGATTGACCACGGATGGCGAGTTCGGGCCGGTGACCCAGGACGACTCCTGGGCGGCGGCGCTCCGGGCGCAAGGGTTGGCGCCCGATGAACTGTCGCAGCATCCGATGAGGCACGTGCTGACGAATGTAATCGGCGCCCGCGATCAGGTCGAGGCGCATCTGGCCGAGCTCGAGCTGACCGCGGGCGACTGCTTCCTGCTCTGCTCCGACGGACTCTACGATCCGATCGGCGATGAAGAGCTGCGGCGGCTGCTTGTGTCGGCCGGAGATTCCGGCGACAAGGCGCGTGCTCTGGTGCTGCGGGCGCTGGAGCTCGGCTCGCGCGACAACGTCACAGCGCTTGTCGTCTGCATAGGAGCGCGTTCGTGACCGTCGGACGGGGACCGTCCCCCGCAGTCGCCTCTCGGCCCGCGCTGCCAGAGCGCATCGGCGAGTTCCGCATCATCGAGCGCATCGGACGGGGCGCGATGGGCGTCGTCTACAGCGCGCGCGATATGCGAACGGGACGCTCGGTTGCGATCAAGCTGATGATGGCCGACCTCGAAGGCGATCGCGAGACGCGCGTGCGGTTCGAGCGCGAGGCTCGCGTGGCCGGCGAGATGCTCCACCGGAACGTCATCAACGTCTACGACATGGGCGAGGAGGACGGGCGGCTCTACATGGTGATGGAGCTGCTCGATGGCGAGACCCTCGGCGACTATCTGAAGCGCTTGGGCCGGCTGCCGCTCGAACGCGGCCTCGACCTGATGATGCAGGTGTGCGAGGGGCTCGCCGTAGCTCACGCGCACGCGATCGTGCACCGCGATGTCAAGCCCGGCAACCTCTTCGTGCTGCGCGACGGGGGCTTGAAGATTCTCGACTTCGGTGTCGCGCGCCTCGCGAATTCCAGCATGACCGCGAGCGGGTTCATCGTCGGGACGCCTGATTTCATGTCGCCTGAACAGGCGCGTGGCAAAGAGATCGATCAGCGGTCCGATGTGTTCTCGGCCGGGGCGGTGTTCTACTACATGCTCTCGGGGCGAAAGCCCTTCGCTGCCAACGATCTTCCCGCCGTGCTGCACAAGGTGAACAGCGAGGATCCCCCGCCGCTCACGCCCGACGAAGCTCCCGCCGGGCTGTGGCGTATCGTGATGAAGGCGCTGGCCAAGTCGACAACCGACCGCTACGCCGACATGGGCGCGCTGCTCGCCGATCTCGTGCGCTTCGAGCGCGACTACGATCGCGAATCGCGGACGATGGCGCTCGTGGCGCGTCAGGAAGCCGTGGAGCTTGCCCGTCTCGTCAACGAGCGGCTGACGCTCGCCGACAGGCTCGGTGTCCTCACCGACGCGAGCGAATCGCCGTTCAGCGATGACCTGCTCGACCGTTACCCAGTGCTGGAAGAGCGCGGCCCGGATGCGCTCGGCGTGGTGCCGTTCCGCCGCGCGACGCTCATGGAGATCCGGGCAGGACTCGCCGGCCGGCACGCCGTAGTGTTCGAAGAGCTGAAACGGCTGCGTCACATGGGAGCGACGATGTGAGCCGCCACCTGGTGCTCGACGACGGTCGCAGCCAGCGGGAGTTGGTGATTCGCGAGCGGATGACTGTGGGTCGCGATCCGGCCTGCGATGTCTCCGACGCGGATCCGCGCCTGTCGCGGCGTCACGCGGAATTTCGCCTGACGGCGCAAGGCGTCATGGTCAAGGACCTCGAGAGCCGGAACGGCGTCCGCGTGAACGGCAAACCCGTGGGTGATGCCTTGCTTGCGCCTGGCGATCTGGTGGAGATTGGCCATCTGACGGTGCGATTCGTGGACGACACGCCGGTCGACCCGGCGGCCCAGGCATTTCCGACCGTGGTTCCGCGTGCCGTCGATCAGGTGCAGGTGAAGGACGGGTTCGAGGACGACAGAACCCGGGTCCTCGCGGCGCCTCCGATGTCGACCTTGGTTTCCGGGCCTATTCCGGTGTCAGCCATGGCGCGAGGTGTGGCGGCGGCGGTGGATCCTGGCGAAGTCGCCATTCGCGAGCCGGGCGCCATCGTGCCACCGAGGTCGGCCGTGCGCCTGGGCCTCCAGGATCTGCTCGCCACGGGCTGGGGCTGGCGCGTGCTCGCCCAAGGCGTTTTGCTGGCGGCCATCGTCTTCTTGATGACGGTCATCCCCATGCTGAACTGGTTCAACGGCGTCACCGGGGCAATGTCGACCGGGCTGCTGGTTCGCATGCTGTCGGCGCCGCTCCTCGCCTCGATCTTCGCGGGGTTGATGGTGGCGTCGCTTATCGCGCGCACGACTGCGCGCGCACTCAGACGGGATGACCGTTCTCAGGCCTGAGGGTGCGACGACCGCGCGCATCCTCGTCTTTCGCGCGGAGGCCGTGCACCGCGCCGTCGAGCTGGGGACGCGCGTCCTGACCATTGGCCGGGGCGCCCAGAACGATGTCGTCCTCGACGATCCCGATCGCACCATCTCTCGCTTTCATGCCGAGGTGCGGAGGGAAGACGGGCGCTACGTGCTCGTCGATCTTGGGAGCCAGAATGGCACGTGGTTCGAGGAGCAGCGCGTGGATCGCGTGGAATTGAAGGCCGGTGTTCCGGTGACGATTGGCCCCTACCGGCTGATCTTCGACGACACGCCGCTCGAGTGAGGAGCCGAGGTTGGAGACGCCAGCGACAATAGGTCGTTACGAAGTCATCGAGCGCGTCGGCCGTGGCGGCATGGGCGTGCTCTATCGAGGGCGTGATCCGATCCTCGATCGCGAGGTGGCCATCAAGGTGATGGCCGGCGACTTCTCGGCCGACGAATCCGCCCGCACGCGCTTCTATCGGGAGGCGCGTGCTGCCGCGCGCCTGCAGCATCGCAACATCGTCACGATTTTCGAATTCGCGGAAGACGGCGGCATGCCGTATATCGCGATGGAGTTCCTGCGCGGCCAGAGCCTTTCCGAGCGAGTGCAGAGCGGTCCGCCGCTCACCCTCGTCCAGAAGCTCGACGTCGTCACTCAGCTGCTGACCGGGCTTCACTATGCGCACGAGCAGGGCATCGTGCACCGGGACGTGAAGCCGCCGAACATCTGGCTGCTCGACGACGGCACGGTCAAGCTCCTCGACTTCGGGATCGCGAAAATCGCGGCGTCGACGATGACGAGCGCAGGCAGCATTCTTGGGAGCGCCTTCTACATGGCGCCCGAGCAGATCTCCGGGCGCGAAGTCGATGGCCGCGCCGATATCTTCGCGAGCGGCGTCGTGCTGTACGAACTGCTCGCCGCCCACCGGCCTTTCGAGGGCGACTCGCCGACCGTCGTGATGATGAAGATCGTCAACGAGGACGCGCAGCCGATCGGCAAGTTTGTGCAGGATCTGCCGGTGCCGCTGATCGCCGCGGTCATGCGGGCGCTCCACAAAGACCCCTCGCGGCGTTTTCCGCACGCAGGGGATTTTGGCGCCGAGCTGCGGCTGCTGCGCCTGGCGGTCGAGCGTGGAGCTGAAACCCTTGCCGAGGAAACGCCCGACACACAAACGATTTTCCTGACGGGGCCTCCAGAGCTGACGCCGGGGAACGCCGCGGCGCACGCGATCATCAGCGAGCCCGCCGGGCACGCCACCTTGCCAGGCACCGGAACGTCGCCTGGTATGGGGACGGCGGTGATCTCCGGCGGCGGCCGGATGTCGACCTGGATTGCCGTGGCCGCGGCGGCGTTGGCCGCGGTCGCCGTGGCGGTGGCGCTCACGGGGCGCGAGACGAGCACGAGCGCCACGAGCCCGGCGGCCGACTCTCCCTCTGCCGGGTCACGAACGCCAGCGACACCGCCAGCCGACGCGGCTCACGTCGACCGCGTGAAACTCGTGTCAGATCCCGATGGCGCGCGAATCCTGGTCAACGGGAAGGAAGCCGGCGTCACCCCTGCCGATGTCGCCATGGCCGATGTGCGCGGCGGCCGCGTGCGCTTGAGCAAGAGCGGCTTCCGAGGCACCGATGTTCGCGCGACCGCGTCGCAGATGGAGTCGGGCGTCGTGCTCACGAAGCTCGACCCCGAGCCACTTGGAATCAACGTGGCCGTCAGCGGAGCCTATCCATTCGAGGTGTGGGACGGCGGCCGGAAGCTCTCGTCGGCGTCAGCCCGACACGCCTTCATTGTGGAATCGCCGCGCACGTTGCGCCTTCGCGCGCCGGACGTGCTCCTCGATGCGCCCGTCCGGGTGGATGGCGCCAGAGGCAGCCGCGTCGCCTACGACGCCCCGGCACTGGGCCGTCTCACGCTCAGAACGACACTCGAGACCTGCAAGATCGTCATCGGCGGGCATGACTTCGGCTATCCTCCGCTGACCGCGCAGCCGGTCGCCGCGGGCAGCTACGACCTTCAGCTCCGGTGTCCCGACGGCAGCACTCGCTCATCGCGGGTCCTGGTAAGCGCGGGGGAAACACGGACGGAAGTCATTCGATGAGTCGACGTGCGGCGTCGGACCGGGCGGGTCTGGCGGTGATTGTCTGTCTGGCCGGAACGGCGGCGCTCGTCGCGCAGGGTAACGCCGAGGAACAGGCGCGACGACAGCTCGAGAGCGGACGCGAATTCTACCGAGCAGGCCGCTTTGCGGAAGCGGTGAAGGACTTTCAGACCGTCGCGGAAGGCTATCCAACCTCGATGGTGGCAGACGATGCGCTGCTGGCGGTGGCAGAGTATCAGCTTGAGATCGTGCGCGATCCGATCGCGGCGCGCTCCACGGCCGACACGCTCATCAAGAAATACGCCACGGCCGACTCTGCCCCCATGGGTTACGTAATCGCCGGCCGCGCGATACTCGAGATCGATCAGACTCCGGCCGGACTTGATTCTGCGCTAGCCAGCTTCGATCGCGTGCCGCGTCTGTTTCCGAAGAGCGATGCGGTGGCGCCGGCGCTGTACTACGGCGCTGAAGTGGATCGCCGCGCCGACCGCGCCGAGCGTGCACTCGACCGGGTGCAGCGCCTTGCCCTCGAGTTTCCGCGATCGGTCTGGGCCGCGCGATCCGGGCTCCTCGAATCGCGTCTGCTCGTGGGCGCCGGACAGCCGAAGGAAGCCTTCCGTGCGCTGCAGCGGGTGATCAGGCGCTTTCCTTCGAGCGAGGAAGCGGTCACGGCGCGCGCCTGGAACACGGTGCTCTATCGCGTGTACCTGCGTGGTGCCGGCGGAGCGCCCTACAGCATTTCCGAGCGCTCGATTGCCGGACCGGCCGGCCGATTGCGCGACGTCGAGGCCATCGCCATTGCGCCCGACGGCAAGCTGGCGGTCGCAACGCGAGCCGGCGTCCTGGTGCTCGATGAGAAGGGCGGTATCGCCCGGCAGGCGCCGTCCAGCGAGCCCCGCCAGTTGCAGTTCGATGCACGCAACCAGTTGACGATTGTCCAGCGGTCTGTCGTGCTCCGGGAAAATGAGAAAGGCATGCAGCGCCTGGCCCTGACCGCGGCGACGAGCGGCGGTCCGCGGCTGTTGCAGGACATCTCGGCCGGCGCGCTGCTGTCGACCGGGGAGCTCGTGGTCGCCGATCGCGACCTGCGGGCGGCGTATCGCTTCAACGCGTCGGGCCAGTACCTGGCCGCGTTCGGCACGGGCCGGATCAACCGGCTCGCACTGAGCCACACCGATCGCGTTGCCGCGCTCGATGCCGACACGCACGGCATCACGTTGTCTGATCGCACCGGCAAGGTGCTGGCGCGGATTCCGGCGAAGGCCACCGGTTACGAGTTGACCGCGCCGACCGATCTCGCCTTCGATGTCTTCGAACACGTGTACGTGCTCGACCGGACGCGGGTGTTGATCTTTGCGTCCGATGGGCGATTGGTGGCGACATTCTCGCCCGACGCGGCGAGCGGGTTTCGCGGCGGAGCCGCCCTGGCGCTCGATGCCGCTGCGCGGTTGTATGTCTATGACGAGGCGACGGGCCGTGTGGTTATCTACCAGTAGCGGCGCGGGGCGGCGTGCCGGGATGGATTCTCGTAGGGGCGTACTGCGAACCGCCGGGATCGATTCTCGTAGGGGCGCACTGCGTGCGCCCGCCGGGCGTTGCCCCGTAGCGCGTCGCAGGGCGCACGCTGTGCGCCCCTACATCGTGTTCGTGTTTGTGTGGCTGTTGGCCATGCCCATGCACGCGCAACACACCGAGCCGCCGGAACTGACACAGGCGCGACAGTACTTCGACGCGCTCGACTACGAGCAGGCGATGCCGCTGCTGGATCGCGCGATCGGTACGCTCGAGCCGCTGGCCGCGCGGGACGCGACCGCCGCGACCACGCTCGTGGCGGCGTACGGCCTGCGCGCCCGCGCGAGGTTCGGCACCGGCAATCGTGATGGGGCTGTCACCGACTTGAAGGCGGCCCTTGCCATCGATTCCGGGTTCTCCTTTGGCGAGGGCGTGTCGCCCAGAATCGTTGCGCTGCTGGATGAAGTGAAGAGCGCGACGCTCGGGGCCGTAGAGCTCACGCTGGATCCACCCGCCGCCCACCTGAACGTGGACGGCATCAAGCGCCGGTTCGAGGGCACAAAGCTGGCGGTGACCGGCGGGAGCCACACCATCGCCGCAAGTCGTCCGGGATATCGTCCTGTCGAGCGTTCGATCACCGTCAACGTCGGCGAAACCGTGCCGTTGGCCATTACGCTCGAGCGCGTCGCCAGCGTCGCCAGCATCATCACGTCTCCGCCAGGCACCGAGGTCGTGATCAACGCGGCCCCGCGCGGAAAGACCCTGCCCGGTCCGCTGCCCGAGGGACTCGAGGATCTGCCGGCAAGACTCGGCGTTCCGGCGAGCCAGGTGTCGCAGCCCCTCATCATCAGCGACCTCACGACCGGGACGTTCGACGTGGAATTCCGGCGCGAGTGTTACGTCTCGCAGCACAGGTCGCTTACGATCGACTCCCTGCGCGACATTGCCGTCGAGCCTGTGCGGCTCGAGCCTGCCGTCGGGACCCTGGTAGCCGAGAGCGAACCGGCCGGCGCCACGGTCAGTCTCGACGGCGAGCCGCGCGGCGAGTCGCCGCTGACACTCGAGGGCATTTGTGCCGGCCCCCACACGATTGAGTTCAAAGGGCCGGCGGGCCGCGCCGTCCAGCAGGTGACGGTGGTCACGGGACAGCGCGTCGAGGCACGAGGGCGGGTCAGACCCGCCTTCGCTCTCATCCCCGCGCCATCTGCGGGGGCCGTGGATGCGCGTATCGCGGTGGAACGGGCACTCTCCGGCGCCGAGCAGCTCCTCTTGTATGCTCCGCCGGCGGACGTGGCCGAAGAAGTCGTGGCGCGGGAACCGGTGTCCGACGAATGGTTCGGCATCGCCGAAGGGCGGGCCGCACAGCCGCCCGTCAATCGGCGCGAGCGGCTCCAGCGGCTCGCCGAGGCGTTTGACGCGCAGGGGATCGCGTGGGTCCGTGCGGCCCGGCCCGGGTCGACCGAGGTGCAGTTGGCGCTTGCGGCGCCGGGGGGCGCGGAACCCGACGTGCTCACGATTGTGCTGGACCAGCCCGAGAGCGTGAAGCAGGCGATCGACCGCCTGGAAGCGCCGCTCGTCCTTTTCCGCGAGTCAACGGGAATGACCCTGGTCGATGTGCTGGACGTGAAAGGCGTTGTCGTTGCTGACCTGGACGCCGACGGGTCGGCCAGTGGCGCGGGCATCCGACCCGGAGACGTCATCGAAACCGTGGATGCCGGCCCGGTCGAGTCGGTGAAGGACTTCGAGGCGCGGATCAAGGGGCACGCCGCGCGCGTGAGCCTGGGCGTCCGGACTGGCGGCACGGCGGTGCGACCCGTGGCGCTGACGATTCGGCGGGTCCCGGTCCTGCAGGCTGGCTCGGACCGCTTCCTGCCGGCCAACGCCGTCGTGGCGGTGCTGCGATCGCGGCTCGCCAGCACGACCGATCCCGCCGAGCAGGCCGTCCTGCGCCTGAATCTCGCCGCAGCGCTCCTTCAGGCGGGTGCGCCCGCGGATGCCCGGACGCTGCTCGATCAGGTCAATCTGCCTGCCGGCGCGGGCGTCTCGAAGGGCACGGTACAGTATTTGAGCGGGGAAGCCGCCCTTGCGCTGGGCGACAAGGCCGCCGCCGTGGAGGCCTTCGAAGCGGCTCACCAGGCAGGCGGCCGCCTGGCTGACGACGGCCCACCGGTCGAGTCGCTCGCGGCTCGGGCCCTCGAGCGACTCAAGTAGGGCCGACGGAAGTGCCAGGTGGAAGTGCCAAGTTCCAAGTGGAATGGGAAGTGAACAGGGAGAAGTGTAGAGCGCTGCGGGATGGACCCGCGCTGCCGGGGGCCCGCCCGCCACTTGGCACTTCGCCTGTCCACTCTTGACCCTCCGCACCGCTTCCTGTATTCTCGATTGGTTCTGTCGCCGTTAGGAAACCCTATCTAGCGGCGAACCGCGGAAGGTAAGACAGAAAAGCGTCGATCCCGAATGAAAGCGCGTGTGGCCGCAGTGCCGCGAGGTGCTTTCGAAAGTCCGGCCCCCGAGCTGGTCAATGCTGCGGGGCCGTACCGTGCGATTCAACACATAGGGTGACCACCATTCCAGGTGCCGAGCCGGAAGGCTCCTAGGCCTGGAATCCAGTCCGGGTGCGACACGAGGCAACCGGGCGGTCAGAGAGTTTTGCCGGGATGGCCGCGTTGTCGGCTATGCCGCCAGTGCCGTCAGGCGTGCCGTCTGACGGTCGGGAGCAATTGTGCCGACGATCAGCCAGCTCGTTCGCAAGGGCCGCCAGAAGATTGAGACGAAGACGAAGAGCCCTGCGCTGCAGGACAGCCCGCAGAAGCGCGGCGTCTGCGTCCGTGTGTTCACCCAGACGCCGAAGAAGCCGAATTCGGCCCTTCGCAAGGTGGCGCGCGTGCGGCTGACGAACCAGATCGAGGTCACGACGTACATTCCTGGCGTGGGCCATAACCTCCAGGAGCACTCGCTCGTGCTCATCCGGGGCGGCCGCGTGAAGGATCTGCCCGGCGTGCGCTATCACGTGGTCCGGGGAACGCTCGACGCCGTTGGCGTCGCGGGCCGCAAGCAGGGCCGGTCAAAGTACGGAGCGAAGAGACCGAAGCAGTAACGCAGCAGTGCCAAGTGGACACTTCGGCACTTCTTCGAGGGTGAGTTAGATGCCACGTAGACGAGAGATTCCCAAGCGCGAGCCGGTTCCCGATCCGATCTATGGCAGCGCGCTGCTGACGAAGTTCATCAGCACGGTGATGCGCGACGGCAAGCGGAGTCTGGCCGAGCGGATCCTGTACGACAGTCTCGACATCATCAAAGAGCGCACGGGCGACGACCCGATCAAGGTCTTCAAGAAGGCCGTCGACAACGTCAAGCCTAGTCTCGAGGTGAAGTCGCGCCGCGTCGGCGGCAGCAACTATCAGGTGCCGATCGAAGTGAACCCGAACCGGCGGCTCTCGCTGAGCATCCGCTGGCTCGTTGGCCACGCGCGCTCGCGAGGCGACGGCAAGACGATGCAGGAGAAGCTCGCCAACGAGCTCCTCGATGCCTCGAACCTGCGCGGCGGCGCCGTGAAGAAGCGCGAAGACACGCACCGGATGGCCGAGGCCAACAAGGCGTTCGCGCACTACCGTTGGTAGGAATCATGACAGGCTCCAGGCTCCAGGCTTCGGGCTCCGGGCGACCCCGTCGGGTTGCCCGCACGCTGTAGCCCGGAGTCCGTAGCCCGTAGCCCTTAGGGGACTTCGAGTAAGCAATGGCCAGGCAGTCACCACTCAATCGGACGCGGAACATCGGCATCATGGCGCACATTGATGCCGGCAAGACCACGACGACCGAGCGAATCCTTTTCTACACCGGTATCACGTACAAAATCGGCGAAGTGCACGAAGGCACCGCCGTGATGGACTGGATGGAGCAGGAGCAGGAGCGCGGTATCACGATCACGTCCGCCGCGACGACGTGCTTCTGGAAGGACCACCGCGTCAACATCATCGACACGCCTGGCCACGTGGATTTCACCGTGGAAGTCGAGCGGTCGCTGCGCGTGCTGGACGGCGCCGTGGCCGTGTTCGATGCCGTCGCCGGCGTCGAGCCGCAATCGGAGACCGTATGGCGGCAGGCCGACAAGTATCGAGTGCCGAGAATCTGTTTCGTGAACAAAATGGATCGCATCGGTGCGGATTTCAAGCGGACCCTCGAGCAGATCGAGACGAAGCTCGAAGCCAACCCGGTCGCGATTCAGCTG
This sequence comes from Vicinamibacteria bacterium, assembly GCA_963832135.1. Taxonomy (GTDB): domain Bacteria; phylum Acidobacteriota; class Vicinamibacteria; order Vicinamibacterales; family JAENWD01; genus JAENWD01. The sequence goes on along the minus strand of CAWHTD010000026.1, from coordinate 667,698 downwards.
CCCATCGGCAGCGAGGACAAGTTCACCGGCGCCATCGATCTGATTCGGATGAAGGCCCTCGTCTACCAGGACGAGACGATGGGCGCCGAGTACGAGGTCCAGGAAATTCCCGCCGGCATGCAGGCCGAGGCGAAGGTTTACCGGGAGAAGCTGATCGAGAAGGTCAGCGAGTCCGACGATCGCCTGCTCGAGAAATATCTCGCCGGCGAGGAAATCTCGGAAGACGAGATCAAGAAGGCGCTGCGCGCGCGCTGCATCGCGTCGGTGATCGACGACAAGCAGCCCACGTTCGTGCCGGTCATCTGCGGCTCGGCCTTCAAGAACAAGGGCGTCCAGCCGCTGCTCGATGCGGTCATCGACTTTCTGCCGTCGCCGCTCGAGGTGCCGCCCATGCAGGGCCTCGATCCGAACGCCAAGGAGCCGACCATCATCGAACGCAAGGCCGACGACAAGGAGCCCTTCGCGGCCCTGGCGTTCAAGATCATGACCGATCCGTTCGTCGGCCAGCTCACGTTCTTCCGCGTGTATTCGGGCGTGCTGAACGCCGGGTCTTCGGTGGCGAATGCGACCAAGGGCAAGACCGAGCGCATTGGCCGCCTCCTGAAGATGCACGCGAACAAGCGTGAGGAGATAAAAGAGGTCTACGCGGGCGACATCGCGGCGGCCGTCGGTCTCAAGAGCGTCACGACCGGCGACACGCTCTGCGACGAGAAGAAGCCCATCGTCTTGGAGTCGATGGATTTCCCGGAGCCGGTCATTTCGCTCGCCATTGAGCCGAAGACGAAGAGCGACCAGGAAAAGCTCGGTGTGGGCCTCCAGAAGTTGATGCAGGAGGACCCGACCTTCCGGGTGAAGACCGACGAGCAGACCGGTCAGGTCGTCATCGCCGGCATGGGCGAGCTGCATCTCGAGATCCTCGTCGATCGGCTGAAGCGCGAGTTCAGCGTGGAAGCCAGTGTCGGCAAGCCGCAGGTCGCCTACAAGGAGACGCTGACGCGGGCCGCCGATGGCGAGATGAAGTATGCCAAGCAGACCGGCGGTCGCGGGCAGTACGGCCACGTGAAGATTCACCTGTATCCGGGCGAGCCGGGCACGGGCTACATCTTCGAGAACAAGGTCACGCAGGGTTCCATCCCGCGCGAGTACATCAAGCCGGTGGACGAGGGCATCAAGGAAGCCCTCACGCGCGGCGTGCTCGCCGGCTACCCGATCGACGACGTGAAGATCGAGCTGTACGACGGCTCGTACCACCAGGTGGACTCGTCCGAGATGGCGTTCAAGATTGCCGGCTCGATGGCGTTCCAGGACGCGGCGAAGAAGGCGCGGCCCGTGCTGCTCGAGCCGGTGATGCGCGTCGAGGTGGTCGTGCCGAAGGAATACATCGGCGATGTCATGGGTGACCTTGCGAGCCGGCGCGGCCGCATCCAGTCGCAGGACGAGCGCGGCGGGACGCAGATCGTCAACGCGCGGGTGCCGCTGTCGGAGATGTTCGGCTACGCGACGGATTTGCGGTCGCGCACCCAGGGCCGTGCGACCTACAGCATGCACTTCGACCGGTACGAGCAGGCGCCGCCGAGCGAAAGCGAACAGGTCGTCGCGCGCGTGCAGGGAAAAGCGTAGGGGCGCACTGCGTGCGGCCTGACGTCGGGCGACGAACGACGAGCGTCACGCGGACAGTTGTGGAGGCGGGGCTTTAACCCCGCGAGCATGGCGGCCCTGAAGGGTCGCCGCCACAGGCAGCTAACACAGACGGAGCGCACTTCGATGGCGAAGGAAAAATTTGATCGGTCCAAGCCGCATGTGAACGTGGGGACGATTGGGCACATCGACCACGGGAAGACGACGTTGACGGCGGCGTTGACGAAGGTGGCGGCGGACAAGGGGTGGGCGAAGTTCATTCCGTATGACGAGGTGGCCAAGGCGTCGGAGTCGCAGGGGCGGCGGGATGCGACGAAGATCCTGACGATCGCGACGTCGCACGTGGAATACAGCACGCCGAAGCGGCACTACGCGCACGTGGACTGCCCGGGGCATGCCGACTACATCAAGAACATGATCACGGGCGCGGCGCAGATGGACGGGGGGATTCTGGTGGTGTCGGCGGTGGACGGGCCGATGCCGCAGACGCGGGAGCACGTGCTGCTGGCGCGGCAGGTGGACGTGCCGTGCCTGGTGGTGGCGCTGAACAAAGTGGATGCGGTGGACGACCCGGAACTGCTGGACCTGGTGGAGCTGGAGGTGCGGGACCTGCTGACGACCTACAAGTTCCCGGGCGATGACGTGCCGGTGGTGCGGGTGTCGGCGCTGGGGGCGTTGAACGGGGACGCGGCGGGGGTGGAGAGCATCCTGAAGCTGATGGACGCGCTCGACAGCTATGTGCCGCTGCCGCAGCGCGAGGTGGACAAGCCGTTTCTGATGCCGATCGAAGACGTGTTCTCGATCTCGGGACGCGGGACGGTGGTGACGGGGCGGGTGGACCGCGGGACGGTGAAGGTCGGGGAAGAGATCGAGATTATCGGGTTCCGGCCGACGACGAAGAAGGTGGTGACGGGCGTGGAGATGTTCCGCAAGCTGCTGGACGCGGGGGTGGCGGGGGACAACATCGGGGTGCTGTTGCGCGGCGTGGAGAAAGAAGACGTCGAGCGGGGGCAGGTGTTGGCCAAGCCGGGGTCGATCACGCCGCACACGAAGTTCAAGGCGGAAGTCTACATTCTGTCGAAAGACGAGGGGGGGCGGCACACGCCGTTCTTCAATGGGTACCGGCCGCAGTTCTACATCCGGACGACGGATGTGACGGGGACGCTGCACCTGCCGGAGGGCGTGGAGATGGTGATGCCGGGGGACAACACGTCGATTACGGCGGAGCTGATTACGCCGGTGGCGATTGAAAAGGGCGCGCGGTTCGCGATTCGCGAAGGCGGCCGGACGGTGGGCGCCGGGACGATCACGGAAATCATCGCCTAGGCAGGGCGGTCGTTTGTGGCGGCGGGGCTTCAGTCCCGCGTCACGCGGCCCTGAAGGGCCGCCGCAGGAGATGAAGGGCCGCCGCCACAACAGAAGGAACACCAAATGTTCAGTGACAAGATTCGCATCCGGCTGAAAGCCTACGACTACCGGGTGCTGGACCAGTCGACAGGCGAAATCGTCGAGACGGCCAAGCGCACCGGCGCACGCCTGGCGGGCCCGATTCCGCTGCCGACCGAGCGCAACCGGTGGACGGTGCTGCGCTCGCCGCACGTCGACAAGAAGTCGCGCGAGCAGTTCGAGATCCGCACGCACAAGCGGCTCATCGACATCTTCGAGCCGACGCCGCAGACCGTCGATGCGCTGATGAAGCTCGATCTTCCAGCGGGAGTCGACGTCGAGATCAAGGCGTTCGGGAAGGAACACGGGAAGTAGGGCGCAAGGCAGCGCGCCCGGCGGCGTAGGGCGCACTGCGTGCGCCCGATACAGGGCTTGCCGATGCGTGACAACGGGATGAACGCCAACGGGGCGCACGCCGTGCGCCCCTACGAGAGATGCAGCAACCGAGAGATGCAGCAATGGTGACAGCAATCATCGGCAGGAAAGTCGGCATGACGCAGCTCTTCGCCGCCGACGGGACGGTGCAGCCCGCCACGATCATCAAGGCCGGGCCGTGCGTCGTCGTGCAGTCGAAGACGGCGCAGACCGACGGCTATGAGGCAGTGCAAATCGGGTTCGTCGAAGACAGGACGCCGAAGGTCACCAAGCCGATTGCCGGGCATTACAAGAAGGCGGCCGTGCCGCCGACGCGGGTGCGGCGCGAAGTGACGGTCGCCAAGGGCACCGACATGCCGGTCGCCGGCGAGCAGGTGCTGGTGTCGGCCGTGTTCGCGGCAGGTGAGCGCGTGGACGTGATTGCAACCAGCCGCGGCCTCGGGTTCCAGGGTGTGGTGAAGCGGCACCACTTCGCAGGCGGTGCCGCGACGCACGGCTCGATGTTTCATCGCGCCCCGGGGTCGATTGGCGCCTCGTCGTACCCGTCGCGCGTCGTCAAAGGCATGCGGGCCGCCGGACACATGGGCAACAAGCGCGTGACGACCAGGAACCTGCGCGTCGTGCAGGTCGATGGCGACAACAACCTGCTGATCGTGCGGGGCGCGGTGCCCGGTGCGGCAGGTGGGTACGTGCTCGTGCGGAAGGCGATTGCGGCCAAGCCGGAAGCGAAGCCGCAGGCAGAACCGCCGACCAAGGGCAAGGCGAAGCCGAAGAAGTAGGGGCGCATGGCAATGCGCCCATGTGGCGGCGGCCCTTCGGGGCCGCGTGACCGCGGGGCTGAAGCCCCGCCTCCACAGGGAGCGGCGACAGGCAGCCCGTAGCCCGTAGCCTGAGAGACACGAACATGACCGTAGATGTAGTCAATTCGCAGAACGAGAAGGTCGGCTCGCTCGACGTGCGCGACGACGTGTTCGGCGGCCGCGTGAAGGTGGACCTGATCTGGGAATCGGTTCGCCACGAGAACGCTGCCAAGCGCCGCGGCACGCACGCGACGAAGACCCGGGCGTTCGTCAGCGGCAGCGGCAAGAAGCCGTGGCGACAGAAGGGCACCGGCCGCGCGCGGGTCGGCGAGATTCGGAACCCGCTCTGGCGCAAGGGCGGCACCGTGTTCGGCCCTCAGCCTCGCAGCTACGACTACCACCTGCCGAAGAAGGTCGAGCTCGGCGCCTTGCGGGCGGCACTGTCGCAGAAGTTGAAGGACGGCGCCGTGACCGTCGTCGATGCGATCGCGGCATCGGCGATCAAGACCAAGGCGGCGTCGGAGCTGTTGAAGGGCCTGGGCGCCACGGGCAAGACACTCATCGTCGATATCGCGCCGGATGAAAAGTTCGCGCTCTCGGTTCGCAACCTGCCGAACGTGCGGCTGGTGCCAAGCGGGCGCGTGACGGCCCGCGACGTCATGGATACGACGACCGTCATCGTCACACGCGCGGCGGTCGAGAAGCTGCAGGAGGTGCTGGCGTGAAGCTCACCGACGTCATCCGCCGGCCGCTCATCACCGAAAAGACGACGATCCTCCGCGAAGACGGACGGACGCTCGTCCTGCATGTCGCGGCGCATGCGAACAAAGTGCAGATTCGGCGCGCCGTCGAGCAGCTGTTCGGCTCGAAGGTCGCCGCCGTGCGCACGACGACGATGCACGGGAAGTTGAAGCGGCAGGGACGCTTCGCCGGGCACCGTCCGGACTGGAAGAAGGCTTACGTGCGGCTCCGCGAGGGCGAGAAGCTGCCGGAGTTCATCGAGGGGGCGTAATGCCGATTCGCAAATACAAGCCAACGTCGCCGGGACGGCGGTTCCAGACCGTGCAGGTGTTCGACGAGATCACCGAGACGCGTCCCCACAGGCCGCTGACCGAGCCGCTGAAGAAGACCGGCGGCCGCAACAATCGGGGTGAGGTGACGTCCTGGTGGCGCGGCGGCGGGCACAAGCGCGTGTACCGCATCATCGACTTCAAGCGGGACAAGAAAGACATTCCCGGCACGGTGTCGACGATCGAGTACGACCCGAACCGCTCGGCGCGCATCGCGCTCGTGACCTACGCGGATGGCGAGAAGCGCTACATCCTGCAGCCGGCCGGCGTGAAAGTCGGCGACACCGTCGTCTCGGGTGTGAACGTCGACATCCTGCCGGGCAACACGTTGCCGTTGAAGAACATCCCGCTCGGCACCCAGATCCACAACGTGGAGCTGAAGCCGGGCAAGGGCGGCCAGATTGCGCGGTCCGCGGGATCGTCGGTGCAGCTGGTGGCGAAAGAAGGCGAGTACGCGTCGGTGAAGATGCCGTCGGGCGAAGTGCGGCGCATCTTTCTGGAATGCGTGGCCACGATTGGCCAGGTCGGCAATCTCGATCACGAGAACGTGTCGATCGGCAAGGCTGGACGCAGCCGCTGGCTGGGCCGCCGGCCGCACGTCCGAGGCGTCGCGATGAACCCGGTGGACCACCCGCTCGGCGGTGGCGAGGGCAAAACCTCCGGCGGACGGCATCCGGTGTCGCCGTGGGGGCAGCCGACCAAGGGTTTCAAGACGCGCAACAACAAGACGACCGATCAGTTCATCGTTCAGAGGCGGAAGAAATAACACTTGTGGAGGCGGCCCTTCAGGGCCGCAGCAGGCGGGGCTGACGCCCCGCCGCCACAGAAGTGGTGACAGGAATCAGTAATGAGCAGATCACTCAAAAAGGGCCCGTTCGTCGATACGCCGCTCCTCGAGAAAGTCGAGGCGATGAACCGCGGCGGCGATCGCAAGGTGATCAAGACCTGGTCGCGCCGTTCGACTGTGGTCCCAGAGATGGTGGGTCACACACTGGCCGTGCACAACGGGCGCAAGTTCATCCCGGTGTACGTGACGGAAAACATGGTCGGCCACAAGCTGGGCGAGTTCGCGCCCACGCGGACGTTCAAGGGTCACGCGGCGAAGGCAGAGAAGGCCGCGACACCGGCGCCCGCACAGAAGTAGGTCCTTCCTGTGCCGATGCCTGTGGCGGCGGCCCTTTAGGGCCGCGTCAGATGCGGGGCGCAGGTGGCCGAGTTGAGACGAAGACGTAGGGGAACTCGACATGGTGCAAGCGGAAGCGACGGCGCGGTACATCCGCTCGTCGGCCCAGAAAGCGGGACTCGTGCTCGACCTCATTCGCGGCCGTGCCGTGGATCAGGCGATCGCGACGCTCAAGTTCACGCGGAAATCCGTGGCGCGCGACATCGAGAAGGTGCTGCGCTCCGCCATCGCGAACGCGCAGCAGAAGGAAGGCTTCGGCGGGGATGTCGAGCGCCTGTTCGTGTCGGCCTGCTACGCCAATCAGGGGCCCTCACAGAAGCGCGTGCGGCCGGCACCGATGGGGCGGGCATTTCGTGTCTTGAAGCGGACGACGCACCTCACGGTCGCCGTGACGGAAAAGCCGGTGAAAGTGGCGCCGGTCAGTGGGACCAGCGCGCCCGCGAAGGCCAAGAGGCCTCGCGCGGCAAAGACCGACAAGCCGGCGGCCCCCAGGGCGCGGGCCAAGACGGCGAACAAGGAGTAGATCGTGGGTCAGAAAGTTCACCCGTACGGATTCCGACTCGGGTTCAACAAGACGTGGCGTTCGCGCTGGTACTCGGATCGCGATTACGCAAAGCTCCTGCACGAGGACCTCACGCTCCGGTCGAACCTGAAGAAGCGGTTCCAGCATGCCGGCGTCTCGAAGATCGAGACCGAGCGCGCCGCGAACAAGCTGAAGATCGACATCTACACCAGCCGCCCCGGCATCATCATCGGCCGCAAGGGGACTGAGGTCGACAAGCTGAAGCAGGAAGTCCAGAAGCGGACAAGCCGCGAGGTCTTCATCAACATCCAGGAGATTCAGAAGCCCGAGCTCGACAGCCAGCTCATTGCCGAATCCGTGGCGATGCAGCTCGAGAAACGCGTCGCGTTTCGTCGTGCGATGCGGAAAGCCGTCGAATCGGCGCTGCGCTTCGGGGCGCGGGGCATCAAGGTGCGCGTGTCCGGCCGGTTGAACGGCGCCGAGATCGCGCGGTCCGAGTGGTATCTGCACGGGCAGCTGCCCCTGCAGACGCTGCGCGCGGACATCGATTACGGGTTTGCCGAAGCCCACACGACGTACGGTCAGATTGGCGTGAAGGTGTGGCTCTACAAAGGCGAGCGGCTGCGGCCGCGCGTTGGGCGCGAAGAGGAATACCGCGAGCGCGGGCCGCGCAGAGGCGCGCCGCCGCCGTCGGGAAGACGCTAGCAGCAACATCTTGTGGCGGCGGCCCTTTAGGGCCGCCGAATTGCCGCGGGGCTGAGGCCCCGCCGCCACAGGGTGGTGAATGAATCATTCAGAGGTTACGCATCATGTTGATGCCGAAGAAAGTAAAGTTCCGCAAGCAACAGCGCGGACGCATGGCTGGCAAGGCCTGGCGCGGATCGGACGTCTCGTTTGGAGACTATGGTCTGAAGGCCCTCGAGCCGTGCTGGCTGACGGACCGGCAGATCGAGGCCGCGCGCGTGGCCATGACTCGGTTCATCAAGCGCGGTGGAAAGATCTGGGTTCGCGTGTTTCCCGACAAGCCCATCACGAAGAAGCCGCAGGAAACGCGCATGGGCAAGGGCAAGGGCGCGCCGGAGCAGTGGGTGTGCGTCGTCCGGCCCGGCCGGGTGATGTTCGAAATGGAAGGCGTCAGCGAAACCGACGCGCGTGAGGCGATGCGCCTGGCCGCGGCGAAGCTTCCGATCAGGACGAAGTTCGCGATGCGCTTTGCCGAGGAGCCGGTGTAATGGCCAAGAGTCTCGCTGCCCTCAGGGACTTGTCGCTCGACGAGCTGCGTTCGAAGGAGCATGAGCTCGACGATCAGTTGTTCCGCCTGCGCATCCAGAAGTCGATGGGGCAGCTGGAAACGCCGCTCAAGGTGCGCGCGGTCCGCCGCGATCTGGCGCGCGTGAAGACGCTCGTGAAAGAGAAAAGCGCGTAGCTACGAAGGATCGAACAAATGGGTGTCAAAGCAGAGAAGCTCGGGACGGTCGTCAGCGACAAGATGACCAACACGGTTGTCGTCGCCGTCGAGCGCGTGGTGCGGCACGAGCTGTACGGCAAGGCGCAGCGGCGCACGTCGAAGTTCGTGGCCCACGACGAGCAGGGCGCGAAGACGGGCGACCAGGTGGCCATCGTCGAGAGCCGACCGCTCAGCCGCCGCAAGCGCTGGGTCGTGATGCGCGTCGTGCGCAAGGCCACAAGGGTCTAAGGGGGACGCCATGATTCAGATGCGTTCGATCCTCGACGTCGCCGACAACTCCGGCGCACGCAAGATCGCCGTCATCAATCCCATCGGCGGATCGACCGGCCGCTATGCGCGCCTGGGCGACATCGTGACGGCGTCGGTGAAGGAAGCGACGCCGGATGGCAACGTGAAGAAGGGCCAGGTCGTGAAGGCCGTGATCGTGCGGACCCGGAAAGAACAGCGGCGCCGCGACGGCAGCTACATCCGTTTCGACCGGAACGCGGCGGTGCTCGTGAACGACCAGGGCGAGCCAATCGGCACGCGCGTGTTCGGTCCCGTGGCCCGTGAGTTGCGCGAGCGCAAGTTCATGAAAATCATCTCGCTCGCGCCTGAGGTGCTCTAGCCATGTCTCGTCTGCAGACCCCGATTCGAAAGAACGACAACGTCCAGGTGACGACGGGGAAGGACCGCGGGAAGAAGGGCCGTGTGATCCGGGTGCTTCCCGAGAAGAACCGGCTCATCGTCGAGGGCGTGAACCTGATCAAGCGTCACACGCGGCCGAACCCGGCGAAAAACATCAAGGGCGGCGTCGTGCAGCGCGAGGCGTCTCTACACGCAAGCAACGTGCAACTGGTCTGTCCCGAGTGCGGCGCGCCGACCAGAGTCGGGAAAAAGGTGCTCAGCGACGGCCGCAAGGTCCGGACCTGCCGCAAGTGCGAGGGAGTGGTGGACAAATGAGCCGCCTGAAAGAGAAGTACCAGAAGGAAGTCGCGCCGGCCCTGAAGAAGGAGTTCGGCTACGCCAACACGATGGCCATCCCGAAGATTCGCAAGGTGATCATCAACATGGGGTTGGGCGAGGCGACGAGCAACGCCAAGATCGTGGACACGGCGGCCGACGAGTTGTCGAAGATCAGCGGTCAGAAAGCGGCCGTCCGCCGCGCCAAGAAGTCGATTGCCGCCTTCAAGGTGCGCGAGGGGATGCCGGTCGGGGCAATGGTCACGCTGCGCGGCGAGCGGATGTACGAGTTCCTCGACCGCCTTGTGAGCATCGCGTTGCCCCGTGTCCGCGACTTCAAGGGCATTTCGCCGCGCGGCTTCGATGGCCGTGGCAATTACACGCTGGGGCTCCGGGATCAGATCATTTTCCCGGAGATCGACTACATGAAAGTCGACAAGGCCCGTGGCATGAACGTGTCGGTCGTCACGACGGCGAAGACCGACGAGGAGGCCCGGAAGCTGCTGCAGCTCATCGGGCTCCCATTCAGGAGCAACTGACCGATGGCGACCACGGCCAAGATCGCGAAGGAAGCGAAGCCTCAGAAGTACAAGATTCGCGGACGGAACCGCTGCAAGACGTGCGGGCGCCCGCGGGCGTACATGCGCAAGTTCGCGCTCTGCCGTCTCTGCTTTCGCAAAGCAGCGCTCGAGGGCGATGTGACGGGCGTAACGAAGAGCAGTTGGTAACCAGACGAACCCGACTAACGCGACGTCTCGGAGTTGACCAGGTTTGGCTGAGCGGCCAGGACGGCTGGTTTGGCAGGTTGGTCGGGTTCAAACCCGAGTAACCAGTGCAGGCAGGTTTAAGAGATGACAGACCCGATTTCAGACATGCTCACGCGCGTTCGTAATGCCGTTGCCGCCAAGCACGCACGCGTCGACGTGCCCGCGTCGAAGTTGAAGGCCGAGATCGCGCGCATCCTGGCCGACGAGGGCTATATCCAGGGCTTCAAGGTCGTGGACGAGGCCGCGGACTCCGGGTTGGCCCGGCAGCTGATCAGGATTTCCGCTGAAGTACGGGCCGCGCGGCGAGCGCGTCATCACCGGCATCCAGCGGGTCAGCCGTCCCGGGCGGCGGGTGTACTTCGGCCGCGACAATGTGCCGCACGTGCTCGGCGGCCTCGGGACCAGCATCCTGACGACCTCGCACGGCGTGATGAGCGGCCGCGAAGCCGCGCGCACAGGCGTCGGCGGCGAGGTGCTCTGCAACGTGTGGTGAGGACAGGTCGCCTCCACAGCTGGACGGAACAAGGATTCAAGAAATGTCTCGCATCGGAAAGAAACCCATCGTCGTTCCCAAGGGCGTGACCGTGCTGATCACGGAGGACGCGGTCGACGTGAAGGGGCCGAAGGGCCAGCTTCGCCAGCCGCTGCCGCCGGGCATCAGCGTGGAGCTCGCGGACGGGCAGCTCGTGGCGAAGACGATTCGCGACGAGAAGGCGCTCGGCAAGTTCCACGGCCTTGGCCGGACGCTTGTCGCCAACGCTGTCCAGGGCGTGACCGAAGGCTTCAAGAAAGATCTCGACATCGTCGGCGTCGGCTACCGCGCGGAGTCGAAGGGCCGGCAGGTGACGTTCGCCCTCGGCTACTCCCACCCGGTGGTGTTCGATATCCCGCAGGGCATCGAAGTCGGCGTGACGGGCCAGACGCACATCACCGTGACCGGTGTCGACCGCCAGCTCGTGGGCCAGGTCGCCGCCAACATCCGCCAGTTGCGCCGCCCCGACCCGTACAAGCAGAAGGGCGTGCGGTACACCGGGGAAGTGCTCAAGAAGAAGGTTGGGAAGACCGGCGCCTAACCGGGTTGGTCAGATTAGTCGGGTTAGCCAGGTTGATCGGGTTCTTGTCGCGTGTAGGGGCGCATGGCAATGCGCCCCGTGTGGGTGCATCCGGTCGCTAGCAGAGAACGACGATGAAAATTCAAACCAAGGAAGACCGCCGCGATCGGATCAAGATGCGGCTGCGGAAGAAAATCGACGGCACTTCCGACCGTCCGCGGCTGTCGGTGTTTCGCAGCCTGTCGCACATCTACGTGCAGGTCATCGATGACCGCACTGGTACGACCGTCGCCTCCGCGTCGACGACCGAATCGTCGCTCAAGGGCGGACTGAGCCACGGGCGCCAAGGGCGGCAACGTGAAAGGCGCAGAATTGGTCGGTAAAGCGATCGCGGAGCGGCTCAAGACCAAGGGCATCACGAAGGTGGTGTTCGATCGAAACGGGTTCCTCTATCACGGCCGAATCAAGGCGGTCGCCGAAGCGGCGCGTCTGGCAGGGCTGGAGTTCTAATGAAAACGCGCGAACGGATTGACGCGTCGCAACTGGATCTGCGCGACACCGTGGTCTCCATCAACCGCGTGACGAAGGTCGTCAAGGGCGGCAAGAACCTGAGCTTCAGCGCACTGGTCGTCGTTGGCGATGGCCACGGCGTCGTGGGCTTCGGCGTCGGCAAGGCGAAGGAAGTGCCCTCGGCGATCAAGAAGGGGATCGAGGCCGCCAAGAAGGCGCTGATTCGCGTTCCGATTCAGGGCACGACCGTCCCGCACCCGATCGTGGGACGGTTTGGAGCCGGCAGTGTGCTGCTGAAGCCGGCGCCGGACGGCACGGGCATCATTGCCGGGGGCGCTGTTCGCGCCGTCGTCGAGGCAGCCGGCATCACGAACGTCCTGACGAAGTCGCTCGGATCGGCCAATCCGCACAACGTCGTGCGCGCGACGTTCACGGGATTGTCCGAGCTCAAGGACCCGGTGACCGTTGCCCGCCTGCGCGGCAAGGATTTGGACCAGTTGGTCACGACGAGATAAGATCGTTTGTGGAGGCGGGGCTTCAGTCCCGCGGGCCCAGGCGCAGGATGGAAGCATGGCAGACGAAAAGAAGACCGTGAAGATCACGCTCCTCAAGAGCACGATTGGCTTCAATGAGAAGCAGGGGAAGGTCGTCGAGAGCCTCGGCTTGAGGCGCATCCGCCACTCCGTGACGCTGCCGGACACGCCTGCCGTGCGCGGGATGATCCTGAAAGTGCGACACCTGGTGGCCGTTGAAGGGAACTAGGACGATGAATCTCAGCGACTTGAAGCCGGCAGAGCGGTCGACGCCGAAAGCGTTCCGTGTGGGACGCGGACAGGGCTCGGGCAATGGCAAGACCGCCGGCCGGGGCCACAAAGGCGCGCAGTCGCGCTCGGGCTACAAATCCAAGCGCGGCTTCGAGGGCGGCCAGATGCCGCTCCATCGGCGAGTGCCGAAGCGCGGCTTCACCAACATCTTCCGCAGGGAGTTCGTCGTCGTGAACGTGGATCGCATCGCCGAGATCTTCGAGGCGGGCACCGTGATCACGCCGGACCTTCTGCGTGAAAAGGGACTGCTGCCGGGCGGGACCAAGCCCGTGAAGGTCCTGGCGCGCGGCGACGTCGCCAAGGCGTTCACCATCAAGGCTCACAAGTTCAGCGGGAAGGCCGCCGAAAAGATCGCCGCGGCGGGCGGCACTGCGGAAGTCCTTAGCTAGCGGCCGGCCGCCAGCTACAGGGCGCACGAATGATTGAAAGCTTCAGAAATATCTTTCAGGTCGGCGAGCTCAGAAACCGCGTGCTCTTCACGCTGCTCATGCTGGCCGTGTACCGCATCGGCAATCACGTCGTCGTGCCCGGTGTGAATACGGAGGCGCTGGCGCTTCTGGCCGACCAGGCCAGAGAACACGATGTTCGGCCTGTACGACATGTTCTCGGGGCAGAACCTGTCGAAGATGACGATCTTCGCGCTCGGCATCATGCCGTACATCAGTGCCTCGATCATCCTGCAGTTGCTCACGGTCGTGTGGCCGTACCTCGAGCGGCTCTCACGCGAAGGCGAGCTGGGCCGCCGCAAGATCACGCAGTACACCCGGTACGGGAACGATCGTGCTTTCGATCGTTCAGGCCTCCGCCATTGCCATCTTCCTCGAGCGCCAGACGAACATCGCCGGAGGGCTGCCGCTCATCTACGACGGTGGGTGGGGCTTCCGGTTGATGACGATCCTCACGCTGACGACCGGCTCGGCCCTCGTGATGTGGATCGGCGAGCAGATCACGGAGCGTGGCATCGGCAACGGGATGTCGCTCATCATTTTTGCGGGCATTGTCGTCGGGCTGCCGCGCGCCGTCCTGACGACGTTCGACCAGTTGAGCAGCGGTCAGATGAGCCTCCTGCGCCTGATCCTGCTGGTGGTGATGATGGTCGCGGTCATCGCCGCAATTATCTTCATGGAGCGTGGCCAGCGGCGGGTGACCGTCCAGTACGCCAAACGGCTGGTCGGCCGCAGGATGTACGGCGGGACGAGCACGCACATTCCGCTGAAGGTGAACACGGGCGGCGTCATTCCCGTGATTTTCGCCAGCTCGCTGCTCGCGTTTCCAGCGACCGTGGCGGGCGTGTTTCCGAGCGGCGGGTGGGTCCAAGCAGTGGTCCAGCAGCTCGCTTACGGGATGCCGCTCTACAACCTGCTGTACGTCACGGGAATCATCTTTTTCGCGTATTTCTATACGGCGATCATCTTCAACCCGGACGATGTTGCCGAGAACATGCGCAAGTACGGCGGCTTCGTGCCAGGTATTCGGCCCGGCAAGCGGACCGCGGAGCACATCGACACGATTCTGACGCGGATCACGCTGGTCGGGGCGGTCTACCTGGCGCTCGTTGCGATTCTGCCCGAGTTCCTGATCACGGGCTTCAAGGTCGCGCCGATTCCGTTTATCGGCGAACGGCTGGACGCGATGGCGCCTGAGTGGTTCACGCAGGGCTTGAATGTCACGTTCTATTTCGGCGGCACGTCGCTGCTCATCATCGTGGGCGTGGCGATGGACACTGTGCAACAGGTAGAGTCGCAGCTCATCATGCGGCACTACGATGGATTCATGAAGAAGACGCGCATCCGCGGACGGCGGGGCTGAGAAGCGCATCTCCCCCGCGTCGCGAACCGTCGAATGGCGTTGAACCTCGTGATGATCGGCCCGCCCGGCGCGGGCAAAGGGACCCAGGCCGCACGGCTCTGCAGCCATTATGGGATCCCCAAGATCTCGACCGGCGAGATCCTGCGCGAGGCCGTTGCCGACGGTACGCCGCTCGGCAGCGACGTGAAGAACATCATCGGCGCGGGCCGGCTGGTCAGCGACGATCTGATCATCACGGTCGCGCGCGAGCGATTGAGCAAGCCGGACGTGGCGCGCGGGTTCATCCTCGACGGGTTTCCGCGCACTGTTGCGCAGGCGCACGCGCTCGACGAGATGCTCGACGGCCGCGGGCCGCTCATCGTCGTGGTGCTCGAGGTGGCGCAGCAGGAGCTGGTAAGACGCCTCGCATGGCGGCGAGTGTGCGGGTCGTGCGGCACGTCGTATGGCGGGGTGGACGTGCCCGAGCTGACCGGCGAGCGCGAAGGCGAAGGGCCGGTCGAATCGGGCCGGTGCCGCAAGTGCGGTGGTCAGCTCGTGCAGCGTGAGGACGATAGTGGAGCGGTGATTCGCGATCGGCTGAAGGTCTTCGCCAGCCAGACCGCGCCGCTCGTGGACTTTTACAGGGATCGGCCGACCTTCAGCCTGATCAACGGGCTGCAGGCACCGGACAAGGTCACCGCGGACCTGCACCGTGCGATCGAGGTGGCGATGAGCGTCACGCGAAACGAGGGAGGCCGCGACCGGGCACGGGCATGATTGTGTGCAAATCACCCGCCGAGCTCGAGCGCATGAAGGCGGCCAACCAGTTGGTGGCCGAAGTGCTCGCCGAGCTGCGAGAGAACGTGGAGCCGGGCGTCACGACCGGCGAGCTCGACGCGCTGGCCGAGGCGCGCATCCGAGCCGCCGGCGGGGAGCCGGCGTTCAAGGGCTATCACGGCTTTCCGGCGTCGATTTGCGCCTCGGTGAACGAAGAGGTCATTCACGGCATTCCGTCGCAGCGGGAGCTCGTGGAGGGCGACATCATCTCTCTGGACCTGGGCGCCGTCGTCGACGGGTTCTACGGCGATTCGGCGGTGACGGTGCCGGTTGGCCGCGTCAGTGAGAGCGCGGCGATGCTGTTGCGGGTCACCGAGGAAGCGCTCCACGCGGCTATCGGGAAGGTCAAGATCGGCGCGCGCGTTTCGGATCTCGGTCAGGCGGTGCAGGCACTCGTCGAGCGGGAAGGATTCAGCGTCGTCCGGGAGTTCGTGGGGCACGGCATCGGGACGCGGTTGCACGAGGAGCCGCAGATTCCGAATTACGGCCCGGCGGGGCGCGGGCCCCGACTCGCCGAGGGGATGGTGCTGGCGATCGAGCCCATGGTGAACATGGGCAAGCCCTCCGTACGCGTGCTGTCCGACGGGTGGACGGCGGTCACGAAGGACGGCCAGTTGTCGGCGCACTTCGAGCACACCGTGGCGGTGACCGCCGCCGGACCGCTGGTCCTGACGGCGCTCGGAGGACCGGTGATTGCGAGGGCGGACGGCTACTGGGCCTCGCCGCAGACCGTCCGTTTGTGAGAAGATGGAGGGTTCCCAGTCGGACCCCCGCGCGGTTGAGGGAGTCGTCATCGCGCAGTTGCCGAGCGCGCTTTACCGGGTGAATGTGAGCGGGCGCGAGGTGACGGCGCACGTGACGGGCGATCCGCGGCGGAACTTCATTCGCGTGCTCGTGGGCGATCGGGTGAAAGTGATCCTGGCCCCCGGTGATTTGAGCCGCGGCCGGATAGTCGAACGCTTGTAGCGGCGTGGGAACGGACAGATGTGGCGGCGGCCCTTCCGCCTTCGCGAATGCTTCGGCGGACCGCCGTAGCTTTAGCGGAGGCTGGTCAGGGCCGCGTGAGGCGGGGCTGAAGCCCCACCACCACAGGTGATTGGAATCGAAAATGAAGGTCAGAGCATCGGTCAAGCGGATGTGTGACAAGTGCAAGGTCGTCCGCCGTGAGGGCGTGGTCCGGGTGATCTGCCCGAACCCGAAGCACAAACAGAGACAGGGATGAGTAGGCTACGGGCTACAGGCTTCGGGCTACAGGCACAGACCAGGGTTTGGCCACGCGCCGTCCCGGAGCGACCGCAGCCCGAAGACCAACACGAGGAACAACTAAATGGCACGTATCGCAGGCGTGGACCTCCCGCGCACCAAGCGCGTCGAGATTGGGCTGACCTACATCTACGGCATCGGCCGGGTGCGGTCCAACGGCATTCTGACCGCCGCCGAGGTGAGTCCCGACGTCCGCGTCAAGGACTTGTCGGAAGAGGATGTGCGCAAGATCAGCCGGGTCATCGAGGAGCAGGGGCGGGTCGAAGGCGATCTCCGCAAGGAGGTTTCGCTCAACATCAAGCGCCTGATGGAAATCGGCTGCTATCGTGGTCTGCGGCATCGCCGCGGCCTGCCGGCGCGCGGCCAGCGCACTCGGACCAACGCCCGCACGCGGAAGGGCCCGCGCAAGGGTGCGGTCGCCAAGAAGAAGACGGTATAGCCAATGGCAAAAACTGAGAGCGCAGGCGGCGCCGAAAAGGCAGCTGGCAAGAAGAAGAAGACGTTCAAGAAGCGCGGCGAGAAACGAGTCGTGCACTCGGGCCTGGCGCACATCCAGGCGTCGTTCAACAACACGATTGTGACCATCACCGATACCGAAGGCAACGTGGTCGCGTGGTCGAGTGCCGGCGCTATCGGGTTCAAGGGGTCGCGCAAGGGGACGCCGTTTGCGGCGACGCAGGCCGCCATCAATGCCGGCAACGCCGCGAAGGCCCTGGGGCTCCGGTCGCTCGAGGTGCGCGTGACCGGCCCGGGGTCGGGCCGTGAATCGGCGATTCGCGCGCTGCAGACGATTGGCATCGAGGTGAAATCGATTCGCGACGTTACCCCGATTCCGCACAACGGCTGCCGTCCGCCGAAGCGGCGGAGGGTCTAAGAAGTGCAAAGTGGAAAGTGGAAAGTGCAAAGTGAGAAGAGCAATGCGAGAGGCTGAACTGAATGGCTAGATATTCTGGACCCGTGTGCCGGCTGTGCCGTCGAGAGGGCATGAAGCTGTTCCTCAAGGGCGAACGCTGCTACACGGAGAAGTGTGCGATCGAAAAGCGCAACTTCCCGCCCGGACAGCACGGCAAGACGCGGAAGGCCAAGCTCGCCGGGTACGGCGTGCAGTTGCGCGAGAAGCAGAAGGTCAAGCGCATCTATGGCGTGCTCGAAGATCAGTTCCGCCGCTACTTCGAGTCGGCCGATCGCACGCGCGGCATCACGGGCGAGACGCTGCTGCAGCTGCTCGAGCGGCGGTTCGACAACGTGATTTACCGGCTCGGGCTGGCGACCTCGCGGGCGCAGGCCCGCCAGCTCGTGCGGCACGGCCATTTCCTCGTCAACGGCAAGAAGGTCGACATCCCGTCCTACTCGCTGCGGGCGGGCGATATCGTCACCGTGAAGTCGGCGAGCCAGAAGCACGCGACGATCGTGCACGCGATGGAAGAAGTAAAGGGCCGCGGCATTCCGGCGTGGCTCACCTTCGACGGCGACGCTGGCAAGGTCATGTCGTTGCCGACGCGCGAGCAGATCAACCTGCCCGTGCAGGAACAGCTGATCGTCGAGTTGTACTCGAAGTAGTCGTCTTTTGTGGCGGCGGACCTTCAAGGCCGCGGAACGCTCTGCGGGGCTGAAGCGTCGCCGCCACAATTCGCATCCACCGGCCCAGCAGCCTTGCAGACCTGCGGCGGGCGGCCGGTGGTTACGTCCATGCAGGTCTGGAGGCCGAATCTGTCGGCCCGATGGCGAAAGGAACCACACAATGCTTTGGAAGGGATTTCAGCGGCCCAAGCGCCTCGAGATCGAGCGCGAGACCCTGACGGATCGGTTCGGACGTTTCCACGCGCAGCCGTTCGAGCGCGGCTTCGGCACGACCATCGGCAACGCGATTCGCCGCGTGCTGCTCTCGTCGATTGAGGGCGCGGCGATCACCGCCGTGAAGATCGAAGGCGTGCTTCACGAGTTCTCGCCCATTCCCGGGGTCGTCGAGGACGCCACCGACATCATCCTGAATCTCAAACAGATTCCATTGAAGCTGCACGTCGACTACACGAAGACGCTGTATCTGCGCGTGAACAAGTCGGGCGAAGTGCGCGCGCGCGACATCGAGGGCGACGCCGACGTCGAGATTCTCGAGCCGGATGCACACATCGCGACCGTCGCCGAGGGCGGAAAGCTCCTCATGGAAATGCGCCTCAAGCGCGGGCGCGGCTACGTCTCGGCGGACAAGAACTTCGACGAAGATCTCGGCATCGGCTGGATTCCCGTGGATTCGATTCACTCACCGGTGAAGAAGGTCAACTATCTCGTCGAAGCCGCGCGGCTGGGCCAGACGACCGACTACGACAAGTTGACGCTCGACGTCTGGACGAACGGCTCCGTGAATCCGCGGGATGCCATGTCGCTGGCGGCGAAGCTCGTTCGGGACCACCTGAACATCTTCATCAACCTCGAAGAGACGCTCGAACAGCCCCAGGATGCCCAGGCGGAGCCGGCGCGTGCGGGTGCGCTCAACGAGCACCTCGACAAGAGCGTCGAGGAGCTGGAGCTGTCGGTCCGGTCCTACAACTGCCTGAAGAACGCGAACATCCGGACCATCCGCGAGCTCGTGCAGAAGACCGAAGCCGAGATGCTGAAGACGAAGAACTTCGGCCGGAAGTCGCTGAACGAGATCAAGGAGATCCTGCAGTCGATGGGGCTCGGTCTCGGCATGCGGCTGGACCAGCCGACGGTCGCGGAGTAGTGAATCGTATGTAGGGCGGACCTTCAGGTCCGCCCTCGTACGTAGGCCCGAGCTTCAGCTCGGGCATCAGCGAAAGATACCGAAGATGCGTCACAAGGTTGCACATCGGAAACTGGGCCGCACCACCGAGCATCGCATCGCGCTGCTGCGGAACCAGGCGACGGCGCTCATCCGCCACGAGCGGATCGAGACTACCGTGCCCAAGGCGAAGGAGCTGCGGCCGTTCGTCGAGCGGCTGATCACCATCGCCAAGCGCGGCCTCGCGGCTGGCGAGGCCAACGGCCGGCTGCTCACGGCGCGGCGGCTCGTCCTCCAGGACATCCAGGACCGGACGGTCGTCGGCAAGCTGTTCGATGACATCGCGCCGCGGTTCGAGGCGCGGGCCGGCGGCTACACCCGGCTGCTGCGCATCGGATTCCGTCAAGGGCGACGGCGCCGACGTCGCGCAGCTGGAGCTCGTCGGCAGCGAGTACGATCCGAACGCGGAAGTCGAAAAGCCGGAGGGCGGCGCCGAGAAGACCTCCTCGAAGCGTACGCTCGGTCAACGTCTGAAGGCGACCGCCGATCGCATCCGCGCGAAGAAGGACGAGACGGAGAAGCCGCCCAAGGCGCCGAAGCCCTCGCGTGGCGCGGCCCGCAAGGTGACCACGCCGCGGAAGGCGGGCGGCTCGTAGCGACGAACGACGAGCGACGAGCGATGAGCTGGAACGACGAACGACAAACGTCGAGAGCCGCACGCCGAGTCGTGAACCTCGAACGAACATAATGTGTAGGCCCGAGCTTTAGCTCGGGCGATCGATCGACATGGGCGCGGTGGCGAAGGAATCGCCGTCGCGCCCTTCGTGTTTCTGTCTGGGTTTCAGGATCGCGGGCGCCGGCACCTCGTCAGGCACGGGTGCCGCGCTCTCCCGCGTTCCGCTTTACGGACCGTGCGGGTTCACGGACTGGTCGCACAACGGACGTCCTGCCCGACGGGACCGCCATCGAGTTTGTCCGGATGGAGCGATCGATCGGGTCATCATTGCAGCGCCTCGGCCGTCCCTGACGCGTCGTGGTCCTGGCATCGCCGCGACGGTTTCTTCAAGGCATGTCTGATGATTGAAGTGTTCTGGGATAGGCTCTAGCACGAGTCGTCGGAGGTTGAGGCGAAGTGCATGCCACGGTAGTGAGATCAACGCGGCCGTCATCGTCTCGCAGATCTTCTGCGCATTCGAGCTCACGTGGCCGGAATCGGATCGCCGAACACATCGGCGAATCTTGGGTGGCGACCGCCCACTGGCTTTTCGCAAAGGGGCGGCGCCGAGTTGTTAGCACAGCATCCAGGACTCTTGAATCGACCCTTCGATGACCCACGTATGATCAAGGGAATGTTCGGCCTGTCGCTTGTTGGAGGTATCGTTGCCTTATCCGCGATGATGTTCGGCACCATTCGGGTTCCTCGGCGCGGTAGCATCGGCCTCGAAGCGGCTGCACCTGACGGCGGCCGCGGGCAGGTACGAGCTGCTCGAGAGGCTTGTGGCGGCCGCCGCGGTGAGCCGCATGTGGTTGGGCCGCCATTTTTGACGATGGCTGTGAAGTCATATCTTCTGGGACCACGACGGCTGGTGGGGTCTCGCCAACCAGTGAGATCGTGGTGTTTTGGATTATCCGAGACTCAGTCTACGAGGAGTGTGGCGAGAGCTTGGGAAAGGGCGCTTCCTACGAATGGAAGCCGGACGGCCACTGTGCCTCGACTGTGCCGATCTCAATCATCTCGTGTTCTTGCCGAGTGGCGATGCCGCGCTCACGCGGCGCGCCAGCCGGTATTCGACCCTTCATGCATGGAGTCCGGTTTAGCCGTTGGCGGCGGAGGTCGAGGCCGTTGTTGGTGGAGTCTAACCCGCCCTTGCACGCGCGGAACACGAGTGCCTCTCGGATGCCGAGGCGAGACGGCTGGCCCGCGAGCGCGCTATAGCTCGTCAGGTTTCGATCCCGAGGACGTCGGGAAGTTCGCGCGGCGCCTGAGGGATCCGTTTCTCGGGTGTCCGGGTCTGAGAGCAACGGGCGATTGCCGTACACGCGTGCCGGAAGTACTCAGGTCGAATCGGCCGCTCGGCTGCCGCCAAAGATCTTTAGGCGAGAGCGGTGGAACTGGCCGTTCGCGCACATGCACGGCATGCGCACACGCGGTATGACGAACTCATGTCGCGTGGGGTCTCCCGAGTCGACGCTCGCGGGCTGGTTGCCGGACTCGTGGCGAAGTACCTGGAACAGTGGGCCGGAAGAAGACTGTAGCTCGGTCAACTTGCCGTGGCGATTGGTGGCGGCCACCGCAGGTGAGCCGCAGGGCGTAAGTGATCCGTCTATTGCCGCTTAAGGGATGAAGGCCTCATGCTGACTCGATGGCGACACAGATTCGACGGGGTCGTTCTATGAACTTGCCCTCGACGCGGGTGCGAACGCGCCGCCGGGCTCTCGCCGTCGCGGTATGGGAAATCAATGCCCACGGCGGAGGAGAATATCATCTGCATTGGACCCTTTGTTCCCGAGCCGCTTTGATGGCCACCGGGCATTCCAGAGAGAATATCAGGGGCGGCAGTACGCTGCACCCGACGACGTCTGGTAAGGTGAGCCGGAAGGGATAAGGCGGCAACATGAGGACTCTGACGTGAAAGCATCCGTATTCATTGCCACCAGCCTCGACGGCTTCATCGCTCCAGCCGATGGTGCGCTCGATTGGCTGCCGCCGGGCGGTGGCGAACCCCACGGGTACGATGACTTCATGGCGACGGTGGACGCGCTTGTCATCGGGCGAAAAACGTTCGAAACGGTATTGACCTTTGACAGCTGGCCCTATGGGGAGAAGCCCGTCTTTGTCCTCAGCACTCGCACGCTCGCCGCGGCCCCCGTCGGGGCTGTGGTCGAGTGTATGTCCGGAGCACCGGTGGAAATCGTGTCGCGGCTGGCCGCGCGCGGCATCCGGCACGTGTACGTGGACGGCGGCATCACCATTCAGCGCTTCCTCGAGGCCGGGCTCATTCAGCGCCTTATCATCACGCGCATTCCCGTCATACTAGGCAGCGGTATTCCTCTCTTTGGGCCGGTCGGCCGCGATATCACGCTGCGCCACGTCGCCACGCGCGAGTATCCAAGCTTCGTTCAGAGCGAGTACGCGGTGGCCCCCTGAGGCGCAGGCGGAGGACATCCTTGGGCGAATCGCGAGAAGTGCAGCAGCTCCTGTCGATCCTCGACCAGGCATACGATCACCCGTCCTGGCACGGTACCAATCTGCGAGGTTCGATTCGACGCGTTTCAGTGAAGCAGGCGGGCTGGCGGCCACGACCCGAGCGGCACAACATCTGGGAAACGGTCGTACATGCGGCGTACTGGAAGTATGCGGTGTGGCGGCGGATCGCCGGTCAGCGTCGCGGCTCCTTTCCACTCAAGGGCTCGAACTGGTTCCGACGTCCAGAGGATGGAAATGAGCAGGAGTGGCGCGCGGATGTCGCCTTGCTGGACCAGATGCATCGGACGTTGCGCGAAGCGGTCGAGAAGTTGTCGGCGACTGAATTGTCCCGAACGCCGAAGGGCAGCACGGTCACGAACGCCTTCATCGTTTCAGGAGCGGCGGCGCACGACCTGTATCATGCCGGTCAGATTCAATTGCTGAAGAAGTTGTCCGCATTGTAGGCACGAGAGACGAAACGCCATCGAGCGATTCGTACGTGAACTCGTTCGCGATTTGAGAGGATCCCAGCAATGCCCACGACGCTTGAAGCTGTCCGTCCGATAGAATTGGCCGAGATCCGGGAAGCGCGCGAGCGCATCGCGGGGACCATCGTGCGCACGCCGCTGGTCCGCCTGGAATTGGGGCCGGACTATCCCGGATATCCGGCTCAAGCTCGAGAACCTGCAGCCGATCAACGCCTACAAGTTGCGCGGCGCCGCCAATGCCGTGGCCATGCTGCCCGAGTCCGAGCGCAAGCGCGGCGTCTGGACGATCAGCGCGGGAAACGCAGGACAAGGCGTCGCCTACGCGGCGAGAAAAGCGGGCGTGCCCTGCACGGTCGTGGCGATCGAGACGGCGCCGGCCTCGAAGCTCGAGCGGATGAAGGCGCTCGGCGCGAAGCTCATTCCGGTGCCCTACGATGTCGCCTGGAAGGCGCTCGAGGAGCGTTCGTTTCCCGGAGTCGAAGGGACGTTCGTGCATCCGTTCGACGATCACAATTTCATCGCCGGCCATGCGACCATGGGTTTGGAGATTCTGGAAGACGCGCCCGACACCGCCGCGGTCATTGCCGGCATCGGCGGCGGCGGACTCATCACCGGCGTCGGCAGCGCGATCAAGGCGCTCAAGCCGGAGATCAAGGTTTGGGGCGCTGAACCGGAGACGGCCGCGCCCGCGGCGCTCTCGTTCGCCGATGGGATCGCCGCAAGTGTTCAAGGACTGGAAGCATTCGTTCGTCGACGGCGCCGGCGGCCAGAGCGTTTTCCCGCGCATGTGGGAGCGGATGAAACCGGTGGTGGACGGCTACATCGTCGTCAGCCTGGAGGAGACGAAGAACGCGATGCGGCTGATGGCGGAAAAGGCGCGAATCATTTCGGAAGGCGCGGGCGCTCTGCCGCTCGCCGCCGCGTTGACCGGAAAAGCCGGCCAGGGCCCGATCGTCGCGATCGTCTCCGGCGGCAACATCGATCTGAAGAAATTCTCCGAGCTCATCGGATCCGTGGCGGGTTGAGGCCGTGCGGTGGTCGACGAGAGCTCGCTGACGTTGACGCCGTTGGTGCGATACTAGTTTGGGGCCTTTATGATCGACTATGACCATCGTCTCGCGACCAGCTGAGACGTACGGCGCTGCAGGCGCGAGATGGCGGCACGTCAGCAACGGCCTATCAGGCGAGCGTCATCATGACTGGAATTCCGGATCGCACTGAAGCGGCCGAGTACTACTTCACCTACATCGATCAGGTCACCGGCGACGACGTGTGCGACGTCCTCGAAGCGCAGGTGCCGGACACGCTCGCGCTGCTGCTGGGCATTTCCGAGGAGCAGTCGCTACGCCGCTACGCCGACGACAAATGGAACATCCGCGAGGTCCTGAGCCACGTGAACGACTGCGAGCGACTCTTCGTCTTCCGCGCCCTTTGGTTTGCCCGCGGCTTCGACAGCCCGCTGCCCAGTTTTGATCAGAACATCGCGATATCCGCGGCGGGTGCAAGCGAACGGCCCTGGAAGAGCCACGTCGAAGAATTCAGGGCCGTCCGAGCGGCGACGCTCGGGTTTTTCCGGAGTCTTCCGGAGCCCGCGTGGATGCGGCGCGGCGTCGCCAGCGGCAACCCGTTCTCCGTTCGCGCGCTCGCCTACATCACGGCCGGACACGTCACGCATCACATGACCATTCTCCGAAATCGTTATCTGCACGCCTGAGAGCACGTCGGTGGGAACGACGCGACCCCAGCATCGCGTCGTCGCGTGAGGCACTCGCCGGAGCGGATAGAGATGACACGGCACAGCCACGAGGCGGCAGACGTGAGTAGCCGGCGTGGGAACTCCCGGGCGGCGATCGGCTTCACCGTCAAGTCCGGCTGGACCAGTGCCGTGCTCATCACGGGCACCACGGCTTCGCCTCGCGTGGCCGATAGCCGCAGGGTTGATCTCAGCGATCCAACGATCCCGGAATGTCGCCAGCCGTATCACGCCGGGTCTGGCACTGCACGAGGCGCCGGTGCCGATCTATCGCGATTGGTTGCCGCCGTCGAGCGCTTCGGGGGCCAGTCCGTGAGCGACCTCATTCGTCACCATCGCGCCGCCGGTTATCAACTTCGCGGGGCCGGAGCCGTCGTGGGCAGCCTGATCGATCCGGAGCGCATCGCGAACAGCCATATCCGGATCCACGCGCTCGAGGGCAAACTGTTTCGCGGCGTTGTCGAGGAGGCCTCCGCCCGAAGCCGATTGCCGTGTTCGATCTGGCGTGAGCGAGATCTCTATGCATCCGCAGCCGCGATCCTCGGTCTACCGGAGCCGGCGCTCCGCTTGGTGCTGAAGGCCATGGGTCGCGATGTCGCGGGCTCGTGGCGCGGGGAAGAGAAGGCGGCAGCCTTGGCTGCTTGGCTCGTGCTCGCCAGGCGCGCTCCCGCTGCGCGGCCGAGCCGCCGCCGCACGCCAACGGCCTAGATTGACCCGAATGCCATCCTCCATTGAATGCACTGGACCAGCGTTGACGATTTCCCGCTGATCATGCGTCGCTTTCAGGTTGCCTTTGGCGCGCTCATCCTCGCCCAGGCGGCACACTCGGTAGAGGAGTCTGTCGGCCGGCTCTGGGAGAGCTTCCCGCCGGCCCGGTTCGTGGCCGGACTCGTCTCTCACGACCTGGCGCGGGGATTCGTTCTGCTGAACGTGGCGCTAGTGGCGTTCGGCCTTTGGTGTTTCCTGTGGCCCGTACGACATGCGTGGCCCTCGGCAATCACGTTCGCCTGGGGATGGGTCGTGGTGGAGTTGATCAACGGCGTTGGCCACCCGCTCTGGGCGTTGCGAGTGGGCGGCTACGCTCCAGGCGTGGCGACTGCGCCACTACTTCTGATCCTTGCCATAATTCTGGCGCGCGAGTGCCGCATGGTCGATCTTCAAACGGCAGGAAGCACGACGTTGAGTCATCACTGAGCCAAGAGAACGCAGAGAGACACGCCGCTCTTCCACGGGGACATCATGACCCAGCCGCCCCACATGAATGACGAGGAGTTCAATCGTGCGCCGGAGAGGCTCGAAGCGATCCGCAAGGACACTGAGGCGCTCGGATTCGCGATGGGATCCGAGCCAAAAACCGGCGCATTCCTGGCAGCATTGGCAACGTCCAAACCCGGCGGGCGGCTTCTGGAGCTCGGGACGGGCACGGGTCTTGGCACCGCATGGATTCTCGCAGGTATGGACGCCGAGGCGCATCTCGACACCGTCGACACCGATGGCAATGCCGTCGCAGTGGCTCGACGGCACTTGGCCACGGACTCGCGCGTGACGTTCCATGTAATGGACGGGGCGGAGTTCATCGGTCAATCGCCGGCGGGTGGGTTTGATTTCATCTATGCGGATGCGTGGCCAGGAAAATTCATCCGATTGGACCAGACGCTGTCGCTTCTGCGAGTTGGCGGGATCTACTTCATCGACGACCTGCTGCCACAGCCCAATTGGCCTGAGGACCACGCGCCGAGAGTGCCAGCGCTCATCGAGGCACTTGAGCGCCGACCCGAGTTCAACACTGTCAAGCTCTCGTGGGCGTCAGGATTGATGCTCGTGGTTCGAACGGCTTATCGGGCTCCCATGACAACCCGGCTTCCCGCATTCGATGGTCTCGATGCCGATGGCTCGGCCGTGGCGCGTGCTGCAGCGGCGCTCTTGCACGCCGTGAATGCCGCAGAATCTCGACGGCGTGCTGTCCGTCTGGTGCCATGACGGTGTGATGATGCCCCCACATCATCCCTCGGTACATGGGCGACCAGCGCTGGAGGCGTACTTTAGGGGTCTGTTCTCGCGCAGTCGCTTCGCGTTTAGCTTTCCGTCATCACAGATTGAGGTTGTCGGCGACGTCGCATTCGAGCGTGTGCAGTACACCGTGTCCGCCTGGCCGGTCGCCGGTGGTCCAATGGTCGGCGACGTCGGGAAGGGCCTCCACGTCTACCATCGACAGGCAGACGGCTCCTGGAAGCTTTCATGCGACATCTGGAACAGTGACAGACCGCTGACGCGGGACCCGAGATGAATCTGCGACGGACGATCATCTTCGCGAAGGATATAAAGCGCGCGCCTTCACCTGATCGCGCACGGAGCCGTCATGTCCCAGGCTCGTGACTGGGGAGCGTGTGACGACGTCGATCCAGAAGGCAACGTGTTTCAGATTGTGAAGAGTTGACGCTGATGTCAAACGCACTGACGCACGTTCACGCATCGAACCTGCGACAATACCCGGCGAGGACGATGGCCACGCTGTCGTACACCACCCTCGCGATGATCGCGTTTGCCGCGAACTCCGTCATCTGCCGCATCGCGCTTCGAGAAGGCGCGATCGATGCGGCAAGCTTCTCGAGCATCCGCTTGGTCAGTGGGACGTTGGTCTTGCTATTGATCGCGACACAGACCGACAAGAGTGCGCTGGCGGGCACCGGCTCCTGGACCTCGGCCGCGGCACTCTTTCTGTATGCGGTGCCATTCTCGTTCGCGTATACGACACTGAACGCAGCAACGGGCGCGCTCATTCTGTTCGGCTGCGTCCAGGCGACGATGATGATTGCCGCGCTCTGGACGGGTGAGCGACCGCACGCCGCGCAGTGGGTCGGCCTGATTCTCGCGCTGGCTGGACTCGTCTATCTCGTGTGGCCCGGACTCGCGGCCCCGCCACTTCGAGGCGCCGCGCTCATGGCCGTCGCCGGCTTCGGCTGGGGCGTGGTCTCGCTGCGCGGACGCGGCGCCGCGAGGCCTCTGGCCGAGAACACCAGCAATTTTCTGCGCTCGGTGCCGATGGTGCTCGCCGTGAGTGCCATCGGGCTGCCTGAACTCCACGCCGTGCCGAAGGGCATCGTGCTGGCCGGATTGTCTGGTGCCGTCGCCTCCGGCCTGGGCTATGTCGCCTGGTACGCGGCGCTCGGCGGCCTCACCGCGACGCGCGCGGCGATCGTGCAACTCGCCGTGCCCATTCTGGCGGCTGTGGGTGGAGTCCTCTTTCTGGCGGAAGCGATCTCGGCCCGTCTCGTCCTTGCGGCCGTGATGTACTTGGGGGTATCGCGCTGGCGCTCAACCGATCACGAACGACGACGGGGAGTTGAACATGGAAAGGAACCTGCCGATTATTGGCACGCTTGCCATTGCTGCGTGTCTCGTCCTGCCGCCGCGAGTGGACGCGCAAAATACTGTCGATCCGATGGCCGCCACCGTGGCCCAGTGGTTCACGATGATCGAGCAGTCGTTTGTCGGACTCGCCGAGGCGATGCCCGCCGACAAGTACGTGTTCAGGCCGACCGAGGGCGCCTTCAAGGACGCGCGGACATTCGGAGAGCAGGTCAAGCACGTGGCCTGCGGAAACTTCGCCTTCTTCAACGAGATCGAAAAGAAGACGCCTCCCGATCGCTGCGACACGGGCGGGCCAGACCCCGCGAAGACGAAGGACGAGATCGTGGCGTATTTGCGGGAATCGTTCGCCTACGCGGGCAGCGTGCTCCGCGCAATGACCGCGAGCAACGCGCTGGATCCTGCTGGCGGACCTTATGGCGGCCAGAGCACACGCCTCGGGCTTGCGACGTTGGCTGTGTGGCATGCGTCCGATCACTATGGTCAGCTCGTCATCTACCTGCGCATGAATCGGCATAGTGCCTCCGGCCAGCCAGCGTGGAGCCGCACAGTGACGCCGGGTCCACGCGGGAGAGGTTCGAGGATGAACGCCCGCGGCCAGAAGCGCGCTCGACGGGCCATGAACAGCAGAAGCAACAGCACGTCATGCCGGTGAACGTGTCGCTCGTGCTCGTGCCGTATGACACAGCGAGGCGGGATTGGGGGATGGGCCGCGGCCCGGCACACCTCCTGAGCGCAGGATTGGTCGAAGCGCTCGCGAGCGTCGGTCACGCGGTCGAGCTCTCGACTGTCGACGCGGCCGGCGACGACCAGGCGGAGGTCAGGACCGCGTTCGAGCTCATGGCAGGGATCGCCGACGCAGTCCGGCGGGCGCGCGAGGCCAATCGATTCCCGCTCGTGCTCGCCGGCAACTGCAACACCGCGCTCGGCACTGTTGCCGGACTCGATCACATCGACCGCACGGGGGTCGTCTGGTTCGACGCCCACGGCGATTTCAATACTCCCGAGACGACCGTGACCGGATCGTTGGACGGCATGGCGCTCGCGATGCTGACGGGCCGATGCTGGACCGGGCTCTCGCATCGGGTGCCCGGCTTTTCCTCCGCGCGAGAAGACGCGTCGTGCCTTGTCGGCGCCCGCGATCTCGACGCGCTCGAATCGCTGGCGCTCGATCAATCTCGGGTCTGGCGGGTGCCAGCCCAGGATGCGTCTGGGCGGTTGCCCGCTGTGTTACGAGAAATCGCCGCGCGCGCGACGGGCGCATATCTCCACGTCGATCTCGACGTGCTCGACCCGGGGGAAGGCCGCGTGAACCGATATGCGTCGCCTGGGGGCGCCTGAGCGCGGAGGCTTTGGTTGCCGCCATCGCAGACGTCGGTGCCCAGCTGCCGCTGCGGGCGGCGGCTCTCACGGCCTACGATCCAGGATTCGATCGCGACGGTGCGGTTGAACGCATCGCTGTCCGGGTCGTGCAGGCCATTCTGGAGGCTACCTCTCATGAGCTCGCTGTCTAAGGTCGGTGCGGCCGCCATCAACAGGCATTTCGACAACAGGACTCCAGGCTGTACGCGCCTCGTATGAGCGCCTTCTGAACGCTGCTCGCGCGTTCGGTCCGTTCCAGGAGGAACCGAAGAAGACATCCATCCATCTCGTGCGAAGAACGGCGTTCGCTGGCATCGCCACGCAGAAGGGCGCGCTCATTCTTACTGTGAAGGCCGATTCCGATCACCCCGGCTCTGCCGCCATCCGGCGGCAGAGGACATCGGCCAACCGCTGGCATCTCGAGTTCCGTCTGGAGCGTCCCGAGGACGTCGATCCCGCGCTCATCAGACTGCTCGAAAAGGCATACGCGCTCGCCGCGTAACCGTGAAAGCTGCGACATCACGGAATCTGGCTCGAATCTATCTGGGTCTCTTTGCGTTGTCGTCCGCGTTCCCCGTGGTCGCGAGCCTCCTGGCGCCGCGCGTCGTGACTCGATGGGTGGGGATCCTCGATGTCGCGATCGCCTTCCTCGTGCTGGTTACCGGCATTCGCGTCATGTCTGCTGCTGCCGCGCCGACTCCCGACGAGAGCCGTCGTGCGGTTGTGCTTTATCGAGCGATTGCTTCGGTGCCTCTCGTCCTCCTCGTCGTCTTCCTTCTTGCAGGACCATGTACGCTGGGATGTGCTACTGCCTGGCCTCGCCTGGCGCGGATGGCTCCTGATGTATTCGTTGCCGGCCGCACTCGCGCTCCTCCGTCAGTCCTCCGCGGCCGACGACGTGTGAGCGCGTCGCATTTTCGAGGCATCTCGACTAGAGTGAACGGCGGCAATTCTGTCGACTGCCGGGCACAGCTCTTGAAGGGAGATATGTCCGTGAAGCGGATCCTCATCACAATGCTCCTGGGGGCTCGCTGACATCCGACGCGGGCGCTCGTGTCCTGGCCCAGGAGGGCAACGCGCTCCTCTATGCCGACTTCGAGACGATGACCGACGGCCGGCCGGTCAGTGCGCGGGGCGGCTTCGTGCAGATTGTCGCCTTCCAGGAAAGCGATGTCCGCAAGAGTACGTTCAAGGGCCTGGAAGGCGCCACACCACCGGCGCCAGAGCTCGGTCCACATCAAGAAAGATGATCCGAACCGGGCCATGAAGTTCGAGTTCGCGCTGCAGGCGCCGAACCAGTGGGCGGGCGTCGGCGTCGAGATCCACGGGCTGCCGGACAAGAGACGGCAAGCCGGTTCCAGACGACGTGAGCGGTTATAAGAACTTGTCGATGCAGGTCTATGCCACAGGTGTGCCGATTCTCCGCATCGAGGCGATGAGTCGCGGTCATGGCATGGACCTTCCGAACGGCCATCCGCTGATGACGTTCAAGGTGCGTGAAGGGTTCAATACCTACAAGGTGCCGCTGAAGGGATTTTCGCAGCCGTCCTGGGTCGAAACCAGGATCGATCCCAAAGACCTGTTCAAGAAGCTGACCGCCATCAACATTTCCGCGTTCTGCGATCAGTGCACACCGATGCAGGGCATGGTCATCATCGACAACGTGGCCTTCGAAAAGTGAAGGCCTTCTGAGCGTGACGTTCAGCCTTCCGCATCCCTTCCTCCTGCTACTCTGCGGCCGTGGTCGTGGCGGCGGCGCTGACGTGGGTGCTGCCGGCCGGCCAATATCAGCGGCGCGACGATCCGGCGACGGGTCGGAGCGTCGTCGTGGCGGGGACATATCACCACGTCGAGCGCGCGCCGGTCGGCCCATTCGCGATGCTCGTCGCGGTGCCGCGAGGGTTCGTCGACGCGGCCGACGTCGTCGCCGTCGTGCTGTTTGTCGGCGGCGCCTGGGTCGTCGTCGATCGCATCGGCACCCTCTCGGTGGTCGTCGCGCTGCTCATCTGGACCTTCCGGCGCCGTGGCATGTGGGCGATCGCCGCGTGTCGCTGTGTTTGCCGCGCTTGGCGGGCTCGAGAACATGCAGGAGGAGATCATCCCGCTCGTCCCGGTCCTGTTGCTGCTCGGGCGCGGCTTGGGCGTCGACGCGATTTCCGTCGTCGCGATGAGCGCGGGCGCCGCCTTGGTTGGCAGCGCGTTCAGCCCGGTCAACCCGTTTCAGGCCGGTATCGCCTTGAGGCTCGCGGAGCTCCCGCTGGCGTCGGGGTTCGGGCTCCGCCTTTGGATGTTCGTCGCGGGCACGGCGCTCTGGATCGGCTGGACGATCATGCATGCGAGGCGCACGCGATCGATCGGCGCCAGTCGAATCCGTCTCGGCCCCGAAGCGCCTGACCTGGCGCGACGTCCTCATTCTTCTTTCCGTTCTCGGCCCGATGACGGCCTACGTCTACGGCGCGCTGCGGCTCGAGCTGGGGCTTCAACGAGCTCTCGGGGCTCTTCTTTCTGGGCGCGCTTTCCGCGGGCCTCCTTGGAGGATCTGCGCCTCGGCGGCACCACGTGGCGTTTCTCGAAGGGATGCAGGGCCTGCTTCCCGGCGGCGCTCCTCATCGGGCTTGCGCGCAGCATTTCACTGGTCCTTCGCGACGGCCGAATCATCGACTCGATTCTGAACGCCCTGGCGACACCCCTTGCGCTCGTCCCAGCAGCCGCCTCGGCACTGCTGATGATTCCGTTCCACGCGATCGTGCACGTGCCGGTCCCGAGCGTCAGCGGCCAGGCCGTCCTGACGATGCCGATCTTGGTGCCGTTGGCGGACTTGCTCGGAATGTCGCGGCAGGCGCCGGTGCTGGCCTATCAGACAGGCGCCGGCCTGATGGAGCTGCTCACGCCGACAAACGGCGCTCTGATGGCTGTATTGCTGGCGGCCGGCGTGCCGTACGGGCAATGGCTACGGTTCGCGATCGTCGGCTATGCGCTGGGAACGATCGTCGGCATTGCCGGGATTATCGCCGTGGTGTGGTTCGGTATCGCGTGATGCGGGCTCTTACCGGACCTGGAGGTCTGGGGCCGGACCTGAAGGTCCGGCCTACATCGTCTGTCGTTTGTCGTTCTAAACCTCTTCCACCTCGGCGCCGCGCTCGGCCTTGGCCGCCGCGATGATCTTCTGCTGCAGATGCGTGGGCACCTCTTCGTAGTGCGAGTATTCCATGTGGTAGGAGCCGCGCCCGCCCGTCGCCGACGTGAGGTGCTGTTCGTACGTGAGCATCTCGGCCATCGGTACCTGCGCACGAATAAGCGTCATCGCACCGCGCGTATCCATCCCGCTGATGCGGCCGCGCCGGCCGTTCAGATCGCCCATGAGGTCGCCCGCGTAATCGCTGGGCGACTGAATCTCCACAGACATGACGGGCTCGAGGATGGTCGGGCGTGCCTTGCCCATTCCGTCCTTGAACGCCAGCGAGCCGGCGAGCTTGAATGACAGCTCGTTGCTGTCCACTTGATGGTACGAGCCGTCGTACACCGTGACTTTGAAGTCGACGACGGGGTAGCCGGCCAGGAATCCGCGCATCCGCGCGTCCTGGATGCCTTTTTCAACTGCCGGAACGAACTGCCGCGGAATGGCGCCGCCGAAGATGTCGTCTTCGAAGGAAAAATCGCTGCCGCGAGGCAAAGGCTCGAGGCGGATCTTGCAGTCGCCAAACTGTCCGTGCCCGCCGGTCTGTTTCTTGTGGCGGCCATGCGCTTCGGCTGGAGCGGTGATGGTTTCGCGATACGGAATGCGTGGCGGCTTCAGGTTCACCTCGACGCCGAAGCGGCGCTTCAGCTTCGCGACCGTGACCTCGATGTGCAGCTGGCCCTGACCCGAGAGGAGCAGCTCCTTGGTCTGAGGATCCCGGGCGTAGCGAATCGTCGGGTCCTCTTCCTCGAGTCGATGCATTGCCGTGCTGATCTTGTCTTCATCGCCGCGGCTCTTCGGCTCGATCGCATACGAGAGAACCGGCTCCTGAAACGCGATGGGCGCAAAGGTCAACCCGCCTTTTTCCGCGAGCGTATCGTTCGTCAGCGTGTCTTTCAGCTTTGCAACGGCGCCCAGATCGCCAGCCTTCAGTTCGGACACCGCAGTCGGCGTCTTCCCCTGCATCACGGTGATGTGCCCCAGGCGCTCGCTGACGTCCCGGGTCAGGTTATGGACGGTCGCGTCCGCCTTCAGGGTTCCGGTCATCACGCGGAAGAGCGTGATCCGTCCCGCAAACGGATCGGCGACCGTCTTCCAGACGAAGGCCGCGTAGGGATCGCCTGACTCCGGCCGGCCAGTCACGTCGGCATTCTGTTTCGTGTTCTTTGCGACGAATTGACGCTCGGCCGGTGACGGCAGATAGTTGGCGATTGCATCGAGTGTCTGCTCGGTGCCCACGTTCAGGAGCCCGGACGTGCAGACGAGGGGATAGATTTTCCCGGCCAGCGTCGCCGAGTGCAGGCCGGCGACCAGCTCTTCCTGCGTCAGCGTTCCAGCTTCGAAGAATTTCTCCATCAACGAGTCGTCGGCCTCGGCGACCATCTCGATCAGCGCGTCGCGCGCGGCCGTCGACGCATCTGCGAGGTGCGCGGGAATCGGCGTCTCGGTCGCCTTCCCGCTGCCGTCGGTCGCGTACGTCCACGCTTTCATCGCGACCAGATCCACGACACCCGTGAATTCCTTCTCCTCGCCGAGCGGCAGCTGAATCGGGACAATCGTGCGGCTGCAGAAGTCGCGGAGTGAGGTCAGCGATCGATCGAGGCTCGCGCGTTCGCGATCGAGGCGATTCAGGACGATCAGGCGGGGCAGACCCAGGGCCTCGGCTTCGGACCAGACCTTCTCGGTCTGCACCTCGACGCCGGCAACGGCGTCCACGACGAGAAGCGCGGCGTCGGCCACGTGGAGGGCCGCTCGCGCCTCGGAGAGGAAGTTGCCCATCCCCGGCGTGTCGATGAAATTGATTTTGATCTTGTTCCACTCAGCCCAGGCGATCGAGGCCGACAGGGTGTGCTTTCTGGCGATTTCCTCTTCGTCGTAGTCGGTGACGGTGGTGCCGTCGTCCACGCGGCCGAGCCGCGGTGTGGCGCCGGCGCTGAAGAGGAGTGCGGCAATCAACTGGGTCTTGCCGGCGCCGCTGTGGCCGATGACAGCGACGTTGCGGATGCTCCCAGTGTCGTAGGCCTTCATAGGGGCTATCCTCCGCTCCCAGGGGCCAGGCCCCGGGGCGATCCGATCGCGGGGAAGATTCGGTCTGGAAAGCGCGGTCAGACCACTGTCTTTGGCGGATCATACACCTTGAGGACGGCGATGCTAGACTGATGGACGTAATCAGTTTTTCTTCTGATCCTCGGCCGCGGGGCCCCAAGGACACCATGGACCAGGTGAGCGGCGCGACATCGTCTGAGAACGACGTTTACGCCAATCCGCCGGACGTCGCCGAGCTCGAGCTCGAGCCGGGGCACCCGGGACTGGGCGACGAGGCGTACATCGCGCGGCGCAAAGCCCTGTTCGCACTGTGCCGCGAGCATCGGCTGAAGAGCCTCGGGCCGCCGCCCATCGCGTACACCGACGAGGAACAGCGGCATCTGGCGGGAGGTGTCGCCCGTGCTCGACGCGCTGCACGTCGCGCACGCCAGCCGCATCTATCTCGAGGCCAAGCGCGACCTCGGCATCAGCGCGGCTGAAATCCCGCAGCTTCGCGACCTGAGCACCCGCGTCCAGGCGCGAAGCGGCATGCACCTGGTGCCCGCGGAAGGCCCGATTCCCTATCGCACGTTCTACTCGTACATCGCCGAGCGCGGCTTCCCGGTCACTCAGTTCATCCGGCACGGCAGCAAGCCCGAATTCACGCCGGAGCCCGACATGATTCACGACTGCCTGGGCCACGTCCCACCGCTCGTGAACCACGACTACGCCGCGCTTCTGACGCTTGTCGGGAAAGCGGCCGTCAGCGTCAAGACAGGGGACCACGTGCTGGCGCTGAAGCGTCTCAGCTGGTTCTCGATCGAGTTCGGCTTGATCGAAGAAGAGGGCGCGACGAAGATCTTCGGGGCCGGGATCCTGTCATCGACTGGCGAAATTCCGTTTTCGCTCTCGAGCCAGGTCGAGCGCCGGCCCTTTGTCACCGACGAAGTGATCGAGACCGATTACGACGCGTCGCGGATGCAGGAGCGGCTCTTCGTGATTCCGTCGTTTCAGTTCTTGAGAAGGGAAGTCGAGGAGCTCGTCGACGATTCGGCGTCGTACGAGTGACAACATGACTCTGCTGTTCGCCGGGTTTGTCGGGTTCATCAGGTTGCTCGGGTTCGGCAACACCACCAACCCGGCAAACCCGATAAACCTGACCAACCCGATCAACTGCGAGTGGACGAGCGGAGCCGTTACTCGTACCGGAGCGCCTCGATCGGGTCCAGCCTCGACGCCTTGAACGCGGGCCACAGGCCGAAGAAGATCCCCACCGTCGCCGAGAAGCCGATCCCAATCGCGAACGACCACCACGGCAGCGACACCGGGAAGTCCGTCGCCAGGTGCACGACGAGACCGATGGTGCTGCCGAACAGGATGCCCAGCAGGCCGCCAATCGACGTCAGGAATACGGCCTCGAGCAGGAACTGCCACAGAATCTCGCGCCGCCTGGCGCCGAGCGCCTTCCTGATCCCAATCTCGCGCGTCCGCTCGGTGACCGAGATCGTCATGATCGCCATCACGCCGATACCGCCCACCATCAGCGCGATCGACGAGATCACCACGAGCGCCAGGAAAATCGCGCGCGTGAACTGATCGAAGATCTTCATGATCGAGTCCGATGTCAGGATGTCGAAATCGTTCTCCTGATCGACTTTGAGGCGATGGCGTGCGCGCATCACTTCCTGCACCTCGCTCATGACCCGCGCGCGCGGCACGTCCGGATACCCGACCACGCCGACCATCAGAAACCGTTGCAGCAGCCCTCTGATCCGCGGTGGATCGAACATCTTGTCGTAGGTGCTGGACGGAATCACCGCAAAGGCATCGGGATCGCCGCCAAGCGGGCTCGGGCGCTTCGCCATCACGCCGACGACGGTGAACGCCTGCTCATTGAGTCGGATGACCTTGCCAACGGGGTCGGAGAGCGGAAAGAGCGTCTGCCCGGGTGAGTGGCCGAGCACGATCACGTTGCGGCGGTGATCCGCCTCGTACGGCGTGAAGAAGCGTCCGCCCTCGAGCCCTGTGAAGTTGATCTCGGCGAAGTTCGCCGACGCGCCGACGATGGGAATGAGCTTCGTTGACGTGCCCCGGTACGAGAGCCGCTGCGGATCGGACCCGGGACCGTTGCCGATCTGCCAGCCCACCAGCATCACCGACGGCGAGTTCGCCTTGATAGCCTTGGCGTCCTCTTCGGTGATGTTCGGCCGCCGCAGCAACTCGATGAAGCTCTTGCCGCTGGCGAAGCTGCTGATGCTCATCTTCGCGACGTACACGCTGTTGGCGCCAAGCTGATTGATCAGCGCCTCGAACTGATCGCCGAAGCCGCGAATGAGTGAGGTCATCCCGACAATCGACGTCACGCCTATAACGACGCCCACCACCGTGAGCGCCGATCGCAGCTTGTTCGTCCGAAGCGTGGAGACGGCCATCACCAGCACTTCGGCGAGGAGGCCCGGTACGAAAGCGAGCCATCTATTCCCTCCGGAGCGCTTCGATCGGATCCAGCGAGGCGGCGCGCACCGCCGGATACAGACCGAAGAACATGCCAACGACCGCCGTCATGCCGAGACCGAGCGGCACCGACCAGGGCTCGATGCGGGCCGGCAGCGGCGTGAGCGCAGAGATAAGCATCGCCGTCCCGAAGCCGAGCAGCGTCCCGATCAATCCTCCCACCATCGACAGCGTCGTCGATTCCGTGAGGACCTGCCAGACGATGTCGCGCTTCTTCGCGCCGAGCGCCTTGCGCAGGCCGATCTCGCGCGTGCGCTCCGACACGATCATCAGCATGATGTTCATGATGACGACACCGCCGACGACGAGCGACAGCGACACCACGCCGACCAGAATGGCGAAGGCCCCCTGCGAGAAGGTCCGCCAGAGCCCCATGAGCGTGTCCGACGTGTACATGCCGAAGTTGTCGGCCTCGCGGGGCCGCAGGTGGCGCTTGACGCGCAACGCCACGCGTGCCGCGTCCATCGCGGGCTCGATCAACTCCGGCTGGATTGGCTTCACGGTGATGTCGAGCGAGCGCCGCGAGCCGAACAGCCGCTGGAACGCGCCGAGAGGAACCAGGACGAACTCGTCCTGTGATTGGCCGAAGACCGAGCCCTTCTTCTCGCTGACGCCGAGGATCGTGAAGTGGACGCCATTGACCTGGATCGCCGCGGCCGATCGGGTTCCGGCCCTTGAACAGCTTGTCGGCGGTTTCCCAGCCGAGGAGGGCGACGTTCCTGGCCCGATCGATTTCCATCCGCGTCGGGAGCCGCCCGCCCTCCGCGGCATAGCCGCTGAACTGATCGTAGTCGGCCGTCACGCCGCGCACCTGCGTGCCCTCGAGCATCTCGTCGCCGTAGGTGATGTTGGCACGCGCGTATGCCTCGGCCATCACCGCGTCGATGAGCTGAGGGTCGAAGCCTTCGATCGCCTTGGCGTCGAGCATCGTCACCTCCGGATTGCGCCGCCAGGCGATCCGCTCCTGCTCGTCGTCGGTGATCACGCCGATCTTGTCGACCTTGAACGTTCCGACGCCGACGTCCTTCATGATCGCGTCGGCCACGTAGGTGTTCATGCCCTGCAGCAGCGATACGACGGCAATGATCGACGTGACGGCGACGATGTTGCCGAGCACCATCATGAAGGAGCGGATCTTGTTCACCCAGATGGATGACAGCGCGATCCCGATCGCGTCGAGGATCTGATTCATTTACGTTTTCGGCGCACCTGGTGGTGGACCGACCTTCACCTCGTCGCCGTCCTTCAGATTCCGGACCGAATTGAACGGACCGGTGATCACCTGCTCGCTGTCTTTCAGGCCCGAGAGTACCTCGAAGTACTTGTCGCCGGCGATACCGACCTTGACCGGGATGAAGATCGATTCGTTGTTCCGCAGCACGAACACGCCCTCGACCTCTTTCCGCGTCTGGCCCGGCTTGAGCTCGGCGGCCTGCGCCGCGGTCGCGTCCGTCGCCGGACGCCGCCGGCGTTTGGCCTTCGGATCGCGCTGTTCGCGCACGAGATTGCCCTTTTGATCGAACACCATCTCACGGGCGGCCATTGCCTGGATAGGGACGGAAAGCGCGAGTTTCCGTGTCGCAGTGGTGATGGACGCTGAGCAGGTAAATCCCGGCCGCACTTCCGGGATCTGCTTGTCGAGCTGCACGGTCACCTTGAAATTCGTGGCTTGCTGTCCGGCCTGCTGCCCCGTTGTGGCCTGCTGAATCGGGCTGTTGCCGATCTCGGTCACCTTGCCAGGGAACGTCCGATCGGCAAGCGCGTCGATCGTCACCTTCGCGGGCTGCCCGATCTGCACCGACGGGATGTCCGTCTCGTCGACCTCCACCTCGGCTTCGATGATCGACATGTCGGCCACGGTGAGCAGTTGCGTGCCGGCGTTGTTCATGGTGCCGACCACCACGTTTTCGCCTTCCTCGATGTTGCGCCGCGTGACGATGCCGTCAAACGGCGCGAGCAGTGTGACCTGCCGCAGGTTGTAGCGGCTGGTGTCGAGCGACGCCGCTTCCTGCTTGATCATCTGTTGGCGCGAAGAGATGTCCGACTGTCGAGCGGCGAGCTCCGTCTCGCGGACTTTCATCTCGGACTCGGCCTTGTCGAGGTTCTCCTTCGTCGTGAGCTGTTGTGCCCACAGATCGCGCTGGCGCTTCAACTGGTCGCGCGCGAGCGAGAGATTCGCGCGGGCGGTCTCGACATTGACGCGGGCCTGCTCCAAACCGGCGCGCGCGCCGGCCACCGAAGCCTCGCCGCGCTGGACGGTGCCGCGCAGCGCGTTCGGATCGATTTCGAGGAGGAACTGACCGGCCTTCACGCGATCGCCTTCCTGGACGCCGAGCCTGGTCACACGGCCCATCTGGACGGCGCTCATGTTCACGAAGCGCTTGGCCTGGATGGTGCCGGACGCCGTGACCACGGCTTCCAGGTCGCGTTTCTTGACGGCTTCGACGTTGACGCTGACCGCTTCATCCTTCTTGAAATAGAAATACGCGCCCGCAAACCCCGCGAGCACGACGATGACGATGAGTGCGATGACCCACTTCTTACGGAACACGCTACGCTCCTCCCGACAGGGCCCCCATGACAGCCGCGATAACCAGCGCGACCCCGATGTAGACCCCCATGAGCGACCAGAAGATTGGCGCCGTTTTGCGCCGATACAACACAGCCAGCCCGATGGCCGTTACAATCACGGACCAGATGATGAACAGATCGATCATGCCGAAAAACCGCGCGAAGAAACTGGTGTCGTCAAGAAAGGCCTGAGTGAACACCCCGAAGTTCGTCGCGCTCGCCATCGAGCCACGGACGTAGTTCAGCGGCAGCGTGAACAGCGTGCTGAGCAGGGTCGTGGCGCCCGAATGGCTGGTCACCGCGAGCACCTGTTTGTAGGTCGCATTGCCGCCGATCACGGCAGTGAACACGCCCAGCAGGATGCCCGCGACGATGAACGACGTGAGGGGGCCGAACACCAGAGTGGCCCCGGCGACGATGTACCGATTGTACGGCGCCATCTTTTCATACGCCGCGTACTGCGCATCGCTCACCGTGCCGGACCATTGCTCGGCCCGCCGGACTTGCTGGTCCACCATCGCTTCCTGGCCGCTCGGGGTGCTCAGCAGGACGAACTGGCCGGCCGCCAGGCACCCGAAGACGAGCGCCATCGCGCCGAACCACCGTGGCCGCGCCACGATTCGCTCGAACGTGGCGCGAGGCGACACGATCACACCGACGAGCCGCGCGAGCAGATGATCCGAAGGAGCAGCCGTCCCCGGAACCGGCGACACTACGTCACTCATGATGAGACCTTCCATCTGGGTGATCTGGATGGCGAACGGCGTCGAATCAGAGGGAACGACCTTCGGCGAGTCAGAACGTCCACCGTATATACGCCAGTTTCGGGGATGGAGTTTCCCGAATCCGAACACCGGATGCTATCAATATGATATCAAACCAGCGTGGCCTTACCGTCCAGCCTGCGTCCCTGCTCGCCCAGCTGGTGCTGTTTCTTCAGGTCGCGTCGCCGGTCCTGGTCCATGCCCAGTCTTTCGACAGCGTGGGCTCGCGTGCGCTCGGGATGGGGGGAGCCTTCGTCGCGGTGGCAGACGATGCGAGCGCTACGTGGTGGAATCCGGCGGGGCTCCCTAACTCGTTGATTATAGACGGTATTGCCGAGGGTGACGCCGACAGGCTCATCAACCGGTCGGATCCGCCGATTTCTGAAAGTACGGCCGCGAAACGCTCGGCGGGCGGCCTGGCGTTTGTCTTCCCGGCGGTGGGTCTCAGCTACTTTCGCACCCGACAGTCGCGGCTCGAGCCGGCTACAGCAGGCGGCGCGCCGGGCCGAAAAGAGGAGGGAACAGCCCCGGTCGGCCGTTCGCTGCTCCTTCATCAGGTAGGCGTGAGCCTCGCACACTCCCTCGGAGATGCCATTGTTGTTGGAGCCACGGTGCGGGTGATGCGGGGAGAACTGTCGACGCTCGCTCCGGCTGAGGGGACCGCAGACGACGTGTTCGAGTCGATTGGCGACATCGACGGCCCCTCGCGCGTGCTGGGTGACGTGGACCTCGGCGTCCTGGTGCGTGTGTCTCGCCTGCGCTTCGGGCTGGCCACGCGGAATCTCACCGCGCCGACCTTCCCCGCCGCATCAAACGGCGAGGAATGGCGGCTCGAGCGACAGGCGCGGATTGGAGCGGCCCTCGTGGCCGACGCGGACCGTGCCGGGCGGCACGACTGGGTGATCGCGGTGGACACCGATCTGCGCCGGGAAATGACGATTGCCGGCGACCGGCGTGATATGGCGTTTGGCGGCGAGCGCTGGTTCAAGGCGCGGCGGTTGGGATTGCGAGGGGGGCTGAGCGCCAGCACGGCTGGCGAGACGCGGCCCGCGGCCTCCGGCGGCGCCAGTGTCGCCGTCGCCAATGGATTCTGGGTGGAAGGGCGAGCCACACGCGGCGGCAAGGATGCCGAGCGCGGGTGGGGACTGTCTGCCCACGTGATGTTCTGAGATTTCTCAATGCCCGTCCGTATCGGCGAACTGCTTCTCAAAGAGAAGCGCATCACCCCCGACCAGCTCCAGGAGGTCTTGACCTACCAGAAGGCCAACGGGGGGAAGCTCGGCATGAACCTGGTCAAGCTGGGCTTCGTCAAGGACGAAGACATCACTTCGCTGCTCAGCAAGCAGTACGGCGTGCCGTCGATCAACCTGACCCAGTTCGAGATTGACCCTGCCGTCATCAAGCTGATTCCCGCCGAGACCTCGCACAAGTACCAAATCGTCCCGCTGTCGCGATCGGGTGCCACCCTGACCATCGCGATGACCGATCCGACCA
This sequence comes from Vicinamibacteria bacterium, assembly GCA_963832135.1. GTDB lineage: Bacteria > Acidobacteriota > Vicinamibacteria > Vicinamibacterales > JAENWD01 > JAENWD01. The sequence goes on along the minus strand of CAWHTD010000026.1, from coordinate 625,767 downwards.
ACGTCTTCGCCATGGACGACATCAAGTTCATGACGGGCTACAACGTCGAGCCGGTCGTCGCGTCGGAGAGCGCCGTCAACGACGCGCTCGAAAAGTACTACCCGACACAGATCAAGAGGATCGAAAGCTTTGGCGGCGCCAGCGCGCTCGATGCGGCCACGCGCGCACTGGAGGAGATGCCGATCGACGGGCCGGCCGCCGACGTCGAGGTGCTCGACGATCTGGAAGAGATCAGCGCCGAGGCGCTCCAGCGACAAGGCGAGGATGCGCCGGTCATCAAGCTGGTGAACGTCATCCTGATGTCGGCCATTCAGAAGGGCGCCAGCGACATCCACATCGAGCCGTACGAGAAGGAATTCCGCGTCCGCTATCGCATCGACGGCATCCTCTACAACATCATGTCGCCGCCCATGAAGTTCCGCGATGCGGTCACCTCGCGCATCAAGATCATGTCGAAGCTCGACATCGCGGAAAAGCGGCTGCCGCAGGACGGCCGCATCAAGATCCGCTTTGCCGACAACGGAATCTCGAAAGACATCGACTTCCGCGTGAGCTGCCTGCCGACGCTGTTCGGCGAGAAGATCGTGCTGCGCCTGCTCGACAAGGACAAGTTGATGCTCGACATGACCCGGCTCGGGTTCGAGTCGGAGTCGCTCGTCAGGTTCGAGGCCGCGATTCAGAAGCCGTGGGGCATGGTCCTCGTGACCGGCCCGACCGGCAGCGGCAAGACGAACACGCTCTATTCCTCCATCGCGCGCATCAACACCTCCGACACGAACATCATGACGGCCGAGGACCCGGTCGAATTCAACCTGCCCGGCATCAACCAGGTGCAGGTGCGCGAAAACATCGGGCTCAACTTCGCGGCAGCGCTTCGCGCCTTCCTCCGCCAGGATCCGAACATCATCCTCGTCGGTGAGATCCGCGACTTCGAAACGGCCGAAATCGCGGTGAAGGCCGCCCTCACCGGACACCTGGTGCTGTCGACGCTGCACACCAACGACGCGCCGAGCACGGTGAACCGGCTGATGAACATGGGCATCGAGCCGTTTCTGGTCGCGAGCTCTGTGAACCTGATCTGTGCCCAGCGCCTGGTGCGCCGCATCTGCGCCAACTGCAAGGAGCCGCAGCCCACGCCCGGCCCCGCGCTGATCCAGTTGGGCTATACGCCCGATGACGCACAAAGTGTCACGCCGATGAAGGGCAACGGTTGCGAAAAGTGCAACAACACCGGCTACAAGGGCCGCGTCGGACTGTACGAAGTGATGGACATCACCGACGAACTGCGTGAATTGGTTCTCGTGGGAGCGTCGGCACTGGAATTGCGACGCAAGGCGATTGACGACGGGATGATCACGCTCCGGCAGAGCGGTCTCAGAAAAGTGAAGGACGGCGTGACGACGATTGAGGAAGTGGCGCGCGAAACCGTGAAATAACGACGAACGACGAGCGAACGACGAACGACGAACGACGAACGACGAACGACGAACGACGAACGACGAACGACGAACGACGAGTGACGAACTTCGAACGACGAACGACGAACTACGAACCGAACGTCGAACCACGAACCGATGACTTATGCCAACACTGCCTGAATTGCTGAAGACGACGGTCGAACTCGGTGGTTCGGACCTTCACCTGACCACGAACACGCCACCGCAGGTGCGGGTGAACGGCAAGCTCGATCGCCTGCCGCAGCCGGATCTCGCGCCCGGCGACACGAAACAGCTCGCCTACAGCGTGCTCACCGACGCGCAGAAGAAGCGCTTCGAGGAAGCGCTCGAGCTCGACTTCTCGTTCGGCATCAAGGGCCTGGCGCGCTTCCGCTGCAACATGTTCAACCAGCGAGGTGCGGTGGCGGCAGTCTATCGCCTGATTCCCGAGCGCATCCGTACTTTCGAGGAGCTGAACCTGCCGCGCGTCCTCGGCCATCTCGCCGACCGCCCGCGCGGGCTGGTGCTCGTCACGGGGCCCACCGGCAGTGGCAAGTCGACGACGCTGGCCGCGATGATCGACAAGATCAACACCGAACGGCGGGAGCACATCCTCACCATCGAGGATCCGATCGAGTACATCCACGCGCACAAGCAGTGTCTGGTGAATCAGCGCGAGGTCCACAGCGACACGAAGAGCTTTTCGCTCGCCCTTCGCGCCGCCCTCCGCGAGGACCCGGACGTCGTGCTCATCGGCGAGATGCGGGATCTCGAGACGATCGAATCCGCGCTCAGAATCGCCGAGACCGGCCATCTCACGTTCGGCACGCTGCACACCAACTCAGCGGCGCAGACGATCAACCGCATCATCGACGTGTTCCCGGCCCATCAGCAGGGCCAGATTCGCACGCAGTTGTCGCTCGTCCTCGAGGGGGTCGTCTGCCAGGCTCTTCTCCCGAAGATCGGCGGCGGGCGGGTCGTGTCGCTCGAAATCCTGATTCCCACACCCGCAGTCCGGAACCTGATTCGGGAGGACAAGGTCCACCAGATCTACTCGGCCATGCAGACCGGGCAGGAAAAAATCGGCATGCAGACGGCCAATCAGTCGCTGGCGAGCCTTCACCTGGCCGGCAAGATCACCCTCGAAACCGCGCTCCTCGCCAGCTCGAACCGCGACGAGCTGCAGGAAATGATCAACCGGGGCGTTGGCGTGGTCCCGGGGGCCGGTATGAACCGCCCACCTCTGCGGTCGGCCGCGGTTCCGCCGATACGTAGATAGCGGACTGCGGCGCACTGCGGTGCGCCCGGCGATGTGCTTGTAGGGGCGCGCCGCGTGCGCCCGGCGAAAAAATCAGAGAACACGAGCAGCGAAAACACGAGAATGCCCACTTTTGCATTTACCGGACGCACGCGCTCGGGCGAAACCATCAACGGCGAACGCGCCGGCGACACGATGGACGCCGTCGTCGCCCTCTTGCGGCGCGAACAGGTGCTCGTCACCAAGGTGACGCCGGTCAAGGCGAAGGCGTCGGATGCCCCGGCGAAGAAGGGCAAGCTCGGAAAGGGCGTCGGGTCCAAGAACCTGGCGATTTTCACGCGCCAGTTCTCGGTGATGATCGATGCGGGCCTTCCGCTCGTGCAGTGTCTCGAGATCCTCGGCACGCAGGAAGAGGATGCGAACTTCTCGGCCACCATCCTGCAGACGCGCGCGGACGTCGAAAACGGCCAGTCCCTCGCGGATGCCATGCGCAAGCATCCCAAGTCGTTCGACGCGTTGTTCACCAACATGGTGGCCGCCGGCGAGGCCGGAGGCATCCTCGACACCATCCTGAAGCGGCTCGCCACCTACATTGAAAAGAACGTCAAGCTCAAAGGCCAAGTGAAGTCCGCGATGGTCTATCCCATCGCGGTCATCGTCATTGCCATGCTGGTCGTGGCGGCCATTCTCTGGAAGGTCATTCCGACCTTTGCCGCGATGTTCGCGTCGCTGGGCGCGGAACTGCCGATGCCCACTCGCGTGGTCATCTCGCTCAGCGACTTTCTCGTTCGCTTCGGGTGGATGCTGATTATCGCCGGCGGCGCCCTTGGATTCGGGTTGAAGCAATACTACGCGACAGCGAGTGGCCGCCGAGCCCTGGACGGCTTTGTGTTGAGGATGCCGATCCTCGGCCTGATCATGCGGAAGATCGCCGTTGCGCGGTTCTGCCGCACGCTGTCCACGCTCATCAGCTCGGGCGTCCCAATCCTCGACGGCCTCGACATCACCGCACGAACGTCCGGAAATGCCATCGTCGAAGACGCGATCCTGTCCACGCGGAAGAGCATCGAGGGCGGCGACACCATTGCGGCGCCACTGAAGGAGACAGCCGTGTTCCCGCCGATGGTCGTGCAGATGATAGGCGTCGGCGAGGCGACGGGCGCGCTCGACACGATGCTATCGAAGATCGCCGATTTCTATGAAGAGGAGGTCGACACGGCGGTCGCCGGACTCCTCACGCTGCTCGAACCCATCATGATTGCGTTTCTCGGGCTCATCGTCGGGGGCATCGTCATCGCGATGTACTTGCCGATCTTCGATTTGATCAGCAAGCTGACGAACTGACGCGTGAGAGAAGCGGACCGCCGGCGCCGTCTGGTCTGGCTCATCTGGGCCAGAGTGGTCGTCAGCACGCTGCTGCTCGGTCTCGCCATCGGATTCCAGCTGAGTGCGCCGGGATCGCTCCCGGTCGATCCCTTCTTTTTTCTCATCGGGTTGACCTACGCGCTGAGCGCCGTCTACGCCGCCGCGCTGCCGGCGATGGTCCGGCGGTCGTGGCTCGTCGACCTCGAGTTCGCCTGCGACGCGTTTCTGGTCACGGCGTTCATCCACTTCACGGGAGGCGTCACCAGCTACTTCTCGCTGCTTTACGTGTTGCCCGTCATCGGGGCCGCGTCCCTTCAGTTCCGGACAGGCGGTCTGCGCCTGGCACTCCTGAGCGCGTTGCTGTATAGCGGCCTCGTCATCGCGCAGTACTCGGGAACCGCGGGCTATGTGTCGGGCGCGTGGGTCGCCGACATGCGCATCTTTCTGCCGCCCGTGCACGTCGCCGAATACACCCTGTCGGCAAACGCGATCGCACTCGCTGCCGTCGCCCTGCTTGCCGGATCGCTCGCCGAGCGCCTTCGAAACGCGGACGATCGTCTCGAGCACGCCTCGCACGCGCTTGCCGATCTTCAGGCCTTCAACCAGCACGTCATCGAGAGCCTGACGAGCGGCCTGGCAACGACCGATCGCTCGGGGCGCATCCTGACTTTCAATCGGGCCGCGGAGCTGATTACGGGGCACCAGAGCTCGGCGGTCTGCGGCCGTCTCGCCGCGGAAGTCTTGCAGCTGCCAGCCGAGCTCATCGCGTTGCTGAATGCGGGCCTCAGCGGCGACAGGCCCCGGCGCGCCGACTACACGTATCGCACTGGCCAGGACGAAACACGCGACATCGGGCTCAGCGCGGCCCACCTGTTAACACCAGACGGTCGCACAGGGTTCCTGCTGACGTTCCAGGATGTCACCGCCATGCGGCGGCTCGAGCGAGAGGGCCGGCAGCGTCAGCAGCTTGCGGCGGTCGGCGAGATGGCCGCGGGTATCGCGCACGAAATCCGGAATCCGCTCGCGTCGATGCGCGGCTCGATTCAGGTCCTGCGCTCCGAGCTCGCGCTCACCGACGAGCAGTCTCACCTGATGGATATCGTCTTGCGCGAATCGGATCGGCTGAACGACACGATACGTTCGTTTCTGTCCTACGCCCGTCCGCAACCGCTCTCGGCCCGGTCCATCGACTTGGGCCGGCTGCTGCGAGACACCGCCATGTTGATTCGGAACAGCCCGGACGTGCTCCCGTCGCACCACATCCTGGTCGACGTCCCCGAGAACGACCTCCTGGTCGAGGCCGACGATGCGCAGGTGAGGCAGGTGGTGTGGAACCTGGCGACTAACGGGCTGCGGGCGATGCCTGAAGGCGGCGAGCTCGTCCTTCGCGCGCGCGGCGATGGTGCCGTGGGCATCGACGGCGCGTCCCTGGAGGTGGTGGATCAGGGGGTCGGGATCCGCGCCGAGCAGCTCGATTCGCTCTTTCAGCCGTTTCACGGCTCCTTCGCCCGCGGTTCGGGCCTTGGTCTGGCTATCGTCCACCGCATCGTCTCGGACCACAAAGGAGAGGTCCAGGTGGAGTCCGAGGTCGGGAGGGGCACCAAGGTGCTCGTGAAGCTGCCCCTCCGACAGGCGACTCCGGCCTGGACCCAGCCGGTGTAGGGGCGGCACGGAAATCGGACTGAGTCGGGGTGGTTCTCCTGCCGAGTACGTCCGATAGACAGGTCGCACGATGAACTCTCCGAAGCTCGCCGCCCAATCCTGGCCCCCGCCGCCGCCTCCCGACACTACCCGTGCCACCGCCGCGCCCAAGCGCATCCTGGTCGTCGACGATGAGCGGTCTCTCCGGGAGCTGCTGGCGATTGTCCTGCGGCGCGAGGGATACGAGGTCGTGCTCGCCGAGGATGGCCAGACCGCGCTGGCGGCACTGAATCGCGGACCGCTGGACCTGCTCATCTCGGACATCAAAATGCCGGATATGAGCGGCGTCGAGGTGCTGCGGGCAGCGAAGGCGAGCGATGCGGCCATTCCGGCCATCATGATGACGGCCTTCGCCAGCACCGAGACGGCGGTCGAAGCCATGCGGCTCGGCGCGTGCGACTACCTGATCAAGCCCTTCGACGTCGACGAGCTGAAGCTCAAAGTGCGCGAGAAGCTCGAGAGCCGGCAGCTCCGTCAGGAGAACGTGCTCCTCAAGCGTGCGCTGAACAAGACGCACATGTTTGCCGGCACCATCGGCCGCAGCCAGAACATGCTGGCCGTGTTCGACCTGGTCGAGTCGGTCGCGAAAACGACCAGCACCGTCCTCGTCACCGGCGAATCGGGCACGGGAAAAGAGCTGATTGCGCGGGCGTTGCACTTCCATTCGCTTCGCCGCGACCGGCCGTTTGTTGCGCTCAACTGCGGCGCGCTTCCCGAAACGCTGCTCGAATCCGAACTCTTCGGCCACATGCGCGGTGCCTTCACGGGCGCCGAGATGACCAAGAAGGGGCTGGTCGAGATCGCCGAAGGCGGCACGATTTTCCTGGACGAGATCGGCGAGATGACGGCGATGATGCAGGTCAAGCTGCTGCGGGTGCTGCAGGAGCGCCGGTTCCGCCGCGTGGGTGGTCTGGACGAGATCGAGGCGAACATCCGTGTGATCGCGGCCACCAACCAGGACCTCCCGAAGCTCGTGGCCGACGGCCGCTTCCGCGAGGATCTGTACTACCGGATCAACGTCATCCCGATTCAGCTCCCCCCCTGCGCGAGCGCCGCGAGGATATTCCGCTCATCGCGGAGCACTTCCTCTCGAAGTATCGCGAGCTGATGGGGAAGTCGGTGGCCGCAATCTCGGGAGGGGCAATGGCGCTCCTGGAGCAGCACCACTGGCCGGGCAACATTCGAGAGCTCGAAAACGTCATCGAACGGGCGGTCGCCCTGGAGCGGACGCCGACGATTCTGGCCGAGAGCCTGCCGGCCCACATTCGCGCTACGATGGCTGGTCCGGCGGCGACGCCCGAAGACGTGGCCAGCCTGCCGGAGGGCGGGTTCGATCTCGAGCAGCACGTCCAGAGCGTGGAGCGGCGCTACCTGGCCCAGGCGCTCGAGCGGGCGGGTGGGGTGCAGGTGCGGGCGGCGGAGCTGCTTGGAATGAGCTTCCGCTCGTTCCGGTACTACGCCAAGAAATACAATTTGAAATAGCGCCGGGCTCGACATTTTCTGCCAACGCCCGCTGACAGGGATTGTCGGTATACCGGCCACGCGGAACGGTTTTACGGCCGCCCGCGCGAATCGCGCGTCTTATAAATCGCGTGTTCACAAGGCGATAGCTGATGTGGACCCGGGTAGGTGGATGGGCTGGCACCCGGGTTGCTACTTCCACGGCGTCGGCGGCCGCCAGGACCCTGGCGACCAGATGGCAGGCACAGTCGAAAAGACAGCGCCAATGCCTAAGGAATCAGTCAGAACACCTGACGGTCACAAGAGGAGAGACACGGTTATGAAGCTTCGCAACGAAAAGGGTTTTACGCTGATCGAGCTGCTGATCGTCGTGGCGATCATCGGCATCATCGCGGCCATCGCGGTCCCGGGCCTGCTGCGTGCGCGCATGTCGGGTAACGAGACGTCGGGCATCGGCTCGCTCCGCGCTGTCCACAGCGCCCAGGTCAACTTCCACGCGAACTGCGCGGGCGGGTTCTTCGGTCAGACGTTGGTTGCACTGGCCACGCCGCCTGTTGCTGGCGGCGACGCGTTCATCAGCCCCGACCTTCGCACCGATCCGTCGGTGAAGAGCGGGTACACCGTGACGATGACGGCACCTGGCGGCGGTCCGGCGGCGCAGTGCAATGCCGCGGCGACCTCGCCGACTTACGCGGCCAATGCGGACCCGGTCACTGCCGGCAGCACGGGCACGCGGTTCTTCTTCGTCAACGGCTCGGGCAGCATCTACCAGAGCACCGCGACGATCGCGATTGTGCAGACGGGCGCACCGGCCGCGCCGGCGCAGCTCCTCCAGTAGCACGTTCTCGCACGACACGACGCGGGGAGGTTCCCTACGAGCCTCCCCGCTTTCTCTGTACGCCCTCTGGACGCCCTGCTCGGCCTCGGGCTGCATGACGGTTCGAGCGAATTCCTGGCGCACGATGAGCCATGTGGGCCGGACCTCGAAGTCCGGCCTACATGATCGAAGAGGCACGCCGTAGACACCCGGCGCAGACTTCGCGCTGCCCGTTGACACCGTCGGACGCGGCCCCTACGATTCTGTAGAGTGCCCTTGACCCGCCGCACCGGCGTCGCGCTGCTCCTGCTCGCCTTGCTCGGTCTCGGGGCCTCCACTGCCGCTGCCACGATCCACTATCGCCTCCTCTCCGACGCCACCTATCAAAGCATCTGCGACATCAACGAGACGTGGAACTGCTCTCAGGTGTACGAAAGCCGGTATGGCGCGTTCTGGGGCGTGCCGGTCGCCGTCGGCGGCGTGATCTGGAGCGCGGCCGTTACGCTGCTGGCGATCCTCGGGCTCGTGAGCGGCCGGCGGGGGCCATCTGTCGCGGACTTGTCCTCCCGCGTGACCGGCTATATCTTCGTCCTCAGCGTGGCAGGGCTGTCGATGGTGCTTTATCTCGGCTACGCCTCGGTTGTCGTCCTCAAGACGTATTGTCTCTTTTGTCTTCTCACTTATGTCGCCGTCATCGGCATCTTCCTGGTGTCGGGCGCGGCCGCGGATGAATCCATGACTGAGCTTCCTCGTCGCGCTCCGCGCGATCTTCGAATGCTGGCCTCTTCGCCCATGGCGCTTGGCATTGCGATGCTGTTCGTCGCGGGCGCCGTCGCCCTCGTGGCGCTTTTCCCGCGTCCCGTCGCCGCGACGCCGCCTGTCGCGGCGGCGCCGCCCGTCGCGATCTCCACGCAGCAGCAGAGCGAGTTCGAGAAGTGGTACACCGGACTGCCGCGGATCCCGATCGCGGTCCCGAACGACGGCGCGAAGGTGCTGATCGTCAAGTTCAACGACTATCAGTGCCCGCCCTGCAAGGCCACTTACGAGCAGTACAAGCCGATCATCGCGAAGTACCAGGGTCAATATCCGGGCAAAGTGAAGTTCGTGAGCAAGGATTACCCGCTCGAGCCCGAGTGCAACGGGAACGCTCCGGCCGGCCAGCACCTGTCGGCCTGCGAGGCGGCGGTCGCCGTGCGGCTGGCCAAGGCAAAGAACCGGGGAGAGGCGATGGAGGAATGGCTGTTCCAGAACCAGCCCCAGATCACCCCAGACCTCGTGCGCCAGGGTGTGAAGGGCGTGGCAGGCGTGACGGACTTCGATGCCCAGTATCCCAAGCAGCTGGAGCTCGTGAAGGGCGATATCGCGCTTGGCGCGTCCCTTCAGGTCAAGGGCACCCCAACTTTTTTCATCAACGGTGTAAGGATTCCGATCGTTAAACCCGAATTCTTTGATGCGGCGATCGCGTACGAGCTGAAGCACTGACCCGGGCGCGCCGCGTTGACGGCATGGCACCCGCTATCGACATCGAAGATCTGACGAAAGACTACAAGGTCGGCTTCTGGCGCCCTCGACCGTACCGGGCGCTTGACCGTCTGACGCTGCAGGTTTCCCAGGGCGACGTCTTCGGATTTCTCGGACCGAACGGCGCCGGGAAGACCACGACCCTGAAGCTGCTGCTCCAACTGGTATTTCCGACGTCGGGCCGCGCGGACATCCTCGGCCGGCCTGTCGGCGACCTCTCTGTCCGCCGACGCATCGGCTACCTGCCCGAGAATCCCTACTTCTACGACAACCTGACCGCCGAGGAAGTGATGCAGTACTTCGCGGCGCTCTTCGGCCTGCCGCCCCCCGAGCGGCGCCGCCGGACGACGGCGCTGCTGGACGAAGTGGGGATTGGCGCTGAACGTCGGATGCAGCTGCGCAAGTACTCGAAAGGCATGGTGCAGCGCGTCGGCATCGCGCAGGCGCTCATCAACGACCCTGAGGTGGTCTTTCTCGACGAGCCGATGTCGGGGCTCGACCCGATTGGCCGTCGAGACATTCGCGCGCTGATCCTCCGCCTGCGCGACGCCGGCAAGACTGTCTTTTTCAGCTCGCACATCCTGTCCGATGCCGAGGCGCTCTGCACGCGCGTCGCGATCGTCGTCGGAGGGCGACTGGCCACCAGCGGCAGGCTCGCCGATATGGCCGGGTACGACGTTCGAGGTTGGGAAGTGGTGATGATGGGGGTGACGGCCGCGGTGCTCGCGAAAGCCTCGACCGGCGTCGTGAGCGTGACGCCAGTGAGCGACGGACGTGTGACGTTCGAGCTGGCGAAGGACGTGCGTCCGGAACCCTTTGTTGCCGAGATGGCCGCGGCCGGCGCGTCGCTTATCTCGGTGACCCCGCTTCACACGACGCTCGAGCAGGTGTTCGTGCAGCAGGTGGCCAACGCACCCTCGGCGCGGCAGGGGGCGTTTGAATGAACCCGCGAACGCTCGCCCGGATCGCCGTGGCGGTCTTTCGAGAATCAGTGCGCGACCGGGTGCTCTACAACCTGGTGGGCTTTGCCGTGCTCGTGATCGGTGCCTCTATCTTGATCGGCCAGCTGACCGCGGGCCAGGACGTCAAGATCATCAAGGACCTGGGCCTTGCCTCCATCGCCGTCTTTGGATTGTTCATCGCCATCTTCATTGGCATCGGCCTGGTCTCGAAGGAGGTCGAGCGGAGGAGCATCTACAGCATCATCGCCAAACCGGTTCGCCGATCAGAACTGGTGGTCGGGAAGTACCTGGGTCTCGTGCTCACCATCGCGATCAACCTCGCTGTCATGACCGCCGTCTGGTATGCGGTGCTGGCGTACATGTCGTGGGTGGAGACGGCGGCGTTCAAGGAGGCCTGGGAAGCGCCTGCCGCCGACCCGCGCATGCTCGTCGCCGTGTACCTGATCTTCGTGCAGTTGATGCTGGTGATCGCGATTGCGCTCTTCTTCTCGACGTTCTCGACCCCGATGCTGTCGGCGGTGTTCGCGTTCGGTCTCTACGTGGCGGGGCACTTCAGCGCGGACCTCAAGAACTTCGACGTGGCCGTCGGCGATTCGCCGATCCGCTACCTGACGACCGCTCTGTACTATTTCCTGCCGAACATGGCCGCGTTCGACGTCAAGAACGCGGTGGTCCACGCACAGCCCATTCCGGCCGGGTACGTCGGGATCACGACCCTCTATGGCCTGGCTTACGTCGTGGCGCTCGTCGCTGCGGCCGTCTGGGTGTTCTCGAAGCGGGACTTCAAGTGACCTCCGGTTCCCGGCCCGGACTGCTTGCGGCACTGGTCGTGACCGGCCTGGTCGCGAGCGTGGGACTGCAGGTGGCACGCGAGCGCCGGTACGCGGCGGTCGGCTCACCCATCCACGAGCTGTATTTCACTTCGGGCGACGCGGTCGGAACGCTGTCGTTGTCATTCAGGTCGGTGCTGGCCGATATCTATTGGATCAGGGCGATACAATATTTCGCGGCCACGCGTCTCGAGCAGGAGCCACCCGGCCGCACCGACCTGCTCTACCCGCTGCTCGACATCACGACGTCGCTCGATTCGCGATTCACCATCGCGTACCGGTTCGGCGCGATCTTTCTCGCAGAGGGGCTCAATACCGGCCTGGGCCGTCCGGACCTTTCGATCAAGCTCCTCGACAAAGGATTCGCACGGAATCCGGACAAGTGGGAGGACTTGTACGACAAGGCCTTCGTGTACTACTGGTCGCTTCGCAACCCGCACGAGGCCGCGCACTGGTTCGACGAGGCGGCGAAAGTTCCCGGGTCGGCCGACTGGCTGCCGGGCCTGGCGGGCTACATGCTCGCCCAGGGGGGAGATCGCCGCAGCTCGCGGTTCCTGTTCCAGCAGATCCTGCGGACGGCCGAACACCAGTACATGCGCACGACGGCCGAGTGGCGGCTCGGGCAGCTCGACACGTTGGACTTCCTGGATCAACTGAATGCGATGCTGGACCGCGAGGCGCAGCTCACCGGGTCTCGGGCCACCTCATGGCAGCCGCTCATCGACCGCGGATGGCTGCGCGCAATCCCGACTGATCCCGCGGGCAAGGCCCTCATCATCGAGCCGTCCGGGCGGGCAACGGTCGACCCCACATCGAAGTACTACCCGCTGCCCGACGAACCGCCGCCGTTCTCGCGTCCACTGCCGCCCGGGGCTCCGACCCCTGCGCCACAGAATCGGCCCCGATGACGGAGTTCAGCTTGATAGCGCTCGTCGGGGGCGTCGGATTGCTCGTGGGCTCGTTCCTGAACGTCTGCATCCACCGCCTGCCGCGGCGTCAGACTGTCTTCTGGGGCCGATCCCACTGTCCGGAATGCAATCGCCAGATTCGCGCCTGGGAAAATGTCCCGGTCGTGAGCTGGTTGTGGCTCGGCGGCCGCTGTGCCGGTTGCCGTACTCGCATTCCTGTGAAGTATCCGCTGGTGGAACTGGCCACGGCCCTGGTCTTCGCGCTGAGCGCCTGGCTCTTCGGTCCAACGCTGTTGCTCGTGAGCCGATTGATCTTTTCCGCCGCGATGATTGTGCTCTTCATGATCGATCTCGAACACCGGATCCTTCCAAACGTCATTACACTGCCCGGCATTGTTATTGGCCTGGCGTTCAGTCTCTTCGAAGCACCGGGAATCCGAGACGCCCTGATCGGCGCAATCGGCTGCAGCCTCGCCCTGTGGGGCACGGGCGAGGTGGTCAGCCGCGTGCTCGGAAAAGACGCGCTCGGGTTCGGCGACGTGAAGATGGTCGCCATGATGGGCGCGTTTCTCGGCTGGCAGCTCACCATTGTGGCGCTCTTCTTTGCGTCCTTTCTGGGGAGCGCCATCGGCATCGGCATCGTCGCCCTCACGCGAGATCGCGATTACCAGATTCCGCTCGGCTCGTTTCTTGCGATTGGCGCCATTGCCGCCGGCGCGATGGGCGATCCGCTTGTCGCCTGGTACGTCGGCCGCATGTTCCCCTGATCGCGAGGACACCGTGAGCCAGCAGGCCTACGCACTCATCGGCCTCACCGCCATCGTCGCCGGTCTCGTGGGCGTCCTGGTGTTCGCCGCCCTCCGCTTCATCGCGGCCGCGAGAGACAGCCGCCGGAACATGCATCAAGGGTCGGAGACGGCGCTTCTCTCGGCGGCGCTGGAGGAGGCGATCGGCCGGTTGAAGCTTCAGGAGCGCGCGATGGCGGCGCGGGCCGAAGCCTCTGAACGTCTGAGCAGCCAGATCGTCGCGAGCCTCAACGCCGGCCTCATCGTCACCGACCTCGCGGGCACGGTTCGCATCCTGAATCCGTCGAGCCGCCGGCTGCTCGGCCTCGGCGATCGCGCGGCCACCGGCACGGTCCGCGGGCTGCTCGGCGATGCCTCGCCCCTGACCATGGCGATAGAGGAGTGCCTCGAAAGAGGGATTGCCGATCGTTCGACGCTCGCTGGAGCTGAAGGATCCGCGCACATCGGTCACGCACGTGGGCGTCACCGTATCTCCGCTGGTCGACGAGGATGGGTCGCCAGGCGGCGTCATCTGCCTGTTCACCGATTTGTCGAAGGTCGTCGATCTGGAGGAACAGCTCCGGCTGAAAGACACCCTCGCACGATTGGGCGAGCTCACCGCGGGACTTGCCCACGAGTTCCGAAACGGGCTGGCGACGATTCACGGCTACGCGCGGCTCATGGACATCGAGTCGCTGCCCGCGCCGCAACGCACTTATGTCGAGGGATTGCGTCAGGAAACCGACGCCCTCGGCCAGGTTGTGACGAACTTCCTGAACTTCGCGCGTCCCACACAGCTGGCGCTCGCCCCCGTCGATCTCGGCCAGATCGCGGAGCGCGTGGCCGAAGAAATCCGTGGCGAAGCCGAGCGCCGTGGAGGCACCGTGACCGTCGCGGGCACCTGGGCGACGGTCGACGGCGACGAAGTGCTTTTGCGGCAGGCCTTCAGCAACCTGGCGCGCAATGCGCTCGAGGCGTGTGTGGGCGCCTCTGTCGTGCCCGCAATCCGCCTGCACGCCGATCGCGATGAACGCGCCCGCGTCCTTCAAGTCAGCATCGTCGACAACGGCCCGGGGATCGAGCCGGCGCTTCGCGAGCGGGTCTTTCGGCCGTTTTTCACGACCAAACGCGACGGGACGGGGCTCGGCCTCGCCCTCGTGCTGAAGATCATCGTGACGCACAACGGGCGCGTGCGAGCACTCGACGGACCGCAGGGCGGCACCACGATGGCCGTGACGCTGCCGCTCCCCCCCACACCCTAGCTTCCAGATTTGTTACCGAAGGTAGCAAGCTAGCACACCCCGCGACGCGGACTGCCCCGGGCCCCTACGGCCAACTTCGTTCCTATCTGGCCGTCCAGTAGGCATTTACGAGCGGTCCTTCTGGCGTCTGGCGCCGTGGCAGTGCCCTTGCCTTCAGCTTGTGGGGGCGGGTCCCTCGAGAGTCCATGACATTCCCACGCGACGTACGCGGTTTCTCACTCGTTGAAGTCATCCTCGTGGTGGCTGTTATTGCCACCGTCGGAGCGATGGTGGTCCCAGCGATCACGAATTCCTCGCGGCAGATGCGTCTATCCGCGGTGGCACGCCAGGTGGAGCGCGAGTTGCAAACGGCAAGGATGAAAGCCGTGCGATCGAATCGTCCGATGCGAGTTCGCTTCAATTGTCCAAGCGCCAGGCAGTACCGGAGCGTGGAGCTGCTCGGCTCCCCGCAGGCGCCTGCCGCCAACGACGCGGAATCGAGCGGCGCGACGCGGTGCAGCGCGACGAACTACCCCTTTCCGGATGCGGATCCGGAGTTTTTCGCGATGCCGAACAACGACGGGCCGGTACAGACGCTGCCGCTCGACTTCGCCTTCGGAACCATTCAGACCGTCGAATTCTGGGCGGACGGCTCGGCGCACGTGCAGAGCGGCACGACGAATCCCTGGCCAGTCATCAGCACCGCTGGCATCACGCTGACCGTGTACGACGTCCAGCACCAGTCCACGATGATCAAGTCCATCACGGTGAACGGCCTTGGCAAGATCTCGATTCAGTAACGACTCGGGCTTCTCGCTCCTCGAAGTCATCATCGCGATGGGCGTCATGACCGTGGGCCTCGTCTCGCTGGCGCAGTTGTTCGCGCTTTCGATCGGCGCGAATCACTCGTCGAGGACGACGACGTTTGCCGTGATGCTTGCGCAGCAGAAGATGGAGCAGCTTCGCGGCCTGACGTGGGGCTTCGACCCGGTCGGCCTTCCGGTGAGCGACGTCACCACGAACAGCAGCGCCGTGCCGCAGGCCACGGGCTGCCCGACAGCCTCCGGCGGCGGCGTAGGAACCGGGCTGTCGCCGTCGCCATCCGGCACGCTTGGAGACAACGTGTCGGGATGGGTCGACTATCTCGATCTCAACGGGTGCCTGCTCGGTGGTGGCTCCACGGCGCCCGCGCGGACCATCTACATCCGGCGCTGGTCGGTCGAGCCCCTGCCGACGAATCCGAACAACACCGTGATTCTTCAGGTGCTGGTGACGCGCCGCACCAATCGTGGTACCGCCAACGACGGCAATGTCCTGCGGATGCCGGAAGAAGCGCGGATGATGAGCGCCAAGACGAGGAAGTACAAATGAGACCCGGTACTCGCGACCGAGGCTTCACGTTGATCGAGATGATGGTCTCGATGGCGGTCATGACGATTGTGATGGCGGGTGTGTTTTCGCTTCTGAATCCCGCGCACGGGACGTTCCAGGCGGAACCGGAGGTCTCCGACATGCAGCAGCGCCTGCGGGTCGCGGCCGATGGCATTCAGAAGGATCTCATCATGGCCGGTGCCGGCATGTACTCCGGCAGCATGGTCGGCACACTCGACGCGTATTTTTCGCCGCTCCTGCCTCACCGCGTCGGCACGATTGCGGCCGATCCGGCGGGGTCGTTCCGCGCGAATCCGCAGTGCCCGCTGACATGCGCGTCGGCGGTCACGATCATGTACGTGCCCACGACCACTGCACAGACCACGATCAGTACCGGACATGCCCACGCCATCGGCCGAGCTGAAGGTGACCGCTCAGGCCGGGTGTCCGGAAAACGATCAGCTCTGCGGCTTCAAGGAAGGCATGCGCGTCCTGATCATGAACCCGAGCGGCGCGTACGACATCTTCACGATCACGAACGTGCAAGACAATGCGCTGCACCTTCAGCATCGTGACGACAAGTTCACGACGGCGTATCCGGCCGGTTCGTGGATCACCCAGATCGTGTCACACACGTACTACCTCGAAGACAACGGCACCGACACCTTTCGCCTCCGGCACTACGACGGCTACCAGTCCGATCTCCCGCTCGTCGACAACGTCGTCGACTTCAGGGCCGAGTTCTTTGGCGACCCGTCGCCGCCGATCGTCCTCAAGCCGGCCACGGATACGGCAGGCCCCTGGACAACCTATGGGCCGCGTCCACCGATGCTCGGCCAGGACAACGACGACGATCCCTGGGCGGCGGGCGAGAACTGCCTGTTCAAGGTCGATGGCGGGACCGGGCTTCAGGTGGCGCGGCCGGAAATTCAGACCCTCGGTCTGCCAACCGGGCCGCCGGTGCTGATGCCTTCGGCGATGCTCACGGACGGACCGTGGTGCCCGTCGGACAAGAACAACAAGCGGCGATGACATGCCGAACAAGTACGACGCCGACATGCTGCGCGTGCGGCAGGTACGCATCACGCTCCGCGTGCAGGTCTCGAAGGCGCTTCTGCGAGGTCCGGCGGGCGTGCTCTTCCGTCACGCGGGCATATCGAAGAGTGGCGAGCGGTTCATTCCCGACCAGGAAATCCGCTTCGACGTTTCGCCGAGGAACCTGAATCTTGGCCGGTGAGGATGCCGTGACAAAAAAATCGCCCCGCCTTCACAACAGCGAGCAGGGGATGGCGCTGATCGTCGCGCTGATGGCGATGGCGCTGATGACTGCGCTCGGCATGGCATTGATGCTGATGTCGCAGACCGAGACGCTCATCAGCGCGAACTATCGCGACAGCATGGAAGGGCAGTACGCGGCCGACGCGGGCATCGAGCGGGTCATGGACGACGTGCTCACGGTGCCCGACTGGAACACGCTGCTGGCGTCGACCGACGGCCTCACGTCGAGCGTCACGTCCGGCTTCATCGACACGACGCCCTCGACGCCGGTCACGCTGCCCGATGGCCGCACAGTCAGCCTCGCGAGCGCGACGAACATGATCAACTGCGGCAAGACCACGACGTGCTCGGAAGCCGACATGGACACCTCGACGCTGGACAGGCCGTGGGGGAAGAACAATCCACGCTTTCGGCTCTATGCGTCGGGCCCTGTCAACGATCTGATCTCGACCGGCACGCTCAACTCGCCGTTCTACGTCGCGATCTGGATTGCCGACGATGCGGCCGAGAACGACGACGACCCAACCAAGGACGGCGATCCGAGTCCGAGCGGCAACCCGAACACGGGGGCGGGCGTGCTCACGCTGCGCGCAGAGTCATTCGGCCCTATGGGGGCGCACCACGTGATAGAGACGACCATCGCGAAGACGCAGAACGTGGAGATGGAGCGCGGCTACACGGGGCAGCGGGGCCAGGACGAACAGAACCGCCGCGCCCGCAAGGCGGCCGTACAGACCCCGGGCGCCGGGATGACGCGGTCGGAAATGTCCCTCGGCGGAACCCTCGCCCAGCAGTCGTTCTAGGGCGCTGCTCAAAGGCACACTGTCATGGAACGCATTGACTCGTCTTCGTCACTCCATCGCCCGGTGAGCGCGAACCGTCCCGTGCGGTCGACCACTTGTGCCTTGCTGGTGCTGGCGTTCATCGCCCTGGCACCGCGCGTCGCGGAGGCCCAGCTCGATCCGCTGCTCTTCCTGAAGCGCAGCGTGCCAGTCGGTGACCACCAACACCTATCGCGCCCACGTGCTCGTCGCCGTCGACACGTCGCTGCGGATGCAGTACGACGCCGACGGTCACTACTACGATCCGTACGACTATGCGACCGGCAACCTCTGGGACAGCTCGCTCGGCTTGAGCGGTGGCGCGTCGCGGTACCGCCGCAAGTACGAGTCGCTGCAGTACGTCGCCAGCGGCTCGCCCAAATACCAGACGACGACCATCACGGCCGTCGGCAACCAGGCGTCGCAGCTCGCGGCCTTCGACGCGTTCTATGCGAAGACACGCCTTGGCGTCGCGAAGGCCGGCGTGCTGCAGGCCATCGCCGAGAACACGAAGTCCACGCGTTTTGGCCTGATCGCCATGCGGCAGGCGAACCCGCGGATTCCGGCCCCCCTCAACGACGGCGACGTTCAGAATGACGATGCCGGGCAGTCGTTTCCGACCGACAGCAGCGGTCCGGGGTTGTGGAAGGTGACGCGCGGTGTGGTCGACGCCAACAATGGCAGCGCGCCGGCGGGGGTTCCGCGTGTGAAGGCCGACAGCGCGTCGCCGAATACGGACATGGCCACAATCCTGAACCGCGCGCTGACGTCGAGTGGCGCATTGTTGCCTGCGGGCAACGATGGCCCGTCGATCGTCGACGCGCCGTTGGCGCATCTGCTGGACGACCTGCGGACCGAGGCATCGCGGCTCATCACAGCCGATGCCAGTTGTCGCAACACCGTTGCCGTGGTGATCGTGGGCGGTGGGGAGGGCACCACCGCCGTGCCCTCGAGCAGTGCTCCGAACATCGCCACGACGTTCAAGAACATCTCGAGCCGCCGCGTGCCCATCTACGTGATCGCCATCGCGCCGTCGGAGTCCGAGGTCGCGGCGCTTCAGAGTGTCGCTGAAAACAGCGGCGGCCGTTACTTCCAGGTCGACAAGGCCGAGATCGATGCCGCGACGGCTGCCGGAAAGCCTGCCCCAACCGTCGTGCGGGCGATGAACGCGGCCGTCCAGCACGGGTTTGCGAACCCGTCAGACGTCAACGCGCCGCCAACCGCCTCGCTGCCGTATGGGCCCCTCAGTGAATTCCAGGTGACCAGCCCCATTATCGGGACCGTGAATCTGAAGGGAGCCCGCGCGCTCGACGGGTCGACCCTCGCCGGTACCGACGTCACGAGCACTCAGAGCGGCGCCGAGATTCCGCAGCGTGCCAACGTCATGGTGACGTCAGGGTTCGTGCTCCCAGGCTTCGACATGCGCTTGCGGGCATTCCGCGTCTATAAGCCGGCGACCGATACGACCAAGCCTACGGGATACAAGTTCAGTGCTGACGGGACCGCGCTCTGGGTTGCGCAGAGTCCGATGACCACCTATTGCAACGACGCGACGGCGAGTTGCCGAAACATCTTCACCGTGCTGCCCAACGGCACGGCCGTGGCGTTCACCGAGTCCAACGCGTCCACGCTGAGCGCATACCTCAACACGTGGGACGTACCTGGGCTCATCAACTTCGTTCGGACGCAGCCGCTCGGCCCCATCGTCAGCTCCACGCCGGCGTTCATGGATCCGCCGTCGCTCGACCCGCCGCCCGACCCCGACTACCCGGGGTTTGCCGCGGCGCACGAAGACCGGCGCAGCCTGATCTTCGTCGGTGCCAACGACGGGATGATGCACGCCATCGACGGCCGCACAGGCGTCGAAGTGTGGGCCTTCATTCCCTTCAACCTGTTGCCCAAGCTGCGCACCCTGCGCGACGGCCAGCCGATCGACGGCTTCGACTATTTCGTCGACTCGTCGGCGAAGGTCGCCGACGTGCGGGTGAACGATGAGTGGCGCACCCTGGTCGTGTTCGGTCAGGGCGCCGGTGGCACCTTCTACCAGACTTTCGATGCCTCGCTGGACGGCATCGACAGCTCGGTGGCGCCCGACTCCGATTCGGTGACCTCGCTGCTGGCGTATTTCAACGATCCGGGCCGCATCCCGTGCTTGTGGGCGTTTCCGCGCTATTCGAAATTCGACACGTCGATCAGCACGACCGCGGCGCCCTATGGCGATCTCGACACGTCGGCGTCGGGCGACGAGAAAAGTGTCGGGCAGACATGGTCGGACCCCGCAATCGGTCAGGTCAAGAGTGGGTCGGGGAAGTACACCATCATTACCGCCTCCGGATTTCTGCCGCGCTCTGTCGAGAACGGCGCCACACGCGGCGGTGCCGCTGCCGGCCGCTCGCTGTATCTCCTCAGTGTGGACGATGGAACCGTCTTCGATCGCATGGAGGCGTCGCCGTCCAGCGACTCGCAGGCCGAATCCGACGACAACTGCACGGCTGCCGCCTATGGCTGCACCAAGATGAAGAACGCGCTGCAGGCCGACCCGGTCGCTACAGGTCCGATGGACCAGCGGTTCGTCACCAAGTCTTATATCGGCGATCTCGATGGCAACATCTGGCGGTTCGACATCACGCTCGATTCGAGCGATGTGCCGAAGTTCTCTGGCACACCGACGAAGCTTTATAGCGCCGGCGCCGATCAGCCCATCTTTTCTTCGATGGCGGCGGTGGCCATCGGGACGCAGGAATATGTCTTCGTCGGCACCGGCAGCGACCTGTTGCCGTCGACAGGCGTCAGCACGCAATACAAGCTCCTGGGCGTGCTCGACACCGGCACCAGTGGCACGAAGACGTTCGAGATTGCCCTGAGCAAGACGGACGGCACGGGAGACGATGAGAAGGTGTCGGCATTTCCCGCGGTCGCCGGCGACATCGTGTTTTTCACGACGACCTCCTACAAGCCGCAGGTGCCGTGCGCGCAACCCGACGCCGCGCTTTATGCGCTGACCTTCGTCGGTGGGGCCGCCTATGACGCCACGGGCGACAACAAGGTGAGCAAGAACGAAACGCCCAAGGTGCGAAGCCTCGTCGGCGCCGGCCGTGCCACCGCGCCCTTCATCGTCGATCAGCATCTGGCATTTGGCGTGGGCGGGAAGATTGAGCTTTTCGGGGATCCGAACGACTTCAACAACGGCGTCGGGAATGTGGGCGTGCGCATCCTGTCGTGGCGGGATATTCGGTGACGCGTCGAGCGCTGCTGTGCGCCGGGTGCGGCGCGAAGAATCATCCTGGCTGGCGGAGATGCCAGAGGTGCCGGTCGGATCTGGTCGTAGCGAGCGCGACAGGTGCCGTGCCGTCCCCTGGAGCACCAGCCGGGCGAACCCGCGTGCCGGCAGGCATTGTGGTCGCTGTCGTGGTGGCGCTCGTCGCTGTGGCGGTTTGGGTGCGGGGGTCCGCTTCACCGACGACCTCGAGCCCGGCCGCGGCGCCCCCCGGAGTCGCATCGAGCGCCGCCACGTCTGTTGAGGCAGAGCCGAAGGCTACGTCACTCCGGGCATACGACGTCCCCGTTACCTCACAGGATTTGGTGCGTGAAGGCGCGGTCGACTATTCCCGCGGCGATTTCGGGTCGGCGCTCGCCCGGTTCGAAGCCGCCGCCGCCGCCCGTCCGAGCGATCCCGAAGCACTGAACAACCTGGGGCAGGCGCTGGTCCGCCTGAACCGGCCGCAGGAAGCCCTTCGGAGGCTCGAGGCGGCCGTAGAACTCGCGCCCGACAAGTGGGCCTACCGCTTCAACCTTGCCAGGGCGCGCGGTCTCTGCGGCGACTGGAGCGGCGCCGTCGAGGACTACCGTGCCGCCGAGCGCTTGTTTCCAGACGACCACGCCACGCTCTTCAACCTCGCCCTGGCCCTCCGGAAGTCGGGCCGTGTCGCCGAGGCGCTCCCTGTGCTCGAGCGCGTGACAGCGCTGGAGCCGGAGGATTCCTCGTTTCTCCTCACGTTGGGCCGGACGTATGACGAGCTCGATCGGGCGTCGGACGCCGCTGGTACTTACCGCAAGTTCTTGAGCGGGGCGGCCGCATCGGCCGATGCGGACGCGGTGCGGGCACGTCTTGCGGAGCTCGAGAAAACTGGCCCTGCAAGCGCGGCACTTATCGGGCCGGACGCGGACAGGCCGCAGTGATCCAGACGTCCCATCGCCTGAAATCGAAGGGACTGCCCTAACGTCGGTGGCGAGAAGCGCCGAAAGATCGAAAGACCAACCATGCGCATGCCCCGGCTTTCCCTGGCGATCACCGTGCTGATGGCGTTTGCCACGTCCGTGGGCGCCCAGTCGCTCGCCGACGTCGCCAAGCGCGAGGAAGCCCGCCGCAAGCAGGTCAAGAAGGCGTCTCGACTGATCACCAACAAGGACCTGAAGGCGCCGGACCACCCGCCGCCACCGCCGCCCCCGGCAGCCGAGGCGCAGCCGCCCGCGACGGCGCCCGCGGCCGCCCCCGGGGAGGACACCGCCGGGAGCGACGAAGAAAAGCTCGCGAAAGACGAACAGGCCTGGCGGCAGCGGATGACCGACGCGCGTCAGGCGCTCGACCGCAGCCAGATGTATCTGGACGCGCTGCAAAGCAAAATCAACGCGCTTTGGGGTGATTTCACCGCCCGCGACGACCCGGCGCAGCGCGCGCAGCTCGAGACCGAGCGCAAGCGGGCCCTGGCCGAATTCGAGCGCGTGAAGACCGAGATCGAAGCCAACAAAAAAGCGCTTGTTGACCTCGAGGAAGAAGCCCGCAAGACCGGCGTCCCACCCGGCTGGCTGCGATAACGGCGTTCAGGGCGCACGAAGCACCCTACTCTCCCGGCTCGCCGCTCGTTGCTCGTCGCTTCTCGTTCGTCACTCGTCGCTCGTCGCTCGTCGTTCCTGTATCCTTCCCCTGTGGCCCGTTCACTCGCTCCAATCCTGCTCGTTGAGGACAAGGATTCCCTGCGGGCGATGCTGCGCCACGCGCTCGAGCAGCAGGGCCACACCGTTATTGAAGCTGTCGACGAGGCGGGGGCATTGCGGCTCGTCGCTGAGGCGCGGCCCGATCTCGTTTTGTCTGATTTGCGGCTCGTGAGCGGCGATGGGCTGGGCGTTCTGCGGGGCGTCAAAGACCTCGATCCCGACCTGGCGGTGGTCGTCATGACCGCGTACGGAAGCATCCAGGACGCGGTTGCAGCGATGAAGGAAGGGGCGATGGACTTCCTGGCCAAGCCCGTCGACCCCGACCACCTGATGCTCCTCGTGGATCGCGCCCTCGCGCAGCGCCGCCTGCTCGCGGAAAATTTCCTGATGCGGGAGGAGCTGGCCGCGCGACGCGGCGCTCCGGCGATCATCGGCGAAGCTCCCGCGCTCAAGCGCGTCTCCACAACGCTGCACCGGGCCGCCGCCACCGACACGACGGTGCTGCTGCTCGGCGAGAGCGGCACGGGCAAAGAGCTCTTTGCGCGGGCGCTTCACGCGCTTGGCCCGCGCGCCGAGGGACCGTTTGTCGCCATCAATTGCGCGGCCATTCCGGAGACGCTGCTCGAGACCGAGCTCTTCGGTCATGAGAAAGGCGCATTCACCGGTGCCACCGCCCGTAAGCCCGGCCGATTCGAGCTGGCACACCGCGGCACGCTCTTCCTCGACGAAATCGGCGATCTCCCGCTGGCCCTTCAGGCAAAGATCCTGCGCGCGCTCGAGGAGAAGCGGTTCGAGCGGGTCGGCGGCACGCAGTCGCTCCAGGTCGACGTCCGCGTCGTGGCCGCGACCAATCGGAACCTGAAGACCGCGGTTGCGACGCGCCAGTTCCGCGAAGATCTGTTCTTCCGCCTCTCGGTTTTCCCGATCGACATTCCACCGCTGCGGGAGCGCCCGGGAGATACCGGGATCCTCGCGCAGCATTTCGTCGAGCGTTTCTGCCGCGAACTGAAGAAAAAGCCGCTCATCCTGTCGCCGGAAGCGGTCGAGGAGCTCGAACGCTATGCGTGGCCGGGCAACGTGCGCGAACTGCAGAACTGCATCGAGCGCGCCTGTATCCTGACCGAAGGTGAAACGATCCGTCCTCGGCACTTGAACTTGTCGTTTCGGGATGGCGTGGCGGCTGAAGCCCCGCCCGATCCCTGGGAGTCGATCGATCTCACCGGCACCCTGGCCGACGCGTCGCGGCGCGTGCTCGCCGACGTGGAGCGGCGAAAGATCGTCCGCGCGCTGAAAGACGCCGCCGGCCAGAAACCGCGCGCCGCCGACCTGTTGCAGGTGAGCTACAAGACGCTGATGCAGAAGATGAAGGATTACGCCATCGAGGGATAATTGCGGGTTGAGTCGAGTTCGACAGGTTGATCGCGTTTGCCGGGTTGGCGGCGTTGCCGAACCCGATCAACCTGGTCAACTTGCTTAACCTGAGCAACTGTTGAGCGTCGGGGTTCGACGGGTTATATCTTCTCGTGTTCTCGTGTTCTCGTGTTCTCCGTGTTCTCGTGTTCTGGGTTTCTTCCGCCTCTACGCCCCGAACCCCACCGTCACGAGCGCGTCGATCAACTCACGTTCCGTCACGTCGTCGGCGATCGTCCACGATCCGATGGCGGTCGCCAGGACGAAATGGAGTCGGCCGTCGACCACCTTCTTGTCGCGCCGCGTGATTGCGACTATCGCCTTTGCGTCGAGATCGCCGATCGCCGGCAGCGGGCCGAGCGATCGCACCAGCGCCGTCAGCCTATCGCGAAGGTCTCCGGCCGCGGCGTCGCGTGCCGCCGCGACTTCCGCGGCCACGAGCATGCCGTAGGCCACGGCCTCGCCGTGGCGGAACCGCCGGTATTTCGTGATCGCTTCGATCGCATGCGCCGACGTGTGTCCGAAGTTCAACACGCGCCTGGGGCCCAACTCGCGCTCGTCATCGGCGACGACCTCAGCCTTGATCCGGCAGCTCTCGGCGATGATCGGCACGAGCGCCTCTGGCGTCCGTTGAAAGATGTCCCGGACGTTCGACTCGAGCCGCTCGAAGAGGGCAGGGCTCGACGTCGTGCCGTACTTCACCACCTCGTAGAGGCCCGCGCGGAACTCGCGCCGCGGCAGCGTCGCGAGCACCAGTGGATCGATGATCACGTGGCGAGGCTGGTGGAATGCGCCGATCAGGTTCTTGCCGAGCGCGTGATTGACGCCGACCTTGCCGCCGATCGAGCTATCCACCTGCGCCAGCAGCGTCGTCGGCACGTGCGCGAGGGCGATGCCGCGCAGGAACGTCGCGGCAGCGAAGCCCGCGGAGTCGCCGACCACGCCCCCGCCGACGGCCACCATTCCAGAGCCACGGTCGGCGCCGTGCTCGACGAGCGCGTCGTACACCCGCGCCACCGTCTTGAGGTGCTTGTTTCGCTCGCCGTCCGGCACGAGCACCACCGGGGCGTCACCGAGCGCCGGGCCGGCTGTTTCTCCGTGCAACCGCCAGACGGCGGGACTCGAGATCACGATGCGGCGCGAAGGAAAGGCCTCGCGATCGAGCAGCGAGCCGAGCGCGGCGAGATGGCCTGCGCCGATGTCGATGGGGTACGGTCGTGGCGGCGTATTGACGGTCAATTGCACGGTGCGGTTACGATAACACCGCGTGGACGTTCGCACTGACTTCGTGATCATCGGCGGGGGCATTGCCGGTCTCAGGGCTGCGACCGACCTCGTGACCCGGGGAAAAGTCCTGCTGCTCACCAAGGCGGGCAGCACCGAGAGCAATACCGGCTACGCGCAGGGCGGTATTGCGGCCGCCGTCGGGCCCGGCGACTCGCCCGCGCTGCACCTGGCCGACACCCTCGAAGCCGGCGCCGGCCTGTGCGATCCCGCCGCGGTCGAGATCCTCGTCTCGGAAGGACCACGCTACGTTCAGGAGCTGCTCTACTGGGGCGTGGCGTTCGATCGCGGCCCCGACGGCGCCCCTGCGCTCGGACGGGAAGGCGCGCACTCGGTGCGACGCGTGTTGCACGCACGCGACGCGACGGGACGCGAGATCGCGCGAACGCTCTGGGCGCGCGTCTCGCGGTCGACATCCCTGCAGGTGTTCGATCACGCGCTGGCCACCCGGCTCATTGTCGAGAGTGGACGCTGCGCCGGTGTCGAGTTGATTCAGCAGGACGGCAGGCACGCCCGTGTCGAGGCCCGAGCCGTCCTGCTGGCCACCGGTGGCGCCGGCCAGGTGTTTCGCGAGACGACGAATCCGGCCATAGCCACGGGCGACGGCCTGGCGATGGCATGGCGTGCGGGCGCACGCCTGAGCGATCTGGAGTTCGTGCAATTTCATCCGACCGTGCTCCATGTGCCTGGGGCGCCTCGGTTCCTTATATCGGAGGCCGTGCGCGGCGAAGGCGCCCGCCTGGTCAATGCCGATGGCGAGGTCTTCATGGTGCGCTATGACGCGCGCGGGGATCTGGCGCCGCGCGACGTCGTGGCGACGGCCATGGTTCGGGAGGCGGCGCGCACGAACAGGTCCGTGTATCTCACCCTCGGCCACCTCGACGCACAGTGGGTCAGCGCGCGGTTTCCCGGCATTGCCGAGGCCTGCGGACGCATGGGACTCGACTTCGCGCACGACCTGCTGCCCGTGAGCCCCGCGGCGCACTACATGTGCGGCGGCGTCGATACCGACGGCTCGGGCCGCACGTCCATTCCGGGCCTCTTTGCCGCGGGCGAAGTGGCGTGTACGCGCGTGCATGGCGCGAACCGCCTGGCAAGCAACTCGCTGCTGGAAGGACTGGTCTTCGGCGCACGCGCTGCCGGGGCGATGAGGCTTCCCGAAAAAGAAGCCGCGTTGCCGCCCATCGTCGAGGCCCCGAGGGTGGTGCCCGTGGCCGGGAGCCCGGTCATCTCGTCGCCGGTTCCCGACCGCATGTGGCGTGATGCGGGATTGGTCCGCGATGCCGCGGCGCTCGGGCCGCTCGTCCGCGACCTCGACGCCGAGGCGTCGGCTCTCGAACACGCGCTTGCCGATCGTGCCGGCGATCATGCCGCGTGGCAGGCGGCGAACCTCGCGCAGGTCGGCGCTCTCATCGCGCGTGCCGCGTGGAGGCGCGAGGAGAGCCGCGGTGGCCATCGCCGGGCCGACTTCCCGGCGACCGACGATGTACACTGGAAGGTCCACGTCGGCGAAACGCGCCCGTAGGGGCGCATGGTCCGCCTTCGCGCGTAGCGCTACGGCGAGATCTCGATGAAGCTCGAAGAGCGAAGTCGGGCCATGCGCCCCGTCGGCGTTGCACGAATGGTGTCGCGCATCGCCATGCGCCCCGTAGCGTTGCCTCAGGATTCGAGATGAGCAAACCGCAGGAATTTGTGACCGAAATCACGCGCCAGTCGGAGGATTTCTCCCGCTGGTACCTGGACGTTGTCAGGCGCGCCGAGCTGGCCGACTACTCGCCCGTCAAGGGCTGCATGGTCATCCGCCCGTACGGCTACGCGATCTGGGAGCTCATTCAGCAGGACCTCGATCGCCGCTTCAAGGAGACCGGGCACGTCAACGTGTACTTCCCGCTGTTCATTCCCGAAAGCCTCATCATGCGCGAGGCCCAGCACGTCGAGGGTTTTGCGCCGCAGGTCGCGTGGGTAACCAGAGGCGGCACGGAGGAGCTCGAAGAACGACTGGTCATTCGGCCCACGTCGGAGGCGATCATCGGCACGATGTACGCCAAGTGGATCCAGTCGTGGCGCGACCTGCCTGTGCTGATCAATCAGTGGGCGAATGTCGTCCGCTGGGAGAAGGTCACGCGGCCGTTTCTGCGAACGACCGAGTTTTTGTGGCAGGAAGGCCACACGGCGCACGAGACTGAACCCGAGGCGCAGGAAGAGACGCTTCGAATGCTCGACGTGTACAAGCGCTTCGCCGAAGACGTGCTCGCGATCCCGGTCCTCGACGGTCAGAAGAGCTCCAGCGAGAAGTTCGCCGGCGCGGCCAAGACCTACTCGATCGAGGCGCTGATGGGCGATGGCCGTGCGCTCCAGGCCGGGACGTCGCACAATCTCGGGCAGAACTTCTCGAAGGCGTTCGAGATTCAATTCCAGGGTCGCGACAAAACGGTGCAGCACGCCTGGACGACATCCTGGGGTGTGTCGACGCGCCTGATCGGCGGCGTCATCATGACCCATGGCGATGACAGCGGCCTCATCCTGCCGCCGCGCGTCGCGCCGTACCAGGTCGTCATCGTGCCGATTCAACGTGGCAACTGGCAGGAAACCGTGCTGCCCAAAGCCCAGGCCGTTCAGGCGGACCTGGTGGCGGCCGGCGTGCGCGTGTTCCTGGATGCGCGCGAGGCCTATACGCCTGGTTGGAAGTTCGCGGAATGGGAAATGCGCGGCGTGCCGATTCGCCTGGAGATCGGTCCCAAGGATATCGAGAAAGGGCAGGTGGTGCTGGCGCGCCGTGACACGCGCGAGAAGCTTGCGGCCCCGGTCGATGGCCTCGCGGTGCGCATCCTATCGCTGCTCGACGAGATTCAGCACGGGTTGTACACGCGCGCCCTCGACTTCCGCACGGAGCACACGACGACGGCCGCGAACTGGGACGAATTCCTCGCGGCGATGGAAGGCCGTCCCGGCTTCGTCATCGCGCGCTGGTGCGGAGACGACGAGTGCGAGGCGAGGATCAAGGCCGAAACGCAGGCGACGATCCGGAACCTGCCGTTCGAGCAGGAGCCCGGCGGCATGTGCGTCCGCTGCGACAAGCCGGCTGTCACCGAAGCGCGGTTCGCGAAGGCGTATTAACGCCGGTGGGTCGTAGGCCCAAGCTTCAGCTTGGGCAATCCGCCAGGCCGTCAGTGCCCGAGCTGAAGCTCGGGCCTACAGGCTACGGACGCACCAGCGAATCGACATGCCCGCGGAAGCGCGACTTCACGCGCTTCAACGCGCCATGCCGCGCCGTGATGCCCTCGCGCGAGACGATGGTCTGGAACGTCTCGGCGATCTTGCGCCGCCAGGTCTCGGCGTCGGGCATCGCGGCGGAATGCACGTAAGCGGCCGCGAGGGGCTCGAGCGAGCTCGCGTCGCCGACGAGCGACAGCGCCTCGAGAAAGTCGGCCGGCAGCGGCTCCTCGGCCCGCTCGACCGATTCGCGCAGATCGTACAGGGCGACCCGGCTGTTTCTGCGCGCCAGCGCCACGTGCAGCGCGCCACGCACGGCGAGCCAGTCCTTCCTCCGGCTCTTCTTGCCTTCGCCTTCCTTGGATCGCACGCGCTCGACCAGCCGGTGCAGCGTCGAGAGCGGGGCCTCGTTCGCCGCGCGGGCGACCAGTTGCAGGAGGGTGTGTGGATCCCGCGGGAGCCAGCCGTCCGACGCTTCCTCGAGGTCGGCAACCGGGTCCTCTGTCACGGCGCCCTGACGTTTGAGCGCAGCTCGCACGGCCGGCGCCGGATCGTCTTTCAAACCATCGAGCACAGGCTTCACGGTCCGGGCGGGCAGCGTGGCGAGCGCCTCAATCGCGATCGCACGAAGATCGCCGGGCTGCGTACCGATCGACGGCCAAAGAAGTGAGCCGGTCCAGGACGACTGTGCCCTGACCAAGCGGCAGCAACCCGCGCGCGGCGCGCGCCGCCGCAAGGCGAACAGCCACGTCGCCCACCTGCAGCTGGGTCAGGACAGGTTCGACGGCCCGGGCATCGGGAATCGCCTCGAGGGCGGCCAGGACGGCCGCTTTGGCTTCGCTGGTAGCCGCCGTAGCCAGGGCGTCGACCAGCTGCCGTACGGCGCGCGTGCCGATGACCGCGAGGCGCGCCACCGCCGATTCCCGCTTCGTGGCGGAGCTCGCATCGACGGCGGTGAGGTCCGTGATCAGGCGGCGGACTTCTTGGCTGGCTGATGTCTTGATGGCCACGACGGGAGACTAGCTTACAACCGGCCGCGAAAACACAAAGGGCACGGCCCCTCGGACAGAAAGCCGTGCCCCTCGATTCAAAGCGACCGAAACGCCGCTGCTATTGCGTCAGGCGGACGATCAGCGCGGCGCGGCGGTTCATGCGCCGCGTTTCTTCGCGAGCGTTGTCGTACTTCGGACGCTCTTCGCCGTAGCTCACCGTCTTCAGCCGATCGGCAGCGACGCCGCGCGAGGTCAGGTATTCCCGAACCGATTGCGCGCGCCGCTCGCCGAGCGCCAGGTTGTATTCGGCCGTGCCGATGTTGCACGTATGGCCCTCGACCTCGATCTTCAGTTCGGGGTTGTCGGCCAGCGCGCGGACGGCTTCGTCGAGTACCCGGGTGGCTTCCGGCCGCAGCGAATACCGATCGAAGTCGAAGTGCACGTCCTCGAACTTGTATTCCTTCACCGGCGGTTTCACGACCTGGATCGTGACCGTGTCGGTCGCGGTCCCACCTTTGCCATCGTCCACGGTGACGGTGGCGGGCACGGAGCCTTCCTGTTCGGGGGCCGTCCAGAGGGTCTGGCGTTCGGTCGCGCTTGCGACCTTGCCGGTGGTGACGCTCCACTTGTAGGCGAGCGTGTCGCCATCCGGATCCTGGGCGTCGGCGGCAATCGTCGCGCTCTTGCCGACCTCCACCGTGCACGGCTCGCAGCGGGCCTTGACCGTTGGTGGGCGATTGGCGGGGGGCGCTTCGGCCGGCGTTGGTGCCGGCGGTGGCACATACACCCGCACACCCGGATGGAAGCCGATGCGGACGCTGCCTTCCAGGTTGTCGCCCGACTCGTTTGAACTGAGCCCGAAGTGCTCGCGACCGTCGAAGTTGACCTCCCAGCCCACGCCAGCGCCCGCGAAGAAGCCGCTGCGATGCATGTAATCGAGGCCGACGAACACCTTGAACGGCGACTTCACTTCCCATGACGCGGGACGGCCAAAGCGACCGATGGAGCTGCTGTCGGCCGCGACGGTATTGTCGAAGTACTTCTCACCAAATGCTTCTGCGGTGAGCCGCAGCGACTGGCGCGTCGGGACGGCAACGCCGACACCGTAGCGGAAGCCTCCGGTGCTGTCGACATCATCCGGGCTCGTGCGCGCGGCAAAGCCGGCGTATCCGGAGACCTCGACCTTCTCCTGCAGTTCCTTGCTCACGATCGCGTCGACCAGAAAATCTGCCTTGCCGGTCCCCAGGCCATCGTCGTAGCTCGCGGTGGGCGCCTTCACGATGCCGCGGAGGCCGAAGGCGACCGGCTTCTGGTCGGCCTGCGAGAGCAGGTTCACCTTGGCGCCGACGAACAGATCGCCGATACCTTCCTGCCAGCCTTCGACGGGATTCGGGTAGCCGATTGGCGTGCCGAAAGTTTGAAACGGCCGGGCATCGGTATCGATCCGGCGATAGACCTGGAACGCACCGAAGATCTCGGCGCGATTGCCCACGCCAAAGGCCGCGACCGCCGAAAAGTCGGCGACGTCCATGAACGCTTCAGAAAAATCCTGATTGACGTAGTAGATGCCACCCGACGCGCGCTTCGCTGGCAGGACTTCTCCGGTGGGGACGAACCAGAGGCCGGTATCGCCAAGAAAGGTGCTTGTGGCGGGCCGGGTCTCGGCCGGAGCCGTCGGCGCGTCTGATGAGGTGCTCGTCGTCTGGGCCAGCAGCGGGGAAGCAACCCCGAGCATGGTACTCATGGCAACTAACCCCAGCAGTTTTCTCATCGCTCAAATGCTCCCAGTAGGACGAACAAGTCCAATCACTATACGTGTTTGCGCAATGTTGGTCAAACGGCAATCCGGCGTCAGCGGGTTGAATCCGACGGCTTCTTGCGACCAAACACCCACGCGATGAGGATGCTCAGCACATACAGCACCAGCATCGGAACCGCCATCAGCGACTGGTTCACCACGTCGCTGCTTGGGGTGATGACTGCAGAAATGATGAAGATGGCAAGGATGGCGTACTTGGTGTGGCGCCAGAGAAACCCGGCTGTCACAACGCCCATGCGGGCGAGGGCGAGCACCAGCGTCGGCATCTGAAAGATGACGCCGAACGCCAGGAGCATATAGGCGTACAAGCCGAACGCCTCCGACACCTTCGGCATGAATGCGAGGTAGTCGTTGTTGAAGCTTGCGAAGAACTTCCAGGCGGCCGGGAACACGACATAGTGTGAAAAAGCGACGCCCCCCACGAAGAAGATCGACGAAAAGAGCACAAATGGCAGCGCGAATCGCTTTTCACGCGAGTACAACCCTGGCGCGATGAACAGCCAGAGCTGCCACATGATGACCGGCGCCGCCAGCACCACGCCCGCCAGCGCCGCCATCTTCAGCTGCAGCATGAAGGCTTCGGTGGCCTCGGTGTAAATCAGCCGGCCGCCGGCCGGCAGGATCTGCTGCAGCGGCCGCATGATGAACGCGAAGATGTGATCGATGAAGAGGAAGGCGATCAGAAAGCCGACGATGATGGCGCCGATGGAGACGATCAGTCGTTGCCGGAGCTCGTCCAGATGCTCCAGAAACGACATCTTTCCGCCCGCATCCTCCGGCTCGAGATCGTCGTCGGGATCGTCGTCCGGGGCGCGGGCCGCATTTGACCCCGGGAACGGAATGAGCGCCATGGGCGACTAGGCGGTGCCGCTGGTGCGGGAGACCGGGCTCTCGTCCGGTGGCGCGTCGGTGGGAGCCTGCACGGGTGAAGCGGCGGGCGCTGGAGCGGCGGCGGCGGCCGCAGCCGCGGCGCGGGTCTGCTCCGTTGAATGCTGCTCGTCGACCCGGATCTCGTCCTCCAATGTGTTGCGGAGCTCGTTCGACGCGCGCTTGAACTCGTTGATGCTGCGACCGAGCGACCGCCCGAGCTCCGGCAGTTTCCGCGGGCCGAAGATGATGAGCGCGATCACGAAAATGACGATCAGCTCCGGCATGCCGATGGAACCGAACATAACAGGGACTCCCTCTTGACTGAACAGGGACGAACGAACGGCTCCCGTCTCGGGAAAGACGCCGCCGATCGGCGTAAAGACTTACTGCCATTATGGAACCGCACGGATCTGAGGTCAAGCCGCCGGAGGGACCAAAATGGGGTGGAAATCATTGCTGGTGTGGGGCTTATTTGTTAGCATCGATCGCATGGCCCGTTCCCGATTTCTCCCCGTTGGCGCGCTCACCATCGCCGTCTCGGCGGTACTGGGCGGCATGTTCGGCCGCGGCGTCGCGCAGTCGCAGGACCGCCTCAGCGAAAACTACCGGACGTTCACGGCGGCGCTGTCGGTTATCGAGGCCCGCTACGTCGACAAGGTGGAATCCGACCGGCTGGTCTACGGCGCGATTTCGGGCATGCTCCAGACGCTCGATCCGCATTCGAGCTTCATGGATCCTCGCCAGTACGCGCAGTTGCGCGAACGGCAGGAAGGCCGGTACTACGGGCTCGGCATCACCATTCAAGTCGTCGACGGTGACATCACGGTGCAGAGCCTGTTCGAAGGGTCGCCCGCCTACAAGCAGGGGATCCGGCGCGGCGACGTCATCGCGAAGATCGACGGCGAGGACGCGAAGGGCTGGACGAGCGACCAGGCGGTGCGCAAGCTGCGCGGGCCGAAAGGCACGAACGTCGAGGTCTCGATCAAGCGCGCTGGCGCCGAGGGGCTGATTCCCGTCTCGGTCCAGCGCGACGAGATCACCATTCCCTCGATTCCCGCATTTTTCATGGTCGACGCACAGACGGGCTACGTGCGCCTGCAGGACTTCGCCGAAAATACGGATCGCGATCTCGGTCGCGACCTCGACGAGCTCGCCGGCAAAGGCATGAAGCGCCTGCTGCTCGACTTGCGCACCAATCCGGGCGGGCCGCTCGATCAGGCCATTCGCGTCTCGAATCGCTTTCTCCGCAAGGGCGATCTCATCGTGTATACACGCGGCCGCGTGCCGAATTCCGATCAGGATTTTCATGCAACCGAGGAGAGCGACTACACGACGCTGCCGCTCATCGTCCTGACCAATCGCAACAGCGCCAGCGCATCGGAAATCGTCTCGGGTGCGCTCCAGGATCACGATCGCGCGCTCATCGTCGGTGAGACGACGTTCGGCAAGGCACTGGTGCAGTCGATTTATCGCGTCAACCAGGGCGCCGGCCTCGCGCTGACGACAGCGCGCTACTACACGCCGAGCGGGCGCCTGATTCAGCGGCCGTGGGACGGCACGTTCGACGAGTACCTCACCTACACGCTCCGCGACCAGGATGCGAACCGGTCGCACGACGCGAAGGACTTGAAGTACACCGACAGCGGGCGCCGCGTGTACGGCGGCGGCGGGATCGAACCCGATCGGCGGCTCGACGGGCCGGTCGAAGGCTTCAATCCGTCGCGATTCGGACGCACGCTCTATGCGCGGCAGGTCTTCTCGGCGTTCGCGCAGCGATTCTCTGCCGTCGGCGACACGCGGCCCGGCGCGATGGGCAAGGATCGCAAATTCGTGGGCTCGGACTTCACCGTGGATGCGGCGATGATGAGCGACTTCAAGACCTTCGTCACGGCGCAGGGCGTGAAGCTCGATGCGCAGGCGTTTGAAGCCGACCAGTCGTTCATCAAGGCGATGATCCGGTACGACATCGATCTGGCGCTCTTCGGTGTCGCCTCGGCAAGAAAGCACTTGGTCGAGTCCGACCCCCAGGCGCAGTTCGCACTGAGCCTGTTCCGCGAGGCCGAGCAGCTCACGCAACTCGCGCGATCGAAGGCCGCCCGCAACGAGCGCTGAGCCGCGGGCGTCTCGACTTGACCGAGCTGACTTGACCGAGCTGACTTGACCGAGCTAAAGCTCGGTCCTACGTACTCGGTCCTGGCAAAGCTCGGTCCTACGTACGAAAGCCGTCGTAGGCCCAAGCTTCAGCTTGGGCGAGGCGAAGCCCGACATTTTTCGTCACCTCTGCGCGCGGCTACAAGTGGTTGGGGCCTCAGTTCTGGCTTGCCACTACCAGTAGCCCTTGTTACACTAAGCCGCTCTCGTCGGCCGGGTGCCGCGCTCCTTCTGCGGGGCGTCTTCGGAAACCGCCGGAGCGCCAACTCACATTGTCGGTTTTCACCTCGACAGAGGTTCTGACCTTTCCGGAGCGCTTCCTGCGCTATTCGGACCGGCGTGGCCACGCGCGGCTGGCGCGGCCCGCCTGTTCGTCGTCCACGTCGAAACGCCCGTCTCGAGGCATGCATGCGGCTTGAACGCCTTGAAATCGCCGGTTTCAAATCCTTTTCCGACCGATCCGAGCTGTCATTCGACCGTGGCGTGACGGCGATTGTCGGTCCCAACGGCTGCGGGAAGAGCAACGTCGCCGACGCCATCACGTGGGTGCTGGGCGAGCAGAGCGCGCGGAGTCTGCGCGGCGAGAAGATGGAGGACGTCATCTTCAGCGGCAGCGACGCGCGCAAGCCCACGGGCACGGCCGAAGTCCGGCTGCACTTGAGCGGCGTGACAGTCGTCTCGAGCGGCAACGGGGTCCCGATGCCCGAACCTGCGAACGGGAACGGGAATGGGAGGGCCCATGGCGACGTCGTGACGTTCACGCCCGCCGAGGACGTGCTTGAAGAGTTCCAGCCCGTGGGCCGGGATGTCGAGCTGATTCGACGACTGTATCGTTCGGGCGAGAGTGAGTACCTGATCGACGGCGAGCACTGCCGCCTGAGGGACATTCACGAGCTGTTGATGGATACGGGCCTTGGCGCGAAGGCCTACGCGATCATCGAACAGGGCAAGATCGGACTGATTCTCTCGTCGCGGCCGACCGACCGGCGCCAGTTGATCGAAGAGGCCGCCGGCATCACGAAATACAAGGCACGCCGTCGCTCGGCGGAGCTCAAGCTCGAAGCCGCGCAGCAGAATCTCACGCGCATCGACGACATCGTCTTCGAGGTCGAGAAGCAGCGCGGCAGCCTGAAGCGGCAGGCTGCGAAAGCGCGGCGTCATCAGCGGCTTCGCGACGAGCTGCGTCGCTGGGAGAAGGTGCTCTTCGCGCGAAAGTATCGTGACCTCGCGCACGCGATCGAGTCCGCGCGGCGCCGCCTCACCGACGTGCGCGAGCGTGAAGCCGTGGCTGCGGCGCGTCTCGCCGAGAACGAAAGCACGCTGAGCGCGCTTCGTATCGAAGTCGCGGAAGCCGACGGGCACGCCACCGCGTCGCGCGACCGCGCGCACGCGCACGAGCTCGAGATTCGCGCTACCCAGCAGCAGGTCGAGCTCAACCGCCAGCAGATTGACGTGCTCGGGACGCGTATGACCGAGCTGGCGCAGGAGCTCCAGGTCCTCGAGGGGCGCCGCGAACCGCAGCGCGCCGAGCTGGCCGAGCGGCGCGAAAGGACCGCGCGCGCCGAACAGGAAGGTATTGAGGCGGAGGCGCACCTGACCGCCGAGAACGACGCCTACCAGCTCGCAGCGCGCGAGATCGAGGGCCTCGAAGGCGACGTCGAGGCCGCGCGCCGCGATGTCTTCGGCGCGATGAGCCACGCGACCACCCTGCGGCACGCTATCGACAACGCCGTCGCCGCGCGCGAGCGTGTTCAGGACGATCTGGGGCGGCTCGACGTCGAAGAGACGGATCTACGCGTCGAAAGCGAACGGCTGGCGGTGGATCGGCTGGCGGCGGAGAAGGCCCTGTCCGACGCGCACGACGCCCTCGAACGTGCGCGGACCGCGCGGTCGACGCTCGACGTCGAGCTCGGCCGAGCGCGTGCGTCGCACGCGAGCCTCGCGCAGGAGCTCAGGACACGCGAGCACGACCTCGCGGGCCTCGCCGCCCGGCTCACATCCCTCGAAGAGCTCGAGGCAGGGCGGGCGGAGTTCACCGAAGGGGCGCGCGTCGTGCTGGCGGAGGCCAATGGCGCGGTTGCGCAACATGGCGCCGTCGCCGACTGGCTCGAGGTCGATCGGCGCTACGAGCGGCCCGTTGAAGCGCTGCTCGGCGATCTGCTGCAGCACGTCGTCGTGCCGAGCCACGGCCACGCGGCGGCCGGGCTCGACCTGCTCCGCGCACGGGATGCCGGCCGTTGCGGGTTCGTCGTGGTCGGAGGCGGCGCCGCAGAGCGCGCCGCGTTGGCCTCGGTGGACGGCGTTCTCGCCATCGACTCGGTCGTCCAGGCGGTCGGGCCATATGCCGACGCTGTTCGGGCGGTCCTGCCTCGCGCGTACATCGCCGAGACGCTCGATGTCGCGATTGTCGCCGCCCGGGAAACGGGCGCGGACGTGGCGACTGTGGATGGCGATGTCGTGCGCGGCCGTCACGTCGTGGTGGGCGGCGGACGGCACGAGGCGCGGGGCATTCTCGCCACGAAGAACGAAATCAAAGAGCTGCGCGCGCGAGCCGAGGCGGAGCGTGAGGCTGTCGCGTCGGTCGCCACCGGCCTGACCGACGCCTCGGCGCGCGTCAGCGACATTTCTTCCGCCATCGAGCATCGGAGCGCCGAACTGCACGAGCTCGAGAAGGCGATTGTTGGATTCGACGCGCAAATTGCCCGTGTGCGCGACGAAGGCGCGCGGCTCGGCCGAAAAGGCGAACTGCTGACAAGTGAGCGCCGCCGCGCCGACGACGAAATCGCGCGGCTCGACGCGCGCCAGACCGAAGCGCACGAGTCGATTGCCGCGCTCGAGACACGGCAGCGCGAACTGGACGCGGTGTTCAACGCCGCCCAGCAGCGGCTCTCGGATGCCCGCGTCTGCGTAGAGGGCCTCGCGGCACGCGTCGCCGAGGCAAAGGCGGCGCACGCCGCGCTGGCCGAGCGGCGCACGGCGCTCTCGGCCGAGGTCATTCGCCTCGAGGAAGCGGCCCGCGAGATCGAGATGCGGCTGGCGGCCCTGGCCGCGGAGCGCACGCAGAAAGCGAATCAGCGTGCGGCCCTCGAAGTAGCCACGGCCGAAGGCCTTGCGCGGCTCGACACCGCCGTCGTGGAGCTCGATACGCTGCGCCGCGAGGTCCACGGCGCGGAGGCCACGGCGGGGACCCTTCGATCGAAAGTGGAGATCGAAGAGCGGAGCGTCCGCGACGCGCGGATGGCGCTCGACGCGATCCGCTCCGGCGCCAGCGACCTGGAAATCGAGCGCGCAACCGCCGAAAGCGACCTCACCCATCTTGCCACCACGTGCCTTGAAACCGCTCAGGTTCCCCTCGATGCTGTCGTGGCGGAGGTGGAGGATCTCGAACGAAGCGGCACCGCAACCCCTGACGCGTCGGCGCTTTCTGCCGACGAGCCCTTCGACGGCGACGGCGACGAACTGGACGAGCAACTACAGGACGGACGGAGCGATCAGGTTAGTCAGGTTAGTCAGGTTAGTCAGGTTGGTCAGGTTGGTCAGGTTGGTCGGGTTGAGATCACGGCCGAAGAGGCCATCACCGGCCTTCGCGCGAAGATCGATCGTCTCGGCCCGGTGAACATGATGGCCATCGAGCAGTTCGACGAGCTTGAAGTCCGCCATCATTTCCTCGTCACTCAGCGCAAGGACCTGGTCGATTCGATTGCGGCGACCAACGAAGCGATCCAGCGCATCGACGAAACGTCGAAGGTGCGCTTCCACGAGGCGTTCGAGGCCATCAACCGCAACTTCCAGGGGACCTTCTCCACGCTGTTCGGGGGCGGGCATGCCGGCATCACGCTGATCGACGAGTCCGATCCGCTCGAGAGTGGGATCGACATCGTCGCTTCGCCGCCCGGCAAGCGGCTGCAAAGCGTCCAACTCCTCTCGGGAGGCGAAAAAGCGCTCACGGCCATCTCGCTGATGTTCGCGATTTTCAAATACAAGCCCAGCCCGTTCTGCCTGCTCGACGAAATCGACGCGCCGCTCGACGATGCGAACATCGGCCGGTTCGTCGAGATGCTGAAAGGCATGTTGCACCACACGCAGTTCATCCTCATCACACACAACCGCAAGACGATGGAAATCGCCGACCGGCTCTACGGCGTGACGATGGAGGAGCCGGGAGTCTCGAAACTGATTTCCGTAAGGCTGAATTAGCCCGGCGCGGCGGTGACGCGCCTCGGCGAAGTGCCAAGTGCTAAGAGCGAAGTGCCGAGTGAAGCGACAAGTGAGCAGTGGAAAGTGGAGGCCTGGGCCCGGCGGTTTCCCACTGCCCACTCCACTTTGCACTTTCCACTTGGCACTTAGCACTGCGAGGGTGTCAGGCGACGAACCTTCAGGCCAGCTCCGGCGTATCATTCCGAGAGGACAACCTATGAGACGCCTGCTTCGGAGCCGTTCCGCCGTCGCCGCCGGGTGCCTGCTGCTCGCCGCCGCCGGATCGGCCTGCGACGTGAACCTCGGGAATGGGGACTTCAATCTGGGCCTGGCGTCGGGGCAATCCACCGACACGTGGACACGGGCTTATACGATTTCGCCGGGCGGCCGCCTGGAGGTGGCCAACGTCAACGGGCTCGTGCAGATCGAGCCGGGGACGGGGCCGGGCGTTGAAGTGCGCGCCGAGCGGCGCGCCAAAGCGTCGAGCGACGAGGCTGCCAGGGACCTGCTCGGAAAAGTGCAGATGATCGAGGACGTCAAAGGCGACGCGGTGCGCATCGAGGCCAAGCCGCCCAAATGGTCGGGCCGCGGTGGCGTCGACATCAAGTTTTTCGTCAAGGTGCCAGCAGCGCTCCGCGTGGTGGCGCGCACGACAAACGGCGGCATCAAGCTCCTCGGCCTGCCGAACGACGTCGAGGCATCGACGGTCAATGGAGGCGTCGAGGCCAACGGCATGTCCGGGACGCTCCGCGTGTCGAGCACGAACGGCGGGGTACGCCTCGCGCTCACCGGCGTCGGGCAGGGAGGTCTGCGCGCCGAAACGGTCAACGGCGGCGTGCATGTCGAGCTGCCGAAAGAGGCCAAGGCGAACCTTTCGGCGCGCGTCGTGAACGGAGGCCTGGGCACGGACAACCTCGCGATCGAGACAATCGGCGAACAGACGCGCCGCAGAATCGAGGGTAAGCTGAATGGCGGCGGACCGCCGATCGATCTCGAGACAACCAATGGCGGCATTCACCTGACGGGGAAGTGACAGAAGACAAATCCGCCCGGTACCACCGGCTGAAGCGACGCGCGGAAGTCCTGGATCTCGCCTGGAGCGCCGTGCTGCTCGTTGGTCTGCTCCTCAGCGGAGGCGCACAGATCCTTCGAGATCTCGCCCGTGACGTGACCGGCGGTCACCTTTACGCTTCCGTGGCCGCCGTCGCCGTGGCTCTCGCAATTCTGCATGCCGTCGTCTCGTTCCCCCTTTCGATCTACAGCGGCTTCGTCCTGGAGCGGCGCTACGAGCTGTCCCGCCAGACCTTTGGTGCCTGGTTGCTTGATCAGGGAAAGGGCGCCGTGCTGTCCCTCGTCCTCGGCGTGCCGGCGCTGCTGCTGGTCTACGCGACGATGGCGCACCTGCCCGGCTGGTGGTGGGCGATTTCCGGCGCGATCTTCGCCATCCTCATCGTCTCGCTTGCCAACCTGGCCCCCGTCGTGCTGCTGCCGCTCTTCTTTTCGTTTACGCCGCTCCGTCGTCAGGAGCTGCGCGCGCGACTGGAGGATCTGGCGAGCCGCGCAGGGACGCGTATCGTTGGCGTGTACGAATGGGCGCTGGGTGCCAAGACGCGGAAGGCCAATGCCGCGCTGACGGGCCTCGGTGCGACGCGACGCATCATCGTCTCCGACACGATGCTCGAGCAGTACTCAGACGATGAGATCGAGGTCGTGCTGGCACACGAGCTCGGCCATCATGTGCATCACGACATCTGGCGGGCGATCGCGCTCGAGACGGGCCTCATCTTCCTGGGATTTCGTGCCGCCGATCTCGCGCTGCGGACGCTTGGCTCCCGGCTGCGCGTGGAAGGCCTGATCGATCCGGCCGGTGTGCCGCTGCTGCTGGCGACGGCGGGCGCTGTCTCCTTGCTGTTGATGCCCGTTGGTCTGGCGTTGTCGCGGCGACACGAGCGCCGCGCTGATCGGTTCGCGCTCGATCTTACGAGTAATCCGGGCGCGTTCATGTCTGCCATGCGCCGCCTTGGCGCTCAGAATCTTGCAGAGGCCCAGCCGTCGCGCCTTGTCGAGTGGCTCTTCTACAGTCATCCGCCGCTCGAGGAACGTCTGGCGGCCGCCAAGGCGTGGACACCCGACGAGCGCGCCCCCCTCTCGACCGCCTGAGGCTCTGATGTCAGGCCCGTGAGGGCGGAGACAGACGGGCGAGCAGGCGGCGGAGATCGCTGATCTTCGGCGGCTTCCCCAGGATGTGGTCGACGCTGTGTGGCGTGTCGCCTTCGGCTTCGAGGCGCTGTCCCCAGCCGGTCAGGAGAACCACAGGCGTCGTGGGTGACGCTGTCTTGATCGCCGCCGCCACTTGGCGGCCATCCACGTACGGCATGCCCAGGTCGGTGATCACGACCGCAAACGGCGCCTGGCCAGGCGCCTGCGCCGCCTGGAACGTATCGATGCCCTCCTGTCCGCCGTCTGCCGTGGTGACCGTGTGGCCGTCGGCGGAGAGGATGTCGCGCATTGCCTTGATCACGAGTGGATCGTCGTCGACCAGCAGGATCCGCAAGGGCGAGGGGCGCAACCTGGCGCCGGCGGTCCCCTGCCCGACGGCGTCGCTGCTCGCAATTGGGAAACTGAGCCGCACGGTCGTGCCCCGGTCAGGTGCCGTTTCTATGTCCAGCGCCGCCCCTTGCCGCTGCATCGCGCCATAGACCATCGCCAGGCCGAGACCCGTCCCGCGCTCGCCTTTCGTCGTAAAGAACGGCTCCAGGCATCGACGTCGCGTCTCTTCGTCCATCCCGACGCCCGTGTCGACGACGTCCAGGCACACCAGCCGTTGCGCGGGGAGCCTCGCCGATACGCCATCCTCCTTCGACAAGTACGTCCGAAGCGTGATCGTTCCACCGTCCGGCAGAGCGTCGACCGCATTGAAGATGAGATTGATCAGCGCCTCGCGAATCTCGCTCTCGAGCCCGAGCACGGGCGGGAGCGCCACGCCCAGCTCGGTCCTGAGCTTGACGACAACGCCGCGTTGCTGGGGCATATCGCTCCACCGGGCGCGTGTGAGCTCCATGGCCTGCGTCACCAGGCGGTTCACCTCCAACGGCGCCAGCGCAATCTGCGTTTCACGCTGACGGTAGAACTCGGTCATGCGGCCGATCGTCTGCGCGATGTCTTCAACGGCATGCCGAATCATCTTCAGGTATCCGCGCCCCTGCTCGCTCAGTCCTTTCTCCTCCTCCATGAGCGCCTCGGTATAGAGGACCGCCGGCGAGAGCGCGTTGTTGACGTCGTGCGCGATGCCGCTGGCCATCTGTCCGAGGGCGCGCAATCGCTCGTGCTGGAGCAGTCCCTGCTGCGACTGGCGCAGATCGTCGTACGCCTTCTGCAGTGCCGCATAGAGCTGCGCCTGGTTGGCCGCAAGCGCCACGTGCTGGCTGAGCTGACGCAGGAACTCGCAGTCCGCGCTTCCAAAGGCATTTGTGCCATGCCGGGCCGCCAGCAATGCCCCGAACACGTGGCTTTCGACCGCCAGCGGCGCCAGGACGAGGGATCGAAGGCCGCCAGCCGACAAGCATTCGAGGCAACGGCGACGGGAGTTGCGCGAGATCCGCCTGGTACACCAATTGCCCCTGCACCGCACGCGATATCCCGTTGCGGTCGATCGGCAGCCGGGTCTCTTCCGCGAGGCCCAGGCTGGCCGATAGGGCCTGACTGCGCGGGCCGACGCTCGTGACCGTCAACTGTTCGGCCAATGCGTCGTAGAGGCAGACACAGCCGAAGTCGATCGGGAGGTGATCCTCGAGGCGCGCGAGCACCACGCGGAAGATGCTCTTCAGGTCGTGCCGCTCGCCAATCGCTCGCGTCGTCTCATCGAGCAGGTGCAGCCGCTTCAGGTGCGACTGGAGCCGCGCCTCACTCTGCTTGTGGTACTCGAAGTCGGTGTTGGATCCGAACCACTTGACGATGTTGCCTTCGGCGTCGCGTAGAGGCATCGCCCGCGTCTTGAACCAGCGGTAGACGCCATCGAACCGCCGGATTCTGAATTCCACGTCGAACAGGTCGCCGCGCCCGGCGGCCGCCGCCCACTCCCTCTGGACGAAGGCGCGATCGTCGGGATGCACGTGCTCGGCCCAGCCGGCGCCGAGTTGCTCCCCGGCCGGGCGGCCCGTGTACTCCACCCATTGGCGACTCAGGTAGTCGCAATAGCCATCCGGCATGCAGGTCCATACCAGTTGTGGGAGCGATTCGGCAAGGGTTCGGAAGCGTGCCTCGCTGCTACGGAGCGCATCCTCGGCGTGCTTTCTGTCGGTGATGTCTCGCACAAACGCGCTGAAGGACACGTCCGCACGCGTGTGGATCGCGGTGATCGCCAGCTCGATCGGGAACTCGCGTCCGTCACGACGGATCGCCGTCAGCTCGATGCGCGTGTTGAGAACAGGCCCCTCACCGGTGGCAAGATATCGGCGCATGCCCTCGCGGTGGGCCTCACGGTATCGATGGGGGACAATT
This sequence comes from Vicinamibacteria bacterium, assembly GCA_963832135.1. GTDB lineage: Bacteria > Acidobacteriota > Vicinamibacteria > Vicinamibacterales > JAENWD01 > JAENWD01. The sequence goes on along the minus strand of CAWHTD010000026.1, from coordinate 582,641 downwards.
GTCTCCGACAGTGACTGCCCGATGACCTCGGCCGCGGTCCATCCGAACATGGTCTCGGCCTTCGGGGTCCAGCCGCTCACCAGACCCGCCGCATCGATCGTCACCACCGCGTCCAGTGCGGTCTCGACAATGAGGCGCGTGCGCTCTTCGCTCGCCTGGAGCGCGGCAGTCCTTTCATCGATGCGAATTTCCAGCGTGTCGCGGGCATGGCGAAGATCGACGGCCTGAGCTTCGATTCGGTCGGCCATGACGTTGAAGCTGGCAGCCAGTTTCCCGATCTCGCTTTCACCGTATGGCGGCACCCGCGCCGACAGGTCCCCGCCGGCAATCGAGGCCGTGGCGGTCGAAAGCGCCCGCGAGCGGTCTCAGAATCGCCGCGGCGATCATTAGGCCAGCGCCGAACGCGAGGACTACGATGACGCCGCCGTAGAACGCTTTCTCGCGAGTCATCTGCGCCATCCTCGCCTCCAGGTGGATGGCCGGCGCCATGTAGAAGATCGTCCACGGAACGGTCTGGAACCGGCGAGCGACGCCATAGTTTCCCTGCTGGTTGACGGGCTCGAAGCCCCTGAACATGGTCGTATCGGGCGAGGCGGACCGGGCTCGGTCGAATTGCTCCGGGAAGGCCCGGACGTCTTCCAGCAACCGGCGCGTGTTCGTGCCGAACCGGCGCTCGGCGACGAAGGCATTCAAGGTCGGCCCGTCAAGGGGGCCGCCCGGATGGAACACGATGTCGTCGTTGTACGTGTGGGCCACCCGCACGCCGTAGTGGTCGAACGCCACCGCGAAGCTTCCAGGTCCGGCCAGCCCGTTAGAGGCCTGCGCCACGTCCCACAGCGCCGCGGCACGCACCCAGAGCACGGCGATTCCGACGAGCGCGTGGTTGTCTCCCCGGACCGCCGTCAGGTACGCGATGGTGGGGGTCTCGCCGATCTGAGGTTCGGCGAGATAGACGTCGGAGATGACCGCGCCGTCCCGAAGCGCCTCTTTGACGAACCGGCGCGAGCTCAGATCCAAGCCCACGAGCTGTGGTTCCGTTGCGATCCGGACGATCCCGGTCGCATCAAGAATCGACGCCCCGCGGATACTCGGATCCCTCGCCGGTTGCACGGCGAGGCTGGCGCGAATCGCCGGCGCGCGCCGACTGCCCGTTCTGAGATCTGTCCTGCAGAAGGCGACGATGTCTGGATCGTGCGCGAGCTTATCGACCGAACGCTGATAGCCGCGGTTGAAGGTATCGAGTTCTCGGACCAGCTGATCGCCTCGGGCCGCGAGGACCGCAGCCGTGCTGGCGAGCAGTTGATTCCTCGCGTCCCGGATATCGAGGTAGGCGGCGATCATGAGCGGGACCGACGACGCCACCACGAGCGTCGCTGCGATTCCCGCACGAACAGGCCAATCCGCGAATCGAATCCACGACCGCATTCGCGCGCCCCTTACGCCTGTCGGCTCGCGAGCCCCCAAGGATGCCGCCCGCGGCGAACAAGACCTTGGCACTTGGCCGACCGAGCATTCTCGCACGCAGCGGCCCAGGCCACGCCAGTGACCCCGAGAACGCCAGAAGTGCGAGATCCGCGCGGAGACCGCGACTATCGCGCAGCGTCGCGACGAACTCGCGCGTGTCATAGGCTTTGTCCGCCGCGACGGTAATGCGGTGCCGTCCGGGGCGCCGTTCGATCATCACCAGGGCCGCATCGCGTTCGCCATGGCCGTCGGCTGGCGTGACCGTCGCATCGACAATCAGCCCCGACCGATGCTCCATGACCACATGCCCCAGGTAACCGAGGTGCGCCTCGCGGCCCCGCGCTTTCCTATAGAGCCGGGCATCCGGGTCGGTCGTCGACTGATGCGTGTCATTGGTCCGACGCTGCCCGTGGAAATCCACAGTCGGATTGCCGCCCCCCGCCGGCGGCGGCGGATCCTGATCGCGCGGCTGAAAACTCTTATGACTGGCCCACGCCTCGAGCCGCGTGCCGTCCACCGTGAAATGGTCGTCCGACAGCAGCCGCTCGGTATCGGCGTGGAGCCGTACGGCCTCGAAGAAGGCCTGCGCGACATCGCCGCGCAGCAGCCGGTCGCGATTCTTGCTGAAGGTCGTCGGCGACCAGACGCGGTCGTCCATGCCGAGGCCCACGAACCAGCGAAACAGCAGGTTGTAATCCAACTGCTCCATCAACTGCCGCTCACTGCGAATCGTGTACAGCACTTGCAGCAGCAGCGCGCGCAACAACTGCTCGGGCGGCACCGAGGGCCGGCCGAAGTGGATATACAACGTCCCGAACTTGGGCGACAACCGTGCGAGGGCGCGATCGGTGATGCGGCGGATGGCGCGCAACGGGTGGTCGAGGGGCACTCGCGCCTCCAGCGACACGTAGCTGAACATCGATCCCGGCTGCTCGTCGGCTCCACGCATCAGATGACTCCCTCCGTTGGTGGGAGCATAGTAGTACGCGGGGATCATGATGTCGATCCCCCTTCTCTTACTTTTTCAGCAGCCTGCTAGAGGTCCGGCCCACCTACGAGCTTGGAAAACGGGGGCCTGCGGAACCTAGGACTTTGGCTTGCGAACGACGAGTTCGCCGCGCATTTCTTTGCAGCGATCGTCCTGTTTCAGATTGCAATAGATGCGGAATGTACCTGGCTGGTTGGCGCGGAACTCGAAGGTGACAGTCTGGCCGGCTCCGACGCGCTTGGCGATGCGATAGCCGTCAATCGTGAAGCTGTGTGCGATGTCGGCGCTCGTCAGCGTGATCTTGACGAGATCATCCTGGTCGACTTCGATGCGCACGGGAGCGAACGCGTACTTGCGAGCGACGATGTTGAAGCTGCGCTGCGCCTGCGCCGGCTCCTGAGGCGCGCCCGAGAGCGAGGGCCCCGCCCACATCGCGGCGAACAGGCCCACGAGGACGATGGCGCCGGCCTTGAGCGGTCCCGCTCTGGAGAGTCGCACCATCGCTTAAGACGCGGCCGGGCCACGGAAAGTCGTGGATCGGGGCGCGATGGCCATGCGCCCCGAGTGGGTTATTGACGTCGGCCGCGATCGTCGCGGCGCGGCCGATCGGGACGATCGCCACCGCCGCTGTCTGCGCCGGCCGTGGCCGGCGCGGTCTCACCGGCGCCATCCGCGAGCAGCGCCTTGCGGCTCAATCGAATCTTGCCGGTCGGATCGATGTTGATGACCTTCACGAGCACTTGCTCGCCTTCCTTGAGCTCGTCACGCACATCCTTCACGCGGTGATTGGCGATCTCGGAGACATGGAGCAGACCATCGGTGCCCGGCATGATCTCGATGAAGGCGCCGAAATCGGTGATGCGCTGGACCTTGCCCATGTAGGTCTTGTTCAGTTCGGGCGTCGCGGTCAGTTCCTGGATGATCCCAATGGCCTTCTGCGCCGATGCCTCGTCGACTGATGCGACGTTCACGCGCCCATCGTCTTCCACGTCGATCTTCACGCCCGTGCGCTCGATGATCGAGCGAATCATCTTGCCGCCGGGCCCGATGACGTCGCGGATCTTATCGACCGGGATCTTGATGGTGATGATGCGGGGCGCGTTGGACGAGACCGTGGTGCGGTGCTCGGCGAGCGTTTCGGCCATCTTGCCCAGGATGTGCACACGGCCCGTGCGTGCCTGCTCGAGCGCTTCGCGCATGATCTGCGCGTTGATTCCGGTGACCTTGATGTCCATCTGCAGGGCGGTGATGCCCTTGGACGTGCCGGCGACCTTGAAGTCCATGTCGCCGTAATGGTCTTCAGCGCCGGCGATGTCGCTCAGAATCGCGTACTTGCCGGAGGGCTCGTCCATGATGAGGCCCATCGCGATTCCCGCGACCGGTGCCGCCAGCGGCACGCCGGCGTCCATCATCGACATCGAGCCCCCGCACACCGACGCCATCGACGAGCTGCCGTTGCTCTCGAGGATGTCCGAGACGATCCGCATCGTGTAGGGAAACTTCTCTTCGGCGGGGACGACCGGCGCGAGCGCGCGCTCGGCGAGTGCGCCGTGCCCGACTTCCCGGCGGCCGGGGCCGCGCAGAAACGCCACTTCACCGACCGAGAAGGGCGGGAAGTTGTAGTGCAGCATGAACCGCTTGTACATCTCGCCTTCGACGTGCTCGATCTTCTGCTGGTCGTCGGCGGTGCCGAGCGTGCACGTCACCAGGGCCTGCGTCTCGCCGCGCGTGAAGACGGCCGATCCGTGGGTTCGTGGCAGCACGCCCACCTGGCTCCAGATCGGGCGAATCTCGTCGAACTTGCGGCCGTCGAGCCGCACGCGCCGATCGAGCACTTCGTCCCGGAGCACCTTCTCCTTCAGCTCCTTGAAGATCGCCTTGGCCTCGACCTTCCGCTGCACTTCGCCCTCTGGAATCGATCCAATCAGATCGTCGAGGAGCTGATCGACGCGGTCGTAGTTCTCGAGCTTGCCCCGGATACGCATCGCCTCGCTGAGCGGGACGTATACCTTCTCTTCGACCTCGCGATAGAACTCCGGGCCGATCGCCTTCTTGGACACCGAGATCTTCGGCTTCCCGGCGGCCTTCGCGAGATCGTCGATGACATCGACGATGCGACGGATGGCGGCATGGGCGGCCTCGAGCGCCAGGACGACCTGCTCTTCGCTGGCTTCCTTGGCGCCCGCTTCGACCATCACGAGCCCGTCGCGGCTTCCGGCGACGGAGATGTCGAGCAGGCTGCGCTTGCGCTGCTCGTAGGTCGGGTTGATGACATATTCGCCATCGACGAGACCCACCCGCACACCGGCGATGGTCGTGTGGAAGGGGATCTCGGACAGCGCCAGAGCGGCCGAGGCGCCGGTAATCGCGAGGACGTCGGTGTCGTTCTGCGTGTCGGCCGAGAGCACCAGCGCGATGATCTGCGTTTCGTGGCGCCAGCCGGACGGGAAGAGCGGGCGAATCGGACGATCGATGAGGCGGCTCGTGATCACCTCTTTTTCGGCCGGCTTGCCTTCACGCTTGAAGAACCCGCCCGGAATGCGGCCGGAGGCATAGGTGTACTCGCGGTAATCGACCGTCAGCGGCAGAAAGTCGATGCCCTCGCGCGCCGACGAGGCGTAGCAGGCCGTGACCAGCACGACGGAATCACCGAAGCGGACGAGCACGGAGCCGTCGGCTTGCTTGGCGAGCCGTCCGGTCTCGAGCGACAGGGTTTGCGAGCCGATCTGCAGTTCGCGAGTGTGCATAGAAAAACCAGGTGTCATCAGGTTGGACGGCATGTGATCTGAACCGATCGGATATCGAAGCGTGGTGGGCGGAGCGACCCGATCGTGCCCGGGTCACCCATTACTTGCGGATTCCGAGCTTCCGAATCAAATCGGCGTAGCGCTCCGCATCCTTCTGCTTCAAATAATCGAGCAGCCGCCGTCGCTGACCGACCAGCTTCAGCAGGCCGCGCCGCGAGTGATGATCCTTCGCGTGGGTCTTGAAATGCTCGGTCAGGTAGTTGATCCGCTCGCTCAGAATGGCCACCTGCACCTCCGGCGATCCGGTATCCGAATCGTGGGTGCGATATGAGCCGATCAGTTCTGTCTTTCGATCCTTCGTCAGGGCCAAGTTGTCGGTCCTCCACGCACGGTCCAGTCGAAACCAGGCCGCCGTAAGCTCTTTCAGGCTATCAGAAACACCACAGTTTACATCAGGACCACGAGGGGATGCAAAACCCCGGCGCGCATTTCGGCGATGCCCAGAAGGCGACCGTCTGGGGTGAGAAGTCGAACGAAACCGGTCACGAATGGGGCACCGTCGTGCGTGGGCCGTGGCGGCACTGCCCGACCCGCGCGGACCCCGTCCTCCTCTCCGGCCGTGAGGTCGCGGACCGGTAAATCGGAGAGCAGGTCGGCCATCGCGATGAGACGGCTGGGCACGACCTCGGGGGTGGCCGACAACTCGGCAATCGACACGCTCTGGTCCAGCCGGAAACCTCCGCTGCGCGTCCTCCGCAACTCTGTCAGGTGAGCGCCAACGCCGATCGCCACGCCCAGGTCGTGCGCGAGCGATCGCACGTAGAAGCCGGACGAACACTCGATGCGCAGCGTCGCGACCGCGCCGTCGAAGCCGGTCAGCTCGAGCCGACTGACCGCCACCGGGACTGGCGCGAGCGTCACGGGACGTGCGGCGCGCACCAGCGCGTAGGCGCGGTGCCCCCCAATCTTCTTTGCGGAGACCGCAGGAGGAACCTGCTGGAAGCGGCCGCGGAACCGCGTCAGCGCCTCTTCGATCGCGGCACGGTCTGGCAGGTCGTCTGCCGGCGGACCCGACGGCGTACCCTCGGCGTCGTACGTCGTCGTCGCCTGCCCGAAGCGCACCGATGCCTCATAGGCCTTGTCGTCGGAGACCAAAAACCGCGCAAGGCGCGTGGCGCGTCCCAGCAGCAGCGGCAACACACCTGTCGCGAGCGGATCGAGCGTGCCGGTGTGTCCGATGCGCGGCTGGCCGAGCGTGCGGCGCGCCAGCGCGACGACATCGTGCGAGGTGAGACCGGCGGACTTGTCGACGACGAGCCCGCCCTCGGGTGCGCCGGCGCGAGCTGCGCGGCGTGTCATGCCAGGGCGGGGACGTCGGGATCCTGCGCGAGCCCGGCGGCAATGGCCGGGGCCATGGCATCCAGCAGGAGTTGGCGGGCGGTCGAATAGTCGCCGCGCACGCCACAGCCCGAGGCGTTCTTGTGTCCACCGCCGCCGAACTGTTTCGCCACGGCGGCCACGTCAATCGATCCCTTCGATCGCAGGCTCACGCGGTAGTCGCCCGGGCCGAGCTCCTTGAAGAACACGGAGGCGCGGATCTCACGCACCGTCAACGGCAGATTGATGAGGCCCTCGGTGTCGTCGTACGTGCCGCCCGCGGCCGCCGCCATTTCCTGGTCCACGCGCATGATCGCGAGCCGGCCGTCGTGAGCCAGCTCGATGCTGCTCAGGACCGCGCCGAAGAGCCGGAGGCGGCCGAGCGTGTTGCTGTCGAAGACCGCGCGCGCCACGCGGGGCGGGTCGACGCCTGCCTCGACGAGGACGCGGCAGATGTCGAAGGTGCGGGCGGAGATGCCGGAGTAGTGGAACGATCCGGTGTCGGTCAGGATGGCGACATACAGATGCGTGGCGATGGTCGGCGTCAGTCGGACTCCGAGCGCCACGATGACGTCGTACACCATCTCGGCGCACGCGGCCGCAGACGGGTCGAACCAGTTGATCGCGCCGTATCCGGTATTGCCCTGATGATGGTCGATGTTGATGACGAGCCCGCGATCGAGGCCCGTGACGCCCGTGCGCTCGAGCGAACTGCACTCCATGATGATGGAGGCGTCGAATTCCGCATCCACGTGCTCCGCGACCATGATGCGATCCGTGCCGGGAAAGGCCTTCAGCGGGGACGGCACCGCGTCACGGTTCACGACAGCCACTTGCTTGCCGAGCGCGTCGAGCGCATATGCCATCGCCAGCTGCGATCCGATGGCGTCGCCGTCGGGACGGGCGTGCGAGCTCAACACGAAGCGCTGTCGCGCGAGGATCGCCGCCGCGATGCGTTCGACTGTATCGATCCGGCTCTCACTCATCATCGGCATCGATATCGGCGGCTGGCGCCGGCGTGGCCTCGCCCGAGCGAAGCGCGTCTTCCCGCTTGATGTCCTCGAGCAGCTCCTCCACCCTGGCCTGGTGGGCCACTGATTCGTCGAATCGGAGCGTCAGCTCGGGCACGCGTCGAAGCTGCAGCCGCCCGGCCAGCGCGCGGCGGATGAACGGCAGCGCCCTCTCCAGCGCGCGGGCACTCTTCTTCCGTTCCGAAGGGTCGCCCAGCGTGGTGTAGAAAATGCTGGCCTGCAGCAGATCGTCTGTGACTCTGACCCGTGTCAGCGTGACGAAGCCGACACCGGGATCATGCACCTGACGCGCAAGGATGTCTCCTACCTCGATGCGGATTTGCTCGGCGAGGCGGATGGTGCGCTGACTCACGCCAGAAACTCTATCTCACTCCGCGCGACCGTGCCCGGCTCGGAGCGCTCGATCTCCCCGATCACTTCTTCCAGCTGCTGCTCGGCGAGCGACTCCGTCGCGGCGACGGTCACGATGGCGAGCCCGGCCCGCTGCCAGAGCTGCTGGTGTTCAACTTCCGCCAGCGCGACATTGTGGCGCTTGATGCGGTCCTTGATTCCCCGGAGCACCATTCGTTTGTCTTTGAGGGAGCGGGCGACGGCGAAGTGCAGTTCCAGGGACAGCAGGGCGATCACCATGTCAATGGTCGGCGACGAATGACGTACGTTGAGCGGCGAGCGCAGAATGACGAATGACGCAAGTCAACGACGAGCGGAGAATGACGAACGACGAATTTCAAACGACGAGCCTGGAATTCGTGGTGAGCGCCGAGCTCCAGCGTTCGTCGTTCGAAACTCGTCACTCGTCGTTCGTCGTTCGTTGGCTAGGTGCTGACGGCGGCAACCTTTTCGATGACGAACACCTCGATGACGTCGCCCACCTTGAGGTCGTTGTACCGCTCGAAACCGATACCGCACTCGAATCCGGTCTTGACCTCCGAGACATCGTCTTTGAAGCGTCGGAGGGACGAGATCTTCCCTTCAAAGATGACGACGTTGTCGCGCAACAGCCGGGCCTGGGCTTCTCCCGACCGCGTGATGCGGCCCTCGGTCACGATGCAGCCGGCGATGGTGCCGATCTTCGGCACTTTGAACAGCTCTCGGACAGTGGCCGCGCCGAGCCGCGATTCTTTCAGGGTCGGCTCGAGGAGGCCCGTCATGGCCTTTTTGATCTCGTCGGTCACGTTGTAGATGACCGAGTGCAGACGGATATCGACTTTCTCGCGGTCGGCCACGTCCGCCGCATTCCGATCGGGCCGGACATTGAAGCCAATGACGATGGCGTTGCCGGCCGATGCGAGCAGCACGTCGAACTCGTTGATCGCCCCGACGCCCGAGTGGATGATCCGAATCTTCACTCGCTCGTCGCTCAGCTTCAGCAGTGAGTCAGCCAGCACTTCCGCCGAGCCCTGCACGTCGGCCTTCACGATGAGCGGCAGCTCCTTGACGCTGCCTTCCGCAATCGCGTCCTTGAGCGACTCGAGCGTCAGGCGGCTGCCCTTGGAGCCGAGCGACTTGACCTTTGCCTGCTCCTGACGGAAGAGCGCGATCTGGCGCGCCTTCGAGGCGTCGGCGATCGACTGGAACGTGTCGCCGGGCTGGGGCAGTCCCGTGAGCCCCAGTACCTCCACGGGCGTCGACGGGCCGGCCAGCTTCGTTGGCCGTCCACGGTCGTCGAAGAGCGCGCGGACTTTGCCGACCATCGAGCCGGCGATGAAGTTGTCGCCCACGCGGAGGGTCCCGTCCTGCACGAGGATCGACGCCACGGGGCCGCGGCCGCGATCGAGCTTGGCCTCGAGCACGGTGCCCATGGCCGCCTTCTTCGGGTTCGCCTTCAGCTCGAGAATGTCCGACGAAAGCAGAATCATCTCGAGCAGCAGATCGAGGTTCTGGCGCTTCTTTGCCGACACATCGACCATGACGGTGTTGCCGCCCCACGCTTCCGGGACCAGCCCGAGCTCCGAGAGCTCGCGCTTCACGTTGTCGGGATTGGCGCCCGGCTTGTCGATCTTGTTCACCGCCACGACGATGGGCACGCCCGCCGCCTTGGCGTGGTTGATGGCTTCCTTCGTCTGCGGCATCACGCCATCGTCGGCCGCGACGACGAGGACGACCACGTCGGTGACCTTGGCGCCGCGCGAGCGCATCATCGTGAACGCTTCGTGACCGGGCGTATCGAGGAACACCACGCTCCGATCGCCCACCTGCACGTGGTAGGCGCCGATGTGCTGCGTGATGCCGCCGGCCTCGCGCTCGGCGACGCGCGTTTCGCGAATCGCGTCGAGCAACGTTGTTTTGCCGTGATCGACGTGACCCATGACCGTCACGACCGGTGCACGCGAGCCCATGTCTTCCGGCCGACTCTCGGCCGATTCGACGTCCACGATCTCCTGTTCGTACGTGCGCATCTGCACGTCGGCGCCGAATTCGCGGGCGACCGACATGGCGGTGTCGCTGTCGAGCGTGGAGTTGATGGTCATCATCTTCCCCTGCTCCAGCAGCTTCTTCAGCACGTCCTTGACGCGGGCTTCGAGCTTGTCGGCCAGGTCCTTGACCGTCATGCCTTCAGCAAGCGTGATCGACTTTGTAATCGGTGGCGCAACCGCGGTTGTCACAACCGCCGACGGCCGATCCGTTGGACGCGATGTGGAGCGCCGCTGCCCGCCGCCTTGCGGCCGATAGCTCGGTGGACGGTAGCCTCCGGGCTGACCTTGCGGCCGGGCGCCCATGCCTGGCGCGCCGGGGCGGCCCGGCATCCCGGGGCGCGCACCATACCCCGGCTGCTGTGGGCGCACCGGCTGGGACGGTAGCGGACGAGGCCCGCCCAGCGGTGGCGCGGGATACGACGGGCGCGGCGGCGGGGGGGCACCCGGTCGACCCGGGGCCGCACCTGGCCGCGGCGGAGCCCCGGCGGGCGCGCCGGTTCGTGCCGCGGGCGCGGCGGCACTGGGACGGGCAGCCGCGGGCGGTTGTCGAGGCGGCGGAGGGGTCGTCCGCGGTGTCAGCGGCGATGGACGCGGCGCCCCCGCTTCCTCGATGCGAAGGCGAATCGTCGGTGGAACGATGCGACCGGCGGGTGCGGCCGCTGGCGACGCCTTCGTCGGGTCGGACGCCTGGTCGACGTCGGGCTCTTCGGCTGTGATGGCTGGCGTGGCAATCTCCTCGTCTCGTTCGGCCACGGCAGTCGCCGACTGGGCCTCTGCGTTGAACTGCGTCTCGCTCTCAGCCGCTTCGGCGGCGGCAGACGATGCGAACGTTTCGACGTGCTCGGGCATCTCAACCGGCACCGTCGATTCGGGCTCGACGAAATCGCCTTCGCCCTCGGCGGTTGCGGCGGCGGCTGCCCGTTCAGCCTCGTGGATGGCCTTGGCGGCCTTCACGAGCCGCGGCGGTCCCAGTGTCGGGCCGGCTGGCTTGGCGGCCTCGGGAGCGCCTTTCTTTGCGAGCGTGGGTTTCTTGCTGGGCGCCTTCGCGGCGGCGCCTTCGGCGAAGATGTCGCCGCTCGGCAGCGTCACACCGCGCTGGCGTGCCAGGCGGTCGACGAACTGCCGTCCGACCACTTCTTCGATGGTGCTCGAGGCGCTTTTCACCTCGATGCCGTGATCGCGCTTGAGCAGCGCCATCACTTCCTGGCTGGTCGTCCCCAGCAGCTCCGCGACTCTGTAAATCCGAACTGTTGCCAACGGTTACCTCGATTGAATTCCCTACCGCGCGTCCGGCTCGGCGGGCGCTTCCGCCGTCACGTCTGCTTCCGCGTCGGCGCCGCTCTCGCCATGCGCCTCGGCGGCCTGCGCCGGCTGCGTCTCATCTCCTGATGTCTCGACGGCCGGCTGCTCCTCGACAGCGGACTGCTCGGAAGTCTGACTGCTCGCTCGCGGATTGCCCGGCGGACGCCTCGGCTTCGGCCGCCGGCGATTCGGCGTCGGCAGTCGTCTCGGCCGACTCCTCTGCGGGCACGCCGATTGCCAGCCCTTCGAACTGCGCCTCGATCTCGCGCCGCTTCTCCTCTTCGCTCTTGATGTCGATTCGCCAGCCTGTGAGCTTGGCGCCGAGCCGCACGTTCTGGCCCTTCTTGCCGATGGCGAGCGAGAGCTGCTTGTCCTCGACGATGACCTCCATCACCTTTTCGCGATCGTCGACGATGGACACGCGCTGAACTTTCGCGGGGCTGAGCGCGTTGGTGACAAACGCGACCGGATCGTCCGAGAACTCGACGATGTCGATCTTCTCGCCGCGCAGCTCGCGGATGATGGCCTGGACGCGCGTGCCCTTCATCCCGACGCACGCGCCGACCGGATCGACGTCGCGCTCGCGCGAGTAGACGGCCACCTTCGCGCGATCGCCGGCCTCGCGGACCGCGCCGCGAATCATCACGGTGCCGTCGTAAATCTCGGGGACCTCCTGCTCGAACAGCTTGATGAGCAGGGCGGGATCCGTGCGCGACAGGACGATTTGCGGTCCCTTCGTCGAGCGGTTGACGCCCTTGATGACCGCGCGCAGCCGATCGCCCGGGTTGTAGCTTTCCGCGCGCGACTGTTCCTTGCGCGGCAGCACCGCTTCGACGCGGCCGCTGATCTCGGCGATCATGTCGCCGTTCTCGAACCGCTTGGCGGTGGCGTTGTGCACCTCGCCGATTCGCTGGTTGTACTCGGCGAAGATGTTCTCGCGCTCGGCCTCGCGCACCTTCTGGAAGATGACCTGCTTGGCGGTTTGCGCCGCGATACGGCCCAGGACGTCGGTGGGCTTGGGGAACTCGATCTCCATGTCCACTTCGGCTTCCTCGCCGTACAGCTGCTGCGCTTCGCTGAGCGACACTTCGAGCGCGGGGTCGTTGACCGTGTCGACGATCTGCTTGACGGCGAACAGGTCGACCTGGCCCGACTCGGCATTGAAGCGCGCCTTCAGGTTCTCGTTCGACTTGTAGGCCTTGCGCGACGCGGCCAGCACCGCATCTTCGATGGCCGAGATGATGATGGTCGGCTCGATGTTCTTTTCTTTGGCGATCGTGTCGATCAGTTGCTGCAGAGGGCTCATCATTGCTGTAGTTTGAACTCTTCGATTCTAGAACTCGACCTCGAGCCGCGCCCGCTTGATCCCCGTCACGGGAAGCCGGTGCGCCCGGTTCTTCTTACCCACCAGGATGACGACGTCAGTTCCATCGATCCCCTGGATACGACCGTTGAAAAAGGTCTGCCCATCCACCGGCGCCTCGAGCACGATGCTCGCCAGGCGGCCGGCGAAACGCCGGAAGTCGGCTTCGTCACGGAGCGGCCGGTCGAGCCCCGGCGAGCTCACTTCCAAAGTGTACGTCCGGTCCAACGGATCTTCCACGTCGAGGATGGCGCTCAGCTCGCGGCTGACGGTCGAGCAGTCCTCGATGCTGACACTGTCTTCGGGAGTTGCCGCCGGTCCGGGCCGGTCGATGGTCACGCGGACGATCCAGCCTTGTGACTCTCGCGTGAGCTCGACGTCGAACAGTTCCAGACCATGAGCCGCCGCGACACGCTCGGCGGCGTCGCGGATGCGTGCCAACGCGTCCATTCCGGCGACAAGCCCCCTAAAACAAAAAAGTGGGCCTAAGCCCACTCAGGTTGCCCTTCGGGACGTATCCGAACTACTCATGGTAGCACAACGGAAGTGCCGAGTGCGAAGTGCCAAGCGGGTCGCGCATACCCTGTGGCGGCGGGGCTTTAGCCCCGCCCAGACGCGGCCCTAAAGGGCCGCCTCCACAAGGAACTAAAGGGCCGCCTCCACAAGGAAAATGGAGAGACATGCGCCGCTACTCAGAGAGCGGCCGGACGACGAGGTCGTACTCGCGGGCACCGACGACCTCGCCGTCGAGGAACGTCCCCGGCGTCATCTCGGACGGGTCGCATTCGGTCAGGTAGACCACAGGGTCGATCTCGGGCGCCTGCGACGCGAGGCGACCGCGAACGACCAGCTCGTGATCGGGGGCAGGCCCATCCACGACGACCCGCACCCGGGACCCGATGCGGCGGCGTTGCGCCTCCGATACGAGGGTCCGCTGCTGCGCCATCAGACGATCCCGCCGCTTCTGCTTCACCGCCGTCGGGACATCGTCGTCCCAGCTCGCCGGCCGTGGTGCCCTCCTCGTGGGAGTAGGTGAAGACGCCGATGTGGTCGAACCCGACAGCGCCGACGAAGCCGCCGAGCTCCGAGAAATCCTGTTCGGTCTCGCCCGGAAAGCCGACGATGAACGTCGTCCTGAGTGCGACCTCCGGCACCCGAGTCCGGATCCGATCGAGCAGGCGCTCGTAGGTTGCCCTCGTGCCGGGCCGGCGCATGCGCTTCAAGACGGCATCGGAGGCGTGCTGAAGGGGAAGGTCGACGTACTTGCAGACCTTCTCGCATTCCGCCATCGCATCGAGCATCGCGTCGTCAATCGTCGTCGGGTAGAGGTAGAGCAGTCGGATCCACTCGAGGCCATCGACGCTCGTTCAGCCGCCGAAGGAGCCGCGCCATCGCGCCGCGCTCGCCCAGATCGTTGCCGTAGAACGTGGTGTCCTGGCTGATGAGCACAAGCTCTTTTACGCCTCGTCGCCGCGAGCGCGTGCGCTTCGCGCACGATCTCGTCGGCCGGGCGCGAGCGGTACTGGCCGCGCAGGCGCGGGATGATGCAGAACGCGCACGTGTAGTCGCAGCCCTCGGCGACCTTAACGTACGCATAGTGGCGCGGCGTCGCCAGGTGCCGCGGCGTGCTGGCGTCGTAGAGGTAGGTCGGCAGTTCGGCGCGCGACCCGAGCGGCTGGTGCCCGCGCCGATAAAACACCGCCGGCGCTCCGGTGGTGGGGGACTGTCCCCCACTCAACATGTCGGGGCGGGGGGTCAGCGCTTCTACAATCTGTGGGACTTCGCCGGTGCCCAGGACGGCATCGATTTCTGGGATCTGCGCTTGCAGTTCGTCTCTATAGCGCTCGGCGAGGCACCCGGTCACCACCAGTCGCTTACAGGCGCCCGACTTCTTCAATTCGGCCATCTCGAGGATGGCGTCGATCGACTCCTGCTTCGCGCGGTCGATGAACGCGCAGGTGTTGACGATGAGAACCTCGGCCTCCGTCGCGTCGGCCGTCAGCGTGTGGCCGGCCTGTTCGCTGAGTCCCAGCATCACCTCCGAGTCGACGAGGTTCTTGGGGCAGCCGAGAGAGATCATGCCGATTTTCATCGTGACTTTCGTAGGGGCGCACTGCGTGCGCCCAGGCCGCGTTGCCCGGCGGCATCGGGATGTCCAAGGCAGGGCGCACGCAGTGCGCCCCTACGGCGTCCGTCATGGATACAACCTGTACAGCATCCGCGGATACGGAATCGTCTCGCGCACGTGTTCGAGGCCGCAGATCCAGGCGACGACCCGCTCGATGCCCATGCCGAAGCCACCGTGCGGCACTGAGCCGTACTTCCGCAGATCGAGGTACCACTCGAAGGCCTCTCGCGGGAGCTTGTGCTCGTCAATTCGTTGAAGCAGCAGATCGTAGTCGTCGATCCGCTGCCCCCCACCGATGATCTCGCCATAACCTTCCGGCGCCAGGACGTCGACGCAGAGGGCCTTGTCGGGCTGATCGGGATCCGGCTTCATGTAGAACGCCTTGATCGCCGACGGATACCGATGCATCGCGACGGGACGGTCGAACTGCTCGGAGAGCACCGTCTCGTCGGTGCCTCCGAGGTCGCCGCCATACTCGAACGGCAGGCCCTTGTCGGTCAGCATCTTCGCCGCCTCGTCGTACGAGATCCGGGGAAACGGCGCCTTGACGGCTTCGAGCTTCGATGTGTCGCGCTCGATCGTCTGCAACTCTTTTCGTCGACGGTCAAGCACGCGTGACACCACACTGACGACCAGCCCCTCGGCCAGTTCAATCACATCGTCGAGCGTCGCGTAAGCCACTTCGGGCTCGACCATCCAGAACTCGGTGAGGTGACGACGCGTCTTCGATTTCTCGGCGCGAAACGTCGGCCCGAAGCAGTAGACGCGGCCGAGCGCCATGGCGTCGGCCTCGTTGTACAGCTGGCCGCTCTGCGTCAGGTACGCCGTCGTGTCCTCGAAGTACTGCACGGGGAAGAGCGTTGTCGTGCCCTCACACGCGGCGGGTGTAAAAATCGGCGTGTCGGTGAGGATGAAATCGCGGTCATTGAAATAGTCGCGAACCGCATTGATGACTTCGTGGCGCACGCGAAGAATCGCCTGCTGGCGCGGCGACCGGATCCAGAGATGCCGGCGATCGAGCAGAAAATCGACGCCGTGCTCTTTGGGCGTGATGGGGAAGTCGTGCGCTTCCTGATGGATATCGATGCTCGTGACGTCGATTTCGTAGCCGCCGGGTGCCCGAGCGTCGGCACGCACGCTCCCCGTCACCGACAGCGACGTTTCCTGCGACAGATGGTCGGCCTTCTTGAACGCCTCTTCACCGACGGCTGCCTTCGACATCACGGCCTGGATGAAGCCGCTGCCGTCACGCACCTGCAGGAAATGGATCTTGCCGCTCGAGCGACGGTTGTACAGCCAACCGTTGATCGTGACGGTCTGCCCCTCGTGGCCGGCGATGTCCTGGATGTATGCCATAGGGATTAAAGCGGCTATCGCGGGCTGAAGCCCGCCTCCACACAGGGCCGAAGCCCTGGCGACCGGCGGGGCTAAAGCCCCCGCCTCCATAACTGTCCCGCATCCGGGCGCATTGCCATGCGTCCCTACACTGTCAGCAGCGCTTCCATCTTCTGTCGTGCACGGGCGGCGCGTTCGAGCACGCGGCGCGGCGATTCCAACGCCGCCAACTCGAACATCCATACGCCGTCGTAGCCGACTTTCTGAAAGGCCATCAACACCGCGGGCCAGTCGATGGCCCCGTCGAACGGCACGAGATGATCGTCGGCCTTGCCGTCGTTGTCGTGCAAATGCGTCGTCACGAGGTGCCCCGACGCACTCTCGACCGCATCAGCCACATCGCCGAGCAGAAGCGCGTGGCCCGTATCGAGGCAGATGCCGAGGCCCGGCAGGTCGAGCCGGTCTTCGAGCAATGCGACCAGGCCCGCGGCATCGGCCAGCGGGTTTGGAATGACCTCGAGCGCCAGACGGACGCCAAACGGCTCGGCCACAGCGTGGATCTCTTCGACGCTCCGAATGGCCGCGTCCATGCGATTGTCGCGCGGGTCGACTTTCAGCGATGCCGGCACGCCGAGATGGAGCACCACGAACCGCGCGCCCAGCCGGTTCGCGGCCCGCACGGCCAAGACGGTCTCTTCGACGGCCGCCCGCCTGGCCGCGTCGTCTCCCGTCGCGACCGAATACGCCGCGCCCCATTCGCCGTTCCGCAGTCCATCGGTGATCGGCGCGTGCACCGAGTGGACACGGAGACCCGCATCGGCGAGGTGGCCCTCGAGTTCGGTCAGCAGATGCTCGTCGTGATAGTCGAAATGCGTTCTCGTGGCGAACAGTTCGACCGCCTCGAAGCCGTGCGCCGCGATTTCCACGAGATGATCGCGGTCCAGCCGAGCGCCGTGATAAAGGTGCGTGGAGATGCCGAACTGCATGGAGCCAAACGTCTAGTGTATCAGGCCGCGGTTGGTCGGGTTCGGCAGGTTCGGCAACGCTGCCAACCCGGCCAACCCGATCAACCCGATCAACCCGATCAACCCGATCAACCCCGGGTGACCCGAGTAGCAACCCGTGTGCCCGGTGGCGTTGACTCGGTCGAGGATTACCGAAGCTCCGTCATGAACTCGGCCAGCAATTCGTGCAGCCGCTCGAATCGGCCGTGCCGCCCGAGGTTTTTCTGCACATGTCGAATCGTGCGCGGGATGTACTGGATATACACGGGGTTCTGCCGGGTGCTCGTCTGATAGCCGAAGGTCCCCAGCGCCTTCAGATTGCGCTGCAGGGACATCACGTCGAAGCGGCGGCGGAAATCGCCTTCCCAAACGTGCCACTCATCGGAGGGTGCGGCCGCCGGCCGCTTCATCGCGACGAAGTACGCGATGAGCTCCTCCACCGCCGACTCCGACAGATCGACGTAGGAATCGCGCAGCAGCGACACCAGATCGTAGGTATCGGGCCCGAGCCGCGCATCCTGGAAGTCGATGATGTAGAGATTGCTCGCGTGGAGCATGAGATTGCGGCTGTGATAGTCGCGATGACAGAGCACGCGCGGCTCCGACGCCAGTTCCTCGGCGAGCGCGCGCCATTCCAGCCGCAGCGCCTCCCGCACGGCATCCGCAATCGCCGCGCCGCGATACCCCTCCAGGAAGTGCTTGGTGAAGAAGTCCAGCTCCCAGAGGAGCTTGTCGACGTCGAACGCGATCCCATACGACGGATAATCCGGCGAGGCCAGCTCGCTGCCGCGGCGCTGCAGCGTCTCGATGAGTGCCACTGCATTGCGATAGAGCCGGCTGTGCTCTTCGGCCGGCGCCGCGCCGAGGTGTGCCTGCAGCGTCACATCGCCGAGATCTTCCAGCGCCAGGATTCCCAGATCGCCCGCGCGATCGAGGATCGACGGCACTGGCAGAGGCATCGCGTTGAACAGATCGGCGACTTGCAGGAACGGCAAGGTCGCGGGATTGAATGCCTCGGAATGGAGCGCCAGCACGATCGACGAGCCGCCAGGCCGCAACACACGAAAGTACTTGCGGTCCGAGGCGTCGCCTGTGAGCGACAGGACGCTGGACGTCGCCAGGCCAGTGCGCGCCAGATACGTCGTGACTTGTTCCGGAAGCGCCGCCCTTTTTCTGGTCATGGTCCGCTCATCGATCCGGTGACGGAATCGGCGTCAGCCTGAGGCCGCCGCCTGCCAGACTGCTGACCGGAGGCTCGATCACCTGCGAGTCTGCGATGAACCCGTCGGGGATGACCACGCCGCTCGTCACGATACAGCGCGACAAGCGAACGCGCCCGCCGACACGCACATCGTCCCACAGGACTGTCGACTTCAGAACGGCGTCCGGCGCTATGCTGACCCGCGCCCCCATCAGTGCCGACACGCCTGCCGTGCGGGAAAGCGACAGGCATGCCTCGAGATAGTCGCCAGGGGTCCCGATGTCCAGAAAGGCCGTCTCCGCCTGAAATGCCCGCACCGCGCCACGCCTGCCGGCCATCAGCTCCGGGTAGATTCCGACGACGCTTTCGGCGCGAACGCCATCCGGTATCGAGCTGAACGCGGTGCGCTCGGCGATCTGGATCCCGATGAAGTGCCAGGAGGTTTCGGAGGAACCGCGCCGGCTGAAGCCCCTGACCGCGCCGGTGTCGTCGAGCAGCACGCCTCCGTAGTGCGCCGGATCGAAGTTTCGCATCACGGCCATCGTCACCAGAGCGTCAGACGCGCCGTGATCGGCCGCCATCGCGGCGTAGTCCACGGCCGCCAAGGTGTCGCCGTTCACCAGCCAGAGGCGGTCATCCTCCACGAGGCTGAAAGCGCGGCGCGGCCCGCCTGCCGAACCGAGCACCGGCTGTTCGAATGAATAGCGAATGCGGACGCCGTGGCCAGAGCCGTCGCCGAGGATGCCGGTGATGGTCTCCGGCAGGTAGTGCAGGTTCAGCAGCAGATCGACGATGTGGGAATCCGCCAGGCCGGCGATGACGCGCTCGATAAGCGTCGGACCTGCCACGGGGAGCGCCGGCTTGGCGCGCCACGCGGTCAGGGGACGCAGCCGCATGCCGAGCCCCGCCGTGAGAATGAGCGCCCGCGTGGGCGCTTGCCGTGAGGACACGAATGCAACAGGTGGGAGCAGACGGCTACGCGCTAATCTTCGTCAAAGAGCATGTCTGTCGCGGGAAGACCGTGCGCGCGCCGATGCTCCATGAAGAGCGATCGATACGAGTCGAGCACGAAATCCTCGGGCCGCCGGCCGAGCGCGCGCGTCGCCTCGAGAATGCCGTGCTCGTCGCCCTCGATTTCGACGAACACTCCCACGGGCGTCTCGTCGATCGCCACGATCACGTCGCTCAGCGCGTATTCTTCGCGGTATTTCTGATACCGGAACCACACGTCGTAGCCAAGCTGCTCGAAGCAGCGCAGCATCGTTTCGCCGTCACCGACGACGGTTTCGATCTCTTCGCGCAGCTTCATCGGCGATGCCTGCACGGGGCCTTTGAACGTCAGAAGGCTCCGGCCCGACTCCACGCGCACGCGCAGCACGCAGCGTCGCTTGCGCAGCGTCTCGGCGCCATCGTCGAGCAGCGCGTCTTCCTGGAGGCGGCGGCAACGGAGCGGCGCTGCGCCAGCCTCCGTCACCGCTGTTCGCGCGTCCTCCACCGATTCGAACCGGAGCTTGACCTCGCGCTCGAGCGTTGCGGGCGTCGACATGACCGCCCTATGTACCCCATACGCGGGCAAAAGGGAATAGATCGACGTATGCCCTTTCAGCCGTCAATCCTTCTTGAGCGTGACGAAAATCTCCTGGTTGCGGCGCCAGACCAGCATCAGCGCGGTGCCACCCGACTCTACTTTCTGCAGCTCGCGATTGGCATCGGCCACCGAGGCGATTTTCTGGCGGTTGACCCGGAGAATGACGTCCCCTTCCGAAAGGCCACCGCGTGCCGCGGCACCCGACGGGTCGACCTCCATGATGAGCGCGCCCGTCGTGCCGGCCGGCAGCTCGAGCCTGCGCGCACGCTCAGCAGTCAGGCTGCCCAACGACATCCCGAACCCGGTCGTCGTGTCCTCGCCGGGCTCGCTGTCACTCGACGCGGTCTCGGATTCCTGATCGAGGTTCAGCTCGCCAATCGTGACCGTCAGCGTGCTCTCCTGCTTGTCGCGCATCACCTTGACCGGCACGCTGGTGCCGGGCTTGAGGGCCATGATCGTCTGCACCAGCTCATCGCGCGACGGTACTGCTCTTCCGTTGACCTCGATGATGATGTCGCCGGGCTGGACGCCGGCCCTCTGCGCCGGCCCATCTTTGGCGACCGACGCGACAAGCGCGCCGCGGCGCTCTTTGAGACCAAACTCGGCCAACGCGTCCCGCGGCACCGGCTGAACCTGCACGCCGATCATCCCGCGGGTGATCTTGCCGCCTCTGAGCTGCGGCAGCAGCGAACGGACGACGTTGATTGGGACGGCGAAGCCGATGCCGATATTGCCCGTCTGCCTGGCGTCGGAGAAGATCGCCGTGTTCATCCCCACGACTTCGCCGCGGATGTTGAGCAGTGGTCCGCCCGAGTTGCCGGGGTTGATGGCGGCGTCGGTCTGCAGCATGTCGAGCGAACGGCCGTTGGCAACGGGGAACGGCCGCTTCATGGCGCTGATCACGCCCACGCTCACGGTGTGGGAGAGGTTGAACGGATTGCCAATGGCCATCACCCAGTCGCCCGGCTCCATCTGGCTGGAATCGCCGAACTTCACTTCCGGCAGGGTGTGATTGGCTTTCTCGGTCAACTCGATGAGCGCGCTGTCGGTCAGCGGATCGCGCCCAACCACGCGAGCCTTGTACCGGACGTCATCGTCTTCGCCGTAGAGCGACACTTCAACTTTGTCGGCGCCTTCAACGACGTGGTTATTGGTGAGGATGAGGCCTTCCTTGCCGATGATGAAGCCCGTGCCCGCCGCGACGGTCGTCTGGGGCTCGCGGCCGCCGGGGCGCTTCGGCTGCCCGAAAAATCGTCGGAACAGGTCGTCTCCTCCGCCGAAGAACTCCGTCAGATCCTGTTCACGCTGGTGCGATTCCGTCCGGATGTTCACGACGGCCGGCGACACCGCCTTGGCGATCGTCCGAAACGTGAGCGCATCCACCGGGCCCGAGATAGGGTTGCTGTTGGCCGCGGGCACGGCGATGACCTGGGCTGACGATTCCGGCGACAAGTCGAGGCGCGAGGCGATGACCATCCCCACCGCCAGCGAAGCGACGGCGATGAGCACGGCATAAAAAACTGTCGTCTTCCGCGTTGACATTGCTCCCTCCGGGGAACCGAAGCGTTCTCTCGAACACCGTTCAGATCTACATCAGGGCGGTGATGGCCTGTTGCGAAGGCCCGCTGACGCGCGCCTCGCTCACGTCGACATACATGTTGATTTCGGTCCGTACGCCGAAATGGTCGAAATAGATCCCGGGCTCGATCGTAAACCCGGTGCCAGGCAGCAGCCGCCGATCGTCGTGCGTCTCATAGTCGTCCATGTGCACGCCGTTTCCGTGCACTTCCGTGCCCAGGTTGTGGCCGGTCCGATGGAGCACACGTGCGCCGTACCCCCGGTCCTCGAGAACGCCGCGAGCCGCTCGATCCACCTGCCAGCCACGCAAATCCTCGTGCGCCCGGGTCGCCTTCTGCACGAGATCGACAGCGGCGTCCCGCGCTGCCGCGATCGCCGCAAACGCGTCGGCAAATTCCGCCGGCACGCGCGCGCCCGTGAAGCCCACCCACGTGATGTCGGCGTAGACGGCGCCCGGCTGCTCCTGTTTGCCCCAGAGGTCCAGCAGGAACAACTCGTTCCGCCCAATCGTGCGGCTTCCCGTCTCGGCTGGCATGTAGTGGGGGTTGCCCGCGTTCTCCATACTGGCGACGACGGGCGGCGCGTCGGTCATCAGACCTTCGTCTTTGAACCAGCCGACCATCAACTCCTGCAGGTCGTGTTCGCTCGTCACCTCGCCTCGGCCGACCCTGGCGGCAAGGGTCTCGAATGCCCGGTCCTTCACCCGGTAGAGCGCGGCCGACGCCTCGAGATGCGTGGCAAGCGCCAGGGCATCCCACAAAGCGGCGAAGCGCTGCACCAGATCGCCCGATGAAACGACCTCGATGCCGCGGCGGCGAATCGCCTCGACTGTCCCTGCGTCGACGCGGCCGACATATGGGATCGCGTTTTCCGGCGAGTACTCCATCGCGACGCGCTTCACGCCCTTCATAAGGGCGTCGAGCCCCCGCCCGAGCGCCTCACGCCCGGCGTAGAGGTGCGTGTCACCGGGCAGTTGGTCGAGCGTGTGACGCTCGATCGCGTGCACGAGCGCACGGGGATTGCCGTTGGCGGGCACGAGATAGTACCAGCGGCGTGTCGTCATCTTGCTGCCGTTCACGCCGGCGATGGCGCGCGCGATGGGGTTCGAGCCGAGAAAATCGTAGAGCAGCCAGCCGTCGAGGCCGTCTTCGCGTAGAGCCGTCTGCACCGCGCCGATGTCGAGCGCCATGCCGTCCAGTATAACGCCCGGCCCGGTGGCGCCTCTGCGGTTCGGCCGGCGGTGTGGCGGGTTGGCCGGGTTACCAGGCTGGTTGGGTTCGGCAACGTGCCAGCCTGGCGAACCCGACGAACCAGGCTAGCCCCGACCAACTGCAACCGTCGGCGCCGCGATCGAAGTCCGTCTCAACGCGGCGTAAGCGCCCAGCGATTGCGACGGCTGGGACGGCTACTGGGACGAGCGCAACGTCCAAGGATCGGATTCCAGCCGGTGCCATACACACCTGATGGACGGACCCCAGCGGTTAGTCAATAATGGAGGATCGCCAGCACCTCCGGCGGCCGGCCTGTGGCCGTCATTTTCCAAACGTGGTCATCATGCTGATCTCTCGTCGCCTCTCGGTCGGACTCGTCGCCGCTGCTCTGATTAGCACCGCGCTCCTGGCCCAGCAGCCGCCCGCGCCACAGACGGCGCCCGCGGCCCAGACGGCGCCCAGCGACCAGTCGACGGTCACCTTCAAGGTCGAGGTGAACTACGTCGAGGTCGACGCGGCCGTGTTCGATCGGCAGGGCCAATTCGTGCCCAGCCTGAAGCGCGAGGACTTCGAAGTCCTCGAAGACGGCGTGAGTCAGGACGTCTCGGCCTTCACCCAGGTCGCCATTCCCATCGATCGCCCCGAGCCCGTCCCCATCCAGGCCAAGGTTCCCGTCGAAAGTGATGCCGTCACCAACGCCAAGCCGTTCGACGGCCGCTTGTACGTGATCATCCTGGACGACAAGCACACCGGGGCGCTCCGCTCGCCGCTCGTGAAGCGAGCCGCACAGGATTTCGTGTCGAGGTACATGGCGGCCAACGACCTGGCCGCGGTCTTGTCGACCAGCGGACAGCTGGAGTCGACGCAGGAGTTCACCAGCAACAAGCGGCTGCTGCTCCGTGCCGTCGATCGGTTCATGGGCCAGAAGCTGCGGTCCGAGACCGAAGAGCGCCTCGACGCGTACCAGCGGCAGCAGCAGATTCCCGGCAATACCTCCAGACGTGTCGAGGATCCGCTCGACATGGAGCGCGGCTATCACGCCCGGGTGGCCCTCGATACGCTGGCGCGCATCTCCGATTGGGTCGGCAGCATCCGGGGCCGCCGCAAGGCGATTGTCTTCTTCAGCGAGGGGATCGATTACGACATTTACGATTTCCAGAAGCGCGAGGCGACGACCATTCAGGAAAAGATGCGCGACGTGATCGCGGCCGCCACCCGATCCAACGTGAGCATCTACTCGATCGATCCGCGCGGCCTGACGATGCTCGCCGATGAATCGATCAACGTGTCTGGGGGCTTTCCCGCCGACCCGCAAATGAATTTGAGCCTGCAGTCGTTCCAGGACTCGCTGCGGCTCGGGCAGAACAGCCTGCGCAGCCTCTCGGAAGAGACGGGCGGCTTCGCCGCCGTGAACCAGAACGACTTCAGCAACGCGTTCTCGCGCGTCGTCAAGGACAACAGCGCCTACTACGTGCTCGGCTACTATCCGAAGAACGACCGGCGCGATGGCCGCTTCCGCCGCATCGAGGTGAAGGTCAAGCGGCCGGGCCTCGAAGTGCGCTCGCGGCGCGGCTACACGGCGCCGCGCGGCAAGGCCGCGAGCCCGAAGGCGCCGGCCAACGATCAGACGTCGCCTCAGGTACGCGAGGCGCTCGACAGCCCGCTGCCGATGAACGGCATCAAGCTGCGCGCGGTGGCGACGCCCTTCAAGGGCAGTCCACCCAACGCCTCCATCGCCGTCGTCGTCGAAGCGGACGGCAGGTCGTTCAATTTCACGGAGAAGGACGGCAAGTTCACCAGCGACTTCGAGGTCTCGACGCTCGCCATCGACGCCAACGGGAAGATTCGCGGCGGCGATCGGAGCCTCGTCAACTTCGCCTTGAAGCCCGAGAATCGCCCACGTTTTGCCGAGACGGGCGTTCGGGTGGGAAGCCGCCTGCAGCTTGCGCCGGGCAGATACCAGATTCGTGTGGCGGCCCGCGAGAGCGGGTCGGGACGGGTGGGCTCGCTGACCTACGATCTGGACGTTCCCGATCTGACCAAAGGCCCGCTGACGATGAGCGGCATTGCGCTCGCGTCCGCCTCCGGCCAGCGCACGTCCACGGTGAAGCCCGACGAGGAGCTGAAGGCCGTCCTGCCCGGACCCGCCGTCGCCCTCCGTGACTTCCCGCGCGGCGACGAGCTCGCGTTTTTCGCGGAGGTGTACGACAACGACGTGAAGGCCCCGCACGTTGTCGACATCACGACGCGCGTCGTCAGCGAGGACGGCCGCGACGTGTTCAAGACCAGCGAGGAACGGCAGTCGAGCGAGCTGCAGGGCAAGCCCGGGGGATTCGGGCACACGGCCCGTGTCTCGACCAAGGAGTTTGCGCCTGGTGTCTATCTGCTCACCGTCGAAGCGCGACGGCGCATCGACAAATCCGAACCCATCGGGCGCACGATTCCATTTCGCATCCACTGATGGCGGACCACGCGCCGACCAGCCCGCTCGGTCCCGACCCCAGGGTCGCCTCGGCCATCGCTTACGCCGGCTGGTGGGCGAGCGGCGCTCTCATCTGGCTCGTCGAACGGGATCGTCCGTCGGTGCGCTTCCACGCGATGCAGTCGATCATCGCGTTCGGAATCGTGTTTCTTGCGTGGATGACGTGCTGGGTCGGGAGCTTCCTGGCCCTACTCGTTTCGGCGACCGGCTTTTTCGCACTTCAGCGCATTTCGCAGGGCATCCTGATCGCGGGCTTCATCGTGTGGGCAGTCTGTATCGTGCAGGTCGCGCGGGGCGTTGCGTTCAAGCTGCCCCTCATCGGGGAGTGGGCCGAGCGCCTGACAATGCGCTCCGATAGCGTTGGCCCGGCGCACTGATCCTCTACATCTCGCCGTTCCAATCCTCGGGCTCCGGGCTGATCGACCGGAACGTCTCGAGGTGCCACTTGCCGCCGCCCCATGGCTCGATGACCTCCGTGGCAATCACGTCCACGAGGATCTCGGCGAACGTGCGCCCCTCGGGATCGCCCTCGAGATGGTACGCGGCCTCGTCCCAACCGAATGTGGGGTAGAGCACCAGCGACAGGAACAGGTCATAGCCATCGTCGATGACGATGAGCTGACCGCATGGCCGCTTCTGTGTGGAGTGGTACACCAGGTACTTTTCCGCGCTGTGCGCGCGGATGTACCGCTTCAGCGCGAACTCGCGGGCGACGATCTCCTCGACTGCAATCTTCTTGTCCCAGCAGTCGCGGCAGTATTTCTCCTCGCCCCGCGGCTCCGACACCTCTTTCGCGCCGCACAGCGCGCAGCGTGACTTGGCGACAGACTTGCGTGACATTCGATCGATCTTACCCTGAAATCTCCTTCAGCGGTCGCTCGGCAGGTCGAGCCATGGCGGGTGTGTACATGCGGAGCACATAGTCCTTCACCATCCGGCGAGTGGAGAATGTCGGCGTCACCGAGCGGATGGCTTCCTTGACAATGCTGACCCACCGGCGGGGGATGTTGTGGTCGTCCCGATCGTAGAACGTGGGCACGATCTCGGTCTCGAGCAGGCGATAGAGCGCTTCGGCGTCGGCGCGATCGGTCGCGTCTTCGTCGCCGGCCGGCGCGTGTCCCTCGATCAGCCAGCCGTTCCGGCCGTTGTAGCCCTCGGCCCACCAGCCGTCGCCGATGCTCAACTGCGGCACCCCGTTCATGCAGGCTTTCATGCCGCTCGTGCCGCTCGCCTCGAGTGGCTTTCGCGGGTTGTTCAACCAGATATCGCAGCCCTGCACGAGAAAATGCGCGACGTGGAGATCGTAGTCCTCGACGAAGGCCACCCGTCCAGCAAAAGCCGGATCCAGCGCCCGGCGGTAAATGTCCTGGAGGTGGTGCTTGCCGGTGTCGTCGGCCGGGTGGGCCTTGCCGGCAAAGACGATCTGCACCGGACGACCGGGAGAGCTCAGGATGCTGGCCAGGCGCGCCGGGTCGTGGAAAATCAGCGAGGGCCGCTTGTAGCCGGTGAACCGCCGGGCAAAGCCAATCGTGAGCGCGTCGGTGTCGAGCATGGGGCCGGCGGCCAGGACCCTTCCCGCGCTGACACGGTCCTCCGCCCACAGGCGACGGGCCCGTTCGCGGATGAATGCGAACAGATACTGACGAAGCGCGCTGCGGACCGCCCACATCTGCTCGTCAGGAATGTCGAGGACCCGATCCCAGAATTGCGGGTCGTCGTGATGCTCCAGCCAGTCGCGGCCCAGGTGCTGTTCGAAGAGCGCGGCCATCTCGCTCGAGACCCATGTGGGCGTGTGCACGCCATTGGTAATCGAGCCGACTGGAAGTTCAGTGAGCGGCGTACTCGGCCAGATGGGCGCCCACATCGCACGCGTCACTTCGCCGTGAAGCTGACTGACGCCATTGATGGCGGCCGATGATCGCAAGGCGAGCGCGGTCATGTTGAACTGCGAGCCGCCGCCGTTGTCGTACTCGCCCAGGGCCAGGAACCGGGAACGCAAGTCGCCCAGCGGTCCCCACCCGCCCGCGAGATGCTTTTCGACCATGTGGAATGGGAAGGCGTCGTGCCCGGCGGGCACCGGGGTGTGCGTCGTAAAGACCGTGGTGCGGCGCACTTCCTCGAGCGCCTCGTCGAAGGACTTGCCCGCATCGATGAACTCGCGGATGCGCTGCAGCACGACGAAGGCCGCGTGGCCCTCATTGAGGTGAAATACGGCCGGCGTCGATCCCAGCGCGCGCAGCACACGCACGCCCCCAATCCCAAGGATGATTTCCTGCTGCACGCGCATCTCGCGGTCGCCGCCATAGAGCCGGGCGGAGAGCTGCCGGTCCCAGGGCGCGTTCTCCTCGAGGTCGGTATCGAGTAGATACAGCTTGGCGCGGCCGAGTCGCACGCGCCACACCGCGACGAGGACCGAACGATCGCCGAGTGGCACGGCGACCACACACGGCTGTCCATTGGGCGTCGTCGCGGGCTCGATGGGCGCGTCGGCCCAATTCAACTTCTCGTACGACTCTTCCTGCCAGCCCTCGGCCGACACGTGCTGGTGGAAGTACCCCTGCGGGTACATGAATCCGACGCCGAGGAGCGGCACTCCCAGGTCGCTGGCCTCCTTGCAGTGATCGCCGGCGAGCACTCCGAGGCCGCCGGCGTAGATCGGCAACGACTGGTGCAGTGCGAACTCCGCCGAAAAGTACGCGATCGATTGATGCCCGCGGTCGGTAAACGTTTGCTTCCACCAGGTATCGGTCGCGTTGCGAGCGCGGTCGAGCAAGGACACGGCGTTGTCGTAGAGCACCAGGAATTCGGGATCTGCGGCAGCGCGCTCGAGCGTCGCCTGCGGCACCATGCGCAGCATGCGCACCGGGTTGTGCGCCGTCGCCCGCCAGAGCGCATAGTCGAGCCGTCGGAAGACCTCACGAGCGTTCTTGTTCCAGCTCCACCAGATGTCGACCGCAAGCTCGCGCAGACGACCGATCCGCTCTGGAAGAGGCGGTAACCCGACGTAACGATCCATGGGTGCCGAGCGTAACTCGTGCTTTCCCGGCCGGTCAACCGGGACGAGCAGCGACACGGACATAAACGACCACGGATCTCAGTCAGCCACGGACGCACGCGCACGGTCGGGATCTCGGGAATGCCTTTGAATCACGCTCGACGCGCCCTTACCTGTCAGCAACCTGAATGGTTGCGCGGCCGACGATCTGTCCCGCGAAGGTCTCGACGTCGACCGAGATCCGCGTGCCCGGTCGCGCATGCGCCAGCGGCAGCGCGGTCCAGAGACGGAAACCCTCTTGACGTCCGCCGTTCACCCGATGAGCGTCCGTGGTGCGCACGAGTACATTGTCGACGCGCCAGAGGTGGCGCACGGTCTCGGTGAGGCCCATCGGGGCGCGAATGGCGGTCACTACATCGAGCGTCCCCGTCCAGCCCACGGGGACGCGAGCGAATCGACGGTGAATCTGGAGCGACTCGCGGTCCACTTCGTCGCCAAAGGCCGACGCGGCCAGGCGCATCGGCACCGGAGGAATCAGTCGCTGTCCGTAGATTCCGGAGAGGGCGAGCAGCACGGCGACGGCGAGAAGCGCGGCCCATGGTCGCGCGTGCCCCGCGACAGGACGTGCCAGATAAAAGGACACGAACGCGAGAAACGCGAGTCCGGCGCTGATGCGAAGCGCGAGAGACGGGCCCACGTGCCAGAGAATTGGCAGCGCCGCCGTCAGGCATGCAAAGAGATTCAGCGCGAAGAAGACCGCCACCATGTTGCGGTTGGTCGACAAGTGGCGATCGTAGACGGTGTCCAGCGTGGAGACGAGTGCCGACAGCGCGATGAGGCCAACAAACAGCATGTTGACCGATCCGCGAGTCGCGCTTGCGTAGTAGATCGGCAGCACGAAGAAGAGGACTTGCTGATAGAAGTTGCGGCTGATGTAGTTGACTGCCAGCCGTACCCATCGCGCGCGCCCGGCCCATCGCGGCTGCTCGAGCATCCAGGGCGTCAAGAGGCTTGCCAGCCAGATTGCCGCCACGTAGAGGACCGCGACGCGCACGAATGCGAAATGCCGCGTACCGACCCACATGACCGCCATGCCGCACGCCAGCGCCCATACGCTGTGCAGCCACCAGAACGTCTCCTGGTGGCGGGCGAGTACGGTCAGCGATTCTCGGCGAAAGGCGGAGAGGTCGAGCCAGCGTGTCACAGGCGGCGGATGAGGGAACTGCAACGGGCGGACGGGCGAACGAGGACGGCACGAAGCCGCCGCGTCGCTGTCGTGCGGCGCGGCGGTCAGAGTGTCTCGTTACATCACGCGAACGTTGGCCGCGTGCATCTTGCCTTCCATCTCGTGATACTTGACGGTGACCGACGCCCCCGCCTTCACGACATCGGTGATCTCCGGAGTTTTGCCCATGGCCTTCGACTCGGCGGTCTTGTGGGATCCGCCGCTGGCGACGACCTTGGTCTTGGTATCGACGGCGAAGGTCCAATCCTTCCCGGCACTGTCGGTGACGACCAGGCTGTCGGCGGCCACCGATTTTACGGTGCCTTTGGCCGTCTTGGTCGAATCGGCGAACGCTGGCGCGACGAGAACGAGACCGAGCACGAGTAGCGACGCAATAGCGCGGGTCATACGTACTCCTCCTTGGAAACGATACGAGGCAAGTGGAAGCATCCTAACGCCGCTGCGACTCATCCGCAAGGCCGCCCGGCTTAGTTCTCGATCTGAACAGCGATTTGCCGGCCGACGCCCAGCGGCGCCATCGACGATGCGATCGACGTCCTGGTCGCTGTTGAATCGCGAGCGGCTGTACGCCAAGGCGGCCGTCCGAGAGGCGACAGATCTCCATCAGGGCAGTCGCCCGGCACGCCGCTGTGCATGATCGACGCTTCGTCTCCCACGTGAAAAAGCCCATGGCGTGGCCTACCTCATGAGCGATGAGCGCTTCGGGCAGTCGTGCGGAGAACATTCTTAACAGCGGCTGACCCCAGTACACGGGCGGCCACTGACTTCGCGTCGGCGATGCAGTTGTTGATCGACACCCCGCGATAACCATTCCCCGTCAGGTGCAGCCCTGGCCAGCGACCCAGCGCCTCGTCGATGCGCTTCAGCCGATCCAGGTGCCCGGTCGTGTATTGAGGAATGCCCACGGCGTGGCGAACCACGTGCGTCATGGCCGGCGTCGCGGAAATCCCCATCGCAATCTGCAGGTCGTTCCGAGCGATGGCCGCCAACGCGTGATCGTCCAGGCGCACGGCCGAGGGATCGTGCGCGCCGCCAATCATGACCCGCACGAGGATGTGGCCGCCAGGCGCGCGGTCCGGAAAGATGCTCGACTCCCAGAGTGCGCCGAGGCTTCGCAGCCCCTCGCTTCTCGGCGCCAGAAAGCCGAACCCATCGAGCGGATGCTCGATCGAGGCAACCGCATACCCGAGAGCGACAACGCTAATTGGAGCCGACGGGATCTGGGCGAGTATGGACGCGAGCGCAGGATCCAGCGCGTCGATCAGGCGGGCCGCGGTCGATGGAGAACCGGCGAAGACGACCTGATCGGCCTCGAGCGGCGCGCCGTGCTCCACCTGGATCCGCCAGCATGGTCGCGGAGCCGGCTCCTCGCCGAGCTGACGGGCGATGGCGATGACGCGGGAGCCTGTTCGCACTCGCGCGCCGAGCGCCCGAGCGAGCGAGGCGGGCAGCGTTTCGATGCCGTCCGCAAACGATGTCAGCCGGCCGAGCGGCGAACCAATCGACGCATGGTCGGCGCGCCGCTTCCGTCGCCGAGCCCAGAGCGCGCGAAAGAGGCCGCCGTGCGCTTCCTCCAGCTCCCACATCAGCGGAAAGCACGCGCGCAGCGAGAGCTGAGCGACATCCCCGGCGAAAACGCCCGAGACCATCGGATCGACCAGCGCATCGGCCGCTTCCTTTCCCAGACGGCGGGCCGCGAACTGAAGAATCGTTTCGTCGACGGGCGGCCGGCGGGCAGCGAGCGGCTCGGCGAGGACCTGCAGTTTGCCGCGCCACGTAAGAAGCGGGGACTTCAGAAAGTCGACGGGCGATCCTGGCACCGCGTGCAGACGCCCGCGACGGTAGATGTAGCGGCGCCGGGCGCGGCCGTCGCTCTTGATCGTGTCGAGCCCAAGTTGCTTGACGAGCGCGGCCGTGTCGGGCGCATTGTCGAGAAAGCCGTTCGGACCACCCTCGCACAGGAACCCGTCGACGCGTTCGCTGCGCAGGTGGCCGCCCGGGCGGTCACTCTGTTCCAGGACGGTAACGTCCATGGAGGCGCCCGCGCTCTCCTCGCGAACGAGCTGGTAAGCGACGCTCAGGCCCGAAACGCCACCGCCAATGACGACTATGCGGGGCACTCCGTCTCCATGACGTGCCGCTCGACCAGCCCGGCGAGCGCCTCGATGAAGAGCGGATGTGTGTTGAGTGCTTCCGTACGGCGGTAGTCGGCGATCCCGGCGCGGTTGGCATCGTCGCGAAACAACATGTCGACTTCGTACAACGTCTCGATGTGATCCGAGACGAACGAGAGCGGCACGACGAGGACGTCTTTCACGCCCTCGCGGCCAAGCTCCTTGAGCACTTCTTCCGTGCCGGGCCCAATCCACTCGACCGGACCGGTGCGCGACTGGAATCCGAGCTCGTGGCGGTTGGGCATCTTGACCCGAGCGAGGATACCGTCGCGCGTGGCCTTCGTCTGCTCGACGTAGGGGTCTCCACGATCGACGAATTTCTTCGGCAAGCCATGCGCGCTGAACAGCACGACGACGCGATCGCGAATTTCCGTCGGGAATCCGTCCAATCCCTTGCGCACGGTGTCGGCCAGCGCGTCGAGGTAAAGCGGCGCGTCCGCATAGGACGCAATCCCAGAGACCTGGAAGCGTCCGCGCCATCTCGGCAACGCGAGCACACGCCGAAGCTCCGATTCCGACGACCCCGTCGTCGCGCACGAGTAATGCGGAAACATCGTGAGCGTGACGATGCGGGTGATGCCTTCGGCGGCGACGGCTTCGAGCGCCTGCTCGGTGGAGGGTTTCCAGTACCGCATGGCGATGAACGATCGGAACCGTCCGCCGTTGGCGTTGAGACGCCGCTCGACTGCCTCGGCCTGAGCGCGCGTGAGCCGCAACTGCGGCGACCCGCCGCCAATCTTGCGATAGTTCTCGCGAACCGACGGCAAGCGCTTCTTGGCAATGAGCCGGGCGAAGATCGGCTGGAGCAACGCTCCGCCGGGAAGCTCGATAATCTCGCGATCCGAAAACAGGTTGACGAGGAAGGGCTCGACGTCGGCGAGCGTATCGGGCCCGCCAAGATTGAAGACGAGGAGCGCGATGCGACTATCTGCAGGGCCGGGCGTCGTCACGCTAGACCGTCCTCGAGAAGACGGGCGTCGCCGCCGTGGTCCGCGCCCGGAGATGGCGATCGAAGATCATCGCAACGTTGCGGACAAACAGCCGCCCAATCGGCGTGACCGTGATCGTTCCTGCCTCGAGACCCACGAATCCGTCGGAGACGGGTCCGGCGGCGAGCTCGCCGAGCTCGTCTGCGAAATAGGTCGCAAACGCGATCGGAAAGCGCGCTTCCACATCCCGCACCTCGATCCGGAAGTTGCACATCAGGTTGGTGATCACATATCGACGAATATGGTCGTCCTGATCGAGCTGGTATCCGCGCTCGATTGGAAAGCGCCCCGCATCGATTGCCGCGTAGTAGGTGGAGAGCTTCTTCGTGTTCTGCGCGAAGGCGCCACCCACATCGCCGATGCCAGAGACGCCCGCAGCCAACATGTCTGGCGCGGGCCGGGTGGTGTAGCCCATGAAGTTGCGGTGCAACCGGCCGGCGTTGGATGCGATCGCGAGCTCGTCTGACGGCAGAGCGAAGTGATCCATGCCGATCTGATCGTAGCCAGCGGCCCGAAAGCGCTCCATCGCCTCGACGAACAGCTCGATTTTGCGCTCCGCCGCAGGCAGATCCTCCGGGTTCAGAGCTTTCTGGTGGCCGCGGATCCAGGGCACGTGCGCGTACGAATACACGGCGACGCGATCCGGCCGCATCGTAACGACCGCATCCACGGTCCGTCCGAACGAGGCGCGTGTCTGGAACGGCAGGCCGTAGATCAGATCGACGTTGATCGATTCGAAGCCCAGATGCCGTGCGGCCTCGAGAAGCTCTCTCGTGAGCGGTTCGGACTGGATTCGGTTCACCGCCTTCTGGACTTCCGGCGTGAAATCCTGCACGCCCAGGGACAGCCGGTTGAAACCGATGTCGCGGAGGAGAGAAAGCTGATCGACGGAGGTGACGCGCGGGTCGACCTCGATCGCGACTTCAGCACCTGGCTGAATGTCGAAGTGCGTCGTGACCACCTCCTGCAGCGAAGCGATTTCCGCCAGCGACAGGTACGTGGGCGTCCCGCCACCCCAGTGATACTGCACGACCTGACGACGCCGGCCGAGTGCCTCACCAAGCATCGCCAGCTCGCGATGCAAGTAGGACAGGTAGTCGCGCCGCGACCTCGCGCTTCTTGGTAATGATCACCGAGCAGCCGCAGAACGAACAGCGCTCCTCACAAAACGGCAGGTGCAAGTAGAGCGAGATCGGCGTCGCCGCTCCAGCTGCCTGCGCAAGCTGTACGCGATAGGCGGTCTCGTCAAAGGCCTCGTTGAACTCCACCGCCGTCGGGTACGACGTATATCGAGGGCCCGGCCGATCGTAGCGGCGGATGAGCGAAACCAGCTCGTCGAAGGCGGGTGATGAGGGCGGTTGCCCCTGGGGACGCAGGAAGTGCAGCGGCGATTCGGAGTCGGCTCGCGAGCTCATGCCGTTCTCCTCGACGATCGCTCGGCGACCACGTCCACGAGGTGCCTGGCGTGGTCCGGCGGGGTATCGGGCAGAATGCCGTGGCCAAGATTGAAGACGTGTCCCGTCGGCCCCGCGCGATGGAGTACGTCATCGGCGCGTGCCGTGATCAGATCGGTCGTGCCGAGCAACACCGCGGGGTCCAGGTTGCCTTGCACGGCAAGCGATGGACCGAGCGCCGCGCGCGCGCGATCGAGATCCATCCGCCAGTCGAGTCCAATGACCGTAGCTCCGATGTCGCGACAGGCGTCGATCCATCCGGCGGCGTTGCCAGCGTAGTAGATGCGCGGCACGTCGATTCCGAGCCGGCCTGCGACGTCCTCGACCTCGGCGAAGACGCGCCGGACGTACGGGAGCGCAAAGGCACGGTAGTCCGACGGCGCCAGGAGGCCGGCCCACGTGTCGAAGAGCATGGCGGCCTGTGCACCCGCTTCCACCTGTGCGGCCAGGTAGCGGCCCACGGTCTCGGCGCAAACCGACAGCAGCTGATGGGCCGTCTCGGGATCGCTGAAGAGCAGTCGCTTGATCTCAGCGAACTGTTTCGTGCCGCTGCCTTCCACGAGGTACGTCGCCATTGTGAAGGGGGCGCCCGCGAACCCGATCAGAGGCACGGCGCCGCCCAGCGCCTGTCGAACGAGGCGCACGGCGTCGAGCACGTATTGCGTGGATTCCTGTGGGTCGGCGACGCGAAGCTGCGCCGCGTCGGCCGACGTCCGGATTGTCCTGTCGAGATGCGGCCCGGGCGTAAAGGCGACATTCACACCCATACCCGGCAGCGGCACGAGGATGTCGGAGAACAGGATCGCTGCATCCACGCCCAGTCGCCGCACGGGCTGCAGCGTGATCTCACACGCGAGCTCCGGAGTACGACACGAGGTGAGGAAGTCGTGCTTCTCCCGAATCGCCCGGTATTCGGGCAGATATCGACCCGCCTGCCGCATGATCCAGATCGGCGTTCGCTCGACCGGTTCCCGCCGGCACGCGCGCAGAAAGAGTGCATCGTCAGAGGCGGGCTTCGAGGCGCGAACAGACGGCGAGTCGTTGGCGGCCGGGCGCCGCGTCGGTTCAGCCACGGCTGTCCTCGAGCGCGCGGCCGATCGCGCCCACCGTGCGCGCGATGTCGTCGGTGGAATGTGCCGCGGAGATGAAATGCGCTTCGAACTGCGAGGGTGCCAGCGAGATGCCTTGCCCCAGCATCGAGTGGAAGAATCGGCCGAAGCGCGCGCGGTCCGCGGTCGCGGCCGACGCCCAATCGACCACCGGCTGTCGCGTGAAGTACAGCGTCCACATCGAGCCGACGCGGGCGACGTGACACTCGTGGCCGCCGGCGGCGATCTCACGTCGCACGCCTTCCTCGAGCTGGGCGCCGAGTGTCTCGAGCCGGTCGTAGAAATGATCGTCTCCCGCGATCACGCCGAGCGTCGCCAGGCCCGCCGCCATGGCGAGCGGATGCCCCGACATCGTCCCCGCCTGATACACGGGCCCAGCGGGTGAGATCCGGGTCATCAGATCTCGCCTGCCGCCGTACGCGCCGACGGGCAGCCCGCCGCCGATGATTTTTGCCAGCGTCGTGAGGTCTGGCGTCACGCCGTAGCGCTCCTGCGCGCCGCCTCTCGCCACGCGGAACCCGGTCATCACTTCATCGAAGATGAGTAGCGCGCCGTCTGCGGTGGCGAGCTCGCGCAGGTCCCGCAGGAAGTCCCGACCTGGCTCGACCACCCCCATGTTGCCGACCACGGGCTCCACGATGATTGCGGCGACCTCGCCGCGATGAGCGGCCAGCAGCTCGCGAACGGTTCCCGTATCGTTGAAGCGCGCTGTCAGCGTATCGCGCGCGGTGGCGGCGGTCACACCGGGGCTGTCGGGCGTGCCGAATGTTGCCGCCCCGGAGCCCGCCTTCACCAGAAAGCTGTCGCCGTGTCCGTGATAGCAGCCCTCGAACTTCACGACCCGCGGGCGGTTCGTCGCCGCACGCGCGAGGCGCAGCGCCGCCATGGTTGCCTCGGTTCCCGAACTGACGAAGCGCACCATCTCGAGCGACGGCATGAACCCCACGACGGCCGCGGCCATCTCGACCTCGAGAGCCGTTGGCGCGCCAAACGCCAGGCCCGACGCGAGTTGCTTCTCGATGGCGGCGAGGACGGCGGGATGACGATGGCCGAGGATCATCGGGCCCCACGCGCCGACGAAGTCGACGAGCTCGTGGCCGTCTTCGTCCCATACGCGCGCACCCTGGGCGCGAGCGATGAATCGGGGAGTGCCCCCGACCGCCCTGTACGCGCGAACGGGCGAGTTCACGCCGCCGGGCAGGAGGTCCACGGCGCGCGCAAAGAGCGCGTCGCTCGCCGGTGTGGCGGGTGCTGAGGATGCCGTCGGTTTCACTCGAAGCTCCGGGTCGTGACCGCGCTCATGCCAGCAATCGTGCGGCGTCCTTTGCGAAATAGGTCAAGATGATGTCGGCGCCCGCGCGACGGATGCTGAGCAGCACTTCCATCGCCGCGCGCGACTCGTCGAGCCATCCGAGACGGCCGGCCGCCTTCACCATCGCGAATTCGCCCGAGACGTTGTACGCTGCGACCGGCACGCCGAACCGTTCCTTGACGCGCCAGATCACGTCGAGATACGACAGCGCCGGCTTGACGATGACCACATCGGCGCCCTCGTCCAGATCCGTCGCCACCTCCGAGAGCGCTTCCCGCGCGTTGGCCGGATCCATCTGATAACTGCGTCGGTCGCCGAACGCCGGCGCCGATCCGGCCGCCTCGCGGAACGGCCCATAGAAGGCGGAGGCGTACTTCGCAGCGTACGAGACGATGACCACATCGTCTCGTCCTGCTGCGTCCAGCGCCGCGCGAATGGCGCCGACGCGTCCGTCCATCATGTCGGAGGGGGCGACCACGTCCGCTCCGGCGCGCGCGTAGGCCAGTGCGGCATCGGCGAGTCGCGGCAGCGCCGCGTCGTTGCCGACATCGGCCCGACCATCTGGTCCGACGACAATCGGCCCGCAGTGCCCATGATCCGTGTACTCGCACAAACAGACGTCCGCCCAGAGCGACAGCTCGGGCAGCTCGCGACGGAGCGCCCTCAACGCGACCGGCACGGGTCCCTCGGGATCGGCGGCCCCGTACCCTTCTGCGTCCTTGTGGTCCGGTACACCAAACAGGATCACGCCCGGCACGCCCAGGCCGGCCACCTCTCGTGCGTTCTCGACGACGAGATCGGGGCTGAGCTGAAAGCACCCGGGCATCGAGGCAATTTCCCGCCGCACGCCTTCGCCGGGGCAGACGAAAAATGGCGCCACGAGGTTATCGGGGCTGAGCCGTGTTTCCCGCACCAGCCTTCGAATGGCGTCGCTTCGACGCAGCCGCCGGGGGCGATGCGTCGGAAAGCTCACGGACGGCCTCCGACGGCAACCCCAAGCCGTGCGGCAATTACGACGGCCAGGCCCGATGCCGAGGCCTCCGTGGCCTGCACGTCGGCGTCCAATCCCAACTCGTGCAGCGCCGCGCTCGTCGTCGGACCGATGGAACCGACCACGAGGCGGCCGGCCAGCGACGACAGGTCACCCAACGCGAGACCGCGAGCCAGATGTCGGGCGCTCGATGGCGAGCAGAACGCGATGGCCGCCAGACGCTTCATCGACAGCGCGTGGACGAACGGCGCGAGGGACTCGGGTTGCACCGGCAGCGTGCGGTAGGCGATAGGGGCGGTGACGAGGGCCCCGGCGCGGGCGAGCGCCTGGCCCAGGGCAGGCTGAGCCAAGTCGCCCCGCGGCCACAACACTCGCGCACCCTTGAGCGTGCCGGCGGCGCGACTGATGGCCTCGGCGAGCGCACTCGCCCCCGGCGTCTCCGGTACGGCGTCGGTCGTCAGCCCGTACGAGGCGAGCCGCCGCGCCGACGCATCGCCGACGGCCGCGACCCGCGGCAGGATTCCGAGCCCGAACGCCCGCTGCCATTCCGGACGCCGGCACGTCGCGTCCACGGCGTGCGCGCTGGTGAACGCGATCCAGTCGAATCGGGCCAGCGTGCCAAGCGCACCGATGAACGGTCGCGGATCGTCCGGCG
This sequence comes from Vicinamibacteria bacterium, assembly GCA_963832135.1. GTDB lineage: Bacteria > Acidobacteriota > Vicinamibacteria > Vicinamibacterales > JAENWD01 > JAENWD01. The sequence continues at coordinate 544,500 of CAWHTD010000026.1, read as the reverse complement.
GGGCGATCGCGATCGTCGGGCAGTGCATCGAGTCGAGCCCCACGTCCTTCAGCGCGCGCGCCAGCGGTCCGTCGCTCGCCTCGTCACGCGTGTTCGCCACGATCGGCAGACGCCTGGTCACGAGGCGCTCTCTTCCAGGGCGGCGCGCGAGAGCAGCGCCGGACGAATCGCATTCAAGATGGCGCGCCCGCCCGCCTCGAGCAGCTCGCGGCCGAGGGACTCACCAAGTTCTTTCGCGTCCTCAACGGTGGCAATCCGGGCGGCCGCACGCCGCCTGATTGCTTGACGACCATCCAGGCTCGCGACCACTCCGCGCAGCGCGAGCAATCCAGTGTCGTCGAATTCCGCCAGCGCGCCTACGGGAACCTGACACCCGCCTTCGAGGAATCCGAGCAGCGCCCGCTCGGCCGTCGTCGCGACTCGCGTCGCGGAGTGATCGAGCATCGCAACGACGCTGACCACCCGGTCATCGTCGCCACGGATCTGCACAGCCAAGGCCCCCTGACCCGGCGCAGGAAGGAGCTCGTCAGGGTCGAGCACCTGACTGACATGCGATTCCAGTCCCAGACGTTTCAAGCCTGCGAATGCCAGCAGCACGGCATCCACGTCACCACGCCACACTCTCTCGAGCCGGGTCGGGACGTTCCCGCGTATGTCGACAATCTCGATGTCCGGACGCACGGTCGCGAGCTGCGCGCGACGGCGAAGCGACGACGTGCCCACGCGTGCGCCGCGGGGCAGCGCGGCGATGGTCGCCTTCGGCGCGGCGACCAGCGCGTCGCGGGGGTCTTCGCGTTCGAGCACGGCCCCGAGCCGCAATCCCTCGGGCGTTTCGGTCGGCAGATCCTTCAGGCTGTGGACGGCCAGATCGATGGTGCCGGCGCGCAGCGCATCCTCGAGCTCCCGAGTGAAGATGCCTTTGTCGCCGATCTTCGAAATCGCCACGTTCGTGACACGATCCCCAAGCGTCGTGATTGGAACGCGCTCCACGCGGAGGCCCGGCCAGCGCGCCTCCAGCCGGGCACTGACGTGATCCGTCTGCCAGAGCGCCAGTCGGCTCGTGCGCGTGCCGACGCGCAATCGGGTGCCGTCAGGCACCATGATCGGCCCGCCCACGATCGAGCGCGAAAAGCTCGCGCGCCGCGCGCAGCCGCCAGACTCCTTCGTCAGAGGCCGGATCGGCGTCCTTCAAGCGGACCGTCGGCAGATGCAGCAGGCGGTTCACGAGCGCCCTGGTCAGGCGCTCGGCACGTGCGCGCTCCTCGGCGCTGACATTGGTGAGCTGTCGATCGATCTCTTCACTGCGCACGCGCTCGAAATGGTCGCGCAGATCGCGCACGACCGGCGCCGCATCGAAGCCTCGCCTCCACGCATCGTACTTGGCCACTTCTTCGTCGACGATGGCGTCGACGCGCGGCACCTCGCCGGCGCGAGTCGCCAGGGTTCGATCGACCACCGTCTGGATGGCGTCGATCGAATGAAGCGTCACCCCGGGCACCCGCGCGACCTCGGGCTCGACGTCGCGCGGTACGGCCAGATCGATGATGAGCAACGGGCGATCCGGGCGGCGCGCCATCGCGCGCTGCACGGCTTCGAGCCCGAGCACCGCATGCGGCGCTGTAGTTGCCGTCACCACGAGGTCGGTTGTCGCGATGACGTCGGGCAGCGCGTCGAGTGGACGCGCGCTGATGCCCAGATCCGACGCCAGCGTCTCCGCGCGGGCGAGCGTCCGATTGACGATAGTCACGCCGCCCGGACAATGCTGCGCCAGATGGCGCGCGGCCAGACGGCTTGTTTCGCCGGCGCCGATCACCACGACGCGAAGGCCGTCGAGCGTCGTGAGCCCCTGGCGAGCGAGTTCGCACGCTGCCGAGGCTACGGACACCACGCCGCCGCCGATGTCCGGTTTCGGCCCGTGCACGCTTGCCGGTGCGAAACGCGCACTCGAACAGCCGATCCAGGGTGGCGCCCGTGGCACCCGCATCGCGCGCGTCGGCGTACGCGTCCTTCAACTGACTGAGAATCTGGGCTTCGCCGAGCACCATCGAATCGAGGCCCGAGGCGACGCGAAAGGCGTGTCGAACCGCGGCGGTGCCTTCGAGTCGATACACGGACGGCCCCGGTATCAGCAGATCGACACCCTTGATGCGCTCGATGCCGGTTCTCAACGCATTCACCGCGTCGTCGCTGTCGGTTGCCGAGAGATAGAACTCGGTGCGGTTGCAGGTCGAGAGCACGAGCGCTTCGCGAATCGAATGACTCGCGAGCACGTCGGCCAGGACACGGCGCGCGGCCTCTGAATCGAGCGCCAGGGCTTCACGCTCGGCGAGGGAAGCCGTTCGATGATTCATGCCGACGACGAGCAGATACATATGACGAACCCCGCCGAACGCGGGGCGCGCGCGATGGCCCCACCATGAGGCGGGCATTCTCCCACCGTGGACTCCTGAGGGATCCGGTGCGCGCGCACCGGCTGCGCGTTTGAATGCTGTGACGAAAATGCCGCGGCGAATCGCGGCGGTAAACGTCAGGCCAACGCAGGCGGAGGAGCGCGCGAGGCGCCGCCGCGCCGCCATCCAGAAGGCAGACGGGCGGTGGTGCCGGACGCCACCGGGCACAAGACGAACGGCGATGGTGCAAGCCGCCTCCTGATTATCGTCGCATGGAGGAGGCCGAACCCGAGCAGCGCGGCGGTCGAGGGGAGAACGAAAATGAAGCCGGTTTGAAGTCCGATGGCCGCGTCGGCTGCCGTGTCCGGGACCGACCCGCTCGTGGTGTGCAGCAGCGCCACCAGGAGCCATAGACTGAAAGCCTTCCGGCCGCGGAGGAGGGGCACGCCGAAGCGGCGCAGCATCACGAGGGCTGAAAGGATCAGGACGGCGCCCGCCCAACGGAGCGCCACGGCCGGATCCAGCAAGTCACCGACGACGAGACGGTCCCAGAACAGGGACACGTGAAAGATCGTCAGCGCGAGCCCAGCAGCGAAGGCCGAGAAGCGCAGGATGGTGCGCGCAATTCGTGCCACGCGGCTCCGGGAGCGAAAGGCCGCCCCGATGCCGATCCCCGCCGGGACCGGTACGCGTGAACACTGCTGAGGCATCAACTCAGATTAGCGGGACGTCGACTCTTTCCGCAAGCAATCTCTTCGGTCCGGTGCCAGAGGTTACGACCCGCTCCGCGCGCGTGTCCGCAGGAGGATTTCGACCGCCGCCCGATGAATAATGGAGCCGACCGGAGGCGACATGCGGTGGACACCTGGCGGACGAAGCGCAGACCTCGAAGATCGCCGCGGACAGATGGCCGCCGGCGGATTCCGTGGCGGACCGGCGAGCATTGGAGTCGTGCTTGTGCTGCTGGTGTTGAGCCTGCTGACTGGCCGGAACTTCCTGGCATTTCTCGACCCGGGAACAGTCGACACCACGGACGCGCCGGTGTCGTCCGAGGCGCCTCCGGTCAACGCGTCCCCGGACGAGGAGCGTCTGGTTGAATTCGTGTCCTTCGTTCTCGACGATGCGCAGAAGACGTGGCGTCAGCTCCTTCCGGGCCAGTACCCGCAACGCAAGGCTGGTGCTGTTCCGCGACGCGACTCAAACGGGGTGTGGATATGGACAGGCCGCCAGCGGCCCCTTCTACTGCCCCGCAGACGAGAAGGTGTATATCGATCTCGGATTCTACGACGAGTTGAAGGAGCGATTCGGGGCGTCGGGCGATTTCGCGCAGGCGTATGTCATCACGCACGAGATCGGGCATCATGTGCAGCACATTCGCGGCATCGATCAGGAGGTGCGGCAGCTGCAGGAATCGCGTCCGGCGGCTGCCAACGACCTGTCCGTGCGGCTCGAGCTGCAGGCGGATTGTCTCGCCGGCGTATGGGGCCACTCGACGGCGCAGCGCAACATCCTCGAGCAGGGCGACGCGGAAGAGGCCCTGAACGCCGCCGCCTCGATCGGCGATGACCGGATCCAACGCTCGTCGGGCCGCCGCGTGCAACCCGACTCGTTCACGCACGGTTCGTCGGCTCAGCGCGTCGAGTGGTTCCGTCGGGGCCTGGAGAGCGGCAATCTCAACGCCTGCGACACATTCGGACGGGGCAGCGACTAGCTTCTGGTGCCAGGCACCGTTGGCACACTTTCCGTGCCAACGGTGCCTGGCACTGTTAAGACGACAACCGCTCCTTAACAGTGCCTGGCACCTTTATGCGTCGGCTTCGATGGGCGTGACGGGATCGATTCCGAGCCAGGCAAGGGAACCGACGAAATACCAGAAGGCCAGCACCAGGATCGGCACCTGCCAGTTGCCGGCCGCCTGCAGAATCATCGGGATCGTCCACGGCGCGAGCAGTCCGCCCACCATCCCCATCATGTTCATGATGCCGGCCAGCGTTCCAGAATAACGTCCGCCGAGATCCATGACGGCCGTCCACGATCCTGGCATCACCATGTCGTTGCCGAAGCACGACACGCCCATTGCCAGCATGGCAAGCACCGGGTTCTGCTGCGTCACGGAGATGACGAGCATCAGGGAGGCGATGCCGCATCCGACCACGCCAAGACCTCGCCGCACACGCGCGACACTGCCGACACGTTCGATGAGCCAGGGCGTGACCTTCCCTGTCAGGTAGACGCTCACCCCTGCGAGGAAGAGCGGCAGACCGGCCAGCGCGCCTGCAAGATACCGATCGGCGTCTTTCAGTCCGAACACCTCGCGAATGTAGGTCGGCAGCCACGTGATGTAGAACCAGAATCCATAGCTGAGACACGCGTACTGCAGGCAGAGCAGCCACACCGATCGGTTGGTGCAGAACTTCCGCCATGGGACATTCCCATGCGCGTGGCCCGCGACCTGGCGGGCCGCAGCCGGGGCCAGGCGCGCGAGTTCCGCGGCGTTCACCCCCGGATGCTGCTCCGGCGTGTCACGGAACCACCGGAAGAAGAAGAACGCCCACACGAATCCCAGCGCGCCGAAGATATAGAACGACTCGCGCCAGTTGACGAAGTCGAGCGTGAAGACGACCAGGAGCGGCGTCAGCGCGCCGCCCCAGCGCGCGGCGAGCCACATCAGTGACTGCGCGCGGGTACGGTCTTCGCCGTGGAACCAGTTGCTGAACGCCTTCGTGAGATTCGGAAACGCCCCCGCCTCGCCCACGCCGAACAGAAACCGCACGATGGTGAGCGACAGAAAGCCCGTCGCCAGGCCGGTCGCCATCGTGAACGCGGACCACCACACGACGATGCGCGTGATGACCTTGCGCGGCCCGATGCGATCGCCCAGCCAGCCACCCGGCACCTCGAAGATGGAGTAGGCCAGGCTGAACATCATCATGATGAAGCCCATGTCGCTCTTCGTCAGGCCCAGATCCGCGCTGATGAGCGCCTGCGACTGGGAGATGCACACGCGATCGAGGTAGAGGAGTGCCGCGAGAAGCACCGAGAACCGCATCAGGGTGCGGCTCGCCGTCGTGGGAACCGTCGCCGAGGCGGTGTCGATGGCGGGCGACGGCGAGAGCGGCTTCGGGATGGCGGGGGACTGGCCCCAGGACTCTTGCGTCACGTCGGCACCTTTCGCGGGGAACGATTCGGATCGCGGCAACTTAGCAGTTTGTAGAGGCGCATGGCAATGCGCATTCCTCTGTGGTGGCGTGCCCTTCAGGGCCGCGTGTGTGCGGGGCCAAAGCCCCGCCTCCACAAACAAGTTGACATACCCAGCGCACTTACTAAGATAGCTATGCATGGCGAAACCGGACTCCCTTCAAGGCGCCCTGCCTCTCCTGGCGCTCACCGTGCTCGATCGGCGGGGACCGTTGCACGGGTATGGCATCAGCGCCCAGATCGAAACCCTGTCCGACGTCCTCCGGATTGAGGAAGGGTCGCTCTATCCAGCACTGCACCGGATGGAGGAGGCGGGCTGGATCAAGGCGCGCTGGGTTGTGACGGATCACAATCGCCGCGCCCGCCAGTACGAGATTACGGCGGCCGGACGCCGGCAGCTCGACAGCGAGGAGACGCGCTGGCGCGCGGTGACGGCAGCCGTGAGTCACGTCTTGAAGCACGCCTAACGGTTGCAGTGCTGCAGTGCTGCAGTGCTGCAGGTGCGGTGCGGCTGTCCTGCAGTGCTGCCGCGCGGGAGTCCTGGCGCGCGGGAATGCTGCCGCGGCACGGCGCGGCGGAGCAGGGGATGATGTGATGTCGTGGATCTCACGAGTCGTCAACGTGTTTCGCACCGCCCAGATCGATGACGAACTGGACGAGGAGCTGCAGTTTCATCTCGAAGAGAAGACCCGTCGTCTGATCAGGGAAGGGCTGCCGCCGGAGGATGCCTCACGCGAGGCGCGTCGCCGGTTCGGCAACGCGCTTGCGACGAGAGAGCGCAGCCGCGATGCGAAGTTGCTGCCGTGGCTCGACGCAGTTGTTCGCGACATGCGGTTCGGCGCTCGCGTCCTGCGCAAAGATGCGGTGGTTACGAGCGCCGCCATCGGGTCGCTCGCGCTCGCGATGGGCGCCTGCATCGCCGCATTCGCGCTGATCGACGCGCTGCTGCTGCGACCGTTGCCTGTGCGCCAGCCCCAACGGCTGGTCTATCTTGCCTACCCGCCGTTCGAGGATCAGGGAGAACCGCGCGACCGAGAGCGAACCAGTTTCAGTTATCCGGGATTGCAACGGCTGATGGAGGCCTCACGCGGGCGCGTCTCGCTCGTTGGCCTGAGCTATCAGGGCGAACCGCGCGACTTCACGGTTGGTACACCCGGCGCTATCGCCGAAAAGGCGTACGGGCAGTACGCGTCGGGCGACATGTTCGCAGATCTCGGCCTCGCGCCTGCTGTTGGTCGTCTGCTGATCGCTGCTGACGAGGACAATGCTGGTGCGCATCTGGTCGCCGTCCTGAGCCACAGCTTCTGGATGCGCCGGTTCGGTGCTGACCCGGGCATCGTCGGCACATGGCTCGCCTTCGACCGAAGGCAGTTCCAGATCGTCGGCGTCGCGCCAGCGGGGTTCACCGGCATCGAGCCGGGTATCCGGACGGACTTCTGGATGCCGCTGACGACATACATCGGCGCGCCCGAGGCGCTGACCGCCAGCGGGCACCAGTGGCTCCGAATCATGGGACGGTTGGCACCCGGGGAGGACGTGGAGGCCGTCCGGCCCGCATTGCAGACGGCCTATACGAATTTTCTGCGCGACCGGGTGAAAGAGGCGCCGCCGGATGCGCCAAAGGATCTGCTCGCCCGGTTTGTTCGCACGCCGCTCGTAATCCATTCCGCGGCCAATGGGCTCTCCGACCTGCGGGCCGATTTCGCCCGCCCGCTGTGGATTCTCGCGGCGGTTGTAGGCCTCGTGCTGCTGATCGCCTGCTCGAACGTGGCAAACCTGCTGACGGCGCGTGCAGCGGCGCGTGAGCGCGAGATGGCACTGCGAATCTCCATTGGTGCGGGCCGCGCACGCCTCATTCAGCAACTCCTGATCGAAAGCGTGCTGATGTCAGTGATCGCCTGCACGCTCGGCTTGCTGTTTGCCGCGGTGGCGGCGCCCACGATCGTCGGCATGCTGGCGCCGGCAGAAGCGCCGGTCTACCTCGAGTTGCGGACCAATTGGCGCTTAGTCGCGTTCGTGGGGGTCATCGTGGCGCTGACGTCGCTCGTCTTCGGTCTGGCACCCGCACTGCGTGCGTCGAGCATCTCGCCCATCCGCGCCTTGAATGCCATTGGCGGGCGCGTGATCGGTCGAATCGGGCTCTTGCGCCCGCTCGTCGCCGCGCAAGTTGCATTCAGCCTCGTGGTGTTGTTTATCGCAGGTCTGCTCGTCGCCTCCTTTGTCCGCCTGACTGCTATTGACACAGGCTTCGCGAAATCCGGCATCACACTCCTGAAGATCAGGTCTGACGAACTGGGCGAGCGCGAGAAGAGCAATGTCGTCGCAGTCAATTCGCTCGCATGGCAGGTGCTCGAGCGGGTGCGACAGACGCCGTCCATTGAGGCCGCATCACTTTCCTTCTGGGCCCTCTTCGAAGGCTCAGCGTGGTCGAGCCTGGTGAAGATTCCCGGCCGCCAACCGGACGGCGTCGAGGTGTATTACCTCGAGGTCTCGCCGGGGTTCATGCACACGATGGGTATCCGGCTGCTGGAAGGGCGCGACCTTCTGCCACGTGATGTCGAACAGAGCGCCGCAACTCCGGCCGGACACACCCCGGTCATCGTCAATGAGGCTTTCACACGGCGGTACTTTCCGGGCGAGCGCCCCATCGGCAGACGATTCGAGCGCATGGCAGGTCGCGGTCCTGCGCAGCCGCAGGACATCGTCGGAATTGTGGCGAACGCCAAATACAGAGACTTGCGGGAGGCGGCGCTGCCGACGGTGTATCTGCCGACGCGTGGCCTGAATGGCAAGACGTTGGAAGTGCGCTCGTCAGGTGACCCGGGCGCGCTGGCTCGCCAACTGCGGCTGGAGCTGGCGCGCATCGATCCCGCACTGAAGATCACGGACGTGACTCAACAGTCCACTTTGATCGACAACACGCTGCTCAAGGAGCGGCTGCTCGCGCTGCTCTCCGGCTTCTTCGGCCTGGTGAGTCTCTTGCTGGCAGCCATCGGACTGTACGGTGTTCTGAGTTACTCCGTCGTGCAGCGGACGAGAGAGATTGGCATCCGGGTAGCCCTCGGTGCCACGCAGCGTGCGGTCATGCGTGCGGTATTGTCAGACATCGCGCTTGTCACGAGCACAGGCCTTCTGATCGGTCTGGCCGGCGGCATCGGGCTGGCGCGATTCGTGCGGACAATCCTCTATGAGGTGACGCCGTACGACGCGACGAGCGTCGCCTTGCCGCTCGCCGTGCTGCTCACGGCAGCCGTTGTCGCCGCCGTGCCTCCCGCGCTGCGCGCCGCCCGCGTCAACCCTATCGAGGCGCTTCGGTACGAGTAGGGACGTCCACCCGACCAACCCGATCAACCTGATCAACCTGATCAACCTGATCAACCTGATCAACCTGATCAACCTGGATCAACCCGGGTAACCCACGCAGCGCGGTTTGGCGCGCGCCAAGGCAACGTTGCGCGGTGTTATCATCCGGCCGTGCGACCGCCTTACTCTCTGCTTCCCCTGCTCTTCGTCCTCACGGCGGCGCCGGCTTTTGCCGACCCCGCTGCGCCGCGCACGGTGGAAATCGCCGCGCCAGATGGCGTCATCCTCAAGGCCACCTACTACGGCGCGGCAACGCCCGGTCCGGCCGTGTTGTTGCTGCACATGTGCAACACCGACCGGAGATCATGGGAACCACTCGGGCAACAATTGAGCGCCGCGGGGATCCACGCGCTGGCCCTTGACTACCGCGGCTATGGGGAAAGCGCGGGCGCGCGATTCGACGCTCTGTCTCCGCAGGAGCGGCAGAAGCTGGTCACCGACAAGTGGCCGGGCGACGTCGATGCGGCGCTGGCCTATCTCGTCTCACAGGCCGGCGTAGAGCAAGGCGACGCTCGGCGCGGCCGGCGGCAGTTGCGGCGTGACCCACGCCGTGCATCTTGCAACGCGTCATCCCGAAGTGAAGTCGCTCGTCCTTCTTGCCGGGCGGACGGATCGCGCCGGGCGCGAGTTCCTTCGGCGGAGCGTCCGGCTGCCTGTCTTTGCGTCGGCGGCGGCCGACGATCAGTACGACGCGAATGCCCCTGCGTCGATGCGATGGCTCACGGAGCTCTCCGGCAATCCCCGCAACAAGTTTGTTGGATTCGCCGACGGCAAGCACGGCACCGAAATCTTCGTTCCGCACCCGGAGCTTCCGCGGCAGATCGTCGCCTGGTACGTGGACACGTTGGTCAAGGCCCCGGCAGATCCCGGCGCGGCGATCACGCCAACGAAGACGCCGGCCTCAGAATTCTGGACGCTGATCGATCAGCCCGGCGGCATTGCGCGCGCCGTGCAAGTGTTTCGTGACGCGACGGCAGCGCGATCCTCATGCGTTTCTGTTCCCGGAGTTCGACATGAACCAGGCGGGATACGAGCGGCTGCAGGCCGGGCAGAACAAAGACGCGATTGAGCTTTTCAAGTTGAATGCCGAAGCCTACCCGACATCGGCGAACGCGCAGGACAGCCTCGGTGACGGGTACCTTGCCGACGGCCAGCACGCGCTGGCGCTTGCGGCGTCAAAGAAATGTCTCGAGCTTCTGCCCGCCGATAGGAGCACCGAGCAAGCCAAGAACGCCATCCGCCAGAGCGCTGAACAGAAGATCGCAAAGATCGCCGCGGCGCCTCCCGAGTAGCGTCGCGTCAATCATCGCCCGCGATCGGCCATCGCTTTGCTCCTCCGAATTGATCACGGTCCCACCAGTTTCGAAACGTCAGTCGGATAAGGCCACAACTGCTCCGCACGCTTCCCGAGATAGTTCGTGCGGAATGTTCTAAGCCGACCAGAATCTAATTCGTTTACGTGTAGAGCTTCAAACCCATCGAGAATCGATCGCTGACAAAACGTGCAGAAATGTGCACGCGTGTGTGAGATGAGTTTGATTGATATCGATCGAGTTCTTTGACGTGAACGATCTTGTGATTGGGTCGATCTTCGCGCCGGTGAGCGATGCCGGCCTTTAGTTTGCCGGCATCTTCTTCAATGCCGGCGAGGAAGTTTCGCGCGTGCGAATCACGACCGGCAATGCAGCGCTGGGCGTCCCCGATGGCGGCGTCGTCGACGTGGTTGCCATGGACGACTTCATCTACAAGGAACCGACACCGGTGCCCGAGCCGGCGACAATGCTCCTGACGACACTAAATTTGCTTGCAGGCGGGAGCGGAGCGCTCCGCCGCCGGGCGACGAAGCGTTAGGAAGTCGCTGAAAAACGACTAATCATGCGCTCGATCTCTGTTGCGTGTGTGGGCAATCCCTCGAAACAAGGACGGTCAGTGTTCCGTTCGTCGCGCTGGACCGGAGCGAATCGTGACGCCGGCGTCGCGTCTCATGCGGCCGCCGCGCGCAACGAGACGAGCCGTTTGATGTTGAACGCAGCGCTGGCGAAGACGAAGAGCGCGTCCACCGTCGCGAGGCCGCGCAGCTTCACCTTGCGCAGGCCAGCAATCGTCTTGAGCCACGCAAACGCCCGCTCGATGCGAGGCCGGGCATGCTGACTCATCGCGTAGCCGGCGTGTCGCGTCGTGCGGGCATCGATCGCGCTCCCACCGCGCCGGCTGTCGTTCTGCGCGACGTGTGGCGTCATGTCGACCTCGCGCACCTGGTCGACGAAGTCGACCGTGTCATAGGCTTTGTCGGCCCCGACGGTGCGAGACCGCCGCGGCGCAAACCGCCAATGTGTACTGAGCATCGTCGTCGCGGCCTCGCGCTCGGCAAAGCCGTCGGCGACCGTCGCTTGCGCGTCGACGATCAGCCCGTGGCGATTCTCCATCAGCAGGTGCCCCAGATAGGCGAGGCGCGCCTCCGCATTGTGCGACTTCCGATACAACCGCGCGTCGGGATCCGTCGTCGACGCATGCGTGTCGTTCTTCCGGTCCTGCCCCCGGAAGTCGCGCCCATCGCCATCGGTATCCCCGTCTTTCCGCTGGAAACTCTTCTGACTGGCCCACGCCTCGAGCAGCGTGCCGTCCACGGTGAAGTGCTCGTCCGACATCAGATCGGACGCGCGCGCGACCACGCGCTGGAAAAAGCTGTGGGCGACGGCGTGCTGCAGCAACCGATCGCGGTTCTTGGTGAACACCGTCGGCACCCAGATCGGTTCGTCCATCTCCAGGCCCACGAACCAGCGAAACAGAATGTTGTAATCGAGTTGCTCCATCAGCAGCCGCTCACTCCGAATCGAGTAGAACAGCTGCAGCAACTGCGCTCGCAGGAGACGCTCGGGCGGAATCGACGGGCGCCCGTGCTGCGCATAGAGCGCATCGAACTCGCGCGTCATCTCCCGCAGGATCTCATCGACAAAGGTGCGAATGGCGCGGAGCGGGTGATCCGGGGGCACACGCTCTTCGGCGGACACATAGCTGAACATCGCACGCGGCTGACGATCGTCTCCTCGCATGGCCGCCATAGCAGTACGCGATCGCGGATCTGTCGATCCCCTACGATGCGTTTTTCAGCGACCTCCTAGGGGGACCAGCACCGCTGGCGCCTCGCGTTCCAGAAATAGATGGAATCGAGGCGCCCGCGGGCGGCCAGAGTGTCGTGGGCTCTGGACCCGTAGGAGCGGGCGCGCAGGATTACTGACGAGCAGGACTCGCGCCAGGTGCCGAGACGTTCTCCACGAGCTGCACGCGCCGGTTCTTGGCTCTTCCTTCCTCAGATTTATTGGATGCGACCGGACTCGCGAAAGAGACTCCCACAGGGGTCAGGCGCCGCTCGGCAACGCCGAACTTCGAGGCGAGGTTTTGCACTACCGATGCAGCACGGCGCTGCGAGAGATCCATGTTGAAGTCGAACGTGCCCATGTTATCGGTATGTCCCACGACAAGGAGCTTGAGCGTCGCCTGGCTCTTCAGGAGCTTGGAGATTTGCTCGAGAGTGGGCATCGACTCCGGCTTGATCTCGACGCTGTTGGTATCGAACAGGATGCCGTAGAGCGCGACGCTCCCGCTCGTCTCGATGCCTTCCGCCATCTCGTCGGCAGAGACCGTCACCATTTTGGTTTCCATCGGCTTGGCCTCGACGATGTCGAACTGGACCACGACTTGACCGTCCTGCGCTGTCTCCTTCTTCTTGGCAGCATCGGCATAGAGGAACTTCCCCCACGTCTCCTCGATGGCGACGGCATAGACAGCCACGTGGACGTCCCCTTCGGGCCGGCTCCATTTCGCGGCGAGAAATCTGTCGTCATGCGAGGCCAACATGCTGAAGTCCAGTCCGCTGAACGAAGGGAGGTCGAGCTCCTGGTACCCGGCCGTCGCGAAGGCGCTGTCGAATTTTCCTTCGCCCAACGCCTCATGACCGCCCGAGAAGAGCGTCTTGAATCCCGTTTTGATCAGCTCGCCCTCGTAGTTGCGAATGACCTCGAGCGCCGACCGCCCGACGGGAACCAGATATGTGATGCGGGTGACCCGGCCTTCGAGTGTCAGCACCTTGGGAAAGTGCGCTTTGTTCCCCTTGCCCTCTACCGGTCCGACGGGCAAGCGGTATTCATCGAAGGCCTTGCTGGTGTATCGGAGGATCGTAGAGCCCTCGTAACGTTTGACGAGGGGATGGTCCTTGCTGCCAGGCAGATCGGCCGCTCCGACATCCAGCGAGAACAGTGTGAGCGCAGACGCCACGCCAACGCACAGCCTCCGACGAGTGATGGAAAAGGAATGATCCATGCGCCGTCTCCTTCGTTGAGGCGCACAGGATGCGTCAGCGCGTGGCGGCCGTCAAGGCAACTCCAAACAACAGGCAACTCCAAACAACAGGCAACTCCAAACAACCTGATCAGCACCTCACTCTGATCAGTACCGCCGAACGAGCAGTCACCTCGAAGAGACTCAGGTCTCGTGCCGCTTCGGCGCGCGGCTGACACCCCCGCGTGTGCGTTCACCGAGCAGCAAGCGACGGAGCGTGCGAAGGTCGTTGAGCAGACGGCCGGTAGCGGTGAGCTGGTGCCGAAGCCGGGTCAGCTTGTAGTTGACGAGAAACAGTGCTTCCTGGCGGCGCTCCGCGTGCTCTTTTGCAGCCAGGTCGATTTCCTGCTGGATCTCATTCCGCGTGTCGTCGACAACCGTACCCAGCAGACTGATGTACTCCTGCGCACTTTCGAGGCTGGCGAACGGAGAAAGGTCCTCGTCAGCCCGGGCCTGCACTTGAGGACTGCCAGACGGTACGCGATCAGGTGTCGTGGACAAAGAGAACCAATCCGTTGCTGGGACGTGTATCGGCACGTGAGCCGGAACTCTTCATGTGCTCGCACTGGGTGGGCATCCTGCAGCCAGCCGCCTGCCTGATGAGCTCGGATCGCCGCAAAGGTGCGGAAGGGACCTGGCCGGCCGGATCCGTGCCATGATGGTGGCGTTCGTCCCCCCGCCAACACGAAAGGCAGCCGCCTTTACGCCCGCGATACCCACGTCAGCGCGTGCACCTGCCAAACCTCAACTAACCACCGATGCGGCTGATGGCTGCCGAAGCAGTAGACCGTGGTCGAGGGAGATTGCCCGATGACGCGATCCGCCAGGAGTGCCGGCTGATGTTGGAATCTGTGAGAGACAGGACGCGTTCGGTTGCCTCGACAGGGATCGCAGGTCTCGACGACATCATGGTCGGGGGATTCACCCGCAGCCGGTTGTTCCTGATCGAAGGCGTCCCAGGTTCGGGCAAGACCTCGTTGGCGCTGCAGTACTTGATGGCGGCGGCAACCCGAGGAGAACCGGTCCTATACGTCACGCTTTCCGAAACAGAGGACGAGCTCCGCTCGGTCGCCGATTCCCACGGCTGGGTGCTGGACGGCATCGAGATTCGAGAGCTCGCACCTCCGGAGGCGGCGCTGGATCCAGACCAGCAGAACACGATGTTTCACCCGTCGGAGCTCGAGTTGGCTTCGACGACGGAGTCGATTCTGGCCGATGTGGATCGACTGAAGCCCACCAGCGTGGTCCTCGACTCCCTTTCGGAGCTGCGCCTTCTCGCGGGCACCGCGCTCCGCTATCGGCGCCAGATTCTGGCGCTGAAGCAGTTTTTTGACATCCGCACGTGTACCGTCCTGGTGCTCGACGACATGACCGCCATGGATCAAGACTTACAGGTGCAGAGCATCGCACACGGCGTCGTCCGGCTCGAGCAGCTGAATCCGGAGTACGGCTCGGAGCGCCGCCGCCTTCGCGTCGTCAAATATCGCGGGGTGCAGTTTCGCGGCGGTTATCACGATTACGTGATCAGGAAGGGTGGTCTTTCCGTCTTCCCTCGCCTCGTCGCCGCCGAACATCGACAGCAGGGCACGCGCGGGAAACTGGCTAGCGACATTCCCGAACTCGACTCGCTGCTCGGTGGCGGGATCGAGGAAGGGACGAGCACGTTGATCGTCGGGACTGCCGGGACGGGCAAGTCGACGCTCGCTGCACAATTCGCGTCGGCTGCAGCCAGCCGAGGTCAGCACGCCGCGCTTTTTCTCTTCGACGAAAGTTCACACACCCTGCTCTCGCGATGCTCGGAGCTGCACGTGAATCTCCGTGCGCATGTGGATGCTGGCAGCATCGCACTGCATCAGATCGATCCCGCCGAACTGACGCCAGGAGAGCTCACGCATTCGATACGGGCCGCGGTCGAATCGCGAAACGCGAAGATTATCGTGATAGACAGCCTGAACGGCTATCTGAATGCGATGCCCGAAGAACGCTTTCTGACGATCCAGCTGCACGAGTTGCTGATGTATCTGAGCCAGAAGAGCGTAGCGACGATCTTGATCGGGGCCCACCAGGGCTTGATCGGAGCGCAGATGAATACACCCGTCGATGCCAGTTACCTGGCGGATGCCGTGGTTCTCCTTCGCTATTTCGAAGCCAGGGGCGAGGTGCGGCAGGCGATTTCGGTGATGAAGAAGCGTGGCAGCAAGCATGAACGGACTATTCGAGAGTTCCGATTGGATGGAGGGCACATCGCTGTCGGCGAGGCCTTGCGCGAGTTTCGGGGTATTTTGACGGGCGTTCCCGTGTACGAGGCGCCCGTTGAAGCCACCATGGACAAGAAGCCTAGTGAGCCGCAGTGACGACACTTCCCGGGATGCTCGGGTGCTTTTCCTGGCACCGACCACCACGGATGGTGCGAGTACGCACTCGCTTCTCTCGCGAGCGGGCATTCGGCTCGAGATCTGCTCGACATTCGACGGTCTCGTAACGGAGCTGATGGCCGGTGCGGCCGCAGTGCTCGTGCCCGAAGAAGCGATTTCGTTCCCGCACACCACGGCACTGCACGAGGTCCTCGCCAAACAACCTGCCTGGTCTGATCTGCCAGTCCTCGTCCTCACACGCCCCGGTGCCGATTCGGCGGAGCTGGGGGAAGCTGTTCGTACGCTCGGCAACGTGACGGTCCTGGAGCGGCCGCTTCGCGTGGCGACGCTCCTCAGCGCAGTCCGGACCGCGCTGCGCGCACGCGAGCGCCAATACCAGATCCGCGGGCATCTGGAGGAGCGCGCCCGTCAGGAAGAGTCCCTCCGTGTCGCCGATCAGCGCAAGGATGAATTCCTGGCGACCCTCGGGCACGAGCTGCGCAACCCGCTGGCTCCGCTCGTGACGGGGCTGCAGCTACTGAAAACGACGGGTTTGCACGATCCCGCCGCGATTCAGGTAGCCGCCATCATGGAGCGCCAGGTCAGCCACCTCATTCGTCTTGTGGACGATCTGCTCGAACTGTCGCGCATCACGCGCGGCGTGATCGATGTGCAACGAGCTCCCCTCGATCTCGCGCTTGTCGTCCATTCAGCCATCGATACGACCCGTTCGGTCTTGGAAGCCGCTGGACACGAGCTGACGGTCGATATGCCGGCAGCAGAGATCATCACTATTTCCGGGGATGCCGTCCGGCTTACCCAAGTGTTCGCCAACATCCTCACCAACGCAGCAAAATATACGAACGCGCGTGGTCACATCCGTCTCAGAGTGCAAACGGAGGGCGCCATGGTCGTCGTCTCCGTACGCGACAACGGTATCGGAATCGCACCAGCGCATCTTCGATCCGTGTTCGACATGTTTACGCAGGTCGACCGATCGAATCGCCGCATACAAGGAGGCCTCGGGATCGGTCTGACGCTGGTGCGGAGTATCGTCACGATGCACGGCGGCCGCGTGGAGGCGCTGAGTGGCGGGCCCGGGATGGGAAGCGAGTTCCGCGTGCACTTGCCGACGCTTGCGAAAGCACATGTCCAGACGCAGGAAATAGCGGCGCTGCAGAAGTTTCCTCCTCGGCGGATTCTCGTGGTTGATGACAACCGCGACGCCGCTGAGACGCTCGGCGCTCTTCTAAGCGCACTCGGCGCGACGGTCGCGGTCGTCAACAGTGGAGAGGCAGCGCTCGGGATGTTCGACACTTTTGCACCGGATACGATCCTTCTCGACATCGGAATGCCCGAGATCGACGGATACGAAGTCTCGCGAAGGATCCGGGCGAGAACGGAACACCGAGCCGTCCTGCTCATAGCGCTGACCGGATGGGGACAGGAGCAGGATCAGAAGCGATCTTTGGCCGCGGGATTCGACCACCATCTCGTCAAACCGGTCGATCTAGAAAAGTTGCGCAATCTTCTCATGTTGCGGTGGTCGGCGACGGGCCAGACGCACGGCGCCGATCCGATGGCGGCGCCGTGACGGTCCTAAGGCGCCAGGCCTAAGGCGCCACCTTGACAGCTCAGCCGTTTCGAGGTCGAATGCTGCCCACTATTCCCAGGCTCATGGCGTTCTCGGACGAAAAGGAGCTGAATCATGACAGTACGTCGCTCGGTACTCGCCGGACTTGCGCTTGTGGCTCTCGGGGTGGGACTCGGTGTCAGCGCCTCCGCCCAGATGAAGCGCCCCTTTCACGATGGGAGCGTCTGGAGCGTGCAATTCATCCGAGTGAAGCCCGGCATGGAAACCGCGTACTTGAACTACCTGGCCAGCGACTGGAAACGCGCGCAGGAAGCGACCAAGCAGGCCGGCTTCATCCAGGACTACAAGGTCCTGACCACTGAGGCCCACGGCGCCACTGACTGGAATTTGCTGCTCATGACACAGGCCAAGGACCTGGCGTCCGTCGAAGCGAACCAGGAGAAGGTCGATGCGATGCTGCAGAAGGTGGTTGGCGACGACCAGAAGCAGATGCAGGGCTACAAAGACCGCGAGTCGATGCGCGAGCCGGTAGGTAGCCGGCTGGCACGCGAGATCGTGCTCGAACCGAAGCCCTAGGAGGTCGGCTCGCGGCCGGCAAGGTGGCAGTGTAGGTGCCGTAGATAGGTTCCACGGGCATCGGTTGCTGCCGAGGAGTGTTGTAGGCACGGGAGGGTTGGCAATGCCAGCTGTCGTCACGTTTCTTCTGGCTGGAATGCTGCTGCAGACCATGGGGGCGGAGGTGAAGGTGCCCCCGCCCGAGAATCAGATTGCCGCCGCAGCTCTGGCGGCGCCGCTGGAGCGCCGAAGCGCGGCAACGGTGCTGGGCTACGACGCCCGGGGAATGCTCGTCACACTGCGGCAAGGCAGCAATGATCTCGTGTGTCTTGCCGACGACCCGCGCGACAAAGAATTCAGCGTGGCCTGCTACCACAAGGACCTCGAACCGTTCATGACTCGCGGCCGGGAGCTCGTTTCACAGGGGATCACGGGACAGCAGCGTGAGGAGCTTCGCTGGAAGGAGATCGAGACGGGCAAGCTGGCGATGCCGCGCGAACCACGCAGCTTGTGCGTGCTCACCGGCACTGGCTTCGACGCGACTACCGGTCAGGTCACCGACGCGTACACACGGTGGGTCGTCTATGCGCCGTTCGCTACGGCGGAATCGACCGGGCTCTCCACCATGCCGGTACCAGGAGGTCCATGGCTGATGTTTCCCGGCAAGCCGACCGCCCACATCATGATCAACCCGCCGAAACCACCGCAGTAACGGTCCGCGACACTCCGCCTTACCCTCCCGGCAATGGCCGTGGAGATGGCACGAATGTGAAGGAGAGCCTTCGGGGTTTCATTTGCCGTTCGTCGGCACGCGCAGCTTCAGTTCCTCGAACCAGTTGAGGACGACGACCATGCTGGCGGGCGTGGCGTTCGGATTGCTGTTCTCCCCGCTGCTCTTGACGACCAGGAACCGCTGGCCATCGAGCGACTCATCGTAGTGTCGGCCCGGATTGGGTTCGGCATACTTGGTGTCGAACACCTTCGCCGGCTTGCTCGCGCTGAAGGTCGATCCGGACATCTGGACCGGGACCGTGGTGAGCGTATTCGATCCGTCAATGTAAAAAAGCTCGCGCCCGGTTCGCGACCACGCGGGACGCGACCCACCCCCGCTCGAAATTTGCCAGCGGGCGCGGTCCACCTGCGGGAACGGTCGCACGTAGACCTCGTCCCGGCCCGATTCATCCGTCTGGTACGCGACATACCGACCGTTCGGAGAGAACTCGGCGAACCATCCTGGGAACCGGGTCTCGGCGGCTGGTTCCGGTGACGACAGGCGGATTCCAGACGACGTTCCGGACCCAGGTCGTATCACAGGGCGTCTCAGCGGAAAAAAGACGATGTCGGAGTGTCTCCTGGGCAAGTGGTCGAAGCCGGCGAGCCACATCC
Organism: Vicinamibacteria bacterium; assembly: GCA_963832135.1. Taxonomy (GTDB): domain Bacteria; phylum Acidobacteriota; class Vicinamibacteria; order Vicinamibacterales; family JAENWD01; genus JAENWD01. Next base: position 525,322 of record CAWHTD010000026.1, on the reverse strand, counting down.
CGTCCGGCGAGATCGCCGTCGGCCAGTGCGGGTTCGGACTGGCCGTCAACGGGTCGGCGGTCCCGTTGCCGTCGGCTGCCTGGCTGTAGAGATTCCCGACGCCCGTGCGCTCCGAGTGGAAGACGATCTGCCGGCCGTCGGGAGTCCAAAAGGGCATTCCATCCATGCCGGGAGAAAAGGTCAATCGCCTCAACGTCTCCCGCACGAGGTCCCAGATCCAGATCTCAGTGTTCTCCTGATCGTAGATGGTGACCACCACGCGTGTGCCGTCAGGCGACAGGCGGGGGAGACCGTAGGCACGCAGCGGTGCCTTGAGGTGTTCCTCGCGCCCCTTCCGGTCTACCCACACGAGCGACCGCATCGGTTCCTCATCAGTTCCACGCGGCACATAGACGAGTGTGCCCTGCCCCGTGACGGCGTAGTCGGCCGCGCCGGTCGGCTTCATGAGCACGCGTTCGACGACCGTAATCGGATCGCCGAGCACCTCGAGGCGGGCCAGATCGAACCGCACTGCGCGCAGCGCGCCAGTCGCTGCGAAGATCAGGTGACCAGTCTCGACGTATTGCGCGTCGCTGCCGCCCCCAATCAGCGTCTTGCGCTGGCCGGTTTTCAGGTCGAGGACGGCGACCTGCGGGCTGTCCGCCTGGTCGGCCATCACAATCGTGAACATGACGCCGCGTCCGCGCGGCAGCACCGACGGGAACGCATGGTTCCCCTCGTGCTGCGCCGGGTCCGGCGTCGTCAAGACCGCTGGCTCACCGCCGTCTGCCGACACGCGCCACAGGCCTGTGATGGGACTATTGGTCGCGAACGTGATGGTATTGTCGTCGCCCCAACTCGCGCCAAGCGGCACCCCGTTGACCCGGCACAGCGTGGTGATGGCGCCTCCCCGCAATCGGTACTTTCTTCAAGTCCCTGTTCTCGAAGAACCCGATCCACCGGCCATCGGACGAAACGAACGGCGCGTAGGCGAAGATCACACCCGCCAACACCGGGGCGTCGATTCGATCGATCGCGCGTACCGAGAGTTCGCTCCCGGCCCCACCGCTCATCGTCCCTCCGGAGCGGTACACGAGATGCCGGCCGTCGGGCGACAGGGCGAGGTCGCGATCGGGGCCCCACACATTCAACGGCTGGCCGGGCGGCGGCACGATCGCGAAGCGGGACGGCCGCATCGGGGCCACCAGTACCGGCCGCATAAGTGCCCACGCAGCAAACGCGGCGATCGCCGTGCCGCCCGCCAACGCTGCGACCACCACCGCTTTGACGCGACGGGACGGCGTCCGTGCGAGCGCCAGCATTTCGGCGCCCGGAAACGCGATCGCGTCGCCGATCTCCAGCCGCGCACCGGCCGCCGAATCGAGCCGTGCGTTGCGGTCCTTTTCCAGGCACCGTCGCAGTAATCTCCGAATCGGCAAAGGTGTATCGGCCGGCAGCATCGTTCGGTCCGGCTCGCGTTCGAGAATCGCAGCGATGGTGTCGGAGATGGTTTCGCCGGCGAACGGCGCGCGGCCTGTGAGCATTTCGTAGAGCACGCAGCCGAACGACCAGAGGTCCGTCCGCCTGTCCAGCGGCTTGCCACGCGCCTGTTCCGGGCTCATGTAGGCCGGGGTGCCCAGGATGGCCAGCTCGCCCATATCAGTTGCCGTCAGCCTCGGCGACCCTGAAAGGTCAGACTGTGGGGCACCGTCCCACACCTTCGCGAGCCCGAAATCGAGCACTTTGACCACGCCATTGCTGGCGATCTTGACATTTGCCGGCTTGAGGTCGCGATGAATGATGCTCTTCTCGTGCGCCGCTTCCAGGGCTTTCGCGATTTGACGCGCGATGGTCAACGCCTCTCCCAGCGGAATCGGCCCGAGTGCGATTCGGTCTGCGAGCGTCGTCCCATTCACCAGCTCCAGCACCAGTGCCGGCGCGCCATTCAACTCTTCCAGGCCATAGATAGCGGCGATGTTCGGGTGACTGAGCGTTGCGAGCACCTGCGCTTCGCGCTTGAACCGCGCCAGGCGGTCAGGATCGCGTGCGAACAGCGCGGGCAAAACCTTCAGGGCGACTTCGCGATTGAGCCTCGTGTCGCAAGCGCGGTACACGTCGCCCATGGCGCCCGCACCAAGCGGGGCCAGGATTTCGAAGGCACCTACTCGAACACCAGAGGTGAGGGCTGCGTGGGACCGCGCGTGATCCATCGACTCGGGCGAGACAGCCAGAGAATCGGCGAGCCCCGTTTCACTGGCGACCGGCAGGTGATCGAGGAAGCCGTCATCCGAGGCATCTGAAGTTAGTAGCGACTCGACTTCACGGCGCAACGCCTCGTCGTCACCAGTTGCAGCGGCGAGGAAGTCGACGCGCTCCTCGATCGGCCGTTCCACAACGACCTGAAACAGCGCCTTCACCCGCTGCCATCGCTCGTCCGTCATGGTCGGACTTCGGAGTCGAGTTCACGTTTGAGCCAGGCTTTCGCGGTGCGCCAGTCGCGCTTGACAGTCGATGGCGACACGCTGAGCACATGTGCCGCTTCTTCGATCGTGAGTCCGCCAAAGGCGCGAAGTTCGACGATTTTGGCCAGTTCAGAATCGATCTTTTCCAAGCGATCGAGCGCGTGATTGAACACAAGGACGGGCATCTCGTTCGACGCCGCCAGGTCATTGGCATTATCGATTGACACACAGCGCACTCCCTCGCCCCGTTTGCTCGCGCCGTGACGACGGGCGTGATCGACCAGGATCCGGCGCATGAGCTGCGCGGCGACACCAAAGAAGTGCGCTCGATTCTGCCAATCGACGCGGCGCTGGTCGACGAGCCGCATGTACACCTCGTGCACAAGGGCCGTCGGCTGCAGCGTATGGTCGGCCCGCTCGTTCCGAAGCTGGCGCGCGGCCACGCGGCGGAGCTCCGCATAGACGAGTGGCAGTAATTGATTGAGCGCAGCCCCGTTGCCGCGACTCCAAGCGCCGAGCAGCGCCGTGATGTCGAGAGGCGACACCATGCGACTCTTCTTCAAGGGTGAATCGCCAACAGCATAGCACCCGGAGAACCGGATCGCAGGCCCTTGGCCCGTTGACCCGCTATTGCGGCCGCTTGCGCGATCTCATACAGGCGACGCTCTCGACGACGTCGTGAGAGACGAATGACGTAACGGTGCGTCAGAACATGGGCGGAGTAATGAAATGGGCGGCAACGCCGAAGGAGCTGCGATGAAACTCGTGATTCTTCTCACAATGCTGGCCGGCGTCGCATGTGCCGACCGACCCGGCCCGACAAGTCCAAGCGCGACTGCGCCTGTGTCAAGTTTGGCGGCGACTGCGCCCGGCGATGAAGGAACCGCCCAACAGGCGGATGCCCAGGCGTTGTCGGCGTCCTCCACGCGAAGCGGGGCCTTCCATGTAACGAAGGAGTGCTCGACATACACGACCCTTGCCGGTGACCACTGCACGGTCATCGCCTCAGACCTCAAGGCGATCGAGGTTGGTACGAGGTTCGTCTATAAACAGGCAGTTGTTAATGGCGTGTTGGACAGTAACGTCGAGCTCGACCCGCCGGGGCCCGGCAATAACAAAGCGTTCGGCCATTGCACACTCGTTTTGGCGACTGGTGTCGGATCTTGCAGGTTCTCGGGCGGGACGGGGAAGTTCACCCACTTCAATGGGAGCGCTGACGTCTCGTGCCCGGCCGAGGCGGCCCCTAACTGTACCGTGGTAGGAACATACAGCTTCAGTCCGCACGAGTGAGCCGAGATGCGCGCAACCGGGGTTGGTGCGGAAGAGAGGACTCGAACCCCCCGATCGCTACTCCGGATCCGCTAAGACGGCCCACCGAAAATGCATAGTCGTCTCTGCGGAGGTGAACCACGACGAGCGGCAGGTCCGGGCTGCTGCTCGTGCCTCCGGTTACCAGTGCCTGAGGGAAAATGCCGACCTGGCCGGCGATGCGGCCATTCGGCCCGGCCACACCACCCACGATTTCATACCGCCAGGGGTTGCCCCAGCCGGGACCCAGGAATGAGCGGGACAAGTAGCCTCCACCCGAGTAGAACACCGACAGTCGATCGCGCCAGGTCACCGGCGCCGGTGCTGTCGCGAGATAGCTTCCGCCGCAACTCCCACTATGTCTATGTCCAGCGAGTGGCGCGAAGCTCCAGCGTTCGGCATTGCCGACGACTCGGCGTACCGCCATTCGAATGTTCCAACCGGACGGATGGCCTGCGTGCAGTTTACGCGAAGCTAACCACGATCAATGGACAGCCTGCACTCGGACTTCGGTCTCGCGAGGAGCTGAGTGACTCGCCGCGGCGCTCGGCCGGCAGACGAGCTCTGGTCTGGTTGACCTCATCATTGCCAGTCCATGAAGCGATCAGGAGATTTATCGATCTGAGGAGCGTACGGCCACGAACGACACCTGTTCCAGCGCGGGATAGGCTCCGTTGGCGTCGGGATCCCGCTTGCCTGGAGCGATTTGTTGCACCGTTGTCCTGGCCGGCTTCACGGGCCCCGGAAAATACTGACCATAGACGGCATTCATCTTCGCGAAATCGTCGACATTGTCCAGATACACGTTCGCGGCGACGACATCATTGAACGTCAGACCCGCTTCCTCGAAGTTGTCCAGCTGATTGCGCATGGTCTGCCGCAACTGGTGCTCCACGGTGGCCGCATAGATTCCCGAGAGCGGACCGGGAATGAAGCCGCTCTTGGCCGAGCAATAGAAGGTGTCGCCGGCGAACACACACGGGCTCGCGGTCGGACTGGGGGCCATATTCTTTGGCCGGACGGCTTTCCGCCTCGAGAGATCGCGTACTGCGACACCGGTGTACACAATGTGTCCCTCCGGAAGCGCGGACACGGAGATGGTGGCGCGTGCTGGCGTGTTGCCGAACTCGAACCGCCGGGCGTAGCGCTCGTTCATGATGCCCGACGGAATCGACGAGGTCAGATAGGGATTCACGAAGACGACATGCGCAAGGCTCAGGCCGGCGGCTTCAGTCACCGCATTGAAGCAGTCGAGCGCCGCGTCCACTTCGGAGGCCGGGTCCGCCGGGATGTTTCCGCTCGCCGCCCGGCCGGGCAATGACGAGATGAACAGACGGTCGTGGGTGAGCATCCCCGGAGAAAAAGGCTGGCCCGTATCCCAGCCCGGTACCCGAACCGGCGTTCGCCCATCGAGGTCGAGAACGGCGACCGCATTGATCTCTACCGGCGTGCCGGGCAGGTGTGCCACGCCGATCAACGCACGCGCGGGAGGATCCTTTGCGAAGTTGCGCGCGTAGACCGTGTCGAGCGCTGCGCTGTTGCGGATGTCCTCCAGGTAGGCGTGCGTGTAGACCACATGGTCGAGAGTCACACCCGCGGCCTCGACAGTCGCTTTGACGTTGTCCAGCGCTTGCTGCGCCTGCGCCTCGAAGGTTACGGGCATCTGGCCATCCGCGGTCTTTGCGCCCTGACCGGAGACGTACAGGTACCCATCTGCGATGACGCCAGGGCTATACGGGCCCACGGGTGCGGGCCCGCTTGCCGGCACAACCACTTTTGGCTGTGCACCGAGGACGACGACGAACGCCAACGGGAATGTCAGCAGCTTCATGCCTTCGTCTTCCTGCTTGCGGTGTTCAGGATCTCACGCAGCCGCCGCCCGACGATCAGTTCCTCTCCGTCCTTCATCGTCATGGAAATGATCTGCAGGCGATCGGGCCGCCGGCCGCGGCCATGGCTCCGGCCGCTCCAGAAGTGACCATGCCGGATTCGGCGCCCGACAGCTGCGCCAACTTTCTCCCAGCGGCCTCTTGCAGTTCGAAGATATCAACGAAATGCCGCGCCGCATCATCCATAGCACGGCGAACCTCAGGCAGCTCCAGCGAGCCGCTCAAGTATGTCCACGTGCCACGCGCGTTGATGAATGGGCGCACGCCGAGGCGGCGATAGACGTTGCGCGAGACGTTCTCTCCGGTTGCCGCGGCCACGGCACCGGTCACCCCACGCGGCGCCATCACTGCGTAAACCGAAGCGGCCGCAGCCCATTTCAGCCAAGTTCGACGTTGCATGCCGCGTAATTGTATGGCGACCTGGTGGGCCTGCGAAAACGATGCGCATCAGCGCATCGTCGAACTCCCCCAGTACTTCTCCATCCAGTCCACCACTTCCTTTATCATCTCGTTCCGCGGAATCGAGTGTGACGTCTCGTAGACGACGCGGCGTTTGTGTTCTGGAGGACTGCCGAGGAGCCTGAACAGCGGCTCCTGGGAAATCGCCGTCGGGCCGAAAAAATCGAAGCGGCCGTTGAGCATTAAGATCGGCACTTTCACGTGCGGCGCGAAGTTCACGGGATCCGCTTCCGGCAGCGACGGCTGCAGATTGAACGCGCCGAGACAGATCAAGCCGAGTGAAATCCGCGGCTCGACTGCGAGAATGAGCGGCGCTATCTCTGCGCCCCAGCTGTAACCGATGTACCCGATTTTGTCCTTCGCGATATCGGGGCGACTTTCGAGATAGTCGACCGAACGCCCGACGTCCTTCGCCCACATCACCATGTGATCACGGTAGCTCGCCGCCATGTTGGGAGTCATATCCTTGAGGCCGTCGCCACGCTCGAACGTGCTTTTGTAGATCGGGTACAGCAAAGCGCGGCCGCTCCGGACGATGAAGTTGAGCCCGTCAGCGTCGCTACGGAGCTTGGCGCTCGAGCGTTCGTACACCGCGTTCGCGCCGGGGAACACCACCACCGCTTGATATGGGGGCTTCCCGCTCTTCGGAAGAAAGAGGTAAGCGGGGACGCGCTCGCCGCCGTACGCTGCGGCGTAGCTGACTTTTTCCAGGCGCCAGTCACGCGAGGAATCGTCCATAGACTCCGCCTTCGCGTTCAGCTCGCCGTGGTCGAAGGAGTACAACAGGCGGCGCCAGGTCTGGAAGACTGGTTCGCTGACGGGTTTCGCCTTACGGGGGTCTCGCGAATGCGATTCGATGGTGGCCGTCAGCGCCGCTGAAAGATCATCGGGCCGATCCACCTTGATGCAGCGGAATCCATGCGACGCATGACGCGCGAACGGGGAAAGCGCGTCCGGATCGTTGAACATGTAGACCGGGTCGTTCCACCCGCCCCCCAGGATGTAGCGGTTCGCGCCGCTGGCGTTCAGGCACCACTCTTTCACGTTACCGGCCATGTCGGTCGTGCCGCCGTGAGTGATCGCGGCAGACGCGCCAACCTTGCGCAGCGCTCTGCCGCTGAAGTTGCTCAGCGGGACGATGTCGGAGCTCAGGACGCTGGTTGGCGGCGCGGCTCCAGTGATACAGGGTCGGCAGCGACTTCCCTGCCCAGCGCGCATACGCGGCCGCTTCGTACCAGCTCACGCCAGCGACGGGATAGTCGTCCTGTCCGGCGACATACGAACCCATTTCCCACGTCGCGGGGCCCGGGCGGCCCGTCGCGTCGCGGAAATGCGCTATCGCCTCTTCGAACTTCAAAGGCCGGCCGTCCTTCAGGAACGCCTCGCGCCAGAGCTCCGCGCGCCGGTATCCGCCCTCGTCCACGAACCGTTTGAACGCGCGATTGGTGACCTCATGCCGATCGATCCAGTAGTCCGCCAGAGTGACCTCGGAAAGGTCTTCAAGGCCGGGTATGAGCGCCTTGAACGGCTGCCCGGCCGAGACGATACGCACCATACCGGCCGGGATCTGGCTCGCGGGGAAGAGCGTGAAGTGGAGGCGCGGTTCCTCGGACCACCCGGGACCGATATCTTCCGCCATCTCCCGGCCCGCCATCTCGACTTTCCAGTGCAGCAGGATGCCTGGCACGCTTGCGTCCACCATTGGCGTCTTGCCCAGCGTCCGCCACGGCTCACCACTGCGGCCGTAGGGACGGTAAGAAACGTCGGCGCGGGCCGGATCGGAGGTGACGTCCACACGCGCGGAGACTTCCTTGATCTGTTTGGCTAGGATCGGATCCTCCGGGATGTACGGGAGTGCCCGGTGTGCGAGCCGGTACGCGTCGTCGAACTTTTCGGCCTCCGCCAGCCTGATGATTTCGGGGAGCGCCTCTTGCCGCGCCCAGCGGACCTGCGCACTGCGCTGTGCCCACCACGCGATGCCGCTGGCAGCGACGACGACCGCGATGACCGCGGCCGCGAGCCGCGTGCGACGCGCCGTCCGCGGCCGGACGATCGCAGGCTGTTGCCCAGATGACGCCAACCGCGCATGGCAGGCCGACGCGAGATCGCGCGCGTTCGCTGCTGTGATCGTGCGTCGCTCGCGGTCGCGCACCAGCGTCCGGCTCACGACGTCCTCTAACTCCGGGGCGACGTCGGGTCGCAACGATTTGATCGGCACGATCGGGGCCGTCAACACCGCCTGGATGATGGCCAGCGTGTTGGTGCCCTGGAACGGCACGCGACCGGCCAGCATCTCGTAGGCGACGATGCCGAGCGACCAGAGATCCGACCGTGCGTCCACCGCTCCCCGGCGGCCTGTTCGGGCGACATGTAGCCGGCCGTGCCGACTGTGCTGCCCGCCCGCGTCAGCTGCGTCGCGGTGTCGGCCATCTCGATCTTCGCGAGGCCGAAGTCCAGAACCTTGACCTGTCCCGTCGTCGTCAGCATCAGGTTCGACGGCTTGAGATCGCGGTGGACGATGCCGGCGCCGTGTGCGGCGTCGAGCGCATCGGCCACCTGCGCGACCAGGCGGGCGACCTCGGCCATAGGTAGCGGGCCGCGGGCGAGGCGAGCCGCGAGCGTTTCGCCCTCGTAATGCGCCATCGCAATGAACGGTTGGCCGGCGTGGTCGCCGATCTCGTACACCGTGGCGATGTGCGGGTGATCGAGCGCGCTGGCAGCGCGCGCCTCTCGCAGCAGGCGGGCCGCGGCATCTGGATGGCTGGCGGTTTCAGGCGACAGGAACTTGAGCGCGACTCTGCGCTTGAGGTTCGAGTCCTCGGCGAGATAGACCGTCCCCATCCCGCCGGCGCCGATGTGGCTAAGGATCTGGTAGTGGGAGACGGTGGTGCCGATCATCTGGACACATACTAGCCCCCACCGTCTGTCCGCATCACCCCTTCAGAGAGCCTCGCCCAGTGTCGCCGCGGGCGAATCAGGAGCCCCTCAATTCGAGCCTCCAGGGAGTGGAGTACTGGCCGAATACGCGGCCCGCCCTGAGGGTGAGTCCTCCTGGCCGGGAAAGTCGCACTTCCGTCGCACTTCGACACTCCGCCACACTCTCCAGGCAATGGCAGTGGAGATAGCTCGAATGTGAAGGAGAGGCTGTCAAACCGGGGCCGAACTTTTTCTTGGACCCATACGATCGACGCTCAGCGCGTGAGTCTCGCTAGCACGGCCAGTGCCGGCAAAACATTACCGAGTAGCCCTTGACCATGTCCTCCGCGCACGGGTTCTGGGTCGTGGCCATCAACTTGTCCAATACCACAGAGTCGAAGGGCGGCAAGCCGTTGTTCTCGGCGTAGCTGTCCGCCCACACCTGGAGGTCAGATCGGGACGCGCTGCCGAACACCTGGCGTCGAACGGTGTCGGACGAGATCAGCGCACCGAGAATAAGATTCCGCTGAACGTCCTGGCTCAGCCTGATAGGCTCGCTCATGGTTTCCCTCCGCTCGAGAGTTGTCGTGCGTCATCGGCTGCCTGGCGGCGGAGCGGCGTGTCGTCGCCGCGCCGCCAGATGCCAAGCACGTGCTCGTAACCAGCCTTCGCGTCCGTCACATTTCCCACTCGTGCATTGGCGCGCGCTCGCCGCAACTCGGCGACGGGCAGGTCGGCCGGAAAGCCGTCGCGCAGGATGTCGCCGCGCGATCCGATCACCTGGGTCCATTCGGTGATGGCCGCCGCCCAATCCTTCTGCTCCTCCGCAAGCTCAGCGAGTCGCACATGCGCATAATAGATGGGAAACGCGGCGTCCGCTTCGTGTAATAGCTCCGCCGCGATCCGATCCCGCCGTGCAGCGATTTCCCCTTCGAGATGCAGTGCGCTGCTGCGGCCGAACGCGTTCGGGCGAGCCGTCAGCATCGTCCGAAGCCGTTTGAGCGTATCATCGGCCGCGCGCAAATCTCCCGCCAGCGCTTGAAGATAGCCGGCGTAGTGCAGGTGCTCCACGCGCACCTCGGTGCCCTGCAGCATGGCTTCGGCCTGTCGCAGCGCCTCTTCCTTGTCGCCGCGCAGGAGCGCCAGGCGGCCGAGCAAGTAGCGGCGGGCGCGTTCCGGGTAGGCTCTGCCGGCAAATCGATCGGACCGCACAGCGCTTTCGAGACCTTCAGTTGCCGACGAGAACTCGCCCTCGTAAATCAGCAGCCGACTCAGGTAGAGCTCTCCGAGCACGTGCTCGGACTCCTCGGCGCTTGCGCTCATCGCCCGAAACGCCATCCTGGCATCGTCGAGTCGATCGAGGCCGAAGAGCGCCATTGCTCGGCCCCATCGCAGCATCGGACTCGATACCTTCCGGCTAGTGGCCTGATCGAAGATCTTGAGCGCCTCCTCGTTGCGATTGGTCTGTGCCAGGAGCAGCACCAGACTGGAACGGGCGGCCGACGAGTACGGGTCGAGGCGGAGCGCCTCCTCGAGATTCTCTTTCGCCTCCCCGGCCTTGCCATTCGTGATCAGCCCCATCGCGAACTCGAACCGCCCGTTCGCATCGTCCGGATAGAGCCCTACGAGGGTGCGGAGGCTCAGCTCCGCGCGCTCGAACTCGTCGCGCCGTTCGTAGTATGCGGCCTCGATCAGGTACCGCTCGCGATCAGTCAGCTTGTCCCGCAGCGCGTACGCCTTCTCGAGGTGCTCGCGCTCGTCCTGCTGCTTGCCAAGCTTCAGATACACGCGGGCGAGCTGCAGGTGTGCCATCGCGAACTCGCCGTCGAGCGCCAGCGCGGCGCGCAATGAGGACTCCGCTTCCGACAGATCGCCGCGGGCCGCGAGGTCGATGGCGCGGGAGTATCGCTCGAGCGCCTGCGTGGAGCGGGTGGTGACCTCCGCCAGCGGCCGGCTTCGGCTTGCCGTGATCTGAGCGAGCGACTCGCCGAGGTTGCGTCGCACTTGAGCGGCGAGCACGTCCAGCCCGTCGAGGATGCTGTGGCCCCGCTGCGACGTCCGCTCGCTCGAGGAAGAGGAGCCGTCCGTTCGAGTCGAACGTCCGCACCGTGATCCGCGTGGACGGGCCGATCGCGTCCACGCTTGCCGCCAGCAGGACCCTCACGTTCTCACGGCGGCACAGGTCGAGGCCCGTGGCTTCGTCCACAACGGCATCCACTGGCCGCTCCATGCGTTGCAAGGCCGCCACGACGCGATCGCGGGGCAGCACGTTGACATATCGGGATTGCTGGAGCGCGAGGGTGAGGGCCTCGCGCACGGTCTGGCCGAGGTGACCCGTCGCGTCGGCCGTGTCAGTGACGAGGACCCAGTCGCGTGGATGGAACGCGGCGGCCTGTGGCTTCTCGACCGGCATGACCCACAGCGATCCCACGATGGCGGCGCAGACGGCCACGAGAATCGCCACGTGCTTGCCGAAGGAGCGGAAGCGGTGGGCCTTGCCGGCGTTGGCGCCGGTTCGGCCGAGCTGGCGGAGGTCGACGGCAAAGTCCTCGGCGCGCTGATATCGAAATTCGGGTGATGGCTCGAGCGCCTTGAGAACGATCCGGTCGAACTCTGCCGAGACTTCCCTGTTGTACGTACTGGGAGCAGGCGGACGGGATGTCCTGATCTGATCGGCCAGCGCAAACACGTTGTCCGCCATGAACGGCCGGCGGCAGGTGGCGAGCTCGTACAGGATCTCGCCAGCGGCGTAGAGATCCGATCGCTCGTCCGCGGGCTGGCCGCGCAGCTGTTCGGGCGACATGTACCCCGGCGTGCCGATGAACAGCATGCCGCGCGTGAGCGCGGTCTGCGTCGTCAGATCCGCTGCGCGGGTTGGCGCGAAGTACGCGAGCCCGTAGTCGAGGATCGTGAGATGGCCATCGGGCGTCACGCGCACGTTGCGAGGCTTGAGATCGCGATGGATGATGCCGTGGGCGTGAGCGGCCGCAAGCCCCTGGAGAAGCTGCGTTCCGAGCCGGGCGATCTCACGCTCGTCGTGTGCGCGCGTCGAGATCCGGTCGGCCAGCGTCTCGCCCGCGACGTATTCCATCACGAGCAGATCTCGGTCACCGATCGTCTCGAAATCGTGGATCGTGGCGATGTTGGGGTGGCTGAGACGCGACAGCGTCAGCGCCTCCTCCCGGAACCGGCGGCGCGCCTGCTCGTCGCCGAGCAGGCCGGGCGCCAGCACTTTGATCGCGACCTGGCGGTGCAGCCGTTCGTCCTCGGCCAGGTAGACTTCGCCCATCCCACCTGCGCCGATCAGCGAAATGACGTTGTAGTGGCTGAGCGCGGTTCCGATGAGAGACGCAAGGTGCGTCACCGAACTGCTCACAGGGGATTCTCGGTTCATGCTATGCGCGAAGCGTTTTACCGGTCAAATCGGGCTTGTTTCCCTGTTTCGATGCATGCCGCCGCGGCCGCGACTCAAGAGCACTGACGCTCCGGCCACCGGCGGCCGCTCTTGATTACTGCTTCAAAAAAGTCCAAAGAATGGCACTCGCGTTCATGAGTGCCCTTGCCATCCGCCGAACAGGTCCTCCCAGCACGACGCGATCTCTGGACGCTGCGCTTCGGGAACGCCTGGCGTGAAGGGCAGCGCGTCGATGCATGACATCTCGTCGAGCCACATCGCCACCGCCGACACGTCGCGCGCGATGACGCGGGTCGAGACGCGGCTGAGGTCGTCGTCCGGACGGTGATGGAAGAAGCGGCCGGAGTCGCAGTTTGCGCGGTGATGAAACACGCCAGGCAGACCCGCGGCGACGAACGGAAAATGGTCGGCGTAGGGGACCACCCTTGTAATCACCTGGTAATACAGGCCCCCGTCTCGAAAATGCGGGCCGAATGTGCTTTCGAAGTCCGGATGGGCGTTGAGGTATAACTGCAGCCAACCGAGATGTGATCCGTAGCTGTCCAAGTTGTACATGAGCCGCCCCTGGCGCGACACCTCGTCACGGTGGACGCGCACGTAGGCCGCCGACCCCACCGAGAGTTGCTCTTCCGCCCCGAACGACACCAGGCGTACGGTGCGCCGCCGCGTCCGATCCTGCAGCAGGCGCGCGAGCTCGAGAATGCCCACGACACCCGACCCATTGTCATCAGCTCCCGGCGACTCGGCCTGCGTGTCGTGGTGAGCGCTCGCATACAAGATCTCGTGTGCGAGGTCGGTGCCTGGCAAGTCGATGACGACGTTCTGCGAGATCGCGGGCACCATCCCCCCGACGACTCGGCAGCGTGCCTCGGCGGCGCCGTGCGCCACCCATGACCACGCGTCCTGATGCGCGACGTTCAACGTGGGGACCGCGCCGATGGCCTCGGTGTATTCGGGAAACATGCCGTCGGCAAGTGGAGTGGCGCCAGGGTAGCGCGTGTCGACCATGAGGAGGAACGCCGGGCCCGCCTCCATCAGGCGCCGATAGGCGTCTCGCGACGTGATATGGCAACCCAGGTGGATCACCGCCTTCCCGCGCAGATATCCCAGATCGTCACGCTGGTAATCGGTCGGGGTCAGCGTCGCGATCCCGGCGGTCCGCCAGTCGCCGTTGGTCCCTGGCGTGCTGCTGAAGAGCGAGCACGAATAGGGGTGCCAGGAGCCACCGATCAGCACTTCCAGCTGCTCCTCCGAGACGACGCGGGCTCGCATCGGGAAGGGCTCTTCCCACACGTGGGCCCTGGTGAGGCGTGCGCGGCCGATGATGTAATCCGCAGCCGCGCGCTCACTGGGAGTGCCGGCCAACCGCACGCCAATGTCACGAGCCAGCACGGTGAGGTCTTGAGCGAGTCGGTCGGGAGACGCCTGAAGGATCATGTCAGCAGCTTACCGCCCGGACATGATTCCGACGACGGCACGTCTCTCCTCGCGGCGTCACTCCACCTGGCCGTGACCATCCGCTCGAGAGCTTGGAGCCAGAGCGCTCGTTCAAGCAGGGAACCAACGTCGGCTCGTGCCTGTGCATGTCATCCTTCGGTGTCGCGACACGACCGATCGAAACAGGTGAGATCGCCCTCGCTACCGCTGAAGAGCCCGCCTTCTAGCAGTTCAGACAGAAAAGCTGAATTTCTGTCTGCTCAATGAGTTCGTATCGAGGAAGGGAGCGTCTTTTCCGAGTTGAAATCTGCTTGGTGCGGAAGAGAGGACTCGAACCTCCACCCGGTTGCCCGGACTAGACGGCGCTCGACGTTTAAGAGGCACGGCCTCACAGACGGTCCTGCCAGGCAGCAGCCGTTACAGCGCCCGTTCCAAACTCTGACATACCGTTTTCAGCACCTTCAACCGCGTGAAGTACTTATCGTTGCCTTCGACCAGCGTCCACGGCGCGAGCCCGGTGCTCGTCTGCTCGACCATGTCGTTCACCGCGCGCTCGTAGTTGGCCCAGTTCGCCCGGTTCCGCCAGTCCTCGTCCGTCAGCTTCCACTGCTTGTACCGGGCCTTCTCGCGCTCTTTGAAGCGCCGCAGCTGCTCGGCCTCGGAGATGTGGACCCAGTACTTCACGAGGACGATACCCCGCTCGACGAGCTGCTCTTCGAACTCGCCAATCTCCGAGTACGCGCGACGCCATTCCTGTTCGGTCGCGAATCCTTCCACGCGCTCCACCAGAACGCGGCCGTACCAACTGCGATCGAAGATCGTCAGCCGCCCGGCGCGTGACAGGTGACGCCAGAAGCGCCACAGATAATGGTGCGCCCGCTCTTCGTCGGTCGGCGCGGCGATTGGAATCACTTGGTACGAGCGCGCATCGAGCGCGCCCGTGATCCGCCGAATCGCCCCACCCTTGCCAGCCGCGTCCCAGCCTTCGAAAACCAGGACTGTCGAGACGCCCTTCGCCTGGGCCTTGCGCGACAGGAGATTGAGCCGGCCCTGATACCGTTCGAGCTCGGTCCCGAAGTCCTTCTTGGACACCGCTTGCGACATGTCAAGACTGCTTAGAATGGTCGGCCCTACCTTCGCCGTTTGCGCCGACTCGACGGCTGCGGGTGGCCGCGGCTTCGGCACGCTCGCCGTTTTGCGGCGCCCCTGATTCGCCGCGTTGCTCACGAGCGTCAGCTCCCCGTGCGCCCCAGCGGTTTCCGCCAGCGCCTTGCGAATGGCATCTCTGATCGTCGTTGCGACCGTGATGCTGCGAAATGCCTCGTCCACGCCTTCGACGATAGTCCATGGCGCCTGGACGGTACTCGTGCGCCGCAGGGCGCGCTCGGCGACCGCCACGAACCTGTCGTACATCCGCCAGTGCTGCCATTGACTCTTCGTCACGCGCCATCTGGTCAGCGGGTCCTTCTCGAGCGTTCGCAGGCGCTTCTTCTGCGCGCGCTTCCCGAGGTGCATCCAGAACTTCAGGATGAGCGCGCCGTCGTCGGTCAGGTTGCGCTCGAACGCTGCAATACGGGTGAGCTGCCGGTCGAACTCTGCCGTGCGGATGCGGCCATAGACGCGATCGAGCACGGGGCGCGAGTACCACGAGCTCAGGAACAAACCAATGCGGCCGCGTGGCGGCAGGTCGCGCCAGTAGCGCCAGTACTCCGGACGCTCGCTCTCCTCCTCTGAGGGCTCCTGGTAGGCGCGCGTCACGATCCAGCGCGGGTCCATCCATGCGTTCAGCAGGTTGACGGTTTCGCCCTTCCCTGCGCCGTCGACGCCGGCGAACACGACAATCAGCGGGAACCGCGCCGGCGTCAGCTGACGCTGGACCTCGAGCAGCTCCGTGCGCAGGATCGGGACCTGCTTCTTATAAGCGTCCTTCTCGATCGTTCGCCCGAGCTCGGCAGCTTCGAACATCGCGCGTTTCAGACGTCGCGAGATCCGAGGCCCCGGATCGCCTCGAGGGCCGTGCGCTTGACGTCCTCGACCGGCCCGTGCCCTGGTATCGTGACGAGCAGCTTGATGAGGGAATAGTAGTCAATCACCGGTGCTGTCTGGCGGTGAAAGGTCACCAGCCGCGCCCGCACGGTCTCGGGCGTGTCGTCGGTGCGTTGATACAGATGCTCTCCAGCGCAGCGGCCGTGGGGACACGCGCGGAATGGATTCGCAGTGCGATGGAACGGCACCTGACACTCGCGGCAGATCACCCTCCCGGAAAGCCTGCCAACCAGCTCGTCGTCCGGCACCTCGACGTACAACACGGCGTCGATCTGACGGGAAAGGGAGACCATCATCTCGTTGAGCGCGATGGCCTGTTCCATCGTTCGCGGGAAGCCATCGAACATGACGCCTCGCTCCGTGCCGGGCTGGCTGACGCGCTCCCGGAGCATCGCGATCGTGATGGCGTCCGGCACCAGCGCTCCGCGAGCCATGTACTCGCTGGCCTGAACGCCAAGCGCCGTCTTCCGCTGAAGCTGGTCGCGGAACAGGTCGCCGGAGGCGACGTGCGTCAGGCCGAGCTCGCGACGCAGGTGGTCAGCCTGCGTCCCTTTGCCCGATCCGGGCGCCCCGAGGAGAACCAGGTCCATGCTGCGACTCCGGAATTCAGACCGACGCTACTGGGGCGGCTTCGCGTGAGACGCCGTGCGTTTGCCCGGCGGCCGAAAGCACCCTTAGTGACTGGTGGTTTCTCAAAAAACGGCGCATCGTAGTGCCGGGACGGACGAGCTGTCAAACGTGCCTCTGTTCAGGGAGACATGCGAGGTCGTGCGCTGGAGAAGGACCGCGGCCAGACTGAAGACAGGCAGTAGCATTTTGTCGTGTCGAGTCGAGTGACCGTCCGTACGCAGCGGCTTCGCATCAAGCGACTTCCTGGAACACTCGCAAACGCCAATCCTTCAACTCAGGCGGCCTAACGTAGCGTCGGTCCCCAGTACTTCTCCATCCAGTCGACCACTTCCTTGATCATCGCATTCCGCGGGATGTTGTGTGACGCCTCGTAGACGACGCGGCGTTTGTGTTCGGCTGGAGTCCCGAGCAGCCTGAACAGCGGCTCCTGGGAGGTGGCCGTCGGTAGGAAATTATCGAAGCGGCCGTTGAGCATCAACACGGGCACTTTCACGCGCGGCGCGAAGTTCACCGCGTCCGCTTCGGGTAACGAGGGCTGCAGCATGAAGCCGCCCATGTAGATTACGCCCAATGAGATCCGCGGCTCGACCGCGAGAAAGAGCGGCGCCAGCACAGCGCCAGAGCTCAAACCGATGTATCCGATCTTGTCCTTCGCGATGTCGGAACGACTTTCAAGGTAGTCGACCGAGCGTCCCACGTCCTTCGACCACATGATCATGTGATCACGGTAGCCCGCAGTCATGTTCGGAGTGTCGTCCTCGAGGCCATCGCCACGCTCGAACGTGCTCTTGTAGATGGGATACAGGAAAGCACGGCCGCTCCGCATGATGAAGTTGAACCGGTCGACGTCGGTAGTAGTAGCGCTGGAGCGCTCGTAGAACACGTTTCCCCCCGAGAAACCCACCATCACCTGGTAGGGCGGTTTCGCATTCTTCGGCAGAAATAGGTAGGCGGGGATGCGCTCGTCGCCATACGCCGCGGCGTAGCTCACCTTCTCCACGCGCCACTCGGACGAGGAGTCGTCCACCGATTCCGCCTGCACCTTCAGGTCTGCGTGGTCGAAGGAGTACAGGCTGCGCCACGCCTGGAAGACCGCCTCGCTGACCGGTTTCACGTTCCGTAAGTCACGGGACGGAGTCTCGATGACGGCCGTCAGCGCTGCTGACAGGTCTTCCGGCCGATCCACCTTGATGCAGCGGAATCCATTCGCCGGGTGGCGGTTGAACGACGACTGCGCATCCGGCCAGTTGAACATGTAGCCCGGTTCATTCCACGCGCCGCCCAGGATGAAGCGTTTTGCGCCGGTGGCATTCAGGACCCACTCTTTCACGTTGCCGGCCATGTCGGTGGTCCCGCCGCGAGTGATGCCGCTCGAAGCGCCGACCGGAAGCAGCGACTTGCCGCTGATGTTGCTGGCCGGCACGACGTTACCGCTCAGGTTCAGGCCGGCTGCGCGGGTCCAGTGATAGAAGGTCGGCAGCGACTTGCCCGCCCAACGCGCATACGCGGCTGCCTCGTACCAGCTCACACCGGCGACCGGCTGGTCATCCTGCCCGGCGAGGTACGAGCCCATCTCCCACAGGGCGGGGCCCGGACGCCCAGTGGCATCGCGAAACAGCGCCATGGTGGCGTCGAACGTCAACGTCCGGCCGTCTTTCAGGAACGGCTCGCGCCACAGCTCAGCGCGGCGATATCCGCCGTCGTCCACGAACTGCTTGAACGCGCGGTTGGTCACCTCGTGGCGATCGATCCAGTAGTCCGGCAGGTGCACCTCGGGAAGATGTTCAAGGGAGGGCATCGACGTCCCGACAGGCGTCTTGGACGACGCAATCCGCACCATCCCGGCCGGGACCTGGTTTGCGCGGAGGAGCGCAAAGTGGATGCGCGGTTCCGAGAACTGTCCAGGACCGACGTCTTCCGCGATCTCGTAACCCGCCATCTGGACTTTCCAGTGCAGCAGGCCGCGTGGCACGCTAGCGTCGGCGATCGGCGTCTTGCCAAGCGGACGCCATGGCTCGCCGCTCCGGCCGTAGGGGCGGTAGAAGACGTCCGCACCGGTAGGATCCGAGTCGATGAACGCGCGTCGGGCGATTGCCCGCATCTGTTCCGCGAAAAGTCGATCGTCAGCGATGAATGGCTGCGCCTGCTGCGCGAGCTGGAACGCTTCGTCGAACTTGTCGTCGCCGGCGAGACTGATAATCTCCGGCAGCGCCTCCTGCCGCGCCCAGCGTACCTTCGCGTTGCGCTGCATCCACCAAGCGAAGCCACTAGCGGCGACCGCGATGGCGACGACCGCCGCCGCGATCTGGAAACGGCGCGACGTCCGCGGCCGCGCGATGGCCGGCTGTTGCCCGGACGATGCCAACCGCGCGTGACACGCCGACGCGAGATCGCGCACCTTCGCTGCCGTGATCGTGCGTCGGTCCCGGTCGCGCACCAGCATCCGGCTCACAACCTCCTCTAACTCTGGGGCGATATCGGGCCGCAACGTTTTGATCGGCGCGATCGAGGCTGTCAACACCGCCTGGATGATCGCCAGTGTGTTCGTTCCGGGGAATGGCACTCGGCCCGCTAGCATCTCGTAGGCGACGACGCCGAGCGACCAGACGTCCGACCGTGCGTTGACCTCGGCACCGGCGGCCTGTTCCGGCGACATGTAGCCCGCCGTCCCGACGGTGCTCCCTGCGCGCGTGAGCTGCGTCGCCGTTTCGCCCATCTCGATTTTCGCGAGCCCGAAGTCGAGAACCTTGACTTGTCCCGTCGTTGTCAGCATCAGGTTCGATGGCTTGAGATCACGGTGCACAATCCCCGCGGCGTGCGCGGCGGCGAGCGCATCGGCCACCTGTGCGACCAGGCGGGCGACCTCAGCCATCGGCAGCGGGCCGAGGGCGAGGCGAGCGGCGAGCGTCTCGCCCTCGTAATGCGCCATCGCGATGAACGGCTGGCCGGCGTGGTCGCCGATCTCGTAGACGGTGGCGATGTGCGGGTGATCGAGTGCGCTGGCGGCGCGCGCCTCCCGCAGCAGGCGGACAGCGGCGTCTGGATGGCTGGCGGTGTCAGGCGACAGGAACTTGAGCGCGACTCTGCGGTGAAGGTTCGTATCCTCGGCCAGATACACCGTCCCCATCCCGCCGGCGCCGATGTGGCTAACGATCCGGTAATGGGAGACGGTGGTGCCGATCATCTGGACAGATATTAGTCCCGTCGGCCGTCACTGCGGGATGTCGATTGGCTTGCCAGCCGTAGCTCGTTCAGATCGTCCGCCTTCGCGCTGCGCGCTACGGCGCGACAGCCTTCTCCTGGCTTGCCGAGCCGAAGCTCACGCGCAGGATGGCAAGCGTGAGCGAAGGCTGGTGCGGAAGAGAGGACTCGAACCTCCACGACCTTTCGGCCACTAGCTCCTGAGAATATACGACCGCTACAAGACCCGGACGGGCGGGGGGCCGGTTCGGGCTCTCCAACGTCCCCGGCAGATTCGTCCATCCTTGCAAGGACTAGCGCATCGTCGGAATTCCCCAGTACTTCTCCATCCAGTCCACTACTTCCTTGATCATCTCGTTGCGCGGAATCGAGTGTGACGTCTCGTAGACGACGCGGCGCTTGTGCTCAGCTGGAGTGCCGAGGAGCCTGAACAGCGGCTCCTGGGAGATCGCCGTCGGACCGAGAAATCAAAGCGGCCGTTGAGCATCAACACTGGGACCTTCACCCGCGGTGCAAAGTTCACCGGATCCGCTTCGGGCAGCGACGGCTGCAGGTTGAAGGCGCCGAGACAAATCAGGCCGAGTGAGATCCGCGGCTCGACCGCGAGAATGAGCGGCGCCAGCTCCGCGCCCCAGCTGTATCCGAGAATACCCGATCTTGTCCTTGGCGATATCGGGGCGACTTTCGAGATAGTCGACCGAGCGGCCCTACGTCCTTCGCCCACATGATCATGTGATCACGGTAGCCCGCAGTCATGTTGGGATTCGCGTCCTTGAGGCCGTCGCCACGCTCGAACGTGCTCTTGTAGATCGGGATACAGGAAGGCGCGGCCGCTCCGCATGATGAAATTGAACCGGATCGCGGTCGGTCGCATTGGCGCTGGAGCGCTCGTGCACCACGTTCGCCCCCGGGAAATATCACCACCACCTGGTAGGGCGGCCTTCGCGTTCTTCGGGAGAAAGAGATAGGCGGGGATGCGCTCGCCGCCATACGCGGCGGCGTAGCTCACCTTTTCCATGCGCCACTCAGGCGAGGAATCGTCCACCGATTCCACTTGCACCTTCAGGTCCCCGTGGTCGAAGGAGTACAGCAGGCTGCGCCACGCCTGGAAGACCGGCTCGCTGACCGGTTTCGCCTTACGCAGGTCGCGTGACGGACGACTCGATGGCGGCCGTCAGCGACTGCGGACAGATCCTCCGGCCGATCCACCTTGATGCAGCGGAATCCATGCGTCGCATGGCGCGCGAACGGCGACTGCGCGTCCGGGTCGTTGAACATGTAGACCGGTTCGGTCCACGCGCCGCCGAGGATGTAGCGTTTCGCGCCGGCGGCATTCAGGCACCACTCTTTCACGTTGCCGGCCATGTCGGTCGTGCCGGCGCGGGTGATGCCGCCTGACGCGCCGGCCGGAAGCAGCGACTTGCCGCTGAAGTTGCTCGCCGGCACGACGTCGGCGCTCAAGGTGCTGGTCGGCCGCGCGGCTCCAGTGATAGATGGTCGGCAGCGACTTGCCGGCCCAGCGCGCATACGCGGCCGCCTCGTACCAGCTCACGCCGCGCGACCGGATAGTCGTCCTGTCCGGCGACGTACGTGCCCATCTCCCACGTCGCGGGGCCCGGTCGCCCCGTCGCATCGCGGAACTGCGCCATCGCGGCGTCGAACGTCAGCGTCCGGCCGTCTTTCAGGAACGGCTCGCGCCACAGCTCCGCGCGCCGATATCCGCCATCGTCCACGAACCGTTTGAACGCGCGGTTCGTGACCTCGTGGCGATCGATCCAGTAGTCCGGCAGGTTGACCTCGGGAAGGTGTTCGAGGCCGGGCATGAATATCTGGAACGGCTGCCCGGCCGATGCGATCCGCACCATGCCCGGCCGGGACCTGGTTCGCGCGGAAGAGTGTGAAGTGGATAGCGCGGCTCCCGAGACGGTGAGGACCGACGTCTTCCGCCATCTCGCGGCCGGCCATCTCGGCTTTCCAGTGCAGCAGGCCGCGTGGCACGCTGGCGTCCGCGATCGGCGTCTTGCCGAGCGGCCGCCACGGCTCGCCGCTCGCGGCCGTACGGACGGTAGAAGACGTCGGCGCCGGTCGGATCGGAGTCGATGGTCGCACGTACGGAGATCGCCGTCATCTGTTCGGCGAGGAGCGGATCCTCCGGGATGTATGGCTGCGCCTGCTGCGCGAGCCGGTACGCGTCGTCGAACTTCTCAGCCTCCGCGAGCCTGACGATCTCGGGCAGCGCCTCCTGCCGCGCCCAGCGTACCTTCGCGTTGCGCTGCGCCCACCACGCGATGCCACTGGCGGCGACGGCGAGCGCGACGACCGCGGCCGCGACCCGCGTGCGGCGCGACGTCCGCGGCCGCGCGACCGCCGGCTGTTGCCCGGACGACGCCAGCCGCGCGTGGCATGCCGCTGCGAGATCGCGCACATCCGATGCCGTGATCGTGCGTCGCTCCCGGTCGCGCACCAGCGTCCGGCTCACGACGTCCTCCAACTCCGGGGCGACGTCGGGCCGCAGCGTCCTGATTGGCGCGATCGTGGCCGTCAACACCGCCTGGATGATCGCCAGCGTGTTCGTGCCCGTGGAACGGCACCCGACCAGCCAGCATCTCGTAGGCGACGACGCCGAGCGACCAGAGATCCGACCGAGCGTCCACCGCTTCACCGGCGGCCTGTTCGGGCGACATGTAGCCGGCCGTGCCCGACGGTGCTGCCCGCACGCGTGAGCTGCGTCGCCGTCTCGCCCATCTCGATCTTCGCGAGGCCGAAGTCCAGGACTTTCACCTGGCCCGTCGTCGTCAACATCAGGTTCGACGGCTTCAGATCGCGATGGACAATGCCGGCGGCGTGTGCGGCGTCGAGCGCATCGGCCACCTGTGCGACCAGGCGGGCGACCTCGGCCATCGGCAGCGGGCCGCGGGCGAGGCGAGCAGCGAGCGTCTCGCCCTCGTAGTGCGCCATCGCGATGAACGGCTGGCCGGCGTGGTCGCCGATCTCGTAGACCGTGGCGATGTGCGGGTGATCGAGCGCGCTGGCGGCGCGCGCCTCCCGCAGCAGGCGGGCCGCGGCGTCCGGATGGCTGGCGGTGTCAGGCGACAGGAACTTGAGCGCGACCCTGCGGTGGAGGTTCGTATCCTCGGCCAGATACACCGTCCCCATCCCGCCGGCGCCGATGTGGCTGATGATCCGGTAATGGGAGACGGTGGTGCCGATCATCTGGACACATACTAGCCCCACCGTCTGTCCGCATCACCCCTTCAGAGAGCCTCGCCCAGTGTCGCCGCGGGCCAATCAGGAGACCCTCAAAACGAGCCTTCCATAGGGAGTGGAGTACGACGAATGCGCGGCCCGCCCTGAGCGTGAGTCCTCCTGCCCGGCAAAGTCGCACTTCCGTCGCACTTCGACACTCCGCCACACTCTCTCGGCAATGGCCGTGGAGATAGCTCGAATGTGAAGGAGAGGCCGTCAAACCGGGTCGAATGTGGGTGGTGCGGAAGAGAGGACTCGAACCTCCACGACCTTTCGGCCACTAGCTCCTGAGGCTAGCGCGTCTGCCAATTCCGCCACTTCCGCGTGGGGAGAGAGCTTCCCGAGACAGAGCCAATGAGTCTACCAGACTTCCCGGCGCTTCGGCAGACTACTCGTGGCGTAAGGCGACCATCGGCTCGATGTGGCTCGCCCGGCGCGCGGGCGCAGACGCGGCCACGATCGCAACAGCGGCGAGCGCTCCGCACGCGCCGCCGAGCGTGGCTCCATCGAACGGCGCGACGCCGAACAGGAAACCGCGGCACGCGTATGCAGCCGCGAGCGCCAATGGCACGCCAAGGGCCGTGCCGACGGCGACCATGCCGAGTGCCTCGTGGACGATCATGCGAACGATCGTCGATTGTCTCGCGCCGAGCGCCATGCGAACCCCAAGCTCGCGCGTTCGACGTGCCACCGCGTACGCGAGCGTGCCGTAGAGGCCGACCGCGGCGAGGAACAGCGCGAGCACGCTTGCGACCGAGGCCAGCTTCAGCAGGAGCTGCTCGCGCGAGACGGTCTGATCCACCCGCTCCCGCAGCGTGTGGACCTTTCGAATCATCAGGCTCGCATCGGCCGCGGCCACGACCGATCGGGCGGCGCGCGTGACTTCCGCCTCCGCCCCTGGGCGCGTGCTGAGGACGATGGCGTGGATGTCGAGCGGCCATTGTTCGACCGGCACCCAGGCCATGGGTTCCACCTTCGCCTCGCGCACGTCGTTGTACTTGGAATCGCGCACCACGCCGACAATCGTGAATGGCGGCTGCGGGTCTCGCTGATAATCGAACACGATTGCCCGTCCAAGCGGTTCGACGCCAGCGAACCGCTGACGGACCAGCGCCTCGTTGACAATCACAACACGCGGCGCGCCGTCTCGATCAGCGGCGCTGAACGATCGGCCGCGCACGATCCGCATGCCTACTGTCTCGAAGTAGCGTGCGGTGACGTAATCGATGCGCGCGTCACGCCGATCGGTGGGAAGGTCCGTTCGAAAGACCGTGAGCCAGAGGTCGCTGCCCCCGAACAACCCCAGCCACGACAGGCCAGCCGAGCGGACGCCGGGGATTGTGCTCAACGCTCCATCCAGCCCGCGATAGAGGGACGCGAGCCGCAGCTTCTCCTCATGCGGCGTGCCGATCGAACCAGACAACTGCTCGCGCTGCACGTCCAACACGACGACGTGATTCGGATGAAATCCCGGATCGATGGCGTTGAGGCTTGCGACCGTTCGCAGGAACAAGCCAGCGAGCGCCACGAGCAGCAACGACAAGGCAAGCTGCGCCACGATCAGCTGACCGGCGAGTCGTCGGCCGCCCCGAGCCGTGGTCCGGCCGGCTCCCGCCACGGACGGGTGGAGCTCGACGCGGCTCAAGCGCCACGCGGGAAGGATGCTGGCGACCAGGGTCACCAGCATCACGATGCCCGCAATCGTCATCGTCGTCGCCACGCCGGGACGTGTCTGGAGCGTAACCGTGAAGTCCGGCATGGAGATGGCGGCTGCCAGCAGAGGCGTGATCGTCCACGCGAGGATGACGCCCAGCACGCCGCCGCCGAGCGACAGCAGCGCGCCTTCAGTGGCCAGTTGGCGAAGAAGGCGCGCCCGGCCCGCTCCGAGCGCCGCGCGCGTGGCCAGCTCGGTCGTGCGCGCCGCCCCGCGCGCGAGCAGCAGGTTGCCGACATTGGCCGCCGCGATCAGCAGGAACACCACGACGACTGCGAAGACGATCGAGAGCGAGCGATCGAACGTGTCCCGAAGCATGCCAAGGCCTTGCGCCCCGGGAAGGAGACGGATGCTGAAGTCCGCGGGTCGCGGCTGCGCATGGCCCTGCGGCAGATGCATGGGCGGCTCACGTGCCTGAATCTCCCGATACAGCGCCGTGAGCTGTGGCTCTGCTTCTCGAGATGAGACGTTGTCCTTCAGGCGTCCCATCACGCCGGAGAAAAACGCCATGCCGTGATCGTCCAGCATGTCCCGATGAAAGCGGCCGCAGCGGCAGCCACACATCCGTCGTGTAGCCGCCCTCGTGACCTGGGAACCGCTCCGGTGCGACGCCAACGACGACGCAGTGAGTGTCCTTGACGCGAATCGGCTGCCCAAGCACCGACCGTGACTGCTGAAACTCCCGCGTCCACAGGCGATGGCTGATGACGGCCGCGCAGCTCGCCTCCGCTTCGTCGTCGGCGTCGATCAGCGGGCGTCCGATCGCCGGCTCGACACCCAGAAGACGAAAATACGGGCCCGAGACGAAGCTGCCCTGGAGATAGAGTGGTGGGCCTGGCGGCCGAAGACGTAGGGCCAGGAATCGGCTCATCGCGGATGGCCGCCATGTCGCTCAGCACTCGCTGGCGCGTTCGCAGCGCCTCGAAAACGGGATTGAACAGCACGAACCGCTCGTTCCGCTGAAGCGCTCGCACGACGACGAGACGATCCGGGTGCGGCACGGGGAGCGGCCGTAGGATGGCCGCATCGAGGACGGTAAAGACTGCGGCCGTTGCGCCGATCCCGAGGGCGAGCGAGATGAGCGCCATGATCGTGAACGCCGGGCTCGCGCGGAGCACCCGTACGGCGTAGCGAAGATCCTGCGCCGTGTGATCGACGAGCGCCACGCCGCGAGCGTCCCGGCATTCTTCCTTCGCGCGATCGGTTCCCCCGAAGAGCAGGCGCGCACGGCGCTCGGCCTCGTCACGACCGAGACCGGCGGCCATCAGCTTTTCGGTGAGCCGTTCGAGATGAAAGTGCACTTCGTCATCGAGCTCCTGCTCGACGGCGTTCGGCCGGAAGAGCGCTCGCATGCGGATTACAAGGTCGGCCAGCATCTGAGGCCCTCCTATCCCATGTCCAGCACTTGGGCGACGGCGCCCGCCAGCTTCCGCCAGGTCCTCATTTCAATTTCGAGCTGCTTTCGACCCGAGGCGGTGAGCTCGTAGTACTTCGCGCGCCGGTTGTTGTCCGACGTCCCCCATCGCGCCTTGATCCAACCGCGCCGCTCGAGCCGGTGCAGTGCCGGGTAGAGCGAGCCCTGCTGCACCTGCAGCACATCCGACGAGATCTGCTGAAGGCGCTCCGAAATGGCCCATCCATGCTGGGCCTCGAGCGCCAAGGTGCGCAGAATCAGCAGGTCCAGCGTGCCCTGGGGCAATTCCACCCTGTCTTCGCCCAATTCGGTTCCCCCATCGCTTCTACAGGAACGATATCACTGCTTCCTGTCGAAGCACAAGGGGAGAGCGCGACCCACGGCCGCGGCTTCGGCCGCTATACTTCTTGTAGCGTCCTCAAGGGAGTGTCCTGCCGTGGCCAAGCGTGGTGTTCGAGTCGTGTTCGGTCTGCTCTTCCTCGCCATTCTCGTTTCGGTGGCCGGGCTCGTGCTCCTGTACTTCGCCGTCGGCCGACAGCCGTCGATCGGCGGCAACTCCACGCTGGTCGTGCGGCTCGACGACGATCTGCACGAGGTGCCGACCGACGGCATCGTGCAGCAGCTGCTCGAGGGGAATCAGCCCTCCGGCCTTCGGGCCGTGCTCGACAACCTGCGGAAGGCCAAAGTCGACACGCGCGTGAAAGCCGTTGTCGTCATGCCAAGCGGACTGAAGGCGCCGTTCTGGGCAAAGGTTCAGGAGGTGCATGATGCGATCCTGGACTTCCGGAAGTCTGGGAAGCCGGCCATCGCGTATCTGGAGTATGCGGGCGAACGCGAGTACTACATCGCCTCGGCCTGCGACAGGATCCTGCTGATGCCGAGCGCATCGCTCGATCTGAACGGCCTCGCCACCTACGAGGTCTTCCTGCGCGGGACACTCGACAAGCTCGGGCTCTTTCCAGACTTCATCCACATCGGCGCTTACAAGACGGCCTACAACGCGCTCACAGAGAAAGGCTTCACGCCGGCTCACCGCGAGGTGACCGAATCGATGACACGCGATCTGTTCGAGCAGCTCGTGCGCGGCATCGGCGAGGGCCGCAAGAAGACCGAGCCGGAAGTGCGCGCCCTGATCGATCAGGGCCCCTTCCTGCCCGACGAGGCCCTCCGGGTCGGCCTGGTGGACGAGCTGGCCTACGAGGATCAGATTGACGATCGCGTGAAATTGCCCGGAGGGAAGCTGGCGCGGCTCGAAGCGAACGACTATGCGCGCGTGACGCCCGCGTCGCTCGGCATCAACCGTGGTCCGCGCATCGCGGTGATATACGCGTCGGGCGTGATCGCGTCGGGCCGCGGCGGATACGACCCGCTGATGGGTGGCGTCCTCGGTGCCGACACGCTGATCGAGCACATTCGCGAAGCCCGGCGCGACGCTTCGGTCCGCGCGATCATCGTGAGAATCGACAGCCCGGGAGGATCCGCCATCGCGTCGGACGCGATCTGGCGCGAGCTGGTCATCACGCGCGACGAGAAGCGAGATCGTCCGTTAGTGGTCTCGATGTCGGATCTCGCCGCGTCCGGCGGCTACTGGATCGCGATGGCCGCGCCGTACATTGTCGCGCAGCCGGCGACGCTCACGGGATCGATCGGCGTCGTGACGGGAAAGCTCGTGACCGGCGGCACCTACAAGAAGCTCGGCGCCAACATCGAGTCGGTCAGCCACGGGAAATTCGCCGAGCTGGCCTCGCCGGCGCGTCCGTTCTCGGACGAAGAGCGGAACAAGATCGTGACCCTGATGACCGAGACCTACGATCAGTTCGTCGAGAAGGCGGCCGAGTCGCGGCACATGAAGCCGGAAAAGCTCGATGCCCTCGCGCAGGGCCGCGTGTGGACGGGGCGGCAGGCCAAGGCAATCGGGCTCGTCGATGAACTGGGCGGCCTCGATCGCGCGATCATCGCCGCGAAGCGCCGCGCGAAGATTCCGGCCGGAAGCGACGTGGAAGTGGTGGTGTATCCGCCGCGTCGCTCGCTTTACGAGCTGCTGTCGAAAGGCCTTCGGGGCGACCAGAGCAGCACGCTGGCTGCGCTCGTCTCACTCGAGGAGCGCCGCGCCATTGGCCTGGCGACCTCGCCTCTCCGGCTCTTTCGTCCGAACGAGACGCTTGCGCTGATGCCCGCGCTTTTTATGCGGTAACCCGGCCAACCTGACTAACCTGACTAACCAGGTTGGTCAGGTTAACCAGGTTGGTCAGGTTAGTCGGGTTCCTGCCCGCTACCCCGCCACCGCGCGAACCGCGTCCTGATTGACCTGAATCTTCATCCGCTCGCGCGCCTTGAGCATGTACGCGCTGAAAAACTTGGTGCGGCGATCGGCGACGAGCTCCTGCTTCAGCCCATCCCGCGCCTTGGCCAGTTCTTCGGGCGTCACGTCCTGGCGCTCGACCACTCGCGCAATCACGGTGCCGCCGTCGGTCACGATGGGTCGCGTGACGCCGCCCGGGGCCTGCTGGAAGATCGCGTCGTCCACGGCGGAGTTGATGCCAACGTCGGGCCACGTGGTGCCGCGCGCGACGATCTCGGTCGCCTTCACCTCGAGCCCGGCGCTCTTTGCCGCGGCCGCGAAATTGGAGGCAAGCCCGGCGCCGAGCGCTTCGGCGCGCGCTTTGCTCAGCTCCCGCGCCTTCTGGCCCAGCGCATCCTCTCTGACCTTGTCCTTCACTTCAGCCAGCGCCGGAACGCGAGCGTCCTGCCGCCCGGTCGTGGCAAAAAACACGGTGCCGCGGGCCGTACGCACGGGTCCGGCGACGGTGCCTTCCTTCATGGTGAAGGCTTCATCGGTGATTTCCGGTGCCGGGCCGAAACCGGCGATCGGCTCGTCTTTCGAGAAGTAGCCCGATTCCTGCACGGATAGACCTCGCGCCTTCGCCACCTTGTCGAGGTCCGCGGGCGAGCTGATCTCTTTGGCCACCGCCTCACCTATCGTCTGTGCCTGGGTCTGCGCGCTCTCATACGACAGCCGCTCGGTGATCTCTGCGCGCACCTCGTCCAGCGTGCGCCTGGTTTCAGGCTTTTTGTCGGTCACCTTGATGATGTGAAACCCGAATTGCGACTTGACGAGATCACTGATTTGTCCGGGCGCCAGGCTGAACGCCACATCGTCGAACTCTTTCACCATCTTGCCGCGACCGAAGTAGTCCAGATCCCCACCCTGCGCCGCAGAGCCTTCATCTTCCGAGTTCTTCTTCGCCAGCTGCGCGAAGTCCGCGCCCGCCTTTGCCTGTTTCAGAAGCGCCTCGGCCTTGAGCTTCACGGCCGCTTCGTCCTTACCTTCGGTCTTGAGCAGGATGTGGCTGGCGCGCACCTGCTCCGGCGTGATGAACTGGGGCTCGTTGGCACGGTAGTACCGATCGATCTCGGCAGGCGACACGACGGCTTTCGTGCGGAGTTGCTCGGTATCGATGAGGAGGTACTTGATCTTGCGCTTCTCGCCGACGCGATACGTGTCCTTGTGCGCCCCGTACCAAGCCGCCACGTCCTGATCGGTGACGCTGACGTCGCCCCGCAGCTTGTCGGCCGCGACGACCACCAGCTCGGCCTTCACCTTCTCGTTCCGGCGCTTGAACTCGGCCGCCACGTCTGAATCCGACACGCCCACCCACTCGGTCAGCGCCGCGCGCAGCTTGTCGACCAGTAACGACCGTCGCAAGCTTTCCTCGAATTCCCCTTTCGAAAGCGGGGGGCGCTGTGATGCCAGCAGCCGCGAGTAGTACTCCTCCGAAAACACGCCGTTCTGCTGGAAGGCGGGAATTTCGTAGATGCGCTGCGCCACCTCGGCGTCGCTGACCGACAGTCCGAGCCGGCGCGCCTCGGCAACCGCCGTCCGCTCATCGATCAACTGCCGGAGGATCTGCTGCTCGATGCCGAGCTGCTTCAGCATCTGCTCGTTGAAACTGCCGCCGTAGGCGCTGCGAAACGCCTGCACGCGCTGCTGATAGGCGCGCCGGAACGCCATGGTCGAGATGGGCTCGCCGTTGACGCTCGCCAGCTCCTGGTTGGGGCCCGCGGCGCCATTCCCCGTCCGATCACTGAGGAAATCTGGCACATAAAAGGCGACAAACGAGAGAACGACGAGCAGCAGCACCCACTTCAGCCAGTGGCGATGGCGCCGCATCGAGTCGAGCATGGTCATGGAATTGCGAATCCTTCCGGTCGGGTCCGTCTGCCGGACCTCTCCCAAACTCCAAATTGTCCCTTCAGCCGACAGGGCCTGTCAACGGCCGCTCTTCGACCGATAACCTACACAGTTACGGGCGGTTCCGAGTTAAGGGCGTCCTTGTCGGCGGCGCTCGAGGCGACTCGAGCGTGGTTGACGGGCGGGGCGGGGCAGCGGACGTGCCTTCGTCCCGAGCGGCACCGGCCAGCATGGTATATTTTCGTCCGAGAGAAGCACTTAGCGTCAGTGTGTATTGCGCCCGTACAGGGAGCTGGACGTCCATGACTCCTCCGGCCGCTAACCGTGGTCGCGAGGATCGCGAGACTCCGCGCGCCGACGCCGAGCCGGGACCCGAGGTGGACCTCGCCATCCGGTTGCACGACTGGCAGCGCATGATCCGCCGCCGGCTGGCCACCAGAAGCGCTCTCGCCCATGTGCTTCTTGCCACCCATGCCACGCTCGACCCCCAGCGCGTCGCCGACTTTCTCGTCTCCTGGGCGCCGACCTGGTGGCCGCTGCCCATCTGGGCGGTCGTGACCTCTGACGCCGATGGGCAATTGTCGGTCCTCGCCGAACGCGGCCTGGCGGAGGGCCTCGAATCGTCGGCGCAGGCCGTGGGCGGCTGGGTAATGCACAGCGGTGGCACCTTCGCCAGCGGGGACCTTCACCGCGACTCGCGCCTGCCGGCCCAATCCGCATCCGTCGCCGCGCTCGGGTTCCTGCTTCCCGGACGCGACCACCCGGTCGGAGCGCTCGTGGGTCTCGATCGGCTGGCGTCGGCCAGCATTCCGGCGTTTGCGCCCCGCGTCCCCACCGCCTGGGCGGAACTGCTCGCACCGGCGGCGTTCGCCCTCGAAAACGCGCTGCGGATCGAGAAGGCCGAGGCGCTGTCGGTCACCGACGATCTCACGCGGCTCTATAACTCCAGGTATTTGAACCAGTCGCTGCGCCGCGAGACCAAGCGTGCCGTCCGAACCGGCAACGCGCTCTCGCTGCTGTTCATCGACCTCGATGGCTTCAAAGCCGTCAACGACACCTACGGGCACCTGTCGGGCAGCCGTGCCCTGGTGGAGGCCGCGGCGGTCATTCGAGGCTCCGCGCGCGAAACCGATATCGTGGCGCGATTTGGGGGCGATGAATTCGCTGTGATTCTTCCCGAAACGAGTCGGGATGGGGCCATCATGGTTGCGGAACGTGTGCGCGACCGGATCGCCGCGCACGTTTTTCTCACGGCAGACCAGCTCGACGTGCGGTTGACCGCTTCAGTCGGCATCGCGACGCTGCCCGACGTCGCGGCATCGTCTGAAGAGCTCGTCCAGGCCGCCGACCGCGCGATGTACAAGGTCAAAGTCTCCGGCAAGAACGGCATTCATCTCGCGGCTGCAGACGCCGCGTCATAGGAGTTGCAAGGTTGGCGCTACGTTCCCTCTTCTCTCTCTTCTCGAGCGATCTCGCAATCGACCTGGGCACGGCCAACACCTGCGTCTACGTCCGCGGCAAGGGGATCGTCGTCAACGAACCGTCGATCGTCGCCATCAACAAGGTGAACGGACGTGTCGAGGCGGTCGGCAAAGAGGCCAAGGAAATGGTTGGCCGCACGCCGGGCAACATCGTCGCGATCAAGCCCATGAAGGACGGCGTTATCGCCGACTTCGAAGTGACCGAGAAGATGCTCGCGTACTTCATCAGGAAGGCGCACAACAACCGCAATGTCTGGGTACGGCCTCGCATCGTGATTGGTGTGCCGTCCGAGATCACCCAGGTCGAAAAGCGCGCCGTGAAAGACAGCGCCTATCGCGCCAAGGCGAGCGAGGTTCACCTCGTCGAGGAGGCGATGGCCGCGGCGATCGGCGCGGGCATGCCCATCACGGAACCCTCCGGCAACATGATCGTCGACATCGGCGGCGGCACCACGGATATCGCGGTCATCTCGCTGGCCGGCATCGTCTACAGCAAGGCCGTGCGCGTCGCGGGCAACGAGATGGACGAAGCGATCATCCAGTACGTCAAGAAGACGTACAACCTCCTCATCGGCGAGCGGACGGCCGAAGCGATCAAGATGGAAATCGGCTCCGCATATCCGCTCGAAGAGCGCATGACGATGGAGATCAAGGGGCGTCATCTCATCGAGGGTGTGCCCAAGACCATTACCATCAGCGACGAGGAGATCCGGGAATCGCTCGCCGAGACGGTCAACGTCATCGTCGACGCCGTCCGCGTGGCGCTCGAGCGGACGCCGCCGGAGCTCTCGGCCGACATCGTCGATCGGGGCATCGTCCTCACGGGCGGCGGTGCGCTGCTCAAGAACCTCGACAAACGGCTGCGCGAGGAAACGGGGCTGCCGCTGGCCATGGCGGAGGATCCGCTCTCGTCGGTCGTGCTCGGGGCGGGCAAGATGCTGTCGGATTTCAATCTGCTCAGAAAGATCTCGATTGATTGATGGCGCTTCTTGAACTTCGGCGCCGGGGCAGCACCTTTCTGTTCTTCGTCGTGGTCGTCGCCCACATCGTGCTGATCTCGGCCCAGGTGACATCGAAATCGGGTGTGCCCGTGCTGCAGGCCGTCACGTTTGGACTCGTCGCGCAGGTGCAGCGTGCGGGCGCGGCCGTGATCGGCGGCGTCTCGTCGTTCTGGGGCGGGTACGTGGACTTGCGCGGACTCCGCACCGAAAACGCGCAGCTCAAAAGCGATCTTGCGGCGACCAAGCTCCTTCTGCAGCAGGAGCGGGCGCTCGCGCAGCGCACGGATGCCCTCACCCACTTGCTGGATCTGAAGACGCGCACGCCGCTCGAGACCCTCGCGTCGGAGGTCATCGCGGGACCAGCCACCCCGGAATTTCGCACGATCACCATCGGCAACGGCACCGCATCCGGTCTGCG
This sequence comes from Vicinamibacteria bacterium, assembly GCA_963832135.1. Lineage (GTDB taxonomy): Bacteria > Acidobacteriota > Vicinamibacteria > Vicinamibacterales > JAENWD01 > JAENWD01. The sequence goes on along the minus strand of CAWHTD010000026.1, from coordinate 492,114 downwards.
GCCCGATATGGCGGTTCTTGCCCCGAACGGAGTCGTGGGGCGCATCATCGTGCCGAGCGCGCGCGCCTCGAAGGTGCAGCTGCTCATCGACCGGAATGCGGCGGCCGGTGCGCTCGTCGAGCGATCACGGGCGCAGGGCGTCGCCCTCGGCGAGGGAGATTCGACGATGCGCCTCGATTTCGTGAACAGCACGGCCGACATCCGCATTGGCGATACGATCGTGACCTCCGGCATCGATGGCATCTATCCGAAGGGGTTCGTCATCGGCAAGGTCGAGCGTCTCGAGCGCTCTGGTGGGTCTTTCAGGAATATTCAGCTGCAGCCCGCCGTGGATTTCACGGCGCTCGAAGACGTCCTGGTCGTATTGACGCCGACGTTGCCCGAGGCGAGGCCGGCGGCAGAGCTGGATGACTCGCCGGGTCCGTCCCGAGCCGCGCCATCCGGGAACCCGCAGTGAGGACGGTCCGGATCGTCGTCACCGTCGTCCTGGCCGTCTGGCTGCAGACGGCGCTTCGAAACATGCTCGTTCTGGGGACGGCGCCGCTCGATCTCGTCCTCGTCGCCGTCGTCTACATCGCACTGACCTCTGGGCCGACGATGGGCCTTGTGGCGGGTGCGTGTGCCGGGCTCGCGCAGGACTCACTGAGCAGTGGCATCATGGGCATTGGCGGCCTGGCCAAGACCGTCGTGGGATTCGTGGTCGGCCAGGCGAGCACGCAGTTCATCGTCAGCGGCGCCGTGCCGCGCTTTGTGACGTTCGTGTCGAGCACGATTATTCATGCAGTGATATTCATGGGTCTCAACGAGCTGCTCGGCCTGGCGCATTTCGGCTTCCCCTGGGGCGGCGTGCTCGGGCAAGGGCTCGCAAATGCCGTCGTCGGCATCGTGATTCTCCAGGCCATCGAGCTTTTGCCGGGCGCGATGGAGCGGCGGCAGGCTCGCAGCAGCGGCGAGTTTCGCGTGACGCGCCGGTTGGATTGAACAAGGTTTCGTGGCAATCATCAGGCAGGAAGAGCGTAAGGTCTCCGGAACGCGGATCGGCGTCTTTCAGGCCGCCGTCGCCGTCGGTTTCGTGCTTCTGACCGGGACGTTCTGGTTCTTCCAGATCATCCAGCACGAACGCTTTCGCGAGATGGCCGAGAACAACCATCAGCGCGAGCTCGTGCTGCGCGCGCCGCGCGGCGTCCTCTACGACCGCAACGGCAAGGTCATCGTCGAGAATCGACCGTCATACAACGTCTCGATCGTGCGGCTGCACACGGCGAGCCTGGATCGGACGATCCGGGTGCTGGCGGCCGTGGCTGGACTCGAGGAGTCGCACGTTCGCGAGATCGTGGACCGTCACAGGGGCGAGCCCTCCTACCGGCCGATCCTCGTCATTCAGGACGCGACCCTGGCGCAGGTTGCCGCCATCATGGCCCGTCGTCTCGACTTCGAGCTCCCCGACGTGGTCGTGGAGCGGGTGCCCACGCGCCGCTATCCCACAGACGCCCTCGCCGGTCATCTTCTCGGGTACGTCGGCGAGGCCACCGACGCGCAGGTGGCGGCGGATGGTGTTCTCAAACCCGGCGACATTGTCGGGCAGGCCGGCCTGGAGCGGACGCACAACAAGGACCTGATGGGCAAGGACGGGTCACGCACGGTCGTCGTGAACAGCCTCGGCCGCGAGATCCGCACGCTCGACGACGATGTCGATCCGATCGAGGGTCGACGCCTGCAGTTGACGATTGACTACGACGTGCAGAAGGCGGCCGAAGAGGGGTTCCGCGCCCTGGGACTCTGGGGCGCTGCGATCGCGCTGGATCCGCGAAGCGGTGAGGTCCTTTCGCTCGTCAGCCTGCCGTCCTACGATCCGAACGCGTTTGCGTCGGGCATCGATCGCGCGGCGTGGGCGGCGCTCAACACCGACAAGCTGCGCCCGCTCCAGGATCGCGCGATCCAGGGGCGCTACTCGCCGGGCTCCACGTTCAAGATCGTCGTCGCCACCGCGGCCCTCGAAGAGGGGCTCGTGACGCCCGACTTCCGCGTGCACTGTTCGGGCGGCGGGACGTTCTATGGCCGGTACTTCAAGTGCCACTTGAAGGGTGGACATGGCACTGTCGACATGCGGCACGCCATCGAGAAGTCGTGCAACGTGTATTTCTACACGCTGGGGAACATGCTTGGCGTCGACAGGATGCACAAGTGGGCCACGCGCCTCGGGCTCGGTGTGAAGTCCGGCATCGACCTTCCGAACGAGATCGAAGGCATCATGCCATCGACGGCGTGGAAGCGGAAGCGCTACAACGAGAAGTGGTACGCGGGCGAGACCATTTCGGTTGCCATCGGGCAGGGGCAGGTCTCTGTCACTCCGATCTCACTGGCTGTGATGATGTCGGTCGTCGCCAACGGCGGCACCCGCTACGTGCCGCACCTGGTTCGGGCCTATGACGACGGGAACGGCTGGAAGCAGGTGGCGCCGCCGCCTCCGGCGGGGAGGTTCGACTTCAAGGCCCAGACTGCCACTGCGCTCCATGATGGCCTCTGGCTGGTCGTGAACGGGGCCGGTACGGGTGGGCGAGGCCGCATCCCGGGACTGGACGTCGCCGGCAAGACCGGAACCGCACAGGTGATTTCGCTCCAGGGCCGCAAGGCCGCGCGCAATAGCGACGTGGATCTGCGCGATCACGGATGGTTCGTCTTCTTCGCGCCACGCGACAACCCCGAGATCGCGGGCGTGATTTTCGGCGAACACGCGGAGCACGGGTACCTGGCCGCGCCCATCGCGAAGTACATGATCGCCACCTACTTCGCCAAAAAGCTCGGGCAGCCGCTGCCGGTCTTCACGGCGCCAGGCATCCCGCAGCCGCCGCCGCAGGAGGAAGTGCCGGTCGAGCCCGACGCGGCTCCTCCGGTTCCGGAAGCGGCGCCCGTGACGCAGGGAGGCCGCTAGTGCCGTTCATCGAGCGCCGGCTGTTCTTCCACTTCGATTGGCTCCTGCTCGTGACGCTGCTGGTCATCTGTGCCATGGGCATCACGATGATCTACAGCGCGACGCAGGCGACCACGCCACGGCTCTACGTGTCGCAGGTGTACGCGCTTGGACTCGGGCTGATTGCGCTGCTCGTCGCCGTCTCGATCGACTACCGGACACTGGCCGACAAGTCGCACTGGATTTTCGTTCTCACGCTCGCGTTGCTGATCTACGTCCTGTTCTTCGGCGCCGTCCGCGGGGGAGCCCGTCGATGGATTCCTCTTGGCGTTTTCAACCTGCAGCCGTCGGAGTTTGCGAAGCTCGCCGTCGCGCTCGTGCTGGCGAAGTTCTTCGGCGACAGCCGGCGTCTCTCGCCGACCAGCGGCGACCTGCTGACGGGGGCCGCGATGTGTGCGGTCCCGCTGCTGCTCATCGCGCGTCAGCCAGATCTCGGCACCGCGGTCACGCTCGTGCCCGTCTATCTGGGGATTGCGTATGTTGCGGGGCTCCCGATGCGCGTGCTCGGGATTCTCGCGCTCGCCGCGGTGCTCGCGGCTCCCGTTGCGTGGAAATTCGCGCTGAAGGACTACCAGAAGTCGCGCATCCAGATGTTCATCGACCCGTCGAAGGACCAGAAGGGCGCCGGATATCAGCAGATCCAGGCGCGCATCACCGTCGGGTCGGGCGGGATGTGGGGCAAGGGCTTCCAGAAGGGCACGCAGGGGCAGTTGCGGTTCCTGCCGGTCGCCCACAACGATTTCATTTTCTCGGCATGGGCCGAGGAACAGGGCTTCGCTGGCGTGATTGTCGCGCTCGCGCTGTATCTGCTCGTCATGACGCGCGCGCTGCAGGCGGCGCGCCTGTCGAAGGATCGCCTGGGCGCGTACCTGGTCCTCGGCGTACTGGCGAGCTTCACTTTCCAAGTGTTCTACAACATCACGATGTCCGCAGGTCTGGCGCCGGTGAAGGGATTGACGCTGCCGCTCATGAGTTACGGCGGCTCGTCGCTCATCGCCACGCTGACCGGGTTCGGGCTCATCCTGAACGTCCGGATGCGGCGCTTCGAGAATTGAGAGACTGGCCAGCATGACCAAGGAGATGATCATCTCCTCCAACGACCACGAAACGCGCGTCGCGATCCTGGAAGACAATCTCGTCGCCGAGCTCTTCGTCGAGCGCGAGCGGCAGCGAGGCGTGGTCGGAAACATCTACAAAGGGCGCGTGTCGAAAGTCCTTCCCGGATGCAGTCGGCGTTTGTCGACATCGGCCTCGAGCGCGACGGCTTCCTGTATGTCTCCGACGTTGCGCAAACGGTCGACGAACTCGATCGTCTCGAGGCGGGCGACGAGACGGAGGGCGAGGCGGTCGAGGCGCCAAAGGAGACCGAGGCGGCCGGCGACGCAAAGCCCGCGGACGCGCCGCGGGGCGATGCCGGACGAGGCCGTGGCCGCGGACGAGGGCCGAAGGGTGAGGAGCCCGGCCCCGCTGAGGAGCCGCGATCGAGGCCCTGCTCAAGGAAGGCCGGACGTACTCGTCCAGGTCGTGAAAGAGCCGCTCGGCACCAAGGGCGCGCGTCTCACCTGCCCCGTATCGCTCGCAGGCCGCTTCCTTGTCTTCATGCCGACGGTCGACCACGTCGGCGTGTCTCGCAAGATCGAAGCCCGGGAAGAGCGAGCCGGCTGCGCGGCATCGTGCGCGAGTTCCGCGAAGCCGAGGGCTTCACGGGCGGGATCATCATACGCACCGCGGCGGCAGGCCGGCCGAAAGACGACATCGTCAGCGACCTCCAGTTCTTCAACCGTATTTGGAAGGAGATTCGGCAGAAGCTCGACTCGTTGCGCCCGCCGGCGGTCGTCTATCGGGAACAGAGCCTCGTCGCAAAGCTGCTCCGCGACCTGCTGACCGACGACTTCACGGCGATCCGGATCGACAGTTACCAGGAGTACCGCGCGTCCTGGAGCTCGTCGAGCGCATGATGCCGGCGCTCGTCAACAAGGTGAAGCACTACAACAAGAACTTTCCCATCCTGGAGGAATACGGCGTCCGGCCGAGCTCGACAAGGCGCTGCGCAGCAAGGTGTGGCTGAAGTCGGGCGGATCAATCGTCATCAATCAGACCGAGGCGCTCGTCGCCGTCGACGTGAACACCGGCCGGTATGTCGGCAAGCGATGGCCGGGGGCTCGAAGACACGATCGTCAAGACCAACCTCGAGGCGGCGCGCGAAATCGTTCGACAGATGCGCCTGCGCGACCTCGGCGGCATCATCGTGCTCGACTTCATCGACATGGAGGAGAAGAAGAACCGACAGAAGGTCTACCAGGCGGTCGAGCAGGAGCTGCGGCGCGACCGCGCGCCGTCAAAGGCGCTGCAGGTTTCCGACTTCGGCCTGGTCGTCGTCACGCGCAAGCGGGTGAAGCAGAGCCTGGAGCGTGTGCTCACCGAGCCCTGCCCGTACTGCTCGGGCAGCGGCGTGATCAAGTCGAGTTCGACGATCTGCTACGAGATCCTGTCGGAAGTGAAGAAGCTGAACATCGATCTCAACGGGCACGGCGTCTGCTGCGCGTGAACCCGGACATCGCGCGTGCGCTGAAGGAAGAAGAAAGCGGGGTCCTGCGCGATCTGCAGCAGGCGCTTGGCCGCCGATCACGCTTCGGCCGGACGCACATCTGCATCACGAGCAGTTCGACTTGATGGCGATCGGGTAACCGCGACCGGCACCGAGAACACACGAACCCGACGGAACCCGACAACCCGCCAAACTGCAGTTCGACGGGTTGCAGGTTGTCAGGGTTAGCCGGTGAGGTTGGTCAGGTTACGCCACGGGAAAGTGGATCAGATAGTTGGCGCCCTGCTTGTTGATCCAGACGCGCAGGTAGTCGTTGCCCTTCAGCGTGTCGACGCGATAGCCGCCCTTGACGGGCTTGGGGCCTTTCGCGACCTGGGCGATGTCGGTGTCCTGCACGACGCTGACGACCTCGCGGCCCTTGACCTGGCCACGCTGCACGAACTCCACCCAGCGCTCGGCGCCAGCGCTTTGCCCGGTCGCGGGCTTGGCTTCCTCGGTGGTCAGCCGAACCACGTAAGTGCCGGCCGGAAGAGGCTTGCCGTCCGCCATCACGCTCCGCTTCAAAGTGACCGACCCCAACGCCGTCGTTGCCGACTGCGCCACCAGGGGTGCAGAGCTCGTCAGCCCGAACACGGCTGCGAGAACCCCCGCCACGAACACTCGCGTCATTGTCGCCTCGGCTCAATTGTAGCGCGAATCTATGGTTGGAAGGACTAGTGGGGAGGTGCGGTTGTGCTGTAGGCCACAGTTGGGTTGACTGGCTCGAAGTGTGCCGCGCGCGAAGGCTACGCGGGTCTGCCGAAGCGATGCGGGCGGAAGCACGCTTTTTCGCTTGGCGGGAGCGGGCTTGCTTCTGCGTTTTCTTTCCGCGCGGCTCAGCGCTGACGTCGCCGCTGAAGGTCTTCACGAGCAGCAGGGCTCCGCCGTCGCCGAAGGTGCCTCGGATGTCCTGGCTGTGCGGCACGCCTTCCGGCAGGTCGCGCTCGTCGGGCCGCGTGGCCATCACGAGGGGGATGTCCGAGTGCACGTCACCGCTGAAGGTCGTCGCTGAGAGCTCGAACCCCTGGCTTCCGGCGAGCCGCAGGCTCACGTCGCCCGAGTGGCTGTTGAACTCGTACCGGCCGCCCTTTACGATGCGGCCCGAAAATTCCACCGACCCGTTCACCGTGCGAAGCTGCGCACGCTCGCAGGAGGTGCCGAGGAGCGTGAGATCGCCGCTGACCGTGACGAGATCCAGCGTGCGCGCCTTGAGCGATTTGATCATGAGATTGCCGCTGATCGTGCTTGCCGACAGCACGTCAGCGGCGCCGCCCTCGGTCACCACGATGTCGCCGGAGAATGTCTTCAACCGAACCAGGCGCGGCGTACCCATCGCCTCGATGTTGCCGCTCGTGCTATCGAGCTGGACCTCGCCGCGCACCTTCGTCACCTTCACGTCGCCCGACATCGAGCGGGCCGTGATCGTCGTGTCGAACGGCACGTCCACGGTGTAGTCGACCTCGGCCTTGTTCTGCTTGTGCTTGCCGAACATGGTGCGGACCTCGATACGTCCTGGCGTCTCGCTCGCGTCGATTATGATGCCTTCGAGCTGGCCCTGCGAATTCTTCCGCCCCACACCTGCTTCACGGCTTTCACGCGGATCTCGTCGCCCGAGACCCCGGTGATGACGATCGTGCCCGAGAAGTTCGAGATGTCGAGCGACCCTTGGGCCCCACCTTGAACGTCGCGTCACGGTGTCGCTCGATTCCTGTCGTCCGCGTCTTGGGGGACGGGCCGCGCGCCGCGACCACGACGCTCGACCGCGCCGTGTCGGCGTGGACGATCGAGCGCTCCGTCTGGGCGGCCGCCGGCGATGGAACGAAGAAGGCCAGTGAGGCGACGATCAAGAGGAATCGGACAGTCATATGGGTGATATCGGGGCGTCTCATGATTTGCTCAGGCCGGCCGCAATCCGCGCGGCTTCGTCCTGATTGCCTTTGCGCATCTCGTTGATGAGCGCGAGTGTGTCCTGGAGCAGTGTGATCTTCGAGCGGAAGGCCTCGAACAGGCTTTCCTGCGCTCGCTCGTTGGCCGGCTGCACCCTGAGCGCGGCGCGGCTCTCGCCGATGGCCTGATCGATCACGATCAGGTTCTTCCTGAGATCCGTCGCCACCTGGGATCGAGAGTCTGCTGATCCTGCGCCAGCGCCTCGAGCTTCTGGATGGCGTTTTCGTAGTGCGTTTCGGCTAGTCGCAACTCCGCTTCGAGCGAGCCGAGATCCGCTTCCGCCGCGCGTGTTGGTTGCCGGCCGTGAGCCGTAACGGTGCTCCTCCGGCGTCCGACTCCGTCCGGCAGCCGTCGCATCACGAGGGTGATCAGGACCGCTGCCAGGATACGGCCGCCACGGCGAGGGGCACCACGACTCGCTCGCGCCAGGCAAAACGCGGCTGCCGGCGCGGTCGCACGCGCCGATACGATGGGCGCGAGGCGATTCCAGACGCGCTCCGGAGGCGTCATGGCCGGCAGGCCGCGCGAGGCGCGGCGCACGACCAGCAACTCCTCGACCAGCGCCGCGCAGGACGGGCAGCGGGTCAGGTGCGCCTCCAGCTCCTGGCGCAACGTCCCCGCAGGGTGCCGTCCACCAGTTCCTGGATCGCATCGCAGTACTCGTCGCAGGTCATCATTCCCGTCGCCTAGGACGCCTCTCCAACCGTCGCCGCGAGCATCGCCCGGATCCGAAGCCGCGCCTTGTGCACCTGCGATTTCGACGTGCCTTCGGCGATGCCGAGTTGCGCGGCCACTTCCGCGTGGTCGAACCCTTCGACGTCGTGCAGCACGAAGGCCGCGCGATATCCTGGGGGTAATTGTAGGATCGCGCGCTCGAGATCCAGCCGGTCTACCCGGAAGCCGGAGGTGACCCGCCGCGCGGGCGGCAGCGCCTCATCGAGGGGGTCGGTCGTCTGTTGCTGCCGGTGCTGACGGCTTCGGAGGAAATCCAGGCAGCAATTCGTCGCCAGCCGGTAAATCCAGGTGCCGAGCGCGGCGTCCCCCTTGAAGCTCCCGAGCTTCCGGTGCACGAGGAGGAAGATTTCCTGCAGCAGGTCCTCGCCGTCGTGGGCCGAACCGGTCATCCGGCACGCCAAACCTTAACCCGCGTGGCGTGCAGGCGGTAGACTCCTCGAACGCTCCTGGCTCACCTTGCCGACAGCGCTCCACGAGGCGCATTTCGGCGGTCCGTTCTCCAGCTGTTTCGTTAGACGGTGGCATGGGCGGCTGGCGTTGCCCGGGGCGGGCGCCTCTGAGTTCCACGAAGCCCCGTGTGGGAGGTTCACCGTGGACTGCCCGGCTCGTCGGCCCCGGCCAGCGGACGGCGGCAAATCGCCGCACGCGGCCGCCGATGACCGTCAGCCCCTCGCGTCGGAGGAGCTCGTGCTTCAACGCCTCGTGGCCACCATATCCCCCGGAGCGCCCTCCTGCGGCGATTACCCGTGATATGGGACACCGGGCTGCCGCCTTCTCTCATGATGTTCCCGACGGCACGCGCGGCGCCAGGCCGGCCTGCCAAGGCGGCGATATCGCCATATGTTGCCACGCGACCCGGCGGGATTCTTCGGACAACTGTCAGGACGCGCCGTGCAAACGGCGTGGCGGTGGCCCGCTTCAGAACAGCCACCGGACGCCGCCGCCTACTTGAAGGCCTCCGGTCTCGATCGACACCGACTGGCCCGGCAAGGACTCGACGTCGTCGGTTGCCCGCGAGAAGCGCGCGCCACCGCCGACAGCCACGTGGCGCGTGAGCTGGAGGTACGCATCGCCCGAGGGCGTAACCGCCGATGGCCGCGCCGTCTCGCTGTGCGGTGACGCCGCGCGAGACGGGACGGAATCGTACGGATACGTTTCCGTGAGGACCAGATTCGTGATGATGTCCTGTTTATACGAGATGAAAGAGGTCCGGCGCTCAAGGTGAGCATCACGCGTCTTGTGAGCGGCTTGAGCCAGAGCACGCCGACGTGTATTGCAGTCTCGGAACGTGAGAGGTCAGGGATCGCTAGGTCGAGCAATCGCGGCGATCGAAGAAAAACGGATGGGGCAGGGACGCATCGAGCGCGGCATCGCCCGATTGTTCATGGCGCGACACCGCAACCGCGACACCGAGACTGCGCCATACTCGGGCGCCGCCTGCCACCTCGAAGCTGAAAGCGGGAGGCAGGTCATATGACGCGTCGAAGTGGGTGCTTCGCGATACAGCGGAAATCCGTGCTGGCATCGAATTCGCTTCCGATCGCCTGCGCGCCCGCGGACGCGCCGATGAAGCCCCGCGGCTCGCTCGGCGGGCGCCGGCTTCGCGTCGGCAACGGCCGTTGCGCTTCGGCTTGTGCCGCGACGGCGACGATCGCGATGAGTGACAGGACCATGATCCGGCGCCGCATCAATTGACTCCCACGGCCGTCCAGGCCCGTTCGAGCTGCACATAATCCGCGCTGGCGCCGCCGTAGAGCTCCGCGGCCGCCTGAAGCGTTGCCGCGCGCGCATCGCGGAACTGGGCACCCGGTCCCAGAAAGAAGACGAACGCGCGGTAGAAGATCTTTTCCATCCGCTCGATGTTGGCCTGACCGATGCCCGCCACGTTGATGCCAGAGACGCGGTTGGTGCCTCCGGCGATTGCCAGATAGAACGCGTGATCGGGAATCGCCGCGTTGTAGTGGACGCCGCCGTTGTCGGTATCGGTGCCGATGAAGCGCCGCAGCGAATAGTGGTCCGGCTGGCCGCCGCTCCTCGGGTCGCTCAAAGACCGGATGAAGCCTGGCGGAAAGGCGTGACGTCCTCGCCGATGAGCCAGTCGGCCTGGCGCGGACCGGTGCCGGTCGGCTGAAGAAGAATTCGGCTGAGTCGCCCATGATGTCGGAGAAGGCTTCGTTGAGCGCGCCCGATTCGTCAACGTAGTCAAGGTTCGACGAATACTCGGTCACACCGTGCGGGTACTCGTGCGCGACGATGTCGAGCGCAGAGGCGAAATAGTCGAAGCTCACGCCGTCGCCGTCGCCGAACATGAGCTGTCGGCCGCCGAGATAAGTGGCGTTGTTCAAGATGAAATCGCGCGTATCGTCGTCGACGGTGTCGGCGTCGGCGCGGTTCACGGGGTGAACGATCGTCGACATCTCCGAGTTGCGATCGTCCATGCCCCGGCGACCGAAGCGCTTGAAGTAGTAGTCATACGTCCAGCCCTGGTACACGTGCGCGTCGACGGCGGCGCCGTCCGTCCAGGTGTTGTCGCTGTCTGTGGCGCGGTCCGAGTCCACGAGCAGGCCGTTCAGCAGGAACACGTTCAAGCGGCTCAGCGATCCGCGGAAGTCGAACGCGGCCATACTGCCGGGCGCGTCCGGTCAGTGGCACGAACCCCTGCGAGCTGGCGCTGGCCGGCACCTTCTTGTCGTCGCCGCCCGTGCCCTTGCCGGTGCCGATGTTTGGAAGCTGCCGGCGCAGCTGCGATCGTTCGAGCTCGACAGCGCCGGTCGCTGCGTTGATCGAGACGTCGCGCACGTCGATGCCCGATCGCACCGTCATGCGCCAGACGAGCACGTAGCCCCCGCGACGCTGGCAGGATGCCGAGCGTGGCCTCTTCCGCCGACCGCCTCGGACGGCCAACGGCCGCGACAGCGCTCCTCCGCAGCAGTGGCCCGTCGAGTGCGGGTTGCACGGAGACGGCCATTCCTGATAGATGCGGCCGAATATGGTCCGCACCGCATCACGGTCCACTTGCCGCATGACGACCGCCGCCGAAGACCGGCAACCCCGGGGACGCTGGACGAGCCGCTCCTGCGTGCGGCCCGCGAGGAGCGGATCGGTGTCGACGCGTGCGAGGTCCAGCTCGCCGCGTTGAAGCATCGATGGACTGCGCGTCGGCGACGCGGAGCGTGTCTGGACGAGCCGCAGCGAGCACGAGCTCCGACCGTGCGCCCTGCGCGCAGCTCGGCGGGATCGCGAGCGCCGCGAGGGTGGCCACCACGCCAGACGGGACCACTGACGCGAGACGATCGTCGATTCGGTCATGGCGGTTACTGCGAGGAACCGGTATGAGCGCCTCTTCGAGGACGCGTCCCGTGGCGGTCGGTAGCGTCACACCGCAGAGTCGAGCGAGGGTCGGCGCGACGTCGGCGGGAGTGACCGCCGGCTCGCAGCGCCCGGGCGTGACCCCCGCCCCAGAGGACGAGCGGCACATGCGGTCGGTACGGATACGGGCCCCCGTGTGTGGTGGCATTGCCGGAATGACCGTCTTGTCTTCGGAGACGAAGATCCAGTTTGGTTTGAGCACGATGAGCAGATCGCCGCTCCGTGCAGGGAAGTAGCCATTCGCGGCGGCCGCGCGTACGCGATCGCTGGCCGCGCTGCCATCGAGGCAGGCGCTCGGCCGTCGTACACTTTCTGCGACGCCGGGCCGCGCTTCGAGCGCGTGCGATGACCTCCGCCAGCAGCTCGGGATCGGCGGCGATCTTCTCGAACACGGCCCGCGGAAATAGAACTCGCTGTACGCCTCGATGGCGACCCATCGGCCGCGCGCCGAACTTCTCGCTGATCACGCTTGTCGACGAGCGCCATCATTTCGGCCATCTTGACTCCGCCCGGCGTCGGCCCGTCGGCTATCAGCGCTCGGGAATCGTGGCCACGCCGTGGTCGGCCGTCAGCGCGAGCACGGACTTGTCGCGTCCGACTCGCTTGTCGAGCTGTTCGAGCAGCTTGCCGATCGCCTCTCGAGCCGCCGGAGCACGTCCTGGACCTCGTGGCTGCGTGGACCGAAGTCGTGCCCGACGATATCGAGCGCTGAAAGCTCATGGCTAGATAGTCGGTCCCGGCCCCTTGCCCCAGCTTCATGCCGTCGATCGGCGGCCGCCGCCAGCCGTGCCGAGATAGGCATCCGAATAGGGGCTCTCCTGCCACGCTTCGTAGAAAAAGCCGGTCGGCCTGCCGCGCGCTGCTGCAGCGTGCGGCATTTCGGCGTCCACTCAGCGGCGGCTTTTCGCCCAGGCCTTTGTCTCGTATTTGTAGTCGCACTTCTTGCGCGCCCGCCCCAGCTCGCCCGAAGTCGCTGCTCGACGGGCATTCCGCTCGACGAACCGCAGCAGCGACTTCTCGGGCGCGTCGCCCAGGCCGTCGACGTGCTCCACCCGCCGCCCTGCCTCCATAGCACGGCGTCGCCGCGCCCCTGGTCCGGACAGCATCGCCGCCGCGGCGGCCTTCAGCGACAAGGCGACGACCGTCCACCGGCCTCGCCGTTGGCCGCGCGCCAGCGTCGGGGACGGCGAGCAGCGGCGCGCTGCCGCCCGGCCGGCCTGCGCTGCCCGTACGGGACCTCTTAGCTTGGGGTCGCTCGTGCACGATACGCCGCTGCGTTTCGCGGTCCCACCACTGGTTGCTGATGATGCCGTGGGTCGATGGCAAGTGCCGGTGAAGATCGTCGCGTGGCCCGGCACATGTCAGGGTTGTGAGGTAGGGGTACGCCGCCTTCGTAAACCACGCGCCCTGGTCGATCAGACGGCGGAAGCCCTCCGTCCACTTCGGCCCGTAGTCGTCGATGTAATCCCGGCGCATCTGGTCGACGACGAGCACGACGACCAGCGCGGCCGCCCGCTGGCGGCGGCGCCGGCGGCAGCAGCGGAAGGCGTGCGAGCACGAGGAGGGCAGTGACGAGGATGCAGTGTCATTTGCGGATGAAGATGAGGGGACGCTTGAGAAAGTCCGGCGGCCGCCGACGATCGTGCGCAGCACCGTGACCGGAATGTCGGCGGTGGAGCCTTCATGATATCGCGGGAGAGCACGACGAAGTCGGCGAGCTTGCCCACCTCGATCGACCCGAGATCACGCTCGGCGTGCGCCGTGTACGCGGCGTCCAGAGTGAACGCGCGCAACGCCTGCTCGCGCGTGAGCCGCTCGGCTGGTGCCCACCCGTTCGGCGGCTGTCCATTGATGTCCTGACGTGTGACGGCGGCGTAGAAACCCAGAAGGGGATCCGGGCGCTCGACTGGGAAGTCCGAGCCGGCGGCCAGGCGGGCGCCCGCCTTCATCAACTTCTGCCACACGTACGCACCCTCTGCGATGCGCGCCGCGCCGATGCGCGCCGGTGCCCAGGGCATGTCCGACGTGCAGTGCGTCGGCTGCATCGAGGCGATGACGCCGAGGGAGGCGAATCGCGGGATGTCGAGCGCGTCAAGGATCTGCGCATGCTCGATGCGCGGCCTCAGCGCACGCGCGCCTGGGACTTCCCGCTCGACCTGCGCGTAGATGTCGAGGACGTTCCGGTTTGCGGCATCACCAATCGCGTGGGTGGCTGGCTGGAAGCCGGCGCGGGCCGCGGCGCGGGTAATCGCGGCGAGCTGCGCCGATGGCGTCACGAGCAACCCGCGATTGCCGGGCTCATCGTCGTACGGCCTCCAGCATCGCGGCGCCGCGCGAGCCGAGCGCCCCGTCTGCGATCATCTTCACGGCGCGGACAGTCAAACGCTGGTCGGGATCGATCAGCGGTCCGCGAGCGAACCACTCCGCCGTGGTTCGCGGCGAGCTGTCGATCATGACGTAGAGGCGAGTGGACAGGCGTCGGCCGCCTGGAGCCGGCGGTAGACGGCGATTGTGGCGCTCGACACGCCGGCATCGTGGACCATGGTCAGTCCGACGCGTGACAGCTCGCGGTCGGCCGCCAGGATCCGGGACTCGATCTCGGCGGCGTTGGGCGCGGCGACATGCCGCTCGACGAGATCCTGGGCGGTGTCCACGAGGACGCCGGTCGGCGCATTGTCCTTGTCGCGAATGATTCGCCCGCCCGGCGGGTCGGGGGTCCCGGCGTCGAGACCGGCCGCCTGAAGCGCACGGCTGTTTGCCAGCGACGCGTGTCCGTCGATGCGCTCCAGAAGCACGGGATGGTTCGGCGCGACGCGGTCCAGCGCGGCGCGCGTCGGCCATGCCTTGTCCGGCCAGTCGTTCTGGTCCCACCCTCTGCCGAGGATCCATTTGCCGGCAGGGACAGACTTTGCACGCGCAGCGACGAGCTCCGTGATGCGCTCCAGGCTTGGCGTGTCGCGCAGGTCCAGCTCCGCGAGGCTTGTTCCGAGTTCGAGGACGTGGCCGTGTGCGTCCTGAAGGCCCGGCACCAGCGTGGCGCCGCCGAGATCGATGACTTCGGTCCGAGGCCCCTTCATCGCCAAGACGTCGGACGCGGTGCCCACCTGGACGATGCGGCCGTCGCGTATGGCGACGGCTTCTGCCGTCGGCTGGCCGGTGTTTCGCCGTGTAGATCGGTCCGCCGTGGATGATGAGGGAGGGCAGTGCGTCTTGCGCGTCGCCGAGTGTCCCGCATCGCACGAGCGCCACTACCACGAACAGAGTCTTTAATGCTCATGAGAACCCTGGACTCTATACGCCTCGAGTGCAGTTCCTCGGGTTTTCGGTACGCGGGTCGGTCAGCCACGCCGCCAACCGCAGGCCTTGATAACGCGACCTGCAACTGGCGTCAGCTGCTCAGAACATCTGGGTTGGCGGAGGCGATTGCGCGCCACGCGCGGCGGCGTAGTACAGCGAGTTGAAAATCAGCTTGAACGTGGCCCATGTTTGCCCTCGATGCTGAGGCCGGAACCCCAGGACGATCACGCGCCCGCGGCCCATCGCCACCTCCGCCGCCGCCAGCGTTCCGGCGAGACGATTGCCTCCCGCGAGGTACCCGCTGCGCCGCAACCCCTCTGTGGCGTATCGCGCCAGCGGCACGATGCCGTCCGCGCCGCGTGACGGTACATAACCCGAGTTCAGGACGAACATCGCGTCGGTCTCCTCAGGCATCCCGAAGGTCACCGGGTGATCGGGCGTGAGTCGAATCCGCAGCAGTGCGCCGGGGCAGTACGTCGCGTCGATGTCGTCGCCTCGCGCCGCCACCGCGAGCGGCATGTCGAGGCGGTCGATGGCCAGCTCCGCCGCGTTGCCAAACGTGACGAGCGTGCCGCCCGCGTCCACGAAGGTGCGCAGCGCGACGATCCCCGCCTCTTCCAGGCCGCCCCGATACTCGGGCCGCACCCGTGGCCCCTGCATCCCGTGCAGCAGCTGGGGGATCGGGATTTCCGGCAGGACGATCGCGTCGAACCGGCGCGCGAGGTCGGCGCTACGCATTTCGGGAGGCCGAAGTCGCGTGTAGGGCAGATCGTGGCGGTCGAAGACCCATCGCGTCCAACCCGCGTCGATGTGGCCGCCCCAGGGCTCGACGATGGCCACACGCGGCAGTCGCATCGGCACGAGTGTCGACTCCGGCCAGGCGTCGATGGTTTCGACGGTCACGTGGAGCTGGCGCGTGGCCCGTTCGAGGGTCTGTCCGCGGCAAATCCTTCGCGAAGACCGTTCCCGCGGGCCAGTCGCGCCCTGCGAGGCGGATGGCGCTCGGCGTCCACGACAGGTGAGCGTCGGCGCCGAGCAGCCGGTTGATGACGATGAGATCCGCGTTGGCCTCGCGCGCGATGACGGCGTTGACGCCGCCGCCGATGATCGTGCTCGCTGGCACTCGACTGGACGCGGACGAGCGAGACGATGGCACCTCGAACGGTCGATTGATCTGACGAACATCAACTCCCAGCAGCATACCGAGCGTCCACGCCGTGACGTCGTATGGCCGCTCCGGTGAAGCGCCTGGCGCGGGTCGCACGTCCGGATACGTCTGCGACTCGAGCAGGTCCTTGATCCAGCGGCCGAATGGCTGTGCGAGCGGCACGACCGTGCTGCCGGCCTCATACGTCTGCCCGTCGGCGACGATCGCGGCCCTCGCCGTCGCGATCTCGGCGCCGCCTGCTTCGAGCAGTCGCATGAGCTCGGCCGCCGCGCCGGGATCGCGTTGACGCGGCGGGACGATGAAGGCGTAGGGATTGCCGGCGCTGAACCGGGCGATCGTGCGCTGGTGCATCGCGATAGAAGTTGCGCGAGAGCATCTCGTGGTTGTTCGCGGCGCCTTCGAGCAGGCCCATCGTGGCCAGAAGGTGGTACTCGACCACATCCCGCGCGGTCCACGATCCGCCGAGCCATGGCTCGGGATAGTTCATCCGATACTGCGTGTCGCTTGGCGGCTGGATGAGCACCGCGCCCGGGTCGGAATCTCGCTTCGGCTGTCGGCTGCGAGAGGCTGCCGGGGGCGGGATCGGCGCGCTCCTGCTCCACGGGACCGGCCAGCCGCGCGCCGGCGACTTCCGAGCAGGAGGCCAACGATGTTGTGCCACCACGGCGCCGTGCTGTTGGCGCCTTGCCAGAACCCCGTGTAGGTCTCGCCCCACAGCACGCCCGTCCGGCCCGCTCCCTGCAAGTGCGCGGCCATCGTCTGGCCGAGCAGATTGACCTCGCTCCACAGGAGCGGATCCACGTTGGGATTCGACGGGGCTCCGGTACGGCGGAAGAAGATTCGGGCGCGCGAGGGCCCCATCTGATGCAGGTCCAGGTACACCTCGGGCAGCCAGTCGCGATACATGATGCGCGCCAGGTGCGCCGTCTCGGTCTGCGTCAGCATGTACGCGTCGCGGTTGTTGTCGTGCCCCGCGTAGCGGTGATAGAGCTCCGGCGGGGGAGAGTCCTCGTACGGCGTCCCGCGATTGTCCCGGTACCACTCGACAATCTGCTGCAGCCCGTCCGGGTTCTCACAGGGCACCAGAAGCACGATGACGTCGCGAAGAATCCGCTCGGTCTGCGGGCTCTTGTCGAGCGCCAGCGTCCATGCCAGCTCGTTCATCGCCTGCGTGCTGCCGATTTCCGTGCTGTGCACGCCGGCGCCGATGAGCACCACGACTTTCCCTTCTCGCGCGATGCTGAGGGCTTCGGCTTCGGTGGTCTCACGCGGGTCCGCCAGGCGACGGTGCCTGGCGCGCGCCTGTGCCAGCGCCGCAATCGTGTCGGGACTCGAAATGGCCGCGACCAGATAGGGGCGTCCACCGGTTGTCTCGCCCACGGTGTCGACCACGATGCGGTCCGACAGCACGATCGAGCTCGGCGAAATACCGCACCATGCCCTTCCAGTCGACGAGCCGATCGGGGGCGCCCATCCGGAAGCCGAAGAACGCCTCGGGTGAGGCCGGACTCTCGCACAGTCCGGCCGATGCCAGCTGCTGTCGTGAGGAGGAAGGCGCCGATCAGGGCCGTTGTGAGCCGGAAACGGGCGGGCACGCGGTCTCTAGAGTAGCGTGAGCGGGTCGATCCCGGTACTCGGCCGGATCGAGCGGCATCTCGATCGATGCCGGCCACTGGCTTCCGGGTGCGCTTTCCCACAGGTTGACGTCATACGGTTTGATCGGAGACAGGCTGCCCACCGAAGGGAGGCCCGAGGGCGCAGTTCGGCTGGAATCTGTCGCGGTGGCCATCACCACGCGCACGCGCGGGCCGGTGCGGATCGGGCGCATACGGCCGCACGACGACGGCGACCTCGCCAGTATTCAGCCTGACGAGCGTGCCGGGCGGATAGATGCCAATCAACTGGACGAACCGACGGACGAGGTGCTGATCGAACTGCTGGCCATCGTTGCGTTCGAGGACGGCCTTGATGCGATCGGTCGGAAATGACTGCTGATACTTGCGCTGCGAGCGCATCGCGTCGTAGACATCCGAGATCGAGCAGAGGATGGTGGCGAGGTTGAGCCGCAATCGCGAGACGCCGCCTGGATAGCCGGTTCCATCCTGCCTCAGGTGATGTTCGAAGGCGACGATCGCCGAGATCGGTGGCATTTCCGGCGTGCGTCGCAGGATCTCTGCGCCGTCGACCACGTGCCGCTTCATGATCGCGAACTCGGCGTCGGTGAGCTTCTCCGGCTTGTTGAGAATGTCGGTGGGGGTGCGGACCTTGCCGATGTCGTGCATCAGGCCGGCGAGGCCGAACTCGCGCAGAAGCGGACCATCGACCCCGAGCGCACGCCCTTGCGCCATGGTGAGAATCGAGACGTTCACCATGTGTGTGAACGTGTAGTTGTCATAGTTCTTCAAGGCCGTGAGGGCGATGAGCGCCGTGCGGTTCTGCGCGACGGCCTGCGCGAGCGTGTCGACCATGCCCCGCGCCGCGCCGGGATCGGGCCGTCCTTCCTGCGCCGTCTGCTCCCACAATCGTTCGGCGACCTTCGCGGCGTCGTTGTACATCGTCCGGATCGCGGCGGTGTCGGCGAACGACATGTCGATCCGCTGCTCGACCTGAATGCGTCCGATCTGGATGTGCGGAAAGATAGGCAGCGCCGCCGCGGCATCGGCTTCGAGCCGCCGATCGATCGATGCCAGCGCGGTCACAAGCCCGGCGATCTCCTCGGGCATGACGTCGCGGTCGATCACGATGCGCTCGACGCCCGCCCGCTGCAGCCGGCGCAGGAGATCGCTCATGGTGCCGCTGGCTTTCGGGACCGGGACGTCGCCGACCACGAACTCGCCGCCGACCACACCGAGCGTGAGCGAACGCTGCTGGCCGATGACGACACTGACCGCCTCGGCGAAGGCGCTGGTGTTGCGCGAGACGAGCGGATGGGTCGCCGTGTAGAGCTGCGCGCCTTTGAGGCGCCGACGCGAACCGGCGGAGCAGATCGTCGGCGAGCTGAACGCGCCGGTTGTGGCCGATCATGCCGGTTCCTTGTCTCCACGATCGTCCGTGTGACGCCGTGCCAGATCCGGGTCCGTGTGACTCCGTGGCGGATCTGGATCCGTGTGACTCCGTGGCGGATCTGGATCCGTGTGACTCCGTGGCAGATCTGGATCCGCGTGACTCCGTGGCGGATCTGGATCCGTCTGACTCCGTGGCAGATCTGGATCCGCGTGACTCCGTGGCTCGAGGTGGCGAATGGCGGCAGGACGCGCGAGCTGGTGTCTGGCCGCTGCTCTGACGCCGCGCGATCCCTGAGCGGCGGCGTCCTTCAGCACCGCCAGCGCTTCTGGCGCTCCCGTCTGACCCAGGGCGGCCGCGATCGATGCGCGAATGGCCGATGTCCTGAGCGGCGCCCACCATTCGCCGGCATGCAGCGCGTCTTTCAACGCGTCGACGGCCTCGAGGCCGCCGATCGCGCCAAGCGCCGCCACCGCGCCTTCATAGACGGGCCGGAGAGTCCGCCGGTACTCCCGGTTCTGGAGGATGTGCGCGAACAACGGGACCGCGCGTTCGTCGCGTATCGAGACAAGCGCGCTCGTAATCGCTTCGCGCGACTGTGCGCCGCCCGTGCCGAGCGCATGCTCCAGCAGCGCGAAGGCTTCGTGGGTCCCGATGTTCACAATCGCGCGAATGGCCTCGCGCTGCACGTTCGGATCGCGATCCTCGACAAGCGGCGAGAGCTCCGCGAGCGCATCGTTCCCTCCGAACTCCCGCAGCAGGTGGATGGCCGTCCGTCGAACGGCGGGGTTCGCCGAGTTCTTGAGCTGTTCGACGGCGTCCCGGCCGCGGCTGCCGAAGCTCACGAGAATGTCGGTGAGGCGTCGAAATGCCCGTCCACGCTCTTCGGCGGCGAGCGCGTCGGCCAGCGGCCGGATCACCGCCGATCCCAGCGCGTGGCAGAGCGTCTTGGCGTGCTCCGACAGCGCATCGTCGACGGTCCGCAGGTGGCCGACCATCGACGTCATCAGGCGGCCGGAGGCCAGGCGGTCGATCGCGGCAGCCGCCAGGGTCCTCCGGTCGGGGCGCCCTGCGCCGCCGGCTTCGGACGCAATCGCCGTGGCCAGCGGCACGGCCGCTTCCAGATCGCCGAGCAGGACGAGATCGTTCACATGAGCCACTGCTGGCTCGAGAACGTCCTGCCAACGCTCCGGATCGTCTTCGACCCGCAGCAGGTCGAGGAACAGCAGAAGGTCGAGCTGCCGCACCTCCGCATCGGTCACCGTCGCCATCCACGCCGCGACGCGCTCGGGCGGGTCGTCGCTGATCCGCTCCACGTCGATGGCCTGCGTCCGCGCGGTCGTCAGCTCGCGAGCGTAGTCGGTCGACACGAACTTCTCGTCACGGTACGAGAGCAGAAGCTCGGAGGCGCGCTTCCAGAGGTCCTCGAACGACGACTCGCGGCCAAGCGGCGTTTTCATCACCTCCGCCTGGGCGAGCTCCACCAGCATGTCGCGGCGATCGTCATCGGGCACGAGCGCTTGAAAGGCCTGCGCCAGCCGCGCGGTCGCTCCGCGCTCGGTGACGACGGAGCTGGCGACGAAGGTGGCGATCGTGGCATCGCTCATCCGATCGACCATCGCGCCCACGACGTCGAGCGGATCGCCCGGCGTCTGATAGCGCTGTGTGAGCAGCTCGAGCATCACGTCGGGCGAGAGCTGCCCTGCGGCGAGCGCGGCGTTGTGAAGGATTTCATCGAGCCGGTCCGGTTCCGCATCTGCAACGGCGCCGGCCATCAGGCGCAGCAGGCGAATGAGGGCGTGCGCCTGCGAGCGCACACCGCCCGATTCGACGGCTTCGTCATCGATCCGGCGTGCCAGCTCGCTCAAGCGGCTCGCATCCGAGGCGATCTCGACGAGCGCCTTGACGGTGGCTTCGTCGAGATCGATGGCATCTCCCGCCAGACAGTGCGCGACGATGGCGTCCCACGCGGCGTTGATACCGGACTTCCGCTCGCGGAGGACCTCCGAGTAGTCGATTTCGCGAACCTGGACGTGCTGGCCGCCAGCGGTCGCCCAGAGTCGTGCGATGCCGCCCTCGAGGAGCAGTTCTTCCGCGGGCCGTCCGAGCAGCAAGAGAAACCTTCGCCAGGCCTGGGAGTCGGCGCCGCCGAGGACGCGAAGCTCGCCCACGAGATGGCTGTGCAGCAGAACCGCAAGCTCGCCCAGTGCCGGATCGGCGCGCGCGGGCGCCCGGCCCTCCACCGTCAGGCGATCCGGAAGCGCGGTGATGGCCAGCGGTCCCAGGGCGGTCGCTCGCGTGGCGCTCTCGACGAGGCGCGACAGCGCGCCGACAATCGCAGGATGTCCGTCCGGATACAGCGACACGGTGCGCGCGGCCGCTTTGCACGCGCGGGCGAATTCGGTCAGCCGCTGAGCGACATCGGGCGCGAGGGGAGAGGGGGGCGGACCGTTCGACATCAAGGAAGCGCCGACGACCGAAGGCCGGAGGGTATTCTACCCGACGACACCAGCGGCGTCTCGCGCCGACAGCGCCCTTCCTCTATACTTGGCGCCTTCATGCGAACCGTTGATCTGATCATTCGCAAGCGCGATGGCGGCCGGCTGTCGCGTGAGGCGATCGACGCGTTCGTCTCCGGTGTGACCACTGGAGAGATTCCCGACTATCAGGCCTCGGCGCTGCTCATGGCCATCTTCTTTCGTGGGCTCGACTCGGAGGAGACCGGCTGGCTGACCGATGCCATGGTCCGCTCGGGCGGCCGCGTGGATCTCTCGGGCCTGTCCGGCGCCAAGGTCGGCAAGCACAGTACCGGCGGGGTTGGCGACAAGACGTCGCTCGTCGTGGTCCCAATCGTGGCGGCCTGTGGCGCGCTGGCGCCTAAGAGCTCGGGCCGGGCGCTCGGCCACTCGGGTGGAACCCTGGACAAGCTCGAGTCGATTCCCGGATTCCGCCTCGCGCTCTCGTCCGAGGATCTGGTGGCGCAAGTGCGCGCGATTGGGTGCGCGTTTGTCGGCCAGTCCGAGACGCTGGCACCGGCCGACAAGAAGCTGTACGCCTTGCGCGATGTCACGGGATCCGTCGAGAGCCTGCCGCTCATCGCATCGTCGATCATGAGCAAGAAGATTGCGGAAGGCACCGACGCGCTCGTCCTCGACGTCAAGGTCGGCGGGGGCGCGTTCATGAAGACGCTGCCGGATGCGCGCCGGCTCGCCGAGGCAATGGTGGACATCGGCACGCGCGCCGGCCTCCGGACCCGTGCACTGTTGACCGCCATGGATGCCCCGCTGGGCCTGGCCGTCGGCAACGCGCTCGAGCTGCGGGAGGCCATCGACACGCTTCAGGGGCGAGGCCCCGCCGATCTCGCGACTCTCTGCCGCACGTTGTCCGCCCATCTGCTGCTGGTCGGCGGGCTCGCGCCGGATCTGACTTCTGCCGGCGAACGCGTCGACGACGCGATTCGATCGGGGGCGGCCTTCGAACGCTTCCGGTCGCTGGTGGCGCACCAGGGCGGCGACGTTTCGGTCGTCGACGACAGCGATCGGCTGCCGCGGGCGCAGGCCGTCGAGACGCTGGCCGCGCCGAAAGCCGGATACGTCACCGCGATTCATGCCGAGGCGATTGGGCGCGCCTCGATGCTGCTCGGCGCCGGGCGGGCCCGCGTGGACGCGTCGATCGACTACGGCGCCGGTATCATGCTGCGAGTGAAGCCCGGCGACCGCGTCGATGCGGGCGTCCCGGTCGCCGACGCGCACGTGGGACGCGACGCGCAGATCGATTCGGCGCGCGCCCTTCTTCGCGAGGCGTTTGTCATCAGCGACGATCCGCCGGCGCCCTCGCCACTCGTCCTGGCTGTCGTGGCCTGAGTTCCCAGCTTCTGAAACCCCATGTCCAACGACCGTTCGCTTCGCCTCGCGTGTGCCGGCCTGGCGCTGCTGCTCGCCGTTACCGCCTATGTCCTGCAGGGGGTCGTCGATCCGCGGGTCCAGGCGTTTGCCGGCATCGTGTGCTTCATCCTCGTTGTCGCAGCCTTCTCGTCGAACCTGCGCGCGGTCAACGTGCGCACGCTCGCGTGGGGGATTTCGCTCCAGTTTCTGCTCGCGCTGTTCATCCTGAAATTCGAGGTGTTCGGATACAGGCCGGGATACGAGTTCTTCAGCGCCATCGCGCGCATGGTGAAGCGGTTTCTCGAGTTCACTGCAGCCGGCTCGACGTTCGTCTTCGGCGATCTCGCCAAGCAGGACGTGCTCGGCAAAGTCCTGCCGAACGGCTTCGTCTTTGCGTTCACGGCGCTCCCGACGATCATCTTCATCTCGTCGTTCTTCACCGTTCTCTATTACTACGGGATCCTCCAGCGCATCGTCGCCCTCATGGCGCGGGTGATGATGTACCTGATGCGAACGAGCGGCGCCGAGACGCTGTCGGTGGCAGCCAACGTCTTCATGGGCCAGACGGAAGCCCCGCTCATCGTGAAGCCGTACGTCCCGCGCATGACGCGGTCGGAGCTGCTCACGATGATGGTCGGTGGCATGGCGCACATCTCCGGCGGCGTGATGGCCGTCTACATCGGGCTCGGGGCCGATCCGGTGGCGATTCTTACGACGAGTGTCATGGCAGCGCCGTGCTCTCTCTATTTGTCGAAGCTGCTCATGCCAGAGCTCGATCAGCCCGAGACGCGTGGCCGCGTGAAGACCGCCATCGAGCGACAGCACGTGAACGTCATCGACGCGGCGGCTTCCGGCGCCTCCGACGGGATGTCGCTGGCGATGAACGTGGCCGCGATGCTGATCGCGTTTCTGGCGTTCATCGCGCTCTTCGATTACCTGCTTGGTCTGGTGCCGATGGAACCCAGGCTGACGCTGGCGCGTGTCTTCTCGGTGGTGTTCTCGCCGGCGGCCGTGTTGATGGGAGTTCAGCGGTCCGACGTCAGCGCGATGGCCGATCTGCTCGGCACCAAGCTCGTGCTGAACGAATTCGTGGCGTTCGTGAAGCTGACGCAGGAGTATCGTGAGGTCTTGTCGCCGCGATCGTATGTGTTAGCCACCTACGCGCTCACCGGATTTGCGAACTTCGCGTCGATTGGCATCCAACTCGGCGGCATTGGCGGGATGGCCCCGACCAGGCGCGGTGACCTCGCGGCACTCGGCACACGGGCGCTCTTTGCCGGCTTTCTGGCGACGCTCATCAACGCATCGATGGCCTCGCTCTTCCTGGCGCCATGAGTCTTTTTGACGACGTCGTCCAGGCCGCCGAGTCCGTCCGGGCTCGCGCGCCCCAGACGCCGGAAGTCGCGATCGTCCTCGGATCGGGTTTGGGCGCCTTTGCCGACCGCCTGAAGGGCGCGGTCACGATCGACTACCGGGACATCCCGCACTGGCCGGCGTCCAATGTGGTCGGACACGCGGGCCGTCTCGTGATGGGGCAGGTCGAGGGACGCCGCGTCCTTGTGCTCGCAGGCCGGGCGCACTACTACGAGGGCCATTCGCTATCGACAGTGACTTTCGCCACTCGGGTCGTGGGGGCGCTTGGGGCAAAGTCAATCGTTCTCACGAACGCGGCCGGCGGCATCAACACGTCGTTCTCGCCGGGGACGCTCATGGTCATCGACGACCATATCAACCTGATGGGCAGCAATCCGCTCATGGGCCCGAATGACGATCTGTTCGGCCCCCGGTTCCCCGACATGACGCACGTCTACTCGCCGCGGCTCCGCGCGATTGCCGATGCCGCCTCCGCGTCAGCCGGCGTGCCCGTGCGCCACGGCGTATATGTCGCCCTTCACGGACCCAGCTACGAGACGCCCGCCGAAATCCGGTTCCTGCGCGGCATCGGCGCCGACGCCGTCGGCATGTCGACTGTGCCGGAGGCGATCATCGCGCGTCACATGGGGATCGAGGTGCTGGGCATTTCCTGCATCACTAATCCGGCCGCCGGCGTGTTTCCAACCCCGCTCAATCACGAGGAGGTCATGGAAGTAGCCCGGCGAGTCGGCGGACAGTTCATCAGCCTGCTGGAAGAGATCGTTGCGCGCCTCTGATCCTCTTGTCGCTGCCGCTCGCCAGGCGAGACGCCGCGCGCTCGCGCCCTACTCGAAGTTCAAGGTCGGGGCGGCGCTCGAAACCGAGGACGGCGTGATCGTCGCCGGCTGCAACATCGAGAACGCGAGCTACGGCCTCACCATGTGCGCCGAACGTGTGGCGATGTTCACGGCTCTTGCGCAGGGGCACCGCAAATTCCGACGCATCGCCGTCGTCGCCGACACCGAGGCCCCAACGCCGCCATGCGGCCCCTGCAGGCAGATTCTGTGGGAGTTCGGCGGCAATCTCCAGGTGACACTCGCCAACCTTCGCCGTGTCACAGCCCACCACCAGATGGCGGAGCTTCTGCCGCTGCCGTTCGACGACCGACTGCTGCGATGAAGCCTTGCGCGCGACTGGGCGTGATTGCCTGCCTGCTGGCAGCCTGCGGCGGCGGCCTTCGCGCGCAGTCGAACGTGACGGCACCCGACCTCCAGGATCCCGTTCCGCAGGCGCCACCCGCATTTACGGTTTCCGGTCGGGTGATAGACGCCGAAGGCCGGCCGCTCCGAGACCTCGTCCTGTGGATCGGGGGCGAAGCGGATGGCGGCTTCAGTGCGCAGAGTTCGGAGATTGCGTCGGATGGCACGTTCGAGACCGGCAGATTGGCGCCGGGACTTTATGTGCTCGAGGTCTCGGCCTCGTCCGAGTCGGCAGGCGGCGCAGCCGGCTTCGCCCCGGTGACCCTGAAAAATGCAGACGTCACCGACGTCACGATTACCACTCGTCGGACCGTAAGCGCGACTGGAAGCGTGCGGTTCGAGTCGGATCGTGACCTCGAGACCCCCCATCCACACGTCGCGATCCACGCCATGCTGGCGGTGGATGGGATGCGCGCCAACCACGGGAAGGTTGCGCGTCTTGCGGATGATGAGACCTTCGAACTCGGCGACCTGCACGGCCCGCGTGTGATCAGAGTAGCCGTCGAAGGGCGGAGCGGCTCTCCGCCCTGGTGGCTGAAGGCCGTGCTCCTCGACGGGGTGGATGTCACCAACGATCCGGTTGACTTCGCCGAACGGCCTCACGGCCGCCTCGAGGTCGTGTTCGCGGACCGTCCGACGGCCATCGTCGGCCTGGTCAACGACGAGGCCGGGTTACCCGTCGAAGGCGCGCAGGTGGTGGTCTTCCCGAAGGACAGGGCGCTCTGGGCCGCGTGGTCGACGGCAGTGCATGCAGGGACCGCCGACGAAAACGGCCGCTTCTGGTTCATCGATGCAATACCGCCGGGCGATTATCACGCGATCGCCCTTCGTGCGGGGACCTACGCATCCGACGCCGCAGCGCTCGGCGACCTTGAACGGCTCGACCGCCTCGCCACGGCATTTGTCGTCGTCGAGAACAGAGTGGCGCGGATTGAGCTGACGGTGAGTAGAGCCAGGTAGCTTCGCCCTGTAGGCGGCCCTTTAGCCCCGCTGCCACAGACTGCCGCGTGTGCGCGGGGCTGAAGCCCCGCCGCCACAAACTGTCGCGTGTGTGCGGGGCTGAAGCCCCGCCGCCACAAACTGCCGCGTGTGTGTGCGGCACTGAAGCCCCGCCGCCACAAGCGACTGCGGTAAGATCATTCAGCATGCTTCCAACAATCGAATGGCGTGACGGCACCGTCGTGATGATCGATCAGCGCAAGCTGCCGTCCGAAGAAGTCTACGTCGAGTGCCGCACGGCCCCGGAGGTCGCTCGCGCCATCAAGACCATGGTGATCCGCGGGGCGCCCGCGATCGGCGTGGCCGCCTCGATGGGCCTGGCGCTCGGCGTGCAGGGCAGCAAGGCGACCGGGACGCAGAAGCTGGCGGCCGAGTTCTACAAGCTGTGCGAGCTGATGGCCTCGACGCGGCCGACAGCGGTAAATCTGTTCTGGGCGATCGATCGCATGAAGGCGGCGTTTGCCGCGGGCGTCACCGTCGGCGAATCCGTCGATCAGTTGAAGTCGCGGCTCGTGGGCGAGTCGAAGGCCATCCACGACGAGGACGTGGCGAGCTGTCGTGCGATTGGCGCGTACGGCGCCGACGTTGTGCCCGATGGCGGCCGCGTGCTCACCCACTGCAACGCGGGCGCACTGGCGACGGCCGGCTATGGAACCGCGCTCGGCGTGATCCGCGGCGCCGTCGAGCGCGGTAAGAGGGTGGCGGTCTTCGCGGACGAGACACGGCCATTTCTCCAGGGTGCCCGGCTGACAGCGTGGGAGCTCGTCAAAGACGGCATCGACACGACGGTCATCACCGAGAGCATGGCCGCGCCGCTGATGCGCGACGGCCGCATCGACCTTGTCGTCGTGGGTGCGGACCGGATCGCCGCCAACGGCGACACGGCGAACAAGGTGGGCACCTACACCCTCGCCCTCGTGGCCAGGGAGCACCACGTGCCGTTTTATGTGGCCGCGCCCGTGTCGACGATCGATCTCGAGACACCGGATGGCCGGCGGATTCCGATAGAGGAGCGCCCGGCGCGCGAGGTCACCCACATAAAAGCGATACGCCTTGCGCCGGAAGGCGCCAAGGTGTTCAATCCTGCGTTCGACGTGACGCCCCACGCGCTCATTGCCGGCATCATCACCGAGCGCGGCATCGCGCGCCCGCCATTCGCCGAGTCGCTCGCGGCGATAGTCGGCCGCATCCCAGTGGGCACAACCTGATGATCGTGCTTGGGATTGAAACCTCTTGCGACGAGACCGCCGCGGCGGTCGTCGAGGAATCGCGACCTGATCTCGTCTGGAGCATCCGCTCCAATGTCGTGGCGTCACAGGCAGACATCCACCGGGAATGGGGCGGTGTCGTTCCCGAGCTGGCCTCGCGGCAGCATGTCAGAGACATCTGCGGTGTCGTGGAGCGTGCGCTCGATGAGGCCGGTACGCCGCTCGACGCAATCAATGCTGTGGCCGTGACTCAGGGCCCCGGGCTGGTCGGATCCCTGCTGGTCGGCGTGGCCTTCGCAAAGGCGCTTGCCGAGGCACGGGGTCTTCCCCTGGTGGCCGTTCATCACCTCGCGGGTCACATCGAGTCGCTCTTCCTCGAGCACGGGACACTGCCGTTGCCGGCAGCGATCCTGGTGGTCTCGGGCGGTCACACGAGTCTCTATCTGGTCAGATCGCCGGGCCAGTACACGCTCCTCGGTCGGACGCGCGACGACGCGGCCGGGGAAGCGTACGACAAGGTCGCGAAGCTGTTCGGCCTTGGATATCCCGGCGGTCCCGTCATCGACCGGCTCGCGCACGATGGCAACGACCGGGCCGTCGATCTCCCGCTCACGCGCATCACGCATGCCGACCGGAATGCGCCGCACGTGCCAGGGACCCTCGACTTCAGCTATAGCGGTCTGAAGACGGCCGTCCTGCGCGAGGTGGAGTCGCGCCGGGCGGCCGGACGCTGGCCGCCTTCCGAGCGGGAGATCGCTGATTTCTGCGCCAGCTTCCAGCGGGTTGTCGTCGAGTCGTTGCTCGACCGGCTGTTCGATGCTGCCCGCCGTTACGACGCATCGAGCGCGGGCATTGCGGGCGGGGTGTCGGCCAACAGCCGGCTTCGCGCCGACGCCCTCGCGCGCGGGCATGAGACGGGCATTCCGGTATTCATTCCACGGCTGTCGCTTTCAACCGACAACGCGGCCATGATCGCCGCGGCCGGCCTCCGCCGGCTGCACGCCGGCGCGATCGCGGGCGCCGACTTGAACGCCGACGCCAGCCTGTCTCTTTGACGCATGGCGCTTCGCACGCGCCTCATCATCGGCGTCTCGCTCGTCGTCGCCCTCGTGCTTGGCGTCGAGTCGGTGGTCGAGATCCGTCTGTTCGAGGAGACCGCCGAAAGCGAGCTGCGCGAGACAGGGCTCGTGACAGCACAGTCCGTCGCCGACGATCTGGAGCTTCGCGCCGTCCCCCTGCACGTCGACGAGCTCACCAGCGACCTTCATGAGTTCGCTCAATCGGCGCCGTCGGTTCGTGCCATTTCGATCGTGCAGCTCTCCAATGGCGCGCCGACGATTCTCGCGAGCACGACGTCCACCGAGTCACCTGCCGCGCTCGCGCTGGCGCGAGAGACGATGGCGCGGGGCGATCAAGGCTGGCGGGACGCGGGCGACGTGAGCCGTGTGGCACTGCGCGCCGCGCCTGCAGGCGGCGCGCCTGCGGCAGTCGTGGTCACGATGTCGTTGGCGCCAATCGAGCAGCTACGCACCCGCGGGCGGATAGTCTCTCTCTGGCTCGTCCCCATGGCGATCGTCGTCCTGATCCTCGTGCTGGATCAGATCCTTCGACGCATAATTTACGCGCCGGTCGCCGTACTCCGAGAGACGATGACACGCGCCGGAACCGGCGACCTTTCGGCCCGCGCGTCCGTGTTCCGGGCCGACGAGATGGGGGAGCTCGCGCGCGGCTTCAACGAAATGCTGGATCGCGTGAGCGGGTTCAACCAGGCGCTCGAGGAGCGCGTCTCCGCCGTGACCGCCGCCTTGGATCAGAGCCATGAACAGCGCATCGAGAGCTACAGGCAGATGCTCGTGATGCGCGACGCCCTGGCGGAAGCCGATCGCCTGGCGACGATTGGACAGACCGCGGCCAGCGTGGCGCATCAAGTCGGCACGCCTCTCAATCTGATCTCGGGCCACGTTCAGCTCCTGCTTGCACAGCCGGATCTCAATCCCGACCTGGCACGGCGGTTGCGTCTGGTGTTGGACCAGATTGGCCGGGTAGGCGATGCGATCCGCGGCCTGCTCGAGCACACGCGGCGCCCGGGGGTCGCGGCGGCGATTGATATTTCTGGAGTGCTCGACTCGATCGCCAACCTGGTCCGGCCGCGTCTGACGGCGGCCGGGATTACGCTCCAGAGAGAGGTCGCGGCATCGCTGCCGGTGATTCGCGGCCATCGGGATGAGCTCGAGATGGCGCTCTTGAATCTATTCACGAACGCAATCGACGCGATGCCGGGTGGTGGCGTGCTGCAGGTCGCCGCCTCGGTGCGCCTCGAGGACAATGCACCAGTCCCCTCCGTCGTCATTACGGTGAGCGACACCGGCGCCGGGATTTCTACGGACCTTCTCGCGCGGGTCTTCGAGCCGTGGGTGACGACAAAACCGGAGGGCCGCGGCACCGGTCTGGGTCTCAGCATCACGAAGGATGTCGTGACCAGGCTGGGCGGTACAGGTACAGGTCAGCTCCGCTGCGGGCCAGGGCACTACGTTCACCATCACACTCCCTGCCGATTCCAACGAGCCACGAAACGATGCCGACCCTCTTGATCGTTGACGACGACGCCGAGACCGTGCGGCTGATGGAGGAGCTGCTGGCGGGAGCTGGGCGAGAGATCCTGTCGGCACGCGCCCCGGGCCCCGCGCTCGATCTGCTGCGGGAACAGAAGGTCGACGTTCTCGTCTCGGACATCAACCTCAATGCCGGCCATTCGGGACTGGATTTGCTGCGGGCAATCCGTTCAGAAGGGCGATCCACGCGCGTGGTGCTCATCAGTGGTTTCGGAACGCTCGAGACCGCCGTCGATGCGGTACGAAACGGCGCGTTCGACTACATCAGCAAGCCGTTCAACATCACCGAGGTCAAGGCGATCGTCGAGCGTGCGCTGAACTCGCCGCCAACGCCGCCTGCGCCCTCGCCGGCAGTTGACGTGCCGGCTGGCCTCATCGGGCGATCGGCCGCGATGCTGCTCGTCTACAAGCAGGTGGCCCAGGCGGCCGACGCGCATGTGCCCGTGCTGATCACGGGAGAAAGCGGCACGGGCAAAGAGCTGGTCGCACGGGCCATTCACCGCCACAGCCGTCGTTCTGCGCGGCCCTTCGTGCCCGTGAACTGCGGAGCCCTCACGGAAACGCTGCTCGAGTCTGAGCTCTTCGGTCACACTCGCGGCGCCTTCACCGGCGCGACCAGCGATGCGCGCGGGCTGTTCGAGCAGGCCCACGGCGGAACGATCTTTCTCGACGAGATTGGCGAGACGTCGCCCTCGCTTCAGGTCAAGCTGCTGCGTGTGCTGCAGGAATACGAGGTGCGCCCGGTAGGCGGAAGCCGTCCGGTGAAGGTTGATGTTCGCGTCCTTGCCGCGACGAACGTGGATCTCGAACAGGCCGTTCTGGCGGGAAGCTTCCGGCCGGACCTGTTCTATCGTCTCGGCGTGCTCGTCATTCGCGTCCCTGCCCTTCGAGACCGCCGCGAAGACATCCCGCTTCTCATCGAACGATTTCTTCAGGGGGCGTGCAGCCGTGCGGGCCGCACCGTGACGATCGCGCCGTCCGCGCTCGAGCGGCTCGTGGCATTCGATTGGCCTGGCAACGTGCGTGAGCTCGAAAACAGCATCGAGCGCCTGGTGGTCACCGTTCGCGGACACGAGGTCACGACCGATGACGTGCCGCTCGCGCTCGGCAGACGCGAGATCCGGGGAAAAACCGTTGGGATCGAAGGGTCGATGTTCGAAGGCCTGCCGACGCTCGACGAGTTGGAGCGCCGATATCTGCTCCACGTGCTCGAGGCTGTCGGAGGCAATCGCACACGCGCCGCGGAAGCGCTCGGTGTCGATCGGCGGACGCTCTATCGGATGGCGGAGCGGTTTGGAGTGTCGCTGTCGGATGCGACGAGTGGGGACGCGGAGAGGCGTGAGACACGGCCGGATCCGTCGAGTGGAGGTTCCAGTGGATCGGGTTAGACGGGTCGGCCGGGTTTGTCGGGTTGGCGGCGTTGCGGGACCCCTGACCCGGGTACCACGACCAACTCCGAGATGCAGACGCCGCGGACCTGAAACACGCGGGGCTGAAGCCCCGCCGCCACAGGCGTCTGGTGTTTTGTGGCGGCGGGGCTTCAGCCCCGCGTGTCTCCTTCGCTGCCGTTACGACTTCGGCTTCGCCGCCGATGCCGATGCCTTGTGATCAGCCGCGGCGTGACCGCCGCCGACCATGACCGACGTGAGCGTCTTCGTCCCGTTGACATCCGAGTAGCGCACCTTGGCGGGTTGGCCGCTCCAGGACGACAGGTCAGCGGCCGTTGCCGCCTTCGAGCCGTGATGGATGCTGGTCTTGTCGCCCAGTGTGAACGTCTCTTCGCCCTTCTCGGTCTTGAGCGTCAGCGTCTTGGCCGACGTGTCGAACTTCTCGATGGTGCCGGTCACGGTCAGCGCCGCCGACTTCGACGAATGCGTGGGTCCCGGCGCGGCCATCACCGGTGCGGCCCCCAGCCCCAGACTCGCGGCCAGCGCCGCTGCTCCCAGAATGACTTTCATTGAAGCTCCTCCTTCTGATCGACCACATGCTCAAGACGTGTGCCAAGGGGGAGGAGCGGCGACACAAGCAGCAGGCCGCGAAAAGCACTCGGGAAAGTGGTTCTTTGCCCCGAGCAGCGGAGCTACAATTCTGCCTCAGCGTGGCGGGTCTGCCGCCCGGAGACGATCGCCCCTACGATGACGGTCTACACGGATTACCTCTGGTTCAACACGAAAAAGCGCCGCGAAATCGTGCGGATCACAGACGAGGTCGCGGCCATCGTCGAGAAGAGCGGCGTCACAGAAGGGATGGCGCTCGTATCGGCCATGCACATCACCGCTGGCGTGTACGTGAACGACTGGGAAAGCGGCCTCATCGATGACATCCAGGAGTGGGTGGAGCAGCTGGCGCCCGCCAGACCCGATTATCGCCATCATCGGACGGGCGAGGACAACGCCGACGCGCACCTGAAGCGGACGCTCGTGGGACATCAGGTCGTATTGCCGATCACGAAGGGCACCCTCGACCTCGGTCCATGGGAACAGGTCTTCTACGCGGAGTTCGACGGCCACCGGCGCAAGCGCGTCATCGTGAAGGTGATGGGACAGTGAAGAGCGGGCCCGACCCGTTCGATCTCGTCCGGGAGTGGTTCGCCGCTTATAACCGAGGCGAGCTCGACGCGATCGACTTGTTCTACGAAGCGACCGCGTCGCTCGAGCAGGACAATGGCCTCGTCCAGGGGCGCGACGGCATCCGCAACGTACTGGCGCAGCACTTCGATCTCTGGGATCCGGGCTTCGACGGTGGCGTCCGGCGGCGGGTCCGGATGATTGGCCGGATCGAGAGCGGACTGATCCACGCCGAATGGACCGAGCGGGAGACGCGGGAGGGCGCGGTCCGCGAGCGGCGCGGTTACAGCGATTTCATCATCGAAGGTGGGCACATCCACACGCAACGCGAGGTGGCGCACGAGCACCCGCTGGAGGGCGACGATCCCGAGGTGTCCGGTGCGCCCCTGCCGTCGCGGCGCTATCCACAGCGGCCCGTCGTCGGCGTTGGCGCCGTGATTGTTCATGAAGGACGGGTCGTACTCATCAAGCGGAAGTACGAGCCGCTGGCGGGGCAGTGGAGCCTGCCGGGAGGCACGCTGGAGCTCGCCGAGTCGCTCGAAGCCGGCGTTGCACGCGAAATGCGGGAAGAGACGGGACTCGAAGTCGAGGTCGGGCCCGTAATCGAGGTCTTCGACCGGATCCTGCTCGACATCGACAGCCGCGTCCGCTATCACTTCGTGCTCATCGACTATCTGTGCCGTCCGATCGGCGGTCGCCTTGTCGCCGGCTCCGATGTGGTCGATGCGGTGTTCGCCGATCCGGCCGACCTCAGCGGCTTTCGCATGACACCGAAGGCCGTCGCGGTCATCGAGCGGGCGCTCCCGATGGTGCCGGACGCGTTCTCGACGAGTGGCGTGACCAATCTCTGACACGCAGGTCGAAACCTGTTACAGTGGCGCCGCTCTCGCGAGCCGCATGCGTAACGGCCATCCTCCAGAGCGGCCAGACTTCCTCGACGAGCCCGGCGGGCGTGTCCGCACACGCGAAGCGCAGATCGATCGATTGAAGGTCAAGCTCGAACGCACATATCGCAGCTGGCTGACGTGCCGGTCGCCCGAGCTGAAAGAGATGCTCGAGTCGAAGGTGATTGAGTACGAGGAGCGCATCGAGCAGCTCGATCGATTGAACCGCGCAGCGCGCGGAGAGTAGTTCGAACTGGGGCAACGCCATCGGTGCGCTAGAATGCGGTCGCCGTCACAAGATGTATGTGGAGGCGGCCCTTCCGCCTTCGCTCGAGAGCTTCGGCGGACCGCCGTAGCCTTGGCGGAGGCTGGTTAGGGCCGCGTGTACGCGGGGCTAAAGCCCCGCCGCCACAGCAACCTACTGCGTCGCTGCCCGCCGACTCCACATCCAGTACACGGGCAGACCGAGCAGCACGATGACCAGGCCCGGCCACGTCGTCGCCGGACGATACGCGAAGAGCACCAGCAGAATCGTGAGCGCGCCGACAATGTAGAGCGCCGGCACGATCGGGTACCCAAACGCGCGATACGGCCGCTCCGCGTCGGGCCGGGTGCGGCGCAGCCGGAACACGCCGGCGATCGTCAGGATGTAGAAGATGAGCGCCGCCGAGATGACGTAGTCGAGCAGATTGCCATACAGGTTGCCGTACCGGCCGGTCGCCGGATCGAAGGTTCGGGGCAGCACCAGAAACGCGGACCACACGCCCTGAATCACCAGGCCCCCGGCCGGGACCTTCGCCTCGTTCAGCCGACTGATCGATTTGAAGAAGAGCCCATCGCGCGCCATGGCGTAATACGCGCGCGCGCCCGCCAGGATCAGACCGTTGTTGCAGCCGAAGGTCGAAATCAGAATCGCGCCCGCCATCAGCGACGCGCCAAGCCCAGGAAAGACAGCGTCGAGCGTCGCGGTTGCCACGCGGTCGGATGGCGCGTGCTGAATGGTGGCCAGGGGCAGCGTCACGAGATACGCGACGTTGGCCAGCAGATAGAGCGCGGTGACGATGCCCGTACCGAACGCGAGGGCCAGTGGAAGCGTCCGCCGTGGGTCTTTCACTTCGCCGGCCGTGAACGTGATGTTGTTCCAGGCGTCGGATGAAAAGAGCGATCCGGTCTGCGCCACACACAGCGCGACGAACAAGCCGAACGTGGTCGCGGCCGAGAGGCCCGACACGATGTCGACCTGCCCGCGCACCGTCCAGAAGTTTCCGAAGTTGTCCGCAATCGCGCCGGCATTCCATCCGAGCAGCAGCCCGACGACGATGAGGGCGATGAGCGCGCCGGTCTTGGCGACCGTGAAGACGTTCTGCACGATGCGGCCGTACTCGATGCCGCGGGTGTTCGTCCAGGTGAGGAGCGCAATGAGCAAGACCGCGACGAGTTGCGCGGTCGACAGCGAAAGCGCGTAGCCCGTCGTGAGGTGAATGGGCGCAATCAGATAGTGATCCTCGGCGACAGCTGGCCACAGCACGCCGAGAAATCGTCCGAACGCGACGCCGACCGCCGCGATTGTCCCGGTCTGGATGACAAGGAACAGCGTCCAGCCGTACAGGAATCCCCAGAGCGGCGAGAAGGCCTCACGCAGATAGACGTACTGGCCGCCGGCGCGAGGCATCATCGCGGCCAGCTCGCCGTACGACAGCGCCGCCGTCAGTGTGAGTGCCCCGGTGACGACCCACGCCATCAGCAGCCAGCCCGGGCTCCCGACCTGCCGCGCGATGTCGGCCGAGACAATGAAGATCCCGGACCCGATCATCGAGCCCACGACGACCATCGTCGAGTCGAAGAGGCCCAGGCCGCGCTTGAACTCCGTGTCGAGCCCGGTGGCGGTCGAGTGACGTTCGGCAGCAGGTGTGGTCATCCAACGCTCTTTCGATTACGATGCGAAGCGTTGGCACTATAGCCGCCGCCTCGTCGCGCCGGCAAGCCGTACGTCTGGACGCTCCGGCTCCGGGCGCCGGCAGGAGGCGGATTGCTCGCGCTCGATCTGGTCCAATCACTGGCTTTCGCCGGGGTCGTCCTGTTCGGCGGCTACGGCATCAAGCGGGTCGTTCCCCCGCTCACTCGCTACAATGTTCCGGCGCCCGTGGTCGGCGGCCTGCTCGTGGCCCTCGCGATCAGCGTGTCACGCCAGGCGGGCGTGACACTGGTGACGCTCGACACGACCCTCCAGACGCCGCTGATGATCGCGTTTTTCACCTCGGTCGGGTTCGGCGCGAGCGTGTCGCTGCTGCGGGTGGGCGGTCCCCTCGTCCTGATTTTCTTCGTCGTCGCGAGCCTGGCGGCAATCGCCCAGAACCTGATTGGCATCGTCATCGCGCTGGCGCTGGGACAGCATCCGTTGATGGGCGTCCTGGCTGGATCCGTCACACTGACGGGCGGACCGGCGACCGGTCTGGCGTTTGCGCCGCTGTTCGAGGCCGCCGGCGTGCCGGCGGCCGGCACCCTTGCGGTTGCCGCGGCCATGGTAGGCATCGTCTCGGGCGGGATCATTGGCGGGCCGATTGGCACATGGCTCATCGGCCGGTATCGCTTGTCGACACCGCGCGGGAACGTTCACCCGCTGCCACACACGACCGCGTCCAATGTCGTGGAAGACCAGCTGTCAGAGCCGGTAATGGTCGCGCCGCCTGGGGAGGATCGCGAGTCGTACGCCCTGCTCAAGATGATGGTCGTGATGCTGGTGGCGATGTGGCTTGGAGGACTGGTGAGCGTGTGGCTGAACGCCTGGCTTGCCCACATCAACATGGCACTTCCCGCCTACATCGGCGCGATGCTGGTGGCGGCGGCGATTCGCAATGCCGACGAAGTATTCCACCTGATTGGCATTTCTCAGCGGCTTGTCGACGACCTCGGGAACGTAGCGCTCTCGCTGTTTCTCGTGATGGCCCTGACCACGCTGAGACTCTGGGAGATCGTGCACATCGCGGTGCCCCTGGCCGTCATCGTGTTCATCCAGGTGATCCTCGTGGCAGCGCTCTGTGTGTGGCCAATCTTCAAGTTGATGGGTCGCGACTATCAGGCGGCCGTCATTTCGAGCGGCTTCTGCGGGTTCATGCTGGGGACTACCGCCAACGCGATGGCGAACATGGAGGCGCTCGTCGAGCGCTATGGCCCGGCGCCGCGCGCGTTTCTCGTCGTGCCGATGGTGGGCGCGTTTTTCATCGATTTCAGCAACGCGCTCATCATCACGGCTTTCGTGAACGTGTTTCGATAGAGGGCGCGGGCTCGTAGGCGGCCCTCAGCTTTAGCGAGTTCGCAGAGCCGTGTCTCGGCGGAGGCTTCAAGGTCCGCGCGTTCGAGGCTGAAGCTCGGGCCTACGACTTGTCGGTTGATTGGTGGAGGCGGGGCTTCAGCCCCGCGATAAGCGATGAATCCAACTCGCGAGGGTGCATGGGCGCTGGTCTGCGAATGGACGGCCAGTGAGAGCCTGCGGAAACACATGCTCGCCGTCGAGGCCGCGGTGCGCGGCTATGCCCGCCTGTTCGACGAGGATGAGGAGGCCTGGGGCGTCGTGGCCGTGTTGCACGACTTCGACTACGAACGGTACCCCGATCTCGAGAACCATCCCTTCCGCGGCGTCGAGGTCTTGAAAACGCTAGGCTATCCGGACTGGGTGACCCGTGCGATCCTGTCGCATGCCGACTACAGCGGCGTTACTCGGGAGAGCCGCCTCGAAAAGACGCTCTATGCGTGCGACGAGATGTCGGGGTTCGTCACGGCGGCTGCCCTCGTACGGCCCAGCAAGAGCGTCCTGGATCTCGAGGCCGCGTCGGTCATGAAGCGAATGAAAGACAAGGCCTTCGCACGCGCCGTCAGCCGCGACGATCTGCGCCGCGGCGCAGAGGAGCTTGGCCTGCCGCTCGAGGAACACGTGGCCAATGTGATTCGATTTCTGGGCGTTCGCGCCGAGGCGCTCGGGTTGAAGGGTATTCTGTAATGCACGGGCATCGAACCTCATCATTCCCGCGGCCGTATCAACAAACAGCATGACTGACACCGCGGCGACGATGCCGACCGAGGTTGCCACGACCACTCCGGCCGACCCGGTCGTCACGCTCAACTCTGTCAGCGTTGCTTACGGCCGCAATTGGGCGCTTCGAGACGTCACGGCAATTTTTCGCACCGGCGCGGTGGGCCTGCTCGGACCGAATGGCGCGGGTAAGAGCACCATGATCAAGAGCCTGCTCGGGTTCATCCGGCCCGATCAGGGCGCGATGCGCGTGCTGGGCCTGGATGTCGCGACCGCTCCTCTGGCCATCCGTTCGCGCATCGGGTACATGCCCGAAAACGACGCGCATATCCCCGGCATGACCGCCGTGGCCTTCGTGGGTTACTGCGGCGAACTGGCGGGCCTCCGTCCCGTCGATGCGATCCAGCGGGCGCACGAAGTGCTCTACTACGTCGGACTTGGGGAAGCACGCTACCGGAATGTCGAGACCTATTCGACCGGTATGAAACAGCGGATCAAGTTGGCCCAGGCCCTCGTCCACGACCCCGATCTGTTGTTCCTCGACGAGCCGACCAACGGTATGGATCCGAAGGGCCGCGACGAGATGCTCGATCTCATTCGCGACCTGGGGCACAACAAAGGGGTCAACCTGATTCTCTGTTCACACCTCCTGCCCGACGTCGAGTACCTGCTGCGACTATGTCGTCATCATGGACAAGGGGCGTGTGGCCACCGAGGGCACGATCAGCGTCCTGAAGGGACCGCGCGGCCGGGTGTTCGAAATCCGCGCGAAAGAAGGCAACGACCGCCTCGCCGCGGCGTGCCGCGGCGCGGGATTCGAGTGCCACGAGACCGAGGAGGACGTCATGCGCGTCTTCGTGCCGGAAGGCCGGAGCGCGATCGATCTCTTCACGCTCGCGGCGCGGGCCGGCCTGCAGCTGCGCCATCTGCGTCCAAGCGTGCCGACGCTCGAAGACGTCTTTGCCCGCGCAATCGGGGAAGAGTAGAAGGCGCGACGATGCCAATCCACGATCAAGGGTATCGTCGCTACCGAGGCGGCCGCGACGCCACGGGCCTGGCCTGGCTCGTGATCGCGCGCGCCGGCATCAAGACGATGCTGTCGAAGCGGCTCTTCCTTGGCCTGCTGCTGTTCGCGTACGGCCCATTCCTCGTCCGGTGCGTGCAGCTCTATCTCTCCACGAACTTCTCGCAGGTCGCGTTCCTCGCGCCCACCGCGCAGACGTTCCGCGAGTTCCTGGAGCAGCAGGAGATCTTCATCTTCTTCATCACCATCTATGTGGGCGCAGGCCTCATCGCCAACGACCGGCGGGCCAATGCGCTCCAGATCTACTTGTCGAAGCCGCTGACGCGCGTCGAATACGTGGCCGGCAAGGCGACGACGCTGGCCGTGTTTCTCCTGGCCGCGACATGGCTTCCGGCCTTGCTGCTGCTGTTCATGCAGATCATGTTCGCAGGCAGTTTCGCGTTCGTGCAGAAGAACGCCTTCCTGTTTCCCGCCATCACCGTCTATGCGTTTCTCCAGGTGATTCTCGCCACGTTCGCCATGCTCGCCCTGTCATCCCTTTCGAAGAGCGCCCGCTTCGTCGGGATCATGTATGCAGGCGTCATCTTTTTCACCGACGCGATCTTCGGGATGCTGAAGTACGTCGTAAAAGCTGGCGGCGCGTCTGTCGTCTCGCCAACGCAGTGCCTCGCGCAGCTCGGTGACGTCATCTTCCGCGTGCCGCCTCGTCACGACACGCCGATTGTCTTCTCCCTGGCCGTCGTGATCATCATGGTGGCAGGGTCCCTGCTGATTCTCGAACGGCGCATTCGGGGTGTGGAGGTCGTGGCGTGAGCGGCTCGGACTCGGCACTCGTCGAGGCCACGCATCTCAGCAAGTGGTACGGTCAGGTCATCGGCCTGAACGACGTCAATGTGCGGGTGCCTCGTGGGATCACGGGCCTGCTTGGTCCGAACGGCGCCGGCAAGTCGACGTTCATGAAGCTCATCACCGGACAGCTCCGGCCGAGCAAGGGCCAGATCACCGTGTTCGGCGAACCCATCTGGGGCAATCCGGCGCTTTTCTTCCGAATCGGCTTCTGCCCTGAGCAGGACGCCTTTTACGATCGTATGACCGGGCTCGAGTGGGTCCAGGCGCTCGTGCGCTTGAATGGCTACAGCGAAGCGCAGGCGCTGGCTGCCGCGACAACGGCCCTCGAGCAGGTGGACCTGCTGCCCGCCGCGAACAAGAAGATTGGCGCGTACAGCAAAGGGATGCGACAGCGCGTGAAACTGGCGCAGGCGCTCGTGCACGATCCGGAGCTGCTGATCCTGGACGAGCCGCTGAGCGGCATGGACCCGCTGATGCGCCGCCGCACGATCAAGTTGATCAAGGATTGGGCGCGCGCCGGCAAGAGCGTGCTCGTTTCGAGTCACATCCTGCACGAAATCGAGGCGATGACGTCGAACATCCTGCTCATTCACAACGGCCGCATCCTGGCCGAGGGCAACGTTCACCAGATCCGCGATCTTATCGACGAGCATCCCCACACCGTCTACATCAAAGCGCAGGACCCACGCGCGCTCGCCCGGCGATTCCTGGCAGATGACGACGTGTTGAGCCTGAAGTTCGACGCCGGTGCGCTGATCGTGCAGACGGAAAAGCCGGATGTGTTTTACGCGCGCCTGACGGAATTGGCCGCCACAGGGGAAGCCGGTGGTGTCGACGAGGTGACGTCGCCGGACGACAACCTGCAGGCGGTCTTTCAATACCTGGTGAAGTAGGGGCGCAAGAATGACCACAGCCGCTGACGCCCGTCCCGTCCCGAAGATGCCGTCGCTGATGACGGCCTCGCTGCGCGTCTTCGACGTCTCGCTCGGCGAGATGCTCTGGTCGCGGCGCACGGTGTTTCTCGCGCTCATCGTCGGTGGCCCCGTCATCATCGCGATCATCATGCGGGCCGTTGACCTGATGAACCTCCCGGCACTGCGAGTGAACGGCGTGCGTGTGGGAGGGTCGGGCATTTTCGGACTGATGATGTGGTTCCTCTTCCTCAGGTTCATCGTCCCGATTCTGGGCATCTTCTACGGCACGTCGCTGATCGCGGACGAGGTCGAAGACAAGACGATTACATACCTGTTCACCCGCCCGATTCCGCGGTCGGCCGTCCTCATCGGGAAATACCTGGCCTATCTCGCGTCGACCATCTTCATCGTGCTGCCTTCGGTGATGCTCGTGTACTTCCTGGTGGTGCCGGTGGGCGCCGGAAGCATCGCCGGGACGTTCCCGAGCCTGGTACGGGACCTGGGGCTGCTCGCCTTGGGGCTGGCCGTGTACGGGGCGCTCTTCGCGGCGGTCGGGGCGTGGGTCAAGCGCCCGGTCCTGATTGGCCTTTTCTTCGCCTTCGGCTGGGAGAACTTCGCGCTGGCCCTGCCCGGCTATCTGAAACGGTTTACGATTGCTTTCTATACTCAGGGCCTCGTGCCCCACGCCATGCCCCAGGAGAACCTGCTGTCGATACTTCAGTCGTTCTTCCGGGAGAGCGTGACGCCCCTCCAGGCGACCCTGACCCTGGCGGGGGTGCTGGTGGTGTCGCTGGCCCTGGCCGCGCGGGCCGTCGAGCGGCGGGAATACGTCCTGGAGCAATAACTTGGGGCTAAATTCGGAACCGCATTTCTCCGAAACCCGTATACCAGCTTAAGAGGACCGGATGACAAAGCGGACCCGCTACTTCATGTTTGCCTCGGTGACCGTGCTGCTGGTG
Source organism: Vicinamibacteria bacterium (assembly GCA_963832135.1). GTDB lineage: Bacteria > Acidobacteriota > Vicinamibacteria > Vicinamibacterales > JAENWD01 > JAENWD01. The sequence continues at coordinate 450,495 of CAWHTD010000026.1, read as the reverse complement.
GGACTGTGCACGGGGCTGGTGGCCTACTACACCGGCATGCCCATGGGGGCATTCGGGCAGACTGAGGGTCCCTCAGAACTCCAATACGTGCCCGCCGACGCCGTTCTCGTCGCCTATGCCAACGTGCAGGACGTGATGCGCTCGGAGATGCGCAAGAAACTCCGATCGACGGTCGAGCGCGACCACGACAGCAAAGGTCAGGAAGAGTTCCAGAAAGCCACCGGCATCGACATCGAGCGCGACATCGACCACGTCGTCGCGTTCCTGGAGCCGAGCGAGGTCGAACCGTATAGCGGGATGGTCCTCGCGACGGGCCGGTTCGATGCCGCCCGCCTCGAAGCGCTGGCCCGGGAGCACGAGGGCCGCGTGGAAGAGTACAAGGGCAAGCGGCTCATCACGAAGGCCGGTGCTCAGATGGGCGACAAGCCCCATAGCCTCACCGTCGCATTCTTCGGGCCCGGACTCGTGGGCGTCGGCGAGACCAGGGTCATCAAGCGCGCGATCGATCGCCAGGGCGGCCAGAGCGTGATCGCCAATCAGGAGATCATGAACCTCGTGAACGACATCGACGACAGCAACGCCTGGGCGGTCGGCCGCTTCGATGCACTCATCAGCCAGGCGAAGCTCCCCGAAGGGGTCGTCGCCAAAATCCCGGCGGTGCGGTGGTTTTCGGCCAACGGACACATCAACGGAGGCGTGCGCGGCAACGTGCGCGCCGAGGCGCGCGACGAGCAGGCCGGTCAGAATCTGCGGGACGTCGTCCAGGGGTTCCTCGCGCTCGCCAAGATGCAGGCTGGGTCCAAACCCGAGCTCCAGGCACTCATCAACTCGCTGCAGCTGTCGGGAAGCGGGAAGACCGTGTCGCTGTCGTTCGAGGTTCCGCCGCAGGTCATCGACCTCATTGGCGAGGCGACGGGACATAAAGCCGTCGACTGACCTGTTCGGCACACCAAGCTCCGCGCTACATCTCTGGCTTGGCGCTAGCGCCCACCGTCTTCACCTCCATCGGCTTTCTTTCCCGCATCACGTAAACAGACGTCAGGCTTTCCTCGCCGCCGGCGCCAATCGCGGCGACACCGAGAATCACGTTGTCGATCACAAGATCCGGCAGCGTCACGTCGGTAACTGCACCCACCGTCAACCCGTGTTGCCAGTCTGCGGCCCAGGCGTCCCTCCAGAAGATCCGGTACCCGACGGCACCGTCCGACGCGGTCCAGGCGAGTTGGGCATCGTAGCCGGAGGTACCGCGGGAGAGCCGTGGCTGTCCCTGGGCGTCGGCGATCTGCGGGGCGGCGGGTGCGAGGGCAAGGGAGGTCAGCGCCGCGATGTTGACGCGCGCGTTCCGCAGTAGATACGAAGGATCGACCCCGTCCGGCGTGTCCTCGACCGTGTGCTGTCTGGCGTAATTCTCGCGAGCTTCGGTCAGCCGCACGGCTGCGAATCCCTGCTGGTTGAAGGGAGAGTGATCGCCTCCACGGCCAAAGCGGTCCGCGCGGGCCACCAGCGTCACGGCGTGCCCAGGAAGGTATCGAGCGGCCTGCCGGCGGACGTAGCGCGCGACCTGACGCGAGGGCGAATCCTCCGGCGATTCCGAGAACACACGCACCTGTCCGGCGTCGCTGATGCCGCTGCCGCTGCGGCTGCCTCCCACGATGTCGTTATTGAGCACGGCGTCGATGCGCCAGCCTTCGCGCCGGGCCCGCGAGGCGTGCAGCGTGGAGCCGACGAGCCCCTGCTCTTCGCCCGCAACCGCGAGGAATACCAGCGTCGCGTCAAAGTCGAGACCGCTCTGGGCCAGCACGCGCGCCGCCTCGAGGACCACAGCCGTGCCGGATGCGTCATCATTGGCGCCGGGGGCCTCGTTGTCGGCGCGCGTCCAATCGAAGCCTCCCGCTCTACCCTGCCCGTCGGTGCGCCGCGCAACGGAATCGTAATGGCCGGTGACATAAATGCGGCGGGGCGACTTGCCAGGCAAGACCGCCATGACATTCCTCAGCTCCACGTCCGTCGGCAACCTGCCGCCCTGTGCGGCGACCTGGTAGGTGTCGAACGACACCTGAAGCTGCGGGCTCGCGGCGACGAACTGCTGGTGAATCCAGTTTCGAGCAGCGCCAATGCCGCGGGAAGGTGACGTGGTATCCGAATACGTCTGCCGCGTACCGAATGCGGCAAGCGTCTTGACCGTCGCAGCGAGGCGCTGCTCCTCGGCTGCGCCGACCACTCGAGCGATGGCGGGATTCTGGTCGCCCGCCAGCGGCGGACCCGGCGCTTGCGCACCAAGGGCGAAAGACGCGGTCAGGCACACCAGAAGAAGCGCAGAAATTCGCATGCCGCGATTCTTGCGCGCCGCACTGCGTGATTCAAGTCTCTGAGAGTTGTGGAGGCGGGCCTTCAGGCCCGCGTGTGAATGCCAAGGCCGCCACAGTCCTCTTCAGCGGACCTTCATGTGCGCCAGATAGTCGCCCGACGGAATGCGGGGGGCACTGCCAAGGGGCGCATTGTAGAAATATGCCCACGCCTCGGCGATCGTGTCGTCGTCCAGGTGGACGGGCACGAGTCGGCGGAGGTAGAGGCTCGTGTCTGGATCGTCGGGCCGATAGCCTTCAATCTCGTCGAGCGCGCGAAGAACGGCCGACGCATCCGCCAGCGCAAAGACTTCCCCCCACACACGACCGTCCTCGGCAGGCACCGCGGCTGGATACAGTCCGAGGTCGAACAGCGCCGCGCGGATCCAGCCCCGGCCGCGAAACGTCAGCTTGGCATCCATGCCAAGACGGTCGCGCCGGTCGAAACCGGTCATCAGCGTTCCGTAGAAGAATCCCAGATCCGCCACGTGCTCGCCTACGCTTGCCGCCCGTCTTTCAGAGCGTCCAGGAATTCTCCGAGAGCATTCGACACCCAGTCGGGCATGTCGACGAATTCGACGCCGGCGCGATAGACGACGGCGTCAGGATCGACGTCATGAATGCGACAGTGGACTGCGCGGCCCTTCACGATAACAGTCAGGCTGCCGAGTGCGAGACGAAACTCGTGGATGGCGTTGAGCTGAAGGGGAAAGGTGGTCTCGATTTGTGCGCCGCCACGGCTCAGTTCCTTGATGAGGATATTCTGATGAACCGTCGCGGCGCCCGGAAGATCTCCGAGAATCTGGATTCGTTCGGAATCGCGCCGACTCTCGGACATGTGTGGGCCGCACTATAGCATCGACGGACGCGCTGGACAGTAGTCGGCCGACATCTCCGCTCGGCCCGCCGAAGCGACTACGCCGCCTGCGGCTCAGTGCAGGCGCATGGGCATCCGAGGCCCGAAATCCAAGTCATCGGCGACGTCCTCGTCGTCTTCGTCCGCTTCGTCATCGGACGAGTCGGCATACGTGACAACCGGAATCGCACGGGTGTCCGGATCCAGCTTGAGCATCGAGAGCAACTGAAATCCTTCCATCACGTCGATGCGGACGGACAACACCACCAGATCGGGACGCTCGCGCTTGATAATCGAGTAGGCATGCTGGCCAGCATCGGCAAACAGCAGGTCGTACCGGCCACCGTCGAGCGCCGACTCGAGCAGATCGAGCACCTCAGGGTTGCCGTTGACGACAACTACCTTCCTCAGGGCCTTGACCGCCGGTGCTGCCAGACTGCGTTCACCCGTATGCATGACCGTGTCCTCTGCATCCGAATCAATTCAAGAATCGCGCCACGGCGCGGGCCAGCCGATCGTTCTCACTTCTGCGCCGTATTCCACTGAATCTCCCGATCCACGACGGTTTCTTGGTGGCAGGAAGTGCCACCTTGGCCGGCGTTCTGGACATCCCTGGTACTCACTGAGACACCGGACGCCCTCCGCCCGTTTCAGATCCATTTACGCTGAATCGGCACGAAGCCGCTTCTTCAATACGTCAATACGTCCGTCGGCAAACCGTGGATCCATGGCGCCGGCGCTGCCTTGCACCCGGATCGAGGAGTACGGCACTCTGAGCAGCATGTCGATGACCAAGATCCTGCCCACCTCTTATCGAAACTTCATCAACGGCGAGTGGGTGGACGCCGTGGCCGAGGGCACATTCGAAAACCGTAATCCTGCCAATCAGGATGATGTGATCGGCGTGGTTCCGCGATCGAGCGCCGCTGACGTGGATCTGGCGGTGGCCGCCGCCCGTGACGCGTTCCCGCGGTGGCGTCTGGTGCCTGCCCCGCGGCGGGCCGAGTTCCTCTATCGCGCGGCCGAGATCTTGACCGAGCGCAAGGAGCACTACGCCCGGACGATGACGCGCGAAATGGGCAAGATCCTGGACGAAACACGCGGTGACGTGCAGGAAGCCATCGACATGAGCTACTTGATGGCAGGTGAGGGCCGGCGAATGTATGGGCAGACGGTGCCGTCTGAGCTCCGTGAGAAGTTCGCCATGTCCGTTCGGCAGCCCATCGGGGTGTGCGGGATGATCACGGCATGGAACTTTCCGATTGCCGTGCCGTCGTGGAAGATCCTGCCGGCCCTGGTCTGCGGCAACACAGTCGTCTTCAAGCCGGCGGAGGAGGCGCCGCACTCGGCGATCAACTTCGTTCAGGCGCTTCACGATGCGGGGCTTCCTCCCGGCGTCCTGAACCTCGTGCTCGGGGACGGGCCCGGCACCGGCGCGCCGCTGGTCTCGCACGGCGACGTCGATGTCGTGTCGTTCACCGGCTCCACCGACACGGGACGGCTGGTCAATCAGGCGTGCGCCCCCGCCTTCAAGAGGGTTCACCTCGAGATGGGCGGCAAGAACGTCATCATCGTGATGGACGACGCGAACCTCGAGCTCGCAGTGGATGGTGCGCTCTGGGGCGGGTTTGGCACGAGCGGGCAGCGGTGCACCGCGGCGAGCCGCGTCATCGTGCACGAGAAGGCGCACAAGGCCTTCGTCGACGCGTTCGTGGCGCGCGCAAAGCAATTGCGAGTGGGAGACGGGCTCGAGCCGACGACCCAGATGGGGCCGAGCGTCAGTGAGGCCCAGCTCGCGCGTGTGGTCGAGTACGTGAAGATCGGCCGGGGCGAGGGCGCCACGTTGGCGGCTGGCGGCAACCGCCTCACGTCGGGCGCGTTCGCGAAGGGCTTCTTTCACGAGCCGACCATCTTTACCGACGTCGTGCCGACGATGCGGATCGCGCGAGAGGAAATCTTCGGACCCGTCGTGTCGGTTCTTCGGTGCGCCTCGCTGGACGAAGCGATTGCGATCGGGAACGATGTCGCCTACGGCCTGTCGGGGTCCATCTACACGCAGGACATCAACAAGGCTTTCACCGCGATGCGCGACCTCTACACGGGCCTGTTCTATGTGAACGCGCCGACCATCGGGGCCGAAGTGCACTTGCCGTTCGGCGGCACGAAGGCGACCGGGAACGGCCATCGTGAAGCCGGTATCGCGGCGCTCGATGTCTTCTCGGAATGGAAGTCGATTTACATCGACTTCAGCGGACGCCTGCAGCGGGCACAGATTGATGCCGTGCAGATCTAGCTTGCTAGAGCGAACGCTGACGGGCCTCAGATGATCCACAGATTACAAGATTCACGGGGATTCAACGGCCCTTATAGGCGTTACTGGCAGCCGGCCGCGCGTAGCGCGGCCGGTCGTAGCAGACACGGCGCAGCGGGAATGAACCGCACTCGAACACTTTCACAGCAGCGCATTCCCGTTGCGCCGCGTGTGCTACACCACGGCGGTGCCGTAGCTGACGGAAACGCGCATCCAGGACCTTAGCGAGCGCCCGGCGCCTGTCTTTGAATCTGTGTAATCTGTGTAATCTGTGGAGAGCCTTTTTTCTGAACGCTTCCGCCGTGTAGCGGTTCAGGAGACCGTCACACGGCGGTGGATACGTCCGGGGCGCAGGCAGTGCGCCTGTGCGCGAGTCTGGAATCGGATTAGGCCCGCCGCCGCATTTGCTCTCGTCGCGGCGCTGATCGCCGTTGGCACTGTGCCCGCGGCCCGTCAGCCACAGGTCCCCACGCCGCGCGACGTCCTCGGGTTCACACCTGGCGACGATTACAAGCTGGCGGATTTTTCGCAACTCCGCGGCTATTTCGAGAAGCTCGATGCCGCCTCCGCTCGCGTGCAGGTGACATCGGCCGGCAAGTCGACGGAAGGGCGCGACATGCTGGTCGCCGTGATCTCCTCCGAGGCCAATCTCGCCAATCTCGCGACACATCGCGACCGCGCGCGCCGGCTGGCGCTTGTGCGCGGAGTGCCGGACGATGAGGCGCGGCAAATGGCGCGCGCCGGCAAGGCGATCGTCTGGATCGACAATGGGCTGCACGCCAGCGAGGTCGCGACGGCGCAGCACTCGATGCTGCTCGCCTGGCGCGTCGCGACCGAGGAGACACCGGAGATGCAGGCGATCCGCGACAACGTGATTCTGGTCCTGCTGCCGACGATCAATCCCGACGGCCTCGATCTGGTCGCCGACTGGTACCGCCGTAACCTTGGGACGCCATTTCAGGACAGCCCGATGCCGTGGCTCTACCAGAAGTACGTAGGACATGACAACAACCGCGATTTCTACATGCAGACACAGGCAGAGACGCGGATCGTCAATCAACTCTTGTACAAGGACTGGCTGCCCCAGATCCTGTACAACCAGCACCAGGGGACCTGGCCTCCGCGAATCTTCGTGCCGCCGTTTCCGGATCCGTTCAACCCGAATATCGACCCGCAGGTCATGCGCGGCATCGATCTGGTGGGTGGGGCGATGCTGTACCGGTTCGAGCGCGAGGCGAAAGACGGCGTCGTCTCACGCCATGAGTTTTCCACCTGGTACAACGGCTCTGTCAGGACCACCGCCTATTTCCACAACATCATCGGCATCCTGACCGAGACCGGGCATGCCTCGGCGACGCCTTTCACGTACTCGGCGTCGGATTTTCCGAGAGAGCTGTCGAACGGCACGTCCACGCTCGAGCCGTCGACGGCGTATCCGAATCCATGGCGCGGTGGCACGCTGCACCTGAAAGACGCGGTGGACTACATGCTCACGGGCTCGCTCGCCGTGCTCGATGCCGCCGCGAAATATCGTGAACAGCTCCTCTACGGCATCTATCAGGTGGGCGCACGTCAGATCGAGAAAGGCAAGACCGAGGCCCCTGTGGCCTACGTGATTCCGCCAGGCCAGCACGATCTGCCCGCGGTCGCGAAGTTTGTCGAGACGCTGATGCGAGGCGCCGTGGAGGTGCACAACGCGGCCGCACCGTTTTCCGCAGACGGACGGCTGTATCCGTCGGGCACTTGGGTCGTGCGGCTGGATCAGCCGTTCCGCCCCTTCGCCAAGGATCTGTTCGAGGCGCAGCACTATCCCGACCTCCGGTCCAGTCCTGGAGGGCTGCCGATTCCTCCTTACGACACGGCCGGGTGGACGCTGGCCTATCAGATGGGTGTGAACGCGATCGCGGTGGCGCGACCGTTCGATGCGCGCCTCGTGGCCTTGGATGCGTTTCCCGCGGTGAAGGGCGTCATCGCCGGCGACAAAGGCCGTCACGCGGCCAGGTCGCGATCGACCTACGCGATTGATCCGTCGGCCAACATCAGCGTTCGAGTCGTCAACCGATTGCTCGCCGCAGGTATGCCTGTGGCGCGAAGCCCTGGCCGGAGAACCGGTGGGACAGTTGATGTGGCGCCGGGCGCGTTCGTCGTCACCCCTCGCACCCGCCGAGACGCGTCGCTCCTGACGGCAACCGTCGAAGAGCAGGGCGCGACCGCAACGCGCCTCTCCAGACGTCCGCGGGGACCCATCGCCGCGATCCGCGCCGCGCGCCTCGGTCTCTACAGAAGCTGGGTCGCCAGTATCGACGAGGGATGGATCCGCTGGCTCTTCGACGAGTACGGCTTCGGCTATACGACCCTCCGGGATTCTGACGTTCGTGTTGGGAACCTCCGCAGCCGCTTCGATGTCGTCATCCTGCCTGCCCAGTCCATGAGCGCGATCCTCGACGGGCACGGCGCCGGTTCGTCGCCACGGGCGGGCCCGTGGAACCCGGTCCCGCTGGAGTACCGCGGCGGCCTTGGCACGACCGGCATTGCGGCACTCCAGGAGTTCGTCCTCCAGGGCGGGCGTCTGGTGGCCTTTGAGGGCGCGACCGATTTGGTCCTCGACCGTTTCGGCGGTGTCTTCACGCGCATCCGGAATCCGCTCGCGCGGCTGAACCGGTCGACATTTTATTGCCCTGGATCGGTCCTCCGCATCGACGTCGACGTGTCGAAGTCAGCCGCGTACGGCATGCCGCCGTCGACAGCGGCGTACTTCGCCGAGTCGCGAGCATTTGAAACAGATGACACGTCCGTCGCGACCATCGCGCGGTACGCGCCAGCCGAAAAGCTCCTGATGAGCGGATGGCTGCTCGGGAGCAGCCGCCTCGGGGGACGGCAGGCCGTGCTGAGCGTGCCGTTCGGCAAAGGCGATGTGGTGTTGTTTGGATTTCGCCCACACTTCCGCGGGCAGTCGCATACGACGTTCAAGCTGCTGTTCAATCTGCTCTATGAGGTCGTGAGTGGGGTCGATTGAACGATGGCTGCCCTGCAGCCACATCAGCGCGCTGTGGGTGATTGCGATCGCGCAGCCGCTGTTCGACCTGCTCTCGCGGAATCCGGAATTCTTTCTTGCTCACCAGGCGGATCGCGCCGACCTGTTGATCGTTACGGGCAGCCTCGTGCTGCTCATGCCGCTCACCCTCTTCGCCGTGACAGCGGTACTCGGCCTTGCGTTCCCGCGTGGGAAGAGGATAGCCACCGCGTTCGTCATTGGCGTGCTCGCGGCTCTCATCGCCCTCCAGGTGGCGAAGCGAGGCGGCGTCGATGAAGGCGGTTCCGCCCTCGTGCTCGCGAGCCTTGCAGGGGTCGCCGTCGCCGTGGCATATCATCGCGTCGCCGTCATCCGCGCTTTCCTGTCCGTCCTCTCGATGGCCATCGTCGTCGTGCCGGGAATCTTTCTCTTCCATCCTGACATCCGGAAGCTGCTGGCCGACAAGCGTCCGGGATCCCAGTACGGGTCGAGGCCGGCGGCCGTGGTGTCACAGGTCCCCGTCGTGCTGATGGTCTTCGACGAAATCTCGCTCATCTCCTTGGTCGACCGTGAGGGCAGGATCGACTCGCACCTGTTCCCGCACCTGGCTCGGCTTGCCCATGACGGCGTCTGGTTTCGAAATGCCACGACAGTCAGCGACTACACGCGCTGGGCCCTGCCCGCCATCGTGTCGGGCAGGTATCCGCAGCCTTCGGCGGCGCCATCGTCAGACGATCATCCCGATTCCCTCTTTTCGATGTTAGGGCGCAGCCATGACGTGACCGCGATCGAGTCCGTCACCGATTTGTGCCCTCGGAGTGTGTGCGGACAGCGGCGGGAGTCGACGGCGACCCGAATGAAAATGATTGCCGCCGACCTGATCGTCCTCTATCAGCACGTCGTTCTCCCGGACGATTTCACGGCGCACCTCCCGGAGCTGACCGGCGGTTGGGCGCATTTCAGGACCGCCGGAAAAATGGCCGAAAATCCTCCCGTGCGTCGCGCTGGGCGTCGCGGCCGGCGGGTGCCGACCCCGGACGATCGCATGAGGGCGATAGAGGCGTTTCTCTCTCGCCTCCGGCCGTCCGATAGTGGGCGTCCTGGCGTCTACTTTCTTCACAGCCTCCTTTCCCATTCACCGTACTGGCTCCTCCCATCCGGGCAGCTGGACGGGACCCGGTCCGACACGGAGGCGCTGCGGTTGCCCAACGCGCTGCCTGGTAAGGCCCGCGAACTGTGGACAGACGATGAATGGGCGGTCGCCCAGGCGCATCAGCGAGCGCTGCAGCAGCTCGGATTCGTGGATGTAATCCTCGGCAGGGTTGTCGATCACCTCAAGGCGGCAGGGCTATACGAATCGTCGCTCCTGATTGTGACGTCGGACCATGGGAGCGCTTATCGCCCCGGCTCACCCAGACGAGACTTCACCGAAGAGACCGCGGCCCAGATTATGCGGGTTCCGCTCATTCTGAAGCTGCCCTCCACGAGCGCCTCGGTCATCCGCGGGACCGTCGACGTCGGCGGACAGAACGTGAGCGATCGGAACGTCCAGACGATTGATCTCGTTCCAACGATCGCCGACGTGCTCGGGACCACTGTGCCCTGGCAGGCGCATGGCACCTCTCTCGTTGGCGCGATGGACGAGCCCGCGACGAAGACGATGTTCTACGACTCGGCTCGTCGACGGCGCGACTACGACAGGAAAGGCCCGGACATGTCGGCCGACCTTCAAAGACAGGTGGACACGTTCGGCGGCGCTGAAAATCCGTATCGAGCGCCGCGGCCTCGGGAGTTTGCCGAGCTCATTGGCCAGGAGACCAGCCGCCTTCGGATCACCGACGGCGGCTGTGCGACTGTCGTGGACTTTCTATCGGATTTCTCCCGGATGAACAAAGACGCTCCGGTGGTGGCGTTCGAATTCGGCGGCCGCTTCGAGGGCCCATTGCCGCGGAACCACCCTCCGTTTCTCGCTCTTGCCGTCAATGGAACGATCAGGGCCGTCACGAAGGGCTGGCGGGCTGCGCCGCGCGAATTCCTGGCAACGCCTCCGCTCGATGCATGGCGCAACGGGGAGAACAGAATCGATGTGTTCGCCATCCAGCCTTCCGACGGCGGCCCCGTGCTCCGTAAGTGTACCGTCCGAGAGGGGCGGTCACACTGATTAGTCCGCGATTGCAGTACCCGAGGTCTGCGTTACTGCGCCATCCGCGACTTGACCTGATCTTTCAAGTCCGGGTTGACGCGGAACCCCGCCTTCTCGGCGGCTTTCAGCTCGGCCATCGCGTCGGTGTATCGCGACTTCATCATCAGGATGACTGCCAGGTTGTTGTGCGCCTCGCCGGCCTTGGCATCTGTACTGATCGCGGCTCGGTATTGTTTTTCCGCTTCCTCGAACTGTTCCGCCCTGAAATAGGCGCTGCCGAGCGACAAGGCCACGAACGACGGGACAGGATTCTCGATGGCGATGTTCTGGCCGCGATCGAAGGCATTGCTGGTCAGCCGGATCGCATTGTCAATCTGCCGCATCGTGTCCTGCGTACCCGCGGTCTGCGGGCCTTTCGAGACCTGCGATCGCATGTCCTGTAACTCCATCAAACGATCCTGGCGAAGGCGGTTGGCCTCCATCTGTCCGCTGAAATGCCGGCTGGCTTCGGCGCTATAGAGCCCGCTGCACTCCTCGAGCGCGCGGATGGCGTCCTTGTATCGACGCAGCGCCATGTAGGCCCGTCCCAGGCTGTAGTGCGCCATCGCGTACTTGGGATGGAGCTCGATGGCCTGCCCGAATTCCTCGGCGGCACGGTCGAACGCCTCCGACCGCATGTTCTCCCAGCCGAGCATGTAGTGGACGCGCGCACGCTCGAAGTTCGCGCTCGTGCGTGAGGACGGCTGCGCCATGGCTGGAAGAGCGCAGACGAGACCGAGTGCGGCGGCCATGCCAAACACTCTCGGCATACGAACCTCCGGGGTCCCCAAGAAAAAAGCCCCGCGGGCCTTGGCCCGCGGGGCAACGAACTTACACCGAATCCGACCGGCTGGCTAGAAGAGGAACTTCACGCCGAACCGGGCGACGATCGGAGCCTGGTAGAAATTGTCCTGCAGGAAGCGCGGGTCTTGCGCTACGCCCTGCTCGGCAATCAGCTGGTCGAAATCCAGCCGGCCGGCGTAGAAATCGGCCTCGTCGAAGTCGACGCCGTTGACCTTCTGATAGGTGCTGTACTTCGAGGTCGCAGCCTGCTGGTTGAACAGGTTGAGCACGTTCGCCTGCAGCTGCAGCCGACGTCCGCCGCCCAGCTTGAGCTCGTGCTGGACGAAGAGGTCGCTCTGCGAGAACACGTCTGTCCGACCATCGCTTTCGCGGCCGAGATAATTGACCGGGAAGTTGCTCGTCGGAAGGATGCCAATCTCGCGACTCACCGGCACGCCGCTCGCCACGTACTGGTTCAATCCGATGGCCGTGCCGAAGTCGAACTGGTAGATGAACTGCGCCTTGAACTGGTGTGGCCGGTCGCTCGCCAACGGTCCGAATACCGGCTGCCCGTGCTGGTCGAACATCATGGCCGGGTAGTCGAATAGACGGCCAACGTTCGGGCTGAGGCGACCCTGCTCGTCCGACTGGCTCAGGCCCGAGTAGTTCCCGTAGAGCCGGCTCCACAGGTAGCTCGTACGGAGCGACCAGTTGTCGGCGAACCGCTTGTCGAGGAAGAACTCGACGCTGTCGTAGTCGCGCTTCGGCTTGGGCAGGTTGACTGCCGGGTTCGTAAAGGCCAGGGCGGTCAGCCCCTCGCCCGGGTTGGCGATGACGTAGATCTCGTTGCCAGAGGCGTCGAGCGACCCGGTGTCCTCGATGGCCGTGTCGATCTGCTTGTGGACGTAGTGAACGCCTACGGCCAGCTGCGCGTTCAGCTCGTGATCCAAACCGAGCGTCGCCTCCTGGAGGCGCATCGGCTTCAGATCGGGGTCGATTGCGTCGGACCCGAACGAGGGGTGACGGAAGTCTGTCTGGCGAATGAACGTGCCAGGGCACGCCGGCGGACAGGCCGAGGAGGCGAGGAGATTCGGCCAGTCGTTGGTGTCGAGCGTGTAGTAGTACTCGATCCACTTGTCGCCGCCGAACGAGCCGCGTGGCAGTTCCAGCTTGAAGAAGTCGTAGAACATCCCCCACGAGCCGAAGATCTTCCACTTGCCGTCTCCCCGGACGTCGTAGGCGGCGCCCACGCGCGGCGCGAACTTGTCCTTGAAATCGAACTCGATGCCGAACTCCGGGATATCGGCGCCTGTCGTATAGGTCGGCACACGCTCGCGCTCGGTTCGGATTCCGGCGTTGATGGTGAGGCGGCTGTTCAGGGTCCAGGCGTCCTGGATGAAGAAGCCGATGTTGTTCGTGTGGATGTTGCCTTCGGTGATGAAGCCCTTGGAAGTGTCCACTGCATTGCTGCGAACCGAGTAGTACCCGTACGTTCCCCGCTGCTCCACGTCATTGAGGTCGAGCAGTCCGGTATCCCAGTTGAGCGTCACGCGTGGCCGCGACTCGCCACTGAGGACGTTGTTGCCGACGCGGTCGAATTGGGCGCCGAACTTGATCTGGTGCTCGCCGCCGCCAGTCAGGTACAGCGTCGCGTCGGTCTGGAAAAACGCGCGCGTCTGCTGATCGCGGTCTACCTTGGTGTTGGTGGGAATGCTGGTGAAGCCAGTGCCGTGCTGCAGCGAAGCAGGAACGTCGAGGAAGCCGACGTTGCTCGTCGCGGGCCACCGATAGAGCGGCTCCTCCGTGACGTTAGAGTCGTGCCAGTTGGCGTCGTAGTAGCCGCCGCGGGCACCCACCACGAACTTCGACGATGGCACCCAGTCCGCATTGGCCGACAGTGACCAGTTCGGGAATTCCGAGGTCTTGGAGTAGTTCGTGCCTGCCGGGTCGAGACCGTTCGGGTTTGCCAGCAGCCCCTGCCGCTTCTCCCAGCTGTTGTTGAACGCCACGCGCGTGCGCAGGTTGTTGCCGATCTGCGACGTCTGGTTCGCTGTGATGAACTGTACCTGGTCCTTTCGGGTGGTGTCGCTCGTCGCCGCGTTCGGATTGTTCGCCGTTGCAGGAGAGACCGTGCGCTCGTACTTGGTCATCGCCGGCTGGTAGGCACCGAAGAACCACGCCTTGTCCTTGACGATCGGCCCGCCGAGCGAAATGCTGGGCTCGAAACGGTTGAAGTCGTCCTCGGGATACGTCACGTACTCGGCGACATCGGAGTTCGTGAACGACGTGCGCAGGTTCGGCACGCCCGTGGAATAGACCGTCGGTCCCGATCCGCTAATCACGCTGCCGGGGGCCAGCGACAAGCCGCCAGAGGTCTGGCTGCCCTGCCACTGGAGGCCGGCAAGGCCATGAAAATCGTTCGAGCCGCTCTTGGTGACGGCATTGACGACGCCGCCGAGCGCCCCACCGTACTCTGCGGTGTAGCCGCTCGACTTCACCTGCACCTCTTCGACGAAGTCGACGATCAGCGCCTTGGCCGAGGTGCCGTCCTGAAGGTCGGTGGTCTCGATGCCGTCGATGATGTACCGGTTCTCACCCGCGCTGGCGCCGTCGATCGACAAGCCACCGAGCTTGCTTTCATTGTTTGCGCCAGGGGCCTGGGTGACGAGCGACGTGAAGTCGCGGCCGTGCGGCAGGAGCTCGATCTGCTCGTCGCGAATGTTCGACTGACGCGCGTTCTGCTTCGTGTCGATGAGCGGCGATTCGGCGGTGACCGACACCGTCTCGGCGACGCCCTCGACGCCCAGCGACAGCGCAAGGCTCAACATCTGGCCAAGCCGCAAGTCGACAGGTTGGGCCGTCTTCGTGGGCGTAAAGCCCTGCAATTTGCCGGTCACTTCGTACTTGCCGGGACGCAGGCCGATGAACCGGTACACGCCGGCGCCATCGGTGACCGCAGTGGCGGCAATGGCCCCCGTCGACAGGCTCTTGGCCTCGACGGTGACGCCCGGCAGCACGGCGCCGGAGCTATCGGTCACGGTGCCGCTGATTGAGCCGGTCTGCTCCTGCGCGAACGCGGGCAGCGACAGCGCCAGCACGCATGCGAGGGCGTAGACAGCACGTCTGAACATTCTCGAATCCTCCTCTTGGGGTCGAACAGTCGTGATCGGGCGAAAAAGGGTGGGTCCCGATCCGACTCGCTCATATGGAAAGGCCGTACCAGCCTCTTCAGGGACGCGAAACTGAGGCAGCAGAGTAACTTAGGTACGAACGACAAGTGCGAGGGACGAGCGGATTATTGGATCTGACGAGTGGTGATCCAGTGGCTTGGATCTGTCGTCTCACCACTCAGGTCTGGCGTTCAACACCTCAGGATGGCGTTCAGCCTCTGATCGAGAGTATTCGTCCCCGCCAGCCAACAGGGACGAAATGCAGAATGGAACCCTCATTGCCCCCGTGGGACAGGTTCGTCGGGTTACCCGGGTTGGACAGGTTCGACGGGTGGGACAGGTCCATCAGGTTGGCGGGTTAGTTGGGTTTGGCCGGATTGAACCCGACCAACCTGACGAACCCGACCAACCTGACGACCCGACCAACCTGACGAACCCTCCTGTTTCAGGTTAGAACTCGAAACGCGCGCCGAAGCGGACCTGCCGCGGAATCTGGAACTGCGGCCCTGCCACGGTCTGCGAGACCGGCTCGCCGAAGTCCGGGTTCGTCACCCCTTTTTCGAGTTCGACGAAGTTGTCGTAGTCGATCGCCCGCTGCAGGTTGAAGACATTGAACACGTCCGCGAGGACGACGATGCGCCGGTTGCCGCCAAGGTGGATGCCATAGTCGGCGTGAACGTCGGTGTTGTACTCGAACGGGGTCCGCGTCCGGAACCCGTCGGCCGTCTCGAAGCCGCCCCCTCGTGGCGTCAGCGGAATCTCACCGCCGTTCGTGTAGTTCGGGTTCGATGCCAGCGCCGTCAACGGCTTCCCGGAGTTCATCGTCAAACCCAGCCCAAGATTGAGGCCCATGTTGAACGTGTAGTTGCCGAAGACCTTCACCACGTGCGGGCGATCGAGCGGCAGCGGGCCCGCACCCGCGGCGCCCAGGAAGCGGATGTCGCCAAGATAGTTGAACGGCGCCTGTCCGCCGATTGCCGTGAAGCTCGGATCGTCGGTCGGGAAGTCATAGAGCGAGGTAATCGCCGGATCCGACTGGCCGTTGTCCTCGCGGTAGAAGCCTTCGAACGTGCCGTGCAAACGCGACCATGTGTACGAAGCCTGGAGCGACCAGTTGTTGGCAAAGCGCTTGTCGGCGGTGAAGGACACCGCGTCGTAGTCGTGCACCGGCTTCTCGAATTTCGCGCCGAGATCCGTCTCGACAGGCGTGTTCGAGTCCGGATTCGTCAACGTGTAGTCGAACGAGCACCCGACGCCGAGGAAGTCGCAGGCGCCCACGGGGAAAGGGCCGACGTCCTCGAGCACGCGAGGAATCGCGCGATGAATGTAGCGCACGCCCAGATTGGTGTTGCGGAACGCCTCCCACTCGAACCCGCCGACGAACTCGTCGACGTAGGACGACTTCGCGTCAGGATCGATCAGGTCCGCGCCGACGCCCTGCATGAGAAGGTGGCTCGTGACGGTCTGGGGATCGCTGCCGGGCGTCTGCGTGGTGACCGGTACGCCCTCGGGGATAGGTTGTGTCAGTGCCGCGTCGAAGTAGTCAGCACGGCTGACGCCCGCGTCAGCCGACAACGCCCGCGCCGCGAGGTCGTTCGGAATCTTCGCGAAGAATCGCCCCCAGTTGGCGAACAACTTCGAGCGGCCGTTGCCGACGATATCGTACGTCGCGCCGATCCGCGGCGCCCAGTTGTTCTTCAGCGTGAAGTTGTCGACGATCGTTCCGACGAGCGTCTGCTGCTCGTATCGGATGCCGGGCTTGATCGTGAGTCGGTTGCCGACCGTAAACGTGTCCTGCAGGAAAACGCTCGTGTAGTGCTGCGTCGTGTTTCGCTCGCTGTTCAAGTTCGCGCGCGTCACGCGGTAGATCTGCCCAAGGCCCGTGGTTTCCGGAAGTATCGACACCTGGGCGCCGGTGGCCGTCACCTGACCGTCCGACAGGGTGAACGTGGGACCCGTGCGCTGATTGATCTGGTCGTAGGCGATGTCTTCATAGAGCACGCCGTACCTGATCTGGTGCGCACCCAGAAGGTGAGTCGCCTTCACTTGGTACTGACGATTCTTGCCGTCATTGCCCGCTTCATAGAAACCAATGCCGCCGGTGGCGAGGTTGGGCACGACGCGGAAGTCGGTCACGTTCCACTCGTCGACTGACGGGATCTCCTCGATCTGGTTCCGTGCGTGAGAGAACGACGCCTCGACCAGGAACTTCGGCGAGAAGACGCCGTCGTACTTCACGGTCTGATTGTGTCCGCCGTACTTGTGGAGTTCGCTGAACTGCGAGGTGTCCTGCGCCAGCATCGCCGACGTGCGCTGCGGTCCGTTGTCGCCTTTGGCCGGATCGCCGAAGAACGACGCGTCAATGCGGTGACTGCTGGAGATTTGCCAGGTGCCCTTGGCGGAATATGACGTGATCTCACGCTTGCGGTCGACGTCGCCAAGATCGTACAGCGGAAACAAGCGGCTGCCGTCGGCGGCGATGTTGTTCGGCGCGCGGAACGTCCGCGTTTCCCAGCTCGGGTCGATCGCCCCGAAGAAGAACAGGTGATCCCTCATCACGGGGCCGCCAAACGTGGCGCCCACGTCGTTGAACTCAGGTACCGGTTGTCTGCACAGTCCCGTTCTCGGACTGGAACTCCTTCCAGTTGCCTTCGACGCCCGTGGGCCTCGCGTACCCGAACACGCTGCCGCTCAGCGCATTCGAGCCGCTCTTGGTGACGACGTTCACGACGCCGCCGATCGCCTGCCCGAATTCGGCCTCATAACCGCCCGTCTTCACCTGGACTTCCTTGACGAAGTCGTAGGGGGTGCCGTTGCCGAGCGACCCGAAGACAATCGAATACGAACCGAGCGCGCCATAGCCGGCGTTGGTGATGTTGACTCCGTCGACGACATACGTGTTGTCGAGGCCGCTGCCGCCCGCCATCGACGGATTGGCGACTCCCGCGCTGCCACTTCCAGTCACGCCGGGGGCCACGTATAGCGCATCGCTGAATCGCCGCCCGACGGGGATGTCCGCCAGCATCTGGCTGTCGATCACCGACCCGACGGTGGTGGACCGCGTGTCGACGATGGGCGAACTCGCGGTCACCTCCACCGTCTCGGCGACGCCGCCGACTTGCATCGCAAGCGATAGCTCAATCGTCTGGCCGAGTCGCACGGCCACGCCCTTCTGTTCCGTGGTCTTGAAGCCCTGGAGCTCGGCGCGCACCGTGTACGTGCCCGGGACGAGCAGCGCCGCACGGTAGCGGCCATCCGCATCGGTCGTGAACGACTTGGCGCCTTGCGGGCCGGTCAAGGTGACAGTCGCGCCCGGAATCGCCAGTCCCTGCGCATCGGTCACACGGCCGGTCACGGCGCCGGTCGTCTCTTGAGCCCAGCCGTGATCGACGCCTGCCAGCACGAGTACGGCTAGCAGCATCGCAATCCGAGGTGTCATGAGTTCTTCTCCTGTTTTCAATTCCCGATGTCCGTCACGCACAGCCGCCACAACTAGAGTGCAGAGATGTCGCGTGCGCCACTGGTGAATGGCAAGGCACGTGCCGGGCGTCGGTGCTGATCAGTTGCGGCGGGGAAGTGACGGAAGCCGCAGGATTTGGATGAACGGCTGGTCTTTCGGTGCGAAATGCCCAGTCAGTTGTTCAGCAGAGACAGGTCGAACGATTGAACTCAGGGATGACTCGATTCAAGCGATGGAATTTCGACTGGGGCAGAGCGGTTGGATGTGTGGCGGAATGGCGGGAGACAAAGGGTGCCAGGCTCTGTTAAGAAACCATCGACTTAACAGAGCCTGGCACCTGAGAGTTAGAACATGAACCTCACACTGAACCGCGCCTGGAGACCCGGATTGAAGAGGTCCTCCATCTGGTAGCGCGGGTCGCGTGCGTTGGCGCCGTCAGGAGTCGCGTCGAGCAGCGCGTTGTAGTCGTACCCGTTGGCCAGATTCGTCGTGTGCAGATCGATATCTGACGAGGTCCGGCGCGGGCGATTGACGCTCCCGAAGATGCTGCGGGCCGTCTGCTGATTGAACAGATTCAGCACGTTCGCTTCCAGCCGCAGCTTCTTGGATCCACCCATCCTGATGTCCTGCGAGACGAGCAGGTCCGTCTGCGACAGATACGGCGTCCGGCCGAGGCTGCCTCGTCCGTCCACGAAGATCGGGATGAAGTTGATGCTCTGGACGGTGCGGCTGATCGGCGTTCCGCTCCCGCCGTAGAAGAACGCGCCAACCTGCGTCCCTGTTGGCAGCATATACGCGCCGTACAACTTCACCACGTGCGGACGGTCCGTCGCGAGTCGTCCGAGCACGTCCAGGTTGCCGTGCGAATCCCACACGAGTTCGTCCAGATCCCACGCGCGGTTCGCGCTGCTGCCCGGCCGCGCGATGCTGCCGGCCTGCTGCTGTGGTGTGGCCGACGTGCGGTTCGTCGTCGGCGTCGAGATCTCGTCGGAGTTCGCGAGTCCGGCGTAGTTGCCGTACAGCCGGCTGTAGACGTAGCTCGCACTTGCGAACCAGTTCCTCGAGAACCGCTTCTCGAGCGAAACCTCGAGCGCGTCGTACTGACGCTTCGGCTTCGGCGTGTTGAACACCGGCGTCAACCCGGACGGGTTCATCGTGACGGCAATGCCTTCGCCGGGGTTGACGTAGAGATATTCTTCGGAGCCACCGACGAGCACGCCGAGATCCTCGATCGTGCGCCGCAAGTTGGTGTGCGCGTAGTTGACTGACATCATCATGTTGCCGCGGAGCTGGTACTCGGCGCCGGCATTGAACGCGTCCTGGCTCATCGGCTTGAGGTTCGGATCCACGGTGTTGAAGTTGGGAATCCGCTTGTCCTGGAAGCTGTCTGGCTCGTCATTCCAGAGGTTCCGGCCGGGCATGTTCGTCCCAGACAGCGAGAACACATCCGTCGTGTCCAGAGATCGATAACGGACGCGCCAGACGTCTGCGCCGAACGCGCCGCGCGCCACTTCATACTTGGTCCAGTCGAAGTACCGGCCCCAGCTACCGTACAGCTTCAGGCGGCCATCGTTGAACACGTCGTAGCTGGCGCCGAGACGCGGAGCGAGTTTGTCCCCGAAGCCGAACTCGAACGCGGTCTCCTGGATGTCCTTGCGGAACGACGGAATCACCTCACGCTCGGTACGCAGGCCGAGGTTCAGCGTCAGGTTGCGGATCGTCCACTGGTCCTGCACGTACAGCGACCAGATGTCGGCCGACGTTTTTCCCTGGGTGCCGTTGTCGTCCACCTCGTAGTAGCCATACGGGCCGCGATCCACTCGGCCGGTGTCGTTGCTGGTGAAGGACCTGTCCCAGTAGACCCACACGTACCCGCCGCCGGGATAGCTGACGTTGACGTCGTTCGCCGTGTGCTGGAAGCCGACGCCGCCCTTGAGATTGTGTGAGCCTCCCATGGTGAACGCCTTGATGAAGTCGGCCTGCACGTAGCCGCGCTTGGTGTGATCATGATCCGCGAGCAGTACGCGCGGGGTGTTCTGGAACCCGATGCCGCCCTCCTGGTTCGCAGGAATCGGATAGCCGAGGCCGATGGAGCTGGTCTGATACGAGACGCTGCTGATCGTCGGAACGCCGGTATCCCGGTAGTCGTCATCGAAGTACCCGCCCCGGACACTGACGAGCGACGAGCTGTTCAGCGTGAAATCGAGCGTGCCCGCGTAGCTCGTCTGCGGGATCTCGAAGCCGCGGGTCTTCTGGATTAGATTCGAGGCCCGGGAACTCGAGATCGAGTTCGCCAGCGAGTCGCTGTACGCCGGCAGCGTCCCCGTGGACGTGGTTGGCGTCCACAACACCGAGAAGCTGGTGCGCAGGCGGTTCGTCGGATCGTAGTTGACTTTGCCGAACGCGCTGTTGAAGGTCTGCTCCTGCTCGATCGTATCGGACTCGCTCCTCGTGAACAGGTAGTCGTTCGATCGTCGGACGTAGCGCGGCGCCCACGATCCGAAGAAGAACAGCTTGTCGCGCACGATCGGGCCGCCCAGCGACCCGCCGACTTCGTGCCGATTGTTCGGCTGTTCGGCATCCTGGACGTACTGGACCGTGCGATCGTCGATCGGGTCGAGCACGAGGCGCTCGACCGGGGCCGCGCTGGTCGCGGCGCCTGTGTAGTAGTAGTGGCCCTCGCCGTGGTACTGGTTGCCGCCCGATTTCGTGACGGCACTGATGACGCCGCCGAGCGCGCCGCCGTATTCCGCGTTGATGCCGCCGGTCTTCACCTGCACTTCCTGCAGGTACTCGAACACGGCGTCCTGGCGCGACTGGCCGTTGACCAGGCTGTTGGTCGTCACGCCGTCGATGGTGAACGCGTTCTCGGCACCGCTGGCCCCATTCACCTGGATGCCGCCCTCGATCTCGCCCGTGTTCACGGACGGCGAGGCGAAGGCGAGGTTCTGGAAGCTGCGGCCCTTCGGGATGCGCTCGAACTCTTCCGCCGTCACGTTGTGTGCGATGGTCGTGCTCTTGGTGTCGATGAGGGGCGATTCGGCCGTGACGCTGACGGCTTCCTGCACGCCACCGATCTTGAGGGTGGAGTCGATGCGGAGCGTCTTGCCGAGCAGCATTACGACGTCCGGCACCTCGCTGGCCTGGAAGCCTGACAGCTCGTACTTCACGCTGTAACGGCCTGGCTCCAGATCGAGAATGCGATAGACGCCGTCGGAACCGGAGACGACCGTATACGTCTTGCCTGTCTCCTTGTTCGTGATGACAACGGTAGCGCCTGGTAGCATGGCGCCGCTCGCGTCCGAGATGGTGCCGTTCAGGCCGCTGAATCGCTCCTGGCCGGTGGCCGGCATGACGGCCACGGCGAGAATCAGCGCCATGGCAGCGATCACGAATCGCCCGAGGGCGGCTCGTCGAGTGAAACCTCTCATTCCGATGCTCCTTTCGCGGTCATGCGACGCCCGTGGCTCGTCACGGCGCAGGCCCGTTTCGTCCCTGTGGCGCGGTCGGCCACAGGGCACCGCAGGCTCGTCGGTCGATCACTGACGAGTCGCAGAGCGCGTGCCGCCCGACGCGCGCTCGTCACAAAAAGTCTGGAGGTGGCGCCCCGAGTGCGGTCCGAGTGGTGGTTGTGTCGAACCGCTGAATTCAGTGACCAGACCTGGGACCGCTGGTGTGGCCGCCCGTGATACTCCGGCGGCTCGCCCGCCGGAAACCGAAATTCAGGATTCACTGCGCGCGCATATCCAAGCATTCGGAGGGTTGTCGTCCCGAGACCGATTCCGTCACCCGCGAGTCGCATCGAATTTCGGATCGTTCGTCACGGGTATCCGGCATCTGGTCCCTGATTCGAACGTTGTAGGGTCGTGCCCAGTGCGCCCAACGTGCGTCTGGGCACCTTGCGTACAATCGTTGGATGCTTCCACGTCCCGTGTTCATCGTAGGCGCTGCTCGGACCCCAATCGGGCGCTACGGGGGGACGCTCGCTTCTCTTCACCCGTCGGAGCTCGGCGCCGTGGCGGCGCGAGCGGCCATGGACCGGGCGCGCGTCGAGCCGTCCTGGATCGACGAGGTGTTCGTGGGCCACGCCCGCCAGGCAGGCTCGGGGCCGAATCCGGCGCGTCAGGTCGGGCGGCGGGCAGGTCTGCCCGATCGCGCGCCCGCCGTGACGGTGAACAAGGCGTGCGCCTCAGGTCTCGAGGCGATTGCGTCTGGCGGACGTCAGATTGCCCTGGGCGAGTCGGACCTCGTGCTGGCGGGTGGCATCGAGTCGATGAGCCGTATGCCGTACTTGATCGACGCGGCGGATGCCCGCTGGGGCCATCGCCTGGGACACTTTCAGCTCGTCGACGCCATGTATCGCGACGGGTTCCGGTGTTCTCTATGCGATCTGCTGATGGGCGAAACGGCGGAGCTCCTCGCGCGCGAGTACGGCATCAGCCGCGCGGCATCGGACGAGTTCGCGCTGGCGAGTCAGGAAAAGACGGCGCGCGCGTTCGCCGATGGCGCCTTTGTCGACGAGATCGCGCCTGTCGAGATTGCCAGCCCCCAAGGGGCTCAGACGATTGGCGTCGACGAGCATCCGCGGCATACGACGCGTGAGGGGCTTGCGACGCTCTCGCCGGTGTTCGAGATCGACGGCATCCCAGGGATCATCACGCCCGGTTCGTCGTCTGGCATCACGGACGGAGGCGCGGCCGTCGTTCTGGCGAGCGCCGATGCGGTCGAGCGGCACGGGCTGAAGCCGCTCGCGCGCGTCCTGGGGTGGGCGAGCGCCGGCGTCGATCCGCGTCGCATGGGCATCGGCCCGGTGCCTGCAGTGGAAGCCCTCCTCGCGCGGCTCTCCTGGCGCCTCGACGAATTCGATCTGATCGAGCTGAACGAGGCGTTCGCTCCGCAGGTGCTCGCGGTCCTGCAAGACCTGCCAATCGACAGGTCGCGGCTGAACGTGCATGGCGGCGCCATCGCGCTCGGGCATCCCATCGGCTGCACCGGCACGCGCATCCTCGTGACGCTGCTGCATGCCCTCAAACGCCACGGCAAGCGCCGCGGCCTGGCGACGCTGTGTGTCAGTGGGGGGATGGGAATGGCGATGGGAGTGGAAGTGATTGAGTAAGAAATCGACGAAATCGAGAACACGAGAACTCGAGAAGCGGGACGTCGGCAAATGTGAAACTAATTGCCGTCACAGGAGTCCAGGAGACCAGGAGCGCTGAAGGACAGGACAGCTTCCTGACTCGTCGCCATCTCGTCGCTGAAGAACTCGGATTCGCCTTCTCGTCGTCGCTCGTGTTTCTTACTCAGCGCGCGGGCTTCGCGCAGCATCCCCCGGGCCTGCTGCTTGAACTCGGCGTCTTCCGGCAGCCAATCAGGGTCGGGCGGTAGATCGAGCACCTGCTGCAGCTCCGCCTTGGCCTCGCTCGTGCGGTCGAGCGCTTCGAGCGTCTCGGCGAGAAAGAACCGCGTCACGATGCTGCGCGGGTTGTAGGTGAGCGCGCGCCGCAAGTGCTCCTCGGACTTGCGCTTGCTTCCCCCGAAAAGGCCCGGGACCTTGAAGTACCACCGGCCCAGCGCGCGGTCGGCCGATCCCTGCAGGAATGCCGGGTCGAGCGCGAGCGTCTTCTCCAGCGACTCGCGGATCGCCCCACGATATTTCAGCCCGCCCCGGATACCGTGATCTTCCGCAAACCCGCCCATGTTCGCGGCCAGCCAGAAGTGGCCTTCGGGACTGTTCGGGCGCGCCGCGATGGCCGCCCGCGCAGCCGCCATGGCAAGCTCGTAGGCCTGGTCTTTCGCGCTCTGGTCCGGCGAGTGTCCGCCAATCCAATAGCCAGCGCGCGCGCGCTTCCACGCAGCCTCGAAATCCGCGGGGTTACGATCGAGTCTGGATTGCCAGATGGAGGCCGCGCGCACGGCGTCGGACAGGTGCGCCCGGTTGGCATAGAGCGCGTCGGCGTCCTGGCCGGCGGCCGCCACTGGGCTCAGCAGCGCCGCAAGGACACAACACCCCATGCGGTAGAATGGCCGGATGCAGGAGTTCATCGCCAACGTGCTGCGGCACCTCGGTGAAGATCCCGAGCGTGAAGGCTTGCGCGACACGCCCAAGCGAGTCGAGAAGTCGCTCCGCTTCCTGACGAGCGGATACCAGGCCGACATCGATGATGTCATCAACAACGCGCTGTTCTCAGTTGATTACAGCGAGATGGTGATCGTCAAGGACATCGACTTCTACAGCCTCTGCGAGCACCACCTGCTGCCGTTCTTCGGCAAGTGCCATATCGCCTACATCCCGCAGAAAAAAGTGATCGGCTTGAGCAAGATCCCGCGGCTCGTCGACGTGTTTTCACGGCGCCTGCAGGTGCAGGAGCGCCTGACGCATCAAATCGCCGAGGTCATTCAGGAGAAAGTGTCGCCGCTTGGCGTCGCCGTCGTGATGGAGGGCACGCACCTCTGTATGGCGATGCGCGGCGTGGAAAAGCAGAACTCGTCTTGCGGTCACGAGCGCCATGCTCGGCGCGTTCCGCGAGAACGCGCGCACGCGCTCGGAGTTTCTCGAGCTGATTCGGCGACGAGCCATGTCCATGAGCCCCATCGAGCTCTCGCAGGGTCTGGCGTGCGTGGCTGAATGACGTCCGCGCGACCGCGGCTGACGCGAGATGCTACGGGTCCTCGCAACACTCCTTCTGCTGCTCGCCTGCTGTTTCACCCTGACAGCCGACGCGCAATCGACGCGCAGAAAGTGCGGCGCCGAAGCCAGTGCTGCGCACCGAGCCGGCGGCGGTCGACTGCCCGAACGTCCTCGGGGACGGGATCAAGACGGGCCTGCGGTTCTGCGACGTTCTCACTGGCAGCGACCCGGCGTCCGGCGTTACGATTCGGCTGCCGAAGCATCGCGGGCCGGCGGTCCTGACCTTTGCGCTCCACAATCGCCAGATGTATTCCGCAGAGCTCGAACAATCGGGACGCGCCTATACGCGCGCCACTGCGACGATTGGCGTCCTCACCCTCGACGGCGCCCTCCTGCAGCGCGCCGTCGTGCGCAGCGAGTTTCGACGCGTGGCCGATCTGGTCGACCGGATTTCTGGCGGCGCCGGACCGGGCGGCGTGAAAGCCGTGGCGCCGGTCGGCACCGAGACGATCGTCATCGAGATTCCTGAAGAGACCGATGTCGTGAGCCTGCTCGGCGAGAAGCTGCTCATCTCGCGCGTCGATGGCAACGAGACCGTTGCGTCTGCCGGCCGTCCCATCGCCATCGTCAGCGGTGCGCAGGTGCGATACGAGCCGGCGCCGCCGGCAAGGAAGAAGCCGGCGAAGAAGCGGAGATGAACAAACGCGGGCGCTGAAGCCCCGCCGCCACAGGTTCTGATCCATTATTGCGGGTCTAGCCTGGGCTAAGCCCCGCCGCCACAGGTTCGGATCCGATTATCGCGGGGCTAAAGCCCCGCCGCCACAGGTTCGGATCCGGTTGTGAGGGAACCATGAATCGACGTGACTTCATGAAAACGACTGTGTTCGCAGGCGCGACAGCGTCGCTGGCGCGTACGACCGATGCCGCGCCGCCCCCGAGCGAGCGTCTCGCGGTGGGCTTCATCGGCTGCGGCGCGCGCGCACACCAGCATCTGCAGGACATCGGCTCGATGGCCGACGTGGAGGTGGTCGCCGTCTGCGACGCCTACGCCGGCCGTGCGGAACGCGCCAAGGCTCGCACAGGCGGCCGCGCGGTGATCGTCAACGATTACCGCGAGATCCTGGCCAATCCCGCCGTGGATGCCGTCTTCATCGTGACGCCCGATCACTGGCACAAGGCGATGACCATCGAGGCCCTCGCCGCGAAGAAGGACGTCTTCCTCGAAAAACCGATGAGCTATTCCATCGACGATGGCCTGGCGATTCTCGACGCGGCGCGGCGATCCGATCGCATCGTGCAGGTCGGCAGTCAGGGCGTGAGCGGCCCCGACATGGCAAAGGCGCGTGAGCTGATCAAGGCAGGGAAGCTCGGTCAGGTCACCATGGTGCGTGCCGCCTACAACCGGAACAGCGCCGGCGGCGCATGGCTTTATCCCATCCCTCCCGATGCGACCGCCGCAGACCGTCAACTGGGCGCAGTTCATCGGTCCGGCGCCGAAGCGCGACTTCGACCTGGAGCGCTTCTTCCGGTGGCGATGCTACTGGGACTATTCAGGCGGCATCGCGACCGACCTTTTCGTGCACCTGGTCTCCTGGCTCCATTTCGCGACCGACGCCAAGATGCCGAAATCGATCGTCGCGACCGGCGAGAACTACCGCTACAAGAAGACGCACGAAGTGCCCGACACGGTGAATGCGCTGCTGACCTATCCAGAAGGCTTCACGGCCAATCTGTGCTGCACCTTCAACAACGAGCAGGGCACCGAATCCGGGCTCGAGATTCTGGGGAACGAGGGGAGTGTGGTCCTCCGCGACGGCGGGGTGACTTTCAAACCCGAGCCCGCGCAAGAGGACAACCGCTGGGTCGTGGACTCGTGGCCGGAAGCGCTGGAGAAGGCGTATTACGACGATCCGAAGATCCAGGCGATCGAGTCGCCCTTCATGGCCGCCGGACACATGGCCGCCGGCGTCGAAACCTGGCGCACCGAAGGACGGGATTCCACCTACACTCACATCCGGAACTTTTTCGCCTCGGTGCGCTCGCGGAAGGCCCCCGTCGAGGACGCGCTCTTCGGCCATCGCGCCGCCGCCTGCGCGCACATGGTCAATCAGTCGATCCGCACGAAGCGCGTGGTCGAGTGGAACTTCAACGAGGAGAAGACGCTCTGAGAACGACTGAAGGTTGGACGGGTCGGACGGGTTAGCCAGGTAGATCGGGTTGCCGAACCCGACGAACCCGACGAACCCGACTGACCCGAGGAACTCGTGATCCAACTACGAGGTTGTAGCCCGCCCCGTGACCAGCCAGCGCACGGCTTCGCGTTCGCGTCGTTCGCCGACGGCGCGGCCGAGCGTCACGGCCCTCGGCGCGCCCGGCCGCGCGGTAGGCGGCATCGATCACCGCGGGCAGCCGCCGTCCTTCTCCGGACAGCCAGAGCGGTCCTGGCGCCGCAACCGCGAGCGCGCCCGGCAGGTCGTCGTATTTCGTGCCGCCGGGAACGAACGCAGGGTCGTCCAGCGTCGCCACGCTCTCGAAGCGAAACCCGCCCGTATCAATCGCCGCGCGATCGACCAGCGATGGGGCGATCCCGCGTGCGACCGCCGCCCAGGGGCCGGCACTGCGGCCGAGTCCCACCAGTCGTACTTCTGCGTGCGACCGGGTTCGTGCGTATCGCAGCGCGGCGATCACGTCGTGGACGCGCTGAATGAAGAGCGGCGGGTTGTAGCCGTATGTGAACGCCGCCACCGGCGGACCGTCGACGAGTCTGTTCCTGGAGGTCGCATTCGGCACCTTCAGAAATTCTCCCTGCAGGAACACGTCGACGCTCAGAACGGTGTCTCCCGACGTCAGCAGCGCCGCTATTGCCGGCCGCGGCGCCCCGCTCGCGTCGAAGATCGCCTCTTTGCCCCGTTCGTCGATCCACACGACGACGTTCCCGTTGGGATGATCGGGTGCGGCTTCGACAAACGGCGTGATCTCGCCCCAGCGGGTCTGCCGCAGCGAGCCTCGGCGGATGTCGATATTGCCCTGGTGCTCGCGACTCGTGACCACCGCGTCGACGTCCGCGACGGCGGGAACCTCACGCCCTCCGATCGCCGCGAGCGCGCCGCCGACGATGGTGCGGTAGCGAACGAGGCCTTGGGCATCGTGCGGCCGAAGAGCCGTCATGTGGCGCTCGCTTTGATCCGTCCACCACCGTGTGACCGCGCGTTCGGCGGCCTCGCCCGACGGTGGCGCCGGATGCGCATCGTCCCAGACCGTCGCCTCGGCTTTCGTCAGCGGCACGAAGTCCTCTTCGACGATCGGATCCGGCTGATTGAGCCGCAGGAACCGGTTCATCCACCCGTACATCGCCGCACGGCTGACGTAATTGAAGTTGTGGGGAAACTGCGGAAAAGGAAAAAGCGCGACCCGGTCGGGCGCGTCCAGCATGGCGTAGTGCCGCTGCAGCGCAGGGAATCCCGACTGCGGCATTGCCTTCGTCCAGTCGTCGGCTGTCGTCATGCCAAGGGGCCGGGGCGCGGCCAGCGCGGCAATCTCGACGTTTCCCGTGCCGATTCGCAAGTAGTTCGCGTTCTCACACGTGCAGCCGCCCTGCATTCCGGTCGACACCATCACCGCGGGGAACAGCACGGCCGGGCGGTCGTCGATGGCGTTGAGGATGAGCGTTTGCGTCGCGCCGCCGCTCGCGCCGGTGACGCCAACTCGTGCGGGATCGACGTCTGGCAGGCTCGTGAGAAAGTCGAGCGCGCGCGTAGCGTTCCAGGCCTGCAGGCCCATGATTGATTGCAGACGGAGCTCGGCCTGCGGGCTGAAGAACAACCCGCCGTCGGCCGCGGTGAGCGCTCGATCCCTGCGGGCGCCATGTGCCACGTCCATCGGGATCTGCACGCTGTCGCCGTAACCGACCATGTCGAAGAGAAAGACCACGACGCCCATGCGCGCGAGCTGCACCGAGCGCGCTTGGAGCGGATGGCGTCCGCCGATCGCGAATCGCTCCGCGCCGGTCACGAGCGCTCGGCGGATCTCTTCGGTCGTGGCTTCATTGAAGCGGCCACCGGGCCAGTGCCCGTGAGGCGAGAGCACCGCCGGAAGCTTGCCGGTCTCGCCGACGGGACGATAGAGGCTGCCCGTGACGAAGTGCCCGGGAAGGCTCTGAAAGAACACGCGCTCGATGGTGTAGCCTTCGCGCGCGACCTTGCCGTGAATCACGGCTTTGATCGGCCCGCGATCCGGCTCTGGCCAAAGTCCTACAGCGACCTGGATCTGCCGCTTGAGAACGGCTGATCGCGTGGCCCACGCTTCCGGCGTGGGGCTCGGCTCGAACGGGAATTCTCCGTTCAGCGTCTTGAGCGGGCCAAAGCGGCGGTCGGAGGACGCCTCACGCGGTCCGGTATTGGCCGGCCGTTGCGCTCGCCCGTGCGCAACCATCGCGAATGCACCCAGCGCGAGGAGCAGGCCCACAACGGGCGCTCGCCACGCCATCGCCGCACGACTCATCGGTCGACCCCCTCATCGAGCAACCGTTGATACGCGGCGCGGGCTCGTTCGTATGCCGCCTCGGCGGACGCGCGCTCGGTCGGCCTGATCTGATCGCGCTTCT
This sequence comes from Vicinamibacteria bacterium, assembly GCA_963832135.1. Taxonomy (GTDB): domain Bacteria; phylum Acidobacteriota; class Vicinamibacteria; order Vicinamibacterales; family JAENWD01; genus JAENWD01. The sequence goes on along the minus strand of CAWHTD010000026.1, from coordinate 421,144 downwards.
GCCTCCAGCATTTATCAACCGCCTCGAGGCACCATCGTGCGCTCTGGCGGGAAGGCCGCTGCGGCTGTCCCGCAACCTGCACCCAGATTGGATTCGTATGGGCCGACGGCAGAATGCGCGCTGCCACCCAACCACTGCGCGCGAGCGTGAGGTCGGCCGCGATGGGGCGAATCACGCCATCGGCGGTCAACATTCGCGTCGCGACGGGCCGCCCGTCGACGAGAAACTCGATCTGCACGTCGCGGGAGGCCCCGATTCGGGCGCGCTCGACGTCCCAATATGGCTTTTGATCGGCGGCTTTCGCCGACAGCGCAACGTCGGGCGCCTGATCCAGGAGGGACGCCGCATTCAGCGTCACGCGGACGCGCCCGCTCGCCGACGTGACATCGCGCGTGCCGACCGCGACGCCGTCGGCCGCAAAATCCATCAAGTGGCTGCGGCCGTCGGAGACATAGCTCCGTCCGTGTCGCATGGCCTCGAGCCAGTCGTCGAACGTCAGATGATCAAGGCGCGCGTATGTGCGTCCAAGGCCGACCCGGTCATCGTAGATGCAAGGAAAGTCGGTTTCGCCGCTGATACGAGTTCTGAACCCGACGTTGAGCACGTGATACCAGATATTCAGTTCCCACGGCCATGGTGTGTCGACGGCCGAGATGAAGTCCACTGTTTCCGGCTCGGTGACTGTCACGATGAATTCGTTCGCGCCGATGCCGTCGAAGGCGGGCACCTCGTCGGCAGGAAGGTCGCGGGCCGCAATCTGTAAGCCCCACCCCGAGTGTGCGTATCCGGTCACCGCGCCCTGCTGCTTGGCCCATTTCAGGACAGGCATCGTCCAGGTCGGCCAATCCTCGAGGCGCTTCGCGCCTGGATAATCCTGCTCGCGGAGCCCGAGCAGCACGAGATGTCCCGCATGGCTCGACGGGAACCCCGAGACCTCGAGGTCGTACCGGAGCTTCATCTCGGCGGTCGATCGCGTGTCGTCTTTCCCCGAGAAAAATTGTCGCTGATGGTAGTAGCAGGGTCCCCACGTCAGGATGCTCCCCACGTTCAACCCCTCACCGCGAACTTGCCGGACGATGTCGTCCGGCCCGACGCCTTGGGCGGGATCCTGATAGTGCGAGCAGCCGGCTGCGTGGACGTGATGGTCGCCCGAATACCAGCCGCGCGCCGCCGGATCGATCCAGCGCTCGAGGCGCATCGCGATCTCCTCTGGATGGCCGGCGCCAATATCGACCTCGCGAGCACCAGTGACGTAGTCCGGACCTCCCGACCAGGTCAGGCGGTAGCGGCCGTCAGCGAGCACCAGCGATTCGCCATCCGCCCGATACACTTGCGGTTGAAACGGCAGGTCGGGCGCGAGTCGCTTCGACATGGCCGGATAGACACGGCCGGCCTCGTCACGCACGGTCAAGCGCGCGAGCGCCGCGCGCCCACGCTCGTCTTCGATGCGAAGGGAGATCCGGCGCGAGGGCGCGATTGAAAACACGATTGGGACGTCGGATCGATAGGCGAGGTCGGCTGTGCCCTGACCAACATCGAACTTCAACTCCGCCGCCCTCTGCCCGCGATCGCGGCTGTAGACCTCGAGAATGCGGTACTCCAGCGGGATGCCCGACAGAGTGGCCGCGAGCGGCGGCTTGTCGAGAAATGAGATCTCCGCCCACCGTTCGGCGATATCGCGGTCGCTGATCGTGCGCGGCGGCTCGGGCGAGTTGCTCCAGGCCGGAATCGACACGCGGCCGCTCTGTGGGCTCGTGACGCCGAGCGGCGCCGTAATGCCGGCCTGATTGATCACCTTCACCAGGAACACGCGAGTGCCGCCTTCAACCAGCGCGGGTTTGGCCGCGCCTGCCTGTGCCGTCACGCGCGCTTCGGGATTGATGGTCACCGTCACGAGGGCCAGCCGATCGAGCACGACCGTCGCGCGGGCGATGCCCTCGCGGTCATCGGTCGACGACAGCGCGGCGTCGAGAGCGCTCCGGTCCGCGGGCGATAACGGCTGCCCAAGCTGATCCAGCGCGAGCACGACACGTTTCGTCGAGACCGCGAACGGTTGAAGCGACCCCGTCGCGTCGGCCGGCTCGTGGTGAGGGGCCTGCTGAACGGCGCCGACCGACACTGCGGCCACAACGAAGACTGGACAGACGAGAAGCCGCGAGCATACCTGAGTCATCGGGGTTGCGGTGCGCCCGTGCCGCCGTCTTGCGGTGCTGCCGTGCCGCGGTGCTGCCGTGCCGCAGTGCTGCGGGGCTGCAGTGCTGCCGTGCTGCGGGGCTGCAGTGCTGCCGTGCGGTGAGGAGGCGCAATCAGATTTGCCAGTATGCGGTAGGCACCCGGCACACCATACGGGACCTGCCGGTGCAGCGCGTAGGCCATGTACGTCCAGCGGCCTTTCCCGTATCCGGTCGTGAGCCATCCGCCACGCTGCGGAGCCTGGCCGCGATCGTGGCTCTCGACCAGCGCCGCGTACCTGGCATTCCACTGCGCGAAGAACTTCGAGCCGCGTTGTTCGATCCAGCCGTCGAAGTCTTCGGCGCCAATGCGATTTGGCGACGAGAGGAGGGCATGATCCGGCGCGAGCAACGTCACACGGGCATCCTCCTCCGAGACTTCTTCGGCATCCTGCGGCAGCGCGGCGTCGTAGGGCGCAAAGCGCCGCGGATCGAACTCGGGCGTGTTGTACAACACGATCAGATTGCCCCCGCCCTGCACCCAGTCGAGCAATCGGCGATTGTGAGTGCGAAGGTCGTCTCGAACGGCATAGGCCCGTGTACCGGTGATGATCGCGTTGAAGCGCGAGAAATCGCCCGTCGCCAGATCATCGGACGACAGCAGCGTCACGGCCGCGCCAAGCTGAGCGAGTGCCGCAGGCATCTCGTCGCCGATACCCATGACGTAGCCGACGTGGGCCTTCGGACCCTGCGCGATACTGAAGACGCTGACGAGTGCCGTGGCCTCTCTGACAAGGTATCGCACTGGCAGGTCCCGGTGTCGAATAGGTTGATAGCTCAACCCCCACCTGTGCCCGTCCATGAGTAGGGTCGCCGAAATCGTCTGGACGCCTGAGGCCTCTGGTGGGACGGCGACGTTGAACCGCGTTTGTCTCCGCTCGCCAGGCGCGCCGAGGGCGATGGCTTGCGCGGGCGGGGTGACGACCCACCCGGACGGTGCCTCGAGGCGAATCACGCCTGGAGTTGTGCCCTTTGCGGAGTAACTGACGACGTCGACGTTCACCTCTACAGCGTGCTTCGATCCATCGGCAGGTACGATATGGACGCCGGGTGTCAGGCTCACGCTTGCTGGCGGCACGATGTCGAGTTCGTGCAGCGTATAACCGTCAGGGAGAGCGGCTTCTCGCCGCGCGACCGGCACAGTCAGCGTCGCCGAGACGCCATCGACTTTGTAGCTGGCCGTCACCGTAAGTGCCGGGTCGCCCCACGGTGCGCCGGAGAGAGCGCCAGGCAGGAGATCGTAGCGAGTATCGGCGATGCTGCCGCGAGTGAAATACGGCCGGGTCACAGCGGCAGCCGCGGGGATCGCCATCGTCAGCCGAGCTGCGAGCGGCTGATTGTCTAGCGCCGTCGTGGGCGCTATCGGCATCGCCTTGTCGAGCCCGGCCGCGCCACCAAGCCGGACCGCATCCACCAGCATGGCCATGCTCGAACGCTTGACCAGCGAAACCGAGACGTCGATCCGTTGCCCGGCCGTCACGGCATTCAAGGTCGTCGGCGGCGCAAATGCCGCGTACGGACCCGACGGCGGCCGGGTACCTGCGGGCTCGGCCGTCGCGGTCAGCTCGAGGCCCATGGTGGCGGCCAACGCGGCGTGGAATTGCCGCTCCTTGACGCGCAGCAGGAACCCGACGTCCTCGTCTACCGTCGCCGCGAGTGCGGCGCGCGTCGCGGTCAGCCCACGAGCAAGCGCAGGCGCCGACGCGGCAGGGTCGGTCCAGCGAAACGCCTCCTTCGCCGCTGCGACCTCAACGGCGATTGCTGCCAGACGCGCCTCGGCGTCGTCCGGCGGTCGTCGTCCGAGCAACCGATAGGCCGCGGGAATTGATGTGTCGAGGCCTTCGAACAGATCCGCCTCGCGTAACCCTGGCGCATCGACGCGCGCGTAGTACAAGAGCGCGGGCCCGGTGGTGCGTACGAAGCGTCCCGCCGTTTGCGATCGCTGGAGGCTGAGGCCGTACCCCGCCAGATTGGCGTACGAATCACCGAGCACCGCGTCGTATGTCCCCGAATCGATCGCGACGTGCCACGCTTCGCTCTCCCGCCACCCGCCCGAAAATACCTTCTGCACTCGCCATGGCGGCAGTCCTTCCTTCGCAAGCGTCGGGAACGCGTGTATATCGGCGGCCGCGGCGACTGCCTCCGGCGTCAGCAGCCCTGCGGCCTGGTGCTGACCGTGACCGTCGCGCTCTGTTCCCTGCCATCGCGAAACGACTACGAGCGGACGGCTCGTACGAATCGCGCGCACCATGTCTTCGACAATCGCCGCACGATCCCATTTCGTGAGGGCTTCGTCGGCGCGCTTCGAGAAGCCGAAATCGGCTGCACGCGTGAAGTACTGCTCGTCGAGGCCGTAGTATTCGGCCGCTCGTGCCAGCTCGTCGGTACGGATCAGGCCGAGCGCGTCGAACAACTCGGGCCCGATCGCGTTGTCGCCGGCCTCGCCCCTGTTCAGCGTCAGCATCGCCGTGCGCACGCCTCTGCCTCGTCCGAGTGCCGCCAGCAGCCCGCCCTGTTCGTCATCCGGATGGGCGGTGGTGTGCATGATGCTCGCCACCGTTTGCAGCTTCAGGATTTTTTGCCAGGCCCCCGCGGCCCCCTGGTCAATGGAAAGGGGAAGCACGGAGCTTTTCACAGTGCCGGACCCTGCGCACGTGGCGACAGCGGCCAGCATCAGGACCGGCAGTGAACGTCGGAGCATAGGTCGGAATTGTACAGTTGTGAAATGCGGTGCGTGCCAACTTCATCGTCGCGTTGACAATGGAGAGACGGCAAGACGATCGCTAACGCGGCGCGAACGGAAACAGCTTCTTCAACAGCGCCTCATCCGGCCGGGCGCCGTACTCGCAGACCTCGAACGCTTCGACGTCTATCGTGGTCTTCGCGATCTCGGGACCGTACCAGCGGCTCACGGCCTCTCGTATTGCCACCGAAATCTCTCGGCTCCGCGTCTGCTTGAGCCATGCCTTCCGCGCCGACGGGTCCTTCGGCACTTGATCGAGCGTGCCGTCGTGCCACGGCAGCCACTCGTACATCTGCGAAACGTGAGCATCGAGCGCGTCCACTTTCCGATCGATCACATCGTCAATCGGGATCGCGACATCGGGGCGGAACGGGGCCGGCTTCTGAAAGCCGTCCTCGAAGTACATGAAGACGGGGTTCTTCCTGAGCGCGGGAGTATCGGGCGTCACGTTGGGCACCGTCACCATGAATGCCGCGTCCTGCAGCAGCACCCCCGTGTATCGATGGTCGGGATGGTAGTCGTTCGGCCGCGGCGCGAGCACGAGATCGGCGCGCCACTCGCGGATCTGCCGGATGATTTGTTCCCGCACTTTGAGGTCGGGCACGAGCTCGCCGTCGTGGTTGTCGAGCACGACGTACTCGATGCCGAGCCTGCGACCGGATTCCTGGGCCTCTTTGCGCCGCCGCATCGCCAACTGGCCACCACCCTCCGACATGTGGCCCGCGTCGCCGTTGGTGACGGCGACGAACCGCACCTTGTGGCCGAGCGCCGCCCACTTTGCCGCGACGCCGCCAGCGCGGATGTCGCAGTCGTCAGGATGGGCGCCGAATGCAATCACGCGCAGCGGCGGATCGGTCTGTGCTTCGGCCCCTGGCCGAAAGCGGTAAGCATGAGCAACGTCGGGACGAACTGCCGGATGAGCGCGTGCATCAATACCTCCTCTGGTGGACGAACCGCGATTCTACAGCGAGGTCCTGCTGCTATGCTGCGGACGCGAGGAGCCGCGATGACTCGGACAATGGTGGCGATGGCGGGAGTGATGGCAGCGGGCGTGAGCCTCATGGCACAAGCGCCGCGAACGCGCGAGTCCACGCCCGATGCGTACAAATGGAATCTCGAACCGCTCTTCCCCACGGATGAGGCGTGGCGCACAGAGAAGGCGCGCATTTCGGCCGACCTGGCGGCGGCCCGCCCTTTCGCGGGCACTCTTGGCCAGTCGCCGCAGCGACTTGCGCAGGCGCTGGACCTTCAGGCGACTCAGGATCGCGCGCTCAGTCGCCTTGCGGTGTATCGCCGGCCTGAAGGCCGACGAAGACACGCGCAATGCGACCTACCAGGGCATGAAGGACCAGGTTGTCGAGCTGGCCGCTGCCTTCGGCGCGGATTGGGCTTTTCTGGAGCCGGAAGTGCTGGCGATGGATCCGGCCACACTCGAAAAGTGGATTGCCGCCACGCCGGCACTGAAGGTCTACACCTTCTATCTGGGCGACGTGGTGCGCCGCAAGCCGCACACGCTGAGTGCCAGCGAGGAGGCGCTGCTGGCGCAGGCAGGTCCAATGGCCGCCGGAAGTGGCAACGTCGCCAACATCCTGCTGAACGCTGATCTGCCGTGGCCTTCGCTCAAGCTCGCCGACGGCAAGGAGGTGCGACTGGACGTGTCCGGTTATTCGGCCGCGCGCGCGTCTGCGCAGAGGGACGACCGCCGGAAAGTGATGGAGACATTCTTCGGATCGCTCGGCAAGTTCGGCCGCACGCTGGGCGCCACGATGACCGCCAACGTGCAGGCGGCGCAGTTCCGAGCCAAGGCACGGCGGTACGACTCGACGCTTGCCGCGGCGCTCGACGGTCCGAACGTCCCGCCGACCGTATACAAGGCGCTTGTGGACGGCGTGGACAAGCACCTGCCCTCGTTTCATCGGTACCTGAAGTTACGTGCGCGCATCCTCGGCGTCGACCAGTTGCACTACTACGATCTCTACGCGCCGCTCGTCGCCGATGTCCCACTCAAGTACACCGTTGAGCAGGCACAGTCGGAAGTGAAAGCGTCTCTCGCGCCGCTTGGCGACGACTACGTCGCGACACTCGATCAGGCGTTCCGCGATCGATGGATCGATTACTACCCTACGCAGGGCAAGCGAGCCGGCGCGTACATGAACCCCGGTGCGTACGATGTCCATCCGTACCTGCTGCTCAACTTCAACGGGCAGTACACTGACATGTCGACCCTGGCCCACGAGCTTGGCCACGCGATGCACAGCTGGTTTGCGGGCAAGGCGCAGCCTTATCCACTGTTCAACTACCCGATCTTTGTTGCGGAAGTCGCCTCGACCTTCAATGAGGCGCTCCTGATCGAACACGAGCTGAAGAAGATCTCTGATCCAAAAGTGCGACTCGCGCTGCTCGGGAACTACCTCGAGAACGTGAAGGCCACGGTCTTCCGGCAGACCCAGTTTGCCGAGTTCGAGCTGCGGATGCACGAGCGCGCGCAGAAAGGAGAGCCGCTCACCGGGGACGCGCTCGCAAAGCTGTACCTCGAGATCACACGCAAGTACTACGGGCACGATGCGAAGGTATGTGTGGTCGACAATTACATCGCCGACGAGTGGTCGTACATCACACACTTCTACCGCCCGTTTTACGTGTATCAGTACGCGACGTCGTTCACGGCGTCGACAGCGCTCGCTGAAAAGGTCATCGCCGGCGATTCGCAGGCGATCGCTCGCTACCGCGCCTTTCTTGCGGCGGGAGGCTCGAAATATCCGATCGAGCTTCTGAAGGACGCCGGCGTCGACATGACCACGACCGAGCCGCTCGATCTGACGATCGCGAAGATGGATCGGGTCATGGACGAGATCGAGAAATTGCTCAAATGATCAATCGGATCGGGTCCGGATCAGGTCTGATCGGGTCTGATCGCGTCAGCCGAGCAGATCGCGTGTTGTCAGCGTTACTCTGAAGATCTTCCCATGTCTGGATATAGATAGGCGGTGTGTCCGGCCTGGCGGCTTGAGGATCTCGCGAACGCGGTCAAGCGTGAGCGGAGAAGTGGGGCGGCCGTCAATGTGAATCAGGACATCGCTGGCTTCGATGCCGGCCTCCTTCGCCGGCGACGGGTCGCGCACGGCGTGCACGGACGGCGGAGAGAACGATGGACGCGTCGCGCGTAAGTCGAGGCCAGTCGAGTCGTAGACAAAAGGCGCGTTGAACGTTCGATTGGGTTCCAGGTGGAGCGCCGCACGGGAATAGTCGAACGTCAGGTCGAATCGGCCAAGCACCTCCATTCCGACCAGTCCTATCGAATTCGGGTTCGTGCGCAGTCCAGCAGTGTCTTCGGTCAACGCCACGAACGGTCGCGGCAGCCGGTAGGGCCCGATTGACAGCGCAACCGCGCGCGCCACGGTGCGGCTCGTCTCACCGCCCAGACCGTGGCCCGTTTCGGCGAGGGTCGTGGCGCCGGTGAGCAGGCCCTCTCGCTCGGCCAGGTGCTTGTGCACGTGGATGGCCATGCCGCCGCCCGCCGTGTCGATCAGGAAGTCGCCCTTTATGGATTTGCCGTTCGCGAAAGAGACGTCGAGGGTGACGAACGGAATTCCCTGGGCGAACGACAGGGGCAGCGAGTGGCCACCGCCGTCGTAGTGGAACTGCGCAGGCTCGTAGAGCCGTATGACGCGGGCGCCGTAATCGAGCCGGAGCACGTAGCGCCGGAGAAAGGCACCGCCGATGATCCCTTCGAACCGCCGGCCCAGAATCGGTTCGATGGGAGCCAATGGCGACGCGACCAACGGGCCTTCATGTCGAGCGCCGCCGATCGCGATGGTGGCGTGTGGAACGACACCGGCCTCGAGGTCCGACGACCCCGATACGGACGCCGTTGCTCGCTCCAGCTTCAATCCGAGGCGGTTTGCGATTTCCCGATCCACGATCTCGCCCGAGCCTCCGGTATCCAGGAGGAATTCGAGCGGCCCACTCGCGTTGACGGTTGCCGCGAAAAACGGCATGCCACCGCGCACGGATTCGAAACGAACTTCGGTAAGGGGTCGATTGTGGACTTGGCCCTTGGGATGGCCCGGGCCGCAGAACACTGCCACCGCAACGATTCCGGCGGAAATGGTGTGGCGAGCCATATGCGCCTCTGGAACGCCGAGACCCTGAACGGAGTTCACTACTTGAGCGCGAATCGGACCGTGAGCGTGACTTTCACCGGCACGGGCTTGCCGTCTTTCATGCCCGGGCGGAAGGTCGAGGCGCGGATTGCGGCAGCAGCGGCCTCGTCCAGTTCGGGTGCGAGCGTCTTGACCACGCGAGTCTCCGCTACCGTGCCCTGCGCATCAATCGTGGCCTCCACGGCGACGTCTCCCTGAATCTTCTTGGCCTTCGCTGACTCCGGGTATTCCGCCTTCTTCATCTCGATGACGACCGGCCGCTCCAGGCTCGGTGCCGCGCCGCCTTCGGCCACTGGGTCCAGGGTCAAGACCACTGTGAACGCAAGCGGCGCGCGCTGCGGCCGCTCGAACTCCCACTGGCGCACCGCTCCGAGCACCGCATCGACGGTCTTCAGCGTCGCTGGCACATCGACGTGCTGTGCCCCGAGATCGACCATGCGTGCTTCCGCGACCTTCCCCTGTGCGTCGACGACGAGCCGGACGTGGAATTCGGGATGGCCCATCGTGACGGCATCGCGTGGCAGTTCCGGCGCCACGAAGCGTGTTCGCGCAGGCGGTGGCGCGTCGGCCGAGACATCGACTGCCGACTGCTCGATCGGGCCCGGCGCCGCGCCCACGCCTGGCGACTGCTGAGATGCCTGCAGCAGCGTCGTTCCGGTCATCGATGGCAGCGGAAACGCGGTTGCCGCGGCCCCGATCGTCACCATGGAAAGCGCGAATACCGCGAGGCACGTCAGCGCGATACGAAGCCTTGACATGGAAACCTCCGACGCCATGGCGGCGATTCGCCGCGCCAGTTGACGTGATCTGAAGAAGGGGAGCGCCGGCGTGAACCCGTTCGGCGCGTTTCGGTCTGCGAGCGCGACGAGGGTTTCGAGGTACGCGCGTCGCGACCCGAGCAAGCGAACCACAGCCCGATCGATCACTTCCTCCCGTGCCTGCCGCAGCTCGGCCAGCAGCAGCCAGATCGCGGGATGGAACCACAGGAGCGCGCGAATCGCTTCTTCGACAATCACCAATTGCCAATCGCGACGCCTGACGTGCATCAGCTCGTGCGTGAAGATGGCGCGCAACACGGTGTCGGGTGCCGACGCCAGATCCCCGGGAACGACGATCACTGGTGGCGCCATGCCATAGGTGAACGGGTGGCTCACATCGCTCCGCCAGACCAGCCTGGCGCGCGCGCCTACCGTCTCGCAGGCCTCGGCGAAGCGGGGATCGTAGGCGGAGGGTGCGGTGGGGAAGCGGTATCGCAGCATCACCCAGCCGCTGCCGATCCACACGATGCGGAGTGCGGCTCCGAGAGCCACCAGCGTCAACAGCCACGGCGTCCACGCGGTCTGGCGTGCGGCTGTGTTCACCGGCTCGATTGACACGATCGCGATCGAAAGCAGGGCATCGGCTCCGGCGCTGGACGACATCGGAGAGAGTGGCACGAATGCGCCAACCGGCAGGACCATCGCGCCGACGAGAGCGGCCTGCCAGGTGCGAAGCCTGACCGCTGCAAATCTTGATGCCAGCACGCGAAGGACCGCCCAGACGACCGACACGACGACCGCGAGTTGAAGGCTGTAGGCGAGCAGGAACGCGCCAAGGGGAGCAGCCATCAGTCCTCCAGCTCGTCGATCAGGCGCCGGAGCTCCGCGCGCTCCGCCGCGGTCAGCTTCTCGTGCTTCACCAGGTGGAGCAGCAGCGGCTGCGCCGAGCCCGAGAACACCCGATCGACGAAGTCGGTCACCAGGCGCGCCACCGCCTGGTGGCGCGGTCGTGTCGGGCTGTAGACGTAAGCGCGCTCGTCGCGGCGACGCGTGAGGTGGCCTTTCGTCGCCAGGATACTCATCAGCGTCATCACCGTCGTGTAGGCCACCTTGCGGCGACGGTTGAGCGCATCGTGGACGTCGCGAACCGTGGCCTCGCGACGTTCCCAGATGATGTCCATGATCGCCAGCTCGCGCGGCGTCAGCTTCTGTCGCATCATGACTACTAACTATTTAGTACTTAGTAGTCGATGTCAAGTGGCGGCTCAGGGTCGACGGGTTGCAAGGTCGAAGGGTCAAAAAGAAAGGGGCGGCCAGGTTTCCCTGCCGCCCCCTGTTTGGCCGAACGCGAAGCCCGGCTCTACTGCAGACTGTCGTAACCGACCGGCTGTTCTTCCTTCGGCTTTCGCTTCAACCCCTGGATCTGGAGGACGGGCTGACTCGCGCGCCGGATCCTTCAGCACGTGCTGCCGATAGAGGCGCTCCATCTCGGCGTGATGCTTGGGATCCTGTTCCTTCTTGCGCGCCTGCAGCTTCTCTTCGCGCGCGTTCTTTGCAATGCCGAGGTCGTCGAGATCCGTCTGCCGTCCCTTGGCGACGGCCTCGGCGTTAAGGACCAGGTGATGCTCGGCGCTGGCAAGCGGAACGGCCTTGTTCCCGGCGAAGATCTCGTGGCGGCCGTGCTCCTCGTACCACTTCGTCAGCGTCGCCGTCATGTGCATCTTCTCGATGATGTTGCGCCAGCCGATCCCCGTGTTGTAGGCGCAGAACGAGATCTCCCCCTGCTGCGTCGCGTAGGGGATGATGCACATTTCGGTGCGGCGGAAGTCGTAGTTGAACAGATCCTGGAACCACATGCCCGCGATGAACAGGAAGTTCCACCGATCCGACCGCCGCTTTTCGATGTCCGCCTCGGTGCGGTCGCCGGTGACCTTGCCGTAGTCTTTGCCGGTGGCGCCGAACGTCTTGTCGAACTTCTTCAGAAGATCGAGGATCTTGAAGTGCTTCGGCGCGTTGAACGGATCGTAATTGCGCAGAAGCGCCAGCGTCATCCCGGTGATCGACAGCCACTTGCCGCGCGCCGCGTCGTTCACCGCGGCGACGTCGCGGGCAAGCTGATCGGCCTTCAGGAACGCGGTCACCGGCACTGCTTCCTTCGTCTCCTTGTCGATCATCACGGCCATGCCAATGCCGCAGTTCGGATGGCAGCCGCACGTGAGCTGACCCCACTCCCGATCGGGCCCGTGGACGACGTCCGCCCAGTCGGTGAACGTCCCCATGAACGAAATCGGGAACCAGTCGCGGAGCGGCTCGCCAATGCCGGTCTGCGACTTCACGTCGTGCGCCAGGTGCGACAGCGTATAGCGCTGCGCCTGACGGCGTTCGTCGGTGATTTCCTCGTCGCGCCCGGTGAAGCTGACTGGCTGGAACGATAGGAAATTGATCTTTCGTGGGTTGTCCAACGCGAACTCGACCACGCGGCCGACCTGTTCGTTGTTGACGCCGTTGACGATCGTGATGACCGGGACGATGTCGACACCTGCCGACCAGAGGTTCTCGATGGCCCGTAGCTTCACGTCGAAGAGATTCCCGACCCGGCGATGCGAGTTGGCGGCGTTCCCGATGCCGTCGAACTGCAGATACGCATAGCGCAGGCCCGCCTTCGCGGCCTCGCGCGCGAACTCGGGGCTCTTCGCGAACTCGATGCCGTTGGTGGCGGCCTGCACGGAGTTGTAGCCCACCTTGCGCGCGTACCGGACGGCGTCCAGGAAGTAGGGCGAAATCGTTGGTTCACCGCCCGAGAACTGCACCGACATCTGCCGCCGCGGCTTGATGGAGATGGCGTTGTCGAGCACCATCTGGATGTCTTCCCAGCTCAGTTCGTGGACGAAGCCCACCTGGTTGGCGTCCATGAAGCACGGGTCGCACATCATGTTGCAGCGGTTCGTCAGGTCCACCGTCAGGACCGAGCCCCGTCCGTGCTTGATCGTGCTGCTGCCGTGGTTGTGCAGCTTCTCGTCGTTGTGCGCCTGGATGTCGCGCCCGGGGAACGATTCCTCGAGGTGCTTGAACATTGGCGGGTCGATCGACATGACGTCCTCGAAGTGCCCGTGGATTGGGCAATCCTTGACCATCAGGATCTGGCCGTCGCGTTCGAGAATCGTCGCTTTGATTTCGCCGACTTTCTCGGTGAGGAGAATCGACACATCCTGCTTGCCGTCCAGAATCGCCTGGCGGGCTTCCCGTACGCACGTGGGACACAAGGAGTCGGTCTGTCGAGGCCATCCAAGCGGCGGTTTGGTCTTCTCCCACGACTTGTTCAGCGGCTTTTCGGACCACTTCGGCGTGAACGACGGGTTGCGGCGAAGCGAGTTCAGGGTGTTGAACACCTGCCACGCGCCTTCGGCGGCAAGGGCAAGTCCCTTCTCGGCGTACTTGACGGGTCGATGCATGGAATTCCTCTCCTCCCGGGGCCCTACCTGCTCGGGCCTGTCTCGGGGTTGGCCTGCTTGTCAGCGGCGCAAGTCGTTCTAAGTCAGTCAATTGTAGTAATGAACCCGCTGCGTTTTAGGCTTTTTCCCCGAACGGGCGGTGTCGCACCGCGAGCGGGCAGGAGCGCGGGTGAGTGGGCAAATACGACATGAACGGTCGGATATTGGGCGGGCGGGGCATGGCGGCGTCACAGCGGGCAACGGCGGGGCGACAGCCGCGCGTCCACGACCGTTTGTGTGCATGACTGACCGTATGATCGATGGCATGTCGGTTTGCGATCTTCTCATCGTGGGCGCGGGTCCATCCGGCCTCGCCACCGCGATTGCCGCCAAGGCCGAAGGGCTCGCCTGCGAGGTGCTCGAGAAGGGCGTGCTCGTCAACTCCATCTATCACTTTCCCGTGCACATGGTGTTCTTCACCACGCCGGAGCTGCTCGAAATCGGGGGCGTGCCGCTGGTCACGCCGTTCGACAAGCCCACACGCATCGAGGCGCTTCGCTACTACCGCCGCGTGGCCGAAAAATTCGAGCTCCCGCTGTCGTTCGGTGAACAGGTCGTGTCGGTGACCGCCTCCGAAGGAAACGACCCGCTGTTCACCGTGACGACTCGCGTGGGTGCGTCGGACCGGACCCGACACGCGCGCGCGATCGTGCTCGCGATCGGCTATTACGATCATCCGAATCGGTTGAACGTCGCCGGCGAAGATCTGCCTCACGTCTCGCACTACTACGACGAGGCCCACGGCTACTATCGCAAGCGGGTCGTCATTGTCGGCGGCAAGAACTCGGCGGCCGAGACCGCGCTCGAGCTGTATCGGGCGGGCGCGCACGTCACGCTCGTGCACCGCCGGGCGGCGCTCGGAAGCTCGATCAAGTACTGGGTGAAGCCCGACATCGAGAACAGGATCGCCGAGGGCGCGATCGCGGCGCGCTTCGAAAGCCGGGTCGAGACGATTACGCGAGAGGCGGTGATCATTGACTCACATGGCCGGCGTGAGCACCTGCCGGCAGACCATGTGCTCCTCATGACCGGTTACCACGCCGATTTCGGACTGCTCGAGGCCTGCGCCGTGACGGTCGATCCCCTGAGCGGCGTCCCCACGCACGATCCGTCCACGCTCGAGAGCAACGTGCCGAATCTGTTCCTCGCTGGGGGTGTGCTGGCGGGCAAGGACACGGCGCCAATCTTCATCGAGAACGGCCGGTTTCATGGCGAGAGGATTGTGAAAGTCCTGATGGAACGGCTCAACGCCGTCTCTGCGTAGCTGGTCAGCGCAAACCCCCATTCCTGAAGAATGTAAGCCACCGCTCCCACTGAAATCCGGATCGGGGTCCCATGCTTCTGAGAGGCAGTCTTACTAGACTGCGCTCTCCTTGTCCGCAGGGCTTCTGTTCGATCCAGCTCGACCAGAGCTGAGGCGTACTGATGACCAGAAGCGCACTTCAGGGAGTTCGCAAGGCGTTCTCCTCGGGCAGCTTGGCGAGCGGTCGCGTCGACGACGCAGAGGATACAGATGTCATCGGACGCACCTCGCCGTACGCCGGCGCCGCCTTCGAGTGGCCGCCCGCCGACGAGGTCTCGAGCGGCCAGATCGTCGAGTTTGCACCAGAAACTGTTGAAGAGCGTCGCGGATTCGAGCAACGGCACACCAGTGCCGACATCCGCGGTAGCGGCGAGCGAGCCGGAGACGGTCGCGGGCGTGGATGCGCAGGGAGTGTTGCTGGGCCATAACTGGCACCTTCCTGTGCGTCCACGCGAGGAAGACTGGGAACTCCCGGACGGCGCCGTACGCCACGACGAGCCGCCGCAAGTCGTAGCCGCGGAGAAGGCCTCGAAAAGCTGGCCGCTGACCGTTGGGTGGGTTCGATCGCACGCCATTTCTATAGCCCTGGTCGCGCTCGCAGTCACGGCGGCATCCGAGGGCCTCTTCATTCTTCGGACCCTCCGGCGACCGTCCGGGCCTGCCAGCCAAGCAAGGACATCCGTCCCGCGAGGGGGCCCGGCCACGACGTCAGTGGCCTCCACCACCACGGCACCTGCGGCGGTACACAAACAGACAAGTCCTCGCAGCAGACCGACCATGCGAGTAGC
The DNA here is from genome assembly GCA_963832135.1 of Vicinamibacteria bacterium. GTDB lineage: Bacteria > Acidobacteriota > Vicinamibacteria > Vicinamibacterales > JAENWD01 > JAENWD01. The sequence goes on along the minus strand of CAWHTD010000026.1, from coordinate 405,667 downwards.
GGACACGACGGTGGCAGGTGAAAGGCTCCGGAAGGCGGTTCCCCCGCGCGGCGCCGCCGTTGCAGTGGTTGCGCCACCGGCGCCACGCTCTCGGCTGGACGGATGGATGAAGATCACGTCGCCGATTGAGGTCGAAATACTTGAGAACGGGAGGCTGCTGGGAACCAGTCGCACTCCTCGGATCATGTTGAGCGCCGGATCGCACGCGCTCGCGTTCGTCAGCAAAGACGCAGGATTCCGACACACGCAGCAGGTCCAGATAGCGTCCGAAACAGTCGAGCATATAGTCCTGGAGCCGCCCCTCAGCATGATTCACGTCAATGCGGTGCCGTGGGCGGAAGTGTGGATTGACGGCAAGTCCGTAGGTGAAACGCCTATAGGCAATCTGTGGATTGCCGTCGGACCGCACGAGATCGTGTTCCGACACCCGGAACTCGGTGAGAAGACGATCTCAACCATCGTCAAGGCCGGAGTTCCAACACGACTGAGCGCCAACTTGCGCCAGTCGGCCATCGCCACACGCTGAACGTGGCCTGCCGTAGCTCAGGACGCGAGGGATAGCAGGAATGAAACATCGACGCGTCGCACAAGTTGCGATCATTTGTGTCGCTGCCGCACTGGGATCGCCTCGCCTGCTGGCCGGCCAGGCGCCTTTTATTGATCGCTTGAGCGAATCCCGGCAGCTGTACGAGTCCGCAGAATACGACAGGGCGTTAGCGGTGATGGACTCGATGGACCCGCAGACGATTGCACCCGCGCTGGCGCGCGATCGGGCGCTCTATCAGGCCCTGTGCCTCCTCGCGTTAGACCTCAACTCGCAGGCTGAGGCCCGGATCGAAGCGGCAGTGCAGCTGGACCCGTTGTTCCGTCCTGGTCCAGACCTTCCGCCCCGCGTACGCGCCGTCATCGAGGACGTGCGAACCCGATTGCGTCCGGACCTGGCACAGCAGCTCTATCGCGCTGGTAAGGCGATGTTCGACTCGAAAAATTACGAAGGGGCGATTGAGAAATTCACGGCGGTGGTGAAGTTGACCGAAGAGGAGGGCGACACCGCAGGAGATTCCGCACTCTCCAATGTTCGGGCTCTTGCGGAGGGCTTCACGGATCTCTCGCGCCGGTCGCTCGCCGCGGCTAACCACACCCGATCGGCGTCAGGAGTGCCGGTTTCGACCGTTGTCCCGCCGGTTGTCATCTACCAGGCGCTTCCCGCCTGGCCTCGGGGCGTAGTCCCCCAGCACGGACAGCTCACGGGTATCCTCGAGCTCGTCGTGAGCGCACGAGGAGAGGTAGGGTACGTCAGTCTGGTCAGGAGCATTCATCCGACTTACGACGCGATCTTGACGTCGGCGGCCAAGCACTGGAGATACCGGCCGGCGACACGGGATGGCAAGCCCGTCGCCCACGTAAAGCGACTGGCAATTAAGATAGATCTCGAGTAGGTCCCGTCGATCGAGCCCGCCTCGCTTCCATCCAGACATCACGGAAGAGAACTCTCTCCCCCCGTCCTCCCTCGCCCGGACAGGCGCCGCGTGCCGCTTGCAATGACCGGCGGTGATCAAGAGGCAGTGCACAAAACCGTGTAACGGTAACGATCGTGGCGCTGCCTCCGCACGCAGTACGCGACGCCTACACGACTTTTGCGAGCAAAACGACTCGAGCTCGATGTGCCCGCGTGGGCGCGAATCGTGCATGCGGCCACGGACGCGGTAGAGCTCCAATCGACAATGCAGGATCATTTCAGGCGACAACTCGCGATCAGTGTGTGAAATCCAACAAGCAAGTCTGTCCCTAGGCGGTGTGACAGAGAGATAGCGGTCCGCGCTTCCCAGCACTCACTCGCTCCCCAGCACTCACAAGGAGATGGCAAGTGCTAAAGCTCGGCCAGAACGGCGGAGTTCTGCTCTCGGGAATCCTGTGTTCGTTCATCGCCGGTGCTCTCTCGGCCGGCGCGCAGACTTCAACCTGGCCCCTTGGGTGGGCGAATCGCGACATAGGTGCCCCGGTCGTTGCCGGGAGCGCGTCGAAGGTCGCCGGCACAATTACCGTCCGTGGCGCCGGCGTCAATATCTGGGGCACATCCGACCAATTCCAGTTCGCGTATCAAGCGGTGTCCGGAGACTTCGACATCCGAGCCCGTGTCGCGAATTTTCAGGCCGGGGTCGCCTGGGCCAAGGCCGGACTCATGGTTCGCGAGTCGCTGAGCGCAACAGCGAAGAACGCGTTCACGCTTCTCACGGGCCAACAAGGGCTCGCCTTCCAATGGCGTTCGGGAAGCGGTGGCACGACCGCGCGCGTCATGGGCGCGCCGCTGGTCGCGCCTGTCTGGATTCGCCTGGTCCGGAAGGGCAGCGTGTTCAGCGCATATCGTTCGCCGACGGGCGGGACGTGGACATTCATTGGCAGCGCGACCATCAGCATGAGCGCAAATGCCTACGTCGGACTCGCCGTCACGAGCCGCGATCCGAGCCGCACTGCGACGGCAACGTTTTCGAACCTGACAGTCGTGTCCCTGCCGTCTCCGTGGCTCTCCAGTGATGTCGGTGGTCCGGTCCTGACCGGGAGCGCGACGGCAAGTTCGGGAACCTTTACGGTGACGGGAGCCGGCTCGAACATCTGTTGCGTGTCCGACCAGTTTCGGTACGTGTATCGGCCAGTCACCGGCGACACGCAAATCGTCGCCTACGTGCCGAGCCTCCAGGCGGCCGCCGGGGCGCTGTCAAAGGCAGGCGTGATGATCCGCGGCGCGCTGACAGGATCGGCGGCGCATGCATTCATGTTCACGACGGTATCCGGTGGCTATTTCTTCCGGAGCCGGCTGTCGGCCGGTGGCGGGAGTTACGACACGGCCGTCAGCGCCGGCGGGACTCCCACTTGGCTGAGACTCGTGCGTGAGGGAAACTTGTTCAGCGCATACCAATCGCTGAATGGCAGTCAATGGAAGCTGATCGGCACGGACACCATCGCGATGCCGGCGACCGCATATGTCGGCCTCGCGGTCACGAGCACCACGGTATCCGCCAGTGCGACAGCCCGGTTCAGCAACGTCACGATCGGACAGCCGACAAGCGGCAACAATCCGCCGACCGTGTCGATTTCCAGTCCGACGACCGGCGCGAGCTACACGGCGCCAGCAACGATTTCCATCGGCGCGACAGCGGGCGATGTGGACGGGTCGGTCGCTCGGGTGGCGTTCTACGCCGGCACGCAGCTCATAGCCACCGACACGGCCAGCCCATTCAGTGCATCGTGGAGCAGCGTCCCCGCAGGGACGTACAGCCTGAAGGCGGTCGCGACCGACAATGAGGGCGCCACGGCGACGTCCGGCGCGATCACCGTGACCGTTGCTGCCCAGACTTCGACGCGCCCGACGACGCTCGTCTTCGTACCCCCGGTAAATTACGCGACCGCCGTCAGCTCCTTTACCGTGCAGCTGCGACGCGCCGTCGACCTGATTACCGCCTCGCCGGTCGCGACCAGAAATCTCGGCAAGCCGGCGATTGTCAGCAACCAAATATCAGTGGATATCTCTACGCTCGTTAATCCGCTGCCCGCAGGGTCTTACTACGCCGTCGTCGTGACCACCGGGCCCGGAGGCTCCACGCCGAGCCTTCCTTCGGCCCCGTTCTCGAAGTAGATTGTCCAAGACGTCTGCTTTCTGGCGTCTCGCTACACGCGCGGCCGGTGCAGCTTCGATGGGGAGAAATACCTAGGGCGCATTAATGTATCTGCCGCTCGATTGGTCCGACTGACGTCGGGCAGATCGACCCGATCGTCCTGGACCTGGCGCGCTTCAAGATGGTCCTGCCGCGCACCGGGCGCGTCGATGATGAACGATTCGGGTCGGTACGTAAGTCTGACGTGGTAATTGTTCCACGCGGCTCGACGTGTTCGAACTCCGGCCCGTTTGAGAAGCCGTCGGGTGCACGATCGATCACCGCGTCACTTGCTTTCCTGTAAGCGATTCTAGCCTTGGGTACCGAGTGCCGGTGGTCTACCAACTCATCTGGCATCCGCTTTGCTGATTCAAGCCACCGCATCGGTGACTTGAGGCTCGCCTCCCCGGCAAAGAAATTCTCCGGTCACTAGCTGATAACCCGAACACACAAGTAGTGATCGCTCTCCGGCTCGGCACGAGACGCTCCGCGATCGGAGCTCTCATTGCGGCGATCAGTGTCAAGGCACCATATTTGGCGAAGGTATCAGATTAATCGGTATGTGAAATAGCGTAGCGGTCTGCGGCTCCCCCAGTACTCAACTCAATCAAGGAGAAAAAATTGCTCAAACTGGGCCGTTCTCGGCAGGGCGGAGCTCTGCTCATAGGTTTCGTGTCCGCGTTAGTCGCGGGTTCTCACTCCGCCGCCGCGCAGACCACATTGCCCGCTGGCTGGACGAACCGAGACATCGGCAGTCCGGCGATGCCCGGTAGCGCGGCGAGCTCGGGTGGCACGTTTACGGTCCGTGGCGCTGGCCTCGATATCGGCGGCACGTCAGACCAATTCCAGTTCGCGTATGAAGCGGCTTCCGGCGATGTCGACATTCGCGTCCGTCTCGCGGATTTGCAGGCTGTGAGCCCCGGCGCCAAAGCCGGGCTCATGATTCGCGAATCCATGGCCGCGACCTCAAAGAACGCGTTCATGCTCCTGTCGGCCGACCAGAGGCTGGCGTTTCAATCGCGTTCACGGGATGCTCACAAGACCGTGCAGGTGAGCGGCGCGGTCCAGCCGGCGCCAGCCTGGCTGCGCCTGGTGCGACAGGGCAACGTGTTCCGCGCATATAGTTCGCCAACCGGCGCCGCGTGGACACTGGTCGGCAGCGCTACGATCAACATGGGCACGAACTCTTACGTCGGGCTCGCCGTCACGAGCCACGATCCGAATCAAACTGCAACGGCGACTTTTTCGAGCCTCACCGCGCCCCCACCGACCTCGACGCTTCCGTCTCCGTGGACTGCGGTTGACATCGGTAGTCCGCCCCTGACCGGCAGCGCGAGTGCAAGCGGCGGAACCTTTACGGTAAAGGGATCGGGCGCGGATATCTGGAACACTTCCGACCAGTTTCAGTTCGTCTATCAGCCAGTCACCGGCGACACGCAAATCGTTGCAAGGGTTGCCAGCCTGCAAGCCGCTAATGCCTGGTCGAAAGCCGGTGTGATGATCCGCGGGGCACTCACGGCGCCAGCGGCGCATGCGTTCATGCACGCGACGGGGTCCAGTGGCTGGAGGTTCACGACTCGCCTGTCGGCCGGGGGCTCGAGCAATTCCAGCGCAGGCAGCGCTGGCGGCGCTCCCGGTTGGGTGCGGCTCGTGCGTGAGGGGAACCTGTTCAGCGCCTACCAGTCGCAGGATGGCAGCCAATGGATCCTGGTGGGCACTGACACCATTTCGATGCCTGCCACCGTCTACGTCGGCCTCGCGGTCACGAGCCACACCTCAACCGCCACGGCCACGGCAACGTTCAGCACCATAGCGATCAACACGCCAACGAGCAGCAATACGCCGCCGACCGTTTCGATTTCCAGTCCGACGACCGGCGCAAGCTACACGGCCCCGGCAAACATCTCCATCTCTGCGACCGCGGGCGATGTGGACGGATCCGTGACTCGGGTCGATTTCTACAGGGGCACTTTGCTCGTGGGATCCGACACCGCGAGCCCATTCAGTACAACGTGGAGCAGTGTCCCCGCAGGGACGTACAGCGTGACGGCGGTCGCGACCGACAATGAGGGCGCGACGACGACCTCCGTGCCAATCACTGTGACGGTCGCTGCGACCCCGCCCGCGCCGGTCCCGACAAAAGTGGTCTTCGTGGCCCCAACGGACTACGCAACCAACGTTACCTCGTTCATGGTGGAACTGCGACGCGCGGGCGATGCCGTAACCGCCTCGCCGGTGGCCACAAGGAATCTCGGCAAGCCTGCGGTTGTCAGCGGCGAGATATCCGCGGACATCTCGACGCTCGTTGATCCGCTGCCTGCAGGGTCCTACTACGCCGTCGTCGTGACCATCGGGCCCGGCGGTTCAACGCCGAGCCTTCCTTCGGCCCCGTTCTCGAAGTGATTTCTCGGAGACTTCTGATTCCTGGCGCGGTCATGGTCCACGCCACCCAAGAAGCGACGGCTCTGGCGGGAATGCTCGCCCGGCCGTCGCTCGGAACGGCCTTGGCCCCGAACAGGGGCAAAGCAAGCACGCCGTTGGCCAGGCGCGATGGCGAATCCGTAACGCCGTAACATTTTGGCTGTGCGGGTTCCGTTGGCGCGTGCGCAATTTTGTAATCGACTCCCGTCCGTCGCACCCGCCCAGCCCTCCGATGTGTCCATAAACATTGGGCTTTCGGCAACAGATGAACTTGGCAGCTCGATTGCTGTCAAGGCGGTCGGAATGGTGGAAAGCACCAGATTAGTTTTCAGTGTGAACTAGCGTCGCGGTCTGCGGCTTCCCAGCGCTCAATCAAGGAGAAGTTAAGGTGCTCAAACTGGGCCGACAGGGCGGAGCTCTGCTCATCGGATTCGTGTGCGCGTTGATCGCCGGTACTCACTCCGCCGCGGCGCAGACTTCGACATTGCCTGCCGGCTGGACGCACCGCGACATCGGTAGTCCTGCGGTGGCTGGCAGCGCAGAAGGCGCCGCCGGCACGATTACGGTCCGTGGCGCAGGCACCGATATCGGCGGCACCTCCGACCAATTTCACTATGCGTATCAACCGACGTCCGGAGACGTCGACATCCGCGTACGCGTCGCGGATCTGCTGGACATGAGCCCAGGTGCCAAAGCGGGCGTCATGGTTCGCGAGTCAATGAATGCGACAGCGAAGAACGCGATGATGTTCCTGTCAACCGATCAGAAGGTTGCGTTTCAATGGCGTTCGCGGGACGGTCGCAAGTCCTCTCAGGTCAGCGGCGCGACTCTCCCCGCGCCGGCCTGGATCCGGCTGGTGAGGCAGAGCAACACGTTCCGAGCATACAGTTCGCCGACTGGCGCGAGCTGGACGCTCGTCGGCAGCGCGACCGTAAAAATGAGCAGGAACGTGTACGTCGGGCTCGCAGTCACCAGCCACTATCCTTCTCAAACGGCGACGGGGTTGTTTTCGAATCTGTCGCTCGGATCTTCCACGGCGTCGTTGCCGACCCCATGGGTCACAACAGACATCGGCAATCCGGCCCTGGCCGGCACGGCGAGTGCCAGCAGTGGAACCTTTACCGTAGCGGGATCGGGCACGGATATCTGGAACACGTCCGATCAGTTCCGATTCGTCTATCAGGCTGTGACCGGCGACACCCAAATTGTGGCGCGCGTCGCGAGCCTGCAGGCTGCGAACACCTGGTCGAAAGCGGGTGTCATGATCCGCGAGGCCATCACCGGGCCAGCGGCACACTCATCTGTGTTCGCGACGGCGTCCGGTGCATGGGTCTCTCAATGCCGCCTCCTGGTCGGTGCGTTGAGCTATCAGACGGCAGGCAGCGCCGGCGCAGCTCCTGGGTGGGTACGCCTCGTCCGTGAAGGCGATTTGTTCAGCACGTTCCAATCGGTCGATGGCTCCGACTGGGTTCTCGTCGACTCTGAAACGATAGCCATGCCTGCCACGGTCTATGTTGGGCTCGCGGTGACGAGCCGCGACTCCACCGCTCTGTCGACCGCGACGTTCAGCAACGTGGTGATCAGCGCTCCAACGAGCAGTAACGATCCGCCGACCGTGTCGATCTCAGACCCGAGCGCAGGGGCAAGCTACACCGCCCCGGCAAACATTTCGATTTCTGCGACGGCCGGCGATGTGGATGGATCAGTGAGCGTCGTGAATTTCTACGCGGGCACGCAGCTCGTCGGGTCCGATACGTCGGCCCCATTCAGTGTCACATGGAGTAACGTCGCCTCGGGGACGTACAGCCTGACGGCCGTGGCCACTGACAACGAGGGCGAGACGACGACTTCGATGCCGGTCAGTGTGACCGTTGGCGCGAGCAATAATCCACCGACCGTGACAATCTCCGCCGGGGGAACGTATACAGCCCCGGCGAACATCGCCATCTCCGCGACAGCGAGCGATGTGGATGGATCTGTGACTCGCGTTGACTTTTACGCGGGCACTCAGCTGGTGGGATCCGATTTGGCGAGCCCGTTCAGTGTCACGTGGAGCAACGTCGCCGCGGGGACACACAGCTTGACCGCGGTGGCGACCGACAACGAGGGCAAGACGACGACTTCGCTGCCGGTCAGCGTGACTGTCGCTGCAAGCAACACTCCGCCGACCGTGGTGATCTTCTCCGGCTTGAGCTACACGGCTCCGGCAAACATCTCCATTTCCGCGACAGCCAGCGATGTGGATGGCACCGTCACTCGCGTGAACTTCTACGCGGGCACGCAGCTGGTGGGATCCGATACGGCGAGCCCATTCAGTGTCACGTGGAGCAACGTCGCGGCAGGGACCTACACCTTGACGGCGGTCGCCACCGACGACGATGGGGCGACGGCGACGTCCGGAGCGGTGACTGTGACGGTCGCCCCGCCCCCCGTCGTAGTTCCCACGACGGTGGCGTTCGTACCCGGAGCTGACTACGTGACCAACGTCACGTCGTGGACCGTGGAACTGCGGCGCGCCACGGACCCGGCGACCGCCTTGCCCGTCGCGACCAGGAATGTCGGCAAGCCTGCGCCGGTCGGTGGTGAGATATCCGTCGACATCTCCACGCTCGTCAACCCCCTCGCGGCCGGATCTTACTATGCGGTCGTCGTGACCACGGGGCCGGGAGGCTCAACGTCGAGCAGTCCCTCGGCCGCCTTCTCGAAGTAACTTCAATGCTTCCTGGCTCGCGCAGCCCGAAAGGGCTGCGTGGAGCCTGGAAGCGCCTAAAACGTCGGCGCCCCGCACCCATCAGGCCGTCCGGATGATCGCTGACAGCAGCCCGATCGTTCAGCGGCCGCCCCACAAGCAGTACAGGATTGCGCGTCCGAACACAGAAAAGCCCGCTGGGTGATGTGGCGCGCGTCCCTGGATTTGCGCCCTCCGCACTGCGTTCTGAGCCATAACGCCGTATATTCCTGCCATTCCTGCGCAGCCTAGGAGCAATCGCCGATCAAAAACGTGACGGCACTCCCATGCCCCCGTCGCCTGGAATTCGTAGACTGTGCCACCTGCACCTTGAGGCTCGAGGCCACCCCGACACCAGATTCACCGTGTCTCGGGAGCGGTACCCCGGGCAATGGGTGAAACCCGTTACATCGAAGGGTTCTTTTTCGCTTCGGGGCAGTGACAGTTTGGCTTGCGCGGAAAGCTGGACTGTGACTGAGAGGGCGAAGCCCTGTTTCCGCCAACCGCCATGAAACAGCTCCTAATCCGCTCGGCATCCGTGATTGCGCTCTGCGGGCCGCTGTGCGCGCCAGTCGCTGCCCGGCAGACGTTGCAGGCACTGGCAGCTCCGACCGGCGACACCGCCTCCTTGGCCTCCACGACTCCCCGAGACTACGTCATCGGCCCGGAAGACGTTCTCTCGATTGTCTTTTGGCGGGAGGCGGAGATGTCTGCGGAGGTCGTCGTTCGCCCTGATGGGAAGATCTCATTGCCGCTGTTGAAGGATGTGCAAGCGGCGGGGTTCACACCCGAGCAGCTGACTGTTGCCTTGGTGACGGCGGCCGCGAAGTACATCGGCCAACCGAACGCCACGGTCATCGTGAAGGAAATCAACAGTCGGAAGGTTTCGATTATCGGCCAGGTCGCAAAACCAGGCGCCTTTCCACTCACGCGCGATATGACGGTTCTAGAGCTCATCGCTCTGGCTGGCGACGTCTTGGAATACGCAAAGTCGAAGAGCGTGGTCATTGTGCGCAGAGAAGAAGCGGGCGACCGACGATTCAAGTTCAATTACAAAGACGTCGTGAAGGGGAAGAACACAGAGCAGAACATTCTACTGAAGCCGGGCGACACAGTCATCGTGCCATGAGAAGGCATCTGCTGCTGACACCTAGAGAGCGCTCGTGAACCTCATCTCTCGTGTCTCCATCATCGTGGTCGCTGTGCTCGCCTGTGACGCCATTCCTGCCTTTTCGCAGGGGGCAAAATCTCCGCCATTAACGGGTGGGCTATTTGGCGTCACCGATGATCGGAAGGTCCACCACAAATTGGACTTCTCGCTCTCGGTGGTCGAGGTGTACGACAGCGACGCGCCCCCAGAACTTCGTGGCATTGGCCCAAGCGAAACCTTGGTGAGTGGTGCTTCGACGATGCTCATGAGTCACACGGAGTATCACTGGCAGGGCTCGCGCGTGCTGGTAGGGGCCACGGGGGAGTCCGTGCTCCGCCACTACGATCAGCTCGAGGAAGCTGGAACGTTCAGTTACAGCGGCGGTGTGGGCCTTTCGGCTCGTCTTGGGGGACGCACCACGCTACTGGCAAATCAGGCTGTCGCGTATTCACCCTCGTACCTCTACGGACTATTCCCGCCCACGACCGCATCCGCTCCTGGCGACGCTATTCCTTCGGCGCCAGATTATGCCGCGAGCGACTATGAATCGTACTCGTACGGCACGACGGTGACCCTCACGCACGGGCTGACCCGCCGAAGCCGACTGTCAGCAACCGGTGAGCTCCACCGTACAGACTTTTCTGCACGAAACGGCGTCACTGCGCGACCTGCGCTCTCAGGGGATTCGAACTGAATCTTCGCGAAATCTGGCGCACAAATACTGCAGTTCGGATTGCCTATGAGCTTCGCACTGGCACGTTTGGATACGGCACCGCAGTCGAAGCCGGAGTGTCAGCGACAGAGCATCGCGTCGCAGTTGGTTTCGGGCATTCGCGCCCACTCACTGGGACGCGCCGCATGACGTTCGATTTCAATGTCGGCGCGTCGGCTGTGAACCCCTCGGCGGCGTCCGACCAGAGAGCTGATTCAAACCGGCTATACCTTCTGTCGGGCGATGTCGCCGTGGCCTGGCAGCTCGGCGAAACCTGGCAAGCTCGCGGAGCATTTCGGCGCGGGCTGGAGTATGTCGCGGAGCTCAGCGAGCCGGTCTTCGCCGATGGTTTCACTGCCGAACTCGGCGGTCTCCTCAATCCGCGATTGGATTTGCTGGCATCGGCGCGTTACTCGAGTGGTGCTTCAGCGCTGAACCGAGACACGCTCGCTTTCGATACCTACGGCGCAGCTCTCAGAGTCCGCTATGCTCTAACTCGAACGCTTGCCGTCTACGGCGAATATCTTTACTACTTCTACGATTTCAGAGGAACCACGCTGGCGATGAGCATTCCACCGGGATTGGAGCGAAACGGCGTTCGTGCCGGTCTCACCGTCTGGGTCCCTGCGCTGCGGAGGTAATCGTGCTGCCCGGACAGTCGTACACACTCGATCAAATCGCTCGCATCCTTCGACTTCGGTGGTGGCTCGTCCTGCTGCCACTCGCGTTCGGTACCTCGGCGGGCGTTCTCACCTACCTGTGGCTGCCCGTGAACTACCAGTCAGAAACGCTGATCATGGTGATTCCTCAGCGGATTCCTGATAGCTATGTGAGGTCGACCGTCACCGACGAATGTCGAGGATCGGCTCCGCTCGGTGAGTGATCAGATTCTGAGCCGTTCAAGACTGGAGAGTATCATCCAAGACTTCGATCTATATAACAAGCAGCGCACGACCGTGCTCATGGAAGACATCGTTCAGCGCATGCGCAGCGACATAGACGTGAAGCTCGTTGGGCCGGTAGGCAAGGAATCATCATTTCGCGTCACCTACACCAATTCGGACCCCATGGTTGCCCAGAAAGTCACGGAGCGACTGGCTGCGTTATTCATCGAGGAGAACCTCAGAGATCGCGAAAATCTCGCGGACGGCACCAAGCGCTTCCTGGAGTCGCAGCTCCAGGAAGCGAAGCAGCGATTGATCGAGCAGGAGAAGAAGCTCGAAGAGTACCGGCGTCGCTACGCCGGACAGCTTCCATCGCAGCTTCAGGGCAACCTGCAGTCGATCCAGAACGCTCAAATGCAGCTGCAGTCGCTCAACGAGTCGATGAACCGCGCGCGTGAGCGGCGGCTGCTGATTGATCGCCAGATCGCGGAGGCGCAGACCCTTTCGCCAGAGATGGCGCTTGGTGGCGCGGGCGTCACGTCGCCGGGAGGCGCAGGGTCATTATCGGCCGCCCAGCAGCTCGATGCCGCGCGAGCGAAGCTCGAGGTTCTCAAGGCGCGTTACACGCAGGACTACCCAGACGTGGTGGCGCAAGAACAGGCCATTCGTGACCTCCAGCTGAAAGTCGAGAGAGAGGCGAGCCGGTCTCCAGCGCAAGTTCCAGAGGAATCTCGGTCTCCCGCCGATTTGGCCCGGCTCAAGCGGCTGAGGGATCTCCAGGCCGAGCTCGAAGTGGTCGATCGTCAATTGCGTTCCGCACAGGCGGAGGAGAGCCGGCTGAAACGGACGATGTCCGACTACTCCGGAAGGATTGCGGTGGTGCCGACGCGCGAATCGGAGCTGGTCGAGCTCACGCGTGACTACGCCACGCTTCAGGAAACCTATTCGAGCCTGCTCCAGAAGCGAGAGGACTCGAAGCTCGCCGCGAATCTGGAGCGTCGTCAAATTGGCGAGCAGTTTCGTATCCTCGATCCGGCCTCCCTCCCCGAGCGCCCATCCAACCAGAAGCAACGACTCATGGCGCTCTTTGGCGGGCCTTTCGGCGGCTTCGCTCTGGGTCTTCTGATGGTGGGCTTCCTGGAATACCGCGATTCCAGCTTCAAATGCGAAGAGGACGTCCAGCGCGTGCTCTCACTTCCGGTGCTGGCGCTCATTCCGGTTATGGAATCCGATGATGATGGCCCCGCACGGCGCCGTCTCAAGCGGCGACTACCGGTGGGTCGCTCAGCCGCTCTTCTGTTCATCGGTTCGGCGGTCGCCCTGGTCGCTCGGAGACTGCACTCGTAAGCGAGAGAAGACGATGTATCAGGCGTTCTACGGTCTTCGCGAGCGACCCTTCGAGCTGACGGCGAATCCGAAATATCTATACCTGCCGCCGCTGCACCGAGAGGCTTTGAGCAATCTGCAGTACGGGTTGTCGGCGGCCAAGGCGGTCACGGTACTGATCGGGGAAGCCGGAACCGGCAAGACGACCCTGCTCAAAGCCGCCCTCGCCTCGGATCGATGTCGCCAGGTGCGTTGCATATCCGTGAACAACCCCGCGCTGACACGCGGCGAGTTCATCGAGGTAATTGCCCGAAGCCTGGGCCTCAGCGCCGAGGCGGCGCGATCCAAAGCCATTATGCTCGAGGAGTTGGAGAGCGCACTGCGCGAGGGACGGACCCGTGGCGTGATCACGGCGCTCGTGATTGATGAGGCGCAGAGCCTAAGCATCGACTTGCTGGAGGAAATCCGGTTGTTGGCCAACATCGAGAGCGCGGCTGACAAGCTGTTGCCGCTCGTGCTCGTGGGTCAGCCGGAGCTCGGCGTGCGCCTCGAGGATACTGGGTTGCGACAACTGAAGCAGCGCGTCGCCTTGCGGTGCGAGATCACGCCGTTCAATTTGCAGGAGACAGCCACGTATATCGCCACACGCATCGACAAGGCGGGGGGCTCGGCCATCCGGCTGTTCACGCGGGAAGCCGTCATCCGCATTTACGAGAATTCGGGAGGAATCGCGCGGACGATTAGCGTCATCTGTGACAACGCACTCCTCCACGGCCTTGCCCTCGGGCGGCAGCCTGTGGATCAAGACATCGTATTGGAAGTGTGCCGCGATTTCCGGTTCCGCGAAAACACATTGGCCCCTGCAGGCGGCCCGCCGGTATTACACGACATCCGACCCGAGTCGTCGCCACTCGTCGATCGGTCAGCATCTCAAAGCCACGATCAGATCGGCGACGACCCACCGGCAGATCAGGCGACCGCTCAGCCGCGATTCAGGCTTTTCGGCGCCTTGGCGGCGATGAACGCCGCGGCGCTACGCGCCATCCAGGTAAACGATCCGGGTAAACAATGAGTCGAATTGACGAAGCGTGGGCACGCCGCACAAGCCCTGTGGCCCACAGTCGGCAAAGTGCTGTGCGTGCGGAGTGCTTCGAAGACCTCCGCGAATCAGCGCTACACCACTATCCGCGAGAGACTGTCTCAAGCAGTTCAGAACCGGCAGAACCGGCAGACCGGTTAGTGCATCGACCGATCGTTGTGCCGCGAATGGCAGAACGGCGCCAGGTCGTGTCCACCCCGGTGAGCGTTTGAGCGAAAGCTCGTGGCGAGCGGCAGGGCTACCCCGATCGCTGTCGAGCAATACCGGCGATTGGCCGGCGCGGTTCACGAGCTTCAGCTCGACCAAGGGCTCAAGACGTTGATGGTCACCAGCGCGTTACCGAACGAGGGGAAGACGCTTACAGTCGCCAATCTTGCGCTGACGCTTAGCGAGGCCTGCAGCCGTCGCGTGCTGCTGATCGATGCCGATCTGCGTCGTCCTTCTGTTCACGAAGTCCTTCGACTTCCGAATGTGCGGGGATTGAGTGACGTGCTCCGATCGGAACGCGGCGAGATGCCGCTTGTGCAGGTGTCGGAGCATCTCACCGTACTGCCGGCCGGAAATCTTGATCAGCCGATGGCGCTGACCTCAGACCGTATGCGGGTGCTCCTCGAGCAATCTGCGGCGACATATGACTGGGTGTTGATCGACGCGGCGCCCGTCGGGTTCATGCCAGACGCTCAGCTACTGGCCCGTCTGACCCGTGCGGTCCTCTTCGTGATTGCGGCCAATTCCACACCGAATCAGCTCGTCAGTCGAGCGATCGCACAGATAGGTCCGGAGTGCGTCATCGGCACGGTGCTGAACTGCGTAGAGGACAATAACATTCCGGCGGCTGCCTACTATCAGGAGTACTACTCGCCTGTTCGCCCGTCTGTCGGTTGACGAATCGACACGACCATTCGTTGCTGCCTCGAAGGGCGTGCCTGCGCGCTCGCGTACGCCGTCGCACCACTCCTTCTCGTCGGTCATCGAAGCGTGAAGCCATGTCCCCCATGTCTGTGGACTCAGCCCGGTACTCTTACAACTTGGCACTCGAGCAACGCCTCAGGCGCCCTTACAACGAGGACGCATTTCGGCGTCTGTTGGCGGTGGAGCGGCGACGCGCCGCACGGTCTGACCGCTCTTTCCTACTGTTGCTGGTCAACGTGGGGCAGCAGCCCGGGCTGGGGGGCCGCATCTCTCCCACCGTAGCGAGCAAGATTTTTGCCGGTTTGTGCGTCAGCGTTCGTGACGTCGACTTCATTGGCTGGTTCCGCGAGGATCGGGTGGCCGGGGCCGTCCTCGCCCAAGGCCCACAGGCGCCGACAACAGAGGTCGCCGGCCAGGTCGCCCAACGGATCACTGACACCGTTCGCCAGAACCTGCCGTCCGATATTGCGCGCCATCTTCATGTGCGTGTTTTGCAAGTGCAGCCACGCCAGAAAAGCTGAGCGAATGCCTGCGACTATCCGGGCCGAGCCGCGACGAGCCGCGCGACATGCGCGTGCCCAATCGACCGTCCTCACGCGAGAGTTGTTCAGCGACTTCCTGGCGAGAGAGCAAAGGCGCTCGGATCGCTTTGACCAGACTTTCGTTCTTCTATTGCTGGCGCCGGAAAATGGCGGGGCAAGTGCCAGTTCTTCGACGGATGTCGATGGATCATCATTGTTCGTCTGGCGAAGTGCCATCCAGGCGATCAGCACAGCGTTCGGCGATACGGCCGTGCTGGGCTGGGTAGATGGCCAGGATGTGCTTGGCGTGATAGTGCGCGACGTTCGCGGAGTTGAGCCTGGGACGTTCTTGAGGCGAGAACTATCCAGGAGCTTGGACGCCGGCACAATCGGTGGCCTTTGGATCCAGTCGCAGGTCTATTCTCCCGGCAGTCCTCGTCCAGATCAACAGACGATGATGTGGCCGCTCCTCGGTGAGCCACGTGTGTACCGTGACCGCCGGTGGACCTATTACGGCATCAAGCGTGGCATGGACATCGTTGGTAGTCTCACACTACTGCTGCTGCTGTCTCCTGTCTTTCTTGTGATCGCGGCGCTGCTGAAGCTCACATCCCCGGGGCCGATCCTGTTCCGGCAGGCGCGCGTCGGCCAGATGGCGAAGTCCTTCACCATGCTGAAGTTTCGCACCATGCGTCTGGACGCCGATCAGCGCCTGCATCAGCAGTTTGTGACCAGATTCATCAAATCGAGCGCGCAGCTTCATCGGGCCGGCAAAGAGGCGTTGTTCAAGCTCACGAATGATCCACGTGTGACGCCTCTGGGGCGGATTCTCCGGAAGACGAGCCTCGACGAGTTGCCGCAGCTTTGGAATGTGCTCCGAGGAGACATGTCGCTCGTAGGACCGCGCCCGCCGCTCGCCTATGAAGTGGAGCAGTACAGGCCGTGGCATCGGCGTCGAGTCCTGGAAGCCAAGCCGGGGATCACCGGACTCTGGCAGGTAATGGGCCGCAGCAGGACGACTTTCGACGAAATGGTGCGCCTCGATCTCCGATATGCGAGAACCTGCTCGTTGTGGAACGACATCAAGATTCTGCTCGCAACGCCGCGGGCCGTGATTTCTGGAAAGGGTGCTGGTTGAACCGGACGGTTCCTGACGGAGGAAGGATGCCGAAAGTCAATGCTGCTATGGCTATGAACGAACATGTCTCCATCGCGCCTGACGTCACGCTTGGTGCCGACGTCAAGCTTGGGAAGTTCATCAATCTCTACGGCTGCTCCATAGGCGACGAAACTAAAATTGGCGCATTCGTCGAGATTCAGAAGAACGCCACCGTCGGCCGCCGCTGCAAGATCTCCAGCCACACCTTCATCTGTGAAGGCGTGACCATCGAGGACCACGTGTTCGTCGGCCATGGCGTCACGTTCATCAACGATTCCTACCCGCGTGCGACGACGGCAGACGGCGCGCTTCAGACGCAACAAGACTGGATAGTCGAGCCGACGCGGGTGAAGCAAGGTGCCTCGGTCGGATCCGGGGCTACGATCCTATCCAACGTCGTGATCGGCGAGCGCGCAATCGTCGGTGCGGGTAGCGTCGTGACGAGAGACGTGCCTGATGATGCCATCGTGGCCGGAAACCCAGCGCGTTTCCTGCGAAGCGCCGCCAAAACAGAGGATCGCAAATGTCCGCCATCAATATTCAAGCAGTGACCGCTATCGATTCGCAGCCGCTTGACGCTGCCAGATTCAATCGCCATCCATACCGACAGGGCGCCGACGTGGTGCGCGTCGGCGTCATTGGCTACGGTTATTGGGGCCCGAACATCGTTCGAAACTTTCACAGCCTCGAAAGCGTCACGATCGCGGCAGTATGCGACAAGAGCCCCGCGGCGCTCCGACGGGCGAGCCGCGTCTATCCGGGGCTTCATCTGACGACCGACTTCTCCGAGGTCCTGAGGTCCCCTGACATCGATCTGGTGGCCGTGGTGACGCCGGTCTGGACCCACTATGAGCTCGCCAAGGCGGCCCTCGAGAACGGCAAGCACGTGTTCGTTGAAAAGCCCTTCACGTCAACGTCGCGACAGGCAGAGGAGCTGATCGAGCTGGCAGAACGCAAGAACCTGAAGATCATGGTGGATCACACCTTCCTCTTCAGCGGCGCCGTCAGAAAGATCAGGGAGATTGTCGAAACCGGCACGTTGGGTCCGCTCTATTATTTCGATTCGACGCGTGTGAACCTGGGGCTCTTTCAGCATGACGTCAGCGTCGTATGGGACCTTGCGCCACACGATCTGTCGATCATGGACAACATCATTCAGGAGAGACCAGAGGCTGTGGTCGCCACAGGCGGGAACCACCTGAATGGTCACGCCGACATGGCGTTCATCACTATCTACTTTCCGAGCAACATCGTCGCCCACGTCAACGTGAACTGGCTCTCCCCGGTCAAGGTTCGCACGACGCTGATTGGCGGGAAGAACAAGATGCTCGTGTGGAACGACCTCGAGGCCGACGAAAAGATCAAGGTGTACGACAAGGGCGTGCAGATCACCGGTGGCGAAGAGACTTACGATCTCCTCGTGAGCTACCGTTCCGGTGACGTCTGGGCACCGAAGTGCGAGCCGGCGGAAGCGCTGAAGGTTGAACTCGAGTACTTTGTCGATTGCATCCTGAACGACCGCGCTCCGATGAACGATGGAAAGGCGGGCCTACGGGTTGTCCGGCTTCTGGAAGCAGCGGACCGGTCACTGAAAGAGAGAGGCCAGATCGTTTCGCTCTGAATTCGTGCGCTCCCGTTCCAAGCCAGAAGTGTACGGCCAGTTATTTCGACGCCTCGCCCGGCGGACGATACTTTTCAAGAGAAACGACACGCCCCCTCGCCGACTCTGCCGCGAGGCGGCGCGAGCTATCGCGATAGGAGCGAAGCTCGAACGCCAACCCATCGACAGCGATCAAACGCCCCGTCCACCGTTGGAGTGTGGCGTTACCTCTCTAAAGGCGCACCATGACAAATCAGCCCGTTCCGTTTCTCGATCTGGTTACACCACACCGCGAGCTTGAAGAAGAGCTCGTGGAGGCCTTTCGTGAGGCCCTTCGGTCCGCTGCATTCATCGGCGGCGCGCAAGTCGAGGGCTTCGAGCGAGAGTTTGCATCCTATTGCGGAACGAAGTATTGCGTTGGCGTCGCGAACGGGACCGATGCGGTGCGCTTCGCCTTAATGGCTGCCGGTGTCGGGCCCGGCGATGCCGTTGTGACCGTCGCACACACGTTCATTGCGACCGTCGAAGCGATTAGTCAGGCGGGAGCGGATACCGAATTCGTCGACATCGACGAGCGCACCTACTGCATGAGTCCACAGTCGCTGGCCGAGTACCTCGAGAGCTGCGTCAAGGATCCGCACACAGGACGCCCGCTCGGCAGTCGGTCAGGCAAGCCGATCAAGGCTGTGGTGCCCGTGCACCTCTACGGCCAGATTGCTGACATGGATCCCATCCTGGATATCGCGCGCCATTACGATCTGCTGGTTGTCGAGGATGCGTGCCAAGCTCAGGGAGCGGAGTACCGATCAGCCGAATATGGCTGGCGCCGCGCCGGCTCCTTCGGGAGGGCGGGCGCATTCAGCTTCTATCCCGGCAAGAACCTTGGCGCCTGTGGCGAAGCCGGAGCCGTGACAACCGACGACGAGCAGATCGCGCAAACGATTCGGATGCTCCGTGAGCACGGGCAGGCGAAGAAGTATTACCACGATTTGGAAGGGTATAACGGACGGCTCGACGCCATTCAAGCCGCCTTCCTCCGGATCAAGCTCCGGCACCTCGATGCCTGGAACAGTCAACGTCAGTCTGCCGCCGCCCGTTACGGGGAGCTCCTATCAGCAACGCCAGGGGTCATAACTCCATTTGAGCCCAGCACGAGCAGATCCATCTATCACCTTTATGTAATTCGAACCGGCGATCGCGACTCATTAGCTGAACACTTCAAAGAGAACGGTATCCAGAGCGGACTGCACTACCCCCAGCCGGTGCACATGCAGAACTGCTACAGAAATTGGGGATATCGGCCCGGCAGCCTCCCCATCACTGAGCGGGTCGCGAGAGAGATTCTGTCACTCCCGATGTTCCCTGGGCTGACTGTAGAGCAGCAGCAAAGGGTGGCCGAAGCGATTGACGCGTTTTCGTCTGTGACAAGCGGACGCTGAGATCGTCCCAGCCATGATCAATCGTTCGATCCAAACGCTAGGTGACGTCGTTGATTGGGGTCTTTGCACCGGGTGTGGTGCGTGCGCGTATGCCTGCAAGAAGGGCGGCATACGTATGGTTCACATCGAGTCGGAGGGTTTTCGGCCGGTGTTTGACGATCCGAGCTGCCGGGACTGCAAGGACTGCCTGGAAATCTGTCCTGGCGCTCGTGTTGACGGCGATCTGAAAACTAGAGCTCTGCCGAAGCAGACCGTCGCCGCTCACGAATTCGGGCCGACACTGGCGATCTGGGAAGGTTGGGCGTCGGATCCCGAGATACGGTTTCGCGGCTCTTCCGGCGGGCTGCTTTCCGCTCTCTCGCTCTACTGTGTCGAGGTTGGAGGCTTTGCAGGCGTCATACATGCGGGCATGGATCCCGCGACGCCTTGGATGAATCGCAATCACGTCAGCCGGAAACGGCAGGATATCCTGGCCCGCACCGGATCGCGCTACGCGCCATCCGCGCCGTGTGCGGCGTTGAGTGAGATCCGAACGGATCCAGGCGTTCACGTGTTCATCGGGAAGCCCTGTGATGCGGCCGCCGTCAGCTCGCTCCGCGAGCGCGATCCCGAGCTGCGTAAAAAGATTGGGCTGGTTCTGACATTCTTCTGTGCTGGAACGCCGAGCACTCGCGGGACACTCGATCTGCTGGAACACCTTGAAGTCGATCGAGGCGACGTCAAAGAACTCCATTATCGAGGCGAGGGCTGGCCGGGTAACTTTCGCGTGAGCAGCAATGGCCAGTCTGAGACGAAGACGCTGTCGTACAAAGAGTCCTGGGACCGGCTCACGGCATACCGTCCGCTGCGCTGCAACCTGTGCCCGGATGGCCTGGGCCGGGTCGCTGACATCGCCTGCGGCGATGCCTGGGAACAGTACCAGCAAAATGGCGATCCGGGCAGATCGATCGTCCTGGTCAGGACCGAACAAGGGCGCGTCATTCTTGAGGGAGCCCGGCGTGCGGGCTATATCACGCTCGAGCGGGTCGGAGCAGAGAACGTCCTTCGCGCGCAACCAAATCTGCTGGACCGACGCCGGCAACTCTTCGGCCGATTGGTAGCCTTTCGCCTGCTCGGAGCGCCGACACCCAGATACAACGGATTCTCATTGCTTCGCGGCTGGTGTGGCATCGGCCCAAGGGCGCAGCTTCGAACCGTCGCCGGAACGCTTCGCCGAGTGGTCCAGCGCGGTTGGTTCCACCGGCGACTCCGCGGTTCCACCGTCCAGAGGGCGGCTTCACGTGCGTAAGCGCGCAGTGTCCTCGACCTCCACGGACCCCTGCTCCGATCAGCGTCCGTTGCGGGTCTGCCATCTCGCGTACACGTTCTACGAGAACGACAACCGCGTGATCCGTTACGCAGAAGCGCTTGCCGATCAAGGCGATCAAGTGGACGTAATTTCCCTGCGCCGGGACGGTCAGGATAGGAACGGTCGGTCAGGTCGTGTTCACGTGCATCGAATCCAGCGGCGTGGCGTGACGGAAAAGAGGGCTTGGGACTACCTCCTGAAGATTCTCTGGTTCTTCATCCAATCGTCATTGTACCTGACCGTGCTGCAGGTACGCCGCCGGTACGACATCGTTCACGTGCACAACGTGCCTGACTTCCTCGTGTTCGCGGCGTGGGCGCCCAAGATAATGGGCGCCCAGATCATTCTGGACATCCACGACATACTCCCGGAATTGTATGCCGGCAAGTTTGGCGCGTCGGAAGGGTCAGTGGTGTTCCGAATGCTGCTGACTGTCGAGCGGGTCTCCTGCCGCTTTGCGGATCATGTGATCGTGGCCAACCACCTCTGGTTTGACAAGCTTGTTCAGCGGGCCGTTCCCTCGCACAAGTGCACCACCATCATGAACTACCCCGATCTGAAGCTCTTCAGACCTTCGTCGGCGCGCAGAAAACATTGCGAGGCAAAGTTCATCGTGCTGTATCCGGGCACACTCAACCAACATCAAGGGGTCGACATCGCGGTCAGGGCGTTTGCGTTGGTCAGCGAGTGTATGCCAGATGCGGAGCTCCACATCTATGGCGAGGGACCAGCCCGTCCCGCACTGGAGCTATTGATCCGCAATCTGCGGATGGGGGATCGGGTCAGGCTCATGGATCGCGTGCCGCTGAGCGACGTCGCTCAAGTGATGGCCTCCGCGGATGTCGGGGTCGTGCCCAAGCGGGCCGATGGCTTCGGCAACGAGGCGTTTAGCACGAAGATTCTGGAGTTCATGGCCTGCGGCGTGCCGGTGGTGGTTGCGCGGACGAAGGTAGACGCGCACTATTTTGACGACACGGTGGTACGGTTCTTCGCGCCCGGCCAGGACGCCGATCTCGCGTCCGCGCTGCTTTGGGTCTACGAGCACCGTTCTGAGCATGCCGAGTGGATAAGTGCCGCCCATGCCTTCGCCGTTCGCTACAGTTGGCAGGCGCGCGTAGTCGACTACAGGAGTGTGATCGGGCTGCTCTTGGGAACATCGTCGCGTGTAGAGACGGCGGCTTGATGATAGCGCCGCAGATGCACCTGGATCGGATCGGAAGCGTATTCGTGGCACAGCCGCTGCTGACCGCGGGGGTGCTGCGTTCGAGGCCCGGCATTCCGATACTGATGTATCACAGCGTATCTGACGATCCCGAGCTTGGGGTGTCGCCTTACTACCGCGTCACCACGTCGCGAGCCCGGTTTCGCGAGCAGGTGCGATGGCTCCATGAACACGGATTCGAAGCAATTGACCTTCCGGAAGCGCTGTTGCGCCTCGGCCAAGGCGGGGAGGGCTGTAATCGTTCAGTCGTCATAACCTTCGACGACGGCTTTCAGGACTTCTTGACCAATGCATGGCCGGTTCTCCGGGAGTTCGGCTTTCTGCCGAGCGTGTTTCTGCCAACCGCTTATATCGGAACCGTCCGCAAATCCTTCAAGGGTCGGCCATGCCTGACATGGTCCGAAGTTCGTGAATTGCGGACGCAGGGCGTGTCGTTCGGAGCGCACACCGTCAATCACCCTGTGCTACACCGCCTTCCGTGGACTGACGTGGTACGCGAGATCGTCGATTCGCGCGCGACAATCGAAGACGAACTGCAGGAACGGGTCAGCACGTTTGCCTACCCGTTTGCGTATCCTCAAGAAGACACTCGGTTCGTCAGCCGCTTTCGTCGTGAACTTCTTGCGCTCGGGTTCTCTTCTGCAGTTACCACCGTGATTGGCAAGGCACAGCCGGGACATGACCCATTGTGCTTGAAACGGCTACCTGTGAATGACAGCGACGACTGGCGGCTATTCAGCGGCAAGCTGGCGGGCGCTTACGATTGGCTTGGCGCTGCCCAATTCCTGTCGAGACGTGCGAAAGCGCTCACAAGATGAATGAACCGAAGTACGTGGTGATAACGCCCGTGCGGGATGAGGCCGATTACATCGGTCGCACGATCGAGTCCATGGAGACGCAGACGTTGCGGGCAGCTCGATGGATCATCGTGAACGACGGGTCCACGGACAGCACGCCTCAGATCATCGATGCGGCGGCCGCCCGACACCCTTGGATAACTGTGCTCCACCGTCAAGATCGCGGGAGCCGGGCGTCTGGCGGGGGCGTAGTCGAAGCGTTCAACGAGGGCTATGCGCGCCTGGCGGGCATCTCATGGGACTTTCTCGTGAAGCTCGATGGGGACGTATCATTCGACGCCGACTACTTCAGTCGTTGCTGCGAGAAGTTTGCTGCCGATGCGACGCTCGGGATCGGCGGCGGAACGATCTGCGTCGTCGAGGGTGGAGAACTGACAGTTGAATCGGCCGGCGATCCCTTCTTCCATGTTCGCGGCGCGACGAAGATCTATCGGCATGCGTGCTGGGAAGAAATCGGCCCGCTAGTCCAGGCCCCAGGATGGGACACGATTGACGAGGTGAAGGCGAACTTGAAGGGGTGGACGACGTGCACCTTTCCCGAGCTCCGCCTCGTCCAGCACAAGCCGACGGGCTCGGCTGACGGAACGTGGCGAAATGCGTTCAAGAACGGTCGTGCGAACTACGTCACAGGATACGATCCCGTCTTCATGTTGGCGAAATGCATAAAACGCGCGGTCGGAAAGCCGCCTTTCGTATGCGGCGTTGCGATGGGACTGGGGTTTTGTTCAGGCTATTGGAGAGGGCTGCCGCAAGTGCCCGACTCTACGGCCATTCGCTACCTCCGCGGCCAACAGCGCAGACGTCTTCTGCTACGGCCCAGCATCTACAGCTGAACGGATCACCATGTCGGAGATTGATCTATCCATCGTCATTGTCAACTGGAACTCCGTCAAGTACGTGGCCTCCTGTATTCGCTCGATCATCTCCCAGACCAGCGACATGCGATTCGAGGTCATCGTCGTCGACAACGCGTCATTCGATGGTTCCGGCGAACTGCTCGCCCGTGAGTTCCCTTGGGTGCGGTTCGTACAGAGCAACGACAATGTGGGCTTCGGCGCGGCGAACAACCTGGGTGTCAGTCACGCGCGCGGCACCGTACTGCTCTTTCTGAATCCCGACACCGAAGTTCTGGCCGGGGCAATCGACTGTCTCTATCGCCATCTCGGGCGAATGGACGATCTGGGCGTCCTCGGAGGTCGTCTGTTGAACACCGATCGCTCACTCCAAACGAGTTGCGTGCAGGCGCTGCCAACGGTCTGGAATCAAATTTTCGATGCCGATCTCCTGCGGCGATGCTTTCCGCGCGCGGAGCTCTGGGGCACCGCCGCCCTCTACGCGCCGGCGCTCGCACCGTCGGAGGTGGAAGCCGTGTCGGGTGCGTGCATGATGTTACGCCGGGGCGTTTTCGAAGCAGTCGATGGCTTCAGCCCGGCGTTCTTCATGTATGGCGAGGATCTCGACTTATGCGACCGCGTGCGGCGCGCCGGGTTCCGGAACCACTATGCCGGTGACGCCGAGATCGTCCACCACGGGAGTGGCAGCTCGCGGCGCACTTTCAGCCAATTTTCTGTGGTCATGATGCGGGAGTCGGTGGCGCTTTTTCTGAGCAGATGCCATGGGCCTTTTCGGAGTTCAGGCTATCGCGTTGCATCGGGAGTGGTCGCCTGCATTCGCCTCGGGATCCTTGCGGTGGTCTTTCCGGCGTGGTTGATCCGGCTCGACGGCCGATCGTGGACTGCCGCGTGCCGGAAGTGGTTTGCAATTCTCAGGTGGGCACTTGGACTCCATCCTCGCTTTCACTCTCGGCAACGGACGGCTGCTATAAGTGCGAGGGCCTGAACGATGTGCGGCATCTGCGGAACGCTGAAATTCGATCGCCACGAACCGGTGGACCGTTACTTGATCCGTCGGATGACAAACGCTCTTGTACACCGCGGGCCTGATGGGGGTGGGGAATATGTACGGGGCTGCCTAGGGTTGGGTCACCGGCGGCTAAGCATCATCGACCTGAACACTGGCGCTCAACCGATGTGCAACGAGGACGGCACGGTATGGGTGACCTACAACGGCGAAATTTACAATTTTGCGGAGTTGCGCGCCGAGCTGGAATCGCGCGGGCACAGTTTCCGCTCTGCGACGGATACCGAGGTCATTGTCCACGCGTATGAGGAATGGGGGGATGATTCCGTCCGGCGCTTGCGAGGGATGTTCGCGTTTGCTCTCTGGGACAGTCGCAACGAGAAGCTGCTACTTGCGCGTGACCGGGTGGGCATCAAGCCTCTCTACTATACGAACACGGGGGACGCGATCCTCTTCGCGTCCGAACTGAAGTCTTTGCTCGTCGATCCGTCGGTGTCACGACGTCCCAATCCGCAGGCGATTGACCGCTTCCTTACCTACTATTACTTGCCCGGCACCGAGACGCTGTTCGCCGATATCCACAAGCTAGAGCCCGGTCATATTCTGACGGTCAGCAATGGGCGCGTTCATAAGAAGCAGTACCTGGGAGCTGCGCTTTGACAAGCCACGAACCTGGCGGAGCTTTCCGGAGGCAGTTGAAGCGTTGCAGCACCTTCTTCGCCAGACCGTGCAGGACCACATGATCAGCGATGTCCCCGTCGGCGTGCTGTTGAGTGGCGGCGTCGATTCGACCGCGATCCTGCGGTATGCGGCGGAACATGCTAGCAAGCCGGTCCAAACATTCACGGTCGGCTTTGCTGGAGACGGCATCACGAACGAAGGCCCGTACGCGCGTCTGGCGGCGGAACGCTACGGAACTGAGCACCGCGAGGTCACGTTCTCTGCGGACGATTTCAGAGACTTTCTGCCAGCGTACGTGTGGCACATGGAGGAGCCGGTCTGCGAGCCGCCCGCCGTCGCGCTCTACCACGTGGCTCGGCTCGCCCGCGAGTCGGGGGTCAAAGTCCTTCTCTCGGGGGAAGGCGGCGATGAGGCATTTGGCGGGTATGAGACCTATCGCAACATCGTTCTTCTCGAACGGCTCAAGCGATCGCTCGGCCCGGCGAAGGCCTCACTCCGGATCGGTCTCGGACTGTTGGGAGGTCTGGGCTCTCGAAGCGCCGCGAAGTACGGAGATTCTCGTCGACCGTCGTTTTCCGGACTATTACAGGAGTCGCGCGGCGACTACGGACACCGTGTTCAAGCGCGACAGGGAGCGTCTGTATACAAGTGAATTTGTCGACAGGCTCCGTGCCGAGCCTTTCGACGATATTGTTCCACGTCTTGGTGGAGGAATGAATGGTCGGTCTGTTCTCGACCACATGCTGTACGTCGACACGAAGACGTGGCTTCCCGACGAGCTCCTTCTCAAGGCCGATAAAATGACGATGGCCACATCGACGGAGCTTCGGGTGCCACTGCTCGACTCTCGCGTCTTGGAGTTCGCCGCCTCGCTACCGTCGGAGTTCAAGGTCCGGAACTGGTCCACGAAGCGCGTTCTTCGAGCAGCGTTGAGAGACGCTGTCCCACCAGAGATCCTGCGCCGGAAAAAGGCTGGCTTTCCAGTCCCATACGCATCGTGGTTGAAATCGGAACTCAAGGGGTTCGTCTCTGACGTGCTGCTCGGCGACAGCGCCATAAGCCAGTACCTCAACAAGGACCAGCTTCGGAGGCTTGTGCTGGAAGCGCCCGAGAGGACTACCGCGCCGAAGGAGATCTTCTCCTTATTGGTGCTCGAGTTGTGGCACCAGCAATTCATCGTCCAGTCCGCGCCTGAACCGGCTACTACAGGCCGTTGCGACCAACAGGTCGTAGTGTGAGCATTAGCGCGGATCAAGCCGTTTCGACGACTAGAGGTTGTAGAGACGCCCCACCCAATCGGGCTGAGTCGAATCCGTGAACGGTCTCGTCGTAGGCTTCTTGTTGGTCAACGCGATAGCGCTGCTGGTCTTGCCTCGCCGCTGGGCAGCATTGCCGCTTCTGGTGGGAACCTGCTATATCCCTTTCTACCCGAGCCTTGAACTAGGACCTCTACACTTCAACGCCATTCGAGTGCTCGTTGCCATCGGAGGGGTGCGAGTCATTACACGGGGCGAGTGGAATCCGGCGTCGATGAACGGCATCGATCGTGCGATGCTGCTGTGGGCCGGGTGGATGTTGCTCAGCAGCGCGTTCCACAACGATCCGTCGTCCACGTTCATTTTTCGACTCGGTCTGGCCTACGACGCCTGTGGAATCTACGCGCTAATTCGCTCTTTCTGTCGGTCCGTGGACGACATCATAGTTATCTGTCAGCTCACAGCCGTACTCCTTGTGCCACTGGCTGCCGAGATGCTGAACGAGAAACTAACGGTTCACAATCTGTTTTCTGCCTTTGGGGGCGTAGGTGAGACTCCGATCGTTCGTGAGGGTCATGTTCGGGCCAATGGACCCTTCGGCCATGCCATTCTTGCCGGTACTGTCGGCGGAGTGTGTCTGCCGCTGATGATAGGCCTCTGGCGCATTCATCGTAAGAGCGCGAGTATCGGCATCATCGCGTGCTTGGCGATCGTCATGTCGAGCGCTTCCAGCGGGCCAATCTTGAGTGCGGCAGCGGGCATATGGGGCCTGCTCATGTGGCGCTACCGTGACCGCGTGCGTATCCTGCAGTCCCTTGCGGTCATCGGATATATCGCACTCGACGCAATCATGAAGGACCCGGCATATTTTCTGATTGCGAGAATCGATCTGGCTGGGGGAAGCACGAGTTGGTATAGAGCGAGGTTGATACAGTCGGCTATCGAACATCTGCCCGAGTGGTGGTTCGCGGGAACAGACTATACCCGCCACTGGATGTGGGTGGTGATGGCCTGGAGTACCGACCACACGGATATCACGAGTCACTACGTGCAAATGGGGGTGTACGGCGGGTTGCTTCTGTTATGCCTATTCCTGATGGTCCTCGCGAAGGGGTTCGCAGGTGTGACGCAAACGTTCCGACGGGCGCCCGGGCTGTCGCCCGAGCGACAGTTCTTGTTATGGGCGGTGGGGTGCTCGCTCTTTGCTCACGCTCTGACGATGTTTTCAGTGTCGTACTTCGACCAATCCTTTGTTTTCTTATACATCCCCCTTGCGGCGATCAGCGCCGCGTGGTCCTGGGCTCTTGCGCCTGGAATGGCATTGTCGACCGAGGCTGGGCGCTCGCTCCAGAATCGGGCTAGTGGCCACGACCGCACACGAGCGGCAAGACGGCCGCTTCAAGGATGGGCTGGAACGCGCAGGTTCGGGCAAATGACGCCCGTGACCTCCGCCTCGTGGGCTCAATGGACTGGAAGTGCCGGCCGAGGGAGAAGCCGTCCGTGACGAGTCCCGTGTCGAAGCTTCTGATGCTTTCTGCCTCCTCCTCGGAAGTGGGAGTCTGGTCGGCGTCTGAGCTAGCCGCTCGATCTGTCTCCGACGCGGACGGAACGCGAGATCTCTTGCTGTACGGATTCAGGGACTGTCCAGAGCACCGTGCTCTGATCTTAGAGATCGCTGGCGTCGCCCTCGATCGGGTTGTACCGGTGACCGCGAGCTCGAGCGAATTGAGCTGGACGGCGCAGATGACGCCACTCGCGTCCGAGCTGGCAGGAATGCGGCTTACTTTGAACGCACGGCCTGCCTCGTTCTTCTCGTTCGATCTACATGCACCATCGGATGTGACCATCATCGAGACTCTGGCGCTGCTTGAGGGGCGGCCGTGGTTTCTGCGTCTGCGGATGCGGGACAGATGGGTATATTTGCTCGGCATCGATCAGATCCCTGATGCCGACACCATAGTGTCGAGCGCCGAACAAGAGCTGCCGTTGGTGTCCGCAGCGATTGCCGTCCTCCTGTTCGTCCGCGCACATGTTGCAGCGCACGCGTGGTTCCCTGGTGCGAGTGTTGGAAACTTCATCATCGACGACCCCTTGCTGCGGCCTTCATACGGGTTCGTCCGGCACGAACATCTGGCGGCTCGCGTCACCCAGTGCCGAGGCGCTGCCACGATCGCGTTTATCCCGTGGAATGCACGCAGGAGCGCGAAGCCGACTATCGAGCTTTACAAGGACGCAGCGAACTTGTCGATTTGTATCCACGGCTACGAGCATATCCGTGATGAGTTCTCAACCCAGGCGATGGGGGACCTCCGTTGGAGGGCACAGAGAGCCATGGGCGCGATGCGGTTACACGAGAGCCTGACAGGAGTCGGGTTCGAGCCGGTGATGGTGTTCCCTCAGGGCAGATTTGCCTCTGGCGCGATCGACGCACTCGATGATGCTGGATTTCTCGCGGCCATGAATTCCACGTTCCTTGCGACCGACGCCGGGGGCGTGCGCCTCAAGCATCTTCTAGAGCCTGCGGTTACTGCCTATGGCTCATTACCGTTGTTCCGGCGACGGGGCACTGAGTACTTGAATCGCTGCCGTTACGATCTCGTCCTCGGCAAGCCTGTCGTGCTGGTGGCACATCACGATTACTTCCGGGATGACGGCGATGCGTTCGGGCGGGTATTCGAGAGCGTCCGGCAGATGGCCCCTTCGATTCAATGGGTACCGCTCGGAGAGATCGCGAAGAGGGCTCATCTCTTACGAGTAGCACGACCAGGTCATCGAGAAGTCAGATTTTATTGTCGCGAGCTCCTTTTTCGAGTCCCCGAGACTGGGATGTACGAATTCACGAAGCCACACCGGTCAGCGGACGTCGAGTCGGTAACGATCAACGGTCGTCCCATTGACTTCGTGCTCGACCACGAGACGCTGCGTTTTTGCGCGCATCTGGAATCCACCGATCGGGACACGAAGATTATCGTGGAGTATCGACAAGCCGTGACGGTGCCGAAACCCACGCGAGTGAGAGCCTCGCGATTCTCCGTTGCCGCGCGCCGATACCTGTCGGAAGGTCGCGACAACTACGTCGCGACGAATTCATGGATTCTGTCGTGCGCCGCACTTGCACGGCAGGTATGTCGCGGCCGTCACAAGGCGCCAGTCCTGGCGTCGCAAGGCCATCCGTAGATCATCCAGATTAGGCCATTATGACAAGCGGAGTGATGATGGCGCCATCAGAAGATGCGCGTCAGCAAGTCGTGATCGACGCCCACTGCCCGCCGCAACGCATACGGGCATGTGTGTTCGGCGCGTCGCTCGACGTTGGGAATCGTGGGGTCTTGGCGCTTGGCGTGTCTCTGGCTCGGCTGCTCTCGCGCACTTCACCTGAAATTGAGCTCTTCTTTCATTACGGAAGTGCATCCGGCGGGACAAAGCGGCTGCCCGGGGGTCAGGACGGCGTGACCGTCATGGTGCACAACTGCAGAATGTCGCCGAGGAGTCGACCGGCAGAGCACATTTTCGTGATTCTGGCGTTGGCGCTGCTTCACCGATTCGGCATTCGCGGTCCCGCGAAGCGCAATGCCTGGTTGAGGACGTTGCTCGATGCAGAGTTTGTGGGAGAGATCAGGGGCGGCGACAGCTTCAGCGATATCTACGGGTTCCGGCGATTTGTCGTCGGCAGCCTTCCTCTCTTGTCTGCGATGTTGCTGAGACGTCCTTATGTGATGCTCCCACAAACCTATGGTCCCTTTCGACGGTCTGCATCGCTGGCCTTGGCGAAGCGCATGTTGCGCGGGGCCGCTACGATTCTAACTCGTGACCGTAACTGCGAATCTCTAGTCTTTGAGCTGTCCGGAAGGACTCCTGCGTTCTGCCCGGACGTGGCATTTGTTCTGGAACCGCTCGAGCCGCAACATCTACATGTGACGCCAGTGGGACTCGACCTGCTGAGGGACGATCTGATCGTCGGCGTGAATGTCAGTGGACTCCTGTACATGGGAGGCTATACGGGACGAAATATGTTCAAGCTTAGAAGCGACTACCGCACGCTTGTGGATCGGCTGATCCACGAACTTCTGAGCACGACCCAGGCTAGAGTCCTGTTGATTCCTCACGTGTTCGGCTCCGAACAGGAAGAGGAGGCGTGTGCGACCGTCTTGGCGGCGTACCAAACGCGGTTCCCCGGCAGGATCTTCGCGGTGAGCCAACCACTCAGCGAGCGTGAGTTGAAATGGGTGATTGGAAAGACTCACTTTTTTGTTGGTTCTCGCATGCACGCCTGCATCGCGGGGCTTTCGCAACTGGTCCCGACCATGGGACTGGCGTACAGTGACAAATTCTTGGGAGTGTTCAAATCAGCCGGCGTCTCAGAATCGGTGGTCGATCTGCGGGCCGTTCAGACCTCGGAAGCAATCGAAAAGGTACTGGCAGCTCTGAAATGCCGCACGGATGTCGTTTGCCGGCTCGAAGGGCAAATTCCTGCAGTCCGCGACGCTATCCACGAGACATTTCGAGAAGTGGTGTCCGGCGCTCGTGCACGCGTACAGACACAGGCGCAAGCCCACAGTAGAACCGTGGCTCGCGCCTGAATCCCTCTGGCGCGTCAGCGGATGATTCTGACACTAGTCGCCGGAGCAGGTGGGCTGGCGCAGGAAGTGCAACCAAACTCAAAGGCTCCGACGTCCCATGTGCCATCCGCTCCCCGGACAGTGCCATCCGGGTCGGCGTTGTAAGGCGATGACGGGAGCGCGACGCCAGCATTGCGCGGGAATCCTGTGCCGGTATTGCTGACGATGTGATAGTCGCGGGCGGTACGATTCACAAACACCGCTGCCGAGCCCGCCGTCACGTTATTGCTGGCGGTGCCGCACGTGTTGTTCCCGGCATTCAGGAGAAGGTTGTTTCGCCATTCGCCACCCGAACAGCTCCAGCTGTTCGACGTATAGAGCGAGCCCACCAGGATATTGTCGAAAGTGTTGTTGTACACCTTGATGGCGCCGACCGCGGAAGTAATCTCGATAGCTTTCCAACCGGTCTGGTTGAGATCGTAGAAGACGTTGCCGTAGATTTGCCAGCCGGTCGAGCCACCAGACTGCTCGAAAAAGATTCCTTCACCGACGCCGTTTCCGCCTGGGCCCTTATGAAACTTGGAATAGCGGACGATACCACCGGGCGCGCTCGAGGTGTAGATGCCGTTCGGATGATAGGCGGACCAGTTGATCGCCATGATGTCGTACATGTCGATGTACTCGAATACGGGATTCGACATGCCGGCGACGTAGACGCCCGATTCCCAGCCATGAATCGCCATGTGACTGAACGTGTGGTTCGTCGCCGAGGAAAATGGCGTATCGTCGATGCCGCGGCCATCCGAGGAGTAGGTGATGTTGCCGGGACCCTGGACGTTGAGGTACTCGAGGGTAATATTGCTGCCGGTCGAGCCGTTCGGCCAGTCAATCCCGGACCCGCTTGTCGCGCCTTGAAAATCGATCCACCATCCATAGGTCCCGCCAGCAGCGGTCGTGCGCCCAGAGACGGTGACATAGTTGCGGCTGTTGAAGGTGATGCCAGCGCGCACTTGGTGAACGGTAGAATCAAAGGCCGTACTCCAGCCGGCAGCGCCCGTACACGCCGTAGCATCTGCTCGCGCCCTGCGCACATAAATGCGGCTGGCCGCCGTGCCGCTACTCCCTGGTGTGAGTGACTGTGTGTAGTTGCCGCCTGCCACCCAGACCGTATCGCCAGCTACGACCTTGGTCCACGCTATGCCGGAGAAGCCATTGAACGCGTTGTTCCAATCCGCGCCACTGGCGGCGCCATATGAGCCGCCGTTCGGACGCACGTACCAGTTGGCAGCTTCCGCCGATCCCGCTGCGCATACCAGCACGAGGAACATGCCCGCGCATCGTAACCACAGCGCTTGGCGAGCGCGTCGTGTTCTGCTAGCGACCTTTAACATTCATCCGCTCCCTGCAGTCTGCGCCACGAGGGGTCGCGCTGCGAATCTAGCGACCGATGGCGATGACGATCGAATTGCGATTTTCCGAGAGGCGCCCCTCGACTGACCCTGGACCGCGATTGGCCGCGCCGAGCTGGCGCCCTGTCCGCATGCAATCCGGTTGCCATCGTCCCTGGCCGACCTCGCGCGTCCATGTGGCGTTTATTCAGGAGAATTGAATCGTCGTCTACCGTCAGTCGATTACATTTTTGAGGTTCACATGCGGTTCTCGGTCGCTCGCGAAGAAAGGTGTTCCGTCTGCGTAATTCTTACATCCGCCAGAGCGTTGGAAAAATCTGCCCAGCATCGAGGGTTCCCTTCAGGCAGGCACGCTGCTCGACCGCGGGCCAGCACGTCATTGGACGCCCGAGAGCAATAACGGTGTGTAGCCATGACCTGGTCAACGCACCGTCGATCGTGAGTGCCAGCCACGCGTCTACCTGTCGTCTCCGAATCGTCGGCTTCCTTCCAGGGCCCATAACGTTCGCTCGAAGGTCCATCACGTCGGCTGACGCGACCGCGATCATGCGATCGCAACAACGACACTCAGTCCGGCATCCCTCGAACAACTTCTTAGCGACCGTTCCACCGGTCGCTACTACCGGCATCGTCCTCGCGCGAATCCGACATGACATCGCCAACCGTTAGCTTCGTCGTCCCGTGTTACAAGCTGGCACACCTTCTGCCGGAGTGCATCGAGTCGATACTCTCTCAATCCTATGAGGACTTTGAAATCCTGATCATGGACGATCGTTCACCCGACGCAACACCAGAGGTGGCCCGGTCATTCACAGACCGCCGGATACGTTACATTCGCAATGACCGCAATTTGGGGCACTTACGCAATTACAACAAGGGTATTAGCCTCAGCAGAGGCCAGTACGTGTGGCTCATTTCCGCGGACGACTACCTTAGACGGCCGTATGTCTTGGACCGATACGTCAGGCTGCTGGATCAGCATCCTACTGTGGGATATGCCTTCTGCCCGGGCTACGGTGTCCACGAGGGAACGGAGACCAGTCTTCTTGGCTATCACTCGCGCCGATGGAGTCGCGACCGTATCTTTCGTGGACATGTGCTGTTGAGGACTCTATTACGATCGAACTACGTCCTCGCTCCATCAGGAATAGTCCGCCGCGAGTGCTACCAGAAGGTCAGTCTCTTCGACCTGAGTATGCCTTGGTGTGGCGATTGGTACCTATGGTGCCTCTTTGCCGTGTATTACGACGTGGCCTATTTCGCTGAGCCGATGGTCTGCTATCGCGCGCATCACGATTTCAGTATGACCACCAAACTGACCGCTCAGAAACTGGATGAATGCGCGGCCGAGGAAGTGGCCGTCTCCTGGGCAATCAGGAACGCCGCCAAGGAGGCTGGTCATGTCGCCTTGAGCGCCCAATGCCTCTCGGCCGTGGCGCATACGTACGCTCGCACGCTGGCGTCGGAGCGCTATCGCACGGCACGCGCGTTCATGACGTTTGATGAATTCGAGAATGCCATCAGCGCCAACCACTTGAATGAATCGGAGCGAGCGTATCTTCGAGCGCACGTCTATGCGGGGATCGCGGATCATTGCTACTGGCGCGGAGAGCTGGCACTGGCCCGACATTTCTATGAATCGGCGCTCAAGATACAGCCATGGATCCTGCCGGCCCTTGTCAAAAGGTGTCTCCTCGGGCTTGGCGCTGTGGGCGACCACTGTCGCCGATTGGTCATGGCATGCCGTTAGCAGTCAGTCAGTGTGTCGTAGGCAGGTAACGTTCGCTCGAGGAGAGTGTCTGTGTCTACAGCGACGATTCTAAAATCGTGCATCCCGGAGCACTGGAGACAGTACGTCCGCGAGCGCCAGGTGAGCCGCGCGTTTTTTCACGTGCGCGGCCCAGAGACGATCGAGGCGGTTGCGAACGAAGCCGTCGTCACCTGCCTCGTCAAGAACGGCCAATTCTACTTGGACCAATTTGTCGAGCACTACTTCGGTCTCGGCTTCAAGCACATCGTCTTTCTGGACAATGGCTCGACCGACAACACCATCGAGCACGCTCTCAAGCACCGGAATGTGACTGTGTACCGTTGCGTAGTGCCCGTCGGAGCGCACCAGCGACTGCTCAAGAAGCAGTTGGCGCAGAGAGCGGTGCCTGCCGGATGGTGCCTCGACGTCGACATTGATGAATTCTTCGACTATCCGTGCTCCGACGTCCTACCACTGTCGCGATTTCTGGACTACTTGAACGGTAAGGGATACGGCGCTGTGCTCACGCAGATGCTGGACATGTTTCCTGACCGACCGATGTCATCGCTGGCTCACAAGCGGCGAGAAAGCCTGAAGCAGGACCATTGTTATTACGATCTGTC
The DNA here is from genome assembly GCA_963832135.1 of Vicinamibacteria bacterium. Classification (GTDB taxonomy): domain Bacteria; phylum Acidobacteriota; class Vicinamibacteria; order Vicinamibacterales; family JAENWD01; genus JAENWD01. The sequence continues at coordinate 370,498 of CAWHTD010000026.1, read as the reverse complement.
AGAGGTGACACGAATTGGTTATCTGGAAGAGCCCCTAACGGCCGCCTACGGCGGCAAGAACACCATCGCAATGGCCGACACCGCGGTTTATTGGGGCGGCATTCGGAAGACGATCCTGGGAATTCACTGCTTTTTGACTAAGCACTCTTTGTTTCGAACCGGTGATGGGCTCCAGTTATTTCCTCACGTTCACTATGTCAATGGCGCACGACTGGCGGATGTGTCTGGAGTATTGCTCCACTATAAGTTCGCTAGCAATGCGGCGGACGAGGCGGCGCAAAATCAGTCTGCGTTTGCGGCCACGCGCCACAACTACAATAAAGTCATTGGCGTAATAACCGCCCAGCCTGACCTGCGGATCAGACGCGAAACTGCGCGCACGTTTCGCCGCGCGGGCGATCTTATCGAGCACGGTTTCCTGTTTGGCTCTCAGGAGTTTCGCACTTATGCCAACCAGTTCGTGGCCGATGCGCCGCAGCCTTCGGGCGAATGGTCGACAGCGACGCCGGTGTTGCGTGAGGCCGACCTAATGATGACTGGCGCACCGGCTGCAGCCCAGAGCCTGTCGTCAACCTGGGAGAAGGACGGCCGTGACGAAGGATGACTCTACGGCCATTTCAAGAATAGATGTCATCGAGCGTCGGTGGCCGTCTTTTGCTGCGGCACACCGTCATCGATCCGCGAACATCACATTGTGGTTATGAACGCAACCTTATCAGGCGCAGAGTGCCCGATCCCGATTGAGCCGCCCTTTAGCAGGGAGGGAACGGTCGCCAAGTCTAGACCTCACGCCTACGCGCAAATCCTGAAATCGACGGCTCTGATCGGGGGCTCCTCCGTCGTGAGCATGGCTTTCGGCATCGTCCGGATCAAGGCGATGGCTGTATTTCTTGGTCCTGGCGGAATCGGCGTGATGGGCGTTTACAGCTCAATCGCGGAAGTGACGCAAAGTCTGGCGGGCATGGGGATCCAGAGCAGCGGCGTGCGCCAAATTGCCGAGGCAGCTGGGTCCGGCGACGAGCAACGCATCGCACGCACGGCCACCGTGCTGAAGCGGGTATCGATTCTGCTGGGCATCGTCGGCGCATTGTTTCTTGTGGGTTTCTCGGGACCTATCTCACGGTTCTCGTTCGGCAGCGACCAGCATACCGCTGGGGTGTCGCTGCTTTCCTTGGCCGTGTTGTGCCGCCTTGTATCGGCAGGCCAGGGGGCCCTGATCCAGGGAATGCGACGGATCTCAGATCTGGCAAGTATGAACGTGTTGGCCGCGATATTCGGCTGCGCGATCAGCATTCCACTGGTTTATATCTATCGCGAACAAGGCGTCGTCCCATCGCTCGTCGCGGTGGCTGTTGCCTCGATTCTCACTTCATGGTGGTACTCCAGAAAGGTGGAGATCGAGACGCCGTTGATCACAACGGCCCAAGTAAGCGACGAGGCGGCCGCTCTCCTGAAACTAGGGGCCGCTTTCATGGCAAGCGGCTTCTTCACCATGGGCGCGGCCTATGTGATTCGCATCATTGTGCTGCGACAGGTCGGCTTCGAGGCGGCAGGCTTGTATCAAGCAGCGTGGGCCCTCGGCGGCTTGTACGTGGGGTTCATTCTCCAGGCGATGGGCGCGGACTTCTATCCTCGTTTGACGGCCGTTGCTCGAGATAATGTTGAGTGCAATCGCCTGGTGAACGAACAGGCCCAGATCAGCCTGCTGCTGGCCGGTCCCGGCGTGATTGCAACGCTGGCGCTTGCGCCGCTCGTGTTGGGGGTCTTCTATTCCGCCGAGTTCTACGCGGCGGTTGGCCTTCTGCGCTGGATCTGTCTGGGGATGACGCTCCGCGTTATCGCCTGGCCCATGGGATTCATTGTTCTTGCAAAGGGCGCCCAGCAGATCTTCTTTTGGACCGAGGTGGCCGCGACAGTTGTTCATGTTGGCCTCGCATGGCTGCTGGTGAGCCGGTTGGGATTAGCCGGAGCAGGCGCGGCGTTCTTTGGCCTCTATGTCTGGCACGGATGTTTCATATATGTAGTCGTCCGCCGCCTCAGCGGCTTCCGATGGTCACCAGCCAACATGAAGCTGGGAATGGTATTTCTTCCGCCGACGGCATTGACGTTTTGTGGCTTTTATCTGTTCCCTGCATCGGTGGCGACCGGAATAGGAGTAGTCGCTGCTCTCTTGACTGGCGTCTTTTCGATACGAACCCTTCTGGCGGGCCGCGAGGAAAGTCTGCGCGGTTGGCTGGCAGCTCGTGACGACAGTCGTTAATTCGATCATTCGCCAGAATCGGCTCGTTCATCCTACGAGGTGACGCGTTCTGTCGGATCAGTAGGCCGTCGCAGCAACTGGCCCACCCTAAAGTAGAGAAGGTGACGCCAGAGTGTTTCAGCAAGCATCGGCACATATGTGCTCACACTGACATCCACCGACCGCGATCGACGCAGTTCGGCGATCCGCTGACTGCCACAGCAGCCGCAAGAATTGACATTATGACATCCTCCATTCTCGACCAAGCTCTCAGCGAAACACTGCGCTCGTATGCGTATTGCTGGCCGTCTACACTTCTGTCCGACTCATCTCACTGGACGCGCTCGGCGGACGGAGAGGCGTGGCTCAGAGACATGCCTGAACGTACGGAAGACCTTACAGCGGACAGTCGCTGGCCGGCATTCTTCCCGTCGCCGATTTCCATCGTCACGACGGCGGACGGTGATCGCGTTGCCGTCGAGAAGATTGTCGGCGCGTCCATCGTGAATCGCTTTCCCTACGTCATCGCGCTGAGCTTCTGCCGTCAGCACCTATCGGATCGGCACTACGTCCGTGCCGAGTTCTGCGACATTCTCGAGCGTGGAGGTGTTGCCGCAGTTCAGTTCCTTCCGCCCGGTCCGAACCTGGACCGCGTTATGAGTGTCATCCAGAACATTCCGGACGAACGCAGCAACGAGCGCCTGGCGAGTGCCGGCTTATCCACGCGACCTGGAGATACCAACTGCGCGCCGGTCCTCGACGACGCGTTCCTTGTATATGAAGCGCGCCTCGCCAGCCCTGGTCGCGATTTCGACGGTCAGCCCATTTTCGAGAGTCCATGGGTTGACGTAGGAAGTCACCGTGTATATTTCCTCGAAATCAACGCAATCCAGCTTCGCGAGGACATTGCAGCTGGTCGAACACAGATCCGGTGGCGCAGCCTGCCCTCATGGGCTCCGAATGGGCAATCTCACGTTTCGCGCGCCGCGATCGATCGTCTGGGGCGTGACGGGCGGTACGCCAAAGGCTACACTCCCAACTACAAGTTCCCGGCAGCCGGCACCATCGCATTTGACGCCGATACTATAAAGGACGGCATGGCCATCAAACACTTGGCTGCACTCTCCTCCGCCCAGGTTGAGGTCAATAATGACAAGGCTCGGTGGCCCTGTTTCTTTCCGTCGTCTGTGGGGATGATCACAAGTTGGGACGCCGCGGGCGTTCCGAATCTGATGCCTTGTGGTTCGACGACGATTGTCAGTCGCCATCCTCTAGTCGTAACACCCTGCGTTTCGTACGCTGCCATCAATGAGCGTTATGCGCCGCGAAAGTCGCTCGACAGCATCCGGAAGACGGGCAGGTTCGGATGCGGTGTCCCTTACGTCAGCGACGATGTTGTCTCTGCGATCCGGTACGCGGGAAACGTGTCGCTCGCCCACGATCTGGAAAAGTTGACGAACGCAGGCCTTGCAGTCCTTTCGGGAGAATGGGCTCCCATACTGCCTTCGATGCCTGTCCACTTCGATTGCGAGGTGGTCGGCGAAGTGAGGCTGGGCACGCACATCATGTTTCTGGGCGAAGTGAAACGCATTCGGATTCGTGGCGACGTAACGCCGTCAAATCCGTTGACCTGGTGCCCGTGGGCGGAGCTTGTCGCGGCGGAGACGGCCTATGACTGTGAGAACCGACGAAATGGAACATAGCGCGAATACTCCACCGTCCGTCGTAAAGGCGGTCCACGGCCAGAGAACTGTAGTCGAGGATCCGTCGCACGAAATCGGCCTCGCCGACCTACTGCGCTCCAGGTCTGACATCAACTACCTGACGGAGCAGTTCGCCAGGTTTGCCACGGCCCATGGCGACATTGACGAGATGATGCGCCGTGTGATTTGGCGCGCTCTGGCGAAGAAGAGCGGACACGGATTGAAGATCGGAACGGGAGTAGGTTTCACCCATCTCGAGCGATGCGAGTTTGGCGATGCCGTGTTCATTGGCTCTCAGACGTACATACAGGCCTCCCACGTCGCGACGTGCAGTATCGGGAACCATGTATGGATCGGCCCTCAGAGCTATTTCGATGCGCGTAACCTGGTGCTGGAGGATTACGTTGGGTGGGGGCCAGGAGCAAAGGCCCTGGGCTCCGCACACACCGGGTTGCCTGCCGACAGGCCAACCATCCAGACAGACCTGTTAATCAAGGCTATTCGCATCTGCGAGTGGGCTGACATCGGCACGAACGCCACTATTCTTCCAGGCGTCACCGTGGGCCGCGGTGCCATCGTCGGAGCGGGTGCCGTAGTGACGCACGACGTCGAGCCGTTCTCGATTGTGGCGGGCGTCCCGGCCAAGTTCATGCGATGGAGAGAGGGGGCGCCGGAGCCGTCTTCGCCATCCGAAGCGGAGAGCAAACCATGAAGGCTGTAGACATGCCACAGACGACGCAGCAGATTCCCGTCGCGAAGCCGATCCTCGACGAGCTGGAGGTCGAGGCAGTTCGGCGCGTGATCCTGTCCGGCTGGGTGGCACAGGGTCCCGAGGTCGCGGCGTTCGAGCGCGAGTTTGCGAAATTCGTCGGCGCGCGTTACGCCTGCGCGGTGTCCAATTGTACGACAGCGTTACACCTGGCGCTTCTGGCAGTCGGTGTGAGCGCGGGTGACGAAGTCATCACCGTCAGCCATTCCTTCATCGCCACGGCAAATGCGATCCGGTACTGCGGCGCGACGCCGGTTTTCGTCGACATCGAGCCCGACTCTTACAACTTGGATCCGACGCTAATCGAGCCGGCAATCACCGAGCGCACCAAGGCGCTACTGTGTGTTCACCAGCTCGGTATGCCGTGCGATCTCGCTCGTATTGTCGAGATCGGACGTCGCCGTGGCATCCCGGTGATTGAAGATGCCGCGTGCGCGAGCGGTAGCGAAATTCTGTGGGATGGCCGGTGGGAGAAGATTGGGAAGCCGCACGGCGACATCGCGTGCTTCTCGTTTCACCCGCGGAAGATTATCACCACGGGCGAAGGGGGAATGATCACGACCGCGAATGCCGACTACGACAGGAAGTTCCGCCTCTGGCGCCAGCATTCCATGAACGTGCCGGACACGGTGCGGCATGCCGCTCGTGAGGTGATCTTCGAGAGCTATCCCGAGGTCGGGTTCAATTTCCGGATGACCGACATGCAGGCCGCAGTCGGGCGGGTGCAGATCACTCGACTCCCGTCGATTGTCGATGAGCGGCGGCGCATCGCTCGAGAGTACGCGTCGCGTCTCTCCACGATCAACGGTCTCGCCGTGCCCCTCGAGCCGGCATGGGCGCATACGAACTGGCAGAGCTACTGCGTGGAACTCCCTGCGTGGTGCGATCAGCGACGGGTAATGCAGCGGATGCTCGACGATGGCGTTTCCACGCGGCGCGGGGTCATGAACGCGCACTTGGAGCGTCCGTACTGGTCCGAGGCGGCGCCGGCGCCGCTCCATCGCAGCGAGAGGGCGCAGGAGCGTGGAATCATTCTACCGCTCGTGCCCGCAATGACTACGTCGCAGATCGAGGACGTCTGCGAGAGTGTGGCCACCGCACTGAGCCTCGAAGCCGACAAGCGCATCGAACCTTAGTTATCCTGGCCGTCGATTGCACGGGATGTGCCCTTCAGCGGGAGGGCATGACGTTAGACCGTGGACTCTCGCGACGGCCCTCAGTCCTCTCCAACACACGAATGACCCCGAGTTGATGCAGCTTCTGGTGACTGGCGGCGCCGGTTTCATCGGTTCCGCGTTCGTTCGCTACGTGCTCGCGCACGCTCCGGACATCCAGATCGTGACGCTCGACGCGCTCACGTATGCCGGGAATCTGGAGAACCTCGCCCCGGTTGAGGGCAATGCGCGGCATCGCTTCGTTCACGGGGACATCCGTGACTCGGCAACAATCACGGGTGTCATTGCGGATGTGCGAGTCGATGCGATTGTGACATTTTGCGGCCGAGTCCCACGTCGATCGGAGCATCCTGTCGCCAGAGGCCGCCATCGATACGAATGTGCGCGGCACGGCGAATCTGCTCGAGGCGGCTCGCGCCGCGCGCGTGGCCCGCTTTCTCCATGTGTCCACCGATGAAGTGTACGGAGACATCGACGAACCGCTGGAGGCGGACGAAACGTTTCCACTGAAGCCAAGCAGCCCATACGCTGCGTCGAAGGCTGCGTCCGATCTTCTGGCGCTGGCGTACGTTCGCACTTACGGCCTGCCGGTCGTGGTGACACGGGCGTCAAACAACTACGGCCCGTACCAGTTTCCGGAAAAGCTGATTCCTCTGATGATTGCCAACGCCTTGGAGGGCACGCCCCTGCCGGTCTATGGCGACGGCCTTCAGGTGCGCGATTGGCTGTATGTCGACGATCACTGCCGGGCGCTTTTGGCGGTGCTCAGCCATGGTCGGGACGGCGAAGTCTACAACGTCGGCGGTGCGTGTCACCTGCCGAACATCGAGGTCGTCCGCCGCATCCTCGATACGCTGGGCGTACCCGAGACGCTGATCGCCAGGGTCGCGGACCGTCCAGGCCACGATCGTCGATATGCGTTACGGGGAGATAAAGTCGCACGAGAGACCGGGTTCGTGCCGAACATCAGTTTTGAGGAGGGCCTTGTACAGAACTGTGCGTTGGTACCAGGAAAATGCGGAATGGACACGCAGGGTCAGGTCCGGAGAGATACCGCGATTACTATCGGAAAAACTATGCCTGGCGCAGCACGCCAGAGGTGCTGACGTCCGACTTATGAGCAGCCGCGTTCCCGTTCTTCAACATCCTCAACCAACGATCGATACGATTCAACAAACTGTAGGGTCCGTCCGTATGTGATGGCGCGCCCCCTTTCGGAGCCTCTCAGAAATGCTGCTTGTGAGGCACAACACGACGACCAGGAGCTCGGATGCCACGCAAGCCGAAGAGTGCGACGACAGTTCAGACACCGCTGGCACCGATCCCCTCGGAGGTGTTGGAGCAGTTCGTTCGCCAGGGACCGCTTACCTCGGAAGAACTGGCCGCGGTCGGGCGCCGTTTCAAGATGGCCGTGATCGAGCGGGCGTTGGGGACGGAATTGAGCCGTCACCTAGGCAGTCCGCTCGGTGTGGTAGGCCGAGAGGACGGCGCCACGCTTCGTGCCAGCGCGAGTGGGATGACCCTGCCAACCAGCCACAGCCTGCCATCAACCGAGGTCTCGCGGTATGACGGCGGCTCGCTGGACCCGGAGCGGATCGGCAAACCCGAGCGGCGCTTCGCAGGCTTGGACGACAAGGTCGTTGCCCTGCATGCCCGCGGCCTGACGGTGAGGGAGATCCAGGCGTTTCTCGCGGAGATGTACGCCGTGGAGCTCCCGTTGGATCTGATCAGCGACCTGACGGAAACGGTCGTCACGGAAGTCATGAGCTGGCGGACGAGGCCCCTCGATCCGATGTATCCAGTAGTGTTCTTCGACGCGCTGCGCGTGAGAATCCGAGACGAGTCGGTCGTACGCAGCAAGGCGGTTTACGTCGCCCTGGCGATCCTGGCCGACGGCACGCGCGACATCCTCGGGCTTTGGATTGAGCAAACCGAAGGCGCGAAATCCTGGTTAAAGGTCTTCGCTGATCTGAAGGCGCGCGGATGTCAGGATATCCTGATCGCCGTCACCGATGGCCTCGAAGGGATGAGCGAGGCGCTCGGCGCGGTGTTCCCCGCAACCACGCTTCAGACGTGCATCGTCCATCTTATTCGGCACAGCCTGGACTTTGCGAGTTGGAAGGAGCGGAAGGCGATGGGCGCAGTGCTGCGGCCAATCTATACCGCGGCGACCGCCGACGCGGGCCTCGCTGCGCTGGAGTCGTTCGAGCGTGGGCCGTGGGGACCACGGTTCCCGACGGTCGCGGCCGCGTGGCGACGCTCCTGGCCCCACGTAATTCCGTTCTTTGTGTTCCCGCCCGAGGTCCGACGAGTGATCTACAACGCCAATGCGCTCGAGAGCGTGCATGCGCGGCTACGCAAAGTCGTCAAGACTCGAGCGCCTTTCCCGAGCGACGAGGCAGCCTGTACACTGATCTGGCTGGCGCTGCGCGACATCACCGCGTCCAGGACCAGGGCTGTGGTCCACTGGAAAACCGCGATGAACCAGTTCGCGATCCTCTACGAGGATCGTTTCACGAGAGCCGACGTTTAAAGACAATCACATGAGCCACAAACGAGCGTTGATAACCGGGGGCGCCGGGCTGATCGGGTCCCATATTGCAGATCTTCTGGTCGCCGAGGGTTTTCAGGAGATTCTGGTACTCGACAACCTGACGCGTGGAAGGCGCCAGAATCTCGAGGCCGCGATCGCTTCGGGCAAGGTGGCGATCATCGAAGGCGATATTCGCGACGCGGAGCTCGTCCGGCGGAGCATGGAAGGAATTGACATCGTATTCCATGAAGCGGCGATTCGTATCACCCATTGCGCCGAAAATCCCCGGCTCGCCCACGACGTGCTCGCCACCGGCACTTTCAACGTTCTTGAAGCTGCCGTGGCAGCCAAGGTCAAACGGGTGGTGTCGGCTTCCTCAGCGTCCATCTATGGGCAGGCCGAGGAATTTCCCACCAACGAGATGCACCATGGGTATGGCAATCGAACGATCTACGGCGCCACCAAGAGCTACAGCGAGGGGCTCCTACGCAGCTTCTATGAAATGTATGGCTTGAATTATGTCGCGCTGCGCTACTTCAACGTCTATGGCCCCCGGATGGATGCGTTTGGAGTCTACACAGAGGTCATGATTCGCTGGATGGAACGGCTGGCGAAAGGCGAGCCCTGCCTGATCCTCGGCGACGGAGCCCAGACGATGGACTTCGTGTTCGTCGGCGATATCGCGCGCGCGAATTTGAGGGCTGCCAATTCGTCCATCACGGACGATGTGCTCAACATCGCCAGCGGGACCGAGACGAGTCTGACCGAACTGGCTACTGCTCTCGGTCGAGTAATGGGCGTCGACCTGCCGCCGGAATACGGTCCCGCTCGAAAGGCGACACCGGTATGGAGGCGGTTGGCAGACACGAAAAAAGCACAGCGCCAGATCGGCTTTACGGCAAAAGAGTCGCTCGAAGGAGGGCTTCGGAAGCTCGTGGAGTGGTGGTCGCGAGAGACGAATACTCCGGTCAAGGCGTTCAGTGGAGTGTGACGTTACGTCTTATGAATCCGCTTCCCGCGACATGGTCATGAAGCAGCCGGTCGAGGAATGCGCGCCTGCACGGCAGCGCATGCCGGTTTTGGCAAAGAGCGTTCCGGACGCAGCGAATCGTTCCTGGATGGAGAGTGAGATGGGTGGCAAATCAGGGTAGTTGTTGCAGGTTTCGTCGGAGGTAAGCCATGAAGATTGTAATTACGTTCGTGTTTCTGATTGCGATCGTCGGCCTGCCTGCGGGGCTGCTTGAGGCATCAGCGAAAGATATTTACGCACAGCGTGGCGTCAAAAAGACGCCGGTGACAGCTAACCAGGTCAAGCCCAAGCCAGCGACGGAGAAGTCTGTGCCGGCGCCATCTACGCTGCTGCTGTTGGGTGCGGCCGGCGGCATTGCTGTAGGAGTACGCAAGTTCTGGCGGGCCCGAAGCTAGTCAGAATGAAACGACCGGCTCCGATTCGCAGCGCGTGGGTTACGCTGCGTGATTGGAGTCAACACATCGCAGAGCCACATGCGAAGGAGCCGGTCATGAGCAACGTACGATTTATCGGTCTGGATGTCCACGCGGACACGATCGCGGTGGCGGTCGCCGAGCCGGATGGTGAAGTGCGGTCGTTGGGCGTCATTCCCAACCGACGGGAGTCGATCCAGAAGCTGGTGAAGAAGCTCGGGCCAACCGAGCAGCTGCGCGCCTGTTACGAGGCGGGGCCCACGGGCTACGTGGTGTATTGGCAACTGACGGCGCTCGATGTGCCGTGCGAGGTGGTTGCGCCGACGCTGGTGCCCGTCAAGCCTGGCGATCGCGTGAAGACGGACCGCCGCGACGCGCTGAAGCGGGCGCGCAGTTACCGGGCCGGTGACTTGACGCCGGTGTGGGTGCCCGACGCGATGCACGAGGCGCTGCGGGATCTGGTGCGCGCCAGAGAAGCCGCGAAGAAGGATCAACTCCGCGCTCGCCATCGCTTGGGCAAGTTCCTGCTGCGCCAAGGCCGGCGCCCGCCCACCGCGACAAAGGCGTGGACACAGGCCCATCTCACCTGGGTGAAGAGCGCGGTGCACTTTGCACACGCTGCGCAGGAAGCCACGTTGCTGGACTACATCCACGAGGTCGACCACGTGGCCGGTCGCATCGAGCGGCGTCGATCGCGCGATCGACGAAGCCGTCACGACGGCCCCCGTGCAGATGCGTGGCGTGATCGCCGCACTCCAGGCCCTGCGTGGGATCGCGCAGGTCTCGGCTGTGACGATCGTCGCGGAAGTCGGCGAGCTCTCGCGGTTTGCCAAACCGCGCCAGCTGATGGGCTACAGCGGTGCGGTCGCGAGCGAAGATTCCAGTGGGCCGCGAACCCGGCGTGGGGCGATCACGAAGACGGGAAATGCTCACCTCCGACGCATCATCATCGAAGCCGCGTGGGCGTATCGACACCGGCCCTCGGTGGGCGCCACGCTTCGCAAACGTCACGCGGGCCTCGACGAGGAGGTGATCGCCATCGCGTGGAAGGCCCAGCATCGATTGCACGCGCGGTACCGGAGCCTCACCGCTCGGGGCAAGAGCAAGCAGCGCGCGGTCACCGCGGTCGGTCGCGAACGCTGAGGTTTCATCTGGGCGATCGAGAGGGCGGTCGACACCAAGCGGCACGACGGACGGCCGGTAGCGGCCTAGTGAGACGCAGAAAACCAGGGGTGAATACCGCATCGGTGGTGGTCGAGCGAGCACACGGCATGGAGAATCCTCGATCGCGACACTATGCGGCGGGCCTCCGGGCTCGACCCGCGCTGCTCGTCCGAGGCAGCTCCCGACGGATCACGATTATGCGGTGTCGACCCGCGAATATCAGAGTGATCAACCGTCGCAACAGCTCTCTCGACTACCACCGATGCGGTACTCACCGATTCACAAGAACGCTGAGCAGGTAGCTAATTTGACAAGGTCGTTTCATATCAGTGTCGTGAGCGGGAGACACGTGCACATTGATCCGAGTTAAATCTTCGGTGTACACGAAGCAGGTTGCGGGGGCGTGCCGAGATCGAGCACGCTATCACCATGATGCTCGAACGACGCCTCCGCAAACTACACCGCCGGATATCTCGTCGTCGAGCTTCCGAGTGCGCTTGTCGGCGCCGCTGAAGTCCTGCCTATCGATTCTCTTGCAAATGGTTCCAAGCGAAGTGGCATCTCGGGAAGTCCCGTTCACATCGCCACGCCGTTCACCGTGGCGCAACGTGTACCTGACACTGAGCTGCTGCCTGGTACTCCTGGTTGTCATCCACCAGGGAACGATAGCGTCCATGCTGCAAACGTGGTCGCAGGACCCGTTCGGGCACGGGTACTTCGTAGTGCCTGCGGCGGCGTACCTTGCGTTGACCCGCCGCGCATGGGTTGAGTCGCACAGTCCCAGCCCAGCCTACGCCGCGCTGCCGCTGATCGGCGGTTTGTCGTTCTTGTGGCTGCTGGGCAATCTGACAAACACCGCAACCGTGCAGCAATTGAGCCTCGTCACGATGTCGATTGCTGTGACGTGGGCTGTAATGGGGACCGCCGCCACGCGCGCGCTGATGTTCCCACTCGGCATCCTGTTTTTTGGCTTGCCCGGAGATCGCCTCGCGCCACCGCTCCAGGAGTTCACCGCGTGGTCTGCAGTACAGATGCTCACGCTCAGCGGTGTCCCTGCGGTCCTCGACGGGCAGGTGATCTCCATCGCCGGAACCCGATGGTGGGTGTCAGAAGCTTGCGGCGGTATCAACTACTGCGTTGCGTCCGTCGCTGTTGGTTACGTGTATGCAGGTGTGGTGTATCGCCAGTGGCGTCACCGCGTGGCCCTGATGGTGGCGTCGGCCCTCGTAGCAGTTGCAGGGAATACGCTCCGTGTGTTCACGACAACTTGGCTCGACTACAACGGTGCGACGCGTGTGGCGGCAGGCATGTTGCACGAACTTTACGGATTGTTTGTCTTTGCGATCATCATGAGCGTCCTGTTCATTACGTGTGGCCGCTGGCGTGAGGAACGGCCCACCGCGAGTGTGGTGTCGCTCCCGCAAAGGAAAGCGGTCGCGGCATTGGGTTCGACACGGCGTATTGTCTTGTGCGCAACGGTCGGGATGTTGCTCGTTGCGAGCGGACCGGTATTCGCCAAAGTGTTCTCGTCTCCGCATCGTGTCGAAGGATCGGTGCGGCCGAAGCCGCCGGCGGTCTCGATGCCTTGGAGGCCAGTGGACGGGCGCCACATGGCGTGGTCGCCTCGCTTCGTCACTCCTCGTTCCGAGTTCCTTCAGACTTACAAGTCAGGAAATCAGGTTGTAAAGCTGTATGTAGCCTCCTATGGCGCGAATCGGTCGGGCGTGACGGCCACGAGCAGCGTCAATGTGCTGTACCGAGGAACCCTGGCGGCCGGCGGGCGTCCGGAGTCGTGCGATCGTTTTTGAGGGCCAATCACTACCGGTGACTGAAACGGTCCTGCGATCCGCACAATCGTCGTTGCTTGTCTGGAACTGGTACCAGATTGACGGGAGATTTACGGGCAACCGCCATGTAGCGAAGCTCTTGCTTGCAAAGGGAAGACTAATGCGGAATCTGGACGGCTGCACAGCGATTGCCGTCGCTACCGGGGAGCAGCCGGGTGTGGAAGCTGCCCGCGTTCTCCGACAATTCGTGGCACACGTCTCGCTCACAAACCGGCGCGGCGCAGGCGGCGATCCAGCTGTCGACTCTATCCTCTATGGCCTGACCACTGACGGCGAATAGGCGTCCGTGACCAACACACGCGGAACCCCGGCGCCGTCGGCACGCGCCATCCAGACATCAGAACTGCCATCGCCGTCCGTGTTCCGGGGAAGTGCATAGAGCACGTGATCCTCGTCGAGCCACTCGGCCTGATCGTCAACGCTGCGGGTTTCGCTGACGGTCGCTTCTGCGAGCGTCTCGAGATTCACGACGTGCAGCCGCCAGACGAGTCGACCGCCCTCGTCCAGCCGCGATTTGAAGGCGATCCGCTTGCCGTCCGGCGCCAATGAGGGACATTCGATTCCCTCCCGAATGACACGCATCCGACGCGCCTTCACCCGTCCCTCCACCAGGTAAAGACGTCGTGCCGACCCCAGTACCGCATAGAACCGGTCAGGGTCGGCGCCGAACGTCACCCCCCAGAAGTTGAAATCGGCGCTCTTGAACGGGCGCCCGTCGCGCTCCACCGAGAACTCCTCGAGATCTGCCGGCGGTCTCTGCTGTCTCAGATCGAACAAACTCGTTCTCGTCGAGAACGAATCCACTGCGTACGAATCGCCCGCCACGAACACCGTAGCCCCCGCCATCGACCCATCCGGCGACACGCGCGTCCGGCTGGGAACTCCCGCCAGCGGAAACGTTCGAATCACGCGAAAGTCTCGATCGAAGGCCTCGGCGCGGTACGACGTGAAGACGCCGCGCGAGGCCGAGAGGCAGAGGCCACCGGTCCGCGTCGCGTGAACGCGTTCACAGGAAAGGGGAGTGATATATCGTCTGCCGCCGGGAGCATCCAACGACACCGCCGCAATGCGGCCGTAGGCGCTTCCGAGGGCCGTGTTGCGGAACAACAAGTGACGATGCGCGCGGATGCCCGTGAGCTGCGCGGAATCATCGACTGCAGCGACAGTCACTGTGTACCGGCTCGTCTCGTGGACGCCCCGATAACGCGCATACACCGCCACGGTCAGCGCAGCGGCCACCACGAGGGCGCAAAACGCGAGCAGCCGGGCGCGATCAGCCAAGGTTCCCATTTGCCTGGTCGCGCGGAAGCACGAACGATGCGACCCCGATCGCCGTGGCGAGCAGAACGAGGTAGCCCCAAGTGGCCACGGCCGTGCCACCGAACGTCCAAGCCCAGCCGAACACCACGGAGGCCGCCAGGCGCGACAGATTGAGCGACGTCGTGAGCACCGAGAGCCCCGTGCCCGCCCGCGATGAGGGGAGGCGAGCGGCAGCCATCGCGGTCAGGACGCCATCGGTTGCGGCGTAATAACCACCGAGCGTTGCCACGACGAGCACCACGAATACTGGCGCGGGGACCTGTACCGGCAAGACAAGTGCGACGTACACCGCCGCGAGCAGACGCATAACCACCGAGCAGAATACGTCGACGTCCCAGCCGATCGGCCAGGCGCCCACAGGGGATCGCGAAAATGGCGGTGAACAGCGACGTGCCGACATACAGCAGGGGGAACGCCATGGCCGTGACCCCAAGGCGTCGCTGAACGAGCAAGTAGACGAACGCGTCACTGATCGTCGCCATCGCGAGCACGGCTCCGCCAAGAACCAACCCTCGATAGCCCGCATCGGTCAATAAGAGAGCTGCACCCCGTAAAGACGCGTCCGTGTCTGGCGCGCGGGGCACGTCACTTGGCAGTTCGCGCGGTACGAACAGCACAATCGCGCCGACCCCCACAATCGCAATGGCGAAGCTGGCCATGAACAGCACATCGAAGCCGCGCGGCGCACGGGCGAGCACTATGAACGCGATAACCGGCCCGAGCATGGCCCCCGCCGCATCCAGCGCACGATGGACGCCAAAGGCCGTTGCCAGGAGGGCGGAAGGGCTTCGTTGGGAAATCAGCGCGTCGCGTGGCGCCGTCCGAATCCCCTTACCGATCCGATCGGCGACGATAATGCCGGCGATGACGCCCCAAGCATTTCCCGCAAGGAGAAGCAACGCGCGGCAGGCGGCGGAGAGCGCGTAGCCGCTCACCGCGATGTCCTTATAACGGCGTGATCGATCCGAAAGGATCCCCGCGCCCACACGTACCAGCGCTGCGGCTCCCTGGTACAGACCGTCCACGACGCCGAAGGCCAGCGGACTCATGCCGAGGTGCAGCACGAGATAGAGCGGCAGGATACTGGCCACCATCTCGGACGAGACGTCGGTGAGGAGGCTCGTGACGCCGAGCGCCCATACCGTCCCGCCGATCGCGCCTAGCGGGCCCTTCGTCCGCTGCGCGGTTGTGCGATCTCTCGACGCACCTACGGCGACTTCGCTGGCTCGAGGCGGCCGAGATAGTAGTAATGCCCAGTCTATGGAATACACGTTGACGTCCGCGCTTCACCCGGCACGACGGGAGAACCGCCTGGAGCGCATAGGCTCCAGGTAACCGCCGCCCATTAATCGTCGTTCAGAATCGTGCCGACTCCCTGCGCGTCCGACAGCGTGGCATTGACCGGATTGCTGAGATTCACAAAGAATGTTTCATTTGGTTCCGTCGTGAAATTCCCGAGGGCTCTGATGGTGATCGTGCGCGTCGTGGCGCCCGCGCTGAACGTGACGGTTCCGGATGCGGCGGTGTAGTCGCTGCCGGCGGTTGCCGTATTGTTCGCGGTTGCATACGAGACGGTGACGGTCTGACCGCTCGCAGCGGAGAGAGTCACCGTAAATACCATGTTCCGGTTTCCAAGGTCTGGCTCGGTCACGCTCACATTGTTGATAGAGATCGACGGCACTGCATCGTTGTTGACGATGGTCCCGACGCCGCGCGAGTCGCCGATGGACGCGTTTGTGGCGTTGCTCAGATTCACGTAGAACGTCTCGTTGACTTCGTTCAGCACGTCCCCGTTGACGACGATCGAAACCGTCTGGGTGGCGACGCTTGGAGCAAACGTGAGAGTGCCGGACTTGGCGACGTAATCCGACCCGGAGGAGGCTGCCGGCGAGCCATTCGCCGTGGCGTAATTGACCGTGATCGTGTTCGCGGTCGTCCCGGTCCGCGTTACTGTGAATACGGCTGCCTGCGTGCCTGAATTGCCCTCCGTCAGGGTGACGTCGTTGATTGTCAACACCGGCGCGGCGTCATTGTCGGTGATCGTGCCGACGCCTTGGCTATCCGCGATGCTCGCGTTTACGGCGGTTGACAGGTTCACTGCAAAGGTCTCGTTCGGCTCGTCGACGACGTCGGGGAGAACGGGGACCGTGATTGTGCTAGATAAAGCGCCAGCCGGGATCGTCAGCGTGCCGGACGTGGCTGTGTAATCGGTTCCCGCGGTGGCCGTGCCGTTTGCCGTGGCGTAGTTGGCGGTGACCGCCTGGCTGCTTGCCGCCGACAGCGTCACGGTGAACACGGCACTCACGCTGGCGGTGTTACTCTCGGTGACAGTAACGTTGTTTATCGCAAGCGTCGGGAAGTCGTTATTCGTGATGGTCCCCGTGCCCGTTGCGCGAACTATCGTCGCATTCGTGGGAGCACTCAGGGTCACGGTGAACGCCTCGTTCGCCTCGACCGCGGTATCCCCAGTGACGGGCACGGTAATGGTCTGACTGACGATGCCGGCCGCGAAGTTCAGCGTACCAGACCTCGAGCTGTAGTCGCTGCCCGCCGTCGCCGTGCCGTTTGCCGTGGCGTAGTTGACGGTCACCGTCTGACTGCTGGCGGCCGACAAGGTCACCGTGAATACGGCATTGGTCGTGCCGCTGTTACCCTCAGTGACGGTGACGTCATTGATGGACAGCCCAGGTACGACGTCATCGTTGGTGATTGTGCCAGCACCCGTCGTTCGAGCAATCGTCGCATTCGTCGCGGCGCTCAGCGCGACCGAAAAGGCCTCGTTCGGCTCGAACACTGTGTCCCCGATCGACTAGAACCGTGCGCGTCTGGCTGACCGTGCCGGCCGGGAAGGTCAGCGTGCCGGAGCCAGCAGTGTAGTCGCTGCCCGCCGTCGCCGTGCCGTTGGCGGTGGCATAGTTCACGGTCACCGTCTGACTGCTGGCCGCCGACAAGGTCACCGTGAACACGGCGTTGGTCGTCCCGCTGCTGCCCTCGGCGACAGTCACGTCATCAATCGACAGCGTCGGGGCCGTCGCGTCGTCGTTCGTGATCGTGCCCGTGCCCTGGGCTCGAGCGATGGTGGCGTTCGTTGCCCCGCTCAGCGTCACGGTGAAGGCTTCGTTCGGCTCGAGTGTCGTGTCGCCAATCACCGGTACCGTGATGGTACGGCTGATGGTGTCGGCCGGAAAGGTCAGCGTGTTCGAGGTCGACGTGTAGTCGCTGCCGGCCGTTGCCGTGCCGTTTGCTGTGGCGTAGTCGACGGTTACTGTCTGACTGCCTGCCGGCGACAAGGTCACCGTGAACACCGCGTTGGTCGTCCCACTGTTGCCCTCGGTCACGGTCACGTCGTCGATCGACAGCGTCGGCGCTCCATCGTCGTTGGTGATCGTGCCCGTGCCCTGCGCTCGAGCGATAGTGGCGTTAGTTGCCCCGCTCAACGTCACCGTGAAGGTCTCGTTCGGCTCGGAGACCGTATCGCCATTCACGGGCACGGTGATGCTCTGGCTGACCGTATTGGCCGGGAAGGTCAGCGTTTGCGTGCCCGACGTACCGGTGTAGTCACTGCCGGCGGTCGCCGTGCCGTTTGCGGTGGCGTAACCAACCGTCACGGGCTGCGTGCTTGCGGCCGACAAGGTGACGGTGAACACGGCGTTGGTCGTTCCGCTGTCGCCTTCCGTGACAGTCACGTCGTTGATCGACAGCGTCGGCGTGGCGGAGCCGCCGCCGTACACAGCTTGGTAATTGCCCGCTGTTGCTCCGAACAGCGCGTACGGAACGCCCTTGATGATTGCGACCGAGTAGGTCACCGCGGCGCCATTGCGCGTGAGGCCGCTGAGCGTGCCCGCGCCGGAGTTGGCTGGCAACATGCCAGAGAGCTGGTTGGCGCCTGCACCGACGGCAACCGTGAAGCTGAGCGTCGTGCCCGACCAGGCGACGTTTCCGAACGACGAGCCGTTGCGACCGTCGAGCCAATCGAGCATTTGCTTCGAGGAGACGATCGGAACGCCACGTTCCTGCGCCGATGCCACGATCGCTTCGGACCCGTCATGCACAGCACTATCCGTGTGCATGTTGGCGGTGAACACGCCGTAGTAGCCCTCAGGCCCAAGCGCGCGATCCAAGAGCGTGTCGATGTGCAGCGGGTAGCTCTGACCGGACTCATCGGTCATCTGTGTGGTCGCCTGATATACGTCGATGAGGGTGCCGTCCTGTTTGGCGAAACGCATCGGCATACCAGATCCGGTGAACAAACCTGGAACGTCATTCACCCAGCCTGGCGGCCAGTAGTAGTAATTCGTGTCGAATCTGATCCCGTGAGACAGTTCTACTTGAGGATGGGTGCTGTAATCACTCCAGGCAATACAGTGCGTTCGGTTCGTTTTTGGGGCAGGTAAACCAGGGAAGTTCGAGGCGAACGCAGACAGGTCATTATTGAAGTTCCCGTCGAGCGACTGTGGCGTGTAGTCCTCACACGATGTCGTTACGTGCGCGGCGATCTCGAACCCATTCGCAACGAAGGCCGCCGCCTGCGAAGGATTGATCGGAGTATTCGGATAGATGTAAGAGGTGGCGCGTACACACTCCCAGTTGCTCACCGAACAACCTGATGGGCTGTCCGCCGTATAGATGTCAAACCGGCCAGCGGTCCCATTGGTCGCGTGATCGTCACCGGTCATCACCACAGCGGCTTTCAGCTCGCGCGGCAGGTACCAGAACCGCGGGAGCGGCTTCCGGTCGAAGTTCATGAAGTTGATCAGATTTGCAAGCAGCCGCTGCTGCTCGTCGGCCTGAGGGATCGCCACTTTCGTCAGATCCACCCAATCTGGTTGCGCTCCACCGAAGAAGAGGTCATCAGAACGGATAGGTGAGACGCCGTCACGCTCCTGACCAGACCAGGCGGGGTTCCCCTGACGCGTGTAGACGACGGACCGTGCAAGGTCATATGTAAACGCTGCCGCCTGTCCACCAGCACTGCCGATCGATCGGACGGTCACGGCGGGGTTGCTCGTCGCAGTGGTGCGATTCGAGTACAGCGTAGCGATGGTGGTCGCTCCCGAGATCGCGTACCGATCGGCGGTGCCATGAAACTGCATCGTCTGGTTGACGATGCCTGTGCCGGGAGCGGCCGACGTGTTGACCAGGAGGTACGCGTCCGGCAAGGTCGTTCCCGCGTCCGTCAGGCCGAGCAGAGGCGCCAGCGCGCTGTCCGGCCGCATCGCAATAAGGTTACCGCCCGCGGTCACCCAGTCAGAGAACATCGTGACCTGTCCCGCGCTCAGGGGCATCTCCCCGAGGATGACGACGTCGTAGCTCGAGAGCACTGTAGGAGTGATGGTTGTGATGTCCGCCGCGAGGAAGGCATTCAGACCCTCCGCACGCAGGATCTCCGCGTAGTACCGTGTGAACGGGTTGGCGGAGCTGGCGATCACAAGAATCGGTCCGCCCGGACCTTCATTGGGCGGAGGCGGCGGCGGAGCAGCCGTCGTGAATGTCGATGTGAACGTCGACGCGAGGGCATTGCTGGCCGTGTCCTTGACGCGCGGATCCGTCGCACCACCTCGTACGGTGAGGCTATACGTCGTTGAATTCAGCAAGCTTGATGTCGGCGTGAGCGTGGCGCGGAGCGCCACTGGCGACCACGTGACGCTCGAGGGAACGAGAGCGTTCGTGGGGTTGCGCAGCTCAATGGTGGAGGTGTTGATCGTCGAGGCGTCCATCGATTCGCTGAACACAATGGACACAGGCGTATTGATCGATGCGCCCGACGTGCCATTCGCCGGCGACACGGAACTCACCGTTGGCGGCGTGTTATCCGGCCCGACACTTGTCGCGAAGACGACGTCCACCCAGTAGTTGGAGCTCTGGAACGTATCCGTGGGGAACCCACTCGTCCCGTATCTGTACACGCCGTTCCCACCGTCCACCCCGTTGGCCAGCGCGGTCAGGGGGCCGTTCGTGACAGAGGAGGCAAAGTAGTTGTTGTCTCCAGCGTAGAAACCCGTGGGCGTGTAATAAGACGCGACGTATGTGGTGTTTGCGGTGATGGCGACTGGCGACGCGAAGTTCACCTGCTGCCAGCCCGAGCTGCTCTCTCCACCGAACGTGGCCGAGGCCAGCAACGTTCCCCCTGACGTCCACAGATGACCCAAATGCGTGCCGGTATTCTGCGAGCTCTTGAAATAGCGAATTCCAGTGATGTGTCCAGCGATGTTGCTGCGGAATTTCATCCCGAGTTCGACGGCATTCGAGTCATTCGCGGCGGGATTGGCTGGAACTGCCGAGGGTGACCAGATGCTGCACGGGCAGTTTCCCCCGCCACCCCCAGAGCTGATAGTGACTGTCACGCCGCTCGAGGGGGACTCAATGTACGCACTGTCATCGAACCCTCGACTGCGGATCGTGGCCGTCCCGGTACTGGAAGGAGTCCAGGCGAAGCTCCACGACGTCGTGCCGTTTGCCCTGTGCCAGGTGAGCCCGCCATCCACTGAGACATCCACGCCGACCACGATGCCACCGCCGACATCCTGTGCCGTCCCGGTGATCGTGACGAGACTCCCAACATTCAGTGTCGAGCCGTTAGCCGGTGACGTAATCGTTGACGTGGGCGGCAGCGTGTCAGTCGATTGGGTTGCCGCCGTGAGGCCTGACTGAAGCGTCTGCGGCTGGACCGCCATATCGGCAAACAGGTTGACCGTGGCTTGCCGCATCCGGATGTCTGGCGTCGAGCCACCGCCATCATGTGTGCCGTCGAGGCCCCATGACCACTGCACAGTGCCGGCGCCAAATACCAGCGCACCGCTCGGGTGTCGGTACAAAGTCAGGTTGTGCGTCGCGGTGCCGCTACCGTAACTCGAGCCGTGATCCTGCAGCACCGGGGCCCCGGTGACCGTCGTCCTGGACAGTTGGACAAGCCCGTTCGGCCTGAATCCGTTGTCGAGATCGGAGTCCCATTCGTAGCCCAGCGAGTTGGCGGTGAGGGTCGCGATCTGGTTGGGCTGAAGGGATTCGATACTCGTATTCCGCCAGAAACGCAGACCAGCGAAGGTTCCCGGGACCTCGATGGCGGTTGTGGCGCCAGAATTCACCATGAAGATGGTCCCAGTGACGGCGTTTTCGGGACGTCCGCCTTCCGGGTTGATGGGACGCGGATCCCGCCAGGTGCCTGTCCACGTGGAGGTCGGGTCGATCTTTGCGTTTGCGTGGGTTTCTTTGTAGCAGACCAGTGTGCGATAGGGCGTGCCTGAACCGTCGATGCTGTTCTCCCAGCGCGTCTTCCAGAAGATCTCGTTTCCGCTGAAAAACGCGAGATTCACGCCAGCGTTGCGTGCAGCCTCAACATTCGCCCGCTGCCCGCCCGACCAGTACTCATCGTGCCCAACTGACATGAAGATTCGGTGCTGCTGCAACGCGCTGGCACCCCGTCGGTCGGTATCGATACCGCTGGCGTAGCTGACGTCGTAGCCGTTTGCTTCCAGCCACCGGACCATCGGGTATTCAGCATTGAACACCCAGTCCTGCGCTTCGACACCGTCACGGGTAATAAATGGCCGGTTGTAACTGACCTTGTAGGCGCGACCGGGGTTTGTGCCGGGACCGCCGGTGTAAAGACTATTGCCACCGTACGCGTTGTAGGCCTGCCAGGTTGTGTCGGATGTCTGGAACAGGACATCGGAGTTGCCGGTGTCGTCCCGAACAATGAAGACGATGTGGCTGCCGCCGCCAGTCGGGTTCCCGCCGCTAAGACGCGTGATCTTTGCGAAATAGATACCCGACACCGCATCTGTCGGGACTTGCCAGCTGGTTGATTCGAGCCAATTGCCGCAATCGATGAGCCCAGTGGCTGCGACGGTAAGGCAGGCCGCCTGGTCCGTCGCCGCAATCGGACTAACGGTGGCTATTTTCCTTGCACCTAGCCCGGCGTAATACCCCATCCGGTAGACCTCGAGGCGGAATTGACTAGTCGTATCCACCTTGAACCGAACGGTATCGCCGGGCGTGACACTGATCTCGGTCGCAAATCCCTGGATCGCCGAATCGCCGGATCCGCTCACGTCCCACTCGCTGGCGGGGTTGCCCACCCGCAGGTTTTCGCAAACCACGGGATTACTAGTCTGTGGGTCGCAGCCCTGCGCATTCAGAGACAGGTCGTGCGTCCACGTCGCCGCGAGCACGGCGCCGCTTGCTGCGGCGAGCAGGGCCATCGCGAAACGCCGGACGGGGTGAACACGCGACGTGATAGTTGTTCGAGGCAATTGAGGCATCCGCGCGGAGTCGTCCGCAAATACTTAACTTCGCCAGAGGCGTGGGCACACTCGCCTCGCCTCGAGCAGGGTGTTCTGCTGAAGGCCCAACTGGATGGCGTGGTGGTGGCACCGCCATGAAGCGGAGCCACCGCTGTTCAAATCGACCGCAGCGATGAACGCGATCTCGCCGCACCGCGCTTCGACAGCTCCCCTGAGACCGCGGTCGAGAGAATCCCGCACCGCGACCGGAGCTGTCAGATACCGGTGCCAGAGTCTACGAGTTCGAGCAGACCGCCGCATGGGAGCACTGTCACGTTCTTTGTCATCGACTGCTCCTACGCCACACGGGATTTGCGCGAGGAAAAGGTTGTAGGCGAATCGGCACCGACCGCACGAATCCTGACCTCACCCCCAAGAGAGAGGGTCGATGGCGCTCAGGGAATGAGGAATGACGCTGAGAAGGTGGGACGCGCGATGCCTGGTCGTGCGGCGCCTGTGAGCGAACAGGTGCAACCATGAGCATCTGTGGCTACGCCGGACCCGGCGCAGCCACGAAGCGGGAATTAGGAAGCCTGGTCAGGCCTTGGCCGGCAGTCTGAGGTCGTTCGTGTCTGGATACCGGACGAGTCCATGTCGGAACGCATACACAGCCAGCTCGAAACGATCAGACAGATCCAGTTTGTCGAGGATCGACGTGAGATGGTTACGCACCGTGGCCTCGCTGACAAATAAGCGTTGCGCAATTGCCGCGTTCTTCAGCCCTTCTCCGACGAGCGTGATGATCTCGTGCTCCCGGCGGGTAATGGACGCAATCTTGACGGCCTCGAGGTCATGGGCATGTCGGCGCCGGGACAGTCGTGCCAGCACTGCCGCCGTATTGGTGCGATCCAGCCACACTTCACCGGCGTACACCTTCCTGATCGCCTTGATCAGCACCTCAGGGGTCTCATTCTTCAGCACGAGACCCGTTGCACCGAGTTCGACCAGGAGGTGGTGGTCAGCCGCCCGGGTGCGGTCCGACAAGGCGATGACGCGACTATTGGGGGCCGCCGAGACGATTTCCTCGACGCACCGAAACGCGTCGGAGCGTAAATCGAGATCCACCAGGATGATGTCTGGAAGCTCACGCTGGGCGATGCACACGGCCTCGTCGGACGTGCCGGCTTCACCTACCAGCACGATGCCAGATGCGTCGAGGACATGATGAAGGCCGGCCCGCATCAGCAAGAGATCGCTGATGACCAGGACTTTGATCGGCCGCTCGGATCTTGTCGCGGCCGAGGCCCCAGCGGTCGCCTCAGCGGACGCGACCAGGGACGCGCCCTCGCGAGACCACGACGACGAATGACTACGTAACGGCGATTCCATTGATGTCTCCAGCGATCCGGGAAAATGAGTTCGTCGAGCCTCGTGAGAGCGAGCGCGCGGATTCAGCAGCGATGACTCTAGACAGGGACCACGTCGCTTGCGTCGACCAAGACGCTGACGGAGCCGTTGACCGACTCGACGGAGATGACGAGGTGCGTGTTGCTGCCTTTCCGAACGAGACGGCCCAGGATGCCCTTCAGGGGACCGCGAACGACCTCGACGTTCATGCCCTCACGAATGAAGGGACAGGAGTCGTATTGGAGGTCGCTCTCGACCAGGCGCCGAATGGCGCCGATCTCGTGATCGGGTATCGGGGCAGGCTCGCCGCCGAACGACACAATGCCCACGACGCCCAGACTATTCAGGACGTTGAACTTGTCGTTCCGATCGAATCGGGCGAAGCAATAACCGGGGAAAAGCGGCCAGTCGATTTTCTTCTTGCGATCCTTCCAGGTGCTCCACTTCGGAACGGTTGGAAGGAACGATTCGACGTGCTTGGATACCAGTTCACGACAAACCAATTGCTCATGACGCGAACGCGTCCAGAGTGCGTACCAAGCGGACACTGGGGAGTCTCCATTACAAGAAAACGAGGAACAGTCGTCGCCACGCCCATCGTCATTCCGGGCCACAGTTTCGGCCCCGTCCCTCACCGGTCTGCATCTTGACGAATGCACCAGCCGGTGAAGCCCGCTGACGAACCGATGAGCCGGATATTCAAGCTCTACTACAAATCTGGTGCCGCTTGGACACCGCAATTTGCTGTGCACCTTGGCTGGAGGTCACATTACATTGTGGTTATGCGCGCCTTCCGCAGATAATTGTCATCGATTCAGTAGACATTGCACGACATTTGAAGTCTTCCCATGCCAAGACTAACTGGCGGAAAAGACGCCCCTTCCGGGTGGACGGCTACAGCCTGTCCGCCCGCCGCCAGGACGACTCGACTCTTCCGAGCGCGCGGCGCGCTAGCCAGTGCGATAGTGCGCACGATTCCGAATCTCTAGCGACAACCAACGCCGCCAGGCGAGGTGCCCGGCTGAGAAGTGATACCGCGACTCACGCGGTCAGGACAGTAGTCCCGGGCGTTACCGCCCGGCCTTGCAATTTGGAATGACGTGTGTTGGCCGAAAGGATCCGAGCGGGTTCGCTAATCTATTTCGACGTCTCGGCAAACGTTACGATGCGAGCCGCGACGCGCGCGTAGCTTCGCCATGCAACTTACAAAACTGTCTTTGGCCATCACATCAGGCGCCGCCCACACGTTCCACACGCGGCGCGAGCCGAGAAACCAAAAAGAGTACCAAGTGTGTCCTACAACAAGTGGGGGCATTGTCATTGGCCGTACGCAGTCAGTTGTGTCTATATATCTAAAGTTAGAGACAATAGTAATCGCTGAGGCAGAATTGCAAGATTTGCAAGGAAATTCTCGCCTGTCTTCGACCATCGGATTTCCGCGGCGCTTGGCCTTAGAAGTGCGCGGTGTGTTCTCAAATCAATTTGAGGTGTTTGCTTCGATAGATGAGGGGTGACCCCATAGCTTCGCTCCTCTGACTTACATTGCTGGATCCGACGAGGCGATTTGACGCCTCCGTCGGACCGCAATGTGAACCAGGCAACCCGCTCCCAGCTCGCGCCGGCGGCTTTGAATGCCGCGCGTTCCGGGGACGAAAAGTTCCACCGCCCCGGTTCTGGCGTCGAGGTATATCGATGGTTGTGGGAGGGCCGCTCGGGGGCTGGAGTCAGGGACTCCCATGACCCGGCGAGCACAGAGTCTATGAACTAATCGGTAGCAGTGAAATGGCTAGAAAGTGTGAAACGGATAGCACTTTAGTGCCGGTCAGGAAACCGGCGTGGCGTTTGAAACCAAGAGTTACAAATTTAGGCCTCAATCGCGCGTCAGGCCGTGTTCCGCCGCGAATAGCGCCAACTCCACGCGACTCGACTGCCCTGTCTTCTCGAAGATGTTTGTCAAGTGGTGCTTGACTGTCTCTTCGCTCAGGTGGAGCTCGCTGGCAATACTCTTGTTGGAGGCGCCGGTCGACACGAGCGCGACGACGTCGAGCTCGCGCGCAGTAAGCCCGAATGGCCGCTGCTGGTACGCGAATGGTGCGGCTTCTTTGAGCGCGTCCACCAGCGATCCGGTGGCATCTCGTCCCACCCAGTATTCACCCTCCATCACCGAACGCAAACACTTGAAGAGCAGTTCCGTGGCCGCGGTCTTGAGCAGCACACCCACGGCGCCGAGCCGCAGGGCGAGGGTGATCTCAGAAGGATCGATTGAACCCGTCAGCATCACAGTTCGCACCCGGTACGGACCAGAGCCGAGTTCCCGTAGTACGTCGAAGCCAGTCGCGCCAGGCATTGCCACGTCCAGCAGGAGGACATCGGGACGAAGGGAGCGTGTCAGCGCCACCGCGTCGCGTCCGTCAGCCGCTTCGCCAATCACCACGAATCCACCATCTGCCTCGAGCAGATTGCGAAGGCCCCGTCGGAAGATCGGGTGATCGTCGACAATGAGCACGCTGATCGAGTTCTTCTTAGACATGCGGATCCGCGGGCCATTCTATTTCCATGCGAGTGCCGGCACCAGGCCGCGAGTCGATGATGAGGCCACCACCCATCGCACGCACTCGCTCTTTGATTACGGCGGGACCGAGGTCCGTCGCCTCGAGCTGGTCCAGGTTCATGCGCCCTTTGAATTTGAGCCCTCGGCCGTCATCCTCGATTGTCAGGCGGCCGCTCCGATCGGTCTGCGTGAGTTCAATCGTCACGGATCGTGCGCCGCTGTGCTTTCGGATGTTCGCGAGTGCCTCTTGAGCGATTTTAGCCAGGTGCCGACAAGCACGCGGCGGGCAGTTGATTGTCGGACTCGTCGAGTGAAGCCGCACCTCGAGCCCGCTTTCGCGTCGGAGCCGCCCCGCGAGGTCGGCCAGCGTTCGAAGGACATCCGTGCTCGTGATTTCCGATAGGCGCAAGCTGAGCATCACGTCGCGCACCTCGGAGATACTCAGACGGAGTTGGTCTCGTACGTTGCGCAGGCGGGGTTCGGGTACAGGCGCATTGGTCTGACGTCGAAGCACCTCGATTTCCATCTCGAGCGCGATGAGCGATTGGAGGAGGCCATCGTGCAGCTCGCGCGCGAGCTTAACTCGCTCGGTCGCACCCACGCGCGACCGGACGCGCCTGATCAGGTAATCGCGATGAAGTGCCGGACTCACATACGCGATAAGGTCGCGCAGAAAGTACAGGTCCGGCAGACGAGTTGCGGCCGGATCGAGCAGCATGAGACGGACGCGCCATTCACGCTCCACACTCCCCTCGGCTGCAAGCACCGATGACACACCGAGCTGCGCGAGAAGTCTCGAGGCGAAGGAGCCCGCGATCGGTGCCGACGTTAACGTGCCAGCATCGAGCCCACGTCCCCGCAGAGTGTTGCGATGCTTACGGACATGCCACACGAGCATCTCGCGCGGTGCCGGCATCAAATAGGTGTCTCTATCCGTCGAAGCGAGTTCTTGTAGGTAGATCGTCGCGCGTTCGGCGCCGGTGGTCCGGCTCGCCTTCCACAGGTAAATGCGCTTGGAGTCAAGGTCCTCCACAACCAGTATCGCCTTGGACGATCCAAGACGGACCATACATTCGTGCATGAATAAACGTAGACTCTCGGTGAACGTAGATGCACCGGCGATGGCGGCAAGTATTCGAGAGAGAGTAGTTCTCTCGATCACGAGCGTTCGTTCCTGGCCAGCGAGAACGATGATTATCAATGTGAGGGGCACGAGGTATCCCCCCTTCGCTAATGTGCGGCCCAACGCTACAACCGGCGCCCCGAAATCGGCGAGGGGTGCGAGCAGCGCCACTGCGAGAGGCGTCGCGACCCCCGCTGCTCCTGTGACCAGCGCCACCGTGTGACCCCAGCGCTCTGCGGCGGCAAACACGACGAAAATCGAGAATAGGAAGAATGCGCTCAGTCCGCCGGTCATCGAGACGATCGCGCCGGCCAACAGCACATCGACCAGATGTATGACCACACGAAGGTAGGTCAGGTATGACGGGACCATTCGGACCGAAGCATAGATGGACAGGCTGAAAACAAAGTACGCGGCCAGGAGCTGGAGCGTCAGTGCGGACTGAAAGGTTGGCTCGCTCGGGTCAGTCGAGATGGAAAGCACGAGGCCAACGGCGAAGAGCACCCGCGCTGTCGCGAGCGCGCGCTCCACCCGCACCAGCACCTCTCGCAGCGGAATCCTGGGGTCTCGCCACTGTGCCCTCATCGAGGGAGCCTTTCAGAACCGGGTGGCCACGTCGCAGGCGGCCACGGATACCATGGCCAATGGCGGCAATCGCGCGCCGCGCCGCGCCGCGCGACAGCCTCCACTGGCGGATACGAGTTCCCTTGAGCGTGTGTAGCCGACGATCGCCGCGACGGCCGGCAAAATGCCGCGGTCCGGCAACGAGGGGGAATCGCGCCGGCCGAAACCATTCGATGCGACGATGGCGAAAGCGAATCTAATGCAGTCTACAGTTGAGCTTCCCCCGAAGCTTTATCGTTTGATAGACGATCAAGAGCGTGTTACTCGAAGCAATGTGTCTGCCATGTATGCGTCCAAGGCCGACTAAGGTGAGCTCGCCGGCCGGCGCACCGTCAGTGGCGGAACGGTGCGCTGGGGGCCATGGTGGAAAAGGCCTTGATTTCAAGCAGTTCCACGAGCGCTGACGCTCGTGCGACCAGCCCCGGGAGCTCGAGGAGGGCCTGCTTTTCAATTGCCTCGAAGTTCAGACCTTGCGCGAGCGCGTGAATCAAGTCGGCGTCGGCCATCGAGGGAGGAATCGCGAGTCTACCGCCGGAACGCTCGACCATCGGCGCAATCAGCGCCTCGAGCCGCTGCCGCAACCCCTGGACGCTCATCGGATCGGCCGGCGCCCGCAGTGCATCCAACAGCTCGATTTGCGCGATTCGGTACGGCCGCGAGTGGTCCTCCGCGATCACCCGAAACCGCTCCAGACCCTGCAGGATGATGTTGAAGCGTCCGTCTGGAAGAGGCTCGGCGTGCGTGATGAGACCCACGCACCCGATGGGATACACCGGCGGAGACCCTTCGTACTCCGCCTCGAACCCGGGCTTCAGGAGCGTCATGCCGATCAGCCGGTCATCGTCCAGGGTGTCCTGCACCATCCCCCGGTAGCGCGGCTCGAAGATGTGCAGCGGCAGAAAGACACCCGGAAAGAGGACCGTATCCGGGAGGGGGAAGAGCGGGAGGGTGGATGGGAGCATTCGGGATCAGTGAATCGTTCGCGTCTTCTTCTCCAGATAGTCCATCAACACATACTGTCCGAGCGTGTACGGCGTGGTGAAGTAGGCCTTGCCCTTACAGATTTCGGCAACACGCCGCACGAAGGCCACCAGGTCGTAGTCGCGCGCGAGCATGAAGGTATTGATGAGGATGTTGGCCTTGCGGCAGTTCGCCACTTCACGCAGAGTCTCGGTGACGACCAGCGGATCGAGGCCGAAAGCGTTGCGATAGATGCGGCCGTCGGGCTGTGTCAGCGCCGATGGCTTCCCGTCGGTAATCATCACGATCTGCCGCATGTCCTTGCGCTGCCGCTCGAGGATGCGGCGGGCGAGCCGCAGCCCTTCGCGGGTGTTGGTGTAATAGGGACCCACCTTGACTCGGCCGAGCTCGCCGACGGGCACTTCCTCGGCGGAATCATGGAACAGCACGAGGTGCAGGCTGTCGCCTGGATATTGGAGGCGAATGAGCTGTGACAGCGCCAGCGCGACCCGCTTGGCCGGCGTGAAGCGATCCTCGCCGTACAGAATCATGCTGTGGCTGCAGTCGAGCATGATGACGGTGGCGCACGAGCTCTGATACTCGCCCTGCGCGACGACGAGATCGTCGTATTCGAGATCGAGCGTGCCGTCAGACTCGCGGACTGAGCGGCCGCTCGCCGCACCAGGTTGAGCACGGTCGCGCTCGCGTCCAGGTTCAGCGTGTCGCCGAACTCGTACGGCTTGGTCGCGCCCGAGGCTTCGATGCCGGTGGCGAGATCGCGCGTGTCGTGCCGTCCGAAGCTGCTCTTGCCGAGCGAACCGAGCAAGTCCCTGAGGGCACGGTAGCCGAGGAAGTCGAGTCCCTTGTCGGTCACCTCGAAATGCGTCGGCTGCTCTGACGAGTGGCCCTGGCCGCCGGGTCCGCTGCGCCGCTCTCCGGACGCCTGCGTCGGCCTCGTCGGTGCGGGCGTGATGAAGCCGCTCTCCTGCATCCGCTCGATGATCTGCTGAATCAACTGCTCGAGCCGTTTGCGCGCGCCATCATCGGCCTGGTCGCCGAGCAGCTGCTGCAGCGTGTCTTCGGGCAGCACGCCGCCGCTCAGCAGCGCTTCGAGAATCGCGTCGTAGAGCGCCTGCATCGAGCGCTCGTCTTCCGAGCCGGAGAAATACGGATCCTGGAAGCCGCTCGAGAGCAGCATGTCGGACAGCTTCGACATGAGCTCGTCCATGTCGAGGTCGTCCAGGGGACTCGGCGTGTATTTGCCGTACTTGAAACGCATGGTGCTGAATGTACAGGTGCTAAGTGCCGAGTGCTAAGTGCTCAGTGAAGTGGACAGCGGAAAGTGAAAAGTAATAGCTACTTGCGACGATTGGCCCGGTGTAGCGACCACTTTCAACTGTTCCTTTCTCACTCCACTTGGCATGTCGCACTCACCACTTGGCACTGTCAGTTGTAGTACTTCTTCTTCCCCCCGGGCATTGGCGGCATGTCGTCGAGCGTGGGCTCCTCGCGGCGCGGCGAGCGACGCGGGGCGGGCGCTTCGGCCGACTGGTAACCCTTTTCGTCCGATCGACTGATCCGCTTCGTGGCCGCCAGTCCCTCGAGGATGAACTCGACGGCCGACGCGCGCAGCGGCGCCGGCGCACGGTCGGCCACCCCCATGAAACGCGCCCCTTCCACGAGCCCAGGAATGCGCGCGGCTTTCGCGAGGAGGTCTTCGGCTCTCGTCGTGTCCTGGAGGGGCAGCGTGCCGCCGGCGTCGAACCACTCGACTGTCCGAGCCGTGTCGAGCGTGTCGACGAGCGACAGGAAGACGTTGGCGGCTGAGGCGCGAATCAGCTCACGGCCGATTGCGTCGGCCCCTCGAAGCTCGCCCTCGTATTCCAGCTCGAACTTGCCCGTGATGGCCGGCATGCGCCGCATAGACGTCGGAGAGGCGAGCGCACGGCCGGCACTTCTCCCGTGACGATCGCCCGCCGTTCCGCGTTCGAGGCCACGTTTTCGAGCACGCTGATCGCCATGCGCTGGCTGACCCCGGATCGCTTATCGACGCGGCGATCGGCGCGTGCCTGGAACGCAATCTCTTCGACGACCTCTCGGACCCAGGACGGCAGCTCGAGCCGCCCGCTCTGGCCGTCGCGTTCGACCCAGGCTTCCTGCCGCGTGATCTCCATCGCGAGCTGGCGGGTCGCCGCATAGTGCGTTCGAATCTCCGAGCCGATGCGGTCCTTGAGCGGCGTGATGATCTTCCCGCGTGCCGTGTAGTCCTCCGGATTGGCGGTGAACGCCATCAACACGTCGAGGCGCAGGCGCACCGGATAACCCTTGATCTGGACGTCGCCCTCTTGAAGGATGTTGAAGAGCCCGACCTGGATCTTGCCGGCGAGGTCCGGCAGCTCGTTGATGGCGAACAGGCCCCGATTGGCCCGGGGGAGCAACCCGTAATGAATCGTCTGCTCGTTGCCCAGCTCCAGACCCCGCCGCGCCGCCTTGATCGGGTCGACATCGCCGATGAGATCGGCAATCGTCACGTCGGGCGTTGCGAGCTTTTCGACGTAGCGCTCGTCGCGAGCCAGCCATGCAAGCGGCAGCTCGTCGCCCGCCTCCTCCAGCCTGGCGCGGCACGAGGCGCACAGCGGGTTGAACGGATCGTCACGCAGCTCGCAACCAGCCACAACGGGGATATGCTCGTCGAGAAGCGACACGAGGCTGCGAAGCAGCCGCGTTTTGGCCTGGCCGCGCAGTCCAAGCAGAATGAAATTGTGTTTCGAGAGAATGGCATTGACGAGTTGCGGAATAACCGTGTCGTCGTAGCCGACCACGCCGGGAAAAAGTGATCCTCCGGCGCGCAGCTTGGCAATCAGGTTGTCGCGGACTTCGTCTTTGACGGTGCGGTGGTGAGACCGCCCGTCGGCTGCCGCACGACGCAAGCCGCCAAGCGTGTTCGGTAACGAGGTGGTAGCCATGTCGAATTGTACTCCGCCGCGGGGCGCCGGTGATCGGCGACCGACGCACCTACGGGATAAATGACGTCTGCCCGAACGCTCACGGTCACCGCTTCCTCACCAGCTCAGCGCGCGATGGGCCGGCCCCTCGTCTTTGCGCATCGGGGCGGGCGGGCACTCGGCCCCGAAAACACCATCGTCGCTTTCGACAATGGTCTGGCCGCCGGCGCCGATGGCCTCGAGCTCGACGTGCACTTGTCGTCGGACGGCCAGGTTGTGGTCTGCCACGATGCTACGCTCGATCGAACAACGGACGGCACGGGTCCCATTGCCGAGAGGACGGCCGCCGATCTCGCCAGGATGAACGCCACCCTTCGCTATGGGGTAGATCTGGAGCACGCGTGGACTGGCGCCCGTGCCGGCATCCCGACCCTGCGCGACGTGCTGCACCGCTACCACGACGCCGCGGTTATCATCGAGATCAAGCCGGGAACGCCAGCTACCGCGCGCGCCGTGGTGGACGCCGTCCGCGATACGGGCTCCATCGATCGTGTGTGTGTCGGATCGTTCAGCCTCGTTGCCGTGCAGGCCGCCCGCACGTTCGAGCCACGACTCGCCACGAGTGCCTCGCGCGAGGAAGGGCAGTGGGCCCTGTATCGCTCGTGGCTGGGGCTGAGCCCGGGACGCGCGCCGTACCGCGCCCTCCAAGTACCCGAACAGGCTGGGCGTCTTCGCGTGGTGAGCCCGCGATTCCTGCGCGCGATGCACCGTTCCGGGCTTGCAGTGCAGGTGTGGACGGTGAACCTCGAGGCCGACATGCGCCGGCTGTTTGGGTGGGGTGTCGACGGCATCATCACCGATTGCCCCGATGTGGCAGTGCGCGTGCGGGACGCGGGTGCAAACGACGAACGACGAACGGGGAACGACGAACGAGGAGCGACGAACGACGAATAACGAACGGTAGATGACGAGCCGTATTGGCGTACCGCGTGCGCCCGCGTGACGAAGGACGATGAATCCGTGGAACCCCCAACGCTTGATGATATTCGCGCCGCCCGGCCGATCGTCTACGGGGCGCTGACGCCCTCGCCGCTCCTGCACCATCCGCTCCTGGCCGACCGTCTCGGCTGCGACGTATGGGTGAAGCACGAGAATCACAACCCGACCGGCGCTTTCAAAGTGCGCGGCGGCGTTCATCTCGTCTCGCGGCTGTCGTTGGAGGATCGCGGTCGCGGCGTCATCTCCGCCACCACCGGGAACCATGGGCAGTCGATCGCGTTCGCGGCCGCGCGCGCCGGAGTCCCCTGCACGCTGGTCGTGCCGCTGAACAACAACCCTGCGAAAAACGCGATGATGCGGGCGTGGGGCGCCACGCTCATCGAACATGGGCGTGACTTCGACGAGGCGCGCGAGCTCGTCGAGAAGATGTGCGAGGCCCAGAACCTCCGGTATGTCCACGCGGCAAACGAGCCCGATCTGATTGCCGGCGTCGGCACGTACGCGCTGGAGATTTTCGAGGCGCTCGCCGGACATCGATACCATCCTCGTCCCAATCGGCGGCGGAAGCGGCGCGTGCGGTCTCATCACGGTGCGCGACGGGCTCGGCCTGAAGACGCGGATCGTGGGCGTCGGCGCAGAGCGCGCCGATGCCGTCGCGCGGTCGTGGCGCACAGGAACGCGCGTCGTCGGCGACTCGGCCGACACGTTCGCGGAAGGCATTGCCACCCGCGTCACCTTCGATCTCACGTTCGGTATCCTGACGCGCGGTCTCGACGACTTCATCACGCTCTCGGAGGCGCAACTTGCCGAGGGCGTCAGGCTGTCACTCGACCTCGCCCACAACCTGGCCGAAGGCGCGGGCGCGGCGGCCATTGCCGCCGCCGTTGCCCATCAGCGATCGGTTCAGCGGCAAGCGGATCGTGTGCGTGATGTCGGGCGGCAACATGGACGGTGCGGTGTTGCGCCGACTGGATTCTCGACCCAACGGCGCCCATCAGTGTCATGAGCTGCGCGCATGGATCGGCCGAGATCCCGCTACAAGGCTGGCGTATGATCCGATAATCGATTTAGAATGGGGTGTTTGTCCGCCCCCGGTAAGGACGCTCAATCCATGAGAAACATTGCGGTAAATCAGGATCCGGCGGTCGATGCCGTCGAGACCCGCGAGTGGCAGGATTCGCTCGATTATGTCGTCCAGAAAGGCGGCGGCGTCGCTCGGGCCGCCGAGCTGCTCCGACAGCTCGAGTTCCACGCCCGCCAGACCGGCTACCGCCTGCCATTTTCCGCGAACACTCCCTACATCAACTCGATTTCGCCCGCGCAGCAGCCGCCGTTCCCCGGCAATCAGTCGCTCGAGCGCCGCATCAAGAGTCTCGTCCGCTGGAACGCGTTGTCGATGGTCGTGCGCGCCAACAAGCTCAGTGACGGCATTGGCGGCCACATCTCCACGTTTGCGTCCGCGGCAACCCTCTACGAAATCGGGTTCAACCACTTCTTCAAGGGCCGCGGCAGCGGCTTTGAAGGCGACGTCATCTTCTTTCAGGGCCACGCGGCCCCAGGCATCTACTCACGCGCGTTTCTCGAGGGCCGTTTGACGGTCAGACAGCTCGAGAACTTCCGCCGCGAGCTGCAGGACGGCGGCGGCCTGTCGTCCTACCCGCACCCGTGGCTCATGCCCGAGTTCTGGGAATACCCGACAGTGTCGATGGGCCTGGGCCCCATCATGTCGATCTATCAGGCGCGCTTCATGCGGCACCTCGAGGACCGCGGCCTTGCACCCGCCGGGAATCGCAAGGTCTGGGCGTTTCTCGGCGACGGCGAAACCGACGAGCCCGAAACGCTCGGCGCGATCTCGCTGGCGGCGCGCGAGAAGCTCGACAACCTGATCTTCGTGATCAATTGCAACCTCCAGCGGCTGGATGGTCCGGTCCGCGGCAACG
Organism: Vicinamibacteria bacterium; assembly: GCA_963832135.1. Lineage (GTDB taxonomy): Bacteria > Acidobacteriota > Vicinamibacteria > Vicinamibacterales > JAENWD01 > JAENWD01. Next base: position 335,534 of record CAWHTD010000026.1, on the reverse strand, counting down.
GCCAGATCATCCAGGAGCTCGAGGCCGTTTTTCGTGGCGCGGGCTGGAACGTCATCAAGACCATCTGGGGCAGCGACTGGGATCCGCTCTTCGAGCGCGACCCCGAAGGCGTGCTCGTGCGACGCCTTGGCGAGATCGTCGATGGCCAGTACCAGAAATATTCGGTCGAGGGGGGCGCGTACCTTCGCGAGCATCTCTTCGGCGCCGATCCGCGGCTCCTCGACCTCGTCAAGCACCTCAGTGACGATGACCTCCAGAGATTGCGGCTCGGAGGCCACGATCCCGTCAAGGTGTATGCGGCGTACAAGGCGGCGGTCGAGCACAAGGGACAGCCGACGGTCGTTCTCGCGCGGACGGTGAAAGGCTACGGCCTCGGCGAAGCCGGCGAGGGCAAGAACATCACGCATCAGCAGAAGAAGCTGAACGAAGACGAGCTGAAGGCCTTCCGCGAACGCTTCTCGATCGATATCTCGGACGAGCAGCTTCACACGTCGCCGTTTTACCGGCCTTCAGACGACAGTCCGGAGATTCAGTACCTGCAGTCACGACGCAAGGCGCTCGGCGGCTATGTGCCTTCGCGCAAACCGACGACCGACAGGGTCACGAAGAATCTCGAGCCGGTTTTCGAAGAGTTTTACGCGGGCACCGACGATCGCAAGGTCTCGACGACGATGGTGTTCGTCAAGATGCTGGCGAAGATGCTGCGGGATCCGGACATCGGGAAGCTCGTGGTGCCGATCGTTCCGGACGAGGCTCGGACGTTCGGCATGGAGGCGCTCTTCCGGCAGGTCGGCATCTACTCGCACGTCGGACAGCTGTACGAGCCGGTCGACAGCGACACGCTGCTCTATTACAAGGAAGCGCGCGACGGGCAGATCTTCGAGGAGGGCATCACCGAGGCCGGGTCGATGTCGACCCTGATCGCGGCGGGCACGGCGTACGCGACGCACGGCCTGAACACGATCCCGTTCTTCATCTACTACTCGATGTTCGGGTTCCAGCGGATCGGCGATCTCATCTGGGCCGCCGGTGATGCGCGATGTCGGGGCTTTCTCCTCGGCGGGACCGCGGGCCGCACGACGCTGGCCGGTGAAGGCCTGCAGCACCAGGACGGCAACAGTCAGCTGTTGGCGCTGCCGGTGCCGAACTGCGTCTCTTACGATCCGGCCTTTGCCTACGAGCTCGCCGTGATCATCCAGGACGGCATCCGCCGGATGTATGGCAACGGTGAAAGCATCTTCTATTACCTCACCGTCATGAACGAGGCGTACGAGATGCCCGCCATGCCGGCCGATGCGCGAGAGGGCATTCTCAAGGGCCTGTACAAGTTCCGCGCGACCGCGAAGCCGAAGGCCAAGCTGCGGGCGCAGCTGCTCGGCAGCGGCGCGATCCTGCCCGAGGTCATCAAGGCGCAGGCCATCCTCGAAGAGAAATACAACGTCGGCGCGGATGTCTGGAGCGTCACGAGCTACGGAGAGCTCTACCGGGACGGCCACGCCAAAGAGCGATGGAACATGCTCCATCCGGGCGAAGTCGCAAAGGTCCCGTACGTGGCCGAGGCCCTGGCCGACGCGCCCGGCGTGTACATCGCCGCCTCCGACTATCTGAAAGCCCTGCCGGACGCGATTGATCGTTGGCTGCCGCGTCGCCTCGTGTCGCTCGGCACGGACGGGTTCGGTCGCAGCGAGAGCCGTGCGGACCTGCGCAATCACTTCGAGGTCGACGCCCGCTTCGTGGTCATCGCGACGCTTTCGGCGCTGGCGCGCGAGAAGCAGGTCGATCTGAAGGTGGTGCAGCAGGCGATCGCGGATCTCGGGATCAACGCCGACAAGCCGAACCCGGCGACGGCGTGACGCGCGTGCCCTGATATACGTAGGGGCGCACTGCGTGCGCCCCGTTTGGAACACCTCGATGCGACATCGGGGCAACGCCTCGGGGGCGCACGCAGTGCGCCCCTACACGTGAGGTTGTCGTGGCAGATTTCGTCGTTCCTGAACTGGGTGAGAACATCACGTCGGGCGACGTCGTGCGGGTGCTCGTGAAGCCCGGCGACGTGCTGAAGAAGGAACAGCCCGTCCTCGAGCTCGAGACCGACAAGGCGACCATCGAGGTCCCCTCGAGTGTCACCGGGGTCGTCAAGGACGTGAAGATCAAGCCCGGCGACAAGGTGAAGGTCGGTCAGGTCGTGCTGACCGTGGACGAGGCGGCGCAGGAAAAGAGCCAGGAGACTCCCGGGGCCAAAGCTCCGCCGCTACAGGACACGAAAGCCAGCGGGGCCCAGTCCGCCGGAGCTCAGTCCGGCGGGGCTAAAGCCCCGCCTCCACAGCAGAAGAGTCAGGAAGACCTGGCTGGTGCGGAGCCGCCACCAGGCGAAGAGATCTCGCCCGCCAAGCAGGACGCGGCGCCTTCCAAGGTGGTCGAAATTACGCGCGGGTCTCAGCGGCCCGCCGCTGCCGCTGCCGCGCAGGCGAGCCCAACCGGCGCTGCGAACGTGCCTGCGGCCCCGTCAACCCGTCGCTACGCGCGGGAGCTTGGCATCGACATCACCGGCGTCGAAGGCTCCGGCCCCGGCGGACGCGTGTCGGCCAGCGATGTGCAGTCGCAGGCGCGCTCGATCATCCTCGGCGGCGGCGGCCGCATCGCGACGCCACCCTTGCCCGATTTCAGCCACTGGGGGGAGATCGAGCGTCAGCCGCTCCGCTCGATTCGCAAGAAGACGGGGGAGCGGGTGGCCGAAGCCTGGTCGACGATCCCGCACGTCACGCAGTTCGACAAGGCCGACATCACGGAGCTCGAGAAGCTGCGCCAGAAGTACGCGAAGAAGGCCGAGAAGGCGGGCGGGAAGTTGACGATTACCGCCATTGCCCTGAAGGTGCTTGCCGCGGGGCTCAGAACATTCCCCGAGGTCAACTCGTCGATCGACGTGGCCGGCGAGGCGATCATCCTCAAGAAATACGTGCACATCGGCGTGGCCGTCGATACCGATCGCGGCCTTCTGGTGCCCGTCATCCGCGATGTCGACAAGAAGAACATCATCGAGCTCTCGGTAGAGCTCGCCGCCATTGCCGAGAAGGCGAAGGCGGGCAAGCTGCAGCCCTCGGAAATGCAGGGCGGGTCTTTCACGATCAGCAATCTCGGCGGCATCGGCGGCACGTACTTCACGCCAATCATCAATGCGCCCGAAGTGGCGATCCTCGGCATGTCCCGGTCGTCGACTGAACCCGTCTGGATCGACGAGGCATTCGAGCCGCGGCTGATGATGCCGTTGTCGCTCTCCTACGATCACCGCGTGATTGACGGTGCCAACGGCATTCGATTCCTCCGGTGGGTCGTCGAAGCCTTCGAGCAGCCGTTCCTGATGTCTCTAGAAGGGTGACCTTCCGGATGCACGCGGGCGGGGCGCATTGCCACGCGCCCCTACAGTGATATGTCAATTCAAATCGATGTCGTTGTCATCGGCGCCGGTCCGGGTGGATACGCCGCCGCTTTCTATGCCGCGGACCGCGGTCTCAGCGTCGCCCTCGTCGATCGCGAGGTGAACCCCGGCGGCGTGTGCGTCTATCGCGGCTGCATTCCGTCGAAAGCGCTCCTCCACGTCGCGAAGGTGCTCGACGAGGCGGCGCACGCGTCGGCGTGGGGTGTGACGTTCGGAGCGCCGGCGATTGACGTCAACAAGCTGCGCGGCTTCAAGGACAACGTCGTCAAGCAGCTCACCAGTGGGACCGGACAGCTCGTCAAGGCCCGCAAGATCAAGTATCTGCGCGGCACGGCGACGCTCCTGAGCCCCACGAGCCTGGAAGTCGCGTTGACCGGCGGCGGCAGCGAGCAGGTCAGCTTCGCGCACGCGATCGTCGCCGTCGGCTCGCAGCCGGCGAAGGTTCCGGTCCTCAGCGTCGACAGCCCGCGCATCATGGATTCCACCGGCGCCCTCGATCTCGAGAGTGTGCCCAAGTCGCTCCTCGTGATTGGCGGCGGATACATCGGCCTCGAGCTGGGCAGCGTGTATGCGGCGCTCGGCGGCAGGGTCACAGTCGTCGAGATGATGGCCGGGCTTCTGCCCGGCGCCGATCGTGATCTGGTCGCCGTCCTCGCAAAGCGGATCGACAAGGTCTGCGAGGCCGTGCTGCTCAACACGAAGGTCGTGGGCGTCGTCGAAGAGAAGGATGGCGTGCGCGTCACCTTCGAGGATTCAACCCTCGCGACGCGCGATCAGGTGTTCGAGAAAGTGCTCGTCTCGGTCGGGCGCAAGCCGAATGCCATGGCAGGGCTCGATAAGACGAAAGCCGAAACGGATCAGCGCGGATTCATCAAGGTCGATCTGCAGCGCCGGACGGCGGAACCCACAATCTTCGCCATCGGCGACGTCGCCGGCGAGCCAATGCTGGCGCACAAAGCGTCGCACGAGGGGCGCGTGGCGGTGGAGGCCATTCTCGGCGAAGACGTCGCGTTCGAGCCGGCCGCGATTCCCGCCGTCGTCTTCACCGATCCGGAGCTGGCCTGGGCGGGGCTCACCGAGACCGAGGCGCAGAAGCTCGGGAAGAAGGTGGAGATCTCGAAGTTCCCGTGGATTGCTTCGGGCCGCGCGCTGTCGATCGACCGGACGGATGGCCTCACGAAGCTCGTCATCGAGCCTGGATCCGAGCGTGTGCTCGGCGTCGGCATCGTCGGTCCCGGCGCCGGAGAGATGATCGCGGAAGGGACCCTGGCCATCGAAATGGGCGCAGTGGCCAGCGATCTCAAGCTGACCATCCACGCCCACCCGACACTGTCAGAGACGTTGATGGAAGCGGCCGAAGCGTTCTTCGGGCAGGCCACCCACATCCACAGACCGAAACGGAAATAACCACCGAGTGTGGGCAACCTGACCCACCACGGAACCCAACCAACCTGCCCAACCTGATCCACCTTCTCGCGCCACTTGGTCGCGTTGATCCGGTCTGTCAGGTTTGATCAGGTTAAGGTTTGTCAGGTTTGTCAGGTTGCGGCTTAACCCGGGATCTTCCCCTTGCTCTTCGTCTTCACGCGCCACACGGCGTGGTTGGCGGTGATATAGAGCGTGCTCCCGTCATCGCCCCACGCCAGGTTGGCGGTCGGCACCCCAGTGACAATGGCGCCCAGGTGCTCACCGGCGGGCGTAAAGATCCAGATTCCGCCGGGCGCGGTCGTCCAGATGTTCCCGGCCGTGTCGACCTTCATGCCGTCCGGGAGGCCTGGCTGAGTGGGGCCGACAGCTGATGTGGCGTCCGCGAACAGTCGTCCTTCACCCACCGTGCCATCGGCTTTCACCGGAAACGACATCCAGATCGCCTTCTTCGGATCCGACTGCGCAACGTACAGCGTCTTCTCATCCGGGGAGAAAGCGAGGCCATTCGGCGCATAGAATTCTTTCGTCAGCAGTGTGAGCGTGCCTTCGGTGGCTCGCCGGTACACGCCCTGGAAGGGCAGTTCCTTCTGAGGATCGTCCCACCGGCCGGGGAGTCCGTAGGGCGGATCCGTGAAATAGATCGCGCCCGACGAGTGGACCACGACGTCATTGGGGCTGTTCAGGCGCTTGCCTTCATACTTCTCCGCCAGCGCTGTCCACGCGTTGTTCTCCCATCGCGCGACTCGGCGATCGCCGTGTTGACACGCGACCAGCCGGCCATCGGCATCGAATGTCAGTCCATTGGTCCCCGGCTCCGGTCCCTTGAAGGGTTCCGTGCCGTGGTACCCGCTCGGCTTCAGGAATTCTGATATCCCCTTGGTCGGCTCCCACTTTTGGATCACGTTGTTCGGGATGTCCGAGAAGAGCAGGAAGCGTCCGCGGCTGCTCCACACGGGGCCTTCGACCCACTTGTGCCCATCCGACAGCTTCTCGAACTTGGCGTCTGGTGCGATGAGCGCGTCCAGTTTTGGCGATTTCCGATCGATGGTCGGTTCAGTCATTGCAGTCTGGGAGAGAAGGGGCATCACGCCGAACGCGAGAACGGTGGCGACCAGCGCCACCTGTGGCCGACACCTGCCGCGTCGGCGGAGACGAGAATCGGGACGACTCACGGTGGGCTCCTCCGTTGCGCCCAAGCTGAAGCTTGGGCCTACGATCGATGAATCGTACGTAGTCGATCGGAATCGCACGTAGGCCCGAGCTTTAGCTCTGGCACCCGAGCGTAGTCCGAACGGTCCTTCAGCTCGAGCAGCACATCTTAATCGAATTAATCGAAGGTGAACGTGAGGTGGTCGTCGGCCAGTCCGATGCGGACCTGGCCGCCATTTTCGAGGTGTCCAAACAGGATTTCGTCCGTCAGCGGGTTACGGACTTCCTGTTGGATGACGCGCGCCAGCGGGCGGGCGCCGTAAACCGGATCGAACCCTTTCCGGGCCAACCAGGTTCTCGCCTCGGGCTCGAGCGAAAAGGCGACCTTGCGTTCGGCCAGCTGCGACTCGAGCTGGAGGATGAACTTTTCGACGATCGTCTCCATGGTCTGCAGCGAGAGCTGGCGGAACGTCACGATGGCGTCGAGGCGATTTCTGAACTCCGGGCTGAACAGGCGCTCGACGGCGGACTTCGACCGCGTCTGCGCCGCCTTCCACCGCGTCTCATCGGCCGCGTCGCTCTCGCCTCGGCCGCCGTCGGCGAACCCGATGCTCGCCGTCGACAACTCCCGTGATCCCGCGTTCGACGTCATGATGAGAATCACGTGACGGAAATCCGCCTTGCGCCCGGTGTTGTCGGTGAGCGTCGCGTGATCCATCACCTGCAGCAGGATGTTCATCACGTCGCCGTGCGCCTTCTCTATTTCGTCGAGCAGCACGACGTTGTAGGGATGCTGGCGAACGGCATCCACGAGCAGGCCACCCTGCTCGAAGCCGACGTAGCCGGGCGGCGCGCCAATCAGACGGGCCACGGCGTGCTTCTCCATGTACTCGCTCATGTCGAAGCGGGTGAACTCATTGCCGAGGTGAATGGCCAGCTGCCGCGCCAGCTCCGTCTTGCCGACGCCCGTTGGTCCCGTGAACAGGAAACATCCTGCCGGCCGATCGGGCATACCCAGGCCTGCTCGCGAGCGCTTGATCGCGGAGGTCACCAGCGACACGGCCTCGTCCTGACCGAACACCACTCGTCCCAGTGCCTCCCCGAGGGTCCGCAACCGATCCTTGTCAGACGATGAGGCCTGGCGCGCCGGAATGTTGGCGATGCGTGCGACGACCGTTTCGATTTCGGCCACATCGACCGGCAGCGCAGGCTCGCTCTCCTGCGCGTCGGACGGTGCGGCATTGTCGGCGGGCACCGTCTCTACCCGCGGCACCGATGCCTGCTGCATGCGAACCATCGCGCCCGCTTCGTCGATCAGGTCGATCGCGCTATCCGGAAGGCGATAGTCGCGCAGGTGACGAGCCGCCAGCCGCGCGGCCGCTTCGATTGCGGCGGGCGTATACGTGACGCGATGGTGTTCCTCATAGCGCTTCTGCAAACCCTGCAGAATGCGGACGGTCTCTTCGATCGAGGGCTCCTGCAGGACCACTTTCTGAAAGCGCCGCGACAGCGCGCGGTCCTTCTCGATCTGCTTGAACTCTTCGAAGGTCGTCGAGCCCACCACGCGCAAACCGCCCGCGGTCAGTACCGGCTTCAGCAGTGTCGCCAGGTCCATGGTCCCACCGGTCGTGGCGCCCGCGCCGACGATGCTGTGGAGCTCGTCGATGAACAGGATGGGGTTCTTGCGCTTCTTCAGGGCGCCGAGCACCGCCTTGAAGCGCTCCTCGAAGTCGCCGCGAAATCGCGTTCCCGCAAGGAGCGCGGCCGTGTCGAGCGCGAAGACCTCTGCGCCGTCCAGCGCTCCAGGGACTTCGGGCTGCAGCAGTCGTTGCGCGAGGCCTTCGGCCATCGCGGTCTTGCCCACGCCCGCATCACCGACGAACACGGGACCGTTCTTCCGCCGCCGGCACAAGATCTCCATCGTTCGCTGCAATTCGCGCTGTCGGCCGATGAGCGGATCGAGCAGCCCGCCGGCCGCACGGTCCGAGAGATTCACGGAGTACGCCGCGAGGGGATCGCGAGCAACCGCTGGACCTTCGTCTCCCATCGGCGAAGGGCCACCTTCCGTGGCAGTCGCGTCGGGAGAGGCCTCGGGCTCGAGCGGGACCTTGCGGATGCCGTGCGAGATGAAGTTCAGGATGTCGAGCCGCGTGACGCCCTGGGCCTGAAGGAGCCGGGCAGCGAACGACTTGGTTTCCTGCAGCGTGGCCGCGAGCACGTCGCCGGCGCGCACTTCGGAACGCCCTGCGCTCTGCACGTGCAGCACCGCGGTTTGCAGCACCCGCCGGAATGCCAGCGTCTGTGATGGATCCTTTTCGCGTCCTCTCGAGAACTGCTCGACCTCGTCGTGCAGGTAACGGTCCAGGTCCTGTCGCAGCTTCGGCAGGTCCACGCCGCACGCCGCGAGAATCGCTTCGCCATCCGGATCATGAGCCAGCGCGTACAGGAGATGTTCGAGCGTGAGGTGCGCGTGCCGGCGCGAGGTGGCCTCGCGGTGCGCGATGGTCAGGACGATTTCAAGCGCGGGACTGAACATATTTCAGTGAGACGAACACGTCCGTTACGCGTGCTCCATCGTGGCCTGGAGCGGATAGCCGGAACCTTGTGCAAGATCGACGACTGTGGACACGTGCGTCTCGGCGACTTCGTGCGTATACACGCCCGCAATCGCGCTCCCCTGCGTGTGCACCTGCATCATGAGCCGGAATGCTTCGGATGTCGACTTGTGAAACACCGACTCCAGCACCTCGACGACGAAGTCCATCGGCGTGTAATCGTCGTTCAGGAGCAGGACCTTCCACTGATCCGGCTCCTTCAGGACAGTTACCGTCTTTTCTAGGACGTCGCCGGTCGTGCGAGGCGTCTCTTCAGCCACGTCTCCACTATAGAAGTGCCAAGCGCGAAGTGCAAAGTGCTAAGTGCTAAGTGGAGTGCCAAGTAGGGCACATGGCGATGCGCCCATCTTCACAGGTATGTGCAGGGCCGTCCACCCATCGCAATGTAGGCGGGACCTTTCGCCTTCGCCTGGCTTCGGCGGACCGCCGTAGCTTTAGTGGAGGCTGGTCAGGTCCGGCCCCGACCGATACGCGGACTCAAAAGTCCGCGCTACATGTTGATGCAGCGGTCCGCGGGCGCCCGACGTTCAGCTCGCCGCCAGGGTGCACGCGCGTGCGAACACCGCCTCCAGCATCGGCGCAGTGAGGCGTCCGGTCTGCGTGTTCTGCCGACTCGGATGGTATGACGCCAGCACGTGAGGCCCGCCCGCTAACGGATAGTGCGCGCCATGTGCGAAGGTCGGTCGGGAGCTCCTCTCGTAACCACGGGCCGCCAGGACGCGCCAGCAGATGTCGAACGCGATGCGGCCGAGACAGACCACGACCCTGTACGGCCGAAAGCGCCGTCCACTCCGCCTCCAGAAATGGCCGGCACCGCTCCAGCTCCTCCGGCGTAGGCCGATTGTCGGGTGGCGCGCACCTGGCCGCCGCGGCGATATAGGCTCCCGTCAGCTCCAGCCCATCGTCCTGGCCGCGCGAGGTGGGAAGCGAGGCCAGGCCATTCGAGTGCAGGGCCCGCATCAGAAAGTCTCCCAGAGCCGCCTGCACCGTCACCCGTAAACACGCGTCCCGTGCGGTTTGCCCCGTGCGCTGCCGGTGCCAGGCCGACGATAAATACGCGTGCCGCGGGATCGCCAAAGCCAGGCACGGGCCGACCCCAATACGTTTCCGTCCGATACGCTGCCCTCTTCTCTGAAGCGACCCGCTGGCAGTAGCGGCGCAGCCGGTCGCAGCGTTCGCACGTCACGATGGCTTGGTGGATCGGCAGGAAAGACGGCGACGGCGCCGGGCGAGGCAGGACGATCAGGTCAGCCGCGCGCTGCGGCGAGCGCGTCGGCCTGTTCGTGGGCATGGTAGGAGCTGCGCACGAGCGGACCCGACTCGACATGCCCGAAGCCAAGGTCGAGCGCAATCCGCTTGAGCGCGGCGAATTCATCCGGGTGGTAATAGCGCACCATGCGCAGATGCGATTCGGTCGGCCGCAGATATTGGCCGATCGTGAGGATCTGTACGCCGACGGCGCGGAGATCCTTCAGGGTTTCGACCAGCTCCTCCCATTCTTCACCGAGTCCCACGATGAGCCCTGTTTTGGTCGGGATATTCGGCGCAATCGTACGCGCCCGATCCAGCAGGTCCAGCGCCCTCTGATAGCGTCCACCAGGCCTCGCCAGCCTGTACAAACGCGGAACCGTCTCGGTATTGTGATTCAACACGTCGGGCGCGGCGTCGAGCACAGTGCGGAGTGACGCTTCGCTTCCCTGGAAGTCCGGAATCAACACCTCGACCTGGCAGCGAGGCTGTGATGCGCGAATCCGGAGAATCGTTTCGGCGAAGATGCCCGCACCACCATCCGCGAGGTCGTCTCGATCGACAGACGTGACGACCACGTACTTCAGGTCCATCGCGCCGACAGCATCGGCGACCCGCGCCGGCTCCGCCGTGTCGAGCTCTGTCGGCATGCCGTGCGGCACGGCGCAATAGCCGCAGGCGCGCGTGCAGACGCCGCCGAGGATCATGAATGTGGCGGTGCCGTGATGCCAGCACTCGCCGATGTTCGGACACCGCGCCTCCTCACACACAGTGTTGAGACGCAGCTCCTTCATCAGGCTCTTCAGTCGGACGTAATTGGCCGAGCCTGGCGCTCGCACCTTGAGCCAGGGCGGTTTTGGGTCGCGTGCCGGCCCCGGGTTGATGTCGCGCGCCCGGATAATCCGAAGAGGGATGACAGGAGTAGATTGAGACACGGCCTGATCCTCAAGATCATAGCATGTGGCTCTGCCGTGCATGGGCAGTGGGCGTGTGTGGCGGCGCTATACTTGGCCGAAGAAACCGGAGCAGGACGTGACGCATTCCCCACTGGCCATCACCTGGCTCGGCCACGGCACCTTCCACTTTCGCACTCCCGGCGGACAGCGGCTGCTCATCGATCCGTGGCTCGAAACGAACCCACGCTGCCCGGCGGCCTGGAAGAAGCCGACAGCGCTGGACGGCATCCTGGTTACCCATGGCCACGCAGACCACGCGAGCGACGCGGCATCGGTCGCGAAGGCCAGTGGCGCCGCCGTTATTGCGTCGTTCGAGGTCTGCACGTGGCTCGCACGTAAAGGTGTGAAGAACCTCCGCCCGATGAACAAGGGCGGCACTCAGGCGCTTGGCGGCGTGCACGTGTCGATGGTGGATGCGCGGCACAGCAGCAGCATCGAAGAGGACGGCGTGCTGATTCCACTCGGCGAGGCGGCAGGCTTCGTCCTGACGTTCGAAGACGGGTTGACACTGTACTTCTCGGGTGACACATCGCTCTTTGGCGACATGCGCCTGATTGCCGAGCTGTACAAACCGGTCATCGCCTGCATTCCCATCGGCGATCTCTTCACGATGGGTCCAGCCCATGCCGCGAAGGCGTGCGAGTGGCTCGGTGTGAAACAGGTAGTCCCCATGCACTACGGCACGTTCCCTGCGCTCACCGGGACGCCCGACATGCTTCGCGCTCACCTGCCGTCATCGATCGAAGTGTTGGAATTGCAGCCGGGTGAGACATCTGAGTGACTGCGCTTCTGAGGACTCTTTGATCGCGAGGTGTGGCATGCCTAAACGGGCGGTGACGTTGGGCGTCGTGAGAGAGATGGCCCTCGCACCGGTCGGAGCCTGGCTCCCTCGTGGTCCGCATATTTCGATCAGGAAGAGGAACTGTTGGCCGCCGAGCCAGAGACGTACTACGTGAATGGGAAGTGAGTCGTGGAGGCGCATGGCAATGCGCCCACTTCAGGGACGGGAGCCATCGACGCGCGTAGGGGCGCACTGCGTGCGCCCGAGACAACGCGTCGTCAGTAGAACTTTCGCGAGATGTTGAAGCCGATGTACCAGTGCTCGGTGCTCGCGCCGCCGTCGCGCAGGGTTTGCGCGACCGTCGTGCCGACGCTGTTCGAGAAGTTGATCTGAAAGAGGTGGCCGCCGGCGCGTTTCTCGATGCCGAACGCGATCGCCGGATCGCCAGGGCTGTGGCCGCTGAGCCGCGGAACGATCTCGATGACGCCGTACACGGTTGGGCGGACGCGGACCCGCGAGCTCAGGCCAAGCACGACCGTGCTGTCGTCCTGGCCGGGCGGATCGAAGGCGTTGGTGTCGCCGACCCACGCCGGCTCCGCGTAGAGAGCGAGCCACTGTCCAACCGTGCGCGAGACGATCGCGCCGACGGTTGGCGAGTAGTCGTCGCGGAAATTGTTCGTGCCGTCGACGGCAAGAAGGGCCGCGACGCCGACGGGCGACCGTGTTCCCTGGCGGAGCACGTTGTATTGGCCGAACAGCTGGATGGTGCGATCGCTCGTCCTGTAGATACCGACTTGAGCGCCGGTCCAGATGCCGAAGCGGTACTCCAGCCCGATCTGTGCGCCCCCGTCGAATCCGAAGAAGTCTTCGACGAGACTCCCGAAGTCGCCTTCATCCAGCGGCCGCGTAAAACGGTGCGTGACCCTGAACGCGCTGCCGAACTTCGGGAGCGCGAGCGTCGTCCGCTCGTTGACCACCGTGAAGTCGGGCTGCACCGCGCTGATGCCGTCCTCCTGGTCCTTGTCGGCCCCGTCTGCCTTTTTCTGACCCGCTGGAGCCGCCTGGTCCGCTGCGGCATCCGAAGGCGGTGCCTGTGGCGGCGCAGGATCCTCACGAGCGGCGGCGACGGGGGTGGAGGTCGCGGGCGCCTCCTGCGCGACTACTGGCAGCGCGAGGACAAACGAGGTGATGAGCGCCGCACCGACGCGGACAAGCCAATGGACAGACAGGCGCAAAAGCATGAAGCGGATCTCCTCGAGAATGATCGTCCCGGTGTCAGCGTGTGCCGCTGTCGCGGACGACCAGCGTGGCGCGCATCTGCTTGTGCCCCTTGCCGCACCAGTCTGCGCAGGTGATGTCGAAGGTGCCGGCCTCGTTTGCGTCGAATTCGACCACGCCCGTTTCGCCCTCAGGCACGGTCGTTTTGACCTTCAGCTTCTTGATGGCAATGCCGTGATCGGCGTCGACGGACGTCACGAGGAAGCGCACGCGATCGCCACGGTCGACCTCGAAGTGGTCGGGCTCGAACGCGTATTTGTGTGCAGAGATCTTGAACTCGCGCGCGGCGCCCGCTCCGGCGCTGCTGCCACCCAGTCCGATGACCGCTCCGCCGAGCAGGAACGCGCACCCAAGGCAGGCCACCGCCTGCCATCGCAATGAAAAACGTGGGTTGTGCATGACGGGGGATGCAAACGCAATCCCGGTGCCGTCGAAGGCGGGCAGCAGGCTCGCGTTTCAGGGAGCCGGAGTTGTCAGCCGGTGCCCATGAAGTCGTTCGCGATTACGAGATGCGTAAACTCTTACGGGCGGCGTGCGAGCACGACGACTTCACCGGCCGCCCTTCGAACAGGTCCGGCTACTCGATGCGGTACTTCGCCAGGTAATAGCTCAGCGCGCGCTGGCTGATCCCCATGAGCTCGGCGGCGTCCTTCTTGACGCCGCGCGATTGATCGAGCGCGCGGCGGACGGTCTCGCGCTCGGCCCACTCGAGATTCTGGTGCAGCCGCAGCGACGGCAGCGCGGGGGCCTGCGTCACAGGAGGGGCGACGACGGAAATGTCGCGGACGGCCAGTGTCCTGCCCGTCGACAGGACCACGCCGCGCTCGATCGTGTTCTCGAGCTCGCGCGCGTTGCCGGGCCAGTCGTACTGCTGGAGTCCCGCAAGGACCCCCTCCTCCACGGCGTCGATCGGCTTGCCCGTACGCTGCGAGTGCTTCCGCACGAAGTGATCGACCAGGACGGGAATGTCTTCGCGCCGCTCGCGGAGCGGCGGGATGTGGATGGGGATCACATTCAGACGGTAGAACAAGTCGCTCTGGAAGACACCGTCGACAACGAGCTGGCGCAGATCCCGGTTCGTGGCTGCAATCACCCGCAAGTCCACGCGCTCGGTGCGCTCCGCGCCGAGCGGCTCGAACTCGCGCTCCTGCAGCACGCGGAGGAGCTTTGCCTGGAGCGCCGGCGGCACGTTGCCGATCTCGTCCAGAAAGATGCTGCCGCCGTTGGCGAGCGCGAATCGACCCTTCTTGTTCGTGCCGGCGCCCGTGAATGCGCCGCGGACGTGCCCGAAGAGCTCGGATTCGAGCAGCGTCTCCGGAATTGCGGCGCAGTTCACCTTGATGAGCGGCATGTGCCGCTGCGCGCTGCGATCGTGGATGGCGCGCGCCACGAGCTCTTTGCCCGTGCCGGTCTCGCCCGTGATGAGGACGGTGCTCTTCGTCTCGGCGACGCGCTCGGCCCGGTGAATGATCTCCTGCATCGACCGGCTGCGACCGACGATGCCGTAGTGGCTGTACTCTTCGTCGCGCTCGCTGAGCAGGTAGCGATGTTGCGTACGCAGCCGCTGGTGCTCCACGGCGCGGCTGACCGTCACCAGCAGGTGCTCGACCTCGAACGGCTTCTGCAGGAAGTCGAGCGCGCCGAGCTTCATCGCTTCGATCGCGTCCGCCACCGTTGCGTGCGCCGTCATCATGATGATCTGCGGCCGCTCGGGTTCCTGCGAACCCGCGACGAGCTCGCGAATCAGCTCGAGGCCGGTAGGTCCCGGCATCAGGTTGTCGACGATCAGCACATCGAAGGACTCGGCGAGCAGGCGCTTGGCCTCTCGCGCGCTGCCGCTTTCGACGACCCGGTGGCCCTCGCTCCGCAACGCGCGGCCGAGGGTCTTGAGAATCTTTTCTTCGTCGTCGACGAGGAGAACGGAACCGGTGGCGGTCATGACGCTGCTATTCCACTCGGCGGCCGCTCGGGCAGTTCGATGTCGATGGTTGTGCCGCTGCCGTTGCTCTGCACGGCGACGGTGCCGCCGAGTCCTTCGATGATGTTCCTTGCAATCGGCAGGCCGAGACCCGTGCCCGTGCGGCGCGTGGTGAAGTACGGGTCGAAGATCTGCGACAAATCCTCGGGACGGATGCCTACCCCGCGATCGGCGACGCGGAGGCGCACGCGCCCCTTCCCGTTGGGCCTTAGCGACAGGTGGACGTCGGGGCCCGGCTCGCGAGGCCCGGCGTGGCCCTCGCCCGCCGAGTCGCGCGCGGCCACCGCTTGCCGCGCGTTCGCCAGGATGTTGACGAGCGCGGTCCGCAGGCGCTCGGCGTCGGTCGTCACGATCAGTCCCGGTCGTCGGGATGTCGGTGACGACAGCCGGCCCGTCACCGGAGCGCGAGGCGGCATCGGCTGCGTCCAGGCACAAGTGGCCCAGGTCGGTCGATTCAAAGGAAAAGACCGGCGGCCTTGCGAAGTCGAGCACGTCGTTCACGATGCGGTTGAGGCGCACCACTTCCTCGTCGATGTCGCGGACCGCCTCCCGCATCTCTCCATGCGGAGCCTCTGGCCGAAGGCTGCGGAGCGCTGCCTTGATGATCATGAGGGGATTGCGGACCTCGTGCGCGATGACCGTCGAGAGGCGGCCGAGCGACAAGAGCCGCTCCCGGTGGGTCGCCTCGCGCTGGAACCGGGCGATCGAGTCAGTCAGCGTATTGAACGTGGTGGCCAGCAGCCGGGCGTCCTCGTCCTGGAATGCGGCCGGGCCGCGAAGAGTGATCTTTCGCGTGAGATCGCCCGTCGCCGCGACTTCCCGCATCGTATTGGTGATGGCGCCGAGCGGACGGGTCACCGTCCGCGCGACCGCGTAGCTCAACACTGTGGCCAGGAGCACCGCCGCGAAGGCGGCGAGCGCGAGCGCGGTGTTCACCGTACGCAGGAAGCGGAGGCGCTCGGTCCGCGATTGCAGCACATAAGCCGCGGCGCTTGTGCCGGCTGTCACCTTCGGTCCCTGGTCGGACAGGGGCTGAAGCGGCAGGGCGAGCGCCACGTACTCGGCGTCACCCGCCCGCAGATTTCCGCTGCCGGTCCCCCCGGCAAGCGCCGTCAACTCCGGCCACGTGCCCGCGAGCGAGC
Organism: Vicinamibacteria bacterium; assembly: GCA_963832135.1. Classification (GTDB taxonomy): domain Bacteria; phylum Acidobacteriota; class Vicinamibacteria; order Vicinamibacterales; family JAENWD01; genus JAENWD01. Next base: position 319,523 of record CAWHTD010000026.1, on the reverse strand, counting down.
GTCGCGGCGCGAACGTGGCCGTCGAGGACGAAGGCAACCTCACTGTGCGTGGCGCGCTTGAACTGGTCGGCGAGCCGCCCGTCGAGCCGCACCCCCAGGCTGAGCGTCCCGAGAACGTCCGGCAGGTCGAGACCGATTGCCACGGGAACCGTGATCACCTGGAGAATGCCTTCCGGGTGGGGCCGGAACTCCAGCGCCTCCTGGCCGGCCAGCGCGCGCTCGAGCGTCGCCTTCGGCGGGTCGCCTCCGGCTTCGCCGACACGCGCCAACACCACACCGTTTCTCCCCGTGATGAGCAGCAGATCGGCGCCCACCTGCTGGCGGTAATCAAGCGCCAGCGGCCGCGCGGTGCTGGGATCCTGTGTGGCGACGGCCGCCTTCAGCTTTGGCAGGTCAGCGAGCAGCCGCGCGAACAGGACGTAGTTGTTGATCAAGGTGCGCTGCTGTTGCGCAACCAGGGACCCCGCGTCGGCGAGCCCTCGCTGAAGCTCTGCCCCGGCTTCGCGGGTGACACGGACGCCCACCACGTAGACGGCCACCCCCGTCGTCGCGATCGCGAGCATCGCGCTTGCCAGGAAGATGCGGTTCGTGAGCGACGACAGAAGTGTCATCGGAGCGGAAAGTCGGCCTCCACCGATCGTGTGTCGGCCGTCACGGTGATGCTCTTCGCATCGCGGATGACCCCTTCGATCCAGGCGATCAGCGTGTACGTGCCCGGCGGGACGCCATCGATCTGGTAGCGGCCGTCGGCGTCGCTCACGCTGAAGAACCGGTGCGTGAAGACAAGGATGAAGGCATTCATATGCGAGTGGATTTCGCAGAACACCCGAACGATGCCCGGCCGATCGAATCGGATCGACTTCGACCGGCCCGCCGCATACCGGCCGAGATCGAAGCGTCGGGCCTTCGAGAGCGAGAAGACATTGTGATACGTACGGTCGTTATTCGGGAAATCAACTGTCGTGCCCGCCATGACGGCGAGCAGATGCGGAACGAACGTCTCGCTGCGTTGATCCATGCTGACGCGGCCGCCATCGCGATCCTCGAACGCTCCTTTGGGCGCAGCTTCGAAATAGACCACTGCCCGCCGAGGTTCCGCCAGGCTGCGAGCAGGGCCTTCACCCAGGTCGCCAGCGGCGGGCCTGCGTTCGGCGGTCACGGGCACGCGCGGCAACTCTACTCGGCCGCGCACGATGGCGCCGCGGCTCTGGCTGGCCGTCGCGGCGGGCCAGACGAGCACGGCCACCGCCATACCGGCGAGGAGCAGCCATCGGCCCCTCAGAACCACAGCGACACCTGCACGGCGGGCAGCGTCGAGGTCTGGACCACTCCGCGATCGCGGTGGTTGTGTTGCACCGACACACGCGCCGTGACATGTCGGGCGATCGCCCAGGCAAGCCCGCCCTCGATCCGCGTGACGGGCGCGTCCCAGGGCAGCGTTTCGTAGCGGCCGGTCAGATCGCTGAACGTAAGCCGATCGGCGCGCGCGCCGATCGTCAGACCCGGAGCGAACCGGTACCGTCCCTCCACCGAGATCCCGGCCGAGCGGAGAGGGCGCGTGATCTTGGGATCGGCGAGCGCTGGAAGGGCCCAGCGGACGGCGATGCCTTCGGCGCGCACAAGCCAATAGCCGCGCGAGTATTCGGCGTCGAGGCCCCAGGATCGCTGCCCGTAGCGCTCACCGCGCGCGGTCGGGGGAAGGTCGTTCTCCGCGGCGCGCGACAGGAAGTCGCCATCTGCGTACGACGCGCCTACGACGAGCCCGATGGTCGGACGCGTCGCCACGCGCGTCGAGAACTGTGGGCCGCCGCTTCGCCGGCCAGTGCCAGGACTCGACAGTGTGCCTGCCGTCACCGCGGCCGCGACGGAGAACCGGTCGCGCTCGTCCCCGATGCGTGCCTCGACACCCGTGTCGTAACGGAACGCGGTCGCGAGCGGCACGCCACGCTGGTAATCGCCCGCCCCGACGGTGTAGCTCGACCGCCATCCGGCGTTGCGCGCGTAGATCAATTCATCGGCCGTCGCGGGGACGGCGTCTGGCCGGAGCATGGTGAGGTACTGCCACGTCAAGGGATATCCGATGAGCACGTTGTCGTTCGCATACACGCGTCGTCCCGCGACACCAAACACCGGGGGAATGCGCCCGGCCTGGATGTCGAACGGCCGGTCGCGCCAGGGTCGCACGCGCACGTACAGCGCATAGGGCGTCGCGCTCCATTCGCCACCCGACGTGTCTCCTTCCGCTCTGAGCTCGGTGACGAACGTCACGCGTTCGATCGGGCGAACGGCAGCCGTCAGCGAGACGCGCACGAGTTGGAGCGCGTCGCGTTCGTAGTCTGTGTAGTTGAATCGGCCTTCATCATCCGGCGATGCCGTGACGGTGCATTCGCCGCCGAGCGTGATGCGGCCGTCGGCAAAGCTCGGGGTCTCTTGCGGCCAGCTCTGGGCGGCCGCCGTCCCCGGAAGCCACAGGGCCGCGGAGAGGAGCGCAGTCAGGAGGCGGTTCACGGTGTCCTCGCTTACAGCGATCCGGCCCCCGGGGGATAGGACGGAAGCAGAATGACGGGATTATATTCCGCGTAGAATTTCCGTATGTGGCGGGCGACGCTCGTGATCGCGGCGATCGGGGTTCTCGCCCCGATTTCGCGGTCCTGGACGCCACCGACCCGTCTCGGAACGTTCGATGCCGCGCTCACTCGACTTTTCACGCCGCGGGCAGTGCCGGACGGCACCTATGCAGCGTACCGGTCCGCTCGCACCCTCACGGACATTGCCGGTTCGCTGAGGGAGCAGGACGGGTCGCCGGCTCCCGGTGCGTGGCTGCCGGTGCGCCAAGAGGCGCTGGATGCCTTCGGCAGCGCAGGCCAGTTCGATCGCTTTCGGCTGGCCGAGCTCTTTCGGGGGCTCCGTCCCGTCGTGGCGAGGGGGTCGCTGGCGCAGGACGGGCATCGCGTGGCGTATACCCTGATTTCTCCGTACCCTGATGCCACGCTCTCCAGACTCGAACCCGGCACGATGGTCATCGTGTTTCACGTTCCTTTCTGATCGGGCACCAAGGCGGTACAAGTCAGTTGTGTCGGCGGGGCTTTTAGCCCCGCGTGCACCTGGACGAGCGGGCTGATCGCGGGGCTAAAGCCCCGCCTCCACGTTGCCATTGAGTCGCTTGACTCTCTTTCGTCCAGACAATACGCTATTTGAAACGCCGTTCCGCTATGTGGAATGGCTGGAGCGCTCGTGTCCAGCACGTCAATCGACAAGGCCCTCGAGGTCTGTGAAGCCCTCAGCCGCGCACCGCGGGGCGCAAGCGTGGGAGATCTGTCGAAGACGCTCGGCCTCCCGCCGCCAACGGTCCATCGGCTGTTGGCGGTGTTGAAACGGCGCGGGTATGTGCGCCAGGACGAGGAGACACAGCGTTACGGGCTGACGCTCAAGATGTTGGATCTGAGTTTCCGCTTTCTCGGGAGGTCCGAGATTCGGCTGCACGCCTACCCTGTGCTCCGCGAGTACGTGTTGCGCTCAGGGCTTCGCGCGTTCCTGGCGATTCCGTCAGCCGATGAAGTGACCTACGTCTGGGCGGCCGGTCCCGACGAGGTCGCGATGCGGACGGTGTATGGACGCGAAATGCCTGCACACTGTGCGGTCTATTTCTCGGCGACGCAGGCTACTCGCCGTCTGAGCTGCCTCCGTCTGGACCGGGCGAGCGACGTGGCGCGCGGATCGAGCGCGATGGCGCGCCTTGGACCTCCTGCCGTCGCTGGCGCGCCGCCGCCGCTCGGGTGCACCTGTGCGCCGGTCATGGACTACAGCGGGCGGGAAGTGGCGCGGCTCGGTGCGTTCGCGCACGAATCGGACGAAACGCCGCTTGTCACCGAAGTCAATCGCGCCTGCTGGGAACTGGCGCGACAGGTGTCGCGGCGGCTCGGATTCTTACCCCCCGCGTCGGTCGACATTCCCGCGTGAGGGGCTTCACGCGGCTTCAGGAGGGACAATGGCGTACGTGATCACGGAACCTTGCATCGGGACCAAGGACTCGGCCTGTGTCGACGTCTGTCCGGTGGACTGCATCCACCCGCGCAAGGACGAAGCGACGTTCGAGACGGCCGAAATGCTCTACATCCATCCCGACGAGTGTATCGATTGCGGCGCGTGCGTTCCAGCGTGCCCGGTGGAGGCGATCTTCGCGTTCGACGAAGTGCCCGACAAGTGGAAGCACTTCGCAGAGAAGAACTCGGAGTACTACCAGAAGTAGGGCGCGCGGCAGTGCGCCCCTATGCTGTCAGCGATCTCCGTCTCAAACGCTCCTCACGCCTCGCTCGGGCGGCTGCTGCCCGCGCTCGCTCCTCGTCGGTCTCGAGCGCGAGTGCGGGTACGGCCTGCGGGTGACCGTCTTTGTCGACAGCGACGAACGTCAGATACGCGCGGCTCGTGAGCTGACGCCGTCCGGTCAACGCCTCCTCCGAGAAGACCTCGACTTCCACCTCCATCGACGTGTTGAACGCCGCGTTCATCCACGCCCTCAGGATGATCATGTCGCCGACCTTCACCGGATGAAGGAACTGCAGATCGTCGACCGACGCCGTGACGACCTGCGATCGCGTGTGGCGATTGGCGACAATCGCTCCCGCAATGTCGATGAGGTGCATCACCGCTCCGCCGAGGATGAACCCGAGCGGGTTCGCGTCGTTTGGCAGGACGAACTGCACCGTCTCGGTGAGCGACGCTGTCGGCGTTCGCGCGTGGGCCATGTGCGCGAGTATACAGAGAGGCTTCAGACTACAGGCTACCGACCACACCGCGCTCGGATGAATCTCCGCGTTGAGCTGCACCCCAACTACACTCCGCCCTGACCCTTGGAAAGAAAAAGGGCCGGCTCCCTCGGAGGAGCCGGCCCTTTTTCAGCCTGTAGCCTTCCTTAGAACCGCATCTTCAGACCGATTTGCACCTGCCGTTCGATCGTGCCGCAGAGCGAGCACGAGGGGTTCGAAAGCATCTGGGTGAGTTGACCGAACGACGCGTTGCCCAGTTGATTGCCGATGTTGTTGACCGGGTTGGCGAACTGCGCGTGGTTCAGCAGGTTGAACGCCTCGATGCGGATCTCGGTGTTGATCCGTCCGATCTTCGTGTTCTTGATGAGCGAGGCGTCGATGTTGAACTGTCCCGGCCCCTCCAGGATGTTGCGTCCGGCGTTGCCGTAGGTGCCGGTCGTGTCCGTCGGCGCGACGAAGCACGATGTGTCGAACCACTTCTCGACGGTAGGGTTGTCGAGTTTTCCGTCACAGATGCGGTCGGGACGGTTCCCCGTGTTGGTCGAACGCACGTTCTGCGTCTGTACCACCGTGAACGGCAGGCCCGAGCGGAGGAACACGATGCCGTTGACCTGCCAGCCGCCGTAAATGCGCTCGCGGGCCCACGGCACCTCGTAGATCACGCTCGAGCTGAACGTGTGTCGCACGTCGTACTCCGACCGCGCGTGATGATAGCCGACCACGTCGTAGTTGTTCGTCAGTCCCGCCTCGTTGTCGGACGCGATGTCCATCGACTTCCCGAACGTGTAGCTGTTGAGGAACGAGAAGTTGTTGGCGAAGCGGCGCTGGAACTTCAGCAGCAGGCCGTTGTAATCGATGGTTCCGACGGACTGCGACTGGCTGATCTGCCGCATGCCCGGCGTGATGCCGATGAACGGCCGGTTGACGTTCGAATCGCTGACGCCAACCGTGGCAGGCGCCTGGTTGATGTCCACCTTTATGACCATGTCGCGGCTCTGCGATCCGACGTAGGCGGCCTCCACCATGTAGTTGGCGCCAATCGCACGCTGGACGTTGATGTTCCAGTTCCGCGCATAGCCGTCGCGAAAATCGCGATCGAAAATCGATCGCGTGTTGCCCGTCGGCGGCGTGTTCGGATCGACGCCGGCCGGGGTCGGCAGGCCGTCGCTCACAATCACGTTCACGCCAGTCGACGACACCGGGGTCGGCTGGATCGCAAGCGATTGCAGGAACGGCTGGTTCTGCGCCTTCGACGAAGAGGTGCCGCCTGGCGTGAAGTTCCAGAAGACGCCGAACCCACCGCGAACGAGGGTGCGGCCGTCGCCCTTGAAGTCGTACGCGAACCCGAGGCGGGGACCGACGTCACCCTTCGAGTACGTCTGCAGCCGGCGGCCGACATGCACGCCGCCAATCTCCGCGTCGTCAGAAGCCACGACGAAAAGGCCCGTGGTCTCGTCGAAGTTCGACTGGCGGTTGTCCACCTCGAGCCACGGTGGATACACGTCCCAGCGGAGCCCCAGGTTGAATGTCAGTTTGCTCGAGGCGCGCCAGTCGTCCTGCACGTACACGGAGAACTCGGGACGCTTCTCGGTGTAGGTCTGGATTTCTCCCGATGCCGTGATTCCCGAGAGGTTGCGGATCTTCTGGAAAGCGTGGCCGAGTAGAAAACTCGCCACGTCGAAGCCGGTGTTGGCGTCGAGCGTGCAGGTGCTCGGCTTTCCCGCGCAGTTCGAGGTCTGGTTGTTGTTGAACTGGAACTGTCCGACGATGTTGTCGGCGTTCAGGATCTCGCGCGACCTCAACGTCAGGCTGCCGCCCGTCTTGAGCGTGTGGCGGCCCTTGATCCAGGTCACGTTGTCGAAGATCTGGAAGTCGTTCTGGTTCGTGATCAGGGGCTGGTTGCTGTTGGCGCCGAGATCGCGGATGTTCTGGAAATCCATCTGCGTCATCGCCGACGTTGCAGGTGAGGTTTGATGCCGGGGATGCCGACGGCCTGCGCCAGGTTCTCGCCAAAGTCGATCGAGGTCATGTTGAACTTGATCGACGTCCAGCCGAAGCGCGCCTCGTTCAACCAGTTGCTCCCGAAGCTGTGGGTGTCGTTGAACGCGAAGCCCTGGGCCTTGATATTGCCATCACCCGCGCCGAACGTCGCGCCGTTGTCGCCGTGCGGCAGCGTTGCCGGCTGGAGGCGATGAGTTTTCTCGTAGCTGTAGCGCGCCGAAGAAGCGGTTCGCGCTCGAGAGGTTGTGATCGACCTTGACGTCGAACTGATTGTCCTGCCGTTCCTTGATCGGGTTGATCAGGTAGTTGTTGATTGGCTGCCCGAAGCTGCCGACGGATCCCGCGGCGTTGGGCTCGGGGTAGAGCTGTTCGAGAATGGCATTCGATGCGTCGTCCCAGCGGTCAACAGGAATGACGTTGCCCGGGAAGGGCAGGCCGCTCTGCGGGTCGTAGATGACGCGGGTGAGCTCGGAGAAATCGCCCTGGCGCATCTTCATCGACGGCACGTTCGACAGGAACGTCTGCCCCTGCTTCTCGCGATGGCCCTGATAGTCGCCAAAGAAGAACGTCCGGTCCTTGAAGATCGCGCCGCCAAGCGTCCCGCCGAACTGGTGCTGGCTGAAATCGGGCTTGTCGCGGCCGGCGCGGTTGTTGAAGAAGTTGTTCGCGTCGAGAGCGTCGTTGCGCAGGAACTCGTAGGCGCTGCCGTGCAGCGTGTTCGTGCCCGACTTGATCTGCAGGTTGACGACGCCGCCGAGGGAGCGGCCGAACTCTGCCGAGTAGGTGCTGGTCTGCAACTTGAACTCGTCGAGCGAATCCACGCTGGGGAAAAGCACGACTGTCTGCAGCCAGGTCTCGTTGTTGTCGACGCCGTCGAGCATGTAGTTGTTGTCGCGCGAACGCTGGCCATTGGCCGAGAACGACGCCGACGCGCGCCAGGCCAGGCTGCCGGCGCCGTCGATGTTCGATCCGGGGATGCCACGCAGGACGCCGGGCACGGTACGGGTCAAGCGAAACGAAATTGCGGCCGTTGAGCGGCAGTTGCTTGATCTGCTCGTCGGTGACGGTCGTGCCCAGTTCAGACGACGAGGTCTGGAGGAGCGGGGTGCTCGCCTCGATGGTGACCGACTCGGTCATCTGCCCAACTTCAAGCGTCACGTCGATACGGACCCGCTGGTCGACGCCGAGCTGGATGTTCGAGAGGGCGGTGGCCTTGAAGCCCGTCATCTCGGCCAGGACGGTGTAATTGCCGGTTGGAACCTGGGGGACGGTGTATTCGCCCGCCGCGTCGCTGGTGACCGTGCGCGAACGGCCGGTGTCCACATTTGTCACCGTGACCTTGGCTCCGCCGACCACGGCTCCGGTAGAATCAGTGACGGTCCCGAGAATGGTCCCCGTGACGGCTTGAGCAGCCGCCATGCGAGGCTGGACTCCGAGAAGCAGTGCCACGCCCAGCAGCAACGCACCCGCGGCTCGGATGCTAGTGGTCCCCGCGCGACTATCCATGTTCGTCTCCCTTTGTGCTCGTCTAGTGGTCAACACCGGTGGCGCAACTTGCCTTACCAATTGGGAAGAAACGCACTTGAGGTCGGGACTTTGCGAAGTGCAACAGGGCATATATCATATTTGGCCAGTCCACTTCAAATATCCCAGGCATAATTGGGCAGCCCACGCAGTCGCCCGCGGCGGGGCCTCCAGGACCATGACAACCTCCCACAAAGCGCTCCACACTCCCCGGCCGGCGATGTACCGGACCAAGCAGGAACTCGTGTATCGCGCCGTGCGCGACGCTATCCTCACGTGCGAGCTCCAACCGGATCAGCGGCTGATCATCGAGGACATCGCGCGTCGTCTGAACGTCAGCACGATCCCGGTGCGCGAGGCCCTTCAGACCTTACAGTCCGAGGGCCTCGTCACGATGGTGCCGCACGTCGGCGCGGCGGTCGCCTCGCTCTCGCGCGAATCCGTGGTCGACGTGTTCAGCGTGCTCGAGGGACTTCAAGTGGTGGCGGGGCGGCTGGCGGCGGCCGAGGCCAGCGAAGAAGCCTTGAACGATCTGTCAGGCATGGTGAGCGCCATGGACGACGCTGTCGCAACGGGCGCCTATGAAACGTGGGCCGATCTGAACACCCAGTTCCATGCGACGATTGGCGCCCTGCCAGGCCTGGGGCTGCTGCGGCAGGGCAACGAGCAGGCGCTCGATCGATGGGACCGGATCCGCCGCTTCTTCTTCAATGGCGTCCTGGTGCCTCGCGTGCTCCAGGCGCAAAGCGAACACCAGGAACTGATGGCCGCGCTCCAGGCACGCGACGCCTCGCGCACGGCCGCCACGATGCTGCGCCACTATCAGGGCGCGCTCGCGTCGTACTTGCAGTACTTTGACAGGAAGTAGAACGCGAAGGACCCTGGTTGGTCAGGTTGGCCAGGCTGGTCAGGCTGGCGGGTTCGGCGACGCCGCCAACCTGATTAACCTGACAGCCCCGACGAACCTCGCAAACCTCAAGCGTCAGAAATCGTACCCCACCCACACTTTGAACTGCGGTCGGCGGAATTCTTCGCTTCCACCGTTGGCGGCGAACAGCGCGTCTTCCCAGCTCTTGTTGAAGAGCGTACGCCACGCCCAGTCGAAGTGAATGGGGAAGCCGAGGGCGAACGTTTCGAGACCAAACCCGTAGGATGCGCGGCCGTCGACCAGCCGGAAGCCGGTGATGTCGAGCGGCGGCCCCTCGATAGGCGTCACATCGCCCGTGACTGGATCCACGTTATATCCCGTGATTGGCTTGAAACCCGTGAGCGTCTTGTTCTCCCAGAACTTGAACGACTGATTGTTGAAGAACGCGCCGCCGGCGCCAGCGAAGAACACGCCGCGCACGCCGCCGAGGATGCCGATGGGCGTGAGCATGGCCTCGATGAGCGGGAAGCGCAGCTCCGCGTTGCCGTAGAACGTGTTGTTGCCGATGAACTGGAGATACTCGTATCCGCGCAGGTCGGAGTTCCCGCCGAAGTAGTTGAACGACGGCGCGTCGCCCCAGCTCTTGAATCCCGCGCCCGCGGAAGGCCAGCAGCCCCGAGCCTCCCAGTCGCTTGTAGTACCGCAGGTCCGCGTCGACGCTCTGTCGCGACAGGGTGTCGCCGATTTTCGGCGCCACCTCATAACTGATCCGCATCGTGTTCCCGGCCAGCGGTCCGAACTCGCGGAAGACAGTCGTCTCCTGCACGTAGGAGATCCCGAACGGGACCGCGACGCCGTTGTTGAACAGCTGCTGGCCGTAGACCTGCTCCTGATACTCCTGGGAGTACTGCTCCAGGCCCGGATCGCTCGAACTCTTCCTTGAAGTTCACGATGCCCGCCGAGACCTCGATGCGCCGATACCGGTTGAACGGCCAGATGCCGAAGACGCTGCCGCCCTGCGACGTCCGCGTGGCCAGCGCCAGATCGCGGTCGATGATCGGCGACAACGACGGGTCGTAGAAAACGTTGCCAAGCTGACCGTAGAAGAATTCGGTTTGCGAATACCCCTGGATGGCGTATTGGAACCGCCGCGAGAGATTCACGAATGAACCAGACAAGCGTCCTGTACTGCGAAATCGACGCCGCGAAGAAGTTGAACTGCTTGTCGCCGAGCACATCGCTGAACGTGATCTGCGTTCCGCCGAAGATGTCGCCGCCGCTCGTGACGCCGACGTTCACCGGCGGCCGGCCCTCGAGGAACAGTTTTTCGAACGCGCCCTTCTTCTTCTTGTTCTCCGCGACCAGCGTGTGGGTGAGCGGCGCCTGGAAGTCGGTGAGGCCCGAGCCGCCCTCGCCGAAGTCGCTGACGAGCGCCGTCTGCAGCGGCTCCTTGCGCTCGAGTGTATGCACGCCGAACTCGCCCTTGAAGTACGTCACGAAGGCGATGCGCGACCCCTTCTCCCCGTTCAGCACGACGGGGCACGCATTGCCCGCCACGGCGTCGGTGTATTGCCGCAGCTCGCCCGTCTTCATGTCGAGCGTCCAGATGTTGAAGATGTTGCCGTTTTTCGCCACTTCGGGCTCGAGCGGCTGCGTCGGGTTCACCGCCGTCGAGGCGAACACCAGGGTGTGATCATCGATGAACTTGGCCTGCGCATCGTCGTGCGTGCCGAACGTGATCTGGGTCTTCTTCCTGGTGTCCAGATCCAGCCTGAACAGCTTTTCGTTCCCGCTGATGCGCGCCATGTAGATCAGATACTTGCCGTCGGGCGAGAACGTCGGACCATAGTCGGCGAAGGCGTCCTTCGTCAGGTTCTCGACCTTGCCCGTGTCGGTGTCGATCATGAACAGATCGCCGACGGCGCCAGACAGACCCGAGAAGACGACGTGCTTGCCGTCCGGCGCAATCGCCGGCGACTCGGGCTCGTCGACGGTCTTCATCGGGAAGCGCTGCTCGATCTCGCCGGTCACGACGTTTTGCAGAATCAGCGCGCGCTCCTTTTCGGTGCGCACGAAATACGCGATGCGATCGCCCTTCGGCGACCAGGACATCCAGGCCACCTGAATGTAGCGGCTGCCCGGGTAGGTGATGTACGCCCAGCCCTTGCTCTGGTCGAAGCCGTTCGTCAGATTGCGGATGACCGAGCCATCCTTGGCCGAGAGGAGCGACGAGATCGATCTCGCTGTCCTTGCGGTTCCCGGCGATGGCCGCAATGAGGTCGCCCGACGGCGACGGCTCGATGGAAATGACCGTCGTGTATTTCGTCTTCTGCGGGTTGGGGCCCAGGTCGCGTCCGTAGTCGGCGGGGCGCTCCTTGTCGCGGAACGGCTTGAACCGATCCTTCAAGTACTTCTCGAACTGCTGATCGAATTCCTCGGGCTTCAGCTTGAACGCCTCTTCGTAGGCATCCTCGCCCCCGCCAATGACGCTCTTGCGCAGGGCGAACAGGAACTGGCGCAGCCCCTCCTTACCCCACTTCGACTCGATGAACTCGAAGACGGCGTGTCCAAGGTTGTAAATGAGTCGAGGATTGCTGAAGCCTCCATAGCCTTCGAGATCGGACATCTTCGGGACGATGTCGGCCACGGCGGCGTCGCGGACCGTCATCAGGTCGGCCGGACGCCAATAGCCGGTCATGTAGTCGGAAAGACCCTCGTTCACCCACAACGGCACGCTGCGGCGGATGAGCGACTGCGGGAATGACGTCGAACTCGAAGATGTGCGTCAGCTCGTGGACGATGAGGCGATACAGAAGATCCGGCGGCTCGTCGATCGGGAGCACCATGCGGTCGCGATACGGCTCGGCAAACGCACCGACCCCCTCCTGCGCGGCGCCCGGGATGACGTTCTGCTCCTGGAACTCCGCGCTCGTCTTGAAGATGATGAGCGGGACCTTGAACGCCAGATCGTGCTTCAGATCCGCCGAGATCTGCTGGTAGGCGCTCTCCGCATAGCCTGCGATGCGTTCCAGGTGCTGCTCGGTCTCGGGGTAGTAATAGATTGTCGAAGTGATCGGTGGTGTACGTGTACCACCGGAAGTTGTCGTAGCGGATCTGGTTCTTGCCGTGGTACGGAAAAAAGGGCGTCTGTGCGTGCGTCGTTGCCGCCGTGGCCAGCGCAATAAGCGCTGCCACCGCGCCAACGAGACGCCCAGCCAGGTCGCGCCGCGTGCGCGTGCGCATAGGAGTCTCCTCGCGGGCTGTCACCGGAGCCAACTTACATCCGGGGGTGCTGGCATCTTAACGTGAGTAGGATGAGGCCCGCAATCGACGACCGTCGCGCGCGCGCGACGGTCGTTGTCGGCGCGGGTGCCCCCGCCTCCCAAGAATCTCCCGCCGCCAAACGCAAGGAACGTACCTTTGACGAGCGGCGGCTTTCCCCTGTGGCGCGGCCGGCCAGACGGGGATGCCGCTGTCACCGGGGGAGGAGCGGCGGCCTCGCGAGGAGACAGATCTCGCGGCCGCCGGAGGGCTATACTTTCGGGAATACGCGCCCATCGTGTGGGGTTCCACACTGCAAGGTTCGCGTCGACATGCACGTGCTGCGTTTCCCACCACGCCCCCCGCCGTCCGACGATCCCGGCGCATTCGAGACCGAAGCGCTCGGCGAGCTCGACGCGCTCTACAGAGCCGCGCTCAGGGTGACGCGCAGCACCGTCGAGGCGGAGGATCTGGTCCAGGACACGTTCGTGAAGGCCTTCCGGTCCCGGGCGCGCTTCGAACCGGGAACGAACCTGCGGGCATGGCTGTTCACCATCCTGATGAACACGTGGCGGAATCGGCGCCGCGACGCCGGGCGCGACCCGGTCGAAGTGGACAGCGAGCGCGTCGAGCACGCGGCGGATACCGCAGCCGAGGCGGCCAGTCCCGAAGAGCTGCTCCTCAGGGCCGCCCTGGATGTCGACCTCAAGGCGGCCCTCGATCGGATGCCGGCGTCGTTTCGGGAGGCGGTCTGGCTTCGGGACGTCGAGGAATTCAGTTACGCCGAAATCGCGCGCATTCTTGCCGTCCCGCTCGGGACGGTCATGTCGCGGATTTCGCGCGGCAGGCACCTGTTGTACGAATTCCTCACGGCCCGTACGGCCGCCGTCTCGGCGGTCGAGGCCTCGGGCCAAGGGTAGCGTCGTGGGAATTCTGATTCGCATGACCTGCTGTCGAGAGGTACATCGCCTCGTCACGCCGTACGTCGATGCCGAAGCCTCGTCGTCCGAGCAGGACGCCGTCAATCGGCACATCCGGCGGTGTCCCGCCTGCCAGCGCCGGGTCGCCGCCGAGCGCACGGCACGCGAGGCGCTCAAGCGTCATTGCCGCTCGACGCTGGTGGAGGGACCCGCCGCGCCCGAGTCGCTCCGCGCGAAACTGTCGGGCCTGCCTCCCGCGGCCGTACCGACAGGGCGGACGTGGCGTCAACTCGCGGTGGCGACGGTTCTCGTCCTGGCGTGCGGCGCCGCGCTCCTGGCGATGCTCACACAGGGCTCGACCACGGTGCTGGCAGCACAGCTTGCGGCAGATCACGTCAAGTGCTTCTTGACGGCGGCGAATCGCGGCGGGCTCGATCCGGCGGGCGTCGGCGAGCTGCTGCGTGTGCGCTACGGCCTCGACACGCCGGTGCCGGCCGGGAGCCCCGCCATCGGCCTTCGCCTGATCGAGGCGCGGCGTTGTCTCTCGGGGGAGGGCCGAACGGCGCACATTCTCTACTCCTGGAAGGGCGAATCGGTCTCGCTCTACATGGTGCCCGGCGACACCCGGTCGGCCGCCACGGTTCATGTCTTCGGCCAGGACGCGCGCGTCTGGTCGCGGCATAATAGGACGTACGTGCTCGTGTCGCAGGCATCAGCAGGCGACCTGAGCCCGGTTGTCGCTCATATGCAGCGCGCGACGTGGTGAACGCTCTGCTGGAATTGCTATGTCTATGACTGTCCGATGGGTCATCGCCGCACTCGCGGTCGCCGCCCTCGTCTATGCGTTAGTTCCCACGCTGCCATCGCCGTCGGCCGCCGTGGACACCGGGTCCGGCGCCAGCGCCGTCTGCCCGGCCAACGCCAAGCAGGCCAACCTGGATTTCACCGTGAACGACATGGATGGCCAGTCGGTGAAGCTCTCGGCGTTCAAGGGTAAGGTCATCCTGCTCGATTTCTGGGCGACGTGGTGCGGGCCCTGCAAGATGGAGATTCCGGGGTTTGTCGAGTTGCAAGAGGCGTATCGCGACCAAGGACTTCAGGTCGTGGGCGTCTCGGTGGACGATCCTCCCGACAAGCTGAAGCCGTTCGCCTCGGAGTTCAAGATGAACTATCCCGTACTCGTCGGACTCGAGCGCGACGACCTGCAGGACGCCTACGGCCCGATGTGGGGCATCCCGACCACCTACTTGATCGCGCGCGATGGCCGCATCTGCCGCAAGAACTCGGGCGTGGTCGGGAAGGCCAAATACGAGGCGGACATCAAGGGACTTCTTTGACGATTGCTTGATTGTGCGCGGGGCTGACCGCAATCGCCAAGGCTCCGGCGAGTCTCGCCGAAGCTTCATGCGTGGGCGGAAGCCCCGCCGGCACAGCTGAAAGAGCAGGGCCATGTGGCGGCGTTCCTTTAGGGCCGCGTACGTTGCCTACTGTAGTAAGATCGGCGTGGGGATCGGCTGAACAGTCGCCCATGTCCCCGAAAGGTTCTTCATGCTCAAAGGGTTCACCCACGCGCGCTTGGCCTGCGGCTGCCGCCTCGGCTTTCGCAGCGGCGTCGAAGGAAGCCCCGTGACGGTGATCGTCGACGAAAAAGCGGCGACGTGCGCGGTCGACCTGCACGTCCGCGATCTGCCCATCTACGACTTCCGGGAAGCGCTGCGCCCCTCCACCCGGCTCGGACCTCCCGGCGAAGAAGAATACGAAGAAGAGGGCTAGGCCTTCGGTGGCTGGCCTTTCCGCCGCGATTTTCTGGCTCGTCCAAGCCTCGGCGCTGCTGATCTTCACGACCTCTTTCGAGTGGAGCTATGTCGGCCTGTGGGCGGCGTCGCACTTTCTACGCGCGATTGGCCTGACGCTCGCCTATCACCGCTATTACGCGCATCGCGCGTTTCAACTGAACCGGGGGGCGCGGCTTTTCTGGACCGTGCTCGGCGTGGCGGCGATGCAGAAGGGGCCCCTCTGGTGGGCGGGTCACCACGTCTATCATCACAAGTACGCCGATCGGGACGGTGATCCGCACAGCCCGCGGCTGAGCGGTTTCTATTACGCACACATCGGGTGGTTCCTGAACGACAGCCGCTACAAAACCCTCGATTCGTCGAATCCGGTCATCCGCGCCTTTGAATCGTCGCGGGAAATCGTCTGGCTGGATCGTTTCTACTTCGTGCCGCCGCTGGCTCTCGCCGTTGCGATGTATGCGATTGGCGGCTGGCCATGGCTCATCTGGGGATTCTGCTTGCCCACCGCGACGCTGGCGCACGCCACGTTTGCCATCAACACGGTGAACCACTTGTTCGGATCGCGCCGTTTCCACACGCGCGACGACTCGACGAACAATGCCCTGACCGCGTTTTTCGCCGCTGGCGAGGGGTGGCACAACAATCATCACCGCTATCAGCGTGCCGCACGGAACGGGTTTTACTGGTGGGAATTCGATCCGACCTACTACGTCATCTGCGCGATGGCATCGGTGGGCCTGGCGTGGGACGTGCAGCGTGTGCCGGACCGGATCTATCGGGAAGCGAGCGCAGGGTCAGAGAGCCTTACAGAGTCGGACGCCACCGAGGCGGAACCCGCGGTGTAGGGGCGCTCTCGTGCGGGCGCACTGCGTGCGTCCCCACGCAGAAACCGAGAAACCGAGAACGTCAGGCGTCGCGTAACGCCGACGTAATTGGCGTGCGCGCCGCGCGCCACGCCGGCAGGAACCCGCCCGCAAGTCCCATCCCAACGGCCCCGATGACGGCAATCGTGAGCCACTTTGGATCGACCCTGAATGCAAACGCGACCTGTGAGAAGTTGGCGCCGCCGGTCGCGCCCGAGAGCATGTTGATGGGCAGCGCGAGGAGGCTTCCGATGAGCCCGCCCACCAGGGCGAGGAACGCCGACTCGATCATGAAGGACGTCAGGATCGCGAGGCGTGAGAAGCCCAGCGCGCGCAGCGTGCCTATCTCTCGCGTCCGCGCTGCGACGATGCCGTACATCGTGTTCATCGCGCCGAAGACCGCGCCGATGCCCATGATGATGCCGACGAACAATGCCAGCACCGTGAGCGTCTGAGCCGTCTGGCCCGCCTGGCCTTCGTAATACTTCAGCTCGCTCGTCATCTGCACCTGCATGTTCGGGTTGGCCTTCAGCTCCTCGTTGAACTTGTCGATCACCGACGGATCGACCAGGCGAATCGTCAGCGACTGATAGCCGTTGGCACGATTGAAGGCCGGAGCGAGCACGTCGACGTCGCCCCAGACCTCGCTTTCGAAGCTGCTGCCATCACTCGTGAAGATGCCCACGACCTTCCACGTCTGTCGCTGCAGCTTGATGGTGCCGCCAACCTGAAGTCCTTCGTACCGCTCACCGGCCTTCTCGCCGGCGATCAGCTCGTACAGGCCGGGCGTGAAGTTGCGGCCTTGTGTGATCTGGACGTTCTGCCGGACCGAAAACGCCATCGGCGATACGCCGCGGACCGTCACGTTCACTTCGGTGCCGTCATTCCGCTTCGGCAAGGCCGCCACGATGTTCATCTCCGGCGACGCCATGGGCCGGCCCTGTGCATTGCGCTTCACGCGCGAGTCCACCATGATCATGCTCGCGTTATCGCGCGAGAACCCGGAGCTGAGCTCGCTTCCCGACCCGCGCTGCGTGACGATGGCGTTCTCAGGAGAGCCCGTGCCTTTGAGCGACTCGCGGAAGCCGTTGGCCATCGCCGTGAGGGCGACCAGCACCGCGACGACCATCGAGATGCCCGCAAGCGCGAGCAGCGTCACCTTCCAGCGGACGATGACATTGCGGACGTTGTAGGAAATGGGAAGCGCCATCAGACCTGCCTCAGCATCGACGTGATGTTTGCCCGATACGCGCCGACGGCCGGCGCGAGTCCCGATAGCAGCCCGATTAGGGCACCAAAGACGAACATGCCGGTCATGAGCGCGGGGTCGAGCGACATGGGCGGCAACTGCATACCCGGAATCTGGCCCATGTTGCCAATCAGCCCGCGCGCCATCAGCGTGCCCAGCGCTCCGCCGATCAGGCCGATCACGAGCGATTCGCCCAGCACGAGCCCGAGTACCAGTGCGCTCGGATAGCCAAGCGTCTTGAGGACGGCGATCTCGGTGCGCCGCTCACGAATCGCCATGCTCATCGTGTTGGCGGTCACGAGGAGCACCGTAAAGGCGACGGCCATGCCAATCGCGTTCAGAATCAAGGCAAGGTCGCCCGCCATCTCGAGGAAGCTGGCAATGAACTGCGCCTCGGTCTCGGTCTTGGTCTGCTGGTCGCTGTTTTCAAACGTACCGTCCACGGCCTTGGCGATCGCCGCCGCCTGGCTCGGATTCGAGAGTTGTAGATTGAACGTGCCGACACCGACGCGCTGTCCGGTCTTTTCGTACAGATACTTCCAGTGGAACAGCATCATATCGGTCCCGTGATTCGGGTACTTCACCTTGTCGGTGTCGTAGATGGCGCGAACCACGAACTCGAACGGCTTGTCTGCGCGATACGGCGGAATGAAGCTTTCGAGCTGGAACGTGCTGCCGATCTTCCAGTTGTACTTGGCTGCCAGGTCGCGGCCGATGATGGCGCCGCGCATGTCCTGCATGTAGGCCTGCTTCTCCTCCGGCTTGATCTGATACTCCGGGAACATCTCGAGGTAGGGCTCGTCTTCGACGGCGAAGTTAGGGAAGAAGTTCTTCCAGTCGGGCTGACCGCCGGTGGATCCCATCAAGCCGCCGAACCAGTTGACCCGCGCCACCCGCTTGACGCCGGGCACGGCGGCGATGCGCGCTTCATGGGCGATGGGCAGGTTCTCGGCGAGGCTGATGCGGTGCCGCGTGATCAGGCGCTCGGTGCTGGCGTTCTCGAGCCCGCCGTAAAACGCCTTCAGCGCCGTTTGCAGGACGGAAATCAGGAAGATGCAGAGCGCCATCGCGACGATGGTGCTGAGCGTGCGAATCCAGTTTTTTCGCAGGTGCTTCAGGATGTAGGGCAGAAACTTCATGACCGGCTCCCGACGGGCTCTCCTTCGTGTCGTTCGACGGTGGCCATGAGGACGCCCTTTTCGAGATGGCGTTCCACGTGGGCGCGCGAGGCGGCACGAGGATCGTGCGTGACCATGACGATCGTCTTCTTGAAGTCGCGATTGAGCGTCTGCATCAGGTTCAGGATGTCCTCGGCGCTCTTGGCGTCGAGGTCTCCGGTCGGCTCGTCGGCCACCAGCACCGCCGGGTCGCCGACAATGGCGCGCGCGATGGCGACGCGCTGCTCCTGTCCGCCCGACAGCTGACGAGGATAGTGCTTGGATCGATCGGCGAGCCCGACGACCTTCAGGGCCGTCAACGCGCGGTCACGCCGCTGCGACTTCGACAGCTTGGTGAGCAGGAGCGGCAGCTCCACGTTCTCGACCGCCGTCAGCACGGGAATGAGGTTGTAGAACTGGAAGATGAAGCCGACGCTTCGGCTGCGCCACTTTGCAAGCGCCCCTTCCGACAGCTGTCCCACGTCGGTGCCCGCGACCACCACTTTTCCCGACGTGGGACGATCGATCCCGGCAATCAGGTTGAGCAGCGTCGTCTTGCCCGAGCCCGACGGGCCCATCAGGGCCACGAATTCCCCTTCCGGCACCTCGAGGCTCAGCCCGTCGAGGACGACGATGTCCTGGCTGTCGCGCTTGTACACCTTCCGTACGTTCTGCACTACAACGGCGGCCATGCCTGCTCCTTCAAGAAGAAACCAAGAACCGAGAAACCGAGAAAGACACCGAGAACATTCCGTCGATCATCGCTTGACAGACACCGAGGCGCCATCTTTCAAGGTCTCTGCCGGGCGCGACACGAGGAGTTCCGAGCCGGCGAGCCCTCCGGTGACGACCACGGCATCGTTGCGCGTCGGTCCGACCGTGATCGAACGCAGCACCGCGCGGCCCTCCACGATCTCGAAGACCTTCGGTCCGCCGTCGCGGTTCACGATGGCGGCCTGCGGCACGAGGATCGTCGGCTTGACCGGCTCGGTTGACGCCGCCGCCGATTCGTCCTTCGGTGGCTCGATGAACGTGACCTTCGCGCTCATCTCGGGTTTGAGGTCCTTGTCCTTTTCGACGAGCGTCACTTTCGTCAGGACGGTGGCCTTCGTGCGATCGGCCGTGGGGATGACCTGCCGCAGGATCGCCTTGTAGCGTCGATCGGGAAACGCTTCAACCGACACTTCGGCCGGCTGGCCCTCGGTCAGTTTCGCCACATTGGCTTCGGCCACGTCGGCTTCCATCTCGAGCGTCGCCAGGTCGGCGAGGGCGACGATCGCGCCGGACGCCGTTGAGATGTTCACGCCAGGTGGAATCGGCGCTACGCTTTCACCGACCTCGGCCATCTTGCGCACGACGGTCCCCGAAAACGGCGCGCTGATGACCGTGTTCTGCAGCATGGCACCGGCGTAGGTGAGCTCCGCGTTGGACTGCGACCACGTCGCGGTGGCGCGCGTCCGGTCGGCTTTCGATTGCGCGAGCGCCGCTTCCGCGAGGCGCACGCGGCTCTTGGCGGCGTCCACGGTATCGACGGGCACGAGTTTGTCGGCGCTCAGGCGTTCGTTGACGCCAAGCTGCCGCTGCGCCTCGGCCAGGTCCGCATTCGCGCGCTGAATCGCCGCATCGGCGGACCCGACGGAGGCCATCGACTGCTTCAACTGCGCCCGCGCGCGTGTCACCTGCGCGACGTAGTCGTCGCTCTCGAGCCGGGCGAGCACGTCTCCCTGCTTGACCTCGCTCCCTTCCTCGACATTGAGCTGGGCGAGGCGCCCCTGAATCTTGGACGAGACGATCGCCTCGCGCCGCGCAACGAGATAGCCCGAGGCGGTGAGCATCGGCGTGCCCGCGGCCACGCCGCCGATCCGCTCGACGATGGGGGAGACGGTCTGGACCTCGACTCGCGAGAACGACGCCGCGTTGCGCCAGGCGAACACGCCGGCCCCGGTCGCGAGGATGACGACGGCGAGGAGAATCCACAGTCCTTTGCGCGACTTTTTCGGCTCGTCCTCGAGACGAAGCGAGGCGAGATCGGCCTTCAGATCACTCACGTTGGGGGTCTCCGGAGAAACGCTTAGTGTAGCACCGCTGCGGCTCAGAGCCGCCCTGTGTTCGCCGGCTTCGTCGACCGGCGCCCGGCCCCGGCGGGGCCGACCATTTGGGAACATCCGCGCACGCCAGGATCATGAGGCACGAACGTGAGAAAGACGCGACAGCCCCGTCCCAGGTTCCCAGCGCGCTGTCTGGTGCCAGGCACTGTAAACGAGCGAATGTTCTCTTTACAGTGCCAGGCACCGTTAAGAGGTTGTTAAAACCGCACTATTTACGGCACTTACGCCCTTCTTAACGGTTTCTTAACGGTGCCTGGCACCGTTTGGAGCCGTCGATCGGCTTTACAGTGCCTGGCACCGCGGGAGCCCGGCGCCGGCACCATGGGAGCCAGGCGCCGGATCACGGGTCGCGGAGTACCGCGTCCTTGGCCAGCCGCCGCCCCTTGCTCGCGCGCCACATGATCCAGTGATAGAGCGGGAAGGGGAGGATTCGCAGCAGTTTCAACGTCCACGTGAAGACCTTGGGAAAGTGGATCTCGCGGCGTCCCTGCTCGAGGCCGGCCACGAGTGCCTCGGCTGCGCGGTCGACCGGCATCAGAAACGGCATGGGGAAGCGGTTGCGATCGGTCAGGGGCGTCTTCACGAAGCCTGGCGTCACCACCGTGACCGCGATGCCCTTCGGCTCCAGGTCGAAGCGGATGGACTCCAGCATGTGAATGAGCGCGGCCTTCGACGCGCCATACGCGCCTGCGGCCGGAATCCCGCGGTAACCCGCCACGCTGGCGACACCGGCAATCTGGCCTCGCCCTCTAGCGAGCATGCCCGGCAGCACGGCGTCGATGCCGTAGACAACGCTAAGGAAGTTGAGCGTCATGATGTCGGCATACTGCTGCGGATCGAATCGGCGCGGCCTGCCGGGCGGGTGGCCGCCGGCATTGAAGATCGCGAGATCGATCCCGCCGAACGCCGCCTCGATGTCCTGTACCGTGCGATTGACAGCCGCCGGATCAGTGACATCGAGCGGAAAGGCGCGGACGTCCTTCCCGCGCGCCTGCCATTCGCCGGCGATCGCCGCGAGGTGCCCGCCACGACGGGCGCTGATCGCGATGCGCGCGCCGCGGGCGACGAGGGGCCCGACGATCGCTTCGCCGATGCCGGAGCTCGCTCCCGTGATCCAGACCCGCGCCCCCGTCAGGTCCATCCGGCGGCTCATCCGATGCGCAACTCGGCGACGAGCGGGAGGTGATCCGACGCAATCAGGGCGCGGCGTGTGCGGACCAGCTCCACACCTTGTACCTCCACGTGCCCTTCGTAGTAGATGTGATCGAGGTGGACCAGTGGCAGCACGCCGGGATACGTGCGCCGCCGCTGCAGGTGCTCGGCCAGATTCACGCCGCGGAGCCGCTCGCTCAGCAGCGCAGAGGCAGGCCCCCTGGTCCACTCATTGAAGTCGCCGAGCACCACCTTTGGCCCGGTAACGCGCCTGTCGCTCACGATGCCCGCGAGGCGCTCGGCCTGCACGCGGCGCTCGAGGATCGCCGTGCCGAAGTGCACGTTGTACAAGTGGAGCAAGTGTCCGCCGAGATCCAGATCGACGCGATGACAGCAGCGCGCCTCGCACGTCTTCCAGGACAGGTCGTACCGCACGTGGTGCGCAATCGGGAATCGACTGAGGACCACGTTGCCGAAGTCGTGCGTACGAAGCTTGCGCGCCGGCGCCATCACCCAGCCCATACCGAGCGCCGCGCCGAGCTCCTGCGCCTGCCCCAGATGCCCCGGGCTTGCGCCGACGACCTCCTGCAGGGCGATCACGTCGGCGCCGATCGTCTGGAGGACGTCGGCAATGCGCTGGGGACGGGTGCGCCCGTCGAGTCCGCGACTGCGGTGAATGTTGTAGGTCGCTACGCGAATCACCAGGGGCGATCGGTCGCTCATCGGGAGTGAGGTGTATCATACCGGCATGCCACGCCTCACGTCGGAACTCGAGCTGACGTGCCCCTGCTGCGGGGCGACGCTCGTCTTCGATCGCAACCTCGAGCGCATAGTCCAGCACGTGGTGCCGGAGCGCGCGGACAAGCCGGAGCTGGGCGATGCCCAGCGTATCCTCGCAGACGAGGCCGCGAGACGCGAAAGCATCTTCGAGCAGTCGGTGCAGTCGGAGCGGACGCGCGGCGACGCGCTGTCGAAGCGCTTCGAGGAGGCGCTTCGCCAGGCCCGCCAGGAACCGATCACAAGACCGACGAGAGATTTCGATCTGGACTAGGGAGGGGCGCACTGCGTGCGCCCCTTCACAACCCAACCGGTTCATGTCGGCCACACGCAGTGCGCCCTAGGCGTGTCTCGTGCGCCGCCACCGCGGCCCGGCGAATGGAAACCGCGCCGCCGGCTGGAACTCCTCCGGGATGGGGGTCCAGCGATCCCGCCGTGCATAGTCCACCGGCTTCCGGTCGTCGTGGGCAGCCCGGAACGCCGCGTAGCGCGTCCTGAGCTGTCTGGTGCGTGCGGGCGACGGCGCGATCGCTCGATGCGGATAGTCCAGCAGGAAGCGCTCGGCCCTCCACACGTTCCGCGGCGAGAAGCGCCAGTCGTACCGTCCAACGTCCCGAAGGTTGGCGACCGCATACCCCTTCACGCCCCCGGTGTAGTCCACGTACGCGTCGACGTAACTCAGGGCGAGCGCGCGCGGCGTCGCAAAAACGGCCCGGCGGCCATGGAGGCCCGGATCGCGGGACCGCGCCACGGATCCCCAGCGACCGGCGTGCCGATGAACGAACAGGACGTGATCGAGATGATCGATGGATTCGAAGCTGAGGACGAGCGGCGCATATCCGTGCTGCTCGAGCACGACGGCCGCGAACATCGCTGCCTCGAAGCAGTGCGCGGTTCCGGTTCGAACGACCTCCCGAAAGCTGCGCAGGGTGGCGCCGTCCGGCTCCGTGTTGTAGGGCAGGGCGTTCAGGTGACGCTGGACGGCTGACGGCGTTCGCAGGCGAGACACCAGACGCCACTCATCGGCCGTGAACCGCGATCGATCCGGAGCACCGGGAGCGGGGCGTCTCATGATCCAGCTGCCGCGCGCCCGAGCGCCGAGGAAAGATCGTCGACGCTCCACTGGGCACCCGTCTCCACGTGCACGATGCGACCGCTCCGGTCGACCACGATTGTGCGAAGGTTGTGCTCGATGTCGGCCGGTTGGCCCGATGCCCGGATGACAGACAACCCGAATTGCCGTCCGAACGTATCGACGTCGTTGCGCGGTCCGGTCACGAAGCGCCAGATGGCGGGATCGGCCCCACGCGCGATCGCGTGCGCTTTGAGAATTGCCGGCGTGTCGTAGTCGGGATCGATCGTGATCGCGACGATCTGGGTCCCATGCAGACGAGGATCGGTACGCACGTGCTGCTGGATGCCCGCCAGTCGGCTCTCGACCGCCGGGCAGAAATCCGGCAGCGGGCACCGCGTATACACAAAGCTGATCACGGCCGGTCGGCCCTCGAGCGCGCGAATGCGTAGCGCGCGACCGTCCTGATCGGTGAACGTGGCGTCGGGCACGCGATCGCCAGGCGCCAGGCCCCGCACAGGCGCGTCGGCCGCAGCCGGCAGCGGCGCGACGCCCGTCGCGGCCAGCCGGGAAATCCACACATCGGTCCCTTGCACGCTGAGCGTGGCGTCGACGAGCTCGCCCGCCTTGCGGCCATGAAGCAGGGCCGCCTCCTTCACCCGGAATGTCATCGTCATCGCCGGCATGAAGCCGATGATGTCCTTGTGCGCGACCGTGACCTGGTGTTGGACGTTGTCGATGCGAAGGAGTTGGCCCTCGACGCGATACTCCTTCGGCGGCGGCGTCGCCCGGCAGGCGGCCAGGAGCACGATGAGGACCGAGCACGCTCGGTGCGAACGCATGAGCCTCATGCTAATCGCGTCGGCCACGCGGAAGGAAAGCGGAAAAGAGGACGCCGTTGCGGCCCCGAAAACGTTGGCAATAAATGGGCCTTGACAAAAGCCGAGGTGCTGTATACTTGCGCACGTTTTTGACGAACGAGCCCGCCCTGCCGCCTGCTGTACGAGATCATCGCATTCGCACACGCGGTCCGGGCTTGGACGTCCTGCAGGGCGTTTCGGCGCGAATGTCCCTGCCGCTCATCGCGAGCGCGCGCCCCCAGGTGACGTGAAGGAGCGGTACGATGGGCCGGAGATTGTATGTCGGGAATCTCCCGTACAAGACCACCGACGAGGACTTGAATACGCTGTTCAGCCAGGCCGGTGCAGTCGATAGCGTGCGCGTGATGCGTGACATGGCCACCGGACGCGCGCGCGGCTTCGCGTTTGTCGAGATGGCCAGCGACGAGGCCGCACAGAAAGCGATCACCCAGCTCCACGGACATCCGCTCGAGGGGCGGCCGCTCGTTGTCAACGAGGCGCGTCCCAAGCCGGAGGGTGGTGGGGCGTCGTTCTCGCGCGGCGGCGCGGCCGGTCGCGGCCACGAGGCGGACGGACGCCGCGAGCCGCGATGGTGACAGAAGTGCCAAGTGGGAAGTGCTAAGTGGAATGAAAAGTGCAAACTGGAAAGTGGTGGGCGTATCGCCGGATCGACGCAATTGACAAGCGCTTGCCACTAACCACTTCTCACTTCGCTTGACACTTCTCACTTCACTTGGCACTTCGCACTTTGCACTTCGATGATTTGGGTCGGCACGTCCGGTTACAACTATCCGGAGTGGAAGGGCACCTTCTATCCGGCGGGCCTCCCCGCATCGAAGATGCTGGCGTACTACTCCGCGCGATTCCCCACGGTCGAAATCAACTACACGTTCTACCGGATGCCCACCGAGAAGCTCGTGCAGGGGTGGGCGGCAGGAACGCCGTCACCGTACAAACTGACATTGAAGGCCCCGAAGCGCATCACGCACGACCGGAGGCTGCGCGACTGCGGCGACCTGCTGCGCGCGTTCTGTCAGGCCGCAGGCACGCTTGGCGAAAAGCTTGGAGTGCTGCTCTTTCAGCTTGGGCCCAGCTTCAAAGTCGACCACGCGCTGTTCGACGCGTTTTTGAGCGATTTGCCGAAGGGGGCACCGGCCGCATTCGAGTTCCGGCATCCGTCGTGGTTCGACGAGGGCATTTATGAGCGCTTGCGCGCTCGAAACCTCGCACTTTGCATCGCGGACAGCTCCGAGCGTTCCACGCCTTTGGTCGCAACCGCGACGTACGGCTATTTCCGTCTGCGGGACGAGGGCTACACGGACGCAGATCTGGATCGCTGGGCCGACGATGTGCGCGCGCACCAGGACCGGTGGGGCGAGACCTTCATCTATTTCAAGCACGAAGAGGAAGGGAAAGGTCCGGACTTCGCGAAGCGCCTGATGCAACGACTCGATCTGCCGACGGGGGAATGATCGTCTGGTGATGCCCGAGCTGAAGCTCGGGCCTCCGTACGCGACACTCGTAGGCCCAAGCTTCAGCTTGGGCGCAATTCCTTAACGTCTCGTATTCCCGTTATCCATGTCGGACATGATGAGCCACCGGCCGTCGACGCCCTTGCGGAGGGTGAGCGTGAACTTGCCGATGTCGGGTTCGCCCTTGGCTCGAGCGAAGCCGCCGATGATGTACCCGATCTGGCCGTCAGTGGCGAAGGCGAACGCTCGGAGCGACAGCGGCCCACCGGCGCCCGCGTAGTGCTTCTCGATCGCCCGACGACCGCGCACTGGAGGGGTGCCCGTCGATAGGACGAACCCATCGCCCGCGAAGAGCGCCGCCAGGCCCGCCGCGTCCTTCTGTTGCCAGGCCTTCTCGTAATCGGTCAAGACACGTGCGAGCGGAGGCGGCAGCGCGATGCCAGGCAGCTCAGGCGACGCTCCCGGCTGTGCCTGCAGCGTGTCGCTGGCAAGCAAGAGCATCACGAACGAGACAAATCCGAAACGTAGAGTGGCGAGACCCGGCATCATGCTCTCCGCGCGTGTTGCGACAGGAACTCCGTCACCGCCCACTCGGCCCAGTACCCGTCGTGAACGCCACTACGCGCGCCCACGAACGCGCAGTGCCCTCCATGCGCCGTGACGCGCACCGTGATCGAGGGGTTGCGCGCGAGCGCAGGATCGGCGAACGATGCAGACGGTACGAACGGATCGTCTGCCGAGGTGACGATCAGGGCCGGTATCGCGATGCGATCCACCACGCGAAGCGACGCCGCCCGGTAGTAGTAGTCGGTCGCGTCCCGGAACCCGAAGAAGGGCGCCGTGTAGGCTTCATCGAAATCCCGCACCGTGCGGATGCGAGCCAGTTGCTCGGTCGAGAAGCGATCGGGGAAGGCCGCCGCCTTGCGCCGCAAGCGCGCCTTCAGGTTGCGGACGAAGTTCCACTGGTAGACAGCGTTGGACCCGCGTTCCAGCGCGGCGACGCATCGGGGAAGATCCATGACGGGCGACACCGCCGCCACGGCACCGAGCCAGCTCGGAGCGGCGCTGCCGTAGTCGCCGGCCAGCTTCAACGCCAGGTTACCGCCGAGCGAATAGCCCGCGACGACAAACGAAGAGAGGCCCTCCAAGACGAGCGCCCGCATGACGACGTCCACGTCCTCCGAGAGGCCAGAATGGTAGAGCGTCACCGAGAGATGCTCGGTGCCCCCGCAGTTGCGCTGATTCAGGCGCACAACGTTGAATCCGCGCGCCCATGCCTTGTCTGCGAGCCCGCGCATGTAGTGCGCCTCGCTCGATCCCTCGAGGCCGTGCAGTATGAGGATGGTGGTGGCGGCCGTCTTGTTACGTTGCCAATTGCAGTGGCCGAGTACCCGCGAATCGGAGGCGACCTCGAACACGCGACTTTCAGACGGGGGTAGCGCCGGGAACGTCCGCGGGCGGGCCCATGCCCACAGCGTCATCGCATGGGCGTTCTTCAGCCGTTCGTGCGGCACGAAGTCGTCGAACATCCCATACAGAGTATCGGATGTCCTGCCCGAGCTTCGGCCCGCCATGCGACGAGGGCCGTCCACCGCTTTCATGGCGGCTGATCCTTCGTAACGGCTGGCGGCGTTCTCTTCTCCGCCAGCCGCCCCTCGGCCTGCAGCATCCGCCTGAGCACGAACTCAATCTGCCCGTTCAGGCTCCGCAGCTCATCGTCGGCCCAGTGCTGGAGGGCCTCTAGCACCGCCGGGTCGATGCGGAGGAGAAATGCTTTGCGCTCGGCCACCAAAATCCTCAGTGATGGAGCGTGCCGGCGTTGACGATCGGCTGTGTGTTGCGATCGCCGCAGAGCACCACCAGGAGATTGCTGACCATCGCGGCCTTGCGCTCCTCGTCCAGGTTCACCACGTTTTTCGCGGAGAGCATGTCGAGGGCCATTTCGACCATCCCGACCGCGCCCTCGACGATGCGCGAGCGCGCGGCGATGATGGCACCTGCCTGCTGGCGCTGCAGCATGGCCGCGGCGATTTCCGGCGCGTACGCCAGATGGCTGATGCGCGCCTCCACGACCTCGACGCCCGCGCGGGAAAGGCGGTCCTGAATCTCCGTACGCAAATGATCCGCAATCGCGGCCGTATTCCCCCGCAGCGACATGTGCGTCTCCTCGTGCGCGTCGTAGGGATAGCTGGTCGCCATGTTGCGAATGGCCGCCTCGCTCTGCACGTGAATGTAGTTTTCGAAGTTGTCCACCTCGAAGACGGCCTCCGCGGTGTCCACGACCTTCCACACGACCACGGCTGCGATCTCTATGGGGTTACCATCGAGGTCGTTGACTTTCAACTTCGCGCTCTCGAAATTTCGGACGCGAAGGGAGACCTTCTTCTTGGCATAGAGCGGATTCGCGAAGCGCAGACCGGGCGCCTTGACCGTGCCCACATATCTTCCAAACAGCTGCAGGACTTTGCCTTCGTTTGGATTGACAATGAACAGCCCCAGCATCGCGAAGCACGAGAGGAAGAGACCAACGATGCTCAGGGCGACCAGAACCGATTGATCGGCCTGAATGCGAATGATCAGCTGCCAGATGAAAAAGGCAGCCGCCACCACCAGCACTGGAAACGCGCTCCATCCGGACACGGCGCCGTATTCGCGCTCTCGAATCATTGACGCGCTCCTTGTAGATATCTAAATGATATCATAATGAAAGCTCGACTGTCAAGGGCGGCGAGAATCGCCTGAAAAACGACCGACTACCAACGGCCTTCGTCCGCAGTTGGCCCGTACAGGGGTGGGAGAGGGACCTCGAGCATCCGCAGGTAAACCGACAATTGACCCCGGTGGTGCGTGGCGTGCTGGAGCAGCACGGTTCGCATCGCGATGAGGCGCGGCACCGTGAAGACTTCCTCGCCGCCGCGCCGCAGCGTCCACGGCGCGAGCAGTTCGGCGTCGGTGCGTGATGCGACGGCGAGGCGCGCCTCGCGGATATTGGCATCGAAGGCGCCGAGCGTCCCGACGATGGTTGCGCTGATCTCGGGCGCGGCCGGCATCCGATCCAAATCGAAGTCTGCACCCGCCGCGAGCGCGCCGGCCCATCGAGGGAGCTCCGCCAGATGGGTGATCAGCTGACCAAGCGTCCGCGACCGAGGATGTGGCTGCCAGTCGAGGTGATCGGCCGGCGTCCGCTCGAGCAGGCGTCGTGTGAGTCCCGCCTCGCGGTCGAACTCGACCAGGAGGATATCGACGAATCGCATCGTGCTCGCCTCAGGGAACGACGGTTATCCAGCAGCCGAGCAGCCGACGATCATTCCGCGCTCCACCGTGCTCCGCAGGGACAAATCCAGATTCAGGCGTCACAGTTAGAGCGAGAAGCATCTGTCCCTCGCGTGCCGGCACATACACATCTTCGGTCTTGCCAGGGGCCAGGACGACGCGTGTGGACCAGGCGGGCGTGGCGAAGTGGACCGGCGTGCTGCCGGCGCCGCCATGCAGCCGCAATCGAATACCCGGCGGCCGTGCGCCACTCGCAAGCCCAAGGGTCAACTCCGTGGTCGTACGGCCGCGCACCCAGAAACCGTCCTGTTCCGGATATGTGCGGTCATCATGAAAATAGACGGGCACCGATCCGTAACGCGCTGCCGCGAGCACCGCTGGCCGGCGCAGGCGATCGCCCGCGCCGACCACCTCGAGGGGCGTGACTTCAAGGCGTCCCACGCGACGCTCGATGCTGTCGGTTGTTCGGAACCCGACGAAGTTGGCGTCCACATCGATGGTGAACACCGCTGTCCACGAACCGCCGGCCGGCACGTCAATCGGCCAGACGGTCGACGGCGGTCCCGCGCGTCCAACCTGGAGTGCGACATCGCCGGTCAGCGCCTCGCCGGCGATCGGATCGACGCGGACACGATACGTCCCGGCCGGGAGCGCGAGCCGCGCGTTGAGCAGCACGTGTACGGGTTGTGATGATCGACGAAGGCCAGGTGTGGCATCGAAGCGGACGGTGCGGATCGCGTCGCCGGGTGTCGTAACACGCCAGGGGTTGAACTCGATCGCCATCGGGCGCGCCGTGGCATCGTAAGCGCTCAAGGACGGGGCCTCGACGCGCGCTTCGACCGGCAACGAGGGTATCGACGGCGATCCCACGATCACCGGTACCAACATGGCGGCCAGACCGACTGCGCCGAGACCGATCGCCGAGGCGGCGAGCCGGGCGCCTCCCGGTGTTGTGTGCCCGACGCGGCGGCACAGCCACCATGCAGCCGCGGCGACTCCACTCCACACCGCGACGACGGCGAGCGGTATGCCCACGTCGGAGCGGAAGGCGATGAAAGACGGCATCACGGCTGTCAGCGCGCGGCGCGGCTCGAGAAATTCGAGCAGTTCGGCGCCGCCGTCGCGGCCATTGGCCATGAGCAGCCCGTTGCGAGCCAGGACGAACGTTGCGGTCATGGCCATACCCACGAGTACGAGCGTCTCGATGGCAGCGCGCTGGACAGGTCGATCCTCGGTGTCTTGCCAAAGCCACCCGATGGGCACGCCAACCAGTGGCAGCGCCGCCACCAGTTCGCGTCCCGGGGGAGCGCTGCCGCCCCACCAGAGCGCGAAGGCGCCGGTGACAACCGCCAGGGCGGCCAGGGGCAGCGCGGTAAGCGCCACCAGCCACTTGCCTTCGACGTCGCGACGGAAGAGGCGCCACCAGCCGATGACGGCTACCGCGAGCGCGGGTGCGGCGGCGACGGCGCCGTATTCCTGATCGGCGAAGAGGCCGGGGAGTCCCGCCTTCAGGCTCTCGAGCGACATCTGGTGCGAGGCGCCATACGGCGCCGTTGGCGACGGTGTGCCCCACATCCACCAGAACCAGGCCAGCCATGCCACCGAGGACAGCACGTAGGGCGCGATCAGCACGAGCGGGCCCACGAGGGCCGCGTGCGATCGGGTCGATCCGGTGTGCCGGGTTGCTCGGGTTCGCCAGGTTCGTGCGGCGATCAGCAGCAACAGCACGCCCGACATCGGCGCGTATTTCGTGCTCAACCAGGGCAGCGCGCCCAACGCGGCGCCGCGGACGACCAGCGACATCGACGAATCGTCGGACCAGCGCCAGCCCACCGCGATCATCACCGCCAGCGCGGCGGCGCACTCCGGATAGATCGAGAAGCTGTGCAGCACGAACGGCGCGCTCGTGGCGACCGCCAGCCAGCCAACGGTCGCGGCCCCCACCGAGCCCGTGAGCTGCCGAAGCCACGACCACAGGAGCGTCACCGAGAGGGCTGCCACGAGCGCGACGAAGACGAGCGCGCCTCGATAGCCGTCGAGCGCGAAGGCGGGCGCGATGATCGCCGAGATGCCGACAGGATGAATCGAGTAGATCGTGCGGTTGAGGCCCATGACGCGGTAATCGGGCTTCAGCGGACCGGC
The DNA here is from genome assembly GCA_963832135.1 of Vicinamibacteria bacterium. GTDB lineage: Bacteria > Acidobacteriota > Vicinamibacteria > Vicinamibacterales > JAENWD01 > JAENWD01. Next base: position 288,262 of record CAWHTD010000026.1, on the reverse strand, counting down.
ATAGTAGGCGCGATAGTCGCCTCGCGCGTGATTGTTCTCGATCGCGAGATCGCGATCCAGCAACAGACTCTGCGTGACGACCAGATAGTGCGGTTCATCGCCTCCCGGATAGATGGGGCCCGGCACGAGCCGCCATGCGCTTCCCAGAAAGACCGCGGCACTGGCCAGCGCGACCAGCAGCGCGCCGCGCGTCGCGCGGCGCGGCAGCTCGGCGCGTCGTTCCGCCACGAGCATCACCATCTGCCACGCGATCTGTCCGAAGGCGACCGCCCAGACCCACCAGCGACCGGGTCCGGCGAGGGCGTCGACGGCGGGGACTGCGTCTGCAAGCCACGGAAGATAGGGGAGCGCGAGACATGGCAGGATGAAGAGCGGCGCGAACACGCCTGGCGGCAGTCGTCGTGCCGCGGACGTGCGGCCGACCAGACGATCGGCGATCGCCTCCACGATGAGCATCGTGAGCGCGACGAGCACGACCAGGCCCACGAGCTCGGGCCAGGACGGAAGGAACGCGATCCGCGTTCCAGCGCCCTGACCGACGCGATCGAACACCGCGCGCGAGAGCCAAAGCGCAGGGCCCGCGACCAGGCATGCCCAGACCGCCTGGCGCGACGGAACAGTCACAGAAGACGGATTCTAACAGCAGTGCTGCCGTGCTGCCGTGTTGCAGTGCCTGCCGTGCTGCAGTGCCTGCCGTGCTGCAATGTTGCCAAGCGCTACGACTTCGGCGCGAACTCGACCTTCGGCACGCGCTTGGCCTCCGGCGGCGCTTCGAAGAACGGATACTCCTTGAAGCCGAACATCTTCGCCGTCACGTTCGCCGGAAACTGACGCCGCGACGTGTTGTACGACTGTACCACCTCGTTGTACCGCATGCGCTCCACGGCAATCCGGTTCTCGGTGCCCTCGAGCGAGTCCATCAACCGGTTGAAGGATTGATTCGACTTGAGCTCGGGATAGTTTTCGACCACCACGAGCAGCCGCGCCAGCGCGGCCTGCTGCTCGTTGGCCGCCTGCATTTTCTGTTCAGGCGTCTGCGCTCCGGCCAGCTTCGCGCGCGAATCGGCGATGGCCTTGTAGACGTCCTGCTCCTGCTTCGCGGTGCCTCGCACCGTTTCCACCAGGTTCGGGATCAGATCGTTTCTGCGCTGCAGCTGATTTTCCACCTGCGCCCACTGTGCCTTGATCTGTTCTTCCTGGCTGACGAACCGGTTGTACGAGCACCCGCTCAAGCCGAGCGCCATCGCGCCTACCATCACCGCGTAGGCGAGTCGAGTCCCTTTCGTCCGCATCCCATCTCCTCACCGTATCTTCGCGAGCGTCACCATGACGCGCCGCCGCCGCCGCCACCACTCCGGCCACCGCCGAATCCGCCGAATCCGCCGCCGAAGCCGCCAGACGATCCTCCGCCGAGGCCTCCGCCGAGGCCTCCGCCAAACCCTCCGCCGAAGCCGCCGCCGAAGGGTCCGACGCCGCTCGACCAGCCGCTCCAGGGTCCGCCACCCCACATCCGGCCACGTCGGCGCCGCCAGGGCCGCGAGATGAGTATCCACAAAAAGAGGAAGATGATGAGCCCGATCGGAAATCCTCCCGAGGGTCGCGAACGAGCACGTGGCGCTTCGCGAACCGCCAGGCCCGGGATGCTCGTCCCGCGCGCCTCCGCCAGCCGCGCGGCGATCTGCTCGGCTCCGGCCTGGAGTCCTGCGCCATACTCGCCCTGCCTGAAATGCGGCGCCATCGTCTCGCGGCTCACCTCGCCGGAAAACCCGTCCGTGATGAACTCCTCGAGGCCGTACCCCACCTCGACGCGGACCTTCCGGTCCTTGACGGCCAGGAGGATCAGCACGCCGTTTTCCTTGCCGCGCGCGCCAATGCCTCGTCCGCCGTTCTCGAACATCTTCACGGCATAGCCCTGGATATCGCCCGGCTGCACGGTGTCGACCGTGGCCACCACGAGCACGTCACCCGTAGCCTGCTCGAGGCGTGCCGACAGATCGGCAATGGCCTGCCGAGAGGCCGGCTCCAGTACGTTGGCGAAGTCGTTCACCGCGCCGGTCAGACGCGGCGGGTCGGTCTGGGCGGCAAGCGCGGACGGAGCAAGCGCGACGAGGACGAGCGCCAGGAGGAGTCGGATCACGTTCGCGGTGTCCAGTGGTCGACGTAGGCGACGAGCGCCTCGGCAGCCGCCAGGTAGTCGGCGAACGATCGCGCCGCATCGGTCGATCTGATATGGCTCTCGAGCAGCGCCACGACGGCGGCAATTGACCGCCCATGCGTCGAGCCGAGACGCGCGGTTGCGTACTCCGAGGCGGAGGCCTCGGGCATTCCGTCGAGCCGCGCGAGATTGAGAATCAGGGTTCTGAGCGCCGGCGCCGACGCCGAGACGAGCCTGGCGACGGCCGACGGCTCACCGCCGCTCTCGATGAATCCTTCGCGCAGGTGAATCAGATAGCCGCGCGCCTCGACCTCGCATGCGCGGCGCAGATCCGAGGGCTGGACCGACAGGCCCTCGAACGGGTCGGGTCCGAACACCACTCGATAGCCAGCGAGGATCGCGCCGAACTCCATTGGAAAGGCGTCAAGGGCGCGGGCGAATTCGTCCTGCGCCATGAGGATTGGCACCGCGATGTCGTTCCGCTGCCAGCCGCGCGCGCGATTGGCGCACGCCTCGAGATCGGCCATGCCAAGCTCGGTCACGCGGGCCAGCGTGTGGACCGGTGCGCCTGGAGCCGGCCCGGTGGCATGCCGGCCATACACCACGACCGCGTGCAGGCGCAGCGCAAAGATCGCGCGCAGGTCCGAGACGACCGTCTCGATGGCAGACGACATTCGGCCATTGTACGTCTGGCGCGCAATACGCTCCATTGCGCTCCTGACTGTGGCGGCGGGGCTTCAGCCCCGCGCACACGCGGCCCTAAAGGGCCGCCACCACATGGTGGCGGCGGGCTTTGGTCCGCGTCACGAGTAGAATCGATGCCCGATGCGATTTCGAGAGCTCAACGTCGGCTGCGTCGGCGGCGGCACGGGGATGCCCAGTCTGCTCGGCGGCCTCAAGCGCAATCCCTGGCTGCGCGTCCACGCCATCGTCACGATGTTCGATAGCGGTGGCAGCTCCGGCCAGCTCCGCGATGAGCTGGGCGTGCTGCCGCCCGGCGACGTCCTGAAATGCGCGCTCGCGCTCTCGCCAAACGAAGGCGAAGCGCGGCGGGTGTTGCTCGCACGGCTGCCGATGCTGAGCGAGCACGCGAAGCTCTCGGGCCACACGGGCGGCAACCTGCTGCTCTCGATGATGGAGCAGTACAGCGGCGACTTTCTCGTCGCGGTCGATGCGTTGCGAACGCTTCTGGGGTGCGAGGGACGGGTGTGGCCGGTAAGCGTGAAAAACGCGACGATCTGCGCGAGTTACGCGGATGGATCGATCACGCGGGGAGAGGTGGAAGTCGACGCGGCGCAAAGCGAAGGTCACGGCATCGACCGGGTGTGGCTCGAGCCGGTGCCCACGATTCACCCGGCCGTTGCGCAGGCCATCAGGGGGTTCGACGCCGTGGTCATCGGCCCCGGCAGCTTCTATACGAGCCTGATGCCGCCGCTGCTCGTCGCGGGCGCGCCCGAGGCCCTGGCGTCGGTGAGAGGACCGATCATCCTGATTGCGAATCTGCTTACCGAAGGACGTGGGATGGCGGGCTTCACGGCGGGCGAGGAGGTGCGCAAGATCTCAGCGGCGATTGGCCGCGACGTCGACGTCGTGCTCGCCAACACGAAGCGTCCGCCCGACCAGGTGCTGGCTCGTTATGAGGCCGAGCACAAGTCGCCGCTGCCGCTCGGCGATGTCCCCGCGAACTGCGAGGTCATCGAGGCCGATTTCTGGCGGCAGGAGATCGCGCGGCACGACCGCTGGCGGCTGGCTTACGCGGTGTGGAGCGTGTTGTCGAAGAAGCTTTTGTAGTCCGAGCTTTCGAGGTCGCCCGAGGTTTCGAGCTCGTCGCCGCCGTCCGTTCCGCGCCGCGCGCGGCTTTCGGCTTGGTGCCCGCGGCCTTCGACGTGCTGAGCGATGTGGGCTTTTCGGGTGCGGCGCCGCCAGCGTTTTGCTCCGATTCGAGCGCGACGGCCTTCTCAACGATCTTCAACAAGTCGGCGCTGCCGCTTCGTGCCGCCCGGTTGCTTTGCCAGAGCGCCGGCGCCTCGGACGCCACGATATCGGTCAGATTGCCGCCGCTCTTGACGCTGAGCGGTGCGAACGTGGCGATGTCGACCGCGCCGGCCCACTCGTCGCGATGCTTGATGAGGAGCCAGCTGCGTCCATCCTCCCCCGTCCGAACGAGCGCCCACGATCCTTTCAGCTTCACGCCCGCGAGCCGCAGCTTGAGATCCCCCTTCTTCAACGCCGCACCCACATCGTCCACGAGCGGCTCCCACGTGCCCTGATCCCAGAGCATGACGATGCCGGCGCCATAGCCTTCGGGAATCACGCCTTCGAAGCTGCCGTACTCGACGGGATGATCCTCGACTTTCATGGCGAGCCGTTTGACGGACGGATCCAACGACGGGCCCTTCGGCACGGCCCACGACAGCAGGACGCCTTCGTGCTCGAGCCGAAAGTCGTAGTGCAGATGGCTCGCCAGGTGCTTCTGCACGCAGAAGAACAGCTCTCGCTTCCGCTTCGGCTGGGCATCGCCGCGCGGCTCGGGCGACACGGCGAAGTTCCGCTTGGCGCGGTACTCCTTCAGGGACATGGGGGTAGGATAACCGAATGGGGAACGGCGAACGACGAACGACGGGTGACGAACGACGAGCGGAGAGCGACCAGCGGGCAGCGACGGACGGCGAGCGACGGATTTGTAACGACGAGCGGACAGCGACCGGCGAGGAACGGAACGCCGAAGAGCGTGTGAGCAGCGCCACGCACGTGCTGCTGATTTCCACGTATGAGCTGGGGCGCCAGCCGTTCGGGATTGCGTCGCCGGCCGCGTGGTTGCGACGGGACGGCTTCGAGGTGTCTATGGCCGATTTGTCGCGCACACGGCTCGATCCAGAGCTCGTACGGGAGGCGGGCCTCGTCGCGGTGTTCCTGCCCATGCACACGGCCACGCGGCTGGCGCTCCCCGTCATCGATCGCGTTCGCGACCTCAATCCAAAGGCCCACATCTGCGCGTACGGCCTCTATGCCCCGCCGAATGCCGAACTGCTGCGCGAGCGTGGCGCCAGCACGATCCTCGGCGGAGAGTTCGAAGCGGATCTCGTGGCGCTGGCGCGCCAACTCGCCGATGAGACAGACGCGGGGCCGAAGCCCGGCCTCCACAGCAGTCAGGGGATCGCGCGTCTATCCTTCATCCCGCCCGATCGCAGCGGGTTGCCGGCGCTCGAACAGTACGCGGCGCTCGAGTGGCCCGACGGCACGCGGCGCGTGGTCGGGTACACAGAGGCCAGCCGCGGCTGCAAGCACGTGTGCCGACACTGTCCGGTGGTGCCAATCTACAACGGCAAGTTCCGGATCGTCGCCGCAGATGTGGTGCTGGCCGACATCCGCGCCCAGGTGGAGCAGGGCGCGCGGCACATCACGTTCGGCGACCCTGACTTTTTCAACGGCATCGGGCACGCGAGGCACATTCTCGAACGCCTGGCGCGCGAGGTGCCGGGGATCACATACGACGTCACCATCAAGATCGAGCATCTGTTGCAGCATGCTGCCGACCTGCCGCTTCTGCGAGACACAGGCTGCGCGTTCGTCACGTCCGCCGTGGAGTCGGTAGACGACGCAGTGCTGGCGCGGCTCCTCAAGGGCCACACCCGTGGAGATTTCGAGCGCGCGGTGGCATTGATGCGTGGTGCGTCGGTCCCGCTGGTGCCAACCTTCGTGGCGTTCACGCCCTGGACGACGCTGACCGGCTATGCGGACCTCCTCGATGCGATCGAACAGCTCGATCTCGTCGATCACGTCCCCCCGGTGCAGTGGGCGATCCGGCTGTTGATTCCCGCGGGATCGCACCTGCTAAGCCTCGGCGAGGTGCGCGATCTGGTTGGACCGTTCGATCCATTGGCCCTCGCGTACCCCTGGATGCACCCCGATCCCAGGGTTGATGCACTGCAGCAGAAGGTCGCGACGCTCGCCCGCCGCACGGCCGTCAGCCGCCTGGAGACGTTCGACGCGATTCAGGGTGCGCTCGCCGATGTCGACGGGATGGAACGGAAGTTCCGATCGACGCCTGGAGCGCAGTCGTTGCCGCCGCGCGTGCCATATCTGACCGAGCCATGGTACTGCTGCGCCGAGCCGACCGACGGGCAGGCGGCGCTCATCTGAATCGTGCCGCGCGTCCTACTCTTCGCCGCCACCACGGGCTATCAGATCCGCGCCTTCGATGATGCCGCGACGCGGCTGGGCGTGGAACTGCAACTCGCCTCGGATTGCTGCGATCGCCTCGACGATCCCTGGCGCGATCGCGCCATCGCGGTGCGCTTTCACGATGTCGAGGCGTCGCTCCTCGCCCTCGACGCGGCACTTGCGGAGCCTCCTGCCGGAGTGATTGCCGTCGGCGATCGCCCGACGGTCCTGGCCGCCCGCGCCGCCGAGCGATTCGGCGTCCGCTGGCACTCGCCGGCCGCGGCGGAACGAAGCCGCCACAAGGTCATGACACGCGAGACGCTGCGTGCGGCGGGCCTTCCATCGCCCGACCTCGTGGTGATCGACGATGGCGTGTCGCGCTCGACGGCGATCGCGCGCGCCGAGCACCTGCTGCCTGCGGTGGTGAAGCCCGTGGTGCTTTCGGGCAGTCGAGGCGTGATTCGCGCCGACACCCGGGAGGAGCTCCTCGCCGCGGTGACGCGGCTGCGGCGCATGCTCGATTCGCTCGACGTGCGGGCGTTGCGCGATCCGTCGTCGTCGACAATCGTGATCGAGCGGTTCGTCGAGGGGCAAGAGTTCGCTCTCGAGGGCGTCGTCGATCGCGATGTTCTCAGGGTGGTGGCCGTTTTCGACAAGCCCGATCCGCTCGATGGCCCGTTCTTCGAGGAAACCATCTACGCAACGCCCTCCCGAGCCGACGAAGAGACCATCCAGGCGATCGTCGCGACAGTCGACCGCGCGAGGCAGGCGCTGGACCTGAGACACGGTCCGATTCACGCGGAATGCCGCGTGGGTCCGGCCGGCGTGACGGTGCTCGAAGTGGCCGCGCGGCCGATTGGCGGCCTCTGTGCGCGCGCGGTGACGTTGACGAATCGCCAGGACGAACCGTGCACGCTCGAGGAATTGCTGCTTCGTCACGCCGCAGGCGAAGACATCGACGACTGGCATCCACTCCGGGAGGGCTCCGCCGTGATGATGGTGCCGATTCCGAAGGAAGGCATCTATCGCGGCGTGGAGGGCGTCGACGTCGCCGCGGGTGTGGCGGGCGTGACCGACATCCGTATCACCGCACGACTCGACCAGGTGCTGACGCCGTTGCCTGAAGGCGCGACTTACCTGGGGTTCATCTTCGCGCGCGGACCCACGGCTGCGGAGGCTGAAGCCGCCGTCCGCGAGGCTCACGCCCGATTGCGGTTTCGCATCGATCGCGCGGTCCCGATGGGGTAGGCCGCGCGCGCCTACTTCGTTTGCTGAGGAACGTAGCCGGGGGGAAGGGCCGCACCTTCGCCGAAAAAGAACTCCTCCATGTGCTTGGCGACCAGATCCTGGGCCTCCTTCTGGAACGGAAGCAGCCGGTACTCGTTCAGGATCATCTTCATTCGTTCTTCCCAGAGCTTCCACGCTTCGAGGGAGACGTTCTCGAACACCTTCTGTCCAAGCTCGCCGGGCCATGGAGGGGCATCGAGTCCGGGAAGCTCCTTCTGCATCTTCACGCAGAACACTAGTCGTCCGGTCTTGTTGCGGCTGGGGTCGGGTGGCACGGCCGGGGCACAAGGACTCATACGTTCAATTCTAACGCTGTCTTGCCTTTACCATCGATCCAACCTGCCGTAATCACGTCGGTGTCTTCCGGCTGGCGCGCGTCCGGCAATGCCCTTCGCGTTTCTCGGAACTGTGTCTGGTTTTCTACTCGTCGTGTATCGATCCATATCAGCACTTGAGGTGGGTATCCCTTACTCACCTCGCGCCTGCCTGCTCAGTTTACGCCGCATTCTTGAGCATTCTTGCTGGACGCCGATCGGGTGCGCCCTGAACCGCCTCTGGCACGTGCTTTGAAGTTGTGCCGCCCGACACCGTGACCTCGACAGTCTTTCAGTGATCCGGTCTGCTGGGGAGTCGTGGTCGGTAGTCGATTCATTCGTTCTTGTCGTGGGGGATTCTGGACCGTGAGAGTTCTCGGCTCTCGGTCGGACGTCACGGCCGCACGCAGGCAATGGTTGCGCGCGTGAGGACGCAAGGAGGCACACGTGACAGGAGAACGCAAGGAACGACGCGGATTCGCATCGATGAGTCCGGAGCGGCAGCGCGAGATCGCCAGCAAGGGCGGGCGTGCAGCACACGAAAAGGGGACCGCCCACGAGTGGACCCCCGAAGAAGCACGTCGGGCGGGGCGCAAGGGAGGTCAGGTCAGCCGCGGTGGACGCGGTCGTCTTCCCGACTCGCAGGAACCCACGACCAGCGAAAACCTCGGGATGGTCTAAGCCGTCCCTCCAGAAAATCCAGCGGGTTCGCGTCGGCCCCCCAGCCCGACGCGAGCCTTCGTCGCCCTCCTGATGCACCGACGTTTGTCGGTTGGTGCGCCGTTGTAATAGCATGCCGCCCGCGGCGGTGGGCGCTCGTTGGAACGCGTGTGACCTCGCCTGCCCGTCATCATCGACAGGTGGCCTGAGGAGGCGTTCATGCGAGCGACCGTCGTCTTTGTTCTCTCGGTAATCGTTCTCGGCGGTCCCCAACTGACGGCGCAAACCGCTCAAAGCGCTCCGCCCGATCCCAAAGCATTCGAGCCGGTTGGGGCGCTTTCAAATGGCGTCCAGGCGCGTGATGCCTCGCTCACGGCGTCGGCCTATACCGACGATGCCCTGCTCCTGCCCCCGAACGGCGAGACGATCCACGGGAAGGTGGCGATCGAGGCGTTTTGGAAGCAGCAGTACGGCGGCGGGTTCAACGCCGTGGATGGAGCATCAAACGGCCTCACCACGTCAGGCGACCTCGGCTACGAGTGGGGGACGGCGACCTTCGAATCGCAGGCCGGCAGCCAGACCGTGCTCGACGTGACCAAGTATGTCAACGTGCTCAAGAAAGACGCCGCCGGCACCTGGAAGATCGCCGTGACGATCTGGAACAGCTCCAAGCCGCGGTGAATTCGTCGGAAGTCCGACGGGTCAGCCGTGCGCGAGCTTCTGAACCTCGACGCGCGCATCGTTGAAACATGCCCCGCCACCGAGATCGGTCAGCGTCGCCGGTGCCAGCGCCGTGGCGGTGAACCCGTTGGCGGTGTTGCGGCGCCAGAGCCCCTTGGGCAGAACCGCCGTTCCGGGCCGCACCCACGCACCCACGTGTGCGCGGCACCGGACTTCACCGAGCTCGTTCCACACGCGCACGTCATCGTCATCCTCGATGCCCCGCGTGAGAGCGTCGACGGGATTCAGGAGGAGTTTGACCTCAGGGCGGGGCAATTCGCCGAGCGTGGAGCTGATCGTGCGATCGGAGGCCGGCGAAATCAGAGCCAGCGGAAAAGCGTCGGACGCCGGATCCGGCTGATAGGCGTAAAGACCAAGCGGCGCCTCGGCGTCGAGATCCTCGCGGAAGAAGTGAATGCGTCCGTCGTGGGTGCGCGGAAAGACGTCGACGAACTGCACCGGCGCACCTCGCCACGGCGGCGTCGCCACGCCCGAGGCCTTGAGCGGCGCGCCAATCTCGGACGGCAATCCATCCATGACGCGCACCAGCGTCTCCAACTCGCCTCGCTGTTCGCCGTCGTCCAGAAGACCGAGCCGCTGGCCGAGGTCCGCGAACACATCGTTGTTCGATCGCGATTCGCCGACCGGGTCCACCACCGGCTGCGTGAGCTGCAGCGCGATGGGCCCGTAGGCGCGCGCAAAATCGTACTGCTCGAGAAAGGTCGTCGCCGGCAACACGACGTCGGCAAAGGGGACCGTATCGGTCCGCACCTGTTCGAAGACGACCGTGAACAAGTCCTCTCGCTCGAGTCCCGACAGCACTCGGACCTGATCGGGTACGGTGGCGGCGGGATTGGCGTTGTAAACGAACAGCAGCTTCACCGGCGGATCGAGCGGCTCGGTCAGCACGCGGCCCAGTTCGTTCATGTTGATGGCTCGCGTCGACGGCTCCGGCGTGTCGACCCAGGGATGTGTGAACCCCCACGCCGCAGAATTGCTCATCGCGTAGCCCCCGCCACGCACTCCGAACTTTCCCGCGACGGCCGGCAGGGCGAGCACGGCCATGGCCGCGTTGCCACCATTCCGGTTGCGTTCGAGTCCCCACCCGCACCGGACGAGTGCGGGGCTCGCCGCGACATACCAGTCGGCCAGTCGCCGCAGCTCCACCGGATCGAGTCCAGCAACCTCCGCGGCCCGTTCGATGGTCCACTCGGCGGCACGGGCGCGAAGCGCGTCGGCTCCAGTCGTGTGCTCCGCCAGGAATGCCTGGTCGGCATGCCCCTCTTCGAAGAGAACCCGATGCAGCGCGAGCGCGACGACCACGTCGGTGCCCGGTTTGACGGGCAGGTACAGATCGGCCGTCCGCGCGACGGTCGTCATCCGCGGATCGATGACCACGAGCTTCGCGCCGTTTTTCTGCGCGGTCTTCAAGAACGGCATCGCATGGATGCCCGAGACGCCAGGATTGACGCCCCAGAGAATAATCAGACGCGCCGACGGGTAGTCCTGATACGCCACCGACGGCATCTTGCCGTAGAGCGCCTGGTTCGCCGCGCCCGTAGGAGCCGCACATAGCGTCCGCAACAGGCGCGATGCGCCGAGCCGGCGGAAGAAAATTGCGTCGGTCGCATCCTGCGTCAGCAGCCCGTTCGATCCGCCGTAGCAATAGGGCAGGATCGCTTCGGCGCCGAATGCGTCGCGAACGCGCGTGACCGCCGAGACGATCGCCTCGAGCGCTTCGTCCCAGGACACGCGCGCGAATCGACCACTGCCTTTGGGCCCGGTCCGGACCATCGGGAAACGCAGCCGATCCTCGCCGTAAACACGTTCCGGAAAACGCCTGACCTTTGCGCAGATATAGCCGCGAGTCGCGTCGTTGGCATGTCCGCCATCCACCTCGACGACGCGCCCGTCTCGCACGGTGACCGACAAACTGCAGGCGTCCGGACAGTCGAGCGGACACGCGGTGGCAACCTCAACATCACTCACGGAGCCGGACCGTTCGAGCATGACAAAGTGTAGCGCAATCCGATCCTTCCCTCGACTCCGAGCCCTCCAAGGCTCAACCCTGGAGGTCCTTGTAGAGTCGAAGCGCGTTTGCCTCATAATTTCCTTATGAGCACTCCTCATGTGGTGATCATCGGCGGGGGCTTCGGCGGACTGTGGGCAGCCAAAGCGCTCAGGCATGCCCCGGTCCACGTCACGCTCGTGGACCGTCACAATCATCACGTGTTCCAGCCCCTCTTGTATCAGGTAGCGACCGCGGCGTTGTCGCCCGGCGACATCGCCTCCCCGATTCGGTGGATTCTGCGGCGCCAGAAGAACACGCGCGTGCTGCTCGCCGAGGCGCGCCGCATCGATGTGGCGGCCAAGCGCGTGGAACTGGATCACGGCGAATCGCTCGCGTACGACTACCTGATCGTCGCCGCCGGCTCGTCCAGTTCGTACTTCGGGCACGACGAATGGATATCTATCGCGCCGTCGCTGAAGACACTCGACGATGCGCTGCACTTGCGCGCGCGCATGCTGCTGGCCTACGAGATCGCGGAGCGCGAAGAGAACCCGGACCGTCGGCGGCGGCTGCTGACGTTCGTGATTGTTGGCGGTGGCCCGACGGGCGTCGAGATGGCGGGCGCCATCGCGGAAATTGCGCGGCAGACGCTCGCCGACGAATTCCGTTCGATTCGAACCGAGCAGGCGCGTGTTCTGCTCGTCGAAGCCGGCCCCGCGATTCTTCCCGCGTTCCCCGAAACACTGCGGGACGCGGCGCGGCGATCCTTGACGCGGCTCGGCGTCGAGGTCCGCGAGAAGGCGACGGTCACCAACGTTGATGAAGGCGGCGTGTGGCTCGGCGCCGAACACATCGAAGCCGGCACCGTCATGTGGGCAGCCGGAGTGACTGCCTCACCTCTTGGGAAAACGCTTGGCGTCCCGACCGATCGGGCGGGACGCGTCCTGGTCCAGCCCGATCTCTCCATTCCCGGGTACCAAAACGTGTTCGTGGTGGGCGACCTCGCGATCCTGAACGATGCCGCGGGGCGGCCGCTGCCCGGCGTGGCCCAGGTCGCAATGCAGCAGGCGACACATGCCGCGCGCGGCATCGTTCGCACGCTGAACGGACAGGCCCGCAAGCCGTTCACGTATCGCAATCTCGGCAACATGGCCACCATCGGCCGCAACGCCGCCGTCGCCGATTTGAACTGGCTGCGCGCATCGGGGTTTGCCGCCTGGGTACTGTGGCTGACGATTCACATCTTCTGGCTCATTGGATTCCGCAACCGACTCACCGTGCTCGTGCAGTGGGCTGGCGCGTACCTGACGTATCAACGAAGCGTACGGCTCATCACCGGCGCGGCCGGCGCCTCCGACCCGGTCGCGAGCGGCTCGAGCGTCATCGGCGGCCCACCACGCTTCTGATGCCCGCGTGTCAGGCCGAGTCGTGACGCAATTCCATCGCTCTTGCGCAACTGAAGCCTTCGCACGATCGGGACGCGCCCGCGGCAACCGGATGCACTCGGCGTGGGCGCATTGCCATGCGCCCCTACTGGCGTAGGGGGCGGATGAATTTGCCCGGCCGTTTACCAGTGGGGACGGCGTCGTCAAACACAAAGACGCCGTTGACGAGAACGTAGCGAACGCCCTCGGCGAGCTGTTGCGGCTTCGTGTAGGTTGCCGTGTCGCGGATGCGTACGGGATCGAACACGACGAGATCTGCGACTGCACCTTGTCGAATCACCCCGCGGTCCTTCAATCCGAATACGGAGGCAGGCAGGTCCGTCATGGAATGGACTGCCTGCGCGAGCCCAATCACCTGACGGTCGCGTGCGTAGACTCCCAGCTTCCGCGCGAATGCCCCGTAGCCGCGCGGATGCGGCTTCCCACTCCCCGGTGATGTCAGATCGCCGTCTGAACAGGTCATCGTCCAGCTCTGACGCATGATGCGGATGATGTCCTCGTCCGACATGTTGAACGAGACGAGTCCAGGGTCGCCCCGCTGAAGCAAATCCACGACGACATCGATGACGTCGGCCGAGCGCGAGCGGGCGACCTCGGCGAGAGATTGACCTTCCAGCGTGTGATCGGGTGCGTAGTCGGAGACCACCATCTTCTCCGGCCCGCCGCGTCGTGCGATGTTATCGGCGATCGCCGCTCTGAGACGGGCCGCATCCGCGCCGTTGACGCGTTCGAGCATCGCGCGGCGGCCGCCGGCCTCTGCCCAGCGCGGGACGAGCGCCGCGACCACGCTCGTGCCGCTCGCATCGTAAGCATACTGATCCGCGAAAACCTGCAGGCCCCTCGATCGCGCGCGATCGATCGCGGCGACCAGGTCCACCGATCGGCCCCAGTTGGCTGGGCCGAGGGCCTTCATATGGCTGACGACGGCGCGAATGTGCGCCTGTTCGGCGATTCGAATGACCTCGTCGACCGCGGCGACAACGCCAATGCTGTAGTCCGCCTCGTCGCGAATGTGACTCGAGTACACGCCGCCGTATTCGGCGGCGACCTTCGCGAGCGTCACGATCTCGTGGGTCTTGGCGTAGCTGCCGGGCGCGTAATAGAGTCCCGTCGACAGGCCCAGACCGCCGGCATCCATCCCAGCGCGAACCAACTGCGCCATGCGCATTTCTTCGGCTGCCGTCGGATCGCGATCGGCGAAGCCCATCACGTCGCCGCGAATGGAGCCCTGCGGTACGAATTGACCGATGTTCACACCGACGCGACGTGCCTCGATCCCTTTTCGTTGTGCTGTCAGGTCGATGGGACCGCCGCCGTCCGGGTTGATGAAGACGGTGGTGACCCCCTGCGCCAGGAGCGGTATCGCGTCGCCCAGCGCGCCGCCCAGGCCACCGGCGGCGTGCGAGTGCACGTCGATGAATCCTGGAGACACGGTGAGGTTCGTCGCGTCGATGGACCGTTCCGCGCGTGCCGCGGCCGGGATCGGACCCACGGTCACGATACGATCGCCGCAGATGCCGAGATCCACCTGCGCTGCGGGCGCGCCCGTGCCATCGAGGACGGAGCCTCCGCGGATGATCACGTCGTACTCCGCAGAAGGCGCTTGCGACCGGCCCGTGCCGGAAAGCGCCGCCATCGTGCCCTGGACGATTGCCAGTCCAATGGCGAGGCCGCACATGCTCTTCATGACGGTGATTGTAAGGCAGTGCCCGGTGCCAGGCGCTTGCCAGGGCGTCAGGGTTCTGGCAACGTTCGTGACGAGGATGTTCGATCATTCGTGACATGGCAGTGCGCAACCGCCACCACCACGTCTACGTCGTCTACCTGAGAAATCCGAAAGGAGACGGCAAGGCCGGCTACTACGTGGGGATGACTGGTCTCGATCCCGCGGAGCGATTGAACAATCACAAGCGGGGGTACAAGGCGGCGGGGATCGTGAAGCGCTTTGGCGAGCGCCTGGTGCCGACGCTCTACGCGCATCTCAACCCGATGACGTTCGACGACGCGGTGAGGATGGAAAAGCAGCTCGCCGAGGAACTGCGGGCGCAAGGCTATCAGGTCTTCGGGGGTACGTGATCCCACCCATGCGCCCCTACACAGACACGCGGGCGTACTTTCGATCCACGTAGTCGTCCACCAGTTGCTGAAACGCCACGGCCAGCTCGTCGTAGGTGCCACGCAAGGTCGTGACGTGCTCGCCGTCGATGAACACCGGACAATTCGGCGCCTCTCCCGTGCCAGGCAGCGAGATTCCGATATTGGCGGCCTTCGACTCGCCCGGGCCGTTGACGACGCAGCCCATCACGGCGAGCGTCAGCTCTTCGATCCCTTCATAGCGCTGTTTCCATGTGGGCATCTGCTCGCGGATGTACGCCTGCGTCCGCTCGGCAAGCTCCTGGAAGGTACTGCTCGTCGTGCGGCCGCAGCCGGGGCAGGCCGTGACGCTCGGCGCAAACGAGCGCAATCCAAGCGACTGAAGGATCTCGCATGCGGCATAGACTTCATCGCGCCGGTCTCCACCGGGGCGCGGAGTCAGCGACACGCGAATCGTGTCGCCGATGCCCTCGTTGAGGAGAATGCCGATCGCGACCGACGACCAGACCAGCCCCTTCGTCCCCATCCCTGCCTCGGTCAGGCCGAGGTGCAGCGGCTGCCGGGTCTTCGTCGCAAGGTGGCGATAGACGGTCATCAGCTCCTGCGGCCGCGATACCTTGCACGAGATGATGATCTGATCCTCGCGCAGTCCCGACTCGAGCGCCAGCTCGGTGGACTGCAGCGCCGAGAGCACCATGCACTCGTCGATGATGTCGTCCGAGGACTTCCCGAGCGCGTGGTCCGTGTTCTCCTGCATCTTCGCCATCACCAGCTCCTGATTCAGGGAGCCGCCGTTGACGCCGATGCGCACGGGCTTACCGTGATCCATGGCGACCTTGCAGATCGTCGAGAACTGCTCGTCGCGCCGCTTGCCCGTACCGACGTTGCCGGGGTTGATCCGGTACTTGTCCAAGGCGTCGGCACAACCCGCGTAGCGGGTCAGCAGCAGGTGACCGTTGTAGTGGAAGTCGCCGATGAGCGGCGCCGTGCATCCGGCGTCCAGCATCCGCTGCTTGATTTCCGGCACCATGGCCGCGGCCTCCGGCACATTGACCGTCACGCGCACCAGCTCCGACCCGGCCTCCCACAACTCGACGACCTGCTGTGCCGTCGCCTTCGCGTCGGCCGTATCCGTCATCGTCATCGATTGGACAACGACCGGCGCTCCGCCTCCGACCTGGACGCCGCCGACCTTCACCCCTATGGTCTTGTGGAGCCGTGCCTGCATATCGGATCAATCTTAATCCCACGAGTGAACACCCCGCCTCCGATTCCGGACACTCGTCCTGAGCCTGTTTGTGAATTTCCGGCAAATGCGGCCAACATTCGGGTTCCGCTCTCCGTCCAACCCTCGGTACGGCAGTTGCCCCGCATTTGCCGACCAGGACGGTGTCTATTGTTTTCAGGTCCTGCCCGACGCTCGGTTCGGACTTCGACTCCTGCCGGAGAAATCCCGGCTTCACCGCTGTCGCCGTCCTGGCGCTGGGCATCGCTGCCAACACCGCGATCTTCAGCGTCATCTACGCGACGTACCTCGCGCCGCTTCCATATCGCGATGCCTCCACAGGCGTGAACGCCACGAGCGCTCATACTCAGGGAACTAACTATGACCTTCTGGCGAGATGTTCGATTCGGCCTTCGGCTGCTGCGCAGAAATCCCGGATTCGCCGCCGTGGCGGTCCTCGCACTCGCACTCGGCATCGGCGCGACCACCGCAATCTTCAGTGTGGTCTACGCGACGCTGCTGGCCCCGCTGCCGTATCCGCAGCCAGACCAGCTCGTCATGGTCTGGTCGCGAGTGCAGGGAATCCGCAACGTGTCGGCGGCAGGAGACTTTCTCGATTGGAAGCGGCGAACCACGGCGTTTCAAGGCCTGAATGCCTGGACCGGCGGCAGTGTGAATCTCGCGACCTCGAATCGACCGGAACAGGTGTTGGCATCCACGACGACGCCGGGGTTCCTTTCGATGACGGGTACACCCATCGCCCAGGGCCGCGATTTTCTGCCGGAGGAGGGACAGGTCGGGCGCAATCAGGTCGTCATTCTCACGCACCAGCTCTGGCAAGAACGCTTCGCGGGTGATCCGGCAATCGTCGGTCGCCAGATTCGCGTCGACGCGAAGCCGTACACCGTCGTCGGTGTCCTTGCGGCCGGTCAGGCCGACCGCATGCAATCCCGGATCTATCTTCCGTTGGCGTTCGCGCCCGACCAGATCAACCACGACTTCCATTGGCTGCTGGTCATGGGACGCTTGAAGACTGGCATTTCGATCGCGCAGGCAAACGCCGAGATGGAGGCCGTGACGCGCAAGATGGCCGAAGCCTATCCCGCGTCGAACAAAGGGTGGAGCGCCAGCGTCGAGCCACTGAAGAACAACTTCCTCAGCCAGGAGACGAAGACGGCGTTGTGGCTGCTCCTCGGCGCGGTCGGGTTCGTGTTGCTCATCGCGTGCGTGAATGTCGCGAACCTGCTGCTCGCCCGCGGGACCGCCAGGCAGCGGGAGCTGGCGGTTCGCGCTTCTATGGGAGCCGCCGGCTCTCGGCTGTTCCGGCAGCTGCTTACCGAGAGCGTCGTGCTGGCGGCGATCGGAGGCGTCCTGGGCGTGGCGCTCGCTGGCCTGATGCTCGACGGCATCATGGCCTTGATGCCGCCGTTCACCCTTCCATCGGAAGCCGACGTGCGGCTGAACGTTCCGGTCCTGTTGTTTTCGCTGGCCGCGTGCGGATTGTCGGGCGTGCTGTTCGGGTGCGCGCCCGCGTGGCAGGCAGCGAGAGCGAACGTGAACGACATGCTCAAGGAAACCGGGCGCGCCGTCAGCAGCGGACGTCACCGGCTCCGTCGCGCGCTCGTGGTCGTGGAGTTCGCGCTCGCGCTGAGCCTCCTCGCCGGCGGCGGGTTGGCGATTCACAGCCTGATGAAGCTGGCAGACGTCGATCTTGGATTTCGAACCGAACGCCTGCTCACATTCGACGTGCCCGTGCCGGCCGGCCGGCTGACGACGCCGGAGCAGATCTGGGGCTTTTACAATCAGGTCCTCGAAAGAGTGCAGGCGGTTCCTGGTGTCGTCTCTGCATCTGTCTCCACTGGCATGCCCGTCGTCGGCACCAATTTTGGCATGCGCTTCACGATCGTCGGCGACAAGCCCCTCAGCGATCCGGGTGCGCGGCCTGGGGCAGGATTCAGCATGGTCTCGCCCGAGTACTACCGGACCTTCGGTATCGAGATGATCAAGGGACGCGCGTTCACGAGCGAGGACAGGGCCGGCTCGCTGCCTGTTGCCATCGTGAACGAGCGATTCGTGAAGCGGTATCTCCCGGGGCGCGACCCGCTGACCCTGCGCCTGAGCATCGAGCCGCTGATTCCCGGCGTTACCCGATTGGGACCACCGGTCGAGTGGCGGATTGTCGGCGTCGCGCGCCATGTGAGGAACGGCGGGCCGAGGCTCGAGGAGGGATTTCCGGAGATCAACGTGCCATTTTTGCAGAGTCCGTGGCCGGGCGCGTCAATCGCCATACGGACGGCGGGTGATCCCGGAAGCGTCCAGCAGAGCATCGCGGCCGTCCTTCGGTCCGTCGATTCCGACCTGCCAATGGCGAACGTGAGAACCATGGACCAGATCATTAACGAGTCGATGGCGAGCGATCGATTCAACACGGCGCTCTTCGGTGCGTTTGCGGCCGTCGCGCTCTTGCTGGCCTCTTTTGGCATCTACGGGGTCATGTCGTTCGTAGTGGCGCAGCGGACCCACGAAATCGGCCTGCGCATGGCGCTTGGCGCCGGAAGAGGCCGCGTCGTGCGGCAGGTCCTGCGCGAAGGCATGGTCACGGCACTGGTGGGCGTGGTCCTCGGTACGGCGGGCGCGTATGGGGTCGGCCGCGCGATGCAGGGCATGTGGTATGGCGTTGGCGCGATGGATCCATGGGCGTTCAGCGTTGTCGCGATCGCTCTGCTCGGCTCTGCGTTGATAGCCTGCTTCATCCCGGCCCGCCGCGCCGCGTCGGTCGACCCCATGGTTGCGCTCCGACAGGAGTAGGGGGCATGGCAATGCGCCCCGCTGGCGTTGCCCGGTTTCGTCCGGTCCAGCTCCCGCGCGGCTCCTTTCGGGTACGATGAGGGGGTGAGGATTTCCGCAGCTCTAAGTGGCGCCGCTCTGCTGTGGCTGACCTTTGTGACAACGGCACACGCACAAGTCGTCACAAAAGTCCCCAGCGGCGATACCGTGGTCATCGAAGGGGTTGGCAAGGTCCGGCTGCTCGGCATCCGCAGCACCGACGAGTCTGCCTTGCGCGTGGGCCGCGGCACGACGCCTCCGCCGCAGCCGCGCACAGGCCCCGACACGCCTCCGCCGCCCGTCATCAGTGGCGGGCTCGACCTGAAGCCGGATCGGCCCTCCCGCACGCTCCTCCAGGAACTCGTCCTCGGCAAGACGGTTCGATTGCAATTCGACACCATTGCGGGCGAGAAGAATGCCTCGGGTGCCTATGTCTTTCTGCCGGACGATACCCTCGTGAACGCCGAAATGCTGCGGCGGGGCAGAGCGCGCGTGGATACCTCGCAGCCGTTCGCGCATGAGCAGGAATTCAAGCGCCTCGAACAGGAAGCACAAGCCTCGGGTCTCGGCATCTGGACCGACGTCAGTCCGAAATGACGTCGGACCCGAAGCCTGGAGCCCGGAGCCTGAAGCCCGCAGCCTGATATACCATCGTCCGGATGTGGGAGCAGAGATGGCATCCACTGCGAGAGGAGTGGGTGATTGTCGCCGCGCACCGGCAGTCTCGCCCATGGTCGGGGGCGGAAGTCGGGCCACGAGTGGTGACGCCGCCTCCCTACGATCCGGCCTGCTATCTATGTCCGGGCAATCCTCGCGTCAGCGGACGGGTGAATCCGGACTATGCGGGCACCTTCGTCTTCGACAACGATCATCCCTGCGTTGGTCCCGAGGCGCCGCGCGTGATTGCGCCCGCGGCGGGTATCTACCGCAACGGGCCGGCGACCGGCGTCGCACGCGTCGTCTGTTACAGCCCCCGGCACGACATCACGCTAGCTGAGCTCGAAGTCGATGGGGTCGACGCGCTCCTCGCCACCTGGCAGGATCAGATGCGCAGCCTGGCGGCGCATTCCGACGTACTCTTCGTCCTGATTTTCGAGAACAAGGGTGAAGCGGTCGGCGTGAGCAATCCTCATCCGCACTGTCAGATCTACGCCACGAACTTCGTCTTCAAATACATCGAGACGGAGCTTCGCGTTGGCGATCGTCACCGCGCCGATACGGGCCGCGTCCTCTTCCAGGACATCCTCTCGGCCGAGCGGCAGGACGGCCGGCGCATCGTGAGCGAGCAGGAGAGCGCGGTGGCGTTCGTGCCGTACTTTGCCCGTTATGCCTACGAGGTGTACGTCGCGCCCGTACGCAGCGTGGCCACGATCGCCGACCTGGACGACGAGGAGAGGCGCGACCTTGCATCGGTGCTGCGGGATGTCGTCGTCCGATTCGACAACCTGTGGCGCATGCCGTTCCCATACGTGATGGCGCTGCACCAGGCGCCGGTGAAGGGTGCCTCGAGCGCTGGGTTTCACTTTCACATCGAGTTCCACCCACCGCTTCGCCGGCCCAACCTGCTGAAGTATCTCGCGGGGCCGGAGATTGGGGGCGGCAACTTCCTCAGCGACACGTCGGCAGAAGAG
Source organism: Vicinamibacteria bacterium (assembly GCA_963832135.1). Taxonomy (GTDB): domain Bacteria; phylum Acidobacteriota; class Vicinamibacteria; order Vicinamibacterales; family JAENWD01; genus JAENWD01. Next base: position 267,730 of record CAWHTD010000026.1, on the reverse strand, counting down.
AAAGCCATGGAGCTCATCGCCGCCGGCGGTCAGCACTACAAGTCGGCGGGGATCAGGTGACGCACCCGCTTCTCGAGCCCATACTCGCGCTGCATCGGCGGATCCGCGCCGACGTGATGGCCTCGTGCGAGCAGGCGGCGTTCGAATCGCTGTCGCGCGTCGCCAGTGACGCCGAGGGCGACACCATCTACGCCATCGATCGCGTCGCCGAGCACATGTTGGTGGAGGAAATCGATCGTACGATTGCCACAACAGCGGATCCGGTGATCCTCGTCGCCGAAGGGCTGCCAGGCGGGCGCGTGGTCGTGCCCCAGGGCGCCGACGAATCCCGCGCGGCCTGGACGATCATCGTCGATCCGATCGACGGCACGCGAGGGTTGATGTACCAGAAGCGGCCGGGATGGATACTGACAGGTGTGGCCCGTCACCAACCCGCCCAAGCCGACAATTCCGTCCAACCTGTCCAGCCTGTCCTTTCCGACATTGAATTGGCGGTCCAGACCGAGATCCCTCTCGTTAAGCAGCACCTGTGCGACGAGCTCTGGGCCGTACGCGGCACTGGCGTCCAGGGTGCCCGCGCGAACCGTCTCACCGGCGCTCGCTCCGCTCTGCCGCTTCGTCCGTCGACGTCGGCGACCATCGCGCACGGCTTTGCGATGATCGCGCGGTTCTTCCCGGGAATTCGCGCCGAGCTCGCGGCCCTGGACGACGAGATCGTCGAAGCGGTGCTGGGGCCGCCGCAGCCGGGAAAAGCGCAATTGTTCGAGGATCAATACATCTCGAGCGGCGGGCAGCTCTACGAACTGATGGCCGGGCACGATCGCTTCATCGCCGATTTGCGTCCGCTGTTCGAGCGGCGCCACGGCGCCGACGGCCCGGCACTTTGCTGTCATCCCTACGATCTCTGCACGGAGCTCATTGCTCGAGAGCTGGGTGTTGTCGTCACCGACGAGCGCGGCGGAACGCTCGACTCGCCGCTGGACGTCAGTTCGGACATCGCCTGGGTGGGCTACGCGAACGAGCAACTGCGACAGCTGATTGAACCGGTCCTCCATCAGGCGCTTCGCCGCAGGGGCTTGATCGAATGACCGCCCCGTCCGATCTCGTTGAGTGTGCGGAGCGCGTGCGTGCCGATCTTGCGGCGGGCAGTGGCATGCGCGGCGGCCCGGTGTATCTGTCGAGGGCCCCGGGGCGTCTCGACGTGATGGGCGGCATTGCAGACTACTCGGGATCGCTCGTGCTCCAGTGGCCGATTCGCGAAGCCACGCGCGTCGCCCTGCAGCGGCGCCCGGAGCCAATCCTGGAAATCGTGTCGCACGGCCAAAGCGGCGACTCGCGACGCCTGCACGTGCCGCTTGCCGTCGTGGCCGATGGGCGCCGGTCGTACGACGAGGTCCGGTCGTGGTTCGCGGCGGATCCCGCTCGGCACTGGGCCGCTTACGTTGCCGGCGTGTTCCACGTGCTGGCCCGCGAGCACGACGCGCACTTTTCAGACGGCGCCACGCTGCTCATCGAATCCGACGTACCGGAGGGCAAGGGCGTCAGCTCGTCTGCGGCCCTCGAGGCCGCCACCATGGAGGCGGTCGTCGAAGCCTGGAGCCTCACGATTTCGCCGCGGATTCGCGCGATCCGGTGCCAGCAGGTCGAAAATCTCGTCGTAGGGGCGCCCTGTGGAGTGATGGATCAGATGGCCGCCATCTGCGGTGAACGAGACAGTTTGATGGCGCTGCTCTGTCAGCCGGCGGAATTCCAGGGCACGATTGCGATGCCTCCAGGCCTCGCCGTGTGGGGTATCGATTCCGGAATACGCCATGCCGTCACGGGCGCCGACTACGGTGCGGTGCGCGTAGGGGCATTCATGGGCTACCGCATCATTTCTGACCTTGCCGGGTTCCACACGGCTCCTGGCGATCGCAGCGGTCACGTTCACGTCGAGGACCCTCGCTGGCACGGCTATCTTGCGAACGTTGGCGCCCTGACGTTCCTGGAATACGAGCACGACCTACCCGGCACACTGAACGGCGAGGCCTTCTTGTCGCGATACGCGGGGACGACGGACTCTGTGACACGCGTCGATCCAAGCCGCACCTATGCGGTCTGGAAACCCACGGCGCACCCGATTTACGAGCACGAGCGAGTCAGCGAGTGGGCGGATCTTCTGCGATCGGGCGAGTCGCCCGTCGGGACGAGCGTCGAGTCCGATGCGGACCACGGCTGCTCGAAGGAGGAAGCCGTCGCGCGGCGTCTCGGCGCGCTGATGTATCAGTCGCACGCGAGCTACTCGGCCTGTGGCCTCGGATCGGAGGGCACCGACATGTTGGTCGCGCTGGCACGGAGCGCCGGCCCCGCTGAGGGGATCTTCGGGGCAAAGATCACAGGCGGCGGGAGCGGCGGCACCGTCGCGATTCTCGGACACCGTCACGCCGGCCCGCGTGTGCGCGAGATTGCCGCCGCCTACTCGGAGCAGACTGGACGCGCGGCTTACGTCTTCGAAGGCTCGTCGCCCGGCTCGGCGGCCGTCGGGGTGATGACGGTGAATGCGGGCGGCGTCTCCACCAAATAGAATCACTCAATGCGCATTCTCGTCACGGGCGGCGCGGGGTATATCGGCAGTCACACGGCGAAGCTCCTCGCCGCGTCGGGGCACACACCGGTCGTGTTCGACGACATGAGCCAGGGCCACGACTGGGCCGTGAAGTGGGGGCCGCTCGAGCGGGGCACTCTGTCGGATCCTGATCGGCTGGGAGACGTGTTTGCGCGCCAGGGTCTCGACGCGGTGATTCACTTTGCCGCGAGCGCGCTGGTCGGCGAATCGATGAGCGATCCCGCGAAGTACTTTCGGAACAATACCGTCGGCACGCTCAATCTGCTCGAGGCCATGCGGAGCGCGGGCGTTGATCGGTTCGTGTTCTCGTCGACGTGCGCCACGTACGGAAATCCGATTCGCGTGCCCATCGACGAGTCGCATCCGCAGTCGCCGGTCAACCCCTATGGCGAGTCGAAGCTGATGGTGGAGAGGATTCTCCGCTGGTATGGCGAGTGCTACGGCCTGCGCTGGACGGCGCTGCGGTACTTCAATGCGGCGGGTGCGGATCCCGAAGGAGCGATTGGCGAGGATCACGACCCGGAGTCTCATCTGATTCCCCTGGTGATCGGTGCCGCGCTCGGCACGCGCGCAGCTGTAAAGATCTTCGGCACCGATTACGACACGCCGGACGGCACCGCCATCCGCGACTACGTGCACGTGATGGATCTCGCCGACGCGCACCTTCGCGCGCTGGAGCGGCTGGACGCGGGATCTCCCAGCCTGGCGGTGAACCTTGGCACCGGCCGCGGCCATTCGGTCAGAGAAGTGGTCGACACTGTCGCGCGGCTGGGAGGCCGGCAGGTGCCTGCCGTGGAGTCGCCGCGGCGGGCGGGAGATCCGGCGTCACTTGTCGCCGACCCGTCCCGCGCTCGCAGCGAACTCGGATGGCAGTGCCAGTTCCCCGAGCTCGACGTCATCATCCAGCACGCGTGGCGGTGGCATTCGCAGCGTACGTAAGACCCGGGCGCCGTCACGATGGCGGAATCCGCGGCTCGCGAAGCCAGCGGATTTGCCCAAGCTAAAGCTTGGGCCTACAATCGTTTTCTCCAGGTCTCCCATTCTCTGGTTCCTATTCTCGAGTTCTCGAGTTCTAGACGGGCATTTCCCCAGGCGCCGGCAGACCATGAACCCGCCGTGATTCGGCGCCTTCGAACGCGGCCGAGATCTTGTACAGCTCGAACCGTCCGTCAGCCGCCAGGCCGGCGACGCGTCGCCTCAGACGCTGCTGCGCGGCCACCGACATGGATCGGAAGGCGCGCGCGATGGCGACGTTCTGCCGCAGGATGCGCGGAGACTCCATGCCGCTTACGACCGTGGCAACCGGCAGGCTGAGCGCGTAGCTGAGCGCCTCGGCCGGTGTGACGGCCTTGGCCTTGAGCCCGCGGGCATCGCCGCAGAAGCTCTTCATGCCGATCGGCGCGATGCCCCTCCGTGCGAGCTCGGGCAGCACCCGTTGTTCGAAGCTCCGGAACGAGCCGTCGAAGCAGTTCAGCGGAAGTTGGCAGCTATCCCACGCATAGTCATAGGAAAGCATTTCCAGGTGGAGCGCCGGATCCTTGTGTCCCGTGAAGCCGACGAATCGCACTTTGCCCTGCTGGCGGGCGCGATCCAGCGCCTCGACGGCCCCGCCTTTCGCGAAATGCCGCCGCGGCTCGTCGTCGAACGCCACCTCGTGAATCTGCCAGAGGTCGAGATGGTCGGTCCCGAGGCGCCGCAAGGATTCTTCGAGCTGTCTCATCGCCGTGCGTCCGTCGCGTCCGTGCGTGCACAGCTTCGTCATCAGGAACACCTGGTCGCGACGGCCTTGCAAGGCCTTCCCCATGCGCTCCTCGCTCACGCCGTCGTTGTAGTCCCAGGCGTTGTCCATGAACGTCACGCCGGAATCGATGGCCTCGCGCACCAGACGCACGGCGTCGCGATCGGTCTTCGGCACGCCAAGATGCCAGCCGCCGAGGCCGAGTATCGAGACTTGTTCGCCGGTCGTGCCGAAGGGGCGTCGCGGAATTTCTGTTGAGGTCGTTCGTGGCATGGAAAATCCTACCGCGTATTGTAGTCGGCGCCGTACGGCCGGTCGACGTGGCGAGGCTATGGCCGCCGCTGCCGCAGCAGGAGCTCACGATAATTCGTCAGGATGATTCGGCGCCGAGCCACCACCTCTCTGACTTTCGTGCTCGTCCAGGCCTCGAGCACCGCACTCCGGTCGGCGGCGACATTCTCGTAGCCTGGGTGACCGAGCGCCTGGATTTCGGGCGTGTCGGTCGCCGCATGATCGACCATCAGCCAGTTGCCCGGCGCCAGCGTCTCGAGCCTGGCGGCGAGCTTGTCGGCCTTGACGTCGCCCGTGTCCTCGCCCTCGTACACATGTTCGAGAAACTGCACCCCAAGATCCATCGGCGTGACCAGCCGGTACTCTTTCGTCAGCCTGCTCACCAGGTCGCGAATCTCCGGAGACAACGAGTCGAACCCCATGTGATTCCACGTGTACGTCAGCTGCGGGATGGCTCGCTTCGCGTATACGATCTGCGCGCGCAGCTCCTGCTCGATTTCGGTGAGGCTCGGAGACGCCTCCTTCAGGCTGCTCCGCCGTGGAAAGCGATCGTTCGGCCAGACCGTCGGAAGGAAATTCCCATACGGATCGACCAGCGACGGTGCACGTGTGAGGGGACGCCACTTGACGCTCGTCCACTCGCTGGTCAGCGCGAGGTGCACGCCGGCATCGAGCTCAGGATTCTGCAGGAGCAGCCGTACGGCCTCTGGTGTCCAGGGCGCCGGCATGATGACGTTGACGGTGCGGACGATGCCCTGACTGTACGCGAGCAGGCTGGCGACGTTCACGCCATGCGCCGCGCCCAGATCGTCAGCCTGCACCACGAGACGAATCTGCGACTCCTCGGTCGATGCCCTCGGGACCGGAAGGAACAGGACGCTCGACCCGGCGAGGACTACAAGCGGCATGATCAGTGAACGAAGTCGGACGCGCATGTGGGTGTCTGGTGCCTTGCGCCGCAGACGGTCAGCGGACTGTGGTGTGGACCGAATCGAGCGTCGGTAAGATGGCCGGAGTCTCGGGGACCTCGGGCCGCCCGACGCCCATCAGAAAGATGGTGAGTGCCCCAGCGGCCGACGACGCCGCGAGAAACAGCAGACCGCTTTCGAAAGACCCAGTCATCGTTTCCACGCTGCCGACGAGAAAGGGGCCGAGGAAGCCTCCGAGATTGCCCAGCGAGTTGATCAGGCCGATGCTGCCGGCGGCGGCCGTGTCGGTGAGAAAGAGGCTTGGCAGCGACCAGAACGCGGGCTGATACGACTTCAGGCCCGCGGCCGCGACCATGAAGCACGCGATCGTCAACACCAGCGACCCGCGCGACCACACGGCCATTCCCAGGCCGACGGCGCCGCAGAGCATCGGCACCACGGTGTGCCACATCCGTTCCTTCGTGCGATCGGAGCTCCAGCCACACGTCAGTTGCCCGAGCAACGAGAGGACAGGCGGAAGCATTACCAGCCAGGTCAGGGTGCTGAGCTTCAGCCCATACCATCGATCGAGAATGCTCGGCAGAAAGAACTCGATGCCGTAGCTGCCCGTCACGGCAAGAAAATATGCGAGGGCAAGGAGGAGCACGCGCGGATGGCGCAGGCCTTCGGCGAGTGTCAGCCGCTTCTTGCCGGCGCGTCCCTTGTCCCGATCGAGCTCGGCCTGCAGCGCGTCACGCTCCTCGACGGTCAGCCAGCGCGCCTGATGTGGGTAGTCGGTGAGCGCGAAGAAGACGACCGCTCCGAGGACCACCGCAGGGATGCCCCAGAAGATGTACACCCACTGCCACCCTTCCAGTCCGAGCAGCTCCGGGTGGTGAATGGCCACGCCTGTCGCAGATACCTGATCGGTGCCGATGACGAGCAGCGCGCTGGAGATCTTGGGGCTGATGATTTGCGCGACGGGCGTGCCGATGAGGAAATAGGCGAGGGCGCGAGCGCGATCGCGTGCCGGGAACCAGTGCGTCAGATAGACGATGACGCCGGGAAAGAATCCCGCTTCGGCCAGACCCAGCAGAAAACGGACGCTGTAGAACTGCCAGGGTGTCTGGACGGCAGCGGTGAGGGCCGCCATGATGCCCCACGTCACCATGATGCGCGCCAGCCACTTGCGCGCGCTCCACCGCTCGATGATGAGCGTGCCGGGAATCTCCAGCAGGAAGTAGCCGATGAAAAACACTCCAGCTCCGAACCCGATCACCGCATTGTCGAATCCCGCCAGGTCCTTCGTCATCGTCAGCTTCGCGATGGAGACGTTCGCGCGATCGACGTAGGCGATGACGTAGCAGATGAAGCAGAGGGGCAGGAGCCGCCAGTAGGCCTTGCGGCGGGCGCGGTCGAGCGGAGACATCGACCGGAGATTACAACACTATCTACCTGTGGAGGCGGGGCTTTAGCCCTGCGACAACCTGCGAAGAGAACGCGGGCCGGAAGGCCCGCCGCCACACGCAACCGACTCCGGGCTCACCGCAATTGCGCCGCAGGTTTATAGCCAGGTCCGCGCAAGGGGCGGCCGGGGCGGGCATTGGTGATCTTGCCGTTAGAAACGACCGCCTCGCCGTTGACGAAGACGTGCGCCACGCCGACGGCGTAGTGGTTTGGATCTTCGAACGTGGCGACGTCGTGGATGGTCGCCGGGTCAAAAACAGTGATATCTGCCGCCATGCCCGTGCGCAAGAGTCCGCGGTCCTGAAGGCCAACGCGGGCCGCGGGCCGGGAGGTCATCTTTCGAACGGCTTCCTCGAGCGTCAGAAGCCTCTCGTCGCGGACGTAGTGCCCAAGGATTCGCGCGAACGTGCCCCAGCAGCGCGGGTGCGACTTCGACTCCGAGAGCGGCCCATCCTCGGCGCGCGCGCCTGAATCTGTGTCGATGGCTACCAGCGGGTCCTTCAACGCCGTCCGTACGTCTTCCTCGTTCATGATCGCGATGATGCAGTCGGTTTCACCGCGATCGGCGATGACCAGATCCATCAGCGCGTCACGCGGATCCTTGCCCATTGCCTTGCCGATCTCGGTCAAGGTCAGGCCTTCCCATTTGCGCAGCTCGGGATTGAGGACCGCCGACACCATGACGCCATCGCTGCCCCCCGAGCCGTACCACTGATTCTCCCAGCCGGTGACGTTCGGGTCCTCCATCTCGCGCTTGATACGCTCTCTCAGTGCGGGATCCTTCAGGCGTCCGAGCATCGCGTCGAGACCGCCCTCACGCACCCAGAGCGGCAGGCACGCGTCGAGCCCGTTCGACGCACGCGTGTAGGGATACTGATTTGCCGTGACGTCCAGTCCGTCGGCGCGCGCCGCGTGAAGGCGGGCGAGCACGCCGGGCATTTTTCCCCAGTTCGCCTTGTATGCCGTCTTGAGGTGCCAGATTTCAGCGGGAATCTTCGCCTCGCGGCTGATGCGGATTACCTCGTCGATCGACTCGAAGATCTGCCCGCTTTCAGATCGCTGATGCGTGAGGTATACGCCGCCATAGCGGTGCGCGACCTTTGCCAGCTCGATTACTTCTTCTGTCGTGGCAAAGCGGTCGGGAACGTACTGAAGCGACGTGCTGAGGCCGAGCGCGCCTTCCTCCATCGCCTGGGCCACCACCTTTCTCATCTGATCCAGGTGGGTGGTGGTTGCTGGAATATTCTCCCGGCCGATGACGAAGTCTCGCACGCCGCCGGCGCCGACGAAGCTGCCGATGTTGAGGGCCGGCCTCGATCGTGTCTCCAGTCGGACGAAGTAGCCCGCGAGCGTCTGGAAATCCTGCGTGAGCCCGTAATGGTCCCACTGTGCTCTGTCCTGCTCGATCATGCGGGCGTTGACGGGCGCGATGGCGCGGCCTTCACCGGTGATCTCGGTCGTGACGCCCATCATGATCTTCGAGGCCGCGCGGCCGTCGACGAGCACGTTGAACTCCGACTGGCCGAGCATGTCTATGAAGCCAGGCGCGACGATCAGATTCGTCGCATCGACCTGCGTCGTGGCGGCGGCCTCGTGCAGATCGCCTATCGCGGTGATGCGATCGCCCCGGATTCCGACGTCCCCGTGAAACCAGGGAGCGCCAGTACCGTCGACGATGCGTCCGCCGGCGATCACGATATCGAAGACCGGCCGCGGCGACTGGCCCGACAGGGTGGCAACGAACAGGCCGAGGAATCCAAACGTCAGTTTCGATCGCATAGGTGTCTACGCGCACCTGACCAGCCTCCGCCAAAGGCTATGGCGGAAGGTCCGTGCTACATGTCTTCTCGTTCTCTTATTCTCGAGTTCTCGGTTTCTCGATTTCTCGATTTCTTCCGTAGGCTACCACTGCCGCGCCGCCACCCTGTGCCGATCGAGGAAGTAGCCCCACGCGACGAAAATCCAAAGAACCTGCGCCGACCAGGCGAGGGTCGTGGCGTCTGGCGGCGGCGGCCCAAGAAGGCTGGCCGTGTAGGCAATCACCAGGACGATGACGAATGCGCCGAATGCATATTGGCCAATCTTGTCGACCGGCTCGGTGTGGCGCGCGTAGATCCACGTGCCAATGCCAAAGAGCAGCGCCTCGACGGCGATCGTGCCGGTCTGCGAGTACCAAAGTCCGAGACCGACCAACGGTCCTCCCCACCAGGCGAGCGGCATGTCGGGACGATGGCTGAGGACATCGAGCACCCAGTGGGACAGGACGAGCACGGCGACGACCACGGTGCCGCGCGGGTATCGCCTGAAAAACGCGTAGAGCGCCGCGATGAGTCCTGCCCACATGGCAACCATCAGAAGGCTGTGCGACCAGGGATAGCTGACGAAGTCGAGTCGCAAGAGAGGGGGATTGTTCGGGACGATGCGGACCTCTTCGGCGCCCCATAGCAGGAACGTCGGCCACAAGAGATCGGAGAGCTGGCCGGCCAGGATGAGGGTTCCGAGCGAGGAATAGGGCGCGAGTTTCTTCGCGCCGAGCGCGGCCGCGTAGTGTCCGAGAAACACCGTCAGACCTTCACGACGGTCCGCGACAGCTTGTGGCTCTTCAGCACCGAAGCGTCGAGCCTCTTGCTCAGATAGACCTTGGATTCGCCGCGGTCCGTGGGGTGCGGCTCGAGTTTCACGACCTCGAACTGGAGATTGTCGAGCGTGCCGCGCATCTCGTAGAACTTGTTCTTTGTCTTGACGACGATCTCGTGAAATCCGTTCTCGTAGGCCCACGCTTCCTGCTCTTCGCTCAGCGCACGAAAAAAGCCCTGGCCGCGCCAGTCCCTGCGCGTGGCGCCAATCCAGGCATAGAGCACTTTCCGGCCTTCGAACTGCACGGCGCCGTCGAGCCGCCTCACCAGGTCCGCCAGCTTCGGGATGTCCTCATGCGGCCGGATTTCGTGGCCGACCTTATAGGCGACGGGCACGACCTGGCTGGGCTCATCGGGCAGCGCGGCTTCGATCATGTGGATCAGGTGCTCGCGATCCTCGAGCCGCTCCACGATCTCCGACGCCGATTTCCGGCGTGGAAACTCACCGAAGAATTCCTCGATGTATTGGATTTCGAGCGCGCCCTGCTCGAGCGCGTACTGCTTGATGACGTGCTTCAACCCCACCCCCGGAACCTAGGGACTTTATCAGCACCCGGAAGAGGCAGCAACTGTCGGGTTTGAGTGTGCCCGAGCGGAAGCTCGGGCCTTCCGCGGCGTCCGGCTGTCGTACCTTGGCGTTCGATAGTCGGAGGCCCAAGCCTTGGCCTGGGCGTCAGTCCGCGCGTCCGCTGCGCTGCGACCAGGTGGGGCCCGCGCGGTCGGGCACGTCCAGGGCGTTGAATAAGCCGAGCGGCTGTCCGGACTGCACGAGCGTGTCGCGCTGGCGTTCGAGTGCCTTCAGCTCCGCTTCGAACGTCGCATGGTGTTTCTCGTAGACGACCATCTCGCTCCAGTACTCGGTCACGAGGTACCGGTTCGCGCCCGCGAGATCACGAAGAAACGAGCTGCCCAGAAACGATCGACTGCGACGGCTCAGGTTCGTCCACGCTCCGTCGGCGCCATAGAGCGATTCGAACTCGGCCTGCTTGCCCGTTTTGACCTCGAACTGCCAGACAAGCGCAATCACCGGACAACCTCGTTGCTCGGGTTGGCTGGGTGGGTCTGGTTAGCCGGGTTGGTCAGGTTGAACGCCCGCGCATGCCACGACGCCCGTGCAGGCGTCTCCCACTTTCCTTCACGCACGTCGCCGACACGCGTCACGGTGTTGTTGAACACCACGGTGTCCGGCGAGACGATGCCCTGACGCGCCAGATCGGCGAAGACAGGCCGCGCCACCCGTTCAATCGCGTTGCCGCGCCGGAAGAGCACCGGCCCGTGATCGAGCAGGGCGACGCCAATCGCCGTCTCGAGCTGTTCGAATTGCCGCACCATGGCATCGATCGAGCAACCCGAGGCGTCCGCCGCGGCTTCGTCCACGCCAACCAGGAGAAACCGGTCGTACCGCCAGTCGCGCGCGGCGGTCAGGGGGACGCCATGCGCCTTCCAGTGCGCCAGAAACTGGTCGACGATCGTCAGCAGCCGATCGCGCTCATCTGATGACAGGGGCCGCTCGGCCGCGAAGATCCACAGCCGTGCGTCGGCGGGCAACTGTTCGAATGTAACCAACGGCATGGATCCATTCTATCTCGTGCGTCACTGGAACAACCGCTGGAGCAGCCTCTCGAGGTAATCGCGCCAGACCAGCCACGTGTGTCCGCCCTCGGTCACTACGTACTCGTGCTTGACCCCCGTCTCGGTGAGCCACTTGTCGAATACCTGATTCCGTTCGAATAGAAAGTCCTTCTTGCCGATGCCGATCCACAGCAACTTCTGGCCCGCGTTGAAGGCCGCCGGGTCGCCCGCCGCCTTTGGGAAGACGGCCTTCAGATCGCCGTCTGGAATCGCCGAACTGAATGCACCCGCCCAGCGGAAAAGATCCTGGCGCCGCAGGGCGAGCGTCAATGTCTGGCCGCCCCCCATCGACAACCCCGACACGGCGCGGCGCTCGGGCGTCGACGCCACGCGATACGCCTTCTCGATCAAAGGCATCACGTCGCGCTCGAGATCGGTCATGAAGCGTCCGTTGTTGTCGCCGAACCGTCCACCTCGAGATTGCTCCGGCGGCACGCCGTGGCCGTATGGCATGACAATCACGAGCGGTACCGCGCGCTTCGCGGCAATCAGATTGTCGGCGATGACGTGGGCGCGTCCCACATCGGTCCACGCACGCTGGTTGTCGCCGAATCCGTGCAGCAAGGTACAGAACCGGATAGACGGTCGCCGACGTCGGATCGTAGCCCGGCGGCGTGTACACGACGAGTCCCCGGATGGTGTCCAACGACACGGATTTGTATGTGTGCAGGTGGACGGCGCCGTGGGGCACGTCCTGAATCTCGGTGACTGTCGGCGGGTTGCCTGGAATCTCCACCATGCTGTTCGACTGAATCCACACCTTGACGTTCGGATTGCGTGGGTCGGTCACGGTCGCGCCGTCGATCTGAAATGCGTAGCTGTAGATCGCCGGTGCCAGCGGACCCACAGTCACGGTCCAGATCCCCTTGTCGTCTTTCGTCATCACCGCGGGCGGCAGCGTCTCGATCGCCACCACCGAGACCGCCTTGGCTTCTGGCGCCTTCAGACGAAACGTCACCGTGCGGTCGGGGTGCACTTCCGGGGAGGCCGGCGTGAAGACGTCCTGCGCGGCTGCGTCGGGGATCAAAAGCCACATCGCCCCGAGCACAACTGTCCCCAGAAATGTCAGAATGGAAAAGAGTCGCAAATCCGTCCTCCCTTGATGACCAACCCGGCCGAAAGCTTACTCCAGCGCGGCGCTCTTCTTTTGGTCCCGCGCCCCTGAATGCCCGGCTTCGTCGACCTGGTGCGCCGGAACCGAAACTACCGCTCGGCCTGGACAGGACAGGTCGTGAGCGAAATCGGCGATCACTTCAACAACATCGCGGTCTTCAGCCTGGCGCTCGCCACCACGCACTCAGGGCTCGTCGTCTCGGGCGTCATGCTCTCGCGCGCGATTCCCGCCGTCCTCGCGGGGCCGCTCGCGGGCGTGACCCTCGACCGCATGGACCGCCGAACGGTGATGATCGCCTCCGACCTGGTGCGCGCCGTCGTCGCGCTCGGCTTCGTGCTGACCGTTCACCAGCCGAAGCCGTGGCTCCTCTACGTGCTGAGCGGCCTGCTGATGTTCGCGTCGCCGTTTTTCACGAGCGGACGGGCGGCCATTCTTCCGCGCATCGCCAGCAAGGAAGAGCTCCACGCCGCAAATTCCCTGACGCAGACGACGCAGTGGACGACGACCACCATTGGGACCCTTGCGGGTGGATTCAGCGCCGCGCACTTCGGCTACACGGCCGCATTCGTGATCAACGCGCTCTCGTTCCTGTTCTCGGCATGGGCCATCAGCCGGGTGCGGCTGCCCGACGCCCAACCGAGGCGAGCGGCGGCGATGACCGAGGCCGACGTCATGCGGCCGTTCCGGGAGTACGCGGAGGGCCTCCGCTATCTTCGCGGTCAGCCGCTGATGCTCGCCATCGCCCTGGTGGGTGTCGGCTGGGCCTCAGGCGGTGGCGCGGCGCAGATCCTCTTCAGCGTGTTTGGCGAGCTCGTGTTCGCGCGCGGTCCCGCGGGCATCGGCATCATCTGGGGTGCCGCCGGCTTCGGGCTCATCGTCGGGGGAGCGGTGGCACACAAGCTGGGACCGCGACTGACCTTCGGCGGCTACAAACGGACCATTGCGATTTGCTACCTGATTCACGGCGGGTCGTATGTGCTCTTCAGCCAGGCGGCGAATTTCTACGTAGCCCTCATCTGGATCGGGCTCTCTCGCGCGGCTGTCGCCGTGAGCTCGGTGCTCAATTGGTCGCTGCTGCTGCGCCACGTCGACGACGCGTATCGTGGCCGCGTGTTTGCGACCAACGAGTCGTTGGTATGGGCCACGATGATGCTGTCGATGCTGGCGGCCGGCCTGGCCTCGCAATCGGTCGATCCTCGCGTCATCGGCGCGGTCTCCGGCGTCGTCAGTTCCCTGACGGCGTTGTACTGGATCTGGGCCGATCGTGTCGGCCTGCTCGTCGAGCCCACGACCGAGCGACACGATCCGGACGACAGGGAAGTCCGGACCGAAGTGCGGGCGTAATGACCGGGCGCTTATTTCTACGACTGTGGAGGCGGGTCTTGAGGCCCGCGTGCGCCGCCAGTTGCGGGGCTGAAGCCCCGCCGCCACGTGAGCGGCGCATCAACCCGTCCAACCCGGCTAGTAGGTTGCCCGCCCGCCGCTGATGTCGATGCACTGCCCGGTGGTGAAGCTGCACTCGTCACTCGCCAGCCACGCAATCAGCGCCGCGACCTCTGCGGGTTGTCCGACGCGTCCCATTGGAATGCGCTGCACCATGTACTGCACTTGCTGTGGTGTCACCTGATCCAGGATCGCCGTTTCGATCACAGCAGGCGCGATCGCGTTCACGTAGATGCCCGACTGCGCGACCTCTTTCGCGAACGCCTTGGTCAATCCGATCACGCCGGCCTTGGCCGTGGAATACGGGACCATGTTCGGGTTGCCTTCCTTGCCGGCAATCGACGCGACGTTGACGATTCGCCCGTACTTGCGCGCCTTCATGCCAGGAAGCACGGCCTGGCAGCAGAGATAGACGCTCTTCAGATCGATCCGCATCATGTCATCCCAGTCGCGGTCGGTCTGTTCCTCGAGTGGCGCCGCGCGTCCGGCGATGCCGGCATTGTTCACGAGGATGTCGACGCGGCCATGCGTGCGTTCCACTCCGGCGAAGCACACGGCCACGGACCGACGGTCCGAGACGTCGCACTCGGCCGCCTCGACGCGCAGGCCACGTTCCCGGAGTGCCTCGGCTTCACGCGATGCGGTGGCGACGTCCACATCGACAGCTACGACAGTGGCGCCTTCTCGCGCGAGGCGCTCGGCCGTCGCCAGGCCAATGCCGCGCGCCGCGCCCGTCACCACTGCGATCTTGTTCTCGAGCAATGCCACGTCCTCAGAAGTCGAACTGATCGATGTTGTCTTTCGTGAACACGAACGGCTTTCCGAGCAGGATCTGATCGCCTGCCACGGTGAGCTGGCCGAGGCGGCCGGCAGAGAACGACACGTCTCCGCGCTTCAGCTCGCCGCGAGCCAACGCCGCGGCTGCGCGCACGGTCAGATAACCCAGATCCCGGGTGTTCCACAGCACCACGCTGCGGATGACACCCGCGTGCACGTACGGCTTGCACATGTTCGGCAGAGACAGGCCGGTGACTACTACATCCGATCGGCCCGACTGGCGGACGGCCTCCGCCGCGCCGGGCACGGCGGGCGCGGCGATCCCCATGATCAAACGCACGCGCGGGTAGACCTTCAAGATGGTCTGTGTCTCGGTGAAGGCGCGATCGCGATCGCCGTCACTCGGCCGGATAGCCACCAGCTTGAGGCCGTGGTGCTTCTCCGCGATCCGCGCCTTGATGTGTCCGATCCACTGATTCTGATTGGCCGCGCTCAACGACGCCGTGACAATCGCGAACTCGCCCGAGCCGCTCATCAGCCGCGCAGCTTCGTCGGCCAGCGTCTCGCCGATGCCCTGCGGCGTCGCCTGGTTGACGAGAAAATCGCGCGCATCAGGTTCCGAGTCGGCGTCCCAGGTCAGTACCTTGATCCCCCGACCTCGCGCCTTCCGCAGCACGGTCGAGATCGCCGCCTGGTTCTCCACACTCACGGCGATTACGTCGACGCCTCGCGTGATCCAGGCCTCGACCACCTCGTTTTGCTTGGCGGGATCGAGCTCGGTCGGTCCGTCCCAGATGACCTCCGCGTTAGCCTGGGTCGCCGCCTCGTTCGCGCCCTGCCGGCAGCTCAGGAAGTACGGATCGCCTTTCGCCTTTGGCATCATGCCCACGACGACGCGCGTACGGGTCGATGACGAATCCGGCGCCGCGCTGGTCGCGCCCGCCTGGGAACGCGTGAGGTCACGCCGCAGCGATTGCACGAGCCACCAGTTGCTGCCCGAGACGATCAGCGCTCCCATCAGAATCGCGCCGCAAAGCACTGCGAGCTGAGAATTGCGCATTTCCTCCTCGTGAACTGGCGCCCGGTCGCGCGAGCCGATCAGCCGCACGAGCACCGGAACTCCGATGGCGCCGAGCAGTAGCGCGCCGGTCAGGATACCCGAGAGCTCGGCCGGCAGGGCCGCAAGCCGCAACCCATTCTGCAGGACGACCATCGTTGCCAGTCCGATGACCGTCCCCACGACACTGCCCGAGCCGCCGCTGATGGCCGTGCCTCCGAGTACCACGGCCGTGATGGCGGTGAGCTCGTACCCGGTACCAGCATCGGCCTTGGCCTGACCGAGATGGGCAACGTAGATGATAGCCGCGAGCCCCGCCGCGAGTCCCGACAGCACGTAGAGCTCCGCGAGGTGCCGCGACACGTTGACGCCGGCGAACCGTGCGGCCGCATTGTTGTTGCCGATGGCGAAGTACACGCGCCCGCGCGTGCTGCGGTGAAGGAGCAGCCAGATCCCGACCGCGGCGACTACGAGAATGGGCGACTGCACCGGGACCGCGCCGGCAAAGCCCTGCCCGAGCGCGAGAAAGTGTGGTGGAAGGCCGGTGTAGTTGTCGACGCCTCCCGTGAGTCCCTCGGCGAGCCCGCGGAAAAGCGAGAGCGAGCCCAGCGTCACCATGAGCGGCGGCAATCGCCACCGTGCGATGAACCACGCGTTCACGGCGCCGCCTCCGGCGCCGGTGGCAAGCGCCGCCACGGCGGCCGCCCCGATCGGCCAGCCCACGTCTCTCCACAACGATCCCAGCACGACGGCCGAAAGCGCCAGCAGTGCACCCGACGACAGATCGATGCCACCAGTCACGACGATTGGCGTCAGCGCAAGCGCCAGGAGGCCGACTTCAACGGTCAACCGCACGATCTCGGCAGTGTTTCCGGTGGTCGCGAAGTTCGGCGCGACGACGCTGAACACAGCGACTTCCAGTGCGAGGACACCACCCAGCACAAGCTCGTTGCGGCGCGTCCCGGTCACGCGAGATCCCTTGCGCGTCGGCTGGTGACGCGATCGGCGGCGATCGCCGCCAGGATGATCGCGCCCTGCAGCGCGCGCTCCCAATAGGCGCTGATCCCGAGAAAGGTGAGACCGGTCCCGATGGTCCCAAGCAGCGCGACGCCCAGCACTGTCCCCAGAATCGACCCGCGGCCGCCGCTGATCGCCGCACCGCCCACAATGACGGCGGCGATCACCTTCAGCTCGAGGCCGGGAATCACGGCGCCTTGGACTTCGGCGAAGCGGATGGCGTTCAGCACCGCCGCGACGCCTGTAAGCACACCGCACACGACGAACACCGACACGACGACCGCACGGGGCGACAGTCCCGAGAGATGCGCGGACTCGCGATCGCTGCCGGTCGCATACACCGCGCGGCCCGCCGCGATCCGATGAAGGCCCCACCCGACAAATGCGATGAGCGCAATCACGGAGCCGATAACGACCAGCCGACCGTCTTCCTGACCGAGGCCGAACCACTGGAAGTGGAGCGGCAGGTCCCGGACCCAGGCGCCTTCCGTCGTCCATCGCAGCGCATCGCGCAGAATGGCGAGCGTTGCCAGGGTGACGACAATCGACGGCAGACCCATGGCTCCAACCAGTGCGCCGTTTGCCAGGCCGACGAGCCCGCCGATGGTGATCGCCGCCAGCATGGCCGCTGGCATGCCCGCGCCCTCACGCGCCAGGGCGCCCGCGACCACCGCGCATACGGCGAACGTGGCGCCAACCGACACGTCCACCTCGCCCGTCAGCACGACGAGCGTCATCCCCAGCGCGATGATCTGCACGGCGGCATTTGCCATCAGCACGTCGCGCAGGTTGTCGGGGGAGAAGAAGGCGGGTGCCGCCACGGCCAGGACGAAGAGCAGCACGCCCAGTGCGAGGGCCGCGGCGCGCTCGCGCGTACCGAGGCCGAGGCGCCGCATCACGCGGCCGGCGCCGCACCGAACGCGGCGGCCATCACGGACTCGGCCGAGGCGTCAGCTCGCGAGATGACCGCGGCAACACTGCCACGCCGCATCACGACAATCCGATCGCTCATGCCGAGCACCTCGATGAGCTCGGACGAGATCATCAGCACCGCCATGCCCCGTGCGGCGAGATCGCCGATCAGCCGGTGGATTTCGGCCTTGGCGCCGACGTCCACCCCTTGCGTCGGCTCGTCCAGGATCAGCAGCGCCGGCGGGCGCACCAGCCATCGTCCGAGCGCGACCTTTTGCTGGTTGCCGCCGGACAGGTGCCGCACCGGCGTCGAGAGCGAGGAGGTCTTGATGCCGAGTGCAGAAACGAGGTCGTTCGCGATGGAGGTTTCCGCCCGACGATCGAGGAACCCACCGCGGGAGATTGCCTTCAGGGAGGCCAGGGTGAGATTGGCGTCGACGGCAAGGTCCAGGATCACGCCATGCCGGCGCCGGTCCTCTGGCAGATAGGCCACGCCCAGCGCGATCGCGTCCTCGGGGGCCCTCGGGCGAACCGGCTGCCCATTCAGGCGGATCGTCCCCTGGTCGAGCGGCGTCAGCCCGAAGAGCACGCGCGCCAGTTCGGTTCGGCCGGCCCCGACGAGCCCGGCGAGTCCGACGATCTCGCCGCGTCGGACGGTGAAGGTCACGTCGCGGACACCGGAGGCGCGGGAGGTGACGCCATCGAGCTCGAGGACAGGTTCGCCAATCGCGATCTCACGCTTCGGAAAGACCGCCTCGACATCGCGCCCCACCATCATCCGTATCAGCGCCCCTTCCGTGAGAGCGCCCGTCTCGTGCGTGCCGACGGTTCGTCCATCGCGCAGCACCGTGACGCGGTCCGCCAGCCGGGGCAGCTCCTCCAGGCGATGAGAGATGTAGATGAGCGCAGTGCCTGCGACGCGCAGTTCCGCCAGCAGCTCGAACAGACGATCGACCTCCTGCGGCGTAAGCGACGCCGTCGGCTCATCGAGGATCAGAAGACGCGCGCGCGCACCAAGCGCGCGCGCGATCTCGACGAGCTGCTGTTCTGGAAGACTGAGCGACGCGGCCTCGCGGTCGACGTCGATCTGCGCACCCACACGTGCGAGGAGCTCTCGCGCACGGCGGCGCCGGGCGCCCCAGTCGATCCGCGTCCACGGCCCCGCAGATTCGAGGCCCAGCGCGAGATTCTCGGCCACGCTCAGATCGGGAAAGAGCGTGGGGTGCTGGTGGATCGCGACGATCCCGAGGGTGCGGGCGCCGGTCGGGCTGATGTGTTCGATTGGCTGGCCGTCGTACACGATGGTACCGGCATCCGGCGCCAGCGCACCCGTGACGATTCGAACAAGCGTCGACTTGCCGGCCCCATTTTCACCGACGAGCGCATGGATCTCGCCTGCGCGCACCTCGAGCGAGGCGTCGGTCAGCGCGCGCACCCCCGAGAAACTCTTGGCGAGATGTTCGATAGTGAGCATCGATTCCAAGCCGAACGGGCCGGACCTGAAGGTCCGGCCTTCAGGTCCGCGTCATTCCAGATTTCTGACCCAGATGTTCCGGAACCGCATCGGGTTGCCGTGATCCTGCAGCGACAGCGGCATCTTCGCCGCGTGCGCTTCGTAGTAGGGCGGCTTGTCGTGCGACGTCACGCCCATGCATTCAACGTGGCTCTGGGTCAGCACGCCATTGTGGAAGACCGTGAACCAGGCGCGCTTGAGGAGTTTGCCGTCGGCATCGAACACGGGCGCGGTGAAGATGATGTCGTAGTACTGCCACTCGCCGGGCTTCCGGCTGGCGTTGACGAGTGGGGCGTGCTGCTTGTAGATGGCCGACGCCTGGCCGTGAAAGTACGTCTTGTTCTGGTACGAGTCGAGGACCTGGACTTCGTACTTGCTCATGAAGAACACGCCGCTGTTGCCGCGGCCCTGTCCGTCTCCCTTGACCTCGGCCGGCGTGGCGAACTCGATGTGCAGCTGGGCGCTGCCGAAGCCGTCCTTCGTCCGAATCCCGCCGCTCCCGGCCGCGACCGTGACGATGCCGTCGGCCACCTTCCACGGCGCCGGCCTTGTCCCATCCTTCTCGCTGACCCATTTCGACAGGTCTGTTCCATCGAAGAGCACGATGGCATCCGAAGGAGGCGCGCCGGGCGTTGCACCGGGCGTGACGACGGGCGGCTCCTTTGAGGGATTGGGCATCTGGCCGGGCACGCGTTCCTGCCGGGCGGCGAGACCGCCGGCCAGGAACATCACAGCCGCCGCAGCCGTCAGGCTGCGGCGCACGAACGACGATGACGACATGTGTGAGACCTCCGGGCGCGGATTATATGTTCTCGTGTTCTCGGTTTCTCGAGTTCTTCGGAGAGCGCTCCCCGGCCAATGATAGGAGATGTGAGGCCTATAATTCCCGTGAAGCCCTGAAATGCGCACCCGATTCCCCGCCGCCGTGGCTCTGCTCCTGATCGCGGCCTCCGTCCATGCCCAGCCCGCGACGTCGACCCTCGTGATCGACGTGTCGGATGCCACGGGGGGCGTCCTCGGTGGAGTTGCCATCGCCGTCGTGCATCAGGGCACGCTGGTTGAGCGACTCGCGACAACGTCGGACCACGGGACTGCCGCAGTGCCGCTGTTACCCGCCGGGGACTATGCACTCACCGCGCGCCTTGCCGGCTTTCGCACCACCTCCATCGACCGATTTCACCTCGAGGCTGGCGCGACCCGCACGATCAGTCTCATCCTTCAGGCCGGGGCTCCAGACCAGACCGTGCACGTGACCGCGGACGCCGCCAGAACGCAACTGGCCACCGGCGCAGTCGGCGAGATCTTTGATGGCCAGATTCTCACGATGACGCCGGTGGCCAGTCGCGACGTCGGCGAGTACGCCTGGCAGGCGCCTGGCGCGGCGCCTCCTGCTCCAGGTTCCCGGCTGTCGGGCGAGGGCGGCACGCCAGTGAACGTGGCCGGCGCGCGCGAAACGTCGAACAACTTTCTTCTCGACGGGGTCGACAACAACGATCTCTTTCTGAACCGTGCGCTCGTGACCCCAAGCCTCGATGCCGTGCAGGAGTTCACCCTTCTGACCAACACCTACGACGCGCAGTATGGACGAAGCGCCGGCGCACAGGTGAACGTCGTGCTGAAGTCGGGAAGCGATCGCGTATCCGGCTCGCTCTATGAGTATTTCCGCGACCGTTCGCTTGAATCGCGCGGACCCCTGGATTTGCCGGGAGAGCCCGAGCCCTACCGGAGAAGACACCAGGCCGGCGGCACAGTCGGCGGCCCGGTTGCGCGCCTCGAGAGCTTTTACTTCCTGAGCCTCGAGGCGATGCGAGACAGGACGGCCGAGACACGCCTGGCGCGCGTGCCTACAGCGGCCGAACAGGCGGGCGATTTCAGCGCCCTGTCATCGCCGATTGTTGATCCGTTCACGGGCAGCCCCTTCCCTGGTAACCGCATTCCACAATTCAGGATCGATCCAACCGGGGCACGTCTGGCGGCGCTCTATCCTGCCGCGAACCGCCTGGGCACGACGAACCTCGTGTCGTCCCCCATCAGGCCGGAGACCGTGTACCAGGTCACGGCCAGGACAGACCACCAGCTTGGGTCGAACAGATCGCTCTTCGTCCGCTACAGCCTCGTCGACGATCGGAAAGACGATCCGTTTCCCACGCCCGCGCAAAACGTTCCCGGCTTCGGCACGCGCACGCGAGACGACACGCAGAATCTTGCTGTCGGGCTCGCCCACAGTCTCTCCCCACGGGTCTTCAACGACCTTCGTGTCGGGTGGAACCGCCTCAGTCGGAACGTTCGGCCCGACAATCAGGGTGTCGATGCGTACGCGCAACTCGGGATGATCGGCCCGCTGCTCGCGCACGACGATCTCGGGTTTCCGGCCGTCGAGACGACCGGCTACGACAGTCTGGGTGACGATGTGTCGCTGCCCGTGGTGCGGAGCACGAATACGCTCCACGTCACCGATACGGTGAGCATCGAGCGCGGCCGCCACGTGCTGAAGATCGGCGGCGAGCTTCGGCACTACCGGTCGGACGGCTACAACCACCTGTTTTCGCGAGGACAGCTCAATTTCCAGGGCGCCTATACGGGACACGCGTTCGCGGATCTGCTCCTCGGGCTGCCGACTGTCACGATTCTCGCGCAGAACGACAATCCGCAGGCGCTTCGCACGACGTCGGTCAACCTTTTTGCGCAGGACGACTGGCGCGTCAAGAGCCGCCTCACCGTGAACGCCGGCTTGCGCTACGAGCTGAACACCGCACCCGTCGATGCGCACGACAGGATGGTGGTGTTCGATACGGTGACGGCCGCGCTTCTGCCCGTTGGCGAGAACGGAGTGCCGCGCGCGGGTGTGAGGAACGACAGTATCAACCTCGCGCCGCGTCTCGGTATGAGCGTGGCGCTCGATGAGCGGCGCCGCCTGCTGTTGCGAGGCGGCTACGGGATCTTCTATGACACCGGCACTCTCATCGAGAATTCCGCCCTGTACTTCAACCCGCCCTACTTCGGGTTGACCGTTTACGTGCCGGGCGGCGAAGCGCCGACGGCGGCGCAACCGTTTCCCTCGGCGGCTGGATTCGTCCCGCCCGCCTCGGTGAACACGCTGGCGCAGCAATGGCGGAACGCATACGCACAGCAGGGCAGCCTCGGACTGGAAGCGCGCGCGGGTGGCACGGACGTCGCGCTCCGATGGGTCGGCGCGTGGGGCTCGCATCTGGTGCGGAAGCGGAACCTGAACCAGCCAACGCCGGCGCCCGGGCCGGTCGACGAGCGCCGCCCGATCGCCGGCTATGGCGACGTTCTGCTCGTCGAGCCCGAGGCATCGTCCGTGTATCACGCGCTCCAGGTCAGAGTGGAGCGGCGCGCGATGCACGGTTTCTGGTTGCGCGCGGCCTGGACGTGGGGCAAGTCAATCGACGACCAGTCGGCGTTTCTTGCGAGCGAGGGTAACGACAACACGCCGCAGAACAGCCGAATGCCCGATGCCGAACGGGGCCTGTCGGATTTCGACGTGCGTCACCGTGTGGTTGCGGCCGCGATCTGGCAGGTCCCCGACATCGGCCAGTCGGCGTTCGGGCGTGATTGGCAGGTGAGCGCGCTCGTCACGGCGCAGACCGGCCGGCCGTTCACGCCGCGCGTGAGCCGCGACAACAGCAACACGGGCAATCTTGGCGGGCAGTTCGGTTACGACCGGCCGAACGAGGTCCCGCCCGGGACGCCCGGTGCCGTCGAGTACCGGCGGGCGGGCATTTGCGATTTCGCCGCCATACACGTTCGGCGATGCGGGCCGGAACAATCTCATCGGCCCCGCCTTCGCGAGCGTCGACACCGCGGTCGTTCGAACCGTACGCCTTGGCGCCCGGCGGCGTCTCGAAATCAGGGTCGAGATCTACAACCTGCTCAACCGCACGAATCCGGGTCTTCCCAGTAGCTTCGTCGACCGCCCGACGTTCGGCACGAGTCTCACCGCGGGCCCGGGCCGCATGGCGCAACTCGCCGCGCGCCTGGCATTTTGAATGACGCCTGACGCCTGACGAACGACGCGTTCGGGTCCATACCGTTGCGGATGTTGCCCGAGCTGAAGCTCGGGCCTACGTGCTTCTGGAAGAATCTACTCCGCGAACGGCAAACGCCGATCGCTGCGGCGGGGAGCCCCGAGATGGCGCCGGCGGCGGTGCTGCAAATCGGCGAGGACGGCGGCCGAAACGCTGTCGGACAGCTCGCGAAGGACGGCGGCAATCATCCGGTCGCGGCGGAGTCCGAGATCGAGCGGCGGTGTGAACAGCTCCGTGACGTCGACCCCGAGCGCGCGGGCGATCCGTTCCAGAGTCTCGGTGCTGCAGTGACCGCCTTTGAGGACGTGCAGTACCGTGCTGCGCGCGATGCCCGCCCGTCGCGCCAGCTCCTGCCGCGTCATCCCCCGCTCTGCCAGCAGCGCGCGAATCGAATCCCGCCAGACCGCCATGCCGTAACTCCCGGACGGAGTCTATACCACCCCGCAGGGCACACGCAGTGCGCCCCTACAAGCTAAATTCGAACGGTCGTGCCGCAGGCGCTGGCCGCCTTCGCCCCGACACCGCTCTCCGAGCTTCGTCGCGGTCTCGCCGAAGCTTCAGCGTAGGCGGAAGCCGCGTCTCACAACCCACGGGAGGACCTTGGGCAGTTTGTCGGGTTGGTCGGGTGAGCCGGGTTCGTGCGGTTCGGCAACGCCGTCAACTCGGCAAACCCGTCGAACTGTGGCGTCAGATCCGCCGCCCGCTACTTCTTCACGCGGCCGCGGCGGCGCTGCGATTCGGCGGGCCAGCCGGCGCTTTCGAAGTGGATGATGACCTGCTCGTTGTCTCTCAGCGTGGCCCACACAAGCGTGCCCGTCCGGTCGGGCCAGAGTGTCGCCGCGCCGCGCTGGCTGGCAGGTGCGCCGTAGGCGGCGGTCAGCGACCGCCGCACGGTCTCGTAGACGGCACCGTCATTGTCGGGCACTCGGAGGATGATCATCACCTTCGCCAGCGTGTCCGACGCGTACATCGGCGCCACGAACGCGTCGCGTCCATCGACGCGTCCCTGGAATTGATCGTCGCCGTCTTCATCCTTCCCCAGGTACGAGAAGCCTCTCGCCTCGAGCGCCCCGCGGACCTCGCTGCGGGGCGCCTGCCACCGAAGAGCGATGAACTCGTACGGCCCCGAGGTCACGGTCTTCGGCGCCAGCGACGCCGCCTCCGTCCGGGTCGTCACCGGCCCGTCGATGACAGCGCTGGACGCCGGCGGGCGGCGGGCGATCAGAACGACGATGACCCCAATCAACACGACGATCACGGCAATGGCGATGCCCGATGTGCGCGTCGAGACGCCGGGATTCACCCGAGGCGGCTGGAGCGCCGCCTCGGGCCTCGTCGGCATCGGCATCGGCGCCTCGACGGCGTGGGGGGCGCTCGTATCAGGCGGCAGGTCGTCGGCCAGCATCGATCCGCAAAAGCGGCACTTGATGGCGGCGTCCTGAATTTCCTCGGCGCAGAAGGGGCATTTCTTCATCGATTGCCAGCTCCCTGTCGTCTGGCGGCTACTGTTGCGCCGGACGCGCCGGCGGGCTATACCGTTTGATTGGATACGGCGGTGCGGGCGGCACCGGCACCGGATGCGTCTTGATCTGCTCCTGGAGATGCGCGATCGCCGCCTCGAGCTGCGCGTCTTTGCCATCGAATGTCGCGTGGGGCGGGTTGTCCACGACAATATCGGGTTCCACGCCGTGCCCCTCGATGAGCCATGCCCCTTCAGGACCGTAGACGCCGAATTCCGCCGCCGTGGCAATGCCGCGATCGACCAGTACGTTGCTGGCGCTCAGCCAGATCTCGCCGCCCCAGGTTCTCGTGCCAATCAGCTTGCCAAGACCCAGACGTCGGAAGCCTTCGGCGAACGCCTCGCCGTCCGACGCCGTGAACTCGTCGACGAGCACGACGATGTGGCCACGGAAAGCGTACTGCATGTTCCAGACCGGACGCCCGACGCGCGGCTGCCAGTAGAACCAGGCCTTCCGGAGCAGGCGCGCTAGTAGCCAGCTGTCGATGTTGCCGCCGTGGTTGTGGCGCACGTCGATGATGAGGCCGTCGCGGTTGAAGACGGGGTAGAACTCGCGCGTCCACTGCGCCATGTCGCCGCTGCCCATCGCGCGAAGATGTAGATAGCCGATGCGGCTCTGGCTCGCTCGTTCCACTTCGAGGCGCCGTGTGTATTCCCAGTCGTCGTAGCGCAGCTGGGCGTCGCGCTCGCGGTCGATCGGCGTCACGATCACATTCCGAAGCGTCCCGCCGCCGGACGGCTTCACCTGCAGCAGCACCTGCTGACCCGCCTGTGCACGCAGGAGCTGCGCGATGTCTGGCGCGCTGAGCGCGGACGCACCGTTCACCTGCACGATGACGTCCCCCTCGCGAACATCGGCGCCGGGCCGTGACAGCGGCGACAACCGGTCGGGACGATCGGGGTCCGACTTGTAGATGTGTACGACGCGATATCCGCCTGCCGCTTGATCGCGGTCCAGGCGCGCCCCGAGCGTCGCCGGCCACACATCGTCGGATCCTTTCCGCACGTCGCCGCCGAAGACGAAGATGTGAAGCGCGGACAGCTCGCTCACCATCTGGGCCAGCACATCCGCGAGCTCGTGCCGATCAGTGACACGATCGACGAGCGGTGCGTACTTCTCTTTCACCGCCTTCCAGTCGACGCCGTGCATCCCGCGGTCGTAGAAATAGTCGCGCTCGAGCCGCCACGCTTCAGTGAACATCTGGCGCCACTCGTCGCGGACATCCAACCGCACGCGCCACGCCTTCAGCGGCACCTGGAACTTGCTCAGCTCGGCTGGAGCCTTCTGACCGGCGTCGACCACGTAGAGATCCTTCGGCCTCCGAAGGAGCAGCTTCTTCCGGTCCGCAGACATCTGTACCCGGTCACATCATCCTGGAAGGTCTCGGCCTCTGGCTGTTTGTTGTCGAGAGGCAGGATCTTCAGCGTCAACTTGGACGAAGGATCGGCATCGCGCGTCAGAAAATACAAGCGCTTGTCGTCGACCGACAGCGCGCTGTAGTTGCCGGGCGGCAGCGGCACCTCGCGAAGGCGGGTCTCGATCCCAGCGAGGTCCACCGCTACGGGTTTTACGGCGGCGGGCGCAGCGGTCTTCTTCCCTTTGTCGTTCGCCTTCTCGTTCTTCGTTTTGTCGTCGTCTTTTGGCGATGTCGCGTCTTTGGCGTCTTCCTTCTTTTCGCCCTCTTTCTTGTCGTCCTTGGCGTCCTCCTTCGGCGGATTCAACTCATCGTCGGGATCGTACGGAGAGCGAAGGCCAGGCTTGACGCCCACGTGATAGGCCTTCGTTTGCTTGTCGTAGAACGGCTCCGGCTCGCGCGACCCCCAGGGGCTGCGGACGAGCGATTCGAAATGCCGATCTGACAGGAAGTAGAGCCACAACCCGTCGGGCGTCCACACGGGGTTGTAGCTGTCGAATCGATCGCTGGTGACCGGAACGGAGCGATTCGTACCCGCCTCCCAGAGATAGATCCGCGTCAGGAGGTTTGCGTCTGGCGCCGTGTAAGCCAGGAACCGGCTGTCGGGCGACCAGGCCAGATCGTTGAAGTCGCCATCGAGGTTCTCTGCGACCTTCGTCTGGCTTTTCGTCTTCACGTCGAACACCCAGAGCCGCTGATTCTTGTCGTGGTGTGCCAGGCGGCTGCCGTCCGGCGAGGGAAGTCCGTCCCAGCGAAGAACGGTCCCGTCTGTCGTGAGCTGGGTCGCAGCGCCGATGCCATTCGACGGCAGTGTCCAGAACTCCACCTCGCCTGATTGATCCGACAGCGCGACGAGCGCCTTTCCATCGGGCATGAAGCGGCCGTTCCGATAGCGCACGCGCTTGTCACGCGTCACTTCCGCCAGCCGGCCTTGTCGTGCGGGCGAGACGAAGATCTGGCCGCGGGCCGTCAGGACGACACGATCGCCGGTCGGGGAGAGATGCGCAGAGGTCACCCACTCGAGGGGCTCCTCGATCCAGCGTTCGCGCATCTGATCGAAGTCGGAGACGAGCGTAATCGGCACGCGCTGATCGGTGCCTTTCGCGATGTCGTACAGGCGGATGTCCGCGCCGTGCTGATACGCAATCCGTCCGGCCGATAGCGACGGCGACTGCGCATCGTAGTCGCCGTGCCGAGTGATCTGTGTGGCGCCGCCGCCGTCGAGGGCCATCGACCAGAGGTTCATCGTGCCGTCGCGGTCGCTCAGGAAGTACACGCGGTCCTGCCACACCATGGGTGTCTTGCTCGTCCCGGGGTAGTCGGCCGTCACGACGAGCGCTTCACTTGCGGCAGGCGCGAACTTCCAGATTTTCTGCGCTGTACCGCCCTGGTAGCGGCGGGTATGGCTGCCTTGGAAGGGAAGTCGGGTGAAAAAGAGTGTTCCGTCGGGCGCGTACGCGCCGTCGCTCGCCTGCGCCAGCGGCACCGGCGTCCGTGCGAGCGTCGTCGTATCCAGGGCGAAGAGCTGGTCGTTCGGCAGCGTCGATTCTCGCTCGGTGGAATAGAGGAGGCGGCCCTCTGGCGTGAAGCCCACTGCCTGTGCGGGACCGCCGCCCCAGGTGAGACGGTGCGGCACGCCGCCCGTCAGCGGGAGCAGATACAGCTCGCTCGGCCCTTCGTACGCTCCGGTGAAGGCCACCTGCCGGTCATCCGCGGAAATGACCGCGTTAGTCTCCTGCCCCGGGTGTGACGTCAGGCGCTCGGCGACACCACCCACGATCGGCACGCGCCACAGATCGCCCTCCGCGGTGAAGACGAGCGTGTCGCTGGAGAGGGCGGGTTGGCGGAAGTATCCGAGCGCAGCCGATGCCTGCGCCTTCGCGCGGGCGGGGATGAAGGCGGCGGCGACGAGAACAAAGAGGCAGAGCACCACAAGCCGGGGAGCAAGTTCATCGCGGCGCATCGAAGGTCTCCTGAAACGACGTGGACTCAAGGCTTTGGCGCACTGGCGGAGGGTGCGGCGCCGCTGCCCGTGTCCGGAGATCGCTCCGGCTTCAGAATGGCCACTGTATAGCGCGTCTGCGGAAAGTATCGCCGAATCGCCTCGTGCACACGGTCGGGCGTGATGAGATCGACGCGCTTTGTCCGCTCCAGGATCGATGTCGGGTCGCGCTGGAGCAGGTGGGTGCTCTGCAGGGACGAGAGCCAATAGCCGTTCTGTTTCATCGCGGTCTCGAGGTCCTGGCGATTCTGCTCGCGCACCTTCGCGCATTCCTCGGCGGTGGGTCCCTTGCCGCGCAGCGTCTCCGCCTGCGCGAGGACAACATCCGTCAGCTTCGACGCATTGTCCGGCGAGCTCCCGAAGTCTACGCTGATTGTGCCGTAACCTCGATCGGGGAGGATGTTGCTGTAGGAGGCCGATACGCTGTAGGTGCTGCCCAGGGCTTCTCGCAGCTCGTCGCGCAGACGCATCTGAAGGACGTCGGCCGCCGCATCGGCGAGCGAGGTCTGGTTTTCGTCCGCTCCGGCGTCCGCAAAGTACGTGATCTCGGTTTCGCTCCGCGGCTCGAGTCCCTTCTTGACTTCGATCCTCTGCACCGATTCGGGGAAGTGGAACCCCAATGGTTTCGCCAGGTCGACGCGCTTCCCCGTCGACGGGAGCGACGCGATGTAGCGCTCGACGAGCGGCGTCACCCGCGCGATATCGAACGTCCCGACGATGAAAAACGTGAAATCGGCGGCGTTGCTGAAGCGCTCCTTGAAAGCAAGGCGCATGGCCTCCAGCCTGAGCGCAGCGACGGCCTCGGTGGTGAGGGGCCGCGCCGAGTAGTGATTGCCCGTATTCAGCGCGCGCACGCGATCGGAGAAGACCGCGCCCGGATTCTGTTCCCGGTTGGCCACGAGAGATGTGAGCTGCCGCTTCATGAGGTCGAGCGAGCGCTGATCGCCGCCCGGATCGGTGAACGTGAGATAGGCGAGCTGGAGCGCGGTCTCGATATCCTGCGGACGCGTCGATCCGCGTACACCATGCGTCTGCAGCTCGATGAACGGCGAGACGGACGCGATCTTGCCGGCGAGCAGCCGACCGAGCTCGGGCGGACTCAAGCCGCCGAGCCCCGACACGCTGACGAGCGAGGCCGACAGCACCGTTTCGTAGTACTCGCGCTCCTGGGCCATCGAAGCGCCGCCGCGGGCGTACGCGCTCAGGAGCACCTGATCGTTCTTGAAGTCGGTCGGTTTCAGCCAGACCTCGGCGCCGTTCGAGAGCGTCAGGACTGTGGTCTGGAGCTCCGCGATGCGGCGAGACGAGGTGACCTTCCCCGGCGTCGGCGGCGTGGCGATCAGATCATTGCGGACGGCCGTCTCCTGCCAGCCCTCGATCGGCGCCTTGCCGGCCTCGGCCAGCACCGTTTTGAGCTCGGCCTCCGAGGGCAGCTTCACCGCGGCTTTTTCCGGCGAGGTCGCCAGGACGACACGGCTGTCCTCCTGGAGCAGCGCCCGCGCGGCGCCGCTTACTTCCTCGACGGTGATGCCCGGCAGCAATCCCTTCGTGAGCGTGTATTCGAGCTGAATGCCCGGAATCGGCTCGCCGTTCAGAAAGTTCCTGATGTATTCGGCGGCGTAGCTCCCGCTCTCGGTCTTGTCGCGCTCGGCGACGGCCTGTTCGTAATAGCTGATGACCATCCGTCGCGCGCGATCGAGCTCCGCCGCTCCGAAGCCGAACTCGCGCGCCCGGCGCGCTTCGAGGATGATGGCCCTCAGTCCTGGCTCGATCTTGCCTTCCTCGACGCGGGCGCCGAGCGAGATCGCAACCGTCGATTCCGCGATGTCGTCTTTGCCAGCGCCGGCCGCCAGAAACGGCGCATCCGGCTTCCGGGCCAGCTCACCGAATCGGATATTGAGCAATTGGAACATCAGCCGCTCGACCAGGTCGCGCCGGTAGTCCGCGACCCGATTCTGCGGCAGCACCGGGCTCTTCCTCAGCACCGTGACCGCCGTGGCCTGACCCTCGGGATCGGCCGCCACGTTGATGAGCGTTTCGGCGTGCGGAGGCACCGAGCGATCGGGGTCGGGGGCGGGTGGCCGCTTGTCGGCCAGCGCGCGGAAAGTGGCGGCGACGGCCTTCGCCAACGCCGCCGGCTCGATGTCGCCCACCACGACGACGGCCATGCGTTCGGGGCGATACCAGGTCTCGTAGAAGTCGCGAAGCCGGCTCGGGGAGAAGGTCCGAAGGATCTCAGGTGTGCCGATGGGAATCCGCTGCGCGTACCGCGACTTGTAGTACAAAACGGGAGCCTGTTTCTCGAGGATGCGAGAGCTCGCGCCTTGCCTGAGCCGCCACTCCTCGATGACGACGCCGCGCTCTTTGTCGATCTCGGCCGGAGCGAGCGTCATGGCGCCGGCGAAGTCGGCGAGGGCGAGAAGCCCCTTGTCGACGAGCCCCGGCTTGTCGGTGGCGACCTGCAGCATGTACACGGTTTCGTCGAAGCTGGTGTAGGCGTTCACGTGCGGGCCGAATCGCGCGCCGGCCGATTCGAAGTACGACACGAGCTCACCGGGCTTGAAGTGCGCCGTGCCGTTGAACGCCATGTGCTCCAGCATGTGGGCGAGCCCCCGCTGGTCGTCGGCTTCGAAGACCGAGCCCGTCTTGACAGCCAGACGAAGGAGAACGCGGCGCTCCGGCCGCGCGTTCCGGCGGATGTAGTACGTCACGCCGTTCGGCAAACGTCCGACGGTGATCGCGCCGTCCACCGGAAGTACGCTGTCGAGCGGGGGCAGCGTCGGCTCCTGTGCCGATGGCGTCGGTGCGCCCGTCTGGGGCGTCTTGGGTGGTGGAGCCGGGGCCGGAGTCGCGGGCGCCTGACCGGCCAATGCCGGGCCGCCTCCGCACAGGGTCGCGACGAAGAGGATGGCCAGCGCCAGCGACGGCCTGGAATGGGCGCGGGCGCGGATGTCGAGAGGCACACAAGGCATGATTGGTAAGGGTATGATCGGGACCGTTCCTCCTGCCAGTCTTCTGTGACCGATCTCGAGCGCGAACTCGACACGCTGTTCCAGGCCCCCTTTGCCGAGTTCGTCGGCACGCGCAACGGCCTGGCCGCCCGCCTCAAGAAGGAGGGTCGGGACGAGGAATCCGCTCGTGTTCGGGGTCTCGCCAAACCGAGTTTCACCGCCTGGCTGGTGAATCAGCTCTATTGGGGCTCGCGCCGCGACCTCGACGCCTTCCTGAAGGCCGCCGATCGGGTGAGGACCGGCGAAAAGGCCCTCCTCGAAGGTCGAAAGGGCGGCGGACAGGCCGATGCGGCGGAGGATCGACGTCGGACGCTCGACCAGCTCGTCGGGCGCGCCGGAGCTCGGGCCGCCGAGGAAGGGACCCCGTTGAGTCCGGCGCTGACCGACCGGCTCCGCACGACTCTCGACGCCATCGGAGCCTATGGCAGCGCCGCCGCGCGCCACGCGCGTGGTCGCCTGCAAGAGGACCTGGATCCGCCTGGATTTGCGGCGCTGGCCAGCCTCGGCGCCGGAGAGCCCTCGACTGCCGGCCGCCGGCCGTCGCCCGTACCGCCCAAGCTTCACCTGGTCCGCTCGACGCCGCACCCGAAGCTGACCGAGGCGCGCGCCCGAGTGGCCGAAGCAGAGGGCAACACCGCCCGGGCGCAGGATGCGGCGGCGGCCGCCGCCGACGCCGAGCGGCGGGCACGCACGGCCGCCGACCAGGCGCAGACGCGCCTGACTGAAGCCGAGCGCGCGGTGAAATCCGCCAAGGCCGAAGCGGAGGCGGCGGCGGTCGCGCTGCGGGGGCGACAGTCAGAGGCGCGGGCGGCCGCGCTGGCGGCCGCGACGGCCGTCAAGGCACTCGACAAGGCGCGCGACGCGCTCGAACGAATCGATCGGCCGTCGGACGTCGATGGCCGGACAAGATAGGAGCCGGATGCTGACTCGCCGCGACGTCCTGACGTCGATTGTCGCCAGTTTCGTGCTGCCAACGGGCCGAAGATCGCGATCGCAGGCGACCAGCCAGCCGCCGAAGTTTCGTACCGGCGTCGAGATTGTCACGATTACGGCGACGGTGACCGACGCCAAGGGGCGGCTGGTGCCGGATCTTCAGCGAGAGGACTTCGAGGTTTTCGAAGACGGCATCGTGCAGACCATCACTCAGTTCACCGGCGAGCGCGTGCCCGTCAGCCTGGCCGTGCTGCTCGATATCAGCGACAGTATGGTGGGCGAGCGCCTCAAGGATGCGCGGCGAACGCTGGATCGGTTCTTCTTCGAGCTGATGGCACCCGAGGACGAGTTCGCGCTCGTGTTGTTCAACCACCAGCCCACGATTGCCACGCGATGGACATCGGCGCCCGACGTCCTGCGGCCGGCGCTCGACGCGATGCACGGGTGGGGCGGGACGGCCCTGTATGACGCCTTCGATGCGTCGATTCCTCTTTTCGACACGAGACATCGACAGCGCGCTGCCGGCGTGATGATTTCCGACGGCGCCGATACGGCAAGCGATATCGATCTGCGCACGCTGCGGTCGAGGCTGGTGCGAGTGGACGCATTCTTCTACGCTGTCGCGATCGACCGCCAGGATCCGCGCGCGCTCAGCACGCGCGTGAATCCGTATGCACTGCGCGATGTCACGGACGACACAGGCGGTTACACCGAGGTGGTGAAGGACACCGCGGAGCTCGGTCCGGCGACGGCCAGAATCGCAGACGAGCTGAACCATCAGTACACGCTGGCGTTCGCCATGACGCACCCGCCCGACGACAAGTTCCACGGGCTGCGCGTGCGCGTCCGCCGTCCGCAGCACCGCGTGCGTGCGCGCCGCGGCTATGTGGCCACCAAGGATCGCAAGACCTTTCCGTAGGGGCGGGCTTCCATGTCACTCGATGCTCTCGGCTGGATTGGCACCGGCATCATGGGCCGTTCGATGTGCGGGCATCTGCTCGCGAAGGGGTATCCCGTCACGGTGTATTCCCGAACCAGGGAACGCGCCGGAGCGCTTCTCGATCAGGGCGCGCGTTGGGCTTCGTCGCCGGAGGAGGTCGCCGCCACTTCCGAGGTGGTCTTTTCGATGGTGGGATTTCCCGCAGACGTGCGCGATGTCTATTTCGGACCGGCGGGCGTGCTCCGGGCGATTCGGGCTGGCACGATTGCCGTCGACATGACGACGACCGAGCCCAGCCTCGCCAAGGAGATCGCAGCGGCCGCAAAGGAGAAGCGCGCCGCGGCAGTCGACGCCCCGGTCTCGGGCGGGGATGTGGGAGCGCGAAATGCCACCCTGTCGATCATGGTGGGAGGCGACTCCGCCCCAGTCGATCGCGTGACACCGCTCTTCGAGGTCATGGGCAAGAACATCGTGCACCAGGGCGGCCCGGGCGCAGGGCAGCACACCAAGATGTGCAATCAGATCGTGATTGCCGGCACGATGATCGGCGTTTGCGAGAGCCTGCTCTACGGGGCGCGCGCAGGCTTGAATCTGGAGACGATGCTCGGATCGATTCGAAGCGGCGCCGCGGGGTGCTGGACGCTCGAGAACCTGGCGCCTCGCGTCCTGAAGCGAAACTTCGATCCCGGCTTCCTCGTCGAGCACTTCATCAAGGACATGGGTATCGCCCTCGACGAAGCGCGGCGGATGAAGGTGGCGATGCCAGGACTCGCGCTCGTGCACCAGCTCTATGTTGCCGTGCGGGCGCAGGGACACGGGCGGCTTGGCACCCACGCGCTGATGTTGGCGCTGGAGCAGCTGAGCGGCGCCGACGCCACTGCCGGCGCCTGACCCCGTCACATGTAGGCCGGACCTTCCGCCTTCGCATTGGCTTCGGCGGATCGCCGCGGCCTTGGCGGAGGCGGTCAGGTCCAGCCCGATCAACTCGGCGGTTCGGTCTGCGCCTGGTGCCGGCGGACGGCCGATGGCGGGTCTTCGAGCCACTGGGCAATCTGCTCGCGTGTCCAGCGGTGGTCGTCGTTCAGGTGAACGATCATCGCGCCGATGGGAATCTGCTTCCGGCAGCCCGCGGGACAGCGGCGCGACACGTTTTCCAGGCAGTGAAAGAAGCGATCGAGCCGCCGCGGCATCACATCGTGCGCATCGGTCGGCAACAGGTACACGCCCTCGTACGCCGCACCAAGCGCACAGGACCCTCCCTCCGGCCCGAAGTACGACCCGAACGACTGTTCCCGCCGCCGGTGTGCGCCGGTGAGAATTGCCTGCGCCAGTTCGCGCTCGTCGTCCCGTTGCGTGGTAGCCATGCCCGCTCCTTCGCCGAATCGCCCGCAGCGCGCGGGCGGGGCTGAAGCCCCGCCTCCACATGTACCTGTTTCTTGCTGTTGCCGGCGGCTCTTCCGAAAACCGTGCCGACCTCAACCTGCATCAAAGTCGCGCTAATCGGTGTGGAGGTCAAGCAAAACCCTGACGGCACCGTTCATCGCCGAACAGCGTCTCACCGACTTTGGGACGGGAGCAGTAGAAATCCACCTTTCGCTTATGTCTTCGCGTCATTGCCGAGTTAAGTCGCTCTCTGCAGCGACTTCGTTGCAAACGGCCTTGAAAACGGATATATATCCGTGCGTTCCGCTCGGCGGTGCGTGGCACCGCTATTGAGGTCCAATCGCGAAATGTTCACGCGATGGGGAATTGGAGGAATCGTGAAGGCGACGTTCCTTGGTTGGCTGGTGCGAGCGGCTCTGGCGGCGACAGTGGCCCTGATGGCATCGCCGGCCGCTGCCAGCGAGATCGATTTTGAAGACGTCTTTCCAGGTGGCACTGGTCCCTCGCGCCTTTCTCAAATTGACCCTTTCCAACCGGACCAAGGGGCGTTCCACGCCGGGGGCTTGGACGTCGCCGTCGACGGGGGTGTTTTTCTTATAAAAGCTCTCGACGTGCCGGCGAACCAGAGCACGATTTATCTCACCGCGTGTCATGGTGAGTGCACGACTATCCCCCCAGTATTGTCCAACCCGTTGACCATCACTTTCAGCGAGCCAATCAACAACTTTTTCGTGGACGTGTACAACACTTGGCTCGTGGACGTTCTGTATCGCGTTTATGACAACAACGGCAACTCCGCCGTTTTTTTGCTGCCACCCGGGCCGGCCAGTGGGCAAAAGCAGATCGGCTTCGCGGCTACGGGCACCATTGTAAGTATCGAGGCTTTTCCGGTTGGTGCGGAAGGCCTATACGATTTCTCCATCGACAACATTCACTTCGACGAGGCACTTCCGCCGCTGGACCCTGTACCCGAGCCCGGCAGCATGCTGCTCCTCGGCAGCGGTCTCGCTGGAGCTATTGCGGCCCGCCGTCGCCGCCGGAATGCCGCATAGGCGTTCGATTTCCGCCATCACAGGGCGCACGCTGTGCGCCCCTATACTCCGCCCCTACGCATCTCTGGTGTTCTCGAGCTCCTTCTCGTGTTCTCGGTTTCTCGTGTTCTCGATTTCTTCTTCTTGCTAGACTGTCCGTTCCGGGCATGAACGTTCTGCTCCTCTCGATGCCGGACTCGTTCGAGCACATGGCGCCCGTCGCCGTTCGCATGCCGAACGGCGCGCTCACATCGCTCGCGGGCAATATCGACGCCCATCATCACGTGGCCGTCGCGGACCTCATCCTCGTCCACGATCGCGTGCTTCCCACCGTCGAACGTCTCGTTCGCGGACAACGGCCCGATGTCGTCGGCCTGTCGGTGATGACCTTTCAGCGGCGCACCGCCCTCCGGCTCATCACCCACATCCGGAGCTTGTGTCCCACTGTTCGTGTGGTAGTCGGCGGCTACGACCCGAGCCTCGCGGCGGATGCTTACGCAGCGCCCGACACCGGCGTCGACTTCATCGTCCGCGGGGAAGGGGAGTTGACGTTTCGCGATCTGCTGCGCGCGCTGGACGGCGCAGGGAGCGTTGCATCGATTCCGGGTCTGTCCTGGCGCTCGACCACGCGAGGGATGACTCACAACCCGGACCGGCCCGTGAGCCGGTTGCGGCAGGACGATCTCGCGCTGCCGAAGCGCAGCGCCCGCGTGCTCTCGGGCTATACACTGCTCGGCCGGCAGATCGACGTCATCGAGACCTCACGCGGCTGCACGTTCGATTGCAGCTTCTGCTCGATCATCGAAATGCGCGGCCGGAACTTTCACACGTTCGATTTTTCCCGGGTGCTGGCCGACATCAGCGACGCCAAGGCACACGGCGCGCGGGCGATCTTCCTCGTCGACGACAACATCACGCTCGACGTCACGCGCTTCGAGGCGCTGTGCCGCGCGATCATCGACGCGGGATTGAACGATCTCGATTACCTGGTGCAGGGCATGACGTCGGCCATCGCGCAGCATGGCGAGACGCTGGCGCCGCTCATGCGGCGGGCGGGGTTCCGCTATGTCTTCCTGGGCATCGAAAACGTGCTTGCCGACGACCTCGTGTTCCTGCGCGCGCGCGCCAAGAACATCCGGCGCGAGGGCGGCCGGCCCGTGGGGAATGCGGCGCTCGATGCTGTCCAGTATCTCCATCGCCACGGCATGTACGTCGTCGGTGGCCTGATCATCGGCAACCCCGACGACACCCGCGCCGCCATCGACGCGAATCTGGCCTTTGCCGAGCGTCACATCGACTGGCCGTACATCCAGCATCCGACGCCCTACCCGCGCACGCCGATGACGCGCGACTTCATCGAGCGCGGACTGTTGGTGAGCGATCGACTCGAGGAGTACGACGGCACGACGGCGGTCGTCCGCACCGCGCACCTCGATGCCGAGGAGGTGGAATTTCTGCGATGGCGCGCCGAGCGCTGGATGAAAGTGCGGCACATGCCGGCCGCCTTGGGGCACGACCCATGGTTTGTCGTGCGGAACGCGTATCGGATGTTCGCGCACACGTTTCGCGGATCGACGTGGCGCACCTGGCTCGGGCTGGAAAACGAGCGACAGGCCTTCAAACGGTACAAGGCCCTCAGGCGCCGCGAACGTGAGTACGTGCCGGAGCCCGCGCCATCAGCCGCGCCGGCCGTCGCCTGAATTCGACCGAGCTAGAGCTCGGGCCTACGATCGTCTTTCTCGGTTTCTCGAATTCTTCCTGCGTGGCCCGAGCGTCAGTTCGGGCATCCACTGCGCCTACGACGGCATCACCTGCTGCACGTGCTCGGGTTCCTCACCGAGCCAGGCCGGGTTCTGTGCCGTTGCGTCGAACGCTGAGGTCGTCTTGAACAACTCGAAGTGACCGCGCGATGCTGCCTTGGCAGTGCGGGCCAGCAGTGCCGTGACCTCAGACTGGCTCATTGGCGTGAACCTCCGCGCCGCCTCGATCGCCTGCTCGAGGATCTGCATGCTGTCGATTCCCGTGATGACGACAGACGTGGGGAGGTGGAGCGCGTAGCGCAGACACTCGGCCGGCGTCACCGTTCTCGATCGGAGGATGATGCCGTTGGCCATGCACTTCATCCCGAGGACGCCAATCTCCTGCTGCACGAGCTCCGGCAACACCAGACGCTCGAAGCTGCGGTAGTGCGCGTCCATCACGTTGAGCGGCATCTGCACCGTGTCGAATCGGAATCCATTCTCCTGTGCGACGTCCAGCATGTAGAGGTGAATCCGCGGGTCCTTGTGCCCGGTAAAGCCGATGTAACGCACCTTTCCGGCCGTCCGGGCCTCGAGGAGCGCGGTGTGGGCGCCGTCTTCGTCGAAGACGCGGTGCGGGTCCTCGTATCGGAGGACTTCGTGGTGCTGCACGAGGTCGATGCGGTCGGTCTGCAGGCGTCGCAGAGACTCGTCGAGCTGTCGCGCCGCTTCTTTCTTCGTCCGACCGTCGATCTTCGACATCAGGAAGACGCGATCGCGATAGCCGTCGCGCAACGCCTTACCCATGCGGATCTCGCTGGCACCGTCGTTGTAGTCCCAGCAATTGTCGAGGAAGTTAACGCCGCGATCGATCGCGTGCCTGATGATTCGATAGGCGAGCGGCTCGTCGACGTGTTTCAAGCCCAGATGCCATCCGCCCAGGCCGATGGAGGAAACGCGTTCGCCCGTTCGACCCAGTGTTCGGTACGGTATTCCGCCTTGCGATGTTGTGTCCCCCATGATCACCCTCAATGAGTTCGCTCTGTAAATCGTACACCTCGCAAGCAAGGCCTTTGCACGCTGTTTGCGCTCGAGCTCGCCTTCTGAAGGGAGTCGGCCGACTCACACGCGAGCCGATCGCCGCGCGGCGGGCCACTGTGCCAGCCAGTCCGGCGTCAATTGCCGCATGAACCGCACCCGCCTGCACCAGGCGTCCAGACGTCGGTCGTCCTCGTCGTCCCACTGAAAACCGTAGGCGGATCTGATGCGCGGCGGCAGCCATCCAATGGAGGCGAGCCGAGCCATTGCCGAGACAGGCCACAGCGCGTCCGACGCAGGCGGTTCGATCACTTCCCGCGCAAGCTCGCGCGCGGTCGAGGTGACGGCTATCGTCGGGCCCTCCAGCATCCGAACGAGATAGGCATCGAGGTCGTCTCGCGATGAGGGCACGGACCCAGCCGCGAGGCGAAGCCGCGGACTGGCGGCGCTCGCCTCCGCGCAGTACGCATCCAGATCGGCGCGGGCCAGCGGAGCGATCAACCGCTCGTAGGCAAGCGGCATCGAATCGAGCAGGGTCGCCTGCACCCAGGTGAGGAGCTGTGGGTCCGTCGCGGTATATGGAGTGCCGGCGGTCCATGCGCCGGCATCCTCGGTGAGCTGGCCGTGCACGCGGTCGTGGATGGCATTGATCCGGCTCGCAGCGGTCTCGGCGGCGGCGGCGTCCCCGAACGTCAGCGCAAGCATAGCCTTGATCGTGCCGTGAAGGCGGCGCACGCGCGACAACGCCGTGCTGCGAAAGTCGCTGTGGTCGGCGACCCCCTGCGCCACAAGGGGATGTGCGAGCTGCATGAGGATCGCTCGGCCCCAGCCGAGGACGACCAGCCGTTCGGCATTTATCCTGTGGGTGACCGTCATGCGTTTATCGTAGCGGTTCGTGGGGCGCGCGTGGCGCCACGGGATCCGGCGGCACCGAGCGGAAGTGCTAGACTCCGCGCGAACTTTGCAGCGAGCGGAGGACTTATGCGTGCGTGCGTCGCGGCGGTCGTCGCGTTGTGGCTGTTGTCGATTCCCGCGTGGGCCAGCCAGGCTCCACCAGCCGAACCTGGCGCTCAGCGATTGAGCCCCTCTCCATCGGCAGAAGCCCCGGTTCCCGTTCCGGAGCCGAGTCCCGTGGCGATGCAGCGGTATCGGAGCGGCATCGCATTATGGCTCGTCGATACGCTTTGGGGGCTGATCCTGCCGGCGGCCATCCTGCTCACCGGGCTCTCGGCCCGTATGCGCACGTGGGCGTCGCGTCTGAGCCGGAGGCGCATCGTGATCGTCGGCGTGTATTTCGCGATCTTCTCGATCGTCACGTTCGTCGTCGACCTGCCCCGCGCCTATTATGAAGAGTTCGCGCGTGAGCACGCGTATGGCCTGTCGAACCAGACGTTTGCCAAGTGGTTCGGCGACAGCATCAAGGGCCTGGTCGTCGGCATCATCATGGGCGGGCTGTTTCTCTGGGTGCCGTATCTCCTGCTCCAGAAAAGCCCGCGGCGCTGGTGGCTCTACACTTCGATTGCGGCCGTTCCGTTCCTCTGCTTTGTGCTGCTCGTCACGCCGGTCTGGATCGATCCGCTTTTCAACACGTTCGGCCCGATGAAGAACAAGGCGCTCGAAGCGCGGATCCTGCAGCTCGCCGATCGATCGGGCATCGAGGGCGGGCGGGTCTACGAGGTCGACAAGAGCACTGACACCAAGACCCTCAATGCCTATGTCGCGGGATTCGGTGCCACCAAGCGCATCGTCTTGTGGGACACGATCATTGCGCGGCTCGACGAACCCGAACTGCTCTTCGTGATGGGCCACGAAATGGGGCACTACGTGCTCGGCCACACGTGGAAGTTGATCGGGTTCTTTTCGGTGCTGATCGGCCTGGTGTTGTATGTCGTGCACAGGACGGCTGGATGGCTGATCGGCCGGTACCGGACGCAGTTCGGCTTCACTGAGCTTGCCGATGCCGCGTCATTGCCGCTGATCCTGCTGCTCTTCAGCCTGTGCGGGTTCATCGCTTCGCCCCTGGCGCTGGCATTCACGCGGCACTACGAGCACGAAGCGGATCGGTTCGGCCTCGAGATCACCCGCGCGAATCGGCCGGCCGCCCTGGCGTTCGTCAAGCTGCAGCAGGACAACCTCGCCAACCCGCGTCCTCATTGGCTGGTGCGGCTCTGGCGCGCATCTCATCCGACGCTGGCCGAGCGCATCGAATTCGCCAATGCTTACCGACCGTGGGAGACGGGCGAGCCACTCGTCTATGACAACGTGTTCAAGTGAGCACCGGCGGGAAGAAGTGACGTTCGGGCGGAGCGGGTGATGAGCGAACGGCTCACCACCCTTCAGACTCCGCTTTCGTGACTACGCGCCGACAGGCGAGACGGGAGTGACGGCCGCCTCGTCTTCTTCACCCGTGCGGATGCGGTAGACCTTCTCGACCGGCAGCACGAAGATCTTGCCGTCCCCGACACTTCCCGTGCGAGCGGCCTTGAGTACGGCATCGACCGTAGGCTCGACGAAGTGGTTCGACACGCCGATCTCGACACGCACCTTGTCTGACAGCTCCATCTTCACCGTGGTGCCGCGGTAGGTCTCGACCTGCTCGCGTTCACCGCCGTGACCCTGCACGTGGCTGATGGTCAACCCCTGAATCTGCGCCTTGAAGAGCGATTCGAGCACCGCGCTCAACCGTTCGGGCCGGACAATCGCAACAATCAGCTTCATCACCGACCTCCAGATGTCGCGAGCGCCGGCCGCGCCGACGACACGCCGTGCTCCGGCAGTACCAGGATCGCGCCTTCGCCATCTGCGTAGGCTTCCTCGCCGTGCTGGCTGACGTCCATCCCGAACCCCTCTTCTCCGGTGTCGGCGCGCAGCGGGGCAACGAGGTTCACGATTTTCAGCAGCACGAAACTGGCGCCGCCGCTGTAGACGATTGCGGCGCCGATAGCGACCGCCTGAATGCCCAGCTGGGCGGGGTTGCCGAAGAGCAACCCGTCGGCCACGCCGTTCCACGCCTTCTCCGCGAAGACGCCGGTGAGAAGCGCGCCAACCGTTCCGCCAAGGCCGTGCGCCGCGACTACGTCGAGCGAGTCGTCGAGGCTCGTGCGGGCGCGCCATAGGAGCGCGTAGTAGCTGGGGATCGCCGAAATCCCGCCGAGAAGGAGGGCGCTGATCGGGCTGACGAACCCCGCGGCCGGCGTAATCGCAACGAGGCCGACAACGATGGCCGTGGCGGCGCCGACAGCCGTCGCCTTCTGGTTCCGAAGCAGATCGAGCATCGTCCAGACCACCAGCGTGCCCATCGGCGCCAGGAAGGTGGTGGTAAAGGCCAGCGCGGCACCCGGGCCGGCGGAGAGCGCGCTGCCGGCGTTGAAACCGAACCATCCAAACCACAACAGCCCGGCGCCCAGCAGCGTGAACGGCACGTTATGGGGGAGAATCGCCTGTCGTGCGAAATCCTTTCTCGGGCCGAGCACCCGGGCGGCCACGAGCGCGGCCACGCCCGCATTCACGTGCACGACTGTTCCCCCGGCGAAGTCCAGCGCGCCCATCTTCGCGAGCCATCCGCCGCCCCAGACCCAGTGCGCAATCGGAGCGTAGACGACGATGGCCCAGAGCGCGATGAAGAGCGTGTAGGCGGGGAAGCGCATCCGTTCGACGATCGCGCCCGAGATAAGCGCGGCGGTGATGATCGCGAAGGTGCCCTGGTAGGACATGAACAGCACCTGCGGGATCAGGACCGTGGTCCCCTGTGGCCCGAGCCCCACATTGCGCAGCGCCGCCATCGAGAGATCGCCGATGACGTTGTTGCCGGTGCCGAAGGCCAGCGAGTAGCCCATCAGCGCCCAAACGACGCCCACGAACCCCAGCGCCACGAAGCTCATCATCATCGTGTTGAGCGCGTTTTTCGAACGCACGAGGCCCCCGTAGAAAAACGCAAGGGCAGGCGTCATGAGGAGCACGAGCGCGGTGGCCACGAGCATCCAGGCTGTGTCGGCCTGGTTGATGGCAGGAGGCGCGGCGTCTTGCGCCTGGGCCAGCGTAGGAGCGAGCGCGGCGATGAGCGCCGCGGCTCCGACGACTCGACATCCCGAACGTCTTCGAGTGTCCGCACGACCGGCGGGTCGCGTGGCGCTCGTTACGGACATCTCGCGCGTGTCACGTTGCATGCGTCTCCTCGTTGATGGTGTTGGTCAGAGATGTTCATCTGGTGCGCTGACGAACTCTGCCCGTGCCAACGGAACCTATGGCGGAGCGGTGTTACTCGCGCCCGGCGATTGATGACATTCGTGCAACGCGGGTGCCATGCGGTAGTGCGCCGCAGCATTGGGACATCGTGAGCTTTCGCTCGGGAATCGCGGCGAAGGGCTGCCGGCGACCCGTGATGGTCTGCGACATTCATGTATGTCGCACGCGCCCGCACAGACATTCTTGTAGCCCTTTCGGGTGGCCTGGCCAGGCGCCCCCGCCCGGGGGGGCGAGCCGCGATCGCACGTGGCCACATTCTTGTGGGGAATTTACGTGTCGGCGACATTAATGTCGCCTCAATCCTGATGAGCGCTCGTCGGACTGTCAGTGTCTATCCGTGGCTATAGCTCCAGCCGCCGCACGGTCGCGCGTCGTCGCCGCAGCGGAAATCGGCTGTTCGTTTCCCCTGAGAATGCGTGTAGTCTTCGCACGCCGGCAGAGTCAGCCGGGTGCCATGAGGATTCCGGCATGATCTCGAACTGTCAACGGGGGACGGCCTCGTGGGGGCTGGCCGTCGCACTCGTGATTGCGGGCGCGCAGGCGGGCTCGGCGCAGACTTCCGCGCCAGAACATGTGACCGCGATCAAGGCCGCGCGGATGTTCACCGCCACGGGCGCGAGCCTGGTGCCGCGTGCGGTCGTGATTGTGACTGGCGGCCGGATCACCGCGGCCGGCTCCGATCTGCCCCCGCCCGCAGGCGCCACCGTCGTCGATCTCGGCGATGCGACGCTCCTGCCAGGATTCATCGACGCGCACACGCACATCACGATGGAATCCTCCCCGAACTGGTACGCCGATGCCGTGGAGGGCCTCCGGCGAACGGTGGCCGAAAGTGCCATCCGCGCCGTGCGGTACGCAGAGCGAACGCTGATGGCCGGGTTCACGACCGTCCGCGATGTCGGCTCGAGCGACTACATCGATGTCGGGCTGCGCAACAACATCAATGCCGGCATTGTCCCCGGGCCCCGGATGCTGGTCGCCGCCTACGCGCTTGGCGCCCGCGGTGGGCACTGCGACATCACCGGATACCCGCACATGCTGTTCGGCAAGGAAACAGGAGCGGCGGAGGGCATTGCCAGCGGTCCCGATCAGTTTCGCGATGCCGTACGCTTCCAGATGAAGTACGGCGCCGACGTCATCAAGGTCTGCGCCACCGGCGGCGTGCTCTCGCTCACCGACGAAGTGGATACCCCGCAGGTCACGCAGGCGGAGATGGACGCCCTCGTCGAGGAGACGCACCGGCTTCGCCGCAAGACGGCGGCGCACGCGCACGGCGCGGCCGGCGCGAAGGTCGCCATTCGCGCCGGAATCGACTCGATCGAGCACGGCTCGTTTCTCGACGATGAGACCCTGCGGATGATGAAAGAGCGGGGCACGTACCTCGTGCCGACGAGCATGGCCGCCGATTCGGTATCGGGAAGAAGTGGCGCCCGTCAGTATCCGCCGGAGATTGCCGCGAAAGGAAAAGCCGCCGGCGACGCGCACATCGAGATGATGAAACGCGCCATCGCGATCGGCGTGAAGGTTGCGCTCGGCACTGATTCGGGCGTGACCGCGCACGGGCTGAACGGGCAGGAGTTCGGCCTGCTGGTGCAGCGAGGGATGACGCCGTACGCCGCGCTCGGCGCCGGCACCATTGAAGCGGCTACGCTTCTCGGCCTGGAAAAGTCGATCGGATCGATTGAGCCTGGCAAGGATGCCGACCTCGTCGCGGTGCCGGGTGACGTCCTGG
Organism: Vicinamibacteria bacterium; assembly: GCA_963832135.1. GTDB lineage: Bacteria > Acidobacteriota > Vicinamibacteria > Vicinamibacterales > JAENWD01 > JAENWD01. The sequence goes on along the minus strand of CAWHTD010000026.1, from coordinate 223,583 downwards.
CCGACATCAAATCCACCGAACACGTCGTCTTCGTGATGAAAGCCGGCAAGGTGTACCGGAACGATCGCAAACGCTGAGCGCTCGGACGGCGGCCGGACCTGAAGGTCCGAGGCCGCACCGGCCGTGTCCTGCAGCGTTTCGGTCGGCGGCGGATGCGGTCTTGACATGTTATTTTTATAACGTGTATGCTATGAACATAACATGAGCAAGGCGCTACACAATACGCTCTCGCGGCGCGAACGGCAGATCATGGACGTCCTCTTCCGCCTGGGCCGCGCCACCGCCGCCGACGTGAAACGCGAGCTGCCAGGCGACCCGAGCGATTCGACGGTCCGCACGCAACTGCGCGTCCTCGAAGAGAAAGGACACGTGCGGCACGAGGAGCACGGGCTCCGCTACGTCTACGCCCCCGTCGTGGCCCGCCATTCGGCCCGGCGGTCGGCGCTCAAGCACCTCGTCAACACATTCTTCGACGGCTCGGCAGAACAAATCGTCGCCGCGGTACTTGGCGGTGAGGCGACCAGGCTTACCGACCAGGATCTCGATCGCATCGCCGATCTCGTCGCGCGCGCGCGAAAGGGGGGATCGAAGTGATCAAGACGACACTCATCCTGCTCGTCGGACTTGCATCTGTCGCAGTCCTGAGGAGGTCATCAGCGGCGCTGCGCCACTGGGTGCTCACCGTGTCCTTGCTCTGCGGCGGCCTGATCCCCGCCTTGGAAGCGATTGTTCCGAATTGGCAGGTGCCGGATGGCGTGGCAGTACCGCTGGAATCTCTCGGAACCGATTGCGCTCGTGCCGCTCGGTCCGGCAAGCATCCTGAGCCGTACCGCCGGGGTCTCGAGCGGTCTCGGAGACGCGTCCGGCGACGCGACCGTGGGCATACTCACGATCGTGTGGGCGCTCGGAAGCGCGATCAGCCTTGTCGTCTTTGCCGTTGGATGCGCTCGGCTGGCCTGGCTCGGGTCGCGATCAGCGACGCTACGAGAGGGCCCGTGGCGGGAGGCCGCCGACATGCTCTGCCAGCGCTTCTGCCTTACCCGTCGCATCGAGATTGTGGAGAGCCGCCATCCCGCTCTCCTGGTCACGTGGGGTTGGCTGAGGCCTCGAATCCTGTTGCCCGCGGGGGCGCGTGACTGGCCCGTCGAACGGATTTGGATCGTACTGGCGCACGAGTTCGCGCACATCCGACGCCGAGACTGGCTCGTACAGATCGCGGCAGAGATTCTTCGCTCGATCTACTGGTTCAATCCCATCGTCTGGATTGCGTGTCGCACCCTGCGCCGACAGAGCGAGCTTGCATGCGACGATGTCGTGCTCGGCCAAGGCGTCGAGGGCTCGGCGTATGCGACTCAGTTGCTCGAGATCGCTCGCGGTTTCAAGAGGGCACGGCGGTTCATCGATTCGAGCCTCGCTGCCCCTGCGATGGCGCGACCATCAAGCTTCGAAAGGAGAGTCCGCGCCATGTTGACCACGGATCGGAATCGCACGCCGGTGTCGCGCGTTGTCGGAATCTGCACCGTTCTGGCCCTGCTGGCGATTACGCTCCCTGTCGCGGGTCTGCTCGCGTCGGCGTCGTCACAGGGCGGGGCAGCCGCTACGTTTTCCGGCTCGGTCATGGATGCCGTCGGACGCGTGATCCCCAACCTCACGCTCCTCATTACGAGTAAGCAATCGCGAGCCACACGTGAAACGACGAGCGACGCGTCCGGGCATTTCGCGTTCACTGATCTGGCACCGGGCGAATACGTCATCGAAGTACGAAAGCCTGGCTTCGATCCCGTCCAGGGTCGTGTGAGGATCGACCCGGGCGAAGCCCTCGAACAGGACGTTGCGCTGCAGGTGGGGTCCATTCAGGAAACGATCACGGTCACTCCGGGAGAGGCGGTGCTCCCACCGCCTCCTCCACCGCCGCCTTCCGGCGCTGTTGATCGAGGCATGCCGCCTCCGCCGCCGCCCACGCCGCCAGCAAAGGCGCAAGAGCGAACGATCGGTGACTCGTGCAACCAGTCGTTGGTCGGGGGCTGCATTCAACCGCCGATCAAACTGACTAACGTGTTGCCGCGATACCCCCCACGTCAGCGGGACGCAGCCATCGGAGGGACCGTGAAGGTCGAAGGCCGCATCGGCACAGACGGTTACCTCAAAGAGCTGCGGCTGGCGGCGCCGGCCGAGCCCGAGTTCGTGCGCGCGACGCTCAACGCGCTGTCCGGGTGGAAATTTGCTCCGACCCGCCTTGGCGCTGTGCCCGTCGAAACGCGCATCAATGTCACGGTGAGTTTCGCCTCGCGGTAGTCGCACGCCGACGCTGGATGTCGGCGCTCAGTTCTCGACTGTCGACACGGCAGTTCGCAGGGACGAGGTGGATTGTGCCGCGGAATCAACGGCCACGTGCGGCCGGAGAGCGTATCGGGGCGCCGCCCGGTCGGAGGCGCGGAAAACCGGCTCAGTCGCGACACGTGGGCGGAGCGCGGGGCCCCACTCCGTCACCCCACGCGGATTTCTGGCGCTCTCGAGCCGGTTTTCGGCCTCGCGCGTCCCTCCAACGGGCGGCGGCCCCGACACGCTCTCCGGCCGCGATCAGATTTGACAAGCAGTCATAACAGCCCGTGGCGAGTCGGCGAGTACCTCGTTTAGGTCAATCGCGCAGTGCTCGTATTGCTATCGTCGACCGATTGTCGGTGCGAAGGACCGGGTCAAGACTTCGGACCCTTGGGGATTTGGTGAGCGCTGCCGACCCAGTGCCTGAGCCCCCTCCTTCGGCCCGCCCGCCGCGACGCACCGGCGTGGGGTTCGGCGAGGGGGTCGAGCCGCGGAGGCCACGGCGCGAGAGCGCCGCCGGCCCAGTGCGTCGGCCCCCGCCTGCGGCCCGCCGCCGAGCGACGCGCCGGCGTGGTGTTAGGCGAGGGGGTCGAGCCGCAAAGGCCACGGCGCGAGAGCGCCGCCGGCCCAATGCATTGGCCCCCGCCTGCGGCCCGCCCGCCGAGCGACGCGCCGGTGTGGTGTTAGACGAGGGGTCGAGCCGCAAAGGCCACGGCGCGAGGGCGCCGCCGGCCCAATGCGTTGACCCCCGCCTGCGGCCCGCCCGCCGAGCAACGCGCCGGCGTGGTGTTCGGCGAGGGGGTCGAGCCGCGGAGGCCACGGCGCGAGAGCGCCGCCGGCCCAGTGCCTGAGCCCCTCCTTCGGCACCAAGCCGAGCGTAGCGAAGGCTATGGTGCCGGAGGAGGGGGTCGAACCCACACTCACCTTGCGGTGAACCGGATTTTGAGTCCGGCGCGTCTGCCAGTTCCGCCACTCCGGCGTCCAACGAGACCGCCAGGGCGACGGCCGTTTTCGAGTATAGCAGCGCGGTCCCATCTGGCCCGGAGCCCGAAGCCCTGAAGCCAAGCCACGTCCCTGCGCGCGAGAGTGCCATGATAGCCTAGCGCTCAGGAGCTTCCTCCGAAATGAGCATGATCCCGACTGTCAGCGACGCCCTCAACCAGCAGATCAAGGCCGAGTTCGGCGCGTCGTACGAATATCTCGCGATGTCTGCCTGGTGCACGTCGCAGAACCTGCATGGCAGTGCCAAGTGGCTGCGACTCCAGAGCCAGGAGGAGTACGCGACACGCGATGAAGCTGTTCGACTTCGTCCTCGCGCGCGGCGGCGACATCCAGCTGAAGGAGATGCCCTCGCCCATGCAGAAGTTCTCGTCGCTGCACAACGTCTTCGATCGCGTGCTGAAGCAGGAGCAGGCCGTCAGTCAGCAGATCGACGTGCTCTACGACCTCGCGTTCAAGGAGAAGGCGTTTTCCACTACGGTCGAGCTGCAGTGGTTCCTTGCCGAGCAGGTCGAGGAAGAACGAACTGCACGCGAGATTCTGGCCAAGCTCACGATGATTGGCAGCGATCCGGGCGGTCTTCTCGATTTCGATCGAGAGCTCGGAAGCCGCACGACGGCAGAGTAAGCCGCGCCCGCTCGACCACAGCGATATAATCGGCGCCGTGGCAAGCTCGCAGACCCCGTTTGCCGCTGCGCTCGAGCGCATCGTTCATCCGCGGCGGGTCATGCCGGCGTTTGTCTTCGCGCTGGCGGTCCTTTTGCTCGTCGGCGGGCTGTCGTGGCGCAGCATCGATTCGCTGCTCGCCACCAACGCGCTCGTCACGCACACCTACACGGTGCTCGAGCGACTGCAATCGCTCAGCGGCGATTTGCGCGATGCCGAAGCCGGCGAGCACAGCTTCGTCATCAGCGGACGCGACGAATTCCGTGCCGCCTACCAGGCCGCGGTATCGCGCCTGCCGCGACACCTCGTCGAGCTCCGGCAACTTCTCGGCCGACAATCCCGCACAAGGTCGCCGCGTCGATGAGTTGGAGGCCTCGATCGGCCGCCTGCTCGATTTCTATCGCCGCGTCGCCGAAGCGCGCCGCTATTCCGGCGCGCAGGCCGCCTCCCGTCTCGTGACGAGCGGAGAGGGCGAGCGCGAAATGGAGGCGATCCGCGACGTGCTCGTGCAGGCCGAGCGCGACGAGCGCACCCTGCTGGCCGAGCGCGCGGCCCGGTCGCAGAGCAGCGCGCGCGAGACCCTTCGCAACCTCACCGTGGCCGGCGTGGCTGCCGTGGGCCTGCTGCTCGTTGCCGCCTTTCTCGTCCGGCGCGACATGCGCGAGCGCGTGCGCGTCGCAGGCGAGCTCACCGAGGTGAACAATCGCCTCGCCGGCATCCTGGAGCGCGCGCAGGAACGCGGCGATGAGATTGCACGGCTTGCCGAGTTGAGCCAGCTGCTGCAGACCTGTCAGCTTCCTGAAGAAGCGTATCGCGTGATCGAGCGGGCCGCGCCGGCGCTTGTTGGCCGGTCGGGGGCGCTGTTCCTGGTCAACTCCTCCGGCATGCTCGAGAACCACTCGTCCTGGGGAGGAGAAATCGCGAGGATGGAGCCGATGTTCGGGCCGGTCGACTGCTGGGCCCTGAGACGAAACCGCGTCCACGACGCTGGTCTCGACCGGTCGTCACCTCGGTGCGGTCACCTGCTCGGCCTCGAAGACATGCACACCACGTGCGTGCCGCTGACGGCGCAGGGCGAATCACTGGGGGTGCTCGTTCTGGTCGAGCCGCTGGTGCAGGCAGAGGCCGCCGCGAAGGAAGGGGATGCCGAGGATCAGGCCGACCGCCGCAGGACCGTGACAGCCACCGCGGAGCAGATCGCGCTCGCGCTCGCCAATCTCCGCCTGCGCGACACGCTGAAGAGTCAGTCGATTCGAGATCCCCTCACGGGCCTCTTCAACCGCCGGTTCCTGGAAGAGTCGCTGGAGCGGGAATGCCGGCGATCGATTCGCGCCAACCGTCCGCTGTCGGTGATGATGCTCGACATCGATCACTTCAAGCGCTTCAACGACACCTTCGGCCACGACGCCGGCGATGCGGTGCTCCGCGAGGTCGGTGCGGTTCTCCGGTCCTTCTTCCGCGGAGAGGACGTGGCGTGCCGCTACGGTGGTGAGGAGTTTGCGCTCGTCCTTGCCGATACCAGCGCCGACGGCGCGCTGGCTCGCGCCTCGCAGCTCCGTCGAGCAAGTGCACCAGTTGTCTCTCAGCTTCCGGCGCCAGGCGCTCGGGCCTGTAACGATCTCGATCGGCATTGCGACGGTGCCGCTCCACGCCTCGACCGCCGACACGCTGCTCCGGGTCGCCGATCGAGCGCTCTACCGGGCCAAACACGAAGGCCGGGATCGCGTGGTCCTCGCCGACGCGACCGAGATGGCCGAAGGCGCCCTGGCTGATTCCGGTCTCAGTTGATCGAGTGACGCCCGGCCGACGCGCGCCGCCCGGCCAGCTCGCCCCACAACGATTCCACCGCGTCGCGCAACCGAGCGGTCAGGACCGAATATGCGGCCTCCCGCGCACCTGTCGGCGTCGACTCGCCTTCCGGATCGAGCGGCACGCCGATCGTCAGGCGCACGGTCGTGCCGGCGCCTGGCAGGAGCTTACGCCACTGCACGCCGCGATTCCTGGCCCAGAGGTCGAACAAGCCGTCGATCCCCACAGGCACAAGGGGAACACGGAGGTGGTGTGCCAGAATCGCGGCGCCCTTCTTGAACCCGCGCACCGTCCCGTCAATTGATCGCTCGCCTTCGGGAAACAGCACCAGGATCCGTCCCCTCCGCAAGCCCGCGGCGCCAGCCTGCATAGCCGGCACGAGGCCGGCGTCCGGATCCACCGGCACGAGGCTGATCTGTCGCGCGAGCCACCGAAGGACTGCCGTGTCGAAGTATTCGCTGGCGCCAACGAAGAACACCTGGCGCACGACGCGATAGGGAAGCGAACCGAGGAGGAGGAAGGGATCGAGATAGCTCTGATGATTGGGGCTCAGGAGATAGGGTCCGCGTTCCGGCAGCCGGTCGAGCCCCGTCACCTCGATGCGGATCGCCACCCTGACGAGCACCATGATCGATTTCAGGAGGCCAAACAGCAGGAACGGCACCACGCGGTGATGGCCGAGAAAGCGATCGAGCGTGCCAGGTTCGCCGGGTTCTTCGGCGAGCAGCGTCGCCCAGGCCGCACTCTCCGAGACGGCCATGTCGGCCTGTGCGTGCTGCTGGATCGTTTCCGCCAGCTCCCGCACGGTGTAGAGCCGCTGCATCACCTCTTCGGGCATGTGGGCGCCGAACCGTTGCTCGAGGGCCGTCAGAAGCTCGACGCGCTCCATCGAATCAAATCCCAGGTCCAGCTCGAGGTTCGCGTCAGGCGTCAGCACCATCCCGCTCGGCAGCGACTTGCCGATCACCTCGAGGATTGGCGCCAGGTCGACGCGCTCCAGCCACGCACGATCCGTCTCCGACAGAACGGGTCCGCCGGGAGCGTCGCGTGCTTCCGCCGCGCTCCGCACGCGGCGCTCAATCTCAAAGCGTTTCAGCTTGCCCGTGCTCGTTCGCGGCAACGGCTCGCGCCAGATTTCGTAGCCGAGAACCCCCTTGTGATGCGGCAGGTACACCGAGGCCCCTTCGATTTCAAACCGCATGAGATCGCCGATGTTCGCGACTTTTCGCTCGCGCACCACGTCTTCGTCCGGCACTATCACCGCATACAGCCGCTCGGCCGCCGGCTCGCCGGGGCGCGCGAGGCCAAGCACGCAAATCTCCTTCACGAAGGCCGACTTGCGGTAGACGGATTCGATTTCCTCGGGATAGATGTTCTTCCCCGAGCTGAGCACGATGATTTCCTTCCGGCGCCCGGTGACGATCAGGCGGCCGCCATCGTCCAGCCGTCCAAGATCTCCCGTCCGGAGCCAGCCGTCGACGAATGTGGCTGCCGTCGCGTCGGGCCGTTGGAAGTACTCGCGCATCACGACGCCGCCGCGAATCAGAATCTCGCCATCCGAAGCCTCGTCGTCTGTCGTCTCGCGCGGCGCGATCCGGATCTCGACGCCCGCCAGCGGCGGGCCGACGGTCGCCAGATGGTGATCGCCGGGTCGCATCAGCGTCGCGGCGCCGGAGGTTTCCGTGAGGCCATACGCCTGCAGGATGTTGAAGCCAAGTGCGTAGAGATCGCGCCCGATGTCGGGGTCGAATCGCGATCCGCCCGTCACCATGATGCGCATCCGCCGGCCGACGACAGCGTGGACGCGCGCAAAGAGGATCGGCCCGAGGTTCAGCCCGAACCGTCGAAGCCGGGCATTTGCGGCCAGCAGGCTCCGGAACAGCCGGCGCGCCGTCGCGCCGCGCTTCTCCACGTCGGCGGTGACGCGCTGATGAATCAGATAGAAGAACTGTGGCACGCACGCGAAAATCGTCACGCCGCGCTCCTTCAGCGCACGAAGGAGCTCGGTCGTGTTGACGGTCTCCAGGAAGACGACCCGCGCGCCAATTGAAAACGGCAGCAGCAGATTCGCCATCTGCGCCAGGGCATGGAACAGGGGAAGTACTCCGAGGATGCAGTCCTCGTCCGTCACCCGCACCACCGCAAAGGCACCCTGGCGCTCGGCTAACAGGTTGGCGTGGGTGAGGACGACGCCCTTGGGATCGCTCGTGGTACCGGAGGTGTAGAGAATGACGGCCGGGTCGTCCGGACCCGCGGTGCACGCCGGAAGGGGCGGGGCGGGCATGCGTCCGGTCACCATGCCGTCGAAGCTCGCGGTGTCGGCGTGCTCGCCGTGAAGCAAGACGAGACGGCACGCGCGCCCCGACGACTGCCGCGCCAGAAGCACCGTCTCGATGTACTTCGCGGACGTGAACATGACGCCCGCACCCGAATCGCGTAGCAGCGTGTCGACCTGCGATGGCCTGTACGCAGTGTCGAGCGGAACGGCGACGGCGCCGCGTCGAAGGATGCCCAGGTACGCGGCGCACCAGTGCGCGTCGTTGTCCGCGAGAATGGCGCACCGATCTCCGGGCCCGATGCCGATCACCCCAAGCCACGCGGCGGTGCGCTCGGCCATTTCACGCAGCCGTTCGTAACTGATGCGGTCGAGCGTTTGGCGGCGCTGGATCTCGACGGCGACATGCCCGGCATGTTCCCGGGCAGCATCGTCAAACAGCTCGTAGAAGTTCTGCATGCGCGGCTGAGGTGTCGCGCATGATAGCAGGGGTTTCGTCCGTCAGCCGACCTTCGACAGCTTCACCCGAATGGGCATCCCGCCCGCCTGAAGATCGAGTTGCGCCAATCCGGCCGAGAGGAGCGTGAGGCTGCCATGCGTGGCCTTGTCGCAGTGTTTCCCCTGCACGCTGAAGATGACGGTGTGGCCCGAGAGCGTGGCGCGCTGCAGCAGCAGCGGCGTCCCGGCAACGTTCGGCAGCACTCCCGCGAACGTCACGTTGCCCGACACCGTGCCCCGCTTGATCAGGACCATGATCGTGACGGGGGATCCAGCATCGGTTTTCCCCGACCAGAGGCCCGCAATGTTCCCGAGCATCGCCTCTGCCAGGAGAGCGCCTCGCAGTCCGCCGCCACTCCCGGTCGACAGGCCGTCGTCGACGAGCGGAAGTACGGCGGCCGACGCCTGCAAAGCGGCGGAGAGCATCAGCATCTGCGCGAAACCAACCGCGTGGGGCAGCATGGGGTGCCTAACGGTTCTGGCGAGAAGCGTGCCAGGGGATGCGCGCTCACCGCCGTTGAGTTCGGGTCTATTAGACGACAAATCACGTCGTGAGGTTTGGTCGTCGTGCGCCGGCGGGATGCGGCTGTCCGGATCCGGACGGTTTTTGCCACGAAGAAATAGCGAAAATTGACAGGCAGCCGCCGGGGTCTGGACTGACAACTTTTCTGGCGTTCAGTAGACAACCTGTCTCGCCGCAATGGGTTACTGGACCTGGGCCGAGACCGTGCGCGCGGCCCAAAGGTGCCAGACGCCTTATCAATTCGCAAAATTAGGCCGATTTTCGTTGATCCTGACAAGAATCGTCGCTATACTTAGTGGGTTCCACGCGCTCCATTCCTTGAGCCCTACCACCTTCTTCGCAAACGGGGGACACGTGACTTTCCAGGTCGGTGACAAGGTCATTTACCCGAATCATGGTCTCGGCGTCGTCGAGCGGATCGAAGACAAGACCATCCTCGGCACCACGTGCGGCTTTTACCATCTCAGAATTGTTTCCAACGAAACCACTGTGCTCGTGCCGATCGCCAATGCCGGCGAGGTGGGGCTGCGCCGCGCCATTTCCGATACGGATGTGGAGCAGCTCTTTGGCCGATTGGGTGACGGCAAAATCGACGATCACCAGAACTGGAAGGGTCGCTTCAAGGACAACTCGGACAAGATGCGCAGCGGCTCGATCTTCGACATGGCCGATGTTCTCAAGAGTCTCACGTTCCTCGCTCGATCCAAGAGCCTGTCGTTCCGCGAGAAGCGGATGCTCGATCGTGCGCGGGCGCTCATCGTGACGGAAGTCTCGGATGTCATCCGCGAGAAGTCCGTTGCTGTCGAGGGCCGTGTGGACCAGGCGCTCGAGCGATGTTTTACCGCCAAGGCGCGCGCCACGCAACGTGCCGCGACCGCTCGTGCCAGCAGCAAGCCGAAGACCGCGCCGCCCACGCTGGTCGCGCGCGCCAACGCGTCGGCGCCGCGCCGGACAACACGAGTCTCTTAGCAGAGCCTGGGAAGTGGGCCGCATTGGCCCACTTCTCACTTCTCAGTCTCGTTCGCCCTCACTTCTCACTTTCCACTCCACTTAGCACTTCGCACTCTGCACTTGGCACTTCGAGAGGCGCCACGGGGCCCTTTCCAGTTTCTCGCTAAGATGATGCGCCTACGATGACGCTCATCGCCGCCCTCAGATCCCTGGCGACCTACATCGGGATCTCCCTTTACGTGCTCCTCGCTGCCCCGCCCGGTCTGATGTTGGCCTTTGCGTTCGGGTGGAATGGCATTCTCTACACCCTCGGCCACGGCGGCGTCCGGCTGGGCCTCTTCTTGTCTGGTATCCGAGCCGTCGTAACTGGCCTTGCCCACGTCCCGCGCGATCGTGCCGTGGTCTTCTGCGCGAATCATCAGAGCAACGTCGACCCTCCGATTCTGTTCACCTATCTTCATCGACGCCTGCATGTCCTGTTCAAGGCAGAGCTCCTGAAGCTCCCATTGCTCGGGCGGGTGTTCCTGGCCGGTGGCTTCGTGCCGGTGGTGCGGGAGAGTCGCGACCAGGCGCTGGCCTCGATTGCCAAGGGCGCAGAGTCGCTGAAGGCGGGCAACAGCTTCCTGATTTTTCCTGAGGGAACCCGCTCGCGAACGAGCGAGATGTTGCCGTTCAAGAAAGGCGGGTTCATCATGGCCATTACGGCGCAGGTCCCGATCGTTCCGGTGGCCATCGATGGCGGCCGGGCAGCAATGCGCAAAGGGAGCAGGCTCGTCTGGCCCGCTCGAGTGCGCATTGTCGTCGGCGATCCCATCGATACCCGGGGGCTGACGCTGGACGACCGTGACCGCCTGATCGCGACTACGCGGGAGCGGATTGCCGGGATGCTGCCGGGCTCTCCCGCCCCACAGAAACCGGGCCGGGCGCGATCGACCGACACAAGTGGGACCGATCCCTCGTAATCCACACCATGGACACGCTGGTTTTCCTTGGACGCACGCTCGGCTTCTCGGTCGCGGCGGGGGTGAATCTCTATGCCACGATCGCGCTCATCGGCCTGGCGTCGCGGTTCGGCTGGGTTCAGCTGCCGACGGAGTACGCCGTCTTCGACAACAACTGGGTCATCGCCGCGGCTCTGGTCCTCTATTCCGTCGAGTTCGTGGCCGACAAGGTGCCGTGGGTCGACACGTTGTGGGACACCGCTCATACCTTTATCCGCCCCATTGGCGGAGCCGCCGTGGCGGTTGCCGCGCTCGGGGAGTCGTCGCCCGCGATGACCGCGCTCATTGCGGTCGTCGGCGGCACCGTAGCCGCCGGGGCGCATGCCACGAAAGCCGGGACAAGGGTTGTCGTCAACACCAGCCCGGAACCATTCTCGAACTGGGCGCTCAGCCTGCTCGAAGATGGCTTCGTCGTAGGTTTGGGTCTGTTGGCGTTGAAGTATCCCATCGCCGCGTTCGCCGTATCCGCGGTCGTGATTCTCGCGATGATTGTTCTCGCGGCCACGATCATTCGAGCCTTCAGGCGACGTTTTGGCAGCCGGCGTGCGGCGCCTTCAGCGACGGGCTGACTGGATCCGGTCGCGCTTGCCATTGCGGCCCGGCGGGTCTAGACTCGCCCTGCTGTGCCACTGCGCCGCCTGCCGCCCAGGCGGACCCGTGATTAACGTTCTCCCGACCTCCTCGCGCCTTCGCTCTGGGCTCGCGCTTGCGACGCTGGCTGCAGTCGCCATTGCCTGGTCGACCCTCGCGCTTCGCGCCGGTGCCCCTGCAAGACAGCAGGCGTCCGCGAATCAGGAGCCGGCCGCCACCGGTCAGACAATATCGGCCGCCGATCAGGCGCGCTTCCGCACGGAAGCGAACTTCGTCCGGGTCGACGTGTTCCCGACGCACAAGGGCGAGCCACTCCGCGACCTGACGCAAACCGACTTCGAGCTCCTCGAGGACGGTGTTGCGCAGAATATCCGCACATTCGAGCACGTCGAGGTGCGAGGCCCTGGTCCGGACGCCTTCCGCCGCGAGCCGACGAGCACGCGCGAGAGTCGCGAGATGGCCGAAAGCGGTCGCTCGCGCATCATCGTGATCTTCCTCGACACCTACTTCGTCGATTTCGCCGGCTCACACCGGATGCAGCGAACGCTGGTGAACCTGCTCAACCGCGTGGTTGGGCCGGATGACCTGTTTGCCGTGATGACCCCCGACATGTCTGCGAAAGACATCTCCCTGGCGCGGCGCACCGAGACGGTGGAAGGGTATCTATCCCGCTACTGGTTCTGGGGACAGCGCGACAAGCTCTATCCAGACGATCCGATCGAGCAGGACTACGTTCAGTGCTACCCGGATACCAAATCGTCGCCTTCCGAGCGGCGGTACGAGGGCGTCGCCGAGGAAATGATCCAGCGGCGGCGCGAAAAGAAAGTCATCGACGCGCTCGATGATCTGTCGAAATACCTGCGCGGCATTCGAGACGAGCGCAAGGCGGTGATTACAGTGACCGGCGGGTGGGTGCTCTTCCGGCCCAATCCGAACCTGACGCGCAACGGCCGTACCGAGCCGCAGCGAGCCGGCGTGACGCCTCAAGGCGGACTGACCTCCGATCTGGCCGCTTACAACCTGGGATTCTCGCGACGCGAGTGCGAACGCGACCGGATGAACCTGGCGATGCTCGACAACTGGCAGGAGTTCCACGAGCTGATGGACGATGCGAATCGCAGCAACGTGAGCTATTACCCGGTCAATGCGCTCGGCCTCGTGGCATTCGACAAGCCGATTAACAACGACGGTCTGCTCGAAGGTGAGGCGCAAGCCCTCGTCACTCAGGGTCACCCGGTAGGTGACCTGGTCGCGTCGCCCTTGAGCGCCAATACTGCTCTCATCCAGAAACGGTCGCAAAATCTCCGCACGCTGGCTGAGAACACCGATGGCCTCGCCGTCGTCGACACCAACGCGATCGACAAGGGCCTCCAGCGGGTCGTGGATGATCTCACCTCCTACTATTTGCTCGGCTACTACTCGACCAACAGCAAACTTGATGGGAAATATCGCAAGCTCACCGTGCGGGTAAAGCGGCCTGGCGTCGATGTCCGGGCGCGGCGCGGCTATCGAGCGGCGACACAGGAAGAAGTCGAGGAAGGCAGAACGGCGGCCGCGACCGTCGACGCGGCGGTGCCAGCCACCGCGGTTCAGATGGCTCTCAATGCGCTCGGGAGCGCGAGGCCAGGCGTTCCGCTTCGGACGGCGGTCAGCTACGCACCGATGGGACCCGACGGCGGAGCCGAGACGCACGTGCACCTCTGGGCGCTCACCGAGCTCGATGCGGCGCTCGCGCGGACGGGAGAGTGGCTCGCCGGTGGTTCGGTGAACGTCGCCGTCCTGACGCCGGCCGGTGAAGTCCTGACCGAATCGAACGCCACGCTCCCGGCTGGCCAGCGGGCATTGGCAGTCGATCTCGGGGAGGTAGTCGTCCCAACCGGCGAAGTGATGATCCGGATGCGAGTGTCGCCCACGCAGGAAGGCCTGCCGTACAACGACACGATCCGCCTGACCCAGGTCTCGGCGCCCGGGCGTCCCGTCGTGCTCCGCCGCGGCCCGACCACGGGCATCAAGTTCCTGCCGACCGCGGATCTCCAGTTTCGCCGCACCGAGCGGCTGCGACTCGAGTTGCCGACGGTCGCAACCGTGACAGCCACGAGCGGGCAGGTCCTGGACCGCGCCGGCAAGCCGATGACACTCACCGTGACCGCGTCGACACGAACCGAAGCCGGGATCACGTGGGCCTCGGCCGAGCTGAACCTGGCGCCGCTCGCCGCGGGGGACTACGTGCTCAAACTGAGAGCGGAAGCGGCAGGCAAGACGGAAGAAGTGGTGACGGGGTTTCGCCTGGTGCCGTAAGAGCGAGAGCGGACTTATAGTGCCGTTGAAGAACGGTTTGTGGTGAGCCTGTCAGCTGTTTCGCAAATCGTAAAGGTGCCAGGCACTGTTAAGAATGTTAAGACGCCTTAACAGTGCCTGGCACCTATGAGCCCCCGATCGTGAAGGTCAGCGTCCACGGCTTGAGCGCCGCCCCGTCCGTGCCCACGATGCCGTCCTTCAGTTGGACCTCGACAAGGCGGAACCGCTCGAGCGGCGGGTCGAAGGTGATCTCCATCACGCGCGCGCCTGGGTTATAGCCGACGCGCGCGATGACCGGCGGCGGTTCAGGCTCGCCGCGCTCGCGCGACTGCGTCCTCGAGTAGCTCACCTCGACACGACCCTTGATGGTCGCCGGATCCAGATCTCGCGAGAACTGGATCCGGACCTTCGTGTCCTGCGCGACGTCGGTCTCATCCGCCGTCGGCGCGCTGAACAACACCTCGGGCGGCACCACTTCGCGCGCAATCGTGACCTGCTCGGATCGTGCCTCGGCCTGCGGCGACGTCTCGGCGAGCTGCTCTGCGACAATCGACACGAGCCCGCGCTCCCACTTCACGACGCCGCTCACCTCGATCCAGCGCTGCGTGTCGAGCCGTGACGTCACGTCGAAATGGAATCCGCTTCCCTTCGGCTGCTTGCCAGTAACCCAGATCGCGGCGTCCGCCGAGCGCATGACGAAGTCCCGGCGTCCATTGCCGTCCGCGGGGGCCTGCGGAAGATCGCCGTACAGGTTCCGGCCCCTGAACTGTCCCTTGACCGTGACGCGCTGATCGGCGTACCGCTCCGGAGCGAGCGCCAGATTGCGAACCGACGGCGCAACGAGGGATTCGGCCGGCTCGGCGGCTGTCACGTTCACGATCACGACTTCGCCCGGCTTGGGCCACCTCGCGGCCCCTTCGGCCCCAAGGAACTGGCGAAGGTCCCGTCCAGACAACCTCACATCGTCGGCCTGCATGCGTCCGAGGTCCCACACTTCGCCGCGGACCAGGAGGAGGCCGCTGCCCGACACGCCGGTCTTGAGCAGTGCCGGCAGGCGATGGTCGCCGGCGACCAGGGTCGCCCGATCGCCCTCCTGCTGGAGCTCGGCGCGCAGGAGGACGGGCTGTCCGTTGTAGAAGGCCGGATAGGTCTGGATGCCTTGAATCGTGGCGGCGCGCCGCGCGAGGGTCTGCCCAGAAATGACGCTGGCCGCCAGGAGCGCGGCGGCCAGCACGAAAGCAGGGACGCGGCAGAGTCTGAGAGTCATCACTCGAGTCGGCGCTGCGCGACGCGCGCCAGCACGACGGCCAGTACCAGAAAGACGATGGCGCCGGCAATCTGGCCGACGCCGCCCTCGTGAATTGCCGGAATCAGACCAATCGTTGCCGCGTCGTCGGCAGCCGCCACAATCTTGCTGCCATACAGCATCGCATAGACGATGCCCGCGATGGAGCCGCCCGCGATCAGTCCGGAGCTGAAGAGCGTGCCGGAGCTGATTTCCGATTCGCTGACGACCCCGGTCCTGCGCTCGACGAACCACCGCACCAGACCGCCCGCGAAGATTGGCGCCGTGGTGGCGATGGGGAGGTAGGAGCCCACGGCAAATGACAACGACCTGATGCCGCACAGCTCGAGCACGATGGAGACGCTCACCCCGCAGAGCACGAGGCCCCAGGGGAGATTCTGGCTGAGGAGGCCCTTGATGATTGTCGACATCAGGGTGGCCTGCGGAGCCGGCAGCGACTGTGAGCCGATGCCCATCACTTCGTTCAGGTAAAGCGTCGTGTACCCGATCGCCAGGGCCGACACGACCACGCCGATGATGAGCCCGATTTGCTGCGAGCTTGGCGTGGCTCCGACCAGAAATCCCGTCTTCAAGTCCTGCGAGGTCGCGCCGGCGATGGCCGCCGCGATGCAGACGACCGATCCAACGCAGATGGCCATTGGCGCATACACGTCGCCGGTCCAGCCGACCGCGACGAAGATGGTACACGTGAGGATCAGCGTCGCGATGGTCATTCCCGAGATCGGATTCGACGAGTTGCCGATGAGGCCGGTGATGCGCGATGAGACGCTGACGAAGAAAAATCCGAAGACGATGGTGAGGACGGCGGCCAGCGGGTTCCCCCAGGTGGGGAGGCCTGGCATGAGGACGAGGAACGCGCCGAGCGCGAGCGATCCGCCAATGACGAACAGCAGCGGGAGATCGCGCTCGGTGCGCAGGGGCTTGACGGCTCCCGCGCTTTCGCCCAGGCCCTTCATGCTCTCGCGAAACGAGGAGATGATGGTGGGGAGCGTGCGGGCAAGGGTAATGAGGCCCGAGGCGAGCACGGCGCCGGCGCCAATATAGCGGATGTAGGCGCTCCAGATCTGCCCCGGCGCCATCTCCGACAGCCTCAAGCCGCTGGCCGGCACCGGAGGGAACGGCACTGGGATGTACTCGCCGAGGATCGACAGCAGCGGCACGAGCACGAGCCACGAGAGCACGCCACCAGCGAACATCACTCCGGCAATGCGGGGTCCGATGACGTAGCCCACTCCCATGTACTCGGGCGAGATGTCGATGTTGACCGTGGCGTTGGGAAAGAAGCTGCGGCGCGCCATCGAGTAGCCGACGGCGGTCGGAAACAACTGCAGAATCCAGGACAGCGACTTCCACACCATGCCGACGCCGAGGCCCATGAAGACTGTGCCGGCGAGTGCGCCGCCGCGCTCGCCGGCGATGAGCACGTCCGCGCACGCGGTGCCCTCCGGATAGGGCAGCACGCCGTGCTCCTTGACGATCAGCGCCCGCCGCAGCGGCACCATCATGAGGACGCCGAGGATGCCGCCGGCAAACGCGAGCAGCAGAATCTGGACGTAGTTGAAATACTGCGGTCCATGCGGCAGCAGGAAGAGCAGGGCCGGAATCGTGAACACCACCCCCGAGGCGAGCGATTCGCCCGCGGATCCGATGGTCTGGACGATGTTGTTCTCGAGGATCGTGGAGCCGCCGAGGCGCTTGAGGACCGAGATCGCGAGCACGGCGATCGGAATCGAGGCGCTCACGGTCAGGCCGGCGCGCAGACCCAGGTACACGGTCGACGCCCCGAACAGCAGGCCGAACAAGGCGCCGAGCACCACCGCGCGCGGCGTAAACTCGGGAAGCCACTTCGACGCCGGTACGTACGGCTCGAAGGCAGGTGTTGCGGGCGAAGACGGCGTGGGCGTTGTCGGCGCGTAAGCCATAAGCGCGGATTCTAGCAAACTGCAGCACTGCACACCCGCGGCACTTCATCACTGCAGGACGGCGGCACTGCAGGACGGCGGCACTGCAGGACGGCGGCACTGCAGGACGGCGGCACTGCAGGACGGCGGCACTGCAGGACGGCGGCACTGCGTTACTACTGAACTTTCCTTGACGTTTCTCGGAACGGGTTCGTACAATCGGCGCAGGTCTTGTGAAAACACCGAACAAATCGCGCCCTCCGCCGGAACAGGTCTCGGAGCTCACCACCAATCGCTTGTCGATCTATCTGCGCTGCCTGACGGAGCTCGACGCGGCGGGCGTCCAGAGTATCTCGTCGCAGGGGCTCGCCGAACAGTTCCACCTGAATGCAGCGCAGATCCGGAAAGACCTGGCCAACTTCGGCGAGTTCGGCGTGCGAGGGGTCGGGTATTTCGTGAAAGACCTGCGACGCCACGTACGCCAGATCCTTGGACTCGATCGCAAGCTGCGCGTTGCCATCATGGGAGCAGGCAATCTCGGGCTCGCGTTGGCGGACTATCCCGGGTTCCGCCAGGAAGGGTTCGAAATCGTCGCCCTCTTCGACGTGTTGAACGAAAAGGTGGGGCACATCTCCCGCGGCGGCGTGGCCATCTTCGACGTCCGGCAGCTCAAACGCGTGGTCAAGCACGAGCGGATCAGTATTGCGGTCATCGCGGTACCTGCGTCGGCGGCACAGCCGGTCGTCAATCAGGTCATCGCGGCGGGAGTGAAAGCGGTCCTCAACTTCTCGCCCGGTCCCCTGACGGTCCCCCCGGATGTGAAATTGAAGAGCGTGGATCTGACGCAGTCGCTGGAGAGCTTGTCGTTCTTCCTCGCGCGCGGCGAAAACGTGGAATAGCGCGGGTCAGCCAGCCAAGGCTGACGCGCTCGTCGACACGTTCGCCGGGACCGTTCCGTCATCCTATAATCCGCCCGAGATCCATGTCCTTGTCTGGCGGCACTCAGCTCGGCAGTTTCGAGATTGTTCACCTGCTTGGCGCGGGCGGCATGGGGGAGGTGTATCTCGCGCTTGATCGGCAACTGAATCGCAGCGTCGCGGTGAAAGTGCTTCGTCCAGAGGTGAGCTCGGAACCCCATCGCCTGGCGCGGTTCGAGCGGGAAGCACGCGCGGCCTCGGCGCTGAGTCATCCGAACATTTGCCACATCTACCACCTCGGCGAAACGGTCGACCGCCAGCGCTACATCGTGATGGAGCACGTGGACGGCGAAACGCTGGGGCAGCGTCTGAACGGGACTCGCCTGACGCTGCGAGAGGCACTCGACATCGGTATCCAATTGGCGGCCGCCCTCACGGCCGCACATGCCGCGGGCATCGTGCATCGCGATATCAAACCCGACAATGTGATGATCCGCCGGGATCGGCTGGTCAAGGTGCTCGACTTCGGCCTGGCGAAGCTCGTGCCGTCGGCGATGGTGTTCGAGCCGCAGGGACCCACGCAAACCGTACGGGCGACCGAACCAGGATCATTGGTCGGCACCCTCGACTACATGTCGCCGGAGCAGGCGCGCGGTTACGACCTGGACGCCCGCACGGATGTCTGGTCGCTCGGCGTCGTGCTCTACGAGATGGTGGCAGGCCGGGCCCCGTTTACCGGGACGAGCCGCAGCGACGTTTTGGTCGCGATTCTGGATCGCGAGCCGGCGCCGCTCCCGCGCTTCAATCCGCAGGTCCCCGCCGAGCTCCAGCGCATCGTCGGCAAAGCGCTGCGCAAGGATCCTGAGCAGCGGTATCAGGTGATGAAGGACCTGCAGCTGGATCTCGAGGCGCTCCGCGACGAGCTCGTGTCGACCGACCGGAGCCGCGCATCCGCGGAGGGTTCGATCGCGTCATCCACTGAGGATGTGACGCGGCCGGTCTCGAGCGCCGAGTACATTGCGGGCCGTCTGCGTTCGCCCAAGCTCGTGACCATCGGTGCAGCGGCGACGCTGCTGGTAGCGCTGACTGGTGCCGCTTGGTGGGCGTGGCTGGCGGCCAGTCCTCGGGCGGGGCCGATCGCTGAATCGGCCGGTCGGCAGAACTATCCCTACACACGAGTCACGTCCGGCGCGGGGCTGCAGACGGACCCGGCGTTCTCACCCGACGGCAAGTTCATCGCGTATGCCTCCGATCGAACTGGCAACTTCGACATATGGGTGCAGGCGCTTTCGGGGAACAGCGAGCCCGTGCACGTGACGAAATCGCCCGCCGATGACACGCAGCCTGCGTGGTCGCCGGATGGCACGACGCTGGTCTTTCGGTCCGACCGCGGTGGCGGCGGTCTGTTCCTGGTGCCTGCATTCGGGGGAGCCGAGCGACAACTGACGTCGTTCGGCTCTGATCCGACCTGGGCCGGCGATGGGTCGGAGATCCTGTTTTTTGTGGGTCGGTTTGCGTTCTATCGCAGGGTGGGCAATTACCTGAGGCTCCATACCGTGTCTCTCGACGGTGAGCCCCCGCGCGAGATTCTCCGGGACTTTCTCCGCGACGGATATTGGGATTGGGCGGCGAGTCATCCGGATGGCCGCATCTCCATCATTGGCCGGCACCCCACGCGCGGGCGCGGATTCTTCACACTCTCGAGGGCTGGCGGTCAGGTGACCACCTCGAAGAGAGTGCCGTTGGGGGCCGATCCTGGCGCGATACCATTCCGGTTTCAATGGAACGCGGCTGGCACCATGTTGTACTTCGAAGCGGCCGCGCAGGAGACCCACAGCCTCTGGCGGGTAAGGGTCGATCCCACGACGCTCGACTGGCTCTCAGCGGAACGGCTCACGACGCCCGAGGGACGCGATGTGGCGCCAACCCTGTCGCGCGACGGGACACGCATTGCGTTCAGCAAGCAGAACGAGGCGTCTCGCATGCTGGCGTTTCCCCTCGATATGGCGGCGAATCCTCCTCGGGTCGTCGGCGAAGGGAGACCCCTGACGGAAGAGGGCGCCGTGGCCTCGATGCCATCTTTGTCGCCCGACGGCTCGAAGCTGGCATATGTGCTCTCGCGTCCGGGGATAGGTCGGTCAGAGTTGTGGGTGATGAATATCGACGGAACGGCACGTGAACTGCTGGCCACCAACGCCCAGGGTCCCATCTGGTCGCGAGATGGAACGAGAGTCGCGTACAAGTATTTGCGCGGAGACCTACCACCTCGTGAGCTGGCGATTGCTTACCGGCAGTTGGGAGGCCCGGAGCGATTCCTCACTCCGTGGAGTGCCAAATTCTACTTCGTACCGACCGATTGGACCCGTGACGGCGGCGCGGTGCTCGGCCTGTTTGTCTTGGCTGGATCCGGGAGCCAGCCCACGTCGGTTGCTCTCTGGTCGACCTCGAATCCCAAAGCGGAACAGCCGGAACGCATTCTCCTGTCGTCACCGGCCGGCGCGCAGATCTGGTGCGCCACACTCTCTCCCGATGCCCGTTGGGTACTCTTTACTTTGCAGCGGCTCGGCGTGGAGCCGTCACTGCAACTGGTTGTCGCGCGGCCCGGGACGCCTCCCGAACAATGGGTCCGCATGGCCGCGACTCACGAATGGCCTGACAAGCCGCGGTGGGGATCCGACGGCAAGACGGTCTTCTTCATCTCGAAGGGATCGACATCGCATCTCAATCTGTGGGGTGCGCGATTCGATCCAGAACGGGGCCAGCCGATTGGCGAGCCGTTCGCGCTGACGCACTTCGATTCATCCCAGATGGCGGTCTCACCTTACATCGACGACTCGTACTTGGCTACTTCCCCTCGGCACGCGGTGCTGCAGATGCAGACCGTCACTGGCAGCATCTGGATGCTGGAGGATGTCGATCGCTGAACGAGCCCAGAGCCTGGCGCCTGGAACCTGCTTTTTCACCTGAAATTCTCGATCAGCATCAGGTCTGAGCCTGCCCTGATGTGCCTGGTGTATAGGATGGTCGTGCCATCCGGCGAAATCGAAAGGCCCGCAGGATCGGCGTAATCGGGATCCACCAGCGCTGCGATCGGCCTATCCTCACCCGTTGCCAGATCGAGCAGCCGAACCGTCGACTCCCCCTTGCTGCACGGGCTGTAGTAGACGCCTTTCGGTCCGACGAAGAACCACCGGCGGATGCACCGAACGAGCTGTCGCGGAGAGCCTCCCGCAAGCGGCACGGCCAGCAGCGGTGTTGCTGGATCGTCGTGTCTTTGCACGTAAAGGAGGCTCTTGCCATCAGGGGACTCGAATCCCCTGGCGCCGCCCTCGGAAGTGATCTGCTCCTGCCGTCCCCCGTTTAGGGCTACACGCCACCCATACCGCCGGCGCCGAGCGGCGACAGCACTTCGTAGGTCCCGAGTCTCGACCCAGGTGGATACGACATTCTGTGCGGAGGCGGGAATTGTAGCAGCCAACCCTCGACGAGCTGCTAGGTGACAGTCGGGCAGTCGCGACACGCAGCAGCCGTCAACGTTCACGGCGCGTCGCCACCATAATCCCGTTAACCACGTCCCAGGCCGTCCGAGATTCAGCTCGGCAGTGGCGAGGCATTCGCCAGCGGAAGAAGGCGAGAGGCATGGCCCTCTGGTCAGTGTGTCGACTTCTCGCGGCTTCGCAGGAAGAGGAAGAGATCGAAATCCGTGCTCAGGTCGTCTTCACTGACCGGCTCGGTCGACGAGAACGTCACTACGGTGCCCGATCCGTCGATCGCGGGGGCCACGCTGGGCGTCCACGATTCCCGTGCGGGCGAACCGCTGACGCGGGTGACGCAGCGCGTGGTGCGGTCCAACAAATACACGTCGGGCAGGAGATTCGTATCCGAGACTTGACGCGGACATCCGGGTCCGGACCCCAGGTTCGAAGCCACCGACTGATAGACCACGTACCGTCCATCTGCCGAGATCGCGGGCCGCCGGCTCTCCGCGTTGGCCGCCTCTCCTTTCGCGGTCACGCTCACTAGCGTCGTCGATCCCGATACCACGTCGTACAGGTACACATCGCTCTCGGTATTGCGATCGCCTGGCGCGATTCCATCGGTGGACACAAATACAACGTAGCGACCGTCGGTGCTCAGCGCAGGAGAATGGCTGTGGCCGTCGAACGATCTGCCTGCGATGTCTCGGCTGACGAGCGACGTCAGCCCGCGGCGCACGTTTCGCAGGTACACATCACTTCGGTCGTCGGTGTCCTGTGGAGTGAGCCTGGCCGTTGAGACGAACGCGACGAGATTGCCGTCACGGCTCACGCCGGGCGAGTGACTGGCGCCGATCGACGACTGCACGCCGTTGCTGTCGACGCTGATGCGGGTGATTGTCGAGTCATCGAGGCGCCACAGATAGATGTCGGTACGCCGGCTGTTCGCGTCTGGTCCCGTCACCAGGTTGGTCGCATCAGAAGTGAAGACGACCGTGAGACCGTTTCCGCTCACCACGGGCTCGCGGCTCTCACCGTCTGGCTGCTCGCCGCGCGGACTTTGCGGTGTCTGTATATTGCCGTTGTGACGGTTCCTCACGATGACGATTTGTCGTATGAGGCGCGTCTGCCCGGGCAGCAGGTTCGACGCGGTGGTCTCGAAGGCGATGACGCGGCCGTCCGCGCTTAGGCTGGGAGACTGGCTATCGCCATCCCCCTGTATGCCGTCGGCGCGGATGCTTTCTTGAATGATCAGTCCGGTCGATCTATCGAGCACGTACACATGCTGGCAGCAGTATCTCTGCGATGACTCGCGGTTCCGCGCAGCGAACGCAATCAGCCGGCCGTCATCACTGAGCGCAGCCGGCCTGAGTGTGCCAATCGCGTCGGCACGGATTCGTTGAGTTGCGGCGAGTCGCGCACCGTCGCCACCGATTCGTGCGGCACTCATCTCGCCACTTCGTCCGAGTGTCATCGCAGCAAACACAATGAGCACGTACGCGGTGCGATAAGTGCCTGCCGTCGGTGTCACCGGTCCTATCGCCTCTCGGGCGACTAACCGCCCGACCGCGCGTGCGCGGGCCGTCTCGAAGGTGCCTCCATGATTCACGACGCCATTGAGCCCTTGCCGTGCCAGCCTGCGGAGGTCTATACCATCCACCTGCTCCAGCACGTGCTCGAGCTCGTGAGCGATGTGCTCGACATACAGCTCGGGTTTGCGCAAGTCGATCTCGACTGCCGCGTTCAGACCTCCGCCGAGCCGCTCGACGGCCGATCGGGCACCCCTCGTGTCTTGTACGACCTTGGCGAGCTTTAACCGGACAATGACGTCGGGATGCTCGGCGAGGCGCGCGCATTGCCGACGGAATGTGGCCGACTGCCGCCACATCGACGTCGCGACCGGCCGGACGATGTCGGGCACGATGAGATTGGCGGGCAGTGGCGATTCGCGCGATGCACTGGGCGCTGCCGACGACGACGTTCCGAGCGCGATCGCGGGAGAGTCGCCGTCGAAGACCTGGGCGGCCGCAGGTCCTGAGGTGGTCACGCCGAGCAGCAGAATCGCCGCGGCGCGGGCGCCGACGTTCATCCATGTAGGCGAAGCGCATCCGACTCGCACTGCTGCCTCCCGGCCATGTTCTGGGCCGGGAGCAGAATGTCCGTTGCGTCCGCCGGAGGTCCTGAGACGAACCTGAGATTTAGCTTAGATGTGCTGGAACGACCGCGAATTCGCGAAACGGCAGGCTGCCAGCGAGCAGTGGCTGAGGGCGGCGTTTACTCTGGCGTCACGTCGTGTGGCGGCATGTCGGTTGATTCAGTGGACTTCGGCTGTCGAGCCCGGCGAAACGTAAATTTTGCCGAACCCAGCGACACCGCGTCTCCGTCCGCAAGCGCGCGGGGCGCTGTCAGCCGCTCGTCTCTGAGCCACGTGCCGTTCTTGCTACCGAGATCCTCGAGAGTTACGGCCTCACCAATGGTGATACGGGCATGACGTCTCGAGATCGTCGGGGCTTCGATCTCGATGACGCCTTCAAGTCCGCGACCGATGACGTTCTCTCCCGCGTGGAGCGCCACACGTGTTGATTCCCCGAGCAGCCACGCGGCCGGGCGTTCCACCTGCGCCGGCGAGGCTGGCGTGCCGCTGGCGACAACGTCTCCGGCAAAGCTGTAGCCGATGCCATGGACCGTCCGGATCCAGGACTGTCGCGTTTCGCTGTCAATTGCATGCCGGATCTCGTGGATCAGCGTCTGAAGGCTGGATTCCGCCACGAACGTCTCGGGCCACAATCGAGCGTAGATCTGCTCCTTCGAGACAGCATTGGGCCGACACTCGAGGAGGAGCAGCAGCAGGTCAAACGCCTTTCGCGTCAGATGCACCGAGCCTTCGGCGCTCGAGATGCTGCGCGCATCGGCATCGATACTTACGCTGCCGAATGCAAATTTCATTGCCGGAACACCATCCTGCCAAAGTAAGCCTGATGGGCGCTACACCGTTTCTGTTTGCAACAATTGCTCGTACGCCTGCTCGTACTGTGGCACGATCCGGTCGGCTGAAAATCGCTCGACGGCGGCCCTGCGCGCGGCGAGGGCGATGCGCCGGTGAAAACCGGCGTCGGTGAGAAGCCGCATCGCGCTCGCCACCATTCCGTCCAGATCGTCGGGCGCGTGCAGGAATCCGGTCGCCCCGTCCTCGATCACCTCAGGCAGGCCCCCGACTCTCGAGGCGATCACCGGCACCTCGCAGGCCATGGCTTCGAGCGCCGCGAGACCGAAGCTCTCGGTCGCCGAGGGCAGCAGAAACAGGTCGGCCGTCGCAAACAAGCTCACGACGTCCTGCCGCTCGCCGGCGTACTCGACGTCGCCCTCGAGCCCTGCGGCGGTCAGGCGCGCGCGCGCGTCAGCCATGTCAGGACCGTCCCCGATGAGCACGAGCGTAGCCGGCAGCTGCTCCCGCACCCGGCGGAACACCTCGACCACGGCGCCGATACGCTTCACGGGTCGGAAGTTCGAGACGTGCACCAGCCGCTTTCGCTCGGGATTGCGCCGCGGCACGTCGAGGCGACGGAAGCGCGTGACATCGAGGAAGTTGGGGATTACCAGGATCTCGCGGCACACCCCGAGCGCGGTGCAGGTGTCGGCTCGCAGGCTCGCGGACACCGCGCTGACGCCATCGGACTGATCGATGCAGAACGCCACCGTCTCCGAATACGACGGGTCGCTCCCGACCAGCGTGATGTCGGTGCCGTGCAGCGTCGTCATGATCTTCGGCACGCGATCCGTTGGATGGGCGGCCATGATCTGCCGGGCGAGATACGCGGCGGCTGCATGCGGCACGGCATAGTGCGCGTGAACGACGTCGAGGTGGTGGCGGCGAGACACTTGCACGATGGCCGTCGCCAGCGAGAGCGCGTACTGCGGCTCGCGAAAGAGCGGATAGGCCGGCGTCGCGACCGCGTGAAACGTCAGCCCGCGCTTACCCTTGGGGAATCGAAACGGCAGCTCCGTGCTGAGCACGTGCACGTCGTGCCCGCGCCCGGCCAGTTCGATCGCCAGCTCGGTGGCGACGATGCCGCTGCCGCCGGCCGACGCGTAACAGACGATGCCCACGTTCATAGTGGCGGGACCAGCGAGGCGCGGCGCCGAAGCAGGTGGCGCCGGATGATGGGCTCTCGGACGACGAAGCCCTCGGCCCACCGCACCCCCGCGCGAGCCCCGAACTGCGCGTCGCGGCTTTCGATGAGCTGCTGGAACAGCGGGGACGTGAGACGCGTGTCGGCCGCGTCGGGGCCCGCGGGCGCAAATTGCGTACGGTGACAGGCCAGCGCCCGGCGTTTGACCTCGTAGTGCTCGGAGACGTCGATGATGAACGATGGCTCGACGACGTTGTTGATGAAATAGGAGACCAGCCAGTCGGGCTTCCAGGGAGCGCCCGCTGCGGCAAACTTGCGCAGGCCGCTGCTGAAAGCGGCCGCCCGGACGAGGGCTTGCGCGGCGACATGGTCCGGGTGCCGGTCGCATTCGTGGGGGAGCGCGATGGCCGCCGGACGACAGGCGCGAATCAGCTCCACGATCGGGAGGACCTGTTCCCCGACCTCGCGCAGATCGCGATCCGGCAGTCCGAGATTCACACGCCACGCCGCGCCCAGCACCTCCCGCGCCTCGTCGGCTTCCCGGATCCGTTCCTCGGGGGTGCCGTTGGTACCCATCTCCCCGCGCGTGAGGTCGCACATACCGACGGACAACCCGCGCGCCACGTGATGCGCGATGGTTGCGCCCATGCCGATCTCCACGTCGTCGGGATGAGGACCGAACGCGAGGACGTCAACCGTGGTGAGCGTCATGAGCCCGATGCGGTAGAGGGCGATGGTCGGCGGTAGTCTTCGCGTCGCCCGCCGGTCTTGGTCAACAGCCGTACGCGCTCGATCACCATGGTGCGATCCGCAGCCTTGAGCATGTCGTAGATGGTCAGGGCCGCCACGCCAGCCGCCGTCAAGGCTTCCATCTCAACGCCGGTCGGACCCGATACCCGCACGCTGGCGACGATGCGGTAGCCTCCGGACACCGCGGTCACGTCGACGTCCACATGATTCAGCAGCAGCGGATGACAGAGAGGGATCAGATCAGCCGTGCGCTTGGCCGCTTGAATCCCGGCGATGCGGGCGATTTCGAGGGGGTTGCCTTTTTTGGCCGCGCCGCTTCGGACCAACCGGCGCGCGGCCGGCGACACTCGAATGAACGCCTCGGCGGTCGCTGTCCGATCCGTCGGCGGCTTGTCGCCGACATCCACCATGCGGACGCGTCCGGTCCCATCCACATGACTGAGCGCGGGGCGCCTGGCTCGCGGCATCCAGTCGAGTCTAGCAGGTGCAGGTAGAAGAGATCGAGAAACCGAGAAACCGAGAACACGAGAAAGACTGCTCGAGAACACTCGTAGGGGCGCACTGCGTGCGCTCTGGCGGCGATGCGGAAGCGTTTCTGAATGGGAGACGCGACATGGGCGCACGCAGTGCGCCCCTACGGATGAATCCCACGCGCGGCTTCGGTTTTTCGATTTCTATCATCGTCAGTTCGTGGAGGTGGCTCGATGTGGATGATGGCGTCGCCGATTTCGGGAAAGCGCGCCATCAGGCGGTCCTTCACTTCGTGCGAGATCGCATGGGCGACGTCGAGCGGCGTCTCGGGTGACATCCAGATGTGGAGGTCGAGAAAGACGAAGTCGGCGGATCCGCGTGTGCGGATGGCATGGCATCCCATTACGGCCGGTACCTGCATGACCACGGACCGTACCTCTTTTTCCGGGATGGCCACGCGATCGCCCAGGATGTCGGAGGTTGCCCTCACGATCTGCACCGCCGCGTAACCAATGAAGCCCACGACCACCACGGCCGCGATCGGATCGAGGAGCGGGTAGCCCAGCGCCGCTCCGGCGAGCGCGACGATGACGGTCAACGATGTCAGGACATCGCTGCGCGTGTGCGTGGCATCGGCCAGCAGCACTTCGCTCGAAAGGCGTTCGCCGGCCCGTCGCTCGTACACGGTGACAACGAGGTTCACCGCAATGGTCGCCGCCATCACCGCAAACGAGGCCGGAGCGACGGTGGGGCCTCCCCCGTGCATGAACCGCTGCCACGCCGCGCGGCCGACCTCGATCATCACGACCAGCAGGAAGGCGGCAATCGCCGCCGCCGCCATCGTCTCGAATTTTCGATGTCCGTAGGGATGGTCCACGTCAGGCGGCTTGCGCGCGATGCGCACGCCGAGCAGGGCGGCGATATTCGAAAAGGAA
Organism: Vicinamibacteria bacterium; assembly: GCA_963832135.1. Lineage (GTDB taxonomy): Bacteria > Acidobacteriota > Vicinamibacteria > Vicinamibacterales > JAENWD01 > JAENWD01. The sequence goes on along the minus strand of CAWHTD010000026.1, from coordinate 195,764 downwards.
TCCGTCAGCGAGTGGAGGCCGTCCGAGACGACGCTGACCGCGCCTGTCAGATAGCCCAGCGCCAGCTTGGCGAAGGCGACCGCCAGATTGAGGAACAGGACCTTGTAGAGAACGGCCGTAACGGCGCTGTATCGTTCCGTCACGGTCGCCGCGCGCCGGGTGTCAGAAGATACGAGCCGACGGCACGGGCCACCACCGCACCTGCACCTTGCCGATGATGTATTTCTTGGGCACCATACCCCAATGCCGGCTGTCGGAGCTGTTGTTGCGATGGTCGCCCATCACGAAGTAATAGCCCTCCGGCACGACGCTGGGCCCGTAGTCGTCGTGCGAGCGGTACTCCGGTGGCACGAAGTCGTCCCGCATCGGCGTGTCGTTGACGTACACCTTGCCGTCCACGATGCGGACGACGTCGTTCTCTTCCGCGATGACGCGCTTGACGAATGACTTGTTCGGATCGAGCGGGTAATAGAGCATCACGATGTCGCCGCGGCGTGGATCGGCCAGGCGATAGGCGAGTTTGTTCACGATCAGGCGGTCCTGATCGGCGAGTGTCGGCGCCATGCTCTGGCCTTCGACGCGTGCCACCTGGAAGCCAAATGTGACGATCAGCGTGGCGTAAACGGCGGCCGAGAAGAGCGTCTTCAGCCAGGCGACCAGCTCGTCGCGGACCTGGCCAAGCTGAATTCCAGGCGATGTGAGGGTGGCGTGCACCGCCGCCGGCAGCGGCGAAAGCGGATCTCCGGCTAGAGCTTCAGGTACTCCCGCAGGCGACGGGTCTGAGAGCGGCTCACCGGAATCTCCGTCGCCTTCGCGTCTTTCATCCGAAGGATGTAATTCCTGCTGAACCAGGGGACTATCTCCTTGATTTTGTTGATGTTGACCAGATGAGACCGATGCACTCGCCAGAACACGGCGGGGTCCAGTCGCGCCTGAAGCTCATCAAGAGTTCTGAAATTGCACGTGCCAGAAACGTGCCCAGTCACAATATTAATCGAGTCGTCGGCCATCGAGGCAAAAATGATGTCTTCCGCGTGCACCAGCAGAAATCGTTCTCCGACCTTGACGGCCACCTGCTCAGGGCGGGTCTTCCGTGCCTCCACGAGTTGGACGATCCGCTCGAGTTGATCGTTCAGCGGCATCTCCGGTGCCACCCGCCGTCGTGCCCGTCGGATGGCCGTCTCGACGCGGCTGGCCTCGATCGGTTTCAGCAGGTAGTCGACGGCGTTGACGTCGAAGGCCTCGATCGCGTGACGATCGTACGCCGTGACGAAGATCACGGTCACGGGCGGCTCGCGGTCGACAAGTTTTCGCGCGAGCTCGAAGCCCGTGAGGCCCGGCATCTGAACGTCGAGAAACACGAGGTCCGGCGTATGGCGACCAACCGCCTCCAGGGCCTCGAAGCCGTTGCCCGCCTGCGCGACCACCTCCACGCCGCCGACTTCATCGAGCACATAGCACAGCTCTTCTCGTGCCAACTGCTCGTCGTCGACCACCACCGCGCGCAGCACGCGGTCAGGCACTGGCACGTTCCTCGGCCACGATCTCGGGAATCTCGAGCCGCACGGACGTGCCGCGTCCGAGCTCCGACCTCAGGCTGAGCGCGCTTCGGGCGCCGTAGATCACGCGCAGCCGCTCGTTCACGTTGCTCAAACCGATGCCGTCGGAAAACGCGGTCTCCTGGCGATCGCCTGTCATCCCGAGCCCGTCGTCGCTGACCTCGATGATCGCGCCGCCGTCGCTGCGCTCGGCGCGGATCGTGATGGTGCCGCCGCCGATTTTGCGCGACAGCCCGTGCTTGATGCAGTTTTCGACGAGCGGCTGCAGGATCATGCTCGGCACGAGGACGTCGAGCGTGTCCTCGTCGACGTCAGTGCGCACGCGCAGTTGCGGGCCGAACCGGATCTCCTCGATGTCGAGATACTCGTGAACGGCCTCGAGCTCCTCTCGGATCGTCACGAAGTGGTTCGGGTCGCGCAGCCGGCGACGAAGGAGCGCCGACAGCCGATGCACGACCATGCGCGCCGTTTCGGGCTGCGATCGGATGAGCGACGAGATGGACGTCAAGGTATTGAAAAGGAAGTGCGGATTGATTTGTGAGGCCAGGGCCGAGATTTTCGCCGCGAGCAGCAGCTTTTCCTGTTCGTGCAGGCGATGCTCGATGCGCGCGTTGTTCCAGATCTTGATGGGTGTGGCCACGCAGAGCACGGTTCCGACCAGCACCAGCGCGAAGAAGACCGGCGACGGCGCGCTCAAGTAGTACAGACGATTCGCGCCAAAGCGCATGCCGATCGCCTGGCGGAGGAGCTCGAGCGCAATCGGCGCGAGCACAAGGATGATCTGCCAGTCTACCTGCAGCCGGCGCGCCATGTGCCAGATGCGGCGGGGCAGCGCCGAGAAGACGAAAGGCGAGAAGTGCCAGATCGCCTCTTTCGGGCACAACGCGCGCAGCCCGCCGCCGGCAAACCCGCATCCGACGGCAAACGCCAGCGCGCCCCATTCGCCGGCAATGATGGCGGGGACCGCCGTGAGTGCCCCAACGATGGCGCCCGAGTACGGGCCCGCGATGAGGCCGACGATGAATGCGCCCTCGAGCGTCAGGTCCGCGGCGTCATATCGGAGCAGGATGCGCGACGCCACACCGAGCGTAAGGGGAGCGCCGAGTGCGAGCGAGAGAATGAGTCGATCGGGGAAGGCGCGGCGCTCGAAGATCAGGATGTGCCGAAACCGCCGGAACCGCACCAGCATGGTCGCCAGCAGGGCCATCACGGCCAGCTTGAAGACCAGCGTCGTGAGCAGGAACTGCTCGGGCGTCAGAAAACGCGGTTCCACGGCTGCTTATGGTAGCAGGCGGGGCAATGCGGGTGCGCGGCTCGGCCTTCGGGGGTTCGTGAGTGTGGTTCGAGGGTTGAGAGGGATTCGACCCGCCTACCCAAGATGTTATGATTGAGGGGTTTACCTGGGCGGCGCCGAGGCGGGCTCGACCTGAGGCGGGCTGGAGTTGTCATGATTTCCGAGATCATCACGGGCTTTGCGACCACGTTCAAACACCTCTTCCGCAAGCCCGTCACGGTGAACTATCCGGACCAGAAGGTCCCGATGTTCCCGAAGTTCCGCGGCAAGCAAGTGCTGATGCGGGACGAAAACGGCCTGGAAAAGTGCGTCGCCTGCGGCCTCTGCGCCGTGGCGTGCCCGGCCGATGCGATTTACCTCGAAGCGGCGGAAAATGACGGCAGCGTTCTGGCGGGTCCGCGCTACGCCAAGGTGTACCAGATCCACAAGACGCGCTGCATCTTCTGCGGCTACTGCGAAGAAGCCTGCCCGGTCTCGGCAATCTTCATGGGCAAGGACTACGAGACGGCGGTCTACAGCCCGAAGGATTTCATCTGGGACAAGACCGAGCTCCTGGTGCCGGCTCCTGCCGACGCCAGGCCGCCGGCCGCGGCACGATAAGACCCGTGCCGTGTGTGCGGGCCTGGCGGCGGGCCCGGGATAGATACTCGCTTTGAAACAAACCTTTCTCGAGGCGCTCGAACAGCGTGTGCTCGTGTGCGACGGAGCCATGGGGACGATGCTGTACGCGAAGGGCGTCTTCATCAACCGTTCCTTCGACGCCCTGAATCTCGGGCAAGCCGACCTGGTTGGCGAGGTGCATCGGGAGTACGTCCGCGCGGGGGCCGATGTCGTCGAGACCAACACGTTCGGCGCCAACGCGGTGAAGCTCGCCGTGTTTGGCCTGGGCGACAAACTGGACGATATCAACGTCTCCGGCGCGTCGCATTGCGCGGCAGGCGGCCCGAGATCGCGCCTACGTCGCCGGTGCGATCGGGCCCCTTGGCATCCGCATCGAGCCGTGGGGCAAGATGAGTGTGGACGAAGCGACCGCACTCTTTCGCGCGCAGGCCGCGGCGCTCGCCGAAGGCGGCGTCGATCTCTTCGTCCTCGAGACGTTTCGCGACGTCACCGAGCTCGGAGCCGCCATTGCCGCAGTCAGGGCCGTCTGCGACCTGCCCGTCGTCGCGCAGATGACGACGGAGGAGGATGGCGACAGCCTCGACGGCGTGCCGCCGGAAGAGTTCGTCCCCGAGCTCGATCGACTCGGCGCGGATGTCATCGGCGTGAACTGCAGTGTCGGTCCCGCGCCCATGCTCGAGACGATCGAGCGCATGGCGCGCGCCACGACCAAGCGATTGTCGGCTCAGCCGAATGCCGGACGGCCGCGCGACATCGAAGGGCGCAACATCTATCTGTCGTCCCCTGAGTACATGGCGTCGTATGCGCGTCGGTTCGTTCAGCGCGGCGTGCGGCTCGTTGGCGGATGTTGCGGCACGACGCCCGAACACATTCGGCAGATTCATCACGCCGTGCGGGCGCTGGTGCCGGCAACCGACCGTATCACCGTCGGAGCGGGTGCCGCTGTCGCAGATGTGGCGCCAGAGCCACCGGTCAGTCTCGCTGACAAGTCCTCTCTGGCGCGCGCGCTTGCCGAACGCCGTTACGTCGTCACCGTGGAACTGCAGCCGCCCAAGGGGCACGATGCGGCCGAGGCGCTGGCCGATGTCGCACGGTTCGCCGGTCACGGCGTGGCTGCGGTGTCGGTCACCGATGGTCTGAAGGGCGGTGCGCGGATGAGCGCATTGTCGCTGGCGGTCATGCTGCGGCAGCACGCCGGCATCGAGCCCATGCTGCAGTACGCATGCCGCGATCGCTACCTGCTCGGGATGCAGTCGGACTTGCTGGGGGCGCACGCCGTTGGTCTGCGCAACCTGGTGATCTTTACGGGCGACCCGCGAAAGAGCGGCGACTATTCCGATGCCACCCTGGTCTTCGATGTCGACTCCATCGGCCTGACCAATGCCGTGGCGCGGCTGAATCAGGGGCGCGATGTCGGTGGTCAGCCGATCGGGCGGCCCACGGCGTTTCACATCGGGGTCGTGGCCAACCCGACGGCGCCGCGCATGGACGAGGAAGTGCGGCGCTTCGAGTACAAGGTCGCAGCTGGTGCGGAGTTCGCCGTGACTCAGCCAATCTACGACATCGAGGCGCTCGATCGCTTTCTGGCGCTGACCGAGACATCGCGGGTGCCGCTCATCGCCGCCATCCGTCCGTTCGAGAGCCTCCTGCACGCCGAGTACCTCGCCAATGAGGTGCCGAACGTGCGCGTACCGGACGCGCTGATCGATCGGATGCGTCGAGCTGACGCGCTGGGCGGTGCCGCAGAGGAGGGAGTGGCGATCGCCTCGGAATTGGCTGAGAAGGTGCGCTCGCGTGTGGAAGGCGTACAGCTGGGTGGAGTGCCGTCGGCCGTGCTGGCCGTGCTGAGCAATCTGCCGGCTCGCGCGTGACAACTGCTGAATAGCTTGTCGCGGCGTTGCCGGCAAAGGTATAGTCCAGGAAATCCGCGGGTGGCAGCAACTTGGAGCCGGGTCCCGCAAACCAGAGGAAGGGCGCCGATGGCTCTGTTCGACCGCACCGGTAGGGCAGACGATGACTACCTGGCCTCACCCGACGTCGCCACTCGCGCATTGTCGGTCACGGCTGTCGAGACCGACTTCGTCGCGGGCGTATACGAGAAGCTGGCGTCGGTCTATGACATCGTCTTTGGCCCGACGCTGCACGCGGGACGACTGCAGGCGATCAAACGAATGGCGATCGCGCCGGGCGATCGTGTCCTCGAGGTAGGAGTTGGAACCGGCATCAACCTGATGCTCTATCCCCGCGACTGCAGCGTCACGGGGATCGATTTGTCGGATTCGATGCTCGAACGGGCGCACGAACGCGTGGCGAAGAATGGCCTGCGCGACGTTCGCCTGCTGCAGATGGACGCCTCCGCACTCATTTTTCCCGACGAGTCCTTCGACATCGTGTATGCGCCGTATCTGGTGAGCGTCGTGCCCGATCCGATTCAAGTGGCGCTCGAAATGCGCCGCGTCTGCCGGCCAGGCGGCCGGGTCATCATCCTGAATCACTTCCGCAGCTCGAACCCGGTCGTCTCGTGGGCCGAGCGGCTCATCTCGCCATTGACCGTGCACATCGGCTTCAAATCCGATCTCGACCTTCCCGCCTTCCTCGCCCAAGCGGATCTTCGCCCGGTGTCGATCGAAAAGGTCAACATCCCCCGCATCTGGTCGCTGGTTACCTGTATTAAAGACTGAATTCCCGCTCGGTGCGACTGGTGCGTCAGGTGCGACTGCGTCGGGTGCACCTCGCACCCGTGCACCCTGGCACCTGTCGCACCCCTCGCACTTGTCGCACCCCTCGCACCTGTCGCACCAACCTCGGAACGCGTCAGTACAACTCCGCAATAAGGTCCGCAGCGCGTTCCGCGCCGTCGACGTCGGCGCGTTCGGGCGGCGCGGGTTGTGCACGCAGATCGTCGAGCGGGCGTTGCCAATGGCCGCCGATCAGATCCTCATTTGAAATGAAGCCGCAGCGCACCCATCGCGGCATCTCGCGCACGAGCACGTCGGTACTCGACGAAGCGGCCGCGCGACGTGTAGAGGATCGCCGTGTCGTTTGCCAGGCATTCGGAGATGATCCCGTAGCCCGGCTTCGTGATGACGATGTCGGCGGCGGCGACGACGTCTTCGTAGCGCAGGCCCTTGGCGTAGAGGCGCTGTTCGTCCAACAGGCGTACGTTCGATGGGAGGGGAGCGTGACCGGAGCTGGGAGGCTCATCGGTGCGGCGATTCGTGCCGACGTCGGCCGTCGTGACCACGCAATAGCCCCGAAGTGTCGACATGCGGTTCAGGTCGACGTTTGCAAGACCATAGCCGCCAAACGACAGCAGTACGACCGGAATGTCGTCCGGCAAGTCGAGCGCGCGCCTCACCTCGAGCGGCTGCCGGGACGTGCGTCGGGCGATGAACGGCAAATCGACGACTTCGCCGAACATGTCGAAGCCGCCGTGCATCGGCAGGCGCAGCCCGAGCCTGGCCGTCCGGTAGGCGTCGCGGATTGACTCCGTCAGTCGAGTGCCTTCCGGAATCCACGGCCGATAGCCTTCATAGATCCAGTCCCACGTGAAGTTGCCGAGGGCGATCGCCGCGATGCCTGCACGGAACGCGGCGGCGAACGCCAGTGGCGGCACGTCGCCAACGACCAGCTGGACGCCCGTTCCGAACGAGCCATGCGGCTTCGGCACTCGCCATTTCAGAAAAGTCGGCATAGAAGGCGGTCGCGCGCTCGATCGTCTCGCGCTCGTCGACACGCAGGCTATCGATCTGGACGACGCCCGTGTCGCATTCACGGGGCTGCCAATCGAACGGACGCGTGAGCGTCAGTTCGAACAGCCAGCGGGGCGCCGACGTGCGAACGATGACGGGAATGTCCGGATGCCGCGAGCCGAGCGCGTTCAGGACCTCGATGTCGCGGGACGCGTGGCCGAAGCCGTGACCGGAAATGTAGAAGGCGAGCATGCGAATTCCGCCCCCTATGAGCCCCGCCGATTCGTCAAGGCCTTTGCCACGGCTTTCGGACTTCTAGTGACCTTGCAGCGAGCCGGTCGCCGTCAGAACGCGACTTTCAACACGTCGTCGAGCGTCTGGACGGGCACGAACCTCATGCTGTCCTTGAGATCGGGAGGGAGTTCCTCGAGGTCGATGGCATTTTGCGATGGCAGGATGAACGTGTGAATCCCGTGCCGCCGGGCGGCCAGCGCCTTTTCGCGAATGCCGCCAACGGGCAGGACGAGACCCGAGAGCGTGATCTCGCCGGTCATCGCCACGTCTTCGTGCGTCGGCTGGTTGCGAATCGCCGACAGAATCGCCGTGGCCATCGTCACGCCTGCCGACGGGCCGTCTTTCGGGATTGCGCCGGCAGGCACGTGCACGTGCAGATCCTTCTTCTCGAAGAAATTGTCGGGCACGCCGAGCTCCGCGGCATTCGCCCGGATGTGGCTGACCGCGGCGCGCGCCGACTCCTGCATCACGGCACCGAGCTGCCCCGTCAGGATGATGTTCTGGCTGCCGCCCGGCAGGAGCGATGCTTCGACGAACAGTACCTCGCCGCCTGCCTCCGTCCACGCCACTCCCGTGGCGACTCCCGGCCGCGAGGTCCGGAACACGCTTTCTCGCTGGAATCGTGGGGGGCCCAGGTACTCCTTGAGGTCCGGGGCATCGACGCGCGTCGTGGCCGGCGCGGAGGCGTCGTCGCTGACCGGGCGGCCCGCCACCCGCGCCGCGATCTTGCGAGCGATTGCGCCGATTTGCCGCTCGAGGCTTCGGACGCCCGCCTCACGAGTGTAATTGGCGATCACGGCCTTCAGCGCCTCGTCGGTGATGTCTATCGTGGTCGGCGGCAAGCCGTGCTCGGATATCTGACGCGGAATGAGATAGCGGCGTGCGATGTGGCGCTTCTCGTCTTCCGTGTACCCGGGGAGCTGCACGATTTCCATCCGGTCGAGGAGGGCCGGGTGCAGGGTGCCGAGCTGGTTGGCGGTCGCGATGAAGAGGACGCGCGAGAGATCGAGCGGCACTTCCAGATAGTGATCGCGGAAGGTGTGGTTCTGTGCCGGGTCGAGCACTTCGAGCAGCGCCGCCGCCGGATCCCCCTGGAATCCCGCGCTCATCTTGTCCGTTTCATCCAGCATGAAGACAGGATTCATCGTGCCGGCCTGTCGCAGGGCCTGCACAATGCGTCCGGGCAGCGCACCGATGTAAGTGCGCCGATGCCCGCGAATCTCGGCTTCATCGCGGACTCCGCCAAGTGAAAGCCGGACGAACTTGCGGTTCATCGCGCGCGCGATGGACTGCCCGAGCGAGGTCTTGCCCACGCCGGGCGGGCCGACGAAGCACAGGATCGGCCCCTTCATGTCGCCCTTCAGCTTGCGGACGGCGAGATACTCGACGATGCGATCCTTGATCTTGTCGAGATCGTAGTGGTCCTCGTCGAGGACGCGCCGCGCCTCGACAGGATCGAGTCGATCCTCGGACGCCACGCTCCACGGCACGTCCAGAAGCCACTCCAGGTACGTACGTGTCATCTGGTAATCCGGCGACGCGCTGTTCATCCGTGCCAGCCGATCCAGCTCGCGCGAGGCGTGCTCTTGCACCTGCTCGGGCAATTTGGCGGCGGCCACCTTCTCGCGCAGCAGCTTGATCTCGTCGGCCTCACCTTCGCCCAGCTCCTCCTGGATCGCCTTCAATTGCTGGCGCAGGTAGTACTGGCGCTGCGCGTCCGACATTTCCTGCTGCGCTTGAGACTCGATCTTGCCCTTCATCTCGAGGAGGGCAATCTCGCGCGCCAGGGCGCCCGACACGGTTTCCAGCTTGGCCAGGAGCGGCTCGGCTTCGAGGACGGCCTGCTTTTCGGCAGCCGGCAGATTCAGGAGGCTTGCCAGCAGATAGGCCAGGCGGAGGGGATCGTCGATATTCGCCACGACCCCGCGCAGCTCCTGCGACAGGCTGCTCGTGAGTGAGAGTGCCCGGTCGACCTGTTCCTGAATACGCCGCACGTAGGCGTCGATCTCGAGCGACTTCGTGATCGACTCGGGCTGCGGCGTGATGGTGGCGGTCATCGTATCGCCCGTCCGATTCACGACCTCGGCGTGGGCACGCTGCAGTCCCTCGACAATGATCTGCAGGCCGGCGCTCGTACGCGCCATCTGGCGGATGATCCCGACGGTTCCGACCCGATGGATGTCCGTCGGCCCGGGGTCGTCGGCCTCGGTCGCCTGGAGGCACAGAAACAGCATCCGATCGCCTTGGAGGGCGCGGTTCACGGCGTCGATCGACACGGCGCGATTCACCGCGAGCGGGAGAATGCTCAGCGGAAAGGCGACCGTCTCACGGAGTGGCAGGATCGGCAGCGTGGGTGGAATAGTCGTGGTGGGAGCGTCGGCCATGCCTCCGACTATCACACTCGATTGCGCTGATCGCCGTCAAACCGGACGGCGTGCGGTATCCTTGCGCGATCACATATAGAGGCCGGACGTTGAGGTCCGGCCCGATGGCATCGCTGGAGAACGTATGGACACGACATCACGGCGCGATTTTTTGAAGACGACAGCCGCGGGGCTCGGCGGGGCAGCGGTGTCGTCGGTGGCGGTGGCGGGCAAGCCGCAGGGGGGGGCTTCACCGGCGACCACGCTCTTCAAGGCGCCGCCGCTCGAGCGGGTGCGCGTGGGGTTTGTGGGGGTCGGTGGCATGGGAACCAACCATCTCGACAACTATCTGGCACTGGAGGGTGTCACCGTCAGCGCGGTGTGCGACATCGACGAGGCGCACGCAGACCGGGCACGCAAGAAGATCGTGGCCGCTGGCCAGCCCGACCCGAAGCTCTACACGCGGGGCGAAAAGGATTTCGAGCGGATGTGCGGTGAAGAGACTCTTGACCTGGTGTTCACGGCCACGCCGTGGGAATGGCACGTGCCGGTGATGCTCGCCGCGCTCAAGGCAGGGAAGCACGCCGCGACCGAGGTGCCGGCCGCCTACCGCGTCGACGACTGCTGGGCCCTCGTGGAGGCGGCGGAGAAATACCGCAAGCACGCCGTGATGATGGAAAACTGCTGTTACGACCGGCGCGAGATGCTGGCCCTCATGCTGGTCAGGAAAGGCCTGTTCGGAGAGTTGCTCCACGCCGAATGCGGCTACATGCACGACCTCCGCTCGATCAAGTTCTCGAAGGAGGGGGAGGGCCTCTGGCGGCGCGCCCACGCCATTTCCCGCAACGGCAATCTCTATCCGACGCACGGCCTCGGCCCCATCGCGCAATGTCTCGACATCAATCGGGGCAACCAGTTCGACTATCTGGTGTCGATGAGCAGCGCGTCACGCGGGCTGCGGCTGTACGCCGACGAACATCTGCCGGCCGACGATCCCCGTCGTAAGGAGTCGTACAAGCTCGGCGACGTCAACGTCACGTTGATCCGCACAGTGAAGGGGCAGACGATTTATCTTGGCCACAACTGCGACGATCCCCGCCCGTACACGCGCATGCATCTGGTTCAGGGCACGCGCGGACTCATCGAAGGCTGGCCGGACCGCATTCACATCGAAGGCCGCAGTCCGGCCGATAAGTGGGAGCCGCTCGATAAGTACTACGAAGAGTTCGAGCATCCGCTCTGGAAATCGGAAAAAGTGAAAAAATCGACACGTGGACACGGCGGGATGGATTTTCTGGAAGACTACCGTTTCATCGAGTGCCTGCGTGCGGGACAGCCTGCAGACATGAACGTGTACGACGCCGCTTCGCTGAGCGTCATCTGCGAGCTGACCGAGAGATCGGTCGCCGATCGCAGCCGGCCACAGGACGTTCCCGACTTCACGCGCGGCAAGTGGAAGACGACCGAACCGCTGGGGATTGTCGAATCCTGATACGAATGAAGTGGAATCGCAGGGAGTCGTAGGCCCGAGCTTCGGTCGGGCGCGTGAGCTGGCCGTCGCAGACGATGCCCGAGCTAAAGCTCGGGCCTACGTGCGCGGGTCGAGCCTACGTACGCGGGAGGTCGGGCGCATCGCAATGCGCCCCGTCGGCCCACGCTTCAGCTTGGGCAACGCTCACCACACACCCGGCACCAGCCGCCAACGGACGTTCCGCTGGTACTCGCGATAGGTCTGGCCGAACGTCTCCACGAGCGTGCGCTCCTCGAAGGGAATCGCCGCGGCCAGATACGCCGAGCTCACCGCGGCGAACGTGAAGCGCGTCCACGTCATATCTGGAATGCCGAACACGATCAGGATCCATCCCAGGTAAATCGGATGACGGACGAGGTGATACGGCCCGACGACCTGAAAGCGGTCGTCGCGTCCGCCGCCAGTCACCTGCCGGATTCCGGCCAGTTGCAGCGGATCGATGACTCCGGTTGCGCGTGCCGTGAGCCAGACACCCGCGGCCACGACGAGCCAGTGCGGCACCGCCAACCAGCCCTGATGCTGATAGGCGCGTCCGGGCAACGCCTCCCACCAGAAAAGCACGCCAAGGAGAAGCAGGCTCGCCACCCAGACGTAGAAGCTTCGCTCGAGGTGGCGCGGGATGACTTGCATCAGTCGGCTTTGACTGACGTCCTCGCGAAGACGCTGTGATGAAGCGCGAATGCAGTGAAAAGCAGAACATTCACTGCAACGGCTCGCAGAGAGCCCTGCCCTGAGCCCGTGGAAGGGTCAGCGTCGTCGGGAGCGGGCCCCATCCGAAACACGAACGTGACCAGCGCAGCGGCGAGACTGACCACGAAAACGGCGCCGCCCAGCCACGCCGTCGCCCGTGCGGCAAGCCCTGGCGCCGGAAGGTCTTGCATGAGCTGAGTATTATAGTGAGAGCATGGCGATCCCGCGGGTCGTGATCTCGGGCATCGGCGTCGTCTCGGCGTTCGGTGTCGGCCGGGAGCGATTCTGGGATCACGTGAGCCGCGGTGTCACCGCGACTCGCGCGGTGACCGAGTTCGACGTCTCGACCTTCCCCTGCCAGGTGGCAGCCCCAGTCCCGCCAGTCAGTGCCGCCGACGCGCAGATCCTCGACGGCGAACATGACGAGGATCGCGAATCGCGCGCCGATCCGAAGCGCTATTCGCGTGCGGCGCTTCTCGCGGTCGTCGCCGCGCGTGAGGCATGGCACGACGCCGGCCTCAGAATCGACGAGCCGAACGCCGGCGTCATCATCGGAAGCGGGGGCGGTGGCATCGACGTCGGTGAGGCGCAATATCGCGACTTCTTCACGTCCGGCGGCAAACATGTCACGCCTTATGCCATTGCCGTGGGCATTGTCGGCATGATCTCGAGCGAAGTGTCGATCTCGCTCGGATTGCGCGGCATCAGCCACGTGCTCTCGACCGGGTGCACGAGTTCCACCGACGCTCTCGGCTACGCTGCGCGGCTGATTCGCGCCGGCGAATCCGACGTGCTGCTCTCGGGCGGGGCCGACGGGTGCGTCACGCCGGGCATGATCTTCGGGTTCTCGCGCATGCGCGCCGTATCGACGCGTTACAACGACCGCCCCGGAGAAGCATCCAGACCCTTCGATCGCGGGCGCGACGGCTTCGTCCTGGGTGAGGGCGCCTGGATGTATGTCGTCGAACGCGAGGATCGTGCGATCGCGCGCGGCGCGCAAGTCTATGCGACCGTCGAAGGGTATCAATCGACCTGCGACGCGTACCACCGCGTGCAGATGGATCCGGACGGCGCCGAAATCATCGCGGCGATGCGCGGCGCGATCGATCGCTCGGGGCGCGCGTGCGATGAGATCGGATACATCAACTACCACGGAACCTCGACGCAGCTCAACGACGCCATCGAGTCCCGGTGCACGCGTTCCGTCTTTGGTCCCATCGCGGATCGCGTGCCAGGGTCGTCCACCAAATCGATGATCGGTCATCCGCAGGGCGCCAGCGGCGCCGCAGGGATCGTGACCACCGCCCTGGCCCTCTCGCGCGGCTTCCTGCCGCCGACCGCCAATCTGACCGATCCGGATCCTGCCTGCGACATGGACTTCATCCCGGGGATCGGCCGCGCGCTCAGCGTCGGCGCGGCGCTCTGCAACTGCCTCGGGTTTGGATCAAAGAACAGCGCCATCGTGCTCGGCGCGAATCATGCCTGACGAGGTGCTCATAATCGGAGCGGGTCCGGCAGGGTCGATAGCCGCGCTCGTTCTGGCGCGTGCGGGAGTGCAGGTACACATCCTCGATCGCGCGTCGTTTCCTCGCGACAAGCTCTGTGGCGACTCGGTGAACCCTGGCGCACTCGCGCTCCTCAGGCGCCAGGGTCTTGCCGATGCGGTCGAGGCCATGGGCGTCCCGATCCGTGGCATGCTCGTGACCGGCCCTGGCGGCGCCTCCGTCGACGGCCGCTATGCCAACGGCGTAGTGGGGCGCAGTCTGCGACGAAGAGACCTGGACCGGCTGCTGCTCGAGGCGGCGATTCGCGCAGGCGCGCACTTCGAGCCTGACTTGCGCGTTTCGGGGCCGGCGATGTCCGGTGCCAACGGCGCTCGGAGGGTGCACGGCGTCATCGTGCGCACCGCAGACGGGAAAGCCGTCGAACGGCGCACACGGCTGCTCATTGCCGCCGATGGACGCCGATCCTGCATTGCGTTCGGGATGGGGCTGGCGAATCACCCGGCGCGTCCGAGACGCTGGGCGTTGGGCGCGTACTTCGAGGGCACCCGAGGCCTCGACGAGCGGGGCGAGATGCACATCCGCAAGGGGCGCTACATCGGCGTCGCGCCGGTTCCCGGCGGCCTCTCGAACGTGTGTGTCGTGGTGCCCGACGCCGCGGCGAGAAGCCTTATGCACGCGCCGGCCGTGGCCCTGGAGGCCGCGCTCGTCGCCGACGATCAGTTGCGCGGTCGTTTCGAGACGGCGCGCCGTGTGACTGACGTGCAGGTACTCGGCCCGCTTGCCGTCGACGTGACGAGCGCCGGCGCTCCCGGGCTGCTGCTCGCGGGCGATGCTGCCGGTTTCATCGACCCCATGACAGGAGACGGCCTGCGGCTCGCGCTGCGAGGCGGCGAGTTGGCGGCCCGGGCCGCGCTTGGCGCGCTCGAGGACACGATCGCGGAGCCGCACGTCTGGCTCCAGGCGCGGCGTCAGGAGGAGTTCGGCGGCAAGCTGCGCGTGAATCGCCTGCTTCGTACGCTCGTGGCGCATCCGGTCGCGCTCGGCGTAGCGTCCCTTGGCGCGCGCGCGCTGCCATCGCTCATCGAACGCCTCGTCGAGTATGCGGGTGACGTGAACGTGGAGCCGCCGTCCAGTCTTCGGTACGTAGGCCCGAGCTTCCGCCTTCGCAAACGCTTCGGCGGACTCGCCGTAGCCTTGGCGGAGGCGGTCAGCTCGGGCAATTTGCCTGCCCGAACATCATTTCTGCTCCCTGGGGCGCACGCAGTGCGCCCCTACTCTCCCCAGTTCTCGAGTTCCCGGTTTACCGAGTTTTCGAGTTCTCCCCACCTACCAGTTCATCTCCGTCCTCTTCGGCAGCAGCCACCGAATGGCCGGTTCGAACCGCTTTGCCCACGCGGCCTCGTTGTGGCCGGCGCCGCGCTCCTCGACGTACCGAAGCTGCAAGCGTGGGTGGACCGCGCGACGGCGCAGCAGACGCACAATCTCGCGCATCTGCCGGACCTGGCCCCGTCCTTCGAGAGTGCCGGTGTCCAGGTACAGGCGACCTTCCCACCGCGACAGCTCTCTGCCACGCCGAAAATCGCGCCGCGCCCGACCCAGAGCGATGGGCTCATGACGCCCGCAAACCCGAACACATCAGGGCGCCGCAGAAAGGCAAAGAGGCTGATGAGCCCGCCCATCGACGAGCCCATGATCCCCGTGTGCGCGGGTTCACGCCGCGTGCGGAACTCCATATCGATTCGCGGCTTCAATGTGTCGACGAGAAACGAGACGTATTCGTTGCCACGTCCGCCACCGATTCGCTCGTCGCGAAACGGGCTGTACTCCTCGGCCCGATCCTTCCCGACGTGCGGGATTGCCACGATGATCGCTTCGACACCGTCCGCGGCGACGCGCTCCATCGTCTCGTCGACGAGCCATTCACCCGCAAATGATGTGGAGGCGTCGAACAGGTTCTGGCCGTCCTGCATGTAGAGGACGGGGTAGTGGCGGCCGCTCGAGCCGTAGGATGGCGGCAGGTAGACGAGCACATCTCGACGGTTCGCGAGCTGCCGACTCTCGATTCCCTCCAGCCGTCGGATGTTCCCGACGATGTTCCCTTTCAGCTCGGAGCCTGCGCCGTCGTCATACATGCCGGATTCCACAGTATTATTGACGCAAATGCCCTCCGCGCCACTGGTTGCGCGGCCGGCCGTGTCGAGATCACCCCATGGCGCACCGATTCACGATCGGCGTCGAAGAAGAGTTCCAGATTGTCGATCCGCATACGTGGGAGCTGCGGTCCCATGTGTCGGAACTGCTCGCCGCCGGCTCGCCACTGCTCGGCGAGCAGATGAAGCGCGAGATGCACCAGTCGATCGTCGAGTTGGGCACGGCAATCTGTGCGGACGCGCGGCAACTGCAGCACGAGATGATGAAGATCCGATCGGAGCTGTGTGCGGCGGCGGATCGAGCCGGCCTGGCCGTGGCCGCGGCAGGGACACATCCCTTCTCTTCGTGGATCGATCAGGTGATCTCGCCCGGCGAACGATACGAGAACATCGTCGAGGAGCTGCAGCAACTGGCGCGCTCGCTCCTCATCTTCGGCATGCACGTGCACGTCGCCGTGCCCGATCGCGCGACGGCCATCGACATCATGAACGCGGCCCGTTATTTTCTTCCGCACCTGCTCGCGCTCTCGACGAGCTCGCCGTTCTGGATGGGCCGCGATACGGGCCTGAAGTTGTACCGCACGACGATCTTCCGCCGATTCCCCCGCACGGGGGTACCGGACCACTTCGGGTCGTGGGGTGAGTACGAGAGCTACGTCAACCTGCTGATCGAGCTGCATTGCATCGACGACGGCAAGAAAATCTGGTGGGACATCCGACCCCACCCGACATTCGGCACGCTGGAATTCCGCGTGTGCGACGTGCCGACGAGGGTGGAAGAGACCGTGGCGATCGCGGCGCTCGTCCAGGCGATCGTCGTCAAACTGTATCGGCTCTACCAGAAGAACATGGGATTCCGGTTGTACCGGAGAGCGCTCATCGAAGAGAACAAGTGGCGCGCCGCGCGCTGGGGTCTCGACGGGCAGCTCATCGACTTCGGCAAGAAAGCGGAGGTCCCGATGCGGGATCTCGCGCTCGAACTGTTGGAATTCGTCGACGACGTCGTCGACGAGCTCGGGAGCCGCGAGCACGTCAATTACGTGCACACCATCCTGAAAGACGGCACGAGCGCCGATCGGCAGTTGAAGGTGTATCGCGAGACCGGTGATCTGAAGGCCGTCGTCCAGCATGTCGTTCAGGAAACGCGGCCGGCGACGATGTCGACGTTCTCCGGATAATCGGGTTCAACGGGTTGGGTTTCGACGTTCGACTGGTTTCGTAGGGGCGCACTGCGTGCGCCCGAACAGGTTGATCGGGTTACTGCATGGCCAAGCGAAAAGCGAGTACGCCAATGGTCGTCGGCCTTCTGTGCGGGCGCGAGTTCTCGTTTCCGCCCGCTTTCATCGCGACGGTCAACGAGATCGGCAAGCCGCAGGGCATCACCGCGGAAATGGTGAAGCTCGGCGGGACAACGATGGGGGAGCCCGCGCGCTATCGGGTCATCGTGGACCGTATCTCCCACGAGGTCGAGTATTACCGGGCGTACTTGAAGCACGCGGTCCTGCAGGGCACATATGTCATCAACAACCCGTTCTGGTGGACGGCCGATGACAAGTTTTTCAATTACGCGGTGGCAAGCAAGCTTGGCGTTGCCATCCCGAAGACCGTGGTCCTGCCGCAGAAGGGGTATCCGGCCGACATCGATTTGACGTCGGAATCCCTCCACAACATGGAGTACCCGGTCGACTGGGATGGCCTGCTCGATTACGTCGGGAGGCCGGCAATCCTGAAGCCGTTTTCCGGCGGCGGCTGGAAGCACGTCTACAAAGTGAACGACCGCGCCGAGCTGCTGGCGGCCTACGACCGCACGGCACCCTATTGCATGACGCTTCAGGAATTCATCCACTTCGACCAGTACGTCCGCTGCTTCACATTTGGCAAGACCGACATCGTTCCCGTCCACTATGACCCCCACGCGCGGCGCTACATCGTGAATCACGCCTATCTGTCGGCGGAATTGGGCGATCGGGTGGTGAAAGACGCGCAGACGATCAACCAGGCGCTCGGCTACGAGATGAACACTATCGAGTTCGCCGTCCAGGACGGCGTGCCCTACGCGATTGATTTCCTGAATCCGGCCCCCGATTTCGAGCGCGACCGCATCACGCCGCACTACTTCGAGCTCGCCGTGGACCGGATGGCGAAGCTCGTGGTCGATCGCGCCACCTCCGGCGACCTGACGAGCCCTTGGCCGCGGTGGGAACAGATGGTGGGATTCGGGCGGGCTGTTGGGGTCGTTGGACAGCCTTCGTAGCGACGAATGGCGAATGACGAATGACCAACTACGAGCGACGAACGACGCGCATCGAACGTAGGGGCGCACTGTGTGCGTCCAGGCGATGAATTGAACCGATGTCGACCGTTTCCGACGCGATTGCACACTGGCACGCGCTGCTGAGGCCGGAGGTCGAGCTGACGCCAGCGTTTGCGGCGGAGTTCACCGAGTCGCTCCGCGCCGAGCGCCTGTTCTTCGGCGACAGGATTCATTGCCCCTTCCTGCGGCCGTTCTTCCTCGACGAGGAGCAGGTGACTCTCGTCCAGCGCGTCAGCGAGGCCATTGCCCGGATGGGAGAAGCCGTGGTCCGCGCCGCACTCGAGGAGCCGCGGCTCGTCGAGGCCGTCGCGCTGACCGATGCCGAACGAGCGTTGGTGTCCGTCGAGCCGGGTTATCCCACGGCGAGCACGGCGTCACGGCTCGATTCCTTCATCCTGCCAGAATCGCTCCAGTTCGCCGAGTACAACGCCGAATCGCCTGCGGGCCTCGGCTACACCGACAAGCTCGTCGGCCGCTTCGAGCGGCTCGAGCTGTTGTCGCGCTTTCGCGAGCGTTTCGACGCCGATCCGTTTTCCTTGATGGGCCCGATGCTGGACGCGCTTCTCGCAAGCTATCGGGAATGGGGAGGCACGGCAAATCCGCCGACGATTGCCATCGTCGACTGGCGTGACGTGCCGACCTGGGCCGAGTTCCTGATCCTGCAGTCGACGTTTGAAGCGCTCGGCGTGCCGACGGTTGTCTGTACGCCGCAGGAGCTCGAGTTCGATGGACGCCGACTGTCGGTCGATGGCCGCCCTATCGACCTGGTGTATCGGCGGATCCTGATCAACGACATCCTCGACAAGCCGGACGAGTGCCGCGCGCTCACCGACGCCTATGCCGCGCGCGCCGTCTGCGTCGCCAACACATTCCGCTGCAAGATTGCACACAAGAAGGCGTTTTTCGCGCTGCTCACCGACGAGCAGTATGGACGGCTGTTCAGTCCCGAGGAGCGCGAAATTGCGGCGCGTCATGTCCCCTGGACGCGGCTCGTCGGGGAGGGCCGGACGACGCGAAACGGTCACATTATCGATCTCGTCTCCCACATCCGGAAAGAGCGACAGGATCTAGTGCTGAAGCCGAACGACGAGTATGGCGGCACGGGCGTGACGCTCGGGTGGGAAGCCGACGAGTCGAGCTGGGACGCCACGTTGTCGCGAGCACTCGGTGGCGACGATGGCGCGTGGGTGGTGCAGGAAAAGATTCACGTGCGGCGGGAGCCGTTTCCCCGCTTTGCGCCGGGAGAGGGCGCGCGCGTTTCCGACATGCTCGTCGACTGTGCGCCATATCTTTTCAGGGGCAGGCTGGCAGGGTTCCTGACACGCCTGAGCGCGTCGGGGCTGGCCAACGTGACCTCGGGCGGCGGCCAAGTGCCGTCGTTTGTCGTTCGTCCCGTCCGGGCAGCGCCTGTGAAGGAACTTCTGCACGATGCCATTTGACTGCCGCTTCCGCTCGACCCACGGCCAGGCCGCCTGTGTCGACAGGTGTCCGACGACCGGACCCTCGGAGACGTTTGCGTTCGCGCGCGTCGAGCATCCGGCGGAGCTGCCGCCGGACGAGCCAGAGACGCTGGACATCGCGATTCTCGACATGCACCATGGCTGGCCGAATCTTGGCCACGATGCCATCGGCTACGGCATTCAGAACATCGTCTGCGACCTCACGCCGGCACTCCGCGCGGCGGGACTGCGCGTACGCGTGCTCTCGTACGACGTCCGACGCGGGCAACAGATTCCGGAGCTGCCTGGCGTCCGTCATGCGATTTACGTGGGCACCGGCGGTCCGGGCCATCTCGATCCGCGGCTGAATGACGGCGTCTCGGAGGGCTCGCAGGGCATCAAGGAAGATCCTGGGTGGGAGCCGGCGCTGTTCGCGCTGTTCGACGCCATTCGCGCGGACCGACAGGCGGCGCTTCTGGCCGTGTGCCACACGTTCGGGGTGATGTGCCGCTGGCTCGGCATCGCCGACGTCGTGCTGCGTGGCGCCGACAAGGGCGGCAAGATCAGCGGCGTCGCCGACAACGTTTTGAGCGATGCGGCGCTCGAGCATCCCTGGTTCTGCCGCCTGGCCCAGGAGCTGCCGGACGGCCGGCACCTGAAGGTTCTCGAGAATCGCCTGTACGATCTCATTCCACGCACGCCGCTGGCCGAAGGCATCGTTCCGCTCTCCTACGAGACCGTGGGCGCTGGCGGTCCGGCGGGCGAGGGGCTGACGGCTGTGGAGGTCACACGCGATCCGGACGGTGTGATGCCGCGGATTCTCGGCGTCAACCATCATCCGGAAATCGTGAACCGGGCGCGCCAACTGACGATTCTCAAGAAGCGGATGGATCGCGGCGCGGTGACGGCCGAGTGGTATGCCGAGCGCACGCAGGCGCTGACCGACGTCATCGGCGACGAGCATGGGGAGCAGCTTCTGCACCTGACCTCGAGCTACATGTTCATGGGTCCACTGCGATTTCATTTATACAAACAGCTGCGTCTTCGAGCCGCCTCGCTGAGACGCGCCATCGATATCGATGAGACGCGTACGCCAATACTCGCGCACCGGGCACTCAGCACGGAGCCCTGACACCAGAGCTCGCCGGAGTTCACTTGCGTAGATGACGTAAGATGGCGCATTCGCTCGGCGGAGCTCGCAGAGACAGATCAAACGCGGAGCGCGCCGAGTCCGCAGAGTGCTTTTGGTACTTTGCGATCTCAGTGTGCTCTGCGTTGAAATCGGCTCTGCGTACTCTGCCGACTCTGCATGATAAACGATCTCACATTTCGGATTCGCCACGCCGAGACGAGCGACGCTGCGCTTCTGGCCGAGTTCGCCGCGCGCACGTTTACGGAGACCTTTGGTGCTGCCAACACGGTTGGCGACATGTCCGCCCATCTCGCATCCTCTTATGGCGTCCGCCAGCAGCGGGCCGAAGTCGCAAGCCCTGACGTTGTCACCTTGCTGGTGGAGGCCGACATGCGCCTGGCCGCGTATGCGCAGGTCAGGCGAAACGAGGCGCCGATCGATCCTCAGCCAGCATCAGCCGTCGAATTGTGGCGCTTCTATGTGGATCGACGCTGGCACGGTCGAGGGGTGGCACAGCGTCTGATGGCGGCTGTCCACGACGCTGCATTGGCGCTCGGCGCACAGAGGCTCTGGCTGAGCGTGTGGGAGCGGAACGACCGCGCCATCGCTTTTTACCGGAAGGCAGGCTTCCGCATGGCGGGATCGAAAGACTTCTGGGTCGGGAGTGACCGGCAGACCGATCACGTGATGATCGCTGATCTGGGCTGAGAGGCAGGTGATCCGATGTTCGCGGGGTTGATCGTCGTGCTCTCGGCAGGGCTGTTCGCCGGAGCGGCCCTCTATGTCAGCCTGGTCGAGCACCCGGCCCGAGTCGCGTGCGGCCCCGAGGTGGCTGTCGCCGAATTCGGGCCCAGCTACAAGCGCGGCGCCGTCTTGCAGGCGTCGCTGGCGGCGCTTGGAACTGTTGTGGCTTTCTTCCAGTGGACCCTGCACGGGTCGTCGTACGATCTGGCAGGCGCCGTCCTCCTCGGATCGGCGATCCCGTTCACGCTGCTCGTGATCCTGCCGACTAACCGCAGGCTTCTCGATCCGCACCTCGATCGAACCTCGCTCGAGGCGGCGCAATTGCTCCAGCGATGGGGGCGGCTGCATGCAGTCCGAACGGTTACCGGCGCGCTCGCTTTTCTGGCGTTCGCCTGGCGTCTTGTTGGTCCCACCACTTCAGCACTCTGAGTGCGCGTAGAGTATTCC
This sequence comes from Vicinamibacteria bacterium, assembly GCA_963832135.1. Taxonomy (GTDB): domain Bacteria; phylum Acidobacteriota; class Vicinamibacteria; order Vicinamibacterales; family JAENWD01; genus JAENWD01. The sequence goes on along the minus strand of CAWHTD010000026.1, from coordinate 173,989 downwards.
AGCGGCTCGGGGTTCCGAGGCGTTCCAGCTCGAAATACGTCTTTCCCTTGTGCGACTGCTGCAGCGACCACCGTCCGTCCTCGCTCTGACTGCGACGTACGATGTCGATGGCCTCCGCGAGGCGCGGGTCCCGAGGCGCGTTGACGGCCTGAAAGTAGTCGAGCGCTCGGAGGATGTCGTAGTGCCATCTCGGCGGAAAAGAGAAGCGGGTGAATGCCGGCTTCATGACGCGGCCGGTGCGGTGCGAGCGAAAGAGCCGGTGCACCAGGAGGAACTCGCGGCCGCGGCGCTGCGACGCCCGCACTTCTCGGATCGCACGTCCACGGTGCAGTTCGTAGTGCCGCAAGCCCCTCCAGTGCGCTGATCGTCGTATGAACCGACGAATGGGTTGCGCCGTCTGGACGCCGGCAATTCCAGCCGCCGTCGGGCATCTGCTGTTCCAGCAGGTGGCCGGCAATGGTATCAAGACGGGCGTCCTCATGCTCGAAGTACGAGAGGATGGAAAGAACCATCCCCGTGACGCACGTCTCGCTTCGACGCGTCCATTTCGCCCAGGTGCCGTAATTGATGCCGCCGTCGCGCTGAAGCCCTCCGTCGAGAAGGAGCTTGCAGGCCTTTCGCGTATGCCGAATGGCTGGCAGACCGAAGTCACGGAGCAGCAGCATCGTGTAGGTGGTCGACGTCCATTTTGGCGAGTAGAGGCCGCCGTCCGAGGAGAGACCGCCCGCCCACGTGCCCTCCGAGTCCTGTCTGGCGAGCAGACGCGCGCCCCAGCCGTCGCGCGCAACTTCTCGCCGCTCTCTTTCTACGGTGGCGTCTGCAGCTCCGACCAGATCCCGAAGGACCTGCCACCGAATGGACGGGTCCCCATCCAGCAGCCATTGGATCACCCGATCCGTCCGCGGTCCCGACGTAATCTCCAAGGCGCTCATGGTGCCTCGCTCTGGCGCCCGCAGCCCGGAGCCCGGAGCCCGGAGCCCGGAGCCCGGAGCCCGAAGCCCGCAGCCTGGGCCCCCACCCATCACTCCGCGCTGAGATACCCCCGCATCATGTGCTTCCAGTACGGCCAGTCGTGCCCGCCGAGCGGCCCCCAGTCATCGAGACGGTGGGCAATGCCCTTGTAACTGAGCGCGCGAGACAAATCGTACGACTGCGACGGGTGCTCCCAGGGGCCCGTGCCGGTTGCGATGTGGAGGTTGGCGCTCCCGATCTGCGCGATCAGCCCGGGATCCGACATGCCCCCGATGTAATCGATCGGATTGTTGAAGTAGAAGTTGTCGTCCTGCATGCCGTCCATGAAGCGGCGGAGATCATAGAGCCCCGACATCGCGAAGCAGGCGCGCACCGCATCCGGGTGTTTGAAAAGTGTATTGGCCGCGTGATAGGCGCCCAGCGACGCGCCCATGGTCGCGATCGGGACGAGGCCCTGGCAGTGATGGTGAATGAACGGCATGACTTCCCAGCGGATGTACTCGTCCCACTGCCGCTGCATCCAGCTCCTGTGGAATGGGTGGGCGTTCCTGTTGTAGAAGCTCTGATCGCCGTTCGACCCGACCGTGACCAGCTTGATGCGGCCGCCGTCGATGAACTCGGCGAGCGCCTCCACCATGCCCTGGCCTTCGAGCTCCCACTCGTCGCCGCCGCTTGTCGGAAACGCCAGGAGCGGCGTGCCCCAGTGGCCGTACACGACGACTCCCATGTCGCGGCCCAGGCGGCCCGTATACCATCGGTGATATTCGCGCTGCATCGGCGCAGATTGTACCTCGGCGGCGCGCGGGCGCATTCACGCTACGTGTTGTTGTATGCTGTCCAGTCGCTCCGCGAGGTGAGTCGCGGCACCGACGCGCGGGTGCTCGCCGGAGCGTCGCGTGCGCGAAACGAATCAGGGGAGGAATGCGGGTGTCAGAGCACGGGCCGCTGACGATTCTCTGCGTTGCCACGTACGAAAAAGGGCAGGAGTTCATCCGCGAGTGCAAACGTCAAGGCTGCACTGTCCTGCTCCTGACGGTCGACACCTTGAAGGAGGCTGAGTGGCCCCGCGAGGCGATCGATGAGATCTTCTACATCCCGCGGGACATCCCGCGCGACGACCTGCTCAAGGGCGTGAGCCACCTGGCCCGGACACGCGTCGTCGATCGCATCGTCGCCCTCGACGACTTCGATGTCGAGACGGCCGCGCTCTTGCGCGAGCACTTGCGGGTGCCGGGCATGGGGGAGACGACCGCACGGTATTTCCGCGACAAGCTGGCGATGCGCGTCCGCGCACGAAACCAGGGGGTGCTCGTGCCCGACTTTGTCCACGTCGTCAATGACGAGGCGATCGGGCGTTTCGCGGCCAACGTGCCGACGCCCTGGATGTTGAAGCCGCGGTCCAATGCCGCCGCGATCGGCATCCACCGCATCGAGCGGGTGGAAGAGCTCTGGCCCGCAATCGACACGCTTGGCGACCGGCGTTCGTTCTATCTGCTCGAGCAGTTCGTGCAGGGCGACGTGTTTCACGTCGACTCGCTCGTCTGGGAGCGTGAACCCATCTTCCATACCGCCCATCAATACGGAATGCCGCCGTTCAGCGTGGCGCATCAGGGCGGAATTTTCACGACCCGGACTGTGCCAAAGACCACGTCCGCGTGGAAGCCTCTTGCAGCGATCAACCGCGAGGTTCTGACCACGCTGGGGCTCGTTCGCGGCGTGGCGCACACGGAGTTCATCCGGAGCGCCGGGGATGGCCGTTGGTATTTTCTCGAGACGGCGGCGCGGGTCGGCGGCGCGTTCATCGTCGACGTGGTCGAGGCGTCCACCGGGATCAATCTCTGGCGCGAGTGGGCGAAGATTGAGATCGCGGGAGAGGATCACCCGTACCACCTGCCGAACGCGCGCAGCCAGTATGCCGGCCTCGCGTTGACCCTGGCCAGGCAGGAGAGCCCCGACACATCCGCCTACACCGACCCCGAGATCGTGCTGCGCGTCAGCAAGAAGCATCACGCCGGCTTGATCGTGCAATCGGAAGATCCGAAGCGCATCGATCAGCTGCTCGAGAGCTACACGGGGCGCTTCCTCCAGGATTTCTATGCGTACGCTCCCGCGCCGGAGCGTCCGACGTCCTAGCGTCCCGCGACGTGCCGCTACCGACACTGCCCGTCGTTGCGCTCGTGATCGGTGCCGTCTATCTGTTGATGCTCGTCGAGCTGCAGCTCGCCGTCTTCAACGACCGCGGTCTTCGCGCCAGGGGAGCCGTGGAGCCTGCCGACGACGTGTATCCCATTCTTCGCATCGCCTATCCCGCGGTGTTTCTTCTCATCGGACTCGAGGGCGCGAGGCACCCGTGGCTGTCGCGTGATCTCGTGCTCGCGGGGCTCCTGCTTTTCGGTTGGGCGAAGGCGCTGAAGTTCTGGGTCATCCGGACGCTCGGGAGCCGCTGGTCGTTTCGGGTGCTGGTCGTGCCGGGTCTCGCGCTTGTCGCGACGGGTCCATACCGCATGCTCAGGCACCCGAATTATCTGGCCGTCCTGGGCGAGATCGTCGCCATCGCCGTGGCGCTCTCCGCGCCGGTAAGCGGCGTCGCGGGCACGCTGGGATTTGCGTGGCTGCTGCGAAAGCGCATCCTCGTCGAGGAGCGAGCGCTCGGGCTGAGACACTGACAGAAATCGAAGAATCGAAACCCGAGATGCCCGTTCTCGAGTTTTCGGATTTCTCGATTACTCGATTGGTCACGCCATTCGGCCCGGCGAAGTTACGCCCTTCGAGCGCCGCCCTCCAACCATCGTGCGCTGCCTCACGTCCTAACGATACCCGGCTGCTATACTGGCTTGGTCGGTCACGTGATGCCTGCGCTTCGCCGGCTGTTGCTCGGAAGCGGGCCGCAGCAGGCTCTTCCACCGGCGGCGGTCCTGGCGACCGCGTTCGCGCTGGGGTTGGCGCTGGCCCTCCCCGCGTTCGGGCAGATCCGCCTGCCGGACGCCAGCGAACAGCCTCCACTCACTCCCGCTCAGCTCAGGTACGACGCGCTGCGCGCGTATCGTGATGGTCGTTACACGGAGGCGCTGTCTTTCGCAGCCGCGATCCCGGCCGATCCCGATGTGCTCATGCTGCGTGGAAGGGCGCTTGCCGCGCTGGGACGCTATGACGAGGCCGCGGCGGCATTCCTGCCGGTAGCGGCGCGGGAGCCGTCCGGCGAGGCGGCGTTCGAGCTCGGTCGCCTGCACCTGCTGCGCGGCCGATCCACCGAGGCGACGCGCGTGCTGGAGCCCGTCATTGCCGCCGCCGCTAGAAGCGATGTCGGTGAGACGATTGGGCGCGCCGCCCGTGCCGCGCAGCTCCTGGCGCGCTTCGAACAGGCGAACAGCCTGTTTCGGGATGCTGCTGCGCTCATCGGCGACGATCCGCGCTGCAGGTCGCGTGGGGCGAGCTCTTCCTCGAAAAACAGAATCGTCCCGAGGCCGTGCGATCGTTTCGCGCAGCGCTCCAGGGCGATCGGCGGAACGCCGCGGCGTACGCCGGGCTCGCGCGGGCCTTTGCCGACGAGAACGCTGCCGTGGCCAAAGAGCTCGCCGAACGCGCGCTGGGCGTGAACCGGTCGTTCGTGCCCGGCCCATCTGGTCGTCGCCGACCTGGCGCTCGACGAAGATCGTCGTGCCGACGCGATGGAGGCCGTGAAGCACGCGCTGTCCGTCAACCCGCAGAGCCTCGAAGCGTTGTCACTGCAGGCGGCGATCGCGTTTCTCGACGATCGCAACGCGGATTTTGACGTCACGGTCCAACGCGTCCTCGCGATCAACCCCAAGTACGGCGAGGTCTATCGGGTGGCGGGTGCTCAGGCGGCGCGGCACTACCGGTTCACCGACGCCGTGGCGCTCACCAGGAAGGCGCTGGCGCTGGATCCACAGAACGCCCGCGCGTCGGCGGATCTCGGCACGCACCTGTTGCGGACCGGCGACGAACAGGCCGCCCGCGCCGCACTCGATCGCGCGTTCAAAGCGGATCCGTACGATGTCGTCGCCTATAACCTGCTGGGCCTGCTCGACAGCCTCGAGTCGTTCACCACGTCCAGGACGGGATCCTCACGTTTCGGCTCCATCCTGAAGAAGCTCCGGTCCTGAAGGAGCACGCGCTGCCGCTCGCGCGAGATGCCCTGCGGAGGCTCTCGGAGCGGTACCGGTTTACTCCGACCGGGCCAATCCTGATCGAGATTTTTCCCCGCCACGACGACTTCGCCGTGCGCAACGTCGGGCTGCCCGGCATGATCGGCGCACTCGGTGCCTGCTTCGGCAGAGTCGTGACCCTCGATTCGCCGCGCGCGCGTCCGCCGGGAACGTTCAGCTGGCAGGCCACGCTCTACCACGAGCTCGCGCACGTGGTGACGCTTCAAATGTCCGCAAACCGGATTCCCCGATGGCTCACCGAAGGCATCTCGGTCTACGAGGAACAGCAGGCGCGGCCCGAGTGGGGCAGAGACATGGATCTCGAGTTTGCGGAAGCGCTCGAGCGCGGCACGGTCATCGGTTTGCCCGAGCTGAACGCCGGGTTCATGGATCCGACGACGATATCGATGGCGTACTACGAAGCCTCGCTGCTCGTCGAGTATCTCGTCGGCGCGCACGGGCATCCGGCGCTCGAGGCGCTGGTGCGCACCTTTGCGGACGGTGTCGACACGGATGCGGCGATGAAGAAGGCGATGGGCACGTCGCTCGCGGAGGTGCAGCCGCTTTTCACCGCGTGGCTCAACAAGCGATTCGAGCCCATCATCGCGGCGCGCCGTGCGCCCGATGATGTGGTGATCACGTCACGAACACCGCGTGAAACGATCGAACAGGTGGCGCGCGAGCATCCCGGTTACTTCGACGTGCATCTGCGGCTCGGCGAGCTCCGGGCCCAGGCAGGCGATACGGCCGGGGCCTTCGCGGCGTGGACCCACGCCGCCGAGCTTGTGCCTGCCGCGACCGGCGAAGACAGTCCGCGGGCCCGCATCGCGCGGCTCGCCATCGAGAAGGGCGATTCTGCGCGCGCCGTTGCGGCGCTCGAGGGGACACTCCAGCGGGAAGGCGCAAACGTCGAGGCCGCCCGCGAGCTTGCCGGGCTCCTGGATGGCGCTCAGCAGCCTGGCCGCGCCGCCCAGGCCTGGGCCCGTGTCGCGGAACTCGATCCGTTCGACGCGAATGCCGCGGCGGTTCTCGGGCGTCAGGCGCTCCACGCAAGCGACGCGGAGCAGGCGGCTCGGTGGTTCCGCGCCGCGCTTGCGGCCGGGCCCGCTGATCGCGCCGCCGCCTATTGCGACCTCGCGGAGAGTTATCTGGGCATCGGTCAACCGGCGCTCGCGAAGCGGCAGGTTCTGGCGGCGCTCGAGAACGCTCCGATGTATGCGCGTGCCCAGGATCTGCTGCTCGCGATCGTGGACGGGAGCCGCTGATGCGCCGCATGCGCCAGGCAATTGTGGCGGCGGCTGCGGCGCTCGTCGGAGCGGGATTGGCGGTCGACCGTGCGATTGGCCAGCCGGAGCCTGCATTTCAGCAGGGCGGGGCGCAGGCCGCGCCCGATCCGCGCCTCGCGGGACTCGAGTGGACGTTCGTGCGCGTGAAGTATCACGCAAACTCGCTTGCCGGTCGCCGATTCCGGATGCAGGACCTGGGGCGAGCCGTGGGCAACCGACGGACCGGCCGCCGAGCAGAACCTGACCCGCCGGCTGCGCAGCACGACCGCGATCCAGGTGGGTGAACCGCTCGTGCTCACGCTGGAGGATCCGGCGCTCTGGCAGTATCCGTGGCTCTATTTCGTGGAACCAGGCAACCTCGAGCTGACCAACGAGGAGGTGCCCGTGCTGCGCGAGTTCCTGATGCGCGGCGGCACGGCGACCTTCGATGATTTTCACGGTCCGTTTGAATGGGAAAATCTCGCCGAGCAGCTCCGCCGGGTGTTTCCCGATCGTCGCATCGTCGAGATCGAGCGCGGACATCCGATTTACTCGTGCTTCTACAAGCTCGAAAGCTATCCCCAGATTCCCGGCATCGGATCGTTCATGCAGGGACGGATGTGGGAGAAAGGCGGCTTCGTCGCGCATCTGCGAGCCATACTCGACGATCGGGATCGGCCGATGGTGCTCATCAACTGGAACACCGACATCGGCGACGGGTGGGAGTGGTCGAACGCGGAAGACATCCCAGGGTATCTGCGGCACACGCGGGAGGCGTATCGCATCGGCATCAACGAAATCGTCTATTCACTGACACACTAGGGTGTCCGGTAGGGCGCTCCGCGCACGAATCAAGGCGGAACAGGAGATCGAATGGCGTTCGGCGGCGAAACAGTGGCCAACGGGATCGCAGAAAAAGTCGCGGAGGCGCGGCAGCGCATCCTGACCGAGCTGCGCAAGGTAATCGTCGGACAGGATGAGGTCGTCGAGCAGGTGCTCGTGGCGCTCTTCACGGGTGGACACTGCCTGATCACGGGCGTGCCGGGGCTTGCCAAGACGCTCCTGATCAAGACGCTCGCCGAGATCCTCGATCTCAGCTTCAAGCGGATTCAGTTCACCCCGGACCTCATGCCGGCCGACATCACCGGGACCGAGATCCTCGACGAATCGGGCGGGGTTCGCGGCCTGCGGTTCGTGCAGGGACCCATCTTCGCGCAGATTATCCTGGCCGACGAAATCAACCGCACGCCGCCGAAGACGCAGGCGGCGCTGCTCGAGGCGATGCAGGAGTATCACGTCACCGCGGCGGGTCACACCTATCCGCTCGAGCGCCCCTTCTTCGTCCTCGCGACGCAGAATCCGATCGAGCTCGAAGGCACGTATCCGTTGCCCGAGGCGCAGCTCGATCGCTTCATGTTCAACATCGTCATGAAGTACTTGAGCGAGGACGAGGAAGTCCGGGTCGTGACCGAAACGACGTCGACCGCGCATCCATTTGCGTCGCGAGTGCTCGACGGCGCCGACATCCTTCACATTCAGGATCTGGTGCGGCAGGTGCTGGTGGCGGAAGACGTCGCGCGCTACGCCGTGCGGCTGGTCAACGCGTCGCGGCCGGGGCGAGAGGGCCGCGTCGGCAATCTCGACTTCGTCGATTCGTGGGTCAGGTGGGGCGCTGGTCTGCGCGCATCACAGGCCCTCATTCTCGGCGGCAAGGCGCGCGCGTTGATGCACGGACGCTATCACGTGTCGGTCGCCGACATTCGCGCGCTGGCCTCACCCATCCTGCGACACCGCGTGATCACGAATTTCTACGCGGAAAGTGAACGCGTCGATTCCGACGGCATCGTCAGCCGGCTCCTTGACGCTGTGCCCGCGCCAAAGAGCACCTTGAGCCCGTAACCGCCATGCGCGTCAGCCGACCTGGAGAGTTGCGCTTTCTCGACCCCGCCATCATTGCGCGGCTGGGCTCTCTGGAGTTGCGCGCGCGCACCATCGTCGAGGGCTTCATCTCGGGGCTCCACCGCAGCCCGCTCAAAGGCTTCTCGGTCGAGTTCGCCGAATACCGTCAGTACTTCCCGGGCGACGATCTCTCGACAATCGACTGGAAAGTCTTCGCTCGAACCGATCGTCATATGGTGAAGAAATTCGAAGAGGAGACCAATCTCAAGGGATACCTGCTGCTCGATGTGAGCCGGTCGATGGCCTATGGGTCTGGCGGCTTGACCAAGCTCGAATACGGGTCGACGCTGGCGGCCTGCCTGGCGTATCTGATGCAGAAACAGCGCGATGCAGCCGGCCTTGCGACATTCGACGACCGGATTCAGGCGATGGTCGCGCCGGGGACGCGGCCGGGCCATCTGAGCGCGGTTCTCCACACCCTTAATGCGGTGACGCCCGGTGTGCGGACGAACACAGGCTCGGCGCTGAACCAGCTCGCGGACGCCGTTCGCAAGCGCGGTCTCGTGGTGCTGATCTCCGACCTGTTCGACGAGCCGGCGCAGGTCGTGCGGGGACTGAAGCACCTGCGGTTCCGCGGATCGGACGTGCTGGTGTTTCATCTGCTCGATCACGCCGAGCTGACGTTTCCCTTCGACCGGCCGGCGCGCTTCCGCGACATGGAGGATGGCGCAGAAGTGCTGGTCAGCCCTGCCGACGTGAAGCAGGGCTATCTCGCCTCGATCGACGAGCTCATCGCGGGCTATCGACGTGAGCTCGGCGCGGCCGGGATCGATTACCAGTTGGTCGACACGAGCCACCCGCTCGACGAATCGCTGCTGGCCTACCTGGCCACGCGCAGCCGGCGCCAGTAGGGACACGCGATGCCAGGCATGGGCTTCCTCTCGCCGCTCTTTCTTCTCGGCGCGCTCGCCGTGGCCGTGCCGCTCGTGCTGCACCTGCTCCGCCAGCGTGTTGATCCGATCTTCGAGTTCAGCACAGTCCGGTTTCTGAAGCGCGTACCGGTCGCGCGCGCGCGCCGCCGGCGGCTCCGCGACGTGCTGCTCTTCCTCCTCAGGACGGCTGCGCTGTTGCTTCTTGCGTTCGGGTTCGCCCGCCCGTACTTGCGCAACGGAGCGACTGTGCCGGAGGCGCCGGTCACGGTGATCCTCGCAGACGTGTCGGCCAGCGTGGGGGGAGCCGTCCGGACCGAACGGCTACGCGAGCTGGCGCGCGCAGCGATCGATCAGGCTCCTAACGGGCACGCCGTCGCCCTGATTCGGTTTGCGTCCACCGCCGACGTGCTCGTTGCACCGACTCTCGATCGCGGGGCCGTCAAGGCCGCCGCCAACCAGCTCACGTCGGGCTTTGCGCCGACGATGTACCGCGTGGGGCTGACACGGGCCGCGGAAGTGCTCGCCGAGAGACATGGACGCGTTGTGGTGATTACCGACCTGCAAGGCGGTGGCTGGACGTCCGGAGCCGGCGGCGGCTTGCCGCCCGGAATCGACGTCGATGTGGCGGATCTCGGCCCGCTGCCTGGAAACGCTGGCATCGTGCTCTTGACGGCATCGGAGTCCGGCATCGTTGCGCGAGTACGCAATGTGGGCGGTCCGCGGCAGGCAATCATCACGTTCGAAATTGATGGCGTCAGCAGAGACACGCGAACGGTCGGCCTTACCCAGAATGGCACTGCCGACGTGACGGCGCGCCTGCCGCTGCCGGCACGCGCGACGGTTGTCGCCAGAGTCGCGGACCCGAGCGGCCTTCCGGCTGACGATGCCCGGTGGCTGGTGCGATCGGAGTCGCGGCGTGCGCGGGTTGTCGTTGTCGTCTCGCCCGGCGCGGCGCAGCAGGACGGGATTTATGCACAGCGGGCGCTTCAAGCCCTTGATGGATCGCGCGCCGTCGACGTCGCGGTCGTGCAGGCCGACCGGCTGCTGTCGAGCGGATCGCTCAGCGGCGCAGCGTGCGTCGTTGTTGTTGGCACCGCAGGCCTCGATCGACGCGGCGCCGATGCGTTGGCCGGTTACGTCCGGGATGGCGGCGGCGTGCTCGTGACCGTCGGTCCTGGGGTCAATCCTGAGCTCCTCGCGGCCGGGTTCGCCGAAGGGTTTCCGCGCATTCGCCTCGGCCCGCCGATCGAGAAGCCCATCGCGCTGGCGGCCGCCGAAACGCGGCACCCGGCGCTCGATGTCTTTGCGGCCGATCCGGGCGCCTTCAACGACGTGCGGTTCTCGCGCGCCGCCGACGTGCTGGGCGAGAGCGGCAGCGACGTCCTCGCACGGTTCGATTCCGGTGCGCCGGCTCTCGTGGCCGCGCCGTATGGACGAGGCCGGCTGGCGGTCTTTGCCTCCGACCTGGCGAATCGCTGGAACGACTTCGCGCTGCAGCCAGCCTTCGTACCGTTCCTGGGGGAGATCGTGCGGTGGCTCGCCGGGTCCCGCACGGCTCCGGACTCGCTCGTCGCGGGCACGACGCTCATTGCCGGCGCCGATCGGCCGGGGGTGATTGCATGGCATCCTCCTGGAACGTCGGAGATCACCCGAGTTGCCGTCAACGTCGATCCGCGCGAGTTCAATGCGGAGAGGCAGAGCGCGGCCGCTTTCGTCGAGCAGGTCCCTCGAGGCGGACGACCGGCGGGTCGTGCCTCCGACGTGCTCGCCCGACGACAGGAAGCGGCGCAAGGTCTGTGGCGATACGGCCTCGGTTTGATGCTGGTCAGCCTCGTGATCGAGTCGCTCGTCGGCCGTCGGTCGTAGCGCGGCACACAAGGATCTTGAACGATGCAGGACGACCATACTCATATCGACGCGTTTCTCGGCGTCCTCGGCCGACGCTGGCGCCTGCTGGCAGGGCTGCGCGCCGCCACCCGACTGGCGCTCGGCCTGGCTGTGCTCTGGGCGGCCGTTGCGGCTGCATGGTGGACCCTAGGGCGATCGTCGACGTTTGCCGAAGGCCTCGTGATCGGCGCGGCGCTCGTGGCGACGACCGCACTGGGCGTCATAGCATGGCGGCTCTGGCCGCCGGCAGCGACGCGTCAGGATCTCGCACGTCTTACCGAGGAACGGATCGAGGGTCTCGACGATCGGCTGGCGACCGCTGTGGACGTCCTCGCCGACCACAGACTCTCGCCTGAACGGCCCCTCGCGGCCGCGCTCGTCGCGGATACCTCCGCGAGGCTGCCCATCGATGGCGCAGCGGCGGTGATTGGCACGGACGTGCTCAGAGGTGCCGCGTGGCGCGCCATTGCCGCCGCAACCATCGCCGTCTCATTCGCGGTATTTCTCTCGTGGCCTGCCGCTCGCGTCATCCGGACGGCGTGGCTCTATGTCTCACCGGTCGGACTCGCATTCGACGTCGATCCGGGTAACGTGCGTGTGCGTCCTGGCGCGCCGCTGACGATCCGTGTGCGCGCCTCGTCGGCCGGGCATGGGCTCGTACCGAATCTCGAGGTGCGGATGAAAGACGCCGTACGGCGTGCGCGGATGACGGCTGAAGGCAGCGATCGGTTCGCGATGAGCTTCGCGAGCGTTCCCGCATCCTTCACGTATCGCATCGAGCTCGCGGGGCGACGTTCGTCCGACTACACGGTGACGCTGCTGGAGTTTCCACGCGTGGCACGCATCGACCTGACCTACGAGTTTCCCAGCTTCACGAAGCTGGCCAGCCGGACCGAGCAAGACGGCGGCGATATCTATGCCCCTGAAGGCACGCGCGTACGGCTCGTCGTACGTCCTCGCACCACGACGGCGCCGATCGCGGGCGCCAGCCTGATGCTCCGGAGCGGCCGGGTCCTGCCGCTGGCGATTTCACCGGACGGCTCGCTCACCGGCGAGCTCGTCGTCGGCCGGGACGACGCGTATCGGGTTCGACTCACCGATGCCGACGGACTGCACAACACCGACGATCCCGAGTATTTCGTGCGCATGCTCGACGACCGGCCGCCGGACGTCCGGATCATCCGACCCGCCGGCGATCGTCAGGTGACACCGCTCGAGGAAGTAGAGATCGAGGCGCGCGCCGACGACGACCACGGTGTGGCCGGCCTCGAGCTCATGTATGGCGTGCGGGGTGGACAAGAGCGCGCGGTGCCGCTCGGAGGAGACGGCAGCGCTCTCTCGGTGACGGGACGGCACACCGTCTACCTCGAAGATCTGAAGGTCAAGCCTGGCGACTTCGTCACGTTCTTTGCGCGGGCGCGCGATGTCGGGCGTGGCAAGCGGCCGACGCAGGCGAGAAGCGACATCTACTTTCTGGAGGTCACGCCGTTTGTCGACGAGTTCGCGCTCGCACAGAGCCAGGCCATGGCCGGAGGCGGCGGGCAGATGGACGATCTGGTCCGCATGCAGAAGGACATCATCGTCGGCACCTGGAAGTTGGACAAGCGCTCGCAGCGCAGCGGCGGATCGGCGGTGGCAGAAGATCTTCGAACTCTGGGGCGCGGCCAGAGGAACGTGCGCAGACAGACCGAAGCCGCTGCACAAATGCGATCGGGCGGTCTCGTGCTGAGGCGGCCCGGACTCACCCCCGATCCTGAAGCGGATCTGTCGCCGCTCGGTGAAGCGGCAAAGGCCATGGCGCGCGCCGAACAGGCGCTGAACGGGCAGAAGGTGACGCAGGCGCTCCCCGCGGAAATGGAGGCGCTGAACCATCTGCTGCGCGCACAAAGCGAGGCCCAGCGAAAGCAGGTGACGCGGCAACAGGCCAACGGAAGCGGCGGGTTCAATCGGGCGCAGCAGGATCTGTCCACGCTCTTCGATCGCGAGCTGCAGCGACAACAGCAGACCAATTACGAAACGCCGAAGACAGCTGAAGAACGTCGCGAAGATCAGAAGGACGACACGCTGGATCGCGTCCGCGAGCTGGCGCGGCGGCAGGAAGCCCTCGCGCGACAGCAGGAAGATCTGGCGCGCGAACGCGCCCGGATGGATCCGGAGGAAGTAAGGCGCCGCCTCGAGCGGCTCACACGGGAACAATCCGAGCTACGTCGGGAAGCCGAGATGCTCGCGCAGCAGCTTCAGCAAGCCGAGCGGCGCGCCCGCGAAGACGAGCGCCGCCAGGGCCAGTCGCCATCCGAGCCCCGTGCCGGGCAAGGGCAGCCGTCGGGCGAGCCGGGCGAAGGGGAGGGCGGCGATCAGGCCGCCCGGCTGCGCGAGGCTTCAGAGAACATGCGCAACGCTGCCGGCAATCTGCGGCGCGAGGATACCGATCGCGCACGCGAACAGAGTGCGCGGGCGCTCGAGCGGTTGCAGGGCGTCGAACGTGCTTTGCGCGAGCGCGGACCTGACGAGCGGCGGCGTGCGGTCGGGGATGCGCAGCTCGAAGCGCGACAGCTCGCCGATCGTCAGCGCCAGCTCTCAGAGGGGGCGTCTGCGGCATCGAAGCGCGGCGACGCCGACGCTCGACGCCGTACTGCCGGCGAGCAGCAGCGTCTTGCCGAACGCGTCGAGGCGTTGCAGAAGCGTTTGCGCGAGCTGGGCGGGAGCGGAACCGATCGCGCCGAGCGTGAGCGGCTCGCAGCGGCGGCTCGCGAGCTCGAGGCCGGGCGTACGGCGGCGCGCATGCGCGAGCTCGCACAGGGTCTGCAGCAGGGCCAGGACTCAGAACGTGCCGAGGCGGGCCACGATCTGGCCAGATCGCTCGATCGGCTCGCCGACCAGCTCGGGGGATCGCCCGGAAAGGGCGACCGCGAAGGCCGCCAACTCTCGGATGACTTGTCGCGAACGCGAGAGCTGCGCGAGCGCCTGTCGGAGCTCCAGCGGCAGATGGCGGAGCTCGGCGGACGAGAGCCGAACACGACAGGCAAAAGCGGTCCAGAGGGTCGCGACTCAGGCGAGGAAAAGGGACCGTCAGGTGCTCCTGATCAGCAGGGCAAGCAGCCTGGCACGAAGAGTGGGTCATCGGGCCGCGGCGGCAGCCAGCCAGGCGAGGGCTCGAGCCCTCAGGCTGGTGAGGCGAGCACGCAGTCGGGCGAGGCACGCGCTCGACAGCTGGGAACCTTGCGGCGGCGATATCTCGAAGAGCTCCAGCGCGCCGGCGAGCTCGACGAGCGGATTCGGCAGGCGACGCCCGGCTCGAGCGGGCTCGGGTCGACACCCGTCGGCCAGACGATGGTGGGCTCCGCTCCAGGCACGGAGGCGTTCAAACAGGATTTCGCCAAGTGGGAAGACCTGCATCGAGAAGTCACGCTCGGCCTCGAGCGGCTCGAGTCTGGCTTGTCTCAGCGCGTGATCGAGAAGGCCGCCAAGGATCGGCTGCGGTCCGGCAGCGCCGATCGCACTCCGCCCGAATACAGCTCCAGCGTCGATCGATACTTCCGGACGCTGGCCCAGGAGCCTCACTGACGTGCACCTCGCGACCCCGCTCCCCGGTTGGGCGCTCGTTGCCATTGCCACGGCCATCGTGGCGATTGCCGTGTTCGCGTACCGGCACGTGGGGACGCTTTCGGCCTCGCGGCGCGGCCTGCTCATCGGGCTGCGCGTCGTTGCGCTGGCGCTGATTGTCTTATGTCTGTTGCGTCCGATGGTGCCCGTCTCGCCCGCAGAGCACGATGCGGGCGTCGTCGCCGTGCTCGTCGATCAGTCGCGCAGCATGGGCCTCAGGGACGCAAATGGCCTGTCGCGTCTCGAGCGCGCCGCGACTCTCATTCGACAGGAGCTGACGCCGTCGCTCAGTGCGCGGTGGCGCGTCGAGACGTGGCTGTTTGGCGATGAGCTTCGCAACGCGCGCGACGTCGCCCTGGCGCCTACGGCAGATCGAAGCGACCTCGCCGGTGCAGTGACAACAGCCGTCGAGCGTCTGCGCGGTCGCGGCCTGGCGGGCCTGATCGTGCTCGTCGGACGGCGCGCGAACCGATCGCGGCGATCTCGTGGCGGTCGGCGAGCAGGCCGGTGTGCCGATCGTGACCGTCGGCATAGGTCGGGCCGATGGCGCCGATCTGGCCGTGCGGAGCGTGACAGCCACCGAATCGCGCCTCGATGCCAGCTTGCTCGATCTCACGATCGCTGCGGAATCGCGGCAGCTCCGGGGTCCGGTCGACGTTCGCCTGCTTCAGGACGGCCGTGTCGTCGAACGGCGAACGATCGATTCCGGGCCGGGCAGACCTATCCGGACGTTCTTCACCGTCGCGCCTGGACGTCAGGCGCCGACGGTCTTCAGCGTCGACATCTCGCCAAAGGACGGCGAGCTGACCGAGGCCAACAATCACGTGTCTGTGCTCGTGCCTCCTCCTGGCCGCCGCCGGCGCATCCTGGTGCTCCAGGGGGCGCCGGGGTTCGAGCACACGTTTCTGACGCGCGCGTGGGGTGAGGATCCGTCACTCGATGTGGATTCGGTCGTGCGCAAAGGCCGCGACGAGCGCGGTGAAGACACGTTCTTCGTGCAGGCCGCTGGCAGCCGCTCCGAGACGCTCGCGGGCGGATTCCCCAGCACGAAAGAGGCGCTCTACGCGTACGACGTGGTGGCGCTTGCCAACCTGGACGTCCGTGCGCTCGGCAAGGAACAGCTCGAGTGGCTCCGCGATTTCGTCGCCGAGCGCGGTGGGGGCGTTTTGGCGCTCGGGGCACGCAGCTTCGACGCGCAGGCGTTGGTCGACTCGCCACTGGAGGCCGTGCTGCCTCTCAAGCCCGGCGACGGTGGCTCCGTCTTGCGAGCGGCGGCGACCAGAGGGCGCCGCCGAGCGCGTGACCCTGACGATGGATGGCCGCCGACATCCATTGATGCGGATTGCCGCGACCGATGCAGACTCTGGAAAGCGCTGGGCCTCCTTGCCTGGTCTTGCCGGCCATGTGCGGCTTGGTGCGCCGCGACCCGGCGCGAGCATCCTGGCAACCGCCGAAGGCGCGGGGAGCACCACCGAGCCGGTGATCGCCGTCCAGCGTTTCGGCGCCGGCCGCGCGATGATCTTTGCGGGCGAGGCGAGCTGGCGATGGAAGATGCTGATGCCCGCCGCCGACGGGAGTTACGATCGGTTCTGGCGGCAATCCGCCCGTTGGTTGAGCGCCGAGTCGCCGGACGCGGTTGCGGTTGGCACGTCGGGGACGTCGCCCGACGATGATCACGTTGTCGTCACCGTCGACGCGCGCGACGCGAAGTTCGCACCGGCGCCAGATGCAAGCGTGGCGATTCGTGTCGATGGTCCCGATGGCGTCAGCCGGACGCTGACCGCGACGCTCGTCGACCCGGCACGCGGCCGGTTCGAGGCGCGCGTGCCCGCCGGCTCTCGGGGTATCCATCGCGCGCACGTGGAGGCGTCCCGCAACGGCGTAACGCTCGGGTCGGCCGACGTGCCATGGCTCGTCGGCGGCACCGATCCGGAGCTGGCCGACCCGCGCCTCGATGCACTCGCACTGCGCCGGCTGGCTGAAGCCTCGGGCGGCGCATACCTGACGCCTGAGCGAGCCGGCGAGGTCGGCAGATTTCTGGTGGCCCGTGAAGCGCGCCGCGGACCGGTCGAATGGCGCGATGCCTGGCATAGAGGGTGGCTGTTCATGCTGATCGTCGCGCTGGTGTCGGTTGAGTGGACGCTCAGACGCCAGTGGGGACTCAAGTGACACGCGCCCTTCAGTCGTCGATCGGCCTGGCCGCGCTGGTGCTGCTGTGGCCCGTACCGGCGATCGCGGAAAATCGGTTTGCGCTCGTGGTCACCGGCGCGCCCGGAGGCGATCAGTACGCGGCAACGTTCCGCACGTGGGAGCAGCAGACTGCGACCGCGCTCAAACAACTCGGGTTCGCCGACGACAACGTGATCGCGCTTTCCGGCGTCGGCGGTGATCCGGCGCGCGCGAGCACCCGCGAGCACGTCGGCGATGCGATCCAGCGCCTGAAGTCGCGCGCGACCCGGGACGACCTCGTCCTCGTGCTGTTGCTGGGGCATGGCAGCGTCGACACGACGAGCGCGAAGTTCAATCTCGTGGGGCCGGATCTGTCCTCGGAGGAATGGGCGGCGCTCCTTCGTGACGTGCCGGCTCGCCTCATCGTGGTGAATACCACGGGCGCCAGCTTCCCGTTCCTCGCCGAGCTCTCCGCCCGCGGCCGCATCGTCATCACCGCCACGAATTCGACCGCCCAACGGTATGACACGGTCTTTCCGGAACGGTTCATCGCGGCGCTGACCGACCCTGCCAGCGACCTGGACAAGAATGGCCGCGTCTCGGTGTGGGAGCTTTTCAGCTACACCAGCCGCACAGTGGCGCGCCACTACCAGCAGCAGGGACTCCTCGCCACGGAGCATCCGCTGCTCGACGACAGCGGCGATGGCAAGGGCAGCGAGGCGCAGGAGACGTCGAGCGACCCGGCCGTTCAAGCCACCGACGGCGCCCTGGCGCGCGCGACTTACCTCGAGGCCGACCCGGCAGAGGCGACGGCGGACGCGGCGCTCTCGGCGCTCCTGGCACGCCGCCGCACCCTCGAAGAGCGCGCGGAGGTCCTGCGCCAGCGGAAGCCGACGATGGCGCCAGAACAATGGGATCGAGAGTTCGAATCGTTGATGATCGAGCTGGCGCGCGTGTCGCAGAGAATCAGGGCCGGGTCGTAGCGTCCCACCAGTCGAGCTCGGATCGTTCCGGCCGCGCGAACACCTTCACCAGGGCAGCGCCCGCCGCAAAGCCGGCCACGTGAGCCCAGAAGGCCACGCCTCCCACCTGGCCCGTCGCGGCGAGCCCGGACGTCACCCCGCTCAGTAGCTGCATGAGGAACCAGAAACCGAGAAAGAACACGGCCGGCACTTCGAACAGAAAGAAGATCGGCACCCACATCAGCACCCGCGAGTGCGGATACAACACGAAGTAGGCGCCCATCACGCCGGCGATCGCTCCGCTCGCGCCGACAGTCGGCACCGGGGAGGTCGGGTCGCTGGCGAAATGGGCGAGCGTCGCGATGACGCCACAAAGCAGATAGAAGAAGACGTAGCGGCCGTGTCCCAGCCGGTCCTCCACGTTGTCGCCGAAGATCCAGAGCGAGAGCATGTTGCCGAACAGGTGCATCCAGCTGCCGTGCAGGAACATCGAGGTGAAGATGGTCGGGATGGAAAAGTCTGCCGGAATGAATCCGTAGATCGAAACGAAGGCGTCGAGGGCGTCGGTCGTGTGCGACACCAGCGAGAACTCGTGCATGAAGACCAGTCCGTTCACCGCGATCAGTCCGATCGTGGCCACGGGCACCGTCTGCGACGGGATGACGTCCCGAATCGGGAACATGCCGGAAGTATAATCTCGCCCGATGATCTGCCGGAATTGCGGGACAGAGATCGCCGACAAGGCGCTGATCTGTTTTCGATGCGGAACCGCCACCACGGAGCCGCGGGTGAAGCCGCCCGAGCGGGGACGCTCCACGCCCTCGCCGCGATCTCGCGGTCCGGCCCTCCTCGCACTGGTCGTCCTCGTGGTGGCGGCGCTCGTCATGGGCCGCATCGCGACAGAGCAGGTGCCTCCCGAACTGAGCTACGCGCTTGCGGCCATTGGCAGCCTCGCCATCGGGTGGCAACTCTGGGTCCGCCGGCGACTCTGACCCGGATTGTTTGCGGCGGCGGGACGTTGGCCGGTGGGTCGAAGGACGAACAGGAACAGCGACGTTTTCGAGGTGTTCGTGGTTCGACAGGCTCACCACGAGCGGTTTTCACCAGGCTGTTGCGCCGCGTGACCGCGGTTGCGGCTGGCAAAGGCAATCAGCTATCATCCAGGGTCGGCCGCCCGCTCATTTACTGCCCGGCCCGCTCCCAAGCCTATGTCCGATGGTCGCCTCGAGGTTACTGACGCCCTCGGCCGGCGCGTGATTCACATCGACAAGCCCGTGTTCTCGATCGGGCGCCGCAGCGGGAACGATCTCCAGCTCGTTGGCAGCGATGTCTCACGCGATCACGCCGAAATCGCGCTCGACAATGGACGCTTCCTGCTGCGCGACCGCGGCTCCCGCTATGGCACGTACGTCAACGGCGAGGGCATCTCCGAGCACGAGCTGAAACACGGCGATCTCGTCCGTCTGGGACGCAGCGGGGGCGCCGAGCTGGTCTTCCTGCTCGACGACGCGACGCAGTCGCCGGCATCGTCAGACAAGCACACGACATCGGCCGTGGGCGATCTGCGGCAGGTGGCCGCTCTGCTCGAGGGGCTCCGTGCCCTTGGGTCGGGGCGCGTGCTCGACGAGGTCCTGGCGCTCGTGATGGACTCGGCGCTCGAGGTGACCGGCGCCGAGCGCGGCTTCATCATGCTCGCCAACGCCGAAAACGAGCTCGAATTCAAAATTGCGCGCGGCCGCGGCCGCGTCACCCTGTCGGGCAAGGGCTTCGAGACCAGCCGCAAGATTCCCGAAGAAGTCTTCAAGACCGGCCAGGAAAAGATCGTCGCCGACCTGCTCGACGGCGATCTGGCAAACGTGCACATGGGCACGGTGGCACTCGGCATCCGCCACGTGCTCTGCACACCCCTGCGACTTGTGCGCTATCTCGATCACGCCGAAATGCCGAACATCGAGAAGCGCATCGGCGTGCTGTATCTGGACAGCCGCGAGCGCGGCGCGCTGTTGTCGCGTGCGGCTCGAGCGGCCCTCGAGACACTGGCCACCGAGGCGGCCGTCGCCATCGAGAACGCCCGCCTGTACCGCGAGACGCTGGAAAAGGCGCGCATGGAGCAGGAGCTGCGGATCGCGGCCGAAATCCAGCAGGCGCTCCTGCCGGAGCCGCGGCGCAAGGGCGCCTTCTTTGAGGCCGTCGGACAATCGGTGCCATGCCGGTCGATTGGCGGCGACTTTTTCGACTACGTCGACCTGCCGGACGGCGCCTTCGGTTTCGCGGTCGGCGACGTGGCCGGCAAGGGCGCTCCGGCGGCGCTGCTGACGGCGGTCCTGCAGGGAGTGTTCGCCTCGCAGGCCTCTTCCGGCAGCTCCCCGTCCGAGACCTTGTCGCGCGTGAACATCGCGCTCATCCGCCGCGCCATCGAATCACGGTTCGCGACCGCGCTCTATGCCGTGATCACGCCGGGCGGCGCGGTCACGTATTGCAACGCCGGTCACAACCCGCCCATGGTGTTCGGGCACAACGGTGTCGAGCGGCTCGACAAAGGCGGCCTCATCCTCGGCCTCTTCGAGCACGCGACGTTCGAGGAAGGCACGCTGACGCTCGACAAAGGCGACCTGCTCGTGGCGTTCAGCGATGGCGTCACGGAAGCGCTCAGCCAGGATGGCGAAGAGTACGGCGAGCAGCGCCTGCTCGATTGCGTTCAGGCGAATCGCGAGAAGTCGCCTCCAGAGGTCCTCGACAGCATCTTCGCCAGCGTTCGCGAGTTCACGGCCGGCGCCGTGCAAAGCGACGACGTAACGGCGCTGGTGCTGCGCTATGACGGATGACGGCACTGGCCGGCGGCGCGCCGTCATTGCCGCGGGTCTCTGGTTCGTCCTCGCCTTCTGCGTCTGGAACGTCCGGTTCGACTGGGGCGTTCGCGTGGGCGCCTCGCAGTATCTCCACGCGCGCGACGCCTATCTTCACAGAAACGGTCCGATAATCGAGCTGGCAGATACCATGCGCCGCGGCAACGCCGCGTCTGCGTGGTGCGCCACGATCATTGCCGCGCCGGCGATCGTCGTCGGTATCGTGTTGACGTTTGTCGCCGTGCGCGCCAATAGTCACGCCCGCCGCGGCCTCTAGCAGCGATCAACGGGAAGAACAAAGGCAATCCACCGATTACGCAGATTTCACGGATTCTTACGGGTCGATCGACACGTCTGCCTCTCAGTGGTGATAGCGAATTTTGCCCATTACGCGATACGTGGGCCGATCCGCTAACGAACGGCGTTTGGCCAGGTGCCACCAGACAGTCATTCCGCCTGGCGAGGCGTGGCGTCAGGACAGTGACCGGCGCCGGTCGCGCAGTCGCGGTACAAGCCGTCAAGCGTGAACAGAGATCGAGGGATCAGTAGCCGCGTTCACGCCACGAAGCTGGCGTTGGCAAGAATGAATCTGCGTACATCTGTGTCATCTGTGGAAAGTCTTGGCTTTAGCTGCCGCGAGTAGCTCGATGCTGCGCCTTGATCCGGTTCGGTCCGATGCAACGGCGCCCTGCAATCAATCGTTCTTCGGAGGGCGTACCCGCGCGCCACTACTTCGCGAGGCGCGCTTCGATTTTCGGCAGCGCGTCCAGCACCACGTCGCCGACGATCTGCAGGCTACGCGCGCTCACGGCATCCAGGTTGTCCTGGGCGGTGTGCCAGGCCTGGTAGTCGAGATCGATCACATCGACGGCCGGGATGCCGGCGGCGAGAAACGCGACGTGGTCGTCTTCGACCGGGTAGGATTCCTCGAGGAACACCGACTGTTGGCCGAGCCGACGGGCTGATTCCCAGATGGCCGCGGTCATCCACTCCGTCGACCGCGTCTCCTTCCGGATCGTCAGCGCCCGGTCTCCCACCATATCGAGCAGAATCAGACCCTTGACGCCCGAAAGTGACCCGTCCTTGCGCGCGGCAGCGACATAGTGGCGGCTGCCGTAGGTGTGGTCGGTGCCGGCCCACTCCGGCCGCAGAGCCTCTTCGCCGTCAAAAAACACGAGCTCGATCGTCAGCGCATGTTTCCGATCCTTCAGCACGCGAGCGAGCTCGAGCAGCATCGCCGCGCTCGAACCGCCGTCGCTGGCGCCGACGAAGCGGAAGGCCCGAAACAACTTCGTGTCGTAGTGGCCGCCGATGAGGAGCCGCTCGGGACGCGTCCCCGGAATCCGGACGATCACGTTGGCCATCTTGATCGGGCCCATCGGCGTCTCGGCGTCGAACGGCTGCTCCGTCGGAGACAGTCCAAGGGCCTTCAATTGCGCGGTGATGTACGCACGCGCCTGCTGAATACCTCCAGAGCCCGGTGGGCGGGGGCCGATGGACACGAGCTGGCGCACGTGGTCGAACGCGCGCGCCGAGTCGAAGGCGGGCCGAGGCGTCGCGGCCGCCGGCGGGTCAGGCGAGTCGACGGAGGCGAGGTTCGGCGCGCTGCAGGCCAGGAGCAGCAGCAGGGAGGCCGCGACGGTCACGTGGCGCGGAGCGGTCATGACGGCTCGAACGGTCCGTCAGCCGCGTGAGGCGACCGGGACATAGTCGCGGACCTCGGGCCCCTCGTAGACCTGCCGCGGCCGCACGATCTTCGTTTCGGGATCGAGCAGCATTTCCTCCCATTGAGCCAGCCAGCCCGACGTGCGGGGGATCGCGAAGAGCACCGTGAACATATCGACAGGGAAGCCCATCGCTTCGTAGATCAGGCCGGAATAGAAGTCGACGTTCGGATATAACCGGCGGCTGACGAAGTAGTCGTCCTGCAGGGCAATGCGTTCGAGCTCCTGGGCGATCTCGAGCAGCGGATTCTTGCCCGTCACCTCGAAGACTTCTTCGGCGACCTGCTTGATGATCCGCGCCCGCGGATCGTAGGACTTGTAGACGCGATGGCCGAAGCCCATGAGCCGGCCCTCGCCGGCCTTTACCGACGTGATGAACGCCGGCACGTTCCCGAGCGACCCGATCGCGTGGAGCATTCGCAGCACCGCCTCGTTGGCTCCACCGTGAAGCGGCCCATACAACGCGGCGGACGCGGCGGCGACTGACGAGAACGGATCGGCAAACGAGCTGCCGACGCTGCGCATCGCGAAGGTCGAGCAGTTCTGTTCGTGATCGGCATGCAGAATGAACAGGATGTCGAGCGCACGCTCGAGCACCGGGTCCGGAGTGAAGGGCTTACCGGGCATCGCCTTCAGCATGTGCAGGAAGTTGCCGGCAAACGTCAGGCCTTCGGCTGGTGGCACGATCGGCTCGCCCTTCCGCCGCCGGGCCGCATACGCGGCAAGCGCGGGCGTCTGCGCGATGATGCGGCAAATCTGGCGATCGCGCACCGCTTCGTCGTGCACGTTCTGTGCTTCGGGATAAAACGTGCCCAGCGCGCCGAAGGCGGCGATGAGGGCCCCCATTGGGTGCGGGTCTTCGGCCATCGCGTCGAACAGGGCAGCGATTCGCGCCGGCGGGACGCGATGGTCGTGAATGGCGCTCGTCCAAGCCTGCAACTGCGTTGCCGTCGGCAGCTCGCCCTGAAGAAGGAGATAAGCGGTCTCGAGGTACGAACTGTTTTCGGCCAACTGCTCGATCGGGTACCCGCGGTACCGGAGGATGCCCTTGTCGCCGTCGATGTAGCTGATGCGGCTCCGGCAGGCGGCCGTGTTCACGAGCGCCGGGTCGTAGGCCATCAGGCCGAAGTTGTCCGGGCCCGTTCGCACCTTGCGAAGGTCGGCTGCGCGGATGGTCCCGGCCTTGATCGGCAACTCGTAGGTGCGGCCGGTGCGATTGTCGGTCAGCGTCAGCGTGTCAGGCATGCGGGGTCGCAGGGCGCGTGGCGCGGGTTCAGGGATCGGTCGGTGGCGGCTCGTCCAGGTCGTCCGGGTCGGAGGCAACCGGATCGCCCGGGACGCGGTACTCCCCGTCCACCCATCGGGCCAGGTCCAGCAGCTTGCACCGTTCGCTGCAGAACGGGCGCCATTCCGGGTCGACAGGCTGCCTGCGGCAGTACGCGCACACCGCTCCGGCGACGGGCGGCATGCTGACATTGTATTGGGGCGCCGCGGGCTGGAGCAAGTTTCGCCGCAGCGCTGCGGGGCATGGAAGCCCGGAGAAAGGCCGTGGAAGCACCGCGGGAACCTGGGTGTGTCGCCGCGCTTGTGGCAGCGGGGCTTGAGCCCCCCAGGACGGGTCCGCCGACCAGCCTCCGCTAAAGCTATGGCGGTCCGCCCCAAGGCGGAAGCTGTCGAGCGAAGGCGGAAGGGCCGCCACCACAAGGCGACCTGAATGGCCGATGCTGCGCCTTCTGGCGGGCGCCGGCCTCAGTTGGCTTGCAGGTCCGGCTCGGGCGCGTGATGCCGGACGTCGCGCGCCGAGACCATGAAAATGACGTCCTCGGCGATGTTGGTCGCGTGATCGCCAATCCGCTCGAGATGGCGCGACACGAGGATCAGATCCAGCGCTGGCTCAATCGTGACGGGATCCTGCAGCATGAACGTCAGCAGTTCGCGGAAGATCTGCGTCTTCAGGGCATCGAGCTTGTCGTCTTCGTTCAACACCCGCTGCGCCAGGACCATGTCGCGCGTGACGTAGGCGTCGAGCGCATCGCGCAACATCGCTTGCGCGATGTCGGCCATGCGCGGGATGTCTATGAGCCTTTTGACCGGTGGGTGCAGTGCGTACCGCTTGGCGGCTTCCGCGATGTTCACCGCCAGATCGCCCACACGCTCGAGGTCTGTGTTGATCTTGACGGCCGCCATGACCGCCCGGAGATCGGCCGCCATCGGCTGGTGCAGCGCCAACAGCTTGAGGCAGCGGTCGTCCACTTCGATGTGCAGGACGTTGATCGGCTCGTCGCCATCGAGCACGTGCTGGATCTGCGCGAAATCGCGCTCGGCCAGTCCCTGGACCGCGTGGCGGACACGTTCCTCCGCCAGCCCGCCCATCTCGAGCAGGCGGGTCTTGAGGATGTCCAGCTCTTCCTGAAAGTGTCGAACGACGCGTTCCATCGTGCGCTCCCTAGCCGAAGCGGCCCGTGACGTAGTCTTCAGTCAGCTTTTCGGCCGGAGCGGTGAAAATCTTTTCCGTGCGGCCATATTCCACAAGACGGCCAAGCCAGAAAAACGCGGTGTAGTCCGACACCCGCGCCGCCTGCTGCATGTTGTGGGTCACGATGACGATCGTGTAGTCCTTCTTGAGATCGTAGATCAGCTCTTCGATGTGCTGCGTCGCGATGGGGTCGAGCGCAGAGGCCGGTTCGTCCATCAGCAGCACTTTCGGCCGCACCGCCAGCGCCCGCGCGATGCAGAGCCGCTGCTGCTGCCCGCCCGAGAGGGCGAGCGCCGAGTCGTCCAGCCGGTCCTTCACCTCGTCCCAGATGGCGGCGGCCCGGAGGCTCGACTCCACGCGCTCGTGCATGTCGTTCCTGCTCGTGGCCAGGCCATTGATCCGCAGGCCGTAGGCGACGTTCTCGAAAATCGACTTGGGGAACGGGTTCGATTTCTGGAACACCATGCCCACGCGCCGCCGCAGGCCCACCACATCGATCCGCGGGTCGTACACATCGACGCCGTCGATGACGACCTTGCCTTCGACGCGGGTCCCCGGAATGATGTCGTTCATGCGATTGAGTGTCCGGAGGAACGTGCTCTTCCCGCACCCGGACGGACCGATGAACGCCGAGACGACGTTGGCGCGGAGCTGGACCGAGATGTTCTCCAGCGCCCGCTTCTCGCCATAAAAGAAGTTGAGACGGTCGACGTCGATTTTGATCGGCAGTTCCGCGGCGCTCGCGCCCGACGACCGGGTTCGGCCCGCGAGCGACGGGATGGCCGGGGTCGCACCAGTGGTCATGACATCCTCTGCTTCTGAAAGCGGTCGCGCAGCCAGATGGCGGCGGCGTTCATCGTGAGCAGAAGTGCCAGCAGCACGATGATGCCAGACGCCGCATTGGCGGCGAAGTCGGCTTGGGGGCGGGACACCCAGTTGAAGATCTGAATCGGTAAAGCAGTGAAGGGCGACCAGAGGCCGTCGGGGAGAAACGGCACGTAGGTCAGCGCGCCGATGGTGATGAGCGGCGCCGTTTCACCAATCGCGCGCGACAACGCCAGTATGAGGCCCGTCAGAATCCCGGGCACCGCCATCGGCAGCACCTGAAACCAGATGGTCTGCCACTTCGTCGCGCCGAGCGCATACGAGCCCTCGCGAATCGACATCGGCACCGTGCGGAGCGCCTCCCGCGTCGACAGAATCACCACCGGCAGCACCAGCAGCGCCAGCGTGCACGCCCCGGCCAGCACGCTCCTGCCGAATCCGAGTGTCCGCACGAACAGTCCAAGTCCCAGCAGTCCGTAGATGATCGACGGCACGGCGGCGAGATTCGCGATGTTGATCTCGATGAGGCGCTCGAGGCGCGTGCGCCTGCCGTACTCCTCCAGGTACACGGCTGCAGCGACACCGATGGGCAGCGAAATGACCGCCGTGAGGCCCATCAGGACGATGCTCCCAGCGAGCGCCGGCTTGATGCCGGCGGCCGAGGCGCGCCGCGACGGGTAGCTGTTGAGGAATTCCCAGGACAGCCGCCCCAGACCGTTGACCGCGACCGAGTAGAGCAGGGCGCCCAGCGCAGCCAGCGCGAGGACCAGCACGACGAGGGCCACGAACTGAAACGCCAGGTCCATCGCGCGACGGCGCGTGCTGCCGGGGTCGGTTGTCGGCGAGATCAGCGTCGCGGCCGCAGTCTCGGTGCTCACGAATAGACCTCCCGATACCGCTCGCGTAGCCACGTGCTCATCAAGTTGAGACTGAACGTGCCGAGGAAGAGCAGCATGCCGACGGCAAAGATCGTTCGATACTCGAGCGTGCCCGCCGGCGTGTCTCCGAGGCTCACTTGTACGATGTAGGCCGTCATCGTCTCGATCGGCACGCGCGGGTCGAGCGTGGCGCGAGGCTGCTGGCCCGCAGCGATAGCGACGATCATCGTCTCACCGACAGCGCGCGAGATGGCCAGGATGAATGCCGCGGTGATCCCCGAGAAGGCTGCCGGGACCACGACCGTGAGCGAGGTCTGCATGCGCGTGGCACCGAGCGCGTACGACCCCTCGCGGAGGCCATTGGGTACGCTCCGCATCGCATCCTCGGCCAATGACGACACGAGCGGCAGAATCATGATGCCCATGACAATGCCCGGGCTGAGGGCATTGAATCCGGACAGCGAGGGCAGGAGCTTCTGGAGGAGCGGCGTGACGAACAGGAGCGCGAAATACCCGTATACGACCGTGGGCACGCCAGCGAGGATCTCGAGAGTGGGTTTGACCACCCGCCGGATGCCGGGGTGGGCGTACTCGCTCAGATAGATCGCGCTCATGAGTCCCAGCGGCAGCGCAACGATCATCGCGATCGCCGAGACCAACAGCGTGCCCAGCACCAGCGGCCAGACGCCGAATCGCGGGTTCGCGAAAAGCGGCGTCCACACGGTACCGGTCAGGAATTCGCCGATTGGCACCTCGCGAAGAAACTCGAAGGTCTCTTCGGCGAGAACGAAGACGATCCCGACCGTCGTGGCGACCGAGACGAACGCGCACAGAAACAGTACGCGTTCGATGAGCGACTCGAACCGCCTCATTTCCGCTCTTGCGCGAGAAGCTGCTCGATGGTGATGCCGACTTGCGAACCACCCTTCCCGAACGCGGTGCCCGGCGTGCGCTTCTCGAAATGTGCGTGCGCCAGCTTGTATCCCTCGTCGGTGAGCGGCACATACCCCACTTCTTTGACCAACTCCGATCCCTTTTGAAGATAGAAGTCCACGAACGCTTTCACTTCCGGACGGTCTGCCGACTTGTGAGCGACATAGACGAACAGCGGACGCGACAGGGGCTGGTACGTGCCATCCTTCACTGTTTCGATGGTTGCGACAATCGGGCCTTTACCGTTGTCGTCCTTCTCGTCGTCGACAGGCACGGTCTTGAGTTTGCCCTTGTTCTCTTCGTAGTACGCGATGCCGAAGAACCCGAGCGCGAGCTCGTCGCCGGCGATGCCCTGCACGAGCACGTTATCGTCCTCGCTCGACGTGAAATCGCCGCGGCTCGCGCCTTCCTTGCCGTTGATCGCCTCGGTGAAATAATCGTACGTGCCGGAATCGACGCCCGCGCCGAAGAGATGAATCTCGCGATCGGGCCACCCGGCGCGCACGTGACTCCACCGCGTCACCTTGCCCTGCGCCTCCGGCGCCCAGAGTTTCTTCAGTTCGGCGACCGTGATGGCCGCCGCCCAGGTGTTCTTCGGATTCACCGCGATGACCATCCCGTCGTACGCCACGGGAATCTCGGTAAAATTGACGCCCGCCTTGCCGCACGCTTCGACCTCGGTCGGCTTGATCGGCCGCGACGCGTCGCTGATGTCGGTCTCACCACGACAGAATTTCTGGAAGCCGCCGCCCGTGCCGGAAATGCCGACGGTCACGCGTGCGCCTGGGTTGGCTTTCTGAAAATCTTCCGCCACGGCTTCCGTGATCGGGTAGACAGTGCTCGATCCGTCGATGCGGATCAAGCTGGCGTTGGCGGATGGCGTGGCGTTCGTTCCAGGGGAACTGGAGGGGCTCGAGCAACTCGCAGCAACAGCCGTCAGGACGGTCAACAGGGCGGCAAACAGTGGGCGGTGGCGCATGCGCCCATCGTACGCCGCACGCGATTTCGCGCCCGTTTCAGTCGTGTAAATTTCGTGTAAACCCGGCAGGTGGCCGTCAGCGCACTGCCCGAGCCGTGCGGCCCGACTGAACGTGGAGCAGGTTATCGGCGGCGGTCACCTTGCGCTTGGCGGGTGCCGCGGTCACCTCGAAGTGGACGGGCTTGCCGACCATTTCCTCGAAGGCGCCCGCATGGCGGCCTGCGGCCCACAGCTCAAGCTCGGTGTCTCCGGCGGTGCGCAACTGCACGAGGCAATCCTCGCCGCGATCGACGACGCGGACCGACGCGAGCACCTGCTCGTGACTGCGGTCGAGCCCCTCAGCCAGTCGCAGGCAGGACGACAGCACCTTGACCGCCTTTCGAAGCGGCGACGGGAGATCGCCGTATCCGGGGTGGCCTTTCTTGGGTGTCGCACGGCGATGGTAGCGGGTCACGAGAGCCATCACCTCGATCTCCTGCGGATCAAAGCCTCGAAGATCGCCGTTCTTTATCAGGTAGTACGAGTGGCGATGATGCTTCTCGTAGCTGATGTGCACGCCGATATCGTGCAGGAGCGCAGCGTATTCCAGCCACTCGCGCTCTCGATCCGTGAGCCCGTGCATGCCGCGCGTCTGATCGAAGAGGGCGAGAGACACACGCGCAACCTGACTTGCATGCTCGGCCCAGTAACTGCAGCGCTCCCCGAGCTCGACCACGCTCCGACGGCGCACGTCTGGATAGCGATCGGCGCGGGCAATGTCCTTGCGATGCTGGTGGATGTAGTCGAGGATGAGCCCCTCGCGGAGCGCGAGGTCGCACAACGTGATGTCGTGGGCGCCCAGACTGCGCAGAATCGTGTCGAGCAGCACGGCGCCCGCGACCACGAGATCGGCGCGGCGAGGTTCGAGCCCGGGGATCCGGAGCCGCTCCGACAGTGGCAGCGAGGTGACCTTGTCTCGGAGCCGATGAATCTGCTTGGTCGGAATGCGCAGGTTTCGGAGCTCGTCGGGCGCTTCGCCCGACATCTCGTGCGCGGCCACCTGGCCGAGGCTCAGGATGGTGCCGGACGTACCGATGACGCGGTCGAACCCCGCAGCCACGATCTGCGTCGTGTATTCGCCGATCTCGCTGTTAATGTGCCGCACGAGCTTTCGCTCGTCGCGCTCGCTCAGCGGATCGCTTTTCACGAAGTGTTCCGTCAGCCGGATGACCCCGATCTTGAAGCTTCTGGCGTGCTGCGGCCGTTCGCCGCCGAGCGTGATCTCGACGCTTCCGCCGCCGATGTCGATGACGGCGGCCTTCCCGCGCTTGACGTCGACGCCGTACACGGCGGCGAGGTGGATCAGGCGCGCCTCTTCCGTGCCCGAAATGACGCGCGGCCGGATGCCCGTCTGCTGCTGTATCGCCGCGAGAAATGCGTCTCCGTTCTCGGCCTCGCGCGTCGCGCTCGTCGCGGCGGTCAGAATCTCATCGACGCGGTGCGATTCCGCGAGCCGGCGAAATTTCGAGAGCGCCTGCAGCGCCGCGTCCATAGCCGTGTCGGTCAGCTTCCGGCCGTCGAGACCTCCGGCGCCAAGGCGCACCATCTCCTTTTCGCGATCGACGATCTCGAAGGACGAGTCCGGCCGTACCCGGACAACGATCATGTGCACCGAATTGGTGCCGATGTCGATTGCGGCGAGGCGCATGAGAGGGGGATGACGTGTGCTAGGATCGGCATCCTACCACGAAGCTTCCCATGCCACAGGGTTCCATCGGTCCAATCTCGGCGCTGCGCGTGTTGTCGCGCGCATGGGCGCGTGCGGAAGCGGGCGACGGCGAGGGCCTCCACCGCGCGCGAGTCGCGACCAGACGGTTGCGGGAAGCGCTGCCACTTGTCACCGGAAGCACCCGCGAACGCCGTCGGCTTCGTCGCGAACTGCGCCGGATCACCCGCGCACTTGGTCCCGTGCGCGAGCTCGACGTCGCCCTGACCCTGGCCGGCACGCTCGCCGCCGACTGGCCCGATCTCGCCGCCGCGCTCGAACAGGTCACGGCGAGCCTGATAGAGCTGCGGGCCCGGCGCCGCGCGCAACTCATCAAGCGCGTCAGCCGCGACGATGTCGACGACCTCGTGGAGCGCGCCGAGCGGCTGCTGGCACAGGCGTCCCGCCGCGAGGCCTCGCGCCCGTCGCTCGATCGGTCGCGACTGGTCGAGCGCATCGTAAACCGCGCCACCAGTACCCGCTCGGCCGCCGAGTCGGCAGGCGCGCTCTATGCGCCCGAGGCGCTCCACACCGTCCGCATTGCCGCAAAGAAGCTGCGCTATGCCCTGGAGATGGCGCGCACCGTCCGAATCGTCGGCGCCGCCAGCGGCGTCAGGCGTCTGCGCCAATACCAGGACCTGCTCGGCCTTCTGCACGACCTGCAGGTCTTCTCGTCGCATGTCACACGGGTGCAGGCGAGGCTGGCCACCGACGATCCCGATCTGGCCTCGCTGTCCGATCTCCTCACGCACCTCGAAGATCGATGTCGCGAGCTGCACGCGGCGTTCGTCGCGCGCCGCGGCGCGCTCGTCACGCTCTGTGAAGACGTGGAGACCGCGTTTGCGCGGCTTGGCGCGGCCGCTCGATCTTCATGACGGTTGCACGCGATCTCGAGCTGTATCTGGTGCGCCACGCACCGGCGGCCGAGCGCGGCCCCGAGTGGCCCGATGATGGGGTCCGTCCTCTGACGCCTGACGGTGCGGCGAAGTTCCGCAAGGCCGTCGACGGCCTCGCCGCCCTCGGCGTGCACATCGATCTCGTCCTCACGAGCCCGCTGGTGCGATGCCGGCAGACCGCCGAGATCCTGGCGAACGGGTTACCCGGCCGGCCCCGGGTGCAGGCGCTTGATGCCCTGGCGCCAGGCGGCGGGCACACGGCGGTCATTGCCGAAGCCGCACGGGTGGCGAAGCGGCCACGGGTCGCGCTGGTTGGCCACGAGCCGGACATCGGTCATCTGGCGTCCAAGCTGCTCGGGATGCGGCGCGCTCTGGAGTTCAGGAAGGGCGCCGTGTGTCGCATCGACGTCGACGGCCTGCCGCCGGGCGGCCCTGGCCGCCTCGTCTGGTTTGCCATGCCGCGCATGCTTCGCCGCATGGCGCCCTGACCAGTTGCCGCGTGCGTGTCACCGTCCTGATCAACCCCGTGGCGGGTGTCCGTGGCGGCTCGTTGAACAAGGCGCGCCGTCGGGCCGAACGGGCGTTCGACCTGCTGACGGCTGAAGGCGTCGATCCTGAAATCCTCATCACCGAGCGCCATGGCCACGCCCGCGAGCTCGCGCGCGGCGCCGTTGAGCGCGGCTCCCGGATCGTTGTGGCCTGGGGAGGCGACGGCACGGTGAACGAGGTCGCATCCGCGCTGGCGTTTACCGACGCGGCGCTCGGCGTCATTCCGGGTGGATCCGGTAATGGCTTGGCACGCATGATGGCGATGCCGGCCGACCCGTCGCTGGCCCTCCCGCGACTGGTTCGCGGCCGTGATCAGGTCATCGATCTGGGTGCGGCAAACGAGCGCATTTTCGTCAATGTGGCTGGCGTCGGGTTCGATGCGCACGTTGCCGGATGCTTTGCCCGGCTGGGACGGTCGCGTCGCGGATTCCTGCGCTACGCGGCCATTGTGCTCGCGGAGCTTGGGCGCTACCGTGCTCAGTCCTATGCGGTCGAGCTCGACTCGGAGCCTTTCGAGTGCGACTCGGCGTTTCTGTTGTCGTTTGCCAACGGGCGCCAGTGGGGAAACGGCGCCATCATCGCGCCAGACGCGCGGCTGGACGATGGGCGGCTCGATGCCGTCGTTGTCCGCGCGCGGAATCCCCTGGCAATCGTGAAGGCGTTGCCCCGGCTCTTCACGGGCACTATCGACCGCGTGCGCGGCGTGACGATTCGCCGCATCACGGCCGCCCGCGTCCTGGCCGATCTGCCGCTGGCGTTGCACGTCGATGGGGAGGCGGTCGAGTGCGGCGACACGCTGGATATTCGGGTGCATCCGGGGGCGCTGCGTCTACGCACATAAAGCGAAAGGCGAAAGATCGTTCGAGAATTGGCAATCCCCGGGGCCCGAGGCGAAGGCTCCGGAAGTCGCGATCGTTTACACAATGTTTACACGGGCGATCCCCGACGTGATCAAGGATGGGTCGAGCACACATAAAACAGAAGGCGGATGCAGACAATGTACGAACGAAGTCTCAGTTGCGACGGACATACCCGTCGGTTCCAGATCAGCCCCCGCGGCGCGGCGGGATGGGAAGTGCGTGAGGAGCAGGACAGTCATCTTGTGCGGGCGCGCGTCTATGACGACTGGCATCGCGTCGAGCGGGCCCGGACCCACTTTCAGACGGAAGTGACGACTCTCGAAAAGGCGGGCTGGGTCGAAATCAACTGACTTATTCCACGAATCGGTAGCCGAGGCCGACAACCGTCTCGATCTGACGTCCCACGGGGCCCAGCTTTCCGCGCAGGCGACCCACGTGAACGTCGACCGATCGCGTCTCGATGAGCCGGTCGTAGCCCCAGACCCGCTCGAGCAGCCGGTCGCGTGACAGCACGCGGTTCCGGTTCTCGACCAGGTATCGCAGCAATTCGAATTCGCGCCGCGTCAGCCGGATGGCGCGGCCTTCCACGCTCACCGCCACCGCATCGAAGTCTGCCAGCAGGTATTTACCCCGATAGACGGCTCCTTCCGGACCGCCTTCGGCTTTTCCGCGCCGCAAAACGGCACGGACGCGAGCGGCGAGTTCGCGCAGGCTGAACGGCTTGGTCACGTAGTCGTCGGCGCCGACATCGAGCCCGGTCACGCGATCGGACTCGCTCGTCTTCGCCGTCAGCATGATGATGGGCACCCGCGCGGTGTTCGGGCGCGCCCGGAGAATCCGGCAGACCTCGAGCCCGCCCACGACCGGGAGGTTCAAGTCCAGGATGATGAGGTCGGGAGGCCGATCGAGGACGTGTTTCAGGGCCGCGTCGCCCGACCCGACGGTCTCGGCTTCCACCTCGCCCCCACGCTCGAGCGTGTGCTTGATCAGACCCGCGATGTCCTGCTCGTCTTCAACAATGAGCACGCGTGTTTTTTGCACGATAGGTTCGACCCTACCGGGAGCAGGTTTCGCGCGCGTGTCGCACAGGTTAAATCTGAGTTACACGACTGAGTTACACGACCGTGCCCGGCCTCACGATGCCGTTTTTCGGGACGACGATGATCCCGGAGCGAATGTGCCACCCTTCCCCGTCGGCCTCTTGCACGGCCTGCTCGTTGACGAGGCGGCACCCGTCGCCGATACGCGCGTTCTTGTCGATAATCGCGCGATCGATGATCACGTCGCGCCCGACGCCCAGTCGAGGGGTATCGCCCAGGCCCAGCGCGTCTTCCTCGGTCTCAAAGAAGTCCGCGCCGACCAGCACACTGCGCGAGATCGCCGCGCCGCGACGGACGACGGCGCGCACCCCGATCACCGATTCGACGAACGTACCTTGCTCGAGCGTGCATCCTTCGGTCATCACCGTGTCGCGCAGCGTGCAGTTGTAAAGGCGCGCGGGGGGCAGCGTCCGCGGGCGCGTGAAGATCGGACGTTTGGGATCATGAAAGCGGAACGGCGCATCGGAACGCGTGAGCATCAGGTTCGCCTCGTAATACGCGCTTATCGTTCCGACGTCGGCCCAATAGCCGCGATGGAGAAACGCGTGCACCTGATAGCGTCCAAGGGCCGCCGGAATGATCTCCTTGCCGAAGTCGATGCCGTCCTGTTCCAGCACCTCGAGCAGCACCTGCCGCGAGAAGACATAGATGCCCATCGACGCGACGAAGGGCTTGTCGGGCGGCAGGTTGAGGAACGCGGCGCCTGGCGGCAGCGAGTTGCCGATCTCGCCGAGTCGGGTGCGATTCGGCTTTTCTTCGAAGGCGGCGATCTGTCCGGTGCGGTCGAAACGGAAGATGCCCATCTCCGTGGCATCGACCGGGGTGACCGGCTGCGCCGCGATGGTGATGTCGGCGCCGCGCTCGGTGTGGGACTCGACGAGCTCGGCGTAGTCCATCCGGTAAAGATGATCGCCGGCCAGGATCAGGTAATAGTCGGCGTCGAGCTGTTCGAAGTGGCGCCGGGCTTGCCTCACGGCGTCAGCGGTGCCCTGAAACCAGTGACTGCTGTCGGGCGTCTGTTCGGCGGCGAGAATCTCGACGAAGCCGTCGGAGAACTGATCGAGGCGGTAGGCCTGTCCGACGTGCCGGTTGAGTGAGGCCGAATTGAACTGCGTCAGCACGAGAATTCGGCGCAGCTCCGAGTGCAGACAACTGCTGATCGGGATATCGATCAGCCGGTACTTCCCGCCGATCGGGACGGCCGGCTTCGACCGGGAGTGGGTCAGCGGAAACAGCCGGGCACCGCGGCCGCCCCCCAGAATGATCGCCAGAACGTCGCGCATGACGGGAGAATACTGCAAGAACCCGAGATTTTCGCGTCCCGTCACGTGGCAGTGATCTCTTCGTCACACGCGTCCGGTAGGCTCCGGGAAGATGCGGCGGCGAAGCGGCCAGGTCCGAAGGATCGCCCGGTGGCGCTGACGGTCACCACGATCGTCTGCGCCTATAACGAGGCCGCGTATCTTGCTCCGTGCCTGCATTCCCTGCTGGCACAGACCCGCCGACCCGACGAACTGCTCGTCGTCGATAACGCGAGCACCGATGACACGCCGGCCATCGCGCGCGCCATCGACGGCGTCACCGTGATCGATGAGCCCCGAAAGGGTCTGGTGCGCGCGCGAGAGACGGCCCGCCGCGTTGCCACGGGCGATCTCATCGTCTTCCTCGATGCGGACTGCAGGGCTCCGCTCACGTGGCTGGCGCACGTCGAGCGGCGCTTCGTTCGAGAGCCGGCCCTGGTCGCCTTGTCGGGGCCCTACCGCTTCTACGATTGGGACTGGCTGGGTCGCACGATGATCCGCGCCTACGACCTGACGCTGGCACCTCTCACCCAGGTGCTCGTTTATCGTCTTCTGGGCATCGGCACACTGTTCTATGGGGGAAATTTCGCGGTCCGGCGGGAAGCGCTCGACGCGATTGGCGGGTTCGACACGGCCATCGAGTTTCACGGCGAGGATACGAACGTCGGCAGGCGCCTGGTGCGCGTGGGTCGGGTCAGGATGGCGCCCGACTGTTGGCTGGACACGTCGGCCCGCCGCTATCGGGCGATGGGTAAACGGCGCGTGTTTCGACTGTATGTCCGCAACTTCTGGTCCGAGATCCTGCACCATCGGCCCAAGGACCGGCAGCACGTGGACGTGAGGATCTAGCCGTGCCTGGATACGAACCGTTTCTGCTGTGCGACTTCCATGTGCACACCCGCTGGAGCGACGGACGTCTCAGCCTTCGCGACACGGTCGACCTCTATGGCCGCACGGGGAAGTTCGACGTGATCGCCATCACCGATCACATCCTGATGAAGCGCGATCTGCTGGCCAGGGCCGGGCGGATTGCGACGCTCGGCCGCCGCAGCTTCGGCATTGCCGAAGAACAATTCACTGCCTATCTCGACGATGTCGCGCGCGAAGCCGACCGCGCACGCCGCGAATACGATCTGCTCGTCGTGCCCGGCGCAGAGATCACGCAGAACAAGCTGCACGGCCGGAAGAACGCGCACATCATTGCGCTCGACATCAAGCGCTACATCTCGGCCGACCAGTCCGCTGACGACATCCTGAAAGAGATTCGCAAGCAGGGCGCGCTGAGCGTAGCGTGCCACCCGCATCATCGGGCCGTGCGGCGCCTCGAGATCAGCACGTGTTATCTCTGGGACCACAGGTCCGCGCTCGCGGGCCTCGTCGACGTGTGGGAGGCGGCCAACCGCGACGATTTGTTCTCGGTGACCAGCCTCAAGCACTTTCCCTATGTTGCGAGCAGCGACTTCCACAAACCGAAGCACCTCTATTCGTGGAAGACCCTGCTGCGCGCCGAAAAGGAGTGGCGGTCGATCCGCAAAGCGCTGTGCGAAAACGTCGACGTGGCGCTCACACTCTTCCGGAAGAGCTCGTGGACCGCGCCCGCCACGGGGTGGACCGGATCGGTACGGCCGGCGCTGAACCGGCTGAAACTGAGACCCGCGCGCTGACCGTTCCGTAGGCCGCTCGTCCGCGGCCGGTGGCCGGTCGACCGGTTCGAGCTTAGCGGGCAGATGTCTCGCGGCACGAGCCACACGGTCGCCGTCCACCGGGCGCGGACGAGCCCTCGCTACTTCCGCCGCTTGAACGTGATCGACAGGCCCGCCGGGCTCGAGCGATCGATGCTCGTCTGCCCATCGGGAAGCCCTCGCACGCGATCGAGGAACTCCTGGATCCCAGACATCCCGGTCGTCGCGACATTGTGCGCGGTGAAGCAGCCGCCGGCCGCCAGCTTCGGCCACAGCGCGTCGAGGTACTCTCGCGTACCAATCCTTGTCTGCATCCGAGAAAACGAAGTCGAAGGGACCCTCGAGCTCGCCCGTCAGAGTGTGCGCGTCGCCCAGGCGCGAGTCGATGTAGTCTGAAAGCCCCGCTTCACGAAAGTTCGCCAGCGCGGTCCGTCGCCGGCCTTCGTCGATCTCGATGGTCGTCAACCGACCGCCAGTCTTGCTGAGCGCCCATGCAATCCAGATGGCCGAGTGCCCGGTCGACGTGCCGATTTCGATGGCGCGCCGATACTGATGCTCGACGATCAGGTTGTGCAGAGTACGGCCGTCGACCTCGGGTACGTTCAGATCGTGCCAGTCGTGACGATGGCGCTCGAGAAACGCGTTGACGCGCTGGTCGAGATCGGCGGGCCGGGTTGCGGGCTGGCCGAATAGCGACCCTCCCGTCACCACAACCAGCGCGCACACGGATGTGAGGGTATGCCGGGTCATAATGGTAGCGCTCCAATCATGATGCTGACTCTCATCGGGCTTCTCGGCGCAGCCTTGACTGGCGACGCTTCCGTTCGCGGGACAGTCGTCGACTCAACCGGAGGTGCGGTCGCAGGAGCCGTGGTCCACGCGCGCGCGGCGGGCACCGGGGAATGCCGAACGGTCACGGGATCCGAAGGCCGATTCGATCTGCCGTGCGGTGTGCCCGGTCAACTCGTCCTCGTCGAAGCCGCCGGCTTTCACACGGTGGAGGTTCGCGCCGTGGCTGAGCCGCTGCGAATCGTGCTCACGCCCGCATCGTACCGCGAGTCTGTCGTTGTGACTGCCACACGCGTCGACAGCGCTCGGACCTCGCCTGCTGCCCCAGTCTCGATCCTGACCGCAGCCGACCTGGCATTGACGCCGCCGGCGCCACTCGACGATGCGCTGAAGGCGACGCCAGGGTTCAGTCTGTTTCGTCGGACGACCTCGCGGGCCGCAAACCCGACCACACAAGGCGCCGGATTGCGCGGCCTCTCGGCCTCTGGTGCGAGCCGCGCCTTGGTGCTGGCTGACGGTACGCCGCTGAACGACCCGTTTGGCGGGTGGGTCTACTGGAGTCGCGTTCCGATCGCCGCTGTGGACCGCGTCGAGGTCGTCCGCGGAGGCGCCAGCGACTTGTACGGCGCCGACGCGCTGGTTGGCGTTGTTCAGGTGCTGACGCGACGCCCCGATCGGCCGCAGGCGCGATTCGATCTCGAGGGCGCCAGTCACACGACTGGCCGGGTGTCGCTGTTTGCAGGCGCGTCCAGAGGCCTATGGCGTGGAACGGTGGCCGGCGAAGCATTCTCGACAGACGGCTATGTGCTCGTGCCTGAATCCGACCGCGGGAGCATCGATCGCCCCGCGACGAGCCGCTACACGAGCGGTCGAGTGGATGCCGGGTATCGTCGAAGCCCGGTGTTTTCGGTCGACGTGAGCGGCGATGTCTACGCCGAGCATCGAGACAACGGGACGCCGGTGCAAGACAACAGCACAGACATTCGTCAGGTGCGCGTCGGTCTCGGCGGCGTAGTCGCCGGTGGCGTGTGGCGTCTCAGCGCGCAGGCCGGGAATCAAAGCTACGATCAGGCGTTCTCCTCGATAGCCGCCGATCGGGCGACAGAGACGCTCACTTCGAGGCAGTACGTTCCCGCATCGCAGCACGACGTCGGCGTTCTCTGGCAGCGTGCCTGGGGTGCCGCGGACCTGCTTGCCGGTGCCGACACGCGCGGTGTCGAGGCGACCAACACCGAGCGCAGCTTCAATCCGGACGGCAGCCTCAGGGCGCTCACCGCCACGCCGGGGTTTCAGCGTACAACTGGTGCGTACGTGCAGCTGACCGCGCGTCCGGCCAGCAGCGTGACGGTGACTGCCGGAGCGCGAGGGGATGTCCGGCAACGCTCGAGAGATGACGGTTGGCTCGACGGTGATTCGGCCTTCTCGCCGCGTGTTTCGACGGTATGGGCCCTCGGTCCTTCGATGAGCGTTCGAGGGAGTGCCGGGTGGGCGTTTCGCGCGCCCACATTGAACGAGCGGTTTCGCGGCTTCCGTGCGGGCAACGTCCTGACGCTGCCGAACGCGGACCTCCGCCCCGAATCGCTGCGAACTGTCGAGGGCAGCGTGCTCTTGACTCGCGCCCGGGGCGCGCTGCGCGTGACCGTTTTTCGCAACGACCTGACCGACGGGGTCACCAACGTCACGGTGTCATCGACGCCGCAGCTCATCACGCGGCGGCGGGAGAATGTCGGAAGCATTGACGCGTGGGGCACGGAGGCGGAAGGGGAGTGGAGAATTGCACAGGGTCTGACGCTCGTCGGTGCCTCGGCTCTGACGCGCTCGCGTTTCGCCGACTACGCGCCGCTGGACGGTCTGAGCGTCCCGCAGGTGCCCGGCTGGTCTGTCTCCACGGGACTTCGCGGAGCGGCACCCGGACGCGTCGCATTCAGCGTCAACGTCCGCGCCTTCGACGATCAGTTCGAAGACGATCGCAACACGCTGGTATTGAAGGCCGGGTCGGTCGTCGACGTCACTCTTCTTCGACCGGTCGGCCGGAAAGCGACGGCGTACGTGAGCCTGGAAAACCTGTTCGACGTCGACTACGATGTGGGACGCACGCCCGTCCGGACGATCGGCCAGCCGTTCACGCTGCATGTCGGGATTCGCGTGACCCTCGGGCAGTAGATGAGCGTCGCGATTCCCTGCTGATGGAGTTGGGAGCGCCACCACTCCTGACACGTCCGGCGATTTCCTGAGACTTCCAG
This sequence comes from Vicinamibacteria bacterium, assembly GCA_963832135.1. GTDB lineage: Bacteria > Acidobacteriota > Vicinamibacteria > Vicinamibacterales > JAENWD01 > JAENWD01. The sequence continues at coordinate 134,309 of CAWHTD010000026.1, read as the reverse complement.
CGCCTGCAAGCAACCACCTGCCTGCGATAGAACGGGAACGCGCCACCCAAGTGGTCGTCTGCGCTCCCACCATTGCCACGGCCAGCCGGCTTGCCTACGGCTTGGTAATCGACGTAAACGTCGCGCTCACGGTGCCGATTGTGAGGGTCGTCACGGTCTGCTGGAGGTTTCCGTTGGCCGACGTGTGCCTTACCTGGACGGTGTCGCTGCTGGCGATTACACCCGCCACATCTGTCCAGTTATCGTTGTTCAGCTTGTACTGACTGTTAACGACCGAGATCGCGGTTCCGGCGCTGATGCCGGTGATTACGACCGTCGCAGAGGACTGCGTCGTGTGCGGATTGACGCCGATTTTAGTTGGGAAGCTGAACGGGTTTGGCGTGTAATCCGGCGCCTGGGTGGTGACGTTGAGCACACCCGTTACGCCGCCGATGGTCAGCGTCGCGGTGGTCAGCGTGGAGAAGGCCGCCGAGGAGGTCAACCGGATGGCGACCGTCTGGCCGTCGCTGATGATGCCGGCGACGCTCGTGTAGGCGCCCCCGTTCACGCTGTATTGCCCGCCCGCGATGGAGATGGCCGCGGCGGTGTTGATGCCGCTCACCGTGGCGCTGTTCGAGGTGACGACCGTGCTCGGCGCCACACCCGTCTGGGCCGTGAAGCTGAACGCGTCCGGCGTCGTATCTGCCGACGGTGCAGCGGTCGTGACGTTCAGCACACCCGTTACACCGCCGATGGTCAGCGTCGCGGTGGTCAGCGTGGAGGCGGCGGCCGAGGAGGTCAACCGGATGGCGACCGTCTGGCCGTCGCTGATGGTGCCGGCGACGCTCGTGTAGGCGCCCCCGTTCACGCTGTATTGCCCGCCCGCGATGGAGATGGCCGCGGCGGTGTTGATGCCGCTCACCGTGGCGCTGTTCGAGGTGACGACCGTGCTCGGCGCCACACCCGTCTGGGCCGTGAAGCTGAACGCGTCCGGCGTCGTATCTGCCGACGGTGCAGCGGTCGTGACGTTCAGCACACCCGTTACACCGCCGATGGTCAGCGTCGCGGTGGTCAGCGTGGAGGCGGCGGCCGAGGAGGTCAACCGGATGGCGACCGTCTGGCCGTCGCTGATGGTGCCGGCGACGCTCGTGTAGGCGCCCCCGTTCACGCTGTATTGCCCGCCCGCGATGGAGATGGCCGCGGCGGTGTTGATGCCGCTCACCGTGGCGGTGTTCGAGGTGACGACCGTGCTCGGCGCCACACCCGTCTGGGCCGTGAAGCTGAACGCGTCCGGCGTCGTATCTGCCGACGGTGCAGCGGTCGTGACGTTCAGCACACCCGTTACACCGCCGATGGTCAGCGTCGCGGTGGTCAGCGTGGAGGCGGCGGCCGAGGAGGTCAACCGGATGGCGACCGTCTGGCCGTCGCTGATGGTGCCGGCGACGCTCGTGTAGGCGCCCCCGTTCACGCTGTATTGCCCGCCCGCGATGGAGATGGCCGCGGCGGTGTTGATCCCGCTCACCGTGGCGGTGTTCGACGTGACGACCGTGCTCGGCGCCACACCCGTCTGTGCCGTGAAGCTGAACGCGTCCGGGATCGTATCTGCCGGTTCCGCCTCGGTCGTGACGGTAAGTGCGCCAGACACGCCGCCGATCGTAAGCGTTGCGGTCGTGTCGGTCGAGTAACCGGCGGCCGAGGTCAGGCGGATAGTCACCGTCTGCCCGCTGGCTACGCTACCAGCGCCGCTCGTGTAGGCGCCGCCATTGACTCTGTACTCTCCGCCCACGATCGAGACCGGCGCCGACGTGTTGATGCCGGTGATGGCCACCCCATTGGACGCCACCACGGGTACTACGCGCCACGCCTGTCTGCGCCGTGAAACTGAACGCGTCCGGTGTCGTGTCCGCCCCCACCGTCGAGGCCGTGAAGGCACCCTCGACTCCGCCGATCGTCACCGTTGCTGTTGTCGACGTCGCCACGTTCGCCGACGTCGTGAGCCGCACGCGAACGCTCTGGCCGTTGCTAATCGTGCCGGGCGCAGCGGTGAACGGGCTGTTGTTGACGCTATATTCGCCGTTGCTGCTCGCGATGGCTGTGGGCGCGTCGATGCCGCCGATGGTCACGCTATCGGAGACCACCTGGGTGCTCACAATCAACCCGTTCTGTGCCGTGAACCCGAAGCCGTTCGGCGTGGTGTCGGGACCGGCGGGCTCCGCGACCGTAGTGACCGCAAACTCCGACGGGATGCCGCCGATCGTCACCAGGGCCGACAGCGTCGTGCTGTAGGCGGACGAAGACGTCACGCGCAGCCGCACCGACTGGCCGCTCGAGACGGTACCGGGGCTGGCCCTGAAGGGACCGCCGTTGATGCTGTACTCACCGCCGACGATCGTCAGGGCTGTCGCGGCGTCGATGCCGCCGACTGTCACTGCCGCCGAGGTGATGGCCGTGTTTCGGGCCGCCCCGGTTACCACGGCAAAGGTGAACGCATCGGGTGTGGTGTCCGGTCCGGGTGCCGCCAGTTTGGCCGTGGTGACGAGGAACGGTACGGTCAGGTCGCCGATGGTCAGCGTCGCCGTCGCCGCCGTTGACGCCGCCGAGGAGCTGCGAACACGCAGTCGGACGGAGTCGCCGGACGAAATTCTGCCGCGAGCGGTCGTGTACGGTCCGCCGTTAATCGCATAGTCACCGCCATCCACCGAGATCGTCCCGGGCTCGTTCATGCCCGCCATGATCACCTCTTCGGACTCCACCAGCGTATTGCGATCCACACCAGTGCGAGCGGCGAAGGTGAATGAGGTCGGGGTTCTGTCCGCGGCCTCGCTCGACACCGTGAACTCCGCCGACACGCCGCCGATCGCCAACAGGGCGGTCGCCGTCGTGCCATGGGTGGCCGGCGCTTTCACGCGCACGACCACGCGCTGGCCATTGCCAATCGTGCCTGGCGTCGAGGTGAAGGGTCCGCCGTCAATGCTGTACTCTCCACCGACGATGCTGATCGGGGCGACGGCGGCCAGTCCGCTGATTGCCACCGCCGCCGACGCGACCGATCGATTCACCGCTGCCGGGAGGACCGCGGCGAACGCGAACGTGTCGGGGGTCGTGTCGACTTCCTGCCGCACGACAGTGACGCGAGTGATGTGCACTGAGCCGTGGATGACGTCGATGGTGACGGTCGTCACGCCGTCGTCGGCCCGCCGCATGCTCACGACGTACTGATCGGGCCCGGTGATCGGATCCTCCATGTTCATCGGGTGGATCAGCAATGCCCCATTGGCGGCAGCGAACTGGCCCGTGTTGGTGAATGGACGCAGGTTGCGGGTGATGCCGGTGATGACCGTCGCCTCCGTCGGTACGGTGATCGTGCCGTCGGCGGAGTCGATCCGTGTACCTGCCACCATGCCGTCGTGATCGATGGCCACCAGCCGTTCGGCGCGGCGCGAATGGTCCACCTTGGCCAGCGGTACCAGCGGCAGGAACGCTGGCCGCTGCGATACCTCGTTGAGGAGCGCCGTCATGCCGGGATCCGTCTCACTCGCCGCGCCCGCGCGCATCTGCGGTGTCGGCTGGTTGCCGGAGCCGAATGCAAAGCTGTGCGTCAGCCGCAGCTGCAGGTCGTCGGCGACGCCGTGGCGTCCATCGATCTTCGTGAGACCGATGCCCAGCCTCTGGCCGTGTGACGTGAAGGTGCGCTCAATCGCGACGCCGGTGGTGTGCATGGCCGCCTGCGTGCGCGCGAAGCCCTGCACCGTGTACCCTCGCACAATCTGCTGTGCCCACTCCACGCCGCGCGTGAGTGTTGTTGTGCTCTGGTCGCCGGTGGCGAACGCGTACCGCAGCCGCTCGGCGCCGAGGCTGACCGTCAGCGTGGATTCTGGAAGAAGCGAGAACGATGCGCGGGTCTGCGCGCCTGTCAACAAGGCGCCCGCGACCCGGCGATCCTGGCGGAAGATCTGCGCTTGGCCGTCCGCGTCCTTGAAATATTGCACGGAACCGAGGTCACGGCTGCCGCTGCCGGCGAAGTACGCCTGCGTATCGAGGCGGGGTTGAAATCTCCCACCCAGCATGACGCTGTATGCGCCGCCGCCGCTCGACTGATGCAGCCGCCGCTGTTCAGTCCCGGTGTCGAACGCGAGGTCCATTTGCTGCTGCATGCTGCCGGCGGTGACGAGAAGGCGCTGGGACGGGCTGACCTGCCATCCGACGTTCACGACGACGTCTTGCTGGGCCGCGCCGCCGCCGCCGACAATGCCGAAGGCCGCGCGGCTGGACAATGCGCGTCCGACCGCGGCCTTAAAGGCCAGGCCGTACTGATCGGTGACTTCGGGTGAGAAGGCGACGCGCGTATGGGCAAAGTTCCGTTGCAGCCGCACGCCGCGGCCGGTCACGTCGACCCACGCGGGTAACGGTTCCGTGGGGCTCAGGACATCTCCACGGGCCGCCGGCACCGCTTCGGCGAACAACTGCGCCGGCGTGAGCACCACGCGAAGGGGGCCACCGTCCGCACCGGTCGCCGTCAGCCGGTTCGCGTTGCCAAGTGCGCCCGCGGGTTCGAACTCGAACTCCGGCAGGATCTCGATTTGTGCGCCAGCTCCGCTGGTCGCCCTGATTTCGAATGTCATGACGTCGTCGATCGACTGTCCGAGCGCCGTTACCTCGGCGACCACGGCGCGCTCGCCCGACTGTGCGACGCCGCCGACAAGCGTGTGCCGCGCGCTCCAACGGACCGTCAATGCACCAGGGGGTACGCCGTCTGCCCGGAGGCGCATCAGGATGCGTCCACTCTGACCGGCGTACTCATGCGTGTCGATGCTGACGGGCAGATCGCCAATTTGGCCGATCCGCATCGTGGCCGGTGATCGTAAGCCTCGAGCGGCCACCTTGACCGTCTGACTTGGCCCAAAGAGTGTCAGGCTTCCGACACACATCCACACGAGCGCGGCCGACAAACCGACGCGTTTTGACTTCATTTGCTCCAACTAGCCCTTAGATCTGGTGCGATCGGGTGGGGTGGGTCGCGCGCGGAGTGCGGCCGCAACTGTCCAACGAGTCCTCTGGGCTGCAACTACTCAGCCGTTGGCTTGGGCGGTACTGGACGACCGTTTCGAGTTGCTGGAATCGTTATCAGGCGGCTTGAATCTGATGGCCCTCTAGTCAAGCCAAATTCGTCTTTGACCTTCGCGTAGCATCTCGCCCCGTAAAGCCGATTGCTCGGACTCGTCGCCTCGCCCCATCACATTTCAGGAGGGACTCGATGAAGTGATTTCTTGTCGTTGCCTCCGGCGCGACTGTGTCGATCGCGAACCTGGCGACCGACGTCAACTCCGGATAGCAGACGACAGGGGCGGGACCTGGGACGATGCGCGCCGATTCGGCAGCAGCTCCCAGACCCAGAGCCTCGCACCGCGGTCGTGCATGCGCTCGCGACACGCGTGACCCCGCTGCTCGATGACGCGGGTGTGAGCCACGCCAGTCTGAGGGTGGCAGGACACATAAACCACGCATCCGCACTCGAGCGTCAGGTTGTAGGACATCGTCCGCGCCTCCTTGAATGCGTAGTTATAGCCGCCCGAGTTGACGCGGGCTCTACGACGAGGCGACGGTAGGGAAAACTCTTGAGGTCAGGCACGGTGGCGGTGCTGCCGTGCTGCCGTGCGGAGCGAGAGGTGCGGCGTTCGACGCGGCACCCCTCGCTCGTTCTGTTAGAAGTTGAATCTCACCGCGAACTGCATCTGGCGGTTCGTGCCGAGGCCAACAGTGCGACCGACGGTGCTCGTCAGGCTGCCGAACGTCCCGGCCGCTGCGGACGTGAATGGCTGTTCCGGCTGAATCTGGTTGGCTCCCGTTCCGAGCGCGCTCGGCAGCGTGGCAACCGGATTCGTGAAGTTGTCCGTGTTGAAGAGGTTGAAGACCTCCCAGCGAACCTCGACATTCGAGCTGCCCGCAATCTCGAAGCGCTTCGTCGCCAGAAAATCCACCTGCTTGAACGTCGGCCCGCGCAGTTCGCCGCGCTTCAAGTTGCCGAACTCGCCCGGCGCCGGAATGCTGAAGGCCGCGGGGTTGAGCCACTGGAGCCCGTTCTTCGCGTAGGGGTCAACGCCGGGAATGATGTTCGGCCGGCGCACGCTCCGTGACGCTCCGCCGCCGAGCGTGTTGATGACGGCGCTGCGTCCGGCGGCCGGGCTCCCGAACACGATGCCGGCGCCATCGACATAGACGACGTCCGGCCGCGTCACGCGCACGTCGATCGGCAGCCCGCTGCGGGCGTTCACGATCGCGCCGAGGTCCCACCCGCCCAAGATTGCCTGCGTTACGCCGGAGGCATTGCTCAGGAACCGATGCCCTGCGCCGATCGGCAGCGAATAGAGCGCGCTGACATTGAATGTGTGGCGGACGTCGAACGCGTTGTAGCCGATGTCGTAGTCATAGTCGAACGGGTTGCCGACCGTCAGGGCCTCGTTCGAGCCGGCCGTGTTGCCAAAACTGCGGCCCAGCGTGTATTGCGAGTTCAAGGTCAGGCCGCTCGAGACGCGCCGCGCCAGCGACAGCTGCATCGAGTTGTAGCTGTCGCTGCCGCCGCTGGTCTTGAAGTCGATCTCGGCGAAGGGCCGCTCAATGGATGTCCCATTCACGATGTCGAACTCGCGAATGATGACCGCGTTCTTGGTCGGGTCGGCGTTGGTCTGCACGTCGACAATCCGGTTCGTGAAGTTGCGCAGGAACAGGTTTCGCCCCTGGCTGCCGACGTAGGCGGCGGTGGCCACGAGCTTCCACGGCAGCTCGCGCTGAATCGAGGCCGAGTACCTGATAGACGCGCTCCGGTATCTTGTACTCGTTGGCGTAAGCGCGCGGCTGGTAGGTGCGGTTGTTCGGGTTGCTGACGAAGTTCGCACGCAGCACCGTCGGATCGATTGGATACTGGCCGCCGGTGATCGTCGTGCTGATGCGATCGCTTTCAATCGGCTGAATCTGATCTTCCGTCTGTCCAGGGCCGACGAAGATGCCGAATCCGCCGCGCAGCACGGTCTTGCCGTCGCCCGGCGCCCACGTCATGCTGACCCGAGGCTGGAAGTTGGTCGTCGAGCTGTGATAGAAGTCCGTGCCCTTGTCTTTCAGCACGCCTCGCTCGATGTCGAAGATCACGGCATTGTCGTCTGCCTCGCGTAACGGCGTGTAGTACTCGAAGCGTAGGCCGTAGTTGAGCGTGATGGCGTTTGCCAGCTTCCACTCGTCCTGCACGAACCCGATCGCGTAGTTCTGGACGGCCTTGCGCTCGCCGGTAACGCCATTGTTGAAGACGCTCGGTTCGCTCAGGTCCCCGAGATACTGAATCTGCTGGCCGCGGTTGGAGAGAAAGTCGTTGAGGTTCGCGAAGGTATAGGTCGTGCCGCCCAGGCGATCCGTCGTGAAGCGGATGAACCGTCCCTCGCCGCCGAATTTGACGCTGTGCCGGCCGCGGGTCCACGAAAGCGTGTCGATGATGGACAGCGAGTACGGGTTGTACGGTGTCCCGCGTCCGTTGGCCGCGCTGTTCTGTCGCAGAAGACCGCCAGGCACGGCGATGCCCGAGCTGTTCCCCTGGCCGGCGATGCCGCTGTTGGCGACGCTGCCAGTGAGGTTCAGCGTGATGCGCGACAGGTCGATGCCATTGACGGTCGGCGCGATCCCGTCGATGCTCGTCGGCGCCGCGTTGTAGCCGAACTTCAGCTCATTCAGCATCATCGTCGACAACACGCCCTGCAGTGCCACGATACCGTTGGAGGGGTTGGCCTCGATGTGAGACCGGCGGCCGGTCACGCCTTCAGGCTGCTCGTTGGTTCCCTGGTCGCGGAAGTACCTCCCATACACCGACCAGTTCGTATTGAGCTTCTGATCCACTCGCAGGTTGAAGGAGTCTTCCTTCACCGTCGATGTGCTCTGCAGCTGGAGGATGTCGAAATCGGGGTTCGTGGATTTTCCCTCCAACACCACCGCGCCGGGGCCACGGAACGCCTCGAAGAGCGGCTTCACCGCGTCGACGCCGCGCGTGAATGCGGCGGCGCTCGGGGCCGCCTCGACGAAGTTGATTCCCGCATCCAGCCGATAGCCTTCATAGCTGCCGAAGACGAAGGTCCGATCCTTCACGAGAGGCGCCCCCACCGACGCGCCGAACTGATTGAGCTTCAATGGCGACTTGGCGATGTCGAAGTAATTGCGCGAGTCGAACTCATCGCCCCGGTGGTACTCGAAGAGCGACCCGTGCGCCTGGTTGCTGCCGCTCTTGCTGACCACGCTGATCTGGCCGCCCGTGCCGGTGCCGTACTCGGCTGGATAGTTGCTCGACTCGACGCGGAATTCCTGCACGTTTTCCAGGCTCGACTGCAGCCGGAAGGGTGACGGCAGCTCGCCATTGAGGTTGCCGGGCGAGGCGTCGATGATGGCCGTGCCCTCCACGCCGTCGTAGCGGACGATGTTCTGTTCGACGGCGCGGCCGCTGAATCGAATGTCACCGAATGTGCCCGTCCCGCTGTTGACCGATCCGGGCGCCTGCAGATAAAGCTGAGAGAGCTGTCGGCCGTTGAGCGGCAAATCTTTCACTTCGCGCTCGATGACATTCGTCCCGATGCGCGCCGAGCTGAGGTCGAGCGCCGACGAATTGGCGCTGACGGTGACCGATTCGGTCACGCCCTGAGGCCGAATCTCGAAGTCGAGCGATAGCTCCTGTGCCGCCTGCAGCTTCATGTCCGTATATTCCGTCGGCGCGAAATTCGTGCTCGCGACGCGGACGGTGTAGACGGCGGGCTTCAAGCCGGTCACGACAAAAAACCCATCGTTGGTGCTCACCGTCGTTCGACTCTGGCCCGTGCCCTGGTTCACGACGGTGACGCTGGCGCCGGGCACCAGCGCACCGCTTTGATCGCGCACCGAGCCCACGATGCGGGCGTCGGTTTGGGCGGCTGCCGGCACGACGGCCAGCAGGCTCGCGACGAGCAGGGTCCACGCAAAAGCGAAGAATCGATTACTCACGTGCGGTCTCTCCCTTGTTGTCATGCGTGGGCCGGGCCAACCGCGGTGGCCGCACGCTTCAATCTGAGGCTAGGAGGTCCGCGTAACGGTGAGGTGACGGACAGATTGCGAGGCCGTAAAACCCGAGTAGTGAACGCGGCGAAGCTCGGGCTTTAGGCGTTTCGCTTCGCGCGTATGGGCTTCACGCCGATTGGGGCCAGGTAGGCGTCGAGCAGGGCCGTGCCAACCGCGACCACGACCGGGCCGAAGACGAGGCCAATGAAGCCGAATGCCGCGACGCCGCCAAGCAGAGCGACAAAGGTGACGAGCCCGTTCATCGACGAGCGGCCGCTCAGCAGTATCGGGCGCAGCACGTTGTCGGCCATCCCAACGAGCCCCGCGCCGATGACCGCGAGCACGATGGCCTTGGTGATGGCTCCGGTCGCGAGCAGGTACAGCGCGACGGGAAGCCAGACAACCCACGCGCCGAGCACCGGGAGCAGGGCAAAAAACGCCATCACCGTGCCCCACACGACTGGCGCCTCGATGCCCAGCAGCCAGAACGCGAGCCCACCGAGCAGGCCCTGAACGGCGGCAACGGCCAGACCGGCGATGACGCTGGCGTAGATCAGGTCGCCCACCTGGTTCAGGATGTGATCGCGCTCACCGTCGTCAAACGGCAGGAACACGCGCACCATCCGGACGATGCTCGGCGCATCGCGCAGAAAGAAGAACAACGCGAAGAGCGAGATGAAGAGATCGACGATCAGAAGGGCCACTCCGCCAATTACGCGGCCCGAGCTTGCGGCGACCGACCCGCCGACACGTTGAATGGCGGCCGAGATGGACGCCGACAGTCGTTCGGGCGCCAGATACGGGACGTGACTCTGCACCCAGTGCCAGGCTCGGACCAGTCGTTCTGGCGGCGCCGCCGTGACCGTTGACTGCAGCGTTGTGACTGCCTGGGCGAGCTCGCTCACCAGGACCTGCACCAGCAGCCAGATCGGGACGACGATGAGCACCAGCACCAGCAGAGTCGAGACGAGCGCGGCTTTCGATCGGCCCAGGCGCGGCGTCAGCCGGGCGTGAAGAGGAGAGATGCACACCGCCAGCACCGCCCCCCAGCCAAGCGGCACCAGAAACGGCGCGAAAATCAGAAACGAGAGATATCCGACGAGGAGAACGGCGCCGTAATAGATGATTTGGGCGATGCGCTCGCGGTCGCTGTGCATGGGCTGAAGCTTTGAAAACGGCCTTGATGGCACCGGCCTGTGCCGTCATTGTAGCCTCGAGCGACGCGCGAGGCCGCCAACGCCGGGCGCCGCAACAAATCAGGGCGAAACCGGTAACATTCGTGTAACGTCTCCACTGGCCGTCCCGGCAGTTCTGGTAAGATCCGACGGTTTCATACCGAAGGAGCCGTGTGGCACGCTTTCGCCTCATCCCCCGCGAAGAGAAGTTCTATTCCGATTTCACCGCCCTGGCCGATCAGCTCGTCACCGGGGCGGGTCTGCTGGAGCGCATGCTTGCCCCCAATCCCCCGGACTGGGCGCTGGCGCAGGAGATTCAGCAGGTCGAGCATGACTGCGACACCATCACGCACGAGATCATCCAGCGGCTGAATCGGACGTTTGTCACACCCATCGACCGCGAAGACATTCACGCGCTCGCCAAGTCGCTCGACGACGTGATGGACGCCATCGACGCGGCCGCACAGGTCATCCGACGGTACCGGGTCGCGCCTGTGCGCTTCGGGGCCCGTGAGCTCGCGACCGTGATCGTGCGCTCGACAGATCAAGTGCGTATGGCCGTTGCTGCGCTGGAGCGGAAGACCGGCGTGCACGGGCTGGCTGTCGAGGTGAATCGCCTCGAGAACGACGCCGACCGCCTGCACGACGAGGCCCTGAGCCGACTGTTCGAGGAGGAGAAGGATCCAATTGCCGTGATCAAGTGGAAGGAGGTTCTGGACTTCCTCGAGGAGGCGACGGACCGGTGCGAGGACGTCGCCGACGTCCTCGAGGGCGTCGTCGTCAAGCACGGGTAGCTGCGGATGGAATTCGCGATCGTCTGTCTGCTCATCCTCGTCGCCCTGACGTTCGACTACATCAACGGCTTTCACGACGCGGCCAATTCGATTGCCACGGTCGTATCGACGCGCGTGCTTTCGCCCGGCAAGGCGGTGATCTGGGCGGCCTTCTTCAACTTCATCGCGGCATTCGGTTTCGGGACGGCAGTCGCCAAGACCGTCGGATCCGGCATGATCGACGTGCACGCCGTGACGTTTCTCGTCATCTTTACCGGATTGTTCGGTGCGATCGTCTGGGACCTGATCACCTGGTACTTCGGATTGCCGACCAGCTCCTCGCATGCGCTCATCGGCGGGTATGCCGGGGGCGCCGTGGCGCACGCCGGCTTCGGCGTGATCATCCCGAGCGGCTGGACCAAGACGCTCGTCTTCATCGTGCTGGCGCCGACGATCGGCCTGGTGCTCGGCTTCGTGTTGATGATCGCCATCTACTGGATTTTTCGCCCGATGGCGCCTTCGCGGGTGGATCGACTCTTTCGCCGCCTGCAGTTGATCTCGGCGGCCCTCTACAGCCTCGGCCACGGGGCCAACGACGCCCAGAAGACGATGGGGATCATCGCTGGCGTCCTGTTCGCAGCCGGCTACATCGAGATCTTCCACATTCCAATCTGGGTCGTACTCGCGGCGCACGCGGCCATTGCGCTCGGCACCCTGTCGGGCGGGTGGCGCATCATCCACACGATGGGCGCGAAGATCACGCGGCTGCAGCCGGTGGGAGGGTTTGCCGCCGAGACCGCAGGCGCGATCTCGCTCTTCACGGCCACGGCGCTCGGCGTGCCGGTCAGCACGACGCACACGATCACCGGCGCGATCGTCGGGGTGGGTGCAACCCGGCGCTTGTCGGCGGTTCGTTGGGGCATCGCGGGCCGGATCGTCTGGGCCTGGGTACTGACTATTCCTGTCTCTTTCCTGATCTCGTCGGTGACCTACTGGGTGCTGTCGCACGTCTTCAAGGCCGAGTAAGTTTTCCCGCCTTCTCGAGTTTCCGGTGTCTCGATTTCTACTTGGTGTTCCGTTGCGGCAGCGTTACTGTGAACACCGCACCGCCCTCGGGCCGGTTGCCAGCGGTAATCGATCCGCCGAGGAGCTCAATCAGGTGCTTCACGATCGCGAGGCCGATGCCAGTGCCGCCGGGCGCCCGCGATCGTGATTTATCCACGCGATAGAACCGCTCGAATACGCGCGCCAGATCCGACGGCGGGATGCCAGGTCCCGTGTCGAGCACGCGCAGGATCACGTTCTCTCCGGCGCGCCAGGCTTCGATTCGCACCGCGCCACCTTCCGGAGAATACGTCACCGCGTTCTCGAGGAGATTTCGAAGCACATCGTGCAGCTTCGCCGGGTCCGATGTGAACGTTCTCACCTCCGGCGCGATCTCTGTTTCGATCGTCGTGGCGCGCGCGGCGATGGGGTTGGCCAGCTCGTGAACCACGGCCTGCACGACGGCGTGCAGATCGGATTCAACGAGTTCGGGCGTCTCCTGGCCCGCATCGAGCCGCGCCAGGCGCAGCAGGTCCTTCACCAGCCGCTCCATCCGATCGGTGTGCCGAGCGATGATCTCGAGGAAGCGACGGGCTTCCTCGGCCGGGGGCGGGTCGTCGATGAGCGCTTCCACATACCCACGAATGGCAGTGAGCGGTGTCCGCAGTTCGTGCGAGACATTCGCGACGAAGTCGCGTCGTACACGGTCTGCGCGCCTGAGGTCGCTGATGTCGTGCAGCACGAGCACTGCACCACCCTCTGGAGCGCCCGCGGGCGCCGCCCGGGCGACACACGTCCGTGACGGATCGCGTGCGAGCACGAATTCCACGCCGGCCGGCGCCTCGCCCCTCAGGGCCCCCGCGAGCTCGGCAAACAGCTCCGGCTGCCGCATCCATTCCTGATACCGACGGCCGGTGGCCGAGTCGTCCAGCTTCAACATGGCCTGGGCCGCACCGTTGGCCATCACGAGACGGCCGTGCGCATCGATGACGATGACGCCCTCCACCATGCCGGCGAGAATTGCGCGAAGGTGCCGTCGATCGTGTGCGAGCTCGTTTACGCGCCGGCCCAGCTCCTGAATCGCGCCGTCGAGCGCCTGCGCCACCTCGCCAAGCTCGTCGTCGCCATATCCCCTGGCGGGACGTGTCAGATCGCCCGAGGCATATCGGCGGGCGATGTCCGCGATCGCGCTGACGCGGCGGGCCAGCGGTGCCGAGAGCATCCACGCCAGGAGCGCCGCAATCGGCAGGGCCGCCGCGACGCCGCCGAGGGCAAGGAGGAGAATGGCGCGCTGTTGTTGCGCGATTTCGGTGAGTGGCAGCGACAGCCGCACGAAGGCGACCGCAGGATGCTCGATCGGAATCGCGGCGTACAGCGTGTCGAACTCGGTAGTCGTGCTGTAGCGACGGACGAGCACCTCGTTATGCTTCCGCGAGGCTTCAGCGATCTCCGGCCGTCTGGCGTGACTCTCCATCGCGGCAAGGGCGGCGCCGTCCCTGCTGGAATCGCCAACCACGTGCCCGTCCGCTCCGATGAAGGTGACCCGGACGCCGACGAGTGTCCCCAGGCGGTCGGCTTCGTCGTCCAGCGCCTCGAGCGAAATCGTCTCGTTGTGGCGGAGAAGCTCGGCCGCCAGCCGCGTCTCGGCCGAGAGTGTCTGCTCGATGCGCTGGACCGTCAGCCCCTGCAGGCGCGCGTTCACGAGAAAGCCGGCCGTCACCGCCGAGAGCGCTCCGACGGCGAAGGCCGCCAGAAACAGCTTCGAGCGGACGGTCAGGATCACCGGACGGACTCCGCCAGCTTGTAGCCGAACTGTTTCACGGTCTGCAGCGACTCGGCGAGCACCGGCAGCTTCTCTCGCAGCCGCCGGACGTGTACGTCCACCGTCCGCGTTCCGCCCGTGTACTGATAGCCCCACACGTCCGACAACAGCAGGTCTCGCGAGAGCACACGGCCCTGGTGCTCCAGCAGGTACTGCAGCAGCAGAAATTCCTTGGCGGTGAGGTGCACTTCGGCGCCATCGACGCTGACGACGTGGCGCTCGATGTCGACGACAATCGGCCCATACCGCAACCGGGGCTGCGTATCCGTCCGATGCGCCCGGCGCAGCAGCGCTCGCACCCTCGCCACCACCTCGTTTGGACTGAACGGCTTCGTGATGTAGTCGTCTGCCCCGAGCTCCAGCCCGACGATGCGGTCCGATTCCTCCGCCCGCGCCGTCAACATGATTACCGGCAGCGCAGCCGTGGAGGGATCAGCCCGCAGCGATCGACAGACTTCCAGGCCGTCGAGCCCCGGAAGCATGAGATCGAGGAGGACGAGGTCGGCCTGCATGCGCCGCACGGACGCCAACACCTCGTGTCCCGACGTGAGGGTCTCGACGACGAATCCTGCGCGACCGAGGCTGTGCTCCAGAAGATGCGCGATATCCGGGTCGTCCTCGATGATGAGCACGCGGCTGGCGGAGCTGGGAGGGGAAGACATGCGCCCCCGCCAGTATAGACGGGCCCTGCCCTCGGTCGAGGACAGGTAGGGATCGCTCATGCGTCGAACGTCTGAATTTACAGGGTCTTTCGTGACGCTGACTTCTGGCACCGTCCTTGAACTCCCGATCGTCGCGCTCCCTGATTCGCTGGAGGTGTTCCGTGAAGTCTGTCATTGCTGGCGTTGCCGGTGTGCTGGTTGCGACGCTCGGCGTTGCCGCCTGGCAAGCCCGCACGGCCGCCCCCGCGGCCGTGTCCGCGGCGAGTTCCCTTGGCTCCGTGGCTCCGACGATGGCGTTGCCCGTGTCGGCAGTGCCCGGGCAAAGCCTGCCGATGGCGATTCGGTGTGCGCCCGGCCAGCAGGCCGTGATGCGCCAGATCATCGTCGACGGTCAGCTCACGACCGCCGCAGAGTGTACCGGTGGCGCATTGACGGCCGGTTATGGCGCTTCGCTGGTCCAACCGGCGGGCGCCGACATCGTCCAGTGGCAGCAGCCACTGGTGGTGCCGGCGGCGTACATTCGCGAGCCCGCGGCTCGACGGGTCGCGGTCCGCGAGACGCGCCGTAAGCGCAACTGGGGCAAGACAGCGCTCGTGATCGGTGGATCGGCCGGCGCTGGTGCCGGGGTCGGCGCGATTGCCGGCGGGAAGAAAGGCGCGCTGATCGGCGCGGCCCTCGGCGGCGGCGCGGCGAGTCTCTACGAAGCCTTGAAGAAGTAGTCTGGGCGACTGGCGTGGGGCGGGCCCGGCGGGTTCAGGAGCCGGGCCCCGCCCTGCGCTTAGCGGCGCGCCGTCAGCTCACGATCCAGTACATCCCGAGTCCGATCGACCCCAGTGCCGTCAGCGCGGCGGCGCCACGGCCCAGCGACCGCACGACCCACGGGATCCCCAGCACTCGCGCGAGCACGATCCCGAAGAGCGACATCGACAGCAGGATCCCGAGCGCGAAGACCACCACCAGATAGAACAGCATCGTCAACGACGCCGCACCTTGTCCGTGCAGAGTCGGCGCAAGCAGCGTCAGCGCGCGCAGGCCGCTCACCGCGAAGACGGCGCCGAGCACGCCTGCGCCGTGCGAGTGAGCCTGCGGCGCGGGGTGCGCCTCGCGGCGTCCGAAGTGGAAGTGCCAGTGGACATGTGCGGCCTCGTGGTGCACGTGGTGCCCGTGCGCGTGACTGTGTCCGTAGAGACGTTCGGACGCGACGACCCAGAGCGTGAAGAGGCCCATGCCGACGAGCACGACGCCGCCGACGCGTTCGCCGCCGCGCTCGACGATTTCTGGAATCTGCCAGCCGAGCACCAGCACCGCGCCTGCGCCGACGAGCAACAGCAGCGCGTGGCCCATTGCAAAACGCAGCGCGACGCCGAACGGGCGCTGTGCCGCGGAAGCGCGCGGACCCCGCTCGCCGTGAACTGCCAGGGCGGCAATGGCCATCAGGTGATCGGCGCCAAGGCCGTGGAGAAAGCCAAGCGCGAGCGCGGTCGCGGTGAGCACGGCTCATCGTAGCAGAGAAGAGCCGCGGCTGGCGGGAGCCAAGGGCGGCCACGGGACCGCGGACTCGCTCGGATTCCAGATCGGCCACGGATCGACACGGGCTTTCACAGATCCCGGATCGGCCACGAATGGACACCGAACTCTCACGGATCGGTCACGATTCGGGTTGCGGCGGCCCGCGCCATCCGTATGCTTAACTATCCGCCCGGCTCCACGATGCAGACATTTTGATGATAGATAACGGTCGCACCGAAGATGCGGATGAGCGAGGATGTTCGCTCGAGTGAGTCGTCGACAATGACTTCGAAAACGTTCAAAACCACCGTTGTTCGCGAAGGGTCGATGTGTTTCATCCCACTGACCTTCGACCCAAAAGCAGTCTTCGGCAAGGTACGCGCTCCGGTGAAGGTGACGCTGAACGGGTACTCGTATCGGAGCAGGATCGCCGCGATGGGAGGTCCTCCGTGTATTCCCTTACGGAAGAGCAATCGTGAAGCGGCGGGCCTGGAGGGAGGCGAGACGATTCAGGTGCGACTCGAACTCGACACCGAGAAGCGCGAGATCGAGCCCCCTGCCGACCTGGTCAAGGCGCTCAGGTCCGCGCCACTCGCCTGGAAACGATGGCAGGCACTCAGTTACACACATCAGCGCGAACACGTTGAGGCGATTGAGGGTGCGAAAGCGCCAGAGACACGCGCCCGTCGGATCGAACGCGCGATTCGCATGACTCAGCTCACACCCAGCCGTGAGTCGGGAGGACGTCAGACCCGCAAGCGGTGACACACCCGCGGAACGCCGGGCCGACGCGGCCTCAAAGTTCAATTCTGATCCGTGAACTTCCGTCTGAGTCCGTGGCGGATCCGAATCCGTGACCGTCCGTGGCTGAACGTTCTGTGGACGTCCGCGGCCGCGGTCACATCCGCTCGACGCCCACCAGCTTCCAGCCTGCGCTCCCTTTTCGGAACGTCACCCGGCACGGCAGGCTCCAGCCGGAATGGGTCGAGTGTTTGCTCGTCACCCGCACCTGAACGAACTCGCCGTCCAGGGCGCCGGCCGGCGCATCCGTGGTGAGGCCCTCGGTCGATTGCGGCGTGCCCACCGGTGTGGCGGTGCCCGTGGCATTGTCGAACCGCGCCCACTCGATCGTGTACGCCTCGCCCCGCGTGGCCACCTTCGTGTCGATCGCGATGTTCGTGAACGAGAAGGTGCCCGATGGTGACAGCGCGAAGTCCTCGACCGGCAGCACCGCGTTCAGCCAGAGTTGTCCGATCTTGTCGCGACGTGTGATGAGCGATTGTGTGAGGTACGCCGTGGCTTCGGGATCCGAGTACTCGGCGGTCTTGACGACCGCGAGGATCGCGTCGTCCGTCATGGCCATCACGTGGCGGGCGCCCCAGTACAAATCGTCGGGCCGCGCGTTCTCGAAGGCCGGGTTCGGGTACTCGGGCTTCCAGCGCTCCGGACGGAAGTAGTTCGCTTCGAACCGGCCAACGGCCGGAAGGTCGGGATAGCTCACCTTGATCCACGGGCGGACATAGAACCCAAGCGTCAGCATCGTGACCAGCGTGGGCCGTGCTTCCCAGATGTATTCGTTGCCCGCGCGGATCCCCTGGGCCTGCGTGCTGCCGCTGCCGAGCGTGGATCCGAAGTCGATCAGGTAATGCCGGAGCAGCCGTCGTCCGCCCGCATCCTGCAGGAAGTCGCGGGTGTTGATGGCGCGCGAATCGTCGTGGTTCAGCCAGGCCGCGGAGACGCGCAGTCCACGAAGTTCGCGGCGATGCTCATGCGGATGGATATCGTTGGGATCGTCAGATCGGGTGCCGTAATACCGAAACGCTCCCATGTCGGTTCCGGTGATGCCCTTGCTGGCGAGAATGCGGTATCCACCGTCAGGCCGCCGGGCCACGCGATCGAGAAGCGCGTCGACGTCGGCGGCGGTCATCAGCCGCCTGCGCCCGTGCTCGTCGCGAATGGTCGCCTCGGGCAGAGATGCGCAGGTCCTCGCGCCGCACCGTCACGATGTAGTTTTCGGGGACGTTGTAGCCGAGTGCATAGAAGAACCTCGTCGAGATGACCTCCGCACCGCTCGCCATCTCGGGGTTCGACTTGGGATCGAACTTCACGAAATACAGCGTGCCGGCCGAGTCCTTCATCGTCAGGCCGGGCGATATGCCCTCGGTTTTCCCCGCGGTAATCGTCCATGCGCCCGGTTGCGGAGGAAGGCCTTTGAATGGCCCGCGCACGATGTCGTCGATCGACATCACCTCCGCGGTTCCCAGCCGGTGGGTGAACCAGCTCGAGTCGGGAACTTCGTCGATGGTGTTCACGTTGACCGCACGTTGGTCCGTCTTGTCGGCGTCGTGCAGGAACGTGTTCTGGACGAAGTCGTACGTTTCGCTGAGGTCGACCGGCGATGCGTTCGCGGCGTCCTGCAGTTCGGGATCTTCGCCAATCGGATCGTCGCTGTAGAACCGCGGCGAGACGCCGCGTGCCGATGCGGCGGCGACGAAGAAGGCAAGCACGACGAAGGAAACGGCACGACCGAACATGAGCACTCCCTGCACAACAGACCTCAGAAGGCGCCGCTGAACGAGGTGTTGAGCCGCCAGCCTTCCTGTTGGCTCCTGGCGATATCGAAGCGCAGGAACACGCTACGGAAGGTATTGAAACGGAAGCCGATGCCGTAGTCCGAGCGCAGCTTGTCGATGTCGATGTCGTCCCAGGTGGGGGCGACGTCGCCCCAGTCGCCAAAGATCGCCATGTCCAGACCCGAAAAGGCTTCCCACCGGTATTCGGCGTTGAACAGTAGCGCATTGCGATCGCGGAAGCGGAACTCGCTGAATCCACGCAGTGTTGTGGATCCGCCAAGTGTGGGCTGTGCGAAGAACGGCACGAGGTTGCCGGACGGGCTGTCGGTGGACTCCGCGATGAGGCGCGCGATGATGACACGCTTCTTGTCGAAGATCGGGAAGGCATGCAAGGCCTCGGCACGCGTGTCCCGATACGAGTAGCCGAACCCATCGAGGTCGTGCCAGACGTCGTAACTGAGACGGAAATGCCCGCCCGAGCGAGTGTTCTTCGCCTGATCGCGATAGTCGACGTCGAGAAACGTGCCCGACCACCAGTAGTCGGGCTGTCGATCCAGGCCGGGCGCGGTCGCCGTGGGTGAACCGCTCCTCGATGGACGGAAAACCTGGTTGGTGGCCCTCGCCGAGGGTCTCGTGGCGGAACGCACTCAGCCCACCCACTTTCACGACGGGCCAGAGGGCATAGGTGGCGTCGCCACGAAGTTCGTATCCCTTGCGCAGAAAGCTCGTCCGGTCGTCCTTCGAGGAGTCACGCCCGAGACCAAAGAATCGCTCGCGCGGGTAATAGCGGAAGTAGCCGTGGCCGCCCACGACCAGACGCTCGTCGGCGAGCTTCGGGAGGACGACCTCTGCCGTCCCGAACCAGTAGTTTCTGAACGACCCGACGAGCGATGTGTTGAACACCGCCCGGTCCTGCCAGAACCAGTTGCGGTATCCGGGACCGGCGCCGAGTCCAGCACCTTTCGTCAATCCGCCAATCTTCACGTACAGCCCTTCGTACGGCGCCAGAATCCGCTCGATGACGCGATCGTTTTCGATGAAGAGGATTTTCTTCTCGAGACCGGTTGGCTTCGGTGGAGAAAGAGCCTGCGCCTTCTTGGCGCGCTCGGCTTCGAGTGCCTCGCGCCGAGTCGATTGCGCCTGCCCGACGCTCGCGCATAGCACGACGGCGACCCCGAAGGCGAATACTCGGACGGGCAGGCCGTGGGACGTCGGACGCGGAGGGCGCAAAGTTACTCAACATATGCGAGGCGGCAAGGTACCGCCGGCAAGCAGGGAAGTCAACGGGAGAGGGTCGTCAGACCTCTCCGAGAGTGCGGAATCGGAAGAGGAACCACGCCGCCAGAACCGACAACAGCGCGCCGTTGACGGCGATGGCAAACGGGGCGCCTGCCTGGTCGACTACCACGCCGGTGACGAGGCTGCCAAGCGGCATGCCGCCCCGGAAGGCGACCATGTAGACGCTCATGACGCGGCCCCGCATCTCGTTGGGCGCGATGAGCTGTACCAGAGACGTGAGGAGTGAGAACACGATCATCATCCCGGCTCCGGTCACCAGGAGCAGGACGTGACTGACCCACAGAGCACGCGACAGGGCAAAGGCGACCGTCAGGATGCCGGAGAGCAGCTGGATCACGAGCGCCGCGCGGCCCATATGCCGGAATCGTCCGAGCCATGCCACGGCGAGGGCCCCCGCGATGGCGCCGATGCCGGACCAGGCCATCATCTGGCTGTACTGCCCGACATCGGCATGGAAGACATTCCGCGCGAACACCGGGAGAAACGTCAGCAGCGGCACGCCCAGAAACGTGCTCGCCAGAGCCAGGACGGTCAGCGTCAGGAGATCCTTCTCGTCACGGACGTACTTCAGCCCTGTGCCGAGCTCGTCGAGCATGCGTCGGCCGCTCGCCTTGGCTGTGTGTGGCGCGTTCAGGGACAGAAGCGCGCCGATGACGACGAGAAACGAGACGCCGTTCAGTCCGAAGCACGCGGCCGTGCCGAACGCGTGCAGGGCCACACCGGCCAGAAGGGGCCCGAGCACGCGCGCGATGTTGAACTGGATGGAGTTGAGCGCAATCGCATTCGGCAAGTGCTCCTTGCGCACGAGCGACGGAATGAGCGACTGATAGGCCGGGCCGCCAAACGCCTGCGCACAGCCCGACGCGAACGACAGCATCAGCACGTGCCAGATGTGGACGCGCCCGCCGAAGACCAGCAGCGCGAGCGTGAAGGCCGAGGTCATCTGAATGACCTGCGACGCCAGCAGCAGTTTTCGTCGATCGCGGCGGTCGGCGACGACCCCGCCGATCAGTGTGAAGAGCAGAATCGGGAGCTCGCCCAGAAACGCATCGAGCGCCAGGTACTTCGCCGAGTCGGTGAGCTCGAGCACCAGCCAGCTCTGGGCCACCTTTTGCATCCAGGTGCCCACGCTCGATGTGCAGGCGCCCATCCAGAGCACCCGGAAATCGCGATATGACAACGCGGCGGCCAGCCGGGCGAGACCGCGTGTGGCGATGGGAGGAAGTGGGGTCGCCGCGCCGGCGGGCGGACACGCAGGATCCACGGCCGCCGAATCATGCGATGGAGCTGAAGAAGGGGTCACGACGTGAGAACGCCAACCTGCCGACTCCGTATCTTAGCAGCGAATCCACGATGGCCCCGCCTTCGTCGTGGTTGCTGGTCACTCGAAAGTCGGGGACGATTGAGTGATGACGCCACCGCCTGCACACATCGACCCCGATGATGCCGCTCGGCTCGTCAGCCGCTTCGAAGCAGGCTCGCTCGATGCCGACGGCTTTCACCATCGCCAACATCTGACCGTGGCCGCCTGGCTGCTCGAGACCTCGCCTTACGAGACGGCGCTGGCCCGCATGCGCCAGGGGCTCCACAGCCTGCTCGCGAAAACCGGCAAGGACGCGTACCACGAGACCATCACGGTCTTCTGGATGCGGGCGCTCGCGCATCGCCTCGCGGCCTGCGCCAGTGAGCCGGCAAGCGTCCGTGTTGGCGAGGTCGTTGCGTGGGCCGAAACCGCACAGCCGCTCAGAGCGCATTACACCGCGGCACGGCTCGCGCTGCCCGAGGCGAAACGCCAATTCCTGGAACCGGATCTCGAGCCGCTCCCGTTCGATGGGCGATAAGGGACGGGGCGTTTGCAGTTAATCGGGTTGGGCAGGTTGATCGGGTTTGTCGGGTCGGCGGCGCTGCCGAACCCGCGCAACCTGACTTACCCAATCAACCTGGGCAACTGAGAGCGTTGCCGGCAGGAGGTGACTCAGTGACACGAGGAGTCGTCGGGTTTCGTGGTGCGTTTCCTGAGCGCCGTGAGAGGCACGAACGTTTCGGCGGGGCGCTTGCGCGTTCGTTTCAGTGTCACGTTTCGCCCGACGAGAAAGAGCACGGCGCCTGCCACGACCAGAAATACAGCGACGTCCTGCCAGGTCATCTCAATCCTAGAATCCCAGCAGCCGGCCGCCCTGGTAGACGACGAGCGCCGCGACATAGGCGAGTCCGGTCTGATACGCGAACATGAACGCCGGCCACCGCCACGACCCTGATTCGCGGCGCACCACAGCCAGCGTGCTCGCACACTGACACGCGAGCACGAAAAAGACCATCAAGGCGACGCCCGTTAGAGGCGTCATCAAGACCGTACCGTCCGCACGCCGGGCCGCACGCAGCGCATCCCGCAGAGGCTGGTTCTGCTCGTCGGCATCGTTGATATCGAACACGATCCCCATCGTCGACACGAATACCTCGCGCGCCATGAACGCGCCGAGGATGCCGACGCCGATGCGCCAGTCGAACCCCAGCGGCTCCAGGACCGGCTCGAGCACGCGGCCCACCCATCCGCCCGCGCTCGATCGCAAGGCCTGGCCGTGTTTCTGTCCGGAGAGGACGTCGAGCCGCGCCTCACGCTCGGGCCCGACCGGCATGGTCTGCTCGATCGCCGCGCGCTCGCGATCGAACCGTGCTTCGGTCTGCGGATGGCGGGGATATGACAGGAGCGCCCAGACGATGATCGTCAGCGCGAGGATGGTCGTGCCCGCATCGATCAGGAACGAACGTACCTGTCTCCAGGTGTTGCGAAGGAGCACCCGCGCCACCGGACGGCGATACGGAGGCAGCTCGAGGACGAGCGTCGGTCGAGGCCCTCTCAACACGGTCCGCCGCAGCACCGCCGCCGCGGTCAGCGCGGCCGTCACCGACAGGAAGTACATGGCAAACAGCGTGACCGCTCCCGCGCTCGCGATGCCGAAGAATCGCGCGTCGGGTCGGAACACCGTCGCAATCACGAGCACGTAGACTGGCAGCCGTGCGCTGCACGACATCAGCGGCAGCACGGCCATCGTCAGCAGGCGATCGGTGCGGTGCTCGAGCGTGCGGGTCGCCATCACGGCCGGTACGGCGCACGAGAAGCCCGACAGCATCGGCACGAACGACTTGCCGTGCAGCCCGACGCGTCCCATCACGCGATCAATCACGAAGGCGACGCGGGCGAGATAGCCGACGTCCTCCATCACGCCGATGAAAAGGAACAGAAGGGCGATCTGCGGCACGAATGCCACGACGTTGCCGACCCCGGCCACAATGCCGTCCGTCACGAGCTCGGTGAACGGCCCCGGCGGCATCGCGTGCCCGACGATGTCCTGCAGGGTGGCGATGCTGGTCTGGATGAAGCCAATCGCCGGCTCGGACCAGCTGAAAAGCGCCTGGAAGAGCGCGAGCATGATGAGCGCGAAGATGAGCGCGCCCCAGAGACGATGGGTAAGAACGCCGTCTGCGCGTTCTGTCCACGAGCGCCCGCGCGGTCCCACCTGCTGAACCACTTCGGCAACGATCTCGTCGACGTGCTGATAGCGCGCGCCGATGATTTCGAGATCGAGATTCCTGCCCGCCGCCGCCGCCTCCTGCCGGAGCTCCGAGGCGGCAGCCCGCGCGGCAGGCGGTATTCCGGCGAGATCGTCGGACGCGGACTCGTCGAGCGAGAGCAGAATCCAGGCGGCCCAGGCGCGTGCGGCGTCGTGGCTGGCCGGCATGTCGCGCGCGACCACTGCCGCCACAGTGTCGATGGCGCGGCGGGCCTCGGGACCGAGCGCCACGACAGGCGCCATGCGGCGCGGCGCGTCGATTGTCGAGGAAAGTGCGGTGCGCAGCGCGTCGAGTCCGCGTCGCGAGCGCGCGACGACCGGCACGACCGGCGCCCCAATCCGCGCCGAAAGGCGCGCAATGTCGATTCTCGAGGCCCTGTTCCTCCGCTTCGTCGACCATGTTCAGCGCCACGACTGCTCGGGTGCCGCTTTCGAGCACCTCGTTGACGAAGTACAGGTTGCGTCCAAGGGCCGTTGCGTCAGCGACGATGAGGACGACATCGGGCCGCGTGCCGCCCCGTCCGAGCACGGCGTCGACGGCGACCTGCTCGTCGCGCGATCGCGCGCTCAGGCTGTAGCTGCCAGGGAGGTCGACGAGCTCGGCACTGCCAATTCCCGGAAGCTCGAGCACGGCCATCGTGCGGGTGACGGTGACGCCCGGATAGTTGCTGACCTTGACGTGGGCGCCCGTCAGGGCGTTGAAGAGCGTGGACTTGCCTGAGTTCGGATTCCCGGCGACGAGAATCACCGGACGAGCACGACGGATTGGCGCTGGCGCGGCCGAGGCGGATGCCGTCCCGCCTGGACGAATGGTCACCCCTCGGGCTCGCAGACTTCGATCGAAAGGGCTTCAGCGCGGCGAATCGACAGCGCGTAATTGCGGAGCCGGAGCTCGAGCGGATCGCCAAGCGGTGCCACGCGCGTGACGCTGACACGAGTGCCGGGCACCAGCCCCAGCTCCATCAGCCGGCGCGCGAGGGGACCTGCCGTTCGGACGCTACGGATGACCGCCTCGATGCCGAGCGGCAGGGCGGCAAGGGAGCGTGACGTGAGGGGCACAATGAAGTCCGCGAAAGAGAGGTTATGCTGAAATTGAGATCCAATCTCAAGACGAATCGTAACTCCGACCAGACTGGTCGGTCAATCCCCAATCCGCAATCGTCTTGAGCACCTCCTCTCCATAGACTTCAGCTTTGCGCTCGCCGATCCCCGGGATGTCGAGCAATTGAGCAGCGCTACTGGGCCTGGCGCGCGCCAATTCCCTTAAGGTGGCGTCGTGGAAGATGACGTACGGTGGCACGCCGCGCGCACGCGCGAGCTGCAGGCGCATCGCCCGAAGATGATCGAACAGCGCGTCGTCTGCCGGCACGTCACCGGCGGACGCGCTCGAGACTCGGCGCGTCCCGCGCCGGCGGGGGACGACCGGCCGCGGCTGACGGAAGAGCACACACTCGGTGCGCCCGCGCAGGAGTTCCGCACCCGCGGCAGTAATCTGCAGCGTCGGGTACTTGTCGCCCGTCCTCACCAGAAACCCACCCTGGGCGAGCTGGTCGATGTAGCCGCGAACGTCTGTGGCCGAAAGGTCGCGGAGCAGGCCGAAGACTGACAGGCCCTGGTGTTCGCGCGCGGTCACCGCCTCGGTGGGTTCGCCGCGCAGGACGGCCGTGATGTGCCCGACTCCCCACCGCTGACCGGTTCTCGCCACGGCCGAGAGGATTTTCTGCGCGAGAACACCCGGCTCCGACACGCGCTCGAGCTCGCCCAGACACCAGTCGCACGCTCCACAAGGGCCGCCCGCGAGCTGCTGCCCGAAGTACTCGACCAGCGCCCGATGGCGGCAGGTCGTGGCCGACGCGTAGCGCTCCATGTCACGCATGAGCGCGCGCACCTGATCGTTCCACTCACCGCGGGATTCGAGCAGACTCCGCCAGCGCGCGAAGTCGCCCGGCGACGTGATGAGGATGCATTCAGCCGGCAGACCGTCACGGCCGGCGCGTCCCGCCTCCTGTTGATAGTGTTCGAGCGATCGGGGCGCTCCGGCGTGGAGCACGAAGCGGACATCGGAGCGATCGATGCCCATGCCGAAGGCGACCGTCGCGACCATCACGTCGGCGTTTTCGTTCAGGAACGCGTCCTGGTGCTGATGTCGGACGCGATCGTCGAGTCCCGCGTGATAGGGGCGCGCGCGAATCCCTTCCTCTTCCAGCCATTGCGCGAGCGCGTCGACCTCACGCCGCGACAGGCAATAGATGATCCCCGCGTCGCCTGCATGGCGCGCAAGAAGCGCGCGGATCTGCGCCTTGAGCGTCGTGCGCGGCAGCACGCGATACGTGAGATTCGACCGATCGAACGGACCGACGAGGACGGCGGGATCGCGTAGCCCGAGCTCGCCTATGATGTCCTGTCGCACGCGCGTCGTGGCCGTCGCCGTGAACGCGTGCAGTGCGACGCCGGGAAGCGACGTCCGCAGCATCGCGAGTTGCCGGTACTCCGGTCTGAAGTCGTGGCCCCACTGGCTGATGCAGTGCGCCTCGTCGATCGCGACATAGCGCACGCCGCAGGTTGCAACCAGCCGTCGAAATCCTTCGGCGCCCTCGCCGACCGCGCGTTCGGGCGCCACGTACAGCAGCCGGCACCGGCCGCTGCGTACCAGGTCCATCGCGGCGTTACGTTCGGCGGCATTCTGTCCGCTGTGGAGGCACGCCGCCGCGACGCCTTGCGCCACGAGGCCATCGACCTGATCCTTCATCAACGCGATGAGCGGCGAAATAACGAGGGCGAGGCCGCCCTGCCCGCCTGACGTGCCCTCGTCGATCAGAGCGGGAAGCTGAAAGCACAGCGACTTGCCGCCGCCAGTGGGCAGCACGACGACCGAGTCGCGCCCGGCGAGCACTGCTTCGACCGACTCACGCTGCAGCGGGCGAAAGCTGGAATACCCCCAGACGCGCTGGAGGACGCCGATGAGATCCGACATGGCTTACGCGATCTTTTCGGGCCGCCATTGGAGGCCCAGCGCGAGGATCCGGTCGAGCAGATCCTGGTATTTCACGCCGGCGTGATGCGCCGACTCGGCGAAGTCTTCGCCGTACGCGATCTGCGGATTCGGATTGGCTTCGAGGACGTAGAACTTGCCGTCGCTGTCGAGGCGCAAGTCGATGCGCGCATAACCGCTCAGCTCGAGCGCCTGATAAACGCGCTTGGCCATCTTGCCGATGGCGGGCTCGAGCCCTTCGGGAAGGTCGACGGCCTTGTTCGTCGCAATGCCGTGTTTCTTCTGATACTTGGCGCTCCACTTCACGCGCTCGGTGGCGATCGGCCAGTTGTCGCCTTCCATCATCTTCGAGAAGTGCATTTCCCAGACCGGAAACACCTGCAGCCGCTCGTTGCCCATCACGCCGACGTACAGCTCGCGGCCATCGACGTACCGCTCAGCGATGGCGTGTGTGCCGACACTCTCGTGGATGAACTCGACGCGTTTCCGCAGTTTCTCTTCGTCGCCAACGACCGATGCTTGCGCGATCCCGATCGAAGCCTGATGGGTCAGGGATTTGACAATGAGAGGAAAGCGCAGGCGAGGCGGAATGCGGAACTTGCGCCCGCGATTGAAGACCGTCCATTCGGGCACGGGGATGCGATGGTACGCCATCAGCTTCTTCGAGAGTGATTTGTCGCGCGACAAGAGGAGACCGCGCGGGCTGCAGCCCGTATAGGGGATCCGCAGGAGCTCGAGATAGCTGACCACGTTTTGATCGAAGAGGTTCACGTTGTCGAAGGCTTCGAGCAGGTTGAAAACGATCGTCGGCTTCCACTCCTCGATGTGGTGGCGGATCGGGTTCAGCTCGTCCTGGATGCCGAGCGGCTGCACCTCGTGGCCGCGCTCGCGCAGCGTGGAGATCACGTTGTACTCGGTCTTCCACTCGGCGCTCACGAGATCGATGCCCGTGGTGTCGTCTGGCGGGACGAGGTGCTTGTGGACGAGCACGAGTACACGCTGCGGCTTCACAGGCTCGTCCTCATAGCGCCACCCGGTGACCGCCGCTGTGCAGGTAGTTCATGGTCTGCACCGTGAGGAGCACGGTGAATTCCACGCGGGCCTGCTCTTCCGGAACGGCTAGTCGCAGATTCAGCTGACGGCAGCGCTCGATCATGTCTTCGAAGACCTGGTCGATGGTGTATTGATAGATTCCTGTCCAACCCCCGACCAGCTTTCTGAGCGGCTTCCGGATACGCGTGAGAAATTGGGCAGCCGTCATGTGCTTCTCGTGCTCGGGCGCGTCGGAGAACAGCCGGCGCAGATCGCGATCGTAGAAGCTGGGGTAGTCGATCCCGTAGTGGCGCCGCTTGCGGCGATAGTGCTGCCGAAGCGTTTTCCGGAGCGCCGCCAATGGATCCATGAGCTCATTGGTCACGACGGTCGGTGACCGCCCGGCCAGCGACTGCATCAGCTGATCGATGTACTGCAGCTTCTTGAGCGCCGGCCATCCCTGGTAGCGCGGCCGCCACTCGGCATCCGGCGTCATCCAGAGCGCGAACGTCTCGGCGAAGTCTTCGTCCGGATGGCTTTGCGCGTACCACGAATCCAGGTGCAGTACGAAGTTCTTCGATACGGCTTCGGGGAGTAGTACTCCGGATACGGTTCCTTCGAGCTGCCGAAGATCTCCCGGCGCTTCTGCTTTCGTCTCAAGTGGAAGGCGTTGTCGATCGCGTGCCCTGCTTCGTGCCGCAGGATGCGCATGCACGAATCGTGATCGCCGCCTTCGACCTCGAGCATCTGGGCAAGCTCCAGCTTCGCAAGCCGCGGATGAGCGAGGTAGAACGGAATCGCGATACCCGGAATCCCGTCGGGCGTGAACCACTCATCCGACAGCCAGAAGTGGGGCCGGAATGCCAGGTTGCGCGCGCCAAGCTCGGCATAGAGCTGGTCGATGCGGTTCGCGAGCTCGGTGCCCTCGATCTTGATGTCCAGCTCACGAAACTGCAGGTCGAGCAGTTGATCGTCGGAAAGAGCGCCGAGCTCGTCCGGGCCGATTTTCCGCAGCGCTGACCGGGGCATGCGCGGATGATAGATCAGGTTGATCGTGGCGCCGGCCGGAGCCACGGAGCTGCCACAGACCGGACACGGATTCGGATCGGCCACGGACTGACGCGGACCCACACGGATCCGCCGGTGGCGAAGGTCGAACGTGAACAGGAGTTAAGAAGGTCAAGAGGCCATATTCTTTCCTGATTCAGAGCACCTCCTTATCTCGTGACCTCATGTGAAGTCGTTCGCGTCCGCATAAGGATTGGGCCGCTGCGGCCTTGGCCGGCGCGCGAACGACTAGTCCGTGTTGATCCGTGTACGTCCGTGGATGACGGCTCAAACGGCAGCGGTCACCTGCTTCGATCCTGACGGCAGGAAGGCGACGGCCAGCGCACCCATTGCGGCGAGCCCGATGAGCACGAGAAACCCGACCTCGTAGCTCCCCGTCCGGTCCCGAATCGCGGCGACCAGCATCGGAGCCGCGGCTTCGGCGACGCCGTCGGCAGTGAGCACGATGCCCATCAGGCGGCCCAGCGCCTTCACGCCGAACAGGTCCGCCGCCATCAGCGGGATGATCATGTAGTCGCCACCGAGGCCAATGCCGAACAGCAGCGCAAACGCCCATCGCGCGTCGGGACGCCCGGCTGCGAACAGCAGCGGAATCGCGAGCGCGACGATCAGATAGATGAGCAGCATGACGCGCTTGCGGGCCCAGCGATCGGCGAGGTAGCCCATCAGGATCCGGCCAATGAGGCTGCCGGCGAGCACGAGCGACGCAATCTGCGCGACCTCGGCCTGTCCGAGCTTCACGTCGAGGCTCAGGAACAGTTTCAGATTCTGCATCGTGCCGCCGACGGCGCCGATGGAGCACATCGAGCCGACCGCGAGCAGATAGAAGGCTGGCGATCGGAGGATTGCGCCGATTGAGGTGTGCGGCTCCGCCCGCTCAGGTGTCCTGGATAAATCGCCGGGGCCATTTTCCACGGGCGCATCCTTGACCACCCACGCCATCGGAAACGCGATCACGACCATCAGCACGCCGAGAATCTGCAGCGCCGCGCGCCATCCGAATTGAGAGGTCAGCCAATACGCCGCAAGCGGGACGAGCGTCCCGCCGATGCCGATGCCGAGATAGGCAAAGCCCATCGCCTTGCCGCGGTTCTTGTCGAACCAACGCGACAGCAGCACCTGGTTCGGGAGCGGCCCGCCACAGACGTACCCGAGTGCGTTCAGCAGGTAGCAGACATAGAAGAACCCAATTGTCGAGACCGCGCCGAGTCCCACGAGCGCGCCGCCCGCCATCAGAATGCCCACGAGCATCAGTCGCCGCGGGCCGAACCGATCGACGACCCACCCGGCAATGAACCCGAACACAGGCCCGACGACAAGCTTGCTGAGCGCGTTGCCCGAGGTCACTTGCGCGCGGGTCCAGCCGAGCTCCTTGACGAAAAAGTCATAGAAGAACGGCAAGCCGTAGAGGGCGACACCAACGATGGAAAACAGCGCCAGGAACGCCGTGACGGCGACCTGCGCTTGATTTCGAGGCATGGGGCTCGTTATGACCTATTCGCGCGAACTGCTCGTCTCCGTCAGGGCGGTCGCCCGGTGCGTGAGGGCTTTCTTGATCACTTTGAGCTCCGCGGCCTGCGGGTGCTTCACGTAGAACGGATCGAGTGGATAGCAGCCAGAGACGAGCCCATTGCGGGGCGCGGTGGTGCAGTCGCTGAACGTGCGGCAGAACAGGCGGATCTTCATCGGTCGACCCGCCATCACGTCGGCCGGCAAGTCCGGATAGCTGAGCACGAGACGTCCGACGCCGACGACATCAGCCAGTCCCATACGTACGCTGTGCTGCGCGACATTGGGCAGCCACTCCTGGAGGTAGCTGTAACCGGATCCGACGATCACGAGCTCCGGGTGCCGGGCCTTGAGTGCGGCCGTCGACTCAATCTGCCGCGCCACGCCGACAAGCGGATCCTCCGGCGGAAGATAGCCGTCCGACGGCGGGAAGATCGCGGGACGCTGGATGTGCGGATTGTAGTAGGGACTGCCTGCGGAAAGGCATACCCAGTGAATGCCGAGGCCGGGGAGGCGCGCGAGGAATTCGTCGGCATCGTCGATCACCGCATCGGCCCCCGCAGGCGGTGAAACCGAATGCGGACTGGACGATGCGGTCCTCGGTTTCGGGGACGCCGATTTCGTCGCGCCCCTTCTTGAATGGCACCATGTCGAACGCGGACAGGCGTACGCCGATGCCGAGTCCGGGCGCGGCCGCGCCGATGCCTGACGCGATCTCGCTCAGGAACCGCATCCGATTCTCGAGCGTGCCGCCGAAGCGCCCCGGCCGCGACGATGCGCTCAGAAGCTCGTGGCCCAGGTAACCATGGCAGTGTTTCACGTCGACGAACGCGAACCCCGCTTCGCGCGCCAGGATGGCGGCCGCGATGAAGTCGTCGACCAGGCGTGCCAATTCCTCGTCGCTCAGCACGGCCGCGTCGTTGGCAATTCCGAGGCGACGATCGAGAATCGGATGACGATAGGCGACGCGTGGGGCCGATCCGGCTTTCGACGGCCTCGAGTAACGGCCTGAGTGCGTCAGCTGCAGGCCGATGAGAACGTCGTCGGCGGTCGTGTATCGCCGGCGGTGGGCGTCGAGGAGGATCGAGCGCAGCTCTGCGAGCTCGCCGACAGTACGGGAATTGATGACCAATTGGTTCGGGTTTGCACGGCCATCATGCCGGACCGCGACCGCCTCACC
This sequence comes from Vicinamibacteria bacterium, assembly GCA_963832135.1. Taxonomy (GTDB): domain Bacteria; phylum Acidobacteriota; class Vicinamibacteria; order Vicinamibacterales; family JAENWD01; genus JAENWD01. Next base: position 103,060 of record CAWHTD010000026.1, on the reverse strand, counting down.
GCCCCAGATGACCTTTGCTCCGCTCTCGCCGAACCGCGCCCAACGCCGCCGCGTCAGGTCGGAGGGGCGCCCATCCTCGGTGCCGTCCCAGCCTTCCATCGGGAGGACGGCCCAACGATTCCCTGCGGATAAGTTGCCACCCTTGATAGGCTTACTGAAGACGGCCGCCGAGTCTTCGTCGACGTGGGGGTCGAAACGAAGGTTCAGGTTGAGCGCTGCGAGGCGTGCCGCGAACGCGTCAGCCGTCTTGAGGCTGGCCACCCGGGGGTAGGACACTGGCAAGATTGTATATCGTATAGGACTGAAATGGTAAGACCGCTTCGCCGCCAGGCCTCTCACGTCTTGAGCTCCGAAGGTCGATATCCAGTTTGCCGGCCGTCAGTGTGCTCCGGTCGCCTACAGATGACCCCTTTGAAAACCATCGCGCGGCAAGCGCCCGGGCCCCCGCCGCGTTCATCGGCTTCCCATCGCCGGCTCTGCTGAAGGACCAGGATTACGCGACCGCCCTGTGGCGGTTCGGCATCAGCTCGCGGCCGCCAAAGGGCATCCTCGTGGCGCTCGCGTCGGCCGGCTGGCACGCGATGCGGCCGTTGCGGGTGACTCGCAGCCGGAAGCCGACCCTGCTGCACGACTACGGCGAGTTCCCGTCGTGGCTCGAGCGCGTGAGCTATACGTGCTATGGCGCTCTGGTCGCCTCGTAGCTTCGGCCGCCGTCGGCCCGCCTTCGCCACAATCCCGATGGTATGATTCGGCCCACTGGTCCGACCTCCCGACGGCAGTCCCCCAAGCTTTCGTCCGGACGTCGCGAGGAAGAGGCTCGCCACGATGCAGATCAAGCAGACGCCGACGACGTACGATGTGTGTATCGTCGGCTCGGGAGCAGGCGGTGGCATGGCCGCCTACGTGTTGACCAAGGCGGGTGCGAACGTCGTCATGCTCGAGGCCGGACAATGGTGGGATTCGGCGAAAGACTCCAAAATGATGGCGTGGCCGTACGACTCGCCGCGCCGCGGCGCATCGACGCCCGAGCGGGCGTTCGGCGAGTTCGACGGGTGTATCGGGGCATGGACGATCGATGGCGAGCCGTACACGACCGAGACCGGCGAGCGCTTCGACTGGTACCGCGCGCGTATGCTCGGCGGCCGCACCAATCATTGGGGTCGTATCTCTCTGAGATTTGGTCCCGACGACTTTCAGCACAAGAGCATTGACGGCCTCGGCGACGACTGGCCGATTACTTACAGACGACATCAAGCCATTCTTCGACAATCTCGATCGGCTCGTTGGCATCTTCGGATCCGTCGAGGGGCTCCACAATGAACCTGATGGCGTCTTCCTCCCGCCGCCGAAGCCGCGCTGCTATGAACTGCTCATCAAGCAGGCCGCCGATCAACTGAAGATCACGTGCATCCCGTCGCGGCTGTCGATCCTCACGCAGCCGTTGAACGGGCGCGCGCAGTGCCACTACTGCGGCCAGTGCGGCCGCGGCTGCGCAACGCACTCGAACTTCTCGTCGACCTCCGTCTTTCTGCCGCCCGCCCTCGCCACTGGCAAGCTGAAAGTCATCACAGGCGCCATGGCGCGCGAGGTGCTGACGAACACCGAAGGGCTGGCGACGGGCGTCTCGTATGTCAACACGGCCGATGGCCGCGAGCACTCTGTGCGTGCGAAGGCGGTTGTCCTGGCCGCCAGCGCCGGCGAGTCGGCACGGTTGATGTTCAACTCGAAATCACCCCGGCACCCGAACGGGCTGTCGAATTCGAGCGGCGTCCTCGGCAAATACCTCACCGACTCCACCGGTCTTTCAGTGGGCGGTTTCATTCCGAAGATGCTGGAGACCCCGGCGCACAACGAAGACGGCGTCGGCGGTATGCATCTGTTCATGCCGTGGTGGCTCGACAGCAAGAAGCTCGACTTCCCGCGCGGGTATCACATCGAGATCGGCGGCGGAAAGCACATGCCCGGCTATGGCTTCGGCGGCGGCATCCACAACATGCCTGGCAGCATGGGCGGCGGCTATGGCGCATCGCTCAAGGCGGAGTACCGCCGCTACTACGGCGCAACCGTCGGCTTCGCCGGCCGAGGCGAGATGCTGCCCAACGAGAACTGCTACTGCGAGATCGATCCGAATACCGTCGACAAGTGGGGCATTCCCGTCCTGCGGTTTCACTGGAAATGGGGAGAATCGGAGATCCTGCAGGCGAAGCACATGCAGGAGACGTTCCGAGAGATCATCCAGACCATGGGCGGCGAACCGTTCGGGACGATGCCCGATCGTGAGGAGGAGTACGGCCTGGAACCCGGCGGCCGCATCATTCACGAAGCGGGATGCACGCGGATGGGGAAGGACCCGAAGCTCTCGGTGCTGAACGAATGGTGTCAGGGCCACGACGCAAAGAACGTCGTGGTCTGCGATGCCGGACCGTTCGTGACCAACGCCGACAAGAATTGCACGTGGACGATCATGGCTCTCGCCTGGCGCACGGCGGAACACCTGGCCGACGAGATGAAGAAGGGGAACGTCTGACCATGGACATCACGCGACGCAATGCCCTCAAGATCATCAGCGCCACGCCGGTCGCGGCCGGGCTCGGGCTCGGTGATGCCGCGTCCGAGGAGGCGTCGGCGCAGACCGGCCAGAGCGCTGCTCAAAAGTCGAGGGCCGCCACGCGAAAAGGTCCCTACAAGCCGAAGTTCTTCACCGCTCATGAATGGGCGACAGTCGCCGTCCTGGCCGACATCGTCATCCCGAAGGACGAGCGATCTGGCAGCGCCACGGATGCGAAGGTGCCCGAGTTCATCGACTTCACGATGACCGATCGGCCGAACATGCAGACGCCCATGCGGGGTGGTCTCAGGTGGCTCGACAGCGCCTGCCGGAAGCGCTTCGACAAGGACTTTGTCGACCTGGCTTCCACGGAGCGCACCTCCATCCTGGACGAGATCGCCTATCCGAAAAAGGCGCTCCCCGAGGTGAGTCAGGGCGCCGCGTTTTTCACGTCCTTCCGAAACCTGGTGGCGACCGGCTTTTTCACCAGCAAGATCGGCATCGCGGATCTCCAGTACATGGGCAACGTTCCGACCGTCTGGAACGGGTGTCCCCCGGAATGTCTCGATCACCTCGGGTTGAAGGCATGATGACGAAACGTGACGTTGTGGTGGCCGTCGTGGCGGCCGCGTGCACGGGCGCGCTCTTGACGGCCCGCGGCGCTCAGAAACCGGTGATGGGATCGCGCGCCATCACGTGGGAGAGCCTCGAGGCGAAGCCGACCAAAGTCGGAGCTAGACGCGACGTGTTCCAGGAGCCCACGGCGACCCTGGACGAGCTCGAGATGCACATCACTACGCTTGATCCCGGCGCGTCTCCGCATCCGGCGCATCAGCATCCAGACGAGGAGCTTCTGATCCTCAAGGAAGGCACCATCGAATCGCTGGTGGCCGGCCGCATACAGAAGATCGGACCCGGCGGCATCGTCTTCCAGGCCGCGAACGAGCCGCATACAGTGCGCAACATCGGCACGACCCCGGCAACCTATTTCGTGATCAAGTGGAACTCACCGGGAATGCTGAAGGCGCGGGAGAATAGCAAGTGACTCCACTTTCCAGACGCGATGCACTCAAGTCGGCCGGAGCAATTGCGATGGCAGCAGCGATAAACGGCACCACCAGCTCGGCGCAGGAGTCTTCGGTGAAGAACGCGAGGCTGAAGCAGTCGGTCTGCCGCTGGTGCTACCAGCGTATTCCGCTCGACGACTTCCTGAAAGGCGTCGCGGCCATCGGACTCACGGCGGTCGATCTGCTCCAGCCTGAAGAATGGGACGTTGCCGCAAAATTCGGACTCCGCTGCTCGACTGGGTATCCTGGTCAGGGCGGCGGGACAATTCCCGACGGCTTGAACAACCCGGCGCTGCACGATCAGATTGAAGCCACGTTCAAGGGCGCACTGCCCAAGGCGAAGGCGTTGAAGGTGCCGAACCTCATCACGTTTTTCGGCAACCGGAAGGGCATGCCCGACGCGCAGGCCATTGACAACTGCGTAGCGGGGCTGAATCGACTGAAGCCGATGGCGGAGGATCACGGCATCACGATCGTGGTCGAGCTCCTGAACAGCAAGGTCGACCACAAAGACTATCAGGGCGATCGCACGCCGTTCGGCGTGGAGGTCATGAAGCGCGTCAACTCGCCGCACGTCAAGCTGCTGTACGACATCTACCACATGCAGATTATGGAGGGCGATGTCATCCGAACCGTCCGCGAGAATCAGCAGTGGATTGCGCACTATCACACAGGCGGCAACCCAGGACGTCATGAGCTCGATGCCACGCAGGAACTGCAGTGGGCGACGATCGCGAAGGCCATCGTCGATCTGGGTTACACGGGCTACTTCGCTCACGAGTTCATCCCGACGCGCGATCCGTTGACGTCACTGCGCGAGGCCGTCGTGCTGTGCGATGTATAGCCGGACGAACCCCCCTGTGCCGTGCGACGTGTAATCCCGCGGCTGTGGGGGCGGGGCTTCCGACTTCGCGAACGGCAGCCTTGTCCGCCTTCGCGCGACGCGCTACGGCGAGACCTCGACGTCCGCCTCCGCTTGCTGGCTGAATCCGCGGCGAGCTTCGGCGAGACCTCGCCGAAGCCTTGGCGAAGGCGGGAAGCTCGAAGAGCGGAGTCGGGGCGGAGGCTGGTTAGCCCCGCATCATCGCGACGGTCTCGCCATCCGTGGTCGCGGCCCTGAAGGGCCGCCGCCACACCTCGAATGCTCCCTCCTCCCACGACGTTCGCCGGCCGGTTGCGTCATCTGGGCCCGGGCTTCATCATCACCGCCACGATCGTCGGATCCGGCGAGCTCATCGTCACGCCCAAGCTCGGAGCGTCCGTCGGCTTCGCGCTGCTCTGGTTCATCGTGCTCGGCTGTGCGCTCAAGGTCTTCGTGCAGATCGAGCTCGCCCGGACCGCCGTGGCGACTGGGCAGACGACGCTGGCCGCGCTCGACACACTGCCGGGTCCGAGGTGGCGCGTGTCGTGGGTGCTCTGGCTCTGGCTGCTGATGTACCTGTCCCTCGTGTGTCAGGTGGGCGGGATCATCGGCGGGATCGCCGGCGTGTTCGCCGAGCTGGGAATCGGCGGCAGCGCCCGAGCCTGGGCGGTGCCAGTGGGAATGTCGTGCGCGCTCCTCCTTGCAAGCGGCCGCTATGGTCCGGTGGAGAAGGGCTGCACGATCATGGTCGCCGCCTTCACGGTGTCGGCGGTCGTTTCCGTGGCGGCGCTGCAGTGGACGCCGTACCATCTCACCGTCGCGCAGCTAGCATCGGGATGGCAATTCTCTCTGCCGCCCGGCTTCGGCGTCGCGTTTGCCGCCTTCGGCGTGATTGGCGTCGGGGCATCCGAGTTGATCTACTACCCCTACTGGTGCCTCGAGAAAGGCTATGCCCGTCACGTCGGGCCTGCCGATGGCACGGAGGGATGGGTGCATCGCGCGCGCGGCTGGATGCGCGTGATGCGCGCGGATGCCGTGATGTCGCTCGTGCTGTATACGTCGATTACGGTCGCGTTCTACCTGCTGGGGGCGGCCATCCTCCACGCGCGAGGCCTCGACGTGACCAACGCCGACCTCATTCACGTGCTCTCGCAGATGTTCCGTGAGATCTTCGGCGAATGGGCGACGGCGGTCTTTCTGGTTGGCGCGTTCTTCGTCCTCTATTCGACGCTGTTCGGCGCCACGGCGGCGAACGCCCGGCTCATGGCGGACGCGCTGTCCGTCTTCAGGTTCGTCCGCTACCGCGATGACGATGCCAGGCGACGTGTCGTGCGAAACGCGTCGATCGGCCTCTCTTTTGCGTCGACCGCGATGTTCCTGCTCTGGTCGGAGCCGGTCACGCTCGTGCTCATCGGGGCGACGGGGCAGGCGCTGATGCTGCCGTTTCTCGCCTTTGCCGCCGTCCGCTTTCAACGCGCCCGGGGCAAGATTTCGGGTGTCGAGGTGTCGGTTTTCGAACGCGCCGGTCTAGTCGTTTCGGCCGCCGCGATGATTCTGCTCGGGTGTTATCAGTTCTGGGACGTACTAACCCGATAAACCTGAACCTGACGAACCCGATCAACCTGGCTCGCCCCTGCACCTACTGAGCGCGCCGGTACCGTTCGACGAGCATCTGCTCGCGTGACCGCCTCGCTCCCTGCCGTCCGCGCACGAACACCTGCACCGCGTGTGTCGAGAGTTCGAACGGGTCGCCATCCCAGATGACGACATTCGCCTCGCGCCCGGGTTGCAGCGATCCGAGGGCGCCGGCCATGCCGAAGATCTCGGCCGGCGTAAGCGTCACGGCTCGAAGGGCCTCGTCCCAGGAGAGCCCGTTTGCGACCGCGTTCCCGGCGTGCTGGCGGATGGCGCGCACCTTGAAATCGTTGTCGCCGCCAGTGGTCAGGCCCACGGCGACGCCAGCGTTGCGCAGCCGCGCCGCGTTTTCCAGCGTCGCGCCGAGCTGATCGAAGTTGCCGGGGAGGTCGGTCAGCCCGCCACTGAGAACGGGCACGCGTGCGGCGGCCAGTTCCCCCGCGACCTTCCACGCTTCGGCTCCTCCAAAGACGATGACGCGGAGTTGATAGTCGCGCGCCAATGCCAGCAGGGCCTGGATGTCGGCCGCGCGGTCCACGTGGACGATGAGCGGCAGGGTGCCGTTCAGGACGGGCTGTAAGGCAGCGAGATGCACTCGGCCCGCGGCCAGTGCGCGGAGCTGATTGCCTTCGAAGGCCGGCGACTTTTCGCCGAGCAGCCGCGCATCCTCCAAGAGCTCGCGCAGCCGCATCAGCAATTCTCCGCGCGACCGCACCTCGGCCGATTCACGGTCGGTGAGATCCACGAACATGCCCGCCGGCGCTTTTCGGACCATGTCGGACAGCGTGCCTTCGAGCGTCTGGACGACCGCCGCCTGTCCGCCGACGAACCCGCTGCCGGGCAGTACGACGACGTGGGTGATTCCGTCCTCGCGCGCGGGCGCCCACAGCAGGGAACTCGGGTTGAGGGCGTCCCATGCGCGGACCGCGGCAGCGACACCACGCTCGCCCTTCGCACGTGCGTCATCGGTGTCACTCACCGCGTCCACTTCCACGAGGCCAAGCGTGGTGGCAGAGCACATGAGACCAGGCGTGATCCATTTCCCCCGCGCGTCAATCCGTTGCGCGCCGGCCGGAATGGGTACATCGGCTCCGACCGCGGCGATTTTCCCGTCCACGATGACGACGGTCGCGTTCTCGACCGGCGCGCTCGACACGGGGAATACCTTGCCCCCGACGATGGCGATGGTCTGTGCCGCGAGCGAAGCCGGGAGCCCGAGGGCGAGCACGAGGCCTGCGGCGCAGGTTGATCGCGGAATCATCGTTCGCTCCCGGCAGGTACGAAACCCAGCTCGAAGTCCGTCCGCCACCTCGTGGAAAGGTCCTGCCGATCGAAGCGAAGGACGCCATCAATCCAGACTTTTTCGGCGTGTGCGTACACGCTGAACGGGTTCGTGGTCCAGAGGACCAGGTCGGCGTTCTTGTCTTTTTCGAGTGTGCCGATGCGGTCGTCGAGGCCGATGGTCCATGCGGCGTTTGCCGTAATCCAGCGGATGGCGTCGTCTTCGGCAATCGTGATGCCCGCCGCGCGGCCAGCGGCCATGGCCTTGGCGGCTTCCTGGTTGAGGCGCTGCGAATCGATCGGGCTGTCGGAGTGCATCACGGCGCGGCCCCCAGCGGCATGCACCAGCGCCGCGTTGGCGCGGACCGCGTCGAGCGATTCCATCTTGAATCCTCCCCAATCGGCCCAGACCGACGCCGAGATGCCTTCGCGCGCGAGCACGTCCGCAATTTTGTAAGCCTCCACCGCGTGGTGAAAGGAGCGCACGTGATAGCCGAACTCCTTCGCGATGTCGATCATCTGAGCCATCTCGTCGGCGCGGTAGCAGTGATTCTGGACGAGGATGTTGCCGCGCAGCACGTCGGCGAGGGTGTCCATGGCGAGATCGCGTTCGGGCACATCCTTCTTCCTGTCGGCCAGCCACGCGTCCCACTCGCGTCGATAGCGCTCTGCCTTGATCCACTGCTCCCGGTACCCGGCGACGTTCCCCATCCGCGTGGACGGGCCTTTCTCGCGGTACACCCGCTTCGGGTTCTCTCCACACGCCATCTTCAGGCCGTACTTCGCGCCGGGAAATTTCATCGCCTGCACCGTGCGGGCGGGGACGACCTTCAAGATGACGCTGCGCCCGCCAAACAGGTTGGCCGATCCAGGCAGCGCCTGCAGCGTTGTCACACCGCCCTCGAGCACGCGCGGAAACGCCGCGTCCTGCGGCCACACCGAGTGTTCCGCCCATACCTGCGGCGTGGACGGGGTGGTCGCCTCGTTGCCGTCCGAGACCGCGTCCACCTCGGGTTGTGGATACACGCCGAGGTGCGAGTGCACGTCGATCAGTCCGGGCGTTACGTATTTGCCAGTGCCGTCGATGACAATGGCGTCTGCGGGCGCGTCGACGCTGGCGCCGAGCGCCACGATCTTGCCGTTGCGTACGGCGATCGATCCGCCGCGGATGGCAGGGCCGGCGGCGGTCATGATGGTCACGTTCCGGATGACGAAGGCTCTTGCGGCTGGAGCGTGATATGTCGATGGGAATGGCGCGTCGTTCGGCACGGCGAGTCCGCCGCGGCCTGGTGGCGGCTTCGGGCCGCTCTTCTTGTCGTCGTCGTTCGAATCTTTGGCCGTCGATGACGACTGTGCCGATAGCCGAGCGGACAGATCGAGCAGAGCGGCCAGGCCACAGGCGAATACGCCCGCGAGGAGAAGTCGGTGAGCCACAGCGGGATGATAGCGCACGGGCCGTTTACTGTAGAGGCGGGACAGCCAGCGTGTGGTTCCAGTGTCGGCGGAGATCAGAGGTTGTCGGTGTGTCCGTGTCGGTCCGTGGCTGATCTTCGTCCGGGCCCCTCCGTGGCATATGATGCGCGCCATGATCAAAGCGCTCCTCGCCTCCGTGACGTTGCTGGCCGTTGCGGCCGGCCCGGCACTCGCCGAAGTGAAAGCGGATCGCGTCGCATGTCTCGGTCAGCCGGGCTGCATACGGCTCGCGAATGACACGGTCGAGGTCGTCGTCACGACGGCTATCGGCCCGCGCGTGATTCGGTATGCGTTTCTCGGCGGCGACAATCTGCTCGGCGAGGTGCCCGACCTGGTCGTCAAGACGGCCCTCGGAGAATGGAAGCCGTGGGGCGGTCATCGAGTCTGGAGCGCGCCGGAGGAGATGCCGCGGAGCTACTCGCCCGACAATAGCCCGATCGAGGCGAGCGTGGACGGCGGCACGGTGCGTCTCGTGCAACCCGTCGAACCACAAACGGGCATCCAGAAAGAGATGACCGTGACGCTGGCGTCAACAGGCACCGCGGTCACCATCGGGCACAAGCTGACGAACAAGGGCCTGTGGGCGATCGAGGCCGCGCCCTGGGCGCTGACGATCATGAACCCCGGCGGCGCGGTGATCCTTCCCCAGGAGCCGTATCGATCGCACGATGAGGCGCTGCAGCCCGTGCGGCAGGTGACGTTGTGGGCCTACACCGATCTGTCCGATCCACGCTGGCAGATCGGGCCGAAGTTCCTTCGCTTGAGGACCGATCCGTCGCGTCCGGCCTCGCAGAAGATCGGGATTGCGAACCACCAGAACTGGGCGGCGTATCTGCGGCGCGGCACGCTCTTCGTGAAGCGCTACGACTGGCGGGACGGTGCGACGTACCCGGATGGCGGCGTCAACACCGAGACGTACACGGCGGGATCGTTCATCGAGCTCGAAACCCTTGGTGCGCTCGTCACACTTGCGCCCGGCGGCTCGGCGAGCCACGAGGAGCGCTGGTTTCTATTCAAGGACGTGAAGGAGGCGGCCGCGGACGCCGACCAGGAGCGCACCCTCGCCCCGCATCTGGCGGTCGCTCGCTGACTCACGAAGAGTGAATGAACAGAAGAGCGAATGAACACGAAACAAGGAGTTAAGGAGTTTGCATATTTCCTGATCTCATTATCTTTACCTCCTGTTCCAATTGCGGTGCTGAAAGGGCTCCTGCTCGCCTGGTCTCTGGTGCCGCCTTCGTTACACGGATCAGGACGGACACGGACGGACGCCGGCAGGTATCGAGCACCTGATCCTTGGTAAACGGCGCCTGGCGCCGAGGACGTATAATTCGCAAGGACTTTGGGTTGAGTTGGGCGTCTGACGGCTGCGGCCACTACTGCCGGGCTGAGCCCGCAACAGGGGTGGTAGCAGAGTCATGAGCGAGCGATCACGAACGACAAGAGCAGTCACGCTTGCGCTTTCGCTGGGGATTGCCGCGGCGCTTCTGGCGCAAAGTGCTCCACCGCGACACCGCGTCGATCCCGCGACCCTGCCCGCGCCGTTTGCCACTCCCGATGCGAAGAACCCTCCGGCGCTCGTGCCGCGTCCAGAGAACGCGCGCCTGTCGCTCGAGCCGGGGTTCAAAGCGTCCATCTTCGCCGAAGGCGGCTTCAAACAGGCGCGCTGGGTCGCGGAAGCGCCCAATGGCGACGTCTTCGTCACCGACGCCGACGCGGGCACGTTGACGGTCCTGCGCGATGCCGACGGCGATGGCACCGGAGAACTGCGCGTCGTGTTCGCTGAAGGGTTGGCTCGTCCCTTCGGCATCGCGTTCGGCGCCGGGCACGTCTATGTGGCCAATGCCGGCAACATCGTGCGATGGCCGTACAACGCAGGCCAGACCAAAGCGGAGCACACGGCCGAAAAGATTGCGGACTTTCCGGCCGAACCAGGCCATTGGACGCGCAACCTTGCGTTCAGCCCGGACGGCAAGCGACTGTATGTCACGATTGGATCCAGCTCGGATGCGGGTGCGCCCGACGCCGATCGCGCGCTCATCCTCCAGATGGCGCCCGATGGGAGCAGCCCTCGTGTGATCGCCACCGGCCTGCGCAATCCGATTGGGCTCGCGTTCAGACCGAGGTCGGGGGATCTCTGGGCCGCGGTCCAGGAGCGCGACAAGCTGGGAGACGCCCTCGTGCCCGACTTCGTGACGCGCGTTCGCGATGGCGGGTTCTACGGCTGGCCCTTTGCGTACGCAGGTCCTCGCGAGGACCCGCGTCATCGCGGCGAGCGGCCGGATCTGGTCGCGAAGACGGTGACGCCCGACGTGCTGCTCGAGGCCCACTCAGCGGTGATGGGGCTGGTGTTTTACGACGGTCGAATGTTCCCTTCGCAGTACCGAGGGGATGCCTTCGCCGCGCTGCGCGGCTCGTCGAATCGCAGCGAGCGCACGGGCTACAAGGTCATCCGCATCCCGTTCAAGGGCTCGCGGCCCGTCGGCGGATACGAGGACTTCGTGACCGGCTGGATGCTCGGCGCCGAGCGCAAGGAAGTGTGGGGCCGCCCCGTCGGCCTGGCGGTGCGTGGCGACGGTTCGATGCTCATCGTGGACGATGCCAGTCAACAGATCTGGCGCATCACGTACGAACGCTGATCACAGGGATCCGAAGGGGAGCCGCGTCATGAAGCGAGTGTCGACGCGTCCAATGGAGACAGGCAGATGAAACGCACGTGGGGATTGGCGGTGGCGGTCGTGGCCGTCGCTCTGGGGGCCGTAGCCCTGGGTTTTGGCCGCGAACAGGCCAGGTCTGAAGGGACGCCGACGCTGCTGAAGTATCACATCAAGCCTGGCGACCTGCCGCCGCCCTCGAGCGGCGTCGCGAATCCGCCGGAGGTCGTCGACAAGCCCGCTGACGCCTCGCTCCAACTGCCAGCGGGATTCAAGATCGAGGTCTTTTCCGACACGGGCTTTGAGACGCTGCGAAATCTCATCGAAGGGCCGAACGGCGATCTCTTCGCCGCGGACGTGACAACAAACACGATCACGCTCGTCCGCGACACGAACAACGACGGTAAGGCCGACGAGCGGCTGGTCTTCGCGCGGGGGCTCGACCGCCCGTATGGCATGGCCATCAGCAACGGCTTCTTCTACGTCGGTAACACGAGCAGCATCGTCCGTTGGAAGTACACGCCGGGCCAGACCAAAGTGGAAGGTGCCCCCGAGAAGATCGCCGACGTGCCCGGCGGCGGCAATCACTGGACGCGTTCGCTCGCGTTCAAGGAGGACGGCAGCAAGTTGTACGTGGCCATCGGGTCGGAATCCAACGTTGATGTCGAACCATCACCGAGAGCGTCGATCCTCGAAATGAACCCGGACGGCAGCGGCCGTCGCGTCTTTGGGTCGGGTATCCGCAATCCGGTGGGCCTTGCCGTGAGACCGGGCACGACCGAGGTGTGGGCGGGTGTGCACGAGCGCGACATGCTCGGCGACGACCTCGTGCCAGACTATGTCACTCGCGTCCAGGATGGCGGCTTCTACGGCTGGCCATTCGCCTACATCGGGCCGAACGTCGATCCTCGTCGCAAGGGGGAGCGGCCCGAGCTCGTGCAGAAGACACTCGTCCCGGACGTGCTGTTGCAGTCGCATTCGGCGCCGATGGGTCTTGCCTTCTACACGGGAACGCAGTTCCCCGCCGAGTATCGCGGCGATGCGTTCCTCGCCCTGCATGGGTCCTGGAACCGCAAGCAGCGCACTGGATACAAGGTGGTGCGGATTCCGGTGCGGAACGGCAAACCGACCGGCGGCTATGAAGATTTCATCGTCGGCTGGTCGCTTGGCGAAGGCCAGTCGCGCGTCTGGGGCAGGCCTGTGGCAATAGTGGTGCGCAAAGACGGGTCGATGCTCATCACCGATGATGCGCACAACATCATTTGGCGCGTGACCTACGGCGGTTGACGCGCGTCCGCGAGCTCGCGGAGCTCTGTTGTGGAGGCGGGGCGTCCGCCTTCGCCAGGCTTCGGCAGACCGCCGTAGCTTTAGCGGAGGCTGGTTAGCCCCGCCGATCGCTCGTCGGCAACGTCGGGTTCATCGGGTTCATCACGTTGCGCGGGTTGGAGAGGTGACTTCGTGACGAGACGTGCGGGCTGGTGGCGCATCGGCCTGGCAACGCTCGCGGCTGTCGCTCTCGCTCGCCCGGCCGTACCCCAAGTCGCGCCGCCGCCGGAAGGGGCGCCGTCGACGCCGGCGCTTCGTCGGCTCATCGAAGGCCGCGGCTACGTCGAGCGCGTCGAGACCGGATTTTTTTCAGCCGATGGTGCTGCCTGGAGTCCCCAGGGCGCGCTCGTCTTCACCGACCCCCAGCGCCAGCGAATCTTCCAGTGGACGCCGAGAGACGGCCTTCGCGTCCTTCGCGAACCGAGCGGCGGCGCCGCGGGAGTGGCGTTCGACGCGGACGGGCACCTGCTGATTGCCGAGCGTGAGACGGGACGGGTGACACGCCTCAAAGGCGAGACGGTGTCGGCCGTGGCCGAGACGACGGCTGGCGGTTCGCCGATCGGAACGCCGACCGACCTTGCTGTGGCGCGCGACAAATCCACGTACGTCACGACCTTTCGCGGCGAAGAAGGCCGCATCGTTCGAATCGATTCACAGGGACAGGCGACCATCGTCGCCGCCGATCTTCTTCGGCCGAATGGGGTCGCGCTCGCGCCGGACGATTCGAAGCTGTATGTCAGCGACTCTCCTCGCGCCGAGGTCCGCGTGTATCCGCGGTTGCCGGATGGCAAGCTCGGAGCGCCCCGTCGCCTTGCGGTCGTGCTGCCGTGGAAGCGAGGCGTGCAGGGCCGCCCGAATGGATTGACCGTCGACACCCAGGGCCGCCTGTACCTTGCCGGCCCGGGTGGCATCTGGGTGCTCGACGCAAACGGAGGCCGACTCGGCGTGATCGGGACGCCCGAGACGCCGTCCGCCTGCACCTTCGGCGATGCCGACGGCCGGACGCTCTACATCACGGCCGAGACGAGCCTCTACAAAGTGCGGCTCAGGGTGACGGACGGACGATAGTGGCCGAGGCTGGAGCGGCCATGCGAGGCGGGCAATGATGCCGGGCTAGAGCTTCACGGGACCGCCGCCGGCCGCAGCCTGATAGATGGCGCTGATGATCCGCATGTCCTTCAGTCCCTCTTCGCCCGGCGTGAGCGGCGTCTTGTCGGTGATCACACAGTCGGACAGGTGATCCATCTCAGCGCCGAAGTGATCGATCACGGGATTGAGTCGCTCCTCGACTCGAGGACCCGCACCGGCACGCATGCGGAGCCCGCTGTAGCTCAGTGCCGGCTCCAGCTCCGCCCAACCACTCGTACCGACCACGCGGAATCGATTGAAGGGCGCGCCGTAGCTCGACGTGCAATTCGCGAGGACACCGCTCGGAAAGCGCAGCTGGAACAACACGTTCTCCTCGACTTCGCGGAAGCGCGGGTCGTTCGGCGTGGTGTCCATCATCGCGTTCAGCTCCACCGGCTCTTCGCCGGTGAGATAGCGCGATGCGTTCAACGCGTAAATGCCGATGTCCATGAGCGAGCCGCCGCCGGAGAGTTTCTTGTTCAGCCGCCACTGGGTGGGATCGCCAATCGGAAACCCGGCATCCGCAAGAATCACGCGCGTGCGTCCGAATTCCTGATCCCGGGCCACTTTGATCAGCGCGTTGTTGTACGGCTCGTATCGCAGGCGGTAGGCGATCATCAGCTTGCGCGCGGCCTTCGTCGCGGCGGCAATCATCTGCTCACATTCGGCCGGTGAATTGGCCATCGGCTTTTCGCACAGCACGTGCTTGCCCGCCGCGAGCGCGCGCCCGGTGTACTCGGCGTGCATTCCGTTCGGCAGCACGATGTACACGATGTCGATCGCCGGGTTGTTGCGGATGGTATCGAAGTTCTCGTAGTTGTAGATGTTCGCGGCCTCGACGCCGTAGCGCGCGGCCAGCTTGTCGGCTTTGTCACGATGACCGCTGACAAACGCCACCAGCTTCGACTTCTCGCACTTGGCGAAGGCCGGCATGATCTGGTTGATGCTGAGCGATCCGAGCCCGACCAGGGCCCAACCGAGCTTCTTGCCAGGAGGTTCGGGCACGCGCACCTGCGCGGCCCCCACCCCGGCCAGAGGCGCGGCGGCCATGCCGGCAGCGGCGGCGGTTTTCAGAAAGCCACGACGCGACAATCCGGGCAGGGAAGGCTTGAGCATGGGCGGGATGATACCCGAAGTACGTAGGCCCGAGCTTCAACTCGGGCAACGCGACCGGGGCGCATGCCCATGCGCCCCTACTTCTGGTGTTCCGGATGCGTGCAGCCCTTGAACTCGGTGAAGAACATCTGGCCGTCATCACCGAGCTCTTCGCGTGAGGCGATTTCCGACGTGTAGTAGCCGGTGACGGTCATCGACTTCATCGCCTTGAAAAAGTCGGTGCCGGGCTGATCGGCGAGTGACGGCGTCTTGTTCGTGCTGAGGGCAGTCAGCAATGCCAGCTGCTGATCAGGAGTGGCATCGACGAATACGGCGCCGTGGCCAGTCTGACTGCGCGAGTCGATCCATGCCAGGCCCTCGAGGAATTTCTGGCGATCCTCGGCCTTGGCTTCCGCGAGCACGGAATCGATGAACTCGTTCACCTTCGCCTTGGTCGCGCCTGCGGTGTCGGTCTGCGGAATGATGAGCTCGGCGATCGTCGTGACCGATTTGTTCTGCGCGGCGCTGAGGACCTTTGGCTTCCACACCGTGGCCCCGGCTGCGGCCTTCTGGTAGTGGGCGGCGTGTTGCTCCGCCGCAGCAACGAGCGCCTCGACCCAGAACGGCGCCGTCGCCGCGGCCGCTCCCCCCACGGCCAGCTTGCGAAGCGCGTCGCGACGAGTCAGGTCAGACATGTCAGAAGCACCCTTTCACGCCCAATACGCCTTGCCGGCCGGCGCGCTGATCACGACGTTTTTCAGCGTGGCGATAGCCTTCTTCAATCCCTCGTCTCCAGACATCAGGCTGTCTTCGTGCTCGATGCTGATGACGTGATCGTATCCGACCATGCGAAGGTTGCTGATGATGTCGCGCCAGACCGATTCGCTGGTGCCGTAGCCGACCGTTCGGAACACCCACGACCGGTGAATCTCGTCGGTGTAGCTCTTCACGTCCAGCACGCCGTTCAACGCCGTATTCGCAGGGTCGATTTTGCAGTCCTTGGCGTGCACGTGATAGATGCGATCGCCGAGCGCCCGGATGGCCGTCGGGACGTCCACCTGCTGCCAGAACATGTGACTCGGATCGAAGTTGCACCCGATCGTGCCGGGCGCCAGATCGGCCAGCCGCAGCATCGTCTCTGGGTTGTACGCCACGAAGCTCGGGTGCATTTCGATCGCCACCCGCACGCGGCGCTCCTTCAGAAACTTCGCCGTGCCCTTCCAATAGGGGACGACGCGCTCCTTCCACTGCCACGCGAGCATCTCAGGAAATTCCGGCGGCCATGCCGAGGTGATCCAGTTTGGCTGCGTAGCTTTCGGATCGCCGCCTGGACATCCCGAGAACGTGATGACCTGCTTGACGCCGAGTTTGACCGCCAGTTCGACCGTCTGGCGGAACACCGCGTCGTGCGCCTTTGCGAGTTTTTTGTCCGGGTGGATCGGATTGCCGTGGCAGCTCAAAGCGCTGATCACCAGCCCGCGGCTGTCGATCGCTTCCTTGAACGCCTTCAGCTTCTTGTCGCTCTTCAGGAGTTCGCCCGGTTTGCAGTGCGCGTCACCGGGATAAGCGCCCGTGCCAATCTCGACCGCCTCGAGGCCGAGCTCCTTCACGTAGTCGAGCGTCTCTTCGAAGGGCTTGTTGCCAAAGAGAACCGTGAACACCCCAATTTTCATGCGCGCCTCTCCGCAATCCGCAGATCCGCAATCCGCAATCCGCGAATCCGCAATATCGTCTACACCGTCACCCACTTCTTCGTGGCCGCGGCTTTCTCCATTGCCGCGAGCACTTTCTGGTTCCGCACGCCGTCCTCGAAGTTGGGCGTCGGCACCTTGCTCTTGGCGATGGCTTCGAGCAGGTCGTACACCGTGTGCACGAACGTGTGCTCGTAGCCGATGATGTGGCCCGGCGGCCACCAGTGTCCGACGTACGGATGGTGCTGGCCCGTCGGTCACCATCACGTTGTGAAAGCCCTGGACGGCGGGATCGTCGCTCGATAGGTAGACCTCGAGCTCGTTCAGCCGCTCGAGATTGAACGCGATCGACCCTTTGCTGCCGTTGATCTCGAAGTGATTGTAGTTCTTCCGGCCAGTCGCGAAGCGGCTCGCCTCGATCGTCCCGAGCGCGCCATTGGCGAATCGCACCGACCGCCGCCGACGCATCGTCCACCGTGACGGCGCCCTTCTTCTTCGGGTTGTCGGGGAGCGGCCGCTCCTTGATGAACGTTTCCAGCGCGGCCGTGACCTCGGTGATCTCGCCGACCAGGAATCGGGCCAGATCGAGTGAGTGCGAGGCGATGTCGCCGAGAGCCCCGGAACCGGCAGCCTCCTTGCGCAGGCGCCAGACCAGCGGAAAGTTCGGATCGACGATCCAGTCCTGCAGATACGTTCCGCGAAAGTGATACAGCTTGCCGAGTTTGCCCTTCTCGATCAGCTCCTTGGCAAGCATCACTGCGGGCGCCCGCCGGTAGTTGTGGCAGAGCATGTGAATGACGCCCGCCTTCTTCACCGCGGCCAGCATCTTCTCGGCTTCCGCCACCGTGTTGGCGAGCGGCTTCTCGCAGAACACCACTTTGCCCGCCTTTGCCGCGGCAATCGCGATCTCGGCGTGGCTGTCGCCCGGTGTGGCCACATCGACGATGTCGATGTCTTTGCGGTGGATGACCTCGTGCCAGTCGGTGGAGGTTTCTTCCCAGCCGAGCTGATCGGCTGCCGTTTTCACCGCGTCCGGCGTCCTGCCGCACAACACCTTCATCCGCGGAGGATGCTTCGGGGTGAAAAATCGACCGACCTGACGGTAGGCGTTGCTGTGCGCCCGTCCCATGAACGCATAGCCGATCAGTGCCACATTCAGTTGTGCCATAGGTCGTACGACGCTCGTCCTCACGAGGGAAAAGGGAAGAGGGATGCGATCTACCGCGGCATGCGGCGCGGGCACGTGGGTGACAGGAGAGTTACGGTGTTCCGGCTTTTGGCGCCTTGGCGCCGGTCTTCGGCGGGCCTGGCCGTCGCCGGCTTGTGGGCCTTGTCGAAGGTCAGGACATATCTTGGCCAGTGCCAGGATTTCCTGGTCGGAGAGGCGCTCCTTGAACGGCATCATTGCGGTCCCGGGCACGCCGTCCGTGATGACCTTGGCCAGCTGCTTCGGCGTTGTTCCATGCGCCCACTTGCCGTCGGCAAAATTCATTTGCGGGATCGCCGCATTGCCGTCGGGCATGTGGCACATCTGACGCAGTTCGACTTGTACAGCTCCGGTGCCGGCCGCGCGCTCGTGGGACGCGGCGCCTGGGCGGTGGCGGCGCCCGTGAGGATTACCAGGACAACGAGAGTCAGGAGGCTCAATCGCACGTCACATGATCCTGGGAATGAAGTGATAAGGCCAGCAGATCCAACAGGTTTGGGCCGAACCTTTCGAATTTAGCGCCCGCTCCCCGGCTTGTCAAGCGAGCTGGCCGGCTTCTCTGTGACAACATGACGCCGCTTTCTAGAGGACGTCGCTTTCTATGAGGACGTCGCGCGCGGTCATTCGGCCGCAGACCGGGCGTTTGTGCCCGCGGTCGGGTGTCCGACCAGCGTTAGGGTAGTATTCACGACCGCGGAGGACCGGATGCAGCTGCAGTGGATCGACTACGTCATCATCGTCATCTACTTTGCCTTCGTGCTGGGCATCGGCGTTCGTGCTGAAGCGCTTCGCGACCACGAGCACCGACTTCTTCCTGTCGGGGCGGTCCATTCCGGCCTGGATCACGGGGCTCGCGTTCATCTCGGCCAATCTTGGTGCGCAGGAAGTGATCGGCATGGGCGCCAGCGGCGCCAAGTACGGCATCGCGACCTCGCACTTCTACTGGATCGGCGCCATTCCCGCGATGGTCTTCGTCGGCATCTTCATGATGCCGTTTTACTACGGGTCGCGCGCCCGATCCGTGCCCGAGTACCTGAAGCTGCGGTTCGATGAAAAGACGCGCGGACTGAACGCCATCTCGTTTGCGGCGATGACGGTGTTCTCCTCGGGCGTCTCGATGTACGCCATGGGGAAGCTGCTGCAGTTGCTGCTCGGGTGGGATTTCACCGTGTCGGTGCTGCTGTCGGCGGGCATCGTGCTCGTTTACACGTACCTGGGCGGATTGACCTCGGCGATCTACAACGAGGTGCTCCAGTTCTTCCTCATCGTTGCGGGATTCGTGCCGCTGGTCGTCATCGGCCTCTACGACGTCGGCGGGTGGAGCGGTCTGTCGGCGCGGCTCGCCAGTGAAGCCGTGTCGCGCGGCTTCGAGCCTGGCGCCTTGACGCAGTCGTGGCAGCACATGGGCAGCCCGGCGTCGAATCCCATGGGCGTGGAGTGGTTCGGGCTCGTCATGGGTCTCGGCTTCGTCCTGTCGTTCGGCTACTGGTGTACGGACTTCCTCGTCGTTCAGCGCGCGATGGCGGCCAACTCGATGAATGCCGCCCGTCGCACGCCGCTCATCGCCGCGATGCCCAAGATGTTGTTTCCGTTCCTGGTGATCCTGCCCGGCATGATTGCCATCGCGGTGCCGGCGCCCAGCAGCATCGGCTTCGCACAGCACCAGCCGCAGGCCGCCTACCCGCTGGACGCCACCGCGCAGGTCGGGGCGCCGACAGCGGCGGACCCTGCAACGCAGCTTGATTCCGCCGAAGGTCGATGCGGCCGGGCAGCCGGTCCTCGACACGGAAGGACGGGTCGCGCTCGATTACGACCTGGCGATTCCGATGATGCTCATGCACTACTTTCCAGCGGGCATGCTCGGACTGGGACTGTGCGCCCTCATGGCGTCGTTCATGTCGGGGATGGCGGGAAACACGACCGCGTTCAATACGGTGTGGACCTACGACATCTACCAGAGCTACATCAAACCCGGCGCAAGCGACGCGCACTATCTCGCGATGGGCCGTGCCGCCACGGTGTTCGGGATCTTGATCTCGGTGGGCGCCGCGTTCGTGGCGCGGCAGTTCAACAACATCATGGACCTGCTGCAGCTCGTATTTGCCTTCGTGAACGCGCCCCTCTTCGCGACGTTCATGTTGGGGATGTTCTGGAAGCGCGCCACAGGACATGGCGCCTTCCTCGGGTTGCTGTCGGGCACACTCGCGGCGGCCGTGCATCACGGCCTGACGCTGCCGGTGGGGGCCGCCGATCGGAGTGAAGGGCGGGTTCCTCTGGAGCGTGCTGCACACCTATCCGAGCGAGATGGCGCAGAACTTCTGGACGGCCATCTTCGCCTGGACGACATGTTTCGTGGTGACCATCCTGGTGTCGCTGTTCACCGAGCCGCGCCGCGACGAAGCGCTGAAGGGCCTCGTGTATGCGCTCACGCCTGTCCCGCGCGATCGGCATCTGCCGTGGCACAAGCGTCCCGGCCCGCTGGCTATTGGCGTCCTGGCGCTGACGGTCGTCCTGAACCTGATTTTCTGGTAAACAGCCTAAAATGGAGCCAGATGCTGGTAAAAGAGAAATTCTGTCTTAACAGCGTCTGACCCCGAGGACACACATGGACATTCGAATGCCGCTGGGGTTGATGTTCGCGATTCAGGGTGCGCTGCTGGCGGGCTTTGGCGTCGCCACGACCTCGAGCCCCATGTATCGTCAGCATTCGCTTGGCATCAACGTGAACCTGTGGTCGGGCCTCGGCATGGTGATGTTCGGCCTCGTCATGCTGTGGCTGGCGCGCCGCGCCGCCGGCCGCCTCACTTCGCCAACATCAGCCCGTCCAGATAGAACTTCATGAACGGATCCCGTTTTGGTTCGAGGCAGACCGATACGGGCTTTCCTCGCTCCCGATCGACGCGCGTGAAGCCGCTGTCATCGACACGAATCGGCATCGACTCGCATCGCCCGAAGAAGAGGCCGGGCCTGAGCATTTCGGCGATGGCCATCTGGTCGTGCAGCGTCATGCGCTGCGACGGGTTCTCGATCCAGAGCCGATAAAGAGATTCGAGCGCGCGCGTCAGCGCGGCGGGATGCTTCACGAGGCGCTCGCGCTCTTCCGGCTTCAGTGTGACGTACGTGGTCGAGTCGAGCGGCACCGTCGTCAGCGGCAGTCCGGCGCCGTACACGAGCTGCGCGTCGACCGTCGACCGCACGACGTTCCATTCCGCAACGGCGGTAGACGACCATGCATTTGCCGCGATCGATCCACTCATCAGCACGATCCGTTTGGCGAGCGCGCCGAGCTTTGGCTCCTTCCGGAGCGCGTCGGCGACATTCTGAAGCGGGCCCACCGCGACCAGCGTGATCTCGCCTGGCGTCGCGCGCAGCGTCTCGACGATGAAGTCGGCGGCAGATTGGGAGACCGGGCGCTTGGCGGTGAAATCCTCGGCCCAGGCGAACTGATGGTCGATCTGATCCGGGGGCGGGGTCGGCCGTCCCACGGCCACGGGAACATCGTCGCGGCCGCTCACGTGCAGCAGCTTGCAGGCGAGCTTCGCGCGGGCCGCGGTGTCGCCGTCAGTGATCGTCACGCCGACGAGCTCGACCTCCGGCGACGCGATGAGCAAGCCGAGCGCCCACGCGTCGTCGATGTCGGAGCCGATGTCGGTGTCGAGCAGGACCTTCATCCGCTGCTGCGCGCCGGCCGCTACGGCGCTGGCAACGAGTGCGGCGATGAGAGCCGATGCCATGAACACGGGCTGTCGCATGTGCGGAATCCTAGTCGACGCGCCGTGGGATGTGTGCCGAGAAATCGAGCACACGAGAATCCGAGCACAACGAGAACGAGAAAATCGGGAACCGTAGAGGGCGCTCGGTGGCCCTGAGCAGGAAGCACCAGGCACCAATAAAAAAAGGGTGAGGCGTTGGCCTCACCCTTCGCTGGGAAGCGCGGCGTCAGTGCAAAAAGGAGAGGAGAAGCGTTCCGGACCGCTTTCCCCCAACACTGACCGGGCCCTCGGTGAAAGCTTTCGGTGAATGATGAACGATCCGGAACGACTTGTCCTGTTCCAGTCAGCAAACGCAATGCCCCTTGTTGTGCACCGTCTCGAGGGGCGCGTTAACGTCTATTCCAGGTTGGAATTGCGGCTGATTGTGCCGAAAGCGCACGCGCCAGCGGAGGGCTGTTTTTCTGGCGCCCGCCAGAATGAAGTCCGCGTGGGAGCGCCTCGTAGATCCGACCTTGACAATGTGTGGCCAACGCGGCGAATATACAGCGAAGCGAAGAAATAGCGAACACGAAGAGGAGGTCTGTCCATGGCTCCGGCGACCGCACGCGCCGCCCTTGAAGCCTTGCTGCGCAATCGCAAGCTCGACAACACCCTGACGACCGCTTTACCCCTGACATCTTCGGAATATGCCGACCGGGTGGTGGCAAGCGGGATCCCTGATCTCGACGAGGCGCTCGGCGGCGGACTCCCGCGCGGCCAGATCTCCGAGATCGTCGGAGCCGCATCGTCGGGCCGTACGAGCCTCCTGATGGCGTGCCTTGCCGATGCCACCGCCCGCGGTGAGCTGGTGGCGCTCATCGACGCGCTCGATCGCTTCGATCCATCGTCGGCCGCGGCGGCCGGAGTACGGCTCGATCGTCTGCTGTGGATACGGGGGGACGGTGCGCCCGACGAGCAGCCCGTGATCGAAACGGCCTGGCACCCGGCGCGTCCGCAACCTGGACGCCGGCGAATGACCCCGATGGATCGAGCGATTGGGCGCGCGCTCAAAGCGCTCAACCTGGTGCTCTCGGCCGGCGGCTTTGGCGTGGTGGCGCTCGATGCGGGTGAAGTACCCGCGCATGCGCTGCGTGCGCTGCCGTTCACGACGTGGCTGCGCTTGCAGCGTGTGATTGCGGCGAGCGACACCGCGTGCGTGCTCCTGGCGGACGCTCCGCTGGCGAGAAGTGCCGGCGGTACGTCGATGCGCCTCGAGCCGCGCGCGCCGATGCCGGCGGCGACGTTTCATGATCGCGTCCTCGCGAGCCGGCACCCGTTCATCGGCACGCTTCGCGATGCGCCTCTTCCAGCTGCATCGAGTCG
This sequence comes from Vicinamibacteria bacterium, assembly GCA_963832135.1. GTDB lineage: Bacteria > Acidobacteriota > Vicinamibacteria > Vicinamibacterales > JAENWD01 > JAENWD01. The sequence continues at coordinate 80,018 of CAWHTD010000026.1, read as the reverse complement.
TCGCGCGCACCTCTCCGCAGCCGTGTGGGTGGGCGAGTCCGCCCCGGCACGACGGCTTCGCGGTCTCGCCGTGCAGGCGCAGATCCAGGCCAGCTTGCGCAGCGCGTCGTGCGCGCTGGATTTCCTGCAGTAGGGGCATGGCAATGCGCGCCAGACCGGTTGCTCGGGTTACCCGGGTTGATGTTGATCGGGTTGCCGAACCCGATCAACCTGACGAACCTGTCGAACCCGATCAACTGGAGAGTTGATGTGATCGGGGCGCCTCGCGGGGCATTGCCATGCGCCCCTACTACACCTCTATGTATGCATGTCTTCTCGTCACAGGATGGACGGCGGAAATCGAGGCGCCCGATCTCACGCTTCTCGATGTCGCCCAACAATATTCGCCACGTGCGGCGTGGGCGGCCGAGCACACGATCGTTGTCGATTTAGCGGGGGTCGAACGCCTCTTTGGCAACGCGCGGACGGTCGGGGAATCGATGCGTGGACAGCTGGCCGATCGCGGTCTCCAGGCGCACGTGGCGATCGCCACCACGCGTACCGCCGCGCACCTGCTGGCGGTTGCGCGCGCGGGTCTCACGGTCGTCGACCAAGACGATGAAGCCGCGGCCCTGGCGCCGCTCTCGGTCGATCTGTTGACGCAGTTGAGCGCGACCCATGCGCCGGCATTGGCAGACGCCCGAGGGCCGTCCCGGTTTTATCGCAGCTCGCCTGTGCAGGAGATGGTTCGGCCGCGCAGGCGCCAGATGCAGCCTGATACGTCGGCGACACACGCCAAGTGGACCTCGAGTGCGCCGATTGTTCGCGTCGATCTGCTGGCCACGCTGCGCCGGTGGGGCATTCGCACGCTGGGTCAGGTGGCGGCCCTGCCGGCAGCGGAATTGTCGGCGCGGCTGGGCTCGGACGGACCACGCGTGCAGGCGATTGCGCGCGGGGAGGACGCCGGGCCGCTCGTGCCGCTCGTGCCCGACAAGCGTTTCGAGGCCACACTGTCGCTCGAGTGGCCGATCGAAGGCCTCGAGCCGCTGTCGTTTGTCCTGAGCCGGCTGGCCGATCCGGTCTGCGCCGAGCTCGATCGCCGCGGTCGGGCCGCGGCCGTGTTGCACGTGGAGCTGCGGCTCGTCACGCGCGAGACGTGGGCGCGGCGTCTGGATTTGCCGGCGCCCCTCAAAGATCCGCGCGTGCTGCGGACGCTGGCGCTGCTCGATCTCGAATCGCATCCGCCTCCGGCTGGGATCGATGCGGTGACGCTTCGCGTCGAGCCCACGGCGGCACGTACGCTGCAGCATTCGCTGCTCGAACGCGCGCGCCCGCGCCCCGATCAGGTGTCGACGCTGATGGCTCGGCTGTCGGCGTTGATGGGCGAGCGGCGCGTGGGCCGCCCCGTGCTCGATGACACCCATCGTCCCGGCGCCTTCCACATGGCGCCGTTCACCGGCGAGGACGCGCCATCTAGTTCGGTGCCAGGCTCTGTTAAGAATGTCAACCAAAACGGTCCATCGACATTCTTAACAGAGCCTGGCACCTGTAACCCGGGTGCCCCACCACCTGCACCCGCTCTCCGCCGGTTCCGTCACCCTGTCGTGGCCGACGTCGCCATCGAGGCCGGACGTCCCATGCGTGTTCGTGTCGCCGCCCGCGCCGATGCTGTGAGAGGCGGTGGAAGCGTGATCACGTGTGCCGGACCGTGGCGGACGTCAGGAGAGTGGTGGACCGACACTGTCTGGGATCACGACGAATGGGACGTGAGCCTCAACACCGGCGTCGTCTGTCGTCTCTTTCGGGATCGCCGAAAGGACCGCTGGTATCTGGCCGGCACGTACGATTGATGCCGATATCGGTGGCCGCTGTTGACGGCTGACGGTCGACAGGGCACGATTACGCGCCATGGCAATTTCCCGTCGATCGTTCCGAGCCCGCGTTGTCGCTCTCACCGTGGCGCTCGTTCTTGCTGGCAGCGTCGCGAGCGTCGCGGGCACCATCGCCGCTGCGGGTGAGCCGCGCGAGTTGGAGTTCTACTTCCTCGACACCGAAGGCGGCGCGGCCACGCTCATCGTCACGCCGGCGGGCGAGTCGATCCTCATCGATTCCGGCAATCCCGGAGATCGGGATGCGGGCCGCATTGCGAAGGCTGCCCGCGATGCCGGGCTCAGCCAGATCGACCACTACATCACGACACACTGGCACAGCGATCATGTCGGCGGCGCCGCACCGCTCGCCAAGCTGATTCCGATTCGCCAGGCTTACGGGCATCGCATCCCGGACCCGCTGCCAAAGGACATCAGCCCGGATCTCATCGCCGCCTGGCGGGGCATCGCGACGGAGCCGATCTGGTTGTCGGCCGGCGACACGTTGAAGCTGAGAGGAAGCCGTGGCACACCGACGCCGCGCCTGCGCATCGTGGCTGCCGACGGCCTGGTCGACGGCGAGAAGGAAGGCGCCGGCCCGATCACGAAGTGTGACGATCAGAACGACGCGAAGCCCGAAGACACCTCGGACAACGCGCGCAGTGTGGCAATGGTCCTGAGCTTCGGACGCTTCGATTTCTTCGCGGGCGGCGATCTCACGTGGAACATCGAGCACAAGCTCACGTGCCCCAGGCGAATCGTGCCGAAAGTCGACGTGTACCTGGCGGACCATCACGGCCTCGACGTGAGCAACAACCCGACGCTCGTGTCGGCGCTCGCGCCGGACGTCGCCGTCGTGAACAATGGACCGCGCAAGGGCGCCGAACCTCGCACGATCGCGCTCCTGCTGAAGGAGCTGGGCGATACCGGTGTGTTCCAGTTGCACCGCAACGTGCGTGAGGGCGCGGTGAACGCCGAGCCCGCGCGGATCGCGAACGCGGCGGAAGAGTGTCGCGGCGAGATGCTGCGGCTTCGTGTCGATCGACGTGGCGATCACTACGCCGTCGAGATTCCGTCGCGTGGCGCCGTCCGCGATTACAACTCGCGGTAATCGTGGGGAGCGCCGTTTTCCGCCGCCGCCGACGTGTTGGAGCGACGCTGATGGCGGCCGCTGTCGGCGTGGGAGCCTGGCTGGCGAGGCCTGCCTTGCACGCCCTCGCGGGTGACGCGTCCGGCGCATTGCCCAACCCCTCTGCACGCCATTCAACTCTCCGGGAGATCACGCCCGCCAACGTCGCGCATCTCATGACCGCCTGGACCGCCCATACCGGCGATTTTCCTGGCGGCCGGCCGGATCCCAAGGGCCCTGTCGAAGGCTTTCAAACACGCCCGGTCCTGGCGGGCGATCTCCTGGTCGTCACCACGACCGTGAGCCGCATCATCGCACTCGACGCGGAGACGGGCGCCGAACGGTGGCGCTTCGATCCGTTCGCAGGTCGGGTGCGCGACTGCGAGCGGCCGCACCGCGGCGTCGGGCTCTGGGAATCGCGCGGGCCAGGGGGTGTCGTCTCGGAGCGCACCGTCTTCTCGGGGACGTGCGATGGGCGACTGGTTGCGCTCGATGCCTCCACAGGTCGTCTGCGTCCAGGGTTCGCCGACGGCGGGGTCCTCGACTTGAAGCCAGGCGTGGACGCCAGGCCCGGAGAGGCCTATGCGATGACCTCGCCGCCGGCGATCTACAAGGACCTGGTGATCGTGGGTGCGCTCGTGCCCGAGGAGACCTCACAGGGCCCGAGCGGCGACGTGCGTGCCTTCAATGCGCGGACGGGACGGCAGATGTGGCGGTTTCACACTGTGCCACGGCCTGGCGAGGTCGGGCACGACACCTGGGCAGCCGAGGCGTGGCAGCGGCGGACCGGCGCCAACGTGTGGTCGTCGATGAGCGTTGACGAGTCGCGCGGGCTCGTCTTTCTGCCGGTCGGCTCGGCCTCGTACGATTTTTTCGGCGCCGATCGGCGGGGCGACACGCTATATGCCAATTCGCTCGTCGCGCTCGATGCCGCGAGCGGCGAGAGACGATGGCACTTTCAGCTGGTGCACCACGATCTGTGGGATTACGACCTTCCCGCGCAGCCGATTCTCGCCGACATTCAGCGCAGCGGTGAGACGGTTCCGGTGGTCATTCAGCTGACCAAGATGGGCCTCGTGTTCGTCTTCAATCGCGTGACCGGTGCGCCGATCTTCGGTGTCGAGGAGCGGCCGGTACCACAGAGCGACGTCCCCGGCGAGGCGACGTCGCCGACGCAGCCATTCCCAATCAAGCCGCCGCCGCTGGCGCGAGTCGCGGCGCTGACATCAGAGGACCTGACGAAGGTCAACGAAGAGTCGCGCCGCGAGTGCGAGCATATCTTCGGGACGGTTCGAAGCGGCGGTCTCTTCACACCGCCCGGACGGGACCTGACGTTGTGGTTTCCAGGAACGCTTGGGGGAGCGACGTGGTCGGGGGGAACGGTCGATCCGGGCCTCGGATATCTCTTCGTGAACACGAATGAGGTCGGCGCCTTGGGACGCATGGTGCCACGCGCGGGAACGTACCGGCGCGACAGCCGCTGGGGCGCATACGCGCGGTTCTGGGATGGCGCGCAGCTTCCGTGTCAGCAGCCGCCATGGGGCCGCCTGCACGCCATCAACCTGGCGACGGGCGAGATCGCCTGGCAGATGCCGTTTGGTAACGCACCGCAACTGGCCGCCCGTGGCATTACGGGCACCGGCACGCCCAGCCTCGGAGGCGCGATCACGACGGCAACCGGTCTCGTGTTCATTGGCGGCACGAACGACCGCCGCTTCCGTGCCTTCGACTCGCGCACGGGGCGGATGTTGTGGGATGCGGAACTGCCTGCCAGCGGCCACGCCACCCCCTTGAGCTATCAAGGCCCCCGCTCGGGCCGGCAATTCGTGGCGATCGCCGCCGGCGGCGGCGGACGCTTTTCCGCGAGCGTCTCGGACGCCATCGTGGCATTTGCGCTGCCGACCGATGAACGCTGACTCGGGGCACGATCCGGATCCGCAATAAAATACGTGATGACCATGCCTGAAACATTCAAGAACTTCATCGGGGGCGAGTGGGTCGCCGCGCGGGCGGGCGCGACGTTCGACAAGCGCAACCCGGCCGATACCGACGAGATTGTCGGCACTTTTCAGCGCTCCGACGCCGATGACACGCGGGAGGCCATTGCGGCCGGAAAGGCGGCCCAGCCGGCGTGGGCGGCGATGCCGGCGCCGAAACGCGGCGAGGTTCTCTATCGGGCGGCGAACCTTCTCGAGTCGCGCGCCGATCAAGTCGCGCGCGAAATGACGCGCGAAGAAGGCAAGACGCTGCCCGAGGCTCGCGGCGAGGTCGGCCGCGCGATCAATATCCTCCGCTACGTGGGCGGCGAAGGCGCCCGGCTGGGAGGCCAGCACGCGCCCTCCGAGCGCGATCGCGTCTTCATCCAGACGCGCCGCCGACCTCTGGGCGTCGTGGGACTCATCACGCCCTGGAACTTTCCGATCGCCATTCCTACCTGGAAGACGGCCCCGGCGCTCATCGCGGGGAATGCCGTGGTCCTGAAGCCGTCGGACCTGTCGCCGCTCTGCGCCGTCCGGCTCGTGGAAGCGCTCGCCGAGGCGGGTGTCACTCGTGGCGCGCTGAACCTGGTGACCGGGCCCGGATCGAAGGTCGGAGCCGAGCTCGTATCGAACCCCGACGTGAAGGCCATCTCGTTCACTGGCTCCGAGCAGACCGGCTGCGGCATCGCGGTCGAAGCGGCGAAGCGGCGTGCGCGCGTGCAGCTCGAGATGGGCGGCAAGAATCCCACCATCGTGCTCGCGGATGCCGACATTCCCGACGCCGTCAACGTTGTCGTCAACGCCGCGTTCTTTTCGACGGGGCAGCGCTGCACCGCGACCTCGCGCGTCATCGTCGAGGAACCGATTGTCGACCGGTTCACCGCCGCCCTGGTAGAGCGGACGCGCGGGTTGAAGGTGGGTAACGGCCTCGAAGCGGGCATCGACATCGGCCCCTCGATCGACGACAAGCAGCTGTCGACGGTGCTCGAGTACGTCGGCGTCGGCGCCAGCGAAGGGGCGCGGCTGCTCGTCGGTGGCGAGCGCCTGCGAGAGGGGGCGCTCGGCCGCGGATACTTCTCCTCGCCGGCCGTGCTGACCGACGTGGCGCCCAGCATGCGCGTGGCACAGGAAGAAATTTTCGGACCCGTGCTGGGCGTGCTTCCGGCGCGCAATCTCGATCACGCCATCGAGATCGCCAATGGCATCCGATTCGGCCTGTCGGCGGCGATCTGTACCAAGTCGCTGACCGCGGCCTACGAGTTCATCAACCGGATCGAGGCGGGACTGGTGATGGTCAACCTGCCGTCGGCAGGCGTCGAATACCATGTGCCCTTCGGCGGATCGAAATCGAGCTCACTCGGCATGCGCGAACAGGGGCCGGTCGCGGTGGATTTCTACAGCGAGCTCCAGACCGCGTACATCAAGTACTGACCGCCATGGCGCACACCGCGAGAGCATCTGCGGTGGCACGTGCCGCCAGAATACCGTGGAGGCGGGGCTTCAGCCCCGCGTGTATCAGCAGTAGGACCGAGCTTTAGCTCGGTCAACAGTCATTCAACATGCGTATCTTTCGCACACGGGCCGCCATCGTGCTCGAGCACGACTCGCGCTGGTTCACGCTTCCCGACGCGAGCTGGGACGCGCTCATCAACCGCGATGACCTGCAGGACTACCTCGAGTCGGCGGTCGAGTACGCCGAGGCCGCATCGGCGCCGGCGGATGCCGACCTCGTTCCGCCGATCGAGTCTCAGGAAGTCTGGGCGGCCGGCGTTACCTATTTCCGCAGCCGTACCTGCGCGCATGGAAGAAGCCAGGACCGCGGGCGGCGGCGACTTCTACGATCGGGTCTACGCGGCGGAGCGGCCCGAGCTCTTCTTCAAGGCCACTCCGCACCGAGTGCGCGGCCATCGCCAGCAGGTACGGATCAGAAGCGATGCCGTATGGAACGTGCCGGAGCCGGAGTTGACGCTGGCCGTCACGACGAGCGGGTGCATCGTTGGCTACACCATTGGCAACGACATGAGCTCGCGAGACATCGAAGGCGAGAACCCGCTGTATCTGCCGCAGGCCAAGGTGTATGACGGCTCGTGCGCGCTCGGGCCGGGCATTTTCGTGACGCGCCAACCGCTCCGGAGCGACACCGAGATTCGGCTGCGCATCAACCGGCACGGTGCGGTCGTCTTCGACGGAGCGACGACGCTGGCCTCGATGAAACGGACGCCCGACGAGCTGGTTCGGTTTCTCTATCGCGATAATACCTTTCTGGCCGGCTGCCTGCTGCTGACGGGCACGGGGATCGTGCCTCCCGACGTGTTTACCCTTGCGTCTGGGGATGAGATCACCATTACCATCGAGCCGATCGGGACGCTCGTCAATCTCGTGGCATGAGCACGGACCTGCCGCTGATCGTTTGGGCTGGCCGATGGGCCGTGGGCCGGATGCCGCCTGATGCTTCGCTGCCCGACTGGGCAACCGTGCGCTCGGATCTCACGGTCATCGCACGCTCTGCGGAGGAGCTGTCAATCGTCGCGCCGGAACAGGCGATGCCGGCTGACGTCCCGAGCGAGCGCGGCTTTCGCGTGATCAAGGTCGAGGGGCCCATTCCGTTTTTCTCGACCGGCATCGTGGCATCGCTTGCGACGCCGCTGGCCGCGGCGGGCATCGCCATCTTTCCCATCTCCACGTACGAGACCGACTACGTGCTGGTGAAGGAGGACGTCTTGACCCGCGCCGTCGACGCGCTCCGACTCGCGGGTTGGAACGTGAAGCAGCTGGCGCCTCAACCGTAGACACGGTAACGATCCGTCTCCCGCGTTGCACGCCGCGTCCTTCCAGGGCTTCAGCCCTGACGCGCCACCGGTTTATCCACAGATTTCAGGATTTCAGGGATTCAGGCCAATTCGATTCGCTCTCAAAACGATGGCAACGTGGCGCGCTGATCCCGTTACATCAGTACCGTCAACTAGCAGTAGGAATCTGTGTAATCTGTGTAGTCTGTGGATAGTCTTCGTTCTTTCGTTCCGTGTCATCCCGTCGAATCCCAAATGACCTCGCGGCGACAGTTCTTATCGGTCCTGGGTGCGGGCGCGTTGTCGATAGCCGATCGGGCCCATGCAGCACGGATGCCCACAGTCGAAACGGTGCGCGGCGCCGTGCCGGCGGATCGACTGTCGGTCACCCTCGTGCATGAGCACGTCCTCGTGGATTTCGTGGGCGCCGACACGGTCAGCCCCGACAGGTACAGTCGTGACGCGGCGTTCGAAAAAGCGCTGCCTCACTTGAAGCGCGTTTACGCCCTCGGCTGCCGGACGCTCGTCGAGTGCACGCCAGCGTATCTCGGTCGTGATCCGCTGCTCCTGAAACGGTTGTCGGAGGCCACCGGCCTCGCCATCCTCACGAACACGGGTTATTACGGTGCCGCGAACGACAAGTTCGTGCCGCCGCATGCCTGGAAGGAAAGTGCGGACCAGTTGGCCGATCGCTGGGTCGCCGAAGCACGGCACGGTATCGATGGCACGACGATCAAGCCGGCGTTCATGAAGATCGGTGTGGACGCGGGGCCGCTGTCAGAGATCGATGCGAAGCTCGTGATCGCCGCGGCGCGCGCGCATCGCCGCATCGGACTGCCCATCTGGTCGCACACCGGCGACGGCGCGGCGGCGCGCGCGCAGATCGCGCTCCTGAAGCAGGAACGCCTGCCGCTTCACGCATTCGTCTGGGTGCATGCGCAGAACGAGCCGGACGCCGACGCGCATGTGCGCGCCGCCCGTGATGGTGTCTGGATCTCGTTCGACGGGCTGAGCGAGGACACGATCGAGCGCTACCTGGCGCTGATCGCCGGGATGCGCCGAGCGGGCTGCCTCGATCGGGTTCTTGTCTCGCATGACGCCGGCTGGTATCACGTGGGGGAGGCGGATGGCGGCACGTATCGACCGCATGACCTGCTCTTCACGGCGTGTGTTCCGCGACTGCGAGATCGCGGTTTCAGCGACGATGACATCCGGCGGCTCCTGGTTGATAACCCGCGTCGCGCGCTGACGTTCACTTGATCGTGACGCCGTCGGCGACGGCATCGATGAGGGTCCCGAGCGCGGCGACATCCGCCGGCGTGAGCCGCAGCGCGAATCCCAGCGCGTTCAGCGTCACGGCCGACGAGCGCGCGATCTCGCGCAACTCCTCGAAGGCCAGCCGGGTGGTCAACGTGTCGAGCGCGCATTCCTGACAGCTGGCGACGAACTGCGAGACGCGTCCTGGCGCCGTCAGATCATACGTGCGGCCGTCGCTGACGTTGAAGCGCAGAATCGGTTGCCGGATGCGGAGCGGGAATGCCGTGCTGATCGCCGTAGCACGTATCTCGACGGCTTTCGGCGGGCCCTGCAGGCGCCGGCCGGGAAAACTCACCGTCACATTGAGTAGGACGGGATTGGGCCCCGGCTCGACGCTTTCAGGCAACAGGTTGACCCAGACCTGCGACTGGTTCAGCGCATCGAAATAAAACGCACCAATCTCCCGCGGCTCGGGTGTCGCATTGGTTTGAAGCACCGCGGCCAGGAGAAGCAACACAAGTCCCATCGATGTTCGCGCTGTTTACAGTGCGTTTACGGTGCCAGGCACTGTTAAGAACAGGAATTCGCATTAACGGTGCCAGGCACCGTTAAGAACCAGCCAAAGTTCTTTGTTTTCAATTGATTTAACGGTGCCAGGCACTGTTAAGAACAAGGATTTGCCTTAACGGTGCCTGGCACCAACGGCAGTTCAGCATACCCGCGACTGCCGGTAGCCCTGCCGCCTCACACCCCCATATCTGCCGGCTTGTCATATAGCGAAAATAAGGCGAAACTTGCGCAGATTCCGCTTGTTTCGACACCTGTGCGCCCTGGTGACCCCTTGTACATCGAGCTCCATACCGCCTCCGCCTTTTCATTTCTCCAGGGAGCGTCACTGCCCGAGGCCATCGTGGCGCGGGCCGCCGATCTCGGCTACAGCGCGCTGGCGCTCGTGGACCGCGACGGCGTCTACGGGGCCCCGCGCTTCTACAAGGCCGCCACAGCCGCCGGCATCAAAGCCATCGTCGGTGCCGAGCTGACTGTCGCCGACACAAGTCTCAGCCCCGCCGCAAATCCCCCCGCCCCTCGACCCTTCGAGAACCCCCCCGAGGCTCTCGAGGGGTCGAAGGGCGCAATCCGTCCTTCGACCTGGCCGCTTCCCGTGCTCGTCGCATCGCGTGCCGGCTACCAGAACCTGTGTCGCCTGATTACGCGCATGAAGCTGCGCGCTCCGAAAGGGGAGGGTGCGCTGACGCTGGACGATCTCGATGGCGCGGTCGACGGGCTCGTTGCGATTGTCGGACGGCAGTTGCTGCGCACCGAGCAGCACGGCGTAGGGGGACTACTCGATCGACTGAACGGCATCTTCGGGCGCGGCAACGTCTTCGTGGAGCTGCAGCGGCATTTCGATCGCGACGAAGAGGTCGACAACGAGTCACTGATCGATTTGTCGTCGGCCTATCGAGTACCGCTTCTCGTCACCAACGGCGTGCGCTTTTCGCAACCCGACGAGCGTCCGTTGTTCGACGTCTTCACGTGTCTGCACCAGAAGACGACGCTCGCGGTGGCCGGGCGGCGCCTGGTGTCGAATGCCGAGCGCTACCTGAAGGCGCCCGAGGCCATGGCCGCGCTTTTTGCCGACCAGCCGGCGGCCGTCGCGGCCACGCGCGCGCTGGGCGATCGGCTCGAATACACGATGGCCGATCTCGGCTATCGCTTTCCCGAGTATCCGGTGCCGCCGGGCGAGACGATGTCGTCCTTCCTGCGCCGGATCACCCAGGTGGGCGCGCGCGAGCGCTATCGGCCGTATCACGACCGGGCGCGCGCGCAGGTGGCCCGCGAGCTGGATCTGATCGAGAAGCTCGATCTCGCCGGGTATTTCCTGATTGTGTGGGACCTGGTGAACTTCTGCCGCCAGCACGGGATTCTCGTGCAGGGCCGCGGGTCGGCGGCCAACAGCGCCGTCTGCTACAGCCTCGGGATCACGGCGGTCGATCCAGTCGGGATGGACCTGCTCTTCGAGCGATTCCTCTCTGAAGAGCGCGGCGAATGGCCCGACATCGATCTCGACCTGCCGAGCGGCGATCGTCGCGAGCAGGTCATTCAGTACGTCTACGAGCGCTACGGGAAGCTGGGCGCCGCGATGACGGCCAACGTCATCACCTACCGAAGCCGCAGCGCGACGCGCGAGATTGGCAAGACGCTGGGATTCGACGATGCGTTCGTCGATCGGCTCGCGCGGCTGATGAATCGCTTCGAGTACACCGACAGCAGCGAGACGTTCGCGCGCCACCTCCGTGAGGCCGGTGTCGACACGACCGATCCGCGGATGCGGCAATTCAGCGATCTCTGGCATCGCATGCAGGACCTGCCGCGCCATCTCGGGCAGCACAGCGGCGGCATGGTGATCTGCCAGGGACGGCTCGACAGCGTCGTGCCGCTCGAAAACGCCTCGATGCCCGGTCGCGTCGTCGTGCAGTGGGACAAGGAAGACTGCGCCGACCTGGGGCTTATCAAAGTCGATCTGCTCGGCCTCGGCATGATGGCCGTCCTGCAGGACGCGCTCGCGATGGTCAATCAGGCTGCAGACTCCGCCAGTGTAGGGGCGCATGGCATGCGCCCCGAGGGCGTTGTCCCCCAAGAAACGCAGTCGCCGTCGCCGGCTACCGTCGATCTCGCCCACTTGCCGCAGGACGCACGCGTCTACCAGATGCTGCAGGAAGCCGACACGATCGGGCTTTTTCAGGTGGAGTCGCGCGCGCAGATGGCCACGCTGCCGCGACTCAAGCCGAAGATGTTCTACGACCTTGTCGTGCAGGTCGCAATCATCCGCCCCGGCCCGATCGTCGGGCAGATGGTGCATCCGTTTCTCAACCGGCGGGCTGGCCGCGAGCCGGTGACGTATCCGCATCCCTCGCTCGAACCGATTCTGTCGCGAACCCTCGGTGTGCCGCTGTTTCAGGAGCAGTTGCTGCGGATGGCGATGGTGGCCGCCGGCTTCAGCGGCGGCCAGGCGGAAGAGTTGCGCCGTGCAATGGGATTCAAGCGCTCCGAGAAACGGATGCGAGTCATTGAGCGCCAACTGCGCGACGGGATGGCATGCCAGGGCATCACGGGCGAGGCCGCCGAGCAGATCATCACCTCGATTGCCTCGTTTGCGTTGTACGGGTTTCCCGAATCACATGCCGCAAGCTTCGCGCTGCTGGCCTATGCGAGCGCTTATCTCAAGGTGCACTATCCCGCAGCGTTCTATGCCTCCCTCCTGAACAACCAGCCCATGGGGTTTTATCACCCGGCGACGCTGGTGAAGGACGCGCAGCGCCACGGCGTGCACTTTACGCCCATCGACGTCGAGGTGTCTGGTTGGGACTGCACTATCGAGTCCGATGGACGCGTGCGTCTCGGGCTGCGCTACGTGTCGGGGCTGCGCGAGCCGGTTGGCCGGGCGATGGCTGCCACCACGGCGATGCCGCCAGCGCCGCCGGCATTGTGCCCGAAATGCGGCTGCGACGATCCGTCGCTCCTGGAGGGCACTGTGGCACCGCCGCACTGCAGCACTGAAGGCCTGTGGGCCTGCTTCTGCAACCTGTGCGCCCACGACTGGACCGCGCCGCGATCGCGGCCGCGTAAATTCACGTCGATCGAGGATCTGATTCGCCGGACTGCCGTGCGCCGCGACGAGCTCAGCGTGCTCGCCGAAATCGGCGCGCTCGCCGCGTTCGGCCACGATCGCCGCGGCGCGCTGTGGCAGATCGAAAAGGCGGTGCGCCCATCAGGCGAACTCTTCGAAGTCGGGGCGCACGGCGTGCGCCCCGATGGGGTTGTCCCGGCCGCGGATGCCGCCATCGTCACGGCATCGCCGCTTGTGCCCATGACGTCGGTCGAACGCATGACGGCCGATTTCGCCGGGATGGGCTTGACCATCGGCCCGCATCCGATGTCGTTTCATCGCGCGAAGATGGCGCTCAAGGGCGTGCTGCGCGCAGTCGATCTGCCGCGCCAGCAGCCAGGCCGCCGCGTGCGCATCGCCGGCTGCATCATCACCCGCCAGCGTCCCGGCACCGCCAAGGGGTTCGTGTTCCTGACGCTCGAGGATGAAACCGGCATCGGGAACGTGATCGTCAAGCCGGACGTGTACGACGATCAGCGCCTGGTCGTCGTCGAAGCGATGTTCGTGATCGTGGAGGGGATCCTGCAGCACGAGGACGGGGTCACCGCAGTCCGCGCGGAGCGGCTGACCTCGCTCGACGGATTACCCGTCGCAATCGAGTCGCACAATTTCCGCTGAGCCATCGCGGCGCCTCGCCTTGACAGTCCCCGCGGGCCCTCACTATCCTTTTCAATTCGTGAATAGGATCGTCTTGTCCTACCGAACGCATCGATCCTGGCTGATTTCGGTCGTATTCCTCTTTCCAATCGCTGCGCTCATTGTTCAGTTTGCACTCATCTCCATGAGACTGGGTGAGCCCTACCCCGGTCTGATGATGCCCGGGTTCACCGGCACACAGATGACCGCAGATGGGAAGGTCACCGTCGTGACCGTTGAAATCCAGGTCGGTTTCGCCGATGTGACGAGCACCGAGCAACCCTCACTCGCCCAACTGCTCGCGCCGATGCCCGCATCGATGTTCGGGGCCGTGAGCTGGAACATGTTTCATTCGATGCAGGCCGCTGGCAAAGTTCTTCAGCCGAGGCAGGGACTGAAGGCGTGGCTGATCGATCATGTCTTACCGCATCGCACGCTGCGATTTCGCCGCATGGCTACGGGCAATTCGCCCGCTCCAGACACGGTTCAGTGGCTGCAGCGCCGTCTCGGCGTGCTGTATCCAGAACGCCGCGCACAGTGGATCGATTTTCGCTGGTACCAGAACAGCTATCTGCTCCGGAATACCGCCTTCGAACCTGTGAGTCGCGCCCTGATCGACTCGTATCGCATTGACGTGGGCCGATGACTGTCACAGAGGCATGGCGCCGATTCGTATTTCACGAATACCAGACGCCGCGCCTGAGCCTGTCGTTCTATCGATTTTTTCTCGCCATCTTTTTTCTCACCCTGTACGTCCCCCGTTATCTCTGGATCTCGCAGTTTCCTGATTCGTTCTTCAGACCGCCACCGGGACCGACGTATTTCTTCTTCTCCGGATTCCCCCCACATGCCTTCTTCGTCGGCCTCAATCTGATGCTGATCACGGCCCTCGTTTACCTGCTGGCGGGCCGTCGCGTCACGCTCGCGACCCTGGTCGTCGTTGGCGGCTTCTTGATCGGCAATTCCTGGGCGTACTCGTTCGGAAAGATCGATCACGACATTCTTATCGTGATCGCGCCGCTCTTCCTGCTCCTTGCAGGCTGGAATGGTATCGGCCCGGTTCGCTCGTGGCCACTCGCGCTCTGGGCGGCCTCCGTGGCGCTCGCGATGTTCACGGCGGCGTGCCAAAAAGCGACGACAGGTTGGCTCGATCCGACGACGAGCGCCACCTTGGGCCACAGCTTACGGAATGCGATTTTCGAAGACCGCGCGTCGATCGCATGGCAACTCTCGGTTCAGACGCTGCCCTTCGCTGCCTGGAAGGCGATGGATTACGGGACCGTGCTGTTCGAAGCAAGCTTCCCGTTGGTCGTGTTTAAACGACGAGCCTTTCTCGCGGCATGTGCTGTGGCCTGCCTCTTTCACTTCGGCGTCATGCTCGTCATGAAGATCGTCTTCATCACCAACGTCGTCGCCTATGCGAGCTTTGTGCGCTGGGACATCGTCGCCGCGCGTGTTCGTGTCGACGGTGTGCTCGCGCGTGCGCAGCAATGGCTCGCACGGCGCACGGATGCGCAGTTGCTCGCCGCGGCGTCCGTTTTCAGCCTGATCAGTTTTCAATGGGGCAACCCGTTGCTACTCGTGGTGATGTCCGTATTGCCGCGCGCCTATCCTGTGCCCTTGATTTTGGTCTCGATTGCGGCGGTCGTCGCCGCCATCTTCATTGTCTCGCAGTGCTTGCCGCGATCGATCTGGAAGGGACGGACGCGTGTTGACGCCGGTAATACTGTTTGATGACGTCTGTGGCCTCTGCAATAGCTGGATCGACTTTGTTCTTCGACGCGATCGTCGCGCGGTGTTCCGTCTTGCGGCGCTCCAGTCGGACCGAGGACAGCAGATGCTGGCCGAGTCGGACCTGCCCGGCGACTACAACGCATCCATCATGCTCGTGACCAGCGAACGAGTGCTCGTGGGCGATGCGGCGCGTTGGAGATCTGGGCGCGATTCCTCTGACCGCGCCGAGACCGGCTATCGGTCCTCCGACATCACGTCCGGACTTTGCGGCCGTACCCGAGCTCCGCGCCCCCCGAAATAATGTGATCCGCGCCCGTCGTGAAGGTCGCCTCTGCCGCCAGATATAGACACAGCCGCCCGGCTTCCTGTGGTGTCCCCATGCGGCCGAACGGTTGCGCGGCCTCGCCGTCCGCTCGCGTGCGCTTGGGATCCGCCGAGTCGTCGATCGCCGCCTGCCAGAGCGGCGTATAGATGTTGCCGGGCGACACGGCGTTCACGCGGACGCCGTGAGGGGCTTCATCGACCGCAAGGGCTTTTGTGAACGCCAGCACCGCACCCTTCGTGGCGACATAGGTCGTTGCATAGTGCTGCCCGATCGTCGCGACCAGACTCGCAAGGTTGATGATGGCGCCGCGTGACCGGCGGAGCCAGGGAAGAGCGGCTCTCGAGGCCACGAACACCGCGACAACGTTCAGCTCGAGCAGCGATCGGAAGTCGTCGGAGGTGAACGCGTCGATCGGACGATGCGGTGGATGCCAGCCGGCATTGTTGACCAGGCAATCAATCCGTCCGCGCCCTTCACCGACGCGCCGGATGAATGCTTCGAGCTCGCGCTCTTTCGAGACGTCGCAACGCGTGAATGCCGCGCGTCCCAGCCCCTTTGCCGTCACTTCGGCAGCCAGCTCCGCGCCGCCCGCGTCCTCATGCGAACAGAACGCGACGTCGGCTCCGGCATCGGCGAAGGCCTCGACGACGGCCCGCCCGATGCCCTTCGTCCCGCCGGTCACGATGACGACCTTGTCCGTGTAACGCATGTGGCCTCGGAGCGATGGCGGTTCCTGTCGCGAGGTGTGCGTCTGTCCCTATTGTCCAGCCGCCCGCCGGACGAAGCTGCCGCGGTCGACGGTCTCGCCCAGACGGGAAATCACCTGGAAGTGTAGATCGTCGCCGTCCACTTCCATCAGCATGAAGCTCAGGTCGGTGTCGAATCCCGCCTCGTGCAGCGGTCCGTGGCGGATATTGCCTTCCCGTAGTTTGCCCGCGGAGCCGGCCGTGAAGTACTGGATCCCTTTTTGCGGCTTGACGCGCTCGTAGAAATGCTCGTGGCCCGCAAGCGCGATGTCGACGCCGTACCGTTGCAGTAAAGGCTCGAGAAACGTTCTGAGCGCAATGTCGGAACCGTGCCGCTTGCCGGATGAATAGATCGGATGGTGCATGTAGACGATCTTCCACTTCGCGTCCGATTCCGACAGCTCGTGTTCCAGCCACCGTATTTGTTGCGGACTCATGTAGGAGCTGTCGAGCGCGAAAAACTGCACGGGCCCCTTCGAGAAGGTGTAATAGCGCCGCCCATCCATGTTGAACAGCTTGTATGCCGTCTGGATGGCCGGATCGTCGTGGTTACCGAGGGCGGCGTAAAACGGAATCTTCGCGTCGTGGAGCGGACGGTAGGGTTGCTCGAACTTGAGAAAGAAGTCGCGCGGCTTCTGCCCCCCATACAGGTTGTCGCCGAGCATCAGCACGAACTCGAAGGGAAACTGCACGCGCGTGTCAGCGAGCACTTTTCCCGTCTGGTACTGCCGGCGACTGCCGCTGCCACTGTCGCCGATGACGGCGAACTTGAGGGAATCCGGCTTGCGCGGCAGGACGATGTCGGCGGCCGGTGCCAGCGCCGGCAGGAGCACCAGTGCCGCAAGCAGCAGACCGAGAGGTCGGCGCGTCACGTGAGGTCGGGCGTTCCGTCGGCGGCGCCGGCGGGGGTGAATGGTCCGGGGGGCGTGAACCGTTCACGGACCGCGCGAACGGCGTGGCCCATGCGGAACGACGCGTTGAAAATCTGCTCGACAGGCACGGTGCCGCTCAGCCGATAGCGGCCGATCGCGGCCAGGCCCGCCGAGGCGATGCATCCGCAGTTCTCGCAGTCGGGTCGACCACCGAACTGACAGGGCGTGATTCGGGTTTGCAGATCGGCCGACACCGAGTGCGTGACTCGGGCGAATATGCATTCGTCGGGAGAACTGGGCGGTGTCGCATAGACCTCGATCATGCCTTTGGGCATCTCGATTTTCGAGAAGCGCTGCCGAAGCGCCAGGAGCGTCGCGACGACGTCGCGCCGATTCTCGGGAGTGAGCTTTTCGGGCGACTCCTCGCCAATCTGCGGAGTATACAAGCTGAACCAGATCTTGCGGCAGTGCTCCTGCTGCTGCCAGAACTGCGTAAACTCCTCGAGATAGCCGTCGCGCTGGACGAGCTGCCGCGTGACCGTGCAGTGCACCACAACTTGCTGCCCGACAATATGCTTCAAGATGCGATCGTACGTGGCCGGTGCCCTCCGGACATCGTGCTCGGCGGGCAGACCGTCGATCGAGACGACCAACGACAGCCGTGGTATCGATGCCCAGGCGATGGGAATCTGCCGCACGGCGCTCGTCACGACCTGCACGTGCAGGCCGCGAGCCGACAATTGGGGCAAGAGCGTGTCGAGCTCGCGGTACCGAACGAGCGGCTCACCACCGACGATGGAGATATGCAGTGGCTTGTGCTGATCGATGAGCGCGTGCACGCCATCGATGAGCGCCTGGCCCTTGAAGTCGCGCAACTCGCGAAGAGTCGTCGGACCTCCCAGGTGGTCGTCGCCATACGCGTAACAGCCTGGGCAGCGCAGAGGGCACTCGCGTGTAATCTCGATCGACAGCGACGGCTTGTAGCCGCCGAGAATGCGCCCCCACGAGGCGATGATGCCGTCCATCCCACTTCCTCCGGTCCGGTGTCGCGTGCTCCGGAACCCGTTTCACTATAGCAGGCTGGCGCGTACGCATTTCGCTGATGGTCAAACCAGAAGCAGAGACAGCGATGAGTGGAAGCCCATCGGGTGTTATCTTAGAGGGCATGATCGAGCGGAGACGGTCGAAGATCTCGGGATGGGGCGTTTATGCCACTCAGGCGATTCCCAAGAACAAGCGCATCATCGATTACGCGGGCGAGAAGATCACGCACAAGGAGAGCCTGGAGCGCGAAAACAAGTACCTCCAGAAGGGCCAGATCTGGTGCTTCACGCTCAACAATCGGTGGGTGATCGACGCCGGAGTCGGCGGCAACATCGCACGATTCATCAATCACGCCTGCAAGCCCAACTGTTACTCACACATCGTCAACGGCACGATCTGGATTCGCGCGTCCCGCACCATTCGGAAGGGCGAAGAGTTGAGTTACGACTACAACACGACCGGCGACGCCGAGATCCCGTGTAGGTGCCGGCCGGACTGCACCCACAAGCTGTGAGTGCGCGTTCCCTCATTTACCTGCACGGCTTCGCCTCGTCTCCGCGATCCTCGAAGGCGCGCGTGTTTGCGGACCGCGCGGCCGCAGCATGCATCGGGTTCGCCTGTCCTGATCTCAACGAGCCCGATTTCAGCACGCTGACGGTGACCCGGATGATCGAGCACGTCGAGCGCGCCATCGACGCGCTGCCCGCTGGTCCGGTCGCCCTCGTTGGATCCAGCCTCGGTGCGTTTGTGGCGCTTCACGCGGCGGCGCAGCGCTCCGCGGACCAGTCCCGAGACCGACCGATCGACCGGCTGATTTTCCTCGCCCCGGCCCTGGATCTCGTCCCGAGCCTCGAGCTCGAATTTGGCCCCGAACGTATGCGGGCGTGGGAGGCCGCCGATGCCTTTTCGGTGTTCCACTACGGCGACAACGTGGCTCGCGATCTCGGCTGGGCGTTCATGACGGACGCACGGCGCTATGACGCGTATGCCGTGACGCTCCGTACGCCGACGCTCGTCTATCAGGGGCGCCGCGACGACGTCGTCGTGCCCGCCAGCGTCGAGCGGTGGGCGGCGGCGAGGCCATGGGTCACATTGCGCCTGGTAGACGACGGACATCAATTGCTCGACCATGTCGACCAGATGTGGGCGGACGTCAGGCGATTTCTCGAGGTCGATGGGTGAACCGGTCCCTGGCCGCCGGGTTTCTCGTGGTGGTGCTCGCGGCGACCTCGCCGCTGGCGCGCCAGAGCGCAACTCCCGATCGTGCCGCGTGGCGCGTAATCGACCTCGCGAGCGGGCGAGCCGTCGACGAGCGTCGCGGCGACCGTCTCGGCCGCTCCGTGGCGCCCGGCTCGTTCATGAAGGTGCCCGCGCTCATCGCGGCCCTGGCCAGCAGAATCATCTCGCCAGACACGCGCGTGGCCTGCCAGGGGCAGGCGACGATTGATGGCCGCCTGATTCGCTGCAGTCACCCGCGCGTGCGGCATGCCTTGCGCGCGGCCGAGGCTCTCGCGCTGTCCTGTAATGTGTATTTCGCTACCATCGCCGAGCGGCTGCCGCGGGCCAGACTGGATGGCGTGCTCATGGCGCTCGGGTTGCCCCCGACGCCGGCCCGGGCATCGATGGCTCTTGCGGCCACGGGCCTCGAAGGCACCGCCACAAGTCCCGCCGCCCTTCTCACTGCGCTCTCGCGCTTCGTCCTCGATCCGGCCGTGGTGCCGCTCGCTGCGGCGGCTCGCCAGGCCGTCGTCGATGGTCTCCGCGGATCTGCGGTCTACGGGACCTCGAGCGCGTTCGCGCTGCGAGGCGTCGCGGCCTATGCGAAGACCGGGACGGCGGATGCGTCCGGCGGGGGCGTGCAGGGGCTGGTCGTCGCGCTGTATCCCGCCGACGCGCCCGCGCGCGGCATCGTCCTTCTGGCACCCGGCGCGGCGGGCAGGGACGCCGCCGACCTGGCCGCCCAGGTCGCGTCAGGACGCTCAGGCGTCGGCTCGAGTCGGGCGCCAGCGAGCGTGCCCGCGTCGCGGGGATCCGACCTGGGCGGAGTCGCGGGCATCGTTCTCCGAATCGGGACGCCGAAACGGGAAGGCGGCTACGCCGTCGAGCGCGTGCCGCTCGAGGAGTACCTGGCGCGGGTGCTCGGCGGCGAGGCTGCGGCGCGCAGCGGCATGGCGGCGCTCGAAGCGCTGGCCATCACCGCCCGGACGTTCGCGTTGGCCAACGCCGGACGGCATCACCGGGAAGGATTCGATCTTTGCACGCTGACGCACTGCCAGGTGCTACGCGACCCGACGCCGGCGATGCGCGCCGCCGTCGCGTCGACCGCCGGACGCGTCCTCGAGTGGCGCGATCGGCCGGCGCAGGTCTTCTATACGGCCTCGTGCGGGGGATACTCGGAGCGTCCCTCCGCGGTGTGGCCGCGGGCCGACGATCCGCCGTTCCTGCGGGCGCACCGTGACACCGCCTGCGGAGGAGAGCCACGGTGGGCGGCGGAAGTCTCCGCCAGGGATCTCGAGCGCGCCTTGCGGGGCGCTGGCTTTCGAGGTGCGTTGCGTGACGTTGCCCGGACGGGTCGTACCGGCTCTGGGCGCGTCGCCCATCTGAAGCTGTCGGGCCTGAGCCCCGATGTCATTGCGGCGACGGACTTTCGCACGTTGATCGGGCGAACGCTGGGCTGGCATCTGATCAAGAGCACCGACTTCACCGTGCGGCGGCGGTCCGCGGGGTTCTACTTCGAGGGCCATGGCTTCGGGCACGGCGTCGGGTTGTGCGTGCTCGGCTCCGTGCGTCGCGCCGAACGCGGCGACTCGACGACCGACATTCTGAAGGCGTACTTTCCTGGGCTGAAGGTGACCTCCGTCGCACGCCTGCGCCTATTGCCACCGCCACCCGCGACGTCGCCGGCTCCTGTCATTGCGAGCGGCGAATCCGTCGAACCTCTCGAACCCGATCAACCCGGCAAACCTGATCATGTTGGACGGGTTCATCCCGCCGCGGTGCGGTTCGTCCTTGTGTTGCCGCCAAGTGCCGAGCCCGATCGCGCGGCGATTGGCACGCTCGTGGACCGCGCGCTCGATCGTGTGGCTGCTGCTGCCGGGCGGCCGGTGCCGGTGGGGCTGCGGATCGTGTTTCACCCTTCGGTGGCGAGCTTTCAGCGCGAGACGGGCGAGAGCTGGTGGTCTGCTGCACGGACGCGTGACGTCCGGATCGATCTGCAGCCACCGGAGGCGCTTCGGCAGCGGGGAACCCTGGAGATGACGCTCCGACACGAGATCGCGCACGTGATCACCGCCCCTGTTGTCACGGGACGTCCCGAATGGGTGGGGGAGGGCGCGGCGATGCATTTCGCGGGCGAGCCGCCGCCGCAATCGCTGATCGGCGCCGATGGCATTCCACGCCGCGTGCATTGCCCGTCCGATCTGGAAATGCGGCGTCCCGCATCGGCGGCGCTGGCGCGTCAGGCGTATGGTCTCGCCGCGGCGTGCTTCGAACGCGCGCTTGTCGAGAATGGCGGGAGGTGGGAGGACGTGCGGTAAGCGCCGACCGTAAGGGCGCATGGCAATGCGCCCAGTGGGTCAGCTCGATCGATCGGAGCTGACACCCGGCGTGACGACCTTGATCATCAGCGCCCACGCGACCGCCGCCAGAAGCGTCAGCAGCCCCAGCTTCGATCCGACGAACCACGGCTCCAACGCCACACTGACGTACTCGGGACGCCAATAGACGAAGCGCCACGGCAGCATCACGAAGAGCGCCGCGAGCGCCAGGACGACACTCCAGCGCTTCGGGTGAATCGCGGCACGAATCCAGTCGGCGGTGCCGAGCGCGCCGACGCCGCGCGCCGCCATCCATCCCGCCAGCGACAGGGCAAGCGTCAATCCAGGCCCCCAGCGGATGATCCAGATCGTCCACACGACGGTACGGTGGAGCCAGGCAGTATTTGAGCGGCCGGTCCGCGCGATGATCGAGGCGTCGATCTCGCCCGCGTGCGCGCCGTGCCACCCGAGCGCGGCCGATGTCACCCACCAGATCGCTACAAACAGCACCGCGCCGGCAACGACCGCGAAGGTGCGCCCAAGCCCCGAGGCGAATGCTCGAAGCGGCGCGATCTCGGGACGCCACGCCAGCAGGATTCCACCGGTGACCCAGAGCCCGACCATGACTATCGAGAAGACGACGCCGACCGACAGAGCGAGCGTCCATGTCGACGACTCGGGCACGTGGACGAGCGCCCAGAAAAGCGCGGCAGCCACGCCGTAGCCGCCGATGATCCAGAGCGTGATGACGAGCAGGCGGCGCATCACCTGGCGCCCCCTCGCGCAGGGGACGACACGGTGACTGTCTGCACGGTCGTCGAAGCGGAGACGCCCGGAACATACATCGGGCTCACCTGTGCCGGCATCGCGCGGAAGATCCCGGGCGTTACCACCTTCAGCAGATACCAGAGATCGATACGGCCCTGCGGCAACCCGTCCTGGAAGAACACCACGCGGTTGTCACGGAACTCTCTTCGGTCGCCCCACCGGCGTGGCCGCTGCGTCTCCAAGGGATACAGCTCATCGTCTGCAATCGTTTCGGCGCCGGCCGGCAATGGATCTTCGACGAGCAGATAGCGCCAATCGGACACGCCCGCCACGGCGAGGTGGACCAGCAGCACGTCTCCAGGTGCCGCCGTACCCGAAAAAGGAATCTGACGATACACGATGCCCTTCGCCGAACCGACTGCGCTCAATGTGAAGTAGTCGCGGGCGATCGCCAACTTGCGTCCGCCCGTGCGCTCGACAGGCGTTCGCGTGTCGAAGTACTGGGCGCTGGCGGACCAGTAGACCGTACCGCCGCCCGTCGCACTGACCGCAACCGCATTCTCTCCCGCACGCGCCGGAGTCGAGACGACGACAGGATCCGGTGCCGTCAGCGACTGCTGGTCGAAGGCAATCGTTTGCAGCGGCGCGCCGTTCACGGTGACCTGGACGGTCGCCGGCACGCCGGTCTCTCCTCGGACGCGCATGTAGGCGGTAAGTCCGTAGAGCGCCATTGCGGTTTGCTTCGTGCTGAACCAGTACGTGCCCGACTGACGACTGGCGAGCACATACCGGACGGCCGCCTCGAGGATGGGATTTCGGGGGTCGTGCGCAACCAGCGCCTGGATCGCCGTGGCAGTGGCTTCGACGGTCGTGTCTTCCCAGTCGTTGAGCAGCGGGTCGTTCTCGGTCGGCCACCAGGCCAGATCGCCTGTCTGTTTCACCTCGGCAAGGAGATCGCGCGCAAGTCCGGCGGCGCGCGAGTCCTGAAGCGCGTTAAGCGCAAGCAGCAGGAGCGCGCGCCCATACGGCGTCAGGCGGTCGCGTGCTGCCCAGACCTCCGATACGGCGGCGTCACGGTCGAATGCGCCGCCCTCCAGATAGCCTGGCTCGATCTTGTCGGCGTGCGCGCGCGCGACCACGTAGACCATGTAAGCCTTGAGCGCCGGCACGGCTCGCGGATATTTGCGGTACAGACGGACCAGCGCCGCAAGGCCGTTCGTGATGCGGTGGTCAGGGACCTTGTAGCCGGCCGACTTCGTTTCGAGCAGGCCGTAGATCGCATACGCGGTCATGAACGGATCGTTCTCGTCCGTCTTCCACCAGCCCCATCCGCCGTCCTCGTGCTGATATTCGAGCAGACGGTTCATGCCGGCGGTCGCGTAGCGATCGACTTGCGTGAGCCGCTCGGTCGGTTGCAGCTTCAACTGCGCCATCGTACGCGCCACGATCACGGTCGGCAGATACGACGACAACGTCTGCTCCGTGCACCCGTACGGATATCCCGTCAGGAAATCGAGCGCACCGAGAAGCGACCCTGCCAGCGTCGGCGCGACCGACACCTGGATGGTGCGGGCCGCAGGATTCGACTCGGCGGGGATCGCCAGCGAGACTCTTGCGGTGCTGCCACCACGCATCGTACCCGACTGACTCGCGTCGCGTCTCAACCCGAATGGCAGCACCGGAAACGAGAGCTCGACGGCATCGCTGTCGGTGTCGGCAACGGCCTTGCCCGTTACTGTCGCGGTCCCAACGCGATCGGCGCTGAAGCGCCAGTCGAGCCGTTCCTCGCCGCTCGGCGGCACGCGGATCTGGGCTGTGCCTTGTGCCGCCGTCCCGGTGGCCGCGGCCTTCGGAGCCAGGCCGCTCGCCGTCAGGCTGACGCTCAACGTCTTAGGTCCCCGCAGGTAGTTGTGGATGATGAGAGGCACGCTCACCTCGTCGCCTTCGGCGAGGAATCGCGGCGTGACGACGCGGACGATGAGATCCTTGGTGACTGTTGTGCGGCCAATCGCCTGTCCGACACGCGTGTCTGCGGTTGCGCCGCGCGCGGTCAGCCGCCAGGTCGTCAGGGCGTCGGGATACGTCACCTGCACTCTCGCCTCTCCGCGCTGATCGGTCACGACGTCGCCGATCCAGTACACGGCGTCTGGAAATTCCTTCCTGACCTGAGGTTGTGCGGGTTTCTCGCCCTTGAAGTCTGCAAGCGAGTAGGCGCGCCGCCGGTTCGCGAGCATGATCTGAGCGGTGCCCGAGTAGCCCACAAACGAGTAATCGCGCGAGAACAGCGTCCCGACGCGGCTATAGGTTCGCTGGTAAAAGAAACGGAGCGGATCCGGAGTGTCGTCCGGTTTGACGCCGTACACCGCCTCATCGATCACGGCGAGGCTGAATTGCGCGCGAACGGGCGCGCCGGCCGCGTCGACCGCCTTCAAGAGGAAGCGCCCAGGCTCGCGCGGCTTCGAGACCGCCTGCTCGGCGGTCAGCGTAACCTGGAGCTGCTGGGCGCTGGCCGGCACCTTGACCCTGCGCTCGGCTCTGTAGAGCCGATCGTTTGTCAGAAACGCGATGTTGACCCACGTGTCGCCGATGTCGTCGGCTGTGATCGGCACCTCGATCGTCTCGTTGCCGCGCGCGTGGACGACGCGGTGCCACGACACGTCCTGCCCTTCCTTGGTGACCAGCACGTCGGCATCGAACTCGGCCCCGCGCACGAGGAAGCGGGCCATCTCGCCTGCGTCGACCGTTTTCTTCTCGGCGATGAGCTCCAGATAGCGATCGCCGCCGTAATCCTCGCCGGTCGACTGTTGTGGCCCGGCGACCCACACAAACGTGTCGTCGTGCACGGTGCGGCCATTCGCATCGGCGCTGGCACGAATGCGGTAGTCGCCTGGCGCCGCGGGCGCCTTGAACGTCCAGGTCGCGCGTCCATCGGCGTCTGTCGAGACCTCGGCGCGCTCCAGGACCAGGACACCACCTTCGCTGTCCCACGCGGCGTCTGGCTGCCGTCGGCCGACCGCGATCTCGACGCGACGGCTCGGCTGCGGCGTTCCGAGATAGTCCACGGCGCGGACGGTGACGGGCGTGGATGCGCCCGGCCGAAGGACGTAGTCGTCGATGGTCATCGCCATGAGGAAGCTGCCGTAGGTTGCGTGGACAACCGCCTTGCCGGTCACTTCCCGGCTGCTGGCGTCAGTGACCCTCGCCTCGATCCGCAGCGAGTAGTCGTTGCCTCGATCGTCGAGCGCAAGCGGTACTGTGATATCCGCCCGCCCGTTGGCGTCGAGTCGCGCCGTTCCCTGGAGTGCCTGATCCTCTCCCCACCAATAACCGCCGCTCTCACCGGGCTCCTCGTCGCTCCACCGAAGAGGCGAGTAATACGGCTGCCTGTGGGCCACCCATGCCACGCGTGCGTTGGCGACGGGCTGGCCGAAGTAGTAGCGCGCGTCGATGGCGATGCGCGCCTGCGCATCCTGCACGACGAATCGCTCGGCCGGCGTCACGCGCACCTCGAACTCGGGCCTTCGATACTCCTGTACCTCGAACGCCCCGCTGGCGGTCTCGTCCCCCGTCATCACGGCAATGCTGTAACCGCCGAGCGCGGCGCCTGCCGACAATGGGATGTCCGCAGTCATGCCACCGAACGCATCAACGTTGCGGCGCTGCCGGAAGATCACCTTGTCGGTGATATCCGACACGCGGACCTCGACATCCTTCACATCGAACGGCAGGAGCGCGCCGTGCGTTCGCCACCGGAGGAACCCCTTTACGTGCACCGTGTGGCCCGGGCGATAGATCGGCTTGTCCGTGTAGACGTAGCCCACGAGCTCACGCGCGGGATCGTGCATGTACCAGCTGCCAGGATCGGTTGCAGTCACTTGATCGCCGCATCTGGCCACCGAAATCACGTCGTCTGATGCGACGTCAGCGAACCGGGCATTGAAGACGCCGTCGATGCCGGTGGTTCCGGCGGCGACAATCTTCTGCTGCATCAGGACCCGCACGTCGCAGTTCGCGAGTGGCTTGCCGGACATGCGGTCGGCCGTATAGGCGAGGACCTGCCCGGGCGCCGCCTTGGTGATCAGGCCGACGTCCGACACGATCACGACGGTGTACGCCCGGTGCGGCGGCAGCACCGCCTCGACCACGTACATCCCCGGCTGTTTCACGTCGATGGGGATGCGCCTCACGTCGGCGTCGCGCAGAGGCGGCAGGATTTCGCGCCACGAGGTCACGAGCTGCGAGGGATTGAGGAGCGGCACCTGCGCGAAGGCGTTGACCTTCACCGTGCGTCGCAGGACGACCGCCTGGCGATCGATCTGCTGCCGGCGGGTGAGGCGGTACTCGCGCGTGAATTGCGCTCGAAAGAAAGACTGAATCCGGTCGCGACAATCGGCCTTCCAGTTGGCGATGCGCTCGAGCGTCGTCGGCTCCTGGTCGACCAGCGGCTCCTCGCTTCCGAGTTGGTGCGGATCCTTCAGTGCGCCCAGAAACGCGACAGGATCCTTCACCCGATAGACCCGGAAATCCAGATGGTCCAGCCGCCGGTACGTCAGGTAGATGGCCGGCGTCTCGCGGCTGGTGACGATACGGCTGCTCGATAGAGAAAAGGCAGCTCTCGTGGATCCCGCGGTCTCGGTGGTCTGGGCGAGGACCGCGCGAGACGCGCAGCACGTCGCGACGGCGAGCAGAGAGACGAGCAGTTGAGCGTGCGGGCGGCGACGCATCACAAGGTCAATCGGAAGATGCCCACGAAGTGACGGTTCGGAGCCACCGGCCGCCACCGTGCGGCGGGATGCTGCTCGAGATCGGCGAGTCGCGTCTTTCGCACCTCGCCGGGTCCGCCGTCGTCTGCCGGACCGGTATGGTAGACCACGAAGTCGGTCGCCGAGTGGTCGAAAGCGGACCGGCCGACGAACACCATCACGTGATCGGGCACGCGCTGCGATGGCTGCTGGTAGTAGATCAGATCGCCCGGCCGAAGGGCGCCGGGATCGCGCGAGACGAAATGCGTGTTGTAGCGGACGAGTGTCCGCGCATCGGCGAACTCCGCGTACGGCGCCCGCGGATCCGACGAGACGCGGAAAAGCGGGAGATGTCCGGCCGCGGCCGCGGGCCGTTCTCGCACATCGGCCGGAGTCAGCGGCAGGCCCGCGCGTCGCAGCCAGTCCGGCGTGTGCGGACGAAGCGCCTCGCGCACTGCATACCTGACGAGGCCTGCGCAGTCGGTGACTTCGGGCACTGGCCGGTAGTAGGCGGCGTCAGCGAGCAGCACGAACCAGGCGCGACAGGCCGCGCGATCTGCCTCATCGGAGAGGCGAATCTGTGCGAGAAGGGAGTGGCTCGCGGCCAGGGCCGCAAGGAGTGCTGCTGCAAACTGTCGGTGCCGGGAGGCCACGAGATGAGATTCTACTCGTGCTTCCATCCTCGCAGTGTGGCGCCAAGGACGCCGCCGAACGCGTTGATCCCTTCGCGGTCGGCCCGCAGCGCGCTGCCGACGACGCGCAGTCCCATGCCGGTGACGAGAAGGGTCTTGACGACCGCGGCGCCTATTCGCCCGTGGTGCTTGCGGACATAGCGCTCCATGTTCCGATAGAAGATGCGCTTTCGCCGGGCACGCCCGAGGGTGCGCACCGAGGTGCCACCCAGGTGCCGAAAGACTGCGGTCGGCACGGAGAAGATGGACCAGCGAGCGTCGAGCAGGCGCTTGCACAGGTCGGCGTCCTCGAACCACGCCGGGCTGAACTGCTCGTCCAGTCCACCGACCTGATCGAACGCGGCGCGCCGCAACATGAAGCAGCACGACGCGGAGCGCTCGATGGGTTCGGTCGCCGTTTCGTCGAGATCGGCGAGCTCGGCGCGCCGCGTGATGGGATTCTTCGGCCACAGCCGATTGACGAGGAGCAGCTCGAAGGCAAGACTCGGCATCGTTGGCAGGCGGCGCGCGTGGAAGTCGTGCTGCGGCTCCTCGGTCATCGAGAGCAGCCGGCCGGTCACGGCGCCGCAGTTCGGGTGTTCATCCAGAAACGTCGACAGCCGCTCGATGGCACGCGGCGTGGCCTCGGCGTCGGGATTCAAGAGCAGCAGGTAGGTGCCAGTCGCCTTGGCCGCCGCGCGGTTCACCCCGGCGGCGAATCCTTCGTTGTGCTCGAGGCGAATCAGCGTGGCCAACGGGAATTGCTCCGCGACGATGTCGGGGCTTCGATCCGTGGAGCCATTGTCGACAACAACCAGGTCGGTATCGGAGGGCACTGACTCGAGGCAGCGTGTAAGGAAGTCGCCGTTGTTCCAGCAGACAACCAGTGTCGAAATCGTTGAAGACACCGCGCTCATACTAGCAGTACAGCAATCGGCAACTTGCGCCCTCGACCACACGCGTGCCACAGTTCGTCACATGGGCTCGTTGCGGGGAATTGCATGCGTTTGCACACTTTTTGCGCGCCTCGTCACGCCTATTTCGTCTTTCGCGCAAACGCCTGGCGGACCAGCGGTCCGCGAGAGCATCACGGCGGCCGACGGTGGTGCCCTTTCGGAATGGGATCGTCGCGTAAGACAGATGATTCAACAAGGTGAGTTGAAGCGTCGCGAGGAGCGGGTGTCGGAGGACGGCGTCCGCCGTGACGAGTGGTTTCAGCAGCTGCACAAGGGGGTGCCGGTCGATGGCGCCGAGGTCTGGCGCCAGCAGGATCGCGGAAAAACGACGGCAATCGAGGGCACGATTTTCAGGGGCATCCGAGTAAACCCGGTGCCAAAGCTGACCCGCGCGGAGGCGCTTGCCGCCTTTCAGGCCCTGACGCCGGAGGGGGCGGGGCCGAGCCTGCCGCCGCAGCTCATGATCCGGCTGATGCCGGACGATACGTTCGTGCTGGTCTACCGGGCGCGCGTGTTCACCGCTGAGGGTGCCGCGGTGTATGCGCTCGACGCGTCGACCGGCGCGCAGGTGAGCAAAGATCCGGAACCGTCCGTTCCGGAGCCATGAGAGCGCGTTCGATTGTGGCGGCGGGGCTTCAGCCCCGCGATTCACCTCCGCGAGTCACGCCCCGCGATTCGCCTCCGCGAGTCACGCGGCGCTGAAGGGCCGCCACAGGTATGCTTTTGAGGCGGCGGGGGTTTAGCCCCGCGATGCGTACTTCACCCGCGCGCCGAGGGGCGTTCCGCGGGGAGGTGAACGCCGATGCCCGTCACGCGCCCGCCGGCGGCCGACGACCAAACACGTCCGCCAGACGCTTCGATGATGGCGCGCGCGAGCGGCAGCGCGAAGCCGAGTCCGCCCATGCGCTCGGCATCGAACGGGTCGTTGTCGTTGTCTCCTGCCATGGCGCCCACGATCAACTCGATGGTGCGGCCATCGAGTTCGGCGTTCAGGACGACCGGAACCGACGCCCTATCGGGGGCCGTTCGGACGCATGCCGTCAAGACGCCCGTCAGCGCGCGCTCGAGGAGACCTGCCGGCGTGGGCACTCGCCATTCCTGTCCCAGGCCTTCCGGCAGGGCGACTCGGACGGCCTCGCGCCGGGTGGCCTCGGCGGCGCGGGCGGCAGTTTCAAGGGCGGGCCCGAGTGGCGTCGGCGACAGCAGCGGAGCGCCGCAGGCCAGCTGCACCCAATCGCGAAGATCTTCGGTGATCTGTTCGAGCTGTGCGCAGGCCCGCTGCGCCCGCAGCACGATCGTCTGTTGCGAGGGGGTGAGGTCGCCGCTTTCCGGCTCGAGCAACTGGGCGATGGATCCCGCGGCGACGTTCACGGGCGTCCGCAGCTCGTGCAGGATCAGCTCGATGTGGGCCAGGTGCCGTGCGCCGTCCGGCATGCCCCTAAACACTACTACGGCCCGGGCGCGGTTGTGCGCCCCTTTCCCATCATCGGCATCTAAACGGATAATTGGCGCGTAGAGTTGAGAGGGAGCCCACATGCTGATCCGCAAACCACAGGACCTGACCTGGCGCGAGGTCACGCCCGAGGCGCTGTATCTCAGACGCCGTGACTTTCTCGCCTCCGCCGCCGTTCCGCTGCTTGTCGGCGCCGCGGGGCTCGGGACAAGTGGCAGCGCCGCGGCACAAGGCGCGGCGCCGACGCTCACCGCGCAGAAGAGCCCGCTCAGCACGACCGAACCGCAAACGCCCTTCGACGATGTGACGACGTACAACAATTTCTACGAGTTCGGCACCGACAAGGGCGACCCGTCCCGTAATTCCAAGTACTTCAAGACGCGCCCGTGGACCGTCAACATCGACGGCGCGGTCGCGAAGGGCGGAAAGTTTACGCTCGACGATCTCGTCAAGCCGTATCAATTGGAGGAACGGATCTATCGCCTGCGCTGCGTCGAGGCCTGGTCGATGGTGATTCCGTGGATTGGCTTCCCGTTGGGAGACCTGCTGAAGAAGGTCGAGCCGACGCCTAAGGCCAAATACGTCGAGTTCACGACGCTGATGGATTCCCAGCAGATGCCCGGCCAGAGGCGCGACGTGCTCGAGTGGCCCTACACGGAAGGGCTGCGACTGGACGAGGCGATGCACCCGCTCGCGATCCTGGCAGTGGGTCTTTACGGACACGTGCTGCCGAATCAGAATGGCGCTCCGTTCCGGCTGGTGGTGCCCTGGAAGTACGGCTTCAAGAGCATCAAGTCGATCGTCCGGATCCGCCTCGTGGAGAAGCAGCCGCCGACCGCGTGGAACAAGTCGGCGCCGCAGGAGTACGGCTTCTATTCGAACGTGAACCCCGAGGTCGATCACCCGCGCTGGTCGCAGGGGCGCGAGCGCCGGATTGGCGAGTTCTTCAAGCGCAAGACCCTGATGTTCAATGGGTACGATCAGGTGGCGTCGCTCTACACCGGGATGGACTTGAAGAAGAATTACTGACGCGGCCCTGAAGGGCCGCCGCCACGGACATCTGTGGGGACGGGCCTGTAGTGCCTCGCGTTCGCCGAGCGATTTGTCGTTAGTTCCGCGTGACCGATTGCCGTCTGGAATGCGCAAACTGATTAAGTCTCTCGTGTTCGTCGCGTGCTTGAGCCCCATCGCGTGGCTCGTGTACGCCGCATTCATGGACTTGCTCGGCGCGAATCCCATTGCGGAAGTCACCAACGAGACCGGCGTCTGGACGCTGCGGTTCGTCGCGGTCACGCTCCTCATCACGCCGCTGCGCCGCGCGACGAAATGGAACGCCCTCATTCGCTATCGGCGGATGCTGGGGCTGTTCGCCTTCTTCTACGGGTCGCTGCACTTCCTGACATACATCTGGCTGGATCAGTTCTTTGCACTCGACGACATCTTGAAAGACATCATCAAACGGCCGTTCATCACCGTGGGCTTTGGCGCGTTCCTGTTGATGGTGCCGCTGGCGTTGACGTCGACCACTGGCTGGATCCGGCGGCTGGGAGGGAAGCGCTGGAACCTGCTGCATCGCCTCGTGTACGCGACGGCGGTACTCGGCGTCGTGCACTACTACTGGCTCGTGAAGGCCGACACGGTTCGCCCCATTCGCTACGGGCTGATCGTCGGCGGACTCCTTCTGGCGCGCGTTGTCTATACGTGGCGCCACCGAGTCGCGTCAGGACAAGCGGCCACGATGCCACGCGTCGGAGCCGACCTGCGCACATAGGTCCGTAGGCCCGAGCATTAGCTCGGACACACTACACTAGCTCGGGCACACCGCCCTCGCGGGCACTCGCCGCGCCTGCTATTCCAACACATGCACGATCGTCTGGTCGCCTCGCTCCCACGCGGCGATGACCACGCCCGCGCTTGCCGCGACCGACACGAACTTCCCAGCTGGATCCAGCACGATCGTCTTCCGATCCGGTGCTGCGACCGACAGGCCGTCCGGCGCGTTCCACGCGATGACCGGTCCGCCGGGCGTTGCGGCGATCGCCGGGTTGAGGCCATCGGCCACAGTGATCTCCGGCCGCCCGGGCTCCGCGAGAAAGATCGTCTTGTCACGTCGCCAGACGGTGGTGACTGCGCCATCGGCATTCGTCACGATGCCCCCACCATCCATCGGGCAGCTCGTCAGCGCCCACGTGCCGGTGCCGAGCTTCTCGGCTGCGGCGAAGCGACCGCTTGTTCCGCGCGCCACATAGAAATCGCGGTGTCCTTCGACCACGTTGCGAAACATCGCGAGGACGGTGCCGTCCGGGGCGATTGCCAGGGACGGGTGGCAGCACTGACAGATCGTCCCCGAAGGGGACTCATACACGACCGTATCGGGTCCCCACGATTCTCCAGCATTCATGGACGTCGCGGCATAAAGCCGCGTGCCCTTTGCGCGGAGGTCGAGCCAGGCGGTGACGACTGTCAAGCCGCTTGCCGCCATCGCGTGAAGGCCTTCGCGTGCCGCGGCCGGGACGTCGTTGATGACGACAGGACCCGTCCATGTCCGCCCACGATCGATCGATCGCCAGGCCATCAGATCCTCGTCCTGACCTTTGCCCACCTTGCCCGCGATCGCTGTGACGACCAGCGCGTCACCGGCGATGGAAATACGCGGTCCTCGATGCATGCCAAGCGCGAGCGATGCGACCGCGCCGATCCGAGTCAGCGGCCGAAACGTTCGACCGCCATCGTCGGACGAGGAGAGATAGATCGTATTGTCCGCACCGCAGACGAGATAGACGGCGTGCGCGTCCGAGGCGAGCTGTGGCTGGCGACAGGGCAGGGGCGCGGCCGGCGCGACAGGTTTTGCGAGTGCGAGGAACGCCGCGAGCGCAATCATTGAAACAACCACAACATCCTCCTACAGTCACACCTGCCACACCTGCCACACCTGCCACACCTGCCACACCTGCCGCACCTGCCACACCTGCCGCACCTGCCGCACCTGCCGCACCTGCCGCACCCTCAGACATATTTTCGTATCCACGCCAGTACTTCCTGATACCAGAAGGCGCTGTTCTGCGGCTTCAGGATCCAGTGACCCTCGTCTGGAAAGACAATGAGCCGCGACGTGACGCCCTGACGCTGGAGCGCCGTGTAGAACTCCAGATTCTGGGTGTATGGCACGCGGAAATCGAGCTCTCCTGTGGTCACGAGCGTCGGGGTCTTATGCTGCGCGAAGTCGGCGGCGCGCACGTGCGGCGACCACCGCTCGTAGCTCGCACGGTTCGTCCATGGGGGGCCCTTGAACTCCGCCTCGGGAAACCACAGCTCCTCGGTGGCGCCGTACATCGACTCGAGGTTGTAGACGCCTGCGTGACTGACGAAGACCTTGAATCGTCCCTTTGCCTGCGACGCCATCCAGTCGATCATGTACCCGCCGTATGAGGCACCCGCCGCGGCCACACGCGCGCCGTCGAGGAACGGGAACTTCGCAAGGGCCGCGTCGAGTCCCTTCATCAAGTCGTCGTACGGCTTGCCGCCCCAGTCGTCCTGAATGGCGTCGGTGAACGCCTGTCCGAAGCCGGTGGAGCCGCGGCGATTGATCATGAGCACCGCGTAGCCGGGGCCGGCGAACATCTGGGTGTTCCAGCGGTAGCTCCAGGTATCGCCGAACATTGTCTCGGGCCCGCCGTGCAGGATCAGGACGACCGGGTATTTCTTCGTCGCATCGAAATTCGGCGGTCGAAGGAGCATCGCATGCACTGCGGTGCCCGCCGCGCCCGCGAACGTGAAGTGCTCGGCGCTCGCCAGATCCAGCTTGTCGAGCAGCGCCTTGTTGTGGTGGGTGAGCGGGGTCGTCGCCATTCCGTCGATCGAGGCCTTCACGAGCTCTGCGGGCGCCGACTGGCTGCTCCTCGCCATCACCAGCGCTTTCCCATCCGCGCTGAACGCCCATTCGCCGTTGTAAGTGTCCGACGTGAGCGCGCGCGGCGTGCCTCCGGACGCGGCCACCGAGAAGATCGGGACGTAGGTCCGATCCTCGGCGTCGAAATACAGCGTCGAGCTATCCGGCGACCAGGCCAGCGCATTGACGCTCCGGTCGAACGTGGGCGCGATCTCCACAGTGGCGCCGGTGGCACGGTCGTAGCGCATCAGGCGCCAGCGATCCGATTCAATGCCCGGGCGCGGCTGCGACCTGAAGGCCAGCGTGCGGCCGTCGGGCGAATAGGCCGGCCCGCCGTCGAAGCCAGGGCCTGTGGTCAGACGTTTTGGTGTCGCCATGCTGCCGTCGGCCGCGACGGCAAAGATGTCGCCGTTCGTGCTGGCCGCTTCTACCGGATCGGTGACCGCGACGAAGGCGATCTCCTTGCCGTCGGGGGAGAAGGCGATCGGGTGGGGTCCTTCGCGCTGCACGGGT
The DNA here is from genome assembly GCA_963832135.1 of Vicinamibacteria bacterium. GTDB lineage: Bacteria > Acidobacteriota > Vicinamibacteria > Vicinamibacterales > JAENWD01 > JAENWD01. The sequence continues at coordinate 45,462 of CAWHTD010000026.1, read as the reverse complement.
GGCACGTCGTATTCACCGCCTTTGGTGAGGTCCTTCGGCACGCCGCCGCCCGCGGGGATGACCATGAGGTGACCGCGGCGCCCATCGCGCCACTCGGTCCAGTGACGATAGAGGAGACCGTCGTACGCGCGCGGCTTCATTTTGCCGTCGCGCTCCTTCACGCGCTTCTCGTTGCACGCATCGTCGTTGCAATCGGGATAGACCTGTGACGTGAAGGCGAGTCTGGCTCCGTCGGGCGACCAGACGATGTGGTCGGCGCCGCCGGAGAGGGAGGTGAGCCTGGAGGCCTCTCCGCCGACGAGCGCGATCAGGTAGATCTGCTGCGTCCCGCTCCGACTCGACAGAAACGCGAGGCGCTTGCCGTCGGGCGACCACCGGGCGCCTCCGTCCTTGCCGCTCGTCGTGAGTTGCCGCGGCGCGCCGCCGGCGGTAGGAACGACCCACACGTTGCGCGCCAGCCTGTTGGCCTCGCGGTCGGGCGTGCTCACCGTGTATGCCACGAGCGATCCGTCGGGCGAAACCTTCGGGTCAGTGATGCGGTGGAGGGCGAGCAGGTCGTGGACGTTGATGGCGCGGCGACTCTGCGCCCCCGAGTGTAGGGCGCCGGTGGACATGAGGACGAGCAACGCGGCGAGGGCAGTTCGCGACGAGGTAGCCATGCTGACGTTGTACATCGAGACGGTTCGGTTCGCGTACTCGTCTGTGGCGGCGGGCTCTCGAAGCCCCGTGTGCGTTCCTTTGTGGCGGCGGGGCTTCAGCCCCGCGATCAGGCCGTCTGCCGCCTGACGTTGTCCCGCGCGGTTGCCCACTACCCCCGACGGGGGTTGATTGTTGCGGGCGCGATCTGCGTGGTATGATGGGAATCTCGTTGACGCGGGGTGGAGCAGTCCGGTAGCTCGTTGGGCTCATAACCCAAAGGTCGCGGGTTCAAATCCCGCCCCCGCAACCAAAGTTACTTGCAGGAAGAGGTCGTCGGATTCCGACGACCTCTTCTTGTTTGTGGTGGCGCCCAGCATGGCCGCCAGGTTCCCCCGCAATTCAATCTGAAGTGCCTCTCCGGACTGGTCTGGGGTGAGCGCGATCGCGTCCACAAGGCCGCGAAGAGCCTCCGTCGCCTCAGACCGGCCGTCTGGCTCATCTGGCGTGCCTCAATACATCTCGGCGGAGTGGCGCGTCCGTTGCGCCTCGAACAGCTCGCGCGCAGCCTGACGGGCAAGCGCTCGAACGAAGGCGCGCAAGGCCTCGTCACACTGCGCGTCGATCTGGTTGTTCGCGTTCGTGCGAGCGTGCGGTCGTTGTTGTCGCCGCCGCTTGCGCCGATGCCGTCGTCGTTCGGCCATGATACGCCTGCCCATGTTGAACGTCGATGCCGGTTGCGCGTGCTCGTTCTGCAATGAATGGGCAGCACTGCGTGCGGCTCCGATGCATCGACGACTGACTGGCGATGTGCCGTGGCAGCGTGACGATGTCGATTTGAAGTGTGAACGGATCTGGCGCTCTGGTCTGGGGCCGAAGCGCTGTCCGTCCCAGTCGCTTGCTCCGCGGACGTGTCGTCGCGCGAAGTGCAAAAATCTCAGAATGGCTAGAGATGGGAGCGAGATCGATCCATCTCCTTCCACTTCCAAACGAAGAAGACGCACCAAGTGCCGACTACGGATTGCTTGAGGTGCGGCCAGAGCTACACTTTTTTTCGATCGCTTGTCGAATTCCAGTCCTGCCGTTCGTCGTTGTAGTGAAGGCCGGATAAGCAATCCGCCTGGAAGATCATTTACAGGAGAAGACATGCCGCAATATCTGGTTACGATCCACCTCCCCGACAACTACGACCCGTTGCTGGAAGATGAAGAGTTGGTGCGCGATATCAACGCGCTGAACGAAGAGTTGGACGCTGCCGGAGCACGGGTTTTTGCCGGTGGGCTGGAACCAGCGAGCATGGCGAAGTCGCTGCGTAAGCAGCCTAACGGAGAAGTGATCATCACCGACGGCCCATACGCTGAGGCCAAGGAGCACATAGGTGGTTTCTCGATACTCGAAGCCGCTGACATGGACGAGGCGCTTGCATGGGCACGTAAGGCCGTCGTTGCCTGTCGGGTGCCGGTCGAGGTGCGTGGGATCTTCTTCCGCCCACGGAATGATAGCCAGGCTTAGAAAAAGAGACTCGCCATGAGAAAGCTCAAAATCATCGAACACATCTCGCTGGACGGCGTGATCCAGGTCTCCGGCGATGACGGCGATTTCCCCTACGGCGACTGGACCGCGCCCTATCGGACCCCCGCTGGCCGGGACGCAATCATCGCCGCGCATGGCGAGAGCTTCGATCTGCTGCTTGGCCGTCGCACCTACGATACCTGGTCGGGCTTCTGGCCAAAGGCGCCGAGCAGTCCGATGGCGGACGGCCTCAATGCGGCAACAAAATATATCGCTACCCACCGTCCGGAAAGTCTTGAATGGGGCCCGTTCGAGGGCCTTGGACCGGACATCGTCGAGGGCATTCGCCGCATCAAGTCGCAGGACGGCCCGGACCTTATCCTCTCGGGTAGCTCCACGCTGACATCGACGCTGCTCGAACATGGGCTTGCGGATGAAGTCCTGCTGGTCGTCTATCCGGTCCTGTTGGGCACGGGGAAGCGCTTCTTTGCGGAGGGAACCCCGCCACGCTCATTCGAGCTCGTCAGCACGAAAGCAATGCCGTCCGGCATCATCCTCAGTACATTACAAGGTCGCCGGGCCTTTGAAGACCGGATAGTTCGACGACGCGACATCGTCAGTGAATACCGGAACGCCGTAATCTAGCAGGCATGAAAGATGTGCCTCGCTGGAGCACTCCTTGGATCAGGTGATCGATGACGACATTCTGCGGCTCATCTTCACTGCGTGCCATCCGGTACTCACGTTGGAAGCGCGGACCGCGCTGACGCTGCGCCTGATCTGCGGCCTCACCACGGCGGAGATCGCCCGCGCTTTCCTCGTAGGGACGCCCCTCCTCGTCTACCGCCACTACCTCGCCATCAAGGAGCACCGACTCCACCCGGAGCCGTGCCACTTTTCGTGCGATGGTCGGATAGAGCTTTGTTGCGTCTTTGAGGTTGCGTGAGAGGAGCTTGACGCGCTCACCATCCCTGACCGCGAGTGTCCGGTAGCCGTCCCATTTGACTTCGCAGGATCAGCCTGCGCCAGTCGGGAGTTGCGTGGCGGAACTCGCCAACATGGGGGGACGGGATCGGATGGCCATGGCGGAGGCAGTTTAGCTCAGCAGCAGCGCAGCATGTCCGCACCGGCCGCATTTTTTCAACTCCGGTGGCGGGCATCGGCTAGAGTTGGCGAGCCTTCACGATCCCCCGGGAGGAAGCACCATGTCACTCACCGACACGCAACAGACGATGGATGCGTATGTCCATGACCTGCTCAATCACGGAGACTACGCACGGCACTTCAGCGATGACGTGGTAGTCGAAGTCTGCGGAACAGATCAGCGGTATTCCGGTCGCGAAGCCGCCAGAGCGTGGATTGACGGCGCACACGCGCTCGGCGAGATCAGATTGCGGGACGCCTTCATGGGTGACGAACACGCTGCCGCCGAGGCCGAGTTCGTTCGCAAGGATGGGATCTCGGTGCCCTACTCCGTGATTTATGACATGGCCGGTGGGAAGATCACTGCGTTGCGGCTCTACTTCACCGGCCCCGTTCAGCCGTAGCCGGTCGCCACACTGCCTTGCGAGTTGACCCCAATTCTGACCCCAATCACCGTGGACTCGGGCGGAGCTGGCGGCACGCTGCGGACAACAGATCGTCGGTTCCCTCAGCAAGAGCAAAGGGCGGCATCCAGCGGACACCGCCCTGTCACTCTCTTAACCTGTAGGTTGAAGGTTCGATTCCTTCCGGGCTCGCCGACGTCAGCAATACATCTCCGGTCACCCAGGCGCCGGGCGAGGATAGTTCATGTTCGTAGCCACAAGGCGACTGCTCAGGAAGTTCAAGCGCCAGGCCAGCCTCGAGTGACATCATCGTCTCGGCCAACGGCACCAACGTCGGCGACGTGTCGGTGCTCAACCGGCTGATCTCGGATGTCCGCCTCGGCAGCACGATCACGCTTGGCGTGGTGCGCAGAGGCCGGCGCGTCGAGTTGCGTGTCCCGATCGTTCGCCCGACCCGGGACAGGCCGATCAGGAACTGCAACATCGGTACGCGCTCAGCCGTCTAAGGCGCGTATGCGCCTTGAGTCGCTCTGGGGGGACATCCGGTTCGCGTTCCGCATCTTCAAGCGTTCGCCAGCGGTCGCGCTGACCGTCATTGGGACGCTGGCCGTGGCGCTCGGCCTCAACGCAATCGCCTACTCGTTTTTCAACGCCTACGTCGTCAAGCCTGCCGCCGTGCATGATCCCGGAACGCTGTATCAGGCGTCGTGGGAGAACCGCGGGGGCTTTGTCCATCGGTTCTCGTGGACGGAGGCCGAGGGGTTCGGCCGCGACATGGCCGGCGTCTTCCCCGAGACGTACGTCTCCATGCCGTGGTTGCCGACACGCATCAACGGGCGGCCGGCCATGGGCGAGCTGGTCACGGGCAACTACTTCTCCCTGCTCGGCGTCCCGGCCTTCCGTGGACGCACGCTGCGACCATCGGACAGCGAGGCCCCCGGGCGCGAACCCGTCGTCGTCCTCAGTCACGCCGCGTGGATGCGGCACTTCGGCGGCGACCCGGCAGCGGTTGGTCAGCAGCTGCAGATTCGCGGCGTCTACGTCGAGATTGTCGGCATCGCTCCCGAAGGCTTCGTCGGCCTGGACGTGCTCCCGCGCGACTTCTGGGTGCCGCTGACGCTGCTGCCCGCGCTCGAAGAGGGGCCGAACCTCTTCGGGCCCGAACAGCCGCAGCGGCTCGACGTGGTCGGACGCCTCGGCGCCATGCAGACCGAAGGCTCCGCACGGTCGGCGGTACTGGCCTGGGCGCGGCGTACCACGGCGAGCAATCCGCCGGAGACGCAGGCCGTGGTGGCCATCCTCCAGCCGGCAGCGACGCCGATCGCGCTGTCGTTCACCGTGCTCCTCGCGTTCACGCCGCTGGCGGTCGCGTTCGGCCTCGTGCTCTTGACGGCCGCCGCGAACCTCGCCAGCCTGATGCTCTCGCGCGCCACCGTGCGACAGCGCGAGATCGCCATCCGCCTGTCGCTGGGCGCATCGCGCGGCCGCATCGTCCGGCAGCTCCTGGTCGAAAGCCTGCTGCTGGCGCTCGTCGGTAGCCTGGCGGGCTTCGCGCTTGGACGGGTCGCGCTCGATGCAGGCATCCGCGCGGTATACGCCACCCTGCCCCCGGTGGTGGCCGACTATATCCGGCTGCTGCCCGTGGTCCCCGACGCCCGCGTGCTGGCAGCGCTGATCGCGGCGGGTATCGGTGCTGCTGTCCTGTTCGGCGCCCTGCCCGCCCTCCACGCCACGCGCCACGCCGGAACGATCGCCTCGCATGGCGCCACGCCCGACGGGCGGACGTCGCGGCTCCGTCATGGGCTGGTCGTCGCGCAGATCACGGTGTCGGCGCTGCTCATCGTCACGTGCGGCGTGCTGCTGCGCGGGTCTCTACGTCTGGCCACAACGGACCTCGGGCTGCAGACGCGCGATGTCATCGAAGTGCGCACCAGGAACCAGTCCAACGAGACCGCGCTCGCCACGCTGCGCGCGCATCCGCTGGTCCGCACGGTTGCTGCAGCGTCGGGGTCGACGTTCGATGCGGGCCGGCTGGTGATCGCCTCGGATGCGCTTGGGCGCCGAAGCCTTGGCGGAGGCGGCGACGCACCGTCAGCAGTGCCCGTACGTATGCCGCAGAAGCTGGTCTCGCCCGGCTACTTCGACGTGTACGAGATCGGGCTCGTGAGCGGGCGTCAGTTCACCGAGGCGGAAGCCAGCGGCGCGGCGGCGCCGGTGGTCATCCTGAGCGAGCAGGCCGCGGCGACGCTCTGGCCCGGCCAGAACGCCGTTGGGCGGCTGGTCCGGCTGGCGCCGGACTCGCGGTTGCCAGACGCGTATAAGCCGCCCTCCCCGGTGGTCGAGGTGGTCGGCGTCGCGCGAACGGTCTTTACGTCGTGGGACCAGGCCATGCGGGCAACCATCTACTCACCCATGTCAGTCGCCGGATTCAACCTGAACATGCTGCTCAAGACACGCGGCGGCAATGTGTCGGCCGCGCTGCGGCAGATCGACGCGGACCTGAGCGCCGCCGCGCCAGGCGTCGCGGAGCAGATCATCACGGCTCAGGATCTCGTCGAGACCCGCGTCTATCCGTTCCAGGCCATGTCGTGGGCGGCCGGGGTCATCGGCGGCATCGCGCTGGTGTTGACGATCTCGGGCATTTACGGCGTGCTCGCCTATGCCGTCGCGAGGCGCACGAAGGAAATCGGCATCCGCATGGCGCTCGGCGCGAGCGCCGCCGGGGTCGTCGGCCTGATCCTGAAGCAGTCGATGCGGCTGTGCGCCATTGGCCTGGGCATCGGCCTGACGCTTGCGGTCGCCCTCTCGACGGCGCTGGCCTCCACCCTCGTGATGATGGATACGTTCGACGTGGCCGCGTTTTCGGCCGGCATCGTGATCGTCATAGCGGCGTGTCTCGTCGCGGCTTTCTACCCCGCCCGGAGGGCGGCGGGGGTGGAACCAATGGTGGCGCTGAGAATCGAATAACCCCGTCGTAGTGCCGGGGCTTCGGCCCACCTCGTCGCTTGCTGTTTCAAACTTTCGGAACCTTATCGCAAATAGTGCGACCGAATCGCGACGGCTCCGTCTTGTGTATTGACAAATCCAGGCCGTGCCCCATCGTTGCGAACGCTACTGTGCTGAACGACGAACGGCTCTCCTAGCCTGCCCTTGGCGACTACGCTGGACGAATCCGCGCAGCTCGTCTTTCTTCAGGCCCTCAGGACAACATGCCAGCTGCTCGAACGAGCCCTGCCTGCATGGCGCGATTGTGCTCGGGACTCGCCTCAGTGTTTCCTCGCACAGGGTGAACATGCGTTCGTTTCGTCATTCCTGTCGGAGAGCGACGATCGGTCAGCTTAAGGGATTTCAGTTCCGGCGTCAGGTCGCGGTCACGCGGCCTCACGGAGGCGATCGAGCTGTCGAAGCCAGCAGGCAATATGGTTCCAACTGGCGAACGTTAGGGGTCACCATTCGACTCACCTACGTCATGCCTTCGGCGAGCCGCAGGCTCGCTCCATGGCAAGCCAGGGATCACGTCGAATGCTCTGAGCGAGTCACTGGTGGTCCTCACCGTGCCGGAATTGTGGCGACAGTTGGGTCGGTGATCGGGCCCAGACGAGAGGGGATCCGCCAAAGGAAAATCCGATGCTCGCCGACGCGGCGAACGTCCGCCGGCGTCCACCCACCCATGTCCCAGACGTAAGACACGATCCGCGAACCCGCCGGCAGGTCGGAGCGCAGCTTCTCCCGCAGCTTCAGGTTCGGTCCCGGGTGCAGGAAGAGCGTCACGACGGTCGCGGACCGAACGTCCGCCGCGTGCATGTCGCCGAGACTGAACGGCACTTTGTCCTCGACACCTGCCTCACGCGCGTTCGCTTGTGCCTGAGTCACCAGCGCGGGATCGATCTCGATGCCCACGCCACGCGCGCCAAACTCCTTGGCCGCGGTGATCGGAATGCGCCCGTCCCCCGACCCGAGATCGTAGACGAGGTCCTGCGGGCCCACGTCGGCCAGCTCGAGCAGGGCGCGCACGACGGGCATCGGCGTTGGCTCGTAGCGAACGTCCTGTCCAGGAACCGTTCCACAGCCGAACGACACGAGCAAGGCCAGGACGAGCCGCAGCATGATTGGTTTCATCGTCTGGCGCCCTTCCGGTCCAGCGTCGCGCAATGCCCGCCCTGGGACTCGGGTGTCTCGCGCTGCATCATACGATCCACCACCGCGGGCAGCTGTCCGTGCACTTGCGATCGGTCGGCGTGAGCGTGCCGCCGATCGATGGAGGAACTCGGGGAACGAGCATTGGGGCCGTCAGGCTGCGCGACGGACCGCCTCTATCGCCCTCAACCATGCTCGAGTCTGGTTCCAACTGGCGAACGTTTGGCTCACCACATTTTCCAAACAAAATCGCAGGTTGACGCGTGGTGAACGTGCTGTCCACGTTTGACTCTCACCTGTTCGGATTTTCACCGCCTGCCCAGACGCGCGCAACCGGTGAGGTAGACTCGGCCAGGTGTCCAAGCGCGCAGCGCCGCCCCCGCTCCCGGAGCAAAGTCCGTCTCCTGGGCGTTTAAGCGCGTGCTAAGGGGACGCCCAACGGCGGCTACTGACCGTCACCCGGCCGGGTAGTCTCCCTGCGGCTGGCTCCGCAACGGCAATCCTGCTCGCGACATTGCCGCACCAGCTCCTCGCAATCTCCCGACGGCGCGGGGCGAAAGAATCACCGCGGACTCCCTGTCGCTAAGCAACGTCGCTGTCTTACCTGCGCTATTCCTGCACGGGTCGCCAAGAGGCAATGAAAAAGAAGATGTTGGTCGGTGTATCCGCGCTGATGAGACGCTGACCGTTCACGCCGATGATCGGGTCCGCCTGCAGCTCGCGCACCTTAGCCAGGGTCTTGGCCGCCGCGATCTGATTCCAGATGTTGAGATCTCGAACCCGAATGTTGACCGTATGGAACCAGCCGCCGGCGTGCTCGCTGAGAATGTGGCTGTGCGGCACGGCCGGGCCGTTCGCTGGTCCGCCAACGCGTGACGCATCGATCATGGCGGGGTGATTCAGGCAGACCGTTCCAGGAGCGCACGCGAGCGTCGGTAAAGGCGGTTGAATACCACCCGCCGCGGCGATGGCATAGATGGCGGGAATTGGGCCTGGCCTCGGCGTCGTTTCGGCGTCGGCGCCGAGCTCGCAGCCGGTGTCCGCGCCGCTGGCCGGCGGCTCCGCACAGAAGAACGTCTTTGTGTAGTGCAGCTGAACGCGCTCCCCATTGAACCAGCCATCGATGTAGCCCTTGTCTTCGTGGGCTGCAGAATTCGGATTGTCGGCTGTGGTATCTACCATCGTGGCGTCGTGGCCGAGATGCCCGAGCGCGCCGCTCGCAGTGTGTTCTGCGGACGTCGGCGAAGTGGGTGTCTTACTGGTCGTGCACGCTCCGATCAGCAGCACGGTCGACGCGAAGAACAAGACTCCCTTTGCCATCGGTACCTCCAGGTGGTCCGAACGGTAATCCCTCTGCCCGAGGGAGTCTTTGGATTGGTATGGTCATTCCGTGGGTTTTCTTTGCTCGCGTCACCCGTTACCGCGCCTTCCGATGCCAAGGCGAGGACGAAGAACAGCACGACCAGCCCGAGTCGTGCCTGATGGCGCCGCATGGGGAAGGGCAGCGGTACATCGTCTGGGGCGTGACAAATCCGGGACAATCGAGAGCGGCCCTGTGCGGGATCAGGTTGCCTCAGGCGGTTGAGACCCTGCGGAAATCGTCCAGTGCGGCGAGGCACGGGCTGGCCTTTGTTCGTGTGTCGTTCTCTATCCTGAACAGCTGCAAACTGCCGCGGCTTGGCGTGCTTTCGCCCTCGTTTTACTTGCCTGTCACCTCGCGAATCACGCGCAGAGTATTCTCGCCGAGGATCTTCTTCACATCGCGGTCCTTGTAACCCCGTTCCAACAACACGGCGATCAACGCCGGCATCTTTGAAACATCGTCCAGTCCATTCGGCGGCCCCGAGACTCCGTCGAAATCGCTCCCGATTCCCACGTGATCGATGCCCGCGATCTTCACGGCGTGGTCGATATGATCCGCTACGTCTTCTACCGTCGACGCGACTTTCACCCGGGTGCCGAATAGCTTGCGGACATCCTCCGCCGCATAGTCATCCAGTGCCCTCCCGGTTAGCAACGGCGCATTTGTCTCAATCTCGATGGCCGTTCGCAAAGCTTCCGCGTCCTTCGGATTGACGAAGCCCTCGCCGAAAGTAATCCCGATCACGCCGCCGTTTTTGGCGAGCGCCCGCAGCATTTCGTCCGTCACATTTCGCGGAACATCGGAAAGTGCCCGCATCGACGAATGCGTACACATCACCGGCTTGGTCGTGACCTCGAGCGCGTCGTAGAACGTCTTGTCGGCGACGTGCGAAACGTCGACGATCATTCCCAGCCGGTTCATCTCCCGCACGACTTCCTTGCCGAAATCGGTCAGCCCGTTGTGGGCCGGCTCGTCGGTCGCGGAATCCGCCCAGTTGTTGTTGCGCGAATGCGTCAGAGTCATCGACCGTATCCCCAACTGGTAGTAGATTCGCAGCACGCGCAGGTCGTCGGCGATCGTGTGCCCGCCCTCGATAGTGAGAAACGCCGCGATCTTGCCGGCATTCACGATCCGCTCGATGTCGGCCGCCGTGGTCGCGTGTTCGATCTGATCTTTGTGCGTGTCGAACAGCGATTGCATGGCATCCCGCAAATCCAGGGTCCTGCGTACGGCCTCCGAACCTGGAAAATACACGGGCACCCACAGCGCAAAGAACGGCGCGTGCGTGCCGCCCTCGTGCAGCCGTGGAATGTCCACGTGACCGACATTCCACCGTTTGCCCAGGTCCTCCCCCATCACCAATACGCGCTGAACCGTGTCAATGTGGCTGTCAATTCCAATCGCCTCCGCTGCGATCTTGCGCGCTCGTGCGGAAATGTCACTGAGTTCCCGTGTTGTGGACCTGTGCGGGGCGTCGAGTGCCGCGGTTGTCATGCCTGAACTCTTTCTCTCTGTCACGCTCATGTATCACTCGATCACCGGGCAGCCTGGAATGGAAAACGCGAATGTAGCGCCTGGCCCATCATTGTGCTCCGCCCAGAGACGACCACGATGGCTCTCGATAATCGCGCGGCTCACAGACAGCCCGATGCCCATCCCGCCGCTCTTCGTGGTGTAAAAGGAATCGAAGAGTTTGTCCATGTTCTGACCGCCGAGGCCAACGCCGGTATCCCGTACGCTCAAGCGCACGCAGCCGTTGTCCTCGCAGTCGGTCCTGATCAGCAAATATCGCGGGCCCTCCTGAACGTCGGCCATTGCGTCCGAGGCGTTGCGGAGCAAATTCAGGATGACTTGCTGGAGTTGGATACGATCCCCGGTAACCAACGCCGCGTCATTGGTGAGCTCCGATTGCACGATCACCCGGTTTCTCTGAAGATCGCTCAATGACAGCGCGATCACTTCGCGCGTGGCGTCGTTCAAATCGATTGACTCCGGCGTGAATGCCTTATTCTCATGCTCGTCTCCCCGAACACATGACACCAGAATTGGGAAGTGCGATCCATTGGACAAAGGTATCGACGACATCTTCGTATTACTCGGCAGCGCAGGTATCAACGAGATCAGCGGACATTCGAGACAAAGAGACAGTCCGTGAACTCCACGCCGGTCATCAGCTCGCTCAACTGCCACCATCGAATGGCATCGTGGGCTCGCCTGAGTATTTCGAATCACACCTCCGGCCGGAAACACCGCATGACCTTTTACGTCATCGATGCATCAACTTTCGGCACGGCTCGGGCAGGGTGTACCGGTGGGAACTCGACAAGGACGAGAAGTCCGTCGCCGTGTCCGTGAACGGCGCACTGATCGTCGATGACGTGGAACTCTTGATCCGTGCCGCGGTCGACGGCGTGGGCCTGGCGTTCGTGTCAGAGAGTCACGCGGAACCGTACCTCGCGGCAGGATCAAGTCTCCGTCGGGAGAGGTTCTGGCGGCGCGGCGCGACTCCTGAGAGCAGCATGAGCCCCAACAGGCCCATCACTTCGGGTTCCTGCAGCAGGTCGAGCAGGAGTCTGCCCAGACGGACGCCTCGCGGCTGAGTTCGGCGCCTGCTATTTCGGCCGAGTATCCCTCGTTGAAGGTCAGATATACGACCTGGAGGACAGCTCCTAAGCGGTCCGATAACTCCTGGGAGACGGGCATCTGGTACGGAGTTGCCTTAGCGCGGATGACAGCCTTCGCACGCACACTGCGTTGGGCGAGCGTGCCGGCGTCACAAGAAATGCCCGGGCAATCTCCTCCGTGGTCAAGCCGCAGATTTCGCGCAGCGTGAGCGCAACCTGTCCTTCCGGCGGCAGAGCGGGATGGCAGCAGGTGAAGATCAACGGAGGCGATCATCTTCGATCTCCTCGTCATCGAGGGAAGCTTCGTTGATGCGCGCTTCCATGCAGAGCGCAAAATCTCTCTGTGTTCCGTCGAAGTGCGCGCGCCGGCGCATCCCATCTATGGTCTTGAAGCGTGCCGTTGAAATCAGCCAGGGGCGCGGCCTGTCCGGAATACCAGTCTGAGGCCAGGACTCCAGAGCGGCGGCGAATGCCTCACTCGACTGCTTTCAAGCTGCGGAATCGACGTGTTCAACGCGTGTAAACATGAATGTGCCTTGGTGGCCTTCGAGAAGGGCATCGTGAGACGGCCCTCGCTCACGAACGGAACTCTTATTTCTTCAGCTTGGCCAGGAGCTCGCGCGCCTCGTCCAAATGATCGTTGCCGGCGGCGATTGAGTTTTGCGCGTAGGTCTTCAGTTCAGCGTCAGAGCCGTTCTTCACCTCGTTATCGAACACTGTTGTGTCGTGGTGAATGTCGCTTAACCACTGCAGAAAGGCGACATCGAGGTCGGACCCCTTGAGCGTGGACAGTTTGTCGATCATCTCCTTGCTGTCCTTGGCCCCGTCGGCATCGACCGCGACCTTGAGGCGCTTGGCGTGCTCGCTCGCGGTTGTGACAGACCCTTTGTGCTGTGTCAAAACGCGCTCGGCGAACTCCTTGACCTTTTCATCGGATGTATTCTTCACCTCGTACTCGATGATCTGGACTGACGCGGCGATGCTCGGCACCACCTTGGTCAGGAATTCCGCGTCGGCATCGGCCTTCTTTTCCTGCGCTCGAACCGACGTGGCGGACGACAGCACGAGCGGCAGCGCCAACAGAACAACGAACGTTTTCATAAGGCTCCTCTCCACAGATCACTCGCTGGTCATTCTCCGTTGCACGCCAAAGGCCGGAGAGTAACGCGCGGCTGAGGCGCTGACAACAAGAAAAAGAGAGGTTCATTCTCCACGGGTAGCGGCTGTCACGAAGAGGCTGTTCGCGGGGCAATCGTGTCGTTGTGGTGGAGGCTGGTCAAGCGCTGTTCGCGGAGCGTGACGTTGGAATTCGCACTACACTGGACCGGTCGAGTAGCGAGCCCGCATAAGAAGTGGTCCCCAACGCGGCTGAGTTCGCCCGAAGGAGTACACGAATGAGCACGATCACCGTCGGCAAGGAGAACCGCGCGCCCATCGAGCTCTATTACGAAGACCATGGGTCGGGCTCGCCGGTTGTGCTGATTCATGGCTGGCCGCTGAGCGGGGCGTCGTGGGAGAAGCAGACAGCAGCACTCCTTACGGCCGGACACCGCGTGATCACGTACGATCGCCGCGGCTTCGGCCGCTCGAGCAAGCCTGGCGCCGGCTACAACTACGACACGTTCGCAGCGGATCTCGACAAGCTGCTGAAAAAGCTCGATCTCAAGAAGGTCGCGCTGGTGGGGTTCTCGATGGGATCCGGCGAGGTCACGAGATATCTCGGCAAGTACGGCAGCAAGCGCGTGCGCAGCGCCGTGCTCATCGGCACGCTCGGGCCATATCTGGTCAAAGCGGGAGACAATCCAGACGGCGTCGAGGCCAAAGTGTTCGAGGACATCAAGGCCGCGATCCGGGCGGATCGCCCTGCGTTTCTCATGGAGTTCCTGCGCAACTTCTACAATTACGACGTGACCGGCGGCAAGCTCGTAAGCGAACGGGTGCTCGAAGCCAACTGGAACGTCGCGGCCGGCGCCTCCGCGATCGGCACCGTCGCGTGCGTCGATTGCTGGATCGAGGACTTCCGCAAGGACGTCGCGAAGAACAAGGTGCCGACGCTGATCCTGCACGGCGACGCCGACCGCATCCTGCCGCCGGATGCCACGTCCCGACGGCAGGCCAAGATGATCAAGAACGTCAAGTTCGTAGAGCTGCCGGGCGGGCCCCATGGCGTGTTGTGGACGCACGCCGATCGGATCAATTCGGAGCTCGTGAGCTTTCTCGCGTGACGCGGTTCGCGCCTTCACGTGATCAGCGCAGAACCTCCTGGCGATACTCGGACGGAGTGCTTCCGCTGCTCGACGGAATCCAGGAATAAGCGACCGTCCGGAAAGCCCGCAGCCCTCTCCGCCTCCACCGCCGAGACCAGCCCGACGACGCGCGGGTCCAGAAGATCAGCAGCGCCGGCGCAACTCAATCTGGCCGCGATTCGCAACTTGCATGTTTCCGATCGGCAAGGCCATTCTCGCAGATTCAGATCCGCCGAACGAGCCACGATGCAGGCCCCGCGCGATCGACGACCTCGTCCAACACAGTCTCCAGTTCAATCCTTCCCTTCATCGAGCCAGCCCAACCGCCCTCGAAGTCGATCCAGCCCTCGTTGAATCCGTCCAACATCTGGATGCGTGGCAACGGATGCCGCATCCCCTGTGACTCGAACAACGAGGCCCAAGTCTCGCGCGGAACGGCTTCGACTCGAACTGGATGTCCCAGAATCTTTTCGAACGTTGCTGCGACGTCTCGTGGAGCAATCCGAGAGGGCCCCTCCAGCTCAACCACGCGTTGGCCGGTCCAGGTCTCCTGGAGCAGTTCCGCGGCCACCCGCCCGACATCGGCTGTGGCGACCATCGGCAGGGGTCTGTCCAACGGCTGCAGGAAGCTCATGATCACTCCGTTGTCGCGCGCCGACGCCACATCCCAGGCGGCGTTCTCCATGAACCAGCCTGGCCGGAGGAAGGTGACGGGCATCGGCAGCGGACCGAGCGCCTCCTCCATCAGCGTGCGTTGAGTGAGCAGATTCGATCGTCTCGACTGCGCGCCAATCGTCGACAGGCAGACGACTTTTCCGGGACGCGCTGATTCGAGAGCCGCTCGTACGGCAGCAATGACTGCTCGTGCCTCGGGAAAGCCGGGTGAGGGATCGAATTCCGAGGGCGGCAGGATGAACACTCCCTCGGCACCTGCAAACGCGACCGTCAGCGCGGCGGCATCCTGCATTGTGGCTTGCACGACCCCGCAGCCCTCGAACGTCCAGCGCTGGCCTTTGTCGACATCGCGTACAACGGCGCGGACAGATCGATGCGCCCTGAGGAGATCGCGAGCCACGGCCCCGCCGACTTTTCCCGTGATTCCCGTGATGGAGAACATGATCTGTTCCTTGAATTCTGATGTAATCGCGCCGTGTTCCGTCTTCCTTCGATGGGTTCAGGATCCCTGCCAGGTGCGATTGTGCTGATCGGCGTTCTCTTTCCATTACAGTCGCTCGACCAGTCGATGACGGGATTGATGAGTCGGAAGCACGACTGGACGAGATGGCTGTTCCTCGACTCGCTGATCGCGCTTCTCATTTCGCTGCTCCACACCCCTAGAGAGGCCACGGCCAGCTTCGACCGACCTCATTGGCCAGAAGCCGCACGAAGCACGGCCGCTGAACGTTCCAGCTGTTCGCGTTCATCGAGGCTCATTTCAGGCTCGATCACGTGCACTGCGCCCTCAACGCCCACGACAGCCGGGAGGGACATGGCGACATTGCCAAATCCCGACGCTCCGTTCTGGACGCGCGAGACGGTCAGAACGCGACGCTCATTGCGAAGAATGCACCGCAATAGGTCGGCCGTGGCCATCCCAATCGCGTGGTTGGTGGCGCCCTTCCGACGGATAACCTCGTGACCCGCCCATCGCACGCTATCCGCCACCATTCCCTCGCGCTGCTCCTCCCATCCACTCCAGTCCCTCAATGGGACGACTCCGACACGCGCGGTCGACCAGAGCACCACCTCGGAATCGCCATGCTCACCGATCACGTACGCGTGAATCGAGTGTGGATCCACGTCGATGATCCGGCCAACGGCCTGCCGAAGCCGGGCGGTGTCAAGCATGGTGCCGGTGCCGATGACGCGTTCGGCAGGCAAGCGTGAGGCCTCGGTCATGAGGTGCGTGAGGACGTCAACGGGATTACTGACCATCACAATGATGCCGCGCGCGCCAGTCAGTCGTGTGCCGATATCCCTGATAACCGATGCGTTCTTAGCCAGCAACGCAAGCCTCGACTGTCCTGCGGCCCCGCTTCGATCGGCGCACACTACCACTGCGTCTGCGTCGAGCATCTCATCGATCGTCGCCGCCCGGACTGTTGCGGGCGGATAGAACGACGCACCGTGCGCCAAGTCCAGAGCCTCACCCTCCGCAACGGCCTGGCGGACATCATGGAGGAGTAGTTCGTCAGCTACGCCGGATTGGAGCGTCGAGACCGCAACGCTTGCTCCCACCGACCCTGTTCCAATAATCGCGACACGCCTCTTCATGTTCACACCGACACGACGCTGATCCGACGCGTCGTTCATCTGCGCCCTCCTAGGCCTTCATGAATTCGACATCGAGGGTGATGGTCACCCCGGCGCTCAGCGTCCGAATCACAAGTCTGCGGCGTTGGTCGTTCATGGGACGCGTTTGCTCCAGCCTGGCGCCCGCGCGCTCCGTCTCGAGCCTAATGGTCTCGATTGCCGCCGCACGTCGCGGCTCACTGCGGTCGCCTAAAGGTGTCGACCCGCTCACCGCTATCGTCGGCGTATGCGTCGCAACTCGCTCCGCGAAACTCGTCGCAATATGCGATCCGCACGTCGACGAGCAATTGGCTGAAGAGACGAACGGTTGGTTTGAGCGGCACGTGTTCGCCCGCACGCACGTTCATGCACATCTGCTCATTGACGCACGGCTGAACAACCGCCGTTGAGGGGCCTGGATCTCCGATCCAGGCGACGTGGGGGGAATCTAAAGTCGCAGTACGACTTCATCGTCTGTGGTTCCGGCTCGTCCGGCTCGGTCGTCGCGCGCCGGCTGGCCGAGAATCCCGACGTTAGCGTACTGTTGGTTGAGGCTGGTGGCGACGACGATGTGCCGACCGTGACCGAGGCGCATCGCTGGTTCGAGAATCTCGGAACCGAACGCGACTGGAACTTCGTGGCGCAGCCCAATCCGCATCTTCGAGGACGCGCCATACCGCTAAGCATGGGCAAGGTGCTTGGCGGAGGATCGAGCATCAATGTCTTGGCGTGGGCACGTGGACATAAGCACGATTGGGATTTCTTCGCGGCGGAATCTGGCGACGCGAATTGGAACTACGAGTCGGTACTCGAGATCTATCGCCGGATTGAGGACTGGCAGGGCAAGCCGGACCCTGAACGGCGCGGCGTGGGCGGGCCCGTCTTTGTCCAGTCGGCACCCGACCCGAATCCGATCGCCCCAGCCATGGTGGAAGGGGCGCGCTCTGTTGGAATGCCGACCTTTGACAGCAACAACGGTGTGCTGATGGAAGGCGAGGGCGGGGCTTCCGTTCTCGATTTGCGCGTGCGTGATGGCAAACGTCTCTCCGTCTTCCGGACGTATGTCTTTCCCTTCCTCGATCGCCCGAACCTCACCGTGCTCACGCGCGCATTAGTGACGAAGCTTGTCTTGGATCGGAAACGCGTGAGAGGTGTGGAGGTCGCCCACGATGGCAAGGTCCAACGCATCAAGGCCGGATTCGAGGTCGTTCTCGCCCTGGGCGCGATTCACACGCCAAAGGTCTTGATGCTGTCTGGCATTGGTGATCAGGCCGAACTACGGCGGCTGGGGATACCAGTTGTCACAGACCTTCCGGGAGTAGGACGGAACTTTCAGGACCACTTTGGTATTGGCTGTGTCTGGGAATATCTGCAACCACTCGCCCCCCGCAACAATGGCGGCGAGGCCACGTTCTTCTGGAAGAGCAGGTCTGATAGTGAGACCCCAGACTTGCAGACCTGCCAGGGAGAAATACCGATCTGCAGCGCCGAAACGGCGGCCAGGTTCGACCCACCGCCGGCTTCGTGGACATTGTTCGGCGGTGTCGTACGGCCGAAAAGCAGTGGTCAGATCCGCCTCACGGGGCCCAACCCTCACGATCCGATCGAGATCGACGCGAATACGCTCTCTCACCCCGACGACCTGGAGGCTGCGATCGCGTGTGTTGAATTGTGTCGCGAGATCGGCAATTCGACTGCACTTCGACCCTACTCAAAACGCGAGGTCATGCCCGGTGCGCTAAAAGGAGCTGCACTGGAAGACTTCATCCGCGACGCGGCTGCTACGTATCACCATCAGACCTGCACCGCAAAGATGGGGCGCGACTCCATGTCCGTTGTTGATGCCAGGCTTCAGGTCTATGGAATCCAAAACCTCCGCATCGCAGATGGGTCCATCATGCCGCGCGTGACCACGGGCAACACCATGGCTCCGTGCATCGTCATCGGCGAACGGGCTGGCGAGATTCTGCGCGCCGCCCACAGGACGTGAGCGGTTTCCGCTGCGAGCTCGCAGGTCGATGATGGAAGCGCCGGCCTCACCGCTGACATCATGGAGGAGCAGTTCGTCAGCCACGCCGGATTGCAGCGTCGAGACCGCAACGTTTGCGCCCACCGTTCGGTGCCGGGTCGCCCGCGATAATCGCGACACGGCTCTTCATGTTCTACACCGAAGCGACGCTGATCCGACGCGTCGTGAGAGACGAATCACCGCTCCGCCCTGCGCGACGCGGGCTCGGGTGACACCGTTTCGGGCAGCCGTTCGAGGCCGACGAGCGTCCAGCCCTCGCCGCTCTTCCGGAACCAGGTGCGAATCGGCCGCCGCCACGTCGGATAGCTTGCGATATCGGCCGACACATCCACCGCGATGAAGGTGCCGGGCTCTGTTGGCAGATTCCGAGGCGCGTCGACCGCAGTCGTCGTGCCGTGCGTCTCCGCGAGCGGGGTGGTCTCGCCCGTGGCGTTGTCGAAGCGCATCCAAGCGGCGCGATACGTGGGCGAACCCGTCGCGACGCCTGCATCGAAGGCGGCATTGCCGAAGGTCAAGCCGCTCATCGCGTCGAGCCGCGGATCCACGATCGGATTGATCGCCGTCAGGTAGGTCCTCGCGATCGTGTCGCGACGCTTGATCAGCACGTCGCCGAGATACTGTTCCGCCGCGGGATCGCTGAACTCTCCGGTGTGGACCGCCGCCCTGATCAGCTCACCGCTGAAAGCCGCGATCCGGCGCGCGGCCCAGAACGCGTCATCGTCCCGCATCTCCATGTACGCCGTCGTCGGCGTCTGCGGACGCCAGGCGCGCGGGTCGAAGCGATCGCCCTCGAACTTGCCGATAGAACGGTACTTGGCGTAGCGGATCGTCTGCCAGGGACTCAACGCGAAGCCCAGGGAGAAAAAGCGCCGCCGCGTCGTGTCGGCCTGATAGAAGTACTCGTAGCTGAGATCCCACTCGTGGACGTCGTTGCACATGCCGAAGGTCGAGCCGACGTCCTGCAGGTAGTGCTTGAGGACCCTACGACCGTTTTCGGTGACGATCGTATCGAGCGTGTTGCCCGCCTTCAGGTCCGTCAGATTCGTCCACGCCCCGAAGACGCGGAGCGCGCGAAGCTCGCGGCGATGCTCGTGCGGCACGAGGTCGTTCGGATCGTCGGGACGCGTGCCGGCGAACTGGAAATTGCCAATGACTTTGCCGGGAATCGCGCGCCCCGCGACGATGCGATAGGTCCCGTCCTGGTTACGGGCCGCGCGTTCGAGGATCGCGTGCAGATCGTCCCATGTGAACCGCGTTTCTGCGCCGGACGGCCGCCGCGCGGTGGCCTTCGGATCGATCGAGGCGCGCTTGGGATCGAACGTCGTCAGGAAGCTTTCGACTTGGTTGTAGCCGAGCGCCCAGAAGAACTTGGTCGCGATCGCCACCGCGGCGGTGGCGCCTTCGGGGTTCGTGGAGGGGTCGAGCTCGATGAACCACGTCTCGCCGCGTGCGTCACGCGCCCGGAACCCCGGATGAACGCCGGCCGTCTTCTTGCCGAGGAGCACCCAGTGCGACGGGTCCGGCCGATCACCCGCAACGGGACCGTTCGCGATCTCACCGGCGGTGATCCGCCTGCTGCCGATGCGGTTCGTGAACCAGCTCGAGTCGGGCACCTCGTCGATCGTGTTGAGGTTGCGCGCGCGCGTCCCCGACGGCGTGTGGCCCGCCGTGACGAACAGGTTGTGCGTCATCTCGTACAGCGACTCGATCTCGTACCGCGCGGCGCGCCCGGCATCCTGCGATTCCGGCTCGCGCGCGATCGGGTCGTCCGGATAGAAGCGCGGCGTTTGAGTCGCAACCGCGCGGCCCCACAGACCCAGCGCAGCCGCGACCAGAACGAGGCCGCAGGCGCGCTTGCGGCCTGCGCGTGAACGGAAGAACAGTCGAGACATGCGGACCTCTCAGAAGACGCGAGACGCCGCGAACACGAGCCGCGTCCCTTCATGACTTCGAGCCACATCCACGCGGAGGATCGTGGCGTCCACGCTGTGGAAACGGAAGCCGACGCCGTAGTCGTGCTGCAGCCCCTTGAAATCGAGGTCCGACGTGCGCGCCGTGACCTTGCCGGTGTCGTAGAAGAAAGCGGTGTCGAAGAATCGGTTCGCCATGACGCGCCACTCCGCCTGCAGCAACAGGCTGTTGCGATCGCGGAAGCGCCAGGAGGAGAAGCCGCGCAGTGTGGAGCCACCGCCAAGCGATGGCAGCATGAAGAACGGAATCTGCTGATCGCCCTTGTGGAAGGCGGTCTGCACGCGGCCGCGGACCGTGATGGCCCAGCTCTCGCGGAGAATCGGGATGTGCTGGATCGCCTCGTAGTCGATCTGGTTGAAGCCGAAATCGCTGCTGGTGTCGGTGTAGTCGTGCACGGTCACGCCGTAGTAGCCGCCGCGGCGCGCGTAGCCTGGGGAGGGCCGCCAGTCGAAGCCCGTCGCCGCTTGCGAGTGGATGTAGGTGACGTCCGCATTCAGCCCGGGCAGCGTCTCCGGCGTGAACCTCGTGCCGACAGAGGGGAACGACCCGTGACCCGAGTTCTCCTGCCACTCGGTCCATTCCGTCCCGCCTTGCAGCAGCCAATGCCGTCGGGTCGGCCGCAGCGTGAGAGTGGCTTGGGCGTACGGCTGCCGGAAGGCGTAGCTGGTGCGATCCGACTTGAGCGAGTCCGGACCGATGCCGTAGAAGCCGACCTCGGTCGCTTCACGCCAGCCGCCGAGCAGTGACAGGACGCCGCGGCGGTTGAACAAATGCGGCGCGACGAACTCCACTTCCGCCCGCTTGTAGCCCGAGAACGTGTAGCTGCCGCGGACGTCGATCTGGTTGTGCGGGCTCACGTAGCGCCTGTAGCCCACGCCGAACGGAAAGCCGCCGCCCTGGTAAGCGCTCTCGAAGAACGGATGCCATGTGAGGCCGTTGAGGATGATGTCCTCGGCTCTGTTCGCGACCCGTTCACCCTTACTCGGGACGTAGGGCTGCAGATGCCTGTCCTTCTCGGCCTGCGCCTGCTCGACTGCGGCCTGGCGGGTTGCGGGCTCAGGCGTGGCTGGTCCAGGCTCCTGCGCGAGGGACGTCGTCGGCCCCAAGGCGAGCGCGACGAGCATGAGCAGCTTCCACAAAACAAGAGACCTCATCGCACTTCCTTCCCTCTTTCCCTCCGGAGGGGGCGCGGTTCGACGATGTTTTTCGCCACACCCGAGGCCATGCACGGCGGGCCACTGAGCCGATTGACGCCGGGCCCCGCTCGACGCATTTCGACTGGCAACGACCATGCCGCTCTCGATCCCACGCGGACTTATCGAACCAATGCAGGCGTCGTGTCGTTCTGCGCAGTTGTGATCGCACCTGTGGGTTTCTGAACACATCACCCGCAGCGCGCGAGGACGTGGAGCGGTCCATCCGCTGCTCTTGCGCGCGACGACCGCAAGGGTAGACTCAGCGACGTAGTGTTATCGTTTCAACTCAGCGATGAGCGGGCGGGCATTTGACGGCGGCGCGAACCGCGCAGTCGTCGATCGACTGGACCACGCGCCGACGCAACCCAGGCGCAACAAGCCTGGTCTCTGAGCGGGTCACGTCGCGCAGCGTCAGCCGGTCGGTGACCACGCCGTCCAGCCTCGTCTCCTGATTGGTCTTGATGACGATGCTCGTGATGACGAATGGCGCCGGACGTCAGTGTCCGGCATACCAGTCATAGCCGCGCTCAGCCCAGAAATCCGGCGGGCGCTCGGCGGTGAAGACGATGGTCCCGATCCGTTTGATCGACTTGATGCCGTACTTGACGGTCGTGACGAGCCGCAGAGGCGCGCCATGGTCGAGCGACAACGGTTCGCCGTTCATTTCGTAGCAGAGCAGTGTCTGCGGATGCATCGCGCTTCGTAAATCGAGGCCAACGTAGTACCCGTGATCGGGCGTTGCAAGCCCGACGTAGCGGACGCCCTCGGCACCCTCCCCCTCATCTCGTATGAGACTGTGCACGGCAGCGAAGTCTCTGAGACGACAGCCGGCCCAGTTCACGATGACGCTCCAGCCTTCGATGCATCTCAGCTCTGTTGTCATCTCTGTGCGGGGCAGCCGCTTGATATCGTCAAGCGTCAGGAGCGTAGGTTCGCTCGATCGCAGGACGCGAAGCCGCCACGCTGCGGGATCGAACCCCGGTGCCATGCCCTCGGCACCATTCACGCGCGGCTCGCGAGCCATCTCGCGCGGATAGGTAGGAGACAGGCGCGCTTCCTTGAAGTACGCCTCCGCGAGGCGCTCGTTGAACTCGAGCACGCGCCGTATCGGGTAGGGAACGCCCCCCTCCTGCGGCCTCGTTCTGAGCCACTCCCATCCCGTCAGCCCCGCAGCGGCGCTCAGCCCCAGCGTGAGGAAGCTGCGCCTCGACTTCCGGCGCATGATTCGCCCGACGTCATCATCGCGCTCGGAGGGGCGCGATCCGCGATCGCGTGTCCGGGTCATGATGCCGTTTCCCCTTGCCTTGGCGAGTCGGGTTGCTTCAACGCCACGATTTCGTAGCCGGTGACCATGCCGCGGAAGTTGTTCCAGCCCGCTCTGCTGACCTGCACGACGTGAACGACGAAGAATAGGACGTACCCCGCGGCAAGCCAGAAGTGCTCCCACCGCGCCCATTCATAGCCGCCGAGCAGGCCTGTCAACCAGGCGAACTGAACGGGCTTATAGATCGCGAGGCCCGTGATGAGCGAGCCCGCGCCCATCAGGATGACGCTCGTGTACGCGATCTGCTGTGCGCCATTGAAAGGGCGAGGAGGAAGCTTCGTCGCACTCAATCCCAGATCGCTTCGCACGACCTGGATTGCCTCGGAGAACGAGCGACGGTTCGGCCAGAGATCGCGCCACTGGCCTGACAGGATCGTGTAGCCGGCGTAAAGCACGCCGTTGAGGGCGAAGAACCACATGAAGAAGAAGTGCAGCGACATGCCTTCGGCCAGCCGGTAGGGAACTCCGAGCGCCGCGAACAGCGGCTCGGGGAAGAACGACACGAGCGTGTAGTGTCCCAGTCCCAGCCGGTACACCGGATTGGCCCAGTAGATCAGCAAGCCGCTCCAGAGCATCATGACGAGCACAACGGCGTTCGCCCAGTGGAAGCACCGCACCGCGAGCGGATGTGTCGGCTTCAACGTCTCCATCGATCCACCCTTCGTCCGGCGGCTACATGGGAGGCACGACGCCGTTCCTGCCGACCAACACGCGGTCCGCGGTCAACACCGCCCCAGCCTGGTGCGCAACGATGAAGACGCGCGCGCCGGGCTGCAGGTCCGCGGTCTGGCCGGGCTCGAGCGCGACGATGGGGATGTTTGCTGGGATGGTGATGGTATGTGCTCCGCCCTTGTAATTCACGATCAGCGACGATCCCGCGCCCGGCTCGGACACCGTGCCGTTCGTCATTTTCGAGGCGGACACGGTGTCGTTCGTCATTCGCGAGCTCGAGACGGTCCCGTTCGTCATCCTCGAGGACGATGCGTTGGCGGACGGCAGGTCCCAGTCATGACTGCCCTCGCCCGTGCCGCGCATGGATTCCGCGAACACATGCACTTCCACCGCACGTTGCGAACCGCCAGGGTCCGTCACGGATGTAATCCCCACGAAGCTATCGG
The DNA here is from genome assembly GCA_963832135.1 of Vicinamibacteria bacterium. Lineage (GTDB taxonomy): Bacteria > Acidobacteriota > Vicinamibacteria > Vicinamibacterales > JAENWD01 > JAENWD01. Next base: position 21,467 of record CAWHTD010000026.1, on the reverse strand, counting down.
GACGGATATGGTCCCGACCGGCTTTATCGACGGTCGCAATCTGTGTTGCCTGTGCCAGCTGCACGTTGACCAGGCCATCCGGCGTCTGCACGGTGAGGATTGGCCCCTCGACACGTGTGACTGTTCCACGAATGTGGTCGGCATTCGCTGGCGTGGAGGTCGAAGAGGATGCGCTGCACGACGGCAACAGCGCCGCCAAGCAGAGTGCATGTAGCGTGCTCCTGCGATATATGTTGAGCATCGTTGTTAGCCTTCCCGTCTGAAACCCCCGTTCGCCCTCAGCACCTCCAAAAGTGCCGTGGCGAGAGCGGATGTCTCCGAGTACCCGCAAACCCGTCGCCAATTCATCTGGTGGTTTCAGCCGTAATTTCCGGGTCGACCGGGCGTTGTTGACCGCAGCCGGCCGGGGTCATGTCCATGCTGCGCACGTACGCACACGTGTGCGTACAACAGCACACTCGGATGTGGCGGTTCCTTCGGCGCCATTCACGTCCCGCGCTCCCGTCGTGGCATATGAGTTGCCTTGAGTGAAATGAGGACTCATGCACCTCGCTGGTGGCGCCGTTCGTGGCAGCGTCCCGCAGGGACGCGACGGTCAGTCCCCGTGGGAAAGGACTAGGGGTATATGACCAACTACCTGCGACATTTGATTACGACCAGCTTCCTCCTTTGCGCGCCCGGTTTGCCGGTGGTTGCGCACAGCATCACAACACCAGCCGTGCCGCAAAACATTCAGGTGCCAGCGAGGAACGCACCTTTTCTGAATGCTCAGGGCCGCGGTACGCAGAGCTACATGTGCTTGCCCTCAGCGTCCGGCTTTTCCTGGACATTCGTTGGGCCGCAAGCCACTTTGTTCCTGAAGCTCTCGTCCGTTGGACGCGAAAATGAACAGCAGATCGCAACCCACTTCTTCAGTCCGAACCCTGATGAGGGCGGTACGCCGGCTGTGACATGGCTGCACTCTCTGGATAGCAGCGCGGTATGGGGTCACGCCGTGGCCATGTCTACGGATCCGGCGTTTGTTGCGGCGGGTGCGATTCCCTGGTTGCTGGTCCAGGCGGTTGGGAGCGAGCGGGGGCACACGGGCAGCAACATTCTCGGGCAGGCCACGTTTATTCACCGGGTGAACACGACCGGAGGTGTCGCACCCACGACGCCTTGTGGCTCCTCGAACATTGGCGCCAGAACGTTCGTACACTACACGGCCGATTACATCTTCTATAAAGCCAGCCGCTGACACTGACGCCGCACTCAGTGTTTGACTCCCGACGAATCAGCCGCTGGCGCCAAAGGTCGGTCAGCACAGTCACCTGCGGGGCACTGGACCCTCCTCGGGGCCCAGGCCCGTTCCCGTGACGCGGTAGTTGAGGATGTCGAGCACGGCTCAGGCTATCGGCCCGCGCGGGAATCCGCCGCGTGCAGCGCCGCCTGTTCAATCAACGCAGCGACTTCCTTCGGGTGCGATCGATAGACGGAGTGGCTCGCGCCGCCGATCTCCACCGTGTGGCTGTGTGCGCGCGCCGCGTACATGCGCTCGAGATCAGGACTGATGATGCGGTCCGCCTGCGCGACCATGTACCAGCTCGGTTTGAGCTTCCAGGCCGGGTTGGTGATCGGAGTACTGAACACCGCCGCCGCGGTGAACGTCTGCGAGCGCGATTCAAACGCGGCTTCGTCGGCAGACAGGTCAGCGGCGAATTCCGCGTGATACCGCGAGGGATCCACGTACGCGTACCCATCCGATGTCTTCTGGATCGCGTCTCGACCTGCCGCGGGGTACCTCCTGCCGTTCCCCGTCTCGGTCTCACCGTCATCTGGAGCATGGGCAGCGATGTAGACGAGCGCGGCGACGTGCGCGTCCACGCCCGCCTCCGTGATGATGGCGCCACCATAGCTGTGACCGACCAGGATGCACGGACCATTCTGGCGCTCCAGAATGCGCCTGGTCGCGGCCACGTCATCTCGCAGGCCAGTGAGCGGCTGCTGGACGACCGACACCGTGTAGCCGTCGCGGGCGAGAATGTCGTAAACCGCTCGCCAGCCGGAGCCGTCCACGAAGGCGCCGTGCACGAGCACGACGTTCTTTACCGGTTCGACGCTCGCGACGGGCGCGGTTGCCGAGAGCAGTAACGCGCCAATGGCGGCGGCGAAGGCAGTCGCCATTATTCGCCTCGTCGTCTTCATTTTGATCTCCTCCGTTCGGAGCGCGGGTTTTCAGCGACCGGTGTCACCCAGACGACGCCCCTGATCGAAGACCAAGCACATGCTACGGCACCCGCACGATCCCGGCCGCGAAATAGACGCCAGTGACGTTCCGGACGAGGAAGGCGATATCAGGCTCGTCCTCGCACGCAATAGGTAGCGGGCCAAGACTGCCATTGAAGTCGGCCTCTCCCTGCGGAGTGAGGGGAACTTGCGGTGTGGAGACGAGGACGGAATTGCCGCCACCTGCGCTGCCATCGGTGTCACAAACCAACGTGCCCACGACCTCGGGGATATTCGCGGTGGTTCCGACGGCGTTGCCGTCCGCAAGCACCAACCCGGTTATCCTGAAACGTAACTCGCCGGACGCCAGATCCACACGAGCGTTCCCGCCGGTTGCCACCCACGGCGCGCCTGCAGCGTTGACTGCGCCGGTCCCTGAGCCCACTTTGCCAGTGGCTCCAGTTCGAATGTTTCCGACGAACGCCTCCCATCTAACCTCTTGCCCCGGTGTCGCCGTAGCGCTTGAGCCCGTTAGCAGTGCCAGTGTGGCGGCACCCAGGAGCATCCGTGTTGTGGTGGGTTTCATAAGGTCTCCTTTTCCGTCGCAACGCGACAGGACTCGCTGGCGTTGCCCCAATGCAATTCACGAACCGCAGCTTCCTCTTGAGGATTCGTCTAACGTCGTCGTTCAGATGCCGTCCATGGCCTTCATCGCGGCACGGCCTGTGACCATGTCGCTCAGCCGCTACTCCTGGCCCTGCCACGCCATGACGGTGACTTCTTTCTCGGCGCTCGCGCGAGGACGACCGGCGCTGTCCTTCAACACGGCGGCGACCCGATATTTGCCACCCGGAGCGTCGTGAACATTCAACTCGACGATCGCCGGCGACTGCTCGCCATCGAGGTTGAACTCACTGCTCCGATAGAAGTCCTCGGACTCGGCAAAGATTTCGATCGCGCGGTTCTCGGTGCTCCGCTCGAGTTTGACCACCACTCTCAAATTCGCGGGCGCAAACGAGTACGCCGGCGTCACGGAGATCCTCAATGGATCGCTCGCGCCCACCGGGTGTGCGATCGCGACCAGGGAAATGCAGAGCCAGAATGCCGTTCTCATATTCACGTCCTTCGCCCGTCGTTTGCCTGCAGCTTGGCGACGAGCAACCTCAATGCCATGAAGTGCGCGCGCGTGCTCACGGGCATTGCATCTCGTGCCGCACGTGCCCGACTCCACCCCGAGTGCGCAGACGCTCACAGGTGCGCATGCGTGAGCAGTCCGAGTCCAGACGGCCGCTCGGTCCCGCTGATTGACTGTCCGCGGAATCCCAGCACTGATGGCGGGCATCGCTTTTGCGGAAGACAGGCAGCGTTCGTGTCGAGTTCTGAGCACGTTGGTCTGCTACACCCCCGCTGTTCGCGCAGCCTGGTGCGCGCTTGCTATCGATGCTCGGCGGACGCGCGCTTCTGGTGTCCGCCGAGTCCTGCCTTCTGCCCGGTCGAGATGAAGAGGCCGCGTATCACGAGGAGTCGCGTGAGTGGCACAAGGAACTCGATTGCTGGGGTCGCGAAACTCGGATACTCGTGGTGTCGCGCCCGATCACACGCTGACTCCGTTTCTGGCCGTTCAGTTCATTTCACTTCTCGCCGCGCAGCGGCCCAGCGAGCTCAGCGAGCTTGCCTTCACGGATCGCACCGCCTTCCGAACGCTGACAGCGACCGCAGTCCCGTGCGTATTGGCGTACGCCTGTGCGCATTCCTGAGCGTGACTCCCGCGAAACCTAGCCAGAATCCCTCGACTTTTGCGGTGGACCCACCCTTGCCTTGATGGAACGCGTGACCGGTCCGCCGACGTCGTTGGTGCCCCATCGGCTTCATAAGTCCTGGTCGTCGACGCTACGGCTGCGTTTTGGACGCAGCCAATCGTGTCGCGCGCTGGTCACCGGATCGAGCCGATCTGTCTCTGTGGAGATTAGGAACAGCAGTAACAGAAGAGAGAGGGAAAGAAGCATGCGTGCATTTGTAGCAACGTCCATCATCGCGATCGCCCTGAGTGCGTGGGGCTGCGGCGGTGATAACAACAGGACCAACCCGTCCAACGGGAGCCCGACCGCTCCGAGCCCGACGCCAGCGCCGGCACCAACGCCGGCGCCAGCCCCCGCACCCACTCCGACCCCCGCGCCAACACCAACACCGACACCGACACCGACGCCGACACCAACACCGGCTCCCCCAACCGTGGTGACGATCGAGGTCGTCGGCATCAATGGCGCCCAGTCCTTCTCGCCGAATCCGGCAACACTGCCGGCGGGCCAGATGGTCGTGTGGCACAACATCGACAGCATCACTCATCGGGTGGTCTTGAACGACGGATCGCTCGACACGGGTGATATCGCTGCGGGAGCGTCCAGTCAGCCGATGGCGATCAACACAGACGGGCCGTATCACTGTTCGATTCATCCGCAGATGGTCGGCACCCTTGTGCCTAGCGCGTCGACCACGCCCGCACCCGCACCCGCACCGGCGCCCGCGCCCGTGCCCGCGCCCGCGCCGTCTCCGTATTGAGCGTTCGCTCTTCAACCAGCCAGGTGAGGCGTGCTCGCATCAGAGACGCCTTGCCTGGTGCAGCCGCTCGCTTGCATGTCAGACCCGAGAGGGTGTTTCAGGAGGAAGCAATGAATCGTTGGATCGTAGGAACTATCGTACTCTCGTCAATCCTCGTGACGGGGCGCGCACACGCGCAGGAGACGGCGCCAGGCCCGGGTACCGTTGAAGTCTCGGTCATTCCAGGAGGTGCGACGTTCTTCACTTCGAAGGACCAATCCCCGGAATTCAGCAACTACGATGCAGGAGCCGCAGTGGCTTACAACTTCACACGAATTGTCGGCGTCGAGGGCGAGGTTGCCGGATCGTTCGGCATCAGCCAGAGCCTCAATGACTTCAGCGGTCTCACTCGCCACGAGAAGTCACCGAACATGCTTTCGTACTCCGGCAACGTCGTGGCCAACCTGCCCGGCCACTCGGTCGTGCCGTACGCGACTGGCGGCGTCGGCGGCCTCACTGTGTACGACCGTGCCATCCTCGGCTTCATCGACAGTCAGACGTTCTTCACGGGCAATGTGGGCGGAGGCGTCAAGTGGTTCGCCCCGAACAACCGGTGGGGCCTTCGCGGCGACTACAGGTTCCAGGCCGTTTTTTCGCAAGACAACGCGCCGGAGTTCTTCGGGCAGGACACGCGGTACGGACATCGGATCTACGGTGCCGTCGTGATCAACGCTGTCCGGTAATCGGCAGGCGGCGACCAACGAGGCCGTCGGAATTCGCGCGTCCGCTCCTGCGCCCCGGTGTTGCGCCCTGCCGGTGCGGGGGAGCGGACCGCGTGCCTGATGCACTTCGAAGGTAGCGATTCCTCGCCGAGAGCGCTTGCCACGGTTGCGCTCGATTACCACTCCATCCCCACGATCCGCACGATTACACTCGAGCCCGGTCACATCGCGCGCGTGGCGGTGTTCGCTCTGCTGGCCGGTGTCTTCGCCGCGCCGAGCGCGTCGCGCAAGAGCGCAGCACATTCGCTCAGGACAGCCCGTAACGAGATGGAAGCCCGCGTCCGCGCCCGGACTGCGGAGCTCAAAACAAGCGTATGCCGAGGCGGTCGCGTCACAGCACCGTTCCCGCGATCTCGTGAACTCGATCGAGGGCATCGTCTGGGAACTTAGGGCGAGCGGGTCACGAAGCTCCGTGGGGTGATGCTCGACGTCAGCGATCGCAAACAGGCCGAGGCCGACCTGCGCAGGCGCGAGACCCGGTACAAGGATATCTTCCAGAACGCTGGCGTCGCGATCTGCAAAGAGGGAATGTTCACGTGTCAAATCGGCGCTCGACGATCTGAGAGCCCAGGGCGTTTCCGACGTCCGCGGGTACCAGGGGCGCACCCGTAGTTCGTCAAGAGCGCAATTGCACTGGTCAGGGTTGTCGACGTCAACGACGCCACCGTCCGACTGTTCGGCGCTCGAATCCGCGACGTTCGACAGCGCTGGTCGGCATCACGGACGGACATCACCGAGCGCAGGCGCAGCGAGCGGGTGTTCGAGGATCGTGCCAACACACCGCGAGCAGACTGATGAGCCGATCGCCGGCCTTTCGGCTGACGATCCCGTGCGCTCCAGAGATGGCCTGTCGCGCTACAAGTACAAGTGAAGCTGCGCCAGCAGCGTCGACGTAGTGGCGTCGAAGGTGTGGTCGTGGTCGTGGTAATACGACACGTTGACGTTCCAGTGCGTGCGCGGCAGGAGCACCGCAGCGAAGGACAAGCGGCGCAGCTGCGAAGACCCCGGGGCCCCGCCCGACGTGCGGAGTTGAGGCGAGAACTTCAGCCAGATCCCACGATACGCCTCCACAGCCGTCTCGTTGACCACGACCCACGAGTTCCCACCTTGTTCCTTCGTTTGCAGGTTCGCGTCGACTTCAGTCCAGACCGACACCCGAGACGTTGGCGCGAAGCCGAAGGCGCCGCCCACCGAGCCCGAGTGCGGATCCAGGTCCGTCGAGTGGCGGTAGAACGCGGACCCGACGAGTGCCGCTCGTGGTGTGAGATCGAATTGCCAGCGGGCCGCGCTGGAGAACCCGCGATGACCTTGATCGTGCAGGATCGCTTCGGCCTTGCCAGGACTGATCATCACCTGCGCCAACGAGCGTCCTTTGGTGTGGCTGACCTCGATGCCGTAGACCTGATCGTTGCGATCGAGATCGAGATAGAGGCGCGAATACACGTTGTGATCCGCAAACCGCACGCCGTAGGCGGGCAGGAACCGTCCGCTTCGAATCCGGACGCCGCCGGCGGTCTCGTACGCAATCCAGTGCTCGTAGGAGATGAACGCGGCATCGGGCAGGGTGCGGCCGTCCCGCACGGCGGAATTCGGCGGCTCCCGACCGACGGTGCCGTACGCGGTCCATCCCTTCTTCTGCACGGCGCCAATGAGGTCGAGATTCATCAGGAGATTCATGTCCTGGTGACCCTCCGGAAACGTCATGCGCAGATGGGAGGGGCGCATCTCCAGGCCGAGATGCACGGGGCCAAGCGCCCGACCGAGTGCCCCGTACAAGAATGCCTGCTCGCCGCGCGGGTCGTCTTCGGCTCCCGCAGGCGGCGCTGCAGCCGTCTCGCCGGTTGTCGACAGCTCGCGATGTGAAAGGAGTCGCCCATACGGTGTGAGCAGCCCCCCGCCCGTTGGCGAGTAGTGACACGCTGTGCAGCGAGCCTGCTGCTTCGTGAGAAACATGGGCTCGGCGGACGCTCGTGACGCGAGAGCCATCGCGGCCAGCAGGAAGACGAGGCGCAAGCGGTTCGTGTTCATTGCGCGATGGTGAAGGCGACTTCGACCTGCACCGTGTTCTTGACTCCGACGCCGAGATAGCTCGGTTCGTCGATGTGGAAGTCCGACAGGTTCACCGGGAACATGGCCTTCACCCGGATACCGGCGCCCGCCTTGCGCGCCTCGACAGATCCCGCCACCGTGTTCTTCACGCCGTGCAGTGCCAGCGATCCGGTGAAGGATCCCTTGCCCTCTGGTGCGACCGGATCCACGCCTTTCAGCTCGATGTCTGAGAGAATCGCGTTGTCGTAACCCGGCGCCTTGCTCACCTCGAGGTATCGCTCGCGAAGGTGTTCGTTCCGCAGGCCGATACCGGTGTCGAGCGTACGCAGATCCACGACGAGATTTCCGTCGAATGACGGCGAGTGGTGCGTGCTCGGCGTCACCGATCCGCTCAGCGCTGTCGTCTTCGCGGCGAAGCTGCCACCCACCGTCATCGGGCAAACCACGCGCAGATCGGCCTGCTCCACGCGCCAGGGGCCCGCCGCCGCGATCGTTGCGCCCGCGAGCCACACAAGGAAAAGAGTCGTTTTCATATCAGGACGTGTGGGCAAGGAAAATGCCGATTGTCCGTGGCTCAAACAATGGCTCGTTTTCAGTGCCAAAACGCGACGTGTGCAGGAACGCTCACCAGTGCTCACAAACGGCCAGCTCGTGCGCGATTCCGAGCCGCCTCAGTCGTCTGCGTGGCCATGAGTTTTTCCAGAGAGGTCTGTTAGTTCTTCCAGGAGGCCGCGAAACGACTCTCGTCTAAGCGCGAAGTCTCGACCCTCCCAGTGGGGCGCTCACCTACTTGACGGCTGACTTGCAGCACAAAGCGGAGCGCTTCAGTGCGTACGGGTACGCCTGCTGACTCCGCGAGATTGACACCCAGCTGCCTTGGTATCCGAAACGGCTGCGCCAAGTGCTGACGCACCATCAGGTTACCGATACAGACCCGCGCGGCATCCAAATAGTGTGGCAGGTGACCACCGTCAAAAATGTCGATGGTGAGAGAGACTTGCCCGTCGTCGGGCTCCCCCGGAGGGAGCTGTCATGAGAGCGTATCGTCTTATTGTTGCTGGTGCACTATTTGGCGCTCTGGCGGCCGGTCCGGCGCCTGTTGAAGCCGCGGCCCACGGTGGCGGTCACAGCGGCGGATTCCATGGTGGTGGCGGATTTCACGGTGGTGGCGGATTTCACGGTGGTGCTCCAGGCGGGCATGCGCACGGTGAATTCCACGGTGGCCGATTTCATCAAGGCGGACACAGGGGCGACCTTGGCCGCGATCGGTTTCACGGCGGCCATTTCCACGACCGGTTCGGGCACCGATTTGGATTCCGGCCTCGGTTCGGAATCGGGTTCGGGTTCTTCGTCGGGTACCCGTTCGCCTATCCATTCTATGACCCGTGGGACTACTGGGACTATCCGGTCGGGCCGCTGGACTACGTTCGTGGTCAGGGCTATGGCGGTGTGAGCTTCTCGATCTCGCCTGAGACCGCTCGTATCACTGTTGACGGGGCCTTCGCGGGCACTGCCGATCAGTTCGACGATCCGCAGAATCCGTTGAACCTGCCGCCCGGACAACATCACATCGAGATAGACGCGCCCGGATACACGACGCGCGATTTCGATGTGGACGTGCAGGCCGGACAGATCATTCCCTACGTGGGTGATCTGGCGCAGAACTGACAGAGCACTCGAGACGGACCGCGGCCATCAGATAGTCGGCCGCGCCCGTCTCTGAGTCGCTCGCTGCGTCTGAGTCGCACGTCCGGCGGCCGTCATCAGAGGCCGAGGGCGGTCAACTGCGGATGGTCATCCGGCGAGGCCTAAGCGGCCAGTGGAACTTGCGGTCCGATTCCCTGATCGCGAGGTCGTTGTTGGAGCGATCCTCCACCGCATCAGGCCGTTGTCATCGAACTCCCAGTTCTTGCTACGTACGAGCGCCGATAGGCCTGCTATCGCCTCGCCGGCGTACCCGACGCATAATACCCGCTGCGCGTCCGGGCGCGCGCTTCGACCTGCGGCACGATGTGCACTGTGACGTGGCGGAACGCGCCGTCACCGCCAGGGCGCACGGGCGTGTAACCGAGCGCATATTGGTTGGCCAGTTCCTGGGCGATGGCGCTGCAGACCATTGGCAGGTCGGTCGGCTGCTTTGGAAAGAACGTCCGGCCGCCCGACTCGCGAGCGACAGTTCCCATCGCGTACTCGGCGGTCAGCGCGCTTCCATCCAGCGCGGAGCGCGGAGTCAATGCCGCGTCACCTCTGAGCGCGATGAAATAGATGTTGACGCCAACTCGGCGCGCGAGATCCACGACATCCTCGAAAGGGAGGCGGCTCGTGGTGTCGAGTCCGTCCGACACCAGCACGAGCACCTGGCGCCTCGGTCCCACGACGGCGCGGCGCTCGCGCTCGAACTCTTTGAGGACGATGTACAACCCGTCGTAAAGCGCCGTTGCTCCTGCGGTCGATACCGCCCGAATCGCGAGGTCGAGCGCGGCGTGATCGGTGGTAAACGGCTGGGGGTTTCGCGCGTTGGTGCTCACCTGGAACACGGCGCCACGATCGTCGGGACGAAGCTTTCGAACCAGCCCGCTCGCCGCCTCCCGGACGCGTGGCAGATCGGCTCGCATGCTGTCGCTCATGTCGAGCACGATCGCGAGGTCTACCGGCACGTCATCCGTTGCGAAGAACGACAATGGCTGTCGTACACCGTCCTCGAGGACGGAGAAGTCGTCACTGGTCAGGCCGGTGACGTACTTGCCGGCCGTGTCGGTGACGGTGACCGTCAGCGGCACAATGTCCACGCGGCTCGTGAAGGTGGCGCTCTGGGCATCGACACGAGCCGCGCCTGCAAGGGACAGAACAACGACAGCTTTGAGCAGGGTGCCTAGCGGCGACGACAAGTTGACGCGAGCCATAACCATATTCCCGTCACGTGATGTGGAGCACGCGAGGCGCCCTGCCTCGCGTGCCCTCTCGTTCCTAGAACTCGTACCGGACGCCCAGACGGACCTGGCGGGGCGTCTGGAGTTGCGCGAGGTTGGCCCGGCTCGGCTGGCCGAAGTCGGGATTCAGGATGGGGAAGCTCGTCTGCGTATCGGGATCGTAGTCGAGCGCCGTCTGCTGGTTGAACAGATTGAAGACGTCGGCCACCAGCACGATGCGCTGGTCCTTGTGCAGCGTCAGGCGGTAGTCGGCGTGCACCGACGTGTTGTAGGCCGGCTTGGTTCGCGTCCTGAAGCCGTCAACCGTTTCGAAGCCGGATCCGCGCGGTCCTTCAGGTATCTCACCGGCGCTGCCATACACCGGATGCGCGGCAAGTGCGGTCAGCGGTTTACCGGAGGAGATCGACACGCCAGCCCCGACGTTGAGAGCAAACGGGAACTCGTAGTTGCCGTAGGCCTTGATCTCGTGGGCGCGGTCGAGCGGCAGGGGGCCGGCTCCGAGTGCGCCGAGAAACCGCACGTCGCCGCGGTAACCGAACTGCGGCACGCCGATCGCCGTGTAGCTTGGATCGTCGGTTGGGAAGTCGAACAGTGAACTGATGCCCGGATCTGATTGCGCGTTGTCGTCACGGAAGAATCCTTCGAACGTCCCACGGAGCCGCGAATACCGGTACGACGCCTGCAGCGCCCAGCGCTCGGACAAGCGCTTGTCGGCGGTGACCTCGATCGCGTTGTAACGGTGAGTCGGCTTCTCGAAGCTGGCGCCGAGATTGCCGGCGGTTGTTGTCGAAGGCCCGGGATTCGTCAACGTGTAGTCCACACTGGTGGCCCCGGGAATTCCCAGGTCGCCTGCGACGATGGGGAACGGCTGCACATCCTCGAGCACGCGTGGAATATCGCGATGGATATACCTCACGCCGAGATTCATCTGCGGCAAGACTTCCAACTCGTATCCTGCGACCACCTCGTTGACATAGCTCGCCTTGGCGCCGGGATCGATCAGATCGGCGCTGACGCCCTGCTGCAGGAAGTGACTCGTCGTGCCGAGCGCGAGCGTTCCGTCCGGCACCGGCTGCGTCAGGTTTGCGTCGAAGTAATCCGCGCGGCTCACACCAGCGTCGGTGGACAACGAACGCGCCGCGAGATCGTTGGGAACCTTCGAGTAGTAGAAGCCCCAGTTTCCATAGATCTTCATCTTCCCGTGACCGGTCGGATCGTAGGTGACGCCGATTCGCGGCGCCCAACTGCTGTCGAGCGTCAGTTTCTCGAGCGTGCCTGTCAGCACCTGCCGCTCGTACCGGACGCCGGGATTGATCGTCAGACGGCTGCCGATATTCCAAGAGTCCTGCACGAACAGGCTGAGATAGTGCTGGGTCGTGTCGGCCACGTTGCTGGTGTTCGCACGGACCACGCGGAAGATCCGACCGAACGTCGGATCGGGATCGATCTCGATCTCTGGACCGGTGACCGTCTGCGTACCGTCGGGCAGCGTAAAGGTTGGGCCAGTGCGATTGATGACGTTAGCGTAGTCGATGTTCTCGTACTCGACTCCGTAGCGGAGGTTGTGGTGGTGGATGACGTTCGTCGCCTTCGCCTGGTACTGCCAGTTGACCCCGTTGTTTCCCTCCTCGAAGAACCCGATGCCGCCGCTGCGTACCTGCGGGGTCACCGTGTTGTCGACGACCGACGGTAGATTCACCGACGGAATCTCGACGATCGAGTTCTTCGCACGCGCGACGGAGCCTTCCACCAGCCATGTCGGTCTGATCGCACCTTGGTACCGCACGGCCTGGTTATGACCACCATATTGATCGAGCTTGCTGAAGCCTGCGGTATCGGTCCGGAGAAGCGCCGTATAGCGCTGAGGGCCGTTGGCGCCTCTCGCAGGATCCCCGAAGAATGACGCGTCGACGGTATGGCCCGGTGCGACCTGCCACGTACCCTTCGCAGCATAGGCGATAATGCGCCGATCTTGATTCACGTCTCCGAGGCTGCGGAGCGGGAAGCCCTCGGGCGCGACATATTTGTTCCGCAGCCATTGCGGATCGACAGCGCCGAAGAAGAACACGTGGTTCGGCAGGACCGGGCCGCCTGCCTCGATTCCTGTGTCGTAGGTGCGTGAGTGCTTGAGGTTGACGGTGCCGTTCACGGTCGTCACCTGGTTGTACGAGCTCTCGAGCGCATCCGGGCGGAAATAGCTGAAGACGCTGCCGCGCAGCGCGTTCGTTCCCGTCTTCGTCACGACGTTGACGACGCCGCCGGTCGACTGTCCGTACTCCGCCTCGTAGCCGCCGGTCTTGACTTGTGTTTCCTTGATGAAATCGAACGGCACGCCGTTGCCGAGGGAGCCAAAAACGATGGAGTAGGAGCCGAGGGCGCCGTAACCGGCGTTGGTGATGTTGACGCCATCAACGACATAGGCATTCTCGAGCCCGCTGCCGCCGGACATGGATGGATTGGCCTCGCCCACCTGACCGCCGCTGCTGACGCCGGGCGCGATGTACAACGTATCGCTGAAGCGCCGGCCGATTGGGATGTGCTGCAGGGCGTCACTTTGGAGGACGATGCCTGTCGTGGTCGACGACTTGTCGACCACGGGAGCGCCGCCCGAGACGGTGACCGACTCGGTGAGCTGGCCGACTTGCAGCGGAAGGTTCAGTGCGACACGCTGACCGAGGCGGACCTCGATGTTCTGGCGGTCGAGTGTTTTGAAACCACTCAACTCCACCTTCACCTCGTAAACGCCCGGGGTGAGGAAGGGTGCGAAGAATGCGCCGCTGGCGTCCGTAACGAACGCTTGCTGGCCCTGGGGAGTAATTACCGTCACCGTCGCGCGAGGCACTGCGAGGCCTTGCGCATCGACGACGCGTCCAGCAATCGATCCGCCCGTGGTCTCCTGCGCCCGCGCGATCGCTGCGGACAGGAATATGCACGCCACCACGAGTACACACTTCTGATACATGGTCGCCTCGATTCCATGGCTTGATGAGGCCACGCTCCCGCGCCGACCTCGCCCTCGTGAGAGGCAGCAGGCAATGCAGATACCGGCCCGCAAGCGCTCCGTACCGTTCGGAATCGGAACAAATTGAGACGAATGGTGAGCACCGCCCGAAAAGGAGGGTGTGTCGATCATCAAACGTGCGCAGTTATACGCACTTGGAACGACGACGTGAGGAGATCCGCCAACGATGCGGTAGCCGCCGCCCGTTGCAGATGTCGTTCTGCACGTTGTGGTAAATGAGCTGACCGCAGCCGACCGGGCAGTATGGTGAGACCGAGCCCGCAGCCGAGGCTCTTCACGACTTCGTTCCGAGCAGTGATCGCCCGGGGTGCGAAGGAACCATCGTCGTCTCGTCGGAGTGCCGGACGAAGAACGGAATCACGGCACTCGCAAGCATGACGGCCGCGATCACCTCGAGCGCCTCCGTGTAGTGCCCGGTGGTCTCTCGAACCCAGGCAATGACCGTCGGTCCGAGCGCCCCCGCGACCCCCCAAGCCGTCAACGTCAACCCATGAATCGGACCGACGTTCCAGGGACCGAAGAGATCCGCGGCAAATGCCGGCATCCTGCCGAAACCGCCACCGAAGCAGAGAAGAACGATGAAGCAGAGGAGGGCCAGCGACGTGAAGCGCTCGACGTGCGACAGGATCAGGAACACCACGGCCTGTACGAGGAACATCGTCAAAAACACCTGGCGTCGGCCGGTGAAATCCGGGGTCCGTGGCCACAGCAAACGTCCGGAGCCGCTGGCAATCGAGATGGGACCGACGAGCCCGACCGCGACGGGTGCCGTCACGTGGGTCATCTCCAGTGCCATCGGCGATCTCTCAGAGATGACGGATATCCCCGCACTGGTGTTCAGGAACAGGATTGCCCACAACGCGTACCACTGCCAGCTCCGCAGCGCCTGGGCGAGAGAGTAGTCCTTCGTTGCGTGCGCCGATTGTTGCGGCGCCGGTGAAGTCCACCCCTCGGGGCGGTAGCCCTCAGGCGGGTCTTTCATGAAGACGGCCGCGCCGACCACCGCGACGAGATAGATCGTGCCGAGGATGACGCACGTCGACACCATCCCGTCGGACCTCAGAAGATATTCCGCCACAGGCGCGGTCACGAGCGCGCCGCCGCCGAAGCCCGCGACCGCCAGTCCGGTAATCATGCCGCGGCGATCGGGGAACCACTTGATCAGGGTTGCCAGCGGAACGATGTAGCCGAGCCCCAGTCCGATGCCACCCAAAATTCCATAGCTCACACACATGAGCGTACTGCTGCCGGCCTGTCCGGCCAGGATCGTTCCGAGCCCGTAACCGACGCCACCGATGATGGCGACACGTCGAGACCCGACCCATCGCATCCACAGCCCGCCTGCGAACGCCGTCAGGCCAAGCATGAGAATCGCAAGCTCGAAGGTCAGCATGACCTGTGCGATCGACCACCCGTATGCGGTGATCAGCGGAATTCGAAACACACTCCAGGCGTAGACCGCGCCCAGGGCCAGTTGCATCACCACGCCGGCGACGGCGATGAGCCATCGATTCGACTGTTTCCTCTCCTTGGATGTGGGGAAGTTCCTGAACATCTTGCTCACGGCGTTGTTGAGGCTCGCAGCGTGGTTGTCGGAGAGCGTCTCGGCATCGTGCACTCTCCTGTCCACATTGACGGCAAATGCGATGCCACGCCACGTGAGGTCACGACGTGTCGCTCTCGGCCCCAATTAGCGCGATCTGACTCCGAAAGCGGCTCTGTGGGAAAGACCGGTGTGCAGACCTGCGCGCACGTGAGCACTACCGCTGGGACCTGTCAGGTATTGACGCAAGTCCGCGCAGGATGACCAACGGATCGGCGGGTGGTCCGGAACCCGCGCGCCTAACCTCATCCGTGCTTCCCGCGTCGTGCCGTGCGGCCGCTGGTTTGAGCGTCGTCCATGCGGCCAGATGCTGCTCGAGGGTCGCGAGCGAGTCGAACGCCCCGTATGCTGCCGCAGCTGACCGGGCCGCTTTCAGCATCTCCATCCGCGGTTCGAACCGACACGCACAGCCCAGCTGACACTCGAGCGGTGATGTGGATCGCCATCAACAGCACTTTGCGCGCTGGTACTTTGCACGCAGGTGCGCATCGCAGAATCGACGCCACTCATCGCCTGAATGCTGGCAGCCGTGAGCCCTCAGGTGCCTGGCGTAGGCGTTCTCATCGGCCAGCTCGCGCAGAACGTCGAGAAGAAGCCGGAGCGCTCTCCGGAAGTGTGAGGCCCATTCGGGCGCGTGAGCTCTCATTTGCTCATTGTCCTCATCACGTCAGAGCTCCTCGGGACGCAGCTGCGACATGACAAACGGCGACTCGTGCACTTCCGCGGACCGCGTGCGGCGCAGAATTCCGATCCAGACGCGGATCGAGTCGATGAGAATGGTCGTTACCAGCACCATGAAGAAGCCGCACACGACGGCGTTCAGCCTTGCATTGAAGATGAGGGCCTGCGTCTGCACCACGTGGGCCGTGGCAATCGAACCGCTGCGCAGCGCGCCTTCGAGCTGGCTGGCCTGCGCCAGGAATCCGAGGCGTGGCAGCGGAGAGAAGATCTTCTGGTAGCCCGCCGTGAACGTCACCATCACCAGCCAGACCAGCGGCAGCAACCGTCACCCACATGTACCGCGCGCGATGCATCTTGATCAGGATCGTCGTTGCGACGCACAAGGCGATTGCCGCGAGCAGTTGATTGGCGATGCCGAACAGCGGCCAGAGCGAGTTGATCCCACCGAGCGGATCACGAACGCCCTGGAAGAGGAAGTAGCCCCACGCCAGCACGATCGCCGCGCTCGACGCCAGCACGCCGGGCATCCAGCTCGTGCGCCCGAGTGGTCGATACACGTGTCCGAGCAGGTCCTGCAGCATGAAGCGGCCGACGCGGGTGCCGGCATCGATGATGCGTGAGAATGAACAGCGCCTCGAACATGATCGCGAAGTGATACCAGAACGCCGAGAATCGCCTGGCCTCCGACTGTTCTCGCGAAGATGTGCGCCATCCCGAGCGCGAGCGACGGCGCTCCGCCGGTGCGGTAGAACAGGGTGGCTTCGCCGACGTCCGTCGCCAGCGTCCGCATGTCCGCCTCAGCGACCGGGTAACCCCAATGCGTGATCGTCGCGACCGCCGCAGCTGGCGTCGCACCGACGATGCCCGGCGGCGAGTTGACGGCGAAATACACGCCCGGCTGGAGCACGCATGCGGCGATCATCGCCATGATGGCCACGAAGCTCTCGAGCAGCATCGAGCCGTAGCCGACCGGCCACGCGTGCGACTCTTTCGCGATCATCTTGGGCGTGGTGCCCGAGGAGATCAGCGCGTGAAATCCCGATATCGCGCCGCACGCGATGGTGATGAAGCAGAACGGAAAGATCTTGCCCGCGAAGATGGGTCCGGTGCCGTCCGACGAATCGTGTGAACGCCGGCATTTGCAGGTCGGGGCGGACCAACAGAATCCCGACGGCCAGCATGAGACACCACGCCGAGCTTCACGAACGTGCTCAGGTAATCGCGCGGCGCGAGCAGCAGCCACACGGGCAGCGCGCTGGCGAGAAATCCGTAACAGATGAGGATCACCGCGAGCGCCATGGCCGAGAGCGTGAACAACGGGGCGAGCGTTGCGGAATGCGCGACCCACTGTCCGCCGAAGAACGCACGCGATCACCAGCACGAATCCAATCGCCGAGACTTCCAGCACCTTGCCCGGCCGCCAGTAGCGCAGATACAACCCCATGAACACCGCGATCGGCATCGTCGCGGCAATGGTGAACGTCCCCCACGGGCTTCCTCTCAACGCGTTCACGACCACCAGCGCCGACCACCGCCAGCAGGATGATCATGATGAGCAGCACAGTGAGCAGCGCCGTGAATCCGCCGACGCTTCCCGATCTCCTCGCGCGCCATCTGGCCGAGCGATTTCCCGTCCCGCCGCATCGAGCAAACAGAATGACGAAATCCTGCACGCAGCCGCCAAGCACCGCGCCGATGATGATCCACAGCGTGCCCGGCAGATAGCCGAACTGCGCGGCGAGCGTCGGACCGACCAGCGGTCCGGGCCCGGCGATCGCGGCGAAATGGTGGCCGAAGACGATCCACTTGTTGGTCGGCTCGAAATCGTGGCCGTTGCGCAGGCGTTCGGCCGGCGTGGCGCGATCGTCGTTGAGCGCCATGACGCGGGCCGCAATGAACTTCGCGTAGAAGCGGAATCCCACGACGTAAGTGCAGGCCGCGGCCAGCACCAGCCAGATGCTGTTGATCGGCTCGCCACGACTGAGCGCAATCACCGACAACCCGAGGGCGCCGATAGCGGCGATTGCAGCCCAAATTAGACGGCTCATCAGGCGGTTCATGGCTTCACCCCAGCCCCACAGTCGGCGACCTCAGAAGTAGAACACTTGTAACTGGACCGTGAACTCGTTCTGCTTGGGAAGACCCCTTGGGCTGATCCGTGTGTAGGCCGCCTTGACGTTGGCGTTCAGGCCCGCCCACCAGTAGTTCGCGCCTACGGAGGTGAACGTCTCGTCGCCGGCGCTTCCGCCGGTGACGTCCCGGCGCGCGAACTGGAGGAGCGGCGTCAGCTTCAGTGCGCTGATCAGATACCCCGCTTCCACGAGCACATCGTTTTGCTTTGGCAGCGTCGTCACCCTGCTGCCACCGTCGAAGTGGTTGTAGTCGAACTGACCGGTCACGGCGCCAGGGCCCAGCGGGTGATCGACGAAGACATCGGCGTTATAGGCGCGGAAGTCTTCCTGCCGGTCGTAGGTTGCGCCGACTGCAAGGAACTTCTTCTTGCCCAGAGAGGTCCCGGTGTAGAGGTAGCTTGTTTCGGTGTCGAGGAAGTTGTACTGCACCCGTCCGGAATACCGGAACGGGTCGTCCGAGTTGGCGTCGCGGAACCCTTGAAACGCACCAAGCCGGTATTCGAGGTGGTGACCAAGGAGATATCCTCTCGCCTGGACACCGGTGTCCCGGCCTAGCGTAGATTCCTCCAGCGCGGCGTCGCTGAACGTGAACGGACCATAGTCGATCGGTAACAACGTGCCCGTGAGCGTCAGGTTGTCGCGGGAGCCGGGAACAAATACCAGGCCGGCATCGAAGGTCAGAGCGTCGGCCAGTTTGACCGAGGCATAGGCGTCCTGCAGGATGACGGACGGCGTGATGTTCTTGCCCGTCGAAAGTTCTTTCCCGAGGTTGGGCGCGTCGGTCTGCACGAAGAACGTCACGTTCTTCGCAACCTGCCCGGCAAAGTCGAGGCGCAGCCGTCGGACAAAGAGATTGTCCGTGTTCGGTTCTGGTTCAGGGTTGCTGATGGTGTCGGCTTGAAACTGCCCGAGCATGCCAAACTTGAAGTTGACGTTTTCGTTGACCTTGATAATGGCCTGCGCGGACGCGGGCAGGGCACCGATGGAAAGGAATAGAGGGGCACACGCACACGCCGCAACCATGACGTTCACAGACGTGCGGAGCGCACTAGCAAAGGACGCACGGGTTTCGCCTCGTCCGCTCACGTGGAACCTCCTGGTCTCGCCCAAATGAAGGGGCTCTATGCCGAGTTGTCCGCGCATCTTCACCGTGTCCCGCGGCACCGGACACTCACGCAATTCGCGTTCCTGCGGGTACGTGATGCGGCGCGGGGACGGCCTCGGCCGCACGAGTCATCGGCGCTACAGGCCAGATTCGGACTGTCGAGATCCGACGCGTGAAGCAAATGGGTGTGCGAAGGAGCGGACGTCAGTCGCGGAAGCGCACACGCACGAGCACCTGTGCGCACGGCTGCTCAGTGGACGGATGCTTGCAGTTTTCGTTGCGATGCGTCAGATTGCCCGTACGTGACACGGTGGACGGGTCCAGCCTCATGCCAGAGGATGTTAGTTACCTGCTGGAGGCGTTGCGGGACGACGGGGAGCTGACTCTTTACCGGGGTCACGAGCCTGGTGGACACACCTCCGTCCTGATCGTCGCACCCGCCGCAGAACAGCCGTCGCCCCAGAGCCTCCGACAGCTCGAGCACGAATGCTCGCTCGCATCCGACCTTGATCCCGCGTGGGCCGCCCGGCCGGTGGAGGTCACCCGTCGGGACGGTCGGACGATGCTCATTCTCGAGGATCCCGGCGGCGAGCCTCTGAATCGGGTCCTCGAGCGGAGCGAAGGACAACCGCTCGAACTGACTCGCGTCGTGCGCATCGCCGTTCGGTTGGCGACCGCTCTCGGACGAGTGCATCGCCAGGGCCTCATTCATAAGGACATCAAGCCGGCGAACGTGCTCGTCGACGAGGCCGACCACGTCTGGCTCACCGGATTTGGGATCGCGTCTCGACTTCCGCGCGAGTCTCAGGCACCCGCACCGCCGGAGATCATTGCCGGCACCCTCGCCTACATGGCGCCCGAACAAACGGGCCGTATGAATCGGTCGATTGATACGCGGAGCGACCTCTACTCGTTGGGCGTCACCTTGTACCAGATGCTGACGGGCGCGCTGCCGTTTTCCGCCGTCGATCCGCTCGAGTGGGTTCACTGCCACATAGCCCGCCAGCCGACGCCGCCTCGTGATCGTTCCGGAGTCCCGGCAATACTCTCGCTTCTCACCATGAAGCTCCTCGCCAAGAACGCTGAGGAGCGCTACCAGACGGCCTCCGGCGTGGAAGCCGATCTGCGGCGCTGCCTGGCTCAATTGGAGGCGCATGGCCGTATCGATGCGTTCCGGCTGGGCGCGCACGACGCGTCGGACCGATTGCTGATCTCTGAGAAGCTGTATGGGCGCGAGCCTGAGATCGACTGCCTGCTCAGCGCCTTCAACCAAGTCATGACCGACGGGACGCCGGTGCTCGTGCTCGTCTCCGGATATTCCGGCGTTGGCAAGTCCTCGGTGGTCCACGAGCTGCACAAGGTGCTGGTGCCGCCGCGCGGCCTGTTTGCCTCCGGCAAGTTCGACCAGTACAAGCGCGACATCCCATATGCCACCGTGGCGCAAGCCTTTCAGAGCCTTATCCGCCCGCTGCTGACCAAGAGCGAAGCCGAGCTGCGCAACTGGCGCGACGCCCTCCGGGAGGCGTTAGGCCCGAACGCACTGCTTATCGTGGACCTCGTCCCTGAACTGAGGCTCGTCATCGGCGAGCAGCCACCGGTTCCGGAGCTGCCGCCACAGGACGCGCAGCGTCGCTTCCAGCTGGTGTTCCGGCGATTCATCAGCGTATTCGCACGGCCGGAACATCCGCTCGCCCTGTTCCTCGACGACCTGCAATGGCTCGACGCGGCGACGCTGGATCTGCTCGAGGATCTGCTGACCGGGCCGGATGTGCAGCATCTGATGGTGATCGGCGCCTACCGCGACAACGAAGTCGATTCCGCCCATCCGCTGATGCGCAAGCTCGAAGCGATCCGCCAGGCTGGAGCGAGAGTGCAGGACATCATCCTTGCGCCGCTCGCCCGTGAAGACTTGGGACGGTTGATTGCGGATGCTCTTCGCTGCCAACCGGAGCGCGCCACCCCGCTGGCGCAACTGGTGCACGAGAAGACGGCCGGTAATCCGTTTTTCGCCATTCAGTTCATTTCTGCGCTTGCCGAGGAGGCGTTGCTCACCTTCGATCATGGCGCAGGCGCGATGGTCTTGGGACCTGAATCGCATTCACGCCAAGGGTTACACCGATAACGTCGTGGACCTCATGGTTGGGAAGTTGAACCGCCTGCCCGTTGAAACCCAGAGGGCATTACAGCAGCTTGCCTGCATGGGCAACAGCGCAGAGCTCGCCTTGCTGGCGATGGTTTACGAGGACTCAAACGAGGAAATGCAAGCCGACCTGGCGGAAGCGGTCCGAACTGAGCTCGTTGTCCAGTCGGAACGCGCCTATAGCTTCCTCCATGACCGTGTGCAGGAAGCAGCCTACTCGCTGATACCCGAAGGCACGCGTGGTGCCGCCCATCTTCGAATCGGTCGTCTCCTTGCGTCA
>CAWHTD010000025.1:0-11202 GCA_963832135.1 Vicinamibacteria bacterium | reverse complement strand
ACTCCAATGGCTTCAATAGTTTCGCGTCCAAAGGGGTTGGTCCGGTTGATCGGGCAAACCCGACAGAACCTTCAGGGGCCGCCGCGGACCCTATAATGTTCGGCACCCGAATGCCTGGTCCGACCGGTTTGTGGTCTCGATGGAAGTCGCTCGCGCACCACGCCGCGCGCGTTCAATCGAACGTCATTCTCACGGTCCTATATTTCCGTCGTCCTTGTCCCGCTGGCGCTCCGTCCGGCGCCGCGTTTACGAATCCCCTTGCCGCCGAGCCCCGTGTGGCGCGAGCGCCCGCCGGTCCAGCCACGACCTGATCTCCGGCACGCCGCCAGTTCTGAGGCTCCGCCCCTGTTCCCACTGGTGGATGGCAGCCGCTTCAATGCATCCCGCGAGGAGCCGCGCCAACTCTCGATTGCCGGCGTCCGTCAGGTGGATACCGTCCCGAACGGAGCAGCGGCCATGTGGCGCCGGAAGACCGGCGAAATGAGCTGCCGCGTCACAGAGGACCGCACCTGTCTCTGCCGCAGCTCGCCTCGTTCCGTCGCGTCGACATACGCTCGATGCACGGGCACCAGGTCCTGCAGGTGCCGCAAGTGACGCTTCCTCAGGTAATCGGGCTCTGCGCCTGGACGTGTGATTTGACGCCGCCGTAATCAGCACGGGTTGCGCGCCGGCCGCCTTTACAGCCTTTGCCATCCTGACCAGCGTGGCCCTCATACGTCGCGAGGTCGACGCGATTCGGGCGCTCCGGAGGTTGAGCCTGCGAGGTCCTCCCGTGCCTTTGCAAGCAGCTGGACGATCCGCACGTGATCTGAAAGCCACGTCAGGACTCGGGCCCGCCGGATCCTCGGCGTCCGGCGGCCCGAGCGCGATCCAGTGATCGTTCCAGCCGAAGTAGATGGTGACGACGTGCGGATGTAGCGGCAACACGTCACGCGTCAGCTGCCAGCTGCCTTGTACGGCGCTCCATCCGCCGGACGCCCACCTTGATGCCACGCCCCAGGGACGGATGTCTCGGCGGCCAGGAGTTGCAGCGTCTTGCTCGGATATGTGCCGAATCTGCGCCTGGCACCAATCGCCCATGAACACCACGGCGGGTTGATGCTGACGAGCCGACGCGAGCACCTCGCGATAGTTCCTGGTGACCCAGAGCAGGTCAGGGTCGGACTCGTAGAATTGCTGAAAGCGGAGCCGGCTCCGGCCAGCCGAACTGCACTACGGGGAACGGATGGAATTCAAAGCCGGCGAATCGGAGGCCCACCTCCGTCAGGCACAGTGCCAGCAGCGTCGCGAACGCGAACGCGCCTGCAAGACCGACGTCCTTCTGCCGACGCGTCAGCATCCGTCGATCGACCCGCTCAGAACAGGGTGTAGATGAACGGCGCGATGCCCGTCGCCTGTCCGACGAGGAACAGGTCCGCCACGAGCAGGGTGACGACGAACGGCATCATCCACCACAGCTTGCGCACCCACAGGAACGCAACAGTTCGCCGCGGTCCCGCCGCCGACATCATGTTCCGGCTGCCTTCATGTTGGCTCCTTCCGACATAGATTGTTCCCAGGACGAGCGCGTCCATGCCGCTGCGCCGGAACGTGCTGAGGGCCTCGGCCGGCGTATTGACGATGGGCTCGCCGCGCAGATTGAAGCTGGTATTCAGGAGCACCGGGATGCCCGTGGCCTGCCCGAACCGCTCAATGAGCGAATGGTAAAGCGGATTGGTCTCATGAGACCACTGTCTGCAGGCGCGCGGAGCCGTCCACGTGGGTGACGGCCGGAAGATGATCGCGCGCGCCCTCCTTCACCGGTGTCACGAGCAACATGAACCGTGCCGCCATCTGTCGCTCGGGCTCATCGAGATCGAAAGCTCCCCGGCGCGCTCCGCCAGGACAGACGGCGCGAATGGACGATAGGGCTCGCGAAACTTGATCTTGATGTTGACGATGTCCTTCATCTCGGCTCGCGTGGGATCGGCGAGGATACTTCGGTTCCCGAGCGCGCGGGGACCCCACTCGAATCCTCCCTGCGTCCACCCGACGACTTTCCCGGGTGAGCAGATCGACGGTCCGGTCACCAGCGCGTCCTCGTCGAGCGAGCGGGGCGCAGACCCGCGTCGGCGGTCCCGGCCGACCGCTGCCTCGCGTGCGCCTGACCCCAGGACGCGTGGTCCATGACGAAGCGCCGCGGCTCGCCGAGCAACGCGTGGCGACGTACAACGCGGCGCCAAGCGCGGCGCCGCCATCGCCGGCCGCAGGCTGCACGTACAGATCGGTAACGGCGTTTCGCGGAGGATTCGACCGTTTGCGACGCTGTTGAGCGCGACCCCACCGGCCATGCACAGCCGCGTCGAGCCTGTCTTTGCGTGCGCCGCGCGCGCCAGCCGAGCACGATTTCCTCCGTGACCACCTGAATGCTGGCGGCGATGTCGGCGTACCGCTGATTCTCGGCCGCCAGCTCGCCGAAGTTTCCGGGCTTCGGTCCGAAATACGACGGGTATCCGTGCGCGCCGTGAAGAAGGGCGTTCGGGCGGACGCGGCGGACCGAAGAGCGCTTCGAACTTGCGGCTGTAGGTCCGTGTCGCCGAGTAGTGGAAGGAGAAGTAGTCGAGGTCGAGCTCGAACGAGCCGTCGCGAGCAGCCGCACCAGCCGGCGCACCTTGTCGACGTAGCGCGGCGTGCCGTAGGGCGCCATGCCCATGACCTTGTATTCGCCCTCGTTCACCTCGAAGCCCAGGAACGCGGTGAACGCCGAGTACAGCAGGCCCAGCG
This sequence comes from Vicinamibacteria bacterium, assembly GCA_963832135.1. Lineage (GTDB taxonomy): Bacteria > Acidobacteriota > Vicinamibacteria > Vicinamibacterales > JAENWD01 > JAENWD01. The sequence goes on along the minus strand of CAWHTD010000025.1, from coordinate 8,439 downwards.
AGTGCGGAAAGCGAATCTCCTCGGTGAGCTGAAGCTCGTGCCGTCCGCAGACCGATCGCGGTCGTCGTCCACTCGCCGACGCCATCCACGGTGAGGATCGCGGCCTCGGGAACGGCGAGCAGAAGTAGGCGCTGGCGGCGTGCGATTGGTGATGCTCGGCAAACAGGATCCGATCGTCGGGAATGTCCAGCGTGCTGCGGATCAGAGTCTTCACCCACAACTTGTCGAGCAGCCACGCCGGTCATCGCCTGGCGAAAGACTGTCGCCGAGCGTGGCGCCGTCGCGAGCGCGGTCTGGAGGATCCGTTCGAACTTGACGAACGGTTTTTCGAAAAACCCGACGTAGTCGACATCCTGCGGACGACATACCGCCGCGGTCGAGACAGAACTGGATCGCGTGCCGCGGAAACGGAAGTCGTGCTTGACGCGCGAAAAGCGCTCCTCTTCCGCCGCGGCCACGAGCAGGCCATCTTGAAGCAGCGCCGCTGCGGCGTCGTGGAAGTAGCAGGAAATGCCCAGGATGTTCACGTCTACCTACCCCTCGTCGCGGCGGGCGGAAACGAGAGCTTGTTCCACGTAGCGCGCGAGCGCGGTGGGCTGACCCTGGACGCGGAGGTCACGTAACATCACACGCGTTTTTCTGCGCCCCCTCTGGCATCGAGCTCGAGTGTGAGCCGCGACGCGCCCAGGGCCGTCGGGCCAGGAGAAGTCGGAACCTTTTCGGGATGGTCTCCTGCTATGGTGTCGTATCTCCCGGTGCGACACACCGAGCCGTCAGACAGTCCAAAGCGTGAGCACCATCGTCACGTCGGTCCGCACCCAGATCCCTTCGACATCAAGCTCATAAGCGGGCTCGTTCGTGCGAGCGAACACGATGTCATAGCGAATGCGCCCCGAGAACGTCCAGATCCAGCGCGCCCTCGGCGAGGAATGGCAGCTCCGTCCAGATACTTGCCTTCCGGAATCACGCCATCGCTCGAGGCGTAATGGATGCGTGAGGGGTGCGCGAGATTCTCGAGGAACGCGCGCGCCGACGGCTGGAAGCCCGTCGATCGCCCGGGGTGACCGGCCGTAAAGCACGGCAGGCGCATGCGGAACGGCGAGCAATTTCACGTAGTGATTCCGGAGAATCCGGTGCGGGATCGCCCCGCGATTGGCTGCGCGCAGGTTGCCTATCGGAGCGATTACATAGTCGGGCGAGCGGTAGAGCAGGTACGCGTTCGCGGTGCGGAGCGCCGCCGCGTTCGTCAGGGGAGAATAGCGTCCTGTTTGGGTAAAGATCACGTCCTTTGTCGGCATTCGCGCGATGAAGCGCGAGCAGATGCCGAGGTCGTCGATGTTGTCGGCGTCCAGCATGTAGGGCACGAAGCCGGCCTGGTTGTACGCGATGAGCGCGCCCGGTTTTATCAGCCCGCGAACCCCCTTGTAGACCCGAAGGTATGGGCCAGAGTACCGCTGCGAATCGAAAGACGGGGCACTCCACCAGCCCTGGTGATCATCCAGGCGCTCGTATGCCGCTGCGCTCAGAATCGCGACTACCGAGAACCACGCACACGCCGCCACTGCCGTGATCGTCCGCGACGTGGCGCCCCGCGATCGACGACACGGCCAACGCAATCAGCAACGCGATGACCGGCAACAGCCGGAAGGAAGAATCGGAAACCGAGCATCCAGTCGCCGACCAGAGCAGGATACGCGATCAGGAGGCTGGCGCTTGCCAGAAGCGGCCATGCCTTGCGCTGATTGCGCACCGCCGCGGCCACGAGACCAAGGCCGACAATCGCGGGAACAAAACCGTACGTGCGCAGGAATGCAACGACATACGGCGCCTGGGATTCCCGCACGAGGACGTTGGACTGAGGATGGAGCCTGTAGAGGACCTTTGCCGCCAGTGGAGCCGGAAGCCAGTCGCCGAAGTACCAGACACGCCACGCGTGATAAACGGCGAAGAGAATGACAGCGGGGACCACGATCCGGATCAGCATCTCGCGTCGACGATCGGCACGGGCGAGCACGCAGGCAGGAGCAATCAGCGCGAAGGCATATACGAATCCGTCGATCCGGAGCAGGATCAGCAGGCAGGCCGCAAAGGCGATCAACCGGTCCGAGGTGGGGGAGCCCTCGAGGACGGCAATGGTGATGAGACCAACGAGGAGCGTCACCGACGCCATCTCGAGCGATGAGCAACTCCAGATCGCCAGCGGTGGCGCGAGCACGAGAAAGGCCATCCCCGCCACCAGCCCCGGCGGCCGCATCGTTGTCTGGCGCTGCAGCGCCCTCCAGATTACGGCCACCGTAGCGGCGCCACTGGCGAACGATACGGTCTTGGCGATGAAAAAGACAGTAAAGGGACCGAGCGCCAACAGCCGTTCGACCTGGAGATAGAGCGCCGCCAGCAGCACGTGTAGAAAGTCTGAGTAGCCTTCGACGCGTCCTTCGACAGAGTTGTAGACGAGCCCCTTGCCTTCGACGAGGTGTCTGGCAAACACGAACGGAATCGCTTCGTCGTCCACGAAGAAATAGAGGTAGTTCAATGCGTGGAGGAGAAATACCGCCAGCATCAAGAGCCCAAAGACGGTCGCAGGGACGCGCTTCCACACGTCACTGCCTCATGGTCGCGCGGCTCCTTCGCGCGGCGACGAAACCCGGTCCCGATCTCGGTAGGGCCGGCGTGAAGCACGATGATGCGCCGCAGGACCAACGTGCTGGCTCTGCGCGCATCTTGAAGCACGGCGGCAAGCCGCTCCAGGAGCGCACGATCGGCGGCGGTCACGCCCTGGCCGTCGAGCGCATCGCGCACGGCCAGCTCGAACTGCGGCGCCGACATCCCGTCATCGAGCGCGATCAGAGATCGCCCATCCGCCAGAGGCACCAGCTCGACACCTGTCATGCCGCTCAGCGCCCGGGTCGGACTGACCACGATGACGGCACGGTTGCCGAAGGTGGCAACCTCCACGCCCGGGTATTCGTGATCGCTGCCAAGCGTCATCGCGAGCCTGACGATGGCGCGGCCCACGTCGGAATCAAAGGCGGCGAGCGCCTCGAGGACGTCGTCGGGCAAGGTCACCGTAATCGTACGGGAAGGGCGCGTGAACTTGGGTGGACGGCCGCGACGCGCAGCGAACGCCATAATTTTATCCATATTAATACACGATAAATGTGAATTTCTATGGACGAAATCACGGAGGCGTGTAAGGTCGCGGTCGTCCCGTTTCAAGGGTCTCCGAGGGTTGGTCAGGTCGTTCAACCTGTCAAACCTGATTCACCTCGAATGCTTGCCCGGGGTTATCTTTTCGAGTGGCCCAGATGGTCGCCGAGCCTCAGCGCAAGCGCGGCGAGCGTGAGCGTTGGATTCGCGCTCGACGCCGACGGAAACACGGACGTCGACAGGATGTACAGGTTCTCGAGCTCGTGGTATCCGCAGCGTGGGATCCACGCAGCCGTCCGACGCCGACCGCGACAGACGCGTCGCGCCAAGCCAGTGAAATGACGTCGGCATGCTGCCGAGATGCTTGACCGTCCCCCGCGGCAGCCGGGCCTCGATCCATTTGGTCGCGAGTTCCACGCACCGCGCGAAATACGTCGGGTACGTCAACCTGATGCGCGGCACGGCTTGTCCGGTCGGTTCGATGCGATCGATCGAGAGGGTGTGTGCCGGATTCGGCTGGGGCTCCACGAGAAACCAGAGGTCCAGCGTGGATCGCCAAATGCCGCGGAATCGCGTGCGAAACGCCGCGGGATCGGCGCCGTCGGCGAGTGCCTGTTCCAGCATGTCGCGCATCATGATGTCGCGCATCAGCTCGCCGCGCCCCTGCGAGAGAGACCCCGTTCGAATCTCGGCCAGCATGGAAACGGGCAGGTCCGCAGCGGCTCGCTCGAAGAACGGCACGAGCATGCCGGTCTGCGCGCTGTCGCCGTACCCGGGGCGCGCATCGACGCCAGAATCGTAGATGCCGATCTGAAAGATCGGGTGGTCCATGAAATGGCGTCCGAGGTTTGGCAGTTTCGGGATATCGGGCGAGCGCTGAAGCAAGAGACACGAGTCGACGCCGTTGCACGCGACAACGAACTGGCGCGCTTCGACTCGATGCGACTGTCCCTGCGCATCGACCGCCGAGACTGCCTCGACGCGGCCTGCGCGACAATGGAGCGACGTGACGAGCCATCCAGAGCGTAGCTCGAGGCGATCGCGAATCGCGGGGTAGACGGTGTTGAGCGCGGTGCCTTTCGAATCGATCGGGCACAGGTTGCATTGATTGCTGCCGCAGCACTGTGGCCGCGAGTCGACCGCCCGCGACGGCCGCACGGTAGGCACTTCGAGCACGCTCTCGGCGCCGAAGATGCGCTGGCACGCGCGATCCGACGGGCTCAGACGATGGGCAGGAAGCGGATAGTCGAAGCGTCCCGGAAACGGCAGGCGGTTGGAGCTGCCAGCCACCTGCAGGCGCCGCTCGGTCTCGAGGTAATAGGGCTCGAGCTCCGCGTACCCGATTGGCCAGTGCCGCGCGATACCACCCCCAAAGGCCGGCTGGTCGAAGTGCGACGGGTGGAATCGCGGCACGTTGCCGAAGAAATGGTTCGTGCAGCCCCCGAGGTTGTAGACGGGCCAGAAGACGTAATCGCGGCCCCACCGGATCGTCGGGCCCCGCGGCGGCGGCTCGTGCGGCAGTCGATGGGGCGCGCGGTTGAAGGGAAGAGGATCGTCGTGCGAGTGCTGCTTCAGCCGATCCTGCGCCGTGAGCGGCATGCCGCGCTCGATCAGTAGAACGCGTCGGCCGCGTGCAAGGGCGCGCTCCGCCAGAAGCATGCCCGCAATCCCACCGCCCAGAATGCAGAGGTCCGCGCCGCGCTCACTCGCGGATGAGGCCATCGCACGCACTCAAGCGGTTCGGCAGCGGCGGGTAACCGACGTAGGCGAACAGTCGTTCGCGCCGCCCGACGACCTTCATCAGCAGATCGACCGTCCGGCGCGATCGTCGGTCGCGCGACGCGACGAGCGCCGTGTACAGCTCCTGCTGCTCGGCGGCGGTCAGCGAACGCAGCCACGGTCGTTCGGCGGGTCCGAGCGCCAGCAGACGAATCAGTCCGGCCTCCGGGCTTTCGGCATCCGGCCGGGCGCACGCGGCACTCGCGGCCAGCGGGCCACCGACGACAACCCGGCAGAACGTTCGGCGATCCATGGTGAATGGGTGCGGCATCCCCACTCATGATGACCGCAAGGCTGTGGCGCTGACAAGGAGAAGAACCGCAAACAGACTCAGCGCACGAACGTCCAGACCTCCACACCTGGCCATTTGGCCACGCGCTTCTCCGGCCTCCACGGGCCGTTCCATGGCACGCTCCCGCGTCTCCCGACGCCTAGAAGCGCGAGCCAGCCGCGATCGCCGGCGAGGGCGGCAACTGCGTTGCGCCCGCCAGCATCGACGCGCTGTCGAACCGGCGCATTCGCGGCGGCCATTTCGACGGGGTCAGCACCACGGTGTCGGGCATGAGCGTCGCGCCCGCGATGAAGGCCTTGGCGCAGGCCTGCTGCGTCGGCCGAGGCACTTGCGCGCGGAGGCAGTCTTCGCAGTGAAAGGTCGAACCCAGTTCCAGGAGGCGTGAAAGGACGCCCTGCGCGAAAAAGGCGGCAGGCTCCGTGTCGCGCCTGTTCCGTTCGGCCTGCTCCGCGGCGCCGATGGGCTCGTTGTCGACCACAAACCTGCCCGTGCGCGTCGACAGGCGCTCGAGATCGCGCATGCGATCGACACGCGCCCAGCGATCGCCCGATCGAGCCACGTGTGCGACCACATATGCGCCGCCGGCCATCGACTCCGAGCCGTGGCGGGGCGCAGCGCCCCATGCCGTCACGACCCCCTTGGGGACTTCCTGCTGCAGGCGCCGCATCAGCGCTGCATCGTGGAGCTTCGCTTGCGAGCTGTGATACGGCTCGTTCGCGATTTCGAGCACGCAGTTGTCTGCGGCCGCGCACAGGCGGCCGACCTCACGCACTTGTTCGCGGAGATATCCGTCTGATCGACCTGCAGTATTTGCGAGGGCCACGATCTGCACGTAGAGCTGATGGTCGCGCGCGAGCCGCAGCAGCGCAGGAAACGCGCGCCGGCCATCGGTCGGCTCGAGATCGAACCAGCCCTTCGGGTTCATCGCAAGCACGCGGACGACGGTGAACTTCGCGTGACGGGCCCATTCGAGGTACGCGCGCGCTTCGGGCTCCTTGCCGTCGGCGAGGAGGTCCAGCAGGGCGAACGCCGTCACGCCGCGCCAGCGGAACCGTTGCCCGTCTTCACGGCAGAGAGCGCGGCCGCACGGCGTGAGGCGACTGATGGGGGCCGCCGCCGTACCGCGGGCTTCGCACGGTGACCGGACTCCCCGATGGCGACGACGGCAAGCGCGACTACGAGAACATGGCGACTGCGGAGCACTGCACGTCATGGCAGGGGAGGGGAAAGGGGGGGGGGGGTAGGCAGGAAATCTGATCATCGTGCCGCCACGGCCGCACGCTTCCTCCGTGGCGAGTCCGTGTTCGATCCATGTGCGTCGACGGCATCGTGCATTCGTGGCGAGGTCTTCCGTGCTAGCACACCTCGTCCGGCTTGGGCTACACTCGCCCGTGATGCCGCGTCACCTCCCGCTCGCCCTCATCCTGCTCGTCGCGGCCCTCTTGCGGCTCCAATACATCACTGCCCCGCTCTCGACGCCCACCGCTGGCGTCAGGTCGATACCGCCGCCATCGCGCGCGCGTTTTATGAGGGACCGATGAACCCGCTGAAGCCCGAGGCGAATTGGGCGGCCCGCACGGATACGTCGAGAGCGAATTTCCGCTGCTGCCGCTGATCGTCGCGATGCTCTACAAAGCCTTCGGACCCAGCGAGACGTGGGGACGGCTGGTTGTGGTGCTGTTCTCGGTCGGCACCGTCGCGCTCATCTACGTGTTGGCGCGCGATCTGCATCGATCGGCCCGCCGGCCTTGCGGCGGCGTTGCTGGTCGCGGTCTCGCCCGGCGCGGTCTTCTACGGCCGCGCGTTCATGCCCGACACGTTGATGGTGTGCTTTTCTCTGGCGGCGCTCGTCGGTTTTCGCCGCTATTTCTCCGATGAGGTGGGCGCGCGCTCCTGGCAGGGAGCGCGTCGCTGGCGCTGGCGATTCTGGTCAAGCTGCCGGCCGTGATGATTGTAGCGCCGCTCATCGTCCTGGCATGGCAGCGCAGGCGATGGGGAGCGCTCCGCGATCGCCGTTTCCTGCTGGCGCTGGTGGTGCCGGCCCTCCTGTCGCTGGCGTGGTACTGGCATGCCTACGAGATGTTCCGAGAGACCGGGCTCACGTTCGGCGTCTTCGGCACGACGAAGACGTATCCACCGGATGTGGCGTCTGGGCCCTGGCCCACGGCGTTCTCGAAATGGAGCTCTTGGGAGCTGCTCACCAGCTGGAACTTCTACGACACGATGCTCGCGCGGCTCTGGATCCTGCACCTCACGCCGCCGGGCCTGGCGCTTGCCGCTATCGGCCTGCTGATCTGGCGCCGGGTGCCCGGTCGCGCGCTGGTCGATAGCTGGCTCCTCGCGATGGTCGCGTTCATCCTGGCCGCGGGCTACGGTCAGATGGGGCACGATTACTATCAGTTGCCGCTGGTGGCGATCGGCGCCTTGTACTTCGGCGCGGCCGCGCGAAACGTGTTCGACCCAGACTGGATTCGGCGAGCCATCGGTCCGGGCCTTCGGTGGCAACTGGCGGTCGCGCTCGTCGTGGCAACGGTTGCGTTTCTGGGATTTGTCCACAGCCGCGTGATCGATCGGCATTTCAGACCCGAAAGCCCGGACCTCCGGATGTTGCGTGCCGGCGAAGCGATCGCCGACGCGGCCGAGGATGGCGCGCTGGTCGTCGCCGTGGACGACTACGGCGTCAACTCGCCGATGCTGTTGTATTTCGCGCATGCGCGGGGATGGAGCTTCGACGCGGACACGGCGCGCGCCGATACGGTCCGAGGCCTGACGCGGAAGGGGGCGCGCTACTTCGCGACGACGCGGTGGGGAGAGGTCAGCGGCGGCAGCCGGATCTGGCGCTCTATCTGGGAACGAAACGGCGCGTTCCCCTCAACAGGCGCCCTCGAACACGGCGCTCTTCGATCCGCGCTAGGGGAAATAGTCCATCCCAAAAAACAACGCCGCGGGGCTCTTCAGCCTCCGCGGCGTGGCTCAACAGCTGGCCTGCTGCTAGTTGCAGCCCGGGCGCGGCGAGTACCGCTTGTATCGAACCCGGCCGTCGGACGACCAGGCGAGTGTCGAGCCATTTGCGGGTGTTGTCGTAGTCGCGGGCGATGTCGATGCCGATCCCCTGAGTCGCCGCGCTTGGTCGACGATGAAGTCGGTGCTGATCGACGGGCCACCGCGCTTCAGGTTCCAGCCGAGATCGAGGCCGCCGCAGATGCCGGCCTCGATGATGC
>CAWHTD010000024.1:0-12014 GCA_963832135.1 Vicinamibacteria bacterium | reverse complement strand
ATTTGCGGCCGCGCATGTACGGCCGCCCGTATTCGATTGAGACGTCCGCCCCATCGATGGTCGCCTTCACCGTTTCGTGCGGGCTGCCCGCCGGCTGCGCCATGGTCTGAATCGAGATGAACGCCCCGACCACGCCTACCACTGCGATTATCCCTACGCGTGCGCGCATGAGTGTCGCCCTCCCTAAAGGATCTTCATGCCGAGCGCCGACAGAATCAGTTCGGTCCCCAGCTCGGCGGTGCTGTTTCGGACATCGAGCGTCGGATTGACTTCGACCATATCGAGCGCGAGCAGGCGGCCAGAATCCGCGAGCACTTCCATGACCATGTGTGCCTCGCGGTAGTCGAGGCCGCCTCTGACCGGCGTTCCGACGCCCGGAGCGATGGATGGATCACATACGTCCAGATCGAAGGAAACGTGCACTCCAATCGTATCCCGTCCGGCAAGCTCGATGGCCTGTTCGATGACGGCCGCGATCCCGGCGCGGTCGATGTCCTTCATCGTAAATACGTGGATCCGCGAGGCGTGTACCCGCTGCCTTTTCGTTTTCATCAAGATTGCGCACGCCGATGAGGACGGTCTGGCCGGGATCCACCTTTGGCGTAAAGCCCCCGATCCCCGACAACTCGGACGGCTCCGGCCCCAATAGCGCAGCCAGCGGCATACCGTGGACGTTGCCCGAGGTCGTGCTGAGCGGCGTGTTCATGTCGCCGTGCGCATCGATCCAGATGAGCCCGGGCCGTTCGCCGCGGGTTCTTGCCCAGGCCGAGGTGGCGGCCACGGATCCGGCGGCGACGCTGTGATCGCCGCCGAGCACGAGCGGGACGGCGCCCAGTTCAAGGGACTGTCTTGCAGTCTCGTAGAGCGCCGCACACACGGTGGCGATGTCGTCGATATAACGCTTGCGCGTGTCGCCTTCGTGGCGCGTTTCAGGGATCGGAACCAGAAGGTCCCCATGGTCCGTGATCGGGCAGCCCAGACGGACGAGACGCTCGCTCAACCCGGCAATCCGAAACGCCGACGGCCCCATGTCGACGCCGCGCCGACCTCCGCCGAGATCGAGCGGCACACCGATGATGTGAACGGGGCGCAAGGCGATGCTCAACCAGGTCTCCTCGACGTCTCTCGCCCTACTGTCGTTTCCAGGAGACGGAAACGCCTTCACCTGAGGGCGCGACGATGGTCGTGAGCAGATCGGGGCGCGTTTCGATCGTCTTCAGAAAATCGGGCATCTCCGATTTCTTGTTGAGCACGTTGTGAGCGACGAACAGCCCGCCCTTCGGCATCCGAGGGAAAACGAGATCGAAAAACCGCTGATAATCGCGTTTCCACGCATCGAGAAAGACGAAATCGAACTGTCCCTGGACCTTGGGAATGTGCTGAAACGCATCGCCGGCCAGCACCGATACGATGTCGGAGAAGCCGGCGCGGGCGATGTTGGCGGTCGCTTCCTTGGCGCGCTGAGGGTCGTATTCGATGGTCACCAGCCGTCCCCCGGTCTCGCGCAGTCCAAGGCCAATCCAGATGGCGCTGTAACCGCTCGCCGCGCCAATCTCCAGTGCTTGTTTGGTGTGGTTCGTGGCCACGAGCAGGCGCAGGAACCGTCCGTCTTCAGCCGACACCGCGAGATTCCCGGTGTCCGCCTTGCGGATATCGTCGAGGACCGCCTGGACCTTTGGAGTCAGGCCGGGAACGGGCGGGTCGGCGGCGCCAAGCGGGGGCGTTAGCGCGAAGAGAGCGGCGGCAAAAAGAGAAGGAAGCGTGAAAGTCGCGAATCTCATGTGGTCTGCAGCAGGGAAGCGGCGCCGACCAGCCTAGCAGAAGGCGGCGCCGACGTGCAGAGGCGATTGCCCCGACGGGGTTTGTGTATAGTATGCGGGTTTTGTTGAGCGGATAAGAGCCGGAGGCCTTCGTTGAGTCCGATCCTGGTGCGACCCGTACGTGAGCAGCTCGAGCACGATCGCGTAATCCGGCAGCTTCAGCGCGAGTTCAGCCGCCGGAAGGTCGAAGTGGGGATCAACCCCGGTGCCGAGCAGAATGTGGCTCTTGGCACGGCCCGCAAAGAGTACCCCGATGTGGTGCTGTTTTCGCTTGAAAAGGGCCGCAAAGTCCTCGGTGTGGTCGAGGTTGAAACCGGCGAATCGGTGAACAACCTCGAGGCGATGGCGCAGTGGGCGCACTACGCGCGGCTGCGTGCACCGTTCCTGCTGTATGTGCCCATGGGCTCGGTCGATGTAGCGCGTCGGCTCGCGGCCGACAATCAGATCCCCGTCGCCGAGATTCACTCCTACCATCAGGTGGGAGAGTTGATGCGGTTTACGCTCGTCCATCGAAGCGGATCAGCCGTGCTGGATCTCGGTCCTGACCCGGGCGCACCCGCCGCAGCGCCAACGCGGACAAAGCCGGTCGTCGTGAAGAAGGAACCTGCAGCGGCAACGAAAGAGCCGGCCAAGATCGCGCCCGCGCGCAAGGCCGACAAAGCCGCACCGCCCGCGAGCGCCAAAACCGGCGGCGGCGCCGGTCTCGAAGCCGACGCCCGCGGCGGTCGCGAAGCCAACCCCGATTGCGAAGACTATTCCGACCGCGAAAACAACCCCGATGGGGAAGGCCACCCCGATTGGGAAGGCGACCCCAGTCGCGAAGCCGGCGCCGAAGGGAAAACCTGCCGCGAAGCCCGTCGCGAAAAAAGCGCCGCCTGCACCGGCCCGAAAGGTCGTCGCCAAGAAAGCCGCGCCGAAGAAGGCGGCCGGCAGGCGCAAATAGGTGCCGTTCCTGCGGTTCTCGCGCGACCGGCGGGGGTACGAGAGCACCTTCCTTCTTCACACTGCGCGGAAGCGGAGCGAGCGAGACCGGCCAGCGCTTCTCTATTGGTTCAGAACGCCTCCGCATGTGAAGGTTGGCCGCGCCGCGTTCGACGAGGATGCCATCCGGTGTCTCGAGGATCAGCATCCCGACCTGGAGTTCGACTGGCCCCGCATCCTGGAGGCGCGTCCGGTCATGAGCGAGCTGCCCGACCCTGGAGCTCCTGTGCGCCGCGAGCGGCGCGAGGACTTGCGGCGGTCCGGCCAGAAACTGCTCGAGCCGCTCGTTGCGCCGGCCGCCCTTGACCTCGATTCTGTCTCGGCGGCCGAAGCCATCGAAGAGATCGAGGCCGCGGAACGTCTCGAGCCGCCGCACCCCTTGTCCGACCCCTCAGTAGCGGAACGTTTACTTGGCGCCGAACAGTTGGCGCGGCTGCGTGGCCAGCACGCCGCGGTCCTGGCGCGCATCAACGACGCGTATCACGGATCCGGCCCGGCTCGAGGCGTTGCGGGCCCAGGCCGAACCGCTCAACCCGGATGGGTGGGTGACAGAGACGGATGTCAGGGACGGACTCGCCACGCACGATCGGCTCTCGTCGGACATTCTCCGGCAGCTTGGCCGCAGCCGGCGACGTCGCCGCGGCGGGCAGGGCCCGGCCGTCTGACGGTCGCGCCAGACCGGGCGCGTGGTCGGTTCGTCAAAAGGGTCGAAAACGCCGCCCGGCCAGGGCGAAACCGGACCGCGCGCACGCTATACTTTCACCATGAGAACATGCATTCAGCGTCTTGGACGCGTGGCCGCGCTCTTTGCGTTTGCGTCGACGACGCTGGCTGCACAGCCGCCCGCACAATCGCCCAGTCAAGCGCCGGCCAAACCCGCAGCCCAGAAGCCGGCGCCTTCCTCGTCCGAGACGCAGAACGACGACTCGAAGATCCAGTTCCGCACGCGCGTCGATCTCATTACGACCGACGTGATCGTTCGGGACGGCACGGTCAGTTCGTCGCCGATCTGAAGAAGGAAGACTTCGAGGTCTTCGAAGACGGCGTCAAGCAGGAAATCCTGTCTGTGGAGCTCGTGCATGGCGGCCGCACCTACAACCTTCAGGCCCCACCAGCGCCTCCGCCGCAGGAGGGCATCATCCTGCCGCCGTCGCGGCCGAAAAATGATGCGGCGGGGCGCATCTTCCTGTTCTTCGTCGACGACCTGCACATGAACTTCCGCGACACGCCGCGGATCCGACAGCTCTTCAAGAAGATGTCGACCATGCTCGTTCACGAGGGCGACATGTTCGGCGTCGTGTCGACCGGGACATCGTCGATCGCCATCGACATGACCTACGACCGGAAGCGAATGGACGAGGCGATCAACAAGATCTCCGGCGGCGCGCTGAAGCCGAGCGAGATCATCGAGGCGCCCCAGGGTTCCGAGGGGCCGAGCGAGCTGAGATATCGGGCGCACGTCGCGTTCTCGACGGCCAACGACATCGTCAGAAATCTGGAGAAGGTGCAGAACCGGCGGAAGGCCGTCATCTACGTCAGCAACGGCTACGACTTCAACCCGTTCGAGGGGGCGCGCTTCGGCGATCCGAACATCATCGGGATGAAGAACAGCAACGTCGAGCGGATGAAGGAATATCGGCATCGAGTACGATCCGTTCAGCCGTCAGAGCAACCAGTTCGCCGACGCTGACCTGGTGCGAGAGCTCTCGGAGCTGACGCGCGCCGCCAATCGCGCCAACGCGACGTTTTACACGATTGATCCGCGCGGACTGGTCGCCGGGGCCGACCTCGACGAGGAGGTCGACCCGACCGAGTGGAACAACTACCTCCGGAAATCCCAGGACAGCCTGCGCGTCATTGCCGAACAGACGGGCGGCTTCGCGACGGTCAACCAGAACGACTTCGACAAGGCGCTGAAGCGGATCGACGCCGAGAGCAGCGACTACTACGTCCTGGGCTACTACTCGACCAACCCGGATGTGATGAAGCGGACGCGGAGGATCGAGGTCAAGGCCAAACGGCCGAACCTGGACATCTGGTCGCGGAAGTCGTATTCGTTGAAGCCGCCGCCCGAGCCGAAAGCGACTAAATAAGCCGCCGCTGCGCCCACCCGCCGCGACGTGCGCGGCCGCGTTTTCGCAGCGGCCACCGCCAAGCGCGATTCGCGTGCGCTCGATTGCCTCATCGAGGTACGCCTCGTCGAGCTCGATCCCGACGAAATCGACACCGAGCAACGCGCAGGCTACCGCGGTGCTGCCGAGCCCCAGGAACGGGTCGGCGACGGTGCCGAGCCGCCCGAGACCGTGCAGACGCAGGCAATAGTCCGGCAGCTTCGGCGGAAACGTCGCTGGGTGCGGCCGGTCCTTGTCGCGGCTCTGGATGGTGTCGTACGGAAGAAACCAGGCGTTGCCGCGGCAGCGTCTTCCGCCGCTCGCGCCGCGCCACCGCGTGATGTTGGACTGGTCCTGATACGGCACGCCGAGCGCGAGCCGGTCGATCGGCGTGCGCCCCGACGGGGAGAAGTGGAAGATGAACTCGTGACAGTCGTTCACGAACCTGGGGCTGTTGATTGGCTTGTAGTGCCCCAACGCGAGGTCGCGATCCAGGCCGGCGGCGGTCCCCGCCGCCTCCTTGTCGATGGCGATCGATTTGATCCAGTGGAGCGTGTTCTGGAGCTTCAGGTGCGGGCGCGCGGCCTGGGCGATGTCGAGCGCCGTCCACGGGTCCGTGGGCTTCGCGCCGACGTTCAGGAAGAGTGAGCCGTCGGGCAGCCAGGACGCGTCCGACCGCCGCCACCCACTCGCCGGTCCATCGCAGGTAACTCTCGCGAGGAAGCGTGTCGTCGTAGCTGCGATATCGAATCCCGAGATTGTACGGGGGAGATGTGACGACGGCGGCGATTGAGGCGGCGGGAAGGCCGGCCAACACGTGGAGGCAATCGCCCTGATAAAAGCGAAGCGTTGCCCGGCCGGCGCTGAGAGTGGCGTATGCATGGGAGCTCACGGAGTTCCCATCATAGCCAATCGCCGTTGTGGCTCGCGGCGCTTACGACGCGCTGGCCATGAGGGGTGCCGAAATGCTCACCACCCGCTCCGTGGACAGAGTATGGTTGCGCCGGTGACCGGGGGCGCTGCACGCCGCGCCCTTCTCTTCGACGTAAGCGACCTCACGACTCGTCGCGAGTTCGCGATAATGCCCGACCACACACCCGCATTTGAGGGTGGTGAAGCCGAGCAATCGAACCAGGCTCATGGTACCCCTCCGATCCCGCCAACTCGAATCTCAACTAGCAACTCCCGTACCCACCTTCGTTGCAACGTTTCGCTGCGAGGTGCGGGTCGCTCGTGATCGAGTTTCGCGAACAATTCGTGGTGCCGGTCGGCGCGAGCCGTCAGGGCGTCGCCGCACGCTGACACATTGTGCGTGTTTCGTGTGTCAGCTCGGTGTCGAACCGCGACCATTCGTTGGATTCCCACCGCCAAGCTTTTGGATAGCCGCCTCACTCGCGCTATCGTTAGTTGTCGCACCGGTTCGTGCCCAAGGCGCCAACCGATGATCCAGTTGTCACTGCGATTCTGAGCGACCCCTCGAGCTCCGCGGCTCGCCGCGCCATACGCGATCTCGAGCCGTCGACGCTCGAAACGCAGGTAACACTTTGCGAAATCCCGGCTCCGCCGTTCGGTGAATCGCGGCGAGCCGAAGCCGTCCGTCGCCTGTTCGAAGACGCCGGCCTTTTACGCGTCCGTATCGACCGTGCCGGCAACGTCATCGGCGAACGCGCGGGCCGTGGCCAGGCGCCCAGGCTCGTCGTGAGCTCACATCTAGATACGGTCTTCCCGGAGGAAACGGATGTCCGGGTCCAGCGGTCCGGAAAAATTTTCAAGGGACCGGGAATCAGTGACGATTGCCGGGGTCTTGCCGTGATGATTGCCGTTGCCCGGACGCTGCAGGCCAGCACAGTGAAGACTGCCGGGCCGCTGACATTTGTCGCGACTGTCGGAGAAGAGGGGCTCGGCAATCTTCGTGGGCGTGCGGCATCTCTTCGAGACGGAATTACGAAATCGTATCGACGCGCTTCCTGTCGTTCGACGGCGGCGGGCTCGACCTGGTGACTCGCGCGGTCGGCAGCAAGCGCTATCGGGTCGTGGTGTCGGGTCCGGGAGGGCACAGCTACGGCAACTTCGGCATCGCGAACCCCGTGCATGCGCTCGGGCGGGCCATTGCGGCGATGGCCGACCTCGTGGTGCCCTCCGCGCCCCGGACGACGTTCAACGTGGGGCGGATTGGCGGCGGAACCGCCGTCAACGCGATCGCGTCGGAGGCCTGGATGGAGATCGATCTTCGCTCCTCGTCTCGCGACGCGCTGATGGCGCTCGACGCGGAAGTCCGGCGAGCCGTCGAAGGCGGCGATCGCCTCTGAAAACCGGCGGTGGGGCGGACGGAATTCTGTCAGCGCTGGCCATGCAGTTGATTGGCGAACGACCGGCGGGCGCGCACCGACGAAGGCAGTCCGCTCGTGCGACGCGCGGTGGCGGCATCGGCGGCTCTCGGCGCGCCACTCACCACGTCAGAGAGCTCGACCGACGCGAATTTCCCAATGAGTCTGGGGATTCCCGCGATCACGCTGGGGGCGGGAGGGAAGGGAGCGGGTGAGCATTCTCTGGACGAAACGTTCGATAGCACCGATTCCGAGAAGGGTGCGGAACGCGCCTTGCTTGTTGTGCTGGCAGCCGCCTCGGCCGCACCGTAAGGGGCGACAGACGGCGGGTTCACCGCAGCAATCTGCGAGCGCAAAAGGCCGGATTCGTATACGAAGTGACGAAACTCCTTTGCGCTCTATAGATTGTCTGCTAGGATGCCGATTACAGGTTCGTAGATAACCGTTTCGCCAGTTAGGGGGCTTTCGCCGGTGCACTACCTCCGGACCCGCTTGGTCGCCAGAATTGTGCTTGCGCTGCTGAGCTTTGGGGTGTTTATCCCCGCCGCAGCTGCCCAGGCGCGCGAGTTGGCCGGATCGTCGTCAACGACGAAGACCGTCAAAACCGCTGTCAAGAAACGTCATACCGTCACGCGGCGGTATTCGGCACGCACCGCCCGCGCCCGCCGCGCGCGACTCGCCCGTGCACGCGCCGCCGTCCCGGGCGCGTCAGTGGCGCGAGGTCTCCGAACCCCGATACAAGTTGAACGATTCTCGGCGAGACCGTGCCCGACATCCGCGCCGAGGCCGCCATCATTTACAACCCGGTGACCAACAAGGTGCTCTGGGAAGAGAACTCGCAGAATCCTCGGTCCATCGCGAGCATCACGAAGGTGATGACCGCGGAAGTGGTGCTCGAGGACAACCCCGATCTGACGCGAGAGGTCGTGATCGAGCGAGCCGACGTCAGCCGTGCGAATCACACGTATCTCCGTGCGGGCGAGCGCGTGACCATCGACGACCTCCTGCACCTCACGCTCATCGCATCCGACAACGCGGCCGCGCGGGCGCTTGCGCGCACCTCGCCTCTGGGCACCAGCGGCTTTGTTCAGCGCATGAACGACAAGGCGAGGGATATGGGACTGCAGCAGACCTCGTACACGGATCCGTCGGGACTCCTGGCCGACAATGTCTCGTCGGCGTATGACATGGCGCGGCTCATTACCGTGGCCTCGAGCGATGAGCGCGTGGCGTCCATCATGCGCATGCCGTACTACACGGTGCTGACCAACCGCCGCGTGATCAACATTCACAGCACGAATCAGCTGGTCGTCAAAGGCGACATGGACGTGCGGGCGGGGAAGACGGGCTTCATCACGAAGGCGGGCTACTGCCTCGCGACGCTCTTGCGGCTCCCGCAGTCGGGCGATCAGGTCGCGGTCGTCGTCCTCGGCGCGCGGTCGAACGCGGGCCGGTTCATGGAGACCCGGCATCTGTTCAACTGGCTCAGCACCAAAGCCGCCGGCCTGAACCTGATCGCCGCTCCAGCCGCGGAAGTCCAGCCTCAGGACTGAGCATCGCGAAGCCCTTCGACAGCACGAAGCACGTCATGAGCACTCGCACTGCGCACTTCACACTCGGCACTGAGCACTTCACTTAGCACTTCGCCTCGGCACTTAGCCTCTCTCATCCCCGAACCCCTCTTGCATGACTGCCGCGTCGAGCGGCAGCGTGACAATCGTATCCAGGATCGGCAGCACCGGCCGTGTGGCGCCCCTGGTGTCGAACGCCTTCAAATACCGGCGGCAGCCGCTGCACGCGTACACACGATAGCGCCGGTCGGGGCTGGTGAAGGTGGGCAACTGGGCGCGATCGGTGATCCCGCACCATGGGCAGCCCATCGCGAGCCACGGCCATCGCGTCTCGCAGCGGCCGCAGGTGAGCAGCCGGCTCTCGTCAGCCAGGATCGCCGAAAACTCCGGCTCGGCGCCGCAGAGCGGGCAGAACGGGCGTTGCCATGCCGTCAGATCAACGCCCTGCGACAGGCACTTCGGCCGAGCGCGCCAGAAACGGCCGCATCGCCAGCGAGAACACCTGATCGAGCACCTCCGGGTAGTCGATGCGGTGGGCCGCAAGCTCCTCCCGATGCGCAGGGTCGACGCCCGACTCGGCATACCACTTTCGCAGCAGGCTTTCGAATGACACGGCATCCCGCACGATGGCGGTGATAGCGCCGTGGTCGCTGGCGTCGATGCAGTTGTGGCGATGGAGGACGTCGGCGGTGTGGCGGACCGCCTGACGCGGCGCCGGCCCAGTCGACAGGGACGGCATCGAAATCGACCAGGCGTTCTCCCCGGGCGAGCCTGGCGGTCGCGGACGCCAGGGACAGCGTGATAACGGGCGTGGGAACTCGCGTCAGCATTCGACGTTGATGCGTCACGAGCTCGATCTGGACGTCCACGGCGTCGGCGAGCTCCGGATGCGCGGCCCGCAGTGCGCGCAGCTCCGCGATCTCACGTGGCTCCTGGCGGGCCGGCCGCGGGGCGTCGGTACGCATAGTCATAGAGCGTCCCAACTCTACTCCAACCTCGGCAGCAGCGCACACCGGCCGTCGAGCCTTTCGAGGCGGTTGGTTCGACGTCCTCCGCCAAGCCTTTGCACCCTGCCGCACGCGTCGTCTACGGCTTTCGTGGCGGATCGCCGGCCCGCCTGCAGGGTTCGTCGCTGCCCTGTGGCGCTGTTCCTCCCGCACCCGTCGTGGCGTCCCGACACCCTCCGGCATCTCATAGTCAGAGCTTGTTGTCATAGTCAGAGCCTGTCGGCCCGGCGGACTGGCGTTCCTGCGGGCAGGTGGGCGATTATGATGATGGGGTTCCGAGGAGACCGAAGGACAATCATGATGGCTGCTGACAACGTACAGGTATTTACCGACGGCAATTTCACCGAGCACGTGTTGCAATCCGCTCGACCCGTGCTCGTCGACTTCTGGGCGGAGTGGTGCGGGCCGTGCAAGCGCATCGCGCCGACGGTCGATGCGCTGGCGGGTGATTTCGACGGCCGCGCGGTGATTGGCAAGCTGAACGTCGACGACAACCCCCGCACGCCGGCGCAGTACTCGGTGCGCGGCATCCCGACGCTGCTGGTCTTCAAGGGCGGACAGGTCGTCGAGTCCGTCGTCGGCGCCCAGGTCACGAAGGACCAGCTCTCTACGATTATCGAGAAGCACCTGTGAGCTCCGAGATCCTTCCCGTCCTCATCATCGGGTCTGGCCCCGCGGGGTTGACGGCGGCGCTCTATGCGGCGCGCGCCAATTTGAAGCCGATCCTCATCGAGGGCCTCGAGGCGGGCGGCCAGCTCATGATCACGACGATGGTCGAGAACTGGCCTGGTTATCGCGACGGGATCCTCGGGCCCGATTTGATGGAGGAGATGCGCATCCAGGCGCAGCGCTTCGGCGCGACCATCATGTCGGGACGTGTGACGAAGGTCGACCTCGACAACGCGGCCGTTTCTCGTGCGGACCGACGACCACGAGTTCCGCGCGCAGACCCTGATCGTGGCGACCGGCGCCTCGGCGCGTTGGCTCGGTCTCTTGTCGGAGCGCCGGCTGGTCGGCCATGGCGTGTCGAGCTGCGCGACATGCGACGGCGCGTTCTTCAAGGGCCGTCCGATCGTGGTCGTCGGTGGCGGCGACACCGCGATGGAGGAAGCGCTCTTTCTGACGCGGTTTGCATCGCGCGTGACTGTCGTGCACCGCCGCGACAAGCTCCGCGCGTCGAAGGTGATGCAGGAAAAGGCGTTCGCGAATCCGAAGATCGAGTTCCTGTGGAACACCGAGATCGAGGACATTCTCGACGTCGACAAGGGCGAAGTCACGCGGGTGATGCTCAAAAACGTCGAGACCCGCGTCCGGTCCGAGATGCCGGCTGACGGCGTGTTCGTCGCCATCGGGCACACGCCGAATACCGAGCTCTTCAAGGGCCAGCTTGCGCTGAACCCGAATGGCTACATCGTGACCGAGGGGACGTGCACGAGCGTCGAGGGCGTCTTCGCGGCGGGCGACGTGCAGGACTACACGTATCGCCAGGCGATTACCGCCGCCGGGTCCGGCTGCATGGCGGCAATGGACGCCGAGCGGTATCTCGAGAACCTCGAACACGCCAAACACAGCGGCGAAGTGGCCAAGGCCATCTAAGTTAAGTGTAAGTGGAATAGTGCCAAGTGGAGTGAGAAGTGGTGATTTCCATGCACTGCCAGCGTCAGCCGCCTGATCCATCCACCTCCGACCACCTCGTCTCCGTCATAGAAGACTGCCGCCTGACCGGGGCTCACGGCGCGCTCCGGCGCGTCGAAGACGATCGTCGCTCGACCGTCGTCCAGGCGGGCGTCACGAGGGCGGCTGCGGGTTCGTGCCGGTGACGGATTTGCACCCTGGCGCGGATGGGCCCGTCGGGCGCCATTCCCGCCGTCCAATTCACATCAGCCACGTCGCATGTCGCCCGCTCGAGCGCATCGCGCGGGCCGACGACGACTGCGCGGGCGTCCGGGCGGATTCGAGGACGTAGAGAGGCTCGGTGGACGTCAGGCGAAGGCCTTTGCGCTGGCCGACGGTGTAGTGGTGCACGCCGTCATGGCGGCCGAGCACGCGACCCGTGGCATCCGTGATCACGCCGGCTCGATGGCTCTCGGGGCAACTGGCGCTCGACGAACTGCGCGTAATCGCCGTCGGGCACGAAGCAGATTTCCTGGCTGTCTGGCTTGTCGGCAACCGGCAGCCCGCGTTCACGCGCGTAGGT
>CAWHTD010000023.1:0-21969 GCA_963832135.1 Vicinamibacteria bacterium | reverse complement strand
CTGCTCGTGGACGCCGACGATCGTGCGGCGGTCGAGGCCAGGATCCGTCAGCGCGTCTCTGGAGAAACGGCGACCAGCACGCATCTGATGCGTGGCCGCCGGAAGGACGGCAGCCTGATTGAGCTCGAGGTCTATGGCACGATGGCCGACCACGGTGGGGAGCCCGCTGTCACCGGCACGATGATCGATGTCACCGCGAGGCGCACGCTGGAGCGTGAGCTCGAGGCGCGCGAACGGCGCTATCGGGACCTGATCGAGAATGCGAGCGACATTGTGTTCACGTACGAGCTCGACGGTCGCATGACCTCGCTGAACCGGGCGGGTGAACAGCTCATCGGGTACTCGGCCGACGAGGCCCGCGCCATGCGTGTGGCCGATTTCGTGGCGCCCCTCGATCGCGAGCTGCTGCAGGAACTGATTCAGCGCCTGATTCGCGATCGCCGCGTCGCGAAGCACGAGCTCGAGGTGATCACGAAGACAGGCGACCGGCGACTCCTCGAGGTGAGCTCTCGACTGATCGAGCGCGACGGCGTGCCCGTCGAGATCCAGGGCATGGCACGCGACATCACCGTGCGAAAGCAGCGCGAGCAGCAGCTTCGCAGCCTGACGATCATCGACGAGCTGACCGAGCTCTACAACCGCCGTGGGTTTCTCACCCTGGCCGAGCGGCACTTGAAGCTGGCCGCGCGCAAGAAACGGGGAGTGTTCCTGGTGTTCGCTGATCTGGACGGCCTCAAGCGCATCAACGACACGTTCGGCCATCTCGAAGGAGACCGCGCGCTGATCGATACGGCCGAGATTCTCCGGCGGTCGTTCCGGAGCGCCGATATCATCGCGCGACTAGGCGGAGACGAGTTCACGGTGTTTCCGCTCGAGGCCGCCTCCGAGAGCGCCGATCTGCTGATTGGCCGGCTCGAAGAGCACCTGCAGGCGCACAACGAGATTCATCGCGATCGTGGCTATGAGCTTGCGTTGAGCGTCGGCATTGCGCGGTTCGAGCCGGACAGCTCCTGGACGATCGACCAGTTGCTCGAACATGCCGATCGCGCGTTGTACACGCAGAAGCGGCAGCGGCAGAAGGCCTGAAGTCCTTCGGCTCGGACGCGACTAGAATGGCCGGGTGACGTCATCTGCCGGCCGCCTCCACGCCGACCCTCCAGCGCGTCCCCTCGCAAGCAGCCGGCCAGTTCTCCTCGTCGTGCTGGTGGGTGCGGTAGCCATCGCGGGTGCGATCGGATCCATTCTGCGTCATCCTGGCATCCCCGCGCTCATTGCCGAGGACTACATGCAGGTTGCCGGCGGCGTGCTGGTGCCGGATGTGAAAGCCACCGACCCATCCGCGCTTGCCGAAACCTTGAGGGCGCGCCAGTCGTCGCTTGCCGCGCGTGTGCCCGCGCTGACGGATGCCGGCTACGAGCTGGCCGGCGGCGCGGTGCGCCCGATCGACGACCGCCCGGGCATCATCGCTGTCTATCGAAACCGCCCACTGGACCTGCTGGTGTTCCACGAGTATCACGGGCGCGTCTCCGAGCTGCCAGGCACGCCGGAAATACGCAAGGATCGAGGGCGTGTCTACGCCGTGCATCGCAAGTCGACGAATATTCTCGTGTTCTGGCAGGAAGGGCCGGTCGTCATGGTGCTGACGTCCAGCCTGCCGGTCGAGCAGGTGATGAAGCTGGCCTTTGCCGCCGCGGCGCACACCGTTCCGAGCGCGGCCGGAGATTGACGCTCATGCGATCGCTCAACTGGGGCGTGCTCGGCACGGCCCGCATCAATCGATCGGTCATTCCGGCCATCCGCGCCGCCAGGCGAAGCGCCCTGACGGCGGTTGCGAGCCGCGAGTTGAGCCGGGCCGAGACGTTTGCGCGAGACTGGGAAATCCCGCAGGCGTATGGCAGTTACGAGGAGCTGCTTGCGGACGGGAACATCGATGCCGTCTACATTCCGTTGCCGAATCATCTGCACGCGAGCTGGACGATTGCGGCCGCGCGAGCCGGCAAGCACGTGCTCTGCGAAAAGCCGCTGGCGTTGACGACCGAAGACGTCGATCGAATAGCGGCGGCTGGCAGAGACCACTCGGTGGTCATTACCGAGGCGTTCATGTATCGCCACCACGCGCAGACTCGCCGTATTCAGTCGCTCGTTGCCGAGGGCGCGCTTGGCGATCTGCGGTTCATCGGCGGCAGCTTCACCTTTCCATTGACGCGAGAGGGCGATGTTCGCCTGCGCACGGACTGGGGCGGCGGCAGCCTGTGGGATGTCGGATGCTACCCGGTGAGCTACGCACGGCTGATCGCGGGCGCCGATCCGCGGTCGGTCAGCGGCCAGGCCGAGATCGGGCCGACCGGGATCGACATCGCGTTTGCGGGGACGCTGCAGTTTTCCGGTGGGCTCCTGGCAGGATTCGATTCCGGGTTCAGGGCCGCCTTCCGTACATCGCTCGAGATCGTCGGGACCACGGGTACGCTTGTCGTCCCCAACCCGTACAAGCCTGGCCTTGTCGAGCGCCTGTATCTCGCAAAAGACGGTGCGAGTCTGGACATCGACGTCGAAGGCGACGCGCTGTATGTCGGCGAGATCGAAGACATGGAAGCGGCGGCGATCGATGGCCGCGCGCCCACGGTCAGCCTCGCCGACAGCCGGGTCACCGTCGCGACGCTCGTCGCCCTGCACACAGCGGCCGCGTCCGGGACGCGCGTTGTGCTCGATCCTCCGATGTAGCGCGGACTTTAGGTCCGCGTGCAGCGATGCGGGGCTAAAGCCCCGCCGCCACAACAGCGATGCGCCTTACACATGCACCCTTCGCCGCCACACCGCGTAGGCGGCGAGGCCGAGCGCCAGCGTGCCCAGCCCGAACAGAATGACCTTGGTGCCGGACGTTGCAAACACGAAGATCCAGCCTCCGAGCGCGACCAGTGCCGGTAACGGATACAGCCACATCTTGAACGGCCGCGGCTGATCGGGACGCGTGCGCCGGATCTGGATCAGGACCGCGATCTGCCCGATGAATTGAATGAGGATCCGGGTCGTGATGAGCGCGTCGATCACGATACCGAGCGATAGCATGCTTGCAAGGATCGCCAGCCCGCCAATTACCAGCAGCGAGACGTGCGGAAATCGTTTCTGCTCGTGAACGCGGCCGAACACCCTGAAGAATGTGCCGTCGAGCGCGGCGGCATACGGAATACGGGAATAGCCGAGCAGCAGCGCGAACACCGAGCCGAATGCCGTCCAGAGCACGAAGGCAGTGAAGATGGTCGCGACTGTCGTGCCGTAGATCTTCTCCATGAAGATTGACACGATGAAATCCGCCTCGGGGTGCGCGGAGCTCGGCACGAACGTCCGCCACGGCACGACGCCGATGATCGACAGGTTGATCCCGATGTAGAGGGCGGCGACGGCGATGACGCTGAGCATGATCGAGCGCGGGATGACCTTCCCCGGATTCCGCACCTCGTCGCCGATGTAGCAGATGTCGTAGTAGCCCAGATAGTCGTAGATGCCGATGCGGGTCGCCGCGCCCAATCCAAGCAGAAGGCCCGTCGAGAACGCGAACGCATCGTGAGGCATGTCGAAGGCTACGGCGGGATCGAAGTGAAGCGCACCTGTGACGATCACCGTGAGCGTCGTGATCATGGTGCCAATCCAGAGGCTCACCGTCAGACGGCCCACGGATTCAATGCGTCGATAGAGCAGCGCGATGTTGGCGAGGCCGACAAGTGCCGCGACGACAAAGGCGCCTTCACGCGTCAGGCCCGGCCAGACGTAGCGTGAGTAGTTGGCGAAGCCGATGTAGCCGGACGCAATTTCCAGCGGGCCGCTCAGGATGAACTGCCAGATGAACAGAAAGGCCATGAGCTGGCCTGTTCGCCCGCCGAAGCCTTCACGCAGGTAGCGATAGGTCCCGCCGGAGCCGGGCATCATCGCGCCCAGTTCACTCCACACCAGCCCGTCGGCGATGACGATGATCAGCGCGACGAACCAGCCGAGAAGCGCCTGGGGCCCGCCGAGCGCCGACATCAGGAGGGGGATTGTGATGAACGGCCCGATGCCGATCATGTTCGACATGTTGAGCGCGGTCGCCTGCAGCAGACCGAAGCGGCGCTCGAGCGGCGCGGGGTGTGGCGTTGTGGACATCGGCGGGCGATTTTATCCCATGGTTGCGCGCCGTGCGGGGCCCGGCCAACCGGTGACTCCTCTTGGGCGAAGTGGCCCCACTCGCACCCGCGCAAGTGGCGTCATCGAGTGGCGCGGAAGGGGAGTAGGCTCAAGGGGATTGGGGGACATGATTGTGAAGTTCCTGACATTTCTAGCCACGATAGGTCTTGCGGCATCGCTCGGTGATGCCGCGGCGGGTATCACCGTCCGCCCTGCCTCGCAGACATCGCCACCGTCCGCTGCGCCGGTCGTAGTCGAGCTCTTCACGTCGGAAGGGTGTTCGAGCTGTCCGCCCGCCGACGACGTGCTGCGGGAGCTCGCGCGCGTGGGCGTGCTCGACGGCGTGCCCATCGTGGTGCTGAGCGAGCATGTGGACTACTGGAATCGCCTGGGGTGGACCGATCCGTTTTCCTCGGCCGCGATGACCGCCCGTCAAGGGCAGTACGCGCGGTCGCTGAAGGCAGAGGTCTACACACCACAGATGGTCGTCGATGGTGGCGCGGAGCTTATCGGCAACGACGGCCCGGCGGCGCTGGCCGCAATCCGCCGGGCCGGTGCGATGAAGAAGGCGTCGGTGTCTGGTGAGATCAGCCGCGTGCGCAATACTCTCGTCGTGCGTGCGACGGTTGCGCCCGGCGCGCTCGAGCGCCTGCCCGACGCGGACGTCCTCGTCGCGGTGACTGAAGACGGCCTCGCATCGAACGTCGGGGCCGGCGAGAACAAGGGGCGTCGCCTGGCACACGCGGCTGTGACGCGTCACCTGCAGAAGGCGGGCCGTGTGAAGCCGGCTGACGCGCCTGTTCAGATCTCTGCCAGGATCCCGGTCGATCCCGCGTGGTCGCTGCAGCATGCACGCGTGGTGATTCTGCTGCAGTCGCGCGATGGAAGCCGCCTGGTCGGCGCGTGGTCAGGGCCTGTCGAGCCTGACCGAGAGACGCGCGTCGAAGGGCGCTGACTGCGGAGGGAAGCAGACGCGATCGTTGCAGGCCTGGTAGGACACTGTCCCGCGCACTGTCAGATCTTCAGACGCCGCTATTTTGCCCTTTCGAAAACGCCCTTCGAGCACGAGGGGTACGCGGATGGCGAATGGTGCGCTGTACACCTTCACGGTTTCCTTCAGCGGTCCGAAGAACAGATCTTGACCGGCGGGGAAGACCGAGGGGTTCACCTTCAAGCCGATGATCGGCGTGACTGCGATGGCCACGGGAATGTAGTTCGGGTTCCCCGGCGCGTACACGTGAATTCCGGCGAGCGGCGTCACTCGCACGGTAATCGCGAACGGATCGCCGACGGCCACGCTTACCGGAGCATCGACAGCGACGGTCAATCGTGCAGGCTGCTTCGACAGAAAACTCTGCGCCGCGCCTGGGACGACGAGGAGGATGGCCAACAGTGCGGCCATGACGGTGACGCGCGCGAGATGGGCATTCACGTGGCCAGCATATCAGGGTCCGGTCGACTCGCGGCCGACGAGAGCCCGCCGCGCGTGCGCGCCAGCAGTTGTGGAGGCGGGCCTCAGCCCCGCCGCACAGGGCGTCGATACACGCGTCCGGCCGACCTGAATAGAGAGGCAACCGTTCCGCGAGCCGCGTGCGCAATTATGGGCGCAGCCGCGTTGAGCGGAATCTGGTACGGTTGGTAAATGGCTCGAAGATCCATTGGCGTGCCAAGTTCCGAATCTGTTACATCAAACCGACTCTCTCCCGGGAGGCATTGAGTGGGGTATGAGCGGCTAGCTGGTGCGTATGGGGTTGCGGTGTCCGTGTTGGCCGGGTCCGCGGTAATGGCCGCCGAGACGCCGTCGGTGACCTGCGAGCTGACAAACGATCCGCGTGCCCGGGTCTATCAGCTCGAAGAGGTGGCAGGATCGCCACGGCCGGCCTGGCGCTTGTCGATGAAGGACCGCGACTCCGGCGACAACTGGATCCGTCTGTCCCTGCCGGGCGCCGACGCGAAGATCGGCGAAGGTACGGCGCACCTTTCGTTCAAGAACGGCAACGGCGGGCGCCAGGTAACACTCGACGTCACGCCATCAGGCGCGCGCCTCGACGTCTTCGTCGATTACGGGCTCGACGTGAACATCGAGCCGGACCTGGATCCCGAGGTCGATCGCATGTCGACCGGCGGTCCCGTCACGGCGCTCACCTGCCGCGTCGCCCCCCGCCAGTAGGGCCGCATGGCAATGCGCCCCGCGCGCGTGCATCCCGATCGGTGCGCGCATGGCAGTGCGCCCTGAGTTCGTTCCGCGCTCTGCGTCTGTACATTACACTCAGCCAGACGGAGGTCCCATTCGTGCCACCCACAAAGGTTGCGATTCTCGGCGCCGGATTCATTGCCGACATTCATCTCGAGTCGTACACCCGATTCATACCAGAGGCGACGGTCACGGCCGTCTTCTCGCGGACGGCTGCACACGCCGAGCGTTTTGCCAAACACTGGAACATCCCCAGGTGGTTCACCGACGTCGACGATCTCATCGCCCAGGCCGACTGCGAGGTCATCGATATCTGCCTGCCGAATTTCCTCCACCACCGGCTGACCGTCGCCGCGGCCCGCGCGGGGAAGCACATCATCATCGAAAAGCCGCTCTGCCTGACCCTCGAGGAAGCCGATGACCTGATCACTGTATGCCAGGAGCAGGGCCGGAAACTGATGTACGCCGAGGAGCTGTGCTTCGCGCCCAAGTACGAGCGGATTCGACATCTGGTGCGAGACGGCGCCGTGGGCGACGTCTACATGCTCAAGCAGCTCGAAAAGCACTCGGGCCCCCACAGCGACTGGTTCTGGAACGTCGACCAGTCGGGCGGTGGTGTGCTGATGGACATGGGCTGCCATGCGTTTGGATGGTTTCGGTGGATGCTCGGCGGTGCGCCCGTCGTGAAGAGCGTGTGGGCGACCATGGACACGGTGCGCCACAAGGCTCGCACCCGTGGCGAAGACAACACGGTCTGCATCGTCGAGTTCGAGGGCGGGGTGATTGGTCTCGCCGAGGACAGCTGGGCAAAGCCCGGCGGCATGGACGACCGCATCGAGGTGTACGGCAGCACAGGGGTGTCCTTCGCGGATCTCTTTCGCGGCAACTCCGCGTCGACCTACAGCGAAGAAGGCTACAACTACGCCGCCGAAAAGGCGGGCTCCACGAAAGGCTGGACCTACACGATATTCGAAGAGGTGTTCAATCAGGGATACCCGCACGAGCTCCAGCACTTCATCAAGTGCGTGCGCGAAGACACGACGCCGCTGGTGACCGGAGAAGACGGACGCGCGGTGCTCGAAATGATCTATGCAGCGTATGCGTCGGCGCGATCCGGCGCCAGGGTGGCGTTGCCGTTTCGGCCGACCGTGAAGAAGCCGATCGATCTGTGGAAGGATTGAGAACGTCAGCTCAGCGCGGGCCAGCCGCCAGCGGCTGAGCGGCGCCTCTCGGTTCGGATCGGACCTGCACGTGCTGAGCCCCCAGGAGCTCCGTGAGCGCCGGTTCCCAGGTCCAGCGGCTGCGCGGGCGACAGCAATAGAGATTCAGCGCGGCGAACCCGGACTCGGGGAATGTATGGCAGGCGAGGTGCGACTCGCTCAGCAGGACCATTCCAGTGATGCCGCCCTCGCCGGGAAACTGATGCCAGACCGGCGGCCCTACCGGCCGGAGTCCCAGCTCCTCGATGATTCGAGCGAATAAGCCTTCGAGCGTCGGAATCGAGCGCAGCGCGTCTCTGTTGCACCCGTGCGCGTCGACCATCCACTCGGTTCCGTGCGTCAGCATTGCAGTTTCGATCGGTTCGATCGCAACCGTATGTTACATCGGAGCAGGGCATAGCTAGACTCGCAGCGCGCTTCGGATGCGCCGGACCTGCTCGGCGACCGGCATGTCGATATCGACGACAAGGGCGTCGCCCGGGGGCTCGAGGGTCTCAATTTGGCTGTCGAGCAGTCCCGGATTCATGAACTCGTGGTGTCGATGGGCGAGCCGCGCGGCCAGCAGCTCGCGATCGCCATCCAGCAGCACGAATCGCACATCCGACAGGCCGCCGGCGAGTGCGTCACGATACGACGTCTTCAGCGCCGAGCAGGCGACGACCAGGCCATGGCCTTCCTGAAGCGCCTGCTCGATGGCGCCACGCAGCGCCTGCAGCCATGGCCGGCGATCCTCGTCGGTCAGGGGAATCCCGGCGTGCATCTTGTCGCGGTTGGCCGGCGGGTGAAAATCGTCGGCATCGGCGAACTCCCAGCCAAGATCGCCGGCCAGAACCTTGCCGACCGTCGTCTTGCCCGCTCCCGTCACCCCCATGAGCACCACGACCATGCAGCATTCGTATCACAATGTTCCGTTGAGCAGCATACGTTGTGGCGGCGGGGCTTTAGCCCCGCGTGGATGCGACGTTGACGGCGGCGTTTCAGCTTCGCGCGCACGCGGCCCTGAAGGGCCGCCGCCACAGGGAGTGGCACCAACCTGACCAACTGCGAGCGCAGAATCAGCTCAAGGAAGTAATAGCGAGTTTGCGAGGACACTCGTGACCAACAGTTTTCGCGGATGGGTGCGGCCCGGTCCCATCCCGCCGGGCGCCGCGCACGAACCCGACGTGCCGGCCGGTGAGACGCTCGACTATATCTGCGGCCACTTCCGGCTGTTTCAGCTTCGCGACGGCCATCGCTTCTCGACTGACGATGTGCTGACGGCGTGGTTCGGCACGAGCTGGTGTCCATCGGCATCGACGATCCTCGATTTGGGCAGCGGCCTCGGCAGCGTGGCAACAATCGCGGCGTGGCGGCTGCCCGGCGCCCGGCTCCTGACGGTCGAAGCGCAGGAGGTGAGTGTCGCGCTCGCCCGCAAGTCGGCACGCTTCAATGGCCTCTGCGACCGTTGCGAGATCCGCCACGGCGACTTCCGCGACCCCGACGCCCTTGGTCCCGACGAGCGCTTCGATCTCGTGCTCGGCAGTCCGCCCTACTTTCCGGTAGGCAGCGGCATCGAGGGCTCGCACCCGCAGAAGACCGCGTGCCGCTTCGAGATCCGCGGCGACATCGCCGACTATTGCCGGGTGGCAGCCGCCCACCTCGCGCCTGGGGGCTTCTTCGCATGCGTCTTTCCACTCCCGGATGGGCAGTACGCCCGGATTCGCGCCGCCGCCCTTGCCACCGAACTCGTCATCGTGCGGCAGCGGCCGGTCGTATTTCGTGAAGGGGCCGACCCGCTGATTGGCCTCTTCGGCCTGATGCGATCGCGTGATCTTCCCGAGGATTTCCGGATCCGCACGTGGATCGAGGCACCCCTGGTGATTCGGAGCCACGATGGAAGCGTCCATCCCGAGTATCAGGCCCTGAAGCTGGCAATCGGCTTTCCTCCCTGAGCCCAGGAGATAATGGAGGGCAGCCATGGCTTCCCGTCCCCCTGCAGACCTCGTCGAGCCCAGCGCCGCACCTCTGTCGCCGCCCGACCTGACCGATCCGGCGCTTTACATCAATCGCGAGCTGAGTTGGCTGGCGTTCAACCAACGGGTCCTGGATCAGGCCAACGATCCCGCGCATCCGCTGCTCGAGCGGCTGAAGTTCCTGAGCATCGTCGGCAGCAACCTGGACGAGTTCTACATGGTGCGCGTAGCGACGCTGCTCAAGAAGTTTCGCGCGGGTATCGACGATTTGTCGCCGGATGGCCTCCACACCGAGCAGCAGCTCGTGGCGATCCGGCAGCGCGCGGCGCAGATGCTCGAGGACATGGCCACCTGCTGGCAGGAGCAGCTGCGCCCGCAGCTCGAGGCCGAGGGGATCCGCTTGCTGGAGCCCGCCGACTACACGCCGGAGGCGCGGGCGTTTCTGGCCGAGTACTTCAAGAGCCATATCTGGCCCGTGCTGACGCCGCTCGCGTTCGACCCGGGCCACCCATTCCCGCACATCTCGAATCTGAGCCACAGCTTTGCCGTGGTCGTTCGTCACAGCGGGCGCACGAAGTTCGCGCGTGTGAAGGTTCCCGATCGGCTTCCGAGGTTCGTGGCGCTGCCGGATCGGTTCTGCGGTCCCGTGGTGGCCGACAAGCCGTGCCAGACGTTTGCGTTCATCGAAGACGTCATCAAGGCCAACATCCACGAACTGTTCCCGGAGACCCAGGTCAAGAGCGCGCACTTGTTTCGCGTGGTACGCGACACCGACATGGTGATCCAGGAAGACGAGGCCGACGATCTGCTCGAGACCGTCGACCGCAGCCTGCGGCAGCTGCGTTACGGGGCCCTGTCCCTGCTCCAGGTCGAGGCGAGCATTCCACACCGCGTACTCGACATTCTCGCCGAGAATTTCGAGGTCGACGAGGACGTGATTCTTCGCACGTCCGACCGGCTCGGCTTCGCCGACTGGATGGAGCTCACGAGTCTCCATCGCCCCGCTCTGAAGGATCCGCCGTTTGTCGCGCGGAACCTCTGGGCGGGACAGGATGGCGAGGCGATCTTCGACGACGTCCGGTACGAGGACGACCTTTTACATCATCCGTACCAATCATTTGCCTCGGTCGAGTCGTTCCTGCGGGCGGCGGTCAAGGATCCTCACGTCATCGGGATCAAGATGACGCTCTATCGGATCGGGGAGAACTCGCCGCTGATCGATCTGCTGATCGAGGCGGCCGAAGCCGGCAAACAGGTAGCGGTCCTCGTCGAGCTGAAAGCCCGGTTCGACGAGCGCAACAACATCATCTGGGCGAACAGGCTCGAGGAAGCCGGCGTTCATGTGGTGTACGGCCTGGTGAACCTGAAGACGCACTGCAAGCTCTGTCTCGTCGTGCGGCAGGAGGCCGACGGCATTCGGCGCTACGCGCACATCGGCACGGGCAACTACAACCCCGCCACGTCGAAGGTCTATACGGACCTTGGCCTCTTCACCGCCGATTCCGGAATCCTCGACGACGTGTCTGAAGTCTTCAACTACCTGACGGGATATTCAAATCGGAAGTCGTATCGGGAACTGCTCGTGGCGCCGGTGAGCCTCCGAAGCGGGTTGCGTGCGCTTATCGAGCGTGAGATCGCGCACGCCAAGGCGGGCAGAGCCGCGCACCTGATCTTCAAGAACAACGCGGTGACCGACCCAGGAATGATCCGCAGCCTGTACCTCGCATCCCAGGCGGGTGTGCCGATTGATCTGATCACGCGGGGCGTCTGTTCGCTTCGGCCGGGCATTCCCGGCGTCAGCGAAACGATTTCCGTGACGTCGATCGTCGGGCGGTTCCTGGAGCACTCGCGCATCTACTACTTCGAGAACGGCGGCGCGCCGGAAGTGTTCATCGGCAGCGCCGATCTGATGGAGCGGAACCTCGATCGTCGTGTGGAGGTGCTCTGTCCCGTGAAGGATGCCGACATTCGGCACCACCTTCGCTATGTGGTGCTCGACGCGGTGCTCCGCGACACCGACCGCGCCTACCGCCTCATTGCCGATGGCGACTACGTGCGGTGTCGGCCGGCCGAGGGCGAAGCGCCGATGAACTCGCAGCACTTTCTGCTCGAGTATTATGCGCAGGACGAGTTGTAGCAGGCGAGCGCAGGCACGACGAAAGTCACCATGCGCATTTTTGTCAATCGAGTCGAGAAATCGCCGACTGGCTACAGAGCGTGAGAAGCCGGCGTGAGGGAGCGCCGATCATCTGCGATAATTCGCTTATGGGTGTTGCGACGGCCGACGTGTCTTCGGAACTGGGCCAGATCAAGCAGGAGCTGCTCGACACGCGCGAGCGCGCCCGTCGCCTCTCCGAGGGGTTATCCGACGCGCACTGGACGGCGTCGCCGGCGCCGGGGCAGTGGTCGATCGGCGAGTGCCTGACTCACCTGAACATCACCAGCGAGCTTTTCATTCCGATCATCGACGACGCGATTCGCGAAGGACGGCAGAAAAATCTCCAGGCGACCGCGTCGCCGAATCGCGATCTTAAGGGATGGCTGCTCTGCTGGATCCTGGAGCCACCCTACCGCCTGAAGACGAAGACGCCCGCATCGTTCGTCCCTGCTCGGATCGACCCCGTATCGGACGTGCTCGAGCGATTCGATTATCTGCAGGGAGAGCTGCTGGTCCGGCTCGACCGCGCGAACGGCCTCGCGCTCGACAGGCTGTTCGTGATCTCGCCCTTCAACGCGCGCTTCAACTACAACCTGTATTCGGCCTTCCGGCTGCTGCCCGTACATCAGCGGAGGCATCTGTGGCAGGCCGAACGCGTGAGAATCGCGCTGACTGCTGCGGAATGATGGATTGCGCCGAGTCGGTGCAATCGCGATCAGGCGTGCTGAATCTCGCTCATTATGCCAATCACGTTGTTCTCCAGGTCCCGCAGGAACGCCATCCACAGATCGTAGCTGGGCATTTTCGCCACGATGTGCGGCTCGGATTCGAATACGACGCCGCGTGCGCGGAGCACCGCCGCCGTGTCCTGGATGTTCGGCACTTTGAAGTAGATGATCGAGGCGGGGTGATCGAACTCAGGCTTTTCCGGCAGCGTCATCATCAGGCGGACGCCGGCGCAATCGAAGAACGCCATGTTCGGCGGCGCTTCGAAGAGAAACGGCAGCCCGAGCGTATCGCGATAGAACGCCACACTGCCGGGCAGATCTTTCACCGTCACGGCAATCTGGCCGATCTGGCCGAGGCCGGGCGTAGCGGGGGCATGCGTGGGCATCGCTCGTTATCCTCCTTCGGACCGTTAATCATAGATCGCCTTACCATCCTGTGGCGGCGGCCCTTCAGGGCCGCGCGTGCGCGGGGCTAAAGCCCCGCCTCCACGGAGACTGGGCCACGCATCCCGATCCCGGTCGGCGCGGAGTTATTTCAGCATTTTCAGCAGGCGCAGGCATTCGACGAGCGCGCGGCCGTTGTGGTACCCGGCCTTCCATCGGTGAGCCTTATCACCCTCGCCGCGGCCTTCGGGTGTTACGCGCTCGAACCACTCACCGGTCTGCCAGTCGGTCTGGCGTTGGTCGACAAACCGCCAGGTCTCGGCAAAGACGGTCGAATAGGCGCCATCCCCCGTGAGCCGAAGCATGGTGAGCGCGCTGACCAGCGCTTCTGCCTCGACCCACCACGTCTTGTTGCGGCGGTCGGCATCATGGCCGAGCGGGCCGCTGTCGTAGAAACCGCCCTGCGCACGGTCGTAGCCGTGGGCGAGCGAGTAAGCGAACAGCGTGCGGAATAGATCGACGAGCGGGGCGACTGGCCGTCCGAGCGCCTCGTGCGCATCCACCAGCAGCCAGATATTCTCGAGGTCGTGGCCGTACGACGCGCGGGCGGCGTCGCCGTCGAGGCGCGGCGTCCAATCGCGTGCGTACTGGTCGGTGCAGGCGCCGAGATTCTTGCGCACGACCGTGTTGCTCTGAATCGTGATGAGCTCGGCCAGCCGTTCGGCGGCGCGCGGCAGGTGGCTCGCTCGATAGAAGACGGTCAGGGCCTCCATCAGGTGCAGGTGCGTGTTCATCAACTTCAGATCAGCCGTGCCTCCGAGGTACGGCGTGACCCCTCGGGGCGGAGGGCTCCAGTCGCGCGAGAAGAACTCGCGGTACCCGCCATACTCCTGGTCGTGCGCACGCTCGTCGACGAGCGTGAACAGGCGCTCGGCGTCTGCAAGGACCTGCCGGTCGTTTGTCGCCAGCGTGTACTCCGAGAGCGCGTAGAGGCCGAATGCCTGGCCGTACAAGTGCTTGTGAGGCGCGATCACCGTGTCGCCGGCGCGATTCACTTCCCAGTAGAAGCCGCCGTGCTCGCGGTCCCACATGCGATCCATGAGAAACCGATAACCCGTGCGCGCGGCCTCGCGGACCACGTCGTCAGCGCGGCCCTCGCGCATCAAACGCGCCGAGAGCCACAGCATCCGCGCCTGCGTGACGATCATCTTTGGCGCCTCGCCCTTGAACCGACCCGAGGCGTCGAAGTCGATCAGATATCCGCCGGTACTCGCGATCGATCACCCGCGGATACCAGAAGGCGAGCACGGCTTTCTGCAGATTGCGCTCGATTGCAGGCGCAAGTGCCCGGACATCCTGAACGGACGCCTGCCGTGGTGCGCCGGCCGCAGTCGTCTGCGGCGCGGCGCGCGTGTCTCCCGTCGCAACGAGGAACCAGAGCAGGACAAGGGCGACGATACGCATCATTGCCGCCTGCTCGTCACCCAATCGGCGATGTCGAGAAGGTGGTTGGCCGTCAGGCCGGCGCCGACGAGCGTACGTTCCGCCCGTGCGGCGCCCTCGGCGGCGAGCGCGCGCGACTGGTCCAGACCGAACAGTGCGGGATAGGTCGGCTTGTTCGCCGCGGCGTCCTTGCCCGCGGTCTTGCCGAGCTCGGCGCTGGCGCCTTCCACATCCAGGATGTCGTCGACGATTTGAAAGACGAGGCCGAGGTCCGACGCGAACTGATCGATCGCCTGCACATGGGCATCGCTGCCGCCGCCCATGATCGCGCCGGCGACCGCGGCCGCGCGGATGAGCGCGCCCGTCTTCTGCGCGTGCATCGCCTGCAGTCCTGCGGCATCCAGCGTTCGCCGTGCACGCCCTGGAATGTCGGTGGTCCCGGCGGACTCGAGATCGACGACCTGGCCACCGACCATTCCAGCGGCGCCGGCCGCAGCCGCAATGCGCGCCACGACTCGAAGTCGTCTTTCGGCAACCGTCGCGTCGCCCTCGGCGCAGGGCTCTCGGCCGAGCAGCCCGAACGCCTCGGTCAGGAGGCCGTCACCTGCGAGGATTGCGATCCCTTCACCGTACACGACGTGCATCGTCGGCCGGCCGCGCCGCAATGTATCGTTGTCCATTGCCGGCAGATCGTCGTGAATGAGCGAATAGGTGTGAATGAGCTCGACCGCACACGCCGCTGGGAGTGCGAGCTCACGGGCCGCCTCCGTGTCGTCACCGAGCGCACGAGCCACCGCCTCGGCGCTGGCCAGAGTGAGAATGGGGCGAAGCCGCTTCCCCCCGGCCTCGAGGCTGTAACGCATGGCTTCGGCGATGAGCGGTGGGCACTCGGGTGCGCTCGGCAGATACCGATTGAGCCCTTCTTCAATCTGCGCGCGACGGATCCGCACGAACTCTGCGAAGCGGCCGTCGGTCGTCCGCGTGAGAGTCGACATGATTACAGGTTATCCCGCCTCATCATGGCATACGTCCAAGAGGGGACTCTCCCAGGCCCGAGGCCCACGCAAAAGCCTGGGCCTATGTGTGCCTGACGGCCCGAGACTGCATCCATGTCGCGCGAAACGCCTCGGTCGCAAAGCCGATGGCATTGGCGATCTGTGCGAGGAGCAGACGCGCGCTGAACTGCACACCCGATGGACCTCGATGCCGAAGGGGATATGTGACGAGGCCCCAGTAGAAGGTCAGCGGCTCGACACGGACCCCCCCGGCTCCGTGCAGCGCTCTCGCCTGTCGAAAGCCCCACGCCCCACGGCCATAGGTATAGTGCTGGCGCCAGAAGGTACGAAGAGTCAACGGGTGCGCGTGAGAAACACGCGCACCCGGAACGTAGATGAGCCGCCGACCGAGCCGGGTCCAGCGATCGCAAAGCTCGCGATCTTCCGCCGCGGCACGTTGGTAGACCGGATCGAACCCGCCCGCGTCGACGAGGCCCGTCCGCGGGAAGGCAAGGTTGTTGCTCGTCAGGAATCGGGCGGAATCCGGCTCGCGATTGTAATAACCGTGCAGGAACCCGACGAGCAGTTGACTGGCTTCCGACCACGCGTTGGTCGCCAGCCCATTCACCACGTGCCCCCCCGCCGCGGCGCCGGGGTGTGCCGTTAACGTCGAGACCAGCGCGGTCAGCCAGCCGCGTTCGGCAACACAATCGTCGTCGATGAACGCAACAAAAGATCCGCCGGCGTGTTGCACTCCGACATTCCGCGCGGCCGCGGGCCCCGATTGACTCTGGCGCATTACCGTCACGCGCACTCGAGCGGACACCTCCGCGCAGACGCCGACGGGCCGCAAGCTGCCATCGTCGACGACGACGATCTCGAACGAGCCCGCGGGGTAGTTCTGCTGCGAAAGGCTTTTGAGACACCGCTCGAGCGCCGCGGGCCGATCGTGACTCGGCACGACAATCGAGACGAATGGCGCCACACTCATCACATCTCCTCGGCCGGCCAGGCTTTCTCGATCGACGAAGGAGCGCGGAGGCGTGTTCGATCCTGCGCCGTCAGAAACCGCTCTCGATGGAACTCCAGATCGGTAAGCCGTCGCATGGCGTGGCCGGCGCCGGCGAGATAGCCGGTGAGTTCGCCTAGTGCGTCTGCGATGAGCAACGCGAACGTCACCGCCAGCAAGGTGGGCCTCCTCTGCATGCTTTTCACCCGCGCGCAATCGCGACTCGCACGCCAGGTACGGAGGATCGGAAGAAGAGGCGAGCCCGCTGCATAGAGCAGTCGCCTCGGCCAGGGCCAATCGCGGCGACGATTTGCCGCGAAGAGGCGCCCGGCATTGAACCGCAGGCTCAACGACGGCTGGAAGCGCGAGAAGTTCTCGTGACGCGTGATTGCCGAGCGCTCGACGGTAAACCGATGACCCGCGCGCTGCAGGTCCCATTGGAGGACGCTCTCGGCCTCCATCAGCGTGCCCAATCGCTCGCCACAAGTCATCAGCACATCACGCTTATAGGAACTGTTATGACCTGGAATGTGCGACCACTCGGCGTTCTTGCGCGGCGCGATCCACGGCCCGTACTCGATCAGCAGGTTCGCCCAGCTCACCCGCGTGGCGGGATTTGCGTTGAACACCGCCGGCCCGACGCCGGCCCACGGCTCTGCATGTGCTCGGATGAGAGCGTCCGCCCAGGTCGGCGCAGGAAAGCAATGGTCCTCGACCAGGGCAACGAGGCGGGCGCGCGCCCGCCGAATGCCTGCGGCGCGGGCGTCGGAAGTCGACGTCAGTTGATCGACAGACACGACGAACCAGCCCCAGCACGGCATGACGGCATCTTCGGGGATTGCCAGCGCCGGCTGTGGCGAGACAAAGACGAGCTCGAGTCGATCGCATGCCGTTTGCCCAGTCAAATGTCGAACTGTTCGGGCGACGGTCTCAAAGCGATCAGGCACCAGCACGATGACCGAGAGGTCTGGCGCGTTTGGGCGGCTGCGTGTCATCGGGCGTGAGACCTCACGACGGGTCGGCCGCCTGAGCCTGGTCGTCCATCGCAACGGCACGTCCAGTAGCGGCAGACGCCTCCGCAGCCAGAATAACTCTCAGGCTGGTCCAGCCGTCGGCCAGCGTCGGGGCATCGCCTGGCCGGCCGTTGATGCCGTCGACGAACCGATCGAGTGCCGCCTCGTGTGACGGTTCGTGCCACGGCGACGCGCGTTTCGACAAGAGGTAGGGAAGACGGCCGACGGCGCGGACAGAATGACCGAGCGACTCGAGGCGCCCAGGCACGGCCGGGCCGCGGGCAATCGGCGCCACCGATCGATAGCGGTCCACGCTGATGGCCCCTCTCTCGCCGAACACTTCCACGCGGTCTTCGACGACTGTACCCATGGCCACCACGATCTGGACGGCAATGTCGTCTTCGAGCGTGAGCTGCAGCGTGGCGCATTCACTTTTGCTCTGGGATCCGGCTACGTGGCATTGCACCTCGCGAACCTCGACCCGTGTCAGCCAGCGCACCAGATCGACATGATGCGATCCCAGCTCCAGCAGGACGCTGCCGCCGGCCTGGCGCGATCCGCGCCAACCGGTCGTCTGACCCGCAGGCGCGGAGAAGATGGTCCGGACGATGCGCACGCGGCCAACCTCGCCGTTGTGGATGCGGGCCCGCAGCTCCCTGTAGAGCGGGTTGAACCGGTAGTTGAAGCCGACCATCGCAAACGAGGTCGTACCACTCTGGGCGCCGAGGATGGCCCGGGCGTCTGCGTCGGACGTGGCGAGCGGCTTCTCGACGTAGACGTGAAGCCCGCGCGTGAGCGCCGCACACGCGGCTTCGCCGTGCAGTGCCGGGGGAAGGGCGATGATAGCGGCATCCACATCGTCGCGAATGAGGGCATCGCGCCAGTCGGAGACCGTGGCGGCTCCTTTCGGCGCCGCACGGGCCGCTCGTGCACGCGCATCGGAGGCCTCGTCGGCGACTACGGTGAGCTGGACGTCCTGCCGTCGCCCGAGGAGCGGCAAGTAGACCTCTTGACCGATCCGGCCGCAGCCAAGAAGGGCGAGTCTCGGCCGTGAGCCGGCGGGTATCACACCGCCTGCTGGCGAGGCAGTTGCTGCTCTTCGTGATACGAGCGTTCGATGTTGACTTCCCACAGGTCGTGATCCTCGCCGAGCACGTTGCGCGCGGCGAGGAGCCCCGTCAGCATCGAGTGATCCTGGTTGTTGTACCGGTGCATACCGTTGCGACCCGCCGTCTGAAGGTTTCGCATCAGCGCAAGATACTTCCTCGCCGTCAGGAGGTGCTCACTGTAGCCTTCGTCATAGACCGGGTACGCGCGGCGCTGCCGAAACACGCACCCGTCTTCCACCGAGGCGGCCGGCGCAAGGCCGAGTACCTCGAGTTCGCGCGCTGCCCGCCGCACGAGCGCGGCGTCATCCTCCCGCCAGAGATCGTCGTCGGCACTGCAGAAGGTACTCGAATCCAAGGCTAGTGCGTGATTGGTCCGGGACCATCGCCGGGCTCCAGTTCTTGAAGTTCTGGATGCGGCCGACCTGCACGGCTGGCGTGTGTACGTAGATCCAGTTGTCTGGAAACACGTGCTTGCGCCCCAGAATGAGCGCCACGATGAGAAAGTCGCGAAACCTGAGACGTGAGACCGCCGAGAGCACCGCAGCTGGCGGAGCGGGAGACAGCGCGTGCAGGAGATCCGGGAGCGCCATCGTGCTGATCACCGCGCCCACGGCGTGGGTTTCGATGCGCCCATTGCGGCGCACGGAGATGGTGCGCGCGGCGCCGCCGTCGTGATCCATCCGCTCGAGTGGCGCCGACAGGTGGACACGGCCTCCCGAAGCCTCGACGCGTGCTGCGACGGCTTCCCACATCTGCCCAGGGCCCAGACGCGGGTACTGGAACTCACCGATGAGCGAGCGAGTGTCGCCGCGACGAAGAATGGCGTGCGACACGGCCCGCGCGAGCGACAGCCCGCGAATCCGCTGCGCCGCCCAGTCGGCACGGATCACGTGGCAGGGCAAGCCCCAGACTTTCTCCGTGTAGCTCTTGAAGAACGTGCGATAGAGCCGATCGCCGAAGCGGTTCGTCACCCACGCTTCGAAGCTTTCTTCAGGCGTCATGGGCGCGATGCGCGCTCGCACATAGCTGAGGGCGATGCGGGCGCTCTCGACGATGCCGAGATTGCCGAGCACGTTGGGGAGGCTGAGTGGGTAATCGAAAAACCGGCCGCCATAGTAGATTCGCGACAGGCGCCGCACGCGCAGGAACTCGTCGCCCAACACGTCTTCCCACAGTTTCTGCACCTCGGGGACCTGGGTGAAGAAGCGGTGGCCGCCGAGATCGAAGCGATAGCCGCGATAGACTTCCGTACGCGCGATGCCGCCCACGCGCGGGCCCGCCTCGAACACCTCGACGCGGATGCCGGCGCGTGCCAGCGCCAACGCCGCCGCCAGCCCTGCCGGTCCTGCACCGATGATGGCGACAGGAATCATCAGGCGGGCTCCATCGCGCGCCGCTCGCGCGTCCACGACCAGACGTGACGCGCGCAGACCCACGCGAACGCCGCGCCGCTGTAGGCATGCGACAGCCAGCGCCACGGCACTGAGCGCGCGGCGAACCACGGGCCACGCTCGCGCCACAGATACCGCCAGAGCGGCAGATCGAGCACGACGAGCACGAAGGCGATGCCAGCCGCCACCGGGAGAGAGGACGCGAACCACGGAGCAAGCGCGAGAAGGCCTAGCACGAGCCAGGTGAGCGCGATCATCACGCGCTGACCCACGCGCAGGTTCAGGTCGTTCTCGATTCGTCGCTCGCGGAGAATCAGCTCGCTCCACGGCACCGCGCGCCGGCCGATATCCGAAAGAAGCAGCGAGCCCGCCGTCCAGCGCTTCAGGTGCGTGACTTCGAGCGTGCGATCCAGGCTGATGCGATAGCCCTTCCGCCGCAGACGATAGCCAAGCTCGATGTCCTCGATGCTCGCATCGCGATACCGTTCATCGAAGCCGTCGAGGGCGAGGAAGACATCGCGCCGTATCGCCCCGCACGCGCCCCAGAACGTGAAAGCGTCCGGGTCGCCGTGCTGATGCGTAAATCGGTGGACGAGATTTTTGTACTGCGACAGGAAGTTCGTCGCGGCCGGACGGCTGTCGTACCGATCCGATGAGCGCGGCCTGATCGCCTCGTGCGAACGCGCGAGCGACATGTGCACACGCATCGGACGGCACCGTGACGTCGGCATCGAGGAAGAAAAGGATGTCGCCCGCTGTCTCGGCCGCGCCTCGGTTCCGTGCGGCGGCCGGGCCAGAGCGCTCGTCGAGCGCAATCACGCGACAGCCCGCGCGCACCGCACGGGCCGCGGAATCGCTGCAGCCGCCATCGACGACCACCAGTATTTCAAGTGGAGCGGGCGCCAGCTGTTGCAGGCTCGACAGGCAGAGATCGAACGGCTCGCCCCCACGGTAGACGGGGACGATCACCGAGAGGGTTGGTTCACTCACGTTTGGCGTGCACGGCGTCAGACGTTATCTCGAGCCAATCGACCGCCAGTCCCAGCTCCCGGCTGTCGGGGCCGCCCGCGTCCCTCGCGGGCACGAACGTCCCAGCCAGAATGCTGAGCGTGGTTGATGCCGAGCAGACGCGCGACACGGCCGGGGGCGGCAGCTCAAGAGCATACACGTGAAAGGCAGAATTCGTCGGGGCGACTTCTCCCACCAGCAGCTGATCAATCCAGAATGCCACTCGCGGCTGCGGCACTGTCGGGGGACGCAGGCTGGCTGCGCGGACGGTCAGGAACAGCCGGGCGGCGGTGCCACAGATGGCCGCAGGCAGCCGTGCGTTGGCCGAAGCCTGAGTCCAGCGGCCGCGCGCCGAGAGCATCACCTCCGGCGGAAGCCACCCCGTGGGCGACAGGGCCAGATCGGTCCCACCGACCTCGACGCGTAGTGGGAGGGGCTCGCCTTCTTGCGGCGGCAGCAGCCGATAGAGAGACAACGGTTGTCGAACTCGCTCGATTCGTGATGGCCATCCCCCGCGCCGCCGTTCGAGCGTGTCATAAGCGAGGACAACATCCCGTAGAGCGTACGGGGTCCAGCCAGCAGGGAGCACGCCAGGCAGCCACGGCGCGCGGGGATCCTCGGCGGCCGTCAGGAGCAGCACTTCGTGTGCCCCGCGTGCGGCGCGCGTCATCAACCGCGTGAGCGCAGCCGGTCCTCGTTCAGGGCTACGCGCGAGCGCGAAGTCGGCCGCCACCGCCGATCGAGAAAAGATGAAGTCGACGGCGAGCGCCAGGTGACTGGGCAGCGACCGATCGACGATCAAGACGGCAGAGGCCGGGACGTTTCGTGCGATGGCGTGGATGGCGTCGCGGCCTCCAGACGCGATTCGCTGCCCGAGGATGGGTCCAACGTGTCGTGCGCCAGAAGCGATGAGGCCCGCCAGCACGATTGCGCCGGCAATCGTCCACAGACGTCGGGCCCGGCGAGGTGCCAGCGTGTCTGCGAGGAGCAGGCCGGCGAGGGGCAGCAACACCGGCAGCGTCCGGCGAAAGACGCCGGGCATCTCAGGTAGATCCCGCGCCCTGTCGAGATACGCCAGGGCGCTTGCCGCGGCTAGTAGAACGACGACCCACGCCGCCGCATCGTCTCGGCGGGACCACCGCAACAGCCCGACGCCGGCGAGCGCGAGTCCGACGGGCGTGAGGAGATATGCAAGCGGACTCTCGAT
>CAWHTD010000022.1:0-20825 GCA_963832135.1 Vicinamibacteria bacterium | reverse complement strand
CACGCAAACGGATAGTGCGCCGTTCGTACCTTTCGACAGGCTCGGACGAACGGCGTCGAAGGGCTCACCAACAACGGATTCTGCAACAGCGCTAAAGTCCCGCCTCCACAGGTTTGGGTCCCGACGGGCGCGGGAGCGCCGAGAATCCGCAGCGCTCGAGGAGACCGTGGATTTCGTCTTCGCTCGCCCGAAGCTTCACGGCCGAAGCGATGAGATCCGATGCATGGACGGGATACCAGTTCTGGCGAGTGCGATCGAGGAGCCCAGCGATGTCGAATGGCGCGATCGATCGGTCGATACGCGCCAGCAGCTCGGCACGCGCCGAGCCTTCCGGCCTCTCGGCTGCCGACAACGCGCATGCCGCCAGCGCCGGGCCGAATGAAGAGTGCGCCGACAGCAGGAATCCGGGCGCCAGCTCCGGCTTTCCGAGCCGACGCGCGGCTTCACTGAAGCTTGCCGCCGCGAAATAGAGAAGGCTCAGCCGCTTGAACAGAGGCGGATCGGTCATCGTGGCATACAGCGCGCCAACGAGCCGTTCGGTGGCGTCGAGTTCGGCCAGCGTGGTGAGCTCGTACGCATGAAGCGCGGCCTCACGTGCAGTGCCAGCGGGCGTCCGCTCGAGGATCTCCACGAGCCGCGCGATGCCGAGGAGCGTCAGCGGGAAGCCGGTCGAGAGCAGCGGATCGATGACGCCGGCCGCCGATGGCAGGAGCGCCCAGAACGGGCCGGCCACCTGACGGCTGCGAAACGCCAGCCGTGGCGCGTGCACGAAGGGCAGCAGGGGCCGGGCCGCGCGAAACTGGGCGCCGACCGAGGGCAGGCGCGCCAGGAGCCGATCCCAGGCCGCGGCGCCATCGGCCGCGTTCAGGGACGCGGCCAGAGGTTCGGTCAACGCCGCGCCCGCGCTCGTGACGCCGTTGTTGAAGCGAAGCATCCAGATCCAGCCGCCTGGAAAGACGTGATGGAGCGCCGCGGCATCCACCGGATACGGCGGCGCTTCCGATGTCGGCATCAAGTGGTCCCAGCGCTCGACGCCAACGAAGTGCGAGTAGAGCCCCTCGGTCGGGGGCAGCCATCGGAGCGGTGCTTCGTCTAGACGGAGGGCGTGGTGCAGGAAGCCGCGCGGGCCGGTCGCATCCACCACGAACCCCGCGGTGATGCGGACCGTTCGGCCCTCGCAATCTCCTTCGAGTGTCGTGCGATCGCCTTCCTGGCGAACACGCTCGAGGCGTGTCCGGTCGAGATACACCGCCCCTTCGGCCTCGGCCTCGCGGACGAGCGCGTGATCGAAGTCCGGACGGTACCAATGAGTATCCGCAATGTCGTCGTGGGGA
This sequence comes from Vicinamibacteria bacterium, assembly GCA_963832135.1. Lineage (GTDB taxonomy): Bacteria > Acidobacteriota > Vicinamibacteria > Vicinamibacterales > JAENWD01 > JAENWD01. Next base: position 19,491 of record CAWHTD010000022.1, on the reverse strand, counting down.
CTCGCCGCAACCAGGAGCTGCCGCCCATGATCATCGTCGTCTGCAAACGGTTCGCCTGATCGGTGGAAGTAGAACGTGAACCCGCGCTTCAGGCCGCACGCGACATCCGGGCGTGAGCGCTGCCACGTGCCCCACTTCGAGAACGCGCGGATTCGCGGCAGGTCGTATCGATCCGAGAGCTCCTCGATCAGGAGATTCGCGAGCGGCGTCGATGATTCGCCGATGACGAAGCGAGGATGGCGCCCCCGCTCGACGAGGACCACACGATGCCCGCGCTTCAGCAGGGCGAGCGCCGTGAGCGATCCCGCGAAGCCGGATCCAACGACAGCGACGTCGGCGTTGACTGTAAGAACCCGGGCTCCAGGCTTCGGGCTCCGGGCTACGGGAGCAAGCGCCATCAGCCGGCGTGGCCGCAGGCTGCGCAGGCGGATACGGCTGCGGAGACGACCTGTTCGAGGTTCATGGCATCGAGCCGCGCGCGTCGAGCCTCGAAGCACGCGGAACACGTGGCGAATCGCTTCAAATCCCACAGATCGGCGAACACGCGTCCGCGGCTCTGTCCGGCGGTGACGCCGATTGCGATGCTGCGCTCGATGTCGTCGAGGCTCGGTTCCCGGAATTCGCCGGCCGCCGCCAGCGACTCCATGGCGCCATTCCCCGCGCGCGAGGGGATGAGCGACACGACCGAGGCGCCGCACGAGAACGCCGTCTCGATCGATCGAATGAGCCAATCGTCCTGCTCGCCCGCCTGGACGAACGGAGGGGAGATGAGCAGGAAGACCCGCAGCGTCGCGCTCCGTCGCAGCAGTGCGTGAGCGGCCGCCCTGAAATCGTCGATCGTGAAACGTTTGTTCAGGCAGTCGAGCGCAAGCGGATGGACGGTCTCGAGGCCCATCGCGACCTCCAGGTCAATCGTTCCGTCAGTGGATCGATGCCGATCCAATGCTTCGCGAAACAGCTCGACGCGGGAGCCGACGAGGGCCGGATGCGATTCGACGATCACGCGGGCCAGGCCGGAAAGGTGCGCGGCGATGCCATCGTAGTCGTCGACGGGCACGGCACGCGGGTCGAAGAAGCTGCCCGCGTTGTACAGCTTCATCCCCGCAATTGGGCGCGGCTCGCTCCGCAGTTCCTGCCTGGCCGCCCCTATCTGCGCGGGAATCGCCCCCGGCGGCGTGTCCGCGTCGATCGTGTGCTTCCACAGGTCGCACATCGTGCAGCGCCACGGGCACTCACGTCCCGTGAGGAACAGCGTCGCAACTCGCGCATGACCTCCATCGGCCGTCCGCTCGTCTTCGACGATGAGCCCCTGATGACGCCAGGGGTCGAGGCGTGCGCGCTCAGCGCGCCGCTCGAGGACGAAGCGATCGCGCCTGGACGCGCTCGAAGGAAAGTCGAGGTTCACACATACAGGCGCTCGAACGCCTGGCGATATGTCCGTTCAGTGTCGCCGAGATGATTCCTCAGCGCGTCCACAGGCATGGCGCCGTGTTGGAACCGTCGCTTCGGAAAGACCGGCATATCGAAGCCGGTGACTTCTTTCACGCCTCTGCGGACGATCTCGCCTTTCAAGGCGTAGAGGGTGGGGACGTCGTACCCGGTCAGCGCCGCGAAGGGAATCCCCTCGGCAACCTCGATGACGTCGGGGCGCGTGTACGGGCTGAACCCCGCAAACCCGTGGCGAGCCGCCGGCGCGTACGTCCGCACATAACTCCGGCTCAACCCGCCTGTGTAGGTGAGCGAGTGCTTGATGCGTCCGACGCCCCACCCTTCCTGGTAGAGCATCATGTTGTCGACGACGCTGCGTATCGTCAGCTCGGGGTTCTCTTCGATCGGGTAGTCTTTGAGGTTCTCGTCACCGCCATCGCCGTCGGCCAGTTGCCGCCAATCCGGGTACCGCGCCCGGATGCCTTCACAGAGGCGCAAGCCCATGGCCGCGCACTGCACGTCCAGCTCCTTGTAGTCTTCCAGCACGCGCAGTGTGTCTTCGATGTCGAGCTCGTCCGGTCGAGCAGCGATCTCTTCGAGGAACAGCGAAAGCCCAACCTCGCTCAGAAAGGTGCGCGCCTGCTCGACGTCTGGTCCGTCGCCCAGATCAAGGACGAAAGCCTTCAATCTCGAAGGCGAGAGTCCCATGCGCATCATCATGTGGTAGACGACGAGAAAGACGGATCCGCTGTCGATTCCGCCGGAAAAGCTGACTCCAATGGGCTGGGGACCTCGTGTGCCCGATTCGATGCCACGGAGCCATTTCGCGACTTCGTTCGCCAAGGCACCAATGTAGCGGCCGCCGATTTCATCGAGATCGGGCGGCAGGGCGCCGCGCGACGGCGTGAAGAACCTCGTGTACGTGGGATCCGGGTCGGGACAGCCGACAAGCGTCAGATCGACCACGTAGTGCGCGGGCACCATGCGCGTGTAGCTCGGATGAAACTGCCCGGAAAGGCCCGCCTCGTCCAGCGCGCCGTGCAGCGTATCGATCCGATCGGCGACGAGAAGCGCTGGGCCCTCCTGCCGCTTTGCCAGGAAGTAGCGCATCGGCCGATCCATCGATCGCGCGAGCCGGACGGTGATGCCGTCGACGGCGACGAGCGCGAACGAGCCATCGATCGCGCGGATGGCAGACGGATCGCCGCTCAGCACGCGGCGGCGCGCCTCCTCGACGTCCATGTTGTGAAGCCGGTTCAGCCCGGGATCGAGCAGATCGACGATGCGTTCGAGACGGCGGGACATCACGTGATTTTAGACGGTGCTATGTGTTTTGTGCCAAGCACCAAACACCACTTATCGTATCGGGCAACTCTCCGACAGGAACCCGATCGAGCTGACGTCCATGACCGCGACATTGGCGACCGGTTGCGCGTACATCCGGTCCGGGTCAGCACCCGGCGCGCCGATGACGACGCGCGTGCCGCCGACCCGCATGCCGATGCCATCGTCCGAGAGAGCGTTTTTCCGGACGAGCCCGACGACCTCGACCAGATCCCCGTTGTGCTGCTTCACGAGCTTCATGACGTCTTTCGACCCGGCGATACGGAAATGGCGGCCCGTCACGTCGGGCCCGCGTCTCACGCCCTCGCCTTCAGGCGGCGGCGTGGCCGTGAACACGCGGCCCTTCAGGCAGCCTCGCGTCGCGATTTCAACGGAGTCCTTCGGAACTTTCTTCGCCTCGGGTTCCTGCACAGGCGCCGCCATGAACAGGAGCACGACAATGAGCGCTATCACGTGACCGTCCCTCGCTGATGTGTACGTTGTCGCCGGCCGCACGGCGCGGCCAGCCAGGCCGAAAGCCTGAAGCCCGAGCGTAGCACGGGAAGAAGTGCAAAGGTAACAGTGCAAAGTGCCAAGTGGAGTGGCAAATGACAAGTGAAAAGTTGTCGCTGGCGCTCCAGCTGGAAATCCGTGTCCGTCCGTGTCCCTCCGTGGCAAGTCTGACCCGTGAATATCCGTGTCCTCCGTCGCGAGTCTGATCCGTGTCGGTCCGTGATCAGATGAAAGGGCCGTCTCTCGGCCAGTCCCGGTAGCATGTGAGTTCCACCATCGCATGCCCGGGCTGAGAGGAGGACGGCCCATGCGTGATCAATACATCGGAATCGATTTGCACAAGGCGTTTTTCCAGGCGTGTGCAGTGACGGCGACAGGCGAGCGACTGTGGGAAGGCCGCTTCCCGCGCACCGCCGCGGGCGTGGCGGCGCTCACGGCTCGCTGTACGCCACGCAGCGCGTTGGCGGTCGAGGCGAGTACCGCCCACCTGGCACTTTGCCGACGGCGTCGCGCCAGCGGTCGGCGACCTGCGGATCGTCGACCCGCTGAAGACGAAGCTGAAAGCCGGGTATGCGGCGAAGACGGACCGACTCGATGCTCGGCGGCTCGCCGACGCCTTGCGCCGGGACAGTGTCGTCGGCATTTACTACCCGCCGCTGGCGATGCGGGAGCTCCGCGAGCTGTGTCGCCAACGGCTCGCACTCGTGCAGGTCCGCACGGCGGTGATCAATCGCGTGCGGGCGGTGCTGCTGCGGCAGGGCCTGAGTGACGCGCGACGGCTCGCGAGGACGACCGACGACCGGTGGCTCGAGACCCTCGCCTTGCCGCCGCGCGCCGCGGCGAGTGTGACCGGGTTGCGCCAGGTGCTCGCGGTCGTCCGCACGCAGACGCAGCAGCTCGACGCCGAAGTGCAGGACGCCGCGGCCCGCGATCCCATTGCGACCGCGTTGCAGCAACTGCGCGGCATCGGCCCGGTCCTGGCGTTGGCGATCCGCGCCGAAGTGGGCGACATCGGCCGGTTCCCGACGCCGGGGCACCTGGCCAGCTATGCCGGACTCGTCCCGCGCGTCGACGCCAGTGCCGGGCGCATCCGCTATGGCCGCATCACGCGGCGCGGCTCGCCGTGGCTCCGCTGGGCGCTCGTGGAAGCCGCCGTGCATGGGACCCGGCGGACGGATCGCGTCGGCCGATGGGGACGCGGCTTGGCCGTCCGCAAAGGGGCGCTCAAAGCGCGTGTGGCGCTCGCGCGGGTCCTGGCGGAAGAGATCCATCGGTTGTGGACCGGGATCGCGTGATGCCTCTCCAGGACGGGACTGTCGAGGATGAACATGACCCCACGTGGTCGTTCCGTGAATGACGCCCGTCCTGGTCCAAACTGATGCTGAGCTCACGGGTGAGCTCGAATAGATGGCTGAATGAGACATCAGTGTCCCGGGCATGCGACGGTGGAACGTACGACCCGGCACACCTCGAGTGAGCGCGCGCGGACGGATGGCCAGTAGGCCGTCCCCGCGCGCTCACTCGACGTGTGCCTAGACAACGACGGCCCTTTCATAGATGTTCATCCGTGGCAAGCTTGATCCGTGTCCGTCCGTGGCCGAGTGGTCCGTGGCGCATCCGTGGCGAGGTCGCGCGACGGCGCTAAGGATCAACGAGGCGGCCTTCATCCAGCCTCAGGATTCGCTCCGCCCGGTCGGCCACCTCGGCAAAGGCGTGTGTCACATATAACATCGGAATCGTGAGCTCCGTGCGCACACGATCGAGATACGGGAGAATCTCCTGCCGCCGGCCCACATCGACCGCCGACAGCGGCTCGTCGAGGAGCAGCAGGCGTGGGCTGGTGACGAGCGCGCGGGCCAGTGCGACGCGCTGCTGCTCGCCTCCGGAGAGCCGTGACGGTCGCCGCCCCAACAGCTGGGCGAGGTCCAGCAACTTCACGACCGACTCGAAGGCGAGCCGCCGCTCGGCGGGCTGCACGAACCAATACCCGTAGCGGATGTTCTGACGCACGGTCATGTGCGGGAAGAGCCTCGGCTCCTGTGTGACATAGCCGATCCGGCGGCGATAGGGCGGCGACCAGATTCCTGCTGCGGTCTCGACAAGCGGTTCGCCCTCGAGCCGCACCACGCCGCGATCGGGACGCAGCAAGCCAGCGATGATGTGAAGAAGGGTTGTCTTTCCGGCGCCCGAGCGCCCGACGACCGCGGTCAATCCCGCGCCGCTCTCGAATGCCACCTCGAGGACGATCCGTCCGACGGCGTGCGTCACGTCGACGGTGAGGCTCATGAACGGCGTGCCGCCGCCCGGCGCGATAACGTCTCCGCAATGAGCAGCGCGACCAGCGAGACCACGATCGAGAGCGCGGCGAGCCGGACGACTCGCACGTCGCCGCCCGGCGACTGGGTGAGCGTGTAGATCGCCAGCGCCAGCGTCTGCGTCTCGCCGGGGATGTTCGACACGAACGTGATCGTCGCGCCGAACTCGCCGAGCGCCTTCGCGAATCCCAGGACCATGCCAGAGAGAATGCCGGGAAGCGCGAGCGGCAGCGTTACCGTCAACAACGTCCAGCCAGGCGCGGCCCCCAGCGTGGATGCCGCTTCCTCGAGTCGCGCGTCCACGCTTTCGATCGACAGCCGGATGGCCCGCACCATCAGGGGAAATCCCATCACGGCCGCGGCTACCGCGGCGCCGGTCCAGCGGAACGCGAACACGAGGCCGAACGTATCGTCCAGCCACGCGCCGATGGGCCCCCGTCGTCCCAGCAACCGCAGCAGCACATAGCCGGTGACGACCGGCGGCAGCACGAGCGGCAGGTGAATGACGGCGTTGAGCAGGCCTCGACCGACGAACCGCCCCCTGGCGAGCAGGAGCGCGACGCCGGCCGCGAGCGGCACGCTGGCGCATGTCGCGACCAGGGCCACCCTCAGACTGAGGCCGAGGATCTGCAGGTCGTCGGCGGTCCAGTCGAACATGCGTTACGACGCCAGAATGATGAAGCCGTTGCGCTCGAAGATCTCGCGCGCTTTTGACGATCGCAGGAACGCGAGGACGCGAGCGCCATCCTCCGATGGCAGTTTCGTCAGCGCCGCCGGATACACGATCGGCGGATGCGTGCTCGCGGGAAAGGTATCGACGATGCGCACGTTGGGTTCGACCAGCGCGTCGGTGCGATAGACAATGCCGAGCGGCGCCTCGCCCCGGGCGACGAGTGCCAGCGCGGCGCGAACGTTGTCGGCAGGAGCGAGACGCGACGAGATCGAATCCCAGACACCAAGGGCCGTGAGTGCCGCGCGTGCGTATTTGCCGGCTGGAACCGAGGTGGGATCGGCGACCGCGAGGCGGCCGTCGCCCAGCGCCCTGGCAATTGGGAACCCGCGTGCGATTCGCAGCTTTACGGGCTCGGCCTCAGGCGCGACCAGCACCAGACGATTGCCGACCAGATCGACGAGCGAGTCGCGGCGCACGAGGTCTTTCGCGGCCAGGTAGTCCATCCACTCGATGTCGGCCGAGATAAAGAGGTGTGCGGGCGCCCCGGCCTCGATCTGCCGTGCAAGGGCCGAGCTCGCGGCATAAGACACGCGTATCGGGGTGCCGGTCGCCGCTTCTCCGGCGCGGGCGATTTCGTCGAGCACGTTCTTGAGGCTGGCGGCGGCAAAGATCGTCACGCCCGACGGCGATTGCGGCGAGGCCGGACGCCCTGCGGCGCTGAGAAGACCGACCAGACTGGCGAGCAGGCAGACGGTCGCGGTGAAATAGAGAGATGCCGGCGGCCGGGTGCCGTGCTTGTCGGGCATGAACTGCGATTATGTCACTCGTCTCAAAGCAGCGCCCTGTCGGGATGGCTTGTGGCGCGGCGGCTCCGTGACAGCCATCGGCGCCAGCGGTGCTCGCCTTTGACCCGCTCTCCCGGATCTTTGCCCTCGGGGGAGGCGTGCTCGATTTCGGCGTTCATCTCGGCGCCGATCAAAATGGCGAGGCCAGAGAGATAGAACCACAACATCAGGACCATCACGCCGCCGATCGCCCCGTAGGTCTCGTTGTAGTTGGCGAACCTGGCCACGTAAACCTTGAAAGCAAGCGATGTGACCAGCCACAGAATGGTTCCGAACAGAGCGCCAGGCACCGTCCACCGCCATTCCTGCCGTACGTCCGGCGCCACGTAAAGCACAATCGCGATACCCACCGTCGTCAGCAGGATTGCGATCGGCCATTGAAGGATCTTCCACGTCCACTCGAACGCCGGCCCGTATCCCGCGTGGCTGCCCAGCCACTCGGCAGCCATTGGGCCGACGAGGACCAGCGCGGACGACACCAGAATGAACATGGCGAGCGCCACGGTCAGGCCGATGGCGATCAGCCGGATCTTCCACCACGGCCGTGATTCTGTCACGTCATACGCACGGTTCATGGCGTCGATCATCGCGCCGAGCGCGGCCGAGCTGCTCCACACGGCGCCCACGATGCCGATCGTCAGAATGCCCTGATCGTCACCGACCGCAATCTTGCTGAGCTGATCGCGAATGATTGCCAGCACCTCTGGAGGCGCGACGAGGGCCAGCGAGCTCATGAGGTCTTGAATCAATTGAAACGGAAAGAGACTCGCCAGCGCTAACAGAAACAGCAGTGCTGGAAAGAGCGCCAGGAAGAAGTAGTACGCGAGCTGAGCCGCCAGCCCGAGACAGTTGTCGTCGTATGTGGCCTTGAACGTGCGCTTGAGAATCGTCGACCAGGGGAGGGGGGCTCGGAGCAGTCGGCTCATGCCGTGGTGCGTGCAAGGGAAGCTCCACCGGAAGGGCCGGGTGGGGAAGGGCTGGCGCCCCGATCCGTGTCGGAACGGGTGCAGCGGGAACGCACCGTTCGCTACGGATCGTACTAATCCTGTTCACGGCCGCCTGTCAGGCGACTCTTCTGCCATTGGATCGGTGGCACGAAGCTTGTGTCGACCGAGCGGCATGACTGGCTCGGCCTCGCGCGCGGCGACGCTCGTCATCATGGCCATGCTCGTCATCGTCGTGTCGGCCTGCAAAGACGGCGACGCCATCAAGGTCCGCGCGCTACGGTTCCACGGCGTGTCGAATATTGCTGAGTCGGAGTTGCGGGCCGTCCTCGCGACCAAGCAGGGGAGCCGGATCCCATTCACGCGCAAGCCGGGCTTCAATCGGTCGGAGTTCACACGCGACCTGCAGCGGATCAAGGCGTTCTATTCGGATCGTGGCTATCCCGACGCAAAGGTCACCGCCGTGAACGCCGACTTCGATACCGACAAGAAGTCCGTCGCCCTCGACGTCACCATCCAGGAAGGACAACCGGTCCTTGTTAGTGCCGTCCGCTTCGAAGGCTTCGACGTGTTGCCCCCGCGTCGTCAGCGCGCCCTGCCGAGGATCGTTCAAGTTGAATCGGGTGCTCCGCGCAATCGAGGCACAGTGCGTTCCGGGCGCGAGGCGGCGATCAGCGAGCTGCACGAATTCGGCTATCCATATGCCGAGGTTTCCGTACGAGAGGAAGTGGGCGAGGCACAGGGCGGTGTCTCGATTGTGTTTGCCGCCGAAACCGGGCCGAAGGCGATCTTCGGTCCCGTCGAGATCCGTGGGAACCAGTCGGTGAGCGAGGCGGTGGTTCGGCGGCAGATCACGTTCAAGGAGGGCGAGCCGTACCGCCAGAGTCGCGTGCAGGCGACGCAGCGACGGCTGTCGTCGCTGGAGCTGTTCGAGTTCGCCTACGTCGAGCCGCGCGGACAGGAGACGAAAGCCGAGCGTGTGCCCATGCGCGTGACGCTGACCGAAGGCAAGCATCGACAGTTCACTGCGGCGGCCGGGTACGGTTCTGAAGAGAAAGCGCGCGTCCGGGCGGGGTGGACGCACGTCAATTTCTTCGGTGGCGCCCGCACGGCGGGTGTCGAGACGAAGTGGTCGTCAATCGACCGCGGCGTGCGCCTGGAGTTCAAGGAGCCCTATTTCTTCACCCGTCACCTGTCGTTCGCCATGCAGGGCCAGGCCTGGGATCAGAACGAGCCGGTCTATCGACAGAAGACGTACGGCGGCCGTGCAACCGTGGCGTGGCAGCGCGACGATCGCGGGTTCGGGCGGCAGCGCGGGTCGAAGCTGTCGTTGGGTCTGAGCTACATCAACGAATACACCGACTATCGCGTCTCCGACGATGCCCTCGCGGATCCTGAGTTTCGAGATGATCTCATCGCGCTGGGTCTCGATCCTGAAACGGGCGCAGCCAAGGGCACCCTGCGCGCGCTGCGGCTGCAGGCCGATTACGACAGCACGCCCGGCCGGCTCGACGCGCAGCGGGGTGTGTCCTTGTCGATCGCCGTGGAGCAGGCCGGCCGAATCATTCCCGGGGACTTCACCTACACGGAGCTCGTGGCTGAGGGCCGCCACTATCTGCGGCTCGGCCGCCGCATCGTGCTCGCGAACCGGCTGCGATACGGCTCGATCGACGCGCCGGAGCAGAACGACCCCTCGGCGACGAGTAACGAGGTCGTGCCCTACTTCAAGCGGTATTTTCTCGGCGGATCCACGAGCCTGCGCGGCTGGGGCCGTTACGAAGTGGCGCCGCTCACCGAAAGCGGCCTGCCCGTCGGTGGCCTTTCGGTTCTCGAAGCCTCGTCAGAAGTGCGGGTGCGTCTTGGTGGGAAGCTGAGCGCTGTCGTCTTCGTCGATGCCGGCGGCGTAGGCCGTTCGGCGTGGAATGTCACGGGTGAGGGACTGCGCGCGGATGCCGGTCCCGGTCTTCGGTATCAGACGCCTGTCGGCCCGGTGCGCGTCGATTTCGGTTATCAGCTGACGCCCATCGACGGTCTTGTCGTCAAGGGCGATCCCGAGACGCGTCATTGGCGTGTCCACATCAGCATCGGCCAGGCATTCTGATGATGAGTGTGCTGCAGTTCCGTCGTAGTGTCGCGCCGCTTCATGTGGGGGCGGGGCTTCCGCCTATGCGTAACGCTCCGGCGGACTCGCCGTAGCCTTGGCGGAGGCGGTCAGCCCCGCGCCTGGCGGCGCACGCGGGCCTAAAGGCCGCGTCCACCAGTCGTTGACAGTCGGAGAGTGACGTGAATCGATTTCGGCGCTTCCTGCGGGTCATGGCATTCGTCGCGCTTGGATCGCTCGCCATCCTCACCGTTGCTCTTGCGGCCACGCAAACGCGATGGTTCAAGGATTGGCTGCAGCGGTATGTCACGCGCGAGGCGGAGCGCTATCTGAACGGCCAGCTTCTTGTTTCGAGACTCGACGGGAATCTCTTCACAGGGGTGCAGCTGCAGAACATCCGTGTTGTGCAGAACGGCGAGACGCTGATCGCCGCCGAAGGGCTTCATGTCGACTACAGCCTTCTGGACCTGATCGCTCATGGAATCGTGATCGACGACATCCGGCTCGTGCAGCCGATTGTTCGGCTCCGTCGAAACGCAGACGGCTGGAACGTGGCCCACCTCGTGAAGGAGCAGGCGAGCGAGGCCGATCGCGAAGGGCCTGCGCGGCCTCTTCAGATCAGTAGCATCAGTATCGCTGACGGCGTCATCGAGATCGACGATCGGACTGGCGCCGACGGTCAGGCTGTGCGCCTGCCGCGCAGGATTGCCCGGATCGATTTCAAGGGATCGTTTTCTTACGAACCAGTCAATTTCACCCTTCGGGTTGGCCGCCTGTCGTTTCAAAGCGCGTCGCCGTCGCTCGCGCTGAACAGTCTTACAGGAGCCGTGAGCGTGCGTGGCGATGACCTGCACTTCGAGCGGGTGTCGGCACAGACGGCCGAGAGCTCACTCGAAGTGGAGGGCATGGTCCGGAACTACCTGGGGACGCCGGTTGCCAACGCGACTATGCGGTCCGCCCGGCTGCGGCTCCCCGAGCTCCAACCATTCGTGCCGGCGCTGGAAGGCATCAATCTTTCTCCAGCCTTCGAGTTGAAAGTCGCCGGGCCGGCCAGCGCGATGCAGACTGATCTCCACGCCCGCACCGAGGCCGGCGCCATCGACGGTCGGGTGACCGCTGACATTCTCGCGCCGGGCCGATCGATCCGCGGCCAACTGCAGGTCGCCAACCTGGACGCCTCACGCGTGCTGCCGAACCTTCCGTCCACGCGCGTCAACGGCAAGACGACGTTTGATCTCAGGCTGAATGACGACGAGACCGTCCGCGGCATGGCGCAGGTTGGCCTCGAAAACACCGTCGCGGGTGGCTACGCGGTCGATCGCCTGGACGCGACAGCGACGGTCGACGCCGATCGCGCACACATCGACGGACGCGCTCGCGCGTATGGAGCCGCCGCGACGGCCAAGGGCACGGTAATGCTGCCCATCTCCGGGCGTCAGACGATGGCGTACGACGTGAGCGGCCGCGTGAACCACCTTAGGGCAGAGCGGCTGCCGCGTGACATAGGGCTGCCGCGCATCGCGACGGACGCCAATGCGCGGTATCGGGTCCGCGGCGAAGGCACTCGCGTCTCTGCCGACGCGACGTTCGATCAATCCACCATCGAAGGTGTCATCGTCCAGAATGACACGACCGCGCACGTCGACATCGCCGGGCGCCATCTGGCGTACTCCGCGACCGGTGCCGTGGCCCGCGTGAACCCGCGCCGGCTGGGAACCGCGCTCGGGATTGCGGCGCTTCGTGACGACCGGCTGGACGGTGAGCTCGATGCGGCCTTCGACGTTGAAGGGTCCGGACGCGCCGCCGACACGCTGGAGGCCAAGGCCGACGTTACGATTGGTACTGCGGCGTTTCCTGTAGGTCAGGCGAGAGATGTGCGCTTCACGGCTCGAGTGGCGCGTGGCGCACTCGACGCCACAGTCGCGGGCCGATTCGCGTCGCTCGATCCAGGGCGCGCGGGGGCACGGCCGGATCTCACCGGATCTGTCGCCGGGACCGTTGATGCGCGCGTGAAGCTGCCGTCGATGAACGCGCCGACGGTCGAGACGGCGTCGGGTGAGGTGACGCTGACGCTCGACCCCTCACGAATCAGCGGTCAGGACGTGCGGAGCGGGAAGGTCGACGCCAGCCTCGCCGGCGGCGTGCTCGACGTACGGCAACTCTCCGTCGACACGGTGACAACGAGCGTGCAGGCGTCGGGCCGTGTGGCGCTCGGGGCCGCCGGCGAATCGAACCTGTCGTACAAGGCGACGGCCGGCGATCTCACGGCGCTCGGCAAACTCGCGGGCGTCGCCGACGTTGCTGGCGCTGCCGTCGTTGACGGTGCGGTGACGGGAAACCGTGAGCGGCTTCGGACCAAAGGCACTGTGATATTGACGAACGCCCGATACGGGACTACGGCCGAGGCGCTCAGCACCCGCTCCGAGTTCGACGTGTCGATACCGTCGCTGGACGTCGGGCGTGCAGAGGGCACTGTCAACGCGAGAGCGACGCTGGTCAAAGCGGCCGGCCGGGAAATTCGCGACCTGACGCTCGACGTGCGTTATGCCGATCAGGCGCTCCGGTTCAGCACCGAGGTCAACGAAGCCGATCGCAGGCTCGAAGCGCGCGGGGTGGCCGGCCTCGACGAGCCCGGCACAGTCGATCTGCAGCTCGAGCGGCTGGCGCTCGCCACGCCGAAGATGTCGTGGCAGACGCCTGATGGAGCACCCGCCCGCATCGTCTACACGGGGAAAGCCGTGACCCTGCGCGACCTGCGCCTGGCCAACGGACCGCAGCAGATCACCGCGTCAGGGGTCGTCGATCTGACCAGTGATCTGAAGGGCGATCTGACGAAACCTGCCGAGGCGTCGTCCGCGACACGCGAGTCCGCCCCGTCGTCCACCGCATTAACGATCGAGGTTCAGAACGCCGACCTCGCCCAGCTCGACGACCTGACCGTGGGGGATCGCGGCCTCGGCGGGCAGCTCAACGCGAAGGCAAGCGTCGCCGGATCGATCGCGGATCCGGTTGCCGATGTCGAGCTGTCCGTCACCGGCGGCGCGGCGCGCGATTTCAAGTTCGAGCGCCTCGGGGGACGCCTGCACCATGACGATCGCGGCGCAAAGGTCGAGCTGCGACTCGATCAGAGCCCGACGGCGTGGGTCACCGCCGACGCGACGCTACCCAACGTGCGCATCCTCGGCGACGAGCAAGCGCGCAACGCCGCACCGATCGACGTGCGCGTGGCGAGCAGTCCTCTCGACCTTGGGCTGGTTCAGATGTTCACGACTGCAGTGCAGCAGGCCACCGGCACCGCGCGAGCCGATCTGCGCGCCACCGGGACCATCGGCGCGCCGGTCCTGTCGGGTGCTCTGACGGTACAGAACGGCGCGTTTGTCCTGACCGGGACCGACACGCGGCTCCAGGGCCTCGAGGCTGCCCTTCGGCTGCACGAGGATCAGGTGTCGATTGATACGCTTCGCGTGCTCGACGGCGATGGGCATCCGCTGAGCGCCACCGGCACCGTGGGCCTGGCAGAACGGCGCGTCGGTAGCGTCAACGTAAACGTGGACGCTCAGGATTTCAGAGTGATGAACAGTCGATTCGGCAAGTTGTCGCTCGATGTCGATCTGAAGATGGCTGGCGAGCTTGCCGCTCTGAAGGTACAAGGCGACGTGCGCGTGCGTGACGGACGTATCGAGGTCGACCGCGTGCTCGAGGAAATGGGCTCGACCGCCTACGCCACAGAGTCCGTGCCGATCGACCAGACCACAGGTCCGATCGTTCCTGGACCGGAGCCGTCCCCGCCCCTTCCGGCCAAGGCCGCGGGTCGGGATGCCTCGGCGACCGCGCCCGTCGAGCCAGCTTCGACGCCAGCCGTTCCTGAAACGCCATCGCTCTTCGATTCCGTCACCGTCGATGCGCATCTCCGGGTCCCGAACAACCTCGTGCTCCGCGGCGACGACGTGAAGGCGGCGGAAGGTGGCTTTTCGGTCGGCAACCTGAATCTGACCGTCGGAGGCGACATCCGTGCGACGAAGGCTCCAGGCGCGCGTCCGGTTGTGGTCGGCACCATCCGCACCATCCGCGGCATGTACGAATTTCAAGGCCGTCGGTTCGACCTCCAGCGCGACGGCACCGTGAGCTTCAAGGGACCGGATCCGACCGATCCGACGCTCGATATCACCGGTCATCGTGAGATCTCGGGCATCGACGCGCGCGTGCGCGTGCACGGCACCGCCAAGCGCCCCGAGCTCGATATCTCGAGCGCCCCGCCACTCGATGAGGCCGACGTACTCTCGCTCATCGTCTTCAATCGGCCGTTGAACGAGCTGGGCGAAGGAGAAAAGGGCGCCGTCGGCCAGGCTGCCGCGACCATGGTCGGTGGGTTAGTGGCGGCCCCGCTGGCCGAAGCGCTGCGGGGCGTGCTCGACGTCGATCTCCTCGAGATCTCGGCGGGCGGCGAGGCGGGCGGCGGTCCGAGCGTCGCCATCGGCAATCAGATCGGTGAGCGCGTCTTCGCGAAGGTGCGGCAGCAGTTCGGGGCCGCGGACGTGACGGAGTTTCTCCTCGATTACGAGCTCACGGAGCTTCTCCGGCTCCAGACGAGCGTTGTCGAGGGCGCCCAGACCAACCGCGTTCCCGGCCGCGTCATCGAGCAGTCCGGTGTGGACTTCGTGTTCGTGGTGAAGTACTGAGCGATCGTGCGCCGGGCCACGGATGGCCACGGACTCAGATCTGCCACGGACGGACGCGGACCAACACTGATTCAGATCTGCCCCGGACCGACACGAACGAGCACTGATTCAGATCTGCCCCGGACCGACACGAACGAGCACTGATTCAGATCTGCCCCGGACCGACACGGACGAGCACTGATTCAGATCTGCCCCGGACCGACACGGACGAGCACTGATTCAGATCTGCCCCGGACCGACACGGACGAGCACTGATTCAGATCTGCCCCGGACCGACACGGACGAGCACTGATTCAGATCTGCCCCGGACCGACACGGACGAGCACTGATTCAGATCTGCCCCGGACCGACACGGACGAGCACTGATTCAGATCTGCCCCGGACCGACACGGACGAGCACTGATTCAGATCTGCCCCGGACCGACACGGACGAGCACTGATTCAGATCTGCCCCGGACCGACACGGACGAGCACTGATTCAGATCTGCCCCGGACCGACACGGACGAGCACTGATTCAGATCTGCCCCGGACCGACACGGACGAGCACTGATTCAGATCTGCCCCGGACGGCCACCGGGGCGCCGATTCGGATCCGCCCTCGACGACTCCGACTCCAATGGAAATGGTAGAATAATGCCATGCGCACTACCATTGACAAGGCAGGTCGGGTGGTCATTCCGGCCGCGATCCGCGAGCGCGCAGGTCTGAACGCCGGCTCGGAGCTCGAAGTCTCGGAAGACGAGCTGGGCATCCGACTGCAGCGCGTGGCGCCTGGCCCGAGACTCGTGAAGATTGGCCGGCGCCTGGTGGCGCGTCCCACGGTGTCGATCGATGACCGGCCGGCGATCGATGTGGCCGCGCTCGTCGAAGAGGAACGGAACCGCTGGCCGTGAGTGTCTTTCTCGACACCAGCGTGCTCCTCGCCGGGATGGTCGACTTCGGCCCGCAGAGCGCCCCGGCCCAGTCCCTCATGCACGCCGTTGCCGAAGGACGCGTGCCGGCGGCGGCCACGGCGTGGCACTGCTGTCTTGAGTTTTTCTCGGTGGCGACGCGCCTCCCGCCGGAGTTCAGGCTCCAGCCCTCTGACGCCGCTGCGCTCCTCGAGCAGGAAGTCTTTGCACGGATGACCGTCCACGACCTCCCGGCTGTGGATCGCCTGCCGACGCTGCGCGCGGCCGCGCGGGATGGCATCGCCGGCGGTCGTGTCTACGATGCGCACATCGCGGAGATCGCGCGTGCCGTCGGCGCGTCCGTTGTCGTGACCGACAATCGCCGGCACTTTCTCTCGGCGCTGCGCCACGGCATGCGTGTCGAGACGCCGACCGAGTTCCTGGCGCGACTCAAAACAAAGCGGTCCTGATTTCGAGGTGCACACTTGCCACTGCTCCCTTCCCACTCCACTTAGCACTTGGCACTTCCCACCTAGCACTTCTGTGCGTTTCCCTTGACGATCTATGGGAATGGCGCATATACTGGTGCCCTAGATCGTCATAGGGAACTGCCATGGGCAAATCCGAGTCTCCCGCACTTCTCCAGGGCACGCTCGATCTTCTGATCCTGCACTCGCTGCAGCGCGGCGCGCTTCACGGCTACGCTATCGCTCAGACCATTCACCTGCTGTCGGACGAAGTACTGAAAGTCGAAGAGGGCTCGCTCTACCCGGCCCTGTACCGCCTGGAGCTCGATGGGGCCATCGCGGCCCGCTGGGGCGTCTCCGACAACAATCGCCGCGCCAAGTACTACGACATCACCGCGCGCGGCCGGAAGCTGCTGGCTGTGCAGCATGGCACGTGGTCACGACTCTCGTCGGCCGTCGAGCGCGTGCTCGCGAGCTAGGAGCCCCCATGCGTCGATTCCTGCTCAAACTCGTTCGCCGCCGGCGCCTGCACGAGGACCTCGAAGCCGAGCTCGCCTTCCACGCGGAGATGTCGCGCGCGCACGCCAATCCCATTCCGGTCGGGAACGTATCGCGAATCAAGGAGGAATCGCTCGATCTCTGGCGGTTCTCCCGGCTGGAAAACCTGTGGCGCGACATCGTCTACGGCACGCGCAACCTGGCGCGCAGCCGTGCGCTGGTCGTCAGCGCCCTCCTGTCGTTTGGACTGGGCATCGGTGCCAACGCCGTCATCTTCTCGCTCGCCGTGGAGTTGATGTTGAGCCAGCCGAGCGTGACCGATGCCGAATCCGTCGTCTCGGTGCGACTCGGTGGCAACAGCCACGCACCCGCCGATGTGCTGGACTTTCTCGGGCGGAGCGGCGTCTTTCAGGATGTCGTCGGCGACAACGTCGAGACCTTCATGAACTTCAACGACGGTCACGAGACACGACCCGTATTTGCCGTGGCGACGACGAAGAACTACTTCACTGCGCTCGGCATTCCGGTCGCCCACGGGCGCGGCATCCTGCCGGACGATCCCAACGACGTCGTGGTCATGCGCGATGAATTCTGGCGCAAATACTTCAACGGCGACCTCTCGATTGTCGGCTCCCGCATCACGCTCGAAGGCCGGCCCTTCGCCGTCGTCGGCATCCTGCCACCCGCGCATCGCACGCTGATCGGGTTTGGATTCGCGCCCGACTTGTATGTGCCGCGGTACCTGGGCGACACCATGCTCGCGATCTACGGGCGCTTGAAGCCGGGGACGACTCTCGGCGAGGTGCGCGCGCAGGTGAAGACCGTGGCCGCGCGCCTCGACGTGGTCTCGCCACGAGAGTTCAAGTACGCGAACGTGATCGAAGTGTCGCCGCTCGCCGGGTTCAACCGGATCCACGAGGAAGCGAAGATGATGCCTGTCGCCATCTTCTTCCTGGTGCTGCTCATCGTCGCCGCGCTGGTCCTGCTCATCGCGTGCGTGAATGTCGCCGGGCTTCTGCTGGCCCGCGCGTCGGCTCGCAGACGCGAGCTGGCCATACGGTTGTCACTCGGTGCCAGTCGCGGCCGGCTCCTGCAGCAGCTGCTGGTTGAAAGCCTGCTGCTTGCGTCGGCCGGCGCGACTTGCGGTCTGTTGATGGCACAGGCGACCGCCGTCATGCTCGGTCGACTGCAGCTGCCGGTACCGTTTCCACTCCGCCTGATGATCGAGCCAGACTGGCGGGTCGTGGTCTACGCCGCAATCCTCACGGCGGCAGCGACAGTCGTCGCGGGCCTGCTGCCCGCATGGCAGGCGGTGAACGAGTCGATCGCGCCAGATCTCGGCCGCGAGCGGAAGCTCCGTCTGCGCCGCCTGCTGGTCGCCGGGCAGGTCGCGATTTCTCTGGTGGTGCTTGCGACAGCGTTTCTCTTTCTTCGCAACCTGCTCGCCTCGAACAGCATCAGCCCCGGTTTCGACCTGCAGCGCACGCTGCGGGCGGAGATCAACCTGCCGTCGGAGACCTACACCACGCCGGAACGCATCGGCAGGTTCGTCGATCGCACGCTGTCGGAGCTACGGGCCCTTCCAGGCATCGAGGCCGTAGCTGCCGCGCGCATCGTTCCGTTCATCGACATGACACAGCGCGGCAGCACCATCACGTTCCCCGACACCGGAGAGAAGGCAAACGTGAACTTCAACTGGAACGCCGTGTCGCCCGATTTCTTCAGGGTCATGCGCATTTCTGTGCTCCAAGGCCGAAGCTTCGATGCGACAGATCGAGGCGGCGAGCGTATCGCGATCGTCAACCGCACGTTCGTGAGCCGATATCTCGGTGCGCGTTCGGCTGTCGGCCGCACGTTTCTCTGGGGCCCCGACGGGGAGTTGTTTCGCATCGTCGGCGTCGTCGAGGGCACCAAGACCATGACGGTGGGTGAGGACGATCGGGCGCAGCTTTACCAGCCGCTCGCGCAGATCACGAACGACAGGCGCCGGTTGCAATTCGTGCTTCGGTCGGCGACCGCGCCTGCGCTGCACCTCGATGCGGTGCGCCACGCGCTGCGCCGCATCGAGCCCGGCGCGGGCACCGAAGTCGCCACCTTGTATTCAAGTATCGGGATCGCGTTCCTTCCAAGTCAGGTCGGTGCCGTGCTTTTCGGAACGATTGGACTCCTCGCCCTTGTGCTGGCGGCCGTTGGCCTTTACGGCATGATGGCCTACTCGGTCGCGCGCCGAACGCAGGAAATCGGCATCCGACTGGCCATCGGCGCCACCCGCTCCGATATCTCGCGCATGGTCCTGCGCGACGCCGTCACGATTGTCACCGTCGGTTCCGTCGTTGGATTGGCGATCGCATTCTTCGTCACGAGGCCACTCGCGATGTTCCTCGTCGCGAACCTGACGCCTGCCGATCCGCTGAGCTTCGCGGCCGTTGTGGTCGTGCTCGGCCTCACCTCGCTCGTCGCCTCGCTGGGCCCAATCCGCCGCGCCACTCGCGTCGATCCGGCATCGACGCTTCGGTACGAGTGAGTCGCGTCACCTGTAACGCCAACCTTCAGGTCCGCGCAGTTCAAGGGCCGGACCTGAAGGTCCGGCCTACACATGCAAACGCGAGTCATAGCCGTAGCTCCGCGTGTCTCCGTGATCCGTGGTTGACCCTGAGTCCGTGAGATTCCGTGTCGGTCCGTGGCGGATCCGAGTCCGTGAGAATTCCGCGTCCGTCCGTGGCTGATCCAATCCGTGGCCGACGGCCCGGCCCGCCATGCTATCCTCCGATTTTCGGAGGGTTTCCCGGGCATGCGGAGATTTATCACAACAGT
>CAWHTD010000021.1:0-20772 GCA_963832135.1 Vicinamibacteria bacterium | reverse complement strand
TAAACACGGACGATCGCGGACAGAGGATTTGTCGCGGCTCCGCCACGAACGCGCACGGACAAAGAAATCGGCCACGGACAAACACGGACGATCACGGACAGGGATCGGTTGGGGCTCTGCCACGGACGTGCACGGAGAAGAGATCGGCCACGGAAACACCGAACATCACGGACAGAGGATCGTCACGCATAGACGTGAGAATCACGGAATGTGAATCAGCCGCGGACGGGCACGGACTGCCGAATCCGTGTCGTCCGTTGCCAGCGTTCACGAACAGCGGCGGCGAATTCAACAGCCGGTCGCGCCGCGCAGAGCGCGGCTGGGAAGACGCGAGTGGCGAAGATCACAAGCACAATCGAATTCTCCGCCGCGCTTGCGATCTTCGCCGCTCGCGTCTTCCAGGGGCCGGCCTTCGGCCGGCGCGCGACCGGCGTGTCCGTGTAATGTCCGTGTCCGTCCGTGGCGGCGTGTAGTCAGCGCCGCGCGTTGCCACGCGCGTTGGTTCGGTCCGCTCGGAGTCGCCGCCCGGTCGCTCGTGTGTCACAAGGATATGAACGCTTACCTCGCTTCTCTCATAGGAACAGCCCTGCAACATCGGCGGCCGCGATCATCTCCGCTACATCAATCAATCCCACCTGCCGCCGCCGCACGGCCGATGACTTTCCTCGGGCGTTACTGCGGCCGCTCTGAGCTCGCGAATGCCGGTGTCGTGGGGACTTGCTCAGTTTCTCGCCGTCGCTCCAGCGATCAGAGGATGGTGCAGGAACGCGGGTGGCGCCGGCCGGCCCAGCAGGCGCGCCAGCTGAATCTGACGGCCGGTGGACGCCAGAGATCCTCGCCGCGAATGACGACCGTGATCTTCTCGACCAGGTCGTCCACGGTGACGGCGAACTGATAGGTCCAGTTCCCCAGTCGATCGCGGATCAGCAGGTCGCCACATTGAAGGGCCGGCTCCTGCGACTCGGTCCCAGCATTCCATCGTCAAACGCCTCGACGCCGTCGTCGAGCCTCACGCGAATGCCGATGCCGGGCCCGGTCCGAGCCCACGGTCGCGGCAGAATCCGTCGTACCGCGGCTCCGCATCGATGGCCCCCGGCGTCGCGGGCGACCCTCTGTCTCGAGCAGTCGCACCAGTACATCACGCCGGCATTGTCAGCGACGTGAACATGTCGGTGTATCGTTGAGGATGGTCGCTTTGGCGGGTGTCAGGCGCCGCCTCGACATGCGATGCGCCGCGATGCGGGCAGATCGGGAACGAAGCCGAGCCACTCCAGGTCCTCGAGGATGCTCCGCTCGAACTCCGGCCGCGCTCGTTCGCGATCGTGGTCCTCGATCCGCAGCCGGACGTCCCGCCGGCGCACGCGCCAGGCCCCACACGTAGATCGCGTTCACCAGGTGTCCCAGGTGCAGATGGCCGGTCGGTGAAGGCGCAAAACGGGTGACAGCGCTCGACGAGGCGTGCGCGCAGAGCGGCGATCATGAGCGCAAGGTTCAGGCGAGCGGCGGTTCGCCGATCGCCTGGTGCTCTGCGGCAATGGGATAGCGTCGGCCGACGCCGAATGCCTTTGAGGTGATGTTCAGGCCGGGCGCGGCCTGTCGGCGCTTGTACTCGTTCCGTCGATGCGCCGCACGATGTCCTCGACCGCTGCCGCGTCCAGCCCGGATCCGACGATCGCGGCGAGGTCTTGGTCGCGCTCGACGTAGGCCTCGATCACGCGTCGATCACCTCGTACGGCGGCAGCGTGTCCTGATCGGTCTGATTCGGCCGGAGCTCGGCGCTGGGCGGCTTCGTCAGGCTGGACCGCGGAATGATCTCGCGGTCGCGGTTGACGTATCGCGCGAGATCGTAGACGAGCGTCTTCGGCACGTCGCTGATGACGGCCAGCCCGCCGCACATGTCGCCGTAGAGCGTGCAGTAGCCGACGGCCAGCTCGGACTTGTTGCCGGTGGAGAGCAGCACGAGCCGCGCGTGTTGGAGAACGCCATCAGCACCGCTCCGCGGACGCGCGCCTGGATGTTCTGCTCGGCGACGTCGCGCGGCCGGAAGCACGGGCGCCAGCGCGTCGAGGTAGCTCTGGAAGATGTCGTCGATCGGCACGACGTGAAACCCGATGCCCAGATTGCGCGCGAGCTGCTCGGCGTCGCGCACACGAGTGATCGGACGAGTAGCGCGTCGGCATGGCGACGCCGGTCACGTGCGCCGGGCCGAGCGCGTCGGCCGCGAGAGCCGCCGTCACCGCCGAATCGATGCCGCCCGACAGGCCCAGCACCACGTCGCGGAAGCCGCACTTGCCCGTGTAGTCCCTGAGGCCCAGCCGCAAGCGCCTTCCAGGCCTCCTCGTCGCGCGAAGCGCTCACGTCGCGGAGCTCCACCGGCACCTGTGGCGCTCCGGACGTGTCGAGATCGATCACGACGAAGTCCTCGTCGAAGTCCCGCGCGCGCAGAGCAGCGTGCCGTCGCCGGCGAATCCGATCGAGTGACCGTCGAAGATCAGCTCGTCGTTGCCGCCGACCTGATTGACGTACAGGAACGGCAGGCCATGTTGATGGCCTGCTGCCGGATCATCTCTCGTCTCAGGCTCGCCTTGCCGATCGTGAACGGGCTCGACGAGATGTTGACGAAGATCTCCGCGCCGGCGTCCGCCAGCTCCGCGATCGGATCGCGAGGATACAGGCGCCGCGGCCAGAACTCCGCGTCGTTCCAGATCTCCTCGCACACCGTGACGCCGAGCCGGACGCCCTTGAAGGTCATCGGCGCGACCGTGGTGCCGGGCTCGAAATAGCGATCCTCGTCGAAGACGTCGTACGTCGGCAGCAGCGTCTTGTGGTGGCGCGCGACGATCCGCCCGCCGTGGCACAGCGTGGCGGTGTTGAAGAGCGGCTTGCCGTCGCCGGCGGGTTCGGGTCCGCGCTGCCGACGAGGATGCCGAGCCGCTCGTCGGACAAGCGCGCGACCCGATCGCGCAGCGCGAGATTGGCGTCGACGAAGCCCGCGGTGATTCAGCAGATCCCGCGGCGGATATCCGGTCGTCGCCAGCTCCGTCAGCACGACAGATCGGCGCCCGCCGCGCGCGCCTGGGCGGCGGCGTCGCGATACGGGTGAAGTTCGCGTCGAACGCGCCCACGGTGAAGTTCAGTTGTGCGAGAGCGAAGCGCATGTGTGTCCTTCGACAGGCTCAGGACGAACGGCGTCGCGGCCTCATCTATTTTACCGTGTTCGTTTCGGCACGTGCCTGCGTCGGAGCTGACTGCGCGAGGCTACAGTAGGGCGTCGAAAACCGTTCGTGGTAGCCTGTCGAACCACGAACGTGCAGGAACGTGGCCGTCTTTTGTTCGTCCTTCGACCCTTCGAGAGCCTCAGGGTCGTCCCGAGCCCAGTCCAGGCTCAGGACGAACGGAGTTTTTCGACAGCCTGTTCAGCTCCGCGTGTCAGCCCATCCCACCGCGGCCAGGCCCGCGTGCGGCCCGTTGCTTGAGGCGGGCTTCGAGCGCCCGACCGAGCGCCGCCTGGTGGACCGATTCGGCGGTGCGCCCCTCCCGCGCGTAGACGTCCGCCATCACGTAGTGTCCGAGCGGCGCGAACTCCGACGACGGGTTGAGCTCGAGGCCCTTGCGCGCGAGCCTGGCCGCTTCGTCCAACGTCTGATTCAGGTCCAAGTAGAGCTTCGCAAGGAACAAGTGGCCTTCGGCGAAGTCCGGATTGATGTCGATGGCTTTTTTGTACGCATCGAGCTGGGCCGGCACGTCCCCAATCTGTTCATAGAGCCGTCCAAGATTGAACTGCGCCTTGTAGCTCGCCGGATAGAGCTCGATCTCGCGCTTGTACTCCGCAACCGCGGCGCTGAAATCTCCTCTCTGCTCCGCGAGCAGCGCAAGGTTGTAATGTGCCAGACGGACGTCCGCTTTGAGCTTGATCGCCGCCCGAATCTCGTGCTCGGCCTGCGCGGCATCGCCGTTCTTGAGGGCGATGATGCCGAGCGCATTGCGCGCGGCGGCCATCGAGGGCTGCAGCTTGAGCGCCTCGTCGAGGTGCGTGCGCGCCTCTCCAAGCCGACCACCATCGATCAGGATTTGCGCGGTTTCATACCGGACCTGCGCGTTCTTCGGATCGAGCTCCAGAAAGCGTTGATAGCCCACCAGCGCTTCTTCGTCTTGACCGAGCTGACGATAGGCATTGGCCATGTTGATGACGACCAGGTCGTAGTCGGACTTGAGACTGAGCGCTCGCTTATAGCTGTCAATCGCGCGGGTGAACTGCCGCTTCTGATAGTACCTCATTCCCCAGCATGAACCACGCGTCGATGACCTGGGGATCCTGCCGCGTGACCTCCAGAAGCGAATTGATCGCTTCATCGGAATTCTTGTCGTGACGGGACAGATCGCGCGCGTGCGTAATGAGATTGAAGAGCGCGATCTTGTCCTTCGGATCGGCCAGCGCCGCGCTCGCCTCCGACGCGTTCGGGTGAAAGGTGCTCACGTATCCGAGCGAAGCCAGCCGATCACGCGTGTCGGGGTCGATCTCCGCGGGAGCACGGGCTATGGGGGCGGTCGCCGAGAGCCGCTGCTCGATGGATCGTAACCGCGTCCGCATTTGCGCGGCCAGTGCTCGGCGTTGCGGATAGATGTTCGTGGATTCGCCCGGGTCCTTTTCAAGGTCGTAGAGCTCCGGGCGTGGCGCCTCGATGTACTTGAACCTGCCGGCCCTGAGCGTGCGCAGATCGCTCCATCCGAAGTGGAAGCGGGGATACATCGCCTCGGCGTACGCCTCCAGCCCAAGCTCGCTCCGGGCTCCAGTCATGAGGGGCGCCAGGCTCTGACCTTCGAACTTGTCGCCCGAGGGGATGCCCATCAAATCGAGGATGGTCGGCAGCACGTCAATACTGCGGACGACCCCGTCGACCTTTCTGGCCACATCGTGTCGTACGGAGCCCTGATCATCATCGGGACATGGAGCACGCTCTCGTAGACGAAGAAGCCGTGTGTGCCTTCGCCGTGATCCCCAGACTCTCGCCGTGGTCGCCGATCACGACGACGATGGTCTTCTCAAGAAGGTGATGGGCGTCGAGCCAGCCGAGCAGTCGTCCGACCTGGGAATCGACGAAGGCGATTTCACCGGCGTACGGTCGATTGGCGAAGCGGGTCTTGAATGGTTCGGGCGGGTCGTATGGCGAGTGCGCGTCGTAGAAGTGCACCCAGCCGAAAAATTTCGACGAGCCGACCGTATCGAGCCACGCGAGCGCCTGATCCGCAACCTCGTTGCCGGGCCGCTCGACGCTGCTGAGCGACACCGAACGATACTTGGAGAGATCGAAGTTGTCGAAGTACTTATCGAAGCCCTGTGCCACGCCCCACTTGTGATCCAGCACGTACGCGCCCACGAACCCGCCGGTCCGGAAACCGCGCCCCTTCAGCCGCTCTGCCAGCGTCGTCTCGCGCTCGTCCAGAAAGAAGCCGCCATTGTCGCGGACGCCGTGAGCGGGTGGCAGCTTGCCGGTGAAGAGCGATGAGTGCGCGGGCAGTGTCAGCGGCGCTGGCGACGCCGCGTGCTCGAACAGCACGCCTTCTCGCGCGATCCGATCGAGGTTCGGCGTCTCGCCCGCCGTGAACCCGTACGCGCCCAGGCGATCCGCGCGCGTCGTGTCGAGCGTGACCAGCAGCAGGTTGAGGTCCGACGGCCGAACGCCCGACGGCAGGTGGCCGATCCGGACGCCGCTCGGCGTCGTGATCGCGCGGGACGCGAACACGAGCCACCCGACGAGCGCCGCCGCGCCGGCGGCCAGTGCGAGCGCAGGCGCCGGCGGACGCTACGCGAGAGAAGCCCAGGGCGCGTTGTCGTCGGCCGCTTGCGAGCGTTCATTCGCGGCCCTTCGCGGGTTGTTGGAAATCGCCATTCCGTTCGTCCTGAGCCTGTCGAAGGACCGAAGCGGACTGCCTGTGTTCGTGGTTCGACGGGCTCACCACGAACGGGTTCCTCGAGACCCTATCAGCTCTTGGCACGTCGCACCGGTGACCCGTCATCGGTGTTTTCCAGTCGCGTGACTGCTTCGCGCGCCTGAACCATCGTGGCATCCCCGATCAGCGCGCGCTGATAGTGGCTCAGCGCGTCGGCGCGGTCTCCCGCCTGCTCGGCGATCGCGCCAAGCTCGTACTCGGCAATGGCGAGGCCGGGACTCAATGCGAGAGCCTTCCGGAAGGCAGCGATCGCGTCGTCGCGCCGTCCGGCCGCGCGGCAAACTTGTCCCGCGGTCACGAAACCGTAGAACGTGTCGGGCTCGAGCGTGAGGCCGTGCTCGACACGCGCAAGCGCCTCGGGAAACCGTCGCCGTGCCGCAAGCGACCGAGCCGCATCGAAGTCAATCATCGCTGTCCGAGGGCTCAGTCGGCGCGCTCGGTCGAAGGATCGGAGCGCCTCGTCGTGCGCTCCGCGGGCCGCCCGTGCGCGGCCGAGATATTCGTGCACCTCGAAACTCGCGGGGAACGAACGGACGAGGCGCTCGAATGTTCGCTCGGCGTCACGCGTCTGTCCAGCCTGGAGGGCATCGAGCCCCTCCGTGAATTGCGAGACGTAGGCGACATATTCGGCGATGTGCGCTTTCGGATCTGCGCCGGCGCTCGCGGCCCCAAGCTCGACTCGTCCGGAAAGATACCCCAACGTCCTCAATCGTTCGGCGGTGGCCGTATCCACGTGCGCGCCAGCCGGCGGAGCGTCCGGTCCGGATGGAGACACGAAGGCCGCCAGAGCCTTCGACAGGGCTGACGCGGTCTTCCGCGTCGTCCAAGCACGTTCGAGCGCTCGGCCGGGTCCACTCGCACGTTGTAGAGCTCGGCGTCCGGCGCTTGGATGTACTTCCACTCGCCATCTCGAATCGCGTGCAGCTCACTCCAACCGAAGTGCAACTGCCCGAACGCGCTCTCGGCGTATGACGCCGGAGTCGACGCGCGGGTTTGGCCCTCGACGAGCGGCCTGAGGCTGATGCCATTCAGCCGGCCGGGCGGCGGCACGTGCACCAGGTCGAGCACGGTCGGCACGATGTCGACGTGCCTCACCTGCTGACGCACACGAGGCCCCGGCCGCACGCCCGGCCCGGCAATGACCAGCGGAACACGCAGCGTGGCGTCGTACAGGAAGATGCCGTGTTCCGGCTCGCCGTGTTCGCCAAGGCTCTCGCCATGATCGCCGGTGACCACCACGAGCGCGTTGGCAGACTTCTTTTCGATCGCGCGCAGCACCTCGCCCAGGGCCCAGTCGCTCGTGGCGACCTCGCCTTCGTAGGCGCGGCCGGGGAATCGGGCGCCGAATGCCGGCGGCGGATCGTAGGGCGCGTGTGGATCGTAGAAGTGCACCCAGAGAAAGAATGGACGCGGCGCCGTCGCGAGCCAGGCAACCGCATCGCGCGCGACCTCGGGACCGCGACGCTGCAGACTCGTGAGTGACAGATGAGGGGCGGCCGCGTCGAAGCGATCGGCATAGAGTCAAACCCGCGCGAAAGACCGGTACCGCGGTTCAGCACGTACGACGCCACGAACGCCGCCGTGTGATAGCCGCCTCGTCGGAGCACCTCTGCGAGGGTCCGGACTCCGGGGCAGAGGGAACCCCGCGTTGTCTCTCACGTGATGTTCCGTGGGGTAGAGGCCTGTGAGGATCGACGCGTGGGACGGCACCGTGAGCGGCGCATGGGCGGTTGCATCGAGGAAAGTCACGCCGCGCCGGGCGAGCCCGTCGATGTTCGGGGTCGCTTCGGGCGCGCCCCCGTACGCGCCCACGCGATCAGCGCGAAGCGTGTCGATCGTGATCAGGACGACATCGGGCGAGGCGGGTGGGTGCGAATCGGGCGCGCGTTCCGCGCAGCCGCCGGTCATCCAACCGACAATTGAGCACGTGACGAGCAGCAGTAGGGAGGGACGAACAGCCGCACTGAGGCAGAGAAGAAGGATTGGGCTTGTTCGCGTTGCGCGATCCGGATCCGAACCATCGGAAAAATTCTTCAACTGTTTGGACCAGACGAGCACGCCACAGAACCATATTTCCATTTCTTCACGGCAATCGCAAATGTCCGCGTTGTATCTCCGCGGGCATCGGAATTGCTCCCCTTTATTCCCCAACGAGGTAGTAGTGGGCTGCTGGAACCTCGGGCAGATTCACTCGTCACAGCCGACCCAGCGTCGAAAGGAGCTGCGCGGTGCACGACCGAAAGTGGTCCTGTTTCACCGTTCTCTTTCTTGCCCTGAGCGCTTGCGCTCCGCCATTCCTGTTCGCTCAAGCGCAGACCACGTCGACGCTGACCGGAACCATCACCGACAGCACTGGGGCCGTCGTGCCAGGCGCGACGGTGTCGATCACCAGCCCCAGCCTGATCGGGGGCGCACATTCAACCGTGTCGGACAGTCAAGGCGTCTACCGGTTTCCCTCATTGCAGCCAGGTGTCTACGAGCTCACGGCCGAACTGCAGGGCTTTCGCACGGTCAAACGCACCGACATCAGGATTCAGTTGGGTTCGACGATCACGATGGATGTCGCTCTGCCCCAGGTCACTGCCGCCGAAACCGTCGTCGTCACTGGCCGGCCGAGCATGGTCGACGTGAAGAGTTCGGCCTCCCACACTCAGATCGACAACGAACTGCTGCAGAACCTGCCGACCGGGCGCTTTCAGCCGGATGTCATCGACCTCGCGCCTGGGATTACGAACAGTGTGGCCTACGGCGGCACGGCCAGAGCTCGAATGCCCTGCTGATTGATGGCGTGGACGTGAGCGATCCCGATGGTGGATCGCCCTGGTCGTTCTTCAACTACAACTGGATCCAGGAAGTGCAGGTCGTCGGGCTGGGCGCCAACGCCGAATACGGCGAGTTCACCGGCGCCGCCGCCAACAGCATCGTCCGTTCAGGGAGCAACCGGTTCTCTGGATTGTTCGAGTACCTGACCGAACGGAATGGCTGGATCAGCGACAACACGGCGAGCCTCCCGAAGATCTTCGTGAGGACTTCAAGCCGCGCGAAATCGACACCTGGTTCGGATACTACGGCGCAGGTGGGCGGACCCATCATGAAGGACAAGCTCTGGTTCTTCACGGGCATCCAGTACTTCAAGGACCTCGATCGTCCGGCGGGATTCAATGGCCCGTTCACGAGCGAGAAAGATCCGCGCTATATCGGCAAGGTCAACTGGGCCGCAAGCCCGAATGTCAAGGTCGAGGGCTTCTACGAGTGGGACAAGTACGACATCACCGGCCGGGGCGCTGGTCCGGACCACCCGCCGGAGACCACGGTGCTCGAGCCTTCGCCGGAGAGCAACTGGAACGGCCGTCTCACCTGGACGATCAATGCAAAGACTTTGCTCGACGTCCGCAACGGTGGGTACGTCGGCTATTTACCCGATAGAGCCGACGCCGCCGCAGACCCGCAGCGGTCCGTATCCGCGCTTCGACGAGTACGTCCAACTACTCGGTCAACGCTCCCTATTACTGTCGTGCCGATCGCAAACGCAACGTTACCGCCGCGACATTGACGCGGTACGCGGACAAGTTCGCAGGCAAGAGCCACGAGTTCAAGTTCGGATTCGAGTTCGAGCGGTCAAAAATCGTGAACGAATACGGCTATCCTGGCGGTCGGTCTGTACTACGATTACGGTGGGGCGCCGTACCTCGTGACCCTCTGGGACGGGTACGTCACCACCGCCACAGGGAAACGCGCCAGCCTGTATGCGCAGGATACGTGGACGGTGAACGATCGGCTGACCATCAACCCCGGGATCCGGTTCAACATCAATCGCGGGTCAGTGCCGGATAGGGGGACGGTGCTCAAGACCAACCCGATTTCGCCGCGCATTGGTGCGGCGTGGGATGTCACTGGTGACCACCGCACGGTGCGTGCGACTGCACTACGGCCGGTACCATGACGCGTTGCTCGGCGGCACGTACTACCACATGGACACGAGCCAGCAGCACCCGAAGTATCACCGCGCTCGTGCTGGGACCGAACGACTTCGAAGATAATCGACACGGTCGACGTCCGAACAATGTCGGCATCGATCCGGACATGAAACCGTCGTACGTCGATCAGTACCTGGCCGGGATCGAACGCGAGTTGTTCCCGGATCTCTCGGTCCAGGTGCAGTACATCCGTCGCAACTACGAGAACTTCATGGGGTTCATTGATACCGGTGCGACCTACGACCCGGTGCAACGGCGCGATCCGGGGCCCGACAACGAGCTCGATACGGACGACGACGGCGAGTTGATCACGGTGTACAACAAATCGGGCGATACGTTCTATCTGATGACGAACCCGGACGGCGCGACACGCACCTACAACGGCTTCCAAATCAACGTCAGGAAGCGGTTTTCGCACAACTGGCAGACCAGCACGTCGTACACCTGGTCACGAACGCGGGGCAACGTGAACAACAACTTTGGAGCGAACGCGCCCGGCAGCCAGCTCGACGAGCGATACTGGCCAGACCGGCGTCTTCGCGAACCCGAATCGCGCGATCAACAGTGACGGGCCTGTCGTCTTCGACTACACGCATCACTTCAAGGCCGAGGGCACCTATCGCATTCCGTTCTGGGGCGGGTTCAACGTCAGCGGCATCTACCGGTACATCACCGGCGCCGCATGGGGCCGCCGGGCGGGTATCCGCGACCTGGATCAGGGCAGCGAGACCGTCCGGATCGAGCCGCGAGGGGAACGCGCGCGTCGACGCCCTGAACAACTTCGACTTCCGTGTCGAGAAGACGTTCGTGTTTGGCCAGCAGTCCCGCACCGCTGGCGTGTTTCTCGACATCTTCAACGTCAACAATCAGGGCATTCGCCGACTCGACGAGCCGAACGACCGATCACCGACACATCGGGGTCGTCGTTCGGAAACCCTCGGTGTCTGGATCGACCCGCGGCTCGTCAGGCTCGGCGTGCGCTTTACGTTCTGACGTCGCAACCTCTCCGAGGTCCCGCGCCGCTCGGGCGGGGCTTTCGTCATCCGCTCGCGATCCGAGCATGACACTCGCTGGCGCGCTGGTGCTCGCTGTAGCGCTGGGTCAGAAGCACGACCTGACGCCACAGGATCGCCTCTGGCTTGCCTCAGTGGATCACACGATCACCAAGGACGAGCGGAAGCAGTACGCAGCGCTCGACGAGGCGGAGCGTCGGAGCTTTCAAGTCGTCCTTCTGGAAAACCCGGGATCCGGATCCCGGCGACGCCTGAGAACGAGGCGCTCCAGGAGCACATCACGCGGCTCCGGTTCGTCGAGAAGTACTTCCAGGAAAACGAAGTGCCCGGTGTCTTCACCGAGCGCGGCACGCTATACATGCGGTTCGGCGCGCCGGCGTATCGTAAGATTGCCGAGATGCCGGCGCAGGCGGGAGGCAGCATGTCGGGCTCTCGGCGCGCCTGGGCGAACGGCGATGTGCCGGTGGAAATCTGGGTGTACGACAAGCCGCCCGCCTCAAAGCCAGGAAAATACCGGGTTGTGACCTTCGTGGACGAGAACAAGACCAACCGTTACGGCGTGCTCAACGACGAGCTCAGGCCGCTGCAGCATGGCACGCCGGCAGTGAGGTGAGCGCGACCCGACGCTGCCGATGACCGACAAACCGATCTACCTGGAAACTCCACTCAATCTTCTGACGACGTATCTCACTCCTCCCGAGATCTTCTTCATCCGCCATCATTGGAACCCGCTGATTCCGGATCCGGTCACCTGGACGCTGACGGTCGACGGCGAAGTGACACGGCCACTGGTGCTGACTTTGGCCGACCTGCACAGGATGCCCAAGACGACGGCCACGTGCGTCCTGGAGTGCGCAGGCAATGGCCGTAGCCGGTATCGGCCCCCGGTGCGCGACGTGCAGTGGACGTACGGAGCGATGGGAAACGCGCGGTGGTCTGGCGTCAGAGTGGCCGACCTGTTCGAGCGTGTCGGGCCGAAAGCAGGCGCCAGACACATCCACACATTCGGCAGCGACACGCCGCCCGGTAGAGAGCCGCCTTTTCACCGGAGTCTCGAGCTCGCAAAGGCGTTGGCCGACTGCATCATCGCCTACGAGATGAACGGTCGGCCGCTGCCTCCGCTCCACGGCGGCCCTGCGCGCCTCGTGGTCCCGGGGTGGACGGGCAATCACTGGATGAAATGGCTCACCCGTCTGAGCCTGTGCGCCGAGCCCCAGGACGGGTTCTATATGGACCTCTCCTATCGCTATCCATCGCGGCACGACGCGGCCGCGCCTTCCGATCGAGCGGGACAGACGAATCCGATCACCACGCTCTTCGTCAAATCGATTATCACGCAGGCGCCGCGACAGATGAAGGTGGGTTCGACCATCACTGTCGCAGGCGTGGCATTTTCGGGCGCGCCCGACATCGCGAGCGTTGAAGTCAGCGACGACGATGGCACGACGTGGACGCCGGCCGCGTTGGGCCACGAACACGATCCGCACGCCTGGCGCCTTTGGTCATTCGATTACGTGCCGCGGCAGACTGGGACGGCACGGCTGGTCGCCCGGGCGGCGGATAGCGAGGGGCGGGTTCAGCCGAGAGACGCGTTCTGGAATCAAGGCGGCTACTTGCACAACGGCTGGCCCTCGGTCGAAATCGAAGTGTTGCCGTAAGAGCGTCGATCGACTCGGCGTCGCCATCCTCGCGACCGCTGAGCCTGAGACCATTGACCTCAGCTGCGGCATCGCAGACAATTCGGGTTCTTGAAGGAGTTTAAAAAATGGAGCGCCCCGTCAACCGCCGTGATTTTCTCGGATCCATCGCTACAGTCGCGGGCGCAGGAGTGGCGCTCTCCGCGCGCGCCCAGGCGCAGCCGCTCGCGCGCCAGGCGCTCGGCGCTCCCAGAGCCCCCGACGGAAAGCCCCTTCGGGCCGGCCTGATCGGCTGCGGCGGTCGCGGCCGCGGCGCGATGATCAACTTCCTCGACGCGGGTCCGAACCTTCAGCTCGTCGCCCTGGCCGACGTCTTTCCCGATCGCATCGAGGCCGCGCGTGCCGAGCTGAAGAAGGACAAGGGCATCGAGGTTGCGGAGAATCGGTGTTACACGGGCTTCGACGCGTACGAGAAGCTGATCGCCTCGGACGTCGACATCGTCCTCAATTGCACGCCCCCGCATTTTCGCCCGGCCCACTTCGCGGCCTGCATCGAGGCAGGGAAGCACTGCTTCCTGGAAAAGCCGGTCGGCGTCGATCCGGTGGGCGTGCGCTCGGTGCTCGAGCACCGCCGAGAAGGCCACCTCGAAAGGGCTGGCCGTGATGACCGGCACGCAGCTCCGCCGCGAGTTGCCACGTCTCGAGGTCCGCAATCGCGTCCTCGACGGGATGATCGGCGACATCGTCTCGGCGCGCGCGTTCCGCAACCAGGGCGCGCTGTGGTACCGGCCGCGGGAAGCGGGCTGGTCCGACATGGAATACATGATTCGGGACTGGGTGAACTGGAACTGGCTCTCCGGCGATCACATCGTCGAGCAGCACATTCACCATCTGGATGGGATGCTCTGGGTGATGGGGAAGCCGCCCGTGAAAGCGGTGGGCATGGGTGCGAGGATGCGGCGTCCGCAGGGCGATCAGTACGACTTCTTCAGCATCGACTACACGTTCGACGATGGCGTCCACATGCACAGCACCATCCGCCAGATCGGCGGATGTGCCAACCTGCGCGACGAGACGTTTGTGGGCACGAAGGGCAGCGCGAGCCTCGACCAGGGCGCGATCTTCGACCGCGACGGCAAGGTGGTGTGGAAGTTCAGCGGCGAGGTGAACGACGCGCTCATCCAGGAGCACGCGGACCTCGTGTCGTCGATCCGCGCCGGCTCACCGGTGAATACCGTGAAGGACACGGCGATTGCGACGCTCATCGCCATCATGGGTCGCGAATCGGCCTACACGGGCAAAGCCGTCACGTTCGACGAGATGATGGCGTCGGATCTCCGGCTGGGTCCAACGACCTACGCGCTCGGGCCACTCGACATGCCGGCGAAGGCCCCCGTGCCCGGCCAGGACAGCGAACCGAATACCCAATAATTGCTTCTGTGGCGGCGGGGCGTCTGGAATTCCCTGTGGTGGCGGGGCTTCAGCCCCGCCTGACATGCCGCGCGATTCTTCGGGCGCACGCAGTCGCGCCCCTACGGCCGCCGCGGGATCGCCGCGAACGTCTTTTCCACGTTCTCGATAACCGCGATCGTCGAGGCGACGCCCGCCTCCAGGTACTCTTCGCCCGTCTGCGGGTTGGCCGACCGCGCGTCGCCCCACGTTCCTGATTTGGTCGCCCAGTACACCGACCGCGGGTTCGAAAAGAAGAACGCTGTGTGAACCGGCGCCGGGTTCACCGTGAACGCCGGGAAGTTCGGGAACTCGGCGTTCGCCTTCTCCATGTCGACGAGCCTGGGATTGATCGCGAGAATCGCGGACGTTTCGGCGGCGTTGGCGTGCATGCCCTTCTCAAGGCTCGAGTATTTCTCGCGCACCTCCGGCGGCATCCCATCCCAGTAATTCAGCGGGTACGCACGCGCGTCCTCGGGCAGGCGCTCTGCAGCGGTCGCGCACGCGTAGGCGAGCGCGTACGTGTTGTCGTAGTGCCCGTTGAGAAAGATGATCCGCTTGAATCCGACGGCGCCGAAGGCCGCCGCGAGATCCTCGATCATCGCCATGAACGTCGGAATGCGCAGATACACGAGCCCCGCGAAGCCGACGTGCGGATACGACAGCGCGTAGTTCACCGGCGGCGCCACAACGGCGTTCAGCCGCGGCGCAGCGCGTCGCGCCACCTCCTGCGGAATCAGGACGTCGGTGAGGAGCGGCCCGTGCGGTCCATGCTGCTCGGTGGCGCCGACCGGGACGATCACGGTGTGGTGCTCTTTCAGGAAGGACTCGACCTCGAGCGTGGTCATCTCGCCGAGGAATACGGTGGCTGGCTTCATGGGGCTCCTTTGCGGGCGCACGCAGTGCGCCCCTACGAGAAATCGAAGATTCGTGCATCTGCGGTGAGACGCGCGGCGTCCGGGCATTAGTTGGTCGGATCATCCACGGACTGACACGGATAGACACGGACTAGACGGTCGCGCGCCGGCCGTCACTCATCGCCGCAGAAGGCAGATTCAATTGCGGTCATCTCCATGCTTGTCCGTGTCCGTCCGTGTCATTCCGTGGTGAAATGAATTTTCTCCGTGTCGTTCCGTGGCCGGGGCCCTCAGTGGATGCACGGCCTGATGCCGTCTCGTCATGGCTCGTGCGATCGGTGCCTTCGCGACGTCGGCGTCGCCTTTTACTCTTCAAGGACGATTTTGCGTGCGCGCGCCTTGTCGCTCGTCGTCGAGCTGAGGGTGGCGCCGTATGGGCGCACTGCGTGCGCCCTCTGTGGCGACGGGCGGTGGAAACGGCAAGCGCTCGGGTGTGACGAGCACGCTGGTCGTGAAGATGAATGGATAACGGCCGCCGCTCGGAAACGTGAGCTCGACGAAGGCGGCGGTCCATCCGGCTGGCGGCGGCGGCACACGGGCACTCCAGGTGTTCGGCCCCGACGATATGAGATTCGACGTCGACCACTTCGCGCCCAAGGTCTCGAGGCGGAAGTCGCGCGCCTTCGGATTGGTCGCCTGCCAGAGGCGTACGGCGGAAGGCGCTGTCTTCGATGTCACGGTGATTTTACCGGTGGCGTCGGTTGTCCAGGAAAAGTGCGGCCGGGGCGTCCCGGTGACGATCGCCGTGTAAAACGCCTGCAGAGTTTCAAACGCATTCGTCGCGTCGAGGGAATGATCCGAGTTCGGAATGTAGCGCAGATGCTTCTCGCCGGCGAGCGCGTCGAAGTAGAACCGCGACGAGTCGGGCAGGAAGAACTGATCGCCCGCCGAGTTCAACAGCAGCTTCGGCACCGTGAGACGCGACCGGTACGACCACGGGTCTTCGATCGCCATCAACGCGGCGAACTGCGGCGTATCGAGCCACTCCATGATCTTCATGTCTTGATAGTCGGCCACGGCAGGCGCCCAAAATCCATACGCCTGCCAGTGATGCTTGAACGATGGAACGATGTTCAGGGCGTCGATGACGGCGGGAACGAGGGCGACGACGCGGCGGTCGACGGCCGCGGCCGTCCACGCCGTCCAGCCGCGCTTCGATCCTCCGGCGAGCACGAATCGTGTCGCCGCGCGACCGCCGCCTTCGGCGCTGCCAGTCCAGGCGGTGAGGGCATCCATGGCTCGAACCGCGGCTTTCGTCATTGGCAGGCGCAGCGGCCAGCGCTCGTCGGCAGTGCGGAGATAGCGGTCCCACGTGAACGCAACGATCTCATCCTCGGACCGTTCCTTCCGCGTCGGGTCGCTCTTGAACGTGAGCGGCTGATTGGGAATCATGCGCAGTTCAGCCGTTACGCTGCCGGTGTCGCGCGCCAGGGCGGCAAGCACCGTGTTGGCTTTCTGCGGTCGCTTCCCGGTGTTGCTGCCGCCACCGAGGTAGAGGAGGGCCGTGTCGCGTGTGACCCGCGCTGGCCGGTACACGACGAGCCAATGACGCCAGATCGGGCGATCAACCTCCTTCGATGTGAGCCATTGCTGCGAGGTCAGCTCGAGGAGTGTGACCGACACGCCGCCGAGCGCTCTGAGCTCGCCGGCCTTGGCGAACCTGAAGTTGAGATCCGGTGCAGCGACGTAGCGGTCGAGGGCCGTTTCTTGACGTCGCGGCTCGGCCCGCGATTGCGGCATAGCCGCGCGCGTCGGCGCGACCAGGAGTAGGAACAGAACGATGCACGAACAGCCCGAGCGCGTGACCACATTAGCCACAGATGTCACAGATTACACGGATTCCACGGATGCGTTCGCTCCGCCTGAGGGCCACGGCATGCCGTGGCGGGCCGCGCGAGAGAGCAGAGAGGAGAACCGCTTTTGTCGCGTTTCGATCGGCGGCTCTCCTCTCCGCTCTCTCGCGCGGCCCAGCCGGCCGCTACGCGGCCGGCCCTCATGCGGAGCGAGATATCCGGAGGGTCACGCGCGTGATCTGCTGTCGCAAGTTTCAGGAAGGCCTGCGCGTTGCCCCTGAGAATCGGTGAAATCCGGTAATCTGTGGATTGAATTTGCTCTGACGTCGGTGTAATCCCGCGGCGAATCGGCCGGAATCCTACACGCTGATGGCGAGGGCGTTCGGCAGGCTGCGGGCGTGGATCTCGTCGGCGGCGCCCAGATCCTCACCGTCGCCGATGATCCGGCTGCCGCCCTTCCATCGAATCTGCGCTTCGGAGGTGCGCTCGATGATCATCGTGCCTGCCGGAAGGCGCCGGTTGCTGCGGAGGCACCCCAGGCTCCACGCCAGTCGGCGGCGTGTGTTTGCGGGCAGCACCGCGAGCTCGAACGCGCCGTCATTGGTCTGAGAGGACAGCGGCAGCCGCAGCCCGGCGCCGAGCGTCGGCAAGTTGGCAAGGAAAACGCCGTGCAGGCGTCCTTCCCACTCGAACCACGTCCCCTTCAAATCCCGCCATCGGATCTCGGCGTCGTACGCGATCCTCGGGACGACAAGGAGCCGTGCGGCCGCCCCCATCAGATAGGCAGATCGGCCGAGGCCCTTCACCAGAGGCCGCCACGCCGAGCCGGGCGCCAGCAGCCGTCCCACCTGCAACCCTGTATCGGCGACGAGTCCCGCGCCGGCGACGGTGCAGACCCGCCGCCCGTTCACCTCAATCAGATCGATCGTGCGGGAGCGCCGATCCGTGAGGGCCTGCACGGCGCGCGCGACATCCAGGCCGATGCCCAGCGCCCTACTGAAATCGTTGCCGCTGCCGATCGGGATGGGGACCACGATCACCGGTGCGCCGCCGAGCGCATTCACCACGTGATGCATCGTGCCGTCGCCACCGGCGACCGCCAGGTGTGTGGCGCCACCCCTGACCTCCGCGGCGACCCCCTCGCGCAGCGCAGCCAGGGACTCAGGATAAGAAAAGACGGGGTCGGCCGAGCCGGAGAGAAGCGCCTTCAGCGCCTCCTCGTGCTCGCGCGGACGCGCATCGCCGGCCGTGAGGGACATGATGACCGGCAGGCGAAGTCGCGACATCAACCCGGTCACCATAACAGAAAGGCTCCTGCGACACCTGCTTGCGATCGCGGCTGAAGAGACTCGTACGGTTGACGAGCGGGCGCTCGCCTTTGTTCCAGGACTAAGGACCCGCGCAGGAATAACTGCACCATTCTGGCCGCCGATGCATCCTGCCTGGCGGCGTTGCTCGTCGCTTACATACTCCCGGTATGCGCGCTTCTCGCGCCTTGCCAGCCAGGCGCCTCGCCGCCCAGAATGGAGCACTTATTTCTGCACTGGTCCTTGAGGCAGGATAGCCACGCGATGATCCGTCTGTCATTCGACTCGATCGTGTCGGAGCTCTCTCGGGTGCTCGTGGCGCTCGGTTTCACGGGCGAGAGAGCGTGCGCGTGCGCGACGCTCTTTGCCGAGACGCAGCTCGACGGCGTCACCACACATGGTTTGAACCGATTTCCGCGCTTCGTGCGCCAGATCCGGGCCGGTCACGTCTTGCCGGACGCCGCACCTGCGGCTGTTGCGCGATTCGGCCCCTGGGAGCAGTGGGACGGGCAGCTCGGGCCCGGCAATCTGAACGCCACCGCGGCGACCGCGCGCGCTATCGAGTTGGCCGTGCGCACGGCCTGGGACTGGTGGCCCTGCGCAATACGAACCACTGGATGCGGGGCGGCACCTATGGCTGGCAGGCTGCCAGGTCCGGGTTCGCTTTCATCGGCTGGACGAACACCGTCCCCAACATGCCGCCCTGGGGAGCGATCGATTCGAAGCTCGGAAACAACCCGCTGATCGTCGCCGTGCCGCGCGGTGACGCGCCCGTTGTCCTGGACGTGGCGATGTCGCAGTTCTCCTACGGAAAGCTGGAGCGGCTCGAGCTTCGCGGAGAGCGTCTCCCATTTGCCGGCGGATACGATGCCGATGGCCAGCTCACGACGGCCCCGGGGGCCATCCTCGCCGCGCAGCGTCCGCTCCCGATTGGCTACTGGAAGGGCGCTGGATTGGCGCTCGTGATGGACCTCCTCGCCGCGCTCCTCGCGAGCGGCCAGACGACACGAGAGATCGGCGCGCAGGGTGAGGAATACGGCTTGTCGCAGATCTTTTTCGTGATCGATGTCACGCGCCCGTCAGGCGCGGAGGCGGCCGAGCATCTTGTGGCGGGCGTCATCGACGACCTGCACGCCGCCACACCCGCTGACGCGGCGACTCGTGTCCGCTATCCCGGCGAAGGGGTCCTGCGCACCCGCGAGGAAAACCTCCGGCTCGGCATACCCGTGGACGAGCCCGTCTGGGCCGAGATTCAGCGGCTGCCGTAGGCGCAGCAATAACCCCGGGTGGTCGGGTTGGTCGCTTGTGTTGACAGTTGTGGAGGCGGGCCTTTAGCCCCGCTCGGCTTGATGCTGACAGTTGTGGAGGCGGGGCTTTAGCCCCGCCGGCACGTCACGCGTGAGCTCGCGTTACCAGTTGAGCTGGCTTGATCGGGTTGGTCAGGTTGGGGGGAGCGATGAACCAATTGCTGGTATTGCGTTCTGCTGCTGTGCGCTGGCGGTGCGGACTTGCGCGCGCAGACGCTCGACCTTCGCACCTATCGCATCATCGATTTGACCCACGCCTTCGACGACAACACCGTCTATTGGCCGACGTCGCCGTCGCGCTTCGAGCTGAAGCCGCTGGCCTTCGGCAAGACGCCTGGCGGCTACTTCTACGCGTCGTTCGTGATGTGCACGCCGGAACACGGAGGCACACACCTCGATGCGCCGCTGCACTTCGCGGAAGGGCACCCGTCGATTGGCGAGGTCGCGCTCGAGCGGTTGATGGGGCCGGCAGTGGTCATTGACGTGTCGAAGCAGGCGGCAGCGGATCCGGTGTATCGCGTAACCCCTGAGGACATTGCGGCGTTCGAGCGCGATCACGGCCCGATCCCGGCCGGCGCGATCGTGCTCTTGCGCACGGGTTGGAGCCGCTTCTGGCCGGACGTCAAACAGTACCCTCGGCGACGACACGCCCGGCGACGCCTCGAAGCTGCGATTTCCGGGCTACGGCGCCGAGGCCGCAAGGCTGCTCGTAGAACAGAGACACGTCGCCGTGCTCGGGATCGACACCGCGTCGATCGACTACGGACCGTCCACTGATTTCATGGCGCACCGCATCGGCGCGGCGCGGGACGTGGCGAATCTCGAGAACCTGACGGGCTCGCCGAGCTCCCGGCGACGGGGGCAACGGTGATCGCGCTGCCGATGAAAGTGGCGAAGGGATCTGGCGGCCCGGTGCGTGTGATTGCGCTTGTGGCGCGATGAAGTGGTCTTCCTCCTGCTTCTTCGCCTTAAAATTGGCGCTTCTGCAGGAGGCCGCACATGCCGACACCTATACCTACGAGGAGCTGAAGAGCCTGACGGTTGCCGATGTCAGAGAAATCGCGAAAGGCCTACACCACGACGTGGTGCAGGGCTACACGCAGATGAACAAGGAGCACCTGTTGCCCGCCATCTGCGCGGCGCTCGGCATCGACACACATCATCATCGCCATCAGCACGACGCCCACAAGATGGCGTTCGACAAGTCGGCCGCGAAGGCCCAGGTGCGGGCGCTCAAGGTCGAGCGCGACAAGGTGATTGCCGCTGGCAATCACGAGCAGCTCAAGGCGATTCGTCATCAAATCCACACACTGAAACACAGGCTGCGGATCGTGAGTGCGTGAGAATCAAACAGAAGACGAGGTGATCGCAAGGCGCAGGAGGACGCGGAGCTACCAGAACCCGAGTTCCAGCTTGGCCG
>CAWHTD010000020.1:0-19664 GCA_963832135.1 Vicinamibacteria bacterium | reverse complement strand
AACGCGGGAACGCGCTGCTCAAGACGCGCGTGCGCGATGCGGAAGACAGCCTGGCACAGCTCGTCCACGACGAGGATCAAGTGGTGGCGGCTGCCGCCATTCACATGGTCGAGCAGCGTGGCTTGTGGACGCTGGCCGACGATCTCGAGTATGCGCTCGAGCATCGCGACGTGAAGGACTGGTTCGTCTTCGAAGCCGCGTCCTGGGCCCTGGCGGCGCGCCACATGACGCCCGAGCAGCGCGCTGCCCGCTGGCTCGAGCCGCTGCCGGCTGTCGAGATCGCGGACAGGCTGCGCAAGCTGCCCGTCTTCCAGTTCACGTCGGTCGACGAGCTGTTCCGCATCGCCGGCACGGGCCGTCAGGTGCGGCGTGAGTCGGGACGCGTCCTCTACGAGGCGGGCAGACGCGCGCCCGATGTCGAGTTCCTGCTCGACGGCGCGGTCACCCTCGCCGTCAAGGACGCTCCATCCGAGACCGTTGCGGCGCCCGCCGCGCTCGGGTTCGAGGAGGTCTTCGAGAACGTCCCTCAGCGCGCGACGACCAAGGCCTCGGGGATTGCGATCTGCCTCTCGCTCCAGAGTGACCAGTTCCTGAGCCTGCTGTCGGAGAACACGGATCTCGCGCAAGGGATCTTCCGGCAGCTGCTCGAGATGCACGGAGGCGGCGCATGGCGGCGCGTGCTCACTGGCGTCGTTCGACCGCCGGAAGAGGCGCGCTTCAAAGATGGGCTCGAACCGATTGAAAAGGTGCTGCTCCTTGAAGAGATGCCCGTCTTCGCCAGCGCGTCGTCGGAACAGCTCTCGGCGCTCGCTGGCATCACGCGCGAGGTGAAGCTGACCGAGAGCGAGCTGCTCTTCCGCGAGGGAGACACGCCGGCCATCCACATTCTCCTTGCGGGCGAGCTGTCGCTGGAGCCTGTTGGCGGCGGCGAGCCCGTCTTCGCCACGGCCGGCGATTGCATCGGCGTCTACGAGACGCTCGGCGGCACCGACTCCACCGGGTGGAAAGGACGCGTGACTCGCTCTGGCGTCGCGCTGCGTATGGAGCGGGAAGCGCTGTTCGATTTGCTGGCCGATCACATTGATCTGCTCCAGGGCCTGTTCAGTGCGCTGCAGCGGCGGCAAGAGGTGGATCGCGGGCAGCCGGCCGATAGGCTGCCCGCTCAGGTCTGAATGCGCTCCTGGAAAGGAGGTGAGTCATGACCATCGATAGTTTGCGTGGCCTCGCGCTCGCGGCCCTGCTCACCAGCTCGCTCAGCGCACAGCAGGCGGCGGCGCCGCCCCCGCAGGAAGCGGTCCCTGGCACGCCGATCCCGGTGGTCGGCTCCAAGAGCTGGGTGGGACGCGAGAGCGAGATCGAAGAATTCATCAAGACTGCGAAAGTTGTAAAGGTCGCCGCAGTGCCGGTCGGCGTGACCAAACCGCGTCGCGGTTTCTTCGAGCCAGGTGGCCCGGCAGGAAGCATCGTGTTCAAGGCGCTCCTGCCAAGCCGCAAGACCGGGTTCTGGGAAAGCTATCGGTCGGAGATCGCCGCTTACGAGCTCGACAAGATTCTGGGCCTCGGCATGGTGCCGCCAACGGTCGAGCGAAGGGTGAACGGAGAGACGGGCTCGGCGCAGTTCTGGGTCGAGCACTGCACGCTGCTCCGCGAGCGAGACACGAGCAAGGCGCCGAACCAAGCCGCGTGGAACAAGCAGGTCTATCGGCAGCGTATCTGGGACAACCTCGTGGCCAACATCGATCGCAACCAGGGCAACCTGCTCGTCGATCAGGGGTGGAACCTGATTCTCATCGATCACTCCCGCGCCTTCACCGCCACGATGAACATGCCCTTTCCGATGCGGAAGATCGATCGGGAGCTCTACGAGAAGCTGAAGGCGCTCGACGATGTGACGTTGAAAGCCCGGTTGGGCAAGCTGCTGCTGGATGGGCCCAAGCCGATCCTGAAACGCCGCGACAAGATCGTGCAGAACTTCGATCAGCTCATCGCGCAGTACGGCGAGGCGGCCGTGTTCGTCCCGTAATTGCAGGATCCAGATCCTGTGGTGGCGGCCCTTCAGGGCCGCCCGACACGCGGGGCTAAAGCCCCGCCGCCACAGGCGTCGGCAAAAGAGCTCTACGACGGTTCGTATTTTGCCGCGACGTCAGGCTTGCCCAGCGCGCGGTACAGCCGCGCCAGCCTGCGCCTCGTCTTCGCCACGCGCGGATGCGTCTCGCCCGATGATGCGATGAGTGATCGCTCGGCGTCGAGGAGCAACGCCTCGGCTTCAGCATAGCGCTTCATGTCCATCAGGCACTCGGCAAGATTGGTATCGACGCCGACGGCCGGGTGATTGTCGCCGACAACGCTGCGCTCGATGCTGATCGAGTGCCGGAACAGCCGTTCGGCCTCAGCGTAGCGCCGCTGACCCTGCAGGGCCTTTGCCAGACCCGACGTCGAGATCGCAACACCGAGATGACTCTCGCCGTACCGCTTGCGCTGGATGTCGATGGCTTCGCGAAACAACCGCTCCGATTCGGGCTCGTTGCGCAGCTCGTGCTCAACGAGCCCGAGATTGCTGAGGGTTGTGGCGACCAGCGGGTGCTCGTTCCCGTACACCTTACGCTGCGTCACGAGGCCCTCACGATAGAGGGGCTCCGCCTCGGTATACCTGCCGGCCAGTTGCAGCGTCCCAGCCATGTTCACGATCACCTGCACGGTTTGCG
Source organism: Vicinamibacteria bacterium (assembly GCA_963832135.1). Taxonomy (GTDB): domain Bacteria; phylum Acidobacteriota; class Vicinamibacteria; order Vicinamibacterales; family JAENWD01; genus JAENWD01. The sequence continues at coordinate 16,959 of CAWHTD010000020.1, read as the reverse complement.
GATGGGTGTCGCCGAGCCGGGCGCGGCGTACCCGCACCGATTCCCGATACAGCTCGAGGGCTTTCGGATAGTCCGCCTTGTCCTGGTAGAGCGTGGCGAGGTCGTTCTGCGCGCCTGCCAGCTCCACCGCGTTGTCACCTGGCGCCTGTCGCAGGATCTCAATCGCCCGTTTGTAATAGCGCTCCGACTGGTCGATGTGTTGCGCCTCGTGCATCACGACGGCCATCATCGTCAGCGATCGCGCCACGTCCAGGTGATTAGCCGGCAACTGTTTTTCGCGGATGCGCAGCGCCTCACGAGCAAGGCGTTCGGCTTCCTGCGTGTCGCCGCGCTCTATACGGACCTCTGCCAGGTTGTAGATTGACGATGCCAGATCGAGACTCTCCGGTCCGAGCTGCTGCCGTCAGATCTTGATGGCATCCTCCAGCAGGCTCGCCGCCCGGTCGTACAGGCCGAGCGTGAAATATACGTGGCCCATCGTGTCCATGAGCGTGGCTTGCGCGATGGGTTGATCCTTGAGGCTGTCGATCGACGACGCGCCCTTGTCGAGCAGTTCGCGCGCGGTGACCTCGCGTCCGAGACCCTCCGCCGGATTCGACACCTCGAACAATCCCGTCAGGAACTCGCTGACGCGCTTGGCGATGCGCATCTGCGTGTCGGCCCGCTGGCGCTCACGTTCGGCGCGCAGGTAGAGCGCGCTGCTTGCCGCGAGCCCCACGACAAGGGCCACGAGGACGATGGCTGCGGCCACGACCGGCCCGCGGTTCCGCCGTACGAACTTGCGAAGGCGGTAGGCGGCCGTCGGAGGACCGGCGATGACCGGCTGCGAGGACAGGTAACGCTCGATGTCGTCTCCGAGCTCGGAGGCGGTTCCGTAGCGGCGCGTCCGATCCTTCTCGAGCGCCTTCATCGTGATCCAGTCGAGATCGCCGCGGAGCTGGCGGCGCGGCGCCGCGCTGTCGGTCCGCCGATTGCGCGCAACGACGGCCATGGCGTCGCCAAGACTGCTGAGCCGTGTGCTCGGGGTGACCGGATCCTCGCTGCTGATGATGCGCTTGACTTCGCGGGCTGCGGCGCGGCGAAGGGCCTTCCGCTCGAATGGCAGCGCCCCGACGAGCAGCTCGTACAGCAGGACGCCCAGCGAATAAATGTCGCTGCGGGTATCGATGTCGAGCGTCGACATCTCTGCCTGCTCCGGGCTCATGTATTCGGGCGTGCCCACGAGCTGCCCGAAGGCCGTGAACAATGTCCTTTCGGTGAGGCGCTGTTCGACAGCCTTGGCGACGCCAAAGTCGATGACCTTCGGTACGGGGATATCGTCCTGCAGCCCGACGAGGACGTTCGACGGCTTCAGGTCTCTGTGGATGATGCCCTTCTGGTGTGCGTGCTGGACCGCGCCGCAGACCGACAGGAACAGCTTCAGCCGTTCCGCGGTGTTCAGCGTGTGCCTGTCACAGTATTCCGTGATCGGAATACCTGCGACGTGCTCCATCACGAAGTAGGGCCGCCCCTCGTCGGTCGTGCCGGCATCGAGCACGCGCTCAACGTTGGGATGGTTCATCAGGGCGAGCGCCTGGCGCTCGGTCTCGAACCGGGCGATGACCTGGTCCGAGTCCATCCCCGGCTTGATCACCTTCAGGGCGACGCGGCGCCGGAAGGGATGCGTCTGCTCGGCGAGGTAGACCGCGCCCATGCCCCCTTGGCCGAGCAGCTCGATGATGCGATACGGGCCGATCTGGCTGGGCAGCCGGCGGGCAGGTGGAGGATTTAGGTCGTCGGGCCCGGCCTCGGTCTCCGCATCGGGAGCACCGAGGCCGGTGGGATTTTCTGGGTCCATGCAGAAAAGGAGATGCGTCTCCTAGACTCCGGCCGCTGTGCGCGCTCTGAGCCCCGCCTTCACGGCCTTCACGATCGAGGTGGCCGAGATGCCGAACCGCTCCAGGAGCTCGTCGGGCTTCCCGCTGCGCGGAATCTCGCGCACGGCGAGCCGATGCACCGTGAAACCCGCCGGTGCAAGCGCCGTGGCGACCGCATCGCCAATTCCTCCGGCGACGTAGTGATCTTCGACCGTGACGACCTGCCCATCGGTGTCGCGAGCGGCCGCGACCAGCGTGTCGGCGTCCACCGGCTGCACCGAATACAGATCGATCACGCGGATGGCGACCCCCTCCGCCGCGAGCAGGTCGAACGCCTTCAACGCCTCGAACACTGTGACGCCGGCGCCCACGACCGTGGCGACGTCGCGCGCCGACTGGCGCAGGACTTTCGACCCGCCGACGGTGAACACCTCATTGTTGTCGTAGATCACCGGGAGCTTGGGACGGCTCGTCCTGATGTACACGGGGCCTGGCTGGTACGCGGCCAGCTCCACACACCGCTCACCGCAGACGGCATCGCTCGGATAGAGGACCGTGAAGTTCGGCTCGGCTCTCGTCATCGCGAGATCCTCGAGCGCCATCTGCGACGGGCCGTCCTCGCCAATCGACACGCCCGCGTGTGAGCCGGCGAGCTTGATGTTCAGGTTGCTGATGGCCGCCATGCGCAGAAAATCGTAGGCACGCGTCAGAAAGCAGGCAAAGGTCGACGGGAACGGAATCGCACCGCGCGCGGCGAGTCCCATCGCGGTACCGACCATGACCTGCTCGGCGATGTAACTCTCGTAGAACCGCTCGGGCGCGACTTTCTCGAATCGCTCACTGAACGTTGAGTTCCCCACGTCGGCGTCCAGCGCGACGATGCGGCCGTCGGCCTTGCCGAGCCGGGCGAGCGCGGTGCCGTAAGCCTCGCGCGTGGCGACGAGATCGCCCGTCTTGTAGGACGGCGGCGACAGGGTGGCACGCGCGGGAACCGGCGGCTCGACTGGAGGACGCCGAATCGCCGACCGGAGCGCGTCGATCGCGTCGGCCGGCACGTCGTTCAAAGTGGCTTCCAGCTCCTTGATCGCGCGATCGGCCTCGTCGCCGGCCTTGAGCGCCTTGCCATGCCAGCCCTCCTTGTCCTGCACGAACGAGATGCCGAACCCCTTGAAGGTCTTCGCCAGGATCATCGTCGGGCGGCCCTTTGTCTCACGGGCTTCAGCGAGCGCGTCGAGGATGGCGTTCAGGTCGTGCCCGTTGATGACGATGGCGTGCCATCCGAAGGCACGCCACCGGCGCGCCAGCGCCTCCAGATCGTGCTGCCACATGGTCGGGCGGCTCTGCCCGAGCCGGTTGACGTCGGTCAAGCCTACGAGGTTGTCGACCTTGTCGAAGGCCGCGAGCTCGGCCGCCTCCCAGACGGATCCTTCCGCGGTCTCGCCGTCGCCGAGAAGGGCATACGTCCGATAGTCGGAGCCAAGGCGCCGGGCGTTGAGCGCCGACCCGAGCGCCGCCGCCAGGCCCTGGCCGAGCGAGCCCGTCGCAACGTCAACGAAGGGAAGCCGTGGCGTCGGGTGGCCTTCGAGATCCGAATCGATGCGCCGCAGGTTCAGGAGATCGTCGCGGTCGATGAAGCCCACGGCGGCCCATGCCGCATAGAGAAGCGGCGCGGCGTGCCCCTTCGACAGCACGAATCGATCGTTCAGGGCATGGCGCGGATTCGCGGGGTCGAATCGCATTTCCGCGAAGAAGAGCGCCGCCACCAGGTCTGCCGCCGACGCACACGTCGAGGGATGTCCGCTTTCGGCCGCGGTCGTCGAGCGGATCGAGTCGACGCGCAGCTGGGTGGCGATGTTGTGAAGAACGGGAACGAGCGCAGCGCGATCCTGCGACACGGGCACCTCCGGAAACGAAAAGTGTATCAGGAGCCGACGACGTCGGCCACGGCGAGCGCATAGGGCGCGCCGAACAGACCCTGCTGGCGGTACACGCCCGTTTGCGCGCGCAATGTGTCGAGCGCCTTTTCCTGAAAGTCGAGCTTGCCCGTCAGACGCGAGAGTCGTGCCAGCACGCGGCTGGCGAGACAGTTCGTGGCGAGCGGCTTGATCGGCTCGGCCATCAGACCGATTTCCTCCGAACCATCCGAGGCGCGGTCGAAGAATCCGTGCTGCGAATCATCCCAGTGCGTGCGAAGCACGGTACGCATCAGCTCCTCGGCGAGCATCGACCACGTGGGATTGCCGGTCGCGTCGTGAAGCGCTAGGAGCGCCCAGGCGGCGTGCACCTGGTCGGTCAGGAGGCCGCGGATGCCGGACTGGCCGTCGAACCAGTGCGCGACGCCGTTCCCAGGCTCGTAGGTGAGGGTGAGGAGGCGATCGAGCGCGCGTCCTCCGAACTCTGCCGCCTCGCGATCGCCGAGGAGCTTGCCGGCGCTGAGCCAGGCAACCGATGCGCGCGCGGTCAAATCGGTGAACAACGTGCGATCCACGACCGGCGGTGGCAGCGTCTGCCGGATCGCGGCAGACGGCACTTGATAATAGGTCTCGTCAGCCGCCTGGCTGGCAAAGAAGGCGGGCGGCTCCGCGCTGGCGAGCGTGCCATGCACGTACGCCATGATCTCGCGCGCGAGGCCCTGATAGTCGGCAATCTCCATCACCATTCCGGCTTCCGCGTACAGCTCGAGAAGTCCGGCCTGGTCCTCGAGCATCTTCTCGGTGTGCGGACGCGTCCAGTCTCGGCCGCTCACGTAGCGGAAGAACCCGCCATCCACGGCGTCGCGGATCTGGCCGTCCGCCATCGCATCGAGCGTACGGGTGAGGGCCGTTCGCAGGGCCTCTTCGCGCGTCCGCGCGTACTCGTCGAGGGCGACGCGCAGCGCTGCCACGTGCAGGAATTTCCCGCCCGTGCCGAATCCGCCGTGCATCGCGTCGCATTCATCGATCACGCGACGCGCGATCCACTGCGGCGCAGCCAGATCCGGCTCCACGGGCACGACGGGTGGCGCAGCGCGCGCATGCCGCGCCGCCGTGAGTGATCCGGCCCGCTGATCGATCTCCTGGCGCTTGCTTTCGTACGCCGTCGCGACTTCCTCGAGCAGGGCGCGAAGCCCGTTCGGCGGCAGATAGGTCGTCCCGGTGAGCATCTCTCCGGACGGAGTCAGAAATGCCGTCGTGGGCCACCCTTCGAGGTTGTAACGTTCGTTCACATCGGGCCGTCGGTCGGCATCGACGCGTACGGGCACGAACCGGCGATTGATGGTCTCGACGATTGCCGCGTCCGCGTAGGTGACACGATCCATCACCGCGCAGCCGTGACACCACGACGCCGTGATCGACAACAACACTGGCTTGGCTTCCGTGCGGGCGAGCGCGAACGCGTCGGCCGTCCACTCGAGCCACGCAACAGCGGGAGCGGTCGGCGTGAATGGTGATGGCAACTTGAACCTCACTATAATACCCGTATGACCGCGTTGCGTTATGCGTATGTCCTGGCCCTCGTCGTATGGCTGGGCGGCATGGTCACCATCGCAAGCGTGGTTGCACCCGCCACTTTCTCGGCGCTCGAACGCGTGGACCCGACGTCGGGTCGTACCCGCGCCGCGGCGGTTGTCGGCGAAGTGCTTCGGCGATTTCGCCTGGTCGGCTACGCGGCCAGCGCGGTGCTCTTGACGACGCTCCTGCTGATGAAAGTGGTGGGCCCCCGTCCGCTGGGCTTTGGCAGACGGCTCGTCATCGTGGGGGGCATGCTCGCACTGAGCGTCGTGTCGGGTCTCATCGTCGATCCCGCGATTGCCCGGCGCAGGGACACGCTGGGCGTGCCGGTCTCGTCGCTCGCGGCCTCCGATCCGAGGCGCGTCGCGTTCGGCCGTCTGCACGCGGTCTCGACCGCACTGATGGGCGTCGGCATCCTGGGCGGCCTCGTGCTCTGCTACTGGGAGACGCGCGAATAGCATGACGCACGCCATCACGTTGATTCCCGGTGACGGCATCGGCCCCGAAGTCACCGAAGCCGTCCTCAGGATCCTGCATGTGTCGGGCGTGGCGATCGATTGGGACCGGCAGGAGGCGGGCATCACGGCGTTCGAGCGGTACAGAACCGCGCTCCCGGTGGAGCTCCTGAACTCGGTCAAACGGACCAAGGTCGCGCTCAAGGGGCCTGTCACGACGCCGATCGGTGAAGGCTTTACGAGCGTGAACGTCGGCCTGCGCAAGGCGCTCGATCTCTATGCCAACTTGCGCCCCGTCTGGTCGATGCCAGGCGTGCCCACGCGATTCACCGGCATCGATCTCATCATCGTCCGCGAGAATACCGAAGATCTCTATTCGGGCCTCGAGCACGAGGTCGTTCCCGGCGTTGTCGAGAGCCTCAAGATTATCTCGGAGAAGGCATCCCGCCGCATTGCGGAGTTCGCGTTCCGTCACGCCCGTCTGCACGGCCGCAAAAAGGTGACGGCCGTGCACAAAGCCAACATCATGAAACTGGGCGACGGGCTCTTTCTGCGAACGGTCCGCGACGTGGCCCGGCAGCACACCGATATCACCTACGAGGAGCGCATCGTCGATGCCGCCTGTATGCACCTCGTGATGCGGCCCGAAACATTCGACGTGATGGTGATGCCGAATCTCTACGGCGATATCGTCTCGGATCTCTGCGCAGGCCTCGTGGGCGGTCTCGGCGTAGTACCAGGCGCAAACCTTGGCATCGATACGGCGGTCTTCGAGGCCGTGCACGGGAGCGCGCCGGACATCGCCGGCAAGAATCTCGCGAACCCGACGGCCCTCCTCCTGTCGGCGGTATTGATGCTCGATCATCTCGGCGAGGCTGCCGCCGCCCAAGCGATCCGGCAGGCGCTCGAATCGGTGCTCGGGCGAGGCGACGTGCGCACGCGCGATCTGGGCGGCACGGCGACGACCACGGAGTTCACCGCGGCCGTGTGCCAGGCCATTGAAGCGGGGTCATGAAACAACCGTGGCGCGCGACATGATGCTCGACGACATCACCCGCGCCGTTCTGGCGCGCGAGGAGGTCGTGGCGTATCTGAATGGAAGCCACGGCGAGTCCGGCGAGCAGGCCGAGGAACGGATCCACGGCATCCTCGACGAGCTTCGGACGCGGCAGCGGTATCCGATCTACCGCGCCCTGAAACACCCGCTCTATCCAATTCTTCGAAAGATCACGCGTGTGACGGAGAACGTGGCGGCGGTCCGCGACGCCACGAGACGCGGCCGGGTCGTCTATGTCTCCAATCACCGGAGTCACCTCGACTATCTCATCGAGCCGCTCGCTCTCGAAGACGGCGAAATCCGTCCGCCGGTCATCGCGGCAGGCATCAACCTCTTTGGTGGACCGCTCGGCCTGATTCATCGCCACGTCACCGGCGCGATTCCTATTCGTCGCAATACCAAGGACCCGGCCTACTTGATCACGCTGAAGGCGTACGTGGCCGAGATCCTCGGCCGGCACGACTTGATGTTCTACATCGAGGGCGGCCGCAGCTACAGCGGCGAGATGAAGGCACCGAAGACGGGGCTGGTGCACGCCGCTCTGCAGGCGGGCCGATCGGATCTGTTGTTTGTGCCCTGCGCCGTGTCGTACGACCTCGTGCTCGAAGACTTCATTCTTGCCCGGCAAAAAGTGAAGCGCTCGCAGCGGCCGTTCACCTTCGAGCTCGCCGAGATGGTGCGCTATGCCGTCGGGTATCGATCGCGCGCGTTCGTGACGTTCGGCACTCCCATCGAGGCGGCTGGCTTCGACCTGCACGCCCGCCGCGATGTGCTGGAGCTGGCACACCGGATGCGTGACACGATCGGACGGCTCATGAAGGTGCCGCCGACCGCGATTGTGGCGCGCGCCCTGCGGCCGTCGCTGCGCCGAGCCGAGCTCGAAGCACGGGTCGGCGCGCTCCTCGAGCTCCTGTCAGCGGCCGGCGCGAACCTGGCGGTTACGGATCCCAGGGCGGCCGTCGACGACGCGATCCGACGATTCGATCAGCGCGGCATCGTGATGATCGACGGCGACCGCTTCCGCATCAGAGAGCGAAACCTGCTGCGCTACTACGGACGCACCATCGAGCACCTGCTGCCCGTCCCGCCCAGCAAGGCGCACTGATGATCGATGCGGCCTCCAAGGCCTTCTTCCATCTGCTTGCTCGAAGCCGTGCTCTTCAAATGGTGGCGTCGCGCTACGGCATGGCCTCGCCCACGAGCTTTGCGCGGCGCTTCATCGCGGGCGAAACGGTGGAAGAAGCCGTCGATGCGGCCCGTCGGCTGGAGGAGCGAGGCCTGACGCAAACGCTCGATTATCTTGGGGAAAGCGTCTCGGGCAGGGTGGAAGCCGAGGCTGCGACCCGCCAGTATCTGGACATCCTCAACCAGATTGTCGCGTCGGGTATCGGTCGCAATATCTCGCTCAAACTGACGCAACTTGGTCTCGATCTCGATCGCGTGACGGCGCTCGACAATCTTCGCCGCATCCTCGAACCGGCGACGACCTACGGGTTCTTCGTCCGCATCGATATGGAGAACTCGCCGTACACCGACGTCACGATCGACATCTTCGAGACGCTGTGGGGACTCGGCTATCGGAACGTCGGCATCGTCCTGCAGTCGGCGCTGTACAGAAGCGAAGCGGATCTGGACCGGTTGCTGACGCTCGGCGCGCGAGTGCGGCTCGTGAAGGGGGCATATCGCGAACCCGTCGCCGTCGCCCATCAGCGCAAGGCGGACGTGGACGCCGCCTACGTCCGCATGGCACACACGCTGCTGGAGCGCGGCGCGTTTCCGGCGCTGGCGACGCACGACCCAGACATCATCGCCACGATCAAGATGTTCGTGGCCGAGCGAGGCGTCCAAAAGGATCGATTCGAATTTCAGATGCTCTACGGCGTCCGGCGCGATCTGCAGGCGACACTCCACAACGAGGGATACGGGATGCGCGTGTACATTCCGTTCGGCCGACAGTGGTTCCCCTATTTCATGCGCCGGCTCGGCGAGCGGCCTGCCAATGTCGCCTTCGTCGTGCGCAGCATGCTGCGCGAGCGCTGACCCCGTAACAGGCGTGCACAGTTTTCAGACAACCAACGTCCTGGATTGTGTTCGGCTTTTTGCACAGTTCCTGCTGTATCCGGAACGCAACATCACCGGCTAAGTCAATTCTCCGCCTGGAGTTATCCGATCAGGGCCCTGGTGGCAGGGCGTTTGATACTGACTCGTGTGCTCGCGCGCACGGCAGGAACCTCGCCGATGCGCCGGCGTCTTATCTTAGAGGGCGAACAAGGAGCGGGTGACCGTCATGGCGACCAATTTCGAGCACGTTGCAACGCAGGCAGTCACCGCGACACCGCCATTGGGCCTGGTGCGCAGTCTCTGGGAGCGGGCCGCGCGATCGATCCAGACCGCCATGTGCGGCTTGCACGGACACGATCCGCTGCTGCAGGTTCACACGGGCCGCATGTTCCTTCGGTGCACGACCTGCGGTCACGAGACACCAGGCTGGTCGACGAGCGGACGCGGCCCCCGGCTCCGATTTGCAGGCGACGAGAATCGGCACCGTTTGAACTGAACGGGCGCACGCGGTGCGCCCCTACACGGGCGCTACTTGCCATACGACATCTTGCGGGACGACATTGCGCGCCTCGCGGGAGACAGGGCCGGGGCCGGCGCGGTATACGCGCCCGCGCCCGGCCTTTGTGCGTACAAAGAAACGTGTAGAAATCGAGAAACCGAGAACACGAGAACGAGAACTCGAGAACCGTAGGGGCGCACTGCGTGCGCCCTGACGCTAGCTTTCCAGCCACGCGCGGAGCACGTCACAACACGCAGACAGATCGTCGATGACGACGTGCTCGTCGTGAGAGTGAAGGCCGGCGCCGCGGGGACCGAAGAGGACGGTGGGTGTGCCAGACGCGCCGAGAATCGCCGCGTCGGTCCAGAAGCTCACGCCTTCAAGGGGCGCGGCCCCCAGCCTCGAGCGCGCCGCGTCGCAAAGACCGCGAACGACCTGGGCATCACGAGCGATGGCGTAGGCGGGGCGTGCCAGCAGCAATCGCACGTCGGCGTGGAAGTCGGGATCGTTTCGGGCGAGCGCCTCGACGATCGCTCGGAGCTCGGTCATGGCGACGTCCACGGCTTCCCCCGGCAGTGTGCGCCGTTCCATCTCGAGCACGGCGCGCGCCGGGTAGACGCTGAGCTCGGTGCCTCCCCGAATACGCCCTGCGTGCAGTGACGCCGTGCCGAGCAGCGGATACGACGATCCGGCCTGAAGCTGCGCGTCGAGGGCCTCGAGGCGATTCAGCACCCGGCCCATCGCCAACACGGCATCCTTGCCCTCTCGGGGTCGGCTGCCGTGTGCGGCGCGGCCATGCACGGTGATCTCGGCACACGAGAACCCCTTGTGGGCAATCCCAATCGCAAGGTCCGTTGGCTCCGGAATCACGGCCTCGTCCGCCCGCCAGCGTTCGGCCAGCGCTTCGGCGCCGAGACTCGCGTACTCTTCATCCGCGACGGCGGCGACCACAATGCGGCCGGCACCATGGCGGCCGCGCGCGATCCAATCCGCGGCCGCATGGAGCATCGCCGCAAGGCCGCCTTTCATGTCCTGACTTCCGCGTCCGTACAGGCGACCGTCGCGAACGACGGGATCGAAAGGCGTTTCCATGCCCTCAATCCCGACCGTGTCGGAATGTCCGCACAAGAGCCGCGTCGGCCCCGACTCCCGGCCGTCGGCGACCGCGATAACGTTGGGACGTCCGGGCGCGACCTCGCCCACCTCGACGTCCAACCCTTCGCGACGAAGCCATCGCGCGAGGTAATCGGCGATCGCGCTCTCCCCCGCGGCGCCCGGTACGAGCGAGGGGTTCACGGAGTCGATGGCCACAAGATCGCTCGCCAATTGAAGGACAGTGGCCATCGCAGGAAGAAATCGAGAGACGAGAAACCGAGAACACGAGAAGAGATATTTCTCTACTTCCGCCAGTCGGCGACGAACACGTTCGTGCTGCCATGCGTCTTCGCAAAGCGGTTCGATGCGAACACCAGCCGCCTGCCGTCTGGAGAGAACATCGGGAAGCCGTCGAACGACGGGTTCCAGGTGATGCGCTCGAGACCGCTGCCGTCAACGCCGACGAGATAAAGCTCGAAGTCACGCCCCCGCGGGTTGTGATGGTTCGACGCGAAGATGATGCGGGCGCCGTCGGGCGTGAAATACGGCGCGAAGTTGGCGCCGCCCAGCTCGGTGACCTGGCGCAACTGGCTGCCGTCGGCATTCATGACGAAAATCTCGAGCGACGTGGGCCGCCACAGTCCATCCCGGAGCAAAGATATGTAGTCGTTCAATTCCGGACCGGGCTTCAGCGGCCGCCCGCGGAAGACAATGTGGCGGCCGTCGGGCGAGAAAAACGGGCCGTCCGGACCGGGGCGGTTGGTCAGGCGGCGCACGTCGCCGCCATCGCCGCTCATCGAGTAAATCTCCATGTCGCCGTCACGCACGCTCGTGAACACCACACGGCCGTCGCGGTTCATCGTCGCTTCGGCATCGTATCCCTTGTTGGCCGTGAGCCGGGTGATCGCCGTGCCGTCCGCGTTCGCGCGGAAGATGTCGTACGTGTCGTACACCGGCCACACATAGCCGCGACGGAAATCGGGTTTGGGCGGGCACGGCTTTCCTCCGAGGTGCGTCGACGCATACAGCACCTGGCGTTTGCCAGGATAGAAGAACGCGCAGGTCGTCCGCCCCTCACCGTTGCTGACGCGATGAACGCCGCTGCCATCGGTTTTCATGGCATAGATCTGGTCGCAGTCGCCGCCGTCGCGCGTCGCTTGGAAAATGAGGTCCTCGCCGTCGAACGAGAAGTACGCTTCAGCGTTCTCGCCGCCATCGGTGAGCGCCCGCACGTTCGCAAGGTGCACTTCTCGAGCGGTGTCCGGTGCGGCCGGCCCCGCCTCCTGATTCCACGACGCTGCCAGGCCCATGGGCGCGGCCGCCGCCACAATCGCCAGCACGACACGCCAGATCGTCCGCACGACACGCGCCTCCTCGAGTGAGCGACGTTATCACAGGGTCGATGTACCATCACCGGCATGGGCGACGCCCCGTCTTCGCCGTTGTCAGTCGCTCGCGCCATCGCGGAAGCGATCGCCAACCAGTCTGGTCGCGCCATCGTCGTAGGCGGCTTCGTCCGCGACCACCTCCTCGGCTCGGACGCGAAAGATCTCGACCTCGAGGTCTTCGGCGTCGCCGCCGACCGTCTCCCCGCGCTGCTTGCCCCGTTCGGCCGCGTTCAGACCGTTGGACAGAGTTTTCCGGTCTTTAAAGTGGGTTCCATCGACGTATCGCTGCCCCGCAGGGAGTCGAAAACGGGCCGCGGGCACAAGGGCTTCACCGTCCACGGCGACCCCGGCCTCACATTCGAGGAGGCGGCGCGGCGGCGGGATTTCACGATCAACGCCATCGGCTGGGATCCACTCACCGGGGAATACCTCGATCCGTTCGGCGGCCGCGACGATCTCGCCGCGCGCCGGCTCCGCGTGGTCGATCCGCTCACGTTCGCCGACGACAGCCTGCGCGTCCTGCGCGCGGTGCAGCTGGCGGCGCGCTTCTCGCTCGACGTGGACAACGCCACCAGCGCGCTCTGCCGCTCGATTCCGCTCGACGACCTGCCGGGCGAGCGCATCTGGGGCGAGCTGGAAAAGCTGCTGATCCAGGCGCGGCGTCCATCGATGGGGTTCACGCTCGCGCTCGATCTCGGTGTCGTCGATCGGCTCTTTCCAGAGATGCGCGCGCTCGTGGGATGTCCGCAGGAGCCCGAGTGGCACCCGGAGGGCGATGTCTGGATCCACACGCTGATGGTCATCGACCAGGCCCGTGCCGCGATCGACGACCTCGATCGCTGGGGACGGATTGCGGTCATGCTGGGCGCTATCAGCCACGATTTCGGAAAGCCCGCGACGACGGCCGTCATCGAAGGACGGATTCGTTCCCTGGGACACGAGGAAGCGGGGGTGGCGCCAGCGACGGCGCTGCTCGATCGACTCAACGTTCATTCAATCGACGGCGTCGACGTCCGCCGTCATGTGCTGGGGATGGTGGCGCACCATTTGAAGCCGGGCGCCTGGCACAAGGCCGGCGATGTCGGCGACGGCGCCTTCCGGCGGCTCGCCCAGAAGGTGGACCTCGAGCTTCTGGCGCGCCTTGCCAAAGCCGACTGCATGGGCCGCGGCGACGGGTTCGACTGTTCGGCGATGGATTGGTTTCGCGAGCGCGCGCGACGCCTCGGCGTCGAGCACCAGCCGCCAGCGCCACTGGTGCTGGGCCGGCACTTGATCGCCCTGGGCGTCGAACCCGGGCCAGAGATGGGCGTGCTGCTGAAACAGATTTACGAGCGACAGCTCGATGGCGAGATCTCGTCGACCGAGGACGGCGTAGCGCTCGCGCGCGCGCTGCTGCGACGGCCTTTGTAGATCCACAGATTACAGGATTGCAGGGATTGGATTGCCCTGCGCGTTGCCCTGAGCCACGGCGAACGCCGTGGCGAGCTGTGAGAGGGCCCGGCCGCTTCGCGGCCGGCCTCAGGGCAACGCGCAACGCTGTCAAAGGCCGTCGCCGGATCGGTGAAGCTGCGATGAACCGGACCTCGATGAACTCGTAAGAATCTGTGGATTGAATTCGTTCTTCGGTTCCGGCGTAGTCCGCCGGTCCTGTAATCAGCCCGCGAGCAATGCAATCAGGCGAGCGGGCTCGATGTTGCCCCCGCTCACCACCGCCACGTGGACGCCCGACGTGCCCGGCGGCGCGAATCGCCGCGCGCCCGCGACGCTGACGGCGCCGCTGGGCTCTGCCACGATTTTCGTATGACGCGCGAGAAACCTGACGGCCTCGGCGATCTCATCTTCCGAGACGCTCACAATGTCGTCCACCAGGCCGCGGACGTGCGCGAAGGTGAGATCGCCGGGACGCACCGCAAGCAGGCCGTCGGCCATTGAGTCGACCCGATCCAGCGTGACCGGCCGGCCCGCTTCGAGCGACGTGCTCATCTTGGCTGCCCCGGCAGGCTCCACGCCAATGACCCGCACGTCCGGCCGCAACGCCTTCACCGCCGCGAGGATGCCCGAGATGAGCCCGCCGCCGCCCATCGGCACGTAAACAACCGTCACCGATGGCTGCTGCGCAATGATCTCCAGGCCAACAGTTCCCTGCCCCGCAATGATCTCGGGATCATCGAAGGGCGGTACCATCGCGAGACCGCGCTCGCGCTGCAGCGTTTCGGCGACGGCCTTTCGTTCGAGCGTCACCGTCCCGGCGAAGTGAAGCTCGGCACCGAGTGCTCGCGCGCCTTCCACCTTCACGGTCGCGGCGGTGGTCGGCATGACGACGACGGCGGAGGTCCCCAGCCTTCGCGCCGCGAACGCGACCGCCTGTCCGTGATTACCGGACGAGTACGTGACGACGCCGTGCGCACGCTCACCGTCGTCGAGCGCCGCCATGAAATTGTAGGCGCCGCGCAGCTTGAAGGCGCCGCCAACCTGGAGGTTCTCGCACTTCACCCAGAGATGGCGCCACTCGTCGTCGCTCGACACAGGGAGAAGCGGCGTCGTGCGCGCGACGCCGCGCACGCGTTCAGCGGCGCGCTGGATGGCCGGCAGCGACACGAGCGGCAGCGATTGGGTGGACATGATCGGCAACGCCCCGGGCGCATTGCCATGCGCCCTTACTTCAGACGTGGTTGAGCGAACTGTTCCTGGGGGTGATACGCGGGCATCGTTGGGGCGATAGCGACTTCCCAGCCCAATTCGGCCAGCGCCTGCAAGTCCGCGATCGCCCCGGTGAAATCCCAGGCGGGATCGTATTCATCGCTCGGCTGGTGATACCGGCGGTTCCTGTAATCCTCATGCTCCTTCTTCGCAAACGCCGGATCCTTGCCGACATAGTCGTTGGGCTCGGTGATCGACAGCGCCGGCACGCCGGACTTGGCGAACGGAAAATGATCCGACCTGAAGAAATATCCGGCGCCTGGCTCCGTGTCCACGCCAAGCGTGCGCCGGCGCCGCTCCAGGATGGTCTTGGCGATCCTGCCAAGCGTCGATCGCTCCGCGCCGAGCAGGACGAGATCGCGCGTCGGCCCGAGCACGTTCAGGCTGTCGACGTTGATGTCGGCGGAAATCCTGCCGGCCGGGAGCGGTGAATGCTGGACGAAGTACTCGGCGCCGAGCAGTCCCGATTCTTCGGCGGTCGTCGCAAGGAAATAGACCGATCGCAGAGGCCTGCGAGGCGCGCGCGCAAACGCGCTGGCTATCGCAAGGATGCCTGACACGCCACTGGCGTTGTCGACCGCGCCGTTGTAAATCCGATCCGCATCCGGCGCCTCACCCGGTTTCGGGTCCCGGATGCCAAAGTGATCGTAGTGCGCGGTGTAGATAACACCCTGGGTCGGCTCGGTACCGGGCAGCACCCCGATCACGTTGGGCGACTGCTTCCGAGCGACGGTCTGGTGCAGCGTGGCAGAGACACGCACCCCCAGCGGAACGGCGGCGAAGCCGCGATGCGCGGCAGCGGTCCGCAACTGATCGAGATCCTTGCCCGCCCGGCTGGCGATTCGGCGCGCGATGTCTTCAGTCACCCACATCTTCAACGGCAGTGTGGCCTGTCCAGGCGCGACCGGCAGTGAGTACTGCGTGCCGGTCCAGGCGGTCTGGACGACCTGCCATGGATACGACGCCGAAGGCACCGTGTGGATCAGGATTGCGCCGGCGGCACCCTGTCGCGCCGCCTCCTCGTATTGTACGTCCACCGGCCGTAGTAAGTCAGTGCCGGGCCGCCGAACAGCGTCGGCTCGTCGGCCGGCGCAGGTGGATCGTTCACCAGCATCAGAACGAACTTGCCCTTCACGTCCACACCCGCGTAGTCGTTCCATTTCTGCTCGGGCGCATTGATGCCGTAGCCGACGAAGATCACGTCGGCGTCGGCATGAACGTCGGGCTGCTCGACGCCGCTGAACGCGACGACGTCCGTGGCGTACTTCAACTGGTCGGGCGCGCCGCTGCCGCCGCTCACCGTCACGGCGACTGTCGGATCGATCTTCGATTCGACGATGGTCACCGGCTGGAAATACGAGCCGTCCTGGGCGGCAGGCTTCAGTCCGATCGCCGCGAAGCGTGCCGCGATGTACTGGGCGGCCAGTTGCCCGCCGCGCGTCGAGGGTGCACGCCCTTCGAGAAGATCGCTCGACAGAAACCGCGTATCCGCTCGCAGCACCGTATCGGTAATCTCGGTGAGCTTCAGCGGTGTGCTTCCTTTTGCCGATGAATGCCCGGGTGAATGAGGCGCGGGCGAGGTCTGCGCCACGACGAGCGTGCCGGCGAGTGCCACCGCGGCCCCGGCGGCAGTGAGAACGCGATTGATCATCGGATGTGATGCGGGCACCGACAAGTACCGGTCGAGTCGAGAAACTACTTCGTGTGATCTTTCAGGAACGCGATCGTGCGTGGCCACGCCTTCTCGGCCGCCCGGCGATTGGCGCCTTCGCGGTCCGATTGCGCCCGCAGGAATCCGTGCCCTGCTCCGTCGTACAACTCGGGTTCGAAGCTCTTCCCAAGTTTCTTCAATTCCACCGCCGCAGGTTCGATCGTCGCGGTCACGCGCGCATCGTCGGCTCCATAGAGCCCGAGGATCGGCGCTTTCAGGGTGGTGAGGGCCGAGGCATCCGGCGAACTCCCGTAATACACGACGGCTGCATTGAGCTCCGGTTGTACCGTCGCGTAGCGGAAGCTCGTGGCACCGCCCCAGCAGAAGCCGATTGTCGCGGTCTTGCCGTTACTTGCCGGCAGCTTCGAGCCGTATTCGCGTACCGCATTCAGACGCGCATCGACTTCAACCGGCGTCAACGCCCGCACGAGCTTCACCACGTCGTCCCGGCTCGACACCGATTCGGTGCCGCCTCCGTCTGGGCCTTTGCCGGAGAGCAAATCTGGTGCAATGGCGATGAATCCGTCGCGTGCAAGCTGATCAGCGACTCCGCGGATCCAATCCGACAGGCCGAAGATCTCGTGGATCACGATGACGACCGGCGCCTTGTCCTTGCGCTCCGGATACACGACCCACGCGCGAACAG
>CAWHTD010000019.1:0-19333 GCA_963832135.1 Vicinamibacteria bacterium | reverse complement strand
AGGAGACGATCGGCGCGATCGAGATTGCCCAGTTGAAGGCAATCCGCGGCCAGGCTGAGCCAGCCTCGCAGCGCACTTCACTATCCTCGAGTGCGGACTCTGCCAGCGCGTCTTCGTTGAAGCGGACGGCGCCCTCGACCGCTCCGATCTCGTTGTAGAGCCAGCCCATGCCGTTGAGGAAGCGTGGAACCCAGTACGGATATCCGTCACGGCGGGCGGTCGCCAGTCCGGCGTGCAACGTGGCGAGCGCTTCAGAGAAGCGCCCGAGATTGCCGAGCGTCAACGCGAGGAAGAACGTCGCGTGGAAACGCAGGCTCAGCGGTCGCGGCTCCGAGGAGCTTTGTTGCGCGGCCGAAAGGTTGCCGCAATGTCCCGCAGCGAAGGCAGTGCCAGATTCTAGTCGGCGCGGTAGAAATGGAGCTGAGCACGGGCCGACGGACGTCCGAGAGTCGCTGACCATCGCCGAGGCCGGCGAGTGCGATCGCCGTCGGCGTCGGTCATCGCCTGGTCCAAATCTCCATGACCCGTATGCAGCTGGAGATTGAGGGTCAAGTACCGGAGGCGGTTCAGTGACTCGGGCGATGCGCAATGGTTCGCTCGAGTTCCGCAGCGGCTTGTGCGGCCTCGGCGGTACGACCTGCCAGCTCCAACGCGTAAGCGCGTGTCAGCCTCGCATTGAACGCCAGGTCGGCGTCTTCCATCGTCAACGCGCAAGCCAGGCCACGGTCGAGGTCGCTCACGGCCGCGTCATGCTTCCCGACGAACGACCGCGCGATAGCCCGTTGCGAGTACGCGCGGGGCAGCCGTCTTGCGTCCACGACCGAGCCCTCGCCCGCGCCGAGTTTGCACGCCTGACTGTAGTGGCCTCGGCTTCGAGCCCTGCCGAGACGTGTCATGGCGTTGTCCCCAGCCTGCATGTAGTGTTCGAAGGCCCGAAGGACATCGCGGCCCTCTCGGTAGTGCCGCGCGAGCTGTGCGGCGATGGGCGCCGTGTCCCCGACGTGGAGCGCCACCAGGCGCTCCGCCACCTGCCGGTGAAGGTCCGCACGCCGGCTTTCGCCCACCGTCGCGTACACGACGTTCTGGTACATGGCGTGCGCGAACCGAAATCGCGCGCCCCATGTCCCGTTCGGGTATCGCTTCGCGCCGATGGGAGCGACGAGGCCGGTCCTGCCCATCTGATCGAGGCGGTCCTCGAGATCCTCGGCATCCGACGGGAGGAGTGCCGCGAGCACCGCGGTCGAGAACTCCTGCCCTCGACGCTCGCCTGTCGCAGCAACTGCTGATCGTCTTGACCGAGCGCCGAGAGCTTCTTCTTGATGACGGCCTGCACCGTGCGCGGCACGCCCAGATGCAGCTCTTCGCGGCAGGATGGCGAGTTGCCATTCGCCGTCGACTTGCCGCAGATCGCCGCGCTCGATGAACAGCTGGACGAGACTGACCACGAAACAGCGGCCGGCCGTCGGTCGCCTGTGCGAGGAGCGACGCGAGCGGCGGGCGAGGCTCTTCCAGCCCGAATCGCGCGTCCAGGTATTCGCGGATCTGCGACTCGGCGAGGCCGTCGAGCTCGATGATGTCGCAGACACGCCGCGCTTCGAGGTCCACCAGCGCTTCGTCGAGGCCGACCCGCCGCAGCGGCTTCCTCGGCTCGACACGTGGCGACGATGAGGAGCCGGGCCCGCTGTGGTGCGATGCGCCAGGCTCCGAAGGAGATCGATGGTCGGAGGGATCCGCCCAATGCAGATCCTCGACGACCAGCACGATTGAGCGGTGGGCCGCCGCGAAGCAGAGGGCGTCGCCGAGCTCGCGCGCGAGCCGTTCTGCATCGGCGGCTGCTCCGGGGTCTTCGCCTCGGGAAAGGCACCCGGGGAACTGCGCGCACCAGGCCGGTGCATGTGCGCGAATGCTGTCGTGCAACCCCAATGCCCGGGTGCATGACGAGCGGCGCCAGCGCATCGACGATCGGCAGATAAGCTTCGCCGCGGCCGCGATGCTCGACCGCCTGACCGCGGCAGATCAGCGCATAGGTCGAGAGCGTGTCGGGCAGATTGAGGAACTCGTCGACCAGAGTCGTCTTGCCCATGCCGGCTTCGCCGGTGACGACGACCATGCCGCCCGAGCCTCCAGCGGTCCGACGCATCGCCGCCGAGAGTCTGTCCGAGCTCCCTTTCCCGTCCGACGAACGAGCGGATGTCTGGCGCATACGGTTCCGCACGTGACCCGCCCCCGACGCTACCATCGGGCGCCAGCGCGTCGCAGCAGGTCGGCCACCTGGGTCGCGTCGACGAATCGCGCCTCAATCGGTTTGGCCAGCAGGCGCTCGATGATTGCGTCGAACGCTTCCGGCAACTCGTGCCGAATCGCGCTCGGCCGCGACCGGTTCATGCGTGGCGATCGCGTGCATGACGGCGTGCAGCGTGGGACCTTCGAACGGCCGCTGCCCGGTGGCGGCGTGATAGAGCACGCTGCCCAGCGAGAACAGATCGGCGCGATGCGTGAGCGGATCGCCGCGCGTCTGTTCCGGCGACATGTAATGCGCCGTGCCGGCGACGTGGCGTCGCGAGGTCGTGACGTCGAGCGTGTCGTGGTGCGGCGCCAGGACGCGGGCCAGACCGAAATCAACGAGCTTCACCCGGTTGCCGGCCGTCAGCAAAATGTTTCGCGGGGTAATGTCGTGGTGAACCACGCCGGCGGCGTGAGCCACGGCGAGCGCCTCGGCGACTTGCGCGCCAATGTCACAGGTCACCGACACGCTCAATGCACCAGGCGCGATCCGGTCGAACAGCGTCACCCCTTCGACGAGCTCCATCACGATGAAGAGAACGTCGTTGACTTCCTCGACCGAGTAGATGGTGACGATCCCCGGGTGACTCAATGCCGCCGCCGCGCGGGCTTCACGGAGCAGCCGCCGCCGCGCGCGCTCGTCGTCGGTGCGCGCGTCGTGCAGGATCTTGATCGCAACATCGCGCTGCAGCCGGCTGTCGCGGGCGCGATATACCTGTCCCATGCCTCCGCGACCGAGGCGTGACTGCAGGCGATAGTGTCCGAGCGTCTGGCCGGCCGAAGGGATCACGTGTGTGCCGCGTCGTGAGCAGACGCGTGTCGCGATCGACGCACCTGCGAGAAGCCAACCATGCGGGACCCTGGTGAAGAGTCTGGGTAGCTTACCTGCGGTGCTCAGGCCGAGCAACGCTGGCGTCAAAGGCTCAGCCAGGCGACGTCGGCCGGAGGGGAGGCATCCCAATCGTCACCGCCCACGGTGATCGATTCGGTGGGGAAGAGAGGGCTGGGCATTCGCCGACACTCGCAGCGACGGCGTGCTTGGCTGACGCGTCGAGATGCCGCGCCTTGCAGTTGACGAAGGACGACAATCGAAGCCGGAAGCTGGAGGCTGAAGTGGATTCACTCCTCCGGCTTCCGGCGTCTACGTTTCAGAGCCGCACGTCACGCACGAGTGCTCGTGGTCCGTGGCCGCGTTCGGTCGCTCGTCCACGACCAAACAAGGTGCGTCGGAGGCTGGAGACGCCGATCGCGAGACCCATGAGCGCGAGCGTCGACGGTTCCGGGACGCTGGTGCGTTCTTCCGAGCGCCATCGAGATCGATGACGCCGTGAGGGTCAGCGTTGGCCCGTTTGCCCACAACAGGGGTGACCCGACCGGATCGGGTCGGTACCCGAACAGGAGCTCGAGCGTTGCCGACGTCGGGAATTGGTCAACACGCCGTTGATGACGGGCGCGAGCGTACCGGGCGCGAAGAGCCACGTGCTGAATGCGCGCGAGCGGCGCGAACTGTCCGACGGCTCCCACGTTCCCGCCGGAGATGAGCCACGGCGAGTAGTCATGCAGCTCGCCAGTGATCCGATCGGGAAAGGCGAGAAGCGCCCAGAACCGCCCGCCGCCGATGCCGCTGAAGGCGTAATCGCCGACGGTCCCGCCAAAATCCCTCCACGACGAGACGTACTCGCTGCCGAACATGGTGGTGGTGTCCAGCCCGAGCGTGTATGAGAACGCATCGCCGATGGCAAAGTCACCGGCCAGTTCCAGCGGCACGCTCGTGAGGACGCCGTCGAACTGGAACGTCACGAGATCGGCGCGTGCCGGCGCCGGCGTGAGAGAGAGCACGCTGCACACGGCGGCGGCGCAGAAGACACGCACCCGCGTCTCGACCGCGCGGTGCCAAAGTGTCGGATCGACCTCACGATGAAACGCGCGCGGCCGAATGCGGGCCGCCTCGCGAGCCCGGGTCCAGTCGCTGTGGTCAGTGAGGCGAGTCCGATCGTCGAGTGCTTCGGCGGGTGCGTGATGGCGTCACGTTTTCCAGGCTCGCTCCTGAGGCTTGATCGCCGGAGAGAGGGGGGCGGCGCTCTGGTGAGGCGATCTGATAACCAGACTACGGTGCGCCGGGTATCGATGTCTCAGGCGGCAAGTCAGGGGTTCTTCAGGATCCCGCGCCGGGGTTGGCGCGGAACACCGGCGCGGCGGCAGGCTCAGTGCGCCATCTGCAGCGGCAGATCGAGCGGCAGGACGAAGCACGGGGTCGTCAGCAGGGCATCGAGATCGGTGGCGCGGCGCTCGAGGTCGTTGAAGTAGCGCATCGGCACACCGTCCGCCGGGTCATCCACCCATCCCCCGGTGAGGAACTTCGAGAGCATTCGCGTCGGCACCCCACGGCGCGGTCTCCACGTGCGTGAAGAACGTCCGGTCTCTGGCTGGTGACATCCGCTGCAGGTCTGCAGGGCGAACAGATGTCGCGCCGGCCGATCGACGATCGCATTGGGCGCCACCAGACGATCCCAGATGCGCCCATCCGTACTTGTCAGAGCCACCGCGGAAGTGCGTGCCGGCTGGGAATTGTAAGCGGCACGACGTGAATGCCGGTCTTGATGGCGTTCACATTGGCATTGACGTACTGGCCCAGCTCACGACGGGCCAGGCGAAGAAATCCAGAAGGCGACTGCTTGAGCGTCACCATTTCCAGATGGTGCGTCGACTGTAAGTGAAACTCACGGACCTCCCAGTCGAGACCCTCCGAGGGGTCGATGGCGTTCTCGTTCGTCCGCAGCTGATTGAGCGCGCTGCCATTGGGTCTTCGCCGGGTTGGCGTTGGCCACCACCACCTGTTCGGTGATTGCCTCGAGCGCGGCATTGTAGGCGGGCGATCCGAGGGGATGCTGATCGAGGGTCTTCCATTGCTGCGCCCAGGCCTTCAGGTTCAGGCAGCCGCTGATCGGCACGCCGTATTCGAAAATCACCAGAAATTCCGGCAGCGTGTTGCAGGTCTCGGACGACATCGCCCCGAACACGAAGCGCAGCTCGCCGGCGCCGCCGCCGCCATACGAGACCTGGCTGCGCAGATCGACCCGGTTGACGATGGCCAGCAGCCGGAACGGCGCCTTCGACAGATCGAGCGGCGACCCCGGACCGCCGCTGGCCGCAATCCACGGATCGATGATCTTCTGCGTCATGAGCGGGCGCGCAGAAATGCTGAAGCCGTTGACGACCTGAACCGACATCCATTTCTCGAGCCAGGCGCTCACGAGCTCGGATCCGGTGACGCCGGTGGCCGGGGTATTGGCCATCTGTTCCATCAGGTAGCCGAAGCTCCACTTGCCCATCGAAGTCTGGTCGCAGGCGGCGCGCGTCCGCGTCGGATCCTGCACGACGCTGGCGGCGCGCACCATCAGCGTGCGCCCGGATGTCCACGGCCGCCGGGTCGCCCCAGGGCTGCCAGTCGAACCGTGACCCGGCCCGCAGATTGGCCGGCACGAGCCGCGCGTCGCTCGTCCCCTTCGATCGCAGCTCGAACAGCTCGTGGGCTGCGCGCTTTTCGACTGCGCCATGCGATCGACCGAACGGCGGAAGGTTTCGAGGTCGATCGGGCCGATGGCGGTATAGATGCGTCCCCCGCCCGCGCGTCCGGCCCACTGCCATCGTCGGCCAGGGTGAAGGTGCCCTCGTCGGTCCGGAAGTCGACGCGAGGCGGAAGCCGCTCGTCCTGTTCGAAGCGGACGCGGAGGACCGCGTTGCCACGAACGTTCGGGACGCGGAGCGGCTCGATCGAGGCGTCGGCAATCCGCGGCGGTGTCACGCTGAGATCGCGGCCCGGTATCTGGGTGCGAAGGCGTTCGGGGTTGGACGCCGGGGGACGCGGCAGCCCGGCACGCTGCGCAGCCACCGCTGCCACCAGAAACACGGCCACCTGAATCGCTGTCAGCGCTCGATGTATAGGCACGATCACCACCTTTGTCTAACCAGGACAACGGCGGTGCGACGGGATGGCGAACGCTGCCTGACAAAACCCTGACGATTGGATGAGAGACGACGGCCGTGGCTTTCGCGTGCTCGCCCTGCCAGGCCGGTGGATTACACAGACGTTTCATCCACGGATTACACGGATTGTGAATTCAGGGTGCTGTCGACCGGCGGGCGCGGCGCAGCCGCGCGAATGGCGACGCGGACGTGGGAAGACAAGCCCCATTCAGCATTCGACGGGGCTTGTCTTCCCGCGTCCGTGTCGCCATTGCCACCGGCCGCTTCGCGGCCGGCCCGCCGGCTGCAACGTCGACGTCGCGACCACGCCCTTCGAACAAGCACCAATCCGTGAAATCCGTGTAATCCGTGGATAACTTGCTCTTACATCGCGGCGAGGTGCGTCAGGGTCGGTACGGGCGAGTACAGGAGGTTTTCGGCTGTGCATCCAGGCTGCCGGATTCGCTGCGGTTGTTGGCCGGCGTCGGGAACAACAACCTTCGTAGGAAACCTGGCCTGTCAGCCACCACCTCCGCACCGCCCCGAATGTGCAAGATCCCCCGGCCAGACGTTGCTTGACTGAGAGCGGCCCGACACAGCGACGTGACTTCTCACGCGTGGACTGGTCACGGCCGGGCTATGATACGCGCCTCGGTAATCATGTGGTGAATCGCTTTCCGAGCAGCATTCATCGATATAACGTCGTCAAGCGTCTCGGCCGCGGTGGGCATGGGCATCGTTTATCTCGCCCACGATCCCGGTCATCGGCCGCGACGTCGCGATCAAGGTGCTGCGCTCGCTGGACGAGCCGGCGCTCTTCGAGCGTTTCAAGCGCGAGATTCGCATCGCGGGAGCCCTGGCGCACCCGAGCATCGTTCGCATCTACGACGCGGGCGAGATCGACGAGCAGCCGTTCGTGGCGATGGAATACGTCGCACGGCGAGACGCTCGACAGCCTGATCAAGCGGGCGGCGCCGCTGGACTCTCAATCAGAAGCTCGGCCTGCTGACCGATCTGGCCCTCGGCCTCGCGTATGCCCACGCCAACAAGGTCGTCCATCGGGACATCAAGCCCGCGAACCTGATCGTCGATCAGCACGACCGGCTGAAGATTCTGGATTTCGGCGTCGCGCGCTTTGCCGGCGCCGGCAGCACGAGCAACATCGCGGTCGGGACGCCCGGCTACATGTCGCCGGAGCAGCTGCATGGTCACGCCGCCGATGCGCGCAGCGACATCTTCGCGGCCGGCGTCGTCGCCTACGAGTTCATCGCCTATCGCCGGCCGTTCGCGGGCGAAGAAGTGGCGGCGGTGTATCAGCGCATCCTCCACGGGAGCCGCGCGCGCTCGGCGAAGTCGCGCCCGGCATTCCGGCGAGCCTCGAGCGGCTCATCGCGGGCTGTCTCGAAAAGGATCCCAGAGCGTCGCCTGCAGGACGCGGCGGCATTTCGCCAGCGGCCTTCGCGAGATTCGCGAGTCGCTGACCGACGAGGAAACGACGCTGACCGCGCAACCCGCGCCCCAGTTCGACCTGCGCGGCGAACGTGGCTCGGGGCCGTCGACGCCGCGGCGGTCTGCCTCGAGCACGGCGCAACGCGTCGCCGAGCTCCGCCGCCGCGCGCTGGCAGGAGGCCAAGGACCGCGCGCGCGAGGCGCATCTGCGCGGCGACTACGTCCGCGCGATCGACTGCCGCCGAGCATGCGCTGGTGATCGACGCCAGCGACGAAGAAGCCGTCGCGCTGCTCGATCAGGCGAGGGGAGCGATGGACCGGCAGGCGGTCGAGGCGCTCCTCGAGCGCGCGCGAGCAGCATGCGGCCAGCTGGGAGTTGGACGAGGCCCGGCAGCTGCTGAAAGAAGCGGCCGGCTACCGCCTGAACGTGCCGGAGTTCAGCGCCCTCGAGCGCGCGGTCCGTGACGAGATCAAGGCGCAGCGGCTGCGGATCGAGCGCGTTGTTCTGGTGGAAGAACACCTCGGTCGCGCCCGCGATGCGCTCGCTCGGGGAGCGCTGTCGGAGACCGAGCGTGAGCTCGATGCGGCGCTCGCGCTGTCGCCTCACGACGCGGATGCGTTGGCGTTGCAGGCAACGCTCCGTGACCGTCGTGCGCGCCAGCCGCCGCCATCGATCGGGAGGTTCACGCCAGCTGCCGTGAGCGTGCCTATGGACACGACGGCGCCGTCGTTGTCCGCGGCGGGTGATGCAGAATGGGCGCTCGCGCACGAGCTGAGCGATTCGCGTGCACTGCCCGATTTGACGTTGCAGGACGCGGCGGTCGAGAGCTCGAGCCGTCTTCCAGGCGACTGGCAGTCGACCGCAATCTGGGGCCGTAGCGTCCACTGAACAACAGCCGCCAGTCGTACGCGGCGGGCTGGGTCATCTCCGCCGGCGTTCACACGGCGCTGGTCGTCGTGATCGCCTTGGTCATGTTTGGAAGCTACACTCTGGCGCGTCCTCCCGATCAGCCGATGTTCGTCACGATCCCGACCGTCGTCGTTCCGCAGACGCCCGACGTGCCACGTGGCCCGCGTCCGGCCACGACCGACGGCCCCGCATCCCGCGCCGATCGCTCGGCCGGCCGAGCCGTCACAGGCACGGATCGACGCCGAACCGAGCCCGCGCGCACCAGAGCCTCAAACAATACCGGAGCTGGCGCCGGTCGTGCGCGCCGAGCGCGATCATCCCGGAAATGAGTGGCATCGCGGCGCCGCTTGGTGTGCCGAGCGCCCCAAGTGCTGGACCTGGCAATGCCGGCACGATCAGCGACCAGCCGGTCACCGACTTCGACCGAGGCCCCTTGCTTGTCAACGAAGTCAAAGCGAAGGTGCCCGTGGGGGCGTCAGGCATGGTGCGAGTCCAGGTGACCATCGCCAGCGACGGCAGCGTGACGCGCGCCGTGCTGATCGACGACACGCCCTACAAGACCGAGATTCTCGAGGCCGCCGAACTGTGCCGATTCAGACCCGCGCGCCGTCGCGGCCGGGCTGTCGCGGTCAATTGGGTTCTTCAGTTCAACCTGGCAACCGATCGATGATCCTCCCACGTCTCGTCTCCGTGAGCCTCGTCGGTGTGTTGCTCGGGTCCTCGTTTCCCCTGGCGCAGCAGGCGCAGGAGCCGATCGTCATCCGGACGCGCGTCATCAGCGTCCCGGTCAGCGTCCTCGATCGCCGCGGCCGATTCGTCGCCGGCTTGAAGAAAGAGGATTTCGAGCTGCTCGACGAGGGGCAGAAACAGGAGTTGACGTCGTTCTCGGTCGAGCAGACGGGGTTTGCCGCGGTGCTGCTCATCGACGTGTCGGCATCCATGCGGCTGCGGCTGCCGGAGGCGCAGCGCGCGGCGCTCGAATTCGTGCGCCACGTCGGTCCGGATGACCTCGCGATGGTGATGAAGTTCGATGCCACGGTTGCGCCGATCGGCGAATTCACGTCCCAGCGGACCGCGCTCGAGCAAGCCGTGTCGAAAGTGTCGCTGGGTGACACCACCGCGCTCTACGACGCGGTCTGGACTGCGCTTGCGGCGCTTCAGGCACGGGACCGTCTCGATGAGACCGCGCGCCGGCGCCGCGCGATCATCGTGCTGTCGGACGGTGACGACACCGCCTCGGCGCTCACCTCCGAAGAGGTGCTGGCCAAAGCGCGACGCGTCGATGCCACCGTCTCGGCGCTCAGCCTCGACTCGACGGCGAACGGTCGGCGCACTGCGGATGCGCCCGCCACGCTCTTCCTGGGCGCACTCGCCGACCTCACCGGCGGGCAGCTGCTCTTTCCGGGGCTCGGCGACCTCGAGGACTCCTACCGGAACCTTGCCGAGGAGCTGCGGCGGCAGTACGTGCTCGGGTATGTGCCCGCCGATAGCGCCGGTGGGCGCTATCGATCGATCACGGTTCGCGTGAAGAACCGCAAGAATCTGCTGCTGCGGCATCGGCAAGGCTATTACGCCACACCCACGAGCTCGCGATGAGTCGGCCGAAGACTGTCATCCTCCTGATCGCGCTGCTGACCGTGCTCGTCCTCCGCGAGGCGTCGGCACAAACCGACCGCGCGGTGTCCGGCACGCTCGTCGTGCGCGTCGTGCCGCAAGCCGCGGTGTACGTCGATGGAAAACTCCTCAAGTCCGATGGTGAAGAGCAGCGGATCGATCTGGCGCCCGGTCCGCATCGGATTCGCATCCTCCATCCCGACTACGAGGATCTCCGGCGGACCGTTGATATCTCGGCGGCGCAACCGCAGACGGTGTCCATCCGGCTCGCCGACAAGGGGGTTCGGAAGAATGCCGGGGAACGCGGACGTAGGGCGGATTCTCGGCGTGGATCGGCAGGTGCGACCGACCCCGACCTCGTCAAAGGCATGGCGTTCGTCGCCGAGGGCGACTTCGCACCGGCCGCACAGACGCTCGAGGCGGTCGTCCAGAATCTGGCGAGTGTGCCGCGTTTCGTCCACGAACAGGCGCTGGCCTATCTGTACCTCGGCATCGCCTACGCCGAGCTCGAACGGATCGACGCGGCGCACAAGGCGCTCGCGCGTGCGCAGCAGCTGGACGCGCAGGTCGCACCGAAGGCGACGGAGTTCTCCGGCGCAGGTGTTGCGGCTCTGGGAGGAAGCGAGAACCATCGATCCCGGCGATCCAGCTGCCTCACCAGATGCGTCGCCGCCGGCTGTCCGCCGCAGGTGTTTCGGACAAGGACGCGGCCACGCCCGTCGCCGCCCCCATCGAGCCCCTCGTCGCTGACGGTTCACCGGCGATGGACTCCGAATTCATTACCCAGGGCGACGCCGGCGTCGAGTTCCGCTTCGTCCTCAAAGCAAACGCCCCGTGCGCAGGCGTGCTGACCGTCGAACGTGACACGCGCGTGGTTGGGTGGGAGCCCACGTCTGCCGAGTGCTCGAGCCCGTTTCGTGTCCCCGTCGCCGAGTTGCGGAGCCCGGCGGCCGGCCCGCTTGGCGGCGTCCTCCTTCAGTTTCGCAGCGACCGGCAGGCGATGACGCTCGTGCCCGCGCCTGATGCCGATCTGCTCGACGCCTCAAGTCGAGCCGCTTCGGCTCAACGATCTGCCGCCCTCGTCGCGCGTCAACTTGCGTCGCGCGATCCGGGAGCTCAGTGTGGCACTCGGGCGGCCGGCGGCCGATACGATCTTCGGCCTCCAGGTCGATATCCCGCTCGAGGAGCTGGTCGCCAACGACGCCGACTTCGAGGGCGCATCGGTCCGGACGCTCGGTACCTTCATCGCCTCGCGGGGTCGATTCCAGCTCCAGAGTGAGGGTGAGAGCGTCCAGTTGCTGCCTTCTGCCGCGACCGTGCAGCTGCTGACGTCGAAGGCGTCCGATTGGCGCGATCAAGAGGTGCAGGTCAGCGGCGTCTTCTCTCGAACGCTGGGACGAGTCAACGAGAAGCGCTCCGACAACGCCGCGCGGTTCGTCATCGCGGTCTCGTCGATCGAGCCGACGAGCGGGCAATACTCGGGGCCGGCACGTCAGATGTCAATTCAGGCGCTGACCACGACACCGTTCAGCAATGGCGAGCTGGTGCGGGTGGTCGGTCGATATCGCGGGCAGAACTGGTTCGGCGACTTGCCCGTCGACAGCCGGCGCAGCGTCCAGGATTGGGTCATCCGGGACGGTCTCTTCGCGCGTCTGGGTGACGGGGCGACGACCCGAGGGCGACGGCTTCTCGCTCGGCGGCAGCACGGTTCAGGACAGTCGGACGTGGCTCGCGGTGACGGGCAACGTCGAGGAGCGCAAGGGTATCGTCTATCTCAAGGCCCGACGTGTCGAGCTGACGCCGCCACCTGATGGCGCCGGGCAGATGACATCGACCTTCAGGACAGGCAAATCGCAAGTGCCTCCCGGAATTGCCTTCCTGGCGCCGGTTGCCGGCATGGAGCCCGCCTCCGCGGATCAGCAGTTCCTGCTGCGGTTCACCAAGCCGATGGACGAGTCGACGCTCCGGGATCGAGTCCAGGTCCGCTACGCTGACGCTCCGGACGCGACGCTACCGAGGACGTCGGTGACCTACTACGCGGAGCGGATGTTCTCGATCATGGTCGATCCCGGCGAAGCCCTCCAGCCGGGCCGGACCGTCGAGCTCGTCCTCCTGCCGGGGATCAAGGACGTCGACGGGCTCGCGCTCAAGTCCGGCGACGGCGCATCGGTCCTCAAGTGGACGGTTCGGGCAGGGCAGTAGCGCGGGTGGTGGCAGCAGGCGTCTGCGTGCGGTCTACGGACTGACGACCATTCGTACGCGCGACACGTAGAGACACGGGACGAGGCGTTCTGCCACTTCCGAGACACGCCTCGACTTTCGGATGGCTCGGGCGCCCTGCGCTGTGCTACCGTCCCCCAACCCCGTGCCCGAGATTGCTGCTGCTTCCGATCTGGCGGTTACGCCCTCGCGGACGCTCGACGTGCCGCGACACTCGCGCTTCGTTCGAGTCACGCACTGGATCTCGGCGGCATCGTTTGCGGTGCTGCTCCTGAGCGGCATCGCGATTCTGCTCGCGCATCCGCGGCTCTACTGGGGAGAGACCGGCGGGGTTGGCGGCCCGTCGCTGATCGATTTGCCGCTGCCGTTCGTGCTGCAGACGTGCCGATTCGCGGCCCCGGCCGCTATCTCCATTTCCTGGCCGCGTGGGTCTGCGTGTTCACCGGTCTGGTGTACGTGCTGACCGGGCTCGTCATCGGCCACTTCGCCCGGAGTTTCGTGCCAGGGCGAGGCGACCTGTCGGTTCGCGCGATGCGCGACGTCGTGGCCGGCCACCTGCGCAAGCCGCACGGCGACGAAGTGCGCGACGGCCTACAACGTCTTGCAGCGTCTCACCTACACGGCGGTCGTGTTCGTGTTGACTGCCGCTGATGATCTGCACCGGGCTGGCCATGTCGCCCGCAGTCACCTCGGTCGTCCCTGTGGTGGTCGACCGTGTTCGGCGGCCAGCAGAGCGCGCGGACGATTCATTTCTTCGTGGCGTGCGCGCTCACGGTCTTCGTGCTGCTGCACGTCGCGCTGGTGTGGCAGTCAGGCTTCACCGCCCACATGCGGGCGATGATCACCGGCCGGCGCGACCGGGCAGACCGGTGCACGAAGGGAGGCGGCATGAACGGGAAACTCTCCCGCCGGCGGATGATCACGACCGGCCTCGGCGCGGTGGCCGGCGTCGGCGCCTGGCGTGCCACGACGCACGTGATGGATCGCTACGGGCTGATCCCGGCGAATTGCCGCGGCGTCTACGGCCTGAGCGAGACGCTCACCTATGCCGGCCAACGGCTGCTCACCAAACTGCCGTCGATGGCGCGCGAGTTCGATCGCAGCCAGATTTCGACGGTGATTCCTGTCAACGGCGCGGCGCCGAAGTCGGAGCCGTATCAGACGCCTGCTGGCGGGCAAGTTCGCCGACTGGCGCCTGACGGTCGACGGCCTGGTCGATCGTCCGGGCCCGCTGTCGCTCGCCGAACTGAAAAGCTTGCCGTCGCGCAGCCAGATCACGCATCAGGCGTGCGAGGAGGGCTGGTCGTTCATCGCCGAGTGGACCGGCGCGCCGCTCGCAACCGTGCTCGAACACGTCGGCATGCGTCGCGAGGCGAAGTTCGTCTTCTTCTTCACCTTCGACGGGTGGTGGGACAGCATCGACATGGACGATGCGCTGCATCCGCAGACGTTGCTGGCCTACGCGATGAACGGCCCGGAGATGCCGCTCGATCACGGCGCGCCGCTGCGACTGAAGGTCCCGCGACAACTCGGCTACAAGAATCTCAAGTACCTGACCCGGATGACCGTGACCGACAGCCAGAAGGGCATTGGCGACGGTCTCGGCTCGAGCGCGCCCGCGGCCGGCTATTCCTGGTACGCCGGGATCTAGCAGGCCGTAAGACGCTGGTGAGCGTAACTCGGAACGGGCGAAGTCGAAAGTCGGAAGTGAGGGCGCTACCGAGGATTTCCCACTTCCGACTTCCTATTTTCAGGGCTGGCGGGCTTCAGACTGGCAGCCCAACACCGGCGCGCGCTCAACCGGAGCAGCGCGCTTCGCGTACCGTGACGAGTTGCATCGTGTTGATCCAGGTCGGTTCATGCTCGGTCGAAGACGGACCGAACTGACCTCTGCCTTGATCCAGCCGGCGTCGAGCACCTCCAGGACCTTCCAGTTCGTCGCCCCCACCACTGAGAACGTGAAGCGGTAGCAGCGGTCCGGTTGCAGGAATCCCGGCACGCCCGATCCCGGCGCCGCAGCCTGTGTCCGCGCGGTACCGGCATCCAGGACAGCCCGAGCACGAAGAACATCGCGTCGCGAAAGCGGCGCGTCGCCATGTCCATTCTCGTCCCATGTCGCTCATCCTTTCGAATCGGCGCGATCCGGAAACACTGATCGACGACCGAATCGTCGCCCTGAACCGCGCGACAAACATCCTAACGTGAGGCGGATCACCAACGATTGCGAAGACTGGCGGTTCCGGACGGCGCGTGGATTGGTCAACCTCACGACAATGATTCGGCGATCTATATTGACTATCACTGCGCGTCCCGCGAGGGTGACGCTGCTGGGCGAGCGCATTTCTGCGCTGATTCAGCGAGTCGTCAGCCACATCCGCGCAAGGCCTGCGCTCATGACCCACAGCCGACATGTGATGATCCTGACGTTGTCGATGACGGTCGTGCTTTCGGCCGTGGCTGACACTGCCGCACCCGTTCAAAGCGTCCGGGAGCAAGCCGCGCGGACATGCGCAAACAGATAGGCGTGTTCCTGCGGTCCACCGGCATCACCGAGCCGGCAGATGCGCTCAAGGCGGCGAAGTCGTTGGGCGTCGATCTGATCCAGGTGAGCCGGCTGCCCGATCGCTTTTACACGCCGGAGGGCGCGCGCGAGTTCGAGCGTCTGTTGAAGGACACCGGCCTGCGGGCAGTTTCCGTGGTCGTTGTCTTTGATGGCGAGAGCTATCGCGACATCGACGCGATCGAGGCCACGGTCGGCTTCCGGCCCGCGCCCCTGGTGGAGCCGCGCCTCGCCTACGCGCGCAAGTGCGTCGACCTCGCCGCGGCTCTGGGCGTGAGATCGTCACGTTCCACGTCGGCGTGCTGCCGAAGGACGCGGCCGACACGACCTACCAGCGCATGGTGCATGCGGTCGCCGACGTCGCCCGCTATGCCGCCGGACGAAGGTCACCATCTCGCTGGAAACCGGGCAGGAGACCGGCGAAGAGCTCGCTCGCTTCTCGACGCGGTTGGCGTGCCGGGCGTCGGGGTCAACTTCGACATCGCGAATCTCGTGCTCTATGGCACCGACGATCCACCGGCGCGCTTGGGCGGCTGCTGAATCGTGTCACCTCGATGCACATGAAGGATGGGATCCTGCCGGCAAAGCCGCGTGCGCTCGGTAAGGAGACGCGGCTCGGCGAAGGGCGCGGTGACGTCAAGAAGTGCCTGGCGATCCTGCTCGACGCCGGCTTCACGGGTCCGCTCGTGATCGAGAACTACATGGCGCGTGAGACCGGCGCGCACCCATGGATGAACTGCGACGAGCCAAGGCGTTCATCGAACAGACGCTGGAGGAGCTGGCACGGGAGCGGCCACGGCGTTAGACTCAGACTTCGGACTCCGAACCAGGCGATGGCTCAGCTCACCCTTCGCATCAACGGCCGAACGCAGACGATCGACGCCGAGCCCGGCGACTCCCTGCTGTTCGTCCTGCGCGACGATCTGCAGCTCACGGGGACCAAGTACGGCTGCGGCGAAGGCGAATGCGGCGCCTGCACTGTTCTCGTCGACGGGCAGGTGCGGCGATCCTGCGTGACCACGATTGAACAGGTCGCCGGTCACGAGGTGACGACGATCGAGGGCCTGGCCGAGGACGGACGGCTGCATCCGGTGCAGGAGGCGTTTCTCGAAGCCGAGGCGTTCCAGTGCGGCTACTGCACCGCCGGCATGGTGATGGCCACCGTCGGCCTGCTGCGCGCCATGCCCAAGCTCTCAGACGAGGAGATCGCCCGTCAGTCTCGATCGCAATCTCTGTCGATGCGGCACGTATCACCGCATCGTCCGTGCCGTGCGTCTGGCCGCGTCGCGCATGCCGGCGCCGACGCTCGAGCGGGTCGCGATGATGAACGAGGCTTCCCCGACGACCTACGGCGATGCTCGAGCGCCGCGAGTTCCTTCAGGCCTGCGGCCTGTTCGTCGGGATTGCCTTCACCGGCCTCGACGCGCAGGAGTCGGGCCGCGAGGGCGGCAACCGGCGCGGCGACACGCCCGATCTCGCCGCATGGCTGCAGGTGGACGAAGCCGGACGCGTCACCGCCTTCACCGGCAAGGTGGAAATCGGCCAGAACATCCGCACCTCGCTCACCCAGGCGATTGCCGACGAGCTGCGCGTGCCGATCGATGCGATCACGCTGGTGATGGGCGATACCGATCTCACGCCGTACGACGCGGGCACCTTCGGCTCGCAGACCACGCCGCGGATGGCGCCGCAGATGGCGCGCGCCGCCGCCACCGCGCGCGAGATGTTGATCGATCGCGCCGCGGCGCACATGGCACGTCGACCGCGCCACGCTCATCGCGCGCGACGGCCGCGTCGTCTGGCGGCGGGCCGCTCGGTGTCCGTACGGCGAGCTCACGAAGGGGCAGAAGCTCACCGGCATGGTCGTCGCCGACATGAAGCTCGCCACGCCCGAGACGCTGGTCGTTGCGCGGGCAAGGAGATACACAAGGTCAACGGCCGCGACATCGTCACCGGCCGCCATCGCTACACCCCGACATCGTCCGGCCGAACATGCGCTACGGCCGCATCGTCCGGCCGCTCGCGGCAGCGGCGGCGCTCGAGTCCGTCGACGACAGCGCCGCGCGCCGGATGCCGGGCGTCACCGTGGTGCGCGACGGCGATCTCGCTCGGCGTGGTCGCGTCGAGCACGCGACAAGCGGACGCGCGCCGCTGCGGCCGTGCGCGCGCAGTGGAAGCCGGTGACCGGCGAGCCCTCGTCGGAGACGGTCTTCGACTATTTCAAGAGCGCAGCGGCACCGGCTGGCGGTGGACGCGGCGCGTCGCCGCAAATCGTCGGCGACGTGGCAGCGGCGCGTGCGTCGGCGGCGCGGACGTTCGAAACGACGTTTCGAATTCCTTACATCGCCCACGTGCCGCTCGAGCCGCGCGCCGCCGTGGCCGAGTGGGTGGACGGCAAGCTCACGGTGTGGACCGGGACGCAGCGGCCCTTCGGCGTTCGCGCCGAGCTGGCGAGCGCGTTCGGCGTGCCGGAGGATCGCGTGCGGGTGATCGTCCCCGACACCGGCTCCGCCTACGGCGGCAAGCACTCGGGAGAGCACGCCATCGAGGCGGCGCGGCTGGCGCGCGCCGTGCAGCAGCCGGTGAAGCTGGTGTGGACGCGAGCGGAGGAATTCTCGTTGGCCTACTTCCGTCCGGCGGGGCTCATCGAGGTGAAGAGCGCGGTCGATGCCGAGGGCCGGCTCGTGGTCTGGGAGTTCCACAACTGGAACTCCGGCGCGTCCGCGATTCGGAGCCCGTACGAGGTGCCGAACCAGCACGTCGAGTTCCATCCGTGCCGCTCGCCGCTGCGCCAGGGCTCGTATCGCGGTCTTGCCGCGACCGCCAATCACTTCGCGCGCGAGACTCACATCGACGAGATTGCGCGGACCCTCGGCGTCGACGCGGTGGAGTACCGGCGGCGACATCTGAAGGACGAGCGGCTCCGCGCGGTCCTCGACGCCGCCGCGGAGCGTGCCGGCTGGCCGCGCGCGACCAACCGCGATCGCGCGCTCGGCATTGCCTGTGGCACCGAGAAGGGGAGCTACGTCGCCACCGCCGCGGAGGTTGTCGAAGACCGCCAAGGGCTTCCGCGTCGAGCGCCTGGTGGTCTCGTTCGAGTGCGGCGCCATCGTCAATCCCGACGGCCTGCGCAATCAGGTCGAAGGCAGCGTCGTGCAGGGGCTCGGCGGCGCGCTTGTTCGAGGCCATCCAGTTCGCCGATGGCCAGATCCTGAACGGCACGCTGGGCGACTATCGCGTGCCGCGATTCGCCGACGTGCCGCCGATCGACATCGTGCTCGCTCGATCGCCGCGACCTGCCGTCGGCCGGCGCGGGCGAGACGCCGATCGTCGCCGTGGCGCCCGCTATCGCCAGCGCCGTCCGCGGGTTGGGGCGAATCGTTCCCGCGCTGCCCATTCGTCTCGCGACCTGAAGTCGGTCCTGGCGCGCTATCCGTCCCCCTCGCGAGTGCCGGCCGTCTTCGACGCGATTCCAGACCGGCCGTGGTGACGCTTACGTTGTGCCCAGCCCATCGCTCGGCGATCAGGCTCCGGCGGTAGGTCAACCGGCGCGGCTCACTTCCTTTCGAACCTCCCGCACTACGCTCCGGCCGGCGTCGATCGCGCGCTGAGTCTCGAAGCCGCCGAACGTC
The DNA here is from genome assembly GCA_963832135.1 of Vicinamibacteria bacterium. Lineage (GTDB taxonomy): Bacteria > Acidobacteriota > Vicinamibacteria > Vicinamibacterales > JAENWD01 > JAENWD01. The sequence continues at coordinate 699 of CAWHTD010000019.1, read as the reverse complement.
CGCCAGACGCCGGAGCTCCGGCGACGCGCCTCGTCGTGAAAGTCGAGACCGACGCATCGCTCGACGACATGCTCGAGCTCGTGCGCGATCAACTCGAGCGTCCGGCCATCCAGCGGAACGGCGACCGTCGCCACCACCACGCCGGCAGCGTCCACGCCGATCACGGTGTCGGCCTGCGAGCCTCGCGCAAATCGTGGTCGGAGGGTGAGCACGACCACTGCCCGCGCCTCTGCAAGCTCGCGGCACTGGCGTTGAAACGTCGCCGACTCCCGCCAGGCTTCATCGACGAGTGCTCGCAGGGGTTCAGGGACGACGAGGCGGCATGGCCGTGCGAGCGTGACCGCCGATTGCCCGTGGGGCATTGCGGACGAAGAGGGCGACCCCCATGCGGCAGGTGTCGTCAGGCACGTGATGGCAACCACCGCAGCGATGTGAGCTCCAGCCTTCATCTCGAGCCTCCTGATCTCCCGGCACCGGACGCGACAGGCGCGGGTGAGCACTGGAAACGCGAAGGCCCGAGGAAATCCGTCTCACTGTTCGAGCGGTGGGGTATAAGGGTGCATTCCCCCAAGGAGGACAATGGCCCAGGCGTTGGACGTGACGGGCCTTCTGGTCGCGTGGAGCGACGGCGACGAGGCGGCGAACGAGCGCCTGATGGAGGCGGTCTATGCCGAGCTACGGCGGCTCGCCCGGGGTTAA
>CAWHTD010000018.1:0-16371 GCA_963832135.1 Vicinamibacteria bacterium | reverse complement strand
ATGGGGAAGCCGGCGATCTTCTGCCGTCGAGTGATACGCGGGAGATGACGATGCGCCGCCGGATTGGTCGATGGGCTCGCCGCCTGGCTTGACACAGTCGCTCGCAGCAGCCCTCGAGAGCGGTCCTTCGGAAGCATGGCCGCCGTCACGATGTCTGCGCCGCGGCTTCGTCCATGGCCAGGTTCGCCAGGCGGTCCGCCTCTTTGTTGAGCTCGCGACGCACGTGCTCGAATTTCACGGTGCCGAGCCGTGCGATAAGAGTCCGAGCCTCCTGATAGAGGGGCTGCAGGCCGGGATTCTTCACGCGGTACTCGCCCTTCAGTTGCCGGACCAGGAGCTCGGAATCCGAGCGGATCTGGAGGCGCGTCACCCCGTGATCGATCGCCCACGCGAGGGCCGCGAGCAGGCCCCGATATTCTGCGACGTTGTTCGTGGCCGTGCCTACTGACTCGTGAAGCTCCGCCACCACCGCGCCCTGATCGTCGACGATCTGGACGCCGTAGCCGGCCGGCCCAGGATTTCCGCGGGATCCCCCGTCGATGTACGCCGTGGTCATGCCGTCGGTGCGGGAGCGTCGGCTTGCGGTGGGATGAAGTACAGCACGCGCTGACAGCTATCGCATTGGACGATGCTGTTGTTCTGGCGGATCTGCTGATAGACCTGCGGCCGGATCCGCACGTGACATTCGGCGCAGCGCTCATCTCTGGCGAGCGCCACCGCGATGCCTTTCCGCCCGCGTGCGACCAGGTCATAGAGCGCGAGCGTCGCGGGTGGGATTGCGGCGGCGACCGAGCCGCGTTCGCGCGTCAGTTGCTTGAGCGATTGTCCGGCGACCTCGAGCTGTCGATCCAGGTCGGCCCGGTCGTGCACGATTTGCTGCTCGTCCGTCTTCAGCGCGGTTTCAGCGTGTTTCAGCACTGCCGTGATGTCGTCGCCCTCCACCATCAGCTCCAGCATCTGATCTTCGAGCCGCTTGACCTCGGCCTGCGCCGTTTCAATCTCGTGCTGCATCGCGTGATATTCGCGGTTCGTCTTCACTTCCATCAACTGGTCTTTGTAGCGGGAGAGGCGGGTCTGAATGGCGGCGATGTCTTTTTCGAGGGCGCGGCGGCTGGTCTGGTTGGCGGCGAGCCGCTCCTTGGCGGCCGCCACTGCTGCGCGCGCGCTCTCGAGTCTGTCCTCGAGCGCACGCTGGGTCTCAGGGATACTGGCTTGAAGCCGGCGTGCCTCCGCTGCACGCGAGTCGAGCGCCTGGAGCTGAATTAAGCATTCGAGATCAGGATGCACGGGTGGAATGTACCACAGGAGAACTCGAGAAACCGAAAACTCGAGTTCTCGAGAAGGGTGAAGGCACACCAACGACGAATGACGAGCGACGAATGACGAACGGCGGAATGTCGAGCGCGGAGGACCGAGCGAGCGAAGCGATGCGAGACGCCAGGATTCGAGCCGAATGGCGCCACGGAAGGTAGGGCGACTTGAAACCTGGAGGGCCGAGCGAGCGAAGCGATGCGAGACGCCAGGATTCGAGCCGAATAGCGCCACGGAAGGTAGGGCGACTTGAAACCTGGAGGGCCGAGCGAGCGAAGCGATGCGATGCGCCAGGATTCGAGCCCGCTGGCGCCACCGAAGGTGGCGCCGCGTGCCTGAAGGCTGGAGGGCCCAGCCAACGACCGAGCGTAGCGAGGGAGTTGGTGGGCCCTCCAGGATTCGAACCTGGGACGAGCCGGTTATGAGCCGGCAGCTCTGACCACTGAGCTAAGGGCCCCAAAGAAGTGCCAAGTGCTAAGTGGGAAGTGCCAAATGAAGTGCCGAGTGACAAGTCGCAAGTGAGTGCCAAGTGAAGTGAGAAGCCATCACTCCCCACTTCCCACTTCCCACTCCACTTTGCACTTAGCACTCTTCACTTAGCACTTCTTAGGTTCGTCCCTCCAGAAACGCCCTCAGCTTGCGGCTGCGCGAGGGATGTCGCAGCTTGCGAAGTGCTTTCGCTTCGATCTGGCGGATGCGCTCGCGGGTCACGGCGAAGTTCTGGCCGACCTCTTCGAGCGTGTGCTCGGAGCCGTCGCCCACGCCGAACCGCATCTTGATCACCTTCTCCTCGCGCGGCGTCAGCGTCTTGAGGACTGACTCGGTCTGTTCCTTCAGGTTCAGATTGATCACCGCGTCGGCCGGCGACACGATGCCTCGATCCTCGATGAAGTCGCCGAGATGCGAATCTTCCTCCTCCCCGATGGGGGTCTCGAGCGAAATCGGCTCCTGCGCGATCTTCAGGACCTTCCGCACCTTGCTGACGGGAATGTCCATCCGCTGCGCGATCTCTTCCGAGGTCGGCTCGCGGCCCAGCTCCTGGACGAGCGCCCGCGACGTGCGAATCAGCTTGTTGATCGTCTCGATCATGTGGACCGGGATGCGAATCGTCCGCGCCTGGTCCGCAATCGCGCGGGTGATCGCCTGGCGGATCCACCACGTTGCGTACGTCGAGAACTTGTAGCCGCGGCGGTACTCGAACTTGTCGACGGCCTTCATCAGGCCGATGTTGCCTTCCTGAATCAGGTCCAGGAACTGCAGCCCGCGGTTCGTGTACTTCTTCGCGATCGACACCACCAGCCGCAGGTTGGCCTCGACCAGCTCCTTTTTCGCCTGCTCGGCCTGCCACTCGCCCTTCGTGATGGTGTCGAGCGTGCGGCGAAGCTGTTCCGGCGTTTCCTGCAGCTCGTCGGCCTGCGTCTTGAGCTGCCCCTTCAGATCCTTGATGCGCTTCAGGAACAGCTTCTTGTCGTCCTCGCGCAGCTTCAGCGGCTTGCGCCCTTTCGGCGGCGCCAGCTGCCGCTCGGCATGGCCGATCTCGCGCTCAGTACGCTGCACGGACTCGACCTGCTCCTTGATCTCCTCGATCATCCGCCGCTTCACGAGCTCCGTGAACTCGATCTCCCGAATTCGCTTCGACAGCTCGACGCGCGCCTCCAGGAATTTCCAGCGTGCACGCCGATACTTCCGCTTGTCCTTCTTCGGCACGAGGGCGAGCTTCTCTTCCGCCTTCTGCACCAGGCCGCGCGCCTTCTTGACGGCCTCGATCTGGCGCAGCACTTCGCGCTTCCGATCGTCGATCTTGTCGTCCGTCAGCTCTTCATCCGAGAACGTGACCAGCTCGCGAATCGTGCGCTGCTCGTTTTTCAGGTCTTCGCCAAGTTGCAGGACCTTGCGCGTCACCATCGGGGTGCGCGAAATCGACTTGATGACCGACAGCTTCCCGCGCTCGATGCGCTTGGCGATCGCCACCTCACCTTCGCGGGTGAGGAGCGGTACCGTGCCCATCTCCCGCAGGTACATGCGGACCGGGTCGTTGGTCTTGTCGAGCGCCCCGGGCGTCAGATCGAGCTCGAGCTCCTCGGCGCCTTCACTGGTGCGGTCGAAGACCTTCGCGTCGTCGCGGAAGCTCTTGTCCGAGTCGAGCACCTCGATGCCGGCGCTGCCGAACGCATTGAACAGGTCGTCCAGCTCTTCCGACGACGTAATTTCCGACGGCAGAAGCTCGTTCACCTCGTCGTAGAGCAGGTAGCCCTTTTCTTTGCCGACATTGATGAGCTGCCGAACCTCGTCGTACTTGTCCTCAATCGACAAGGGCATCCTCCTTCGAATACGAAACCTTCATGATGAACTCCGGCGGCCCACTGCCGCCTCTCCGCGCGAATGGGCGAGGCAAATTGCCTCGCCACCACACATTCAACGTGCGAAGGCCGAAAGCCCCTTACAAAGAGCTACGGCCACGAATCCGCACCCTATTTACCCGGCGCCCAATTGCTCGATGCGCCGCTTCAAATCCACTTTTCGGTCGTACAACTGTTCGATCCGCTCGGCCGTGGTCGCCGAGCCATCGTCTCGCAATCCATCGATTTCGCGCTGGAGGGCGGCTCGCTCCCGGTCGTAGCGCAGCAGTTTGATGGCCCGAACGCAGGCCACGGCGGGTGCCGGCGAGGCCGGTTCGGCCGCAACGGCCCGGAGCTGCTGCGCCAGTCGATCATTTAGACGCTCCAGGAGCGCCGTTGGGAAGGCCCCCACCGACAGATCTTGCAGGCTGCGCGCCAGCTCGAACACCGGACCTGCCGCCAAATGGGCCAAATCTTCCTCTTCCAGGTCGTCCAGGGCCAGCCGGGCGCTGTCTGGCTCGTGAATGAGGCCCCACAAGAGCCCCCGTTCCGCCGGCTTCAGCGGCGTAGCGGGCACAAACACTTGCGGTGGCACGTATGTCCGGCGCGCGACGGCCGCCTTCCGTATCTCGGCCCTTACCACGTCTTCCGTAATACGCGCCTGATGTGCGAGCCGATCGGCAAACTGATCCCGCGCGGCGGCGTCTGGAATGCGCGCGGCGACCGCCAGCATATCGTGCAGAAAGGTGCGCCGCCCGTCGTCTGACGAGAGATCATGCTCCGCGGCCGACCTTTGGAGCAGAAACTCCAGATACTGCACGGATTGGCGCAGGCGTTCGCGGTACGCGTCGCGGCCCTGCTGCTGTACGAACGTATCGGGATCGGCGCCCGGCGGCAGCACCGCCACGTTCACGTCGAAGCCCTCAGCTACCAGCAGCTCGCACGACCGCACCGCCGCCCCAACCCCTGCCGCGTCCGGATCGAAGCTGAGCACGATCTTGGACGTAAAGCGTCGGAGCAGCTGCGCCTGGTGCGACGTGAGGGCCGTCCCGCACGACGCCACGACCGGCGTGATGCCCGCCTGTACCAGTTGCGCGAAGTCGAAATAGCCCTCGACGAGCACGGCGTAGTTCAATTTCCGAATGGCCGCCTTCGACAGGTGCAGGCCGTACAGCGTCCGGCTCTTCGAATAGATTGGCGTCTCCGGCGAATTCAGATATTTCGGCTGCTGGTCCGACTCGGTTGCCCGGCCGCCAAACGCGATGACCGACCCCGTGTCCCGGCAAATGGGCACCATCAGCCGGCCGCGAAACCGGTCGACAATCTCGCCGCCGTCACGCTGGACGACGAGGCCGCTTCGCACGAGCGTCGCAAGGTCCAACCCCTTGCCGAGCAAATGCGTCTTCAGGTTCTCGCGCGACGAGGGCGCGAAGCCGAGACCGAGCTCGGAGATCGTCTGATCGCTGATCCCGCGCTCCGCCAGCTGTCGGCGCACGCGCGACGCCGGCCCGGTGGCAAGCTGCTCGGCGAACCAGGTCTGTGCCAACTCGTGGGCGCGCAGTAGCGCCTCGCGTTCGGCCGTATTCACGCCGCCGCGATCCTCCGTCGGTTCGGGCACGGTCATCCCGAAGCGTCCCGCCAGCATCCGCACAGCGTCGGTGAATCCCACCTTCTCGTGGAGCTCGACGAACTTGATGACGTCGCCACCCACGCCACAGCCGAAGCAGTGAAAAAAGCCCTTCTCGCGATTGACATGAAACGATGGCGTTTTCTCGCCGTGGAACGGACAAAGTCCTTTCCATGTCGCGCCCATCTTCCGGAGCGACACGACGTCACCGACGACCGACACGATATCGGCGTGCAGGTGCAGGTCGTCGATGAAGGTCTGCGGAAAAAGCGCCATAGCTATTGCGGAACGCAAGCGCGGTCCAGCATCACCATCAATCCTTGAGTTCGATCACGGTCACGCCGCCACCGCCTTGTTCCATCGGCGCCGTGTGGAAGCGATCCACCAGCGGGTGCGTCTTCAAGAACCCCGAGATGGCCTTCTGCAGGCGACCCGTGCCATGCCCGTGGATGACGCGAACCGTGCGCTGCTCGGTGACCAGCGTTTCGTCGAGGAACCGCTCGGCCTTCTCGAGAGCCTCGTCCACGGTGCAGCCCACCACGTTCAAATCCGACAGCATGCCTTCGCGAGGTGCGAGGTCGACGGTGACGCGGACACTGCTTGTGGCGCGCTCGGCCTTCGCCGACGTGCCGACCACACGCAATTCGCGCGCGGCCGCGCGCAGGCGCTTGCCGTGCACGTCGATCTCGGCCTGCCCGTCGGCAATCGACCTCACGACGCCTTGAAGGCCGAAGGGCGGCACCGTGACTGTATCGCCCACACGCGCCGGACGTGATTCGACCGGCAGCACCACGGGAACATCAGCGGTCTCCGACCCGCCGCCAATGGCGCGCGCGGCCGCAGCCTCGACAGCGGCCCGTGCGTGCGCGCGCAGCGAACCCTGATCTCCGGTCGACAAGCGCGGCGCGCCAGCGTCTCTCGTCGCCAGGGCCGACGCCTGGCGCTTGAGCGCCTGCACGACCCCATCGATCTCGCGCGTGGCGGCACGCACGCGCTCGTCGACGCGATCGTTCAACTTTCGCTTGAACGCGTTCTCGCGCTCCCGCAACTCCTCTTCTCGTCGTTCAGCCCGTGCCCTTGCCTGAGCCAGCCCCGCGCGTTCCTCGGCCACGGCCTTCCGATCCTCGGCCAGGCGCGCAAGATCGTGATCCATTCGCTCGAGTTGAGTGGCCAACTGAAGTTCGCGCGTACCGAGCGCCTCGCGCGCTCGATCGACGATGCGCCGATTCAGTCCGAGGCGGTTCGCCATTTCGAGCGCCAGGCTTCGCCCCGGCGACCCATACACCAGGTGATAGGTCGGCGCGAACCCGACAGGATCGAACGCAAACGCCGCCGTTGCGACGCCGGCGGTGGTCGACGCATACGTTTTCAGCGCGTCGTAGTGCGTCGTGCCGACCACGATGGCGCCGCGCGTGCGAAAGTGATCGACGATGGCGACACCGAGGGCGCCGCCCTCGATGGGATCGGTGCCCGCCCCGATTTCGTCCAGCAGCACCAGCGCCGGCAGCGCCAGGTCACGATCCATCGAGGCGATGTTCGTGATGTGCCAGCCGAAGGTGCTGAGGCTCGCCGCGATCGACTGCTCGTCGCCGATGTCGGCGAAGATCGACCGAAACACCGGAATTGCCGAGCCCGCCTCGGCAGGCACGTGGAGACCTGCCTGCGCCATGAGCGGCAGAAGCCCGGCCATCTTGAGCGCCACAGTCTTGCCGCCCGTGTTGGGTCCCGTGATGAGCAGCGTGGTATCAGGCGCTATTACTTTGATGTCGACAGGTGTCGGCAGCTCCGGCAGGCCGGAAAGATCGTCCGTGTAGCGCGCGACCACGCCCTTCATCAGGAGCGGGTGCCGCGCTCCGAGGAGCTCCAGCCGTCCATCCGTGGAGAGCGCAGGCGCCATGGCTCCGGTGACCTCCGCCAACCGGGCCTTTGCCTGCAGCACATCGAGCGCGGTCGCCACCCCTTCAGTCCTCGCCACATCGTCTGATCGCGTCCGGAATCGATCCGTCAGTTCGAGCAGGATGCGTTGGACCTCTTCGGCTTCGTCCGATTCGAGTGCGACGACGTCATTGTTGATGTCGATGGTCGAGAGCGGTTCGAGATAGAGCGTCGCGCCGCTCGACGAGCTGCCGTGCACCAGGCCGGGCAGCGCCGAACGGTGCTCGGCTTTCACGAGCAGTACGAAGCGACCGTTGCGCTCGGTGACGATCTGATCCTGCAGATACTTCGACGTGTCCTTGCCGCGCAGGTATCCATCGAGCGTCTCGCGCAGCCGCGATCGTTTCCTCCGCAGTTGGTCGCGGATCGAGGCGAGGCGCGCGCTGGCATGATCCTGGACGTCGCCGGAAGGCGCGATTCGATGGCGGACATCCGCAATCTCGTCACGGAACGAGGCTGCCGTCGCGGCGACCTGGCGAAGCCGCGGGAACTCGCCCGACGCGCGCCTGATCGCGGCCGCCGAGGTTTCCACCGATTCGAGATAGTCGGCCAGCGTCAACAGCCGCAGCGACTCCAAGGCGCGGCCCTCCACCAAGAGCAGATCCAGAAGCTCCGGCAGGTCGTCGGTCGCTCTGAGCGGGAACAGCGCGTTGTCGGCCAGATAGCGAACGGTCTCCGAGGTCGCCAGCAGCGCCTCGCGCACGCGCGTCAGGTCGGTCTCAGGGTGAAGGGCGTCGAGACGCGTGGCACCGGCCGGCGTGAGCGCAAAGCTCCGCACCGCAGCGACAATCCGATCAAATTCGAGTGCGCGCAAGGCGCCGAGGTGCATGCGTGGTTCAGGTTGCTGGAGAGGACCGCAGGAGGCCTCCGGCATCTGACGATCTCCGGAGGCAACCTCCAAGTATAGCGACGGCCGCGCTGGCGGTCAAGACGGGCGAGATAATTATCCCTTTCACAAACCCATCGTCCCGTTTGAACCACAAATCCCGATTGGCCGCCCAACCGATCCGGACATAGCGGTCAGACCAGATAATGCGGGGGACGGTCTAAGAGGGGATTGGGAGGAGGAACGATGAGAGCACCGTTCCTGGCCCTGTCGTGGAGCCTCGGCACGATCCTCGCGCTCCAATCGCCGATTCAGGCACAGGCCGCCGACTCACAACTGCCAGCATCGATGGAGCGGATTCGCGCGGCCCTGAGGCAACCGCCGCCGACTCTGAGGGTTCCTGCACCGTCAGGCGACAGACCAACATTCCATGTCGAAGTCCGGCAGCGACTTTTTGTTCTGCAGCCCATTGACGAAAAACCATTCGATCCCACATTCGGATTGCCGTAGTCGGGGAATTGTTGATGAATGCCATCGAAAACATCCGATCGGCCGCGGTCGATTACAAGCGCCGGCGCGCCGAGCGTCGAGCGCGGAAGGAAGTGGACGATGCCCTTGCGACGTTCTGCGGGGTCCGCGAGTGCTCAACGCCTAGCACTGGCAAGTAAGCCTTGCGATGACTGGCTCTCCGGGCGATACGTGGCTGCTGACCCACTGCCGAGCTGCGACATTACCGAGGCAGTTCCAGGGTCATCACCGCCATCGGGAGTGCGCGACGATCACGGAAGAGCTCTAAACCGCAGTGCTTGCGGTATTTGTCGCCCGCCTGTACTCTTGGAAGACACACGTCCTTGCAGATGAAATTTTCAGGACACACGCTCCTCAGCGCGCTGCCGCTGGCGCTGCTTGTCTCGGCCACAGCGCAGTCGGCGTCTGCCCCATCGGCGGGAACGGCTCGCGGAGGCTCGGTTCCATCTGCGCCGGTGCTCACCCGAACGTCCGTCACCTCTGGCCTCGTCCGACCGTCGACGCTCGATCAGCACGTGCTCGACCTCGCGATGGCGGCAGCCACGTGTGCCGAGGCTCGCAACCTCGTCGAGTCGCCCAAAACCCTGACCGTCATCGACTACTCGCTTCCATCGACGAGTCCGCGGCTCTGGGTGCTCGATTTATCGACTGGACGCACGCTTTACGAGGAAGTGGTGGCGCACGGCCGCGGGTCGGGCGGCAACATGGCGACGGCTTTTTCCAACTTCGCCGACAGCCATCAGTCGAGCCTTGGCCTTTTCGTCACCGAAGACGCATACGTCGGCCAGAACGGCTATTCGATGCGGCTCAACGGGCTGGAGCCCGGAGTGAATGACCGAGCGCGAACCCGCGCCATCGTGATGCACGGCGCTCCGTATGTCGACCAGTCGATCGCCGCTACACAAGGCCGGCTCGGGCGAAGCTGGGGATGTCCGGCTCTCAGGCCCGCCATTGCGAGGCAGGTCATCGACCGCATCAAGGGTGGGAACCTGCTGTTCGCCTATTACCCGGCAAGGGACTGGCTCGAGGGATCGCAGTTCCTTGGCGGCTGCTCTACGGCAAGTGATTGATTGAGCTGGCAATACAGCCGGCGCCAAAGCCATTGTCGATGTTCACCACCGACACGCCGTTGGCGCAACTGTTCAGCATTCCCAACAAGGCCGCCACCCCGCCAAAGCTTGCGCCGTAACCGACGCTCGTCGGGACCGCGATCACCGGCACCTTGACCAGCCCCGCGACGACGCTCGGCAGCGCGCCTTCCATGCCCGCCACCACGATGATGACGCGGGCGGCGGAGAGTCGGTCGTGTTCGCGCAGTAGCCGATGGAGTCCCGCAACCCCCACATCGTAGAGGCGATCCACCTCGTTCCCCATCACGATGGCCGTGACCGCCGCCTCCTCGGCGACTGAGTAGTCCGAGGTGCCGGCCGCGGCGATGAGGATGGTCCCTCGTCCCGGGCTGATGTCTTGTTGCTTGAGGCTGATCGTCCGGGCCACCTCATCATAGGCGCAGCCTGCCACCACTGCGCTCACCGCGTCGAAGGCCGCCCGATCGGCTCGCGTCACCAGGAGCGACTGGCCGCGCGACACAATGCGCTCAGCAATTGCCGCGATTTGCGTGGGGGATTTGCCCAATCCAAGGATGACTTCGGGGAAGCCCTGCCGCGCCGCCCGATGGTGATCGACTTTTGCAAAGCCAAGATCCTCGAACGGCTGGGCCTGATACCGCCGAAGGATCTCGGTGACGGCCTGGTCGAGCGACAACTCGTCTCGATTGAGCTGCTCGAGGAGCGCACGGATTTCTGCTGGGGTCATTTGAGGTCGCGCCGGATCTGCCAGATGGTTGATAGCGTTGACTTTAGGTCGCCCCAAAGTATAATCGCTCGATATTCCTGCTGCGAGGGACTTCTCCGTCAATGACGCCGCTAGAAACGCTTCTCCTCGCCACCTACTTTTTCATACTTATCATCCTGGCTGGCTATGGGTGGCATCGGTACTACCTCGTGTACGTGTACGTCAAGAACCGAGACAAAGTGCCGGCACCAGTGGGTCATTTTGACACCCTCCCTCCCGTCACGGTACAGCTGCCGATCTTCAACGAGATGTACGTCGCCGATCGACTGATCGATGCCGTGTGCCAGATGGACTACCCGCGCAACCTGCTCGAGATTCAGGTGCTCGACGACTCGACGGATGAGACCAGGTCCATTGCAGAGCTTGCGGTGCGGCGTGCGGCCGCCGAGGGCATCGACATCACGTACCTGCATCGGAAGGACCGGACGGGGTACAAAGCTGGAGCGCTCGAGGCGGGGATGAAGGTAGCGAAGGGCGAGTTCTTCGCTATTTTCGACGCGGACTTCATTCCCTCTCGCGACTTCATCCACAGGACCATTCATCACTTCGTCGACCCGAAGGTGGGGGTGGTCCAGGCCCGCTGGGGCCACATCAACGCCGACTACTCACTCCTCACGAAAATCCAGTCGATGCTGCTCGATGCGCACTTCGTCCTCGAGCACGGAGGGCGGAACCGCGCAGGTCATTTCTTCAATTTCAATGGAACCGCGGGCATCTGGCGCCGCGCGGCGATTCTGGACGGCGGCGGCTGGCAGCACGATACGCTGACCGAGGACCTCGACCTCAGCTACCGGGCCCAGCTCCGAGGGTGGAAGTTTCACTTCCTTCCCGACCTCGTCGTTCCGGCGGAGCTCCCCGTCGAGATGAACGCCTTCAAGACGCAGCAGCACCGCTGGGCCAAAGGGTCGATCCAGACGTGCAGGAAGCTGCTGCCGCGCATCCTTCAGTCCGATCAGCCGTTCGGTGTAAAGGCCGAGGCGTTTTTCCACCTGACGGCGAACTTCAACTACGTCCTGATGGTGCTGCTGTCGATCTTGATGTTCCCGTCGATGGTCATCCGCTACAACATGGGGTGGTCGGAGATGCTCCTCATCGACGTCCCGCTGTTTCTCGCGGCCACTGCCTCGGTCGCCAACTTCTACGTCGTCTGTCAGCGTGAGCTGTATCCGGCCGAGTGGGTTGCGCGGCTCAAATACCTGCCGTTTCTGATGTCGATTGGCATCGGGCTCGCCATCAATAACGCGCGCGCGGTGTTCGAGGCCTTGACGAACACGCAGACCGAGTTTGCGCGCACGCCGAAGTACCGCATCGAAGACAGCAACGACGAGTGGATCGGCAAGCGCTATCGCCAGGGGAACATCGTTCAGCCGATCATCGAACTTTCCTTTGGCCTCTATTTCACCTTCACTGTGTTCTACGCCTTGTCGAATCGCATCTACGGCACCCTGCCGTTTCTGATGCTATTCCAGGTCGGCTTTCTCTATACAGGCCTCCTGTCGATCGTCCAGCAGTTCGCCGACGACAGCGTGGCGCTGAAAACGCAGATCGCCGGCGGCGGCGGCGATTAACCGAACCAAGCAGTCCCCTCCCAGTTGGCCGGGTTCATCGGGTTGGCCAGGTTCCGGCAACCCGACGAACCGGCTGGAACGTCAACCTGGCCAACCCTTACAACTGATAGAATCCCTCCTCTCAACCTGTTCCGCGGGTGGGCTATGCCGACGTCCCGACGTTCCTTCATTCGACTCGTGGGCTTGAACGGGCTGGCGGCGGCCTCCGGGGCGTGCGCGCCCGGCGCACCATCCGCCGCCGCTGCCACGACGCCAGCCGTCGCGCCATCGTCGGAGACAGGCGCCGCTTTGCGGCTGGATTCCAACGAGAACTCCAGCGGCCCGGGTCCCCGGGTGCTGGCTGCGATCCAGGAAGCGTTCGGCGAGATCAACAGATACCCCTTCGCCACTTCCCACCACCTCGTCGACGCGATTGCCCCGTCGGTGGGCGTCTCGTCCGACCAGATCGAGCTCGGGTGCGGCTCGAGCGAAATCCTCGGCGCCACTGTCACCGCCTTCACCGCTCCGGACCGCGCGCTGGTCACAGCAGTCCCGACCTTCGAGATGCCCGCGGAGCTCGCGCGGCACATGGGGCACCCTGTCGTCGCCGTGCCCGTAACCGACCGGCTCGCCCTCGACCTTGGCCGCATGGCGGAACAAGCCGCGGGGGCGGGGCTGTACTACGTGTGCAACCCGAACAACCCAACCGGCACGCTTCACGGCGGAAAAGAGATCGAACATTTCGTTGCCGACGTCCTTCGCCGCGAATCGCGAGCGACCATCCTGATCGACGAGGCCTATCACGAATACGTCGAGCGGGCCGACTACCACACAGCCATTCCGCTGGCGCTGGCCAATCCTCGCGTAATCGTGTCGCGAACCTTCTCGAAGATCTACGGCCTCGCCGGGATGCGGGTCGGGTATGCGGTGGGGCAGCGACAGACGCTCCGCGAACTGAGCAGACATCTCGATGCGCTGCGCCTCTCTCACTTGAGCAGCACCGCCGCCCTGTCGGCACTGACCAATCCTGCCCGCATCGGCGAGCAGCGTCGATACAATCACGAGGCGCGTGCGTTCACGGCGCGTGTCTTCAAAGACGCGGGTTTCGAACCGATCGAATCGGAAGCCAACTTCCTGATGGTGAACGTGCAGCGCGACATCCGTGCGTTCCAGGCCGCCTGTCGCAGTCGAGGCGTCGCGATTGCCCGGCCTTTTCCTCCGCTTCTCACGCATGCAAGGGTTACGATCGGTACGATGGAGGAGATGAAGCGCGCGGCCGTGGTGTTTCAGGAGGCGCTGGCGCAGCCGGCAAGCGCCGCCGCGTCTCTGGAGCCATGGCGCGCACCCTTCCCACAGAGCGATGTCCGTCACCGGGCCTGCTAGCCCTTCGCCCGGCCTCTGTGGCACCTGCACCCACGCGCGCGTCCTGCAATCCGATCGCGACACGCGATTCTATCGCTGCTCACTGAGCGACACGGATCCGCGTTATGCCCGCTATCCGTCACTCCCGGTGATTCGCTGTCAGGGATACGAACCGGCCGTTCCCACGGGCTGCTAGTAGAATTCTGAGCGATGCGTCGTTCCGCGCTCATCGTGGTGGCGGTGGCCGCCCTCACGTTCTTTGCGGGCCTCGGGCGTTCCGCGATCAGTGATTCCGACGAGGCGTTCTATGCGGAAGCCGCACGCGAGATGCTCGAGACGGGCGATTTCCTCACGCCGCGCTACAACTACGAGAATCGCTTCCAGAAACCTGTCTTCTTTTATTGGTGCGTCGCAGCCGCCTACGCCGTCGCCGGGGTGGGCGAGGCGACGGCCCGAGCGCCGGCGGCCCTGGCGGGCATCGGATTGGCGCTCCTCGCGTGGTTCATGGGTCGCCGATGGTTCGGTCACGACACGGGTCTACTGGCAGGGCTGATCATCTCCACCTGTCTCGGGTGTGCCGCCATCGCACGCTTGTCGCTGCCGGACCTTCCTCTGGCGTTTTTCATCACGGCATCGATCGTTGGGGGATTCGTCGCGCTATCCGCTCACGGACGACCTGGCCTGGGCCCGCTCCTCCTTGCGGCCGCGGCCGCCGGACTGGGATTCCTCACCAAGGGTCCGATTGGGATCGCGTTGCCCGCCCTCGTCCTCGTGCCCGTCATCGCCCTCGAGCGACGCTGGGCAATCCGGCCGCTGCACCTGGCGCTCGTCCTGGCCGTCTTCATCGCAATCGCGCTGCCGTGGTACACGGCGATGACAGCGCGGCACGGCATCGCATACCTGCACAGCTTTTTCGTCACCGACAATCTCGAACGCTTCGCGACCAGCCGGTTCAATTACCCTCGGCCGGCATGGTTCTACCTGCCGATCATCCTGAGCGGGCTCCTGCCGTGGAGCGCGTTCATGCCGCTCTGGATCCCGGATGCGTTGCGGTCCGTTCGGCGCCGCACGGCGCCGTCTCGCAACACGCTCCGATTGCTCGTCTGGGCAGTGCTGCCGCTGACGCTCCTCACGATTTCCGTCGGCAAGCAGCCGCGCTACATCCTGCCCATCCTGCCACCGTTGGCGATTCTGCTGGCCGCCAGCATCCGGGCGCGGCTCGATCGGCAGGGTGAGACGGCCGCGCGGACCAGCCGTCTGCTCCAGTCGTGCGCCGTGGTCACTGGCGCTGTGTTGTCGACGGTGGGCATCGTGCTCTTCGCCTTGCCGGCCACGACCATGGGGCTCGACGTCGCGGTCGTTCGCATAGCCGCCGTCGCGGTCCTCGCCGCTGGACTCGCGGTGATCGTCACGGCGCTCGTCCAGCTCTCGAGAGTGCCAATCGTCGCGACCGCGGGATCCATCGTCCTGGTGCTGGCCTTGCAATACGGTGTGCTTTCATCGCGCGGGCCGGAGGCGGTCGAGCAGGTGGCGGCCGAAATTCGGCGGCACCCTTCCCGCGACGTGGAGTGGACGACGCATGACGTGTTCGTCCGTAATCTGGTGTTCTATGTCGCGCGCCGGCAGAGCGGCCCTTTCACTGATTCGGGGTTGATTGCGTTTCTCGCTCGAGAGGCGCCGTCGCTTGCCGTGATGTCGCTTTCGGATTACCAGCGGCTCGCGCCGCGCGTGGGCGTCCCTGTCTATGAGCTCGGGCGCTGGCGATTCCTGAATACAGCTGAGATTCGCATCGGCTCGCTCCTCTTCGAGCAGAACTTCGAGCGAGGGATCAGTGAGGTCGTGCTCGTGTCGAATCGTCCCAGGGAGCCACGATGAGAGCGCTCGTCAGGTTTCGCGAGTGGCTTCGCACCAGCTCCGCACGGCGCTCGTTGGGGACGACGACCGCGATTGTCACGGTGGTCCTCTTCGTTCAACTCCTTATCAAGTCTTCCCGTTCGTCCGGGACCGACCTGACGAGCTATCTCCTTTCAGCGTCTCATCTCGCGCACGGGCTCGATCCGTACGCAACGGGAACGGTGTTTCCATACATCTATCCGCTCTTCCTGGCGTTTGTGCTCATCCCCTTGACGGCATTGCCGCATCAGGTCGCTCAGATCCTCTGGTTTGCGGGCTCGCTGGGCGCACTGTGGATGAGCGCGCGAGTTCTGGTGGACGCGAGTGCCGCCAGAATCATCGGCGTCCCCCCGCTTCAGTTGGCGGCGTCCTTGGCGCTCCTCGCATTGTTCCTGCTCGATCCCATTCAGATCAACCTGCTGAATGGGCAGGTGAATCTGATCGTGTTGCTGCTGCTCGTGCTGTTCCTGCGCGCGCATGTCACGGGTCGTTCGTTGCGGGCCGCGATGTTTCTCGGAGGGGCGATCGCCATCAAAATCGTTCCCGCAGCGCTGCTCGTCTTTCTGCTGGCCCGGCGGGCGTACGGCACGTTCATCGGCGCGGTTGGCATCGCCGCCCTGCTCTGCCTGCTGCCATACGCCTCGACGGGTGATCGTCTCTGGACCTACTACGACGAATACTTTCGATCGTTCATCCTGGCCCGGGCCTACAGCCCTTCTGTCGCAGGTCGCGACATCATCTTCAGCGTGTCGGGGATCGCTGACGCCCTGCGGCTCGGGATCTCGCCCGCATGGACCAAGATCCTCGCGGGCGTCGTTACGCTAGCCCCTGCTGTCTGGATCGGTTCGCGCCCCGAGACGTCGCCCCTCTGGACGTTCTCCCTTTTTCTCATTGCGATTCCGCTGCTCACGCCGCTTTCAGAAGTTCACCATCTTGCGTACATCTTCCCTGCCGCGGCCCTGACGACCCTGGTCGCGCTGCATCGCGCCGGACAGCCCGATCGTGTCGGGTGGGCTCTCGTGGGTGCCGGGTGGCTGCTGCTTTGGATCGGGCGCCTCGACCGGCCCGGGCCGTACTACGCGCTCTCGCTCGTGGCCTTTTATATTGCGACGTTCCGCGAGGCGCGAAGAGTCGTCGGCGCCGGTGGCG
>CAWHTD010000017.1:0-12509 GCA_963832135.1 Vicinamibacteria bacterium | reverse complement strand
CGCCCCCATCGATGACCTCCCCGATGTCGCTGAACTGACGGCTACCCGTTGCGTGACGCAACCACCATCTCTGAGAAGTCGGCCGGCCGGAGCAGGCGTCCGAGTGTCCGGACCGAAAGGTCCCGCGCGCCTTCCTCGATGCGGCCGCCCGGCAGTTCGAGGTTCTGGGCCCTCAGCGCGGTCGCCACATCGGTCGTCGTCAACCCGTACCAGTTCAGCAGTTCGGGGTTGATCCTCACCTGCACCTGGCGGCGCCGCGATCCGAACAGCAGCACCTCGCCGACGCCGTTCACCGTCTCGAGCCGTTTCTGGACCGTCTGCTCCAGTACGTGGTCAGCTCCACGACGGGCATCGGCGCCGAGATCGAATACATCATGATCGGCGTGGAGTCCGGATCCTGCTTCTGCACGACGGGAGGATCGGCCGTGTCGGGTAAATTCCGGATCACGGGATCAACTTTGCTCCGCACCTCCTGTGCCGCAACATCGGGATCCTTCGAAAGGTCGAAGGTGATGTTGACGCGCGAGTTGCCCTCGGTGGACGTCGAGCGGAGCTCGTCGATGCCGGCGACGGTGTTGACCGCGGCCT
Source organism: Vicinamibacteria bacterium (assembly GCA_963832135.1). GTDB lineage: Bacteria > Acidobacteriota > Vicinamibacteria > Vicinamibacterales > JAENWD01 > JAENWD01. Next base: position 11,921 of record CAWHTD010000017.1, on the reverse strand, counting down.
CGATGCGATCGGTCACTTCCGTCTCGATGCTCTGCGGCGTGGCACCCGGGTTGGTCGTCTGCACCGACACCGTGGGCATCTCGATCCGCGGATAGCGATCGACGCCGAGAAGGAAAAACGAGACGCCCCCGATGACCGTCAGGCCCGCCACGAGCATGGTGGCGAGCACCGGACGACGGACGCAGATTTCAGCGAGCTTCTGCATGCCCCCCCCGCTTCGACCCGGGCGCTTCGCCGACAGGTCCTTGTGCGGCGGCCGGACTTGACACGCGCACAGGCGCCGAGTCGTAGAGCTGCCCGAGACCGCTCGTCGCTACGCGCTCGCCTTCCTTCACGCCCGACACGAGGTGAACCGTGTCGCCGGACTGCCGCGGCGCCAGCAGGACGACCCTCAGCCGGGCCCTATTTTCGCGATCGATCACAAACACGCGATAGGAGTTGGTGTTCGCATCCTCGATCACAGCGGCACGCGGGACCATCAGCGACCGCGTGGTCCTGCCCTGATCGACTTGAGCAACGGCAAACATCCCGGGCTTCAGCACCGCATCGGGGTTCGGCACGCGCGCCTCGACCATGAGCGAGCGGGACTGCTGGACGATGGCCGGGTTGACGGCGGTGATCTCGCCCGAGAACACCTTACCGGGAAACGCATCGACGGTTGCCGTGACGTGCTGGCCGCGCGAGACGCGTCCAGTCTCGATCCCGGGGATAACGAGCTGCAACCGAAGCGGGTCGATCTTGAGCAGCTTCAAGACGGGCGTGGACGGCTGCACGTATTCGCCCACCGAGACATTCCGCGCGCTGATGAACCCGGCAAACGGCGCCGCCACCACCACGTCCGCGAACGCCTTTTCGGCCAGCGCCAGCTGCGCCTGCGCCTCCGCCAGCGAGGCGCGCGCCGTGGCGACGTTCTGGTTGGACGTCTCCGCCTGGGTCCTGGCTTGATCCGCTACCTCGCGCGAGAGGTCGCCCGTCGCGAGCAGCCGCTCGTATCGTTCAGCAGTCGTCGCGGCCAGCCTGTTCTGCGATTCCGCGAGCTTCACGGCGGCTTGCGCCCGAGCCTCGGCGGCTTTGGCCTCATCCAGCCGCAAGCCCGCATCGATGCTGCGCAGGCGGACAAGCACGGTGCCCTCACGCACGTACTGGCCGACATCCACTGGCGTGGCGACGACACGACCCGAGGCTTCCGGCGCGACGTCGGAATCCTCGTCAGCGACGAAGCTGCCCGTGGCCTGAAGCGTGACTTGCTCGTCCTGGCCGATGACCAGCGCGGCGCGCACCTGGACGGCCTCCAGCGTCTGGGGCTTGGCGGCGTCGAGGGTCGCCTCGCGCCGACAGCCCGCCTGAGCGACAACGAGGACGCTCAGCGTCAGAAGTGGCGCGAGAGGGATCTGCATACAGGTCATCGTGGCCAATTTGAAGGAGACGGGGGACTTGAATGAATAGACGCGGCCCGCTTCGTGAGCATTTACTGCCCCCGGGGCCGTCGGCGCGGCGCGCCGCGCACCCTGCCTCTCGTCAGGCACCCTGGCTCTGGTCGAGAGGATCCTGAGAATCTTCTGCCGGGCTGCCCGCCACGTGGTTAAGCCAGCGCAAAGAGATTGTTAAGCATGTTAAGGCCCGCCGCAAACCGGGCCGGCCGGATGCGCAGGCCGTGCTGCTAGACTCAGGGGTTGTGAACGGGTTGGCGGAATGATCCGTCTCGTGGCCGCCGGCCTGCTTCTTGGCTGGATCCCAGGCGCCCTCGCTCTCCGCCTTCCGATTGCGGCCCGGCACCGCCGGGAGCGCCTGGACTGGGACGAACGCGTCTTCTGGGCCATTGTCCTGAGCGCCGCGTGGTCGGTGGCGGCGGTGTTCACCCTCGCCGTGTTCGGCCGCTACTCCTTCGAGCGTCTCCTGGCGCTCAATGCGGCCGTCGCTGTCCTGGTCCTCGTGACCGCTCGATCGCGCCTGAAGTACCTGGACGCGTCGCCGGCGCGGCTCGGGGCCCTCGTCCCGGCATTGCTGTTCGGATTTGCGCTGTGGCTGTATCACTCGCCCGCGGAATACATCATCGGTGGCAAGGATCCCGGCGTGTACATGAACGAGGGCGTGCAGATCGCGCAGCGAGGCGACGTCGTGACGCGCGATCCGCTCGTTCGGGATCTGCCGGCTGATCTGCGCGGGCTCTTCTTCCCGGGGCATGACCGGCAGGCGTACTACGGCATCCGCTTCATGGGGTTTTTCGTCACCGACCTGGCCAGTGGAGGCGTGGTCGGCCAGTTCCCACATCTGTATCCATCCGCCATTGCGATCGGATATGGCCTCGACGGGCTGACGGGCGCGCGTTACGTCTCGTCGGTTTGGGCCGCTCTCGGGATCGTTGCGCTGTTTTTTCTCGCGGCGCGGCTCGTCGGCCGTCCGGCCGCGGCGGTGGCGGCGGCCCTCCTCTCAGTGAACGTGGCCCAGGTCTGGTTCGCGCGCTATCCGAACTCGGAGATCATGGCGCAGGTCCTGGTCCTCACCGGCATGCTGGCATTCGCGCGCGCCCACGTGGACGAGGATGCCTTCTTCGCGCCGGTGGCGGGAGTGCTCCTCGGGCTGTCGGTGTTCGCTCGAATCGACAGCATCCTCGCCATCGCTGCAGCCTGTGCGGCCGCCGTCCTGCTTCGAGTCGATGGGCGGAGTTTACGGCTCTCGTTCTTTGTCCCGCTTATCGCTCTCGGAGCTGGTGGCTTGCTGTATTTCGATCGCATCCTGTCGCCGTATGCCCAGCGGCCGATCGAAACGGCCGAGCGGCATTGGCTCGCGCTCGCGGCGTTGGCGCTGGCGGCTGCCGCGATCACAATCGTGACACGTCGAAAGGCGCTTTCGCCGATGCTGCGAACGTGGATCCCTCGCGCACTCGCCGTCGTTCTGGCCGCGCTGGCCATCTATGCATTTTTCTTCCGCGTGCCCGGCGGCCGGCTCGCCGTGCATGACGCCAACTCGCTGCGCACGTATGCCTGGTACGTCCACCCTGCGGCGTTGGGCGCCAGCCTGATCGGCCTGGTCATCATTGTGTGGCGGCGATTCTGGAAGGATCCGGCGTGGCTCCTCGCGATTGCCATCTACTCGCTGTTTTTCTTCTACAAGATTCAGATCGTCCCCGAGCATTTCTGGATGGCGCGCCGCTTCCTCCCAGTGATCCTGCCGGCGACGATGATGTGTATCGGCGCGGTGTTGATGGATTGGCGCCCGATGGCAGCGATCAAGTCGTTTCAACCGACGACCTGGCTTCGCGTTGCCGTCAGGATGGCGCTCGCGGGACTCATCGCGTGGAACTTCGTCGACTCGAGCGCGCCCATTCTGCGGCACGTGGAATACGCCGGCATCATCGGGCGGCTCGAGTCGCTGGCGTCGCGGATCGCGGGTGACGATCTGCTCGTCGTCGAATCGCGGAACGCGTCGGATCTTCACGTGCTGGCGCTGCCGCTGGCGTATATCTATGCAAAGCCGGTTCTCGTGCTGAACTCGCCAAAGCCCGACAAGCTGGCGTTTGCGAGGTTCGTCGCGTGGGCGCGGCAGCGCTACCGTCAGGTCTACTTTCTGGGAGGCGGTGGCACGGATCTGCTGTCATCGCTGGTTGGCGTCAAACCCGTGCTGAGCGAGCGATTTCAGGTGCCCGAGTACGAGTCGCGCCGGAACGCGTATCCGACCGGCGCACTCGCCAAGGAGTTTGACTACGGGCTCTATCGATTCGTGACGCCGCCGGCGGCCTCCGGTCCATTTGTGCTGGACATCGGCGACAAAGACGATCTCTACGTCGTGCGCTTCCACGCCAAGGAGCGCGACCGCCGCGGGACCTTCCGCTGGACGCAGCGGCAGTCGTACCTGTCGATTCCGTCGCTGGCCCTCAACCGGCACGAGCTGGTGCTCTGGATGCAGAACGGCGGACGTTCGCCGAAGGCCGCGCCGGCCCGGATCGAGGTGTTCCTCGGCGACGATTCCATCGGCTCGGCCGTGGTCGGTGCGCGCCTGGAGCCGTATTCGTTCCCGATTCGCGATCACGACATCCGTGGCGACACGACGACAGTGAGGCTGGTCACCGAGACCTGGAATCCCCGCGAGGCCATGGGCGCCGCCGACACCCGGGATCTTGGCGTGATGGTCGATCGCGTGGAGGTCCGCTGAGGCGCGTCACGGTCATGCCCTGGGGACTCGACCATCTCGACATCTACGAGCCGCGCGAGCGTCTGGTCGTCGGCGGGGCGGATCTCGCCCTCAGGGCCGCATTGTTGCCGACGCGGCTGGTGCCATCGCGGCGTCGCAATCCCGTGAGACGCATCCTCCTGCTGCGGCTCGAGCGCATCGGCGATCTCCTGATGTCGCTCGGCGCCATCGCCGCCGTTCGCGCGCTGGCGCCCGATGCCGAGATCGATCTCGTCGTCGGCAGTTGGAACGAGGAGATCGCGAAGCTTATTCCTGGCATCAGTCGGGTGGAGGTGCTCGATACGCCGTGGCTGGCGAGAGGTGCGACCGGGCATCGGGGCGTTGACCTCGCCCGGCGGGCGATCTCGTGGCGCAGCCGGCATTACGATCTCTCGATCAACTTCGAGGGCGACATCCGATCGCACGCGCTGCCCTGGCTCGCGGGCGTGGACCGGCGCGTGGGGTTCGCGATGGCCGGCGGAGGCCCTTTTTTGACAGACGTGGTGGAACACGACGGGGGCCGGCATGTGGCAGCCAACAGCGTGGCGCTGGTCGAACGGGCGTTCGATCTGCTGTCGGGGGCCCTTCCCAACCCGCGATCGGCCGAAGGCCTCGAAAGGTCCCGTCTCGCCGTTCCGGATTCGGCGCGCGCGGCGGCGCGCGCCGCGCTGACGCAGGTGGCGCACGGGCGGCTGCCGCCCGTGCTCATGGCGCTGCACGTTCCCGGCGGCCGAACAATCAAGCAGTGGCCGCCGGTGCGCTTCGCGGACGCCGCGGCCGGGCTGGCGCGCGAGATGGGCGCGGCGGTAGTGTTGACCGGAACGCCGGACGATCGTCCGCTCGTCGATGAGGCCGAAGCGCGGCTCCGGACACACGGCGTCGATCCGCTCAGGCTGGAAGGCCGCGTTGACCTCATCGTGCTCGGGGGCCTGCTCTCCCTGACCAGGCTGCTCCTGACGGGCGACACCGGTCCGATGCACCTGGCCGCCGCGGTCGGCACGCCCGTTCTGGCTGTTTTCGGGCCCTCGATGCCGTGGCGCTATAGTCCGCTCGTCGAGAGCCACCGCATCGTGCGGGTCGATCTGCCGTGCAGCCCGTGCAATCGCATCCGGCTTCCTCCTGAACGCTGCCGCGGCCGGGTACCTGACTGCCTCGAGCAGGTGACGACGGAGGCTGTCATCGCGGCGGGCCGCGAGCTGCTCGATGAACCGGATAGTCGCGGCCCTGAAGGGCCGCCGCCACAGGCACCGTCTTGATGAACCCACGAGACCCATTCACCTGTGGCGGCGGGGCTTCAGCCCCGCGTACCAATCGCGGCCCTGGCGGACCGCCTCCACAGGCATCCTCACGATGAGCGCACTCGACCGCTCCACCATCGTCGTCTCGACCGGTACGGGCGATCGCGCCGTCGCGCTCGATGACGTCGTGTCTGGCGACATCGCCGAGCGCGCCGAGGCGGACGCCAACGTGTGGATCAAGCGTCTCCGCCACGCGCGCGTCGACGGGCAAACCTTCCGCGATCGGTTCACCCTGCGCGGGGATTCCTTGTGGTGGTTCGCCGAGCTCTATCTCCACAAGCGGCGGATCGTGACCCGCGCGATTCGCGCGCTGCACGCGCTCGAGCAGCTCGCGGCCGAACGGCCGGCCTCGTGGACCGTGGACGGGCGAGATCGGGTCCTCAGCCACATCGCGCACCTGGTGGCGGAGCGTCGCGGCTTTCCGTGCCGCGGCCCGCGTGATCACCGCCCGCGAACGGGACGGCTCGAGCGCGAGATCAAAGCGGTCTTTCACACCGCCACGGCCCTGGCCGATCGCCTCCGTCCGGCGCGCGCCCCGCGCACTGATCGTCCGGTTGTCGCCGCGTTCGTGCACAGCGCCTTTGCCCAACAGGCGGCGGAGAACGAGGCCTATGTGGGCCCTGTGCTGCAGGCGCTGCAGGATCGGCTGAGCGGCGACGCCCTGCACCTGGTCGGTCTGGGCCCCCGGACGAATTTCCGAGTGCGCCGGTGGCGCGACCGGGTGCGCGAATTCGCGGATCCGGCGGCGCGTGGGCTCGCGTTGACGCCGGTCGACGCCTACGCGGGCTGGCGGGATCTGGAACCGTCGCTTGCGCAGTGGCGCGCGAGGGGGGACGTGGCGCGCGCGCTTCGCGCGAGTACGGACCTGTGCGCCGCGGCGATCGTCAAGGGATACGACCTCTGGAGGCTCCTGGCGCCGGAGCTCGATGGCATCGCGGACCTGCAGTTCCCGTGGTCGGCGCGTGCGATGGACGAGGCCGGTGCCGCGCTGGATCGCCTGCAGCCGCGAAGTGTCGTCACCTACGCGGAGGCCGGAGGATGGGGGCGGGCCCTCGTCCTCGAAGCGCGACGACGGGCGATTCCCGTGGTGGCGCTCCAACACGGGTTCATCTACCGGCATTGGCTCAATTACCTGCACGAGGTCGACGAGATGGCACCGTCCCTGGGGAACGCCGGCGACAAGGGCTTCCCGCTGCCCAATCGAACCCTCGTCTTCGACGAATTCGCCAAGGAGCATCTCGAACGTCACGGACGGTTTCCAGGCGCGGCCCTCACCGTCACCGGAAGCCCGCGCCTCGATGCGCTGGTGGCGGAGGCGCAGCGCACTGACGAGCATTCGCGACGCGGCACTCGATCGCTGCTGGGAGTGGACGACCGGTCGGCGATCGTCGTGGTCGCGACGAAGTACACGCAAATCGCGCCGGCATTCGGCACCCTCGTCGACGTGGTGCGTGGCATGCCGGACGTCGTGCTCGTCGTGAAGCCGCATCCTGCGGAGGGGGATGAGCCTTATGCCCAGGCCACGGCCGGCGCTCGCAACGTCCGCGTGGCGCCGGCGGGTGTGCCGCTGGGAGCGCTTATCGCGGTCGCGGCCGTTCTGGTGACCGTCAATTCCACGGCGGCGATCGAGGCGATGCCGCTCGGCGTGCCCGCGCTGGTCGTCGGGCTGCCCAACAATCTGAGCCCGTTCGTCGACCTCGGCGCCATGGCCGGCGCGGCGTCGACGGAGGCCATCGAGCCGGCTCTCCGAGGCCTGCTGTATGATCAGGAGATGCGCGGCCGGCTGGCCGCCGCCCGAGGCGCCTTTCTTGCCCGCTACGACATCCGCGCCGACGGCGGAGCCGCACGGCGAGCCGCCGAGGTCATTCTCGAGATCTCCGGACACTGATATTCGTGCGCGCATTCATCACAGGCGGAGCCGGATTCATCGGATCGCACCTGGCCGAGGCCCTGCTCGCCTCCGGTCATGAGGTGTCGATTCTCGATGACCTGTCGACCGGATCCATCCACAACATCGAGCACCTGAAGGGCCGGCCGGGCCTCCGCTACGCGGTCGACAGCGTAACGAACGAGCCGCTGCTCGCCGAGCTCGTCGACGACTGCGATGTCGTGTTCCACCTCGCCGCCGCCGTCGGCGTGAAACTGATCGTCGAAGCGCCTGTGCACACGATCGAAACCAATGTGCACGGCACCGAGGTGGTGCTGAAGCACGCGAACAAGAAGAAGAAGCTCGTCGTGCTCGCCTCCACCTCCGAGGTGTACGGGAAGAGCATCTCCGTGCCCTTCAAGGAAGACGATGACCTGGTGCTTGGACCGACCACGAAGCACCGGTGGGCGTATGCGTGCAGCAAGGCGATCGACGAGTTCCTCGCGCTGGCCTATTGGAAAGAGAAGAAGCTGCCCGTCATCATCGCGCGGTTCTTCAACACGGTCGGCCCGCGGCAGACCGGCCGCTACGGCATGGTGATACCGAATTTCGTGCGGCAGGGCCTGTCGGGCCAGACGATCACGGTCCATGGCGACGGTACCCAGACCCGGAGCTTCTGCCACGTCAGAGACGTCGTCGACGCACTCGGACGGCTCGTCGAGGAACCGCGGGCGGTCGGAGGGGTCTTCAATATCGGCAACGATCAGGAAATCACGATCATGGCGCTCGCCGAGAAGGTGCGCGCCCTCACGGGCAGCCGGTCCTCGATTGCCGTCATCCCGTACGATCAGGCCTACGAGGCCGGATTCGAGGACATGCCGCGGCGGGTTCCCGACCTGAGCAAGATTCGCGCGCTCATCGGCTACGCCCCGAAGTCGAATCTCGACGAGATCCTCGCCGCCGTGGTCGATCACCTGCAGGGCCAATAAGTGTTAGGGACGCTTCGACGCATGGCGCGATCGGGTGCAGAGACGGCGCTACGGCGAAATGCGCGCGTCGTGAAGCGGCTCCTGATCGCGACGGGCCGCGACGAGGCGCCTCTGCCCGAGATCGTGCAGATCGAGAGCACCAACATCTGCAACGCCAAGTGCGTGTTCTGTCCCCGCGATGAGATGGAGCGGCGGCAAGGCATCATGGACATGGCGCTCTTCAAGAAGATCGTCGACGAGTGCGTGGTGCTTGGCATCCCGCACGTCCGCATGCACAACTACGGCGAGCCCTTCGTCGATCGCGCGCTTGTCGAGAAGGTGCGCTACGCAAAACAACAGGGCATCTCCCAGGTCGGCATGATCAGCAACGGCTCGCTCATCACCGAGGCCGCCGCCCAGGGCATGATCGACGCGGGGCTCGACGCCATCAACATCAGCGTGGACGCCTCGGGCAAGGAAACGTTCGAGCGGACACGCGTCGGCCTCAAGTACGACAAGGTGATCGGCAACGTCGAGCGCCTGCTGGCGCTGCGCGACGCGGCCGGTTCCGCGCGGCCGAAGCTGATTCTGTCGTTCGTGCGCCAGGACAACAGCGAAGACGAGCGCGCGTTCATCGAGCACTGGCGGCAGCGTGCGGACAAGATCCACATCACCGACCTGCACAACTGGGCGGGCACGCTCAACCAGCGCTCGACCGTGAACTACCCCTGCTATCGCCCGTGGCTGACGTTCACAGCACTCTGGGATGGCCGGGTATCGCTCTGCTGCGCCGACTTCGACGGCCAGACGATTCTGGGCGACCTTCGCACGTCGACGATCCAGGAGATCTGGAACTCGGACACGTATCGCGCTGTCCGCCGGCAGCACCTCGAGTCGGGTGGGCCCGACATCTGCCGCTCGTGCGATCTGCCGAAAAAAGACTCGCCGCTCTGGGTCACAAAACTCTTGTAGAACCGAGCTTTGCCTGCGTGGCCCGCCGCTCACGTGGCGGCGGGGCTTCCGCCTACATAAAGCTTCCGCCTTCGCCATGGCTTCGGCGGACCGCCGTAGCTTTAGTGGAGGCTGGTCGGCGAGACTCGCCGTAGCCTTGGCGAAGGCGGTCAACCCTGCAACACGCGGCACTCGCGGGCCTGAAGGCCCGCCGCCACAGAACTGACAGCGCAAGTGAGCGCTGGATCGGGAACCGGACCTTTATCGCGCAGCAAGCCGGACCTTCAAGTCCGGCCAGCATTAACGCCGCCACTCCTGCACGACCAGGCGACCAGTCAGTGATTCGCTGGTCCGCGCGTACGGCGCAAAAGTCAGGAGGGGCCGGTCGGAACGCGATAGGACCGTAAATGCCGGGACCCGAGCCACGTGGAGGCGCCTGGCCAGCTCCGTGGCCGAAGCGGCGCCCTGTGCCAGCAGGACGACATGATCGCGGTAGAGCGGCGTCACGATCTGGATGCTGAAGGAGTTGTCGATCACGATGACGCGCGACGGCGCGTCCGCGATGCGCCTGACCGAAACGTAGTCGCTGCGGTTCCTGTGCACGAATGCCGGGATCGTGCTGCCCGCCTCGATCGCGACCGACACGAACAGCAGCGCGACGCCGAAAAGACCGACCACGCCGTCGCCCCGATGAACGCGAAGCTGGCGTGTCCACTGAACGATGCCCTCCCAGGCCGCGATCGTCAGCAGAGGGATGATCGGCATCAGGAGCCTGGGACCGAGCGGCTTCCCGCCAACGGTGTTGATGGTGACGAAAGTGATTGCGAGGAACAGCCCTCCCGTGAGGAGCGCGAGCCGCCGCGCGTGTGACGATCGAATGCCTGGCGGCAGCGGCAAGAGAGCGAAAAGGAGAAACGGACAGAGGCGGTACAGGCCTCCGACGAACTTCGGCGCCTGGACGAGCGCCGCGAGATCGACGCTGCGCCAGACGAGGACGTACCCAACGACCGCAATGAGTCCGAGAGACGAACGCGTGGTCCATCGAAGCGCGACCGCGATCGCGAGCGCACCGAGCAATTGCAGCTTCTGCGTGGTCGTGCCCAGCCCGATCAGCCACTGTTGAACGATGACCTCGAATCGCTGTGACGACGACAGAACGACCAGGTCCGGGAGGGCCGCCGCGCTCGAGGCCGGCAGCCACTGCTGAAGCGGACCTGTCGCGTGAAGAAGATGCGCGGAGGCGGGCCGTTGGTACAGCTGCGAGTCCACGATCGCCATCAGCGCCAGCGGCGCCACCACACCCACCGCCATCAGAGCCGTGTCGCCGAGCAAGTGATTCGGTGTGCGCCTGCCGGCCAGCCAGCGCGCCGCCACCAGACCAGGCGCAACGAGCAGCGACTCGTCGCGGAAGAGCGCCGCGACACCGACGAGCACGCCGGCCACGGCGAGGCTCCGGCGATGGTTCCCCCAGAGCGCACGCGCGAGCGCCACAGTCGTCAGTACCCGCAGCGGGCGCATGTTCGTTCGGCAGCGCTGCGTAGTACCAAAGCATGGTCCCGCCGCCGAGCACGAGGGGGAGCGCCCATGCGGCGGGCACGTCGCGCGCGAGCTTGTACGTCGCCCACAGGAGCAGCACCGCGCCCGCCAGGGCGGGCATCGTGATCCCGGCAAGCCCCCACGGCGTCAGCGGAGCTTGAAGGAGCGACGCCGCCGTTGGGAAGATGCTTTGCCAGCCTGTCGGGGTCCGAAACACGAACGGCGGGCGGAATGGAAAGAACAGTCCGGCGGGGTCGAGGAACTCCCCACGGTAGTGGAGTCCCATCGTCGTGAAGCGCTCGTCCCAGAGCGTGCACGCCTGGACGAACTTGACGGCCGTATCGATTGAGTGGACCGCGTCTGGTGTGAGCACTCGAAACGCGAGCCAGACGTAAGCGAGACCCAGCGCGGCGACGAGCGCTGCGGCGTGTCGGCCATGGCCCGCGAGTGCGCTGGGGGTGGACGGACCGGTGCGGGAAGATGGATTCCTGTCGTCGAGTTTCATGCAGGAGCCACGCAGGTGGGCGCGATCGCGACAGACTCTCGGGCGAAAGGCGAGGCAGGGCAGTATACCCTGTGCCTGGCTCTTGCCACGCCGCTACAACGGCGTGTCCGACTCTCGACAGCGGACCCCGCCTCGCGGGGTTATACTTGGGGAAATGCCCAGTCGAGGCCGATGGTCGTTTGCGATCGCGTGTGGGGTGTTCGCGGTCGGCACGGGAATGCCGCCAGGGCTGATGCCGGCGATGTCACGCTGACCCTGCGTGATGGCCGCGCGACGATCGTCGCGCGCAACGCATCTCTCCAACAGATCCTTCGTGAATGGGCACTCAGAGGCGCGACGCGATTCGTGAACCTCGAGCGTGTGGCCAACACACCGATCAGTCTCGAGGTCAAGGACATGCCCGAACGGCAGGCGTTGGCGATCCTGCTCGTTCGGTCGCCGGCTACATCGCTGCACCGCGCGCCGTGCTCAACTGGTCGGCGTCGCAGTACCACCGGATTCTGATTCTTCCAACCAGCATGGCATCAACCGCTCCCGCGATGCCTCCTCGTGCCGTTGTGCGAACGCCGGTCATCCCTGATCCGACCGAGCTCGCCAACGACGAGCCGGACGACACCGCGTCGCCG
>CAWHTD010000016.1:0-1645592 GCA_963832135.1 Vicinamibacteria bacterium | reverse complement strand
TGACTTCGGTCAGAAACCCTAGCCGGCCGAAGTTCACACCGAGAATCGGCGTCGGCAGTCCCGCCTCGCCGACACGCGCCGCCGGCGCCCAGCATGGTTCCATCGCCGCCGAGCACGAGGAGCAGATTGACTTGCGCGATCAGCTCATCGCGCGCCAATGTGGGCTCGTTCGAGAGCTTCGAGAGCGCGGCCGTTTGAATCTCGAAGATGGTCTCGATGCCGCGCGCGTAAGCCAACTGAGACAGCCGCCAGATGCGGCGCCGCCGCCGTGAGGCCCTGCTTCGCAATCAGTCCGACACGGCGGACGCTCATGCGGCGCTCCGCAGGTGCAGCAGGAATTCCTGGTTCCCGGTGCCGCCGGTGATCGGGGAAGGCGTCATCGCGATGGGCTCCAATCCTACCGCACGTGCCGCCGCTCGAATCTCCTCGACGACCCGCGCGTGCAGCACCGGATCGAAGCACGAGGCCGCCCTCGCCGACGTCCGCACGGCCCGCCTCGAACTGCGGCTTCACCAGCACGATGACATCCCGCCCGCGGCGTCAGCAGCCCCGGGAACCACCGGCAGGATGTGCCGCAACGAGATGAACGACACGTCGATGGTCACGACGTCGACAGGGAGCCGGCACGTCGGACGGCTGCAGAAACCGGGCATTCGCGTGTTCGATGACCACGACGCGGGGATTGGTGCGAAGCCGCCAGTCGAGCTGCCCGTGGCCGACATCGAGCGCCACGACCTGGCGCGCGCCGCGCTGCAGGAGCACATCGGTGAACCCGCCGGTCGACGCCCCGATGTCGAGCGCCGAACGGCCGGTGACATCGATGGCGAACACGTCGAGCGCGTGCGCGAGCTTGAGCCCGCCACGACCGACGAACGGGTGATCGGGAGTGACGAGGCCCACCTCCGCGCCCGATTGCACGCTGGTGCCTGCCTTGGTGACCGGCGTGCCATCGACCCGGACCTGGCCCGCCATGATGAGCGCCCGCGCCCGCTCGCGAGACGGCGCCAGATTGAGGGTCACAAGCAGCACATCGAGACGCTGGCGGGACACGGCGGAAGTGCTAAGTGCGAAGTGCGAAGTGCAAAGTGGAGTGAGCAGTGACAAGTGGAAAGTGGATGCCGGCTTCCACAGCCGTGGCGTTGCCCGCCACTTGCCACTGTCCACTTTCCACTCTACTTTGCACTTCGCACTCAGCACTTGGCACTACTTGTTCTCCCCCAGCCCCTGCGGCGCGGGCTTCAGCTCGCCGCGCTCGTTCAGGATCTCGATGCGACGCTCGGCCTGTTCCAGGCGGGAATGGCAGAAGCGCGACAGCTCGATGCCTCGTTCGTAGAGGGCCAGCGACGACTCGAGCGTGAGGTCGCCATCTTCGAGCCGCTTGACGATTGACTCGAGCTCCGACAGCGCCGCCTCGAAGTCCTTGATGGTCTCGATGGGAGTGGGTTCCATGGTGGTCATGATTGAGAGTCCGGCTCGAGCCCTGTCACCTTGCACGCCAGCTCGCCTTCGCCGAGCGTTACGCGCACGGCATCGCCGGCAGTGACATCCGTGGCTCGCCGGATGATGCGCGTCCGGGTGTCGTTCCAGCAGACCGCATATCCGCGACCGAGCACGGCAAGCGGGCTCAACGAGTGCAATTGACCCCACCCGTCGCACGAAAGGCGGCGACAGTGCGCTGGTGGCGGCGCTGCAGGCGGGCGTGAAGGTGAGTATCCAGATTCGCGAGTCGTCCGCGGGTGCGTGCGAGGCGCTCGCGCGGATCGTGATGGCCGAAGGCGCGCGTCGCGACAGTGACGCGGCGGCCGTCTCGGGTAGACGAGCTCCGTCATCGCGCGCCGCAGCGCTTCTCCAAGCTCCATGACGCGGCGCCCGCGCATCGCGACGCTCGCGGTCACGGCCGCAAGGCCGCGGCGGCTCTCGAGCGCGTGCACGCGCGACCGCGCTCCGAGCAGCCGGCGGTCCAGCGCCGCGCGCAGTCGTTCCGCATGCCGATCGATGCGAGCCACGAACTCGTCCCGGCGCGCGACCACGGTCTCCGCGGCGGCCGACGGCGTCGCGCAGCGCACGTCGGCGGCAAAGTCCGCGATGGTCACATCGGTCTCGTGCCCGACGCCGGAAATGACCGGCACGTCGCATTCCGCGATCGCGCGAGCGACGACCTCCTCGTTGAACGCCCACAGATTTTCACTCAAAGCCGCCGCCGCGCACGACGAGGACGACATCGACGGCAGGAACCCGGGAGACGGCGCGGATGGCGCGCCCGAGACTGGCGGCCGCACCATCGCCCTGCACCCGCGCCGGGCGGATGACGATGTGCGCGTTCTCGGGATAGCGGCGCCCGAGGACCGACAGCACGTCTCGAATCGCGGCCCCGTCAAGCGACGTGACCACGCCAATCTTGCGAGGCAGCAGCGGAAGGGGACGCTTGCGCGCGGCGTCGAACATGCCTTTGGCCGCGAGCCGCCGCTTCAGCTGCTCGAAGGCCATCTGCAGCGCTCCCAGCCCGTGCGGCTCGAGCGATTCGCACATCCAGCTGATATTCGCCCTCGGCGTCATAGACGCTCAGGCGTCCGCGCGCGACGACGTGCTGACCGTCCTCCGGCTTGAACTTCAGCGTGCGGGCGGCCGACCTGGATCATGCGGCACGGAGCTGCGCGCCGGCGTCCTTGAGCGTGAAATACAGGTGGCCCGGTGTGCCAGGCGCGACAGTTGGAGATCTCGCCCTCGACCGCGACGCCGGAGAAGCCCATCTCGAGCGCGGCACGAATATCGGCCGTGAGGTCGCTGACGGTAAGGATTGGTGGCGGCCCGGGCGCAGCCGTTTCCCGGCGCGGCGGCTCCGGGATCGTCATCTAAGGGGAGGTCGAAGAGCGAGGGCATCAGCGGCGCCCGGGAGCCGCCTTTTCGTCCGGCACGTGCGAGGCGAGTTGCTCGAGATCGTCCATCGTGTAGCCGAAGTCCGCTCCATCCCGGTCGCGCGCCCGGTGGCCTCGTCGGCGGTGATGAGGACGGCGTGAAGACGGGGATCGCCCGACGCCGACTCGAATCGCGCGGGAAGGCCGGTCAAGAACCGCTGAAGCACCGCGGCCTTCTCCACGCCGATGACGCCATCATGAGGTCCGGTCATCCCGACATCGGTCAGATAGGCGGTACCGCCGGGCAAGATGCGCGCGTCGGCCGTCTGCACGTGCGTGTGCGTGCCGACAACCGCCGTGACCTTGCCGTCGAGGAACCAGCCCAGAGCAATCTTCTCCGACGTCACCTCTGCGTGAAAGTCCACGAAGATGATCCGCGTGCGCTCGGTGAGCGCCGCCACTTCGCGCTCGGCGGTGCGGAACGGATCGTCCAGGTTCGCCATGTGCACGCGTCCCATCAGGTTCAGGACGCCCACGCCGCGTCCGTCGCGCGCGCGCGCCACGTATGGTCGCGGCCCGTGCATCGGGTAGTTCGCCGGCCCGCAGCAGCCGCGGCTCGATGGCGATGTAGTCGAAGACTTCCTTCTTGTCCCAGATGTGATTGCCGGACGTGATCACATCGATGCCGCCTGCCAGCAACTGATCGCCGATCTCGCGCGTGATGCCGTTGCCGCCGGTGCGTTCTCGCCATTTGCGACGACGAAATCCACGTCGTGATGAGCGATGAGCCCGTCGAGGCCGACCCGGACCAGGTCGCGCCCGGGGCGTCCGAAGATGTCGCCGATGAAGAGCAGCTTCATGCCGGCGGCGCCTGGCCAACGCTGATGGCGATGTCGATGCCACGCCCGCGGCGATCGGCCAGCTTCGGCAGTGTAATGCGCAGCTCCCCGCCAATCAGCGTGGCGCGGACGCGAGAGCCATCGAACGCCCCAGTGAACCCTGACCGCGCGCGCAAACCGTCCCGAGCCCCGCTCGACGAGGTGATACCCGCCGGCACCGACGCCGGGGAAGTCCGCCCACTTCTCGCCGGCAATCAGCACGACGCCACCTTTGAGCAGCACCCGAATGGCCGAGGCCGGCACACCGGGAAATCCATCAGGATCTGAACGTCTCGTCGGTTTCGAGGACGTCGAGGGCGGCAACAGTCTCCGGCGGCGGCCGCCCGCGAGACCGACCCATGCCCCAGTTCCTGGAAGAGACGGCGAACGTCGTCGGTCAGATCGCCGAGCTCCCCTGACAGTAGTACTCCAGGCCAACCCACCATGGCCCTAAGGATCGCACAGGTGGGAAGCTCTTGGCATAACTGGGGTAGGGGCGCACGCAGTGCGCCCCTACGAATGTGGCGACTCCGGGCGCACGCAAGGGCCCTACGAATGTGGCTCCGGGCGCACGCAGTGTGGCCCCTACGAATGTGGCGACTCCGGGCGCACGCAGTGCGCCCCTACGTGCGGCGACCTCATCCGAGTGCCGCGACCGAATGCACGACCTCATCCGAATCGGGCGACATCCCCTATAGGGGGCGCACTGCGTGCGCCCGGCTAATATCTTAGTCATATAGACTGATATTTACTTATTGACATACGCTCATATCATCCGTAAAATCGTTCTAGACTTCGAGAGGGAGGACAGCGACAGATGCCACGGAAGGTGATTGGAATTGACCTCGGGACGACGAACTCCGTCGTTGCCGTCATGGAAGGCGGGCAGCCCGCCGTGATCGTCAATCAGGAAGGCGCGCGGACGACCCCGTCGGTCGTGGCCATCGGCAAGGATGGCGAACGCCTGGTGGGCCAGGTCGCCAAGCGGCAGGCCGTGACGAACCCCGAACACACGATCTTCTCCATCAAGCGTTTCATGGGCCGCCGGTTCGACGAAGTGACCGAAGAGGCTTCGCGCGTTCCGTACCGCGTCGTGCGGGCGGACAAGGGCGATGCGTGGGTCGAGGTCCGCGGCCGCAAATACTCGCCGCCGGAAATTTCGGCCATGGTGCTCCAGAAGTTGAAGCAGGCAGCGGAAGACTATCTCGGCGAGCCGGTGACCGACGCCGTCATCACCGTGCCGGCGTACTTCAACGATACCCAGCGCCAGGCGACGAAGGACGCGGGCAAGATCGCGGGGCTGAACGTCCTGCGCATCATCAACGAGCCCACGGCGGCAGCGTTGGCGTATGGCCTCGACAAAAAGAAGAACGAGACGATTGCCGTCTACGATTTTGGCGGCGGCACGTTCGATATTTCGATTCTCGAAGTGGGCGATGGCGTCGTCGAGGTGAAGGCCACCAACGGGGATACGCATCTGGGCGGCGATGATCTGGACCAGCGCATCATCGAGTGGCTCGCGGGTGAGTTCAAGAAGAACGAGGGCGTCGATCTCGCTCGAGATCGCATGGCGCTCCAGCGTTTGAAGGAGGCTGCCGAGAAAGCCAAGATCGAGCTGTCGACGGTTGCGGAAACCGAGATCAACCTGCCGTTCATCACGGCGGATCAGACAGGGCCGAAGCACCTCGTCGTGAAGCTCTCGCGCGCGAAGCTCGAACAGCTCGTCGAGGATCTGCTGCAGAAGACGATGGCGCCCCTCAAGCAGGCGCTGAGCGACGCCGGCGTGCAGCCGTCGCAGATCGACGAGGTCGTGCTCGTCGGCGGCTCCACGCGCATGCCGCGCGTGCAGGAGCTGGTGAAGGCGCATTTTGGCAAGGAGCCCCACAAGGGAGTCAATCCCGACGAGGTCGTCGCCGTGGGCGCGGCCATCCAAGGGGGCGTTCTGACCGGCGATGTCAAAGATCTCCTGCTCCTCGACGTCACCCCGCTCTCGCTCGGCATCGAGACGCTTGGCGGCGTGATGACGGTGCTCATCCCGCGCAACACGACGATTCCGTCAAAGAAGAGCGAGGTCTTTTCGACGGCCACCGACAGCCAGACGAGTGTCGAGGTCCACGTGCTGCAGGGTGAGCGTCAGCTTGCGCGCGACAACCGAACGCTCGGCAGGTTCCACCTCGTGGGGCTGCCGGCGGCGCCTCGCGGCGTCCCACAGGTCGAGGTCACGTTCGACATCGACGCCAACGGCATTGTGAACGTCTCGGCGAAGGACAAGGCGACGGGCAAGGAGCAGACGATCACCATCAGCGGATTGTCCGGTCTGTCGAAAGACGAGGTCGACAAGCTGGTGCGCGACGCTGAGTCCCACGCGACCGAAGACAAGGCGCGGCGCGAGGTGATCGACCTCCGCAACCAGGCCGAGTCGCTCGCGTGGTCGGTGGAGAAGACGCTCACCGAGAATCGCGAAAAGCTGGCGGCCAGCGACGTCACCACCGCCGAACAGGCCATCGCCAAGGTCCGCGACCTGGTGCAGGGCGACGATGGAGACGCGATCAGGCGCGCAACCAGCGACCTGGAGCGCGCGAGCCACGCGATCGCCGAGGCGCTTTACAAATCGCAGCAGGATAGCCAGGCCGGCGAGAACCGCGGTCCCGACCAGGGCGGGCCGGGCCAGCCGACGGATGGCGAAGTCGTCGACGCGGAGTTTGCAGAAACGAAGTAGGCGTTATTGAAGGAGCTCTCATCATGAACCTTGTTCGATTCGATCCATTTCGTGAAATGGCCGTACTGCACGATCGCGTGAACCGCGTGTTCGGCAATCTCGATCGCCGCTTCGAGGATGACGTCACGGCGCGGGGGACGTGGGTCCCACCGGTCGACATCTTCGAGAACGATCAGCACGAGCTCGTGTTGAAGGCCGAGCTCCCCGACCTCAATCGGGAGGACATCGACATTCGCATCGAGAACAACGCCCTGACGCTCAGCGGCCAGAAGAAGGCGGAAAGCGAAGTGCACGAGGATCGCTATCACCGCATCGAGCGGACGTACGGTCACTTCAGCCGCACGTTCAGCCTTCCGCCGACGGTCGATACGGCCAAGATTGCCGCGGAATACAAGAACGGAGTGCTGAAGGTGAAGCTTCCGCTCCGCGAGGAATCCCGACCCAAGCAGATCCAGGTCCAGGTGAACTAGACATTGACGGCCGGTGGTCCTTGACTGAAGATGGGGGGTCTCGCCCGTCGCCACCCAGGCGGCGGGCGGCCCCGTGTACGGTAACAGCCCAGACGGAGGATCTTTATGAGCGTACGTCCTTTACACGACCGCGTGCTCCTCGAGCGCGTCGTCGCGGAATCGGAAGAGAAAGTCGGCGGGATCATCATTCCCGACACTGCCAAGGAAAAGCCTCAGCAGGGCAAGGTCATCGCTGTTGGCAACGGCCGTGTGACAGACAAGGGTGACGTGCTCCCCCTCGACGTCAAGGTAGGCGACACCGTGCTCTTCGGCAAGTATTCGGGCGCCGAAATCAAGCTTGAAGGCAAGGATTACCTGATCGTCCGTGAGGACGAGATTCTCGGCGTCGTCGAGGGCGTTCGAGAGTTGGCGGCGGTGTAGCGCGATCGGCGGACCTAGGTCCGCCCTACACGCGAAGGACCACGCGATC
Source organism: Vicinamibacteria bacterium (assembly GCA_963832135.1). Classification (GTDB taxonomy): domain Bacteria; phylum Acidobacteriota; class Vicinamibacteria; order Vicinamibacterales; family JAENWD01; genus JAENWD01. Next base: position 1,638,201 of record CAWHTD010000016.1, on the reverse strand, counting down.
AATCGTGTGTAGGGCGGGGCTGCGGGCGCGCCGATCCCACGGGCACAAGTGGGCGAAAGAAACCCGAGTTGTCGCTCCATGTGTGGTAAGCTAATGGACTTATGATTGAAGTAAGCAACGAGACGAACGACCCCGACGAGCCGCGGCAGCCGGATGTTTTCGAACCCCCCTCGAGCCGGTTCCTTTTTGTCGACGTTGCTGCAATGCGCGCGAAGCAGCTCCGCCGTGGCGCGCTGCCCCGGCTCGGTCCCAGTGAAGGGCACAACCTGCTGAAGGCCGAACGCATCGCGATGGAAGAGACCCGGCGCGGTCTCGTTGGCTACGATCTCCCCGTCTTCAAACCGCGCGCGCACAACGATTAAGCCCCGCCAATCCCTGCCGCGATGAAACTTTCCGCGGCAGACGACCGTAGAGCTGAATAATTGCCTCTCCGGCGATTCAGGGGGCTCACGTGTTGGCACTCGCTTCACTGGTCTTCTTTGGGCTGCTCGTGGCGGCCATCGTCATGGTGGGCGCGTTTGTCGTCCGCGCCGTCCTGTGGACGATCATGCTCCCCTTCCGCATCGTCTTCGGGGTGCTCGCCCTGCCGTTCTGGATTGGCGGGATGATCCTGAAGCTTCTCTTCAGTGTCGTCCTCCTGCCGATCCTCCTCGTTGGGGGCATTCTGTTCGCGATAGTCGCAGCGGTCGCCGCCATCGTCGCGATCCTCACGCCGCTCCTCCCACTTGCGATTGTTGCGCTCCTGATCTGGGCAGTGTTCCGCAGTTTCGGCAGGCCCGTTACGGCGTGACAGGCGGGCGGCGCTTCCACCAGCCGGTTTCGCGCTCGTAGGCGTCGGCGATTCGGAGGAGCGTGGATTCGTCGAACGCGCGACCGGTGAACTGCAGGCCGATGGGAAGGCACTGCCGCGACATCCCGCACGGAATGCTGATGGCCGGCAGGCCCGAGAGATTCGCGCTCACCGTGAAGACATCCGCCAGATACATCTGCAGAGGGTCGTCGGTCTTCTCGCCGAGACGGAAGGGCGGCGTCGGGCTCGTCGGCATCGCCACGACGTCTACCGCACTGAACGCCTGCTCGTAGTCGCGGCGAATCAACGTACGGACCTGCTGCGCCTTCAGGTAGTAGGCGTCGTAGTAGCCCGCGCTCAACACATACGTGCCCAGCATGATGCGCCGCTTGACCTCGGACCCGAATGCCTCGTCTCGGGTCCGGAAATACATCGACTGGAGCGTCGCGGCGTCCGGCGCGCGGAAGCCGTAGCGCACGCCGTCGTATCGCGCGAGGTTGGAGCTCGCTTCGGCGGTGGCCACCAGGTAGTACACGGGGATCGCGTAGCCGGCGTGTGGCAGCTCGACGTCGACAAGCGTGGCGCCAAGGTGCTTCAGCGCGCCGAGCGCCTGGTCGAAGGCGTTGAGCACGTCCTCGTCGACGCCTTCGCCAAAGAGACGCCGCGGTACGCCGATGCGCACCTGCGAGATGTCCCCTGTGAGCGCCTCGGCATAATCCGGCACCGGGTGTGCGGCGGCGGTCGCGTCTCGCGGGTCCGCGCCGGCCAGCACCTGGAGCAGCGCCGCGCCGTCTGCCGCCGTTCGCGTCAGCGGGCCAATCTGATCCAGCGACGAGGCGAACGCGATCAGTCCATATCGTGAGACGCGGCCATACGTGGGCTTGAGTCCCACGATGCCGCAGAGCGAGGCGGGCTGACGGATAGAGCCGCCCGTATCCGAGCCCAGCGCGGCCGGGACCAGGGCCTGGGCGACTGCTGCCGCAGAGCCGCCGCTCGAACCGCCAGGGGTCCGGTCGCGGTCCCAGGGGTTGCGAACGGGACCGAACGCGGAATTCTCGTTCGACGACCCCATCGCGAACTCGTCGCAGTTCGTCTTCCCGATGACGATTGCGCCTGCCTGCTCGAGGCGCTCGACGACTGTGGCGTCGTAAGGCGGCGTGTAGTCGGCGAGGATCCTGGACGATGCGGTCGTGCGAACGCCGCGCGTGCACAGATTGTCCTTGAGCGCGATTGGGACGGCGTGGAGCGGACCGCGATCGGATGCCGCGAGGCGGTCGAGCGAGGCGGCACGAGCGAGAGCCTGTTCAGCCGTTACCGTGTTGAACGCGTGGAGCGCCGCGTCCTCGCGGCCGATGGCGTCGAGGCACTCGATGCACACCTCGACCGCCGAAGCGCGCGCCGAGGCCACGGCGTCGCGCACGCCGCGGATGGTCGACAAATCGACGGCAGGCATCAGCCTATCACTCGCGGAACGCGGAAGAATCCGGCGTCGACCGCGGCGTCAGGGGCAGCGGTGAGGACCGCTTCTCGATCCAGGCATGGCTGCGGCACGTCGTCGCGTTCGATGGGCGAGCCCGCCAGCACGTGCGCCGTGGGCGGAACGCCAGTCGTGTCGAGCGCCTGGATCTGCTGTGCGTAGCGAAGGATGTCGCCGAGCTGGCGCGTGAACATCTCGATTTCGGCGTCGGTCAGCGCAAGATGCGCGAGCCCGGCGACCCGCTCGACGTCCGCGCGTGTCAACTCCTGAGGCATCGACCGTGATGCTAGCATAGGCGCTTCAGCTCATATGACCGGCGGTTCTCTGCCGTTGCGCCGGCTGGCCTTCGCCGGCCGCTGGTATACGGGCGATCCTGTTCGCCTCGCCGAAGAAGTGGACGCGATGCTGGCCTCGGCAGCGCGTCGCGCGACACCTGCGCGCGCCGTGATCTCCCCGCACGCGGGCCTCCGCTATTCCGGTCCGGTCGCCGCATGGAGCTACAGCGCGTTGGGCGCGCAGGCGGTCGACGCCGTGATCCTCGTCGGGCCGTCGCACTACCAGGCGTTTCGGGGATGCGCCATGCTCGGACACGGCGCCGTCGAAACGCCGTGGCGTCCGCTGCCGATCGCGGAAGATCTGGCCAGCGCCCTCGCCGGCCGAACGACAGTCGTGCGGGAGACGGGTGCGGATATTCACGCGCAGGAGCACTCACTCGAGCTGCAGCTGCCGTTTCTCTCGCGCGTGCTGCCCGAGGTGCCGATTGTCCCCATCTTGATGGGCGAGCAGACTCGCGACGTTGCCTTCAGCCTCGGGGACGCGATCGCCGACATCGCGGGTGGCTTGGCCGTCGCCCTCGTGGCGTCGAGCGATCTGTCTCATTACGAAGACAGAGTCACTGCGCATGCCCTGGACGCGCAGGTTCTGGAGGCGCTGGAGCGGTGTGATGCCGACCTCTTGATGGGCCGGTTGGAGCGCGAGCCGCGCCACGCCTGCGGCGGGGGACCGATGGTCGCGGTGCTGCGAGCGGCGACGCGTCTCTGCGCCGCACGGGGCGGTGTCCTGAAGTACGCCGACTCGGGAGACGTTACCGGCGACACTTCGCAGGTCGTCGGTTACGTGGCAGCCGCCTACGGAGAGCAATGATGCTGGCCGAGGAGGATCGCGCGCTGCTCATCAGCCTGGCGCGCGAGGCCATCCAGGCCGCCGTCATGGGGACCCCGGCGCCGGTTCCGCCGCTTGCCGATGTGTGTCAATCGTCGGCGGGCGCGTTCGTGACCCTGACCTCACGCGGCGAGCTGCGAGGCTGCATCGGCCAGACCGAGCCCGACGATCCGATCGGAGCGCTCATCGTTCACTGCGCCGCGGCGGCCGCTCTCGCTGACCCTCGATTTCCGCCCGTGTCGCGCGATGAGCTCGAGCTGCTCGCCGTTGAGATTTCGGTCCTTACGCCCCCCGAGAGCGTGGTCAGCATCGACCAGATCGACGTGGGACGGCACGGATTGATCGTGGAGCAGGGACGGCACCGGGGGTTGCTGCTGCCGCAGGTCGCCACCGAGCACGGCTGGTCCCGCGAGGAGTTCCTGTCCCACACGTGCCGAAAGGCGGGCCTGCCGGTTGACGCCTGGCGCCGCGGGGCACAGATTTTCTGTTTCGAAGCCGAGATCTTTGGCGACTCTCGGCCACATGAGTGACGACGTTGACCTGATTCGAGAGCGTCGCCAGGTCGAGGCGGCCTTCAGCGAGTACGAACAGGGGACCGATTGGAGTGGCATCGCCGGAGGCGGGGGACTCATCGAAGCCGGCATCGGCACGGTCGTCGATTTGTTGAGACGATTGCGGTGAGCCGGAGCTGACGGTCCGACTCGGAGTCGCATTGGACGCGCCGCTCACGTGGCGGCGGGGCTTCCGCCTACGCATAAAGCTTCGGCGAGACTCGCCGTAGCCTTGGCGATGGCGGTCAGCCCCGCAACTGGCGGCCTAAAGGCCCGCCTCCACAATGTCAACACAAACGAACTCCTACTGCCCCAGCCGCTCCGCCAGCAGCTTCCCGGTCGGCGCGAGCACGATCGTCACGACAAAGGGCGGGCGCATCTCAGGGTCGCGGCGGAACTGAAACGGACCGCCGACGAACCGCACGTCGACCAGGCGCACCTGGTGCGTGCCGTCGGGCAGCGCCGTCGATCGCCGGGCGGGCATGCGCGAAAAATTCAGGAAGACCTGGGCCGTCGCCGAGCGCTCGGCGGCCGCGATCCATTTGTCGTCGTCGTTCGGTACCCACAGGCGATCGCTTCGGCTTGTCCCGACGACCGAGATCTGCCGCAGTTCGTACCCTTCCGGGTACTCGCGAATTCCCTGCCAGGTGAATGGTGAAAGGAAGGTCGGCAGCGCTGCGGCCACGATGCACTTGCCCGGGCCAACCGCGGTCGCGTCGAGACGTGACGGGTGCCGCGTCAATTCCGGCGCCGACGCGCACGGGGCGTTCACACCGTCTGCGCGTGTCGACGCGGCAACGGCGAGCGCTCGCTCGTGCGCGAAGGCGCGACCCGCGTAAAACGCCAACACGAGGAGGAGAACGGACCGCGCGATGGCCATTCGCGCGCCCGGCCGGAGGCGCGTCGCGATCACGCCGGCGATGAGGAGCGCCCAGAGATAGATGTCGACAATCGGGAGCCAGTCGAACGCATACCACGTGTCCGTGAACGGACTGAGCACCCGTGTGCCGTACGACGTCGGCAGGTCCATCAGCACGTGCAACACGGTGCCCGCAAGTCCCACACCCAGGAGTACTACCGCCGAGCCGCGGCGTTCCTTGTCGACCAATCCCCGACCGAGCCGCTGCCCGAGCCACACGAACGTCGCGGCTCCCAGCGCGAGCAACAGCACGCCGACGACGCCATGGGTCGGGCCGCGGTGTGCCGCCAGATATGGCACCGCGCCGCCCGTGATGGCGGTGACGATGTCGAGATCGGGCGCGTTCGACGCGATGAGCATCACCGCCATCGCGCCGGGGGTGCGCTGGCCGAGGCCGGCGCGGACGAGCGTCAACCCGACCAGCGAGTGTGTGAGATTGTCCAAGCGTCCGGCCTACGGGATGATCTTCATTCGTGTTCGATCGGAAGGGACCTCGATGTCCGACAGGACGATTGGCTTCTGACCCGGCCGCGTGACGCGCACGTCGTAGGAGCCAGCAGGCATCACCAGCAGCAGATAGCCGAGGCCATGAAGCACCCGCGTGGAGATGGGCCGCGTATCGCCATTCTTCGACACCGTGATCGCAATGCCAGCCGGATCGCGCGCTTCTCCGTCGGGCCACCGGAGCTGCAAGGCACCGAAATGATTCGTGAAGTTGATGACCTCCAGGTGCCGGCCGCCCTCATCCGGATACGGCATGATCACGAGGCGCTCCGCCCAGCGGACTCCCACCACCTGGCCGCTCTCCTGCCGTACCGCCTGCACGTCGTAAATGCCGGGCGCCAACTCGAGCATCAGCTCCGATCCTTCGACGATGCGGCCGGTCTCCGACGAGCTCGACGGACGCACGCGCAGCCGGGTCTCCGCCGTCACCTCGTGGGCGCCGTCGAAGACGCGAAACTCGGTCCGGATTGACGGAGCGGCAGCGGCCTGCGCCGCTGGTGCGACGGCTGGGGAGTCGGCGAGGGAGCACACGAGAAGTCCGATCGCAACGAGCACGCGCCGAATTATAGCAACCGCCGAGTGCGTTCATGGAGCTGTGCTATCGTACGGCGACGGTTAATGGACGTGTTCCTCATTCCGGTCGGGCAGGACCGGTACGAGCTGTACCGCGAAGTTCCCGACGAGGATCCGTCCGGCGAAACGCCCGAGCACGATCGCGGCTTCTTCCGTGGCATTGTGCAGCGATTTCGCGACACCCTCGCGGCGATCGAGCGCGAGCGGCACCTCGATCCCACGCCAGAGGCGCCTGGCGGGATCATTCAGCGAATCAAAGGGCGTGTCCGGCGGATGGTCGCCGAGACCGTCGCGGAGCAGCGCCTGCTCTGGCACATGCGCCGTCAGTCGCGCGCCCGCGCGATTCATCCGGCGGATCTCGACACCGCGCAGGTGATGACGGTTATCAAGACGAACATGCGATCGGACTATGAAAAGCATCGGTTGTGGCTCGTGGTCAACACGCTGCTCTTCATTGCGTCGGGACTCCTCACGCTCGTGCCCGGTCCCAACGTGATCGCGTACTACTTCGCGTTCCGACTCGTCGGCCACTTTCTCTCGATGCGCGGTGCGCGGCAGGCGCTGGATCGCGTCGAATGGCGCACCGAGGCCAGCGACGCGCTGGCCCGGCTCCGGCCGCTGACAGGTTCCGATGGCACCGACCGGCGAGCCGAGGTCGAGGCCATCGCCGCCGAACTGCAGTTGGAACACCTGCCGCGATTCTTCGATCGCGTGGCCTGTCGGGCCGCGTGATATAGTCTCGCGTCCCTGAGCGCGCCCGCGCCCAGGCATCCCCTGTGAAGCTTCGCGATCTCGCCGAACGGCTCCAGTGTCGCCTCGAAGGCGACGGCGATCTCGACATCACGCGCGTGGCGGGCATCGAGGCCGCCGGCCCCGGCGATCTGACCTTTCTGTCCAATCCGCGCTATGCACCTGCCGTCGCCACCACCCGCGCCGCGGCGATTATTCTCGCCGAGGAGGCGGCGCCCGCGCCCTGCCCGATGCTGCGATCGCCGCACCCGTATCGCTCCTTTGCCGAGGCGCTGGCGATTCTTGGCCGGAACGAACGTCCTCCCGACGGCATTCACGCGAGCGCCATCGTGTCGGGCGACGCGCGCATCGGCGCCAACGTCTCGATTGGTCCGTTGGTGGTGATCGGCGCCGGAGCGGAGATCGGCGATCGCGTGGTCTTGCATGCGCACGTCGTGATTGGGCCCGGCGCGCGCATCGGCGCCGATTCCGTGCTCCATGCGCGCGTGTCGGTTCGGGATCGATCGATCCTCGGCGAGCGCGTTGTCGTCCAGGACGGCGCGGTCATCGGCAGCGACGGCTTCGGCTTCGTGACAGGCAGCGACGGCGTGCACTACAAAATCCCGCAGCAGAGCATCGTCATCGTCGAAGACGATGTGGAAATCGGGGCCAACACGACGATCGATCGGCCTGCCGTCGGAGAGACCCGAATCAGGCGTGGGACGAAAATCGACAATCTGGTACAGATTGCCCACGGCGTGCAGATTGGCGAGCACTCGATCCTTGCCGCACAGGTCGGGATTGCCGGCAGCGCGCGCATCGGGAGCGGCGTCGTCCTGGCAGGCCAGGTGGGGGTCGCCGGCCACATCGAGATTGGCGATGGCGCCCGCGCGACAGCGCAGACCGGCATTCCGAACTCGCTTGCGCCCGGCGCGTTCGTGTCGGGCTACCCGGCGATCGACAACCGGGAATGGCTGAAGGCCGTCGCGGTCTTCAGGACCCTTCCGGCCCTTCGGCGCCGCCTGGCTGATCTGGTGGGCCGGCTGGAAGAGGTCGAAAAGAAGATCGTGCCATAATCGCTGAATGGCCGACCGCTGCCGGACGCGCGTAGGACGTCGTCGTCCTTTCACTTCGTTTTTGTCCGCCTGGGTTGCCGTGGCCGTCCTGTTCGCGTCCACGCCAGCGCCCGCGGCGGTTCCCCCGCCAAAGCTCGACTACCGAATTACCAAGCTACAGAACGGACTCACGGTGGTGCTTCTCGAAGACCACTCCACGCCGATCGTTCACGTCCAGATTTGGTACCACGTGGGTTCGAAAAATGAGCGCGCTGGACGAACGGGGTTCGCGCACCTGTTCGAGCACATGATGTTCAAGGGGTCGAAAAACGTCGAGCCCGAAGCGCACACCTCGTTCATCTCGAGCGTTGGGGGCCAGAGCAACGCCTACACGCAGGAAGACATCACCGTCTTTTGGGAAACCGCGCCCGCGCAGTATCTGCCGTTGATGCTGTGGCTCGAAGCGGATCGCATGGCATCACTGCGCATCGATGACGACACGTTTCAGCGCGAGCGCCTCGTAGTGAAGGAAGAGCGCCGCATGCGCGTCGAGAACCAGCCGTACGGGAAGCTCCCCGAGCTGATCTACAACGAGGCGTTCGTGGTGCACCCCTACAAGCACCCGGTGATCGGCAGCATGGAAGACCTCGAGGCGGCGTCGATTGACGACGTGCGCGACTTTTTCCGGACGTACTACGTCCCATCGAACGCGACGCTCACGATTGTGGGCGACTTCGAGCCGGATCAGGCGGCACGGCTCGTCGAGCAGTACTTCGGCCGCATTCCCAAGCCCACCAACCCCGTTCCCCGCGACATCCCCGTCGAGCCGCCGATGACGAAGGAGAAGCGGGTCACACTGGAGCAGCCGTGGCCCCTGCCGGCCGTGGTGGTCGCGCACCACATCACCTACGACGGCAATCCCGACTCGTACCCCCTGCACATGGCGTCGAAGATTCTGTCCGACGGCCAGAGTTCGCGGATCTATCGAAAGCTCGTGTACGACACGGGATTGGCGCTGACGGCGTTCGGCGGCGGCAACATCATCGAACACCCGAATCTGTTCTTCGCGGTCGGGATCGTGCAGCCTGGGCACACGCCTGAAGAAGTAGAGAAAGCGCTCACGGCGGAACTGGACCGAATGACGGTCGAGCCGATCAGCGCCCACGAGCTCGAGCGCGCGAAGAACCAGTTCGCGCGCGATTACATCCTCGGCCGCGAGACCATTCAGGAAAAGGCTTCGCAGCTGGCGCACGCCGTCGTGATCCACAACGACATACGCACCGCCGATGGCGAGTTCGACATCTTTCAACGCATCACGGCAGCCGACATTCAGCGCGTCGCGCAGAAGTACTTCACCAAGACGAACCGTCTCGTGCTGACGATCATGCCGAGCGCGGCCACGCAGTAACCCGGCGAACCCGGCGAACCTGTCGAACGACGAGTGACGAATGACGAGTGACGAACGAGAACGACGAACGTCGAACGTCGAACGAATCGAACGGATGAACGTCGAACCGCGAACCGAACATCGCACATCGAACCAACGACCCCCGAATCACTCGATGAGCCCGCGAAGCGAGAGTTCATGTTCCAACGATTGATCGTTGCGGCGTTCGTGTGTGCGGCGCTGGTCCTACCGGGCCCGGCGTGGGCACAGGTGGCATCGTGGCCCACCGAGCGGCCACCGGTACCGCTCCCCGCGCGAGACATGGTGTTTCCGCCCTACGAGCTCAGGACGCTGTCCAACGGGCTCCAGATTGTCGTGGTCCAGCACCACGAGCAGCCGGTGGTGACGCTGCGACTCCTCGTGCGTGCAGGCGCCGCGGCCGATCCCGAAAAGAAGCAGGGCACGGCAGTTCTGACGGCGGCCCTCCTGGACCAGGGGACGACAACCCGATCGGCGGCGCAGATTGCCGACACGATCGACACCGTCGGCGGCGGCCTCGGCACCGGCGCCGGCACCGATTTGTCGTATGCCAACGTGCTCGTCATGAAAGACAGCCTGGGCCTCGGCTTCGAGCTGTTGAACGACGTGGCGCGTAACCCGGCGTTCAAGTCCGAGGAACTCGAGCGACAGCGGCACCAGGCCGTGTCGGGCCTGAAGGTCAGTTACGGCGATCCCGACTACGTTGCGGGTCTCGTTTTCGATCGGCTCGTTTACGGGTTTCACCCGTACGGGTTCCCGAACAACGGCACGCCCGAATCGTTGCAATCGATCACGGTCCAGGATCTTCAGGCGTTCCACCACGCCCACTACGCTCCCAACAACGCGATTCTCGCCGTCGTCGGCGACGTCACGCCAGAAGAAGCCTTTGCGGGCGCGGAGCGCGTGCTCGGCAACTGGCCGCGGCGCGAGATTGCCCCCATCGTGCAGGCCAGTCCGCCCGAGCCGACTCGCCGCGTCATGGTGATCAACAAGCCGGATGCCGTGCAGACCGAGCTTCGAGTCGGACATCTCGCCATTCCGCGAAAGCATCCGGACTACCTGGCTTTCGATCTTGCGATGAAGATCCTGGGCGGGGAGGGCGCGAACCGGCTTCATCGGGTGCTCCGTTCCGAGCGCGGCCTCACCTACGGCGCGTCGGCCGAGTACCAGGCGCTCCAACAGGCAGGCGACTTCGCTGCCGACACCGACACCCGATCCGACGCGACGGCCGAAGCCCTGCGGCTCATCGTCGAAGAGATCACCAAGCTGCAGCGCGAGCGGGTGTCGTCGCGGGAACTCGCGGACGCCCAGGCCTATCTGGCCGGCAGCTTCCCCTTGACGCTCGAAACCCCCGACGCGATCGCGGCCCAAGTGCTGAACGCGCTCTTCTATGGCCTGCCGCTCAGCGACATCGAGAACTATCGCGAGCTGGTGAACAAGATCACGCCCGACGACATCCAGCGCGTGGCACGGCTCTACATGAAGCCCGACAGGCTGTCGGTCGTCCTTGTCGGCAACGCGGCTGTCTTCTCGAAGGATCTGGCCGGCGTTGGATTTCCGCAGTACGAACAGGTGAATCTTACGGATCTCGACCTGACCTCGGCGACACTGCAGCGCCGCGCGCGCACCGCGTTGGCCCCGCCTGGCGGGCGCTGAGGCGAGGCAGGGCGCCTCCCCATAGCGTTCGTCTCTGACGCATGCCCACGGTCATGGTGTCCTGCGGTGAGGCGTCTGGCGATCTGTACGCCGGCGCTCTTGCGACGGAGCTCCAGCATCTCGCACCAGGCACGCGTGTCTTCGGCCTCGGCGGCGAGCGACTCGCGGAGGCCGGCGCCGAGCTCGTCGGCGACTATCGCGGGCTGGCGGTCACGGGACTGACGGAAGCGCTGCGCGTGCTGCCGCGCTCGCTGGGCATGCTGCGCCGCCTCCGAGAGGAGCTGGTCGCCAGGCGGCCCGACGTGCTCGTCACCATCGATTTTCCGGATTTCAACTTCCGACTCGCGCGAATCGCCCGGTCTCTCGGCGTTCCCGTCGTGTACTACATCAGCCCGCAGCTCTGGGCGTGGCGGCCCGGCCGCATTGCCGCGATGAAGGCCCTTGCGACCAAGGTGCTCGTCATCTTCCCGTTCGAGACGGCGATCTACGAGCGCGCGGGCATTCCGGTGGAATTCGTCGGCCATCCGCTCATCGACCTGATTCGCGTCACCCGATCGCGACAGGAATTTCTGCTCGGCCAGGGACTCCTGCCTGACGCGCCGACGATTGCACTGCTTCCGGGGAGTCGTCCCAACGAGGTCCGCGCGATTCTGCCTGGCCTGGCCGCCGCGGCAGCCCTCATCCGGCGGCAGATACCCATGACGCAGTTCGTCATTGCCCAGGCTCCCAGCCTCGCCCCGTCGCTCTTCGACCCGTTCCTCGCAGCCGCGGGCCGGGTGGCGATCGTTGCGGGAGCTGCAGACGACGTGTTGAATGCGAGCGATCTCGTGTTGACCGCATCAGGCACGGCGACGGTGCAGACGGCGCTCCACGAACGGCCCATGGTCATCGTGTATCGGCTTTCACCGCTGACGTACCGCATCGGGCGGCCGTTCGTGAAGGTCGACACGTTCGGGATGGCCAACCTCGTGGCTGGACGGCGGATCGTGCCCGAGCTCATTCAGGACGACTTCACGCCCGAGCGCGTCGCCGCCGAGGCCTGCGCCCTTCTGACGGATCGGGGGCGTGCCGAGGCGATGCGCGCCGATCTGCGCGAGGTGCGATCGAAACTTGGCGAGCCCGGGGCGAGCCGTCGCGCCGCCGCCGCCGTGCTGGCAGTGGCCGGCGGTCGAGGGGCTGACCGCCTTCGCTAAAGCTATGGCGAGTCCGCCGAAGCCATGCGGAGGCGGAAGCCCCGCCGCCACAGGTGTAGGGGCGCACTGCGTGCGCCCGTTCTTATCGAAAGGAACCAGGAATGAAGCGACTGGCAGCGACGCTGATGCTGTGCGCGGTGACCGCGATCGGAGCGGCGACACCACACGCGATGACCTACGTCGCCACGGATTTCCCGACACTGGTCGATGACGCGCGCGCGATCGCGGTTGGCCGCATTGTCTCGCTCGCGCCTCAGTGGAAGGAAGGCCGCCGCGGTATCGAGACGCTGCTCACTCTCGAAGTCGATCGGTACCTCAAAGGCGATCTTGGTCGTACGGTGACGCTGGCGGTCCCGGGCGGCCAGATGGGACGGTATCGAAGCGTCATGCCCGGCGCTCCGAGCTTCGTCGAGGGTGAGGAGCTGGTGCTGTTCCTCGCGGGCAACGCGACCGTGCCGCACGTGCTCGGGCTCGGGCAGGGGGTGTTCCGGATCCTGAGCGACAGCGCGCACGGCACGCGGATCGTGGTGCCCGAGATTCTCATGGCCGTCCGGACCGGCGCCGTCAGAATCGTACGGGGCGAACTGTCGCGCCGGCCTTCGACGCTCGAACAGTTCGCAGCGGACGTGCATGCCGCCATGCAGCCACGGGGCGCGCGATGAGGCGATCGCCAGGCATCGCGACATCGGCTCTGGTGTTGACCGTGGCGTGCGCGATCGCGTCGCCAGCCGCGGCGTATCTCAAGCTGGGCACGCTCGTCGATGGCCGCGGGACATTGACCGCCCGGTGGTCGACGACGCCTGTCAGGTACTTCGTCAACGATGGCGGAGTGCCTGGAGTCGACGCCGACGCGTTTCAGGCTGCGCTGAGCCGCGGACTTTCCGCGTGGCAGGCCGTGCCAAGCGCCGCAATTTCGTTCGAGTTCGCGGGGTTCACCTCGGCCGAGCCGTTCGACGGCGATGGCGTCAGCACGTTCGGGTTTCGATCGCGATCCGATCTCGAGCGGACGCTGGCCGCCACCGAGTTTCTCGTCGACTCGACGACTGGAGAGATTCTCGAGTCCGACGTGTTCTTCAATGCGGCCTTCCCTTGGTCGGTCGCGTCGGGCGGCGAGCGGGACCGATACGATCTTCAATCGATCGCGACACACGAAGGCGGGCACTTCATCGGCCTTGGCCATTCGGCTCTTGGCGAGACCGAGCTAAGTCCCGACGGCGGCGGCCGGCGCCTGATTGCGGCCGGGGCCGTCATGTTCCCCATTGCGTTTTCTGCGGGAGACATCAGCGGACGAACGCTCAGACCGGACGACATTGCCGGTGTTTCCGACATCTATCCCAGTGGCGACTTCCGTGCGACAACGGGATCCCTTCAGGGAACGGTGAAGAAGAACGGGCGAGGCGTGTTTGGCGCCCATGTCATCGCCTACAACATGAGGACCGGCGATCTCGTGGCCGGCTTTACCCTCGACGCCTCGGGCGCGTTCGTCATTGCGGGCCTGGCCGAGGGCACGTACATCGTCCGTGTGGAGCCGCTGGATGACGGCGATGTGTCGGGCTTTTTCGACGGGTCCATTCCTGTCGATTCAGATTTTCGGGCGACCTTCCATCAATCGCTCGTCACCATCACTCGTGGTGACGCCAGCGCGATGATTGGCGTGGCCGTGGAGCCCAAATGAGCCGCGCCGTGCTTGCGGCTGTCTGCGCGGCAGCCGGACTCGCGGTGGCAAACCCGGCCTTCGCGCAACCTGATGCCTCGCCGCGCCCACGATCGCTGGAAATCTCCGCGAGTGCGCTTGCGCTGGGCGGCGTCGACTTCGGGCCAAGCACCGCGTCGTTGACGGCCAACGATCCCGGGAATCCTGATTTCACGCTCTTCACGACCTCGGCGCGGATCGGGGCCGCACCTGGCATCGACGCCCGCGCGACGTTCAATGTCACGCGCACGTTCGGCGTCGAAGGGGCGTTCACCTGGACGCGTCAAACGGCGGAAGCCGAGATCACGTCGGATGTCGAGGGCATTCCCAACACGACCGTGTCGGAAACGTTGTCGACGTACTTCATCGAGGCCGCTGCCGTCATTCACCTCGGTCGGCTGCAGTTTGGGGGCGGCCGAGGCATCCCGTTCGTGTTCGGCGGCGGGGGTTACCTCAGGCAGCTCGATGGCGATGCTTTCCTGATCGACACCGGCACGGTCCTCCACGCGGGCGCGGGGGTGAAGTACTTCTTCGTCAATCGGCCGCGTGGTCTCGTCCGGGGCCTTGGCCTGCGTGCAGACGGTCGCCTGTACATGCGCTCGGGCGGTCTGGAGCTCGACGAAAAGAAGACACGGCGGCCGACCTGGGGATTGGCAGCCGGGGTAGTCGCGCGATTCTGACGAGAGCGTTCCGCCACCGATTCAGGTCTCCGACGCGGAGGGAGCGGCGCCGGCTCAGGTAACCGTGTCGTCACCTCCGGGAAACGTCGAACGTATTTGTGCTCGTGCTTGTCTGACTCGGTTCAAACCAGTCACGATGAGCGATGCTGCGCGTGCTGGCAGCGAACGCGGGCTCCTCCAGCCTCAAACTGGCTCTCTTTACTGCGGCGCCGGAACTCGCGCGAGAGCGCTCCGTCCAAATCGCTCGTGTCGGCACCGATTCAAGTCGGCTGGCAGTGCAGGATGGGGGCGGCCGTGTAGTGCTCGATGAGCAGAGAACCATTCCGAGTCACGCTGCGGCATTTCAGGCTGCGGTCGAATCTGTCGAAGCACTCAAGCAGGTTGATGCCGTCGGTCATCGGATTGTCCGCATCGGGCGGGAGCACCCGCCGGTCGAGAGGATCACGCCGGCCCTGGTGGAGGAGCTGCGATCGATTGCTGCTATCGATCCCGATCATGCGCCCCAGGCACTGGCCGTGTTCGCCGAGGCTGAACGCCTCTGTCCGGCGGCACACCACTTCGCCTGCTACGACTGCGCATTTCACAGAACGATGCCCGCCGTGGCTCAACGCTACCCGCTTCCCCGGGCATTATTCGAGGAAGGCGTCCTTCGCCTCGGATTCCACGGGCTCTCCTGCGAATACACCATCGAGCGACTGCGTTCGATTGACGCGGCGGCGGCTGAAGGCCGGCTCATCATCGCGCATCTCGGAAGCGGCGCCAGCCTGACGGCCGCCAGAGGAGGCCGCAGCGTTGAGACCACAATGGGCTTTTCTCCGACCGGAGGGATGGCCATGAGCACTCGGTCGGGCGACCTGGATCCTTCCGTTCTTTTGTATCTGCATGAACGTCTCCACACGAGTGCTTCCGATCTTCGGATCCTGGTCAACCAGCAATCGGGGCTGCTTGGCGTTTCGGGATCGACTGGCGATATGCGCGAGCTCCTCGAGCGTGAAGCGTCCGATGCTCGTGCCGGCGATGCGGTGGCGCTCTTCTGCTACACAGCGAGGAAACACCTCGGCGCGTTAATGGCCATTCTCGGCGGCCTCGAGACGCTCGTGTTCACGGGCGGCATCGGTGAGCACGCGGCGCCGATTCGCCAGCGGATTTGCGCCGGACTCGAAGCGTTCGGCATCGTGGTGGACGCGGCACGCAATGCGCGAGCGGATTCGATCATCTCGAGTGGCCGAAGCCGCGTCGTCATTCGCGTTATCGCCACAGACGAGGAAGCGATGATCGCGGCGCATGTGCGGCGTCTCATGGCCTCTGATGGAGTAGATGATGTTTCGCTTTGACACCGGAATCTCGAGCGCTGTGGAGGCGACGTCAGCGGCGGAACACCCCGGGGCCGCTCCGCGCGGGCCTTTGTCGGAAGATCTGCTCGCCCGGATGCATCGATACTGGCAGGCAGCCAATTTTCTGACCGTCGGGCAAATCTACCTTCGGGACAATCCGCTGCTGCGCGAGCCCTTGCGACCGGAACACATCAAGCCTCGGCTCCTCGGTCACTGGGGCACGTCCCCGGGACTCAGCTTCATCTACATCCATCTCAATCGGCTCATCAAAGAGCAGGATGTGAGCGTGATCTTCCTTGCCGGCCCAGGTCATGGCGGGCCGGCCGTTCTCGCGAACGTCTTTCTGGAGGGCACGTATTCAGAGATTTACCCGGCCGTGCCTCCGAACGCCGAGGGCATTCGGCAACTCTTCCGCCGCTTTTCGACGCCCGGAGGCGTCCCGAGTCACGTGAGCGTGCCGACGCCCGGGTCCATCCATGAAGGCGGTGAGCTCGGTTACGTGCTCGCTCACGCATTCGGCGCCGCGTTCGACAACCCCGACTTGATCGTCGCGGCGGTGATCGGTGATGGCGAGGCCGAGACCGGACCCCTTTCCGGGTCCTGGAAGAGCGTCGGCTACTTGAATCCGTCGCGCGATGGGGCAGTGCTGCCTATCCTTCACCTCAACGGCTACAAGATCGGCGGCCCGACGTTCCTGGCCCGGCTCTCGGACGATGACATTCGCCGGCATATCGGCGGGGTTGGATACGACATGGAGTTCGTCGAGGGCGACGACCCTGCGGCGATGCACCAGGCCTTTGCCACCGCGCTCGACAGGTGCCATGCGAGGATTCGCGCGATTCAGCACGACGCGAGGTCGGGCGGCGCGTCGGCGCGCCCGCGCTGGCCTGCCATCGTCCTCCGCTCTCCGAAAGGCTGGACCGGACCGAAGGAAGTGGACGGCATTCCGATGGAGGGTACGTTTCGCGCGCATCAGGTTCCGCTCGCCGGCGTCGCCACGAGTCGCGCGCACCTGGCGGCGCTCGACGCGTGGATGCGCAGCTATGGCCCCGACACCCTTTTCGACGCGGCAGGTCACCTGGCTGCCGACCTGTCGGCGCTCGCACCGATCGGAGAACGACGCATGGGCGCGAATCCCCATGCCAATGGGGGGAAGCTCCTGCGCGATCTCGTTCTCCCTGACTTCAGGCAGTACGCGATCTCTCTATCCAAACCAGCTGCCGAACGACACGAGTCCACTAGGCGACTTGGAACCTGGCTGCGCGATGTGTTTACAAGCAACGCGAGGGCAGCGAATTTTCGAATCACCTGCCCAGACGAGACGACGTCAAATCGATTGAACGATGTATTCGAGGTCGAGAATCGGTGCTTTGTCGGGCCGACCATTACCATCGACGATCACGTGCGTGCAGACGGCCGCGTCATGGAAGTGCTCAGCGAACATCTGTGCGAAGGATGGCTCGAAGGGTACCTTCTGACGGGCAGGCACGGTCTCTACGTGACCTACGAAGCCTTCGCGATGATCTCCGCTTCGATGACGGTGCAACACACGAAGTGGTTGCAGGAAGCGACCCGCCTGTCCTGGCGTGCTCCCACGGCCTCGCTCAATATTCTGTTGACGTCGACCTGCTGGCGGAACGATCACAACGGGTTCAGCCACCAGGGGCCAGGTCTGATTGACGTCATGCTGTCGAAGCGTGGCACGGTGACCCGCATCTACCTGCCTCCTGACGCGAACTGCCTGCTCTCTGTCGCAGACCACTGTCTGCGCAGCCGGGATTACGTCAACCTGATCGTGATTGACAAACAGCCGCAGCTCCAGTGGCTCGGTATGGACGCTGCGATCGAACACTGCAGTCGCGGAGCCTCCACGTGGCGATGGGCAAGCACGGCCGATGGCGAGGACCCTGACGTGGTGCTAGCGGCAGCCGGCGATGTCGCCACGTTGGAGACCGTTGCGGCCGCGGCCTGGCTGCGGGCCCACGCGCCAGATCTCAGAGTACGAGTGGTGAACGTCGTCGACCTCATGACGCTCTTTCCGCCCACTGCGCATCCTCATGGTGTACCGGATTCGGCGTTTGTCGAGCTGTTCACTACGGAGCGTCCCGTCGTCTTCGCGTTTCATGGCTATCAACGCGTTGTGCATGAGATCGTGCACGGCCGACCTAATCCGCAGCGATTTCACGTCCGTGGCTTCAACGAACAGGGCACCACCACGACACCCTTCGACATGGTGATCCTGAACGAGATGAGCCGCTATCACCTGGCCATGGAGGCCGTTCGGCGGGTGCCGCGCTTCCAGAATGACGCCCAGGCGCTCATCTCGGCGTGCTCGGCGGCGATCGATCGAGCTGTCGGCTACTCGCGCGCACACTTCGAGGATCCACCCGAGATCAGTGGGTGGATCTGGCCCGACGCGTGACCCGGAGTTACTCGGCGGTCCGCACGCCGACTGCTGCCTGTCCAGCCAGGTAGTCTTCGAACTCCGACAGTCCCTTGCCGAGCAGGGTGGGCCGCTCGGTGTTGCCTTCCAGGACGTCAGCCGTCTTGTAGCCATTCCCGGTGATGCAGATCACGATCGGCTCATCGCCGGGAATTGTCCTGTTGCGAATGAGCGCCATGGCGCCGGCGAGCGTGGCGCCGCCGGCCGGCTCCGTGAAGATGCCTTCGGTCTCTGCGAGGACGTGAATCCCCTGCAGAATTTCATCGTCGGTCACCATCGTGGCAGAGCCGTTGGTCTCGCGTAGGGCCTGCAGCACGTGATAACCGTCGGCGGGATTTCCGATGGCAATGGATTTCGCGATGGTATTCGGCTTGACGGGCTCCGGGAAATCCGCCCCGTCCTGAAATGCGCGCACCACCGGCGCCGAGCCCGCGGCCTGCACCGCGTGCATCCTGGGGATGGCCCCATCCGTCCAGCCGAGAATTTTCAGCTCGTCGAATGCCCGCACGATGCGCGGAAGCAGTGTTCCGCCAGCCACGGGGCAGACGACATGCGCTGGAAAGCGCCAGCCGAGCTGCTCGACAATTTCGAATCCGTACGTCTTCGCGCCTTCGGCGTAGTACGTCCGCAAATTGATGTTTGCGAAGCCCCACCCATGGCGATCGGCAATCTGCGTGCAGAGGCGATTGATGTCGTCGTAGTTTCCCTTGATCGCCACGACATGGGGTTTGTAGATAGCCGACCCCATCACCTTGGCGGGTTCGAGGTTGTCGGGGATGAAGACGTAGCAGGTCAACCCGAGCCTGGCGGCATGCGCCGCAACGCTGTTGGCGAGGTTGCCGGTCGACGCGCACGCGAAGACGTCGAAGCCGAGCTCCACGGCGCGCGTCGCCGCGATCGCCACGACCCGATCCTTGTAGGAAAACGTCGGGTGGTTGACGGAGTCGTCCTTGACGTAGAGCTCCGCGACGCCGAGCCGCGACGCGAGCCGTTCGGCCTTCACGAGCGGCGTGAAACCCGAATAAAAGCCGGTCCGCGGCTCGTTGACCGGGAGCAGCTCGCGGTATCGCCAGAGATTCTCGGGCCGGGCGCTCACCTCGGCCCGCGTCACGCCGGCTCTGATCGCGTCGTAGTCGTACGTGACCTCGAGCGGCCCGAGGCACTGGTCGCACACGAAGAGCGCTTCGGCGGGGAAGTCCGTCCCGCACATCCGGCAGCGTAGTCCCGTGAAGTAACTCATGATGGCTCTAGGATTCGTGGCGGCTCGTTGTGCGCCCGTAGTGTCCGAACGCGGCTCGAGAGGCCAAGCCGCGAATAGATGCCCGTGAGCGCCCTCTCGACGCCCCCTGTCTCGCCCACGCACAGCGCGACGATTGTCGGCCCCGACCCGCTCAGGCAGACACCCAGCAGATCGGGATGCGTCAGCGCCAGCGCTTCCGACAGTCCCGGGACCAGCGCCACTCGGTAAGGCTGATGCCACCGATCCGCGAGCGCTTCGCGCAGGAGCTCCGTGCGGCCGGTCCGAATCGCCTGCAAGAGCAGCGCAACCCGCTGGAGGTTGAAGACGGCATCAGCGCGCGAGATCTCTGCCGGCAGCACGTCGCGAGCCTCGCTGGTCTTCAGGCGCGCATCCGGCGTCGCTGCGACGAAGCGGACTTCGTCGGGCCACGCCGACGAGAGCGCGACGACTCTCCCCGGGCCGCTCTCGCAGGCGACAGTCAATCCGCCAAGAAGCGAGGCCGCGACGTTGTCGGGATGGCCCTCGAGCGCCGTCGCCTCGGCGAGCAGATCACGCCTGGCGGGACCAACCACCCGATCGTACAGCAGAAGGCCCGCAACGATGGCCGCGGCACTGCTGCCAAGCCCAGCCTGCATCGGAATATCGCTGGAGATGTCGAGCTCGAGGCCCGGCAGTTCGACAGCTTCCCGCGCGGCGAGCGCCGACACACTGCGACACACGTAGTCGTCGCCGCCGAGACCCAGATTGCTCGTGACCGTGCCCGGGGCCGCCTCGATCACGCGGCGCACGGTCACCCGGAGATACAGCTGCACCGCCACGGCCAGTGCGTCGTATCCTGGGCCAAGATTCGCGATCGATGCCGGCACCTCGATGGTGACCCCTTCGATGCGCGCGCGAGCCTCGGCCGCGCCGAGCGCGCGCTTCGTCGAGGACGGGCCTGTCATCCGAGGCTCCCACCGACCATTAGCGGAAGGTCCACTGGCGGCTGGACGTGGAAGTCCATCGCGCCGATCTCTGCCATCGCGCGCGCCAGCGTCGCCGGCGCACATGGTTCCGCCGTCACGACAAACGGCAAAGCGTCCTTGCTGCCGGCCGGAAGCTGCAGGACGGCGTCGATGTTGATGGCGTGCGCCGCGAGCGACTGTGCGATTCCCGCCAGAATGCCCGGTCCATCCCGCACGATGAACCGCAGGTAGTGAGCCGTCACGAACTCGGAATCCACGCGCACGGCTGCATCGTGCACCGCGTCGGCGTGCGGTTCGAGCTGCAGCGACGAGAGGGCGGCCAGGTCCGACACCACGGCAACCGCGGTCGGGCCTCCTCCTGCCCCAGAACCCGAATACACCGTGTCACCGCCGTACTGGCCGCGCGCGACGATGATGTTCTGGCTGCCGTCGACGCGCGCGAGCAGAGAGCTCTTCGGCACCAGCGACGGCCTGACGGACGCAATGATGTGGCCCGCGGTGTTGCCGTCGATAGCGGCCTGGGAAATCTGCCGGATCGTGCAGCCCAGCTCTCCGGCATAGCGGAAGTCCACCGCGTCGACCAATGTGATCGGCCGGCACGAGATCGCCTCCGGCGCGACCGGCACGCGCAGACCGACAGTGCAGAGAATGGCGAGCTTGGCCCGCGCGTCGTACC
Organism: Vicinamibacteria bacterium; assembly: GCA_963832135.1. Classification (GTDB taxonomy): domain Bacteria; phylum Acidobacteriota; class Vicinamibacteria; order Vicinamibacterales; family JAENWD01; genus JAENWD01. Next base: position 1,617,136 of record CAWHTD010000016.1, on the reverse strand, counting down.
CTTCCACGTCGTCGGTCGGATCGGCCTCCGCGAACCCCAGCTCCTGCGCCCGCTTCAAGGCATCGGCAAACGCGGCGCCCGCCTGCTCCATGCTGGTCAGGATGAAGTTGCAGGTGCCGTTGAGAATGCCGGTGATTCGCACGATGCGATCACCGCTGACGCCGTCGCGCAGGGCACCGATCACAGGTATGCCGCCGCCCACGGCCGCTTCGAACCGCAGGTGCTGGCGCTGCTCGGCGGCGAGCCGCGCGAGCGCCGGGCCCTCGTGGGCGATGAGCTGCTTGTTGGCAGTGACGACGGACCGGCCAGTTTCGAGCGCCCGGCGGACCCAGGTGCCGGCAGGATCGCGGCCTCCGACGAGCTCGACGATGACGTTCGCGTCCGAGGAGAAGATGTCATCGATATCGTCGGTCCAACGAACATCGCCCGCGACCCAGCCCACCTTCTTGCGGCCCACGTCGCGATTGAAGATGTGCGTCAGGCGGACGCCCGGCGGCGGGTGCTCGGTCAGGATCTTGGTCACGGAGCGCCCGACGGTGCCAAATCCGAGGAGCGCTACGCGCGTGTGGTCGGTGATCATCGAGGAAACCGCTATCGTTTACTGGCGCGCGGAAGGCCGTCAAGTTTATGCTTGTTACGATAGTGGGTCAGTTTGAAAACTGATGACCTGCCATCCTATGTGGAGGCGGGGCTTCAGCCCCGCGTCCATCCCGCCTGCAGCGCAACCGCCCCGCGCGGCGGGCTCTCGTCGGCGCGTCCCGCTCGCGACGCCGGATGGGCGTCGTGGAATGGAGAGCTGGTCAGGCCTCGTGCCACCCTGACGAGCGCGCGAATCAAAACTGACTCTCGTTACGATTTCATAACGTATGAAATGGCATTTGACCGCGGTGGTTCGACCTCTTATACTTGGCTGGCAATGTCCCGCACCCGCACCACCATCATGATTACCAGCACCACCATGCGAAAGCATGGCGGCCGCGACGGTGGTGTATTCGGGCTCGAGACGTAGTAACAGCCAGGCCGGAACCGAGCAAAGACACCCGCCGACGCGGCATCAGCCGTCGGCGGTTTTTTTTTGCCCGGGCGTGGGATGGAGTAAGTCGGACCAGGAAGGAGCGGAATCGGCAATGTCTCAACGGATTGACGTCGGCGTCCTCGGCGCCACCGGAATGGTGGGCCAGCAGTTCATCGCGCAGCTCGCGAATCATCCCTGGTTTCGACTGACCTGGTTGGGGGCGAGCGAGCGCTCCGCGGGCCAGATCTATCGTGACCGGGCGCCCTGGCGGCTGCCTGCGGCGATGCCCGCCGATGTCGCGGATCAAATCGTCCACGAAGCGCGGCCGGGAGCCGGGGTGCCGGGGCTCGTGTTCTCGGCCATGGACGCCTCGGTCGCCGGCGAGATCGAGGAGGCCTTCGCGAAGGCCGGCCACATCGTGGTCAGCAACTCCCGCAATCATCGGATGGCGCCGGACGTCCCTCTCCTGGTGCCGGAAGTGAACAGCGATCATGTCGCGCTCATCGAGGCCCAGCGGAGCGCACGCGGCTGGTCGGGCGCGCTCGTGACGAATCCCAACTGTTCGACGGTCTTCCTCGCGATGGCGCTGGCCCCGCTGCGGCAATACGGTCTGAAGTCGGTCCTGGTCACCACGCTCCAGGCGTTGTCGGGCGCCGGGTATCCCGGTGTCGCGTCACTGGACGCCGTGGGCAACGTCGTGCCGTTCATCCCGGGAGAGGAGGCGAAGATCGAAAGCGAGCCGAAGAAGATTCTCGGCAGCCTCGAAGATGGGCAAATCGTACCGCACCCCGTCGTGATCAGTGCCTCGACGACGCGAGTGGCCGTTGTCAACGGGCACACGGAATCGGTCTCTGTCGCGCTCGAGGAATCGCCATCGATCGAGGACGTGCGTCAGGCGCTCGTCAGCTTCAGCGGTGCGCCCCAGCGGCAGCGGCTGCCGACCGCACCGGACCATCCCATCGTCTATCTTTCTGAAGAGAACCGGCCGCAGCCACGACTCGATGTCGACCGTGATGGCGGCATGACCGTGAGTGTAGGCCGGCTCCGCGCGTGCCCGATTCTCGGCTATAAGTTCTTCGTGTTGGGCCACAACACCGTGCGCGGCGCTGCCGGCGCCGCCGTGTTGAATGCCGAGCTGCTGGTGGCCCAGGGCGTCCTTGCCGCACCGGCCGTCCGGAGCTGATCGCATGCGGGTACTGAAATTCGGCGGCACGTCGGTCGCCGACGAAACTGCGATCGCGCGGGTCACCGCTATCGTCGGGGCCGCCCGGCGCGCCGCAGGCGCATCTGGCGGGCCTCTCGTCGTCGTGTCGGCGCTTGGCGGTGTGACCGATGACCTCCTGGACACGGCGAGCATCGCCCGGACGGGCCGAGGAGCCGACGCGACCGCACGCGTCTCGGCGCTTCGCGATCGTCACTTGCGCGTGCTGGAAGGCGTGGCTCCGGGCCAGGGCGGCGAAGACGCTCGCCGGTTCATCGACGAGCAGTTCGCGCACCTGGCGGCGATGGTCGACGCGCTTGCCGTGTTACGAGACGCGTCGGCGCGATCGCTCGATGCTCTCGCGGCCTTGGGCGAGATTCTGAGCACGCGCATCGTGGCGGCCGCCTTTGCGCACGCCGGTCTCGAGGCCACTGCTGTCGATCCCCGCGAGCTCATCGTGACCGACGAGACCTTCACCTGCGCCGTGCCTCACATGGAGGCCACCGGCGCGCAGGTGCGGGCGCGCCTGCGATCGCTGCTCTCCGAAGGACGCGTCGTCGTGACAGGCGGCTTCGTCGGGGCTACACGAAGCGGCGTGGCGACGACGCTGGGGCGGGGTGGCTCGGACTACTCAGCGGCGATTCTTGGCGCGTCGCTCGACGCCGCGGAGATTCAGATCTGGACCGACGTGGACGGGATGCTCACGGCCGACCCTCGTGTCGTGGAGAATCCGCTGCTGGTCCCCTCGCTCTCGTTCGCCGAGGCGGCCGAGCTCGCCTACTTTGGCGCCAAGGTGCTTCACCCCAAGACCATTCAACCCGCCTCCTCGCGGAAGATCCCCGTTCGCATCCTCAACACGTTCCGCCCCGAAGCGCCAGGGACGATCATCGCGGATGGAGGCGCTCAGGATCCGCCGGCGGTGACCGCGCTCGCCTGCAAGAAGGGCATTACAGTCGTCACGATCACGTCGACCGGGATGCTCATGGCACACGGGTACATGCGCAGGATCTTCGAGGTCTTCGAACGGTTTCGGACGTCGGTCGACGTCGTCTCGACGTCAGAAGTCAGCGTGTCGGTCACCATCGACGACACCTCGCATCTGGAGGGCATCGTCTCTGGGTTGTCGGCATTTGCGGATGTGAGCATTGCGTCGGACCTCGCCCTGGTGGCGGTCGTCGGAGAAGGATATGGCGCCGACCCGACGGCGTTCACCCGCGTGGTTCGCGCGCTCGAGGGCATTCCGCTGCGACTGGTGTCGCAAGCGGACGCCCGTCGAAATGTCACGCTCGTCATCGACGAAGACGATTTGCCGCGCGCGATGGGGCAACTTCATGCAGAATTCTTCCGGCCGGCTCCACGTCGTTCCGAAGCCGCATCGGAAGTGAGCGCCTGACAATGGACCTTCGACAGCTCGAGATCCTCAAGGCCGTCGCCGAAACGGGATCCTTCACCGGCGCGGGCCGGCGCCTCCACGTGTCGCAGTCCGCGATCAGCCGCCAGATCCTGCTGCTCGAGGCCGAGCTGAACGAGCCGCTCTTCTGGCGCATCAAGCGCAAGGTGAAGATCACGCCGGCCGGCGAATCGCTCCTGCAGCTGTCGTTGCGCGTGTTCGACGACATCCGCGAGACGACCGAGCGCCTCAGCGAGACGCAGCAGAAATTGACGGGCACGATTCGACTCGTGGGCGGGATGACCGTTTCGATCTATGTCTTCCCGACGCTATTGAAGGAATTTCAGCGGCTCCATCCGGACGTCGACGTCAAGGTAATGACCGGGCCCGCCGAACGGCTGGTCCGTCGCCTGCGAGCCGGGACGGTCGATCTCGGGCTCCTGACGTTGCCCGTGAGCGAGCCGGATCTGGTGACACGGCCGGTCATGCGCGAGGAACTGCAGCTCGTCACGTATCCGAGCCATCCGATTGCGCAGAAGAAGCGAGTCGAGACGCAGGATCTGAACAAGCTGCCGTTCATCCTGTATGAGTCCGGCTCGAACACGCGGCGCGTGATCGACGAGTTTTTCGTACGCGAACAAGTGCAGCCTCGCATCGTGATGGAAACCGAGAACGTCGAGATCATCAAGGCGATGGTCGCAAGCGGAATTGGGTCGACGCTCATCTCCAACCACGCCACGGAACGAGAGGTGAAGTCCGGGCACCTGGTTGCCCATCGGCTCCCGGCGCAACCGCTCGTGCGAGAGACCGGCTGGGTGTATCTGAAAGCGAATCGGGTGCCGAGGAAGATCAGCGAGATGATCCGCGTGCTCGACGAGCTGCTGCCGAAGATGGGCTTCACGCAGAGCGGCGCTAAGTAGCGTTCGCCCGTCGATCCGGATCTTCGAGTGGGACAGGTCGTGAGCTCCTTGCCTCCGTTCGTCCTGAGCTTGTCGAAGGACGCTCGTCCTTCAATGTGACCTACGACGCGATCGTCCTCGGCGCCGGTGCGGCCGGGCTCTTTTGTGCGGCGACGGCGGGGCAGCGCGGCCGCCGCGTGGTCCTCATCGAGCGGAACCGCGAGCCCGGACGAAAGATTCTGATCTCGGGCGGCGGACGGTGCAACTTCACGAATGTGCACTGCCGGCCCGAGCACTTCCTTTCCGCGAATCCTCCGTTCGTACGGTCCCCACTCGCGCGTTATCAGCCGTCGGACTTCATCGCGCTCGTCGAGCGCCACGGCATCCGCTATCACGAAAAGACGCTGGGACAGCTGTTCTGCGACGGCTCGTCGCAGGAAATCCTCGATCTACTCCTCGCCGGGTGTCGCGACGGCGGCGTTGATCTCGTCGTCGACTGCCTTGTCGGCGAGGTACGAGAAGGTTTCATCGTCGACACGACGCGCGGCCGGTTCGAGGCACCTGCGCTGATCGTGGCGACGGGCGGCCTGTCGATCCCGAAGATGGGTGCGACGGATTTCGGATATCGGCTGGCCCGGCAGTTTGGCGTCCCTATCGTCACGCCGCGGCCGGCGCTGGTGCCGCTCCTCTTCACGCCCGACGATCGTACGCGCTGGTCCGATCTGGCGGGTGTCGCGACCGATTGCGCCGTTACAGTGCCAACGGGGACAGCCCCAACATTCCGGGAGCGGATGCTGTTCACACACCGCGGCCTGAGCGGACCAGCACTCCTGCAGGCGTCGTCGTACTGGCAGCGTGGAGCGCCGGTAACGATCGACCTGCTGCCCACCGTTGACCTCGAGGCGGAACTCGCGGGCCGCCGCGCGTCAGGCGATTCTGCGACGACGAAAGCGGCCGTCGCAGCGCACCTTCCGAAGCGACTCGCCGACCGATGGTTCGAGCTGATGGCGTCTCCCTCTACAATCGCGACCACGAGCAACGAGGCCCTTCGCACCCTCGAGCGCGGACTGCACGAGTGGACGATCCATCCGGCGGACACCGAAGGCTACGAAAAGGCGGAAGTCACCGCGGGTGGCGTCGACACGCGCGCACTGTCGTCAACGACGATGGAGGTGCGCGGGAGGCCGGGGCTGTATTTCATCGGCGAGGTCGTCGATGTGACCGGTCATCTGGGAGGATTCAACTTTCAGTGGGCATGGGCCTCTGGGAAAGCGGCGGGGGACGCCGTTTGATAGCGAGGAACGACGAACGACGAACGAAGAACGACGAGCTGGCCGGCTACGCCATCAGCCGCGGGTGACAGACAATCGGCCGCGGTTTCGAGGCGACGACTTGCGGGAAATCGGGGTGAAGCTGGTTGATGAGCAGGTTCCACTCCAGCCCTGGCGCGGCCAGTGATGGCACCAGCAGGGCCAGCGATCGCTGCTCGTCGTACCAGCGGTCGCCGAACGACTGGCTCGCCGACTTGTCGTCCGAGTCCCAGCCGGCGACGCGACCCGGCTCGATCCGTTCGATCGCCGTGGCGCCGGGCAGCTCGATTCGGGCGTAGACAAGCGTCGACGGCAGCCGCTGGGCGTTCATCTGCGCCATCTTCTCGACCAGGGCCGTCGCATAGTGCTCGGCCGCGTAGATGATGCGCCGGCCCCGCGAGTTCCAGCGCGCGTCGTCGCTGGCCGCGGCGCCTCCACCGTCGAGCAGGGGATAGCGCAGCGACCCGATGCGAAACGCGTGTATCGCTTTAGAGGGGGAGGCCTTGCTCGACACTGTGGAGAAGCTGCTCGACGCGGCGCGCGCCCAGCTCCGTCGAGGCCACCTCGATCGGCGCCCGGTCGTCGAGCAGCGGATGCGATCGGTTCAGGAACGCACGCGTTTCGTCATCGTCGTTCCAGATGCGTTCGGCGAGCGCGACGACGCGAGCGAGACGCTCGGTGCGCGCGCTTTCTTCAGGCGTCAGGCGGACGCGGCGCTTGAAGGTCGCAATGGGCACCACTCGGTAGACGAACGAGGAAGCGGCGACCCCATCGGCCACCGCGCGGCTGGCCACGATCTGCAGCGAGCGCTTCGGCAACCCCTCGCGCACCATCTGCTCGAGCTCGCCCCACGTTCGGACTGGCCGCTTCAAGACGGCCTTGCCGCCCAGGACGTCCGCCACCCGCTCCACTGGAAGCATTATCGAAATCCCCTGGTATCAGTATACCAGATTATTCGGCTCAGTTGATACCAGCCCTTCCTGCGCGGCCATCGATTATGTGGCGGCGGGGCTTCAGCCCCGCAATCATCCCGATTATGTGGCGGCGGGGCTTCAGCCCCGCGATCATCCGTCCGCAGCGCAACGGCCTCTCGGGCGCCGGGCGCGATGTTGCCGAGCGGCGCCTGTCGCGGGCACAATGATTGGGTTTACATGGCTCCCACGACGGCCCGTCCGAGCCGCCTTCGCCCGATTTTCCAGGCTGCGACCCTCACGTTTCTGGCGTTGCTCCAGGCCTGTGGAGGGAGTCCCACGACCCCAACGCCACCCGGCCCGTCACCAACGGTGACAGCGGTCACGCCGAACAGCGGCTCGACGCTCGGCGGCACGAGCGTGACGATTACCGGCGCGAACTTCGCTGCCGGGGCGAGCGTGACGTTCGGCGGCGCGGCCGCCTCCTCTGCGCAGGTCGTGTCTTCGACCCAGATCACCGCAACGACCGCACAGCACGCCGCCGGATCCGTTGACGTGGCCGTCGGAGTGGGTGCCGCGCGGGGGACGCTCGCCGGCGCGTTCACCTACGTCGCGCCTTCGAAGACACCCAACGAACCTCCGACGATCCAGTCGCTCAAGGCGCAGGGCAGCCGACCTGACGAGCCCGCCCAGTTCGCGGACCTGAATGAGGAGATTAATGTCACCGCGATGGTCACGGATGAAGAGTCGTCGCCCGACGACCTCACCTACGAATGGAGCACTGACCTGGGGACCTTCAGCGGCACCGGTAGAACGGTGAAGTGGCGGGCGCCGACGGCAGCGAGCACACCGGCCAAGGCCACGCTCACGCTCAACGTCGTCGAGAGGTACCAGACCACGAACGACAGCGGCCTGCCCTTCACCGTCGAGAACCGCGTCACGAAGACCAGCACCGTGAACGTGCACGATTCGGAGAAGGAAGTTGGCGACATGGCGACCGAGTTCCTGACCAACTTCTCGAAGTCCGAGGTGTCTGTCAGCACGGTCATGAAGGACTTCACCCCGTCGTGTTCCGGCACCGCGGATGAACGAAATGACGTCGAGGATAACCGCGACAATTTCACGATTACTTCCTATTCGATAGGCGCACCGAACGTGACCGTCGACTTCGACGGACGCTGCTCGTACCGCAGCCGCTCCGGTGATGCTTGCTCAGCCTCCCGCGTGCAGTGGAACTCGGTGGAAAAATCCAGCGGTGACACCGGCGTTGCCAAAGGCGTCGATCATGTCGCCGCCGTCTATCTCTCAGGCCGGTGGTGGCTGTGCAGCAGCGACTTCGAAGGCGAGAGTACGCTCGGGCCGCGGTTCATCCGATAGCCACCGCAGATCATTTCGACGGCGGCAGGAGCGTCGGCGTCGTACCCCGGCCGAACGTCGCGCCCGCTTTCGAGACGCGATATGATCTGAAGGTTCCACCATTCTTCTGAGACCGAAGCGCGATGCCCAACACCTTTCAGACGCTGTCCACCCTCACTGTAGGCGGTGAGACCATCGAGTACTACAGCCTGGTAGCCCTCGAGGCACGGTGGCCGGACGTGGCGAGGCTGCCGTATTCGCTCAAGATCCTTCTGGAGAACCTGCTCCGGCGCGAGGACAACGCGTTTGTGAAGGCCGACGACATCAGCGCGCTTGCCGGCTGGACAACGAGCGGGTGGAAGCAGAAGGAAATCTCCTTCATGCCCGCGCGGGTCCTGCTGCAGGATTTCACCGGCGTTCCCTGCGTCGTCGATCTGGCCGCGATGCGCGACGGCATGATCGCCCTTGGCGGCGACCCTGAGAAGGTCAATCCTCTGCAGCCGGTGGAACTCGTCATCGACCACTCGGTGCAGGTCGATCACTTCGGCACGGCAGGTGCGTTCGCGCTCAACGCGGATCTCGAGTATCACCGCAATCGGGAACGGTACGTGTTTCTCCGATGGGGACAGAAGGCGTTCCGCAACTTCCGTGTCGTGCCACCGGAAACCGGCATCGTCCATCAGGTGAACATCGAGTACCTCGCCCGCGTCGTCTGCCGCGAACAGCGGAACGGGCGCAGCCTCGCGTATCCCGATACGCTGTTCGGCACCGACTCGCACACCACGATGGTGAACGGGCTCGGCGTCGTGGGGTGGGGCGTCGGAGGCATCGAGGCCGAAGCCGCGATGCTCGGCCAGCCGAGCTCGATGTTGATTCCGCCGGTCGTCGGGTATCGCCTGAGCGGCCGGTTGCCGGAAGGCGCCACCGCAACCGATCTGGTCCTGACAATCACGGAGGCGCTGCGGAAGAAGGGAGTCGTCGGGACGTTCGTCGAATTCTACGGGCCGGGACTGGCGCATCTGACGATTGCCGATCGGGTCACGCTCGGGAACATGTGTCCGGAGTACGGCGCGACGGTCGCCATCTTCCCGATCGACGACATGACGCTCGAGTACTTGCGGCTCACAGGGCGGGAACCGTCGCAAATCGCGCTCGTCGAAGCCTACGCGAAAGCGCAGGGCCTCTTCCGCCTGGACTCGACCCCCGACGCGAGCTACGACCAGACGCTCGAACTGGATCTGGCGACCGTTGAACCCAGCCTTGCCGGCCCGCGTCGTCCTCAGGACCGCGTGCCACTCGCGAAAGCGAAGGCATCGTTCGCCTCAGCGCTCCCGGATCTGCAGAAAGGCCTCAAGAAGGCGGGCGGCTCCGGGGGAGGCGCCGCGGTGGCGACCGAAACGCAGCTCGAACACGGCTCAGTCGTGATTGCGGCCATCACGAGCTGCACGAACACGTCGAACCCGAGCGTGATGATTGGTGCAGGTCTGGTCGCAAAGAAGGCGGTCGAGAAGGGGCTCAAGAGCAAGCCCTGGGTCAAAACGAGCCTCGCACCGGGGTCGAAGGTCGTGACCGAGTATCTCGCCAAGGCTGGACTTCAGCCGTACCTCGATCAACTCGGCTTCAACCTCGTGGGTTACGGCTGCACCACGTGCATCGGCAACAGCGGCCCGCTGCCCGATGAAATCGCCGCCGAGGTCCGCGAGCACGAGCTCGTCGTGGCGTCGGTCCTGAGCGGCAACCGCAACTTCGAAGGACGCATTCAGCAGGATGTTCGCGCAAACTATCTCGCCTCGCCGCCACTTGTCGTGGCCTATGCGCTGGCGGGCTCGATGAACGTGGATGTCTCGCGCGATCCGCTCGGCGAGGACGCAGACGGGCAACCGGTCTTTCTGCGAGACATCTGGCCGACGGAGCGGGAGATTCAGCAATCGGTGCTGGCCGCCGTGAGCTCCGAGATGTTCCGCGAGCAATACGCGAGCGTGTTCGAAGGCGACGATCGCTGGAAGACGCTGCCGGTCCCGACGGGCGACCAATTCGCCTGGGACGATCACTCCACGTATATCCGGCGTCCGCCATTTCTGGAGGGCGTCACAGTCGAGCCCAAGCCGCTGGCCGACATCAGCGGTGCGCGAGTGCTCGCGCTTCTGGGCGACAGCATCACGACGGATCACATCTCGCCGGCCGGTTCAATCAGGGCCGACAGCCCCGCGGGCCGCTACTTGATCGAACACGGCGTGCAGCCAAAGGAATTCAATTCGTACGGCGCCCGTCGTGGCAATCATGAAGTGATGATGCGCGGCACATTCGCCAACGTGCGGTTGCGCAACCACCTTGCGCCAGGCACCGAGGGCGGTGTCACGACGCACTTGCCCGGTGACGAGGTGCTGCCGATCTACGACGCGGCGATGCGGTATCAGGCCGCCGGCGTGGCACTGGTCGTCATTGCGGGCAAGGAATACGGCTCGGGCTCGTCGCGCGACTGGGCGGCGAAAGGCACGATGCTTCTTGGCGTCAAAGCGGTGATTGCCGAAAGCTTCGAACGCATCCATCGCAGCAATCTTGTGAACATGGGTGTACTGCCGCTGCAGTTTGCGGAGGGCGAGTCTGCCGCCTCGCTGGAGCTGACGGGTCGCGAAGTGTACCACCTCGTCGGCGCAGGCGCGTCGCTCTCTCCTCGAGGCACGGTGGCCGTCCATGCCACGGACGATAAGGGTGGCATCAGGGTATTCACGGCCACGGTTCGTATCGATACGCCCGAGGAGCTGGTGGCGTACAAACATGGCGGCATCCTGCCGTACGTGCTGCGGCAGCTCGTCTCGCGATCGTAATCGTAGGGGCGCATGGCAATGCGCCCGACGTCGTAGGTCTGACAGTTGACGATCGTATGCCCGAGCTTCAGCTCGGGCATCGCGTGGTGCACCGGATTGCCCAAGCTACAGCTTGGGCCTACGTGCGTTCTGGCGACTTAATGCTCACGTCCTCCGCTGTCAAGGCGCACGCGCTCGAGCTCGGATTCGACCGCTGCGGCATTGCACCGGTCGGACCGTTTCCGGAACTCGCGTTTCTCGACGACTGGCTCCGTCGCGGCTACGCGGGCACGATGACATATCTGGGCCGCTCCGCCAGGAAGCGGCGCGACGTCCGTGTCCTCGAGCCCAATGCCCGATCGGTCGTCGTAACCGCGACCGTCTACAACACGAATCGACCGTACTCGAACGACAGGCGCGATCCCCTCCGCGCCGTCGTGGCCCGCTATGCCTGGGGCGACGACTACCACGTCATCGTCCGGCAACGGCTCGATGCGTTGCGCGATTGGATGCGCGAGATCCATCCCGAGCCGTTCGAGTCGCGCATCTATGTCGATACGGGCCCCGTGCAGGAGCGCGTGTATGCGCAGTACGCGGGAATCGGGTGGATTGGCAAGAACTCCTGCCTGATCGACCCCGAGCTCGGGTCCTGGGTATTTCTTGCCTGTCTCATCAGCACTCTGCCGCTCGAACCCGACGCGCCCGGGCTGGATCAATGCGGCGAGTGCACAGCATGTCTTTCCGCCTGCCCGACCGGTGCGCTCGTTGCGCCCCACGTCCTGGACGCCACGCGCTGCCTGTCCTATCTCACTATCGAGCAGGGGCGCGCGATCCCGGAGGCGCTCCGCCCGGCACTGCGCAACATGACATACGGCTGTGATATCTGCCAGGACGTGTGCCCGTGGAACCGCCGCGCACATGTCAGCGATGCTCCAGAATGGCTGCCACGCGCCGGCCTCGATTTCTCGGACGTGTTGACGCTGTGGCGGATGAGCGACGCGGCCCTGGCGACCCTGATCGACGGGTCGGCGATGGAGCGCGCTGGAATCGTGAAACTGCGTCGCAATCTTGCCGTGGCGCTCGGCAACGCCGCCGGAGCGCTTCGCGCCGAGGACGTGGACGGCGACGAGGATCCGGAGCGGCCTACGATCCGCGAACCGCTCGTGGCCGAGCACGTCGCCTGGGCCCGCCGGCAATTGAAGGGGGACGAACCAGGATCGCCGTCTCCCCACGCCACGGTATGATCGGGGCATGTCAGACGATGCCACGCTCGCACCGTCCCTGCTGCTCTCGATGCCGCAGCTCGACGACCCGAACTTCGCGCGCTCGGTGGTGCTGCTCTGTCAGCACGATACCGATGGCGCTTTCGGTCTCGTCCTCAATCGCCCCGTGACAACGACCGCGAAGATCGTCCCGCAAAGCGAGCCGGAAGCGGCGACCGAGCAGGAGATCGAAGTCTGGATCGGCGGTCCTGTCGAGCCGGAACGCAGTTGGATTCTGCTGAGCGATCCCGGTCTCGACGAAAATGCGGTGCGCGTGTGCGACGGCGTGTACTTGTCGACCTCGGCACGCGTCCTCCAGCACGTGATCGTTGACCCGGATCATTCGCGCGCGCGGCTCATCGCGGGCTATGCGGGATGGGGGCCCGGTCAGCTCGACGAAGAACTCGCGGCCTCGGCCTGGCTCACCGGCGACATCGACCTCGACATCGTGTTCCGCACGCCGCCCGACGAGATGTGGGAACGCGCCATCCGCCGCCTCGGCGCCGAGCCGGGCAGCCTGCAGCTTGGCAGCGGAGTGCACTGAAGAAGTGCTAGGTAGTGAGTGCGAGGTGCCAAGTGGAACACGCGGGCTAAAGCCCCGCGAGACGGCGGGCTGCGTGGTGAGAATCGCATGGACATGAACGGGGGCGTCGTCTCGGCAGGGATCGTCCTGCTTGGCGCTGCCGCGACAGTGCTCCTGGCAGCGGGCCAGGCGCCACCCGATCGCGTCCTGGTCGAGACGATGACCGCGCGGTTTGCGCCGACTGACATCAGCGCCGAGGTCTCGGGCCTGCCGGAAAACGAGCGGCAGGCGCTCGGGAGGCTCGTGGCGGCGTCGAGGCTGATGGACGCGCTCTTCCTCCGCCAGGTCTGGGCGGGCAACGAGGCCCTGCTTCTGACGCTCGCGGGCGACGCGAGCCCGGAAGGGCAGGCGCGGTTGCGCTACTTCCTGATCAACAAGGGACCCTGGTCGCGGCTCGACCACAACCGGCCCTTCATCGAGGGCGTCCCGGCCGAGAAGCCGGCGCAGGCCAACTTCTATCCAGCCGGCGCCACAAAGGAACAGGTGGAGAAGTGGATCGCCACGTTGCCGCCCGACAAGCGTGCGAAGGCGACCGGATTCTTCACGACCATCCGCCATTCGGCGGCCGGATCGGCCGATCCCTTCGTGATCGTGCCGTACAGCCAGGAGTATCAAGGCAAGCTCTGGGAAGCCGCGCAGCTCCTTCGCGAAGCGGCTCGCCTCACGAGTCAGCCGTCGCTGAAGAAATATCTCGAGACCCGCGCCGACGCATTCCTCACCGACGACTACTATGCCAGCGACGTCGCGTGGATGGAGCTCGACGCGAGCATCGAGCCCACGATCTGGCCGTACGAGGTCTACGAGGACGAGTGGTTCAACCGCAAAGCGGCGTTCGAATCGTTCATCACGCTGCGGGACGATGGTGAGACGGCGAAGCTGGCGGCGTTTGGCGCCGAGCTGCAGGAGATCGAGGACCACCTGCCGATCGACCCCACGCTGCGTAATCCGAAGCTGGGCGCCCTGGCGCCCATTCGCGTCGTGAACGTGGTGTTCGCGGCCGGCGATGGCAATCGCGGAGTCCAGACTGCCGCCTACAACCTGCCCAACGACGAACGCGTCGTCAAAGAGAAGGGCAGTAAGCGCGTCATGTTGAAGAACATGCAGGAAGCCAAATTCTCGGTCGTCCTGCAGCCCATCGCGAAGGTCGCCCTCGCGAGAGTCGATCAGTCGAAGGTGGCTTTTGACGCGTTCTTCACGCACATCCTGATGCACGAGCTGATGCACGGTCTCGGTCCCCACAATATCAACGCTGGTGGAAGGGTCACGACCGTGCGTCAGGAGCTGAAGGACCTCTACTCCACGATCGAAGAAGCGAAAGCAGACATCTCCGGCCTCTGGGCCCTACAGCACCTGCTCGACCGCGGCAAGCTGGCGACCGGGATGGCCGAGACGATTTACCCGACATTCCTCGCCTCGGCGTTCCGGTCGATCCGCTTCGGCATCACCGAAGCGCACGGCCGCGGCACCGCGCTGCAACTCAATTTCCTGCTCGACCAGGGCGCCGTGACGATCGCTTCCGACGGCACGTTTGCCGTCGACGCCGCGAAGATGCGCGTCGCGGTCAAGTCGCTGACGCGGCAAATCATGATGTTGCAGGCGCATGGCGACTACCAGGCCGCCAAGGCACTCGTCGCGACCGCCACGGTCAGGCCGGACGTGCAGCGCGTCCTCGACAAGCTCTCGGCCGTTCCGGTAGACATTGCCCCCCGCTTCACGTCAGCCGCGTCGCTCGACCGATAGAACCGTCAGGCGTGTGGTCCGTCGAAAGCCGGGCCTGCCTGCGACGGCTCGGCCGCGGATATTTCGCTGGTGGCCGCGCGCCGGGCTGACGCTTCTTGCGCTGGCGTGCGCCCTGGCACCAATGCCCGCGGCCACGGTCGAGCGTGTTTACTCGCGAGAGTGGTATCCGGCGCTGCAGCCGATCGTGACGTCGATTTCGAGTCTCATCCCGATCGCGTTCCTCGATCTGCTGATTCTGGCGATTGCGAGCTGGGCCGCCCTGCGCGTCCTTTCGGCGGCTCGGACGCCAGGTGCTGCCCGGCGGCAGGCGATCGGTCGCGTCCTCGCCAGCCTCGCCGCGGGGGCGGCCGTGCTCTATCTCACATTCCTGGCGCTGTGGGGGCTCAACTATCGCCGGGTCCCGCTTGCCGCGCAGCTCGACTTCGCGCGCGAGCGCGTGACCGCCGCTTCGGTGCAGACGGTGGCGACCCGCGCCGTCAATGAGATCAATCGTTTGTATGCATCGGCGCACGCCGATCCTGCGGCGACGCTCACGCTCCAGGCCGTGCGCACCCGTCTGGCGCCCGCGTTTGCGGAGACGCAGCGCGATCTGGGCTGGACGAGGCTTGCCACCCCGGCACGACCCAGGTACTCGCTGCTCTCGCCGTTCTTCCGGTGGGCGACCGTGGACGGCATGGTCAACCCATTTGGTCTCGAGGTGCTCGTCAACCCCGACGTGCTGCCGATCGAGCGGCCGTTCGTCATCGCGCATGAATGGGCGCATCTTGCAGGGTGGGCGCGGGAAAGCGAGGCGAGCTACATCGGCTGGCTCACCTGCCTCAACGGTGACGGCGCGGCGCGTTACAGCGCCTGGACGTCGCTCTATCTGCACCTGCGTGGCGACGTGTCGCGCGAGGCGCGAGCGCGGCTTGACGCGGCGCTCGCCGCCGGGCCTCGCGCCGACTTCCAGGCCATCCGGGCACGGCTCGAACGAGGCCTGCCCGCCGTCCAGCGCGCCAGCTGGCGCGCGTACGACCAGTTCCTCAAAGCGAATCGGGTGGACGAGGGCATTCGAAGCTACGACGAGGTCGTGACGCTCGTCGTGGGCACCGCGACCAACGAGGAAGGGAAGCCGCGACTCAGGCGGTGAGGAAATGCGCGTGTGCGCGGGGCTGAAGCCCCGCCTCCACAAAACTGCGCAGATAGCGTTGGCGGGCTGTGGCGGCGGGGCTTCAGCCCCGCGCTCACAGCAGCGTGCTCTGCGCAGCCTTCAGCACCGTCGCTGAATGATGAAGCGCCGCCACTTCATCCTCCGTCAAGGGTGGATCCAGCAGCTGCGCGACGCCCGATCGGTTCACGATGCAGGGCAAACTCAAACACACATCTTCGAGCCCATAGCTGCCCGACACCCGGCTCGAGACTGTGAGCACGGTCGACTCGTCTCGAATGATGGCCTGGATGATTCGCACGATGCCGGCCGCCACGGCGTAGTACGTGGCGCCCTTTCGCGCGATGATCTCGTACGCGGCGCGGCGCGTCCGCTCGACGATGGCCTGCCGGCTGTCATCGTCGAGCACGCGTCCGCTGGCCGCCTGAAAATCCGCCAGCGGCATACCGCCGATCGTCGCAATCGACCAGGCGGCCACTTCCGTGTCGCCATGCTCACCGATGATGTGCGCGTGCACGCTGCGGGCATCCACGCCGAAGTGCTGACTGAGAAGCGATCGAAAGCGCGCCGTATCGAGAATCGTGCCCGATCCAATCACGCGCTGCGGCGAAAAGGCCGAGGTCGTGAGCGTCGCCCACGTGAGGACATCCACGGGATTGGTCGTCATGAGCAGGATCGCGTTGGGCGCCCGTGCGACGACCTGCGGGATGATGTCGCGCAGGATGGCGGCGTTCCTACCGAGGAGCTCGAGCCGGGTCTCGCCTGGCCGCTGGTTCGCTCCCGCCGTCAACACCACGACGGCAGCACCCTCGACATCGTCATAGGTTCCGGCCCAGATTCGGACCGGGTCAGAGAAGGGCACGGCATGGGCGAGGTCCATCGCTTCACCCTCCGCGCGCCTGGTGTCGATGTCGATGAGCACGATTTCTGGCGCGACACCGCTCAAGAGGAGCGCATAGGCTGCCGTGGCACCAACGTGACCAGCGCCCACGATCGCGACGCGGTGAGGATGTGGGTGTGCCATGCGGTAAGCCTAACAGGGCAGGACCGGTCTCTCCACCACCTCGCGGTTGGCAGGCACGGCGCGCCCACTCGAGCGTCAGCGCCTTTCCAAAAGGGGATCAGGAGGCCGCCGCGTCTGATTTCGACCCTCCGCTAGCCGAGGGTAAGGACTGCATATTCCGCACGAACAGGCCGCACTGATGCGACATCCAATGACTTCATAAAACAAAGTGAACTGGATATCATGCGAATATTACACGACATGCGAGTTTGTCTGCTATGATGGTCGCGCTCCACCCCCGACTGTGACAGAGGCGTTACCAGGCCGTCGCCGATTCGAGGCAGCCACCTCGCTATCGTGTGGCGTCGGCCCCGCAAAGTGGTTGGACCGGCACCGTTGAGCGAGGGGCGAGCAAGGAAGGCAGGCGGGCATGATCGGCGAAGATCGCGACTTCAGAACGTCGGACGGCGCAGCGGCAGAGTTGGTGGTCGACCACGTTCGCGGACAGATTGAACGGGCGGAGCTGAGGCCCGGGGATCGGCTTCCGCCGGAACGCGAGCTGGCCTTGCGGGTTGGCGTCAGCAGGCCCAGCGTGCGGGCCGGCCTGCGATCGCTGTCAGCCATGGGCGTCGTGCACACGCGGCATGGATCGGGCACCTACATCGCGGATGGGCCTCCGCAACTCGACAGCCGGCCCCTCAGCTTGCTGGCATCGCTGCACGGCTTCACGAATGAGCAGATGTTCGAGGCGCGCAGGGTGCTCGAAGTGGGGGTGGCCGGGCTCGCCGCGGAGCGTGCTTCCGGTGAGCAGATCGCGGTGATGGCCGAAGAAGTCACCGGGATGTTCGCGTCGGTCGAGGACCAGCAGGCGTTCCTGATGCACGACATCCGCTTCCACCGTGCGGTGGCAATGGCGTCAGGCAACCCGATTCTAGCCTCGCTCGTGGAGATGGTCTCGTCGCTCTATTTCGAGCATCGCCGGCGGACACTGCCGCGCGGGCGCGATCTGCGCGAGACGGCGATCATTCACCGCAACATCTACCACGCCGTGCGGGCGCATGATGCCGATCGGGCTCGGCGTGAGATGAGCGTGCACCTCCCGCGTCCGCAGCGCCTCTCCGTCCCTGAGGCACGCGCCGCGATCGCGGTTGTTGCCGGATTGGTTCGATAGGCGCTTCGGAATCTCGCGCTGCGGTCAGTTCAGCGAGCAGGCGCCGGGCCCCCGCGGGTCACCACAGCTTCCGCAGGGGCCGGGCGCGGACTTGGCCGCAGCGCGCCCGTTCGAGCTCACCGCAAAGGTCGAGAAGGCGCGATCGAGGCTGGTTCCGTGGCAGTCCGGACAGACGGGTGCGTCCTGTCCCCGAACAATCACTTCGAACCGCGTTCCACACGCCCGGCAGTCGTATTCGTAAATCGGCACGATTCCAGTATACCTGTGCGCTGAGGCGTCACACCGCGTCGGTCGCTAATCCAAGAGTGTCGCGAACTGTGGTGGCGAGCCTTTAGGCGCGTGCGCCGCCAGTTGCGGGGCTAAAGCCCCGCCGCCACGAGGGGTAAACCCCCGCCGCCACGCTAGCCGCCGCCACAAGTCCCGCCGCAACGAGGGCGGCGCGACTTCAAAGACCAGTTCCGGAGCGCATCCGGTAGTCCCGTATACTGGCAAGATGCTTTCCGCGACCAAACCCCGCCAGAGTGTTGCCAACCCGCTCCTGCGCAATGTCGCCATCGTCGCGCATGTCGACCACGGCAAGACGACCCTCGTCGATGCCATGCTCCACCAGAGCGGAATCTTCCGCTCCAACGAACGCGTGGTCGAGCGCGTCATGGACAGCAATGCCCTTGAACGGGAGCGCGGCATCACCATCCTGGCGAAGAACACCGCCGTTCATTACCACGATCTCCTGATCAATATCGTCGACACGCCGGGGCACGCCGATTTCGGCGGCGAGGTCGAACGGACGTTGTCGATGGTCGACGGCATCGTCCTGCTGGTCGACGCCTCGGAGGGCCCCCTCCCGCAGACACGCTTCGTGCTCCGCAAGGCGCTCGAGCGCGGTCTGGTCCCCGTGCTCGTGATCAACAAGATCGATCGCGCCGACGCCCGCACCCGTGAGGTGCTCGACGAGGTGTACGACCTCTTCATCGATCTCGACGCGACCGAAGAGCAAATCGAGTTCCCCGTGCTGTACACGAGCGCAAGAGCGGGAACCTCGTCGCGCGAACTGGAGACGCCCGGCACCGACCTCCGACCGCTCTTCGATGCGATTGTCGAGCACGTGCCGCCGCCTCGCGGGAATCCGGAGGCGCCTCTCCAGATCCTGATCTCGAACCTGGATGCGAGCGACTACCTCGGGCGGATCGCGATCGGCCGGATCTTCAACGGGCGCGTGACAGTCGGGGACCAGGTGGCGGTCCTCAAGCTCGACGGACGGCAGCAGGATACGAAGATCACGAAGCTATTCTCGTTCGAGGGCTTGAAGCGCGTGGATATCGAGACGGCGGCAGCCGGGGATATCGTGTGTATCGCGGGCATCGAAGACATCAACATCGCCGAAACGGTCTCTGACGCCACCCACCGCGTGGCGATTCCTCCGATCGCCGTCGACGAGCCGACCGTCTCGATGATCTTCGGCGTGAACACCTCGCCGGTGTCGGGGCGCGATGGCCAGTACGTCACGTCGCGAAACATCCGCGACCGTTTGACTCGCGAGTTGCTCGGCAACGTGTCGCTGCGTGTCGAGAACACCGACACGCCCGAACAGATGAAGGTCGTCGGCCGAGGCGAGCTGCAGCTCTCGATCCTGATCGAGATGATGCGCCGCGAGGGCTTCGAGCTCCAGGTGTCGCGTCCGGAAATTGTCACGAAGGAGATCGACAACCAGCGCGTCGAGCCGGTCGAAGATTTGGTCATCGATGTGCCGGAGGATTTTCAGGGCGTCGTCATTGCCCAGCTCGGGACGCGTAAGGGCGTGATGACCAAGATGGTGAACCACGGCAGCGGCCGGGTGCGCCTCGAGTTCCGCATCCCGGCGCGTGGGCTCATCGGGTTCAGATCGCAGTTCCTCACCGACACCAGGGGCACGGGGATCATGAACCACCTGTTTGCCGGCTGGGAGCCGTGGCACGGCCCGATTCCCGCGCGCGCGACCGGGGCGCTCGTGGCCGATCGGGCAGGCCTGGCGACGGCGTTTGCGATCGCGAACCTGCAGGAGCGCGGTGAGATCTTCATCGACCCGCAGACCAATGTCTACGAGGGCATGATCATCGGAGAGAACGCCAGGCCCAGCGACATGGACGTCAACGTCACGAAGGAAAAGAAGCAGACGAACATGCGCGCGTCGACCGCCGACGAGGCCATCCGGCTGATCCCGCCGCGCAAGCTGGGACTGGAACAGGCCATCGAGTTCATCAACGACGACGAGCTGGTCGAAGTGACGCCGAAGTGGATCCGCCTGCGCAAGAAGATCCTCGCGAGCAACCAGCGCCCTCGCCGCGCGGACTAGCCATCAGAGCGCAGTCCCCAATCCAGCGAGCGAAGGCGGACGATCCGATATGATCGGCCGATGTGGCGTCAGCGTACGGGGTCGACGGTTTGTCCGGCATGCGGATCGCTCGTCGGCGTAAACGACCCGACTTGCTATAACTGCGGCCGACGGAATCCAGGGCTCTGGGGATTCGCGCCCGTGCTGCGCCGGCTTGGCCAGGACCTCGGATTCGCGCAATTCGTCGTCGCCGCCTCGGTCGGACTCTATCTCGCCACGCTCGTCGCCTCGGAGGATCCGTTCCAGGGGCGCAGCCCGATGGACATCCTGGCGCCCGACACCGAAGCCTTGATTCGCTTTGGCGAGAGCGGCGCCCTGCCTGTCTTCTGGGCGGGACGCTGGTGGACGATCTTCTCCGCTGGATGGCTGCACGCCAGCCTGCTCCACATCTTCTTCAACATGCTCTGGGTGCGGCAGCTCGCCCCCAGCGTCGCAGAGCTGTACGGCGCCGGGCGGATGATGATCATCTACACGATCGCCGGTGCCGCGGGATTTCTGCTCAGCTCGACGACGGGCTGGTATTTTCTCGGCGTGCCGATCATCGGCGGCGCGCCCTTGACCGTCGGAGCGTCGGCCCCGATTTTTGGTCTCCTCGGCGCGCTGGTCTACTATGGCCGGCGCACCGGCAGCTCCATGGTGCACGCCGAAGCGCTGCGTTACGCGATCATCCTCTTCGTGTTCGGCTTCCTGATGCGCGGCGTGGACAACTACGCGCACGCCGGCGGGTTCATTGGCGGCTGGCTGACGGCGTACTGGCTCGATCCTTTGGCCCCCGAACGAGTCGATCACCTCATTCTCGGGATCGCGTGCCTTGCCCTCACCGGACTCGCGGTCGTCGTGTCCCTCATCGCCGGAGTCCCGGATTCGTTGCAGCTGCTTCTGCGGTACTGACCTCCGGTTCGCGAGACCCATCCATGCCCTGGCTGGTCGAACGTCATGCATTGGAGTTATGCTTCAATCATGGCCGACAATCCCCTGAAACTGCGGCAGATCCACCACATCGAATTCTGGGTGGGGAATGCCAAGCAGGCGGCATTCTTTTACCGTAAGGCGTTCGGTTTCTCCGAGTTCGCCTACTCCGGCCTCGAGACCGGCGAGCGAACGATGACCTCGTATGCCCTCAGGGAGGGCCGTGCGCGGTTCGTGTTCGCCACGCCGCTCGACTCCAGTCATCCGGCCGCCGACCATCTCCGCGCACATGGCGACGGCGTGCGCGACATCGCCTTCCAGGTCGACGATGCGGACCGCGCGTTCGAAGAGGCGGTGACCCGCGGCGCGGAACCCGCGATCGAGCCGCATGACCAGACGGATACGCACGGGCGCGTGCGCCGGGCCGCCATTCACACCTACGGCGACACGCTTCACTCGTTCATCTCGCTCGACGATTACAACGGGCCGTTCCTGCCCGGGTACGTCCCGCGCGATGTGCCGGGACGAGACGTTGGCATCCTGCGCGTCGACCATGTCGTCGGCAACGTCGAGCTCGGCAAGATGGACTACTGGGCCGACTGGTACTCGCGCGTGCTCGGGTTCAAGCGCTTCGTCAGCTTCGACGACAAAGACATCAACACCGAGTACTCGGCGCTCATGAGCATCGTGATGTCCGACGACAGTCACGCGATCAAGTTCCCCATCAACGAGCCCGCGGCCGGGCGGCGCAAGAGCCAGATCGACGAGTACCTGCAGTTCTACGGCGGCCCTGGCGTGCAGCACATCGCGCTCCAGACCATCGACATCGAGCAGACGGTCACCCAGCTTCGCGACAACGGCGTGGAGTTTCTCGCCGTGCCGCCAAGCTATTACGACGCGCTGCCCTCGCGCGTCGGCAAGATCGACGAAGCGATGGACGTCATCCGGGATCTCGGCATCCTCGTCGACCGCGACGATGAGGGATATCTGCTGCAGCTCTTCACGCGTCCTGTCGAGGATCGCCCGACGCTATTCTTCGAGCTGATCCAGCGCAAGGGCAGCAAGGGCTTCGGCAAGGGCAATTTCCGCGCGCTCTTTGAAGCCATCGAGCGGGAGCAGGCATTGAGAGGAAACCTCTAGAAGTGCCAAGTGCGGAGTGCGAAGTGCAAAGTGGAGTGACAAGTGGGAAGTGGAAAGTGGAGGCTCACGCCGCGCAGGCGAGGCGTTGGCAACCACTTCTCACTGCCCACTTCTCACTTGCTCCACTCCACTTGGCACTTCGCACTCCGCACTTAGCACTGTGAGATAGTCCAATAATGCCCATCTATCACCAGCTCGGCGAGGTGCCGCACAAACGGCACACGATTTTTCGGAGGCCGGACGGCGGGTTGCACGCCGAGGAGCTGATTGGCAACAAGGGGTTCACCGGCCCGTCATCACTCCTGTATCACCGGCATCAGCCGACGCCTGTGCGCGCGGTCCGGGCGCTCAGGGATCTCGAGTGGCAGCGCGATCCCGAACGGCAGTTTCGTCATCGCCATTTCCGCGCGCATCAGCTGTCGTCGGGCGGCAGCGTGACGATCGATCGCGTGCCGCTTCTATACAACTCGGATGTCGCGTTGCTCCTCGCACAGCCGGATCGGGAAGACGACTTCTTTTACCGCAACGCGCAGGGCGACGAGATCGTGTACGTCAGCGAGGGTCGCGGCGTGCTCGAGACGGCACTCGGCGACATTCCCTTCGAAGATGGACACTATCTGGTGGTGCCGCGCGGCATTCTCCACCGGTATCGCCTCGAGCCTGGACCGAAGAAGTTTCTCATCATCGAAAGCACGGGGTTCGTGCGTACGCCGAAGCGGTATCGGAACGACCACGGTCAGCTCACCGAGATGTCGCCGTATTCGGAGCGCGACATTCGGCGCCCGGCATCGCTCCGGACGATCGAGGAAGAAGGGGCGTTCCGGCTGATCGTCAAGAAGGAGAACCGGCTGTTCGAGATGACGCTCGTGCACCATCCGTTCGATCTCGTCGGGTGGGACGGCTTCTATTACCCGTGGGCGATCAGCATTCACGATTTCGAGCCGCGCGTGGGGCGCATCCATCTTCCGCCGCCGGTCCACCAGACGTTCGAGGGCGACGGCTTCGTCGTGTGCTCGTTCTGCCCCCGACCGTACGACTTCGATCCGCAGGCCGTGCCTGTGCCGTACAACCACTCGAACGTGATGTCGGACGAGGTCATCTACTATGCGAGCTCCGAGTTCATGAGCCGTAAGGGGATCGAGTACGGCTCGGTCACCCTGCATCCGGACGGCATCCCGCACGGTCCGCATCCCGGGCGCACTGAAGCCGCGCTTGGCGCGAAAGAGACGAAGGAACTGGCCGTGATGGTCGATACTTTCAAGCCATTTCACGTGAGCCGTGAGGCGATCGCGATCGAGGACGGCGAGTATTATCATTCGTGGCTCGAATAGGGGCTTAGTGCTTGGTGCTTGGTGCTTGGTGCTTGGCGCACAGTGCTTCGTTGCCGTTGTGGCGGCGGGGCTTCCGCCTTCGCTCGGAAGCTTCGGCGGACCGCCGTAGCCTTGGCGGAGGCTGGTCAGCCCCGCGATGTATCGACTGGTCTTGCCAATCCTCGGCCGCGACCGATTGGTGATTTAATGTCGCGAATCAGGAATGGCCATCAACGAGACCCACGACCCGCACCTGCATAGTTGGGTCGACGCCGCGAACCGGCCGGGCACGGATTTCCCCATTCAGAACTTGCCGTTCGGCGTTTTCAGGCGTGCGCTCACGCCGGAGCCGCCTCGCGTCGGCATCGCGATCGGCGACGCGATTCTCGATCTGTTGCTCTGTCATCGCGGCGGAATCCTCGATGGCGAATCCGCCGCGGCGGGTGAGGCGTGCGCAGAGGCGTCGTTGAACCGGCTGCTGGCGCTCGGGCCTGTGGCGTGGTCCGGACTGCGTCGCCGCGTCAGCGAACTGCTGCGTGAGGATCGTCGTCGCACCTTTCAGAAAGTCGTGGCCCCGTGCCTCGTGCCGATGGCAGAGGCCGTGCTCGAGCTCCCGTTGTCTGTCGGGGACTACTCCGATTTCTACGCGTCGATCTTCCACGCGACGAATGTGGGGGGCATGTTGCGGCCGGACGAACCGCTCCTGGCCAACTACAAGTACGTGCCGATCGGCTATCACGGCCGGGCGTCCTCGATCGTCCGGAGCGGCACGCCCATCAGGCGTCCCACCGGGCAGTCGAAGCCCGATTCTGCGGCAGAACCGATCGTCGGGCCATCGCGTCGCCTCGATTACGAGCTCGAAGTCGGATTCGCCGTCGGTCCGGGCAATCCCCTCGGGACGTCCATCCCGATCGACGACGCGGAGCGCCATCTCTGCGGCGTCTGCCTCGTCAATGACTGGTCCGCGCGCGATCTGCAGGCATGGGAGTACCAGCCTCTCGGGCCCTTCCTTTCCAAGAGCTTCGCGACGTCGGTCTCTCCGTGGGTGGTGACCTTCGACGCCCTGGAACCGTTTCGCGTCCCGGCGTTCATTCGTGCGTCAGGCGATCCGGATCCGCTCCCATATCTCGACAGCGCCAGGGAGCGCGAGCGCGGCGGCCTCGACATCCGGCTGGAAGTGGCTATTGCCAGCGAGCGCATGCGGGCCGGGAAGATGACCCCGTTTGTCCTCTCGCGGAACAGCCTGCGGCATCTCTATTGGACCCCCGCACAGCTGCTGACGCATCACACGAGCAATGGCTGCAATCTTCGTCCTGGAGATCTCCTGGCGAGCGGCACGGTCTCGGGGCCCACGCGGGAATCGCGAGGCTGCCTGCTGGAGTTGGCGTGGCGCGGCACGCAGTCCATCACGCTGCCGACCGGCGAAACGCGCGCGTTCCTGGAAGACGGTGACGAAGTGATCTTTCGCGGGTGGTGCGAGAAGGAAGGCTGGACGCGCATCGGTCTCGGCGAATGCCGCGGCACGGTCGTGGCGGCATAGCGGAGGCCAAAGCAGTGCGAAGTGCAAAGTGCAAAGTGCCAAGTGAAGTGAGCAGTGGACAGTGGACAGTGGGTGACCGGTCGCCGGAAGTTGTGCAGCCAGGCGAAGAGGCGTTCGATCTTCCAGCGCCGACGAGCGCGACGCAGGCAGCGACCATCCTGTGTGGTGCGACGTCGGCAGCCTCGAGGGGCCGCGATCATCTCGATCCCGTACGTCGGGCGATCGCGGCTACGCAGGATTGCCGCCGTACGGTCCGCACGCTATCGCTCTCCCCTCACATTGGGGTCGCCGTGACCACGATCGCCCACGTCCGAGTTCATCGGACAGACGTCCAAGCAGCCGTACAAGTGATCCATTGCAGCCAGCGTTGAGGAGTCACGATGGAGAGCGCGAAGTCCCGTGTCACGATCCACATGGAAGCGAGTCTCGACGGCTTCATTGCAAGAAAAGACGGAAGCGTGGACTGGCTCGAGACGTCAGACAACTTTGAAGGCGGGGACACGATGGCCCAGGAATCCGTCGAGGAGTTCCTCAGGACGATCGACTGCTACGTCATGGGTTCGCGAACCTATGAAACCGCGTTGGATTTCGAGGCAAAGGGGCTGGGTTGGTCCTACGGCAACAAGCCGACCTTCGTCCTCACCAGTCGCGAGCTGCGGAAGACCAGGAATACCGTAGAGTTCCACTCCGGCGATCTCGAACGCTTGGTGGACGAGAGATTGAAGCCGAACTTCGGCAGCATCTGGTTTGTCGGAGGTGGTGAAGTATCCGGTGAATGCCTGCGCCGCGGACTGGCCGACGAAGTGCGCTATTCGATCATGCCGATCCTGATTGGTGACTGGAATCTCGTTCTTTGAGCGGCTCGACAAAGACGTCGCCCTGCACCTTGTGGAGACTAAGGCATACAAGAGTGGTATGGTGGCGCTTCGCTACGAGGTGCGGAAGCAGGGTGCAGCAGAAGCTCGAGTCAAGGATTTATGAGATGAGTTCTTAGCCAGATCGATGGGTTAGCGATCACTCTTCACTTTCCACTACCCACTCCACTTGGCACTTTGCACTTCGCACTTGGCACTACTGTGTTCCCTGCGCTTCTCCCAGACGCTGGGGCATATCGGCCACCACGTAGGCCATCCCGCTCATGGCGGCGACGCACTTGGCCAGATCCGTCGCGTCGATCTTGTCGACGGTGTCGGCTGCCGTATGGTGGACCAGGAAGTACTTCGTCCCGTCCACTTCGAGCGACATGGCCGGCACGCGCCCCGCAAGGACGCTGGGACCGATGTCGGCGCCTCCACCCGAGGCCGCAATGTGGGTGGCGCCCGTCGGCCCGAGCAATGACGCAATGGCGGTCACCTGCGCACGAGCGGTGTCGTTGCCGCTGAAGCCAAAGCCAAGCGGCGCGAACACGCCGGCGTCGGATTCGATCATCAAGACATGCTGCCCCAGTGCGGCGCGGTAGCGATCCCGGTAGTCGAGCCCGCCTCGCAGCCCGTTCTC
Source organism: Vicinamibacteria bacterium (assembly GCA_963832135.1). Lineage (GTDB taxonomy): Bacteria > Acidobacteriota > Vicinamibacteria > Vicinamibacterales > JAENWD01 > JAENWD01. The sequence goes on along the minus strand of CAWHTD010000016.1, from coordinate 1,590,574 downwards.
CTCGTTCGTGAACAGCACGACTCGGATCGTACGGCGCGGCCGCAGGTTCAGCGTCTTCAGCAGCCGCGCCACCTCCCACGCCGCGATCGCCCCGCCCCCATCGTCGGTAGCGCCGTTGCCGACGTCCCAGGAGTCGAAGTGAGCGCTGACTACGACGATCTCATCGGGGCGTTCGCGACCACGCACTTCCGCGATCACGTTCGCGGATTCGACATCGGGACGGGTGGTGGCTTCCATCGAGAGGCGCAGGCGGACGTGCTGACCGCGGGCTGCCATGCGGGCCAGGCGCATCGCGTCTTCAGCCGAGATCGCCGCAGCAGGAATCCGCGGAGTCGACTCCCGGTACACGAGCATGCCGGTATGCGGCGTGCGGAGCCCGGCGGGGCCGACCGACCTGACGAGCATGGCCACGGCTCCTGCGTCGGCGGCCTGTGAGGCGCCGTTCACCCGGTACGCAACGGTCGATCCATACCCTTTGAATGGCACGTTGAAGAGGACGATCTTGCCGCGTGCGTCGGCGGCCTTCCGTTCAAGCTCCACGAAACTGTCGACGACGAGCAGATCGGCCTCGATGCCGTCTGCCGGTGTGCCGACCGACATTCCGAGGCCGAGCACCGGCAGCGACTGCGGGTGCGGCGCCACGATATCGAGCGCTTCGCGTCCGCGCACCCAGTGGGGCACCATCACCGCGTCCTTCCGGACGGCTTCAAGCCCGTCGCTCTGCATCTCGGTGACGGCCCAGTCGATGGCGGCCGAAAGCGACGCCGAGCCGCTCAGGCGATGGCCGAACGTGTCGGTCAGATAGGCCAACCGGCGCCAGGCGAAATCCGTGGCGAGCGCGGCGCGGACGATCCGGTCCACCGGTTCGCGGTAGGCGTCCAGCCAGCCGGCCGGTTGAGCGGCGGGCAGGGCAATCATGCCCGCGAGGAACAGGAGACCAAACCAGGTGCGCCCGACGCTCGTCATGCCGAAAGCATACCGGTGCCAGGCACTGTGAAGCACCCTGAAATCTCTTAACAGTGCCAGGCACCAATGGCACAGGATCCGTGCCATAAAATGGATCCATGCTTCGCGGAGGGCTGTCTCTGCTATGCGCTCTGCTGCTGCTCGCGATGCTCGTCGCCTGCAGCGGCGGCAACCGAATCCTGAGCCGGGGCCACCGCCCGAGACTCCGCCCGCCGGACCACCCGGCGGATTTCCAATCACGACCTTCACCGCCGGCGACGGCACGAGCTTCGGCGTACAGGTGCTCGTGACGGGTCTGCAGATCCCGTGGAGCCTCGCCTTTGCGCCCGACGGGCGGCTCTTCATCACCGAACGGCCCGGACGCGTTCGGGTGTTCGCAAATGGCCAACTCCTGTCGGAGCCGGCGCTCGTGCTCACCGACGTGTTCACGTCGGGGGAGAGCGGCGTCCTCGGACTCGCGCTACACCCCGACTTCGCGACCAATCACTTCGTCTATCTGACCTACACTGCCAACGGACCCCGCGGAGCTGTCGCCCGGCTGGTGCGCTTTCGCGAGGCCGGCAATCGACTTGGCGAGCCGGCAGTGCTTCTCGACGACGTGCCGGCGGCGAACATTCACAACGGATCGCGCGTGAAGTTCGGACCGGATCGGCTGCTCTACGTGACGTTCGGCGACGTTGCGAACCCTTCGCTCGCGCAAGATGTCGCGGCTCTCAACGGAAAGATCCTGCGTTTCACTCCCGATGGCACCAGCGCGCCGGGCAACCGCTTCAACTCTCCCGTGTATTCGTTCGGACACCGCAATCCTCAGGGGCTCGCATGGCACCCGGCGACACGCGATCTCTGGGAGACCGAACACGGACAGACGGGTAACGACGAAATCAACGTGATCGATTCGGGGGTGAACTACGGCTGGCCGGTCATCGAAGCCTCCGAGACGCGACCCGACATGGCCACCCCGCTCGCGTTCTTTTCACCGGCCGTCGCGCCCTCCGGAGCGGATTTCTACACGGGCTCCGGCATTCCGGCATTCCGCAATCAACTGTTCGTGGCGACACTCAGAGGGATGGCGCTGCTGCGGGTGACGATCGACGGCGCGGGAGCGCGGCATGTCGCGACGACTGAACGCCTGCTCGAAGGACGATTCGGCCGGCTGAGAGATGTGCTGATGGGGCCGGACGGGTATCTCTACATCTGCACGAGCAACCGCGACGGGCGGAACTCACCCGTCGCGGAAGACGATCGGTTGTTGCGCATTGTGCCCGTGTCGTAAGGGGATGCGCCCCTACGCGCCTTGTCCGTCGGGGCGAATCGTCACGGGCTGGATGAATGGCATGAGGGCTCGCAGGCGCGCGCCCACTTCTTCGACGATCTGCGTCTGCTCGGCCGATCGTATTTTGTTGAACCAGGGCCGGCCGTCTTCGTTTTCCTTGATCCACTTTCCGGCGAAGGTCCCGTCCTGGATCTCGGCGAGCAGCTTCTTCATCTCGGCGCGCGCTTCGGCGCCAATGACGCGTGGTCCGGCGGTGTAGTCGCCGTACTCGGCGGTATCGCTTACCGAATAGCGCATGTAATTCAGGCCGCCGCGGTAGACGAGATCGACGATCAGCTTCAACTCGTGGAGGCACTCGAAGTAGGCGACCTCCGGCTGATAGCCGGCGTCGACGAGCGTCTTGAACCCCGCCTTGATCAGCTCGCTCACGCCCCCGCAGAGCACAGCCTGCTCGCCGAAAAGATCGGTCTCGGTCTCTTCCTTGAACGTGGTCACGAGCACGCCCGCGCGGGTTGTCCCGATCCCCTTGCCGTACGAGAGCGCGAGCTGCAACGCCTTGCCCGATGCGTCCTGTTCGATTGCCACCAGCGCCGGCGTGCCGCCGCCCTCGACGAACAGTTCCCGCACGCGGTGGCCGGGTGCCTTCGGCGCAATCATCGACACGTCGATGTCGTTGGGAGGCGAGACCGTGCCGAAGCGGATGTTGAAGCCGTGCGCGAACATCAGCGTCTTGCCCGCACTGAGATTCGGCGCTATCGATTCCCGATAGAGACCAGGCGCGGTCGTGTCCGGCACCAGAATCATGATGACGTCGGCCCACTTCGCAGCGTCGGCGACGGTCTTCACGTCGAGCCCCGCCGCCTGGGCCTTCGCCCGCGACTTGCTCCCGTCGGCGAGGCCGACGGCGACGTTGACCCCGCTGTCTTTCAGGTTCAACGCATGTGCGTGGCCCTGCGAGCCGTACCCGATGATGGCGACGTTCTTCGATTGAATGAGCGAGAGGTCTGCGTCTTTGTCGTAGTAGATGGTGGCCATAGATTCAAGTCAGTGACGAATGACGAGCGATGAATGACGAGCTGAAGAGCGACGAACGACGAACGACGAGTGACGAGCGACGAACGACGAGTGACGAACGACGAACGACGAGTGACGAGTGACGAGCGGCGAACAGTGAACGACGAACAGCGGAGGGGCGCACCGCCTGCGCCCTCATCGGGTTGCGTCGTCACACCGAATAGGAGACTCCCGATTCCTCCCCCGCGTCTTCCCCGGCAAACTGATCGGCGAGCCGCTCGGCGGGCCGCGGACCACGGGCCATCGCCACGCGGCCGGTTCGTACCATCTCGAGAACGCCATACGGCTTCAGCACATCGCCGAGCCGCTCGATCTTGTCGCCGCTGCCCGTGATCTCGACGATGATCGATTCGGACGAGACGTCGACGACGCGAGCTCTGAAGACGTCGGCGAGCTGGATGATCTGGGCGCGCGTCTCCTGTGTCGCAGAAACCTTGATCATCGCCAGCTCGCGCTCGACCGATGGCTCCTCGGTGATGTCGTCCACCCTGAGCACGTCGACCAGCTTGTAGATGTTCGCCTCGACGCGCCGCGCGTTGAACGGATCGACGTCGCACACAATCGTCATGCGCGAAACGCCCGGCGTCTCGGTGTGGCCGACCGTCAGCGAATCGATGTTGAACGCACGGCGGCGAAAAAGCGATGCCACCCGGTTCAACACGCCAGGCTTATCGACGACGTAAACGACCAGAGTGTGCAGCATTGGAGACTCCTCAAAATCGCAATCGACTGGACCCAGAGTGCAGTGGTCCCGACAGCTGTGGCGGCGGGCCTTCAGGCCCGCGTGCGCAGTCAAATTGCGGGGCTGAAGCCCCGCCTCTACAGGTGTCGCACGGCACTGCCACTACGCGTCCGCTGCGGTCTCCACAATCGGGCTCGGCCGCCGAATCATTGCGTGCAAGTCGGCGCCCGCCGGCACCATCGGATACACCGAGTCCTCCTGCTCGACCTGGAAATCGATCACCACGCCGCCCTGGTGATTGCGTGCCGCCTTCACCGCCGGCACGACTTCGCCGCGCCTGGTAACGGTGATGCCGGTCAATCCGAACGCTTCCGCCAGTTTGGTGAAGTTCGGGTTCATGAGCGGCGTTGCCGCATAGCGCTTCTCGTAGAAGAACTCCTGCCACTGCCGAACCATGCCGAGGTAGCCGTTGTTGATGATGGCCACGTTGATGTCGATGTTCTCCTGCATCACCGTCGCCAGCTCGCACATCGTCATCTGGAACCCGCCGTCGCCGCAGACCACCCAGACCTCGGCGTCGGGCTTCGCGATCTTCGCGCCAATCGCGGCCGGCAGCGCAAAGCCCATCGTGCCGAGCCCGCCCGACGTGATGAGCGAGCGCGGCGTGTTGTGCTTGTAGTATTGCGCCTCCCACATCTGGTGCTGGCCCACATCGGTGACGACGATCGCGTTGCCGTCGGTCTCGCGCCAGAGGTCGTTGATGACGTGCGCTGCATAGAGGTGGCCGTTGTCGGGCAGGTTCTGGATATCGCGGACCGCCGAATCGCCCTTCAGCTCGTGGATGCGGGCGTGCCACTCGACGTGCTCCGTCGCCGGCACGTGCGGCAGCAGATCGACGAGCACCTCGCGCAGGTCGCCGACGAGCGCCACATCAACGCGGACGTTCTTGTTCACCTCGGCCGGGTCGATCTCGACGTGAATCTTCTTCGCGTTCAGCGCATACGTCTTCAGATTGCCCGTCACGCGATCGTCGAAGCGCATGCCGAAGGCGAGCAGCAGGTCGGCTTCCTGAATCGCCGTGTTCACCCAGGCTTCGCCGTGCATGCCCATCATCCCGAGGTTCAGCGGATGACTCGCCGCGATTCCGCCAAGGCCCAGCAGCGTCATCGCGATGGGGGTATTCGTCATCTCGGCAAACGCGATCACTTGTTCGGTGGCGCCAGACTGGATGATGCCTCGACCGCCGAGAATCAGCGGACGCTTCGCCTCGCGGATGAGGTCAATGGCCCGCTTGAAGTCCGCTGGCGCGGGACGATGATCGGGCCGATAGCCGCCGACCTTCGGTTCGGCGCCGTCCCAGTCGAACTCGCAGGTCGTCTGCTGCGCGTCCTTGGTGATGTCGATCAGCACCGGGCCTGGCCGCCCGGACGCGGCCACGTGGAACGCGTCGCGAATCGTCGGCGCAACGTCCTCGGCGCGCGTCACGAGATAGTTGTGCTTGGTAATGGGAAGCGTGACGCCGGTGATGTCGGTCTCCTGAAACGCGTCGCTCCCGATCAACTTGCTGCCCACCTGGCCCGTGATGCAGACGATGGGAGAGGAGTCGAGCATGGCGGTGGCAATACCCGTGACCATGTTGGTCGCGCCGGGACCGGACGTGGCAATGGCCACGCCGACCTGGCCCGTCGCGCGCGCAAAGCCATCGGCCATGTGCGTCGCACCCTGCTCGTGGCGGACGAGAATGTGGCGGATCGGGTACTGCGTCATCGCGTCGTACGCGGGCAGAATCGCGCCACCCGGATAGCCGAACACTGTGTGGACGCCCTGCCGCAGCAGGCATTCCCAGATGACTTGTGCGCCTGTCTTTTTCATAACCAGTTCTTTCGTTTGGCCACGAGCCCCTACACCCGATCGGGAAACGCCATCGAGGCGCATTGCCATGCGACCCTACACACGATTGGGGCAACCCCGCCGGGGCTCGTGACCATACGCCCCTACCCCGTGATCGCGCCGTTTGCCGCCGACGACACCAGTCGGGCGTACTTGGCCATCACCCCGCTCGTGTAGCGTGGCGGGGGAGGCGTCCATGCCTTCAGCCGCGACGCGATTTCCTCGTCACTGAGCTCGACGTCGAGCCGGCGGCCCGGCACGTCGAATACCACCACATCGCCTTCGCGCAGGGCGGCTATCGGTCCGCCGCTGAGTGCTTCGGGGGCGACGTGCCCGGCCATCAGTCCGCGGGTGGCGCCCGAGAATCGCCCATCCGTCAGGAGCACCACCGACTCCCCGAGGCCCTGCCCGACGATCGCGGCCGTGACCGCAAGCATTTCCGGCATGCCCGGACCGCCCTTGGGGCCCTCCCCGCGAATCACCACGACATCTCCGGCACGGATCTGGTTGCCGAGTACCGCGTCGAGCGCGGGTTGTTCCCCATCGAAGACGCGTGCCGGGCCGCGATGATGCTGGAGGCTCGAGCCCGACACTTTCACGACCGCGCCCTCGGGCGCGAGGTTGCCCGTCAGCACCGCGAGGCCCCCAGTCGACTTTATCGGCCGATCCAGCGGCCGCACAACCTCCTGCCCGGGGGTTTCCTGCGCCTCGGCGGCCTCTTCGCCAATCGTGCGGCCGGTCACGGTCTTCTGATCGCTGTGCAGGAGCCCTGCGTCGAGCAGCCGCCGAGCGATCAGGCGGATGCCTCCGGCGCGATGCAGGTCGGTCGCGACGAAGCGGCCGCTGGGTTTCAGGTCCGCCAGTGTCGGCACATGGCGGCTCAGCGCGTCGAAATCCCCCATCTCCAGCGGCAGGCCCAGCTCGCGCGCGATTGCAATCAGGTGGAGGACCGCATTCGTCGACCCGCCTGTCGTCAGGACCGCCGCGATGGCGTTCTCGATGGCCTTGCGTGTCAGGATCTCCTTCGGCGTCAGATTCTGCCGGAGCAGATCCATGACGAGCCGCCCGGCGTTCCTTCCCACCTCCGCTTTTGTGGGGTCGAGGGCTGGAACGGACCCGCTGCCCATCGGCGCGATGCCCAGAAACTCGATCGCCGTCGCCATCGTGTTGGCCGTGAACTGGCCACCGCACGCGCCGGCCCCAGGGCAGGCGTGATTCTCCAGGTCCGTCAGCTCCGCATCCGTCATCTTGCCGGCGGCATGCGCGCCGATGCCCTCGTACACGTCCTGGATGGTCACGTCGCGGTTCTGGAATCGGCCCGGCGCAATCGACCCGCCATACAGGACGAGGCCCGGCACGTTCAGCCTCGCGACGGCCATCGTCGTGCCGGGAATCGTCTTGTCGCAGCCGCAGAGCGCCACGACCGCGTCGAAGCAGTTGCCGCGAGCGACGAGCTCGATCGAATCCGCGATGACCTCGCGGCTGATGAGCGACGCACGCATGCCCACGCTGCCCATGGTGATGCCGTCCGAGATCGAGACGGTGTTGAACTCCATGGGGGTGCCGCCGGCGTCGCGGATGCCCTGTTTCACGTGCTCGGCGAGGCCGCGCAGGTGGTAGTTGCACGGTCCGATCTCGATCCACGTGTTCGCCACGCCGACGATCGGCTTCTTCAGCGACTCGTCGTCGAAGCCGACGGCCTTGAGCATCGCACGGGCGCCGGCACGATGCGGGCCCTCGGTGATGGCGCTGCTGTTGCGACGATAGAGGGGCACGACGTTCATGGGCTACGCCTGTCGGACCGCGGCCTCGCGGCTCTTCCAGCTCGGGTAAGAGCCGAGCGTGCGCATCGATCGCGCGAACTCGGCCAGGTGAACCAGCGCTCGGGCGCACCGCGGGTCGTGTCGTCCGATCGGGATGTCGACGTAGAACAGGTATTCCCAGGGACGGCCGCGGATAGGCCGGGACTCGATCTTGGTCAAGTCGATCTCGCGCAGGGCAAACACCGACAGCGCCTTGAAGAGCGAACCCGGCTCGTTCGGCAGCGAGAAGACGACCGTCGTCTTGTCGACCTGGTCACCTGTCTCGCCGGTGCGGCTGACCAGGAGAAAACGCGTGATGTTGTCGGAATAGTCCTGGACCTCGGCACGCAGGATGTCCAGGCCGAAGACCTGGGCCGCGCGCTCGGAGGCAATGGCGGCGGCCTCGGTGAAGTTGTGCTCCTTCACGAGCTTCGCGCTGCCGGCGGTGTCGTACGTCGCTTCGACCGACACGCCCGACATCGAGCGAAGAAACCGCTCGCACTGCGCCAGGGCCTGCGGGTGCGAGAGAATCCGCCGGACGTCCTCGAGCCTGGTGCCGGGCAGGGCCATCAGGTTGTGCGTGATCGGGAGCGTGACCTCACCCACAATCGGCAGGTCGTGCTCGAGCAGCAGGTCGAAGTTGCGATGAATGCTGCCGCCAATGGAGTTTTCGACCGGCAGGATCCCGTGCGTCGCCTTCCCGGAGGCGACAGCGGCGAACACGTCCTCGAACGACTCGCACGGCACGACGTCCGCGTGGTCGCTGAAGCGCAGGGCCGCAGCTTCGCTGTAGGCTCCCGGTTCGCCCTGAAAGGCGATGCGCACGGTCGATGGACTCCTCGGTGGGCGGCATGCCCGGCCTTCGGATTCGGCAGCCGCCATTCCGGGCCGGCCGCGAGGGTCGAAGGTGTCCGGACAGCCTACAACGTCACGTTTTGATATTGCAAATATCATAAGCACATTTAATGACTGGATTCGTCGGCTGGACGGGGTAGACGGCTATAATCCACAAGGAATCGGCCTCGTGTCCGGAGGCAGGGCACGATCGTCGGTCCGGCGGACGTTTCTCGGAGGCTTCAGGTGAAACGGATTCTGTTGCTGCTTGTCATCCCTACGCTGTTCCTGACCTCGGCGGCGAGCGCACAGGCGCCGCCCAAGTCTGCCGACGCCGGCAAGACGACCTGGTATTTCTACACGGTCCAGTGGGGGCATCAGGACGAGTTCCTGAACCTTTTTCAACGCAATCACTATCCGGTGCTCAAGGCCATGCTCGACGCCGGCGCCTATACTCGGGTTCGCACGTACGTCCCGACCAACCACGGCGACGGGCGGGCCGACTGGACGTTTGCCGTGGAGTTGAGCGCGCCGGCGCATCCGCCGGAGGTCGACGAAGAGGCCCTGGTCCGGAAACTGTTTCCCGATCAGGACAAGTTCCGCCGTGAAGAGCAGCGCCGCTTCGAGATCCTTGTGGCGCATTGGGACGTGCCGCTGAACGTCATGGACCTCGAGACCAGGAAGCCGCAGTAGGCACGCCGTGTCCCTGAGCGAGCTCGGATGGCACGCTGGCCTCGAAGCCGTCTTTGCGCCGTTTGCAGCCGACGGCTACGTGCCCGCGCGTGTCGCGGTGGCGTACGGTGCCACGTTCCGGGTGTACACCGCCGAGGGTGAGGAGCTCGCCGACTCGTCGGGCCGCCTGCGGCACGAGGCGAAGGAGCGGCGCGACCTGCCCGCCGTCGGCGACTGGGTCGCGATCAAGCAGACGACGATCGAGGGCGGCCGCTCGATGATTCACGCCGTCCTGCCGCGCAAGAGCCTCTTCTCGAGAAAGGTCGCCGGCGAGCAGACCGCCGAGCAGATCATCGCCACCAACATCGATACTGTGTTTCTGGTCACCGCCTTCGACGGCGACTTCAGTGTCCGGCGCATGGAGCGGTATCTCGTGATGAGCTGGGAGAGCGGCGCAAGCCCGGTCATCCTGTTGAACAAGGTCGACCTCGGTGACGCCGTGGATTCCAAGCGCGCCGAGGCCGATGCGATTGCGCTGGGTGTGCCGGTGCACGTGATTAGTGCCCGCGAGCAGATCGGCCTCGAGCAGCTGGACATCTATCTGGTACCGGGCCAGACGATTGCGGTGCTCGGATCCTCGGGCGTTGGCAAGTCGACGATTATCAACCGGCTGCTGGGCACCGATCGGCTGCGCACCAACGAGGTGCGAGAGGACGATCATCGTGGCCGCCATACGACCACGCACCGCGAGCTCGTGCGGTTGGCCGGCGGCGCGCTGCTCATCGACACGCCCGGAATGCGGGAGCTGCAGTTGTGGTCGGCGGGCGCCGGTGTGGCCGAAGCGTTCGACGACATCACGGTCATCGGCCGGGGATGTCACTTCGCCAACTGCACGCACGAACACGAGCCGCAATGCGCCGTGAAGCAGGCTGTGGCCGAGGGCCGGCTCGACGCCGCTCGCCTCGAGCACTTCCGCAAGCTGCAAAAGGAGCTCTCGTCGCTATCGGTCCGGCAGGACGTGCTGGCCCAGCAGACCGAGAAGAAGAAGAACCGCACCATCATGCGCGCGCTCCGCAAGCACGTGCAGGCCAAGGCCAAGGGACAGCCGTGAGCGCGGACCGGCCCGGGCCCGATCCGCGAGCGCGTCCCGCGCGCGTCCAATTGCTCGTGACCTGCATGGTCGACAGCCTGGTGCCCGACGTGGGATTCGCCGTCGCGGGCGTCCTGGAACGCGCCGGTGTCGGGGTGGACGTTCCCGCCGGCCAGACCTGCTGCGGTCAACCGGCCTTCAACGCCGGCTGCTGGGATGACGCGCGCGCGATGGCGCGGCACGTGGTCGATGTGTTCGGCGCACGCGACTGGCCCGTGGTGGTGCCGTCCGGGTCGTGCGGCGACATGGTGATCCATCAGGCGCCGCACCTGCTGGCAGACGACCCGGCGTACGCCAGCCGTGCGAAGGCGCTCGCCGAGCGAACGCACGAGTTCACAGAATTCCTGGTTGACGTGCTCGGCATCACGGACGTCGGCGCGTCCTTCGGCGGCGAGTTGACCTACCATCCCGCGTGTCACGGCCTGCGGGGATTGGGCCTGGACCGGCAGCCACGCGCCCTCGTCAACGGGATCCGGGACGCCCGGGTGTGCCCACTGCCCGAAGCGGAGACCTGCTGCGGCTTCGGCGGCCTCTTCGCGCTGAAGATGGCCGACATCTCGGGCAGTCTTCTCGCACGCAAGATTGCGAACATCGAGGCCAGCGGCGCAGACACGGTAGTCGCCACCGACGTCAGTTGCCTGATGCACATTGCCGGCGGCCTGAGGCGGCAGGGGAGCGCGATACAAGTCAAGCACTTGGCAGAGCTGCTCGCGCATAGGGGCGTCGGGGCTCAAGCCCCGCCGCCACAACCGAGCCGCTCGTAGGGGCGCACTGCGTGCGACCAATCACAAACGTCGATGACCACCGCGCCGGCGAATTTCTATAAACGTGTCGATCGCGCGCTGAACGATCCCGCGATGCGGGCGGCGATGAAGCGCGCGACGACTCGGCTCGTGTCTGGACGCGAAGCCGGCATGGCGGGCTTCGAACACGCCGACCTGGTGCGCGATCACGCCCGCGCCATCCGCGCGCACACGATCACGCGTCTCGACCATTACCTGAGCCAGTTCGAATCGGCGGTCGAGGCGCGGGGCGGGCACGTGCACTGGGCCGAGACGGCGGCAGACGCCGTCGCCCTCGTGGCGGCGATCGCGAAACAGCATGGTGCGACAACCGCCGTGAAGTCGAAGTCCATGGTCAGCGAGGAGATCGAGCTGAACGCCGCGCTTGCGGCCGTCGGCGTGGACGTCCTCGAAACGGACCTGGGAGAGTTCGTTGTCCAGATCGATCACGATCACCCTTCGCACATCGTCGCGCCGATCATTCACAAGAGCCGGCGCGACATTGCGCGGCTGTTTCAGGAGAAGCTTGGGGCAAGCGACCTAGAGGTTGCCGATGTCCCGCAGATGACCGCCTTCGCGCGGCGGCACCTCCGCGCGGGGTTTCTGACCGCCGACATGGGCATCTCGGGGGGCAATTTTGGTGTGGCCGAAACCGGAAGTCTGTGCATCTGCACCAACGAAGGCAACGGACGCCTGACGACGACCCTTCCGCGGGTGCACGTCGCGCTGATGGGCATCGAGCGCCTCGTGCCGACGCTCGCCGACCTTGGCGTGATGCTCCAGGTGCTCGGCAGAAGCGCGACGGGCCAGAATCTGACGGTCTATTCGAATATCATCACGGGGCCTCGGCGATACGGCGCTGCGCTCGAGAGCGATGAATCCGATGGGCCCGAGCACCTGCACATCGTGCTCGTCGACAACGGACGCAGCCGGCTGCTCGGCACTGACCTTGCGGAGGTGCTTTACTGCATCCGTTGCGGAGCGTGTCTCAACGCCTGTCCGGTCTACCAGGAAGTGGGCGGACACGCCTACGGCAGCGTCTATCCGGGGCCCGTTGGCGCGGTACTGACCCCTGGCCTTCGCGGGCTCGCGGCGTGGCACGACCTGCCGCACGCCAGCAGCCTGTGCGGCGCGTGCCGGGAGATCTGTCCCGTCCGCATCGATCTTCCGCGCATGCTGTTGGCGTTGCGAAACGACGCCACCAGACTTGGCTATTCGCCCGCCTGGATCACCTTGGGCCTCTGGACGTTTCGCCAGCTCGCGCTTCGCCCGCGGCTCTTCCGGCGGGCGCAGGCATTGGCCGCTTTTGCGACGCGGCGGCTGGCGAAAGACGGGTGGATTCGACGCCTGCCGGGGCATCTCTCCCGCTGGACCAGGACGCGCGACTTCCCGGCCTTCGCAGAGGAGACGTTCATGTCGCGCTGGGAGCGGCGACCGCGATGAGTGACGGGCGTTTCAACGTGATGGCAGCCGTCGCTGCGCGGCTGCGAGCGGGGACGCTCCCGCCCGACGGCCGACCGGATCACCCGGGGAATGTCTCGCTCCCCCCGTCCAGCCTTTCAACCGACGAGCTCGTCGTCCACTTCACCCGAGAGGCCGAAGCGCTCACGGTCGTCGTCCATCGCGTGAAAGACGACGAAGTGGCGATTGCAGGCGTGCAGGAGATCGTCGTGGGTCGAGGCGCGACGCGCGTTCTGGCGTGGGACGAGAAATACCTCAACTGCCGCGGCCTTGGCAGCGCTCTCACCGCCGCCGGAGTCGCCCTCGAGTCGTGCTGGCTTCCGCGCGACGTCGCCGAGCGTCGCGATCGGCTCGCTCAACTGGACGGTGTGGCCATCGGTATCACCGGCGCCATCGCGGGCCTGGCCGACACGGGCAGCCTCGCGCTCGTGAGTGGTCCAGGTCGAGCGCGCATCGCGTCGCTCCTGCCGCCGCTGCACATCTCGATTCTGCGCGTCGAGCAGTTGCATCCGACGTACGCGGCGTTCCTCGCCGCGCACCCTCACATTGAGAGCACGGGCAGCAATCTCGTTCTGGTGACCGGTCCAAGCCGCACGGCCGACATCGAGATGACCCTCACGCGCGGCGTCCACGGACCGGGAGAGGTGCACGTGGTACTGATCGGTTGACGGAGACTTTCAACTTCAAGATGGCGCATTCGCTCGGCGGAGCCCGCGGAGACGGATCAAACCCCGCGGAGACGGATCAAACGCAGAGATCGCGGAGGCCGCCGAGACTTTTATTTACCCGCCGAGACTCTATTTAATAGTCCTCTGATCAAATGAAAGGGCCGTCGCCCACTCGCGGCGCCGGAGATAATGCAGTCGCTCAACCCCGCATGCTCCGGGCTGTGAGAGGAGGACAGCCCATGACCCAAGAATATATCGGTGTTGATTTGCACAAGGCGTTTTTCCAGGCGTGCGCGCTGAGGCCCACCGGCGAGCGGACGTGGGAGGGGCGGTTCCCGCGGACATCCGAGGGGGTGGCGCGGTTTATCGCGCGGGGCATCGGCAGCGCGCAGGTCGTGGCCGTTGAAGCGAGTGGTCCGACGTGGGCCTTCGTCGACGCGCTGCGCCCGACCGGCGCGCGGGTCTGCGTCGTCGATCCGCGCAAGACCAAGCTCAAGGCCGGGTTCGCGGCGAAGACCGATCGGCTCGATGCCCGCCGGCTGGCGGATGCACTGCGGCGTGAGAGCGTCGTGAGCATCTACATTCCGCCGCCGGCGATCCGCGAACTGCGCGAGGTGTGTCGGGGCCGGCATCAAGTGGTGCGGTTGCGCACGCGGCTCGCGCAGATGATTCGGGCGCTGCTGTTGCGGTGCGATGCCGGCGAGCCGCCCGGCACCCGACTGTACGCCCCGCGGGCGCTGGCGTGGCTGGCCGCGGTGTCGTTGCCGCCCGACGCGGACCGCACCCTGCGGCGGCTCGAGCGCCTGTATCGCGCGATCCACATCGACGCGCAGGCGGCCGATGCGGAGGTGCGGCAACGGGCCGCCGCCGACCCGATCGCGGGGGCCTTGACCGAGCTGGTCGGGATCGGGCCGGTGATGGCGTTGACGATCCGCGCGGAGATCGGCGACATCGCGCGGTTCACGCGCGGGCCGGCGCTGGCGTGTTATGCCGGCCTGGTGCCGCGCGTCGACAGCAGTGGCGATCGCGTGTATCACGGGCGCATCACGCGCGACGGGTCACCGTGGCTGCGCTGGGCGCTGGTCGAAATGGCACGGCACGCCATCAAACGGCCGGATGCGGTGGGGCGCTGGGCGCGCCGCCTGGCCGTGCGAAAGGGCCTCTACACAGCGCGCGTCGCGTTGGCGCGTGTGCTGTGCGACCAGGTCGTGAGCACCTGGCCGCAGAAGACCGTGGAGTCGTGACGTCCTCTCCACGTGCGGAGTGTCGCGAGCACGCATGATGCCGGACCCGCAGGGCCGGCGTCGATCTCTGAATGTGCCGCACGTGGGCCAACCTGAGAGTGCGTGCGCCTCTGGTGGTGCACTCGGATAGATGCATTGCAGACGTCAGGCGCCCGGAGTATGTGTGAACGAGCAAACCTCGTCGGTCGTTTCTACCCGTTCGCTGCGCGCGCCCGGATGGCTTGATACGCCGGGCGCGCTCCGCTCACTCGACGTGTGTCTTGACGCGAGGGGCCCTTTCATAGATGCGTGCTTCGCGGCCTCGGCGTTGATATCGTCTCTGCGCTCTCGGCTCCCTATGCCCTTGGCACCAGCGTTCCGGGATCATCAAGCCAAGCGAGCGCGGAGTAAACAGTGACATGCGCAACCAACTAAGACCGTGGAGTGCCCTGCTACTCGCAGCGCTCGCCGCCTCGTGCGGCGGCGGCTCGAGCTCCCTGCCCGAGCCGCAGAAGGCGCCTGGAGATTCCCGAGCCTCGCCTTCGGCGCCCGAGCTGCCGGTCTCGACGCCAGATCCCGACCACATGGGCACGATCCCGATGGAGATCGACACGACCATCGGCAGCGCCGTCTTCAAGACCAAAGGTCTCGGCGAGTGCACGTACGCCGACGATGCGTCGATCTATGGCGTGCCTGCGGCAATGTGGCACGCCACGATACGGGCGGAGGGCCAGAGCGTTTCCTACGTCAACGTCACCGTTTGGCAGTTCAAGAATAAATCGCCGAATCAGGTCGCGACCGGCGTTCAGATCGGGCCGAAGTTCCGTCACATCTCGACCGTGAAGGGCTCTGCGCTGATTGGCAAGGGCACGGCGCGCACGGAGCGCTCGGGCGAAGCCGGCACGATTACGGTGGAGGGCGAGGACGAAAGCGGCGGCGCTCTGGTCGTTCGCGTCCACTGCGTGCGCTTCACGGCGCCCGTCGAAGAAGGCGGCCGATAGGCCGGGTGCGAGTACCCTCAGATCCATCCCAGCGCTTTGAGCTCGGCGACCGGCTCTTCGAAGGAGCACGATCCGACCGATCGCAGCATCGTGCGCCTCGCGTGCGCAATCTCAGAGTACGTCACGACGGCGTTCAGCCACGATCCCGCCCGCCCGCCGAACTTGAAGACCTCGGCCCGATCGTCGCCGAGAAGGGCCTCCGTGAGCTCTTCGTCGATCTTTCCTCCGGCAAGAAGCGTCGTCGCGAAGACCAGGTTCGCGAACCCGTGCATCGTGCACGACGGGCTGTCTGGCGCGTATGTCAGCCGCTGCTCTCCGCGAATCGCGTGATGAAGGCCCGCCGTGGCCTTCATCGGCACCTGCGCGGACGCCGCGCGTGTCAGGAAGCGCGCCACTGTCGCCGGCGATGGAAACGCATCAGGCATGATGCCGCCTGTTCGAATTTTCGAGGCGCATCCTTGCGCCGCAAGCGCAGCGAGCAGTGGCGCGGGGTCGGGCATCGAGGGGATCTCGATGAACCGCTCGAGGTCGAAGGGATACGCGTCGGCGAGCGCCTGCACGTCGTCGGTCGTCGCCGCCCCCGCTTCGATACTTTCAATTGCCAGTACCCGATCCGGCTGCACTTCGAGCATTCTCGATGAACTCGCGATTGCGCGTGATTGCCGTTGGGCCGCCGACCAGGACGCTCACCGGCCAGCGCTCTTCGCGGGACGCCCCGGCCGTTTGCGCGAAGCCCTCCAGCTCCGAGAGTCGCTCGGCCGGCACGATCAGACGCCCGAGCATCCACGCCTCCGCGCTTGTTCGGTACGTCGCGTAGTTCCGAGCGACAGCTTCGAGGGTCAGGCTGGCAGGCGGATAGAGGCCGGCATAGTCGATGAGACGCTCGAATGCTGACCGTACCTGCAGGCATTTCTTTTCAAGCATAAATGATCGGTGAGGCCGCGGCGGCTGTGAAGAACGTCGGCCACGGACGGACACGGACTCACACGGACCAGTCGGTCGCGCGCCGGCCGGCGCTGGGAAGGACGAGTGCCGAAGATCACAAGCACGCGGTGAGGATGGCCGTGCTTGCGATCTCCGGCAGTCGTCCCTTCCAGCCGCGCTCCGCGCGGCGCGACCGACTTCGAATTTGAGTCGCGGCCGTCTGTCTTTCAGGCGAGGGCGATCCGAGTGATCCGTGTCTGTCCGTGTGGATCCGTGGCTGACCGATCCGTGTCGTTCCGTGTTCGTCCGTGGCTCACCAGATCCGCGTATGTTCGCGTCCGTCCGTGGCTGATTGATCTGTGTCTGTCCGCGGCCGAGCGGAGAGTTGACGCGAGAAGGCTGAGCGAAACACCATCAGTCATGCGTGCAGTCGCGGTTGGCGTGATGTTGGCGATGTTCTCGGTGGCCGTGTCGGCTCAGGTGCGTCCGCGGCGGACGCCGGCGCCGTTCAAGACGCCCCTGTCCGCGGCGGAGATGCAGAACAAGCAGGCGGTCATCGAGACCTCGCGCGGCACGATCGTCATTGCGCTTACGCCGCAGTCGGCGCCCAACCATGTCGGCTACTTCATGAAGCTGGCGCGAGAAGGCGCCTACACCGGCACGACGTTCCATCGAGCGGTGAAGCTCGGCATCATCCAGGGCGGCGATCCACTCTCGAAGGATCCGGCCAAGCGCGCGATGTACGGCACTGGTGGCCTGGGCGTGCTGAAGGCGGAGCTCGCGCAGGAACCGATTACGGCTGGCGCCGTGGCCGCCGTGCTGCAGCCGAACAAGCCGGACAGCGCGGGTTCGCAGTTCTTCATTGCGGTCACTGACCAACCGGCCTTGAACGGCCAATACACGGTGTTCGGCCGAGTCGTCGAAGGATTGGAGACCGCGCAGGAGATATCTGAGGCGCCGGCCGACGATCAGGGCAGGCTGACGGACCGCATTGAGATCGCACGCGTCACAATTCGCGATGCCCCACCGCCGGAGCCCGTCCCGTTTTCGTCCGAGCCTGCCGCGGAACTGGCCGCTTATCGGGCCATCCTCGAGACGACGCGCGGGGCAGTCGTGATCGAGTTCCTCCCCGACAAGGCACCGGAGCACGTGCGCAACTTTCTCCGGCTCGCAAGCGCTGGCGTGTATGACGGCACGAGTGTTCATCGAGTCGTCAGAGGATTCGTCATTCAGACGGGCATGGTCTCGACTCGGACGTCGCCCTTGACCCAGAAACAGAAGCAGCTCGTGGGCTCTTTGCGGCCCGAGTTCAACGACACGCTCCATGTCGCCGGCACCGTCTCGATGGCGCGGCTGGACGACCCGGCGAGCGCCTCGACGTCGTTTTTCATCTGCACCGCGCCTGCGCCCTCGCTCGACGGCCAGTACACGGCCTTTGCGCGGGTCGTCTCGGGGATTGAGGTAGTTCAGACCATCGAGCAGGTGTCGCTCGACGGCGAATCACCGCGGGAACGGATCGACCTACTGCGTGTCAGGGTTGAAAAGCACTGAAGGCTCACCAGCTTCATCGACCTCCCTGTGCGGCCATGGCCGCGCTACCGACTTTCATCTCGGAGTCTGGCAGCAGCAGGATCGCGCCTTCCCCGTCCGCGTAGGCTTCTTCGCCGTGCTGACTGACGTCCATGCCGAGCCCCTCATCGTGCTGTTCGGCGCGAAGCGGCAACACCAGACCGACGAGCTTCAGCAGCAGAAAACTACCGGCGCCGCTGTAGACAATCGCGGCCGCGACAGCGGTGGCCTGATGCCGATTTTGCGCCGGGTTCCCGAAGAGGGCACCGTCAGCCACCGTGTTCCAGGATTTTCCGCGAAAACTCCCGTGAGCAGCGCCCCAACGGTGCCCCCGAGCCCGTGGGCGGCTACGACATCCAGGGAATCGTCGAGACGGGTGCGAGCGCGCCAGACGAGCGCGTAGTAGCTGGGCACTGCCGATAGCGCCCCAAGGATCAAGCCGCTGATGGGGCTCACGAACCCTGCTGCCGGGGTGATCGCGACCAGGCCGACCACAATGGCCGTGGCACATCCCACAGCGGTCGCTTTCCCATTGCGCATCAGGTCGAGCAGGCTCCACACGACGAGCGTGCCCATCGGCGCCAGAAACGTGGTCGTAAAGGCGAGGCCGGCGATCGGTCCTGCCGCGAGCGCGCTGCCCGCGTTGAAGCCGAACCACCCAAACCAGAGGAGGCCCGCGCCGAGCAGCGTGAACGGCACGTTGTGGGGTAGGAACGCCTGCCGCGCGAAGTCCTTGCGGGGCCCGAGGACGAGTGCGGCGACGAGCGCGGCAACGCCGGCGTTCACGTGCACGACGGTGCCGCCAGCAAAGTCCAGTGCCCCCATCTTGGCGAGCCAACCGCCGCCCCATACCCAGTGAGCGATCGGACCGTAGATCACGATCGCCCGCCGACCACGGCGTTGCCCGGCGCAAACGCCAGCGAATATCCCACGAGCGCCCATACGACGCCCACGAGGCCGAGCGACACAAAGCTCATCATCATCGTGTTGAGCGCGTTCTTCGATCGCACGAGGCCGCCGTAGAAGGCGAGCGCGGGCGTCATCAGGAGGACCAGCGCCGTCGCCACGAGCATCCAGGCCGTGTCGGCCGGATTCACCGCAGGCGGCGCCGCGTCCTGCGCGTACGCCAGCGACGGTGCGGCAAGCATCACCAGGACGGCTCCAGTCAGCGAACGCGCGCCTGGCCATCGCCGTACCGGCCGGGAGGCCCGAGTCCGAGCGAGCGACGACAGCAGAGCGTTCGTGTGGTGCGGCATACCTCTCCTTCGTTCAGATGCTCGTGAGCGTCCAAACCGCGTCGCGGCGTGCGCCGCCACGCCGCGACAGACCACGTGGGCCGCACACGTGGCGCCACGCACGTCAGCGGAACGGAATCGTGCCGCCGCACGCCTTCGCGGTGAGACGTGCCAACCGGTCCGAGCAACCGCAGTGCCAGACCACGCGCGAGGCGCGCTGAACGAGAACGTCGAGAAAGACACCGGATTTTCTGAATGCGCGGCTCGAGAGGCTCACCGCTCAGACGACAATCGTGTAGGCCTGCACCGAGCGGCCAACAGTTCTGTAGGACCGAGGCCGCACCGTCTTTGGCCGGCACCGCGGGCTGACCGCGGCAATCCTGTAGCATTGATTGAAGGCACTCAACACTTCCTCCGATCGGTCAGCGAGGCAGCGGCGTGGCGGACGAACGCAAGAAAATCCAGTGGTCGACGGCATCGCGCGAGGCCCGCGCGCTCATCTGGGCGCGGCGCGGGCGACTTGCCCTCGGGATGGGCCTGATGGTCGTCAATCGCCTGACCGGCCTCGTGTTGCCGGGAACATCCAAGATCCTCATCGACGAGGTCATCGGACATCACCGGGCCGAGCTCCTCTGGCCGCTCGCCTGGGCGGCAGGTGCCGCCACCCTCGTGCAGGCCGTCAGCGGGTTCGCGCTCTCGCAGGTCCTGGGCATCGCCGCGCAGCGCTCGATTACCGATATGCGCCGTACGGTCGAGCAGCACGTCGCCCGCCTGCCAGTCGCCTACTTCGACTCGACCAAGACGGGCGTCCTCATTTCCCGCATCATGTCGGACGCCGAAGGTATCCGGAACCTCGTCGGCACGGGGCTCGTGCAGCTTGTCGGCGGCATCGTGACGGCCGTCATCGCGCTCGGCGTGCTCTTTTGGTTGAACTGGAAGCTGACGACCGCCACCCTCCTTCTGCTGGGCGCCTTCGGCGTCGTGATGGCCCTTGCCTTCTCACGGCTGCGGCCCATCTTCCGCGAGCGCGGCAAGATCAACGCAGAAGTCACGGGCCGCCTCGCGGAAACACTCGGCGGCATCCGTATCGTGAAGGCCTACACCGCCGAGAAGCGTGAGGCGCTGGTCTTCACGAAGGGCGCCCATCGGCTGTTCCGGAACGTCGCTCGAACGATGCTCGGCGGCTCGGCGGTCGCCGCCGTCTCGACGGTCATCGTCGGCGGCATCGGGATGCTGATGATCGTCATCGGCGGGCGCGCCATCCTCGCCGGCGAGATGACGCTGGGCGATCTCTTCATGTACATCTTCTTCACCGGACTCGTCGCCGCGCCCGTGGTCTCGATCGCGTCCATCGGCACGCAGATTACCGAGGCGTTCGCCGGACTGGACCGCATCCGCGAGGTGCGCCAGATGGCGACCGAAGACGATGAAGATCAGGCCCGCGCGCCAATCGCCCTCGTCGAGGGCCACGTCGAGTTCGAAGACGTCACGTTCGCCTACACGCCCGGCACGCCGGTGTTGAAGGGCGTCTCCTTCCGCGCGCCGGCCGGGACGACCACGGCGCTCGTCGGGTCGAGCGGGTCCGGGAAGAGCACGCTCATCAGCCTCGTGATGGCGTTCAATCGCCCACAGTCGGGCACGATCCTCGTCGACGGACACGATCTGTCGGGCCTTCGTTTGCGCGACTACCGCAGCGCGCTCGGCATCGTGCTGCAGGACAATTTTCTCTTCGACGGGACCGTCGCCGAGAACGTCGCGTTTTCAAAGCCCGGGGCCACCCGCGAGGAGATCGAGGCGGTTGGGCGGCTCGCGCACTGTGAGGAGTTCGTGCAGGGGTTCGAGAAGGGCTACGACACGATCGTCGGCGAGCGCGGCGTGAAAGTGTCGGGCGGACAGCGGCAGCGGATCGCGATTGCGCGGGCCATCCTCGCGGATCCGCGCATTCTCATCCTGGACGAAGCCACCTCGAGCCTCGACAGCGAGAGCGAGGCGCTCATCCAGGACGGCCTGCGACGGCTGCGTCAGGGCCGGACGACCTTCGTCATTGCTCATCGGCTCTCAACCATCAGGAGCGCCGATCAAATCCTCGTGCTCGAGCACGGCGAGATCGTCGAGCGCGGCTCGCACGCGGAGCTGATGGCGCGCGACGGGCGGTATCGGCAGTTGCACGATCGACAATACAACTGGGAGCGCGATCGTTTCATCAACCCCGGTGAGGACTTCACCCCGGAGCCCGTGAACGATGCGACGCAGCCTGCCGCGCCCGCCGCGCGCCTCCGCTAGAGTCGGCGCGGCATTACGACGCCGCGCGAACCGGCTGCGGGCGGGTGGTGGCGGTCAACCGCATTGACCGATCGCAGATGGCCTTGACGGCGACTAACCCGGCAAGCGCGTGTCGGCGCCGGATTTCGACGGAGTTATCCAGTCGCGCAAGCTCGGCAGCAATCCTTCCGGCGCTTTCGGCAGCCTCGAGACCGCGCTTCGCCACACGCGTCCAGTCGTCCTCTGTCAGGGCGGCGTAGTTCTCGGTGAATCGGACTTCGATTTCCCGTCTGACCGCTTCGCCCATGAATGCTGGAGCGGCCCCGCACTGCATCGCGTGGATGCTCTCCCGCAGCCACATCAGCTGGCAGGCCGAGAGGATGGTCGACACGGCTGGCACTCGGCCGGACTCGAGAATCGGACCTTGACATACTTTTCCCATAGACCTCTCCCTTGAGGGCTCCGGCTCGCGCGGCTTACCGTGACGGACTGCCACGGACATCCAATGCCGCGCGGCGCGGCAGCATGCCCGGTTAACGCCCCGCTGACGCGGAAGCGAACACGAGGTCCTGATTTCTTTGATTTAATGGCGAACGGCGGGAAGTTCGGCGAGCGCCGTCCCGAGGAGCGTTGCGAGGGCTCCAGCGGTCGGTGGCCGCGCTGAGCGACGACGAGCCAGCAATGTTTCAAAGAGGCAGGCGACGACCGGGGGGATCTCTGTGCCGAGACGTCGCAGATCGGGTACTTCAGTCGATGCCACCCGGCGAAGCGCGCCCCGGATGGTGTCGCTGGCGAACGGATGATCGCCGGCTATGGCTTCGTAGAGCACGAGCGAAAGACTCCAGACGTCATCGGCCGGCCCTGGAGAGCCGCCCTGCACGGCTTCAGGAGAGAGGTAGAGCGGCGTGCCTGCCAGTTCGGTCGATTCGTCCGCAGAATCGCGGAAGCTTGCGAGCCCAAAATCGAGCAGTTTCGGCGAGCCTTCCGATGTGAACGCAATGTTGCTCGGCTTGATGTCTCGATGAAGCACCCTGTGGTCGTGCAATACCTGGAGGCCATTCGCCAGCGTCGCGCCCACTTGGAGCACCTCGGCGTAGGGGACAGGCCCGAAGCGTAGTCGGTCCGCCAGCGTTCCCCCGGCCAGATACTCCATGACCAGGAGGGGTGCGCCGCGCCACGTCTCGACTCCGAAAATCATCGCCAGCCGATAGTCGGTGACCGCGGCCATTACCCGGGCTTCGCCCTCGAGCTGGCGCGTCGTCGCGGCCGATCGCCGAGGGAGCGCTTTGATGACGACAGTTCTGTCCAGGCCGAGATCTCGCGCCAGATACGCGGTTCCCATGGCCCCGGCTCCGAGCCTTCGCTCGACGCGAAACTTTCCCGCAACGAGGTTGGGAACTGCCGCAGTCCTCAGTGATCCGCCGCACTTGCAGCGCTCTGCGCGTCCGGCGATCATGCCGCCACAGGCCACACATTCCGCAAGGGCTTCGTCGTCCACGTCGGCGCTCGCGGCTCGCCGCGCCGGCTCACCGACCTGGCCGAGCACGAGGGCGATGGGCCCGGCCATTGCTTGGAGGGCCGCAAGATCGACTCTGGTGAATCGCAAGCCGCCGACTTTCGGTCTGACGGCGAGAATGCCGAGCAGGTTGCCCGCCCGCCCGCGCAGGGGTGCCACCGCGGAATAGCACGTGTCGTGGAGCCAGTCCTTGTCGATACGCGGAAGCACATGGAAGACGCCGCGATCAGCCTCTGCACTCAGGTCGACCGCATCGTCTTCGTCGCCAAGGAGCGCGATGATCGCGGACTCTCGTGGGAGCGGAGCGCAGCCGTGCCGAGAGTGGATGAACGCACTCGCGCCGGCGCTCGCCATCATTACCGCCGCCCGGGGCGAGCCGAGCATCCTGGCAACGAGCGGTTCGACGCGATCCGAGAGCTCTCGCACGTCAGCCGCATCTCGAATGTCGCTGGTCACGGCGGCGACCGCGAGCTCCAGAGATGGCGTGCTGTTGCGAAAGGCGCGATCGATACCTGCCAGGAGGCGTTCTCGGACCAGCAGCAGCACGACGCCGACGACCGTCATCACGGCGAGGGTGCGCCCCGCTGGATGGAGAACGAGATCGCCGATCGTCAGGTCACGGTATCGCATCCCGATCTGTGCCAGCACCGCGAGCGGGGCGAGCGTCAGAGCCAGCAGCGCGACCTTCGCGAGGGCGTACTGGAGCGTTCTCTGAAGCACGAACCTCACTTCGACAACGCGCTCCACCAGGACCGCGTACGCCGTCGTGATTGGAATGGAGGCCAATAATGGGTAGGTGACCGCCGCGAGAAGGCCCGGGGAAATCCGTGCGGCGAACGGTTGCCAGAAGATCTCGAGCAGTAACTCGACGAGCAGCGGCGCCGCGCCGACGGCGATCGCGGTGAGGAAGAGCGCAACCCGCCCTCGCTCGGCGGTTGCTGCGCTCCTGGCCCTGAACGGCGCGGCGAGCAGCGCGGCGAGCGTCAGGCCGCCGATAATCGCCCAGTAAACGCTGTGGGAAGGGTGCCGTCCAAGCGCCAACAGCAGCGTCGGCGAGAGGCTGCTGGGGATGATTGCCAGAGCCAGGTTGGCAACGAGCAGCCCGCACCCGATGACGAGCGAGCAGGAGGCCACGAAGGCCGCCCGTCGGTCTGCTCTGCTGAAGCGCTCGACGTGGGGGAAGGCCTGCACGAAGCGCCACAGGACATAGGGCGCGAGAGCCTCCAGGAACAGGCTCGCCCAGACAGGTCGCGGCGATCCGCCCACCCAGCCAATGAACCGCTGTGCAAACGAGGTTGCCGCGATCAGATAGAACGCGCCCAGCAGCACGGCTCGTCGATCGTGCCGGCCGCCAACCACGAGTCCCAGTCCGGCGACCGCAAAGACCAGCATGAGCGCCGCTTGCCAGGTGGCGGGCACCTCCAACCGGTCCGGACTGCCCATCGCATATCCGACAAGGCCGATCATGACCTGGAGCGCTGCGAGCGCAGCCAGCGCGCCAACGAAGGACGGACGCCGGATGAAGGTGACTTCTATTCTGTCGTTTGCCTGCCGGTCGCCTCGATGCGAGAAGCCCCAAACATCACGGAGGCTCTGGAGAATGGCATGCTGAGCGGGGGAGCTGGCACGCTCGGCGGCGGCCTCCCAGTTGATGGCGAGGCCGTCCGCGACGGCCTCCGCCGCTCGATGGATGAGGGGATTACCGTTAGACATTGGCCATCATCTCGGCCAGTCGGACGATCGCGCGGCGCAACGCCACGCGTGTTGCGTCCGGAGTAACACGGCCCGAGACGAGTGCCAATTGCTCGTAGCTGTACCCGAGGTCGATGCGGCCGACGATGAGCATCCGGTCGTCCGGACGGAGCCGCTCGAGTGCCGCGCGGTAACGCGCCCAGGCTTCCTCGCGGATAGCTGCATCCAATGGGGACGGCGTCAGGGCCGGCTGTCTGGCGGCGGCTTCGGCGTCTTCGGTGACGACGCGCGCGCTACGGCGGATTTCGTCGGTGATGCGGTTCTGAATGGCGCGTCGCAGATACGCCTGGAGCGCCTTGTGCCCGCGCGGCTCGAATCGGTCCAGTCGCTTGAAGGTCTGGAGGACGGCGTCCTGCACGAGGTCGGCCGTGTCAGAGGCTGTGCGGACCCATTTCGGCAGCCGCCCATGCGCCCAGCGGAGCAAGGACGGCACCTGGCGGGCAAACAGCGCATCCAGCGCAGATTGCTGGCCTTTTTGAGCCTGCCGGAGCAGGTACAGGGAAGACCAGGAAGCGTGGCTTCCGGTCTGTGGATTCGGTGCGACGTGGGTTGAGGGGTCGATCGGCGCCACTGTTACGAAAAATGACGGACGCGAGGGGGCATGATACCCCAGCCCAGCCTCAAAGTCTGTGCAGCGGTCCCAAAATTCTGTGCAAGCCCTGCGTCAGGACGCGGGGCTAAAGCCCCGCCGCCACACGACACTGCTATGAAACGACCTTGTCAAATTAGCTACCTGCTCAGCGTTCTTGTGAATCGGTGAGTACCGCATCGGTGGTAGTCGAGAGAGCTGTTGCGACGGTTGATCACTCTGATATTCGCGGGTCGACACCGCATAATCGTGATCCGTCGGGAGCTGCCTCGGACGAGCAGCGCGGGTCGAGCCCGGAGGCCCGCCGCATAGTGTCGCGATCGAGGATTCTCCATGCCGTGTGCTCGCTCGACCACCACCGATGCGGTATTCACCCCTGGTTTTCTGCGTCTCACTAGGCCGCTACCGGCCGTCCGTCGTGCCGCTTGGTGTCGACCGCCCTCTCGATCGCCCAGATGAAACCTCAGCGTTCGCGACCGACCGCGGTGACCGCGCGCTGCTTGCTCTTGCCCCGAGCGGTGAGGCTCCGGTACCGCGCGTGCAATCGATGCTGGGCCTTCCACGCGATGGCGATCACCTCCTCGTCGAGGCCCGCGTGACGTTTGCGAAGCGTGGCGCCCACCGAGGGCCGGTGTCGATACGCCCACGCGGCTTCGATGATGATGCGTCGGAGGTGAGCATTTCCCGTCTTCGTGATCGCCCCACGCCGGGTTCGCGGCCCACTGGAATCTTCGCTCGCGACCGCACCGCTGTAGCCCATCAGCTGGCGCGGTTTGGCAAACCGCGAGAGCTCGCCGACTTCCGCGACGATCGTCACAGCCGAGACCTGCGCGATCCCACGCAGGGCCTGGAGTGCGGCGATCACGCCACGCATCTGCACGGGGGCCGTCGTGACGGCTTCGTCGATCGCGCGATCGACGCCGCTCGATGCGACCGGCCACGTGGTCGACCTCGTGGATGTAGTCCAGCAACGTGGCTTCCTGCGCAGCGTGTGCAAAGTGCACCGCGCTCTTCACCCAGGTGAGATGGGCCTGTGTCCACGCCTTTGTCGCGGTGGGCGGGCGCCGGCCTTGGCGCAGCAGGAACTTGCCCAAGCGATGGCGAGCGCGGAGTTGATCCTTCTTCGCGGCTTCTCTGGCGCGCACCAGATCCCGCAGCGCCTCGTGCATCGCGTCGGGCACCCACACCGGCGTCAAGTCACCGGCCCGGTAACTGCGCGCCCGCTTCAGCGCGTCGCGGCGGTCCGTCTTCACGCGATCGCCAGGCTTGACGGGCACCAGCGTCGGCGCAACCACCTCGCACGGCACATCGAGCGCCGTCAGTTGCCAATACACCACGTAGCCCGTGGGCCCCGCCTCGTAACAGGCGCGCAGCTGCTCGGTTGGCCCGAGCTTCTTCACCAGCTTCTGGATCGACTCCCGTCGGTTGGGAATGACGCCCAACGACCGCACTTCACCATCCGGCTCGGCGACCGCCACCGCGATCGTGTCCGCGTGGACATCCAGACCGATAAATCGTACGTTGCTCATGACCGGCTCCTTCGCATGTGGCTCTGCGATGTGTTGACTCCAATCACGCAGCGTAACCCACGCGCTGCGAATCGGAGCCGGTCGTTTCATTCTGACTAGCGCCGGGTCCGGCCGTCGGAGGTCAGGAGCGGTGCATAGAGGTCGGGCCGCCGGTCGCGAAAGAACCCCATTCCGGCCCGAAACGCCCGCGCCTGCTCGAGATCGAGCGGCGCGACCAGCACCGTTTCTTCGCTGCGGCCCGCTTCGGCAATCTTCTCGCCGGTAAAGTCAGCGATAAAGCTCGCGCCATAGAAGGTCTGCTCGACGTCTTCGATGGTCTCGGTCCCGACGCGGTTGGCAGCGCCCAGATAGCATGCGTTCGCGACGGCGTGTCCCATCATCACCCGCTGCCACATGCCGCTCGTGTCCATCGAGCCGGCCGCCTCCGGCTCCGATCCGATGGCCGTCGGATACAGGAGCACCTCGGCCCCCTGCAGCGCCATGGCCCTGGCGCATTCCGGATACCACTGGTCCCAGCAGATGCCCGCGCCAATCGTTCCAGCGCGGGTAGGGAAGGCGCGGAACCCGGTATCCCCGGGCGTGAAGTAATACTTCTCCATGTAGCCGGGGCCATCGGGGATGTGCGACTTACGGTATAGACCGACCACGTCGCCCGTGGCATCGATCATCACGAGGCTGTTGTAGTGCGCGTGCCCGGCCCGCTCGAAGAACGAAAGGGGCAGAACGATGTCCAGATCCCGTGCCAGCGCCTGGAAGCGCGGAATGAATGGGTGATTGTCGACCGGATGGGCGCGCGCGAAGAATCGCTCGCGTTGCACTTGCGGCCAATAGTGCCCCTCGAAGAGCTCCGGCAAGAGCACGATGGTCGCGCCTTTTGCCGCGGCGTCACGAATGAACGCCATGGCCTTGGCGACGTTGTCTTCCAGGACGTCGCTCATGCGCATCTGGACAATCGCCAGCGTGGTCTTCATGCGGGGCTCCATAGGCGGCCGGTCGGCTGCTGCTGGGTGACGCAGTGAAACGCTCCGCCGCCGGTGATGAGCGCCCGCGCGGGCAATGGCACGACGTCACGGTCCTCGAAGAGGGGCGCGAGGATGGACACGGCGCGGCCATCCTCGGCGACGCCGTACGTCGGCACGATCACGGCGCCATTGACGATGTAGAAGTTGGCATACGTCAGAGGCAGGCGCTCGCCTTCGAACTCGACGCGTCCGGCCGGCACTGGCAGTTCCACAATCGTGAAGCGGCTGTCTAGCGATTTCAACCGTTCGAGATTGGCTGACAGCGTCTCGTGATTCGGATCGGCGCGATCCTCGCAGATCGACGTCACGATCGTGCGCTCATCCACGAAGCGCGTAAGCGTGTCGATGTGCCCATCGGTATGGTCGCCTTCCAGGCCGTTTTCGAGCCAGATGATCTCGCTGATGCCCAGGTAGTCGAGCAGCGCCCTCTCGAGATCCTGCTCGCCGAGCGCCGGGTTCCTCGTCGTGGACAACAGGCACTGCCGCGTTGTGAGGCCTACGCCATTGCCGTTGACCTCGAGCGACCCGCCCTCCATGACGATGGCGGGGTGAAACGGTGGGGCACTCCCGAGGATGCGAGCCACGTGAAGCGGGATCTGGTTGTCGAGGCTCGCAGGGTACTTGCCGCCCCACCCGTTGAATTCCCAGTCGACGAGCGTAACCTCTTCGTTTTTCGACACGAAGATCGGTCCGCTATCGCGAAGCCAGATGTCCTGGTGCGGCACGCGGTGCAGGCACACCGCTGGCGCGGCAAGCCGAGCGCGCGCATCGGACTCGGACTCGTCATCCGCCACGAGCAGCTCTACGGGCTCGTATCGCGCGATGGTGTCGACGAGCGTCGCAAACTCGCGCCGCACCGGCTCCAGCATCCCCACCCATTGCTCATCGTCGTGCGGCCAGGCCATCCACGTCGAGGCGTGCGGCCGCCATTCGGCTGGCATCTGGAAGCCGAGTTGCGAAGGCGTGTGACGGGAGATCACGTGACGGGAGTCGCCTCGAAAGCGCCTACGACGAGGTGGACGATTTGTGCACGGCGACCACCGAACCGAGCAGGTAGTCGAGCGTGATCCGATCGCCGGGCTCGAAGCGGTGGCTGACGGTCTCGGGGCCGACGCGGGCGACAGAGACTGGCCCGTCCGGGTCGTCGGCGTCGACAAAATACACGTCCCACGAAATCTGGCCGTGCAGGCTGATCGGCTGCACGCGACGCAGCACCGCCTCGCGGGATCCTTTCAGCATGATTTCAATCTTACCCGAGGTTGTCCGCCCTGAGAGGGGGTTCCCTGGAGGCGGCCATTCTTACTTCTCGTCACGACTGTCCGGGCCGAGTATCATCGGCGGAGCCGCGACATGAGCTTTCCGAGCCTGCCCCATCTGCCGGCCCTGCCTGTCACCGTGACGATGCGACATGTCGCCGACGCGCTCGGCGTCTCGATCACCACGGTCTCGAAGGTGCTCAACAACCGTGGCGACATCGGGCACGAGATGCGCGGGCGGGTCCTGGCCAAGGTCGAGGAGCTGGGGTATCGCCCGAACGCGGTGGCCCGAAGCCTGACACTTCGGCGCACCAATACTCTGGGTGTGATCGTCGCAGATCTCATGCACTCGTTCTTCGTCGAGATCGTGACGTCGATCGAGGAGTACCTCCACCCGCGCGGCTATGGGCTGCTGCTCTGCAACGTCGGCGAAGATCCGGTTCGCCAAAGGCCGCAGCTCCAGATGCTGCTCGATCGACAGGTCGACGGGGTCATTCTGGCCTCCGTCGATCCGGACCACAGCAATACGCTGCTTGCGAGGTTGATTGCGGCCGGCAAGGGGCTCGTGCTGATCGACCGCGACGACCACCAGGCGCTCGACTGTCACCGCGTGCTCACCGACGATCAGAAGGTCGGCCAGATGGCCACCGAGCACCTGATCGCCCTGGGGCATCGACGCATCGCGCACCTGCAGGGACCGCGCCTCACGCACGCGATCCGGCGGGAACAGGGATATCGAACCGCTATGGCCCAGCATGGCCTGGCCGTTTCGCCGAATTGGCTCGTGCCTTGCGGCTTCAGGGAGCGCGACGGTTACCAGAGCATCATGCGGCTCGGCGAAGTCGCTCCAGACGTCACGGCCGTGTTCGTGGCCAACGACTCGGCCGCCATCGGCGCGCTGGAGGGGGCGCGGGCTCGCGGTTGGGAGGTCCCTCGGGACATCTCGATTGTCGGGGCCGGCGGGATCGCGCATATCGACATGCTGCGAGTGCCGCTCACGACCGTCAGCTGGTCACGGAGCGAGATGGGCGTCGGGGCCGCACGCCTGATGCTCGATCAGATCGACCATCATCCAAACGGCCCCTTCAGGCGTGTCATCGTGCCGCCAACCCTCGTCGCGCGCGACTCATCGGGTGCGCCCGGCGTCAGACGCTCTCCAGAAACTGCTCGAAAAGATTAGGCGACTTCGGGTGCGACGAGTTGCAGCCCCAGCTTCGCGGCGCGTTTCTGGAGTCGTTGCACCTGTTGCTCGCGGTGTCGTTCTTCGTAGTACTGCAGGCCCTTGTCGACGTACGCGTGTCCCCACTTGAGCAATCGATACACTAACCGGGCGAGCTTGTGGGCCATGGCGGTGATCGCTTTTGGGGCGCCGAGTTTGCTGCGGAGGCGGCGGTATTGGGCGCCCAAGTAACTCTGGCTCCTCAGCAGCGTGGTGGCCGCCAGCCGTAAGGCTGTCGCGGCGCGATTCACGACGTGTCGGGTGCCTTTGCGAATCACCTTGCCTCCGGTGATGCGATTATCGGGACACAGCCCGAGCCAGGATGCGAAGTGCGCCTCGGTCTTCCAGCGCGTCATCTCCACGCCGACTTCGCTGATGAGGGTCTGGGCGACGCCGATATCGATTCCGTCGATCCGGGTCAGGTCGACACCGCTGATGCGGTGCAGTTCACGGCCCAGGTCAAACTGTGGCGCATGGCTCCCCGCTTTTCGGCGCCGCTTGGGCCCCGAGCGGCGCGCCTCTTGAGCGGGCGCTTGGGAGGGCTCCCCGTCTGGGGCCGTGTCGGCCACCTTGTCCGCGACGCCCTTCAGATGCTGTTCTAGCGCCTGATCACACTCGGCGATCCGTTGTTGGTACGCGTCGTACATCGCGACCTCTTGTTGAAGCACAAACAGGAGGTCTGGCTGCCAGGTGCCCTCGAGGCTCTTGGCGATCGTGTCTCGTGTGGCGTGAATGCCAGGGTGGCTCAAGGCCGCGAGCGTCGCCGGATCCCGCTCGCCCGCGAGGATCGCGCGGACGATGCGCTGCCCAGTCCAGCCGCTCAGGTCGCTGATGACGTTCGCCAGTTGGATGTTCATCTGGGTCAGCGCCTTCTGCATGCGCTGGATGCAGGTGCTGACGGCGTGCACATGGTCGCCGCGTTGGCGCCAGTACGTCCGCACCACGCGAATCTCGGCGGGCGGGTGAAACGAGTTCCGGAGCAAGCCGTAGGTGTGAAGCTTGAGCAGCCATTGACTCTCTTGTACATCGCTCTTGCGCCCGGGGAGATTCTTGGTGTGCCGTGCGTTCACGAGAAAGACATCAAAGCCTCGCGCGTCGAGGATCTCGTACAGGGGAATCCAGTAGACGCCGGTCGACTGCATCGCGATGGTGGTCACGCCACAGTGCTGGAGCCAGTCCGCTAACCGATGCAGGTCCGCAGTGAAACAGTCAAACTGGCGGACCGAGTGTGGGTCTCGATCCGGTCGGACCGCGACGTAATGCGCGTTGTTGCCGACGTCGATCCCGGCGGCGTGGGGATGCATCACGTCCAGACCGGGGTCCTCGACTCGGAGCCGCCGAGTCAACTCTTTTCGCTGCTTCCGATTCCACCCTGCGAAGCGTGCGGCGACCATGTCGGTCCTCCTCTCGTGAGTCAGACCAGGTGCGGCCCGGTTGCGGTGGGTGTGAGTCTCTCCAACGGGGTCACAATCCTCGTCGACTGTCGACGAGGATCGGCCACCATGTCAGCGACCGCTGGGACCGGAGCCATGCTGTTAAACGGGCAGGAGCGCGCCAGTACGCAAGTTCGGCCGTAGCTTGCCGCACCTGGTCGTCGCTACGATCGCATCAGGTCGACCTCTCCACAAGTTTCTGTGTCCAGCGAGGGTGCCCAGGCGCCCTGATTGCTGTTAACCGGAGTTCGCCGGAGTTCACTTGAGTGGATGACTCAATGGCGCATTCGGTCGACGGACGTGCTCGGCCTCCTTTTGCGCCCTGCACCAGCGTTCCTGCATCATCAAGTCAAGCAAACCTCGGAGTAGACCCCAGTCACTCGAACGGCAATCGCGGCGGGGGGTCCGGCGGGTCCGCTGGAACCGGCTCCGGCACGCCCGTTCCGCACAGGTTGTGCACGCCGACGCCCAGCAGCCGCACCGCGCGGCGGCCGGCATCGGTCCGGTCGATGAGCGCCACTGCTCGCACGGCGATGGCATCGGCGTCGTCTGTGGGCGGCATCGTGTGGCTGCGCGTGATGGTCGTGAAGTCCGAGTAGCGGACCTTGATCGTCACGGTGCGTGTGAGGCGCTCGGTCCGCACCAGCCACTTCGCGAGGTCTCGCGCCATTTCGACGATCGCAGAGACAATCTCGTCCCGGTTCTCGAGGTCGCGCGCGAACGTGTTTTCGCTGCTCGCTGACTTGGCTTCGCGGTTCGGCTCTACCGGGCGGTCGTCGATCCCCTGCGCCAGCTGCTGCAGCCACGGTGCAAGGCTCCCAACGATCTCGCGTAGCGCGTCCTCGGGAATGCCCCGGACATCGGTCAGCTTTTCGATGCCGTGCGCGCGCAACCGTTTCGCCGTGACGGGCCCGACCCCCCAGAGCGCATCAATCGGCAGACCCTGCAGGAACCGCTCGACGCGTTCCGGGGCGATGACGGTGAGGCCGTCGGGCTTTCTCCAGCCCGATGCAATCTTCGCCAGGAACTTGTTTGGGGCAACACCCGCCGAGGCCGTGAGGCCTGTCGCCTCGCGGATCGAGGTCTTCAGCCGCTCGGCCACGGTGCGCCCGAGCGGCTCGCCCCAGGCGTTTTCCGTCACGTCGAGATAGGCCTCGTCGAGCGACAGCGGTTCGACGAGCGATGTCGTCTGCCGGAAAATCTCGAAGACCTGCGTCGACACCGTGCGGTACTTCTTGAAGTTCGGCGGAACGATCACGAGCTCCGGGCAGAAGCGCTCGGCGCGCGCCATCGGCATCGCGGACCGGACGCCAAACCTGCGCGCCTCGTAGCTCGCCGCAGCCACCACGCCGCGACTGGCGGCCGGTCCGCCAACGACGACGGGCTTCCCGCGCAGCGACGGATCATCGCGCTGTTCGACAGACGCGTAGAACGCATCCATGTCGATGTGCAGGATGCGGCGCAGCATGGCTCGTAAGGTCCTGTGGCGGCGGCCCTTTAGGGCCGCGTGACCGCGGGGCTAAAGCCCCGCCTCCACAAAAGTGCGCTCCTTCATCGCCGGCGCGGCTTCGCCGCGGCGCCGGCCTCGGTCGTCTGGCAAGCGCCGACGCAACGCACGGAGCGTGACGCGTGACCGTTGACGCGTGCGACGCGTTAAGAACCCGAACGCTGCGCTGAACCCGTAAGAATCGGTGAAATCTGAGTAATCTGTGGATGGCCTTTGTTCTTCCGTTCAGTGTAATTCCGTCGAATCGACGTAGTCGCATCAGCCGTAGGCCTCGGTCTTGTATCGATCCTTCGGAACACCAATCTCTTTTACGGCCGCCGACACCGACTCCATGAATCGCGGCGTCGCCTCGATGCCCTTCTCGCGTGCGGCGGCGCGGTCGTGCTGCGAGAGCGCTGGACCGCAGGCGTAGATCATGACGGAGGTCGGATCCGGAATCAGCTCCCGCAGGAGGTCGGCGCTGACGCGGCCGCGGCGCGTGCCGGCCGGCGCGTCAGCCGGTACGTCCTGCCGCGTGAGGCAGTGCACGAGACGCACCTTGTCCTGGTGCTCGGCACAGAACACATTCAACGCATCCCGGAAAATCACGTCGTCCCAGGTCTTGTTGGAATAGATGAACGTGTGCCTCAACTGCGGAATGAACGTGACCGCGTGCTTCAACATCGCCCAGTTCGGCACGCTGCCGGAGCCGGCGACGATGTGCACGATGTGATCGGTCTTTTCGTGGATGTTGTCGGGGAACGTGTAGGGGCCCGTGAAGCCGCTGATCAGCATCCGCGAGTTGAGTGGAATCGAGTGGACGAGCACCGGTGAAAGCAGCGGCGGGTACTTCGTCGCGCCGGGCTCATAAAGCTCTTCCTTGATCGTGATGGCGAGCGGCTCGTGCGGCGCCGATGCCATTGAATACGCGCGCGGCGGTTCCTTGTGGTGCTTCAGATCTTCGAGGAACCGCGTCGTCCCGGCAATCGCGTGGAACTGGTGCGGGTCGATCGTGCAGAATTGACCGGCCTTGTATTCGAAGCGCTCGGGCCCGGTCATCACCAGCGTCACCGTGTCGGGTGTCTCGATGACAATCTCCGAGATGGTGACCTCGAACTGGCGAATCCGCCGGCCGGCCCGATCCGCAGGAGCGGGTGTTGCCTCGGTGCTCATGGGGCTGAGTCTACTACGAGGTCACCAGGGTCCGCGCGCAAGCCGCGGTATACTGAATCGCCGCCCGACACCGTCTGACTACTAACAATGCAATTCATCTACACCATGAAGGGGCTGGGGAAAATCCACCCGCCCGACTCGCAGGTCCTTCGCGACATCTGGCTCTCGTTTCTGCCCGGCGCCAAGATTGGCGTGCTCGGCGCCAACGGCGCCGGCAAGAGCTCGCTCCTCCGAATCATGGCCGGTGACGATCAGCACTTCATCGGCGAGGCCTTTCCGGCCGACGGGATCAAGGTTGGCTTTCTTCCGCAGGAGCCCGGCCTCAACGCCGCGAAGAACGTCCTCGGCAACGTCGAGGAAGGCGTGCAGGCGATTCGCGATCTGCTCAACCGCTACGACGAGCTGAACGCAAAGCTTTGCGAAGACCTGTCGCCGGATGAAATGGACAAAGTCCTCGGCGAACAGGGGCGGGTGCAGGACCGCATCGATCAGACCAATGCCTGGGAGCTCGACTCGCAGCTCGAACAGGCGATGGATGCGCTGCGGCTGCCGCCCGCCGATGCAGTCGTCGACACGTTATCCGGCGGCGAGCGCCGGCGTGTGGCCCTCTGCCGGCTGCTGCTGAGCACGCCCGATCTCCTGCTCCTCGACGAGCCGACGAACCATCTCGACGCCGAATCCGTCGCGTGGCTCGAGCACCATCTCGCCGCGTATCCCGGCACCGTGGTCGCCGTGACGCACGATCGCTATTTTCTCGACAACGTTGCCGGCTGGATCCTCGAGCTCGATCGCGGTCACGGCATTCCGTGGGAAGGCAACTACTCCTCGTGGCTGGACCAGAAGCAGAACCGCCTGGCGCAGGAAGAGAAGTCCGAGACGAAGCGGCAGCGGACGCTGCAGCGCGAGCTGGAATGGATCCGGATGTCGCCGCGCGCGCGCCAGGCCAAGGGCAAGGCCCGACTGAACGCGTACGAGGAGCTGCTGAACCAGGATACGGCGCAGAAGATCGACACCGTCGAGATCTACATCCCGCCGGGCCCCCGGCTCGGCAACGTGGTCGTGGAATCGCGGGGTCTTCGGAAAGCCTACGGTGACGTCCTGCTGATGGACGATGTGAATTTCACGTTGCCGCCGGGCGGCATCGTCGGCGTCATTGGTCCGAACGGCGCGGGCAAGACCACGCTGTTCCGGATGATCACGGGACAGGAGCAGCCCGACGCCGGCACGCTGCGGCTGGGCGAGACGGTGCAGGTGGGGCACGTCGACCAGTCGCGCGACGCGCTGAACCCCGACCATTCAGTGTGGGAAGAGATTACGGGCGGCCGCGACGAAGTGGAAATGGGCAAGAGGGCCGTGCCCTCGCGCGCCTATTGCTCGTGGTTCAACTTCAAGGGCGCGGCGCAGCAGCGCAAGGTCGGAAGCCTTTCGGGCGGTGAACGGAATCGCGTGCATCTGGCGAAGCTGCTCCAGAAAGGGTCGAACTTGCTGCTGCTCGACGAGCCGACGAACGATCTCGACGTCGACACGCTCCGCGCGCTCGAGGACGCTCTTCTCAGCTTTGCCGGCTGCGCCGTTGTCATCAGCCACGACCGCTGGTTCCTGGATCGCATTGCGACGCACATGCTGGCCTTCGAAGGCGACAGCCGCGTGGTGTGGTTCGAAGGGAACTATCAGGACTATGAAGTCGATCGCAAACGCCGGCTTGGTGCAGAAGCCGATCGCCCGCACCGGATCAAATACCGAAAATTGACGCGATAGGTCCGGGCCGCATGACGATGCACATCCCGACGATCGTAGTGGCGCATGGCATTGCGTCCAGCCCGGGTGCCACAAGTCGCGAGCTCCCTTGTGTTGACCGTTGTGGAGGCGGGCCTTCAGGCCCGCGTGCGCCGCGAGTTGCGGGGCTGAAGCCCCGCCGCCACGTACGCGGCGCGCCGTCACAAGTGAGCTCTGGGGTTAGGTTGTGGAGCCGGGGCTTCAGCCCCGCCGGTGTCGGGTTGACCAGGTTGATCGGGTTTGTCGGGTTCGCGATCGCGTGTGTCGCGACAGCCTCCGCCCAGCCGGCGCGCACGATGCGCCTCGACTTTTATCACACCGGCACCGCGACGACGGAGGTCTTCAGCCTCGATCGCCTGGTCATCGAGCCGGCTCCATGGTCCGGCAACCCGTCCCATCCACTCGACGACACCAACCTCGGGAAATACTTCTTCGAGGTGATCGATCGCACGACGAACCGCGTCCTCTATTCCCGCGGCTTCGCGTCGATCTTCGGAGAGTGGGAGACAACCGGCGAGGCAAAGGCGACTGCACGCACCTTTGAGGAATCGCTCCGGTTTCCGATGCCTGCGGTGTCCGTCCAGGTCATCGTCAAGAAGCGCGATGCGGCGAACGCGTTTCGAGAAGTCTGGTCGACCCTGGTCGATCCCAGCGACCAGTTCATTGATCGTGCGTCGCCTCCTTCGCCGGGCCCGATTCTCGAGCTGATGAAGCACGGCGATACGGCGAGCAAGGTCGATCTGCTGATCCTGGGCGACGGCTACACGGCTGCCGAGCGCGGGAAGTTCGAGACGGATGCTCGACGGATGATCGAGATCCTGTTTGCCACATCGCCATTCAAGGAACGCCGGTCGGACTTCAACGTGTGGGGACTGTGTCCACCGGCTGCCGAGTCGGGCATCTCGCGGCCGTCCACCGGCAGATACCGCCGCTCTCCGATCGGGGCGACCTACGACGCGTTCGGATCGGAACGCTACGTCCTCACGTTCGAGAACCGCGCCTTTCGCGACGCGTCGTCCTTTGCGCCCTACGACGTCGTCGAAATCCTGGCCAACGATCGCACGTACGGCGGAGGCGGCATCTTCGGCCTGTATGCCACCGTCGCCGCCGACAGCCAGTGGGCGCCCTACGTCTTCGTGCACGAGTTCGGACATCATTTCGCCGGCCTCGCCGACGAGTACTACACGTCCGACGTTGCCTACCTGCCGAGCGCTCAACGGGTCGAGCCATGGGAGCCGAACGCGACCGTCCTGGCCGATCCGGCCGCGCTGAAGTGGAAGGATCTGGTCACGACCGGCACCCCTTTGCCGACACCGTGGAACAAAGAGGCGTTCGAGAAGCAGTCGCGCGAGATCCAGCAGAATCGGCGCGCCATCCGCGCGGCGAACCGTCCCGAGGCCGACATGGACGCGCTCTTCACGGACCAGCAGAAGAAAGAGACGGCGCTGCTCTCGTCCGAGCCGCACGCCCATGATGTGGGCGCCTTCGAGGGGGCCCTCTACGAAGCGCGGGGCTATTACCGTCCGCAGGTCGACTGCATCATGTTCACGCGCGACAACGTGCCGTTCTGCCGCGTCTGCCAACGGGCGATTGCGCGCGTCATTGATCTCTATACACGCTAGGAGAAGTGCTAAGTGCAAAGTGCGAAGTGCAAAGTGGAGTGGAAAGTGAGAAGTGGCAAGTGATAGGTGAAGACCGCGGCCTAGCGTGACACGATCGCCGCGTTGGCAACCACTTCCCACTGTTCACTTGTCACTCCACTTAGCACTTCGCACTCGGCACTTAGCACTTCGATGGGGAGCGAATCTGTGGCCAAGCGTTATTGGTTGATGAAATGTGAGCCGTCGGCTTACACGATCGACGACCTCGCGAAGGACGGCAGGACCAGCTGGGAGGGCGTGCGTAACTATCAGGCGCGCAACTTCATGCGCGACCAGATGCAGGTGGGAGACGGCGTGCTGTTCTACGCGTCGAGCGCCGATCCGTCTGGCGTGACCGGTCTGGCCGAAATCGCACGCGCCGGCTATCCCGACGCGTCGGCCTGGACCAAGGGTCATGAGTACTTCGATCCGGCCAGTTCCAGAGACAAGCCCTTGTGGTACCTGGTCGACATCCGATATGTCGACCGGTTTCCCGAGATCGTATCGCTCGAGACGCTCAAGCACGTGAAGGGGCTCGAGAAGATGATGGTCATCCAGAAAGGAGCGCGATTGTCGGTGCAGC
Source organism: Vicinamibacteria bacterium (assembly GCA_963832135.1). GTDB lineage: Bacteria > Acidobacteriota > Vicinamibacteria > Vicinamibacterales > JAENWD01 > JAENWD01. The sequence continues at coordinate 1,552,132 of CAWHTD010000016.1, read as the reverse complement.
CGGTCACGAAAGCCGAATACGACGTCGTCGTGAAACTCGGTCTGAAGGCCACGCGCCGCCCCTGATGTTCCCCGATCTCCGCGCCTTTCTCGACCAACTGCGCCGCGACGGGGATCTGGCGACCGTCGACGCCTCCGTCGACGCCAATCAGGAGATCGCCGAGATTCACCGGCGGGCGATCGCCGCCTCGGGACCGGCGCTTCTCTTTACCAACGTCAACGGGCGCGACTTTCCGGTTGTCACGAACCTCTTTGGCACCGCCCGCCGCGCGGAGCTCGCGTTTGGCATGCGTCCGCAGGCGCTCATCAAGCGGCTGGTGGGGCTCGCCGAAACGCTGCTGCCGCCGACGCCGGCCAAGCTCTGGGCCGCGCGGGACGTCGGACGCCAGGCCCTTCGCATCGGCCTTCGGCGCGGGGTTCGAGGTCCCGTCACCGATGTGGTCGAAGCGCCCGCGCTCGATCGCCTCCCGGTGCTCACGTGCTGGCCGGAAGACGGCGGCCCGTTCATCACGCTGCCGCTGGTCTACACCGAGCATCCCGACGGCAAAGGACACAACCTCGGGATGTATCGGCTGCAGGTGCACGACGCGCAGACCACGGGGATGCACTGGCAGATTGGAAAAGGCGGCGGCTTTCACTACAACGTCGCCGAAGCGCGGCAGAGAGCGCTTCCCGCGACGGTCTTTCTCGGCGGACCACCGGCGCTCATTCTCGCGGCCATCGCGCCGCTGCCCGAAAACGTGCCGGAGCTGATGCTTGCCTCGCTCATCGCCGGCGAGCGCCTGCCGCTGACCACTGCCCCGGGTGCGCACCCGCACGCGCTCGTGGCGACGGCCGAATTTGCCCTCATGGGCGAGGTGCCCCCGCGCGAACGGAAACCAGAGGGGCCGTTCGGCGACCATTACGGTTACTACTCGCTGCGACACGACTATCCGGTATTTCGGGTGCGACAGATTGCGCGCCGGCGTGACGCGATTTTTCCCGCGACGGTCGTTGGCAAGCCGCGGCAGGAAGACTTCTTCATCGGCGATCTGCTCCAGGAGCTCCTGTCGCCGCTCTTTCCGCTGGTGATGCCCGGCGTGTCTGCCCTGTGGTCATACGGCGAGACGGGCTATCACTCGCTGGCGGCCGCGATCGTGCGAAATCGCTACGGGCGGGAAGCGATGGCGAGCGCGTTCCGCATTCTCGGCGAGGGCCAGCTCTCGCTCACCAAGTTCCTGATCGCGACCGATCAGCCCGTGGATCTCAGGGACTTCCGCGCGACGCTGGAGCACCTGCTCGCGCGAACGCACGTGGAAACCGATCTCTACGTGTTCTCCAACCTCTCGATGGACACGCTCGACTACACGGGCCCCGAGGTGAACAAGGGATCGAAGGGTGTGTGGCTCGGGCTCGGAGACACGGTGCGCGAGCTCTCGCGTGAATTTCGGCCCGCCGTCTCGCCGCCTGCCGATGTGACGGACGTGCGCGTCTTCTGCGGCGGCTGCCTCATCGTCGGAGGGCCGGGATATGCGGCAGATCCTGGCGCCGCCGAGCGATTGGCCGCGCACCCCGCATTTGCGGAGTGGCCGCTCGTCGTGCTGACCGACGAGCCCGAGCGGGCGGCCCGAAGCGCCACGAACTTCCTGTGGACCACGTTCACCCGTTTCGAGCCGGCGCGCGACATTCACGCAGCCGCCACTCGTGTCGTGCGGCATCACCTGGCGTACACTGCCCCGATTCTGATCGACGCGCGGCTGAAGCCCGGTTTCCCAGACGAGCTTTTTTGCGCCCCGGACGTCGCCACAACCGTCGCACGCCGATGGCGGGAATATTTTCCGGCGGGCGTCGAGATGGGCGACTCGGGCCGCGGCCACCTCGATTGACACAGACGAACCGAGGCACCTACTCCGAGGCTCGCGTGACTTGATCATGCATAACGCTAGTGCAGTGCACAGTGAGCCGAGGGCGCAGAGACGATATCAACGCCGAGGCCGCGAAGCACGCAGTGGACCATTGAAGTCTCGGCGACCTCCGCGATCTCTGCGTTTGAGCCGTCTCTCTGCGGTCTCCGCCGAGCGAATGCGCCGTTTTGAGCCATCTCAAGTGAGCTCCTGGAGCAAGCATGCTAGGATCTGCGCGCGATAGCTGACGTTCTATCAGCAGATTGGCCTGCTGCCCGCACTGCCGATGGCGTGAGGGATAGGTGCGTCGCCTGTTGCGGGGCTGAAGCCCCGCCACCACGTAAGCGCTGAAGCCCCGCCACCACGTAAGCGGGTGGTATGCGCCGAATAATGTCTCGTCAGTTCAGAGCGTTCGGCATGGCCAGGGTGAACGGCGCAATCACGGCGTCGAACTCGTCGCCGTCGCCTGTCACCATCTGATAGGTGCCTTGCATCGCTCCCACGGCCGTTCGAAGCGGGCAGAAGCTCGTGTACTCGAAGATTGAGCCGGGACTCAGCACCGGCTGTTCTCCCACGACGCCCGGCCCCTGCACCTGCTCGACGTGCCCGTCGGCGTCGGTGATGACCCAGTGGCGCGACACGAGCTGCGCCTGCCCGTCGCCTTGATTGGAAATCCGGATGCGATAGGCGAATAAGTACTGGCTGTCCTTCGGTGAGCTCTGCTCCGGCAGGTAGCGGCTTTCCACCTGAACCCTGATGCCCTTGGTTGTCGTATCACTCATCTGAACGCCATTGTCTCACGTAGGGTCGTCGGCCGGCCGTCGGTCGCTGCGGTATCCTACTCGGGCAGGGAGAGACGAACTGTGGATTCACTGGACGTGGAGAGCCTGGTCGGATCGGTGCTGCGTGGCGTGCTGGGCGGGAGGAAGAAGCGGAGCCGTGGCGCGCTTCGCTATCTCACGAATGGCCGCTCGTCGTTGCTGAACGCAAGCACCCTTCTCACCGTCGCTGGCGTCGCGTGGGGCTTGTGGGAAACGGCAACAGCCGCACAGTCCGGAGGGGCGCCCGCGCCTGGCGGAGCCGGGACCGCCGGTGGCACCGCAGCTCCGCAGCCCGCCGCCGGGACGTCCGTGACGCCGCCGCCCCTGCCTCTGGCCGCAACCGCAACGGTCCACCCGCCACCGCTTCCTCAGAGTGCCGCCGGCTCTCCACCGTCGGCGGCGCCGGTCTCTGCCGTCCCGCCCGAAGTGCTGCGTGTGCTTCGCCTGACGCTCTCGGCCGCGCGCGCCGACGGCGCGCTTGCGGCGCATGAACGGGAAGCCATCCTGGCGCAGGCGCGCGCGGTGGGCGCCGAGACGCTGGTCGCTCCTGAGCTCGATCGTCCGCGTCCGCTGGCCGACATCGTGGCGGGCGCGACCGAGCCGCGCGCGCGGCAGGACCTCTATAGCCTCGCGTTCACCATTGTGCGCGCCGACGAACAGGTCAGCGACACGGAGCGCGCGTACCCTGGCGGAACTGTCAACTCATCTTCGACTCGATTCGGACATCGTCGCCGAGCTCGAGCGAGAAGCCGCGCGCCGGATTGGCGCGGAGGCGGAAGGAGCGCAGCGCTGATGTCATCTGCACAGTGGTACCTGGCCATCGGGGGCCATCAGATTGGGCCTGTCGCCGAACAGGAAATTGTCGCGAACCTGCAGAACGGCACCGCCGATGGCAATACGCTGGTCTTCACGGCGGGTATGGCGAACTGGACCCCGATTTCCGCCGTGCCGCAGTTTGCCTCGTACCTGAAGCCGGACGCCGCGCCTCCGCCCATGCCGGGACGAGGTCGCCAGGCGCACGAGATCGACTTCCGCATCTTCGGCGAGGACCTGCAGTTCGTCGAGGTCGAGTTGGATCCCGGCGAAAGTGCCATCGCTGAGGCCGGCGCCATGATGTACATGACCGACGGCATCCAGATGGAGACGATCTTCGGCGACGGATCGGCGCAGTCGAAGTCGAGCGGCATCATGGGTGCGCTGCTTGGCGCGGGGAAGCGGCTGCTCACGGGTGAAAGTCTTTTCATGACGGTCTTCACCAACGGCGGCGCCGGCAAGCATCGCGTCGCCTTCGCGGCGCCTTACGCGGGACGCATTCTCACGATGGATCTGGCGGGCCTCGGTGGCCAGCTCATTTGCCAGAAGGACTCGTTCCTGTGCGCGGCCAAGGGCGTCTCTATCGGGATCGCGTTTCAGCGGAAGATCGGCGTTGGGCTGTTCGGTGGTGAAGGGTTCATCATGCAGAAGCTCGAAGGCGATGGGCTCTGCTTCGCTCATGCGGGCGGGATGGTGCACGCGCTCGAGCTGAAGCCGGGAGAATTGCTCCGCGTCGACACGGGCTGTCTCGTCGCCCTGCAGCCGTCGGTCAGCTACGAGATCGAGTTCGTGGGAAAAGTGAAGACGGCGTTCTTCGGCGGTGAGGGCCTGTTCTTCGCGTCGCTGCGTGGGCCGGGCAAGGTATGGCTGCAGTCGCTACCGCTCAGCCGCCTCGCCGATCGCATCTACAAGGCCGCACCGCAGACCGGCCGCCGGAAGGAAGAAGGCTCGGTGCTCGGCGGGATTGGGAATCTGCTGGACGGCGATTAGATAGTCCGGCCTGCATATGATTCGGGCTGCCTGTGCGGCTTCCGCCTATTGTGTAAAGCGCTGGAGCCGTAGGCCCGAGCTTCAGCTCGGCCAGTTCGCGGCGCGTCTTCAGCGCGGCGATTGCGCGAGCTGCAGCGTCGAGACGGCCTCGCGAACCGAGGCCTCCTGCGCGGCGGTGAGTGCGGTGAGAAACGGCGGGATTGGGCCCGTTTGTGCGATATCGGCGGCCTGAACGGCCGAATGGAGCACTCGCGCCGGGCCCCAGGCATCGCGGACGTCCTCGAGTGGCAGGAACGCCTCGCGATTCGACTCGGCGCCTTGCCAGTCGCTGGTCCGGGATGCATCCAGAAGCGCCACGCTCAGCGAGGGCGCGATACACCCCGATCCCGTCGTGAATCCGGGCAGCCCGAACTGGCGGAGGTGGTGAATCGCCGGCCGTTCGCCCATGCCGCTGACGACACGCGCGGCGTCGACTCGAGCGAGAAGGCCGTCGAGATACGCGTCCACCGACGCGTCCTGCCGCACGACGGCATACTTGATCGCCACGACCGTCCCGTCGTCCACGAGCCGAGCGACGGCATCCAGTCCTGCCGTTCGATCGCGGCCGAAGCTGTCCTCCTCCTTCAGATAGAGGATGAGCGGCATGGCCGCGGCGTCGACGATCTCGCGCACGCCGCGCTCGAGGCCCTCGGCATCCCGCGGATCGTTGCACGGCAGGAGCATCGCCGTTGGAAACCCGTGCGCGCGCAGGAGCGGCGCCTGATCCATCGCCCGGCCGTATGACGGCCCGAGGCTTGGAATGGCCCACACGGTGTCGGGAAGCGTGACGAGCCAGCCGACGAGCGCCTCGTACTCGGCAAGGGTCACGTGGTACAGAAAGGCGTTGCCACCCCAGATGAGCCTCGTGACGCCTCCATCGACGATGTGGCGCACGAGACGGCCGTTCTGGACATCGTCTATCGTCCGGCGCGCATCATGCCGCCGTGCCAGTGGCGGCACGGCAAACACCGCCCGCAGGTCCTCCGTCGTGATGGGGCTCGTCCGCATGGTGGCTGATTTTACTCCAGCCAGTGGACGGGCGCAGGGCGTGTACAATCCGTCAGCGTATGGATTGGATCACATCGCCTGAAGCCTGGATTGCACTGGTCACGCTGACGCTGCTCGAGATTGTTCTCGGGATCGACAACGTGATTTTTATCTCGATCGTGGCGGGAAAGCTCGGGCCCGCCGATCGCGAGCGCGCGCGCAAGGTAGGCCTGGCGCTCGCGATGATAATGCGTATCGCGCTGCTGGCCTCGATCGTGTGGATCGCCCGGCTCACGACGCCGCTTGTCAGCGTAGCGGGATTCGACATCTCGGGCCGCGATCTCATTCTGATCCTCGGCGGCCTCTTTCTGCTCGGCAAGGCCACCTATGAAATTCACGACAACCTGGAAGGGGAAGCCGGTCACGCCTCCGCGCGCGTGCCCCCGTCGTTCAGCGGCGTGATCGTTCAGATCCTCCTCCTCGACATCGTCTTCTCGCTGGATTCGGTGATTACCGCCATCGGGATGGCGGAAGAGTTCGCGGTGATGGTGCTCGCCGTCGTGCTTGCGGTTGGCGTGATGCTGGTCTTCTCGGGACGCATCAGCGAGTTCGTCGAGCGTCACCCGACGCTGAAGGTGCTGGCGCTCAGTTTCCTGCTGCTGATCGGCGTGTCGCTCATCGCCGACGGCTTCCACCAGCACATCTCGAAGGGTTACATCTACTTCGCGATGGGCTTCTCTGTGTTCGTGGAGGCCGTGAACCTGCGGATCCGCGCCAAACCCAAGCCAGTCGAGCTCAGGCACCGCTATGAGGATGACAAAAAGCCCGGTCGCGGCTGAAGCCCCGCCTCCACGCGAGCGGCGCGTCCTCAGGAATCCGGGGTTAGAGATTCCCTGCCCTGATTTCCTCGGCTAAGTAGTCGGTCGCCCGCCACGAGAGCGAGAGGATCGTCAGCGTGGGGTTTTTCTCGGACGCGCTCGTGAAGGCGGAGCCGTCCACGACGAACAGGTTCTTCACCTCGTGCATCTGATTCCACTTGTTCAGGGCGGAGCGCTTCGGGTCCGCGCCCATCCGGCAGCAGCCGTGCTCGTGGATCGCCGACCCGTTGTTGTCGAGTTCTCCGCGCTTGAAGTGCACCCACTCGATCCCGGCCGCCTTGCCGACGTCTTCGAGCACATCGTAGATGTGGTCCGCCATCTTCCGCTCGTTGTCGCCGATCTGGTAGTCGATCTTCAGCATCGGGAGGCCGTAGCGGTCGGGTCGTGACTTGTCGACGGTGATTCGATTGTGCGCGTAGGGCAGCGTCTCGCCGAACGGGTGGAGCTCGACCCATGCCGGGTAGCGTCGCTTCACGTCCTTCTTGAACTCGGCGCCGAAGCCGTCGACGGTCGTGCCCACGCGCGGCAGGTTCCCGGGCAGGCAGCCGCTGTTCCAGAACTGCATCTGGTAGCCACGGAGGTAGCCCAGATCCTTCCGCCGGTGATTGAACCGCGGCATGTAGATGTGATCGCCGCCCATCCCGAGATCGTTCTGGATCGCGTTGCCGTAGAGCCCCGGCAGGAACCCGGCCACGTGCACACGTAGCTGCTCGCACAGGTACCGACCGATCACGTCCGAGCCATTGCCGATGCCGTTGGGATGCCGGTCGGAGGTCGAGTTGAGCAGGATGCGGGTGGTGTCGACCGCCGACGCGCCCATCACGACGACCTTCGCCAGCGCCGTGTGTTCTTTCCCGGTCGCGCGGTCGAAGTACTGAACGCCCTTCGCGAGGCCATTGTCGTCGACCAGAATCCGTCCGACGACGGCGTTGGATCGAATCTCCAGCTTGCCGGTTTTGAGCGCGCCGGGCAGGAGGTGATCGGCAGAGCAGAAAAACGATCCCGTGTCGCACCCGGACCCGCAGTTGCCGCAGTAGTGGCACGCGGGGTAGCCGTTCAGCGGCAGCGTGCGGTTGGCTTTGCGGCCCTGAACGATCGGGATGTCGCGAGACTCGAAGGCCTTCTTGAGGAGCACCTCGCCGCACCGCAGATTCGGCGGGGGCATCAGGAACTTGCTCCCCGGCAACGAATCCGAGTCGTCGTCGCCGCCGCACACGCCGATGAGCTGTTCGACCTGATCGTAGTACGGCGCGACGTCTTTGTATTCGATGGGCCAGGGGATCTCCCAGCCATCCATGGCCGGGCCCTTGAAGTCGAGGTCGGAGTACCGGAGGCTCACGCGCCCCCAGACGTTTGTCTTGCCGCCGTGGCCCCAGACGCGAATCAGCTCGAAAGGCTTATCGTCGGGCGTGAGGTACGGCTGCTCATTGGTGTCGAGGAAGAACTCCAGGGGCTTCTCGCCATGCGCGCGCCGCTCGCGCGCCTCCCACGGCCTCACGTGCGTCCAGAACTTGTTGCGCTCGAACTTGGTGCCTGCATCAAGCATCAGGACGTTGACACCTTTGCGCGTCAGGTTCCACGCCGCCATGCCCCCGGATGCGCCGCTGCCGACGACGATGACCGGATAGACCTTGGGAGCGCGAGTGACCTGCATGGGGATTATTCTAGTCCTGGGCGCGACCGTGTTGCGCACGAGAAGAAATTCAATCCATAGATTACACCGATCACACAGATTCATTCTCGCCAGGAGCGGCGTTCGTGCTCGAATTCGAGGCAGCTTTCGCTGTTCTGGTGGTGTCGACTGCGAGTGACCGGCGGCGCGGCGAAGCCGCGCGGTGCGACGAGATCGGGGACGGAGATGAACCGCTCAAATGAAACGAGTGCGGCTCATCTCCGCCCCCGATCTCGTCGCACCAACCGGCCGCTACGCGGCTGGCGCCGGTCACGACCTCGCAGAGTAATAGGCCGGTGCACGTATGCACCCTTCAGCACCTAATGCACCGCTGAACCCCGAGGAATCGGTGAAATCTGAGTAATCTGTGGCTAGCCTTTGTTCTTGATTCGACCAACCTCACGAGGAACCGGCCCCTGGAAAAGCTGCTCGCCGCGATTGCTATAAGATCTCGGGGCATGTTCTCCGAAACGGTGCACCTCGATGGCCACATCATCGATTCGGGCACCTTGTCGAAGGTCCTCGACCTCATCCTGCTGCACGGCGGCGATTACGAGATCACCACGTTTCAGATCGGCACGACCCGCGACGCGGCGAGCCACGCCGAGATCGTCGTTCGGTCGGAGTCGAACGAAGACCTGCATCGCATCCTGCAGGAGGTCGGCCAGCATGGGGCCGCGCCCAACGCGCACGACGCAGAGTGGGCCCTGGCGCCTTCCGACGGCGTCTTCCCGGACGACTTCTACTCGACGACCAACCTCGAAAGCTATGTGCGCCACGGCGGCCGGTGGCTGCCCATCGACCACATCGAGATGGACTGCGGCGTCGTGCTGCGTGACGAGGCCGACGGCCCGCACGCGGTCACCCTCCCGCTGCACCGCGTCAGGCGGGGCGATCGTGTGCTGATCCACGAAGCGGCCGTCAAGGTCGTGCCCGCGCCTCGCAAGGATCCGGTTTCGGTCTTCGGTTTCATGTCGAGCGAGGTGTCGGCCGAGCGGCCGAAGGAGCTCACGGTGGCCGCCGTGGCCGAAGGAATGATCGACACGCGCCGGCGGGGCAGCCGGATACTGTTCGTCGGCGGCCCGGCCATCATCCATACCGGCGCGGGCCGTTATCTCGAAGCGCTCATCGCCGGCGGCTGGATCGACGTGCTGTTTGCGGGTAACGCCCTGGCGACCCACGACATCGAGTCGGCGATTCTCGGCACATCTCTCGGCGTCAGGCTCTCGACTGGCGTGCCGACGGCGACCGGCCACAATCACCATCTGCGCGCCATCAACGCCATCCGCGGCGCTGGCGGGATTCGCGCGGCCGTGGATCGCGGCATTCTGTCTTCGGGCGTCATGCATGCCTGCGTCGTGCATGGCGTCGACTACGTGCTGGCCGGCAGCATCCGCGACGACGGGCCGTTGCCGGATGTGATCACCGACAGCGTCAATGCCCAGGACGAGATGCGCGCCGGCATCGCGGGGGTCGGGCTCGCCATCATGGTGGCGACGACGCTCCACTCGGTCGCGACGGGCAACCTGCTGCCCGCCTCGGTTCGCATCATCTGCGTCGACAACAACACCGATGCGGTGACCAAGCTGATGGACCGCGGAACGCGGCAAGCGTTCGGGCTGGTCACCGATTGTCAGTTCTTCCTGAAAGAACTGGCCGCGCGATTGGAAGGACGTTCAGAGAAGTTCGTCCGGGTCGGACGGGTTGGAGAGTAGGGCGCATGGCAATGCGCCCCGCAGGGTTCATCGGGTTGGAGGTCACGTGGCACGGCTGACAGTTGAAGGTTTTGATCCGGTTGACGTCGTCTCCGGAAAGCGGCTGGTGCTCGCCATCGAGCAGGACGCCGGCGTCGACATCCTGCATGCCTGCGGCGGGAACGCCCGCTGCACGACGTGTCGTGTTGTATTCATCGAGGGCGAGCCCACGCAAATGACAGCCGCCGAGCGCACGAAGCTCGCCGAAAAAGGTCTGACGGGTGTGCGCCTGTCGTGCCAGATTCTCTGCGACCACGACATCAGCGTGCGCGCCATCAGCCGCTTCGGCGGCAGCGGCCGCCCCGACCCGGGCCCGACGCCCGCCGCAGAAATCACCCCGCCGCCGGTGTGGGACGCGCCTCCGACCTAGGCTACAGGCTCCAGAGCCCGGGGTCCTCTGGACTCCGGGAGCCTGGAGCCCGAAGCCCGGAGCCTGTCAGGATTTCGCGGCGAGGTTCCTGATGAACGCGAGATTTCGCCGCATATCACCCTTGAGCTCTTTCGGCGCGTCGGTCTCGAGCTCGGCCCAGCGATCGAAACCGATGCTGGTCATCGCCTCGACAACGGCGGGGAAGTTTATCTTTCCCTCGCCCAGATAATGCGGGTTGTCCTTCAAGTGCATCTCGCAGATCCGATCCTTGCCCAGCCAGCGGATCTCCTGCACGACATCGAACCCGCCGGCGGTCGAATTGCCGACGTCGTAGTAAGTGAGCACGGCCGGCGATTGTGACCGCTCCATGATGCGCACGTTGTCCTTCGCCGAGATGGTGTCTTCAAGCCCGAGAATGACCCCCGCCTTCTGCGCGTCCGGGGCGAGTTCCTTGAGCGCGTCTCCGACAAAGTCCATTTCCGCGGTCGTCTTGAGCGCCCCGGGGCCGAAAAACGGCAGCAGGATGACCTGCACGCCCACGCGATGCGCCATGCCGATTGCGTCGGCCACACGGCGCGGACCGAGTGGATCGGACTTCAGGTAGTTGCGGTGAAGGATGTTGAGGCAGACCGACGCCAACGGAAGCTGCAGCCGCTTCGACTCGGCGACGAACGCATCGAGCACATCGTCGCCCACCCAGTCCTTGCCGTTTTTGTTGCTCAAGCTGAATTGCAGCCCGTCGAAGCCGAGCTCCTTGGCAAGCGCCACGGCCTTCGGATCGCCTTCGAGGTCGAGGTTCCAGTCGGTCACCCCCACCTTGAACTTGGCGCCGGCACGGGCGCGCGCCCACAGTGATGGCCGGCTGGCGATGGTGGCGGCGACGCCCGCGGCTGCGGTCGTCAGAAATTCACGTCGTGTCGGCATTCGGTCTCCTTCGAGTGTCACATCGTCAAAACGATCTTGCCGACCGCCGAGTCTTCGAGGATCGCGCGATGCGCCTCGGGAGCCTCGTCCAAACGCAGCTCGCGGCCGACAGTGGGTTTCAGAACGCCAGTCGCGAGTGCCGCGCCGAGCGCCGCATGCGTCTCACGATATTCCTCCGGGGTGGCGGACCAGAGCGTGGTGCCAAGGATGGCGGCTTCCCTGGTCATTGCTTGACGAGGATCGATCTCGACACGACCACGGTTGCCAATGATAACAACGCGTCCCTTCGGGGCGAGGAGGCCAAGATCGGCGTCGAGGTTCACGTTGGCCAGCATCTCGAGCACGAGGTCGACGCCCCTTCCGCCGGTCAGCGTAGAGACTCTGGAAGCATGTCCCTCGTCGCGGTGGCTCAGCACGTGGTCCGCGCCGGCTTTTCGTACTGCGTCGAGTCCCGCCTCGCTGCCGGCCGTGCCGATGACGCGAAGGCCAAGGCCGCGGGCTAACTGGACCGACGCGAGGCCGACGCCGCCGCTTGCGCCGTGCACGAGGACCGTTTCACCGGGACGCGCCGCCCCGCGAATCACGAGCGAACGATATGCCGTCGCTGCCGGCACGCCGATCGCGGCACCCTGCGCGAACGACACTGCCTCGGGGAGGGGATGTACCCATGACGCGTCACAGGCGATGCGCTCTGCATACGTTCCAAACCGTGCACCGGGTGCCGAGATATAGACGCGCGTCCCCGGCGTCACCGTTGAGACGCCCTCGCCGAGCGTCTCCACAATTCCAGCGCCGTCGGAGCCCGGCGTGTAGGGCAGTTCCGGCAGCCGGGCGTACTTGCCGACCCTGATGTACGCCTCGTACGGGTTCACGCCGGCGGCATGCAGGCGAACGACGACCTGCTCTGGCGCCGGGGTCGGATCAGGGACATCAGTGAGGCGCAGAACATCCGGCGCGCCGAACTGCTCCACCAGAATGGCTCGCATGGAGGGAGTATAGCTCTCCGAACCCGGCCAACCCGAACCCGGTTACGTGCATCTCCAGTTGTTCGGGTTTGGCGCGTTCGTCAGGTTGATCGGGTTCGCCAACGCCGCCAACCCGGCCAACCCGAATAACCAGTCACGTGAGTTCGGCGCGCTATTCGTAATGCAGCGCCTTGACCGGATCCAGCCGTGACGCGCGAATAGCAGGGTAGACGCCGAACGTGAGCCCGATGCTGACCGACACCACGAACGACAAAAGGATCGACGTCGCCGTGACGATCGTCGACCATCCCGCCAGCACCGCAATCATTCGCGACATCCCGACGCCCACGAGCAGTCCGATGGCGCCACCGACGAACGCGATCATCACCGTCTCGATCAGGAACTGCCGGACGATGTCGGTCTGCCTGGCGCCGACGGCCCGGCGGACGCCAATCTCGCGAGTGCGCTCGAGGACGCTCGCCAGCATGATGTTCATGATGCCGATGCCGCCGACGAGTAGCGAGATCGAGGCGAGCGCCACCATGACGAAACCGAAAATCCGCTGCGTGCGCCGCTGCTCGGCGAGAAGCGCCGCCGGTACGACGAGAGAGAAGTCGTCCGTCTCGCGGTGCGACGCGTTCAGGATCCCTCGCACCACGTCCGCGGTTCGAACGATGTCGCCCGCATCGTCCATCTGCAGATAGATGCCGTCGATCTCGTCCTTGAACCGGCTGTAGCTGTCTTCCACCCGCAGGATTGCCGCAGCTGACGGGTACGTAGATCAGGTTGTTGCGATCCTGCGCGGGAATGCCGGCAACGTCGGTTTGCGAGCTGACCTGCGCCCCGACCATCCCGATCACGCGGAACCAGACCTCGTTCACCTTCACGTATTCGCCAATCGGATCCTTCGCGCCGAACAGGTTCGTGCGCGCGCCTTCACCGATGACGCAGACTGCAGTCGCGCCCGACATGTCGCCGTTGTCGAACCACCGGCCCGACACGATCGAGAGCCCGGCGATGTAGCGATAGGCCGGCTCGACGCCGAAGACCTGCGGCGCGTCGCGCTGCGGCTTCGGGATGAGCTTCTGGGGCACGATACCTCTTGCGCGCCGTCGACGCGGTGATGCCCGGCACGTTCGCGCGAATGACCCGCAGGTCGCGCTCGGTAAGGCCGGGAGACGTCTTGCGCGCTTTCTGAAACGCCATGAAATCGCCGGCTTCGCGGGCTTCGACGATCAGGTTGCGCACGCCGAGCTGCTCGATGAAGGCCAGCACCTGCTGCTGGGCGCCGGCGCCAATCGACATCATCGAGACGACGGCCGCCACGCCGAAGATCATGCCCAGCATGGTCAGCAGCGACCGCAGCTTGTGGGCCATCAGCGTTTCGAGTCCGCGACGGCAGTCGGCGAAGATCTGAAGTCCGGTGCCCTCCGTGAAGAGGCTCGTGACCGACCTCATCGTGCGGCCCCGGGCAACGCGCTCGACGCGCCAGGCGGGCGTCCCCCGCCCGAGGCGGCCGTGTCGGGATTCACGAGCGCCACATCGGCGTCGGCTGGGAAGTCGCGCAGCACGACGCGCGTTTCGGTGATGCTCGCCACCTTCACCGGCACGGCCTTGAACCCGCGGCCTTCGCGGATGTACACCACCGATTTGCCTTCCTTCTCGAACAGGACCTGGCGAGGCAGGTGCGTGACGTTCTTCAGCGTTTCGCCCTCGACGATCACGCGCGCCGTCATGCCGGGCCGCAGCACCGCCGACGGACGTGCGAGCGAAAACGCCGCGTTGAACTGCCGTGAGGTGTCGGGCTCCCAGAACATTTTCTGCGCCAGACCGCCGATGCCTTTCGACGAGCCGCTCAGCGCGGCGCCCGGCAGCGCTTCGATCTGCACCTTTGCGTGCGCCGCCCGAGGCCACCGACGATCGCTCGGTCTCCGAGACCTTCGTCTTGATCTCCATCTCGGTGAGGTCGACGATTTCCGCGACGCTGCGACCGGGCTGCACGGTGTCACCGATCCGGTAGTCCGGCAGGCTCATCCCCGGAAAGCCGAACCCGCCCGAGGCGTCCTGGTTCTCCTTGATCACGACCAGCCCGCCGAGCGGTGCGCGGACGGTCATGCTGTCGATGTTCTTGCGGGCGAAGTCGGAGGCGATGCGCGACTTCGCGCGCTTCTCTTCGAGCGCGGCAAGCGCGGCGCGGTTGCTCTCGGCGTGCGTCTTGATGTCGGCGTCGAGCTGCGTGAGATTCCTCCGTTTTTCCTCGAGCTCGAGATTGTTCTTTTCGGCCTCGATCCGGCCGACGAACTCGTTGCCGCTCACCTTGATCTCGGCGCGCCTCTGATCGTGTTGCGCGTGGAGCAGATTCAATTGGTCCTGCGACGCCTGGACTTTCGCATCGGCCTTCAGCTTGACCAGCTCCTGGTCGGCTTCAGCCAGCTCGGATTCGGCCTGCTGCAGGTTGTACTGCTGCGCGGCGCGATCGAACTCGATCACGACATCGCCTTCTCGCACCACGGCGCCCGCCGGACGATAGCTGAATGATCTGGAGCAGTCGCTCCGACGGTTGGCGCCGCCAGCACCATCGAACGGCGCGGGCCCAGCTCGCCAATCGCGTGCACGCGCACATCGATGTTGCCGTGCACCGGACGGGTCGTGGGAATCTCGTCGAGCTTTGGCGAGAGGTCCGGGAGCCCAAAGACCGCCGCCCCGCCGACGAGCGCCATCACGAGGACGGCCGTGGCGAGGCGCCAGATCTTCATTGCCGTGCACCCTCGAGCGTCGGGTCCTTCAGCGCGACGCGATCGCCGGCGGAGAGCCCGCTTCGCACCACGACCCGGTCCGCGTTTCGACGGTCCACGACGATTCGCCGACGGTCTGGCGAGCCGTGGCCCATCACGAACACCGAGTCCTCGCCATTGGTCGAAAACACGGCCTGGGGGGGCACCATGATGACGTCTTTCAACGTGTCGACGGCCACGCGAATCGTGGCCGTCATGCCGGGCCTGAGCCGGTCGTCACGTTCATCGAGCGCCACCCGAACGTCGAAGTTCCGTGGCGGCGGCCACGAGGTGAAGTCGGCTTTCGCCAGAGCGCTGATGCTGGCGATGTGCCCGGTCAGCTCCTTGTCTGGAAGCGCCTCGAGGCGGACGGTTGCCGGCTGGCCGATGCGCAGGCGTCCCCGTTCGACTTCGTCGACACGAGCGGATCCGAAAAGCGACGAGACGTCGGGGAGCTCCGCGATGCTGGCGCCCGCCCACACGCGATCGCCTTCCTTGAAATCCTGCGGGTTCATCCAGTTCCCCGATCGCCAGTTCCTCAGGATGCTGACGATTCCGGCGCTTGGCGCGGTGACGGTGAGCGCGTTCAGTTGCCGGTGCGCCTTGTCGAGATCGAACTTCGCCTTCACTCGTTTGCCGCTGACGCCGGCCACCTTCGCCTTGCCGCTCGCCTGGTCGCTCGTGAGCTTCGCGGAAGCCTCGAGCAGCTTCTGCTCCGCGTCGCCCACCTTCAATCGCCGCTGCTCGCCCTCGACCCGCGACAGAATCTCTTTCGCCGAGTAGTCGAGCTTGGCCCGCTCCACGTCGTACTTCGCTTTGGTCTCGGCCGTCAGGCTTTCTTCTTCCTTGGATCGCGACTCGGAACGCGACTGCTCGATCTGCGCTTCGAAGCCTCTGAGCTCGCTCTGCTTTTCCTCCACCGTCCGCACGACGGTGGTGCCGTCGAACTCGATCAGCGTGTCGCCCTTCTTGACGACGGCGCCGCTCTGCACGAGCTTGACGATCCGCAGATCGCCGGCGTCCGAGGGCGCCATGATCGTCACGGAGCGGCCGGCCTTCACCTCGCCGCGAATCTGCACCGCGTCGACGAACTGGCCGCGCTCGACGAGCGCCGTCGGTACCTCGACCGACGCGCCGCGACCGGCAAACGACAACGCGGCGACGACCAGCAACAAGGCCCCGCCTCCGGTCACTGCCACACCGCGAGTCATTGCACCACCACCTGTCCGGCTTCGAGCCCCGATGTGACGACGACGTCGACTTCGTCGGAAGGACCGAGCGCCACTACGCGTGTGCTCGCGCCCCCGCCGTCCCGGACGCGTACTCGCGCGCCGCTGGCATCCAATTGCACGGCAGCGCGCGGCACGACGAGGGCGTTCTTCACCCGTTCCACCTCGACGTCGATAGCGGCCGTGAGATCGGGAAGAAGGCGCGGGTTGCTGCCCTCGATCGTCACGACCGCGCTGAAGGCTCGAACCCTCGCGGAAAATGATCCGGGGACGCCGATGGGCGCGATCTGCGCGATGCGGCCCGGCATCTGGAGATCGGGGTAGGCATCGAGACGGACCGTGACCGGCTGCCCCGGCCGGATGGACGGCAGGTCGGCCTGGTTCACACGCGCTCTGACGAGCATCGAAGCCTGGTTCACGACCTGGAGAACAGGCGCGCCAGGCCACATCTCGTCGCCTTCCTGAATATCGGCGGGCCCGTTGCCGCGCCACGTGATTTTCGGCACGACCAGACCGTCGAGCGGTGAAATCACGGTCATGGACTTGGCGTTCTCGGTCGCGTGCTCCATGGCCGCCTTCGCGCGGTCCCGGCGTATTTCGAGAATGCGGAGCTCCGCGGCGGCGGCCGAACGCTTCAACGCGTAGCCCTCGCGAAGGGCCTTCAGCTTTGCGCGCGCTTCGGCGAGGTCCTGGTCGTTCATCTCAGCCTTGATGCGCGACAGCATCTCGTTCTTGAGGACTTCGAGCTCCAGCGACTTCACGGAATTGTCGGCCTGGGCAATCTCGCTGTCGTCTTTCACGCGGGCGGCACCCTGTTCCGCCTGCTTCTGCGCGATCTGCTGGACCAGCTCATCGTATTCGGCGCGCTTGTCGAGGGCCGCCTTTTCCTGTGTCTGGCGGTCGAACTCCACGAGCACGTCGCCAGCTCTCACCTGTGCGCCGGCAGGCACGAGCTTGATGATGACCAGATTGCCCTGACCCGAACCCTCGAGAAGCGGAGTAGTGACGACGTGGAAGCGTGTGGCTTCGGTGAGTCCGGTGAGCCGAATCCGTCGGACGAAGTCGCGACGAGCCAGCGGTTTTGCGTTGCGTTCCGAGCCATGGCTCGTCTGAGCGGCGACCTCCGTGGTCGAGCGTCGCCAGAGCGAGCTGGCAACCAGCAGGCCCACGATCAGCCCCGCGGCAGTGAGCACCCATCCCAGGCGCCCGGGCACACGGCCCCAGCGATCGGCGCGATCCGATTGAGTCATCGTCCTGACGCTCTCGACATCGGCAGCTTGCTGTGTCGTGACACTAGACGGATTGGACACCGGTTTGGTTTGCTCGGATTTTACGGTGCCAGGCACTGTTAAGACATCAAATGGCTCTTAACAGTGCCTGGCACCTTGATAACGCTATAGTCAAACCACTTTTTGCTGCCGCTATGGTCAGGCCCGGTCGGCATCACGTCAAGGGACCTGTGACGCCTGGCGACTCCTGCCACTGCGCCGGGGGGCAGGACGTCGAACACGACCGATCTGTTAACCTACGCTCACGAATTTCAGGAAATGTCGACGCCCCTACCTGCGACGCCAGCGTTCCCGACCGTCGACGAGATGCTCCGGCTCATTCTCACGAGCCGGGTGTATGACGTCTGCCGCGAAACGCCGCTGGATCACGCCCCGCGGCTCTCGGCCCGGCTGGGCACGACGGTTCTCTTCAAACGCGAGGACCTGCAGCCGGTGTTCAGCTTCAAGCTGCGGGGGGCGCACAATCGCATCGCCCACCTGAGCCAGGCCGAGCGTGCCCGCGGGATCATCGCCGTGAGTGCCGGAAATCACGCGCAAGGCGTGGCGTTTTCCGCGCGCCGGCTCGGCATCGCCGCCACCATCGTGATGCCCCGGACGACCCCCGAGATCAAGATCGAGGCGGTGCGCAGCCTCGGCGCGGCGGTGGTGCTGCACGGCGACAGCTACGAAGAGGCCCGTCATCGGTGCGACGCCCTGCAGGAAGAATCCGGCGCAACGCTGATTCATCCCTTCGACGACCCGCTTGTCATCGCTGGACAGGGCACTATCGGGGACGAGATTCTCCGCCAGAGCCAGCGGGATCTCTCGGCCGTCTTCGTGGCCGTGGGCGGCGGCGGCCTGATCACGGGCATCGGCAGCTACATCAAATCGCTGATGCCGGAGGTCCGCATCATTGGCGTCGAGCCGTACGAGGCCGACGCCATGTACCAATCGCTCCGCGCCGGACGTCGCGTGACCCTGGACCGTGTCGGGATCTTCGCCGATGGCGTCGCCGTGCGCGAGGTGGGGCGCGTGACCTTCGCATTGGCGCAGCAGACCGTCGACGAGGTCGTCCGCGTGACGAACGACGAGATCTGCGCGGCTATCAAGGACGTGTTCGACGATACGCGCAGCATCATGGAACCGGCCGGCGCGCTCGCGGTGGCGGGCCTCAAGACGTGGGCGGCCGAGCATCGCCCCGGGCGACTGGCGGCGGTGCTGAGCGGCGCGAACATGAACTTCGATCGGCTCCGCTTTGTCGCCGAGCGCGCCGAGCTTGGCGAGGCACGCGAAGCGCTCTTTGCGGTGACGATTCCCGAGCGGCCCGGTGCGTTTCGCGAGTTCTGCGCGACGCTTGGCCGCCGGGTTGTGACGGAGTTCAACTACAGGCTCGGGAGCCGCGACGCGGCGCACATCTTCGTGGGCGTCTCCACCTCGTCTCGGGATGATGCGCGCGAACTTGCGCGCGCGCTGAACGAGGGAGGCTATGCGACGGTCGACTTGTCGGACAACGAGATGGCGAAGCTCCACGTCCGCCACATGGTCGGCGGACGCGCCAGCGACGCGCGGCACGAGCGCCCATGCCGCTTCGAGTTCCCGGAGCGGCCCGGCGCGCTGATGCAGTTCCTCGACACGCTCGGCGGCCGGTGGAACATCAGCCTGTTTCACTATCGGAATCACGGCGCCGACTTCGGCCGCGTGCTGGCTGCCTTCGAGGTGCCAGACGAAGAAGTCACCGCGTTCAAGGCGTTCCTCGACGGCCTCGGGTATCCCTACCTGGCGGAATTCGGCAACGACGCATATAGGCTGTTTCTCGAGTAGTGCGAAGTGAGGAGTGCTAAGTGCTAAGTGGAGTGGGAAGTGACAAGTGGAAAGTGGCGGGTTCAACGTGAGGCGTGGGGATTGAATCGGTGCGTCTGCCACTTCTCACTTTCCAGTTGCTACTCCACTTAGCACTTTGCACTTGCCACTTGGCACTTCCGCCGCGTCTGCCGTGATCACTCGCGCCGCACAGAGGCTGCGCGGGCTCGAGGGGGTGACATTTCACGCGACCAGTAACAGCCTCGCCGTTCCCCCTGGTTCCCCCGACGGATTCACCGTCACGCTGCGCGTGACCGGCCCCCGCCTGTTCGTCGTCTCGTTCGACGGATGGTCGCAGACGTTTCACCGCGCAGAAGATGCCCGCGACTGCTTCGAGTTCGGGCTGTCGGACAGCTGCCGGCTGCGTGTGACGCTGAGAGGCGAGACCGCGGTCGCGTGGCAAGTCGAGAAACGTGAATACGGGTTATGGGTACCGGGTCGTGTCGTCCGGCGTCGACTGGTGCCGTTCTGGCGTCATCGACGAATCGAACAGCGGCAGAATCGCGTCTTTCAATCCGATGCACCAGAGTGACGGCGCCGTCGGAGGATGGCTGGAATGGCCCTACGAGAACAAACGTACGAGACGCACGCGCATCATCCGATTCGAACGTACGTGGCGGGCGGGCTTTCGTTGATCGCTTTCATCCTGCTGATCGGAGACTGGCGGTTCGGATGGCACACCGGCCCGCCAGGCGCCGTGGTGCTGACGCTTGCGGTCTTCGTGCTGGTGAGCACTTCCCGCGTTTACACCACGCGCTTACAGGACCGCATCATTCAGTTGGAGATGCGCCTTCGGCTGCGCGAGGTGCTGCCGGCGTCGCAGCATCCGCAGATCCAGGAGCTGACGAAGGCTCAGCTCGTCGGGCTGCGCTTTGCCGACGACGCGGAGCTTGCGACGCTGGTGGATCGCGCCGTGCGGGAGCGGCTGTCGAAAAAAGACATCAAGCGGGCGATCAAGACCTGGATTGCGGATAGGGATAGGACGTAAGCAGGGCTGCAGTGCTGCAGTGCTGCAGTGCTGCGGATTAACGACGCACGACTTCTGGCGTGGCGCCGCTCTGAGTGGCGAGAAAATCGGCGAGCGCCCGATCCACTTCCTCTCGGGCCTGCGCCTCGCGCGCGGTCTGGCGCCAATCGCTCACCGCAGCCAGGCCTTTCCCGAAGAGGGCGGCGCCCATGCTCGTCGCCGACACCTGCAGCAGATCGGAATTCGTGAACGCCTGCCACGTCCGGAACTCCGGCGGGGTCACCATCGCCAGGAATTCGTTGTGCCAGCCCGCATTCCAGACGGGCGGCTGCTTAGAGAGCGCGACCGGCTCGGCAAGGTCGAAGTAGCCCGGCCGACGCTCGGTCGTGCCGCTCCTGAACGTAGGCAGGTGGATCACGAGCGCCGGTTCACGGGCGAGCGCGTCCTTGACGCGGTCCATGGACGAAGGCTCTGACTGAGGCAGCTGATCGTTGGCCGGTGGCGCAGGGCGCTCCTGCGCCGCGGCGTGCGCGGTCAGGCAGAACAGCGTCATTCCGACAGTCCCGACGAGGCTCACAACCTTCCAGCTCACATCCATTGGACTGCATCGATCGGCTTTTGGGCGGCCAGGTGGGCTGTTGCAAATTCGAGGCTTATCCCCGTCAATCGCACGCGGCCCTGAAGGACCGCCACCACAGGCGTTATGTGGCCACATCGTTGTGATGGCGGGGCTTTAGCCCGCGTGGTCGCTGGGTCGCCAGGCGGGTTTAGTACGCGGTCCGTGTTTTGAGTCGTTGACACATAGAATACATAGATGTAGATTTATGTATATGAAAGAGGCGTCGGCGCTCTTTCGCTTGCTGGGCGACGAGGCGCGCCTCCGTCTACTCCGGCTTCTCGCGACGGAGCGGCTGAACGTCACCGAACTGACCGGAATCCTGGGGATCGCGCAGTCTGGCGTGTCGCGGCATCTCGGCCTGCTGCGCGATAGCGGCCTGGTGGAGGAGCGACGGGAAGGCGGCTTCACTTATTACCAGGTGCCGCCGCCCGAGTCGCGAAACGGAACGACGGCGCTCTGGCAGCTCCTCGACGCCGAGTTTGCCGCGTCGGCAGGCGAGCCGGCGGCGCGTGCCGATCAGGCGCGACTGAAGGAAGTGCTTCGGCTCCGCAAGGAGAGCTTCGCCATCCACGGTGACGGTCGGCAGCTCGTGCCTGGACGGAGCTGGGCGGCGTGGGCTCGGGCGCTCGGGCACCTGCTGCCGGCGTGGGACGTCGCGGATCTTGGCTGCGGCGAAGGGTACCTGACGGTCGAAGCCGCGGGATGGGCCCGTCGCGTGATCGCCATGGATCGATCGGCCGAAGTGCTCGATCGCGCCCGCGCGCTGGCGCGTCGCCGCGGCGTCTCGAACATCAGGTGGGAGCAAGGGGAGTTGGAGCGCGTGCCGCTCGCCGACCACAGCGTCGACGTCACGCTGCTCTCGCAGGCGCTGCACCACGCAACCGACCCGGCGCTGGCGCTGGCCGAGGGCGTGCGCATCACGCGGTCCGGTGGTCGCGTGCTGGTGCTCGATCTGCGCCGTCATGACGAGACGTGGGTCCGCGATCGGCTCGGCGATCGATGGCTGGGATTCGATGATGGGCAGCTCGAGAAGCTGTTGAAGGGCGCGGGACTGGAAGACGTCCACCTCGACGTCGGCGCGCGGCTGACGGGTGACCCGTTCACCGTGCTGGTTGCCAGCGGCCGCGTTGGGGAAACCCCCTAATTTGGTGCCAGGCACTGTTAAGACGTTAACAACCTCTTAACAGTGCCTGGCACCGTAAAGAAGTGTCGCAGGAGTCTGTTGATGGCAGCTATTGATCGTCAAGACGCGCTGACGGGTGCGGCGTCGAAACGCATTCTGGTGCTCGACGGCGCGATGGGGACGATGATCCAGCGGTTCCGCCTCTCGGAGGCGGACTTCCGCGGCGACCGGTTCGCGAATCATCCGCTCGAGCTCAAGGGCAACAGCGACGTCCTCGTGCTGACGCGGCCCGACGTGATCCTCGACATCCATCGCCAGTACCTCGAGGCCGGCGCCGATCTCATCGAGACGAACACCTTCAGCAGCCAGGCGATCTCTCAAGCCGATTACGCGCTCGAACCCTTCTGCTACGAGCTGAACGTCGTCGGCGCCCGCCTCGCGCGACAGGCGTGCGACGAATTCTCGGCGAAGACGCCCGGCAAGCCGCGCTTTGTCATCGGCTCCATCGGCCCCACCAACCGCACGCTGTCGCTTTCGCCGAACGTGAACGATCCGGCAGCCCGCGCCGTGACCTTCGACCAGGTCCGCGACGCCTATCGCGATCAGATCCGCGGCCTCATCGACGGCGGCGCCGATGCGCTGCTCTTTGAAACCATCACCGACACGCTCAACACGAAGGCCGCGCTCGTGGCGTGTGAAGAGGTCTTCGAAGCGCAAGGCGTCCGCCTGCCCGTGATGATTTCGGTGACCGTCACCGACCGCAGCGGCCGCACGCTGTCGGGACAGACGGTCGAAGCCTTCTGGATCTCGATCGCGCATGCGCGGCCGTTCAGCGTCGGGATCAACTGCGCCCTCGGCGCACGCGACATGGCCCCGTACATCGAGGAGCTGTCGAGCGTCGCGGATACCCGCATCAGTTGTTATCCGAACGCCGGCTTGCCCAACGCCTTCGGCGCCTACGACGAGCAGCCGGCTGAAACCGCCGGCCTGGTTGGCGAATTCGCGCAGCGCGGCTGGCTCAACATCGTCGGCGGCTGCTGCGGGACGACGCCGGATCACATTGCGGCGATTGTGGCGGCGGTGGACGGCGTCCCGACGCGTCCGATACCCGGCGGCAATGCCCTCAACAAGAAATTTACGCAATTCGCCGGCCTCGAGCCGCTCACGATCCGCCCCGACAGCAACTTCCAGATGATCGGCGAGCGGACAAACGTGACCGGTTCGATGAAATTCGCGCGCCTGATCCGTGCGGGCGACTACGGAAAGGCCGTCGACGTGGCGCTCGAGCAGGTGCGCGGCGGCGCCAACATCCTCGACGTCAACATGGACGAGGGCATGCTCGATTCCGAGCGCGCGATGACGACCTTCCTGAACTACCTGGCAACGGAGCCTGAAGTCGCGCGGATTCCGTTCATGGTCGACAGCTCGAAGTGGTCGGTCATCGAGGCGGGCCTCAAGTGCGTTCAGGGCAAGGCCGTCGTCAACTCGATCAGCATGAAGGAGGGCGAGGCAGACTTTCTCGCAAAGGCGCGCCTCGTGCAGCGTTACGGCGCGGGCGTCGTCGTGATGGCGTTCGACGAGAAAGGGCAGGCCGAGACTGTCGCGAGGAAAGTGGGGATCTGTCAGCGTGCCTATGCGCTGCTGACCGAGCAGGTCGGCTTCGAGCCGACCGACATCATCTTCGATCCGAACATCCTGGCGATTGCCACGGGTATGGACGAGCACAACGAGTTCGCCAAGAACTTCATCGAGGCGACACGCATCATCAAAGAGACGTGTCCCGGAGTGAAAATCAGCGGCGGCGTCAGCAACCTGTCGTTTTCGTTTCGTGGCAACGACGTGGTCCGGGAAGCGATTCACTCGGCCTTCCTGTATCACGCGATCAAGGCCGGCATGGACATGGGGATCGTCAATGCCGGGCAGCTCGTGGTCTACGAGGACATCCCGCCTCCGCTCCTGGAGCGTGTCGAGGACGTCATCTTCAACCGCAGGGCCGACGCGACGGAACGGCTCGTGGAATTCGCCGAACAAGTGAAGGGGAGCGGGACCCGGCGCGAGCAGGATCTGACCTGGCGCGACGCGACCGTGCAGAAGCGACTCTCGTACGCCCTGGTGCACGGCGTCGTCGATTTCATCGACCAGGACACCGAAGAGGCGCGGCAGCAGTACAGCCGGCCGCTCGAAATCATCGAAGGTCCGCTGATGGACGGCATGAAGACCGTGGGCGATCTGTTTGGCGCCGGCAAGATGTTCCTGCCGCAGGTCGTGAAGAGCGCACGTGTCATGAAGAAGGCCGTGGCATATCTCGAGCCCTACATGGAAGCGGAGAAAGCCGCCGGCGGCACGCGCACGCAGGGCAAGGTGCTGCTCGCGACGGTCAAGGGCGACGTCCACGACATCGGTAAGAACATCGTTGGCGTGGTGCTGGGCTGCAACAATTACGAGGTGATCGACCTCGGCGTGATGGTGCACCAGGACGCGATCCTGCGGACAGCTGCCGAACGGAACGTCGATCTCGTGGGCTTGAGCGGCCTCATCACGCCATCACTGGACGAGATGGTGTCGGTCGCAAGGGAAATGGAGCGCCGGCACCTGCGCCTCCCGCTTCTCATAGGCGGCGCGACGACCAGCAAGCAGCACACGGCGGTGAAGATCGCACCCGAATACAGCGGCGGCGTCGTGCACGTCCTCGACGCGTCGCGCGCGGTCGACGTCGTGTCGACCCTGCTGTCGTCGTCTCAGCGTGACCGGTTCATCACCGAGACGCAGAAAGATCAGGAGACGCTGCGGACGCAGTACGCCAATCGGCAGCAGAAGCCGCTGCTGACGTATGACGCCGCGAAAGCAAATCGCCTGCGCGTCGACTGGTCATCCGCCGACGTTCCGTCGCCTGATTTCATCGGCCGCCGTGAAGTGGACGTGCCGCTCGCCGATCTCGTGCCGTTCATCGACTGGACGTTCTTCTTCCATGCGTGGGAACTGAAGGGTCGTGTGCCGGCTATCTTCGATCATCCCGAGTACGGCGCCGCGGCGCGCGACCTGTACGACAGCGCGCAGGTCCTGCTGAAGCGCATCGTCGACGACCGGCTGCTCATCGCGCGCGGCGTGTATGGGTTCTGGCCCGCGGCGAGCGAGGGCGACGACATCGTCCTCTTCGAGGATGAAAGCCGGACGAGCCCACTCGTGCGCTTCAACATGCTTCGGCAGCAGGAGCCGATTGCCGACAAGCGGCCGAACCGATCGCTCGCGGATTTCGTTGCGCCGCTCGACAGCGGACGCCGCGACTACCTCGGCGCGTTTGCGGTGACGGCAGGCTTGGGCGCCGATGCACTCGTTGCGCGCTTCGAGGCCGATCACGACGACTACCAGGCCATCATGGTCAAGGCGCTTGCTGATCGCTTTGCCGAGGCGTTTGCCGAGTATCTGCACGCGCAAGCCCGCCGCGAGTGGGGCTACGGCAGAGATGAACACCTGACGCAAGACGAGCTCGCCTCCGAGAAGTATCGTGGCATCCGACCGGCCTTCGGCTATCCCGCCTGCCCGGATCACTCGGAGAAGACGAAGCTCTTCTCACTGCTGGAGGCACCCGCCGTGGGGATCGAGCTGACAGAGCACTTCGCCATGACACCGCCGGCCAGCGTCAGCGGGCTGTATTTCTCGAGCCCCGAGGCCCGCTACTTCACGGTGGGTCGCATCGGCCCGGACCAGGTCGCCGACTACGCCCGTCGCAAAGGCGTGGCAGTCGAGGAGGCGGAACGCTGGCTCACCCCGAACCTGGCCTATGATTCCAGCCCGGTCGGAAAGTGCTGAGTGCGAGTCTTCTTCCCGCGAGCCCCCGCGGCTCGTAGTGCCATATGGAGCCGTTCGAAGCGGTCTACCGCCAGCACGCGACGGCCGTGTTTCGCTATGCCCTGAAATGCGTCGGCCGCCACGACGTCGCCGAGGACCTGGCCGCTGAAGCGTTCCTGCAACTGCACCGCCATTTCGATCGGATTCGCATCGAGGAATTGCCCGGCTGGCTGTACGTCGTCGTTCGCAATCGGAGCATCGACTACTGGCGCCGAAAGGCCGTGGAGCACCGCTACATCGGACCGTCTCCAGCGACGGAGCCGGCCGCGCCGGAAACTGCACCATTTGATCCATGGGTGGCTGCGGATCGCAGGATTGAAGCCGATCCATCGCGCCTGCCTCCACATGCGTTATGTGTACGATCTCGATCGCGCCGACATCGCGCGGAGGCTCGGGTTAACGGAGAATCAGGTGAAGGGGCACTTGCAATACGCCCGCGGGCTCTTGCGCAAGAAGCTCGTCCCGGGGGGCAAATGAGCGATACGGCGGAACACCGAATCTCGCCGGACGCCCGGGACCGGGGCTGCCCGGCGCCGGAAGACCTTGCGGCGCTGGGCGGCGACGCGATGCCGGCCGATGTTCGCGGACACGTGCAGGCGCACGTCGATCGATGTCCGGCGTGCCGTGCCCTGGTCGCAGATCTGGCGCTCCTCGAGGTCGAGGCTCCGGCGTCGCTGGACGAACGCGTCGGCGTCTGGACGCCGACGATGGCGAGGTTCGACTGGTTGCTGCCACTGGCGGCAGCGCTCATCGCCGGTCTCGGGCTCGCCACGTGGTTGCGCGGTCCGCCTCCACGCGGTGGCGGGGTCCCGAGGAACGCGCCGTCTGCCTCCAACGCGCCTGCACCTTCTGCGCCGCGCGGCGTCTGGCAGATCGAGAAGCCGGCGATCGAGTTGCCGCTCTCGGCGGCGATTGTGATGCGAGGCGAACAGCAGGTCGAGGAGTTGGATTTTACGGTCGCCCTGGAGCCGTATCGGCGCGATGACTTTCAGCGAGCAGTGGTTCGCCTTGCAGAGTTCGTGCGGCGGGCCCCGAATTCGGGGGAAGGCTGGTTCTACCTTGGCGCCAGCCGCCTACTTGCGGGAGACCCGCGCGGGGCACGCGCTGCGCTCGAGACGGCCCGAATCCGCATCGCTCCGGCTCGACGCGATGAGCTCAACTGGCTGCTGGCTACGGCCGAAGCCCGGTCCGGGGAAGTTGCGACCGCGATGAAACGCCTGGACGCGTTGTGCGGCGGCACCAGCGCCCTGCGCGACCGCGCCTGCAGCGCCGTGAGCACCTTGCGACCGTAGGCCGTAGCTGTACGCCGGGGCCGTACGCCGTAGGCCTGTACGCCGTAGGCCGTACGCCGTAGGCCGTACGCCGTAGGCCCAAGCTTTAGCTTGGGCATCTGTGCTCGCCCGAGCTAAAGCTCGGCCTACGATCTGTATTCTCGTTTTTCTCCTGTTCTCGGTTTCTCGATTTCTTCTAGAGCGGTTCTGCCGTGACCGGCCGGAGCAGCGCCGCGCACCGCTCACATCCCACGACGATCTCTTCCCGCCGTTCCGGCGTCACTATCGGCGTCTGACAGGCATTCGATACCGCCTGCCGATGC
The DNA here is from genome assembly GCA_963832135.1 of Vicinamibacteria bacterium. Lineage (GTDB taxonomy): Bacteria > Acidobacteriota > Vicinamibacteria > Vicinamibacterales > JAENWD01 > JAENWD01. The sequence continues at coordinate 1,524,754 of CAWHTD010000016.1, read as the reverse complement.
GCAATCGTCACGGCGAGCTCGCCGTCCTGATTTCTGCTGGACGGGTCCGCGCCGTGCGCCAGCAAGCGCTCGACGGCCGCCGCGTGTCCCCAAAGCGAGGCAAGGTGCAGCGGTGTCCCATATCCGACGAGCAGGTTGACGTGTTCGGGGTGCGCGGTGGCCAGCGCCTCGACGTCGTCGTCGAAGCCGAAGGCCGCAGCCATGTGGAGACTCACTTTGGTTCCCCGCGCGCGCAGATGGCGCACGAGATCCATGTGGCCCTTCTCGTTCGCCCACCCGATCGGCGCCGCTCCGTACTCGGAGTCGAGGTTTTCGAGATTGGCCCCGCGATCGATCAGCAGATCGACGGCGCCGCGCTGCCCGTGAATCGCCGCGTAGTGAAGGGGACTCGCGCCGCCCTGCTGTGTCCGCGCGAGCGATGGTTCGGCATCGAGCAACGCTCGCGCCCGCTCGGTATCACCGTTTGAAACCGCGGTCACCAGATCGGCCAGGGATTCCGACATCGCGCCTCCCGACCAGCACATCCTACCGCCGAGGCCTCTCGCTGAGAAGCACCCGCGGCTCGTCCCGCCTGCAGCTCGCCTCGCCCCCTGTGGCAGAGGTCCGGTCATCTCGAACAGCCCGGTCTGCCGCCGGTCGGCTATGTTGCTGGCCGGACCGACCGGATACAGAATGCCGTCATGACCGAACGAGATCGGCTTCTCGACATGCTTCGGCGCCTGCAGTCCGGCGACGCGTGGCACGGCCCATCCGTGATGGAGGCGGTGAGCGGCATCGATCACCAGCGTGCCGCATCGCGTCCACTGGCCGGCGCGCATTCGATTTGGGAGATCGCCCTCCACATCGCCGTATGGAGAGACGAGGTCACGGCGCGACTTGGAGGCAAACGGCCAGGTACGCCTGCTCAGGGAGACTGGCCCGCGGTGCCCGATGCGGGCGCCGAGGGCTGGCAACGCACGCGCAACGCTCTTCAGGAGTCGCACGCCGCGCTCATCGCCAAAGTGCGGACCCTGTCGGATACGGACCTGGAGCGTCGACTGGGCTCGGACGACGATCCGTCCGGCGAGGTCACCGTGGCGCTGACGCTGCACGGGATCGTACAGCACGACGCCTATCACGCCGGCCAGATTTCGCTCTTGAAGAAGGCGCAACCATGAAGAACGCGGTTAGCCGGGTTGCTCAGGTTTATCAGGTTTGTCGGGTTCGGCAACGCCGCCAACCTGGCGAACCCAACTAACCTGATTAACCCGTCGAACCCCCAGCGTCAGAGGCCGGCCAGCGTCAGAGGCTGGAACGCTCAGAACTCGTGGCCCGCGGTATGGAGCGCCTCGCGCAGGGCGGTCATCGCCTCGCCCGCGTCAGAGCCCCAGTCGCCGCCGGCGTCGTGAATCGTCTTGTTGATCGTGAACGCGGCGAAGCGAACCGCTTCCTGATGGGAGGCCGCTACCGCGGAGCGGAGCCGGTCGAGATGATAAAGGGCCTTGTCGCGGCGCGGATCGGGAGAAAAACGCTGCAGCACTTGTTCGAGCTCGTCAGCCGCCGAGATGGCCGTTTGCTTTTGAATCGCTGACCTAACCATGAGTTTAGCACCGCTCCGCCACACGATCCGCCGCCTGGCTGGCAGTCCGACGCTCGCGCTCGCGGCGATCGTGACGCTTGGCGTCAGCATCGGCGCCGCCACCGCCATCTATTCCGCCGTGCAGGCGGTGCTCCTCGGACCGCTGCCGTTCCGTGACGTCGATCGGCTGGTCGTGATGTGGGAAACGGACGTGAAGAAGGGCGCGCCGCGCATCGAGCTGTCGACGCGCGAGCACGAGGGCTGGCGGCGGCGTCTCACGTCGTTCGACGGGGTGGCGGCCGTCACCGCCGCGAATCTTCGCGTGACGCTCACGGGACGCGGCACTCCGATTCAGGTCGAAGCGGCCCTCATTTCGCCGAACTTCCTCGAAGTCCTGGGCGTGCGGCCGCTCCGGGGCCGTGATTTCGATCGGCGAGAAGACAACGACGTCTCGGGCACGAGCGTCCTCGTCAGTGAAGGCCTCTGGATGCGGCAGTACGGTGGCGACCCCTCGCTGGTCGGACGCTCGATTACGCTCGCCGGAACCCCGGCAACGGTCGTGGGCATCCTGCCATCGGGCGTATTGCCGCGCACTGTCGACGCGTGGTTCAGCGTCGCCGGGCTTGCGAAGGATGCGCCCGATCTCGGCGTGTTGAAGCTGGTGGGCCGCCTGAAGGCTGGCGTCCCGCACGACCAGGCGCAGGCAGAACTGGACGCCACTGCGCCGTCAATGGCGAAGGAGCGGCCTGGGGGCGAGATCCTCGGCGCGCGTCTCGAGCCGTTCATCGATCAGATCTATGGGCCGGTCCGCCCTGCGATGCACCTGCTGATGGCGGCCGTGCTCTGCCTCCTGCTCATTGCGTGCGCCAATGTCGCGAACCTGTTGCTCGCGCGCGGCGTCGATCGCGAGCGCGAACTCGCCGTGCGCGCCGCACTCGGCGCCAATCGCGGCCGGATCGCGCGGATGCTGTTCGGCGAAAGCCTCGTGCTCGGTCTGGCCGGCGGAGCGCTTGGCGTGCTCGTGGCGGTTTGGGCCGTCTCCGCGGTCCGCGGACTGATACCCGGCGACGTGCCAGGGATCGAACGCCTGACGCTCGACTGGCGCACGCTGCTCTTTGCGACGGTCGTCTCGCTCGCGGCGGCGCTGATCTTCGGCACCGTCCCGGCATTCCGTGCGGGCCGCGTGGACGCCGGCAACGTCGTCCGCGACACCACCAGCCGTGCTTCCGGGGGGCGGCATGTCGGCAGGTTGCGGGGGCTGCTCGTCTCTGGCCAACTGGCGCTTTCGCTCGGTCTCGTGACGGCCGCAGCGCTCACCGCGCAGTCCTTCCGCACGCTGGCGCAGCTTGCGCCCGGCTTCGACGCGCGCGGCGTGGTGACGGCCAAGATCCAGTTGAGCGACCGGTACGGCGACTATGCCGCACGCGTGGCGCTCTACCGCCCGCTTCTCGAGCGCATCCGCGCGCTGCCCGGCGTCGAGCAGGCCGGGCTGGTCCTCCTCAGACCGCTCGCCGATCCGATCGGGTGGGACTACCCGTTCACCATCGAAGGGCAGGGGCCGGACGCACAGGCAAGGAACCCGCACGCCAACTTCGAGTCGGTGAGTCCCGGCTACTTCGCGACGGTGGGCATTCCGCTCGCCGAGGGACGCGGCTTCAGCGAAGCGGATGGTCCGGACGCGGGTCCGATTGCCATCGTCTCGCAGTCGATGGCACGGCGGCACTGGCCAGGGCAAAGCGCTATCGGCAAGAGGCTGAAGCCTGGTCCTCCGGGTCAGACCGCCCCATGGAAGACCGTCGTTGGAGTTGTCGGCGATGTGCGGTATCGCGAGTGGACCGCGGTGCGGGAGGATATCTACGTTCCATACGGTCAGTGGAATTTCTCGAGAATGGATTTAGTTGTAAGAGTCAGTTGTGGCGGCGGGGCTTTAGCCCCGCGGACGACGCCTTGCGATCCCCTCTCCATCGTTCCCGCCATGCGCGCCACCGTACTTGCCGCCGATCCCGATCTCCCGCTCGCCAGTGTGACGACACTCGCGCGTGCGGTCGAGGAGGCGACGGCCGGTCCGCGCTTCACGGCGGTGCTGCTTGGCGTCCTCGCACTCGTCGCGCTCATCGTCGCGGCGGTCGGCACGTTCAGCGTGCTTGCATGGTCGGTCGAGCGGCGGACGCGGGAGATCGGCGTTCGCGTGGCGCTGGGCGCGCGCCGCGCGGACGTGTTGCGGCTCGTCGTCGGACAGGCCGCCCGCCTCACGATGGTCGGCGTCGTTGGCGGCCTCGCCGCCGCGATGGCGGCGGGCCGCGGGCTCGGGGGATTGCTCCACGCGATCTCGCCGTACGATCCGATGACGCTGGCAGGATCGATTGCGCTGCTCGTCGCCGTAGGTCTCAGCGGCGGTCTCCTCGCGTCGCGAAGAGCGCTTGCGGTGGAACCTGCCAGGGCGCTCAGGCAACCTGACTAACCCCCCGAACCTGCCGAACCCGGCAACCTGGCACACCCCGACCAACTGGCTCGCTCGCAGTTCGACGGGTTAGGCGCTCAGGCCACCTGACTAACCCTCCCAACCCCGACTAACCCGATCAACCCGTCCAACTGCGAGATCGCAGGTTGGCCAGGTTGATCGGGTTGGAGCTATTCGTCCGGCAGCGGTGTCCAATCCCACTGAAGCAGCGCTGCTGACATCGTTTCTCTCCCGACCGTCAGAGGAGGACGCATGCCAGCCGACTTGTTCCGCCCGCCTGTCGCCGCGACGTCGTCGCGGCGGCGTGTTTCGTTGATTCCTGTCTCGATTCTCGTTCACGCCGTCGCGATCGGCGCGTTCCTGATTGTGCCGCTTCTGGCCGAAGTGGAGCTGCCGCCTCCCGCAACCGCGGTTGTGCCGCCCTATATCGAAGTGTTGCCCGTCGCGCCGCCTGTCGCGCTGCGCCGCGAGCCGGCACCGACGCGGCAGGTCACGAACGCACACGTGGACGCGGCCCCCGTCGTTGCACCTGAAGAGGTCCTTCTGGAACGTGATTTTGCGTCTGGCAGCGAGGCGGTCTTCGGCAGCAAGTCTGGCGTGGAAGGTGGCCTCGACATCGTGCCTCCAGTGCCCGACCCTCCAGCCCCCCCGTCTCCTCCCACGCCGCCTGCACCGGTTCACGTCGGTGGAATAATCGAGCCGCCGCGCAAGGTGAGAGACGTCGCGCCCGTCTATCCGGCGATCGCGCAGAGCGTACGGGTGCAGGGAAGGGTGCTGATCGAAGCCCTCATCGGACCCGACGGCCGGGTCGATCACTTGAAAGTGCTGCGATCGGTGCCTCTACTGGACCAGGCGGCACTTGATGCGGTCCGTCAGTGGGTGTTCACGCCCACGAAGCTCAATGGCGAGGCTGTGCAGGTCGTGATGACGGTGACGGTCGACTTCAGACTCCAGTAACCCGAACAACCCTTCGAACCTAACGAACCCGACCAACCCGACAAACCTGATCAACCTGATCAACCCGATCAACCCGATCAACTGCCAGTTGGCCGGATTAGACGGGTTGGTCAGGTTGGTTGGGTTCGCTAGGTTTGGCGGGTTAGCCCGGATGTTTGCTGGCGTCCTCGAGGTACGTGTATCCGTGCAGGCCGTCTTCGTAGAAGCGGAGCAGTCGTCCCGACTGCTCGAAGTCGAGGCGCCCTTCGCGGACGGCGGTTTCCGCGTCCGACCGCATGCGGTGGAGCAGCATCTCGGCGTCGAACTCGACGTAGTCGAGCACCTCGCGCACGGTGTCGCCCTTGATGAGCGCTTCGAGCACGACGTTGCCCTCCCCATCGAGCCGCACGTGCACGGCGTGCGTGTCGCCGAACAGGTTGTGCAGGTCGCCGAGGATCTCCTGGTAGGCGCCGACGAGGAACACGCCGAGCTGATAGGGGTCGCCATTGAACGGGTGGAGCGGCAAGGTCCGCTTCACGTCGCGGCGGTCGATGAACTGATCGATCTTGCCGTCGGAATCACAGGTGATGTCGCCGAGCACGGCGTGCTCGCTCGGGCGTTCGTTCAACCGGTGAATCGGCACGACGGGGAAGAGCTGCTTGATGGCCCAGCTATCCGGGATCGACTGGAACAGCGAGAAGTTGCAGAAGTACGTGGACGAGAGCTGCTCGTCGAGATTCTGCAGATCCTCGGGCACCTCGTCGAGCTGCTGCGCGAGGCGCTGCAGCTTCGCGCAAATGGCCCAGAAGAGCGTCTCGGCCTGACTCCGCTGCTGGAGCGGCAGGTAACCGCCGCTGAACAGGTTCAGCGCCATGTCGAGTGCCTGTTGCGCGTCGTGATAGCTCTCGAGGGCGTTCCTCGACGTGAGGTTGTTGTATGTGTCCATGAGGTCGATGAGCGGCTGTTCGACCTCCTCACCGTTTGGACGAACGGCGCCACCGTTGCCAAAGCCCGAGACACCCAGCACGTTGAATACGAGCACCGAGTGATACGCAACAATCGCGCGCCCGCTCTCGGACACAATCGTCGGATGTGGCACGCCGGCATCGTCGCACACGCTCTGGATGTGATAGACGACGTCGTTGGCGTATTCCTCGAGCGTGTAGTTGGTGCTGGACTCGAAGTTGGTCTGCGAGCCGTCGTAGTCGACGCCGAGCCCGCCGCCGACGTCCAGGATACTGAAGGCCGGCGCCCGCCTTGTGCAGCTCGGCGTAGATCCTTGCAGCCTCGTTCAGCGCGTGCTTCACGACGCGGATGTTCGGGATCTGGCTGCCCAGGTGGAAATGGAGCAGCTTGAAGCAGTCGCCCATGTCGCGCCGCTTCAGCTCCTCGAGCCCCTCGAGGATCTCGCCGACGGTCAAGCCGAACTTCGACCGATAGCCGCCCGAGCTTTGCCAGCGCCCGCCGCCGCGTGCCGCCAGCTTCACGCGCATGCCGATCTGCGGCCGGACGCCAACTTTCTTCGAGTACTCGAGAATGAGGTCGAGCTCGGTGTACTTCTCGACTACGGGGATGATGTTGCGCCCCATTTTCTGGGCGAGCATCACCGTCTCGATGTATTCGGCGTCCTTGAAGCCGTTGCATATGATCGGCGTGTCGTTCGACGCCATCGCCACCACGGCCAGGAGCTCCGGCTTGCTGCCCGCCTCGAGCCCGAACTGAAACGGCGCCCCGAAGTTCAGGACCTCTTCGACGACCTGCCGCTGCTGGTTCACCTTGATCGGGTAGACGCAGCAGTAGCGGCCGCTGTACTGGTGCTGAGCGATGGCCGCCTGAAACGCTTCGTGGATGTCGCCGAGCCGGTGTTTCAGGATGTCGCTGAAGCGGATCAGGAGCGGGAGCGTGATGCCTCGAGCCTGCAGATCGTCAACGAGCTGCTTGAGATCGATCGCTCGAGAGGGATCCTTCGTGGGATGGACCTGGACGTGACCGGCGGCGTTGATCGAGAAGTAGCCTTTTCCCCATCGCGCTACTTCGTACAGCTCGCTCGCGTCGGTAATGCTCCAGATCTCTCCCGCGGTGATCGCCTGCCTGAGGCGACTGCTCGTTGTACTCATGCAAAAACATGATAGACGGTTTCGACGACGATCGATCCGTAAACTTCACCGATCTCGATCCCTCCACATCATAGGGGCGTATGGCAATGCGCCCAATGAGGGTGCATCCGGGCGCTCAATACGCCATTACCTGCCTGATTGCCGCCGCCAATCGTCCCTTCGGCGAGTAGATCTCCTCGAGCGCCTTGCTGAAGGGCACTGGCATATCCAATCCGCTGACGCGCGTCACCGGCGCATCGAGCCACGCGAAGGCGTCCTGACCGATCGTCGCGGCAATCTCGCCGCCGAATCCGCCGGTCGCCGGCGCCTCGTGCAGCACGATGGCGCGATTCGTCTTTCGGACGGATTCGAGGACGAGCGCGCGATCCCAGGGCACGAGCGTTCTGAGGTCGATCACTTCGATCGAAACGCCCTCGGTTTCGAACCGCGCCGCGGACTCGTGCGCCCAGGCGACGCCGACGCCCCAGGTCACGATCGTGAGGTCGCGCCCTTCGCGTGCGCGGTCGGCCGGACCAATGGGCACGGTGAAATACCCCTCGGGCACCTGTCCTTTGGCCGATCGATAAAGGAACTTGTGCTCGAGATACAGCACGGGGTTTCGGTCCTCGAATGCGGCGAGGAGGAGCCCTTTGGCGTCGATCGGCGTTGCCGGCGCCACGACCTTGAGCCCCGCGACGTGCGCGAACCAGGCCTCCGGGTTCTGTGAGTGATAGGGCCCCGCGCCGGTGCCTCCGCCAACCGGGACGCGGATGACGACCGGGACGGCGGATCCCCACCGGTAGTGCGTTTTGGCGAGGTTGTTCACGACCTGGTTGAAGCCGCACGTGATGAAGTCGCCGAACTGCATCTCGACCATCGGGCGGAACCCTTCGAGCGCCAGCCCCAGTGCTGCGCCGAGCACCCCCGACTCGATGATGGGTGTGTTGCGCACGCGCGCACGGCCAAACTCCTCGACAAAGCCGGCCGTGACCTTGAAGGCGCCGCCGTATTCGGCGATGTCCTGGCCGAGGAGCAGGACGTTCGGGTCGCGTCGCATGGCCTCACGGAGGGCGTCCGAGATCGCATCGATGTAACGTCTCTCTGCACCCCTCAGCTGTGGAGGCGGGGCTTTAGCCCCGCGATCTTCGCGGCCCTGAAGGGCCGCCGCCACAGGAGATGCGAACACATCCCCCAGCTCGCGTTCAGGGGTCGAGTCGGGCTCTGGGGATTCCAGCGCTTCGTCGGCGACCTGATCGATGTGCGCCTTGAACGCCGCGCGCGTTTCGTCACGCTCCTCGGCGGTCAGCACGCCGTCGGTGACGAGCTGCGCTTCGAGCCGCGCGATCGGATCCTTCCCGCGCCACTCCTCGAAGAGCGGCTTCGGCACGTACGCCGTGCCGGACGCCTCCTCGTGGCCGCGCATGCGGAACGTCTCGAATTCCAGAAGCGTTGGCCCGTCGCCGCGCCGCGCGCGAGCCGCCGCCCGGCTCACCGCGTCCACGACCGTCAACACGTCGTTGCCGTCGACGGTCTCGCCCGCGATGCCGTATCCGACCGCCCGATCGGACAGGCGTGCGCAGGCATACTGCTCGCTGACCGGCGTCGACAGTCCCCACTGATTGTTCTCGACGATGAAGAGGACCGGCAGCTTCCAGACCGCGGCGAGGTTGAGAGCCTCGTGGAAGTCGCCCTCGCTCGTGGCGCCTTCTCCCGTGAAGCTTGCCGCCACGCGGGGCTCGCCTCGAAGCTGATACGCGAGGCCGAGCCCGTCGGCGACCGGCAGCATCGCCCCGAGGTGGCTGATCATGCCGACGATGTGGTGGGCGAGATCCCCGAAATGGAACGTCCGGTCGCGTCCTTGCGTGAAGCCGCCGTCGCGTCCGAGGAGCTGCCGAAAGAGCGGCAGCAGATCCAGCCCGCGGGCAGTGAAGACGCTTAGGTTTCGGTGCATCGGCAGGATCGTGTCGTCGGGCTGAAGACCGGCCGCGACGCCCACCGCAATGGCCTCCTGACCGATTCCCGAGAACCACTTCGACAGCCGTCCCTGGCGAAGCAGGATCAGCATCTTTTCCTCGACGAGCCGCGGAAAGACCAGGGCCCGCCAGAGCGCCAGCGTTCGTGCGGCGTCGAGAGGACCCTCAGTGGCCGAAACCGTGTACGAGGGAAGCGTGGTGATGGGGGCGGGCATGGCTGAGATTATAGAAGCCTGAGGTTCGCGCCTAGGTGCGTCGCTTCCCATGCCTCTGGCTAATGACGGTAATCGGATGGACGTATACGGTTTGCACCGCCACGCGGGCCGACTACAATCCTGTAGTAAGCCATGCCGCCGACCGACGAAATTGTGGGAACCGTGCGCCGAGCGACCCGATCCGCGACGCTCGACAGTAACGATCCGCGCGGTGCGACGAAGGAGATCCGCCGCCTTTCCTCGCTGATCGACATCAGCCAGGCGGTCGCGGCCACCCTCAACCTCAACATTGCGCTGCCGCAGGCGCTCGAGATTCTCGAGCGGCATCACCGGGTCGTGCGAAGCGTCATCACGCTGCTCGACGAGGACACGGGCGAGCTCTACATCAAGACGTCACTGGGGTTGAGCGTCGAGGGCCAGCGTGTCCGGTATCGGCTTGGCGAGGGGATCACGGGGCGCGTGGTCGAGAGCGCCAAGCCCATTGTCGTCCCTGAAACCAGCCGCGAGCCCCTGCTCCTGAACCGCGCCGCGCGCCGCCAGGATCGCCAGGAGTTCACGTTCATCTGTGTCCCGCTGGTCATCAATCGAAAGACCGTCGGAGCGCTCAGCGTCGACCTGCTCTTCCGGCGTGACCGCGATTACGACCGTTCGCTGAAGTTCTACAAGCTGGTTGGCGCGATGCTCGCGCAAGCGATCAAGGTCAGCCGCATGGCCGAGGCTGAGCGGCGGCGCCTCGTCGAAGAGAACACGCACCTCAAAGACGAATTACGCGACCGGTACGCCTTCCAGCACCTGATTGGCACGAGCGCGCCGATCCGGCAGGTCTACGATCAGGTTGCGCAGGTCGCGCGGACCAACACCACCGTGCTCGTGCGGGGCGAGTCGGGCACCGGCAAGGAGATGATCGCGCACGCGATCCACTACAACTCGGCTCGCGCGCGCAAGCCGTTCATCAAGGTGAGCTGCGCGGCGCTGCCCGAATCGCTGATCGAGTCGGAGCTCTTCGGGTATGAGCGCGGCGCGTTCACCGGCGCGCAGGGGCAGAAGAAGGGGCGATTCGAGCTGGCCGACGGCGGCACGCTCTTCCTCGACGAGATCGGCGACTTGAGCCTGGCGACGCAGATCAAGCTGCTGCGGGTGCTGCAGGAGCGCGAGTTCGAGCGTCTGGGCGGCACGCAGAGCATTCGCGTCAACGTCCGCATGGTCACCGCCACGCACCGGCCGCTCGAGAAGCTGATTGCCGAAGGCACGTTCCGCGAGGACCTCTTCTATCGCCTGAACGTGTTCACGATCTTCGCGCCCCCGCTCCGCGAGCGAAAGCCCGACATCATGCTGCTCGCGGATCACTTCCTCGAGAAGTATTCCGGCGAGCACAGCAAGTCGATCAAGCGCGTCTCGACGCCCGCGATCGACATGCTGACCAGCTACCACTGGCCCGGCAACGTGCGCGAGCTCGAGAACACGATCGAGCGCGCCGTTCTGGTGTGCGACGGCGCCGTCGTCCACGCGCACCATCTGCCGCCGACGCTTCAGACGGCCGAAGCCTCCGATACCGTGTCGCGCGTGGCCCTCACCGAGGCGGTGCAGGCGTTCGAGAAGGATCTGGTGCTCGACGCGCTGAAGTCGACGCGTGGCAACTGCGCGCGCGCGGCGAAGCTGCTCTCGACGACCGAGCGCATCCTGAACTACAAGGTCCGCAAGTACGACATCGACACCGCCCGTTTCCGCGGGTGAGCGTCGGGTTACTGGGGTTACCCAGGTTGATCGGGTTGACCTGCGTTGCCGGACCCGATCGACCTGATTGACCCAACGAACCCGAGCAGCTCGAGATTCCATGGGCGAGCTGATCGTCGCTCTGGGTCGCTCTGCGGTCAGATCTTGAATCTTGAATTTTTCGCAATTCAAGATTCTGACCCCACCGTCACGTCACTCGTCACTGGAACTGCCTCACACGAAATTCCCACACGAGGTTATGACTCAGGGCGCCGGGGTCAGATCTTGAATCTTGAATTTTTCACGATTCAAGATCCGACCCCATCTGTTTGTACGCAGAAAGTCCCACAACTTTGTAGCTCGTCCTGGGCACTTCCTACATCCTTGTGACAGGCGTGACGACGCGGTAACGCCTGTGTCTGCTGAAAATGCGCCCGTTTCATGCGCGGTCAGTCCACCTTCGCGTCAAACACCGCGTTGGTACGCGGCGTGCTGCGCCCGGCTGCGGTCGTGATGACGATTTCAGTGAATGTTCGTGTGGCTTCAGGCCACACGCTTACGTGGAGGAGTGAAACGATGCGTTCAGGAACGGGCCCGAAGGGCCTGGAGCGGTGGATGCGAAGCGTAGTGGCGCTGATGTTCGTTGCGGGGGCGACGCCGGCATTGGCCGCCGATGGCCCAGGCAATTCAGGCGTGAAGGCGGCCGACGGTCAGGCCGCGCCTGCGCCGGCCCCGGTTTCGTTAACAGCATCGGTGACTGCCGGTGATGCGGACGCAAGCAAGGCGCAGGATGCCGCGCCGCCGTCGAAGAGTTTCCTCGAAAGCATCGAAGTGTATGGCCTCGTCGACGGGTACTACGGCTGGGCCTTCAACGAAGTCGCGCCGCAGCTGCGCAACTTCGACGTCAATCACAATAGCTTCAGCCTCAGCTATGTGGAGCTCGCGATCGCGAAGCCCGTTGCCGCCGACAGCCGCGCCGGCTTCCGTGTCGACTTCGGCGCCGGTGACACCGCGGACCTGGTCAACCTGTTCGAGCCCGGTGGTCCCACGTACCTGAAGCACGTCCAGCAAGCGTATGTGTCGTATCTCGTCCCCGCCGGCAGCGGGCTGACCGTCGACTTCGGCAAGTTCGTCACGCCGGCCGGCGCCGAGGTCATCGAGAGCAAGGACAACTACAACTACTCGCGCGGCCTGCTGTTCGCGCTGGCCATTCCGTATTACCACATGGGCGCGCGGTTCGGGTACGCCGTCAACGACAAGGTGTCGTTGACCGGCTACGTGGTGAACGGCTGGAACAGCGTCAAGGACAACAACGACGACAAGACGTTCATCGGATCGATCACCGTCAAGCCGACAGCGAAGCTGACGGTCATCGGCAACTACATTGTCGGCAAGGAGCAGGCCGAAGAGAGCGGCGGAGGCACGAGGAACCTGTTCGATCTTGTCGCCACCTACGCGGCCAGCGACAAGCTGAGTGTGCTCGGCAACTTCGACTACGGCCACGACAAGCTGGCAGGCGACGGCGTGGACTGGAGCGGCGTCGCGGTGGCGCTGAAGTATCAGGCCACCCCAACGTGGGCATTCTCCCCGCGCTATGAGCTCTTCACCGACAGCGATGGATTCGCGACCGGCACCGATCAGACCGTGCAGGAAGTGACCGTGACCGGCGAGTACAAGGCGCCGGCCGGACTCCTGGCGCGGATCGAATTCCGCACCGACTTCTCCGACGAGGAGTATTTCACGAAGGAGGACGGCGATTTCACGAAAACTCAGCCGACACTGACCGCCTCGCTGGTCTACGCGTTCTCGAACAAATAAGCCGCAGTTAGACGGGTTGGTCGGGTTACTCAGGTTCCGCACCGGGTAACCCGCGCATGCCAGCACCCGGCTAACCCGGCTAACCATCAACCCGGCTAACCTCTCACGCAGCCTCTATAATTGACTCGTGCCCTACCGCGCGGTTTTCCGGTGCATCGCCGGCTGCCATGGCGAGCATGCACTCGCGCAGCCCATCTACAACTGCCCGACGTGCGGCGATCTGCTCGAGGTCGCGCACGACATGGTGGCGCTCGCCGACCGAAGCGCGCCGGCCTGGATGCGGCTCTTCGACGAGCGCTACAAGCGGACCATGTGGCCCTATGGGTCGTCGGTCTGGGGCAAGAAGGAATGGGTCTGCCCCGAGGTTCGCGACGAGCACATCGTCTCGATGGACGAGGGCGGAACAAATCTCTTCTGGGCGGACCGCTTCGGACGATCGCTCGGCGTCGCCGATCTCTGGGTGAAGCAGTGCGGCAACTCGCACACCGGGTCCTTCAAGGACCTCGGGATGACCGTGCTCGTCTCGATGGTCAAGCAGATGATGGCCGACGGCAGTCCCGTCCAGGCCGTCGCGTGCGCGTCGACCGGCGACACGTCTGCGTCGCTGGCCGCCTATGCCGCCGCCGCGGGCATCCCGGCCATCGTCATCCTGCCGAAGGGGAAGGTCACGACCGCGCAGCTCGTGCAGCCGCTCGCCAACGGTGCCACGGTCCTGTCGCTCGAGACCGATTTCGACGGGTGCATGATGATCGTGAAGCGTCTCGCGTCCGACCAGCGCGTGTATCTCGCCAACTCGATGAACAGCCTGCGGCTCGAAGGGCAGAAGACCGTCGCCATCGAGATCGTGCAGCAGTTCGACTGGCAGGTGCCCGACGTCGTGATCATTCCGAGCGGAAATCTCGGGAACGTCAGCGCGCTCGGTGCCGGCTTCGACATGCTCGACGCGCTCGGCGTCATCCGCAAGCGCCCGCGCATTGTCGTCGCGCAGGCCGAGGCCGCGAACCCGCTGTACCTGGCCTACAAGCGGAACTGGGAGTTCGTGCCCGTCACCGCGCAGCCCACCCTGGCCTCCGCGATCCAGATAGGCAATCCCGTCTCAGTGCGCAAGGCGATCCGGACGCTCCAGAAGTACCGCGGCATCGTCGAGCAGGCCACCGAGCAGGAGCTCGCGGATGCGGCCGCAGAAGCGGATCGAACCGGCATGTTCAATTGCCCGCACACAGGTGTCGCGCTCGCGGTGCTGAAGAAGCTCGTGGCGCGCGGCGAGATCGACGGCAGCGAACGCGTCATCGTCATCTCGACGGCAAACGGCCTGAAGTTCACCGACTTCAAGATCGGGTATCACGAGGAACGCCTCGCCGGCATCACCTCGCATCACGCCAACCACCCGATCGAGCTGCCTAATGATTACGCCGCCGTCGTCCGCGCCCTGGAACACAGCGCGGACATGAAGACGGTGTAGCGGTGCTGCAGTGCTGCGGTGCTGCAGTGCTGCGGTGCTGCAGGACACCGACCTGAAGGTCCGGGCTACATGTGGCGGCGGGGCTTCAGCCCCGCGCCTCAATGCGACACAACCTTCCGCTTGCGGTTGCTGAACTCGGGCGCCTCTTTCATGCACGTCCCGAGAATGCCCAGCGAGGTCGCGAACGCTGACAATCCGACGCGCTTGAGTTCGGCGCCTTCGGCGCCGACGTCCGGGAAGCCGTTGGCATCCGGCGTCACGTGCTCCCAGTTGCGGAAGAGCCGACCCCAGTCGGACTGGAGCACCTTGCGCATCGCGCGCTTGGCCTTCAGCGGGTACCACAAGCTGTCGTGGTACACGACGCTCGCCATGTAGGCCCAGGGCGCGAGCACGGTCTTCAGCGACCACTCGATGGGCGCCTTCAGCGGCCCCCAGTAGATCTTGTGCTGCATGCGCGAGGCGAAGGTCATCTTCCTGAACGGACCGTCGAAGTGCCAGTTCTCGGCGCCGGCCGATTGATCGCCCACGATCTCGATCTCGCGCGGATCGCCGCAGCCGAGGCCCAGATCGTGCGCAAGCCGGATGAACTTGATCGACATCGGATCGATGCCCATCAACTTCGCGGCGACCGCGTCGATCGCCACTTGATCCGCGCTCGCGAGAATCACGTTCTTCACGTGCGGCACCATGCAGCGCGGTCCCGGGCCGTCGCCGGCAAACGTGCCGTCCATCACAGCGAACACGCCGCGATGAATCTTCTTCTGAATCATCAGCAGGTCGACGAGCGTCTCGTGAATGACCGGGTGCGTCCAATGCCGATGCTCGTTCAGCAGGCCGCCGAACGCGTTCTTCATCGCGCCCGTGGTCGTCGTGAAGACGTGAGTCTTCACCGTCGGCAGGTGGACGATGTTCTCGCCGATGAACCGGCGCGGAATCATGAAGCTCTTCGGATAGACCTCGTTCAGGCAGAGGAACTTCTTCGTGAGATCGCCGACGGCGTCACGAACCGAGATCCATTCCTCGCCTTCGTAGAGGTGCACGTTCCGCAGGCCGTGCGCCTGGACGACGTTGAGCTGCTTGTTTTCGCGTTCGCCGAGATGCGCGTCGATGACGACGGTGCGGTTATGGCAGGCGTGGAGCAAATCCGGGCTGTAGCCGTCCTGCTTCATCGCGCGGATGACGCCGTCCAGCTGCCACGGGGTCGTCGAGCTGCCGGGGAAGAAGAAGTGCCATGAGATGTTGACCTTGAGCGCCGGTGTCGGCGTCCTTGGCGATGACGTCCTGATACCCGGCCAGGTTCATCACCTCGTGATAATCGCGCAACACGGTTCCGGGCGACGTGCGCAGAATGGCAACTTTCGACTTGGCCATCCCTTTATTCTACTATAAGTTGCGACGAGAAAGACACGTCGGGATCACGATGCGTCATCGGTCCGGGCGCCTTTCGCATCGGCGTTGTCGTCACCGGCCTTCCGGGCGTTTCGGCCAACCCGTTGAAAGGCCCAGCCCGGCCAGTCCCATGGCGGCGAGTCCGAGCAGGCTCCGCGTGACGGCCGTCCCGCGTCTGGCCGGCGGCTTGCCCTCGACGATCTGCCGCCAGGCGTCGAGTTGTTCCGTCGTGGGTGCCGGACGCGTCGAATGGGATCGCGGGGTCGTGGAGGCGTCACGATGCCGCGAGCCATCGGCCGTCGCGGCCGGCTTGACCCAGCGGGTCAGGAAGGCAAATGCCTCGGATCCGCAGTGCGGGCATTCCTGATCCTCATGGATTTCTTCGCAATCCAGGCACAATCGGGCATCGTCTAACCGCATATGGGATCCTGGAGTCAATTGTAGTGCAGCGCCACTCACGGCCATACCGCGAGCTCATCATCTCTCTCGCGGTGGGTCTGCTGACCACGCTTATCGGCGTTGAGCCCCGCGGGCCTGACCGCCTTCGCCAAGGCTACGGCGAGTCCTCCGAAGCTTCAGCGGCGGCGGAAGGCCCGCCGCCACAGCTTCTCACCCCTGCGCTGTCGGACAATCGTCCGCTTCCAGACACCGCGACGTTCATCGCCGAGGTGAAGGCGCGGGTCCGGACCGACCGCGAGCTGCAGGCGCAGTACACGTTTCTCGAGCGTCGCGAAGAAATCGAGGTAACGAAGCTCGGGAAGGTGAAGAAGGGAGCCGTCAAGGAGTACGAGGTCTATCCGTCGGTCGTGCCCGGCAACACGTACAAGCGGCTCGTGAAGGTGGATGGCGAGCCGCTCGATCCGGCGCTCCTGGCGAAAAACGACGAGAAGCACCGGCGAGACGTGATGGAGGAGGCGAATGAATCCGCAGCCGATCGCGCCAAGAGAGCGCGCGAGCGGGCCAAGCAGCGCGCCGAGGAGCGCCAGTTGATTGACGAAATCTTCGCGCTCTACGAGATCACGCTCGTCGGGCGAGACATGGTCGGCCCGTATCCGACCGTCGTCGCGATGCTCGAGCCGCACCGGGCCTACTCGCCGAAAATTGACGACGCGCGGCTGCTGAAGAAGTTTCGCGTGCGGGCATGGGTCCACGAGTCGGAGTATCAGGTCGTCAAGATCGAGGCCGAGGCGATCGAGGACGTCACGTTCGGCTGGGGCGTGCTGGGCCGACTCCACAAGGGCGCGATCACGACATTCGAACGGCGCAAAGTGAACGACGAAGTCTGGCTGCCCGCCCGCGTGCACATCAAGGGCACCGGCCGCGCGGTGATCTTCCGGCGGTTCGCGCTGGATTCAGTGACGGAGTGGTTCGACTACAGGAAGTTCGCGGTGAAAACGGACGAAACGTACAGTGAGAGACACTGAATCGGGTTGATCGGGTTGATCGGGTTGATCGGGTTGGTCGGGTTGGTCGGGTTGGTCGGGTTGACCGGGTTGGCAGCGTTGGTTGGGTCGGCGGGAGACCGCCGTCTCGAGATCTCGATTGTGGAGTTCTCTCCTCGTGTTCTCGATTTCTCGTGTTCTCGATTCTTCGGTTTCAACCCGCCCAACCTGACAAACCCGCCCAACCTGACCCACCAGGGTTATCTGTCACTCGCCCGTTTGGCGACCCACCGCACGGCATTTCGAACGAGCGCGCGGTAGCCCGGATCGCGGTGCGCTTCGGAGCCGTGTCCAAGCTGGATGTAGACGACGCGAGCGGGCTTGTTGGCGCTGACCCAGGCGAGCGGACCGTCGCTCGTTGGATGATCGGTCGACAGCACACCGTGTTCGTCGGCGCGATCCACATGCCCTTGTACGTCTCGTCATGAAGGCGCGCGAGCGAGAGGCCTTCCACGATCGGATGGCGTGTGACGACTCGAATGTTCAGATCCTGATCGTGCAGGAACGTCGACGCGGGCGCGTTGCCTGATGGCTGCTGCAGATAGCGGCCGCCCACGAGATCGCGGTACCAGTCGGAATCCTGGTAACTGACTATCGCGTGATGCAAGCACGACGACGCCACCGCCACGATCGACGAAGTCGCGAAAATGTCGCTGCCCCTCGGGCGAGAGTGTTGCCGACATGTCGTACAGCACCAGCGCGTCGTAGCGGCCCCCGAGCTCGCGACGGAACGCCTCTTCGTTCGACACGGCGTGATCCCACGTCAGGCCGTCCTGCTCGAAGACGGTGTAGAACGACGTCGGGTAGTCGTGCCCGCCCGTGACGACGAGCAGCCGCACAGGCGCGTCCGCGCCGACGACTGTCAGCGCGAGGAGGAGAGCGGTAAGTCTGAGCCACATGGTCGTGACTACGTGGACCGAGCTTTAGCTCGGTCGATTTCTCGTGCCCAAGCTGAAGCTTCGGCCTACTGGCGCCTCTCTCCAGCGCGTCAACAATCGCGTCGACGTCATACACGCACCCTCCCCACGTCCCCCCGCTCACGTTCTGCAGCGCCGCCCACAGGCGCGTGGCGGGCGGCAGGTCCGGATCGGCCGCGAGATCCTCGCGCGACGACCGCCGCGCCAGCTCCGCATCGGCCGGCACATCGCCGTCGGGCCCTGGCTCGACGAGATCGATGTGGCCCTCGAGCCGATTGCGGTCGATCACGACCCGCAGGCGATCGCCCTCGCGCACCTTGCCAATCGGTCCGCCGGCGAGCGCCTCGGGGCCGATGTGGCCGATGCACGCCCCCGTCGAGACGCCGGAGAAGCGGGCGTCCGTGAGCAGCGCGATGCGCGTGCCGCCTTCGAGATACTTCAGCGCCGACGTGACCTGATAGACCTCCTCCATGCCCGCGCCGAGCGGACCGCGTCCGATGAGGACCACCACGTCGCCGGACTGAACGCGGTCGTCGCCGCGGCTCTTGATCGCGGCAATAGCGGCACGTTCGCTCGTGAAGACGCGGGCACGACCTGTCAGGCGATACACGCCATCGGGATCGACCGCGCGCGCATCGATCGCCGTGCTCTTCACAATCGCGCCTTCGGGCGCCAGGTTGCCGCGCACGTAGCTCACCGTGCTGGTGAGGCCGCGCGCTGCCGCACGCTCTGGCGACAGAATCACATCGTCCGGATCCACGCCGTCGGCGTCGCGCAGCCGCTGGCGCAGGGCCGTCCGCCGCTCGGATCCTTCCCACCAGTCGAGCACGACATCGAGCCGCTCGCCGCTTGCCGTGGGGACGGATGTGTCGAGCAGTCCGGCGCGCCGCAGATGCAGCATCACTTCCGGCACACCGCCGGCGAGATAGACGCGTACGGTGGGATGCGGTCCGTTCGGCAGCACGTCCACGAGCCGAGGCACCTGCCGATTCACCGCGATCCAGTCATCGATCGTGGGACGCCGGCGGCCGGCGGCGTGAGCGATGGCGGGGATGTGGAGGAGCAGGTTGGTGGAGCCGCCGAACGCGGCGTGGACGACCATGGCGTTGCGGATCGCGGCGTCGCCCAGGATCGCTCGCGTCGTGACGCCTGCCGAGACCATGCGTGCCGCGGCCCGCGCGGAGCGGACGGCGATGTCGGTCCAAATCGGCTGGCCGGAAGGCGCCAGCGCGGCGTGCGGCACCGTGAGGCCGAGCGCCTCCGCGACAACCTGCGACGTGGCAGCGGTGCCGAGGAACTGGCAGCCCCCTCCCGGCGAGGCACACGCGCGGCACCCGAGGTCGGCGGCTTCTTCGAGCGTCATCTGCCCATAGGCGTAGCGCGCGCCGATCGTCTGCGCGGCGCCCGCGTCCACGCCGTTCGTGGGCGGCAGCGTGACGCCCCCTGGAATCACGATCGTCGGCAGATCGTGACAAGAGGCCAGCGCCATGAGCATCGCCGGCAGTCCCTTGTCGCACGTCGCAACACCGATGACCGCGCGTCGCGTGGGAAGCGACCGAATGAGCCGGCCGAGGACCAGCGCCGCGTCGTTTCTGTAGGGCAGGCTGTCCATCATGCCGGTGGTGCCCTGTGTGCGTCCGTCGCAGGGGTCCGTGACGAACCCGGCAAACGGCATGAAGTGCGCGCGGCGCAGCTCCTGCGCGGCGGCGCGCACGAGGAGCCCGACTTCCCAGTGCCCGGTGTGGTAGCCGAGGGCGAGCGGCGTGCCGTCCGGCTCGCGCACTCCGCCCTGGGTGCTCAAGATGAGCGCTTCGGGCCGCCGCAGTTCCGCCGGCGCCCACCCCATGCCGACGTCCTGCGTCCAGCCGAACACGTCGCCGCTCGGGCGCGTGAGGAGGTCCGCGGGTTCGAGCGGCAGATGGCCAGCGGGTCCCGCCTGCGCGCTGGTGACGGCGTAGAGAGAGGCATCGCCGGAATCGAACACGGCGGCGGATGACCGATCGGACAATGATTTGGCTCCTATGGCGGTGCGGCCAACCTGGCTAACCCGATCAACCTGGCAAACCCCATGAACTTCCGATCACAGGTTGGTTCGGGTTGGTCAGGTTCGTCAGGTTGATCGGGTTCGGCAACCACCCAACCTGGCTACCCCGCTCGTTCTCTGGCCCGCAAGAAGTCAGCTTATACCTGCACGGATTTCTTCTCCTGAAGCGTCAGAACGCTTACACTTCTGTAATGATTTCTGGCCGACAGCCAGAGTTCTGGACCCATGGAGCCAGAGTTCCGCTCTTGGTCAGACTGCCTGTCATCGCGCGAGATGGTGTGCAGCGGCGGGTCATCGGTCGGGCGTTTTCGAGGTTCGGACGCATCGGGCATCAGCCTTGCTGAGCTGTCTGGCGCCTGCTCCCGAGCAGAAGTTTGCGGGGCTGAAGCCCCGCCGCCACAATAGTGCGCGGGCTGAGCCCCGCCGCCACATATCTACCTTTGTGGAGGCGGGGCTTCAGCCCCGCGTCAGTCGGGCAGCAGGCGTGGAGGCAGATGTGAGAAGCGACGCGCTCCAGACCGCTCTGGCCGATACGACCGAGGCGGCCCCGAGCAAACCCGGACAGATGGTCCATGCCAGTCCCCAGATGCGCGAGATCCTCGCCCTGACGGGACGCGTCGCCACGGGCGACGCGAAAGTGCTCATCACAGGCGAGAGCGGGGTGGGCAAGGACCTCATCGCACGCGAGATTCACGCTCGATCGCCGCGCGTGTCGCGTCCGTTCGTCGCGGTGAACTGCGCGGGCCTCACCGAAACGCTCCTCGAATCCGAGCTCTTTGGCCACGTGAAGGGCAGCTTCACGGGCGCCTATCGCGACAAGCCTGGCAAGCTGCAGCTCGCCCATCGCGGGACGCTCTTCCTGGACGAAGTCGGGGAGATGAGCCTGCGGATGCAGGCTCTCCTTCTGCGGTTCCTCGAGAACGGCGAGATCCAGGCCGTCGGCGCCGACCACACGCGCTCGACGGTGGACGTGCGCGTCGTGGCGGCGACCAACCGCAATCTCGGCGACATGGTGGCCAACGGACAGTTCCGCGAGGATCTGCTCTATCGCCTTCGCGTCATCCACATTCACGTCCCGCCGCTGCGCGAGCGCAAGGAAGACGTGCGCGTGCTGGTCGACTATCTCACCTCGAAGCAGTCGCGGCCTGTCAGCTTCTCGGAGGAGGCGCTCCGCACGCTCGAGCGCTATCGCTGGCCCGGCAACATCCGCGAGCTCCAGAACGTCGTCGAGCAGTCGCTCTGGATGGCGAATGGCAGCCTCGTGGAAGTGTCCCATCTGCCGCCAGCCGTGCAGGCGTCGGCTGATCAAGTGCTGCCGATCAAAGAGCGGCGCCGGCAGGTCTCCGACGAGCTCTATATGGCGCTGGTTTCCGGCGGATATGCCTTCTGGGAGCACATTCATCCGCTGTTTCTGCAGCGCGACGTCACGCGTCACGACGTCCGGGAGCTCGTCCGCCGCGGTCTGTCGACCACGCGTGGAAACTACCGGTCGCTGCTGCGGTTGTTCGGGATGCCGGCATCCGATTACAAACGGTTCCTGAATTTCCTCGCGGCGCACGACTGCAACGTCGATTTCCGTGCGTATCGCAACGGCACCGCCCCCACCGGTCCCATGCGTGCACCCCGGCTCCTGCCCCCGCTCGCGGATGGCCGTGGCCCGGTGCCCGTGGAGGATTCCGATCGCCACGCAAGTCCGGATGCCCCTCGTCGGCCGTATTGAGGATTGAGAATGATTTCGCTTGCCGATTTACGCGCTCGTAACGTCCAGCCTGTCTGGCAGGAAGCCGTCGCCGTCATCCAGGAATTGATCCAGACCGTCTCGTCGACCAGCGGGAACCTGCCGGATCTGGAACACATCGCGCTCATTCCGAACGGTGACGTCGTGGCGCTGCCTGGGGGTCCGGTTCCGTCGGACCCGGTTCGCCACGCGGCCGTGATGTTGAAGGTTCTGGTCGAAGGCATCGCGACGCCGCCGGAGCTCGAACAGTTTCTCGAGAAGAACCTGACGACTCCGCCGCAGCTCGATTCGCTCGCCGAGTTCTCGCGCAACCTGGCGTTTTTCGAGAGGCCAGGGCGCCGCTCTGACGTGGAGCGTCTGGTGGGACGCGCGGCCGCGGCCGAGCAGCTCACGCGGGCCGACGAGGAGCTGAAGCGCCTGATGGAAAAGGCGAACGAGGCCGATCCGAAAGTCGCCAAGGACATGTTTGCGGAGGAGCAGCGCACCCGCCGGCGCGTGCCGCCCGCGCTGGTGGCTGGCGTCCTCATCCTCGGCGCGATCGCGCTTCCGGCCTGGTGGTGGCTGACACGCATGAGAGCGCCGCAGCCGCCTCAGGCCACCACTGCAACTGCCGCAAACGCAAAAGAGACACCCGGCGGGGCAACCGACACTGCCGCGAAGGCGTCCACAGCCGCCGCCGTCGCTGCTCGACCGAACGACGGCCGCCGTGCGGGATGCCGTCAACTCGCTCGTGGGGTCCGATCCGGCGCCCGCGCCGGCACCGCCGGCCGCTCCGTCAGCGGCGAGCAAGACTCCGGCGCACCATCGTCGTGCGGCGCCTGGCGCTGCGAAGATCCAGGCAGCGCCGCTGGAGACCGACGCCAAGGACGCCGCACCGAGGCCGGCCATCTCCGCCGAAATTCTTCCCACGGCCGAAGACATGACGCCCGTCCACGGGGACGACCCGAATGTCTACACGCCTGGGGATGCCACCGTCATCCCGCCTGTAATGGTGCGTCCCGTGCTGCCGAAGGATCCGCCGCCTGGCGTGCCGCTCCACCAGATCGGCACGATCGACGTGTGGGTGGACGAGAACGGCGACGTCGAGCAGGTGCGGCTGATGTCGCCCGCGAATCGCTACCAGGAGCGAATGCTGGTCTCTGCGGCGAAGAGCTGGAAGTTCCGCCCCGCGTTCAAGGACGGCCACGCCGTTCGCTACCGCACGAGGGTCAGGCTGACTGTCTGATCCGACTTAGACTTAGGTGCCAGGCTCTGTAGGCCACTCCGGTGCCAGGCTCTGAAGGCTACTCACCGGTGCCAGGCTCTGTAAGGCCACTCCGGTGCCAGGCTCTGTAAGGCCACTCCGGTGCCAGGCTCTGTTAAGAATGTTAATCACTGTTCTCCATTAACATTCTTAACAGAGCCTGGCACCAGTACAACACAACCACCACCAGTACAACACAACCACCAGTACAACATTCTTAAACGTGCCTGGCACCAGTACCGCCTCCGCCATCACCACTTCCTCCACCCTGCGCGCCACCCTTCTCGCCGGGCGCAACGCTGACGGCGGCTGGCCGTACTACCGCGGCAAATCTTCGCGCCTCGAGCCGACATGCGCGGCGCTCATCGCACTCGGCGCGGTTGGCGAAGGACAACCCGTCGGTGTGCTCGAGCGATGGCCGCGGCGCGATGGGCTGTTCGTCGACGCCGCCGGCGAGATCAATGTCGCGTTCAATGGACTGGCAGCGGTCACGCTGGCTGCACGCGGGGCTGACCGCCTCCGCCAAGGCTATGGCGGTCCGCCGAAGCTTTATGCGAAGGCGGAAGCCCCGCCGCCACAAACGGCTCCGATCGCGAGGCAGGAATCACTGATCGCGCGCGAGCTCGTTGCTGCGCTCGCGCGTGTGAAGGGCGTCGCCGTGCCGAAGTCCAGCATCAACCGGCAAGACAACACGCTGCAAGGGTGGGCCTGGACCGTCGACACGTTCAGCTGGGTTGAGTCGACGGCCACGTGTCTGTTAGGGCTGAAGAGGCTGGTGGCTGGATCGCGTACGGAAGAAGTCGCAGGCAGGGTCCGCGAGGCCGAACGATTGCTCTTCGACCGCGCGTGTCGCGATGGCGGATGGAACCACGGCAACTCCAACATGCTCGGCAAGGAGCTGCCGGCCTACGTCCCGACAACCGCGCTCGCTCTGCTCGCACTGCACGATCGGGCCGCGGACGCGATCGTCGTGCGAGGCGTCCAGTATCTTCAACAGCATCGCCTGATAGAGACCGGCGGCCTGGCGCTCGCGCTGACGCGAATCTGTCTTGGCGTCTACGGCCTCGAAGCGCATGATGTTGAAATGGCCGTCGACCGCGAGTGGGATCGCTCGGCGTTTCTCGGCAACCTGCACGTGATCGCGCTCGCCCTGTACGGGTTGACGGGCGCAAAGTCCGGGTTCGAGGCGTTTCGTGTCTAACCCGATTGATCCGTCGTCTAACCCGAGTCATCTGTGGCGGCGGGGCTTTAGCCCCGCGAATCCCCCCGCGCACGCAATCTCGCGCCGCGACCTCTTCAAGAGTCTCCCCGTCGCCGCGCTCGCCGCGGCAATCGCCTGCCGCCGCAAGCCGCCGCCGTACGATCCCGCGCGCTTCGTGCACGCGGCGACCTCCGATGTCGCAATCCTCCCCGCGAGCCGCTACGAGATCGACTTCTCGGATGTCATCGCGCGCGGGCTGCGCCTGTTGAACGTCGACGTGCGCAACAAGCGCGTGCTGCTCAAGCCGAACCTCGTCGAGTTCGAGCGCGACCGCGTCATCAACACGCACCCCGCCGTCATCGCGGGGGCTGCGCAGGCACTCCTGCGCGCCGGCGCTCGCCGCGTCGTCGTCGCCGAAGGACCAGGCCATCGGCGCGACATCGACTATCTGGTCACGGGAACCGGGCTGCTCGACCACATGAACGACGTCGGCGTGTCGTTCGTCGACTTGAATCACGACGATGTGCGGCGCGTGCGGTTGGCAAGCGACTTCACGGGCCTTGGTGAGATGGCGCTGCCGGCGGAAGTGCTCGACGCGGATCTCGTGGTCTCGATGCCGAAGCTCAAGGCCCACCACTGGATGGCAATGACGTGCAGCCTGAAGAATCTGTTCGGCGTGGTGCCGGGTGCGGTGTACGGCTGGCCGAAGAACGTGCTGCACTTCCGCGGCATCGAGAACTCCATTCTCGACCTGGCCACGACCATCCGCCCGGGCCTGTCCATCGTCGACGCGGTGATCGGGATGGAGGGGGATGGGCCCATCATGGGCACCGCGCGCCCCGTGGGCTGCGTGGTGCTCGGCATGGATCCGGTGGCCGTGGACGCCACTTGCGCCCGGCTGATGGGGTTGTCACCTGAGAAGTTGACTTACCTGAAGATGGCAGGCGAGTTCCTCGGGAATCTGCCAGAAGAAACCGTCCGGCAGCGCGGCGAGCCACTGACACGATTTGCCACTTCGTTCGACATCCTGCCAAGTTTTCGCGGTGCCAAGACGGGTCAAGGGGGTTAGTGAGGGAGCGCGCGCTCAGTGGAGGCGTGGCTTTAGCCCCGCGCCTCACCGCGCCCAGCGGGGCTAAAGCCCCGCTGCCACAAAAGATGTTCTGGTGCAGCCCGGACTTTTAAGGCCACCCTCCAATCTCATCCTTATTACGATCTTTGGTCAAAATAACGTCGGTCTCCCGACACGACTTGACGGAAACCCGTCACTCTCCAGCACAACTGTGCAGAAAGCGCTAAAGCTTCGAGCTCATCCAGCCGATACCTTGTCGGTATGGGCACGTTTCTAACTCCTGCCCTGAAGGCGGCCAGCGGACGCTTTGTTCTGGTGAACGAACGGACCGGCGAGCCGGTGGTCACCACGCTCGAGATTGCCGTCGATTCGGCCACCCGTCGCAAAGGCCTTCTCGGCCGCGACGGCCTCGACGAAACTGCCGGAATCGTCATTGCGCCGACAAACGCCGTACACACGTTTTTCATGCGGTTTTCGATAGATATCGTGTTCGTCAGCCGCCCCGGCCGCGTGCTGAAAGTCTGTGAAAGCGTGCCTGCGCGGCGCATTGCCATCGCGCTTCGGGGCTTTGCTGTCGTGGAGTTACCAGCGGGCCGCGCTCGTCGTGTTGGACTCGTGGCTGGAGATCTGCTGACCGTCAGGGCCGCATGAAACCATCGAAGCAGCTGACGTTAGTCTTACCCCATGTAGACAATGGAGTGTCGATCGGTAATTTTTCGAGGGAGAACGGCGAAAGTTTTTCTGCCGAAAATCACGGAAATGTGACTAAAATTACTGTCCTGTTTCAAAGCTCGACAGTAAAGACTCAGGCGGCACGGAGGTTGCGATATATACCGTCGTTCGCGACAAGGCGCCCGCAGCATTTCGCAGCGGGCATCCAATCCGGTTCCCTCGGACGCAGGTGGGAAGCGGCGCTCCGAGGACACGATGACCGGTCGGCGCAGGCATTCTCGGTTTGCTCCCGCCCAGTCGTGGGACGGCGCGGTGCGGATCCTGCGGGACGTGATCGTTCAGGCCGAACCTGATGGGCGCCTCACGGCGGTTGGCGACGCTCCGGGTGTGACGGGTGAGGAGCTCGCGTTGGAACTGGCTGGTGGCGGACATTCGGTTTCGCTCCGCGTGCAAGTCCTCGAGAGTCGGCCGGTGATTTTCGACGGCGGAGTGCGGCACCGGATTCAGCTCGAGATTCTCGAGGCGGGGCGATGATCGATCACCTCGCCGAGGTGCTGGCTTCGGAGGATCTGGCCGGCGTCCTCTCGCGCGAAGTGCGAGTGCGCCTGGTGAACATCAGCGGATCCGGGTGTCTGGTGGAAACGAGCGCGCACGTCGAGCAGGGCACGACCGGCGCGCTGAGAGTGGAAGTTGGCGGGGAGATCTTCGCCGACGATATTCGGGTCGCGCGAGTGCAGCGGGTGCACGGGTCGAGCGCGACGTGGCAGGTCGGGGCCGAGTTTTTGTGGACGACCTATCCGGACAGTCGGTCACTGCGCCGGATGGTGAGTCGCCTTCAGCGCGAGGTCGAGCGCCAGGCGGTGACGGTCGGGTTCGAGTCACGCCGCCCGATGTAGTGGCGGAAGGCGGAGAAGCGTGCGTCACCTCGGGCGAGTGCTGCGCGAAGACGATGGACAAGACCTGGCGGAGTATGCGTTCTTGCTGGCGTTCATCGCCGCGGTCTGCATCCTGGCGCTTCAGAATCTGGGGTCGGCGCTCAACGCGACGTATGGCGCGACCTCCACTTCGCTGACCACTTCGGTCAGCTAGAAAGCTGCGGCCTGGCAACAGGTGCCGGGTGCAGATCGAAGTCAACCGTGGCGCACGGCCGGTTGACAGGGGCGGCGAGCAGTCGTGCGCAAGGGTTGTGGGGGATAGGCTCCCGCACTTGTGTAGTTAACGGTCAAGGAGAGGGTTCAGGACATGAAGAACTTCATCAATCGTTTCGTGCGTGAGGACGAGGGCCAGGATCTGGTCGAGTACGCGCTGCTCATCGCGTTCATCGCGTTGGCGTGCATCATCGGCCTCCAGAACCTCGGCGGCGCGATCAACACGACCTACAACAGCATCTCGTCGAGCCTGACGGGCGCGGTCAGCTAGGCTGTTGAACACCTGTCCGGGCTGGCTGGTTGCTCAAAGACCGGCCGGCCCGCGACGCGTCGCAGAACATCGCGGCGTGCGACGGGGGTTTTCACGTGAACAACCTACTTCGTAAGTTCATTCGCGACGAAGACGCGCAGGATCTGGTGGAGTACGCTCTCTTGGGCGCCTTCGTCGGAGTGGTTGGCGCCGCCGTGTGGTCCAACATCGTGACGCTGCTCGGCGATCGATACACCGAGTACAACACGAACGTTCAGGACCTCTGGGTCGCGCCGGATCCATAAAAGTGGCCGGCCTGAGCACGTCAGAAGCAGCCGTGCTGCTTGTCGGCGCCGCTGCCTGCGTCACAGATTTCAGGTCGCGCCGGATCCCGAACGTCCTCACGTTCGGCGCGTCCGTCGCGGCCCTTGTGTTTGGGGCGATCTCGGGCGGCCCCGCCGGACTGGGGTGGAGTGCCGCGGGCTGGGCCGTTGGATGCGCCGTCTTCCTGCCGTGGTTTCTCCTCGGTGGCATGGGGGCCGGCGACGTGAAGCTTCTGGCGGCCCTCGGCGCCTGGGCTGGTCCTTCAGCGGCGGTCTGGATGGCGCTCTACGCCGGGCTTGCCGGCGGAGTCTTTGCGATTCTCGTGGCGCTCGGAAGCGGCTATCTGGGTGAGATGTTTCGCAATCTCTGGGGTCTTCTGATGTTCTGGCGCGTCGCCGGCGTGCAGCCGCACCCCGAGCTGACGCTTCGTACGGGCAGGGGACCGCGGCTCCCGTACGCATTTCCCATCACCGTGGGTGCAGTGGCCGTGTTATGGCTCCGATAAGACCGATGCGGAACGGAGAGCGAGGCGCGGCGCTGGTCGAATTTGCGCTGGTCCTTCCCTTGCTCCTCGTCGTGACCGCGGGCATCGTCGATTTTGGCTTCGCGCTTCAGCGGTATGAAGTTGTCAACAACGCCGCCATTCAGGGGGCTCGACTCGGGACCAAGCCCACCTACGGCTCGGCCGCCATCAAGCAGCGCGTCCAGGACTACATAAAACAGGCCCTGAACATTCAGACCCAGTCCGATGTGGACGCCGTGGTCCCCGTCGGAAGTATCACGGTCACATCGCCCACCATGGACGTGACGCTCTCCAGCGGCACCCTTACCCTGACGACGTCGCGGGTGGACGTGTTCTATCACCATCAATTCATGTTGCTCGGTCCCGTCATGGGCCTGATCAACCAATCCTGGGGCCAGAGCATTACGCTGAAGGCGACTTCGGTGATGACCGTTGAATAGAGCTAATGGCTGCAGTGGTGAGGCTATGACTCCGATAAGACGTCGGAATGGACGCGGTGGCGAACGTGGTGCAGCGCTTGTGGAGTTCGCGCTGGTCTTGCCGATGCTCCTGGTCGTCATCTTCGGCATCGTCGATTTCGGGTTCGTGTTTCAGCGGTACGAGGTGATTACCAACGCGGCCCGCGAGGGCGCCCGACTGGCCACGCTTCCCGGCTACGACACCCAACCGCTGGTGGAAGCCCGGGTTCGCGCGTATGTGCAGAACGGGCTCAGTTTGAGTAACGCTGCAATGAATACCGTGATGCCGTCTGGTTCGGTGGCACTGACGCACGCCGACCTTTCGGTCCCACGGGTTGGTGGTGGCACGAACACGGTGCCCACGGCGACGGTGCAGGTGACCTATCAGCACAACTTCCTGCTCCTGGGACCGCTGCTGACCATGATCAACGGAAGCTGGGGCGGCACGATCACGCTGAGGTCGAGCTCCCAGATGCGCATGGAGATGTAAGGAACACAGCCGAATGAATCGCAACACTCGAACGTTGGTCGTCGTTGTCGTCGCCGTCCTGATGGCCGGCCTGGCCGCCTTTGGCGTTTTGCTGGCTGTCCGCAGCATGCCGGTGCGCGAAGTAGAGATTGCTCGTGTCCAGGCGGTCGTAGCGGCACGGTCACTGACCGTAGGCATGCTCGTGACGAAAGACGACGTAAAGCTCGTGCCATGGCCCGCGGCCAATCAGGTGCCCGGCTCCTTCACCGAAATCGAAAAGGTCGTCAATCGAGGGGTGATCGATTCAACGGCGGAAAACGAGCCGCTGACCGAATCGAAGCTCGCGCCTGTCGGCTCCGGCGCCGGACTTCCGCCCACCATCCCCGAAGGAATGCGGGCGATTTCCGTGCGCGTGAACGAGGTCATCGGCGTGGCCGGCTTCGTCATTCCCGGGACACGGGTAGACGTGATGGTCACGGTCAAGGGTAATGACGAAAAGACCCAGACGCGCGTGGTGCTCAGCAACGTGACGGTGCTGACCGCCGGCACCCGGTACGACCAGGAACGGGCCACGGCAGAGGGCAAGCCGATTCCAACAAGCGTCGTCACGCTGCTGCTCACGCCGAGCGACGCCGAGAAGATGACGCTCGCTTCCGAAGAAGGCCGCGTCATGCTGTCGCTCCGCAATCCGCTCGACACCGCGCCCACGCAGACGTCGGGGGCCAGGATGGCAGCGCTGCTCGGCGAGGCGAGCGCACCGCCCGTGAAGAACGTCGTCGGCGGCCGGACGTTCGTGAAGGCGGCCGCTCCCGTGGCACCGCCTGTGCCGAAAATCTATACCGTAGAAACCATTCGGGCCGCCAAACGCTCGGAAGAGGAGGTCCGTTGAGGAACCGGAGTTCACGACTGCTCGGCTTGGGCGTGTTGGCGCTCATGCTCGCCGGCGCTGCGCCCCGTGCGCAGCAGCCTGCCGCGCCATCGCCACAGGCATCGCAGCCGCTGCCCGCTCCGGCGCCCGCGGTGGACTACCCCAAAATCATGTTGACCGCCGGGCGATCGACGGTTCTGACGACGGATTTCGATATCACCCGTCTTGCGATCACGAACCCGGCGGTCGCCGATGCCGTGGTCGTGCAGCCTCGCGAGGTGTTGATCGACGGCAAAGCCCCCGGCACGGTGAGCATGATCCTCTGGGGGGGCAGCAGCCGGAAGCAGTACCGACGTGGTCGTCGATTCGGGCGTCATGGTCACTCGAACAGCAGTTGAAGACGCTCTTCCCCGGCGAAGACATTCGCGTTGTCGTCAATGAAGAGGCGCTCATCCTGTCGGGCAGCGTGTCGAGCAACTCGATCATGCTGCGTGCAGCCGAGATCGCCACGGCCAGCTCGGGCAAGCTCAAGATCATCAACATGCTCCAGTTGCCCGGTGGCAACGAGAGTCAGCAGGTGATGTTGCAGGTGCGGTTCGCCGAGGTGAATCGCTCGGCGCTCAAAGAACTCGGCGTGAACCTGGTCGCCAATCGTGTCGACTGGGCGGGTCGAGTGACGACGGGGCAGTTCCCCGCGCCGGTCATCGACGACAACGTCACGACGTTCAGCGACTTCCTCAACATCTTCTTCTTCTCGAAGCGCGAGGGCATTGGCGGGGTGCTTCAGGCGCTGCGCTCCCGCGGACATTTTCAGAGTCTCGCCGAGCCCAACCTGATCGCCTACAACGATCAGGAGGCCAGCTTCCTGGCGGGAGGGGAGTTTCCGGTCCCGTTCGTCTCGGGAGCCGCTGGGACGGTCTCGGTGGTCTTCAAGGAGTTTGGCATCCGGCTGAGCTTCAAGCCGACGATCGCTGGCGACGTGATCCGGCTGCACGTGAAGCCTGAGGTGAGCACGCTCGACTTCAACAATGGCGTGACGATCTCGGGCTTCCGTATCCCCGCGCTGACGACGCGACGTGCGGAAACCGATGTCGAGCTGCGCGACGGACAGTCGTTCGCGATTGCGGGCCTTCTGAACAACGTGTCGCAGGCCAACGGGCAGGAGATTCCAATCCTGAGCGCGCTGCCGATCATCGGCGCCCTGTTCAAGTCGAAAGCTGAGCGCGCCGAGCGCACGGAGCTCATGGTGCTGATCACTCCGCGGCTCGTGCGTGCGCTCGATCCGGACGAAGTGCCGCCGCTGCCGACGACACCGGGAGATTTCCTGCCAACGCCGGAGAGCGAGCAGGCCCCGACACCCCCGGCGGCCCAGACGGCGCCGGTCGACGCGCCGCCAGTCGCAACCGTGTTGCCGAGGAACAAGTAACGAACGGTAGTTCGCCCATCGAGGGCAGATGCTGAGGAGCGCGGTCTTATGAGCAACGCCTGCATGACTCGGTTCGAGCGGGAACGTGGCGCGGTGCTGATCCACGTCACGATCGCCATCGTCGGGATTCTTGCGTTTGCGGCGCTCGTGATCGATTACGGCGTCATGTGGTCGAGCCGCCGCCAGGCGCAGAACGCGGCGGACTCAGCCGCGCTGGCTGGCGCAGTCTCGATAGCTAATCGTGCACCCGGAAACTACGATACCGCGCGCGCTGTCGCGCGGCGGGTCGGCGCCGAAAATCTGGTGTTCGGAGTTTCGCCGAACATCGATCTTGGTAGCGGCGACAACCCGGATATCACGCAGGACATCAGCTTTCCGGTGTGCCCGCCTGGGTCTCCAGCCGCGGGCACCCTTAGCTGCATAAGGGTGAACGTCTACCGCAATGCCGTAAAAGACGCTCTACCGACGTTCTTCGGCCCTTTGTTTGGCATGATGTCGCAGGGCGTGCAGGCCTCCGCGACCGCCGAGATCGTGGCGGGCAATTCGTCCGACTGCATCAAACCATGGGCAGTCGCTGATCGGTGGGACGAATTCGACCCGAGTCCGGGGCCGCCGGCGACTCCCGGCGGTATTCAGTCTCCGTCATGGGATCCGGATTGGAATACGGACTCCACGTGGGCCTCTCCGCCCGACGTCTACACTCCGCCTGGACCCAACAACCCCGGCACCGGGTTTCGCATTTTTGACGCGAATGGCGACCTCTGCTGCGACTACGGAACGGTGCTGCCATTGAAGCAAGGGACCGGGAACGCGTTCTGGTACCAGGAAATCGACTTTCACGAGGGCAACAGTTCGGCAATCTACCGGGCCGCCATCTCGGGCTGCCACACGGGAACGATCGGAAACACGGTTAACGTAAAGCCCGGAACGAGCCATGGCCCGACGGACCAGGGAGTGGACGACCTCATTGCTCAGGACCCGAACGCGTTCTGGTATAACCCGAACCCCGACCCTAACAAGCCGTGGCTCAACACGTACAACCCCAACAATGTTTCGATTCCCTCGGACCTTGCGGACATGTGTCCGAGCGGGTGCGTCTACAGCCCCCAGACTGGAATAAACGCGAGCCCGAGAATCGGCGCCATTACGCTGGTCAACCCTGCGGAACTCCTCACCTGCTCGAGCTGCGATCTCACCATCCAAAACATTATGGGGTTTTTTATCGACAGGCCGGCACAGGGGAATGGCAACACTCAAGTCGTGTATGGGCGACTCGTCAAGGTCCCAGGCAAATTCGACAACACTGGCACGACGGTGTCAAACTCGGGCTCGTTTCTCACCACCATTATTCTCGTTCGATAGGAACTGACAGTGTCCCTGCACATCACCCTCGTCGGAACGCCGGATCGGCAGCTCGAAGAGCTCCTGCGGGCGCCGACCACGCGTATCAAGTCGCTGCCTGTCGCGGAGCTCCTGGCGATTGCGCAGCCGTCGGCGACCCAGCCCGACGTGGTGATTCTCGATCTTCGTGAAACGAGCTCGCTGCCGCCCACGCTTGCCACGCTGAAACGGCAGCACCCGACCACGGGCGTCATCATCATCGCAGCACGGATGGACCCGGTGTTGATGCTGGAGGCGATGCGCGCCGGCGTCACCGAATGGCTTTCCGATCCGCTGAACGCCGTCGAGTTGAACGCCGCTGTGGAGCGCGTCAGCTCCGCGCGTCCATCGAGCGTCCAGGGGCAGATCTTCGCGTTCATCGGCGCGAAGGGCGGCGTCGGCACGACGACCATCGCGGTCAATGTCGCCACGGCGTTGGCGCAGGCCGTCGAAGACGATCGCACGCTGCTGATGGACTTCCACCTGTCGTACGGCGATGCGGCGGTCTTTCTCGGCGCCGAGCCGCGCTTCTCGGTGGCCGATGCCATGGAGAACACGCATCGCCTCGACGAGTCGTTCTTCGAGAGCCTGGTCGTGCAGAGCAAGTCGACGGGCGTCCACCTGCTCGCGTCGGCCGAGCGGGCCGTGGGGCCGGTCGATCTTCGCCGCATCTCGACGCTGTTGCAGTTTGCCGCGACGCACTACCGGTATACCTTGCTCGACGTGCCGCGGTCCGAAGCGGCGGTGCTGGACGCCCTCGAGGGAGTGGCCACGATCCTGATCGTTGCGAACCAGGAGCTCGCCACCGTTCGAAACGCCGGTCGGATCGCATCAACGCTCCGGCAGCGGTACGGCAAGGACCGCGTGAAGATCGTGGTCAGCCGGTTCGACAAGCAGGCCGAGATCGGCACGGAAGATGTAGCGCGTGTCGTCGGGTCGCCGGTCAAGTCCACCGGTACCGAGCGACTATCGTGTGGCGCTCACCAGCTTGAACAAGGGACGTCCGATTGTGCTCGACAAGGAGAACAAGTTGACGCCGGCGTTCCAGGCGTTGGCGTTCGACCTCGCGGGTGTGCGTGTCGAGAAGCCGCAGGAGTCGCAGAAAAGCGGCGGCTTGTTCGGCTGGGGGCGCAAGTAAGGCCGGACGCGAAGGTCCAGCATTTTGTGTTTGCGGCGAGTCGTATGTAGCGCGGACCTTTAGGTCCGCCTGTCAGGTGAAACGGATTCATGGCTATGGCGTATCAAACACTTCCAGCGGCGGCGGGCGACACGAGAAGTGCCGACTATCAGGAGCTGAAATCGAAGGTTCATCAGGAGCTGTTGAACCGGCTGAATCTCGAGCGCCTCACACGCGTGAGCCGGCGTGAAGCCGAGCCCGAGATTCGCGAGCTCATCAACCACATGATCGAGGCCGAGGCGGTCACCACGCCGCTCAGCCTCTTCGAGCGCGAGAACCTGATCGTCGACGTGCTCGACGAGCTGTTCGGGCTCGGGCCGCTCGAGGCGCTCCTGAAGGACCGCGACATCTCGGACATCCTCGTGAACCGTCACGATCAGGTGTACATCGAGCGTAACGGCGTGCTCGAGGAAACCGGCATCGTCTTCAAGGACGACCGGCACCTGATGCAGATTATCGAGCGCATCGTCAGTTCCGTCGGCCGGCGCATCGACGAGTCGAGCCCGATGGTGGACGCCCGCCTGCAGGACGGCTCCCGCGTGAACGCGATCATCCCGCCGCTGGCCCTCGACGGTCCCGTGATGTCGATTCGCCGTTTCCGCACCGACCGTCTGGCCGCACAGGACCTGGTCGAGCGGCTGTCGTTGACGCAGCCGATGCTCGACTTCCTGCGCGCCGCGGTGCACAGCCGGCTCAACATCATCGTCTCGGGCGGCACCGGCGCCGGCAAGACGACGCTGCTCAATATCCTTTCAAGCTTCATCTCCGACAAAGAGCGCATCGTCACCATTGAGGACGCGGCGGAGCTCATGATGCGCCAAAGGCACGTCATCCGCCTGGAAACGCGGCCGTCCAACATCGAAGGCAAGGGCGCCGTCAAAGCGCGCGAGCTCGTGATCAATGCCCTTCGTATGCGCCCCGATCGCATCGTCGTCGGCGAGGTGCGTGGCGCTGAAGCGCTCGACATGCTCCAGGCCATGAACACGGGCCACGACGGATCGCTCACAACCATTCACGCCAACACGCCGCGTGACGCCCTCTATCGTCTCGACACGATGATCGCGATGGCGAACCTGAACATTCCTGATCGCGCCGTCCGGCAGCAGGTGGCATCCGCTGTCGACCTCGTCGTGCAGGTGTCGCGGCAGGCCGACGGCACCCGTAAGGTGACGGCGATCTCCGAGATCACAGGCATGGAAGGCGAAGTGATCACGATGCAGGACATCTTCCTCTTCGAGAAGACGGGCGTTGGGCCCTCAGGGAAGGTGGCCGGCCGGTTCCGCGCGACCGGCATTCGTCCGAAGTGCAACGATCGGGTGGCGCAGTCCGGCAATCCCCTCCCCATGGACATGTTCGAACACGTCCAGATGGTGGCGTAGCAAGGGGTCGGAATGGTTCCTCTTCCGGTCATCATCACGTTCGCGCTGGTCCTCGGGATCATCGGGGCGGCGTACTATCTTCTTGTCCTCAAGCCCGAGGAACAGGAGCAGTCCGCGCTCCGCAAGCGCCTGAAGACCAGTGCTCCGGGCACGATCAAGAACGCGAGCCTGCAGCTTCAGGACTCGCCACTCAGCACCATCCCGCTGGTCGAAACGCTGCTCAGCGCGGGGTCCAAACTCAGCAAGCCGCTTCAAGATCGCGTCGACCGTTCCGGGCTCAGCCTGACCGTGGGCGCGTTGCTGCTGATGTGCCTATGTTCGGGCATCGCCGCCTATCTGCTCGTTCAGACGCTCAGCAAGCTCACGCTCGCCGCGGTTGTGTTCGGCGTGGTGACCTGTTACTTGCCCATCTGGTTCGTCAACTACATGGCCAAGCGCCGCGTCTCCAAGTTCGAGGAACAGTTTCCCGAGGCGATCGATCTTCTCGCGCGAGCCCTGAGAGCCGGACACGCATTTACGACCGGCTTGTCGATGGTTGCCGAAGAGATGGCGGAGCCCGTGGGGACCGAGTTCCGGCTGGCGTACGACCGGCAGAATTTCGGCATGCCGATGTCGGACGCGCTGAAATCTCTTGGCGAACGGGTCCCACTTCTCGACGCGCGCTTCTTCGTCACCGCCGTGCTCACCCAGCGTGAGGCCGGCGGCAACCTCGCCGAGGTCCTCGACAACCTCGCGTCGGTCATCCGCGATCGCTTCAAGGTCAAGCGGCAGGTTCGAACCGTCACCGCCCACGCCCGCATTACGGGCTGGGTGCTCTCTCTGATGCCACCCTGCCTTGGCGTCGTCCTGACCTTGTTGTCTCCGTCGCACATGTCGCTGCTCTGGACCGATCCGATCGGTATCAAGATGATGGTCGGCGCGATCGTCCTGCAGGTGCTGGGAACGCTGATCATCCGCAAGCTCGTGGACGTGGAGTACTCAGACCGTGGATCAGCTCGCCATCGGCATCACGATTCTCTTCCTCGGCGTCGCCGTGCTCTCCGGCCTGGGGGCGTCGGTGTTCCTCTCGCGTACTTCGACGGAGCGTCGTCGGCTTCGCGAGCTTGTGTCGGCGGCGAGCGGCGGCATCATCGGCGTCGGCAATCTCAAGCTGATGGATCGGCCGGCCGGTGTCGCAAAGCGCGTCTCCACCTTCGTGCCCAAGTCGCCGAAGGAGATGAACCGGCTGCAGAAGCGCATGGTCCGCGCGGGCGTCAAGACGCCGGGCGCGGCGGTCTACTATGCCGCCGCCGAGGTGAGCCTTCCAGTCGTTTGCGCCCTCGTGACGATTGGCTCCCTGGGCATCACGCGCGGTGGCGCGTTCGCGCTCCTGGCGGCGGGCATTGGCTACGCGGTTCCAGGCGTCTGGCTGGCCTGGAAGACGTCAAAGCGGCAGAAGCAGATTCAGAACGGCCTGCCGGATGCGCTGGACCTCCTGATTGTCTGCGTCGAGGCTGGATCGGGCCTGGATGCGGCAATCGTGAAGGCATCGGACGAACTGGCCATCGCCTATCCCGCGCTCGCCGAGGAGCTCCAGCTCATTACCACCGAGACGCGAGCGGGCAAGCCGCGGCTCGAGGCGTTCAGGAACTTCGCGGCGCGAACAGGCGTGGACGACGTCCGCTCGCTGGTCGCGATGATGGTTCAGACGGATCGCTTCGGCACGAGCATCGCGCAGGCGCTTCGTACGCATGCGGAGGTTTCCCGAACCAAGCGACGCCAGCGCGCGGAGGAGCGCGCGGCAAAGCTCGGTGTGAAGCTCGTGTTTCCTCTCGTGTTCTGTCTGTTCCCCGCACTGTACGTGGTCGTGCTCGGCCCTGCGGTGATCAAGATCATGCACTCGTTGATGAATCAGTAGGTAACCGGTCAACCAACGGAGAACGATAACGATGTCGCTGAACACGATTCTGATCCTCGTCGCGGGCGCGTGCCTGGTTCTGTATCTGCTGAAGCGCCGGTCGCGCCTGAAGAGCGAGGACTGAGGGACGTGAGGGGCGGGCGGCCGCGCGCTGCGTTGATTAGCGCCGCGGTCAGCCTGGCACTTCTGGCGGCCGGAGGTTGCGCCACCTCCGTCTCGTCGAGCCCCTTTATCACCCGTCAGGGGCGAGGCCCCATCGAGATCGGGGTCCCTGGCACGACGCCGACGATCGATCGCCAGGCAATGGCGCGCGCCGAGAGCGACGCGCGGGCGCGCCGGTCGGCCGAGCGGCCTCGCGCATTGCCCTCGATCGAGCAACGCTACCCGGCGCTTCGCGACGCCTTGAAGATGCTCGAGCAGTCGCCATCGGCCGACGCGCACATCAAGGTGGCCATTGCGTATCACCAGCTTCATGTGCTCGACGCGGCGTTCGATCATTTCTCGGAAGCCGCCGACCTTGACGCGAAAAGCATCGCCGCGTGGGACGGCCGGGCGCGCGTGTGGCGCGACTGGGGCTTTGTCGGGCCGGCGCTGGCGGACGTGCACCGCGCCCGTTTCCTGGAACCCGATCGGGCTGACGTCTACAACACGCTCGGCACGATTCTGGAGCGGGCGGGCCAGTGCGACGGCGCGAGGCGCGCATACCGTGACGCGCTCGACCGCGATTCGCAGGCCACCTGGGCCCGCGAGAACCTGACTCGACTCGAAGCGGCAGGAACGAACTGCCGACCCATCGCGCCGAAACGACTGGCGCGCGCGGGCGGCTGAGGACCCTAAATGCTGGCCAGCAAACCCATCGTGCCGTCGATTCTGCCTCACCCGCCGGCGCCGGCGACGCTGGAAGAGGCAGGTCTTTCACTGGACCTGATCATTCAGCTCACGCTGAAGATTCTTCACTTCACGGGCGAGCTGTCGGGAGTAGAGCTCGCAAAGCGAATGGGGCTTCGCTTCAGCGTGATCGATCCGGCGCTGACGCTCGTCAAGGCCCAGCACCAGGTCGAAATCGTCGGCGGCGCCATGATTGGGGGACCGTCGTACCAGATATCGCATCACGGACGCCGGCCGGGTGAGAGCGCAGCTGTTTCTGGAGACAAGCCACTACGTCGGGGCGGCTCCCGTACCGCTGGCGCAGTACCGCCGCTACATGACGGAGTTCAAGAAGCATGCGCCGAACACCGCGACGCGCGAGCGCGTGCGGCAGGCCTTCGCGCACCTGGTCATCAGCGATCGGGTGATGGACCAGCTCGGCCCGGCCATCAACGCGGGCCACTCGATGTTCGTCTACGGCCCGCCGGGCAACGGCAAGACCGTTATTTCTCAGGCCATCCAGAAGCTGCTCGACGGCGACATTCATATTCCGCATGCGATCGAGGTCGAGGGCG
Organism: Vicinamibacteria bacterium; assembly: GCA_963832135.1. Taxonomy (GTDB): domain Bacteria; phylum Acidobacteriota; class Vicinamibacteria; order Vicinamibacterales; family JAENWD01; genus JAENWD01. The sequence continues at coordinate 1,486,066 of CAWHTD010000016.1, read as the reverse complement.
CCATCATCCGGTTGTTCGACCCGGTCAGCCACGACGAGATCCCGAGCGACACTCTTGCTCAGGGTCTCGACAAAGGTGCCGACTTCGACCGTCGCTGGGTGCGATGCCGGCGACCGCTCGTCATGGTCGGCGGCGAGCTGACGCTCGAATCGCTCGAGCTGAGCTACAACTCCACGGCCGGATTCTACAAGGCGCCCGTGCAGGCGACCGCGAACGGCGGCGTGCTCGTGATCGACGACTTCGGCCGCCAGCGCGTGGCGCCCCGCGATCTGCTGAACCGCTGGATCGTGCCGCTCGAAAGCCGCGTCGACTTCCTGACGCTCCAGTCGGGCCAGAAGTTCGACCTGCCGTTCATGACCCTGGTCGCGTTTGCCACCAACATCCGCCCTCAGGAACTGGTGGACGAAGCCTTCCTTCGCCGCATCCACTACAAGGTGCTCTGCGAGAGCCCCACGCACGAGGATTACATCGTCATCTTCCGCAACTACTGCATGACGAAGGGCGTGGCCTTCGACCGCAATCTTGTGGAAGACCTGCTCGAGAACTACTACAAGCCGCGCGACCTTTCGCTGCGCGGCTGTCACCCCCGCGACTTGATCGACCAGTCGTTGTCGCTCGCCGAGTATCTGGGCAAGCCGCCGGACCTGACTGGCGAGCTGCTCAAGGCCGCCTGCGACAGCTACTTCGTGGACGAGACCACCGAGGAGATGTCCTCCCTCCAGCCGCATGCATGATGACTCGGGTTCGTGCCTTTGTCGGGGTGGCGGCCATCGCCGCCATCGTCTTCTCGCCATCACCCTCGTACGTAGGTGACTCGTACGTAGGGCGGAGCTTTAGCTCCGCCTTCTCCGCCGCCGCCGGCCTGACCGGCGTCGCCCTTTCTGCGGCAGCGCGCGACTCCGTACCTCTCGGCATCCGCATCACCTCGCCGCTCGGTCGGACTGGCGCCACAGGCGCCATCCGCATCGTCGCGCAAGTCACCGCGCCCGAGAACGCGCCGGTGACGGCCGTCCGGTTCTTCGTCGACAACGTGCTGCTCGGTGAAGCGCGGCAGGGACCGCCGTGGGGCATCGACTGGACCGACGAGAACCCGTTCGAAGCGCGTGAGATCCGTGCCGAAGCGCTTGACGCGGCAGGCAGTACCTGCACGCGACAGCGTCCTGCTCCAGCCGCTGGAACTGGTCGATTACGCGCAGGTGTCGAGCGTGTACGTCGAAGCGTCCGTCCAGGACAAGGCGGGACGCTTCGTCACCGGGATGGGGCCGTCCGGGTTCCAATTGTTGGAAGACAACGTCCCGCAGGTGCTGGACGTCGTACGCCCGGAACACCTGCCGGCAACATTCACCCTGCTCATCGACAGCAGCCAGAGCATGGCGCGACGCATCGACTTCGTGCGCGACGCCGCCACTCGCCTTGCCAGCTATCTGAGGGAAAAGGACCGCATCATCGTCGCGCCGTTCTCGAAGAAGCTCGAGACCATTACCGGTCCGACCGACGATCGGGCCACGGTGTCCGAGGCCATCGCTGCCATCAAGCCTGGAGGTGGGACCGCGATTCTCGACTCCCTCGAAGAAACCGCCCGCTTGATCGCGGCGTCGGATGGCCGGCATGCCGTGATTCTCCTGACCGACGGCTACGACGAGCACAGCCACGCGCACATGACCGACGCCATCGCCGCGCTGCAGCGCAGCGGCGCCTCGGTGTATGCCGTCGGCATCGGCGGCATCGCCGGCATCTCACTGAGGGGCGAGCGGTTCCTCCGCCAGTTGGCGGCGGATACTGGTGGCCGGGCCTTCTTCCCGTCGCGCGAGATCGAGCTGGGGCAGATTCACGAGCTGGTCGCGTCTGAAGTGACGTTGCGGTACGTCCTCACCTACATGCCCCAGAACCAGAAAGTGGACGGCACGTGGCGTCAGATAGCGCTGAAGACCCTCGATCCCACGCTCAAGGTGCGCGCGCGCACCGGCTACTATGCGCCGAAGCCGCCGCCCATCCGCCCGTCGATCGAATTCACCCTCGCGGGGGCGAGGCAGGACATGGCCGACATGACCGTGGACGACCTCGAAGTGGTCGAAGACGGGGCGTCGCAGAAGCTCGAGGCGTTCCAGGAGTCGACGACGCCGGTCTCGATCGTCTTCGCGCTGGACGAGAGCGGCAGCATGAAGAAGGCCGTCGAGCCGCTCAAGGCCGCCGCCAAAACGTTCGTCGAGCAGGTGCGTCCCGCAGACAGCCTGGCGCTGATCCTGTTCTCGAACAGGGCTCAGTTCGCCCACGACCTGACGACCAGGCGGGACTGGAGCCTCGAGGCGATCGACAGGTACGCCGCGAATGGCGGCACGGCCCTCTACGACGCCGTGTACGACGCGCTGTCCCGATTGAAAGGCATCGAAGGACGCCGGGTCGTCGTCGTCATGACCGATGGTCGCGATGAAAACAACGCCGGCACCGGTCCCGGCAGCGTGCGTACCTTCCCGCACCTGCTCGAGCGGCTCAAGACTGTCGACGCGGTGGTCTTTCCGATTGGACTGGGGCCCAACATCGACCGGCCCGTGCTGGAGCAACTGGCGCGCGAGTCGGGCGGTGAAGCCTACTTTCCCGAAGACGTCACGACGCTCGGCGGGGACTTCAATCGCATTCTCGAGACGCTCCGGCGACGCTACGTCATCAGCTATACGTCGACGAATTACGCCCGTGACGGTGCCTGGCGCAAGGTAGATATTCGCAGCCGCCGCAACGGCGTCGTGATTGCCAGCCGCGGCGGCTACTTCGCGCCCGCGAAGTAACAAATAGACGATGCTGTCCGATGCGACCCTGCGGCGGGTCCTGCCCGCCGGGGCGGTCGCACTGCTCGGCGACGTCATCCGTGCCCTCGCGTGGGGACTTGTCTTCGTCATCTGGGTCGCGTTCGCGCAGGTCTATGCGCGGATGATTCGGCTCACGATCAGCGACCCGACGCACAGCGATTTCACCATCTTCTACTACACGTCGCGGATGGTGGCCGACGGCCTGCCGATGTACGGGCTGTCGCCCGCCCGGTACGGCGTGACGTGGGCCGCGGATCACCTCGGCAATCTGAACCCCCCGCACGTGCAGTTGCTGTTGCTGCCGCTCGGATATCTGAGTTACAGCGGTGCGCTGGCGCTCTTTGTCGCCGCCAACACTGGCTGCCTGGCGTGGTCGGTCTGGCTCGTCGCGCGCGAGCTGGCCATTCCGTGGTCGTGGCGGCGATTCTGGACCTGGGGCGCGCTCACGGTCTCGAGCGCCGCGTTCACAACCGTGGCGGTCACGTGCGAGATCACCTTCGTCCTGATGGTGCCATTCACGCTCGCATGGTGCGCCTGGCGCCGTGCGCGATGGACCACGGCCGGCGCCTGGCTGGGCGCGTGCGCCAGCGCAAAGTTGTTTCTGCTGCTGTTCCTGCCGCTGCTCATCTGGCAACGACGGTGGAAGGCGGCGGCGGCCTTGGTGGCCACCGGGTGCGCTCTCACGGCCCTTGGCGCCGCCTTCTTTGGTGTGAACGCCTACGCCCAATGGGCAGCCACGCTCGGGCGCGTGGGCTGGTGGTGGATTCCGATGAACGCCTCGTGGCAGGGGTTCGTCAGTCGCGTATTCGAAGGCAGCGCAACGATCGCCTCCCTGATCCACGTGCCGTCGCTCGTGAGACCTGTGGCAATCGCAGGTGCGGGCGTCTTCGCGCTCCTCAGCCTGGCGTCCGCCCGGCTCCCGGATGGCGACCAGCAGCGTCGCGACCGATCATTCCTCCTGATGTTCCTTGGCGCGATTCTGGCGTCCCCTCTCGGCTGGGTGTACTATCTGCCGCTTGCGTACGGTCCGATGCTCGGGTGGCTCCGCGCGAGATCGGGCAGCGGGATGGGGCGCGGCTACGCCTTCGCCCTGTACATTGGGCTGGCGTGCCTTTATGTTCCTCAGGAAGTAGCGTCCTGGTTGAAGCATGACCCGATCGCGACGCTCACGTTGACATCGGTGTACTTCTGGGGCGTGCTGCTGCTCTGGCTCGTCGTTGGCCAACGACGATGGAACGAGCATGGTCGGTAATACAGTGACCTCCGCAGACGAGTCGCGCGCACGCTGGCCGGCGGCAGCCGGCATGGCCATTGTTGTCTATCTTGTTCTCACCACCGTGCTCCTCGTGCTCGGGATGCGGCAGACCGGCGGGACGTTCGTCTACGCGCAGGATGATCCGTACATCCACTTGACGCTGGCACGCACGCTGGCGCGATTCGGCGTCTGGGGCATCAGGCCCGACGCCTTCGCCGGCGCCTCGTCGTCGCCCTTGTGGACCGTGCTGCTCGCGGCGCTGCAGGGCGCGGGTGCCGTGGCCGTGTGGTGGCCTCTCGTGCTCAACCTGCTCTCGGGCGCAGGGCTGCTGCTCCTGGTGTCGAGGATTCTCGAGCGGGAGGGCCTGGTTCGGCTGCAGTTGCCGATGCTCCTCGCGATCGTGCTCGTGGCGCCGCTGCCGACGCTCGCCCTGATTGGCCTTGAGCACACGCTCTTCATCCTGCTCGCCGTCGCGTTCTGCCGGCGCGTCGCGATCGAAGCCTCAGGTGATAGCGGCGATCGCTCTATGTCGACCGGCCTTCTTGCCATCGCGCTCGTCGCCACGCGTTACGAAGGGCTCTTTCTCGTCGCAGCCGCCGTGGGATTGCTCGCGCTGCGCAGGCGATTCTTTTCGGCCGCCGCGCTGATTGTTGCGGCCGGCGTGCCGGTTGTCGCGTACGCGGCGTATTCGATGGCGCATGGCGGGCCCGTTCTTCCCAACTCGGTGCTGATGAAGTCGGGCCCTTCACGGTTTGTCAGCGTCGGCGCTGGTGTGGCCGCGATTCTTGCGGACTGGTTCTCGATCGTCCAGTTGTTCAACCGGCCATCGCAACTGGTGCTCACGATCGGCGTGCTGCTCGCGCTCGCCCTGACATGGGATACCGAGGGGGCCGGCAGACGCAGGTCGAGCGCCGTGGCGCTGCTGTTCGTCACGGCATCGCTGCGTCCATGCCTGCCTCGTGAAGATGGAGTGGTTCTTCCGGTACGAGGCGTACTTGATCGTCCTCGGCGTGCTGGCGGCGACGCTCGTGGCCGGACCCTTCGGCATCTCGCTGCTGTCTGGTGGCCGCAGGCGGTCGAACGCGGCGGCGACGGCGCTCGTCGTGCTGCTCGCGATGCCGTTGGCGGTTCGCGCCCTCTCCGCGCTGGCCGTGACGTCCGGCGCAATGCGCAATGTGTACGAACAGCAGTACCAGATGGCCCTGTTCTTTCGAGATGCCTATCCCCGCGACGCGATCGCGCTGAACGACATCGGAGCCGTGAGCTGGCTGGCGCCGTCGCCGATCGTCGACGTCATGGGGCTCGCGACGTCGGAGGTCGCCGACTTGAAGCGACGCCGTCAGTTCAATCGCGACACGCTCGCCGCGCTGATCGTTCGCAGGGACGTGAAGGCCATCGCGATGTACGAGCGGGTCTTCGCTCCTGTTATTCCGCACAGCTGGCAGCTCGTTGGCGAGTGGCAGATTACCCGGAACGTTGGAGTCTCAGAGGATACGGTGGGATTCTTTGCCCCCACGGCTGCGGATGCCGCAAGGCTTCGCCTGGCGTTGGCAACCTTCAGAACACGTCTTCCAGCCGGCGTCCAGAGCCGGCTGCGGCTGGAGACCGAACCGGCTCTCGGGGCGCCGTGAGTCAGATCCGGAAATTCTGATAGGTCGTAAACAGGAAGTTGCCGACAGTCTCGATGGTCCTCTGAAGGGCCAGCAGGAATTCGCGGGGACCGCCGGCGACGAACACAAGCAGGGCAAATGCAACGAGCACGACGATGATGGTCATGCTCGATTCGGTAGGGGCGCCTGACGTTCGCATTCGTGTATTCCTCTATCCATCGATATATTACCGTTGTTCGGGATTGGTGTATTGGCCTTTGGGCGCTTTCTGTTACGCGTCGCGTAAAGGTCGTATCACAGACGATACGGACTGCGCGGCGCCGCCATTCATCGTCGCTCCAGGACCACCCACGACCCATCTCGGAACCGCTCGTGCCACCCATCGCGCCGGAGAGCCGCCACGGTGGGGGATTTCGGCGGCAACGCTGCGCAGTTGATGCGCCAATCCGCGAAGAGCGCACGATAATCGCCCGTCGCCTCCACACGACTCGCGGCCTGGACGAGCGGCACCGGGTACTGGTCCTGGCGGCTGTCGATGAAGACCGGCTGTTCGGGCACGAACCAGATGAGCGGCCCCCCATCCGGATACGTGTTGTAGAGCCGAGGGCGACAGCTGCGAATCGCGGCTGCCGCCGGCGAGGAAATCGGCGTCCATCCCAGCATCGGCCAGGGCACGCTCCACGCACGCCATACGATGCCCGCCCCAACGAGGAGGAACGCCGCTACGACGATCCAGCGGCGCCTGGTGCCACTTATTGAGCTCGATCCGACCGCGGCGCGGCTGGCGGCCCTGTCGTCGGCCGTGGCGCCCATGAGGCGTGTCAGCGCCGGCGCCGCCACCATCATGAACGCCGGCACGTTCCGCAGAGTGCGGAAGGCAAACGGCAGTGCCAGCAGCGCGGCAACGGCGAACACGCGATCTTCCGGCGTCTGCAGCCGGCGCCAGCGGCGCGCAATCTGCCAGACGCAGCAACGCCGCAACTCCCCAGAACGCCAGTTGCGCCGGCGGCAGTGGCGTGGACTGCCATTCCTGGATGCGGTTTGCAGTGGACCGGGCGATCGACGCGATGAGCTCGGTCCAGCTTGGAACCCGAGTGGCGTTGCGACAGTGGCCGCGATTGATGCGGCAAAGCACACCGTCCGAGGCAGTAGGCGGTCGCGATCTGAGAGGGTGCCGCAATGACCGACGCGCCGACGACAACGAGCGCGATAGCGACCCCGGCGTGGAGGTTCGCCCACATGGCGATCGCGAGGGGAACCGCCCACCACTGGTCCCGAGCGACAAGCACTGCGACCAACGGCAGCATCACGATGCTGAACACCTGGGGACGAACGGACCAGATCGTCGTCGAGGCCGAGCACGCGAGCGCGAACAGCAGGATCCGCATGTCGAGCGGTCCGCGCATCTGCTGCCAGACGATGACCCAGGCCGCCACGGTGAGCGCGGCGCAAAACGCCGTGAGGAGCGGCAATCCGCCAAGCGAGAAGAGCAGGTAGAAGAGGCTCTGCGCCGACCCAGGAGTGATTCCAGAAGAATTGACCGTAGGCGGTGAACGAGAAGCGATCGATAAAGAGCGGCGCGTGATCGCGCAGCGTCTCGTAGCCGGTTCGCAAGTGCCACCAGGTGTCGTTATGCACCGGCATCAGGCACGCGAGGACACCGAGAGCGATGAAGGCCAGCGCGGGCAGGAGGGGCGGAGTCCAACGATCCTGAAAGCCGGGTCGCATCGACGCGCTATGGTAGTCCACGGCTGTTCGTATCCCTCAGCGTCAGGCGGGCACAGGACGTTTCACGCCGACAGTCTCGCGTTCAGCAGAATTGTCATTGTCTGCGACACGGGCCCCGGGAACATCCCGGCCCGCCTCCAAATTCGTCGCAGGCATTACAATTGCTGCTCACTCACGACTGCGGGCCGCGCGCATGGCGGCGGGGTCTCTTGTGGTGCCTTGTTGAGGCGGGTCTCTTGTGGTCTTTGTGGCGGCGGGGCTTTAGCCCGCCGTCGGCTGGCGCGTCCCATGACACATGGCATCTTCAGCCTCGGGCGCTCTCTTGGCGCGCACCTGGAAGCCCACCTACACCCTCCTTCCCTGGGCGTTGACCAGCGCGATGCTGACAACCGCGGCCATGTGGGACTTCTGGACGCGAGGCGGACCGATCGACTACACGGTGCTCGGCCTCGCCGCCTACGAGCTGATGATGGGGCTCATGGAAGACGAGGTCGCCGTCCTCGTCGAGGCGCCGGAACGGCGCAAGTAGGACGCGAGCAGCCAGAGGGCGAGTCCCATCCCGATCGTCGACGGCTGCACCCCGTACATCCGCGCCAGAAGCGTCCCGGGCCACGCCCCTATGTAGAGAAGGACGAGTGCAACCCGCCAGGCCGTGGCGTGTTCCTCCGTCGGATCATATGCAGGCCGGACCTTCAGGTCCGGCTGAAGCCGCCAATCCGCGATGAGGATCAGAGGCACGGCAAGCAAGAGCAAATCATACGTGAGCAGGTGAGGGCTCGAGAACAGCATCGCGAGCGTCAGCGCGCTCCACCGCAGCCGCACGTCGTCGCTCCCTCTCCACACGCGCCAGCCCGCCCACGTCGCAAATGTGATGCCCGTGATCAGGCCCGCGAAGAGGAGGGCAGGGTTCGTGGTCGCGAGCCGCACCAGCCCTCGGAACGAGTGAGACTCGGTCGCGTACATCTGCACGAGCTCCGGCTGTCTGGCGATCGCGAGTCAGGACCTGCACATAGCGAGCGAACGTCGCAGGTCCCACCACGGTCAAGGCGAGACCGAACTCGAGGCCAGCGCCCAGACCGAGCCCGAAAAGAAGACGCCATTCCCGCGCCGCCAGCAGGATGATCGCAGGCGCGATCAAGAGATTGGGCTTGTAGGCAAGCGCCCCCAGCGCCACGCCGGCAGCAATCGAATGGCCGTTTCGGTGCAGCCAGACCGCGGCCGCAAGGAGCACGAGTGACAGAGCGCTGATTTGGCCGTACCGGAGCACCACGAACACGGCAGGCCACGCCGCCGCCAGGAGCCCCATCGTCAGCACATCGGCCCGCAGGTTCGCCGTGGCGCGAAGCACGAGCGCGACCGCAGTACCGTAGAGTAGGAGCGACAGAGCGGACCACACCGCTGCGGCCCGAAGAAATGAGAGCGCCGCCAGCGGCGACATCAGCAGGCCGATCACCGGGCTATAGTTCGGGTGAAACCCGGAGAGCACGAGCCGCGGATCGACCTGGCGGAGAGCGGTTTCCGCGTGCGCTCGTGGATCGGTACAGCTCCGACGATCGGCCGGCGCTTATCAGGGCGCCGTACGTGTAGAACTGCAGGAAGTCGGGGACTTTCAAACGGCCGGTGCGATCGACCAGGCCGGGTCTACTGAGGTCCCATGCGTGGATCCCGACACTGACCGCGAGGATGATGAGACACACGAGCCGAATGTGGCGGCGGGTCATCGGGTGGCAGCATCGTATCGACGGGCCGCTGGCACGGGCAAGTGCCCGGGTCCTGGCCTTCGCGGTCCTGACTCTTGCGGCTGTGTACCTTTGGCGCTTTGTCGACAGAGGCTGGATCCCGCACGATGAGGGGACGATTGCTGGCGATGCGGTGCGCCTGCTCCAGGGGGAGCTGCCGCACGTGGGCTTTCAGGATCCCTACATCGGCGGTATGACGTGGTTCTACGCCGGGCTGTTTCGCGTGTTTGGCGTCGACCTTGTCACGATTCGATGGGCGCTCTTTGCCGGAGCGCTCCTTTCTACTTTCGCGTGGTACTGCATCGCGTCCCACTTCGCGCGGCCACTCCCCGCGGCGGCCGTGGCCTTGGTTGCACTCGTCTGGGCGTTCCCCAACTATTTCGCCGGCTTGCCATCCTGGTGGGTACTGGTGTTCGCGTCCCTGACGGTGCTGTGTCTGCTGCGTTTCCATCACACTGGACGTCTGTCCTGGCTGTTCGTCGGCGGTCTCATGCTTGGGTTCGCGTGTGCCTTCAAGCAACCGGCAGTCTATGCCGTCGCAGCCGCGTGGCTGGCGATCTCCTACTACGAAGGGCTGGACCGCTCAACCCGGACAACGGGCAGTCAGCGGTCGGTAGTCGCCCTCTCCCTCAGAATCGCTGGCGTCTCGACGATCCTTCTGGGCCTTGCCCTGCTCATCGGATTTCACGCTCGCCTCGACGTCTGGGTGGTGCTCGTCCTGCCCGTTGTCGCGCTCGCCCTGGCCGTCGTCGTCGAGGAGTGGCGGCATGGCCATCGCGGGGATCAGGACCGCTCCGAGTGGCGCCTGGTGCCGTGGACAGCTGTCCTCGCCGTCGGAATCGCGACCCCACTTGTACCCCTGATCGCGCCATACGTGCTCGGTGGAGAGCTCCGGGCTTTTTTCTATGGGACCTTCGTCCTGCCACAATTGCGGACTGATCACGCCGACTTCAATTTTCAGCCTCCAATTGTCGCGATTGGCGTCATTCCATACGTGGCCGTCGTCGTTCGAATGGCGATGCGGCGTCGATCGGGACTCCTGGAAATCATTGCCGCGTGGGTGTTGCCGGTTGCGGCGGTCGTTGGCTGCCGATCGATGCTCGGTTATTACCTGACATGGAACGCGGTTCGATACAGTGTCCTGGCGATAGTTCCGCTCGTTCTCGTCGCGCTCGCGCGATCGCCTGGCGATGGTTTCCGATCGGCGCTACCCATCCAGTCAGCTGAACCCGACCCCAGCCGGTTCGATCTGCGGCGTGCAGATCTCTTTCTCGTCGCGACCATGGGCGCATCGCTGGCACTTTTTCAGTACCCTTTCGCGGCGCCCGTGTACTTCTGCTACGCCGCGCCGCTGATCATCGTGACCTTGTTCGCTGCGGTGCAGGTTCAGGACCGATTCCGTCCCGTTCACACGGTCGCGCTGTTTGCCTCCATTGCGACGTTTGCGGTGTTGTCCACCAACCGCGGCTATGGCGACACGATCGGCGCGATGCCCGAGATCAGGCGCCTCGATCAGCCGTTGAATCTTCCACGCGCGCACCTGTTCGTGAGCCCGGACGACGCGTCGACGTACTCGACGGTCGTGCAGCTAGTGAAGGCGCACGCGTTTGGCGAGTTCATCCACGCGTTTCCGGACTGCCCCGAAATCTACTTCCTGAGCGATCGCCGGAATCCGACGCCCGCGAACTTCGATTTCTTCTATCCGCTCAGTGACCGCGCAATGGGCCAGTTATGGGCCGAGAAAGGCATCAACCTGCTGGTCATCAACCACCGCCCCAGGTTTTCGACAGCGGTGTCGATCGCCCGGCTTGCCCGCATTCGCGACGAGTTTCCCGAGGGCGTGCGCGTGCGACGGTTCGAGGTGCGATGGCGGAAGCAGGAATAGAGCGCGTGAAGGCCGTCCGACGCGATTGGATACTGGCGGTGGTCTCGGGCGCCGTGACAGCCTTTCTGGTGGCGTACGTCTGGGGCGGCGTCCGCCAGCTGCCGGTGATCCACGACGAGGCGGCGTACCTGTTACAGGCGCAGGTCTTCGCGGCCGGCCATTGGACCGTTCCCAGCCCTCCGCTTCCTGAATTTTTCGAACAGCTCTACGTCTTCAACACGCCCGCCGTGGCGAGCAAATACTGGCCGGCGCAGTCGCTCCTGATGGCGCCCGGAGCCTGGGCCGGAGTTCCAGGGGCAATCCCGATAGCGCTCTGGGGCATCAGCGGAGCGCTCGTCTTCATCGTGGCCATCCGCATTGTCGGCGTCTGGCCGGGCGCTGTCGTCTGGCTGCTCTGGGCGACCGGGCCGAACGCCCTCGAGTACCGTGCGTCGTATTTCGCGCAGTCGACCACCGTCTGCTGCTGGATGGTGACGCTGGTGTGCCTCGACGATTGGCTGCGCACGCGACGGTGCCGCGCGGCAATCATCGGCGCCCTGGCGCTCGGCGTCGGCGCCTGTGCCCGGCCTTTGACGATGCTCGCGCTCGTCGTGCCTGCCGCGATCGTGGTCGCTGTGACGGACCGGAAAGCCGGACAGTCCCGGTGTTTGGCGGGAGCGGCATTGGCGCTGGCGGCGACGCTTACGCTCATTCCGCTCTGGTCATGGAACACCATGGGCCGGCTCGATACGACTCCGTACTCGCTGTACACCGAGCGCTATTTTCCGTTCGATCGGCCTGGCTGGCGCTTCGATGCGCGTCCGCCGCAGGCGCCGCTCCCTCCCGACATGGCGAAGTACTCCCGCGATCTCGGCGGCTACTTCGCTGCCCATCGCCTCGATCGATTGCCCTCGATTGCCCTCGAGCGTCTGACCCAGATCCTCGGCCAGTCGTTTCCCGGCTGGCGACTGGTCCTGATCCCGCTGGCGCTCATTGGTGCGCTCACGGCACGGAAGTTCAATACGCCGGAACGTGTGATCTTCGGTTCAGCGGGGCTGCTGTTTCTTCTCTACCTGAACTTCGCGCACCCGCCGTTGTGGATCAGCTATTACCTGGAGGCGCAGTTCGCGCTCTATCTCGCGGTTGGCCTGGCGGTGTCGCGCCTTCCGGCACGCGTGCTCGGACTCGTCGCAATCGTCGTGGCCATTCTGGCCGTGACCGACGTTGCAGCGGCCAGGCGCCATCGACTCGACTGGCAGCAGCGTGCCGATGGTCCGGCGAGCGTCTTCCGTACGATTCCCGCGAAGCGGGCGATCGTCTTCGTGAGGTTCGGGGGAAACTGGAATCTCGCCGTGTCACTCGTCCGAAACGAGGTCGCGCCCGACGCTACGCCCGTGTGGGTTGTGCGCGACCTCGGGCTTCGGAACAACGCGCTCCGGCGCCTGGCGCCTGACCGCGCAGCGTATCGGTACGACACTGCTACGGGCCGGCTGGAGCCTCTCGACTGACGTCCTGATCGGCCACGCTCGCGGTCTGTGCCTTCGGCCGCGCCCTGTCGAACCGCCGGACCACGAGGCCGCGAACGTCGGCGACGTTTTCGGACACGAACTGCCCGGGCCAGCGAATCGCGATCCACTGCTGCAGGGCCACCGGATAGGAAGGCGCATTCGGCTCCCTCGACGGCGGGCTCAACAGAAAGAACACCTCGGCGGCTTCAATGCGCGGAACGACGATTTCCTCGAAGTAGGCCGGTCGTCCGGGATAGTGCCACGCGTAGGTGAGCGGGACAATCGTCCACTTCGGGAGCACATGGCCAGGACTTCTCAAGGGCGCGAACTGCGAGGGTGGCAGGGGTCCGCGCGTGACCGCGTCGTCTTCGGCGAAGCCTGATCGGAACAAAACCGGCGCGCCGGGTGCAGCCGCCTCGGCATGCCCGAGCGCGTCCACGGCTGTTCGCCAGTCCTGGAAGCCGGCCTGTGTGAATGATCCCGCGATGTGATGCGTGAAGAGCAAGAGCAGCGTGGTCGGGAGGACGAAGACGGTGACCGGCACCGCCAGGTCGACGCCGCGGAGACGTGACAGGTTGACGCCAGACAGGAGCGCGATCGGAACGATGATGACGCGAAGGTAGCGGCCGATGAGAGCACTCAAGTCGTAGGCGGCCGCCAATTCGAGGGCGGCCATCTGGCAAAGAACGCTCAGCAGTAGTGCGAACAGCAGGGCCCGATGTATCGGTCGGGACTCGCGTTGCCGCGGCTCGGGCGGCAGGCCGAGCGCGAACGAAAACGGCAGGAGCGTCGTGAAGATGGCCAGCTGCGACAGGCCTTCGCTCCACCTGATGGTCTTCAATTGTGGATAGATCGACAGGAAATGCGGCAGCGGCGGCAGCAACAGCAACGCGAGAATCCCCGCATCTGTCAGCCACGCGGACCATCCATATCTCTCGCGCAGTGCCGGGAGCAGGAGATAACTTCCGGCGAGCCCGATGACGAATGGCGCCTGAACGTAGTGCGTCCAGATCGTGAAGCACGCGCCGGCGACCCACAAGATCCGGCCCGCGCGGTCTCCTGTCAGACACACGCGCACCCAGCCGAGCGTCATGACGCTCGCGCCCAGCAGGCCGATTGCGTACGGCCGGGCGTTGGCACTTTCGAAGATCGCGGGGTGGCAGAGCCAGAAGAGCGCCGCGGCCCAGGCCCCGGCGGTGGGGCCGTTCAGCCATCGGCCCGTCCGATAGATGATCAGCGCGGCGGCTGCCACGCTGACAAGCGACACGATCCGCAGCACGACCTCGGATTCGCCGACGGTGTGCACAAGCACCCACACGATGCCGTAATAGAGCGGCGTCTGGCCAATCGACCGGTGCAAGACGTCGCTGGCGCTTCCTCCCACCACCCACAAGGTGCCCAACTCGTCGATCCAGAGGCTCGCGCCAAACCCGATGAGCCGCAGGACGAGCCCGACGCCGAGCGCCGCGCCCATCAGCCACCATGCCCATCGTCTTGGTTGCCGCATGGCGGGCATGGCGAGGCCAGAGGCGCTCGATTCCGCCGAGATCGCGGCGCGCATCTGGTTCATGAATTGCCACCCTCGGCACGTTGAGGATGACGGGGAGACAGGTACGAAACGCACGGCTGGCCGCATGGTAGCATTGCGGCGCCTGGCACTGATGACCACCGGCCGCTGTGCGCTCGGATCGAGGGCTCGCCTTTCATGAGCCGAGTGCTGGTCACCGGCGGCGCCGGATTCATCGGGTCCCATGCTCGGCAGTCGAACGCAATCCTGGCGGCACTAGTGGTGTGTGTCGCAGCCGTGGCGCCGTACCTGTCGACGGCAGACGACTATTTCGTACGTGACGACTTTGGTGTCATTGGGCTCCTCGAGCAGAAGCCTGCGAGCTCCTTCCCCCGTTGGTTCGTCTCGTCGTGGATGGACGACATGTTCGGCGAAAAGCTGGACGAGGTCCGCCCGTTCACGGCCTTGTCCTATCAGCTCACCGCGTTGGGCGGCACTGCGGAACCGCGTGCCCATCATCTCCTGAACATCGCCCTCCATGCGGCCACCAGCGTACTAGTGCTCGTGACCGCTCGCATCGTCGCAGGGCTGTCCCTTCCGGCCGCCGTGTTTGCAGGTGTCGTGTTCGCAATCCTGCCAGTCCAGGCCGAGACCGTGGCTTGGATCGACGGGAGGGTGGACAGCCTGCCAGCTTTGTTCTACATCGCAACGTTCCTGGCATATGCACGCTGGCGGAAAGGCGGAGGAGTCTCCCGGCCGTGTTACACGACGGCTCTCTTTATGTTCTTCGTCACGCTCTTCAGCAAGCAAACCGCGATTACCCTGCCGGCCACGCTCATGGCGTTCGACGCACTCGTCGAGAGACGTCCGGTACAGCTCTCGTGGCAGTGGATTCGCCCGTACCTCGCGTTCGTGGCGATGACCATCGCGTACTTGTCGTTGCGATATGTGCTGTTCGGACAGGCTATCCGAGAGCGACAGCTGTCCGTGGAAGGGTTCTCATACTTTGGCCGGCTGGTGGTGAGACACGTGAGCTCCGTTGTAGCTGGCGATCCTGGGGTCTCGCCCATCGCTGTATCGGCGGTTCTCCTCGTCATCGCCGCCCTGCTGTGGATTGTGGGATCTGAGCAGCACCGAAACGATGGCGGCCGTTTCGTCGGCACGCTGCTATTCTTTGGCCCTGTCTGGTGGCTGATTGCTGTCGCGCCGATTCTGATGGCGGGATACGAATCACCGCGGCACGTATATTTGGCCTCGGCGGGATGGGCGATTGTGGCAGCTTTTGCGCTTGAAGTTGCGAGAGCTGCCGCCCCAGCGCCAGGGTGGCGGCGGTTCGTGACTGCTGCTGGTGTCCTGTTACTCGCTTGCTACGCCGTAAGACTTCTCACAATTGTTGGCCAGTGGCACACGATGGCCGCCGTTTCGCAGAAGGTCGTGAAAGACATCGGCGCCGAGGCGTTGACGGCGTCCCCAGGTATCCTGCTAATTGTCGACGCGCCCCTCCGGAGTTCGGAATGGAGTCTGCCCATCTCGCTGCGGCCACCCTTCTCGCCGATCGATGTGACCAAGCGCGCGTTCGTAGTGTCGCTGATGCCGCTACATTGCTGTCGCGCGAGGTGGTTCGAGGACACGCGGCGCACGTTACGCACATGGCTCGCGCGATATCCAGATGCGCCCGTTCGCGCGCTTCATTGGGACCCGCTAACTGGCGAGCTCACCCGGACGACAGAGAGGGACTACCCTTCGATGCGGAAGACGTTGAACGAGCTCGTGACGCTCGACTCGGCCCAGTCACTGGATGAGGCCATCTTCACGCTGCTCAATCGGCTCGAACCGCGTCAGCGACGGAGCCGAAAAGACGAACTTGAGGCGACGACCGCAGTGATCCTGGGATCGTTACGATGAGTTCTCGCTCGGCGACCCATCCGCTGATTTTCCATGCCACGCTGACACCTCCGATCGAGACCAGACCGTCGATCGCATAATGCCAGCCCAGAATGACAGAACCTAGGACGAGCCCCAGCAGGTACAGCCAGCCGCATACGCGCAGGCTCCGGAATCTGCTTCGGTTGACGAAGAGCGCGGTGAGACATCCTTGCGCGACGTGGAGGCTAGGCATGGCCGAGATTCCAGCGAGCGCCTGCCAGTCCTTCGTCTGAAACGCCCGAATCAGATAGCCCTGAATCTCCAGCGACAGTAAATCCGGCGTTCGCGCCAAGGCGGCGTGAAGGGGCGCGTACGGGTCGGGACCGCTCACGAAGAGGTGGTAGAACGCCGGCCCCCCCGATGCCAAAAGCGCGGCACCGAGTGAGCCGAGAAGAGCCCACGTCCAGACCGTCGCCAGGAGGGCCTGTAGCCGCAGGACGCGGTGCTCGGTCCACGCCATCGCCAGCAAGGTGGCCGTGGTCGCCAGGCCCCAGCCTACGAAATAGAACCGGTCGAGTGCCCACATCAGCGACGGATGGTGATAGAGCGCTTCGAAGTAAGTCCAGTCCGGCGCGCCGTAGAGCGCCAGGCTTAGGCGATGAAACACAGGGTCCCAGGTGTACGCGGCAGTGACCGCGAGAGCCTGCTTCCAGGCGCCGTAGATGCCGATCACGGCAGGCGCAAGCAGGGCGACCAGCAGGGCGCCCGCGACCTTTGACGAAGACAACCAGGCGAGCGCATTGCGGTCGGCAGCCGCCCGCACGAAGAGGGCGCCACCCGTCACTGCGACGAGGCCAACGAGACCCTCTCGGAACTGTGCGGCAGGCGGCCTGGCGCTCGCGAGACCATGCCACATGAGGGCACTCCAGACGGCCAGCAGGTAGAGGTAAATCGAGACGAGAACGGAGCGGTGTTCGATCCAGACCGTGCGAATCGTTGGCATATCGGCTTGCTGGGGCAGCAACCCGGAGAGTGACAGATGAGTTGGTCCGTCGCCTTTATCAGAGGGTATATGGGGCGAAACGTCCAGAGCTCGCGAGTGAAATAGAGCGTATCACCGGCTTGAACACGAGCGATCCGCAGGATACAACCTGCGCGAAGTCACTGCAGCGGTGTGAAGTAGAGATTGGCCGGATCGATTCTGAGATAGCGCCCGACGATCGTGTAGCCGTGTCGCACGAAGTAGTCGATGATCTGCTGCCGCGTCTTCGCATGCGCCTCCACGCATGCGAGTCGCGGCCGGAAACGATCGATTGAAAAGCCGCGGAGTGCAGCCGGCTCTCCCAGTTCGATGTCCATCGACAAGTAGTCGGTCTTTGTCACAGATGCCTCGGCAAGGATGGAATCGAGCGTGCGGTTTTTGACCTGGCGCGGCTTGGCCTCGCCGGTGAAGAGGCGCGTGAACTCCGGGTCCGATGAGGAAATGGCCGCCTCCTTCGGGTCGAAGAAGATGGTCGACGAGCCGGAATCGGTGTCGGCCACGAACGCGGTGAAGAACCGGGTTCTGGGGCGCTCCCGGCCATACTCCGGGGCGAATTCCTCGATGGCGTCGATCGCGACCCCTGACCAGTTCAGGTCTCGCTCCAGTCCAGCGGTATTGCTCCACTCGAGGGCGCGGTACGCGCCGACGTCCAGGAACACGCCGGATTTCATGTCGTCGAAGAACTCGCGCACGATCCACTCTTCGGGACCCTGGGAGTGCCGCGTCGACCCGAACCGGCGCTCCAGCCCCATGAGCACGTCGCCCTCGAGGATCGTCGGCGCCTCGCGGGCGGGGGCGGGCGTCCGACTCCAGACGACGGCCGCGGTCACCACCACCGCGAAAATGAGCACGAGCGCGACTTCGGGGAAATCGAACCGCAGCTTCCGCACGGCCGAAGCTTGCCTTCTGGGGAGCCTGCCGTCAAGGACTGCCAGCCGCAGGGCAAAAGGGGTCAGGCGCTCGTGTAGGCAAAGAGCGCCCGGTCACCAATAGACAGCGACTCCTTGGCGACGATGCGCGTGCGCGCCCCGAGCAGCTGCTCGAATGTGCCCGGCGTGTAGTCGTCGTAGACATCAGGCCGGAGCGCGAGCAGGCGTTTGACCATCGGGTCCTCGCGGCCGACCCACTCGATGACGCCCGAAGGCGCCAACCGTGTCAAAAGATCCACGACCTCTGACAGCGGGATGCCCCCGGTGATGCGGAGATGGTGAATCAGTGCCAGGGCGAGCAGGAAGTCTCCACGCAACCGATCCAGCAGCCCTTTGCGCTCGATGAGGCGCCAGCCAATGGCCGGAGTGGGCTTCGTGATATCCGCGACAAGCGGCGACATGTGCGTATCGTCTTTCGCGCTGCGATAGAGCGCGTCCACGCAGCCGGGGCTTACATCGACGGCGACGACGTGCTCGGCCGCGGTGCGGGCGAGCCGGGCGTACTGCCCCGTGTTGGTGCCGAGATCGAGTACGGTGCGCGGCCGGCATTCGCCAAGCGCGCGGCTGACGAAGGCTTCCTTCGCTTTCACCGCCGGCGCGTCGTACGTGTGGGTCTCGGTGTACGTTGTCCAGGCGTCGCCGCGGGGGGGATCGAGTCGCTCGATCACTTTGTGAAGCTTCCGCACCTGTCCGCGGAGGGCCTCGAGCGGATACTTCACGCCGGCGACCGCCTTGCCCACGTCCTCCGCGCGGCCCGCGAAGCGGCGTTCGAGCTGGGCCTGCATGGCGACGTTGATGAGCACACCGGGCCTGAGACGGTCGCGCCAGCCGAACACGCGGCTTACGTCCGTCACCGGAATCTCGCCGAGTCCCGCGAGGAGCAGCGGGCGCGGATCAATGCCCTTATAGGACATCAGGAACAGCGGGAACAGGAACGCGCGGCAGAACTGCGCGTAGCCCGCCCAGAGCGTGCCTTCGTGCCGACGCTCGAGCGAGTGGACGTCCACCAGGCGGGGCACGGTTCCCTCGAACAGCACGTTGAAGGCCGTGGCGTCCTTCAGGACGAACCCCTTCTCGAGGCATGTCTCGAGCGAACGAAGCGTGGCGAGCGAGGCGTCGCGCACCATCGAGAAGCTCCATTCGTAGACGTAGCTGACGATTGGCAATTCCGACTGGCGCACGACCCAGTCCCCGACTTCGGTCGGATCCAGGCCTTGGCCCTGGCTCGACAGGATTTCGGACGGAAGGAACAACCCCTGGCGCTCCAGGGTGTCGAGCAGCCCCCCGGACCGGGCGTCCCGGTAAGCTGTCAGCGCGTCGGGAGAGCAGGTGCGGTAAATGGCGCCGCCATGGCGGAACAGCCGTCCGGAGGGGTCTCTGAAGGACGCCGGGTCAAACCCGATCATGCGATTGGTCGGATCCGGTCTTTCCAGCCTCGGAGGGAGCTTGCGGCTTACTGGCGCCGAAGAAGTGCGTGATCCGCGTCCAGAACAACTTGCCCAGTACGGCCACACCCGCGGTGCCGGCCAGCAGCAGTTGCAGCACCATGCTGCCGGCAGACGGATCGATATAGGCTGAGGCGTCTCTCGTCGTGAAGACAAGGACCCATGCCACGAGCAGGACGAGCCGTAGACTTGTGCGAACTGCGGGCGACAAATGGCGGATGTGAATATTCATAGTTACACTACTGTCGCATGTTACTCACTCGAGTAAACGACCGCAAGGTGTCAGATGGGCCCGACTGATCTGCCACCAGCGATCGAGACAGGCTCTCCCGCCCGCCCGCCAGCCGTGACAGCGGCTGGCAGTTGCGGGGCTGAAGCCCCGCCGCCACATGAGCGGCGTGCCACCGCTGTGGAGGCGGGCCTTCGGGCCCGCGCATGGCGCCGCCGTCCAGCCCGCATCGCCTTTGTCGTTGTCGCCGCCGCGCTGCTGCCGGCGATGCTCATCGCCTCCCGAGATTTCGGCGCCACGTGGGACGAGCCGCAGCAGCGGGCCAAGGGCCAGCACCTGCTTGCGTACCTCACCGGAGAATCGCCCGTTCTGATCGATCCCATCGATGGCGCGCACCTCTATGGTGCGCCGCTCGATCTGGTCTGCGCCGTGCTCGAACGCGTGCTGACTGCCGATCCTTACGTCGTGCGGCACATGGTCATCGCGACGACCGGGTGGTTGGGCCTCGTGCTGTGCGGAATCCTGGCTGACCGGTTGTTCGGGCCCCCACACGGTCTCGTCGCCTTGGTGCTGCTCGCAGCGTGCCCAATCTATGTGGCGCACTCGATGAACAACCCCAAGGACATTCCGTTTGCCACGGGCGCCACGGCCTTGCTGTTGGCGTTGACGTACGTCGGGCGATCGACGCCGTTTCTCAGTTGGCGTCTCGTGCTCGTCCTGGCGCTTGTCATCGGCGTCAGCCTGAACATCAGGCCGGGTGGCCTGCTGTTTGTCGGCTATCTCGCGGTCGTTGTCCTGTTTCGAGTCGTCTCCACTGGTCCACTGCGGCTATGGATCCTCGCGAAAATCGAGCTGCGCGTGGCCGTGGTGCTCCTGGGCGCCGTCGCGATCGGGTGGGTGGCCTGGCCGTGGGCGTACGCCAACCCGCTCCTGGCGCCCTTCAGGGCGCTCAGTGAGCTGGGCCATTTCGGCTGGGGAGGGACCATCCTCTTCGACGGGCAGTCGTATCCCGGCACGTCGCTGCCCCGAGGGTACGTACCACAGTGGGTCTGGCTGGTGTTGCCACCGGTCATGTTGCTCGGCCTGGCGCTTTCGCTGGTGAGGCTGCGCGAGCCCGAGGTCAGCGGCCAGGTCATCTCGTTGTGGGGAGCGGTACTGTTCCCGATCGTCTACGTGATCGGGACGCACGCCACGCTGTACGACGGGGTACGCCATCTGCTGTTCGTTCTGCCGCCGGCAGCCATTCTCGCCAGCGCCGGCTGGATTGGCGCAAGTCGGTGGGCCCTTCCGATGGCACGCTTGGCCGCATTCGCGGCCCTCGCGGTTGGCGTGACGGAGCCCGCATTATTTCAATGGCGAAATCACCCGAACCAGACGGCGTATATCCAGCCGCTCGCGGGGGGGCCGCGCGCGGCATACGCGCGATACGACCTGGACTACTGGGGCAACTCGATGCTCGCGGCGCTGTCGCGTCTCGATCGACAGGTTGGAGGTGAACGCGTCTATGTCAGCGGCTGGCCGATGATCGTTCTCCAGGCCGATCTCACGCGTTTTCCGCGAATGGTCCTCACGGACCCTGAAGATCCACGCGCCAGCTACTTCGTGCGCCTGGCGCGCGGGACGCGGGACGAGTTGCTTCGGCTCGACGCCTCGCAGAATCTCGTGATGCGCATAACCACGACCGACGGGGCGCTCTTGTGTGCCGTCGCTCGGCGGGATCCGCTGCTTCCGACCCGGTGATGGCCCTCGCGGGGCTGAAGCCCCGCCTCCACAGATTCTAGCCTTGCCACACACCGAGGATCGACTTGCCGACGTGAAACCCCAGCCACGGATCGAGCCTGCGAGACAGGGGAACCATGGTCCGGTCCCAGATCTCGATCTGACGCCTGGTTGGCATGGCCTGCCGGAGGAACGCCTTGTTGGCAAGCGACGCGCACATGCCGACGCAATCGAGATATCGAAGACGCACGGTTCGCAGACCTGGCGGGACGATACTTCCCAGGGTGGAGGAGCTGTATCGACGGTAGTGTCCGATCGCGCGATCGAACGGCGTGAACAGCCATTGGTGCGCCGGCGACAGCACGACCAGGTGGCCCCCTGCGCGCAAGTGATCCCGCGCGGCCGCGAGCTCGTCTCTGTCGCGCTCGATGTGCTCGAGCACGTCGACGTAGAGAATGGAATCGAATCGCTCGTCGGCGCCGAGTTGGCCAACCGTTTCTGCGCGGACGTCGCAGCGTGTGGCACGTGGCATGGTTTGCGCGAGATGCCGCGCCTGAGCGGCAAGGCCGGCATCGGGCTCGAGCGCGGTCCACGAGCGCTGATCGCTCGTGCAGAACGCGCGAGTGGTGCTGCCCATGCCTGCACCTACCTCCAGAACGTCGGCCCCCAGAAAGGGTCCGATCTCTGCCGCCAGGTAGGCCTTCCACGTGGCGGCAGCCGCAAAAGTCTCGAGCTCGCTCCCCACGTACTGAAAATCGCCCATCGTCATCCAGCTGAAGGCGAGGGAACATCCGAGACTCGGGCGACGAAGTTGGCATAGTCGCGCCGAGGGATGATCTCCGCGTGCCTCCGTGAGCCGAGCACCATGAACGTCAGCGACACGACGAAGGTGATGGCCTGCAGCAGCACCACGAGCAACACGCCGAGCACGTACGAAGTCCAGCCAGGAATCGCGAGGGATGAGAAGAGGCGAATACCCAGGACGACGCCCATGCCGATCAGCGCGAGCAACGCCAAACTGGTGGATGCGACGATGAGCCTCGTGAACACGACGTCGCTGTAAACGGAGATCGCACTCAGTCCGTGCACCACGAGCGACGTGAAACTCATGTGAGACCCGGCCACCAGGCGGCGGCCTCGAGGCGCAGGAACGGTGCACATCGGCTGTCGCGACCGGACGGCCGACGCCGCGTAGTGAATCCAGAGCTCCGAGACGACCACTAGGCTCGCCAGGCGTTCGCGCGGCACCACGCTGAAGTTCCCGACGCCGACACCGCGTCCGGTCAATACCAGGTGAAGCAGCCGGTAGAGAGCGTAGAACGTTCGAAACGTGAGGCTCTCCAGCCGCCGGCTGCGCTCAGCGAACACGATTGGTATGTGCAGCTCGCGGTGGTACCGCTCGATAAGGCGGGGCAGGTCCTCGGGACGGTCTTCCCCGTCGGCATCCATGACAACCACGGCGTCGCACGGCACATGCTCGTCGATGTAGGAGAGCCCGACGGCGATCGCTCGTTGATGACCGAGGTTTCGCCGAAGCCTGAGGACGCGTGCCCAGGCAAGCTCGGTGGTCGCGCCCTGAATCGTCAGCGAGCACGTCTCGGTCGATCCGTCATCCACAACGAGCACACCAATCGGGCCCTCGTGCGAGAGCTGCTGAACCACGCTCGGAATCAAGAGCGAAGCCGCCCGCCAGTCATTGAATACGGGCAAGAGGACGACGAGGGCCAGAGGGCGGTCGGGCATGCGGCCACGAAGATATCAGGAGCGATGCGGAATCAGAAGGGCCGGCAGCTCCGCTCGATCTCGTCGGATGGTAGACTCCGGCGGCATGGCTGCGCCGGCCGATCGGTGGTCATTGGTGGCGCTCGCGATATCCATCGCGGGCCTTCTGCACCTTTGGATTGCCGTCCCGGCGCTTCACTACAGCGACTTCGTCATGTTCCATACGACCGTGCGGGCCCTGATGGAGGGACGCCCGGCCTACCAGCCGCACGTGCTCCTCGACGGCCTCTGGTGGAACATGAACCCGCCGCAATTCCATCTCTTGACGATTCCCCTCGGCTGGTTGACGTTGCCGGTTGCTGCGCAGGTGTTCCGGGCCGCGAATGCGCTTGCGCTCATCGTGTCGGTGCTGCGGCTGTTTTCGATGGAGGAGCTGCGCTCGCGCAAGGGTGGATGGCTCGTGGCTGCGGCGCTCACCTGTCCAGGACTCGTCATGGAGTTCGGTGCGGGGCAGGTCGCCGGCCTTCTGGCGCTGCTGGTCACCATCGCGTGGAAGGCCATCGGCAGGTCCCGATGGATCCTCGCGGGCGCCCTCATCGGCGCGGCGTGCGCGCTCAAGCCGATCTTCCTCCCTGCGGCTGTCTGGCTGGTGTTCGCCCGGCAATGGAAAGCGGTAGCGGCGGCCACGGCCGCAGGGGCAGGCCTCGTCGGCGCGTCCATCGCGCTCTGGGGATGGGCGCCTCAGGCAGACTGGTTGCGCGCGATCGGCGCCGTCACGTGGTTCGACTCGCGGTTCAACGCGAGTTGGCCGGCTCTGGTCCAGCGGTTCCTCAGTGGGACGTACGTCCTCTCGTATCGCGCGATCGCGGCCGTCAGCGGCGTCCTGTCGATTCTCGTGGCTGCGCGGGCCTCGAGGCTCCGGCCTGACGAGGCCCTGACGAACTGCCTGGTCGCCTCGGTGGCCGTCGCGCCACTCGGGTGGGTGTACCTACCTTCCCGTCGCGGGCCCGCTCCTGATGCGCCGAGCCTATGACGGCGGCCGGTGGCCTCTGGCGGCCTGGCTTCTCTGGGTGCCATTACCGCTCGTTCCGCAGGTCGACGCTCCGTTCCTGGTGCGCACGACGCTCAGCTCAGCCTACGCCTGGGGCATGCTCGCGCTCTCAGTCGCCGGCACGACCCGCCTGCCACAGTCCACGGCAGACAAAGCGTGATGAGCCGCACTCGATGACCGCAGTCGGCGTCGGGCTCAGACTGTTGCTCGCGGGCGCACTCGCCGCTCACTTCTGGCTGGTGTGGTCGGTCGCCTCACAGCCGTTGGATGAATCGGTGCCACGCGCTAGATTCGCAACCTCACGGTTGCATTTCGATGCCGTGAACTGGCCGGGTCCCGGGGCTGATTTTTTTGCGGTGTATCACGCCGGCATTCAGGTGCGGCGCGGGCTGTCGCCGTACGATCAACAGGAAGAGCCTCGCGTCACGCCGTATTTTTTTCAGTACATCTACTCGCCGCTTCTTGCCGAAACGCTCGGCCGGCTCGTCACGCTCTTCCCGCCAGCGACTGCTTACCGAATCTGGCTCTTCGTCATCGAAGGGTGTCTGGGCGCGTGCCTGGTCGTGTCCTGGCGGCAGTCACGCGATGCGGCCTCGTGGATTGCCGGATCGATCTTGCTGCTTGTGAGCCAGCCGTACGTTCTCGAGCTGCACATGGGGCAGTTCACGTTCGTCGCGGCGTCGCTGGCGCTTCTTGCGGCATCGCTCGTCGAGCGGGTAGACGAGCGAGGTACGAAGGCCTTTCTCGCGTCGCCGCTCCTCATGACCGCGGCCCTGCTGAAGACATTTCCCTTTGTGACTCTACCGGCCTACGTACGGCGTCGACGGGGATGGCCGGCGGTGGCCGGCGCCGCAGTCGCTGCGGCATCCATGGGGACCTGGAGTCTGTTGGCAACAGGCGGCCCGAAGTACCTCGCCGCGTTTGCGCTGGCCGAGGAATTCGATGGCCCGCACCCGGGATCGTTCAGCGCGCTTCAGGCGGTGTTCGTGATTGTTTCGGCTATGACCGGCACCTGGCTGCCCCGGGCACTCGGCGCACTACCGCTCGTCGTCATGGGGGCGTTGCTGACCTGGACGGCCTGGCGTGTTCTACGCGCGCCGCGCGAGGACGTCGTCCTCGGATCGGCCGTCCTGCTGGTGGCGTTCTTCCTTGCATTCCTTCATGTCTGGGAGCATCACTACAGTGCCGTCTTGCTGGCGGGAGTATTCCTGCTGAACCGGGTCGCCGCCGAGGGCACGTCTCGCTCCTGGCGGACCCCACTTCTCATCGCGCTCGTCGCAATCGCGGCGCCCTCACCTTCTGCCTTGGTCAGCCAGGACCCTCGCACGTGGGCGGCCGCCACATGGCTGCTCATGGCAATGAGCAAGGCGTTGCCGGCTGTCGTGGTATTCGCGATTGGGATGCGAGCGCTGGGCGAGCCGGTGCTTGCACCGGAGGTCCAGGTGAGCCCTCAGCGAGCACCCCCGCGCTGGTAAACGCGATGACCGCCATCG
Source organism: Vicinamibacteria bacterium (assembly GCA_963832135.1). GTDB lineage: Bacteria > Acidobacteriota > Vicinamibacteria > Vicinamibacterales > JAENWD01 > JAENWD01. The sequence goes on along the minus strand of CAWHTD010000016.1, from coordinate 1,460,555 downwards.
GCCGTTCGAAAGACTTCGTGCCATCGATCTGATGGCTGCGCGAGAATCGCATCAATCACGGCTCGCGCATAGGCGCCTTCGCCGTCAGCAAACATCGGGTCGACGACGAGGTAGTCCGCGCCAAAACGTCGGAGCTCTGACGAGATTTCGGATGCGTCGGGGACTCGATAAGCGACACCGTAGGCAGGAGAGTAGAGCTCGGGTCGCGCCGGCCACGGCCTGATGCCAGTGCGCCCGGTGTACAGAAAATACAGCGGGTCGCTTCCTGTCGCGAGAACGGCTGTGGGCGGCGTGTGCGCGACGATCCAGTGCGCAGTTTCGCTGAAGCCCTCCCATCCGTATGTCAGCGCCCGGCCGAGACTGCCGTGGAGCCGGTTCTGGGTGACCCATCCGAAATGCTGGACCCAGGCGACGTTCACGAAGACAAATGGTGCCAGGCACCAGATGGCGAGGGGGCGCCACAGGCGGACCGACGCGAGGTGTGCGGCTCCCATCCCCAGCGCCACATACGCTATCGGCACGAACGGCGCGAGGTATCGTTCCAAGGGCAGCGGGTGTCCAAGAAGCAATACGTAATACACCGCGGCCACTCGCACGGGGAGGGCCAACTGAGAACGGGCAGTCTTGTTGGCGACCGCCGCGACAAGCAGGGCCGTCGCCAGCAGGACCGAGACCCAGCCCGGCCAGGCAAACACCAGAGGCGCACTCTCGACGTAATAACGCGCGTTCAGTGCGAAAATTCGGAGCGCCAGCCATGGCGCCTCGGCGAACATCGACCAGACCGATCGCTCGTAGCCGACGTAGTAATCGAGCAGCTCACCGCCACGACTCGAGACCGCGATCTTCCACGAAAGCCAGCCGACGCTCAGCAGGACTCCGGGGATGGCGGCGCGTGCGCCGCGCCGCCATCCGTGGCGCCTCCAGACATGCCAGGCGAGACCGACGATCACGGCAACGCCGATGGTTCGCGTCAGGGCGGCCAGACCCGCGAGGAGACCAGCCTGGAGCTCCCAGCGCGTACTCGCCGACCTCGCCGGTGCAGCACCTAGAAGGAAGACGCCCAGCACGAACAACGTAAACAATGGCTCCGTCAAAACGAGGTCGCAGAAATAGAACAGTCCCGGTGAGAAGGAGGTAAGTGCCGCGACAGTGAGGCGCATCGGCTGCCCGATTTGAGGGAATCGACCCAGCCAGACATAAGTGAGAACACCGATGCCTCCCAGCAGGACGGCGTTTACACCCTTCATCATTGCCAGGTTGCCGGGGAACTCTGGCGCGATCTTCCAGACGAGCGCGAGGACAAGCGGATAGAGCGGCGGGTACTTCGTCGCAAAGGGAGCGCCCGGCACGCTGATCAGCCGGTACGATCCGTCCTGAGCGAGCGACCTGGCTGTCGCCAGGTAAATGCCATCGTCGTGATACAGCCCGGCGATCTGGTGGTTCGCGAGGACGACACCGGTGACGACGGCGGCGATAGCTACGACGATAGCGAGCCCGAGACCGAGCCTTTGAGATCCTGACAGCGCTCTTGAGCCCATGCGCGATTCAGTCCGCGCCTCGGACCTTCTCGGCCACGGCGAAGAGGGCCACCCCGAACGGCAGCGACGTCCAACGCATCAGCCAGAGCTCCAGTGTCATGACCATCCCCAAGGTGCTGTTCTTCAAACTCGCTGTTGCCTCGGCATCGAAGTCGCGGCCTGTACTGGATCCGCCCAGGGTTCGAGCGACAACGGCGGCCGGAAAGAGCAGGGTAGTCCAATAACTGAGGTGCCGAATCTCGAGCCCCGTACTGCTGAGCAGACTGCGGACCTCCTTCCTGGTAAACCGTCGTGCGGTGAGCACCGCGTCATCGTGAGCACTGTGCAGGAACTCGTACGCGGGCAGGTTCACCAGCAGCAGGCCGCCAGGCCTCAGCACGCGGCGGAGTTCCTGCAGAGCTTTCCGCACGTCCTTGATCCATTGGTGGTAGAGCACGCTCGAACAAATCACCGCATCGAAAGACGCGTCGGAAAATGGCAGCGCGCCGACATCGCTCTGCACCACGTTGTGCAGGCCGCGCTGACGGCAGAAGCGGACGGCGTCGGTCGACACATCGATCCCGACGTTTCTCTGAGGATTGCCGAGTTGCTCGAGAATCGCGCCGGTGCCGCAGCCGGCGTCGAGGATGGACGCGCTACGCCAGCCGGGGAGCTCGGAATCGAGCGATGCTCGAATCAGCCGATGCAGAGCGCGGTACCACCAGTGCGTGCCCTCGACGCGAAACATGGTTTCATACTCGCCCCTCTCCATTTCACGCCTTGCGGCATCTCAGGACGAGCGTGCGATAGAACTGGTCGACGATCACCTCGCGGTTGGCAACAGTGAAATGAGGTGCGAGGAGTGCGGCATATTCGGCCTCGGTACGGAATGAGTCGCCTTCGTCCAACCATTCCAGAAGGCGCGCCGCGACTCTCCATCCGACGATCGGCCGAATGACGTCCGCAAACAGGAACACGCCTTCATCCGTAAGCACGCGCCGGGCTTCGGCAAACAGTCGGCCAAGCGGCACGTCCGGCACATGATGTCCGACGCTGAACGAGAGCACCATTGCGAAGCTCTGGTCGGGGAACTCCAGGTGCTCGCCCGACATCTGCTCGAATCGGCCGGCATGATGCTCGCGGCAGTAATCGATGTACTTGGGGTTTGGATCGATGCCCAGCGTACTCACATCCGGACAGTACGAAACGGCCGCTACCACAGCCCAGATCCAGTACGGTGCTCGGAGAAAGGTCACGCTGGTGCCGCAGCAGGACAGAGTGAAGGGGATAAGGCTCGTTCCCGGTGGTCAAGGCATAGGCGCGCGAAAAGACCTCCTGAAGGCAGTTGAACGCAAAACCCGTCTTCATCGTGTGGGAGCTCGGTCCGCCGATGGCTGACGAGCAAGTAATGAGTCAGCGCCGCCAGCGAGGTTCCGTGTCGAATAGCGCACGATGTACTGCGGTGTTCTCGTGTGCCCCAGGTAGAGCCGGCCCAGATATTCGCCGACAACGCCGAGAATCATGAGCTGGAGGCCCGAGAACAAGACGATGCTGCCAAGCACCGTCGATACTCCGAGAGTCAAATTCCTGGTGATCCAGATCTTGTCGATCCATATCAGCACCAGCGCAAAGACGCTCACGCAGGACGTTGCGAGCCCGACATAGACGGAGAGCCGAAGCGGCGTGATCGAGAAATTCAGGAACATGTTGAGCCAGAGCCCTACGAGCTTCCTGAACCCGTACCGCGATGGCCCGCTCGTGTTGGCGCGGTGCTCCACGGGAATCTGGCCGATGTTGCGGGTCGTGCGATAGATCAGGCCGTCAATGTAGGGAAATGGGCCGTCATATTTGATGATTTCATCGACGACGAAGCGGTTCATGACTTTGAAACTCGAAAGATACAGGTCCGCCGGCTTCTGCAGCATCAGCGTCGCCATCCGGTCGTTGAAGCGGCTGCCCCAGTTGCGGAAAGCCGAGTGCATCTTTTCGATGTAGTGCCCGTAGACAACGTCGTAGTTTCCGTGTTTCAGCGATTCGAGCATGCGCGCCACTTCTTCAGGCGGATTCTGTCCGTCGTCGTCCAGCACGCCGATGTATTCCCCTCGGGTGTGGTTCAGGCCGGCGAGGACGGCGCTGTGCTCCCCGAAATTGCGACTCAAGTGCACGAACGTCACGGTCGACGAAAACCTCCGGGCAAGCTCGGCACAGACGCGTTCGCTGTCATCGCCGGAACCATCGTTGACCAGCACGACCTCGAAGGCAGTTTCCGCGAACACGTCGTGAACGTGCTCGACAAGCGGCCCAATGGTCTTGCTCCCGTTGTACACGGGAATGACGAGCGACAGTTCTGGAGGGTCGTGCAGCATCGTTTCGTCGGCGAATTATCCGGAACATCGCGGGGCTGACCGCCTCCGCCAAGGCTACGGCGAGTCCGCCGAAGCTTCAGCGCAGGCGGAAGCCCCGCCTCCACAAGGCCCCTCATCAAGAGATGGGCCGAAGTATAGAAGCTTTATCGACTTGACGATACACTCCGATATGCCTTTCGACGGCCAGACGTTTGCCGCGGCGAATGTCCTGGTGACGGGCGGACTTGGCTTCATCGGCTCCTCGCTTGCTCGCCGGCTGGTGTCACTCGGGGCCCGGGTGACGCTCGTCGACAGCCTGATTCCCGAGTACGGCGGGAATGCCTTCAACGTCCACGACATCCGGGACCGCGTCACGGTGAACGTCGCGGACGTTCGCGATCCGCACGCGATGGCGTGGCTCGTTCAGGGGCGCCACTTCCTGTTCAATCTGGCCGGGCAGACGAGTCATCTCGATTCGATGACCGATCCGCTCACGGATTTGAACATCAACACGGCGGCGCAGTTGTATATCCTTGAGGCTTGCCGCCGGCACAATCCGGACGTCAAGATCGTGTTCGCCAGCACACGCCAGATTTACGGAAGGCCTCAGTACCTGCCGGTCGACGAGAAACATCCCCTTCAGCCGGTCGACGTGAATGGCATCAACAAGCTGGCCGGCGAGTCGTACCACCTGCTCTACAACGACGTCTACAAGATCCGTTCGTGTGTCCTGCGGCTGACGAACACCTACGGTCCAGGGATGCGTGTCAAGGACGCGCGTCAGACCTTCCTCGGCATCTGGATTCGGTACCTGATCGAAGGGAGACCAATTCAGGTGTTCGGCACGGGGCGGCAGCAGCGCGACTTCAACTTCATCGATGACGTCGTGGACGCGTTACTGCTCGCGGCGGCGAGTCCGGCTTCGGAAGGGCAGGTATTCAATCTTGGGCACTCTGAGCACATCACGCTGGGCGATCTGGCTGCCTTGCTCGTCGATCTGCATCCGGGCAGTCGCCACCAGATCGTGCCTTTTCCGGCCGACCGCGAAGCCATCGATATTGGAGACTACTACAGCGATTTCGGAAAGATAGCCGCCGCGCTCGGCTGGCGCCCCCGGGTACTGCTGCGCGAGGGGGTGTCGCAGACGCTCGAATACTACAAGCAGCACCACGCTCACTACTGGGACGCGTCATGATCCTGATGAACGCGTTCAACGCCGAGCCCGAGGAGTTGCGGCGGCAGGAGCTCGCGGCGGCCGAGCGCGTGCTCCGCTCTGGTTGGTTCATCCTGGGCCGGGAGGTCCAGCAATTCGAGGAGGCCTGGGCCGAATATTGCGGCGTCCGATTCTGCGTCGGCGTCGGCAATGGCATGGAGGCCATCGAGATTGGGTTGCGCGCTCTGGATATTGGCCCTGGCGACGAAGTCGTCACGACGCCGATGACGGCCATCGCCACAGTCCTGGCCATCGTTCACGCGGGAGCGACACCCGTCCTCGCCGACATCGATCCGGGCACGATCCTGTTGGATCCCGCAAGAGTCGAGCGGTGTCTGACCCCGCGCACGAAAGCTGTGTTGCTGGTCCACTTGTACGGTCAGGTTCGCGAGATGGATCGGTGGAGCGCGTTCTGCCGCGATACGAGCATCGAGCTCCTTGAAGACTGTGCCCAGTCACATGGCGCACGGTGGGATGGTAGGGCGGCAGGCTCGTTCGGGTCCTTTAGCGCCTTCAGTTTTTATCCGACGAAAAACCTCGGGGCCCGCGGCGATGCCGGCGCGCTGGCCACCAATTCAGAGGAAGTGGCCGCACGAGCACGGGCGTTGCGCAACTATGGAACGCGAAATCGCTACGAGCACCCGAAGGCGGGTCTGAACAGCCGCCTCGACGAACTGCAGGCCGCGATCCTCTGCGCTCGCCTGCCATGGCTGGAGAGCTTCAACGCGCGCCGCCAGGAGATCGCCCGCCGGTATCTCGCCGGGATCGAGAATCCCAGGATTGGCCTTCTCTCCTCGCCTGGAGACGATCGTCTCGCGACTCACGTGTATCACCTGTTCGTGGTGCGGTGTGCGGAGCGTGATCGGCTCGCGGCTTTCTTGAAAGAGCACGACGTCGAGACGCTGATCCACTATCCGATTCCGGCGCATCGGCAGGGATGCTGCGAGGGCATCAGGTGTGACCCTCAGGGACTTCGGGACGCCGACCGCCATGCGCAGGAATGCTTGTCGATCCCGTGTCACCCGCAGCTTCTGGATGAAGAAGTGGAGAGAGTGATCGCCGCATTGAACGCGTTCTCGTAGTCGAGAACCGCTGACCCGATGGCCTCGACGGCTTCAAAGCGCCGCAAACTTTACTACTGCGCGGCAGTGGTAAAATGCGCGGGGATGTACCGATGCTCTGGAGTATCGCCTGGATTGCTACCGTCGTCCTCGGCGTCATCGGACTCGCCATCGCCTTCGTCAAAAACGCCAAGACGCTTAGGCGCGACCTGAACCGGCGGCGCGATGCATTCCGCGCCCGCCTCGAAAACGAAGCGAACAACATGCTTGACGACCTTGAGGGGTGCATAAATCCTGAGCGCGGTTTCGGATTGGGTGTGAAGCAGTCTGGGAGCGAATGCGTAGAATAGGCCGGCTGTCTGACTACGCAGGAGGCTTCGTGTTCCTCTCGCTCTGTTATGTGGTGCTTCGGCGAGTGCTGCGGCTTGCGGCCCTACGCGTTTGGTCGAACGATTTCAAGGAGCTCGAAATCGTCGTGCTTCGACACGAACTTGCCATCCTGCGGCGACGAACCCGCCGTCCGGCGTTGACGTGGACCGACCGCCTCTTCCTCGCGGCCGCCAGCCGGCTCCTCCCGCGCGCACGCTGGCGATCCTTCCATCGTGACCGCGGCGACGCTGCTGCGCTGGCATCGGCGCTTGGTGGCGAAGCGGTGGACGTATGCGCGGCGAGCGGGGCGCCCGCTGATTCGTCGAGAGATCCGAGCGCTGGTCCTGCGTCTCGCGCGAGAGAACCCGCGGTGGGGCTATCAACGCATCGTCGGCGAACTGAAGGGCCTTGGCATGGTGGTCTCGGCGACGACGGTGCGCAGCTGGCTTCGGGGAGCGGGTCTCGGACCCGCCGGCACGCGCGGGGAAATGAGCTGGCGCGAGTTCGTGCGAGCGCATCGGCGAAGCATGCTCGCGGTCGATTTCTTCACCGTCGAGACGATTTGGCTGCAACGGCTGTACGTGCTCTTCTTCATCGAGTTGGGCAGCCGCCGTGTGCACGTCGCGGGCTGCACGCCGAATCCGAGCGCGTCGTGGGTGACGCAGCAGGCCCGGCAACTGACATGGACGCTGGCGGAACGCTCAGCATCGTTCCGCTTCCTGATTCGCGACCGGGACCAGAAATTCACCGCCAGCTTTGACGACGTGTTTCGAGGCAGTGGGCTCGAGATCATTCGCACGCCATTTCGCGCGCCGCAGGCGAACGGCGTCGCCGAGCGGTTCGTGCGCACCGTTCGGTCAGAATGTCTCGACTGGCTGCTGATCCTGAACCGACCAGCATCTCGAGCGGGTCCTCGACGTCTTCGTGGAACATTACAACGGCCATCGGCCGCACCGAGCGCTGGCTCTCACGCCGCCCCGCCCGGCACGTCCGGTGGTGGCGACGGCGTGTGGCGAGGCTCGTGTCCACCGTCGCGATCGTCTCGGCGGTGTGGTTCACGAGTACGTCCTGGCGGCGTGACCAAGTTTCTGCACCTCACAGGGTGTTTATGAGAACTAGGCGGTGACCTTTCCAGGTCGTCCGGGTCCGATCCCCGGCGGGGGCACTTTTATTTTACCATTAGCGAAATGACTAAGAAACCACAGACCAAGCCGCCGAAAACGCGCGGACGAAAGCCAGAACGGCTCATCATCAGCGAGGATCCTGAGATCGTGCTCAACCGCTTGTTGATGCCCGCACCGCCGCTGCCAAAGCCGCTGAAGTCGAAGCGCACAAAGTAGCACCGATATTTGACGACGCGGCGATTGCGCCCGATTGCCGAAAGCCTTACTCCCGACTTGCGATGAGGGGGTCAGTTAGGGTTTGTGAGCGGTCACGATCTCAGTGGAGGGACCAGCCATGTCACTTACCGACGCGCAACAGACGATGGATGCGTATGTTCACGACCTGCTCAATCATGGGGACTACGCACGATACTTCAGCGACGAAGTGGTAGTTGAAGTCCTTGGAACGGCCAGCGGTATAGCGGTCGGGACGCGGCGAAGAATTGGATCGAGGGTGCCCACGCTCTCGGCGATATCAAGTTACGTGACGCCTTTGTGGGCGAGACACATGCAGCCGCGGAGGCGGAGTTCGTCCGCAAAGACGGCATCTCGGTGCCCTACTCTGTGATTTACGATCTGGCGGCAGGCAAGATCACCGCGTTACGGCTCTACTTCACCGGGCCAGTTCAGTCGTAGGCGTTAGCCTGAGTCGCATCGCGAGGTGACGACAATCAGTGGTGGGGGCAGGCTACGCGATCAGCGCGATGAGCGCAGTTCGCAGCTGGAGTAAGTTGCATCCGCGATCAATCGCACCTGCCTCCGCCACTATGGCAGCCCGCGCCACCATCAGCTAAGCCGACCGGATCCTCACCTGTGCGACAACATCAGATTCGCTTTCTCCGCCGAATGCGCGTATGGTGGAACCAGCTTTTCTGAGATCCCCTCCCACTCGGCAACCACCTCTTACGAAAGCGAAGGAGGCGGCTCAATGTCCCGCAAGAATGTTGACGCTCGTTGTCCCTATTGTCAGGCGCAGGACCTGACGCGCCTTTCTGAAAACGACGTATCGCTTGTGATCGTCTATCGCTGCACGGGCTGCGGGGCACAGTTCAACGTTGAGCCAGTCCGCGATGCTGACGAACCACCAGAGGAGATCGCGCTAATACGCTCGCAGCAGTGAGCACTGGTAGTCAGTCATCATTTGGCGCACGGTTGGCACGCTTCGCCGCGTGTGTGGAGCGCCCAGCTCGTCTCGTCAGGTCGGCGCGAGCCCGCTGGAAGCAGCGGAGATGTTGACCCAATTCTGACCCCAACGAGCGCGAATTGGGGCGGATCTGGCGGCACGCGGCGGACCCACGTGTCCGCTTAGGGCTCCGTGACAATTCCGGGACAATCGGGTGCGGTCCTTGGTTGGATCGGGTTGCCTCGGGCGGGTGAAATGTTTAGGAAAGTGGGGGACAGCGGTGTCCTGCTGTCCCCAAGTTGCGCGAGTTACATGCTCGATCGGCAGGGCAGTGGAGAGCGCCTCCGATTCGCGCCTGCCCATCGCAAAATCCCTGCGACAGGCCGCTTCCACAAAAATGCGAATCCCGCTGGGGACGCCAACCTTCGCCGGTTACCTATCTCTCAGGAAGGACAGCCTGGAACGTGAGCGAGCTACGTTGGCTCCGCCAAGACCGCGCTCTTTGAATGAAATGAAAGCGCGGTCCGAGTGGCTTCGCCGGCCAGCTCATCTCCGGCACCGAAGGTTGCGCGCCGAAGCGCGTCGCGTTTCCTGTCGCGGCGCGCGTAGGCGGGCCGTCCTAGTCACCAACCTTCGCTCGCCTGGCACCTGAGCGAGCTGCGGTTGGCTTCGCCAAAGCCGAACTTTTTGAATGACTGCGCGGTCTGATTGGCTCCGCCAACGAGCTCAGCTCGCTGACAACCGGACTGGTTAGTGCTCTTGCGGGCGTAGATGGCCACAGTCATTCCGTCGGTGCGGGAAATTCAATTTGAACTCGGAATGGCGGAGCTGACGTGTACGCATCCGTGGAGCGAACTATTTTTAGTGCGCGTATGAACGCCTCAAAGTCTTCCTGTGGGCCTCCGACAGGATCAGCTTTCCAGGTCGCCTTACAGCCTGGGCACTTCTCAGGCAGGTGCAGTTCGAGATCAAGCGGAAAGCTTACGATGGCCGAGCATTTGGAGCAGAGCACACGAAAACCCAGAATCTCATCGAGTGCGAAGACTAAGTTTTGGTCGACAGGCATCGCGCGTTTCCCTCGGTTTGTCGTTACGGTTTAGATCGCCCAAAGTCGCCCTTGCGCAGCGTCCACAGCGGCTCGTCGAGCGACCCTATATCCATTGGTCTTGAGATGGAGAAGCTCATCGCTTACATTGCTGAGGTTCCTCCGGCCAAACGACTGTAAAAATTTCTCCTGGGATCCGCGTCCCCCCAAAATTAAGACGGCAGTCTCTCGCCTCGTTCAGCGCACGCGTTCACGCTGCTCGCCATGTCTTCACAAAATGGCGCAGACCTCGAGAGGGTTCTGATGGTCGTGGTTTGTGCGCTCATCCTGGTGGGCGTCATTACCACGTGGATCTAGAGCCTGAACGTCGTTTCGCGTACTGCGGTTCACATCAGGCCGCGCGGTCGGCCCGCTCGGCGCACGCTCTGGGGCGTCAGTCGCCGCGCCAGCTACGGATTAGCTAGTTCCCGCCCAAGGAGAACGTATGGGACTCGTCCGTCGCCTGGCCCCGTCGCTCCCTCGTGCTCGTCGGCTCTCTCGCACGCGCGCCCAAGACGGCCGGTTCGTACTTGGAACGTGGCCCTAACCGCCCCAGCGCAACGACCCTGAGGCGGCCAAGGGTTATTGGGGAGCGGTTGAAGGGGCCGGAAGCTTGCGCCGCTTCTCCTCGGCTGCCGCTTCGAGTTCTTCCCAAGTCCTGAATACCTGACTGGCGCGTCGTTCGGCGGTCCACTCGTAGCGCAACTCCAACCCAATGCCGTGGATGGCGCGCACGCGCGCTTCCGCCGTGTGGTCGCCCTTGCGCAGCGTCCACAGCGCCTTGCCGAGCGTGACCGGCTCAAGACGCTGAGCCGGCAGGACGTGATCCGGAGCGAACCATGCGGGCGTAGACGTCGCTCGCTTCTCGTCCAGTTGCAGCTTGAGCGCGGCCCCCAACCGACAGTCACAGAGTTCTCGGGGCCAGCGCAGCGATCGCGATCGTGCCCCATCGGCTCGGTCGGATGCGCCTCGCATCGCCACGCGGTATCGTGGCAGAGCGGACAGTCGGTGGCGCTCGCGTTCACGGCCGGGCCGCCTCCCCCGTGACGTGCAGCTCTTTGACAAACCGGAACCCAGTTCGGGAGTATCCATGTCGTTCGTAAAAACGGTGCGCTTCAGTGCGATGAATGCCACTGCTGACAACCATTTCGCGCACACCCTTACCGAGAGCCCAACGTTCGACAGCCTCGACGAGTTGACTTCCTATACCCAACCCACGCGCCGTCGCCGAAACAGCGAGGACGCCGAGTTGAGAATATTTGCCGTCCCTTTCGTAGGTACGTCCCAAGCGTAGCTCCCGCTACGCCGACGACGACGCCGCCTGTTTCCGCCACGAACGTGGCGTAGTTTGGATCTGCCAGAATCATCGCTAGTCGGTCCTTCATTGCCCCAAAGGTCGTTGGGTATCCCAGCTCTGTGATGAGGTGCCCGATCTGCTCCGCGTCGTCGTTTACCGCGTCTCGAACGCTCGCCGTTCCCACCCTGGACTCCGTACGAAACGTCAGGGTCGTACCGCCTCGAGCCGCCGCGCCAGTGCGCCCGGCCGGCAGACATCCCTGCTGGTTGCTTTGCTAGGCCTTGCGGGGCGTTCTCGCGCCTCGCTTCGCCGTTTTAATGACGCCTTTCTCCTCGAGCCACTTCGTAATGGCTCGCCGGATCTGCTCGCTCTCGAGCACGCCATCGCGCGCCTTGACGGCCTTCAGGCCATCGGCTTGGCGGTCATCGATCCAGAACGAGTATCTACGGCGTGGCGTCATCGTGTCGTAGGCTAACGTATATACCTTGCCATGTCCACGGCCCGCCCGCGGACCGCGTGAACCGCTCCCTCTAGTCACCCTTGGCGGCGACTGATGCCCGCTGAGGTGGATCTTGTTTGCATTCGAAAGAGTTGTCGGGATATGGTTCAGACCTCAATCGGCTCGTACACTGAGGGAGATCCTCGATGAGGCTGATCACCACACCGCTGTTGCTCACGGTCTTGGCCTCGGTCGCACCGTCCAGCGCTTACGCCGCGCCAATCGTCTTTACGGGCACCGATGTGGGAGCGAACTCCGGTGATCCGCGACCGAATTCCGACGCGGCTGCCGCCAGCTTCGCGGTTGCAGCGGCTCTGATCGGATCCTCCACGCTTTTGACCTTCGAAACCGCTCCTCTGGGGTCCTTTAGCCACGTCGTAATTGCGGCCGGCGTTACGATGGAGGGCGATGAGGGTGCGGCGGTGGAGAATTCGCCGATTAGCACGCCGGACGGCTTGTTCGGGTACAACACGACCTCGGGTGGCAGCCAATTCGTTTCTCCCGTGGGCGCGCTGACGTTCAACTTCACGACACCTATCCAAGCATTCGGAGTCTATCTCTCCGGCGTGCAGTTTGACACCGAAACGATCACATTCAACGACGGTGCCCCGCAGACGGTCAACATAAAGAATCTAGGGATCGGGGGTGTTCAGTTCGTCGGTTTTACCAACCCACTGGCGTTTTCAAGTGTCACCATCAACCCTCTTAGTGACTCTCTTAATGACGTCGTTGGCGTAGACGACCTCCGGTTTGCAACCTCGGCGACCAACGGGAGTCCGGTACCGGAACCGGCCTCGCTGACGCTGCTCGCCCTTGGGCTTGCCGGGATCGGTGCGCGACGCTGGCGGCAACGCAAAGCCTCCTAGGCGCGATTCGTCGGCACAGTTGTGCGGGGCCGTCGCGAGACGGCCCCTGCTGTGTACGACTATTCAGCTGTCAAAGAGCCGGTTCTGATCCGTGCGCCAAGTCAATTACGCCGCGCACGCGAGTTGCCAGCGGAGGATGGACAGCGCTATTGGCCGCTTTACGAAGCGGCCACCACGAACACGACGCATCGCGTAGACCCGCGCGACGTCGGCAAGGGTAAACACAGGGCGCTTTAGCGCGCGCTAACGCGTGCTAGGCTCCATCCGTCAGGCGCGGCGATCTCAAGCCTGCGAAGACACGCTGCAGGATTACAACATGGCGGCGAGAACAGCATGACGCCGATTCGAATTCGTGTCGCGGCAGTCGCGCTGAGTATTGCATTCGGATCTGCTGGCGGCGCCGGCTCGACGCAGCGTTTAGCGAATGAAGAGAGCGTGTCCGGCACGATCTCTTCTTTCAAGCGGATGGCCGACGGTAAGGAATGGACGACTGCCAATCTCAACGTCAACGCGTCGCCATCTTATTGTTATGACGATGCCGAGCCGAATTGCCGTCGATACGGTCGCTTGTATACGTGGGAGTCGGCTCAGCGGGTGTGCCAGTCGCTCGGAGGCGGCTGGCGCTTACCGACCGATGACGAATGGCGGCAGATGGTGAAGCGCTATGGCGGAGTCAGCAGCGATTCGGCTGACAAAGGTAGAGCGGCGTTCACGGCCCTGCTGAGCGGAGGCAGGTCAGGCTTCAATGCAGTGCTGGGTGGCAACCGCTCCGCTGGACAGTACGCACGGTTAGAGGCGCACGGGTTTTACTGGACGGCATCACACAACGATCCGGCCAGCGCCCCGTATTACAACTTCGGCCAAAACGGGGGAGCTCTCCATCGCCAGCCCCAGGGCGAGAAGCAGATGGCTATTTCCGTGCGGTGTATCAGGGAGTGACGGCTGAAAGCTCTGGCCCGCGCGAAATCCAATCGCAGGGTACGCATTCGACTGCGAGGTCGGAATTACTGGCCTAGTCGCCCAGTGTTTAGTAAGCCGCAGGAAGGCCCCCCCGCCCGTGCCGATCGGCGGTTTTGCGGGTCCCGCGCGCGGAGGGGATCTGACGCTCCTTTGGTAGCCGGTCGGAGAACGCAGGCGAGGAATCTTCACGAACAGTCGGCGCTGCGCGTCGATTTTGGATCGAGTTCGGGAATTGCTTCAGCGCCGTTCGCCGTGGACGCCCGCTCTTCCCGATTCTCTTCCCACAGAACGGTCCGTCCAACGGCGGTGGCATCACCCGCAACAGCACATCGGCATTCAACCTGGCCAGCATCGGTGTCTACCAAGTGACATTCCAGGCCAGCACCACCGAGGCCGGGCAGCTCATGCTCACTCTCAACAACGTTCCCCTGCAGTCCACCGAAGTCGGCCGCGCGACGGGAACGAGTCAGATCGTAGGAACCGTGATCGTTGAGACCACCACCATCAATTCGGTCTTGAGGGTCACCAACGCCTCCGCCGGAGTCCTGACGTTGACGCCGTTCGCCGGCGGACCACAACCGGTCTCGGCGCATCTAGTGATCCTCCTCTCCGCTGAACAGCGCCGACAGGCGCAGGTTCAGTCGGGCCGAGTTCTCACCCACTCGTCGACTGCTTTGCTCATCGCGCCGATCGCGTCGGCTCTGGTCTCGCCGTACTCTGCTTGGAATCTCGGGTGGACGGGCACCCACCCGTCACGTTGCAAGCGCGACATGTTCACGACGAGAGCACAGAAGCGCGCATGCTTCGCTGGCAGCGTGGCTCTGTAGCACGTGACGTCGTACACGTAGTCGCCGCTGCGCCGGGCATAGCTGGTGGGATCGATCTCATCTGACATGGGTTCCACCTCGGATAGAGGAACCGCGGGGGGGCGGCGGAGAACTCAAAAACAGGATATGTCTTGAGGCCGCAAGAATCGCGGGCCGAACTGCCGAGCGGCCACAGTCAACTGACCTCTACCGGATTGACCGTTTTTTGACGCGAGCATGTGGGGCGGTCGGATGCAGCTTGTACTGAGCCTCAGCCTTCTCGGCCTGTCGCAGTAATGTGCTGGCTAGCTTGCGTGCATCGTGTGGGGACAGGCTCACTTGAGCCCGGTCCAGTCCCAAGCTGAGGCCAGCCACCGTGATGACGAGTTGGTGAGCGTCAGAGAGTTCCACGGTGACACCCAAACCCTTCTCGCCTACATCAGTCATCAGCCTCTCCCAGCCGAGTAGACCGACACTAGCGCGATTGACCCCGAGGAAACTGTCCGCTACCCGACTATATCTTCGCGGGCAGCCTGAGACACTCCCGCGTGCTCGGCACGCCGTCCAACTGTCGTGCTCCGGACAAACACGCGCCCCGCGTTTTGAAGCGTGGTGCGCCGTATGGCGCAATCCGCGTTCATTCGAGAGCCACCTTGGCATCCACCGATTCCTCTGCCGCCAGGGAAGGAACGGGTCGAGGGCCGTCCGCCCAATACAACGGACGATACAGCGTGGCAACCGGGACAATCGGGAAGGTGCTGGACCGTGCCCGAGAGTTCCCAGAGCGTCAATTATTATGGCGACAAGCAGTGACCAACCGACGGAATTTGGATGGGAGCGCGAATTCTGCCGCGAGACGCGTAGTTACGAAGCCCACCCGGCAGCGAGTAAAACTGCACTAGGTCCGTGACCAGTGTCCGTGGTGAGTGCCAATCGAATGGAGCCAACGCCTCGGCGAGCCGCTCGCTTACTTGTGATCGATCCCACGAGTGGCGCCGTGCTTCTCTTCCAGTATGAAGACGGTGGCCGAAGATGGTGGGCCACGCCTGGCGGCGGGCTTGACGGTGACGAGACTTTCGAGGAGGCCGCCATCCGAGAGGCGGCGGAAGAACTCGACATTTCATCGCGGAGCTTCTTACCCTTGTGGCACAGGACCGTCGAGTTTTCATTCCGCGGCACCCCTATCCGCCAGGAAGAGCATTATTTCTTGCTTCGAATCCCACGGGGCGACGTGGCTCTCGGACAAGAGGTGGGAGCAGCTCACAGTCAGGAGGGCATCATCGCGACGCGGTGGTGGTCACCCGAGGAAATCGAGACCTGCTCCGAACAAGTGTTTCCCGAAGACCTTCCGCAACGATTGCGCGACCTTCGTTCGACCGGGGGCCTCTGAATTACGAATCGAGCGAACTGCTTTCACCACGGCCTGCTAGATGGATCGTTGAGCTGGGACAGTCCATTCCGGCGTAACGGCGGGGACACGTCGCGTGGTGGAACTGTCCCCACGATTGTCTCCCGAGCCACGCCAAGCCCTTGGTAGCCGTTGGGAGAACGCAGGCGAGGAATCTTCACGAACAGTCGGCGCTGCACGTCGATTTTTGGATCGAGTTCGGGAATTTACTTCAGCGGTCGCCGTGAACGTCGGGATCGAAGTGATCGATGATCCATGCGTCCGAAACGCCCTCGTACAGCGCGCAGACAATCGCCAGCCGATCGGGGGTCAGGCTGCAAGGTGGGCCAAATCTGCTAGACAACACGCCTCGAGGGAAGCTTCCCACCGGTTCGATCTTCGTCGTTCGAGGAGAGACTTTGACGATCGCGCTCGTCGACTCTTCGAACGCATAAATCCAGTCGCCATTCTCGGACCACCCAACGGGCCAAAGGTTCGGCGCGATGAACCGCTCCTCACGCGCCGGCCACGAAAGCACCCAGAGCCCTCGCCGCCGCTGAGGCCCGTCGGTCCTGTTCCAATACACCGCAACCTGGTCGCCCCGTGGCGAGAACGTCGGGTCGAAGACCCAGCCTACCTCGGGGTTGTTTACCAACAACTCCTCCTGCCCGCTCGCGAGGTCGCGGATCCGATAGTTGCGTGCGTCCAATGTCTGCCACGCCAGCCGACCGTCGGGAAGCCATGTGACCAGCTCGTTAGCGCTTTCCGCACCGTTCACCTGCAGGGGGCGCACGGCCGTCGACGTCGCTGACCCAAACACGCTGGACCTGTTGTAAACGCGAGCCGCGTTCCGTCGGGAGACCACACGGCGCTCGCACCGGCCGTGAGTGTCGACGAATTCGCCTCCCGTCAATGGCATCCTGACGATCCGAGGGCTCGACTCGCTTCCCTCTGAAGCGACGATCCATTTCCCGTCCGGCGACACTTTCGGAAGACCGAGAGTCGACGTCCCGCGGGTCAGCGCCGTCGCTGCCGGCGCAGCGCGGCGGAGGTCGAGCCGCCAGAGATTGGCATGACCGGTCTCGCGCACATACAGCAGCCGTTCGCCGTCGGCGGAGACACTACAGTTCAGATGCGAGACCATCTGCAAGCCGCTTGTCAGGACCGTCGCTGTTTGCGCCTGCACTCCTGTGAGTCGGCAGCTTCACAAGTTCCTGCGCGCCGTGTCGGTCTCGAAAGAGGTACAGCACGCCGGCCGACGGCGACGAGCACATGGCGCTGATCGCTGGCCGCGTCGGAGTACAGCCGCCGGACGTCCTTGCCTTGAGGCGTGACCGACCACACGATGTAGCGGCCCTTGTCATCGCTCGTAAGCACAGCGATGCGATTCGTGGGCGCGTTCCAGTCCAACCCGTCCAGCCACCGGAAGCCCTGCAACCGTACCTGCGTGGTTCCAGTGCCGTCCAACGCGCTCAGGTTGAAGCCGACGACGCTCTGCGTCGCGTGCGCAAGCTGCGACCCGTCAGGCGAGACGGCGACGTAGGCGCCGGGGCGCCCGACCAATCGTGGGGTGCCGCCGAACCGTGAGAGCAACCACACTTCGGGTCCCGACGACACGTCACGTACGCAACGCGACAACCAGCTGCGACCCGTTCGGCAACCACTCCAGCTGGCCGACGGACGCGCCCTTCCAGATTTCCAGCGACTGACCGCCTGTGAGGTCGCGGACGAACACCCGGACGTCGCGACCCTCTGCGCCCGAGGCGTAGGCCACGGTCCGTCCGTCCGGCGACAACGCGGCGGCCGACACATCGCCGGCGAAGGTCGCCTGCGTGTACGTCATCTCGCGGCGCGGCGCTTGCGGCGTCACACGCCGGCGACCAACGCCATACCGCGACGGTCGCCACAGCGGCCAGCAGCACCACGCCAGCGGCCATCGCCCAGCCTCTGAATCGTCGTGTGCGCGCGGACGCAGCGGCGGCAACCGCGGCGGTTCCGCCTCCGGTCGAGAGCCACCGCAGTTCATCCGCGATGTCACTCGCGGCCTGCCAGCGAAGGTCGGGATCCTTGGCCAGGCACTTCCGGACCAGCCGTTCCAGACCCGGAGGCGTGAGCGGCTGGTCGCCGCTGATGGGCTCCGGCTCCCGATCGAGAATGGCGGCAATCACGCTCGCCTGTGACTCGCCGGCGAATGGGCGGCGGCCGGTGGCCATCTCGTACACGATCGCCGCCGAAGGCGAAGATGTCCGTCCGGGCGTCGATGGGGCGCCCTTCGAGCTGCTCGGGCGCCATGTACGGAATGGTGCCGACGAGCACGCCCTCGCCGGTCAGCGGCAAATCCGTCAGGGTGTTGGGGGCATTCACGCCAGCGTCCCCGGACGGCTTCAGTTTGGCCAGGCCGAAGTCCAGCACCTTCACGCCGCTGCGCGTCAGCATGATGTTGCCCGGCTTGAGATCCCGGTGGACGATGCCGGAGCGATGCGCGGCCGTCAGGGCGTCGGCCAGTTGCGTCGCAATGCGGATGGTCTCGTCGAGCGGCAACGGCGCTCTCGGCGCCGGCCCGCGGCCGGCGTCACCAGTCGTCGGCGGTCGGGGCGTCCGGGGTGCGGGAGTCGGGCCAGCGTTCGAGCCCGCCGACGAGCGCGGTTTCTGCCGCGACAGGCGTTCGGCACAGCGTTTCCCCTTCCAGGTATTCCATGACCAGGAACGCCAGGCCCTCGTGATGCCCGATGTCGTGCAGCGTGCAGATGTTCGGATGGGACAGCAGCGCGATGGCGCGCGCCTCGCGGTCGAAGCGCTCGCGCATGCCTGGGCTGGCGGCTTCGCCACCAATGATGATTTTGAGGGCAACGATGCGATCGAGCCGCGTGTCACGGGCGCGATACACCTCGCCCATCCCGCCTGCGCCGATTAAGGAGAGGATTTCGTACGGGCCGAGTGTGGAACCCGGCTGCAGGGACATGTGTTAGCTGCCGCGGATTATACGTGCCAGGCGTGTCCCCGTCCCGACGGACACGCGTCGGCTCTTGCCGTCCCGGACGTCGCGTCGTTGATGCCTTGGTGCGCTTCTGGTGGTGCGGGTGACCCAAGGGCCACAAGGGACAACCATGTGATTGTCTTTCGCGGACGTCACCTGCGGATCACGACACCGCCAACGAAGCGGAACATGTTCGTCGGATTGCCCTCGTAGAAAACCCGACGCCACGCGAAACTCAATCGGGCGGCCACTCGCTCATTACCGATGTCGACCCCGCCACCCGGCTGGATGGTGAACTCGGTGGAGCCAACGCCAACGTCGCCGATGTCGCGGCTGGTATGCGTGAAACCCACCAGGAACTCGGCGAACGGCACGGCCACGGGCGAATTGCGCGCGCTGAACCTTGGCCCGCCGGTGAATGCGTGAATCGTCACGTCCGGACCGTTGGCCATCGTCGATCCGGTCTTGTAGTTGCCGGTCGCATCCCCGACGATCCCCAGCCACGGGGACACGTTCCCGGCAACCGAGACGTTCCAGCCGAGTGCCGAGTTCATATCAAGGGACTCGCCCGCGACGCGCAGGAACGACCAGCCGAGCGAGGTCTCCCAGTTTGGAAAGGGGATGGACGTCGCGGGTACCGTCGGCGCAGCGGTCGGCTGGTCTGGCGCCGGGGGGGCGGGCTGAGCCTCAGGCACCGAAAGGTCCATTGGCCGCAGATCGTGGGACGTCAGACTGATGTAGTGGCGCAGCACCCAGCCAACGCGCCTGCCCAACTGCGGGTCGTTGTACTCGACCTGAACCCAGTCGCCCTCGATGGAACGCACGCGAAGCCTGGTGCCGACTGCTGCCACGCGCAGCGGCGTGGGCGTCTCTACGGCGGCGGCGTAGATGGGCGCGTTAGTCGTGACGGTCGCGAACTGCTGAGCATTAGCCGGGGTCGATATCACCAAGACGAGAAGCGCTGCACCGAGTCGCATGATCGGATCTCCGGAGAGCTCCTGATCAGAGATCATGTCGAAACTCGTCGTCGATGCGGAACGTCACAGTTTTCACGGCCGGCGTCATGTGGCAACCTAAACTGTAAGACATTGTCCTACGATGAGTCGAGAGTGGTGACTGCCCGCTAGACGACAGTCTTGACTGACCTGCTTGCGCTAGCCACTCCCATCCCCCTGTCCGGAGAACCCTATGCCATTGCGCGATGTATCCTTGACATCGACTGCGGCCGGTGTCCCCGACATCCCCCCTGCACCAATTGCCCTCAGTTGGGCCGTGTGCATCACCTGACACTCGATCACTCGTCACCGGGCATCCAGTACTGGCGCTGTCAGTCGTGCAGCCGGCGCTGTCAGTCGTGCGGCTTCGTCTGGGCCACGCACGACGGCGAAGATCTAAGGGTCCAAACAGCCACACCTTTGAAAGGTCCGTCATGAATCGACCGTCCGACCATGCACAGCCGCCACCTCGTCCCACGTGTCCGTTCTGCCACTCGAAGGTGGTAGGCACGCTCGCAAAGGAAATCACGCCCGCGACCTACTGGCGTTGCCAGACGTGTGGAGAGGGCTGGGATGCTGCCAAGCTTGCGCGAGAAAAGCCATTCCGTTAAGGGGTCGTCGGGCAGATCGGTACAACCGTCGCCGCGTGGTAGTCGCCCGGCTCGCGGTAGGGCTACACCAGAGCGTGTCGGTCACGACGGTTGACGCGCCGCACGCAGGAGCAAAAAGCCGGCGACCGCCAATAAGGCACATCCCGTAAGCGCCAACTTGGGCCATCCCTGATTGGTGAACACCGCCAACAGACTTGCGATCAAAAGGATCCCGAAGCCCACCAGCAGGAACAACACGAATGCGAGCGAGCGAGGCCCTGATTCGTCCGACATAGCAACGATGCCTCCTCTGGAATGCCGATACCCGGGAACAGCAGATCGTCTGCCGGGCTTGGTTCATTATGGGCTGACGCTTTCCCCGACACTCAGCACTGTTCAGCTTACACAGGCCCTTTGACAATTTGCCTGACAGATCAGCGCCTGCGCCCCTAATCCAGCTGTCCCGAACGGCCGAGAACCACGTCTGAAGGTTCAAATGCCAAGTTCGCCATCACGCGCCGTGACGACCGATCTGGTTCTGATGCTTGTGGCCTGTGGGCTCATCCTTCTCGGCATCACCACAGCGTTCTTCTGAGCCTCAGAGCCACGACTCGCCGGCCGCCAGTCACCCATTCACCTTGACGCGTTGCCCGCAGAAGTCCAAGGTTGAAGGATGTGGGCAATCGGCCACGCTGGGCGAGCCACTACCGCGCCGGACCTGGTCTTGGACGAGGCGCTCGTCCTCGGCATCGTGCTCCTGGCCGCCCTGCTCGTGATCTGGCACTGAAGGCCCGCAAACTTGTCTTCGATCACAGTGATTCCGTCCCGCTAATTACATGGCTCCGACGGTCGATTTCTACACGCCGGGCGCCGTCCGCGTTGGCGCCCAAAGCCGTTAGTCAGTTGCCAGCATGACCTCGGTGGACTTGATGATGACGGTCACGTGTTTTCCCTGCTGAAGATTCAGAGTCTCAGCCGAGACTCGGGTGATTGCCGCGACCACCTCATTCCCGCCAACATCGACCACCACTTCGGCCATCACGTTGCCGAGCTTCACCGACTTCACGACCCCCGGTAGCTGGTTGCGTGCGCTCAGTTTCATTGCCGTTTCTCTCCCTTGCGTAGTCTACTTGACCGTTAGCTTGTCCTTCGGCCCTCAAGCGCGCTCCCTCCACCGCTGAGGCTCAGGGTACCCACCACCGCCGCCAATGCTCAAGACGAGCACGCACGCACTGATCACGTGTCGCATTGTCACGGCCGCACCGCCTCGAGCCGCCGAGCGATCAGCCGTCCGCCCGGCGTGAACACACGTTCGGCTCTTTTCATTATTGGCCTCCTAATGAGGCCGGCGGGCGTACTATGCGGTGGGCCCGTCGGCAATGACAGCTGCTGACGTGTGCTTAGGCCGCCTTGCGGGGCGTTCGCGCGCCTCGTTTGGCCGGTTTTGTGCTGCTCAGGGTCGATGCAGAACGTATAGCGCGTTCGGTTTGGGACTCACGGCGTTTGTATACATATGAACGTGTGCAGCCGCAAGCGGCCAGCCGATAGACCTTGACGCGCTACCTGTGCAGGTCCACAGTCAAGGTATGTGGACCATCGGTCACACGGCGCGGGTCGCTCCCGCGCCGAATCTCATCATGGACGAGGCGATCGTCCTCGGCATCGTGCTCCTGGCCGCTCTCCTCGTGATCTGGCACTGATCGCCGTATTCTCTGAGCATGGACGCCGCTACCGCTCGCCGTCGCTCGCCTGATGTCATCCTGGACATCACGCTGTACTTCGAGTTGGCGCTGCTCGCCTGGATACTGTTCATGTGGGATGCGCCGACACGCCCACTTCCCCCGTTCTTCGAGCCAGCCAGACACGCTGTCCGGCCCTGACCCGCGGCGCGCGGATTCCTCCGCGCGGTCATTCCGGCACGACTAAAAACGGCGAAAACTTGCCGAGCACGCTCGCGAGAAGGACGTTTGTCCACCAGTCTCGCTTGCGACACATCGTGGGCGGGCTCTCGCCCCTGAGCGTCACTGTGCGGTGAGTGGTCGGATCCGTGACGTCCACATACGTCCACTCTGGAGCTGCAGAGGTATCGCGTCAACGTCGATCGATTTGGCGCACGCAGCTTTTGGCCGTTCTCGCCCTGTCTGTTCGTGGTGGCGTAAATGCGGCGTCGTCGCTCAGAAAAACGCCGTGACGATGCCGACAATGATGAGAATGCACGCCACGAGCATCAGCACACATTGAACGTGACTCGGGATTGTTCGGCCTTGCAGCAGGCACAGGGGCGGCGTCGATCGTCGTTGGGCCGACACGCGGTGACGGCGGGCGCGGGTCGGACGCGCGACGGTGTGAGTGACATGCAGTAATCGTGAGCGCGGATAATATAGGCCGCCAAACCCGTAGCCCGTAGCCTGTAGCCGTAACCCAAGCCAATAGCCCATGGAGCGCTGCCGTTGATTGTCCCGCGAACCTCCCGAACCGCCATCATGCAGAAACTGCGCGCGAAGGTGGACCGGCGCCTGCCCGTCTTCATCGCGAGCGCCGGCAGCGGCCTGGTGGCGCAGTTGCTCGAACGCGCCGGCGTGGACTGCGTGAACACCTTCTCGGGCGCACGGCTGCGCGCCAACGGGATGGGCACGATGTCGATGCTGTGGCCGATCCTCGATTCCAACAAGCAGACGCTCGACTACACGCAGCAGGACATCCTGCCGGCGATGAAGGGCGACGCGTTCGTGTGCGCGTGCATCAACGCCAACGACCCGCTCAAGGACATGCGCAGCGTGCTCGAGCAGCTCAAGGCCATGGGCGTCTACTCGGCGTCCAACATCGGGCCGTCGATCTCCTACGTCGATAAGGACAGCAACCTGTTCCGGGTGCTCTCGAGCGCCGGCATCACGTTGCAGAACGAGATCGACATGCTGAAGCTGGCGCGCGAGCTGGACATGGTGTCGGTGGCGCTGGCGTTTGACGAGGAAGACAGCCTGCGGCTGGTGGGCGAGGCGCAGCCCGACCTCTTCTGCTTCCACGCCGGGACCACCAAGGGCGGGCTCAAGGGCTACGATTCCGGCGAGACCATCGAGCAGACCGCCGAGCGCACCGAGGCGGCGAACCGGAAGCTGCGCGCCCTGAAGAAGGACATCATCCTGGTCGCGCACGGCGCCGCGATGGAGACGCCGGAAGACGCGCAGTTCATGCTCGATCACACCAGTTGCGACGGTTTCTGGACCGGCTCGTCCACCGAGCGCATTCCCATCGAACGCGCCGTCTTCGAACAGGCGCGCACCTTCGCCGCGCTGCGCTTCTCGAATCGGTAAGCCGATGCCCAAGGTCATCGCCGTCCTCGCGACGCTCGACACGAAGGGCGAGGAGGCCGAGTTCCTGCGCCAGCAGTTGAAGGCGCTGGGCAGCCGCGCGCTCGTGGTCGACATGGGCGTGCTGGGCACGCCGGCAGCCAAGGCCGACATCACCCGCGCGCAAGTGGCGCGCGCCGGCCTGACGACCCTGGCCGCTTTGAAGAAAGACCCCACTCGCGAGGCCACGCAACCCGTGATGGCGGCAGGTGCGACCAGGCTGCTGCTCCAACGCATCAAGGCCGGGCACGGTGCACGGCGTGATCGGACTGGGCGGACTTCAGGGCACCGCGACCGGGACGATGGTGATGCGGGCGCTGCCGTATGGACTGCCGAAAGTGATGGTGTCCACGGTCGCCTCGGGCGACACCTCGCCCTACGTCGGCATCTCGGACATCACGATGATGTTCTCGGTGGGCGACATCCTGGGCCTGAACGCCTTCATGCGCAAGGTCCTGGCGAACGCCGCCGGCGCGGCGCACGGGATGGCGCAGGTCAAAGTCGAGCTCGCGAAGAAGCGCAAGAAGGGCGACAAGCCACTCATCGGCATCTCGAATCTCGGCGTGCTGACGCAGGGCACGCTGCACGCGCAGGCGCTGTTGGCCAGGCGAGGATACGAGGCGATCGTGTTTCACGCAGTCGGCACTGGCGGACGCGCCATGGAGCTGATGATGCGGCAGGGCATCATCGGCGCGGTGTTCGACTACGCGATGGGCGAGATCAGCGACGAGCTGTTCCACGGTCTGCGGGCGGGCAGTCCTGACCGGCTCACCGTTGCCGGCTCGCTGGGGTTGCCGCAGGTGATCGTCCCCGGCGGCGCGGAGCACGTCGGCATCCTGGTGTCCACGCCGCACGTGCTGCCCGACCGATGGAAGACACACAAGCACGTCTGGCACAACGAGGTGGTGCTGGCGCCGCGGCTGAACGCGCGCGAGCTGCGCCAGGTGGCGCGCGAGGCCGGCAAGCGCCTGCAGTCCACCCGCGGCAACGCCGTGCTGATGATCCCCACGCTCGGCACCGGCCGTTACGCCATGCCGGGCGGCCCGCTCAACGACCCCAAAGACGACGAAATCTTCTTCGCCGAGCTGAAGGCGCATGTGCCGGCGACCATCGAGATCGTCGAGCGCGTGGCCCACGCCGAGGATCCGGCGTTTGTGGAAGAGGCTGTCGATCGTCTCATCGCGCTGATCGAAGGCCGATGAGCGCGGGGCCGCGGACCATCCGCAATGCCCAGGGCGACCGACTTGACGTCTCCTATCAGGCCGGCGCTGGTGCGGCCCCTGGCGTGCCGGAAGGCGTCGTCGTCATCGCGCATGGCGTGACCGGGCACAAGGACCGGCCCTGGGTAATCGCGCTCGCCGATGCGCTCTCGCGCGCCGGGCTGGCCTCGCTGCGTGTGTCGTTTGCTGGCAATGGCGGGTCCGACGGGCGCTTCGAAGACGCGGTCCCGTCCAAGGAATACGGCGACCTCGGCAGCATCGTCGACGAACTTGAACGATGGGGCGTTGGCCGGATCGCCTACGTCGGGCACAGCATGGGCGGCGCCGTCGGCGTGCTCCGCACGGCCATCGACTCTCGCATCGCCTGCCTGGTGTCCTTGGCGGGCATGGTGCACGTCGACGCGTTCTTCCAGACGCACTTTGCGCGTCTGCCGCCGGGCGCGCCGATGCTGGACAAGCTCCAGTGCCCGTGGTCACCCGCAATCGGCGAGGATGCGGCCCGAATCGGATCGGTGACGGCGCAGGCCGCGGCGATCCGGGTTCCGTGGCTGCTCGTGCACGGCGACGCCGACGAGCTGGTGCCCTACCAGGACGCGCTCGACGCGCGCGCCGCCGCCGACGGACGGCCGGAACTGGTGACCCTGCCTGGCATCGACCACCGCTTCACCGGCGCGGTCCCGCAGATGATCGACGCCGTGGTGCCGTGGCTGCTGCGACATTTGTAGCGCGGCGCCGCGCGTGTCGGTCATGGCGTCGAACCGCTCGCCGTGGCAATGACGTACGCGCCGGTGCTCGTCGCTTCCTTATAGAGAACGTTGTCGACAAAGATTTGTACGCGCACGGTGCCGCTGTCGTTTTGGTTCTGCGCGGAAACGTAGAGGAATTTTCCGCTCTCGCTCGTCGAGAAGTTGTAGGACCAGGGCACATTCGTGGTGATCTGCTCCGTGCCTCCCGTCCGGTTCTCGTACGTCATCATCGCGCGGCCGGCGCTGCCGGTGACCCGATACTCGACGTCAAAGCTGGGGTCCGGGCTCGAACTGGAGCCGCCGCACGCGACGAGCGACAAGAGCAACACGATTGGGATCAGACGGCGCATAGAGAAAACCTCCAAACAGCTATCTCTGGCGATATTCACGGCTGGATCCCGCGGAGCCTGCCTGAGTTCGCCTTTCCGGTTTCAGTGACCCCTCTGGCAATCAACAACAATTGTAGCCATCAAACGCCCGGCCGATCTCAGCTGGTCAGAAGGTCGGACTGGCTCGCTACTGGAGACGCAAGCGGAGTTTGTGAAGGCGCTTTCCGAGTCGTTCGCGTTTTGTGATGACGTGTTTTCATCACTGACCGACGCCAACGCGATGGAGTTCGTCAAATTGGGGCAGGGCGAGGTCGTTCGAAGTGCGGTCCTTGTTGGCCTTCTGGCTCACGACAGCGAGATGTACGGGATCAGCACCGTCTACCTACGCGCGAAGAACCTTGTGCCACTGTCCACCGAGCGACAGAGGAAGCGTCAGGCACCACCAAAGTGATGCGGCCCGAGTGCTCAGATGTTTCTAGGCAAGGTGCGGGCGAAGGGTCGGGCAGTGCCGAGCGCCAGGCCGGCACCACCCACACGCATGACCTTCATGAATCACCGTCGCATGCTTCAACTCCGCGTCCAGGCGGTGAGCTGCCGACGTTTAGGGCACCGACGCTTCCATGAACGGCTCGACGAGCGGTTTGTTGATCAGCCAATGCTCGTGACAGCGCTCACAGCGTACCGAGAGGAAGCGGACGGTGCGTGCGAGGATGGCGGCGCCATCGGGGGCGCCACACTGAGGACAGGGAGAGACGATGGGGCGGCTGTATGCGCGGCGATCCGACAATCTCCTGATCGTAATAGGCATGGGCGCCTCCTTCAATTTCGGGGAGCTGTCACGCTACCTTAAGCCGAGGTGGCGATCTGTCGGCAAGCAGACAGTCCGCCTTGTGAATGTTCGAAAAATGCAGTCCTATCAATACCGGGACTGCAGTCCTGATTACTTTGTGAGCGCAGTCCTACATGCCGAAACGCCAGAGATTGATCATTGGTGCCCTGTTGCCGGCTTCGGAGGAGGCGCCATGCCCGACTACGACCGGCCATAGGCCCTTTCGCCACGAAAGCCATCGAACCGTATTTGACGTAGACCTCGACGCGCGTTACGGAGCTAGCGCACGGGCTGGCGCCCGGAAGGGCTCGAGCCGCAGCCACGTCAGCGACCGCCAGGCCCACTCGAGCGGCCCGAAGCGAAAACGAGCGAGCCAGACCCGAGACGCCCAGACCTGGACGGCAAACACGCCGAGACCCAGCGGGATGGTGACGCTGTTGCCGAAGTGCCCAAGGAGGCCGAGTCCGAAGCCGAAGAAGATGAGCACGCCGATCACCGTCTGCCCGACGTAGGCGCTGAGGGCCATCCGGCCGATTGGGCCGAAGCGGAGAAGGCGTGGCTGCCACCGAGGGCGCAGGAACAGGAGCGCGAACGACGCCACGTAGAAGAGCGTCATGGCGTTGTTCCAGGCATCGAAGAGACTCAGGCCGGCCACCACCGGCCAGGTCGAGAAGTCGGGTAACGTGCCGGCCGGCTGCTGCGCCTGACCGCCGCGCATGGCGCGGCTCACCAGGAAGAGAACGCCGCCGATCAGCGGGAGGAGCAAGGTGAGCGCCCCCGTCCAGCGCCAAAGCCGGCTGAAGAGCCGTCGGTGCGCCTCGACGTCTTCGAACACCCGGCGCCTCCCGGCCCAGAGGCCGAGAAGGAAGAGCCCAAACGTCTGGTAACCCCGCCCGACGACCCCGAATTGGAACTCCCACTTGGAGCGGAAGCCCGTGGTCGCGTGGAACCGGGCGATCGCGGGCACATCTCTTCCCGCGATCGCCCGCCAGTGCTCGTCGGCCTCTGCATTCATCCGACTCTGCAGCGCATGGAGCGCGGCCGGGTTCGCGGGGCCGTCGATCACTCGCTGAGCGATCCGCGGCACGCCCACGAGAAGCAGAAAGGCGAGGACCAGCAGCCAGCGGTCACGGACCCGATAGAAGAGGACAAGGAGGATTCCGAGTGCGGCGTAGACGGTGAGAATATCGCCGCTGTAGGCGAGACTGTGTAACCACCCGATCGCGAACAGGATGAGAAGGCGCCACGCAAATCGGACGCGGAAGTCAGTCCCGGGGCGGCGCGTCTCCGCGCGCTGCATCTGCAGAGCAAAGCTCAGGCCGAACATGAACGAGAAGATGCCAAACCCCTTGCCGCGTACAAAGATCCAGGACAAGCCCTCGAGGACGGCATCCGCCGTCCCATGGATGTTGTAGGGTTGCCCGGGGGGCGGCATGAAGCCGAGGTACTGCTCCCCGAAATGAGCCATCGCGATCCCAGCCAGCGAGAGCCCGCGCAGCGCATCGATGAGGCGAATTCGCTCGCTCATGGGGCATCCGCCTCGAAGGAGCGGCGCAAGCGGGCTTCCGCGGTGGCCGCGTGCACGCGCCATTATAGCGACCCGTTGCTCGAGAATCTGATCGTGACATCCTCCGCCTTTTACCTTCTCTCTCTCGCCTCCGCGGTCGCCTACGGCGCCGCCGATTTTCTCGGCGGTCTGGCCGCGCGTCGTGCCAATACCATCGCGGTCGTCGTGGTCTCTCAGGCTGCTGGCCTCGTGATGGTCGGATTACTCCTTCCGATGCTCGGTTCCGCCGCGCCAGGGCCTAGCGATTGGATCTGGGGCGGCGTCGCGGGCCTCACCGGCGGCGTGGGGGTAGCGCTGCTCTACCGGGCGCTCGCTGTAGGAGTGATGGCAGTGGTTGCGCCGACGACGGCCGTCTGCGCCGTCCTCGTTCCGGTCCTGATCGCTGTCATCCTCGGCGAGCGTCCCGGACCGGGGGCGATGGCCGGTATCGCGCTGGCGATCGTGGCGATCGTTCTGGTGAGTCAGTCGCCCGGGCCAAGCCAGGGACAGTCGCCGGCGACGGGACGAAGGTCCGGCATTGCCCTGGCGCTCGCGGCCGGTGTCGCCATCGGGCTGTTCTTTCTCTCACTGGCGCGGACGAACGCAGCCGCTGGCCTCTGGCCGTTGCTGGCGGCGCGTGTCGTCTCGGTCGCGCTCTTCACCGCCATGGCTCTGGTCTATCGAGTGTCTCTGCGCATGTCGCCGCCGGTTTCCACGATCGCTATCGGCGGAGGGATCGTCGACATGCTCGCGAACCTGCTGTTTCTCCTCGCGTCACGGGAAGGCCCGCTCACGCTCGTCGTCACGCTGTCCTCGCTCTATCCGGCGAGCACGGTGATGCTGGCGCGCCTGGTCGTCGGCGAGCGCCTGGCTCCGCGCCAGTGGGTGGGGGTAGCCTGCGCACTCGTCGCGATCGTGACGATCGTCGGCGCGACACGGTGACTACTTGCGCACCGCCTCCGCGGCGGCCACTCGCCGAGCGGGCCACTCACGTGGCAATCACCTCACTGACGGCCGCGACCAGCTCGTCTCGCGTAAACGGCTTCTGGAGAATACGGCGGGCGCCGAACTTCAAGGCGAGCTCGAGGTAGTCTGCACCCCCTTGGCCCCCGCCACCGGATATCGCGATGATTTTCACTTGAGGATCCGCCCGCCGCAGTTCTCGAATGGTTTCGAGCCCTTCCTTGTCTGGCATCAGAATATCCGTGATCACCACGTCGCTGCGCTGCTGACGATAGCGGGCCACTGCGGCATCGCCACTGGCAGCCTCCTGCACCTCGTATCCCGCGGCGACGAGCATGCGGCGCATGATGGTACGAAGCTCGTCATCGTCGTCGATGAGCAAAATCCGGCCGGCATCCGTCATTTAACAGCCATTCCGGCGCCCGGGCCTTCACTCCAAAAGGCCGCGGCAACCAGCGAGGGGGCGATCACCGAAGTGCGTATAGGTGAGGGTGTACCACTTTCCGACCCCCGGCGAACAGTGACCCGCGCCAGACCGTGACTCTCGCGCTGCAGCGAGGCGTGTTGGAGGCAAATCGTGAGTTACCGAGCGGGACTTCAGAAGAACGTGAGCACGAGCCCCAAGACGGCCATCGCGATGCACGCGAGCAGCATCAGGATCTCGATGGCTGAAGACGTCCGCGCCACGCGTTCACCGTGGACCCGCGCGGGCGTCGGATCAAGGTGAGCCGTGAAATGAGTGTGAAGAAGAGGTTGAAGGTCAGAAGAACGTGACGACGATGCCCAGTACCGCGAGAACGGCCAACACCACCAGCTGGAGGGCTTCGACATTCGGTGGCGAGGACGTCCGGGGCACGTTCTCACCTTGGACCCGCCGGCAGGGGTCGTCAAGGTCAGCAGGAGCAGTGTAATGAACACGACAGATCGACCCGTCCGCCCGCGTACCGTTGAACTGTCTTGCCGCTGACAAGCTCAAGAGGCGATGAGCGAGATCAGAAGAACGCGAGAATCACGCAAACGGCGAGGACGATGGTGCCACCGGGTCGATCAGAGGAATGCAGTCAGGAAGCCGAGAGCGATGAGCGCGAAGGAAACGAGCAGAAGTAGCGGTTCGAGCCCGGACTCCCGTGAGGTTGAGCTAGCCATTGGAACCCCCAGCGTGGACCCACAGCCAGGCGACGTCAAGGCTAGCGGGGATACGCTCGTCGAATGGCAGCAGCGCTATGCAGCGGTGTGCATATGACGTCCGACTTGCGTAAGCCTCGGTGAGGTCCGCACGACTGAGCGCGTACGGCGGGGGAGCGGACTGATGAAAACTCCGGGTTCCAGCGCTCATGTCAGCGCCACTCAGGACGATGGTCGCAGCCAGTGGAGCGCTTCGTCGCGATCGGTGAACGACCAGAGTTCGGCAAACTTCTCGACGAGCGGGCCGGCGTTCCTGAACGTGCTGAACGTCTCACCGTCGTCTTCGCGCACGAGCACGGCCCACCGGGATCGTCCGAGAAGATCCGCGGACTGCCGCGCAATGTCGATGACCCCCTCGAGGTAGGTGGTGGTCGGCGGGGGCGCGCCACGCCGGTCGCACAGAATGCCCATGCCTCGACGAAACCGCGGATCGATCAGCACCGTTGGATGGTCGCCTCGAACGCGGCGGGTGTGGCGTTCGGCGGCATGGTCATGTGCAGGATGTCGTCGTCAATCGAATAGGGAATGCCGGCAATCGGTCGGCGCCAGCCTGAATCGTCCATCGCGTCTCTCCGTCTCCCGTGAGCGGATGCGCACTCACGCGTTCATCATGCGCAAGGACCATCGCAGTCGAGGGTGATATTGGCGCCGCTCACACATCGACGGTCGCGGTCGGACAAAGGTTATGCACAAGGCCACGAGAATCGCAAGACTTGCCATCGCGGCACACTAAGCCGATCTGAGTTTCTGCACCTATTGCCAACCGAGTCGTCTCGAAACGTCGAAGATGCCCGGACCGAGACCAGGCGACGTTCTTGCACTCAGCGGCGACATGGACGATCGTCATGCACGACATGTCTACGTGCTTCGCAGTCTCGTGAGCCACGGCGAAACGTATGTCGGCCTCACCTCCGATGTGTCGCGGCGCCTTGCCACACACAATAACGGCGGCTCGCTCTTGACGGCCGCACATCGACCGTGGGCATTGGTGGTGTCGCTGGCGTTCTCGGACGAGACGCGTGCGAAGGACTTCGAGCAATACCTGAGATCTGGCCCCGGCCATTCCTTCTTGAAGCGCCATCTCCTCTGAGGCGGAGTGCACTGCCCAGGCAATGGACGGAGAAGGTGAACGGGCTTTGGAACACCCGTAACGATGGGCGACTAGCGGAACGAGTTTACGGATTTGAGGTTGGCGACATTCCAGACTTCGCCACAGGCCTGGCAGCGCCAGTAGGTCGCGGTCGTGATTTCCTTGGCGAGCGTGCCGACTGCTTTTGAGCGGCAGAACGGACACGCGTCGGGTCGATTTGGAGGCGCTTCGCGGTCGGACGGTCGGTTCATGGAGCAGGATCCTCAGAGACTCGTAGGTGCTTCTGCTGGAGTCTGTCACAACCACGGCGGGCGATCTGTTCAATAAGCGACAGCCTCGATGGGAGAGATGGGTGGCGATCAGGGGTCCACGCGAAACGCCCGTTTGCCGATCGACCTGCCGTCGAGGAAGATTTCGACCGCGTAGTCGCCCGGCGGAAAGCCGCCAGAATTCTCGAGGTGGAACTCCGTGGCAGCCGCTCCCTGGTAAGACACATCCCGCTCGGGCTCGCTGACCACGCGGCCAGCAAAGAGCCACCGTGCCTTGATCTTGCCGGATCCCGAACCGTCGGTAAGCACGGCAGCGTGGATCGTGTCGGTCGGCTTGAACCGCGTGGTGTGGCCGGAGACGGTCTTGTCGGGATTGATCGACCGGCCAAGTTGGATGGTGGTCACCTGCAGCGGTTGATCGCTCCCGCACGCCGCGGTGAACAGGGCCGCAAGCAGGGTGACGATCGCGCCAGCCGGACGTGATCTCACGCGTCGCATTGGCGCGCAGTCTATCAGAGGCCCGATTGCCCGGCGCGAACCTACGGTTTTCGTCGGCCTAATGGGAGGGCTCGGGCCTTTGCCGGCCCCACTTGGGCGAATCGAGGGGTGTCGAGCACGAAATAGCCGTCGGAGACACAGACGTACAGATGTGTCGTGTCGGCCTCGTGCCCGGTAGCCACGTACTTCAGTGGGTTGCCGCACGTTGGGCAGGTGAACGGGAAGCAGGGGTCCGTTTGGTTCGTGTGAGCCTCGACCCACTATCTCGGCTATTGCGAATGCTGGCTAATATCCCGAAAGTTATAGCTATTCAGCTCGTGATGTCGGACTGAAAGAAGACCGTGCCGCCGCCAATGTTCACGCTGAGGTTTCCGAGCACCGCGTTGTTGCCGGCGGTGTAGATGATCCCGCCGTTCAGCGTGAAAAGGCCCGTGTCGTTGAGCGAAACCGTCGAGCCGCTCAAGTGGACCTGGCCGGTGCGGTCCGCATAAACGCCGATGCGGTTATTGGCCACGGTGGAGCGGGCCAGGGTGAGCGCTGCCAGCGGCGCGCCGGCTGTGCCTCGAATGTAGAAGCCAAGCCCGTAGTCCGATACCACGCTGTCGGCGACGGCGACGAGTTGTCCGGAGCTTACCGTGACGCCAACCGTGTTGAGCCCGCCGTCTCCCTGTATGCGACAGCGCTCGATCACCGCGCGTAAGGTGCCGCCGCAATCGATGCCACCGCTGTTGTCGCGCACGACCGTGTCGAGCACGGTGAGCACGTGCCCGTCCGCCTTGATCCCGCATCCTGGGAGGGTGTCGGGCGTGCCGACAAAATTGCTGATCGTACAGTGCTCCACTCGCAGTTTGCCCGAGCTGAACGCGATCCCGGTGATTGCGCCCTCGCCCCGCAGAGAAAGCCCACGCAGCACCACCACGTCGGTCGCGCCGGCGCTCACGGTGACGCTCTGGCCGCCGAATGGCTCGTCGGCCGGGCCGGAAACCTGCGCGTGGATACCCTCTGCCACGACCGTCAGGCTCTTTCCGATGCTGAACGGACCGTAGTCGCCGCTGTCGAGCACGATAACCGTGTCTCCCGCCGCGGCCAGACCGACAGCCATCGAGATCTGGCGCACCGGCGCTGCGAGCGTCCCCGCGTTCGCGTCGTCACCGCGCTGAGCAGACACGAAGATCATGTTTCGATCCTTCCCTGAGGCAGGCCTGACAATAATACGGCCGGGATGACCGGGACACGCGACCGCCGGAGCTTACAACATCGCGGTCACCACCCACCAATACACTCCTGTGCGGAACATGTACCCAACCCAACGAA
Organism: Vicinamibacteria bacterium; assembly: GCA_963832135.1. Classification (GTDB taxonomy): domain Bacteria; phylum Acidobacteriota; class Vicinamibacteria; order Vicinamibacterales; family JAENWD01; genus JAENWD01. The sequence goes on along the minus strand of CAWHTD010000016.1, from coordinate 1,426,967 downwards.
AGGAAACCCGATGTACTACATTGCCATGAGGCTCACGATCGCAGTTTCTGTGCTCGGTGTCATCCAGCCCACCCTCGCCCGGGCGCAGTTGGTACCGCAGCGCGCGAGTGACATCGTCGTACGCCCGATCAACATCCAGCAGGTCACGCCGGCATGCACGCCAGATCTCGAAATCGGGTTCATCGGTCTGACGGTGCCGGCGAATCGAGTGCTCATGCTGACGGGGCTGTTCTGGGGCGCGTCCTGGCAGGCGGGGTTTACCGTGGAGGCCGACCTCTATGTGACGGACGGCACTCCGGCAAATCGAAACAACATCGGGCGGATATCGGGGACGACGGGCGCCAACGGTCATTTCTCCGGGATTCAGGCGTTCCCCGTGCCGGTGCCGATGTTCAGAGGCGCATTCACGCATCTGTGCATTCACAACGTTGGAAGCGGCAGCGTCATCGGGACCTCGACGTTCGGGATCTATGGGTTTCTGGCACCAGACGAGTAAGGGGTGTCCGAGAGATATGCCTGTGAGCTGATCCATCGCCGAAACAGGCGTAGATAGGCGGTCCGTACCAGCGACAGAATTACGGAGGCAGGTGCGGAGGAAAATTTGCATCGTGCGTTGCTGGGTCGGTCACGCTCCACCAGATCCAGCACGGCACTCGTCGCCAGGCTCGTCGAGGTACTTCATGAATACGACCTCGTTGCGCCGCTCGTTGTAGAGCAGTTCGTCAGCGAGCGAGCGAATCAGCGCGAGACCAAAACCTCCGGGGCGAAGTCCTTTCTCTTCCCGCATCCGGTCGTGCGCGATCGGATTCGACGCGTCGCTCCCGGCCGCATGTGACAGGTCATCGAGCGCGAAGCCGGCGCCCGGATCCGCAATCCGATACAGCAGCATTCGGCGTGTGCGCAGGCAGGCGACCCGGACCCTCTGTGCCGGATTCAACTGGCCGCCCCATTCGATGCCGTTCATGAGCAGCTCGCGAAAAGCGACGCCTACCGACTCACGGATCTCGGGAGGCAGATCGGCTTCGAGCTGGTACAGAAAACTCTGAATACGATCGACCGCCTCGCGCGTGCAGGGCACCAGCAGCTCAACCCACTCTGGACGCGCCGACAGCACCTCGATCGGCGGAGGGTTGGACGCTGTCAGCGCCCTGTGCACCATGTCGATCAGACGCGCCGAATCAATCGGTTTCGGTAGAAAGTCGTACGCATGTTGGCGCAGCGCGCCCAGCACCGTCTCGGGCGCGTCCATGCCAGTCACGACCACGATCTTCGTGGGTCTCCTCTCTTCCGCGCAGCGAGCCAGGACGTCAAGCCCACTCATTCCGGGGAGCCCGACGTCGAGGAGGACGACGCCGACGTCGCGCCCACGAATCGCGTCCAGTGCCTGCGGACCATCCTGAGCAGTCTCGACGCTGAACCCATTGAGCGCGAGGAGCTCGCGCAAACCATCCCGCGTCGCGTCATCGTCATCGACAATCAGGACATCGCACTGAGCCAATGGATCAATCCGTTCGTCCGGCGCGGTGCTCCGACGTCCCTTTCGCGTGGCCACCATTCGGCTCGACAGTGTAGCCCAACCAGCCGAGCGGGGTGCGCAGGGAAGAGAAGAGCTGCGGTGAGCCACCGGGCAGCGGCTCACCGCGAACGACGACACGAACGAAGCGATCGATCGCCGCGACGAGTAACTGATCTGATGCAGCCTTCGCGGATGCCTATGACCGGGTGAAGTTTATCGTGACGGTCACGAGAACCGGTACGGGCTCGCCGTTCAGGAGAGTTGGTGTGTATTCCCACTGCCGGACGGCGTCGAGCGCGGCCTGATCCAGGAGCGGAATCGAGCGCACCACCGTCGCGTCTGCGACTTTCCCATCCATTCCAATCGTGGCTTCGATGGTCACCGCTCCGGCCACATGCGTCGATTGCGCAATCGCAGGGTAGAGCGGCTTGACGTCCTTGACCTTGATGGGTGCCTTGATTTGACCCCCGATGCGGACAGGCACGATCTTGGCCCTGGCCTTCGCCTTGACCGCCGCGACCTCGATTTTCTCTCTGGCGGCGACAGCATCGGCTGACGCCCGGTCGCCCGCTGCCTTCGTCGCCAGTGCGAGGTCCCTGGTCTTGTCGTACGACTTGAACCACTTGCCCTCCTGAGCTGTCAGCTCGGCATCGAGGGCTGCCCGGGCATCCTGGGCGGCCGCGAGCGAATCGGCGGCATACTTTTCCGCGCGGTCGGTAGTGGCCTTGTCGACGGCGGCCTTGGCGGCGTCGACGTCGGCGGTGGGCGGTGACGCGCAGCCCGCGGCAGCGATCGCGAGACCTAGGGCAATCGCCTGGAATCTGACAATGACACGCATGGTGTCTTCCTCCTTTAAGCGCCGGATCGACGGCACTGGCCTCCTCTTTCAGTGAGGGCCGTCGAGGAGGTTAGGCCTGCCGCCGTGAGTTGTCTGTACAAATAGGAACATCAGCAGCCCGGCAAATTGCCTTTGATTAATCTCTATTTTGAGATATTGTCTCTAAATGGAGATGTCGGTATCCGCCGATGTGCCGCCCGCCACCGATCAAGACATCGAGCACCGCATTGCTCAATGGCTCGCCCGGTTGCGGGCGGAACGGGGATGGTCGCTGGACGCGGTTGCCGACCGCACGGGAATCAGCCGGGCCACCTTGTCGAGGCTCGAGCGAACCGAGCTGAGTCCCACGGCCGCCATGCTCGGCAAACTCTGCACCGTCTACGGATGGACGCTCTCGCGTCTCATGGCCGAAGCCGAGACCCGCCCGCCGAATCTGGTACCCGCGGCCGAACAGGCGGAGTGGAAGGATCCGGAGAGCGGATATCGCCGCCGCATGGTGTCTCCGCCCGCACCGGGACTCCGCGGCGAGCTCGTCGAAGTGCACATGCCAGCCGGGGCCTCCGTGTCGTTCGACGCGTCGCCCATTGCGGGACTGGAGCATCACCTGTGGATGCTCGAGGGCGCACTCTCGCTCGACGTCGAGGGCTCGCTCTACCAGCTGCGCGCGGGCGATTGCCTCAGGTACGTGCTCGCCGGCCCCTCACGTTTCCAGAACACAGGCAAGCGCGAGGCACGATACGTCGTCGCGATGGTGCAGCCGTGAGCGAGGCGATGCACGAGCCGGCCGGGATCCGGATTGAAGAGTGGCGGCCCGATCGCGCTGAAGCCGCATCCCTCGAGCCTGATGTCGACATGCTCGCCGAGGTCCTGCACGCCGTCGTCCACGCGGGCGCCGGCGTGAGCTTCTTTGTCCCGTTCTCCCTCGACGATGCCCGCGCGTTCTGGATCGGCAAGGTGCTGCCCGGCGTGCGCGCCGGAACGAGGCGCGTGGTCGTCGCGCGGTACGGGCCGCGGATCGTGGGCACCGTCCAACTCGATCTCGCCGTACCACCCAACCAGCAGCACCGTGCGGAGGTGGCAAAGCTGCTCGTCCATCCGTCAGCCCGGCGCCGCGGAGTGGCGCGGGCGATGATGGTGGCGCTCGAGGCGATCGCGCAGTCAGAACGTAGAACGCTGCTCACGCTCGACACCGTGACGGGCAGCAACGCCGAACCGCTGTACCGATCCCTTGGTTACATCGCGGTAGGCGTCATACCGAGGTACGCGCGCGGCTCGCTGACACCGGACCTCGAAGCCGCGACGATCATGTACAAAGAGCTGGCACGGCCCGAACGGCGCTAACCTCGACCTCGGCTCGCTCCTGTGGCCAGTTGCAATCAGACGTAAACTTGGGCTCCCTGATCTCCCAAGGAGTCGCCAGATGACGAGCGCCTTGTTGTTGATCGCCGCAATGTGTGCGGGCAGTCCGATCCCATAAGCCACTGTCCTCGCTCCTCGCACGACTCGACGGTCGTTCGGAGTTGAGGTATCGTCCGCTCCATGCCTGCACTCGCTGTGCTTCTCATCGCGGTCCTGCTCGCCCTGCAATCCAGCGCGGCCTCCTCGCAGACGCCTCCGGCCGCCGCCAGCGAGGTGCTCGCAGCCGATACGCCCCGCACAACGGTCGAGGGCAACAAGTTCATCGCACCCGCCGGCTGGCGCATCGAGGTGCGCGGTCCCGCAACGATTCTCGAGCCGCCCGAGGGCCAGTCGCACATCGCGCTCGTCGACGTCCAGTCAAAAGATGCCGACAGCGCCGTCGCGGCCGCGTGGGCCGCGTATCGTCCCGATGCGAAATGGCCGCTGAAAGTCACCAACGACTTTCCGGACAAAGACGGCTGGTCCAACATCCGCGACTACTCGTACCAGACCTCGCCCAATGAGAAGCGCGATGTCTCGGTGAACGCGCGCCGGGCGGGCAAGACGTGGACGGTCATCATCTACGACATGGACCAGGCGGTCGGCGAGAAGAGAGGTGCGCAGGTCGCACTCGTGTTCAGCCGGCTGTTGCCGAAGGGGTACGAGCGCGAGACATTCGCCGGGAAAACCGCCCACACCCTCGACGCGAAGCGGATAGCGGCGCTTTCGGCTTTCGTGGAGAACGGGCGGCAGAAGCTCCGCGTGCCGGGCGTCTCGATCGGCCTCATCCAGGACGGCAAAGTCGTGTTCGCCGGCGGCTTCGGCGTCCGCGACATAAGAACCGCTACCAAACCCGACGCAGACACGCTCTACATCATCGCCTCGAACACGAAAGCCTTGACGACGCTGATGCTCGGAAAGCTTGTGGACGAAGGGAAGCTGACGTGGCAGACGCCGGTCACGAGCCTTCTGCCCTCATTCAAGCTTGGCGATGCCGACACCACGAGTCGCGTGCTCGTGAAGCACCTGATTTGCGCGTGCACCGGACTTCCGCGCCAGGACTACGAGTGGCTGTTCCAATACAAGGGGGTGACGCCGGAGAGCGCGCTCGGAACGCTCGCGAAAATCCAGCCGACGAGCAAGTTCGGCGAGATGTTCCAGGTACTCGAACTCGCTCGCCGCCGCGGCCGGCTATGTCGGCGGCCATGTCGCAAATCCCAGCCTCGAGCTCGGCGCCGCGTATGACGACGCGATGCGAACCCGTGTGTTCGATCCGCTCGGCATGGGCGCCACGACATTCGACTTCACGCGGGCGCTCGCCGGGAACCACGCCACCTCCCACGCCCCTGACATCAACGGTAAACCGTCGCTCGCCCTGATGGATCTCAACTACGCGGTCATCCCCGTTCGTCCTGCCGGCGGCGGCTGGAGCAGCGTTCGCGACATGCTGAAGTACGTGCAGATGGAGCTGAACGAAGGCACGTTGCCGGACGGCACGCGTTACATCGCGAAAGACACTCTTCTCGAGCGTCGTCGGCCGCAAGTGCCGATTGGGCAGGACATCACCTATGGAATGGGTCTGATGGTCGACACGAATACGGGATCCCGATCGTGCGTCACGGCGGCGACCTGATCGGCTATCACAGCGACATGATCTGGCTGCCGCAGCAGCGCGTCGGCGCGGTGATTCTGACCAACGCCGATCCAGGCTGGTCGCTCCGCGGCACGTTCGCGCGGAAGCTGCTCGAGGTCCTGTTCGACGGCCGCCCCGAGGCCGACGCGGATGTCGCGGCGCAGGCAAAGAGCTTCTTCGATCAGCTCGCCGCCGACCGCAAGCTGCTCGCAGTGCCCGCCGACGCCTCCGACGCCGCCGCGCTCGCGCCTCACTATGCGAACGACGCCCTCGGCGACGTCACCGTCCATCGCGCGGGTCCCAAGGTCACGTTCGATTTCGGTGAATGGAAGAGCGAGATGGCGACTCGTCACAACCCGGACGGCTCGGTCTCGTTCATCACCATCGCACCGGGAATCACCGGATTCGAGTTCGTCGTGCGCCCCGGCCCCACCCCCTCGCTCGTCGTCCGCGACGCGCAGCACGAGTACATCTTCGCGGCGCGGTGATCGTTTTCCGGCCGCGGACCTGAAGGTCCGGGCTACACTCCCCTCATGGCGACGGGAAATAGCCGCTTTTTCCGCGACAACGCCTTTCTCGTCGCTGCCGTCTCGCTGCCGATCCTCGTCGTGGCGTTCTTCCTGCTGTCCACGGCCATCCCGCGCTGGCGCGTGCCCCCTCCGGCCTACGACCTCGTCATTCGCTCCGGCGCCTACGAACAGGCCGCCGCTCGCGTCTCCGTTGATTTCGATGTCCGCGATGGAGTGGTGCAGGCCACGGCGCGTCCTGTCGCCGCCAACCTCTATCCTCAGCGTTCGACGCTCTGGCTCTTCGATCACACGACGTTGACCGTGCGGCGGATTCCGGTCGACGTACCGGACCTGAAGGAAGGCGACCCCGCGAAGACCTTCGTCGTGACCGCACTGGCCCGCCGGCGGGTGATCGCCACCACCCAGGCACCGGACGGCTACGAGCTTCGAGATCGCTCCAATCGCGGCGGCGGCATTGTCGGAGATCTGTTCGGGATGCGGCGCTACGATCACGCCGTGGCGATCGCGAACCGCGGGCGTGTCGTGCCCATCAGCCTGCCGTCGCCGTACCAGGTACTACTCGCCGGTCTACTCGGTTGGCTGGATCGCCGATGAAGGGCAGCGCTGACGTGGACGATCGCAACCGCGCGCTTGAAAGCATCGTGGCACTCGCAACGCAGCACGGGCTGTCGGCGTCCGAGATCGCGGCCGCACTCGGCGGGCCCTCGGATCAGGCGCCAGAGAACCGCTGGCGCGGCGTCCTCGTGCGGGTGCTCGGGTTCCTCGGCGGCACGTTCGTCTTCGCGGGTATTGGCGTGTTCATCGCGCTGCAGTGGGACGCCATGAACTCCGCGTCACGGGTCCTCGTGACGCTTGGCGCGGGATTCGTCGCGTTCGTCCTGGCGCTCCTGGCCGCCAGGGACGCGCGATTCGACAAGGCGTCGACACCGCTTCTTCTGGTGGCGGCGGCGCTGGAACCGACGGGGATGTTCGTCGCGTTCGACGAGGTACGGCAGCGGCGGCGACTGGCGGTGGGCGAGTCTGATCACGTCTGGCACGATGGCCTTGCAGTTCGGCGCGGTGTTCGGCTCGCTGCGCCGATCGACGCCGCTCTTCATGGCGATCCTGTTCGCGACGCTGTTCTGGTGGACGGCGCTTGACCTCGTCGATGCCGACGACGAGATTGTCGCGCTCCTGATGGGCGCCACGATGCTTCTGACCGCGATCGGGGTCGATCGCACCGGGCATCGCGAGATTACGCCCGTTTGGTACCTATTCGGGGCCACGGCATTTCTCTACGGGACCTTCGATGTGCTGCGGCGGACGCCGTTCGAGATCGCGTTTCTGGCGGCGGCGGCCGGGTTTGTCTACCTGAGCGTCGTGGTGCACAGCCGAACGCTCCTGTTCGTCGCGACGCTGGGCATCCTGGCCTACACGGGCTGGTTCACGGGCGAGCACTTTGCCGATTCGGTCGGATGGCCGATTGCCCTCATCGCCTTTGGAATCTTCATGATCGGGCTGAGCGCCCTGGCCTTCCGCATCGACCGTCTTTACGTCCGAGGTGATGGCATGCCACAAGGCCCGCTATAATGCCCCCGACGTGACCAGGCAACCCCCGACCCAGACCAGACCGAACCGGCCCGTCGCGGCATCTAATAGGAGAGGAGACCATTCCATGGCCAAGCGAGCGACCCCGGCGGTTCTGTGCCCGCGGTGTGGCGTCCCAGCGGCGCGTATCATCGGGCGGTCAGAATCGTTGCCGGTGCTGTACTTACGGTGTAGCGACTGCCAGCGCACCTCCATCGTGCCCGAGTAAGCTCATCCATTCAAGGACATCATAGGCTGGCCCTCCGGGGCCAGCCGGCACCGCCCTCAGCGGCCGGGTGTCCGTGCCTGTGAGCGAAGCGAGCGCTCCAGGTCGGCTGTCGTGAAGCCGAACGACACCAGCCCGGCATCTACCGAGTCCACACTTTCCAGCGATTGCAGAAATACTGAAAGATTCGGCCCCAGCCGTTTCATGATGACCCGCGTCGCTGCCGCGCTTTCCGCGTATGCGACCGCCGCAGCCTCGTCGGTCAACCCTGTAAATCCATGTTCGAGCGTGGCAAGCGGCATCAGCCGCTCGGATCTACCGAGCGTTTCCTCGATCCACCGCTTCTCGCCCGGCTCGAAGTTCACCGCCAATCCCTCGTGGAGCCACGTGGGGATTCCGCGCGGCGCCAGGTAGTGGACGATGGCGTGCGCCAGCTCGTGGACCACGGCGCGATCCAGCGCCGCGGGGTTCTGGAGGGCGTCACGGACCGCGAGCCGGATGCGCCCGTCGTAGGTGCCCACCGCCCAATCCGGCGAGCGCGTGATGTCGGTGAACTGCTCCTGCGTGTAAAGAATCACCGGAATCGTGCGATTGGGATAGGCGTTCAGTCGCCGTCCGATGTCCCAATATGCCGTCTCGAGAACCCGGCCGACGCGCTCGGCGAGCCGCCGCTCCTCTGGGCCCTCGAACAGCAGGCTGAACCGGCCGTCGCCGCCCTGTTGGAATCCGGCATGGAGACGCGATTCCTTGCGCCAGCGTTCGAGCTGCTCCTTCATCTCGGGCTCGGCGGGTGCTGCCTTGAATGCGCGCTCGTAGATGGCAATCGCGCCGTCCAGATCGCCGCCGGCGTAGATGATTCGCCCCAGGAGCGCCGAGGCGGGCGTCAGTCGCGGCTCGAGCGTCAGTGCGCGCTTCAGCGCGATTTCGGCTTGGCCCTCGTCGCCGAGTCCGTGGGCGGCGATTCCGGCGCCAAGGTGCGGGAGCGGATCCGAGGGGCGCGCGGCGATCTCGCGTCGGAACAGCCGCGCGGCCTTCTCGTAATTGCCCTCGTGCAGGGCGACCCAGGCGGGATCCTGCGGCGGCGCCGATTGTTGAGCGATGGAACTGAGGGGGATCAGAACGAGCGACAGAACGAAGGTGAGAGCAGCCGCGCGCATGCCGGGATCTTAGGGCCAAACGGTCCCGCGGCCGCCCGGGGGGTCACCACAAACGCGCTTGAAGGATCCCGGCGGCGACGAGCAGCCCCACGCCAGCGACCGCTGCCAGTTGCTCGAGCACGCGTCCGGCCCGGAGGCTTTGCCAGTCGGAGGAGGCGCGATCGCCCGCGTCTTCGACGGGAGTGCCGAAGATGGCGAGGAGCGCCAGGCCCCCCACGGCACAGATCAGACCGAAGGTCGACATTTCTTGAATGAATATCGCACCCATTGGCGCGGCGCCCGCCTATCGATCGATAGAGTTCGGTCAGATTGTCGGCGACGAAGGGTGCCTAGTGCGATACACGAGCCGGCGCGCCGGTCACGCGCGGTAGACTCGGGAATAGACGCAACCGAGGAGGACGACGGTGACCGAAACCGCGCAGGAGTACACGAAACGGATGCTCGGGTTGGCCAAGGGCCGCGATCCACTCAAGGTCCAGGCCGCAACGCCGGCAAAGCTTGCGCGCCTGGTGAAGCACCAGCCCCAGCGGCTGCTGACCCGCAGATCGGCCCCCGGAAAGTGGTCGGCGGCCGAGATCGTGGCGCACCTGGCCGACGCCGAAATCGTGCACGCCTATCGTCTGCGCATGATCCTGAGTCAGAACACGACCGAGATTCAGGCGTTCGATCAGGACAGGTGGGCGGCGGTGGTCCGCTACGATCGCGTCACGGTCGGGGACGCGCTGGCCGTTTTCGCCGCGGTCCGCCGGACGAACCTTGCGCTCGTCAAACGCCTGACGCCACTGGAGCGCCAGCAATACGGGATGCACCAGGAGCGCGGGAAGGAAACGATCGACCACATCTCCCGGATGTACGCCGGCCACGACCTGAACCACCTGGCGCAGATCGAGCGAATTGTGAAGGGGAGCGGAGGGGCGCGGTGACCCCAGATTCCTTCTTGCGACGCTGTGGCGGCGGGCCTTCAGGCCCGCGGCTAGAGGCTCAGGACTTCGCTGCGCTCGTTGGCGGGAAGATCCAGCCATCCCGTGAGCGCCTCGAGCACGTGCTCGGCGATTCCGTTGACGTCGAAGGCGCGGATTTTCTCTTCGCTCAGATGCAAGGTCACTGGAAGGGATTCATCGGCGTCGGTGACGGCCAATTGAGCGAGCCAGCCGGGGGACGTCCGACGTGCGGCGGCATCCTTGACGAGAACGGTGTACCGGTGTCCACGCACCTGGACCTGCCGGCCATTCACCGGGACGAGAATCAAAAAGCGGTTGCGGCTCATGGAGCGCTCGGCAGCCTACCACTTCCCATGCCGACCACACAGGTACCTGCGGGGGACTTGTGACTCAGTTCAACTCGTACGCGTATTCCGTGAACGCTCCGGTGACGTCCGCAAACCAGACACGCGCGCGTCCGCTGGCGTGCTGTGCCGCCAGGTAGCAGGCCACCAACCGTTCCGTGCAGGATCCCAGGTACACGCGCCCTCGATCATCGGTGACACGCCCGTAGGTGAACCACTGTTGTTCGGCGCAGACGACCACGTCGCCGATGGCGACGGAGTCGGGGATCAGCATTGGCCACTCGTACTCGAAGCGGGGAAGGAGGTGTGACAGATGCCCTTCTGACGCCTTCGGAGCGACGCCGAGCGCTGCAGACGGATCTTCGCCAAGGATCCACTCGAAGAGATGATCCTGCTCGGCGTCGGTTGGCGGGCGCGACTGGTCGCACCACGCGCAGTAGAACGTCATCGTTCCGTCGAGAAGCCGTTCCTTGACCTCGGTCTTGCCCTGCAACACATGGCGCGTCGTGCGACCCGCGCAGTGGGGGCATGGGACGTCGTACGCGCGAGCGATCTCCGGTGTCGCAACCATCGATGCCTCTATCGTCCGCCAGAACGATGGTCTGTAGATTGAAATAAGTCGAAAAATGATTAGTCTGCGAATACAGAAGAGCTACGGGGTGGCAGCTCGGCCATGGATGAGCGCTTCACTTCGCGAGCGGATCCGGACGCAGTTGAAATTTCACGACCTTGCTGGTCGTGCCGGCGCCGGTCTCCATGTGGAACGGCGCGCGCGTGCTCACCGTCGACCAGAGGCCGCGCCCCTTCCAGCCGCCGTTCGGATTATCGATGCGGCCGTCGAGCCACTTGGTGTAGAACCCGAGCGGATAGGGCACGCGCAGCACGATCCACGCGCCGTCTTTCAGGACAAGCAATCCTTCAGACTCGTTGCCGGTGTTGATCGGCACGTTCGCGCCGAGGCCGAGCGTGTCGAACTGATCGACCCATGTGTAGTAGCTGCTCTCGGCGCTGCCCGAGCTGGTCACCCCCTTGAGCTGTGGGAGCGGCTCAGGATAGAGCGTCCAGCCTTCGGGACACTGCTGGCCGGTCGCCTTCGGACCATTGAGCGGACCTTTGCACTTGCGGCGATCGAAGCTGGCCAGATGGCCGCTGGCCAGCGCGGCCCACACCACGCCGTTTCTGTCGATGTCCATGCCGCGGGGAGAAAAGCCGCGCATTGCGGGATTCGCGTGGCCGATGGGCGGCTCATAAACTTCCGCCAGTGCGGTCTCGGGCGGATTGGCTCCGGGCGTGAGACGAAGGATCGCCCCGGGGAATCCCAGCACCGAGCCCCAGACAGATCCATCCTGGGCCGGTGAGACGGCATAGAACGCGTCGCCAAATCGCTGATCCTTCGTGGGGTCGACCGCCTGATCGGGCTCGACATACGCATCGCGCCTGCCATTGCCGTTCGTGTCGAGGACCAGCGCAGTCCAGCCCTGCGACCTGACCTCGTCACCCGTGTCGTCGAACATCTTCGTATTCAGCCAGCCGACCACTTCACCGCCGCCGCTTGTCCAGAGCGTGCGATTCGCGTCCTCCGCGAACATCAGGTGATGGGTGCTGAAGCACGTGCTGATGTGCGTGAGCTTCTTCGTTTTCGGATCGAACACCGCGAGGTGCCGGCTCGCCCGCGTGATGGGGAACAGCTTTGCCGAAGGATGCGTCGATCCGGCCTTGCAGAATTCCGGATTGTCAGGCGGTCGCACGGCCGATGTGATCCAGACGCGTCCCTGCTCGTCGAACATCGGATTGTGCACATTGTTGCGGCTGGTCCAGACAACCTGGTTCCCCCAGTAGGGCGACGGCTGCGGCATCTGGGGCGACGTCTTTGGCGTGTTCGGATCGCGCACGGTCAGCTCGACGCGGCTCGTCGTGTGGTGCACGGGATCCAGCACTGGAAGGTAGTCGGCGGAGAGCTCCGCCGCACCGTAGATGAGCCCATTGGGGTTCAGCCTCGGGTTGCGACGGTCGGTCGAAACCTCGTCATGGAGATAGAGCTTCGGATCGCCCCAGTCCCATTCGGTGATGACGACGTTCCGCTCGACGCCCTTCGGACGCGGCGGTGGGGGCGGCACTTCGCCGGCGGCGATACGGTCGGTCCAGTCGGCAAACAGCGCCAGCGCACGCGGTCCAAGCTGGTTGATGCCGCCGATCATCGCGGGACCCGCCTGTCCGGATTGGATGCGCCGCGCCCACGCGGCGCTGGACGAGTCGAACTTGCCAAGCGCCGACGGAATCTCGCGCGTGGCCTTGCCGCCAAGCTGGTGACAAGCCAGGCATCCGCCCGACTTGACCTGTCGCAGCCACTCAGCCTGGCTGCCGATCTCTGGTGAGATGCCGCTGGCAGCCGTGCCGGGGAACTCGCTTTCCTGTGGAACCGTGAGCAGAGAGAACCAGTAACCGGCCGGATAGTACTGTGCGGCGGCATGCGGGTTGGGTGCGGCGACCGCCTCGAGGTTCAGCAGGTTCCCCGGCGTGCCATCGACCTTCGGCGAATCCACGAGCCCATAGCCGCGCACCCAGACGCGGTACTTCGCCTTCGGCAAATCAGGCACGAGATAGCGGCCGCGATCGTCGGTCACGACCATACGTACGAATCGGGTGGAGAGGTCCGTGGTCTCAGCGATGACCCACACGCCCGCCTCGGGTCCATTCGGCCCGTGCACCTCGCCCCCCAGGTCGTCGCTGTCGACGGTCACCAATGCAGAGGATGGCTGGCGCGCGTTCGCGCCGATTGTGATCGTGGCGAGGCACAGGCCAATTCCGATTCCAATCTTGGGCGACCGCAGGAAGGAAGTGGTCATGCCGTCCACTCGTCAGAATTCCACCAGTCCGGCGCGTAACTGGTCAAGCTCCACCGGCACGCCCCGGTCGATGCCTTCGTACCCTGGAAATCCGCCATATCGAAAGCACAACCGAAGGTAGTCGACGAAAAGCAGATCATGGCGCTCGTCCAGCAGCTTCCCGTCGGCCTGCGGGTCCGGCACGGCCATGGTGTACGGGTCGCCGCCACTGACATTCTCCTTGTGCAGATCGTCCGGCGCAATCGTCACGGCCGACCGCTCGTCGTCGTCCATCGATTCGCACTCCGCAAGGGCATCCTCCACTCCGTACACGACGAGAGGGTCGGGAGCCACGGAGCTGTCGGGCGCCATGAGGTTCGCGGACCGCGCCGTCGAGCCCCACGCCCACCAGCTCCGGCGCTTTGCGACGAAGTCGACTGACCCCACGACATCGTAAAACGCGCGCAGCGACAGCGGGAGCGCACCGGCCAAGCCTTCGAGCTGCTGGATCTCTCGCCATCGACGGCCAGGCGGACGGTGAGGCGGTGAAGTCGCGAAGCGATAGCCCAGGCGAGACAAGCGATCGATCAGGGTACGGATGTTCGACTCTACGCGTTGCATCGTCTCGTAGGCGACGGCCAACGCGTCGGCTGCCGCCGGGTCGCGGCGTACGTTGTCGCCGAGTGCCATGAGCTCGGTCCAGACGGCGGCGTACTCGCCCGAAACATAACGATCGAACAGCGGCAATCGGCCGCCCGCGTGTTCGCGAAGAAAGGCGACACGCGCGGCCGGGTCTGCGGGCAGCTCGCGATCGAGTATCGCGCTCGGCTTCGGCCGCGACGTGGCCTTTGGGGTTGATACGGCGAATGCGGCCGCGTGCTTTCGGAATGACGGTGGACAGTTCTTGATGTCTCGCGAGGGAATTGTCGCGGGATGCAGGATCCAGGACTCGGGCATGGTGTAGCCTTCCCAGGCAAACACGCGCCATCCGTCTCGATAAACCGCGGCCGGGCCGTCACCTCGATGGAGCAGCCCTTTCTCGTTGACGTGGATCTCGGTGGGCCGCTCGGTCAGGATGGCGCCGGTGATCCACGGCCACCACGGGCCGGCCGACTGCGCTATCGTCCACGCGGCGCGAAGAATGGGCGGGAGATCCTGGTCGCCCAACTGGCTCTCGTCTGCGGCCATGTTCGCAAACGTATATTCGCTGTAGAACGAGGCCCCGACGAGCGTTTCCGCGGTCGCACAGTTCAACGGACTTGTCAGGACCCCCGACGTCCCCCACAGGCCCCCCTCGGCGCGCTGCAGCTCGGCGTTGCCCAACTGGCCAACCAGTGCCGAAACGTCGGGGTACAGCGCCATCCGGGCGGTCACGATTTCGACCTGCAGCATTTTTGGGGGCGGCACCGTTCCGAAGATCAGCGTGCTGGCGAGTGGGCCGCCGAATGCGGCGACTGTCCGATCCCAGTCGGGCTGGGCGACCGACGCTTGAAGGGCCGACTCGGTCCGCTGAATGCGCTCGCGGTCGTCGGGTCTGCGGCGAGCGGCGCCGAGGAGGTCCTGCCACACCGGCTGGCGCGCCTCGGCGAGGAGCGCCACCGCCCATGCCGCAGCACACGGCGAATCGAACCAGCAGAAATGACGCGGTGCCTCCAATCCGGCGCCGCGGTACAGCGCTTTCACTGCCGTCTCGGCGTCCTCATGGTTCGCAGGCGCCGTAGAGAACAGGTGGGACCGCCATCGTGCCTCGAGCTCCGCGGTAGTCGACACGCCGACAATTTAGCATGCCACTCGCCGACGACGGGCGACGAGCTGAAGCTCGGGCCTACGATCGTGTTATTCGAAACACCGCGTAGGCCCAAGCTTTAGCTTGGGCATCCAAATTCGTTCACACCACACGCCTCACGATGGGAATCGTTCGCAGCGCCGCACTCACGGCCCAGCTCAGTGCCAGCGCGCCGACGGTGACGATGGCGCCTTTCGCGAGGCCGCCGACGTCTGCGCTGAGCAGCGCGTACTGCAGCCACGCGACAAACGCGTAGTGCACGAGGAAGATGCCGTAGGCGTTGTCGCGGAGGCTGTCGCCAACGGCGTTCGCCTTGCGGGCAAAGCGCAGGAACACCGCGAGGAGCGCGCACGACGAGGCGGCGCACGACAGCACGAACGCGACCGCGCCGATCACGTTCCATTGCGCCGCGGCGCCAGGGGTCATCGAGGCAATGGCGGCGCCGGCCGCCAGGACGAACGCCACGAGCGCGGCCAGAGGCCAGACGATCCAGCGCCGCGAGAACGGCCCGGAGTGGCGCGATCACGCTACGCTCGAGGCCGTACCCACCAAGCGCCACGCCCACGAAGAAGTACAGCGCGTAGTGGAGCACGCGGCTGGTCTGGACACTGAACGGGCCGAACGCCCACCAGTGCATCACGCCGGCCGCGAGGGCCAGCGGCAGATACACGACGAGCGAGCACGCCGCCAGCGTCGCGACGAATCGCGCGCTGCTCGTCGAGGTCCGTCCCCAGAAGTCCCGCCAGGCGTTCATGGCTCCGGGGACGAACGCCATCGCCGCCACGGCGAGGACATCGAACGCCAGCAGCACCCAAATGAACCAGACGGGACCCGACGGCCATGCGCCGAGCGAGGTCCACTGTTCCCAGAAACCGCCGCTGGTCGCGCGCGCGGTCGTCTGCAGATACGCGGGGTAATAGGCGAGCGGCGCGAGGATCAGCGATGCCACGGCAAACGGCAGTCCCAGCCGGAAGGCCCGCCCCCGCACGAAGGCCATCGCCCCTTTCCGTTGGATCCCGTGCCAGGCAAACAGGCCCGACAGCAGGAACATCAGCGACATGAAGAAGGTTTCGTTGAAGCCGACGAGCAGACTCGAGCTCATCGAGCGCTGCGCGTCGACGATCGGAAAGGCCGCCCACCATTGCGGCTCGGCAACCAGCGACGCCGCCGGCGCCGGAGCGAACGGGTGATAGGCGAGCATGGCGTGGTGCATGACGACGAGCACGGTGACGAACGCGCGGAGGTAGCCAATCGGGACATTCGCGGCGGATCGCGCGGCGGTCGTCGCAACCGGCACCGACACTGCTACAGGCGCCAAAAGGGAAGCACTCGACATACGACACTCGCTTTCAGGTTCGCAGAAACTCTTGCCTACGCGGATTCGGAGCGGACCAGACGAACGGCCTCCACCACCAGCTGCACCATGGTGATCAGCGTGATCACGACGAGGACGAGCGTCGTCACGTCGTTGATGCCTTTCACAAGGCGCGCGAGGTTCGGCGTGTCCTTCACGGCCACCATGAGATCGCCGGCGTTGATCGCGACAGACAGTACGAAGAGCGTCGCCAGGTGGACCGCCAGCGGTCGCAATCTGGAAAGCCACGTCCACGACGGCCGCACGAGGATGCCGACGGCCGTGAGCGTTGATATGAGCGCCGGCACGAACATGACGAGATAGAGCCGCGACCAGGACGGCGAGAAGGCGAGGAACTCTGCCGCCGGGCCGAGCAGCAGGAACGGATAGGTCGGAACCGCGACCCACCAGGCGAGGAAGAGCACGTTGGCCACCATTTCGACGACCAGGCTCGTCCGCTTCGGGGACCTCGTCGTGGTGGTGACGCGCGGCAGCGTTCGCGGCGACCACTTGTCGAACAGATTGAGCTTCGCCTGGAAGTAGTCGGCGACGGCAAAGGACACCGTCACCCAGAAGAACACCTGGATGGCCACCTCGGGGAAGCCAAGAATGCGCGGAAGGATCCGTTCGGGTGCGTTCTGGGCCAGGCCGATGGAGAACGCGAGGATCACCTGGACGCCGAACGCCAGGCCCATCGCGATCTTCATCGCCGGGTAGAAGAACGGGAAGAGTGCCGGGCCGATCAGGTACTGCTTCGGCAGATAGCGCGTGGCCAGCAGATACGGGTGCCCGTACTGCCGGAGCACGGCCTCCTGCTCGGCTTCGTGAAGCGGCCGGCCGAGCTCGGCTTCCTTGTCCTTGATCTGCGACAGGATGTCGTCGGTCAGCTCGTTGACGATGTCGTCCTGCTGTGCGGCAGGGAGGTGGCGTTTGACGGCGTGGACGTAACGGTCGACGAGATCCATCCTGAAGCTCCTAGAGAATCCGGTCCAGGGACGCGTTGAGGCTGTGCCACTCGGCCAGGAGCTGCTTCAAGGTCTGCTTGCCCTCGGCCGAGAGGCGATAAAACCGCTTGTTCCGCTTGTCCTCTTCCCGCCACTCGCTGACGAGCAGGCCCTGCGTCTCGAGCCGCCGCAGGAGCGGATAGAGCGTGCCCTCGTCGATCGCGAGGCCGAGGTCGGCGAGGGCCTTTCGAAGCGTGTAGCCGTAGTGCTCAGCGCGAAGCTGGGCCAGCACGGCGAGAATCAGGCAGCCGCGCCTGAGCTCGAGACGAAGGTTTTCGAAGATGTCGGCATCCATGCACTCACCGTGTGTGACACACTATTTGGCGCACACTGTATGAAACACACTGTATGGCACACAGTAATAGGTTGTCAAGTCACGCAGTGCGCCCCTACATGGCTCCGAATGACGGGTGGCGCGCGGTCTTCGCCGGGTTGCGCGCCGTTGCGGTAAAATGGTGGGTTCCCAGCGGTTCCGAAGGCGCAACAGTGCGGTAGTTTCTCGATGATTTCTGTCAACAACATCTCCATGCGGTACGGCTCGAAGATCCTCTTCGAGGACGTCACCACCACGTTTTCCGCGGGCCGCCGCTATGGCCTGACCGGGCCCAACGGCGCCGGCAAGTCGACGTTCATGAAGCTCCTGACCGGAGAGCTCATGCCGCAGAAGGGCACGGTCGTCCGTCCATCGAAGTTCGGCGTACTGCGGCAGGACCAGTTCGCCTTCGACCGCGTCCGCGTCACCGACGCGGTCATCATGGGCAACGAGCGTCTCTGGAATGCGCTCGAGGAGCGCGAGTTCCTCTATGCGAAGCCGGTGATGACCGAAGCCGACGGCATGCGGCTCGGGGAGCTCGAGGGCATCGTCGGCGAGGAGGACGGCTACACAGCCGAGACCGACGCGGCGATCCTGCTACAAGGCCTCGACATCCCGGATGCTCTTCACGGACGCCGGATGGCGGAGATCCAGGGGGGACAGAAAGTCCGCGTGCTGCTGGCGCAGGCGCTCTTCGGGCACCCGCAGGCGCTGCTGCTCGATGAGCCGACGAACCATCTGGACCTCGACTCGATTCACTGGCTGCGCGAATTCCTGGTCCAGTACGACGGCACGCTCATCGTCATTTCGCACGACCGGCACTTCCTGAACGACGTCTGCACACACACGGCCGACATCGACTATCAGACGATCATCACCTATGCCGGCGGCTACGACGAGATGGTGCTCGCCAAGACGCAGATCCGCTCGCGCGTCGAGTCCGACAACGCGCAGCGCGAGAAAAAGATCGCGCAGCTCAACGACTTCATCGCGCGCTTCGGTGCGGGCACGCGCGCCAGCCAGGTCACGTCGCGCCGCAAGGAAGTCGAGCGGCTCCAGACGACAGAACTGGCGCGCTCGAACATCCAGCGGCCGTATATCCGCTTTACGATGAACCGGCCGTCGGGCCGCACCGCGCTCGAAATCAAGGACGTCAGCAAGGCGCACGGCGGCGTGCCGGTGGTCTCGAGCTTCGGCACTCTCGTCAATCGCGGCGAGAAGATCGTGCTCGTGGGCAGAAACGGCCTTGGCAAGACGACGCTGCTCAAGGCGCTGCTCGCCGACGCGCCGAACCTGCCGGCTTCACCGGCCGATATCGACGCCGGCAGCGTGCGCTGGGGCCACGAGGTCTCGGTCGGATACTTCCCGCAGGATCACACCGGCGCGATCGAGAAGGGCCTGACGGTGGTCGAATGGCTGCACCGCTTCGATCCGGACGCGGCGCGCCAGGACATTCACGGTCTCCTCGGCCAGATGCTGTTCAGCGGCGAAGAGGGGCTGAAGCCAACCGAAGCATTGTCGGGAGGAGAAACGGCACGGCTGCTCTTCTGCCGAATCATGCTTCAGAAGCCGAATGTCCTCGTGCTCGACGAGCCGACCAACCACCTCGATCTGGAATCGATCAACGCGCTCAACGTGGCGCTTCAGAAGTTCGAAGGCACGGTGCTGCTCGTGACGCACGATCAGGACGTGATGGAGGAAGTGGGCACTCGGGTGTGGCACTTCGACCACGGCGGAATTCGCGACTTCAAGGGCACGTACGAGGAGTACGCCGCGACCCTCGTCTAGTGGAGGCGGGGGCTGAAGCCCCACCTCCACAAATATCAATTCGACTGAACCCTCCTGTGGCGGCGGGGCTTCAGCCCCGCATGCTCCGCTCCACCCTCAGAACAACGCCTTGATCGCAAACTGAATCTGTCGCGACGACCCGGAATCGCCGGTCGGAAATCGTGTGGTCGAGATCACGCCGAAGGTCGTACTCCCGACGGTGGCGATCCGCCCCGGCTGGCCGAGATTCGGGTGATTGAACACGTTGAACGCCTCCACCCGGAACTGGATCCGTGCGGCGGATCCGATCGGCGTGGTCTTGACCAGCGAGAGATCGACGTTGGTGAACCCGGGACCGATGAGCGAGTTCCGTCGGAGGTTACCGAAGTGAAACTGGCCCGTGTCGGATACCGGCAGCGCGAATACCGCGTCGGACCCGCACGATCCGGCATTCCTTGGATCGCAGACGACGTTGTCGAACCAGAGCTCCGGGTTGCCGACGATGTCGGGCGACCCCACGACATCTGGCCGAAGCGTGTTGGCCACACCCGTGAAGGTGCCGATATTGGTCACGATGTTGATAGGGTTGCCGCTTTGCGCCTGCGCGATGACGCCGACCTGCCAGCCCCTGAGAAACACGTTCTCGCCGAGCGGCAGCTCGTAGATCGCGCTCACGACGAACCGGTGCCGCGCATCGAAGTCCGACAGGCCCTTGCTGCCGGCGACATTGAAGCTGTCCTGGACGACCACGCCCTGCGAGTTGAGCGAGTTGAAGTCGGTCGACTTCGAGAGCGTGTACGAGGCGTTGAACTGCAGCCCCTTGGTCATGCGCTGGTTCGCCGAGATCCAGAGCCCGTGGTACCGCGACTTGCCCAGACTGTCGATTTCTGTGATGTTGCCAAGCGCCGCGCCCGGTGCGATCGGACTCGAGGCCGAGAGCGCCGGGAACGGCCGCACGCCGCCGACGAACTGGTTGACGTTGCGTGAGAGACGCAGCCGATCGCCGCTCGAGCCGAAGTAGCCCACCATCACGCCGAGGCTCTCGGCGATCTGCCGCTCGACGTTCACGTTCCAGCTTTGTACGCGCCCGCCCTTGAAATCGGGCGCCACCGACGCCGGCGAAAGCCCGGCGGAGCTCGCGGTTGAGAGCGCCGACTCGAGGCGGATCGGCCCAGTGAAGGTGAGTGGCGTGGCGAGCGGGGGATTCGCGGTCGTCGGCGTGACCACGTTGGTCACGGGCTGATCGACGCTTATCGCGTAGGCCGCGCGCACGGCCGTGCGCCCATCGCGGAACGGATCCCAGATCACGCCGACTCTCGGGACGAACTCGTGATCGTTGTCGTACACCCGGTCGCGTCCGCCGCTGCCGACGCGAAGGAGCGAGGCGGTCGCCGCGTCGAAGACGACGAAGCGGTCATCGCTGTCACTCGGCGCGAGGTTCAGGTCGTAGCGGACTCCCACCTCGAAGGTCAGGTTCGACGCTGGCTTGAAGCTGTCCTGCGCGAACACACCGGCGGCCTGCTGCACGATGTCGCTGGGGCGATCGCCCAGCGTGATCGCGAACGAGTTCCCGATGCCCTGCTGGAACTCGGCCAGACTCCCGAATTGAAACATGCCCGTATCGGAGGTGAAGTTCTGGTTCCGGAATCGGCGCCATTCGCCGCCCACCTTGATCGTGTGGCGGCCCCGCAGGTAGCTGACCGTGTCAGAGAGAACGAACGTGCTGTCGGTACGCCCCTGGGGAAAGCCTGACGGCCCGCCGAAATTCAGGCCCAGACCGACGATCGAGATCTGCGGAAGCCCGAGCGCCGTCGTGACGCCGTTGTTGATCCCGTAGTCCGTGGGGTTGATGGACGCGTTCGGCGTGAAGGTGATGTTGATGCGATTGAAGCCGAACCGCGCCTCGTTCACCAGATTGGTTCCGAAGATGTGCGTCTCGTTCAGCGTCATGATCTGACGGTTCGACTTCCGCGTGTCGCCGAACCCGGGTATCGTGTTGAGCTGAAGCGTCGGCTCTCCGCGACGATCCCGCTGGTACGCGTAGTAGCCGTGAATGGTGTCGTTCTGGCGCAGGTTGTGACTGACGTCGCCGGTTCCCTGGTCGATGTCGACGGGTGCCGTCGCGGAGCCGACAAAGCGGCCTTCACCGCGCGTGCCTGTCGTGTTCGCCGCGGGGATCAGCTCGAGAAGCTGCCTCGAAACCGGATCGGTCACCGCGGCGCGCTCGTCCTCTCGCAGCACGCCGCTGTTGATGTCGATCCCCTGCCGCTGCCGCAGCCCCTCGTAGCTGCCGAAGAAGAACGTCCTGTTCTTGACGATCGGTCCGCCGACGCTGCCGCCGAACTGATTCCGCTTGAACGGGGACTTTCTCGCGGGCGGAAGATTGAAGAAATTCCGCGCGTCGAGCGAGTCGTTGCGGAGAAACTCGAACGCCTCGCCGTGGATCTCGTTGCTGCCCGAGCGCGTGAGGATGTTCACAATCGCGCCCGAGTTGCGGCCGTACTCGGCGCTGAAGGTGGAGTTGTCGACCTTGAATTCCGACACGGTATTGATCGATGGCTGGAACGTGATCTGGTTCTGCACCATGTCGTTCAGGTTCACCCCGTTCACCATGAAGTTGACGGTGTCTTCGCGGTTGCCCGCGGTGTTGAACGCGAATGAGCCCTGGCCGCGCAGCGGAGCGGTGAGAAAGCCGCTCTGCGGCGGCGTGACCGACCCGGGCACGAGCAGGCCCAGATCGACGAAGTGGCGTCCATTGAGGGGAATCTCCTGCACGGTCCGCTGGTTGATGACCTGTCCCACTGAGATGGTCGATGTCTCGATGGCCGGATGGCTGGCCGAAACGCTGACCTCCTCGCTGACGTTGCCCACGGCGAGCTGGAAGTTCAGGACGACCGTCCGCGCCACGGCGAGCTCCACATCGCTGGCTTGCGGCTTGAACCCCTGCAGACGCGCTTCGACGCGATAGACGCCCGGCAGGAGCGACGCCGCGAGGAACTGGCCCGCCGAATCGGTCGTCACCGTCCGCTCGACGCCCGTGCCTTGATTGCGGACGACGATAGCGACGCCGGGCATCCGGGCGCCTTGCGGATCGACGACCGAGCCTGAGAGGGTCGCGGTCGACTGCGCAGACGCAGGTGCGAGTGACATCGCGAGGAGAACGGGGCAGAAGAGGAGCGCGCGACGGAAGGTCATCATCCACCTCACTTCAAAGGCTCGCGAGCGCGAGCAAGGCCTGTGTGTGCGCAGGCAACGCAAACGAGTGGGTGCCGTCAGTAACAGATGGGCTGGGGAGTGCGGCTTCGCGTAGCGGGGGAAGTCCACATTATAGAACCCGCCGCGCGTGCGCTGCGACTGTTGTGGAGGCGGCGCTTCAGCCCCGCGTTGACCTATGCCTCGCCGGTGCAGGATCTTGTGATCGTCGAAGTGGAGTCGCAGACGCGCGACGCGCAGCCAGTGGCGCTGGCCATTGTCACGCACTGAATTTGGTCAGTTATTCCTTCGACCCTTCGGCGAACTCAGGGTCGCCCAGAGGCAGGTCGAGGAGCGACATGCTCAGGACCAACGGAACCGGTACGGCGCGCGAAAACTCTTACGCCGCGCGTGGCGCGTCGATGAGTCGAACAACATGATGCTCGAGGTCGAGCTGGGCGGGCGTGAACGGGATCATGCGCCGCTCGAGACGACGTCCGCGCAGGCGATCGACCACGAAGTAGCGGACGGTCTGGCTTTGCGTGTCGATGAGGAATCCTTCGAGCCGGCCAATCGGCTGACCGTCCGGGTCGCAGACCATCGCCCCGAAGGCCGACGGGCCCTGCCCGATGTCGTGGGCTCGCACATAACGAAGCGGCACGTTCGCCATGTTCGTCTCCTCGCCCGTAGGCTACGCAAACGAGATGCCATGTCCTCCTGTCCCGGATCGTGTGAAAACACTGGCATTGGAATCGGCTGATGGTTCAGCCGCTGTCGGCAGTACAGGCCAGGGAACCGCCAGGGCGGCCAACAGCGTGTAAGCATTTCCAGTTCAGTCCAGACGAAAGTCCGGTCCTGAGGCATTTCCGCTCATTCGCCACACGATGCGGCTCTCCTGTATAGTCGCCACCGCATCTCATGCATCTGACACCAATTGACTGGGTAATCGCCGCGATTTGTCTGCTGATCTGCTTCGTGCCGGCGCTATTCTTCGGCAAGCGCGCAGGGCAGAGCACCTCGGAATTCTTCGTGTCTGGCCGCGCCGTGCCCTGGTGGCTCGCCGGGCTCTCGATGGTGGCGACGACGTTCAGCAGCGACACGCCGAACCTGGTCACCGACATCGTGCGCAGAAACGGCGTCGCCGGAAACTGGGTCTGGTGGGCGTTCGTGCTCACGGGCGTGGCGACGGTCTTCTTCTACGCGCGGCTGTGGCGCCGCTCGGGCGTGATGACCGATCTCGAGTTCTACGAGATTCGCTACTCGGGACGGGCCGCCAGCCTGGTTCGCGGCTTTCGCGCGATCTATCTCGGGCCTGCTCTTCAACTGCATGATCATGGCGACCGTCAACCTGGCGGCCTGCAAGATCGCCGGCGTCCTCTTCGGCCTCGAGCGCTGGCAGACGCTGGCCTTTGTCGGCCTGCTGAACGTCGCGTTCGCCGCGCACTCCGGGCTGTGGGGCGTGCTCGTCATCGACATGATCCAGTTCTTCATCAAGATGACGGCCGTCATCGCCGCCGCGTACTATCGCCCTGCAGGCGCCACAGGTGGGCGGCCTGCGATGCGCTCATCTCGAAGCTGTCGACCATGCGTGGCCCGGGCGGCGTCGACTATCTCCGTGTCCTGCCCGACTTCACGAACAACTGGGACATCGCGGTCGCGGTCTTCATCATGCCGATTGCCGTCCAGTGGTGGGCGGTCTGGTATCCAGGCGCGGAGCCCGGCGGCGGCAGCTACATCGCGCAGCGGATGCTCGCGTCGAAATCCGAGAAAGACGCGCTCGGCGCGGTGCTCTTCTTCAACATCGCGCACTACGTGCTGCGCCCCTGGCCCTGGATCATCGTGGCGCTCTGCTCGATTCTGGTGTATCCGGAGCTCGCCGACATCCAGCGCGCGTTTCCGGCGCTCGATCCGCGGCTGCTCGGCCACGACATCGCGTATCCGGCGATGCTGAAATTCCTCCCCGTCGGCTTCGTCGGGCTGATGCTCGGCGGGCTCATCGCCGCGAACTCGTCGACGATCCTGACGCACCTCAACTGGGGCGCGTCGTATCTCGTCCACGACTTCTATCGCCGCTTCCTGAAGACCGACGGCGACGAGCGTCACTACGTGCGCGCCGGCCGCTGGGTGACAGTGCTCCTGTTCGTGTGCTCGTCCGGCCTCGTCTTCCTGCTGGATACCGCGAAGGACGCGTTCGACGTCATCCTTCAAGTCGGCGCCGGCACGGGCCTGCTGTATCTGGTGCGCTGGTTCTGGTGGCGTGTGAACGCGTGGTGTGAAGTCGTCGCGATGCTCAGCTCGTTTCTCGTCTCGATGGTGTTCCTCGCGCTCGCGCGCAGTGGCACGCACGTGAGCACTCATACGGCGCTGGTCCTGACGGTCATCGTCACCACCGTCTGTTGGGTGGTCACGGCCTACGTTGGCCCGGAAACGGATCGGGACGTGCTCGTGCGGTTCTATCGACCTGGTGCGGCCGTCCGGACCGGGGTGGGCTCCCATCCGCGCGGTGTCGGGCCTCACAGACGCCGAGATCGCCGCGACCGGCGACAACATTCCCATGGCGCTCGTCGGGTGGGTCACGGGAAGCACCGCCATCTGGTCGGCGCTGTTCATCGTAGGGAACGTCCTCTACGGACGCACGTCCACCGCGGTTGCGCTCTTCGTGGTATTCGTGGTGAGCAGTCTGATCCTGCTGAGGGTCGTGACGCGGTTGTGGAACCCGGTGCCGGCGCGGACCTAGACCGAGACTCGCGTGACTTGATGATGCAGGACGTTTGGGCAGTTCGCAGAGGAGGCCGAGTACGCAGAGCCGATCCCAACGCAGAGAACGCTGAGATCGCAAAGTACCCAAGGCGCTCTGCGGGCTCGGCGCGCTCCGCGTTAGATCCGTCTCTGCGGGCGTGGGCCAGGACTTATGCGCGCTCGAAGTCGATGTAGCCGCGCTCCGGGTCTGTCGCGATCAGCCGCACGCGCACCCGGTCGCCGACATCGAGGCCGCGAAAGCCCCGTTCGATCTTGCCTTCCACGGGCGGCTTGAAGATCCGCGCCCACGTGCCCTTGGCGGAGGCGCCGGTGACCACCCCGTTGAACGTCTCGCCGATTCGATCCGATAGCCACAGCGCGGCGGCAGATTTCTGCACTTGCCGCTCGACCTTGTTGGCCGCATCTTCCTGACGCGTGCAGTGCGCCGCGAGCGACGCGAGCTCCTCTTTCGCGTACGCGAGGGGCCCCTTCGCCAGGGCCGACTTCACCAGCCGCTGCGTGATCAGATCGGGATATCTGCGGTTCGGCGCCGTCGAGTGCGTGTAGTGCGCCACTGCCAGCGCGAAGTGGTCGTTGCTGGTTGCGTCCGGATCGGCGACGACGTATTCTCCACGTCCGAGCAGCTTCACCAGCGTGAGCGACAACTCCGGCCATGCATCGGGTTCGGCGGCCTTGCGCCTGCTCATGAAGTCTTCCAGCGCGCGGGCATCCGGAATCGCCGGCAGGCGTTCGCCAAGCGCCGCCGCCAGCGAGACGATCCGAGGCCATCTCTCGGGCGTCCGCACGACACGCCGGATCGAGGGACAGCCGCGCGTCGCCAGGAACTCGGCCGTGGCCGTATTGGCCGCGATCATGAAGTCCTCGATCAGATCGCGGGCGCGATTCGAGCGCACCTCCTTGAGATCGCTCACGCGGTCGCCATCGAGGACCGGGCGCGCCTCGGCGCGGTCGAAGTCGAGCGCTCCCTTTTCCACCCGCCGCTTTCGCAGCCGCTGCGCAATCTGATCCTGACGGCGAACCTGCGCGGCGAGCACCTCCGAGCCTGCCAGTGCGGCGGGCGCCGCTCCGCGATCGTCGAGCCACGCCGCAACCGCCTCGTAGGCGAGCTTCGCGTGGTTGCGAACGGCCGCGCGGAAGATGTCTACCTCGCGAACCATCCCCTCGTCGTCGATGGCCATCTCGACGACGACTGCCGAGCGGTCCTGGTCGGCATTGAGGGACGTACGATCCGTCGACAATGATTCGGGCAGCATGGGAAAGACGCGCGCCGCGGTGTAGACGGACGTCGTGTTCTGTCTGGCGTGATCGTCGATCGCCGAGAGGCGCGGGACGAGCGAATCGACGTCGGCGATCGCCACCATCAATCGATCGACACCGTCGCGCCGCTCGCCGCTCACCTCGAGCTGGTCGAGATCCCGGGACTCGTCGTTGTCGATCGACGACCACGGCAGGTCGCGCAGATCGCGCAGCTCGTCCAGTCGCACGCCGGGCAGATGAGTGGATTCCGCGATGGCGTCTGCCGGAAAATCCGGGGCCAGACCGTGCTCGCGCATGGCCCGGCGAGCAATCGCCTGAAGCGTGGAGCGGTGATTGGGTCGGTGAACGGTGTCGGACACGTGAATGATTAGACCGCAGGACGGCGATGGGCCCGCTCCGTGGCGAGCAGTCGCTCGGTGGCAGGGTGTTGCGGATGGTTGATGACCTCGTGCGGAGGGCCTTCC
Organism: Vicinamibacteria bacterium; assembly: GCA_963832135.1. Taxonomy (GTDB): domain Bacteria; phylum Acidobacteriota; class Vicinamibacteria; order Vicinamibacterales; family JAENWD01; genus JAENWD01. The sequence continues at coordinate 1,400,096 of CAWHTD010000016.1, read as the reverse complement.
TCGACGACCTCTCCTCCGGCCAGCACCACCACTCTCGACGCGAAGTCTTTCACGAAGTCGTCGTCGTGTGACGTGATGAGGAGCGTACGACCCGAGCCGGTGAGGGCGCATAGCGTCTCGCCGAGATCGCTCCGCCGCGCCGGGTCGAGCGACGCCGTGGGCTCGTCCATGAGCAGGAGCGGCGGATCCATCGCCAGCGCCCGGGCGATCGCAACTCGCTGCGCTTCGCCTCCCGAGATCTCCCGCGGCAGGGCGCGCGCCCGGTGCCCAACTCCCAGCTCGTCGAGCAGCGCGAGGGCCCGGCGTTCGGCGTCGGCGTGGCGCATGCGCCTCACGTGAACAGGCGCCAGCCAGACGTTGTGCGCTACCGGCAGATGCTCGAAGAGCGAGTGGTGCTGAAATACCATGCCTACCTGTTCGCGGAGCGCGTGAACCGTGGCGTGTGCATGCTGCCGGCACGCCGTGAGCCGTGTCGCGCCGACGGCAATCGAGCCGCCGTCAAACGGCTCGAGCGCCGCGATGGCCCGGAGGATGGTGGTCTTGCCCTCACCCGACAGGGCCATCAGCGCCACGAGCTCACCCTTCCCGACCTGCAGATCGACCGAGCGCAACACGTCGCGATCGCCGCGCCGCAGCCTGAGCGCCCGCACGTCGAGCAGCGGGGCGCTCATATGGTCGCCGCCTTCCATCGATGCTCGAGCCGCCGGGCCAGCCGCGCCAGTGGAAGCGACATGATCAGATACAGAGTGGCACAGAGCGCGCCGGGAACCACCCAGCTTCCGATGTTTGACGCAAAGATCTGCGTCTGTTTTGTGAGCTCGACGACGGTCAGGACCGATACCAGTGAGGAATCCTTCAGGAGCGCGACGAAGTCGTTCGTCATCGGCGCCAGCGCCAGCCGGAACGCCTGAGGGGCGCGCACGAGCCTCAATACCTGGCGCTCGCTGAGCCCCAGCGTGCGGGCCGCTTCGAGCTGGCCGCGAGGAACTGCTTCAAGCGAGCTGCGGTAGATTTCGCTCTCATAGGCGGCGTAGTTCAGTCCCAGGCCGATGATCGCCGCGACGAACGCGGGCAAACGCACGACCGACGCCAGGCCGTAGTACAGCACGAACAGCTGCAGCAGGAGCGGCGTACCCCGTGTGAGCTCGACATACGCGGTCAGTGCGGCCCGCAGCGGCCAGCGCCCGTAAACACGCCCGGTCGCCACGAGAGCGCCGATGGTCACCGCAAGCGCCATGGCCGACACAGAGAGACAGACAGTGATGACTCCAGCTCGAAGGAGTCCGGGAAGGTAGCGCGCGGTCGCTGCCATCCATCGCAGCGGCAGGGGAGTGGTCGACGGCGCGGCCGCCGTCACCGGGTGTGCCGCTTCGCTCAGCAGACGCGCATAGAGTCGCGGCTGGTCTGCGTTCCAGGCATTCCACCTGCGAAAGATGGCCTCGAGGCGTCCGTCGCGCATTGCGCCCAAGAGGATGCGGTTGATGTGGTCCCGAAGCGCCAAGTTCGAGGGCGACAGGACACCGACGTAATGGCCGACCGCGACGGCATCCGGCTGCATGTGCAGTCCATCGCTCCGGGCGGTCGCGCGTTGCGCGATCACGTGGTCGAGCAGCACCGCGTCGACGCGTCCGAGCGCCAGGTCGGTGTACGGGTGCACGTCGTCATCGTACGAAACGGCTGTGAGGCCGAGTGTCCGCTCGGATTCGAGGAGCAGATCGTAGGCCATCGTCGCAACGAGGGTAGCGACTCTGCGGCCACGGAGGTCGGCGAGCGATCGAAAGCGATCGCGGTCTGCCGCGCGCACCGTCAATACCTCGCGAAACTCGTAGTAAGGGACGGTCGTCGCGAGCGCCGCCCTCCGAGCCGGGATGTCCTCGATACCGCTCAGGCCGATGTCGAAATCGCCCCGGGCGACAGACTGATCGATGGAGTGGAATGCCACGAATACGAACCGCGGTGTGCGGCCAAGGCCATGGGCGATGAGCTCGGCCACTTCGACGTCGAAGCCGACGAGCCGAGTCGGATCGTGGGGATCGGCTTCGACGAATGGGGCGCCGCCCTCGGGATCGCCACCCCAGCGGAGGTCCGTCGCGGACTGCGCACCGACGCTCGACGCGAGCGAGAGAATGGCGGCTGCGAAAAACGCAATGAAGGCGAGGTCGGCGCGTGGAGACAATAGCGTCAGCTGACGTGCAACTCGAAGAGTAGCACGGTGCGACCGCATCATTTTCTGTGGCGGCGGGGCTTTAGCCCCGCGAGCGGACCCGACCAGCCTCCGCAAGGCGCACGGGGCCCTGAAGGCCCGCCTCCACAGACGTCAGAGAACGGAAACGTCGCACCTACTCGCGCGCGAAGACAAGATACAACGCGACGGGCGCCAGAATGAGCCAGGTGGCGATGGCCAGCCACCAGACGGCGTCGAGCTCGGCGGGGAGGGCGATGGCGTGAAGCCATGTCCCGGCCTGACGCATCCACGGCGCCGCCCAGCCAAGGGTGCCCGCGACACCGCCGACGACGCAGGCCGCCGTGATCGCCTGAACGATGTGCATCGGCCGCTCGGCGGCGCGCCGGGCCTCGGCGCGCGCGCGCACCTGCGCGCGCCACCAGACCTGTCCGGCTGAGGGCACGCTCACGGTCTCGGCCTCACGGGCGTGATCCTCCGCCAGCAGGAGCGCGACCTCGACCAGGTCTGCGCATGCCGCGCACCCGGCGACGTGGCCCTGCAGCTCATGTCCGGCCTCGTGAGGCCAGCCGCCGCCCGTTATCGCGGCCACCACCTCGGACTCTCGATGACAGGCTGCCGCCCTCACTTCGACTCTCCCTTGCTCGTCCCCGGCACGGTCCGCGTGAGCAGCGCCACCAGCCGCGCCCTGGCCCTGAAAAGCAGCAGCCGGATGCTCGCAGTTTTGAGCCCCAACGATGCCGCGATTTCCACGTGCGTCATCCCTTGCGCGTACGCGAACCAGAGCAGATCGCGATCGCGTGGCCGCAGCGCCTGCAACGCCCGTCCGACATCGCGTCGTGCCGCGACCGCCCCGGCAAGCGTCTCCTGCGATAACTGTGCACGCTCGTCACCGGGCTCGGGCAGAGGCACTTCGCGCGTCGGCCGGCGGCGTCGATCGCGCACGAGGTTGGCCGCGATGCGAAACAGATAGTGTCGACGATGCGCCTCGCTCTCAAACGTTGTCTTGGACCGGAGCAGCCGGAAGTACGACTCCTGCAGCAGGTCATTGGCGGCCTCGGCGTCGCCGGTCGCACGCTGAGAGATAGATCGACAGCCCGCGCGCCGTCTGCTCGTAGAACTCCCGGAACGCGTCCTCGTCCATGGCCAGGGCTTGCGAACCATCGTCGGCCTCGAGGCCGATGCGGTCGATGTCCGAGAGCGTCATGTGGCGAAAGGACATGAAAGTCCAGTCATGGTCCGCCTTCACGAAGAGGCGGGCGTGTCCGAGGAGCTTGGCTGCAGCGTGCGAAGCAGCCCGAGTCGTGACGACAGCAGATAAGAGATCACGGCGGAGATCACGAAGCCGGCGCCGAGCGCGATGCCGATCGATCCGATAGCGAACAGGGGTTCACCGATATAGGCGGGGCTCTGCCGCTGCCCCACAAATAGCAGCCCACACGCGCCCGCCGCGAGGACGACCCCAATCTGGATGGACCAGAGGATGCGGCCCAGGGGCGCGGCCATCGCCGGGCGTGCATCGGCGTCGAGCGGGATCGGCGAAGACTCGAGGAAGCGCTTGCCTGCCGGCGTCTGGATGTACGCCAGGAGATCCTGGTTGGAGGCAAAGCGATCGAGCAGCTTCGTGTGGACCTCGGTCTGGACGCGGGAGATACGCAGCCAGCGGCGATAGTCGAGGAGGGTGCGAATCAGCCAGGCGAGTACGCCGGTGACCACGAGAAAGACCGCGAACATCTGAATGCCATCGACCATGTTGCGCCAGATCTGAATGACCTCGGCCTCGGGCGTGTCCTGATTCCAGCTCCGGCCGTGCTCGGTCCCGACGAAGAAGGCCGGGTTGCGCGCAATCTCGGGATGTTGCGCGAGGAAGGCGCCAAGAGCCGGGTAGGTAGAGAGGTAATCCTGATTCGAAAGCATCGACGGATCGATGCGAAGCACATCTGCGACAGAGGGCGGATATTGACGGAGCAGCGCGCCGAGTTGTTCGCGGGTCTGGCCGGCGTCGAACGACTGGTTCGGCGGCGGCGGCGCGGGAGTGGCCACTTCGACTTGCCGCGGAGGCCGCGGTTGAGCCGCCTGCCGTACGGGCGCCGCGGTGGCTTCCTGCGCCGTGACTGCCCGTCCGGACCGCACGCCGGCATCTGCCGGCATCGAGGCGAAGACGATGAGGGGAATCAGGGCGGCAACGACAGGTCTGGACTGCATCAGGGCTCCGTTCGTGTAAAAGGACGTTCTCCTTCTAATACGCACAACGGGCGCCCAGGTTAACGGACTCTCGAGTCGAGCTCGCCCCACCGCGTGTAGGCTTGACTCAGCGCGGCCTTGGCGGCGGCCAGCGAGGCCAGGCGCGCGGCGATGGAGTCGGCCGGCTCCTTGTAGAAATCCGGATGCGCGATTGCCGCCTCGAGCGCCTCCTGCTCGGCCTCGAGCGCATCGATTCGCGAGGGCAGGCGTTCGAGCTCGCGCTGTTCGTTGTAGGAGAGCTTCCGCCTTGACGCCGTCTCGGCGGTCACGGCCTCCGGGGACGGCGATTCGCGATACCTCGGGGTTTCCGCGGTGGTGTCGTCGTGCGGGTCACCGGTTGGGCGCTGGCGCAGCCAGTCGGCATAGCCGCCGACATATTCCTGCACCCGGCCATTTCCCTCGAACGCAAGGGTGCTGGTGATGACGTTGTCGAGAAACGTCCGATCGTGGCTCACGAGCAGCAGCGTCCCGGAGAACTCGAGGAGCTGGGCCTCGACGAGCTCCAGCGTTTCGAGATCGAGATCGTTGGTGGGCTCGTCCATCACCAGCACGTTTGCAGGCCGCGTGAAGAGACGGGCAAGGAGCAGGCGATTGCGCTCGCCGCCAGAAAGCGACTTGACGGGAGAGCGCGCGCGCTCGGCCGGAAAGAGGAAGTCTTTCAGATATCCGATCACGTGCCGGCTCTGGCCGTTCACCTCAATCGTGTCGTTGCCGTCCGCCACCGTGTCGGCGACCGTGCGCTCGGGATCGAGCTGCTCACGCTGCTGATCGTAATAGGCAATCTGCACGTTTGCTCCGCGGCGCACCGTTCCGCTATCGGGTGAGAGCTCGCCCACGAGCAGACGCAGCAGCGTCGTCTTGCCGCTGCCGTTCGGGCCGATGAGCCCGATGCGATCGCCCCTCACGACGCGAAGCGACAGATCGCGGACGACCGGCCGCTCGAACGCTTTGGAAAGATGTTCCGTCTCGAAGACGAGACGTCCGGACGGATCGGCATCGGCCACTTGAAGCCGCACGAGGCCCACCTGTTCGCGGCGCCTGGCGCGCTCGGCTCTCATGGCCTCCAGTGCCTTGACGCGGCCTTCGTTGCGCGTTCGGCGCGCTTTGACGCCCTGTCGAATCCAGATCTCTTCCTCCGCGAGCTTCCGATCGAACTTCTCCTGCTGGAGCGCGTCGACGGCGAGCGACTCTTCCATCTTCCGGAGGAATGACTGATAGTCGCCGGGCCAGGAGCGGAGGGCGCCGCGATCCAGCTCGATGACACGTGTGGCGAGGCGCTCGAGAAACGCGCGATCGTGCGTCACGAACACGACCACGCCTTCGTAGTCGCCGAGAAACTGCTCGAGCCACTCGATGGCCTCGATGTCGAGATGATTGGTCGGCTCGTCGAGGAGGAGGAGGTCTGGTTGAGCGACGAGGGCCTGCGCCAGCAGCACGCGACGCCGCCACCCGCCCGAGAGCGTCGCGACGAAAGCATCCGCATCCAGGCTCAACCGCGACAGCACCAACTCCACGCGCTGTTCGAGCCGCCAGCCGTCCTTCTCTTCCAGCTCGTGATGCAGCCGCCCAAGCCGTTCAAGCGCTCCGGCTTCACCTGCGACGACGGCCAGCGTCGCGTGATGATAGTCGCGCACCAGCGCACTCAGGTTGCCAAGGCCGTCGGCGACGACATCGAAGACCGGCCGGTCCGTCGCGAGCGGCACATCCTGAACGAGCCTTGCGACGCGAATACCGGGCTGGCGCCACACCAGGCCCGTATCCGCAGGCTGTTCCCCGGAGAGCACGCGCAGCAGGGTCGACTTGCCCGTGCCGTTTCTGCCGATGAGCGCCAGGCGCTCGCGCGGCTCGATCTTGAGCGTGATGCCGTCGAGGAGCGGCAGGTGGCCAAACGCCACGGATACACGGTCAAGAGACACGAGCGGCATCTGATCACCGTACCACGAGCGCACCGTTCTCAAGGAATGGCAGGCGTGGCGAGTGCCTATCCGTGGCACCGGCCGCGCTCGCTTCGCGGCGGGCTGTGAGGTATCCTGACTCTTTGCCGAGGCGTGCCAGCGCCCCTTGAAAGGTCCCGAATGCTTGCTCGTGTGTGGCCCATTCTCGTGCTCGTGTCGCTTGTGGCGTGCGGCGGCTCCAGTCCCAGCGCGCCCGAGCCGCCCCCACCGACGGGCTCGGCTCCCTACAGTCAAACCGATCTCGTCGTCGGCACCGGCACCGAGGCCGTGGCCGGGAGTACTGTGGCGATCTACTACGTCCTTTGGCTGTACTCCGACACGGCCACGGACCACAAGGGCACGCAGATCCAGGCCCTGACCAGTGGAACGCCCTTAGCGTTCGTGGTAGGCGGCACTGGAGTGATTCCAGGAATCAGTCAAGGCGTGACCGGCATGAAGGTCAGTGGTCAGCGGAGGCTCGTCATCCCCCCAGAGCTCGCGTATGGCGCGCAGAGCAACGGACCGATTCCGGCGAACGCGACGCTCCTCTTCGACGTCCAGCTCGTCGCCGTGCAGTAGCGTGGCACTGCCGTTGCGCCGTATCGTGGTCGGCCGCGCGCGGCTCGCGCGGCTGATTGTGCCGGTTGCGGCGATTGCGTTGCTCGCGGTCTGTGGAGGCGAGAAGACCAGCGCCTCGCCGTCGCCGGTGCCTCGGCCCGGCATCCCCGCAGAATGGCAGCTGTCGTGGAGCGACGAGTTCGACGCGCCTGATGGCTCGCGGCCCGATCCGTCCCGATGGGTGTACGACGTGGGCGGAAACGGGTGGGGCAACAACGAGCTGCAGACCTACACCGACCGTGCCGGGAACGCGCGGATCGAGAAGGGCGCGCTCGTAATCACAGCGCGGGATGAGCGTCTGACCGGGGCCGACGGCATCCCGCGCGATTACACGTCGGCGCGGCTCAAGACGCTCGGACGCTTTGCCCAGACGTACGGTCGGGTCGAGGCGCGCCTCCAGATTCCGCGGGGCCAGGGCATCTGGCCGGCGTTCTGGATGCTCGGCACCGACATCGACTCGCGGGGCTGGCCGGAGTGCGGCGAGATCGACGTCATGGAGAACATCGGACGCGAGCCGACCACAGTGCACGGCACGATCCATGGCCCCGGCTACTCCGGCGCCGGCGGCATCGGGATGCCGTTCCAGAGTCTGGACGGAGCGCCGTTCGGGGCGGCCGAGCACGTCTACGCGGTCGAATGGGAACCGGGCGAGATCCGCTGGTATGTCGATGGCCGCCTGTATCAGACGCGAAAACCGTCGGATCTACCGGCCACCGCGCGATGGGTGTTCGATCACGACATGTTCCTGCTGCTGAACGTGGCCGTCGGCGGCAATTGGCCCGGCAGCCCCGATCAGTCGACGATCTTTCCGCAGGAGATGCTGGTCGACTACGTGCGGGTCTATCGACGATAAAGATGACCTGACGTGATTGCCCCGAGCTTCAGCTCGGGCATCTCTACGCACTCGTCTCGCTGGCCGCATCCAGGGTTATCTCGAACACCGTGCCGTTCCCGGGCACGCTCGACACCGCCACCTGCCCTCCGTGGCGTTCGATTATCGCCTTCACGATCGAGAGCCCCAGGCCGCTTCCCATTCCATCCCCCTGCGCGCGGGCGGCATCGGCCTTGTAGAACCGATCGAAGACAAACGCGACGTGTTCCGGCGCGATGCCGATGCCGGTGTCGGCCACACGAATCACCACGCGCCCGTCGATTGGCTCGGCGCTGAGCACGATGTGTCCTCCTGGCGGTGTGTGACGGACGGCATTGGCCGCCAGGTTCTGCAGCGCCTGCTCGAGTCGGCGCGCGTCGCCATCTACCCGCTCGGCACCGCGCTCGATTCGCCGGTCGAGACGGATTCCCCGATCGCGCAGCCCGACCTCGTGACGCTCGGCCACGCGTGAGAACAGCCAGTCAACAGGCACGGGCTCGCGGTGGAGCACCGATCCCCCGCCGCCTTCGAGCCTCGCCAGGTCGAGCAGGTCTCCGACGATCGATTCGAGCCTCAACGTCTCTTCGGTGACGACGCGAAGATAGCGATCGCGTGTGGCGTCGTCGGCCACCGCTCCGGGAAGCGATAACGTTTCCAGGTAACCGCGGATGGCCGTCAGCGGCGTCATCAGCTCGTGCGACACGTCCGCCAGGAGCTGACGTCGCAAGCGGTCCGACGCCTTCAGCTCCTGCACCCGCGCCTCGAGCTCGGCGGCCATCTGGTTGAACGATCGCGCCAGCGCCGCGACTTCGTCGCCGCCGGATTCGGGCGCGCGCGTCGCGCTGTTTCCGCCGCCGAGCGCCTCGGCCGCGCGCTGTAGCGTCCGAAGCCGACGCCTGGCAGGCCTGAGCACGAAAAGCGCCATGAAGCCCGCGCCGGTGACGAGCAGGACGGCGCCGGCAATCACGAGCGGCGGGCCGTACTCGCGGAAGACGGGTGTCCACGGGCCCTCCCCCGGCGCAATGCCGACGATTGCGGCGACATGGCCGTCGACGCGTACCCGCACGAGTCTGGCACCCACTCGCTCAATCGCGCGGGGCGGCCCGGAGGCGCCCTCATCGTGAGCGACGCTCCGTGCCGCGCGCAGGAGCCCGTCAGGGATCGTGAAGTCGCGGTTCTGTGCCACGCGTCCATCCGGGCGCACCGAGAAAATCCGCCACGGCAGCCGGCCGAACTGATCGCGCATGTACGCGTCGAGATTGATCGCGGGATCTGCCTCGAGGGCAGTCGTAAGATCGAGCGCGACGAAGCGAAGGGCGCGCTGCGGCGAACGGGTGCCGAGCGGTCGGTCGCTGCGACCGGCGAGCCAGAGGAAGAGGGCCGCCTGGGCGAGGAGGAGGCCAGTGAGGCCGGCCAACGCACCGATTGCCATGCGCCCGTAGAGGCTGCGATACCAGACCGGCTCAGTCATACGCGAACTTGTAGCCCGTGCCCCACACGGTCACGACGTAGATGGGATTCCCAGGATCCGGTTCAATTTTGCGGCGCAGCCGCTTCACCAGCGCATCGACGCTGCGCTCGGTGACGTAGGCTTCCCCCTTCCACACGCGTGCCAGCACGGCTTCCCGGCTGAACACGATGCCCGGGTGCGACGCCAGGACGGACAGAAGGTCGAATTCGTTCGAGGTCAAGTCGACCTCCCGTCCCGCGATCGTCACGCGCCGTCGGGCGGGATCGATTTCGACCTCTCGAATCCGGATCGGGATGGTCCCCTGTGTAGACGACGAGCTCCCCGCCCGCGGCCGCCGCATCAGCGCGCGTGCCCGCGCCACGAGCTCACGAACCCCGAAAGGCTTTGCCAGATAGTCGTCCGCGCCGCTTTCGAGGCCCAGCACCTTGTCGGACTCTTCCCGCCGCGCCGTCAGGAGCAGCACCGGCGCATCGGTGTTCGAAGAGTCGCGGCGAAGCGCCTTCAAAACCGTCAGCCCGTCGAGGCCCGGAAGCATGATGTCGAGGATGACGAGATCGAAGCGTTCGGTCCGGAGGCGAGCGAGCGCCGCATGACCGTTTTCGGCCAGCTCAGGTGTCCAGCCCTCGAGGCGCAAGTGAAGCGCGACGAGCTCGCGAATGTGAGGCTCGTCCTCGACGACAAGCACGCGGCGAGAGTCTGTCTGCTGGTCCATAGTCGAACGCCCGCGGCGCCCTTTGTGCAACCAGTCTAGACCGAGACTCGCATGACCTGATGACGCAGACACGCCGGGGCAGCGCGCAGAGACAGCGCGCAGAGGTAGCAGAGCACGCAGAGCCGATGTCAACGCAGAGCACGCTGAGATCGCAGAGTTACAAAGCGCCTTGCGAGCTCGGCGCGCTCCGCGTCTAATCCGTCTCTGTGGTCTCCGCCGACCGAATGCGCCATCGTCAGCCATCTTCTCAGGTGAACCCTGGAGAACTCCGGGTTCAGCCGAGCCTTCTCCCGTCCACCGAAGCCCACCCTGTCACGGAAATATCACAGTCCTGCCGCACGGATGCCCTCGGCCGGCCGTCAAATGGAATAGAACGCGGGCTCGACAACGCCGGCGTCGGTGGAGGCAGAACGTGGCTATGACACAAACAGTGAAGCGTGGAGTGATTGCAGCGGCCGTCGTGGCGGTATTGGCCGCCGTGCCCCTGATCGCCGGAGCGGACGGCCAGTGGGGCCCGCGCCACTGGGGCTTCATGGGCGGGGGCTTTCCGGGACTCCGAGCGCTCGGATTGACTGACGAACAGCGTCAACAGATCCGAGCAGCGATGTCGGCGCACCGCGAGGAGTTCCGTGCCGTGGCCGAGCGGACGCGCGCCGCGCGCCAGGCGCAGCTGGCGGCAATCGAGCAGGTACCGATGAACGAGTCGCAGATTCGCGCGGCATCGAGCGAGCTCGCCGCGGCCGAGGCCGATGCGGCCGTGCTCCGTGCGCGCGTGCACGAGCAGGTGTTCAGCCTGCTGACGCCGGAGCAGCAGACCAAGGCGAACGCCCTCGCCGCAGAGCGGCGTCAGCTGAGGGCTCAGCGACAGGCCGAGTGGAAGCAGCGCATGGACAAGCATCGCCAGGCGCCTGCCCCGCAGGGCAGTACGCCACAGCAATAACTGACGCTGGCAGTCGCCGAGCAATCGAGGACACAGCGATAGCAAGAAAGACGAAGACGAGAACGTGAACGGTTCGCGTTCTCGTCCTCGATGGAGCCGCCAACATGCGCAGGATTCTTTTCATCGTCATCGCGATCATCGCGCTGGGCCTTGGTGCCGTGTACTACAGCCTTGGCGCGACCGAGGCGCCGTCGATCGTGACGGCAACGGTCACACGCGGATCAGTGGTCCAGAAAGTGGAAGCCACCGGCACCGTGCAGCCCGTCGACTCGGTCGAAGTCGGCAGCCAGGTCACGGGGACGATCAACAGCCTGGGTGCGACGTTCAATTCCATCGTGCATCGTGGCGAGATCCTGGCGACGCTCGACCCTGCCGCGTTCCAGACCCAAGTGGACCAGGCGCGGGCCGGTCTCGCCCGAATAGAAGCAGACCTGCAGCAGGCCAAGGTCGGTCTGGCCGATGCCCAGACCAAACTGAGGCGAGCCGAGCGGCTCGCGAAGGATGGCTTGATCCCTGACGCGGATCTCGATTCGGCGCGCATCGCCCTCCAGGCGGGGCAGGCGGCGGTGACGTCGGCACAGGCGCAGGTCGTGCAGGGCCGGGCGTCGCTGGCCCAGGCGGCGGTGAATCTCGAGCACACTGTTATCAAGTCGCCCGTTGACGGCATCGTCCTTTCACGGAACGTCGAAGTGGGCCAGACGGTCACGTCCGGTCTCCAGACGCCGACGCTGTTCGTCATCGCCCGCGATCTCGGCACGATGGAAGTGAGCGCGAGCGTCGACGAGTCCGACATCGGACACGTCGCTCAGGGACAGCCCGTGACGTTCACGCTCGAGGCCTACGGCTCCGAGACCTTCACCGGCAAGGTGACGGAGGTGCGACTGCAGCCCGTTGTGGCCAATAACGTGGTCACCTATACGACCATCATCACGGTGCCGAACCCTCAGCAGAAGCTGAAGCCCGGCATGACCGCGACGGTCCGCATCGAGTCGGCGCGCGACGATGACGCGCTGCAAGTGCCGGCGGCCGCGCTGCGCTTCCGGCCCGACGCGGATGTGTTTGCGTCGCTCGGGCAGGAGATGCCCAAGCGCCGGAGCGCCGCACAGCAAGGGCAGGAACGACGAAGCCGCGCCACCGGAAACGCGGCAACCGGTGCTCCACGCGAAGGGCGCGACGACAATCCTGCGCGCCCGGCCGCCGGAACGCCCGGCTCTCGCGCCACGATCTGGCAGGTCGTGGACGGGACACTCCGTCCGGCGCGCGTGACGGTTGGCCTGTCCGACGGTACGCACGTGGCGGTCGAGACAGATGCGCTGCAGCCTGGCGCCAGCGTCGTCACGGGCATTCGCGACGCGAAGGTTCGTGCATCACAGACGCCGGCGGGATCCGGTTCGCCGCTCACGCCGTCCATGCCTCGCCGCGGCGGCCGCGGGCTCTGATCGGAGGCGATCATGTCGTTGTTTCTGACGCTCGAAACGGCCGTGGAGGCGCTCCGGCGCAACGTGATGCGGACGATCCTGACGGCGCTGGGCATCATCATCGGCGTTGCGGCAGTGATCGTGATGATGGCGCTCGGCAACGGCGCTCGCGCGTCGATCGAGGCGCGGATCCGTTCCGCCGGGACGAATCTCGTCATCGTCATGCCGGGGTCGACAACCGTTGGTGGCGTCCGGCTGGGGCAAGGGGCCAGGACGACTCTGACGCCTGGCGACGCGGAGGCTATCCGCCGCGAGGTTCCGGGGGTGGCCGGCGTGTCGCCGGGCGCGGCCACGCGCGCGCAGGTGGTGTCGGCCACCGGCAACTGGTCCACGCAGATACAGGGATCCGGCGCGGATCTCGCCGCGATCCGCGACTGGTCGCTCGAGACGGGCAGCTTCTTCACAGAGTCCGACGTAGCGCGGTCGGGGAAGGTGGCGCTTCTCGGGGCAGTGGTCCGCGATCAGTTGTTCGGGGAGAACGCGGATCCGACAGGGGAGACCATCCGCATCGCGAACCAGCCGTTCACCGTCGCGGGCGTGTTGGCGCGGAAGGGACAATCGGCGATTGGCCAGGACCAGGACGACACCGTCATCGTGCCTTACACGACGGTGATGAAGAAGCTGTCGGGCAACACATGGCTGAGCAACATCACGGTCGCGGCCGCGACCGAGCCGCAGATCGCCGAGGTCGCCGACGGCATCGCCACGCTGCTGCGGCAGCGGCATCATCTCAGTCCGTCGGATACGGACGACTTCGCGGTCCGGACGCTCGAAGAGATGACGAGCGTGCTGACCTCGACGACGAACACGATGACGTGGCTCCTGGCGAGTGTGGCGGCGGTGTCGCTCGTGGTGGGGGGCATCGGCGTCATGAACATCATGCTGGTGTCGGTGACGGAGCGGACGCGAGAGATCGGGCTGCGGATGTCGCTCGGCGCGCGCAAGCGTGACGTCGCGCGTCAGTTCCTGGTCGAGTCGCTGGCGCTCAGTCTCGGAGGCGGCATTGTCGGGATCGTGCTCGGCGTCCTGGCGTCGATTGGATTGAGCCAGGCGTTTCGGTGGACCACGAGCATCTCGTCGATGTCTGTGGTGCTGTCGTTCGGGTGCGCGGCTGCGATCGGCGGGTTCTTCGGGCTCTATCCAGCGCGGCGGGCCGCCGCGCTGAACCCCATCGAAGCGCTACGGTACGAATAAGGGCGCGTATGGCAATGCGCCACGTTCTCGGGTTCTCGTTCTCGACTCGGGCGCACGCAGTGGCGCTCCTACGGTACTCGAGTTCTCCTTCTCGTGTTCTCGGTTTCTCGATTCTAGTCGTGGGTCCGCCTCACCGTGAGTGGCGCCGTCAGGCGCACCGCCAGCGTTGCTCCGCGGCCGACGCGCACTTCTTTCCCCCGGGTGGCGAGGACGACCGCGGTCCCGCCACCGCCGCCGGCCAGCGCACCGATGCCGGCGCCTTTCTTGCCGCCGACGATTGCCCCAATTGCGGCGCCGCCCGCCGCGGGGACGCCAATCTTCAGAGCGTCCTGCTTCTTGGTCGCCGGCGCGACCGCCACCCACGAGCGCGTCCGCATCCGGTAACGTTCGTCGTCACCGCGCGGCGCGATTTCCGTGAAGCGCACGCCGACGCGAGCGCGTTCTTTCACCTTGCCTGAGCGCCGCGCTTCGGTGACGAAGCCGTAGGCCGTACTGCCTGCCGGCAGCACCTCCCGTCCGTTCAGCCGCACGCCGCGGGCGAGGGTAGCCGTGATGGGCTGCTCGGCACGCGAAATGTCGGAGCCGAACGCGTGCGACGGACGGAGCCGGAGCATCGTCCCAGCGGGGATGGTGACCTCGCGTTCTGCGGGAACCACTACGGATGCGGGCGGCGGCGTTCGGGTTCCTGCCGGTGTCGTCGTGGCAATCGTGCCGGCGAAGAGCAGTCCACAACTCACCGTCAGTGCATACGCGAGGAACCGAAGCATGTGATGCCGCCTCCGGTTCATTGGACGGCAACGATTGTGCCGCTTCGTCGGTCCGTGCGCCGTAACGTGGAAACTGCTTCTGATTCCGCAACTTAGCGTACGACTGCCTGTTCGAAACCTCCTGCCGCCTGGACCGTATGTATGTAAGTACTGCGCCGTCGATTGGCTGAAATGTCATCGATCGTTGTGCAAGATCAGGACAGCTCCGCCGATCTTGCGAGATTTATGCGGGGCACTTCCCTGCCCCTTGTGTGTGGGGACTGTCCCCGATTGCACGGGCATTGCGCCGTTGGCACGGGCGTATAGAATGACGCGAACTGGAGGGTCGGACGGATGGGCGTTTTTGATTTCATCAAGGGTGAGCTGCTCGAGATCATCGAGTGGACGGACGATTCCCGGGACACGCTGTCGTACCGTTTCCCAGACGACGACAAGGCGATCAAGAACGGGGCGCAGCTCATTGTTCGCGAGTCGCAGGCGGTGCAGTTCGTCTATCTCGGCGAATTCGGCGATACGTTTGGACCCGGCAAGCACTCGCTCACGACCGACAACATCCCGGTCCTCACCCGGATCAAGTCCTGGAAGTACGGCTTCAACTCGCCGTTCAAGGCCGACGTCTACTATCTCAACGTTCGCCTCTTCACCGGCAACAAGTGGGGAACGGCGAATCCCATCATGGTGCGGGACGACGATTTCGGCATCGTCCGCGCGCGCGCGTTCGGCATCTACGACTTCAAGATCGTCGATCCCAAACTGTTTCTGAAGGAAGTCGCCGGATCCGATCAGAACTTCCGCCTGGACGAATTCGCCGACACCATGCGGTCCCGCATCATCAGCGTCTTCAGCGATGCGCTGGCCTCGGCGCGGATTCCCATTCTCGACGTCGCGTCTCGATTCACCGAGCTCGGCGACGCGTTGCTGCCGCTGATCAACCCGGTTGTCTCGAGCAAATACGGCATCCAGATCGCCAGCTTCGTGGTCGAAAACGTTTCGGTGCCGCCGGAAGTGGAGCAGGCCATCGACAAGCGCTCGAGCATGGCTGCCGTCGGCAACCTGAACGACTTCGTGAAGTATCAGATGGCGAAGGGCATGGAGATGCCCGGCGGAGGCGGTGCGGCAGGGACGGCAACTGAGTTGGCCGTGGGCTTCGCCATTGCGCAACAGATAATGCAGCAGCAAAACCTCGGGAACCTCAAAGTCGCCGGAGCACCGGGGTCGCTTGGGTGCGACGGGTGCGGCGGATGCGACGGGTGCGACGGGGGCGGCGGGTGCGTCAGGTGCGGCGGGTGCCTTGGGTGCGGCAGGTGCGATGGGTGCGGCAAGTGCCGGCCTCCCGGAATTGCTGTCGCCGGCCGATGTCGCCAAAGCCGTCGGCGTGTCGGAAGACGACGTGATGACGATCATCCAGTCGGGAGAGCTCGGTGCCAAGAAGATTGGTTCGAGCTATCGCGTCACCCGCGCGGCGCTCGAGAAGTATCTGGCGAGCTGACGGTTCGCGCGCGCGATGACGACGCCGAACCCGACGGAGGTCACGGCGCGGGAGAAGTTTCCGTGTCCGGCGTGCGGCGCGCAGGCCGAGTGGAATCCAGCGAAGCAGAAGCTGGTCTGCCCGTTCTGCGGCACGGAATCTCCGTATCAAGTGAACGCGTCGACGGGCGCGATCGAAGAGATCGATCTCGTCAAGGCGCTGCGGGAGCTGCCCGACGATCTGCGCGGGTGGCACACCGAGCGGCGCAGTGTCCGCTGCCAGAGCTGCCGCGCCGTGATGGTGTTCGACCCGGCGCGCGTGGGCCAGAACTGCGAGTTCTGCGGGTCGCCGGCGCTCGTCGACTACTCCGAGACGAAGGCTCCGATCACCCCGCAGAGCCTGCTGCCCTTCAAGGTCACGCAGCCCCAGGTCCGGGAGCAGATCCGGCGGTGGTGTGCGAGCAAATGGTTCGCGCCCGGCAAGCTGAAGTCGCGCGCGCTCGTCGATACGGTGCACGGCATCTATCTGCCCGTACTGGACCTTCGACGCACAGGCCGCGTGCCCATGGCGCGCCGAGGCCGGTCACTACTACTACACGACCGAAACGTATCGCGACAACAACGGGCGCACTCAGACGCGGCAGGTGCAGCACGTGCGTTGGGAGCCCGCCTCTGGACGCGTTGATCACTTCTTCGATGACGAGCCCGTGCCGGGATCGCAGGGCGTGCGCGTGGACCTGCTGAAACGGATCGAGCCGTTTCCAACGGCAGACCTGCTGCCGTACGACACGGCGATGCTGTCGGGATTCGTCGTGGAGCACTATCAGATCGTGCTGCTCGACGCTGCGCAGCGGGCCGTTCAGCAGATGACCGAACGGCTTCGCGCGATGGCCGCCGAGGCCGTTCCAGGCGACACGTACCGCGCGCTCGAAATCTCGCCGGAATTCTCTGGACGAACCTTCAAGCACATTCTCGTGCCTGTGTGGCTGCTCACCTACACGTACGGCGCGAAGACCTATCAGGTGCTCTCGAACGGGTACACGGGGAAGATGGAGGGCACGTACCCGCTCAGCCCGTGGAAGGTGATCGCGGCCATTCTCCTGGCGCTCATCGCTGTGCTCGTGTTTCTGTATTTGGCGGGAGAAGGGTAGCGCCCGGCGCTCAGGTATGCTGGCAGGTGGCGGCGGGTCTTTAGCCCCGCGTGCGCCATCCGTTGCGCGCTAAGGCCCCGCCGCCACGTACGTGGCGCAGAATCGCGGGGCGAGCGCCATTAAACAGCTCTGCCCGCCCAGTTCGTGAGGGCTTCTCGCGCACGCGCGAAGTCGCTCGCGCTGTCCTCGGCGAGGACCGACCAGAAGAGCGCCCCGCGATAGCCTGCCGCACGCGCCATTTCAATGAGCACGGAGGGGTCGCGCGCCGATCCGCGCGTCGGAAACTCTCCGAGCACGACGGGCGCATCACATCCCAGCGCGCTGACGGGCGTTGAAAGCGGCGACCTGCGCTCGAAGCTGTCGTACCAATGCGGCTGATAGAAGTCCAGACCGAGGCCGTTGACGAAACGCAACCACCGCGTGCTCGCTGAGCCCACGGTGATGGGCTGCCTGGCGACCCTGTGCGCGGCGGCGGCGGCATCCCGAATGAACGCACGCATTGCCGCACGTGAGACGCTGCGACGCGGGTCCCACGTGCCCAGGCCGAGCGTCACCCACTCGGGCTCGTTGATGAGGTCCCATCCATGAATGCGGGAGTCCTGCGCGTATCTCGAGAACAACGGCTCGAAAACGCATTCGATCAGGTGCCGGCGGCGCGTCGAGTTGGCAATCACGCTCCGGCGTCCGCCCAGTTGCACGCCGTTGACGAAGCGCCGCGGGAGGCACCAGTGAAAATCGAGCAGCGCCGGCAGCAGCCCGAGCCCGGCGCGTTCCGTCCACTCGAGCGCGGTATCGAGATCGCGGAAGACGGCATCATCCAGGCCGACCGGTGTGCCGTCGTTCGGCGAATCGCACCCCTGCGCGCCCATCACACAGCACGAACCATCGCACTGTCGTCACGCCGTGCGACCGCAGTGTGTCGAACAGGGACGCGATGCGCTGCGGTTCCGCGTGTTGAGAGACGCCGCCCGCCGGCGCCCACCGACTGGCGCCGAAATCGCCACCGTAGCGAATCCACGGCAGATTGGCGCCGACGAAGAACGCCGGCGGGAAGGCCATCAGGCGCGCGATCGGGCGATCTGGCGGTAGACGACCAGCAGGATGACGGCGCCGAGGAGCGACATCAGGAAGCCGGCCGCTTCGCCGCGGTCGTACAGGCCAAGCACGCGCCCGGCGAAGCCGCCCACCAACGATCCAGCGATCCCGAGCAGGATCGTCACGACGATGCCGCCGGGATCGTCCCCCGGCATGAGGAGTTTGGCCAACGCGCCGACGACGAGACCGAAGAGAATCCAGACGAGAACATCGCCCATGGCTCACCTCCGAAACAATGTCGCGGTCGATCAACAGATCCGTCTGGGTCGAGCGTAGCACGTCGGGAACCGCAGAGATCTCCACGGGATAGAATGCAACACATGAGGCGTTTGGACGGCTCGATCTTCTGCCAATGACGACGCGCGCCGTGATCCTCGCGCGTGGGCTGGGCACGCGCATGCGACGGGCCGACGACGCCGCTCGAATCAGCGGGGCGCAGGCCGAGGTGGCATCGACGGGCGTCAAGGCGCTCATTCCCATCGGCCGGCCCTTTCTCGATTACGTGCTCAGCGCGCTGGCCGATGCGGGCGTCACCCGCGCCTGCCTGGTGATCGGACCCGAGCACGACCTCCTTCGCCGCCACTACACGGTCGATGCGCGTCCCTCGCGCCTCACCATCGATTTCGCGGTCCAGGATCGACCGCTCGGGACGGCCGACGCGGTGCTGGCCGCCGAAACATGGACGGCCGACGAGCCCTTCCTGGTGCTGAACAGCGACAATTACTATCCGGTCGACGCCCTGAAGGCGCTGGCGGCCCTCGACGAGCCGGGGCTGGTCGCCTTCAGCCGGTCGGGGCTGCTCGCCGACGGTCAAATCGACGCCGGCGCGCGTTGCCAGTTTCGCGGTCCTCGAGCTCGAGGACTGCTACCTTCGCCGGATCATCGAGAAGCCCGACGATCGGACGCTCGCCGCCCTTGGAACCGATGTGTTCATCAGCATGAATTGCTGGCGCTTCGATCGCCGGATCTTTCCGATGTGCCGCGCCGTTCCGCTGTCGGCACGAGGAGAGCTCGAGCTGCCTGCCGCGGTCGAGCACGCGCTTGCAACCGGTGTCATGCGCTTCCGCGCGGTGCGCATGGACGTTCCAGTGCTCGATCTCTCACGGCAGATCGACATCGCGACGATCGCCGCGCGACTCGCCTCGGTCCAGGTCGTCCTGTGACAAGCCACGTGCTCGAACAGTTGTCACCCGCCACGCGGACGCTCGCGGAGGATGCGGCTCGACGCGCCGACGCCGCGTTTCGCCGCCTGGCAGGCCGCGAGCCCGCGCATCGACTATTCGTCCCCGGTCGCATCGAGGTGATCGGCAAGCACACCGACTACGCCGGAGGGCACAGCGTGACGTGCGCAGTCGAGCGCGGCTTTGCAGTGGCGTTCACGCCTCGTGAGGATGCCCATGTTCGGATCGTCGACGCGCGCGACGGCCGCCATGCCGAATTCGCCGTGACGCCCGATCTGGAGCCGCCCGCCGGCCACTGGTCGAACTACCCGATGACCGCGGCAAGACGCCTCGCACGCAACTTCTCTGCGGTGCAGAGGGGCGCAGACATCGGGTTCTTTTCGAATCTCCCGCGCGCGGCGGGCATGAGCACGTCGAGCGCGCTCGTGACAGGCACGTTTTACGTCCTTGCGGAATCCAACGCACTCGAGGAAGACCCGACGTACGTAGCCGAGGTCGGGAGCACACCGCGGCTGGCGGGCTATCTCGGAAGCGTCGAGAATGGCCGCCCATATTTCGGCCTGGCTGGCGACCATGGCGTCGGCACATTCGGCGGCAGCCAGGACCATACGGCGATTGTCCTGAGCGAGGCAGGTCGACTCGGATGCTACCAATACCACCCGGTGACACGCACGCATCAAGTCATCCTTCCGCCAGACCTCGTGTTCGTCGTGGCCGCCAGCGGGGTAGCAGCCGCGAAAACCGGGAGCGCGCAGACGCGATACAACCGCGCGGCGACGCTCGTCGCGACGCTGGTTGCGCGCTGGCGCGAGACCACGGGCCGAAGCGACGCCACGCTGGGCGACGCCCTCGCTTCGGGGCCGGGCGCTGTCGATCAGCTTCGGGAACTGGCCGGAAGCCTGCCGTCGCCTTCCGACCGTGCCGCCTCACGGGCTCGCCTCGAGCAGTTCATCGTCGAGAATCAGGAGCTGGTGCCCTCCGCGATCGCCGCACTCGACGCCCGGGCGATCGAACGGTTCGGGGAGATCGTGGATCGGTCTCAGAAGGCGGCCGAGCGGCTGCTCGGAAATCAGGTCCCTGAAACCATCGCGCTCGCGCGGCTCGCCCGGGACTCCGGCGCGCTTGCCGCCTCCTCGTTCGGGGCGGGGTTCGGGGGCAGCGTGTGGGCGTTGGTCGAGGCGTCGAAGGCCGAGGTGTTCCTTCGACGCTGGCAGGAAGTCTACGAGGCCGATCATCCAGATGCCGCGGCGCTGAGCACGTTCTTCGTGACACGGCCGGGACCGGGGGCGGGCACGCTGGAGTAGCGAGTCGAGTATCCGATTCGGTACTTCTATTGAACGGTTTGTGGACGCGGGCCTTCAGGCCCGCGTGCGCCGCGAGGTGCGGGGCTGAAGCCCCGCCGCCACGTGAGCGGCGCAGAGGACGTGAAGGATGCGACTCGAAGGCAAGCGAGCACTCGTGACCGGCAGCAGCAAGGGCATCGGCCAGGCCATCGCGAAACGTCTCGCGCAGGATGGCGCGGATGTCATCGTCAACTACAACAGCGATCCACGAGGCGCTGAGGAGACCGTATCGGAGATCCGCAAGACCGGCCGGAGCGCTCAGTCGATCAAGGGCGATCTCGGATTGGTCTCGTCGGTGCAGTCGCTAATTGATCAGGGGTGGGACGTGCTTGGGGGCCTCGACATTCTGGTCAACAACGCAGGCATCGAAATCAACGCGCCATTCTGGGACGTCAGCGAGGCGGATTACGACAAGGTCCTGAACGTGAACCTGAAGGGTGTGTTCTTTGCGACTCAGGCGTTTGTCAGGAGACTTCGTGCCGAGGGCCGCGGCGGGAAGGTGATCAACGTCAGCTCGGTGCACGAAGAGCTGCCGTTTCCGAACTTCGCCGCGTACTGCGCGAGCAAGGGTGGTCTGAAGATGCTGACCCGGAATCTCGCGATCGAGCTCGGACCGCTTGGAATCACGATCAACTCCATCGCACCAGGAGCCATCGAAACGCCCATCAACGCCAAGCTGCTCAACGATCCCGGTAGGCTGACAGCGCTGACGGCGCAGATCCCGCTGGGGCGTCTCGGCAAGACGAACGATGTGGCGGGTCTCGCCGCGTACCTCGCCTCGTCAGATGCCGACTATGCGACAGGCGCGACGTTCACGGTCGACGGGGGATTGACGTGGTTCTATCAGGAGTAATGGACGTGGCGGAGACTGTTGTGGCGGCGGCCCTTTAGGGCCGCGGATTCGCGGGGCTAAAGCCCCGCCGCCACAGAAGATGGATCCTACAGCGGCGCAGGCAGCTGCGAGTGGCCGCTGAGCCACTGGTCGACGCCACGCGCGGCGCTGCGGCCTTCGGCGATGGCCCAGACGATGAGCGACTGGCCGCGCTGCATATCGCCGGCGGTGAAGACGCCGGGCACGCTGGTCATCCATGCCTCGTCGCGCCACACCGTGCCACGATCCGTGACCTTTGCCCCGAGCTGATCGATCGCGCTTCGCTCGGGTCCGGTGAAGCCCATCGCCAGCAGCACGAGCTCGCACTCGAGCGTGAACTCGCTGCCAGGCACGGGCTTGAATGTCATCCGCCCGTTCTCATGGACGGGCATCACACTGACGCCGCTCAATCCCTGCAGCCGGCCTTCGGAATCGCCAACGAACTCGGTCGTCGACACCGAATAGAGCCGCTCGCCGCCCTCTTCGTGCGCTGACGAGACGCGGAAGACCTGGGGCCACTCTGGCCACGGGTTGCCTTCGCCGCGCGTCTCTGGCGGCTTCGGCAGCAGCTCGAACTGGTGCACTGATCGTGCGCCCTGGCGATGCACCGTGCCGAGGCAATCGGCCCCCGTATCACCGCCGCCGATGATCACGACGCCCTTGCCCGCGGCCGTCAGCATTGGCTGGTCGCCGAGATCGTCGCCGGCGCAGCGCCGGTTCTGCTCGGTCAGGTAGTCCATTGCGAAGTGTACGCCTGACAATTGCCGGCCCGGAATCGGCAGGTCGCGCGGGATCGTCGCGCCCCCGCAGAGCACGACGGCGTCGAACTCGCGCCGCAGTTCGTCGGCAGGAATGCCGGCGCCGATGTTCGCGTTGGTCCGGAACCTGACGCCTTCCGCGTCCATGATCGCGAGCCGGCGATCGAGAACGCGCTTTTCCATCTTGAACTCGGGAATGCCGTAGCGGAGCAGCCCGCCGATCCGATCGGCGCGCTCGAACACGGTCACCAGGTGTCCCGCCTTGTTGAGCTGATCGGCGGCTGCAAGCCCCGCAGGTCCGGAGCCGACGACCGCGATGCGCTTTCCGGTGCGGGTCGGCGGCGGCATCGGCGTGATCCACCCTTCATCGAACGCGCGCTCGATGATCGCGTTCTCGATGCCCTTGATGGTCACCGGGTCGCTGTTGATCCCGAGAACGCACGCGCCTTCACACGGCGCGGGACAGAGCCGCCCGGTGAATTCGGGAAAATTGTTCGTGGCAGACAGCCGCTCGATCGCCGCGTGCCACCGATCGCGATAGACGAGATCGTTCCAGTCTGGAATCAGATTGCCCAGCGGACAGCCCTGGTGACAGAACGGAATGCCGCAATCCATGCAGCGCGCGCCCTGCTGCGCAAGCGTCTCGGTGGCATACGGCAGGTACACCTCCTGCCAGTCCTTGAGGCGATCGGCGACGGCACGCGTAGGCTGCTTCTTCCGGCTGATCTCGAGGAATCCGGTCGGCTTACCCATGGGCGGCGCTCACGAGCTCGTTGAAATCGGCTGCGCGTCCCTTCTGGCGCGCCGCTTCCTCCGCGAGAAGCACGCGCTTGTAGTCGCGCGGCATGACCTTGACCCACTGTCGTCGCACCTCCGCCCAGCGGAAGAGCAGGTGCGACGCGTGGCTGCTTCCAGTCAGGGCAATGTGCCGCGACACCAGCCGGCGCAGCAACACTTCGTCCTCATCGTCGACGGCTTCGAGATCGACCATGCCTCCGTTGCAGCGCTTTTCGAAATCGCCGGCGAGGTCCATCACAAACGCGACCCCGCCGCTCATCCCCGCGGCGAAGTTCCGGCCCGTCGGCCCGAGGACGATGACGCGACCTCCCGTCATGTACTCGCACCCGTGATCGCCCACGCCTTCGACGATCGCCGTGGCACCACTGTTGCGGACGCCAAAACGCTCGCCCGCGACGCCACGAATGAACGCCTCGCCGCTGGTCGCACCGTAGAGTGCCACATTGCCGATGATGATGTTCTCCTCGGCGGCGAACGTGGAACGTCGAGGAGGGAACAGAATGAGGCGCCCGCCGGAGAGGCCCTTGCCGACATAGTCATTCGCGTCGCCCTCGAGCGTGAGGGTGATCCCGCGCGGCAGGAAGGCGCCGAAGCTCTGCCCCGCGGAGCCGTTGAATGTCAGGCGAATCGTGTCGTCCGGCAGGCCCTGGCCACCGAACCGCGACGTCACCTCGTAGCCGAGGAGCGTCCCGACGGTGCGGTTCACGTTCCGGATCGGCAGCGTCGCGTCCACGCCGCCGCGGCCCTCGAGCGCGTCGTGACAGATCTCGATCAGCCGGCGATCGAGCGCGCGCTCGAGTCCGTGATCCTGCGTCGTGGTGTTGCGGCGCGCATGCGCGCCCGCGGCCGGCGGGTCATACAGGATCGCCGACAAATCGAGCCCGTGCGCCTTCCAGTGGTCCAGCGCGTCGTGCGTATCGAGCAGGTCGACACGGCCGATCATCTCGTCCATCGAGCGGAAGCCGAGCGCCGCCATCGTCTCGCGCACTTCCTGCGCGATGAACTTGAAGAAGTTCTCGACGAATTCCGGCTTGCCCGTGAACTTCTTGCGAAGCTCGGGGTCCTGCGTGGCGATGCCCACCGGGCACGTATTCAGGTGGCACACGCGCATCATCACGCAGCCCGACACCACCAGGGGCGCCGTCGCGAAGCCGAACTCCTCGGCCCCGAGGAGCGCCGCGATGACGACGTCGCGCCCGGTCTTCATCTGTCCGTCGACCTGCACCACGATGCGATCGCGGAGCCCGTTGAGGCGGAGCACCTGCTGTGTTTCGGCAAGACCGAGCTCCCACGGAACGCCGCCATGCTTGATGCTGGTGAGAGGGGAGGCCCCCGTGCCGCCGTCGTGGCCGGAGATGAGCACGACATCGGCGTGAGCCTTGGCCACGCCGGCGGCGACGGTACCGACGCCGGCCTCCGCCACGAGCTTCACGTGGACGCGCGCTTTCGGGTTCGCGTTCTTCAGATCGTGAATGAGCTGCGCGATGTCTTCGATCGAGTAGATGTCGTGATGCGGGGGCGGCGAGATGAGGCCGACGCCGGGCGTCGCATAGCGGACCTTCGCAATCCACGGGTACACCTTGTGGCCCGGAAGCTGGCCGCCTTCGCCCGGCTTGGCGCCCTGCGCCATCTTGATTTGCAGGTCGCTCGCGTTGACCAGGTATTCGCTCGTCACGCCGAAGCGTCCAGAGGCCACCTGCTTGACGGCGCTCCGCCGCCAGTCGCCGTTCGGGTCCTTCTGATAGCGCGCGGAGTCCTCGCCGCCTTCCCCCGAATTCGAGCGCGCGCCCATCCGGTTCATCGCAATCGCCAGCGTCTCGTGCGCTTCCTGGCTGATCGACCCGAATGACATGGCCCCCGTCGAGAAGCGCTTCACGATGACGTCGACCGGCTCGACTTCCTCGATAGGAATCGGCGTCGACGCCGACTTGAACTCGAACAGGCCGCGCAGCGTCGCGAGCCGACGAGCCGTGCCGTCGACGAGGCTCGTGTATTCCTTGAAGATCTTGTACTGCCCGCTCTGCGTGGCGTGCTGCAGCTTGAAGACGGTCTCGGGGTTGAACAGGTGGTACTCGCCGTCCCGGCGCCACTGATATTCACCGCCCCAGTCGAGATCCGCCTGCACCACCGCGCGCTTCGGAAAGGCCTTCTCGTGACGGCGGCACACCTCTTCCGAGATGACCTCGATGCCGACGCCCTCGATACGGGACGGCGTCCACGTGAAGTAGCGATCGACGAAAGCCTTGCTCAGGCCGACCGCCTCGAAGATCTGCGCGCCGCAATAGCTGGCGAGCGTCGAGATGCCCATCTTGGACATCACCTTGAGGATGCCCTTGTTGAGCGCCTTGATGTAGTTCTTGATCGCCTGCTCGCGGGTCACGCCGGGAAGCTGTGCCTGGCGGATCATGTCGTCCAGCGTCTCGAACGCGAGATACGGGTTCACGGCGCCGGCACCGTACCCGAGGAGCAGCGCACAGTGGTGCACCTCGCGGGCGTCGCCTGATTCGAGCACGAGCGCGCAGCGCGTGCGCGTGCCCTCCCGCACAAGGTGATGGTGCACCCCCGCCGTCGCCAGCAGGCTTGGAATCGCTGCGTGCGAGGGGTCGACGCCGCGATCCGAAAGGATCAGGATCGTGCAGCCGTCGGCCACCGCTGCACTCGCGTCTCGACAGAGCTGCTCCATCGCCCGCTCGAGCCCCGGACCGTCCTCCGCCGGGTTGTAGAGCATCGGCAGCGAGATGGTCTTGCAGCCCTCGCACTCGAGGTGACGCAGCTTGGCGACCTCTTCGTTGCTGATCACCGGATAGGTGACCGTGATCTGCCGGCACGACTCGGGCTGCGGGTCCAGCAGGTTGCCCTCGGGACCGAT
Organism: Vicinamibacteria bacterium; assembly: GCA_963832135.1. GTDB lineage: Bacteria > Acidobacteriota > Vicinamibacteria > Vicinamibacterales > JAENWD01 > JAENWD01. The sequence continues at coordinate 1,374,152 of CAWHTD010000016.1, read as the reverse complement.
GGTCGACGCCATCGACGTCACGAGCTCTTCTCGAATCGCATCGAGCGGCGGATTGGTGACCTGCGCGAAGAGCTGCTTGAAGTAGTCGTAAATGAGCCGCGGACGGTTCGAGAGCACCGCCAGGGCGGTATCGGTCCCCATCGAGCCGATGGCTTCTTCACCGTTCTGCGCCATCGGCGCGAGAAGAATGCGCAAATCCTCGTGCGTGTAGCCGAACGCCTGCTGGCGGCGCAGCACCGTCGAGTGGTCCGGCAGCGGAAGGTCGGGAGCGTCGGGGAGGTCCTCGATGTTCTTCAGGTGAGTCGCCACCCACTCGCCATAAGGTCTGGCGCTTGCGAGCTGGCTCTTCAGCTCCTCGTCATCGATAATCCGCCCTTGCGCCGTGTCGACAAGGAATACCTTGCCGGGGTGCAGGCGCTCTTTGACGGCGATGTTCTCCGGGGCGAAGTCGAGTACGCCGACTTCCGACGCCATGACGACGAGATCGTCCTTGGTGACGTAGTAGCGCGAGGGACGAAGGCCATTGCGATCGAGCACGGCGCCGATCACCGTGCCATCGCTGAAGGCAATCGACGCGGGACCGTCCCAGGGCTCCATGAGCGACGAGTGGTATTCGTAGAACGCGCGGCGCGCCGGGCTCAGGCTCGGGTGGTTCTGCCAGGGCTCGGGGATCATCATCAGCACGGCGTGCGGCAGCGAGCGCCCGCTCATAACGAGAAATTCGAGCACGTTGTCGAACGTGGCGGTATCCGAGCCGCCCTCGCGGATGACAGGCAGCACCTTCTTCAGGTCCTCGCCGAACAGATCGGACCGGAGCAGCCCTTCCCTCGCGCGCATCCAGTTGATGTTGCCGCGCAGCGTGTTGATCTCGCCGTTGTGCGCCACGTAGCGATACGGGTGCGCGAGGGGCCAGGACGGGAACGTGTTGGTACTGAACCGTTGATGCACGAGCGCCATCGCCGATTCCAGGGAGGGATCGCTCAGGTCCGGGAACATCGTCGAGATCTGGCCGGCCGTGAGCATGCCCTTGTAGGTCAGCGTCTTCGATGACAGGCTGACCACGAAGAAGAGCGACCGCTCGGCCAGGCCAAGCGCGTCGGCCTCGGCCTCGATGCGCTTGCGAATGATGTACAGCTTGCGCTCGAAGTACAGCGGGTCGGCGCCGCGCGCCGCGGGACCAGGCAGCGCATCGCCGGCCGCAGCGGCCGGTCCGATGAACACCTGCTCGAACACGGGCTCGGAAGCCCGCGCGCGCGCGCCGAGCGCCGCGTCGTCGGTCGGAACCGGGCGCCAGCCAAGGACGGCTTGACCCTCTTCGGCGCTGATGCGCGCGAAGAGCGCCTTGATCTGCGCGCGCTCGGCCCCGTCATGGGGGAGGAACACCAGGCCCGCGCCGTACTCGCCTGCCGCCGGCAGATTGAATCCAAGCGGCTGCGCGCGGAAGAACCCGTCCGGCATCTGCAGAAGGATGCCGGCGCCATCCCCCGTGTTCGCCTCGCAGCCGCAGGCACCGCGATGTTCGAGATTGATCAGCAGCTTCAGCCCCTGTTCGACGATAGCGTGGGAGCGGCGTCCTTTGAGATGGACGACGAACCCGACGCCGCAGGCGTCCTTTTCGAAGCGGGGATCGTAGAGTCCCTGCGCCTGGGGGGGATAGCGTGTGCTGCTGCATCGTGGTCTTCCTTGCCGAAAGGTGCGCGAAGGTAGGGCTCCGCCGACAACGCACCAGAGAAGTGCTAAGTGCGGAGTGCTAAGTTGTTAAGTGGGAGTTGGCAATGACAAAGTGATCAGCGCGGTGCTGACCCGCACGATGTCGCGTTCGCGACCACTTGCCACTGTCCACTTCTCACTTCACTTGGCACTTCGCACTGAACACTTGGCACTTCTTGTATGGCTTTAGTTATGCGGGATTTAGAGGCAGAACGGAAATAGAAAGGTTTCATTCATGCCATACGTAGAACGCATGGATATGGACGAGACCACCTATTTTGTTAATAGATAGACAGTATTTGGCGCCGCGATGAATCCGGCTCAACCGCAGCGGCGCCTTTGGGCGCAAAAAAATTACCGCTTGGCCTTGATTTGCTCGAGGGCCTCGCGCCACGTCGGTACTGGGTCCGGCGCGCCGCCGAGCCGCTCGAATACGATCTGGCTCGTTTTGTAGGGCTGGCCGTAGAACCGCTCGTTGGCATCTCGATCCTGCTTGATCGTGGCGCCGTTGAGCGTGATCCCCGCAAAGAGGCCCCGAGCTCGCGAGTAGCTCAGGATCTTCGCGCGCATCTGGATGTCGGTCGAAGCCTCGGCGGTACGCCCGACCGGGCCGGCTGCCACGCCAGCGTCCGCGCCGATCTTGAACTGGTTGCGCGCCAGCTGCTCCAGGCCTCGCTGATCGATGATCACCAGGACCAGATCCACTTCCTGTCCCCCGATCTGTGCGCCGATGCTGCCCCCGGTGAGCGTCAGAAACGCCGGCGCCGACCACGTGCCGCTCTTGGCCGACTTCGCGCTCATGATGCCGCGGCCCCATTGGCCACCAACCAGGAGCCCCGCCTTTTTCACCGACGGGATTACAGCGATTCCCTGCATCTTCGGCACCACCCATTCGGGCACCGACACGTCGGGCGCATTCAGAATCTCGTGGAGGGCGGTCGTCGCTTCCTTGATGCGTGCCGCCTCTTCCGACTGCGCGACGCTTGTCCGCGGCGCGCCGAGTAGACCAAGAACCGCCAGACCGATCACCGCCGCGACATGTCGCATCGAGAACTCCTCGGGGCATTGAGCCCGTCCGCGAAAATCAGGGAAAGGGCCCTCTGCAGTTCGACTGCTGCCCTTGCGTTCCACCGACGACAGTGGCCGCGAGCCTTCCGCAAGGCGGAAGCCCCGCCTCCCGGCGCACCGGCCACAAGTCCATCGCCCTTCGCTCCACGTTCCCGATAGAACGCGATCAGATCCAGGCTTTTCGGCGGAGCCGCGCCAAGCTGCCGCAGCATCGTCGTCACCTGGCCTCGATGATACGAGCCGTGGTTCACCATGTGCTGCACCATCTGCCAGAGCGGGCTTCTTCCGGCCTGGCCGTTCAACATACGGTAATCCATCACCTCTTTGAGGCGCTCGTCGGTCCACTCGTTGGCGAACTCGCGCACCTCCCGTTCCAGCTCGGTCCAGGCCGTTCTGATGGCGGCGAGGTCCTGAAAGCGGTCCGGCGGCCAGGCCTGTGGTCGGCGATATGCCATGCCAGCGTGAGAGCCAGATCCACTCCGACCCGTGCAGGTGGGCGAGCGTGTCACGCACCGACGGAAAACTGCTGCCCAGATCGTGGGTGAGCTGTTCGCTCGTCAGCGGCTCCACTGCCGCCAGCAGGCGATCTCTCGCCCAGTAGTGGTAGTCGAGCAGGAGGCGAAGGTTGTCGGCGGTCATGGGGGCCTCTAGAGGCTACAGGCTACAGGCTGCGGGCTACGGACAGTTTACGATTATGTTTCCTAGGGCGCATGGCAATCCGCCCAGGTTCCTGGAGCCATCATGCACATGACCGTCCGAAGCGGCGGCCCTCATCACGGCCAGCCGATATTCGTCGGAGGACCGCCGCTTGGCACGGCGACGGCCGCGGCCATCGTCCTGCACGGACGGGGCGCCACGGCCGAAAGCATTCTCGATCTCGCGCATTCGGTGCTCGCGCCTCACGTGACCTGGCTGGCGCCCCAGGCGGCGGGGCACACGTGGTACCCGAACCGGTTTCTCGCGCCGATTGCCACCAACGAGCCGTGGCTTTCTTCAGCGCTGGACGCCGTCGACGATCTGGTGCAGCGAATCGCCGAGGCCGGGCTCGCGCGCGATCGCGTGCTGCTCACGGGATTTTCGCAGGGCGCCTGTCTCGCGCTGGAATATGTCGTGCGCCATCCAGGAAAGTATGGCGGCGTGGCGGGGTTGAGCGGCGGGCTCATCGGACCGCCCGGCACCGTGTGGCCGCACGCTGGATCTCTCGACAAGACCTCCGTGTTTCTCGGCTGCAGCGACGTCGACGATCACATTCCCGCGGCGCGCGTGCTCGAGTCCGCCGAGGTGTTACGGGCACTCGGTGCCGACGTGACCACAGTGCTCTACCGGGGGATGGGGCACACGGTGAATCGCGACGAGCTGGATCACCTGCAAAGGATCGTCGATCGCCTGGCCTGACGCTGGTTGTCGGACCACCTCACCCGCGTGTAGGATGCCGGATGGCGGATCGGTCCGCCGCGGCGACTGCCTTCTGACCCGGAGACGACTGTGACCGACGATGGACTGACTCGACGCGACGTACTGCAGATGATCGCGGCAACAGGTGTTGGCGCGGTCGCTGGCGAGCGGCTTCTTGCGAAGGCGCCTGCCGCGCTTGGCGTGCAGCTGTACACCGTTCGCGACCAGATCGTGAAGGACCCCGAGTCGACACTGAAGGCGATCGCCGCCATCGGCTACAAGGAAGTCGAAGTACAGCGCGCCACGCTGGCGAAGGTGGCGCCGCTCGCCAAGCAGCATGGCCTTGTGCCGGTCAGCATCCACGCGGACGTGGCGCTCATCACCGGTAACCCCGGCGCGGCGCTCCCCCCAGGCTACGATCTCGCGGCGTGTATTCGCGATACCCAGGCGGCGGGCGCGAAGTTCCTCGTCATGCCGTATCTGGCGCCGAACGAGCGGCCGAAAGACGCCGCCGGGTTCACCGCCTTCGGCCAGACGCTGCAGAAGGCCGGCGAGCAGATCACCAAGGCCGGCCTCGGGTTCTGCTATCACAATCACGCGTTCGAGTTCTCGCCGCTTCCGGACGGACGGCGGCCGTTGGACGTCATGCTCGACGCATGCGATCCCGCCGTCGTCAAGCTCGAGCTCGACGTGTTCTGGGTGAGCGTCACCGGCACCGATCCGGTCGCTACCATCAGGAAATACTCCGGACGCATCTCGCTGATGCACCTGAAAGACAAGGCGAAGAGCGCACCCGTCGCGCTCGACGAGCAGGTACCGCCCGCGACGTTCGTGGAAGTGGGCTCCGGCGCCATCGACTTTCCGGCCGTGCTCTCGGCCGCGGAGTCGGCGAAGGTGGAGCATTACTTCGTCGAGCAGGATCACGCGCCAGGCGATCCGATCGAGAGCCTTCGTAAGAGCTACACGTATTTGAGGAGCCTGACCTAAAGGGTGCTTGGTGCTCAGAGCCGGCTGCTGCGCGCCGCGTGCCTGGTGGGCGCGTGGTGGCTGATGGCCAGTATCGCGCTTGCTCGGCAGGAGTCTTCGAGCACCATCACCGGCCAGGTCGTGGATGCCGCCTCGGGGTTGGGCCTCGCCAACGTCCGGGTGCAGCTCGCCGATGTTGCCGTCTCGGCAGCGACGGGGCGGGATGGCACCTTCCGGCTCGACGCCGTTCCCGTCGGGCGACACACGCTGATTGTGTCTGTCGTGGGCTATGTCCACGTCCGCCGCGAGATCGTGACGGGAGCGGGGGGATCGATCCACCTCGTGATTCCTCTGGTTGAGGGAACCGGCACCTACACGGAGCAAGTGCACGTCGTCGGGGACCTGTTCCGGCAGGCCGAAGCTGGCGTGCCCGCTCAGCAGGTGCTTGGAAGCGCCGACCTGCAGAACCTTCGCGGGCTGGTCCTCGACGATCCGGTGCGGGCGCTCCATGTGCTGCCGGGCGTTGCCGCGACCGACGATTTCACGGCCGAATTCTCGGTCCGTGGATCGGATTTCGCGCACACCGGTCTGGCAATCGACGGCGTCTCGAGTCCATTTCTGAGCCATACCGTGCAGGGCGCCGACGAGAGTGGCTCCGTCGGCATGATCAACAGCGACATCCTCGAAAGCGTTGCGCTCCTCAATGGCAGCTATCCGCAGCGGTTCGGCAACCGCACGGGAGCGCAGGTCGAGATGACGCTCCGCGACGGGACGCGCGACCGCACACACGCCCGCGTCGCGCTGAGCGGGTCGAGCGCCTCCATCGTGGGCGAAGGCCCGATCGGCGGTGATCGCCGCGGCTCGTGGCTTCTTTCCGCGCGCAAGAGCTACCTCGACCTGCTCATCAAGCGCGTGTCCGACGACAACAATTTCGCGTTTGGCTTTTCCGATCTGGCGGGGAAGCTCGCCTGGGATCTGACGAGCGCGCAGCGCGTCGAGGCGTCGGCGATCGTCGGCCACTCGAAATTGCTCGCGAGCCAGCTGCACGTCGGGCCCAACAATCCGCTGGTGGCCTCGAGCGATGCCTTTCTCGGCGTGGTGAGCTGGCGCTACGCGCGAAGTCCGCGCGTGTCGTTCGCTCAGCGCGTGAGCGTCACGGGTGGCCGCTATCACAGTCGCAGTCTCGAGCGAGTTGTGCTCGACGAAGGCAAGTCGCTGACGGCGGGATGGCGCGCCGACCTCACGATTCTTCCCGCGCCGCGTTGGACGATCGAAGGCGGCGTGAGCGCGGCGCACGGCCACGACGAGGCCTCGTCGCGCCGCGTGGTCGATTCCGGCGCCCCTGCCAGGCTCCGTGACGATGCGGCGCTGGATTCGTCGGGCGCGGGAGGCTACGCCGAGGCGCGGTGGTCCGGGCCCAGGAATGCGCTGGTTGCTGTGGGCGCGCGCGTCGACTACTGGACGGGCACCGACGCGGCCGCCGGATCGCCCTGGATTCGCGGGCAGGCGCCGATCGGCGCGGGCGTCGATCTGGTTGCGGGCACGGGAATCTATCGACAATATCCGGGCTTCAACGAGGTCGCCGGCATTCGCGGCACGCCGGACCTGGCCTCGGAGCGCGCGTGGCAGGCAGATGTCGGCGTGTCCCGCCGCATCGGCGGGCTGATGCGAGCGCAGGCCACGTGGTATCAGCGTCGCGGCGAGAATGGCATCCTGCTGCCGCGCGACGACTGGCAGCTCGTCGACGGCGTCCTGCGTCCGCCGCAGTTCGATACGCGGTACGTCAACGCGCTTGCGGAGCGCGCGACCGGGATCGAGCTGCAGCTCCAGCGCCGGAGTCCGAATGGTCTCTCGGGGTGGGTGAGCTACAGCTACGGACACGCCCGGGAACACGATCGTCTGACGGGGGAACGGGTCGATGCCGACTTCGATCAGCGGCACGCACTGAATCTGTACGGGCTCTATCGACTGTCGGAACGCACGGCGTTGTCGGTGAAGCTTCGTGCCTCGTCCAACTTTCCCGTGCAGGGCTACGTGGAGGAGTTGTCGCCCACCGTGACTCGGCCAATCCCGGAAGATGCGCCCGGACTGTACGCGGTGTCGGCGGTACGGAACAGCGCTCGGCTGCCCCGCTATGCGCGCCTCGATCTTCGAGCGAACCGGACGTTCGTCTTCACACGCCACCGGCTGACGCTCTTCGTGGAACTGATGAACGTCCTCGGCAGGACGAACTGGCGCACCGCGCCAGGATTCATCAGCCCAGACGGCGAGATTCGCCAATTGCTCAAGCCGCTGGTCCCATTCGTACCGTCGGCGGGGATGCTGGTTGAATTCTGATTCTCGAGTTCTCGATTTCCCGGTTTCTCGAGTTCCCTCTTCAGAGCCAGCCCTTCACCCGCGCAATGCGCGCGGCTTCCACGCGATTTTGGCGCCGACTTGTTGATCCTGAACGCCCTTCCGCGGCCAGGCGAAGCACCTGTCGCTCGACCGCACGTGGACGCCGTGCGCATTGGCCGTGATCTGCACGATCTGCTGGGACACGCGCTCCATCCTCGCCGAGGCGCGGCGTCTGTTCAAGTGGAAGAGGTCAGACCCGCGAGGTGACATCTGTCATTTGTATCCCGAGCTCGCGAGTCAAGTGAGTGCTGGCTCGTGGACGATGTTCATGACGACCGACGCGGTCGACAACCTGCACGCGGACCTGGCAGGCAAGGCGCGCATCGTGATGCCGCTCGAGACGAAGTTCTATGGCGTGCGCGAGTTCGCGATCGCGGACCCCGACGGCTTCGTGATCACATTCGCGAAAAAGATCGCGGCGTAGGAGTTCATGGCCACGCGTCCCGATGGCGTTGCCCGGCGGCACAAGATCACACGCGCTCGCCTACGATCTCCATGAAGAAGGCCTCGGGCTTCACGGGCCGACCGAGAAACCGCTCGACGAGCACGGCCGCCGGCTCTTCGCCGCCGCGGCTGAGGACCTCGCGGCGGAATCGTCGGCCCGCATCCGGGTTCATGATGTCCGCCCCGAAGATCGAGAGCATATCGAGCGCGATCACCTCGGCCCACATGTAGCCGTAATAGCCGGCCGCGTAGCCGCCGACAATGTGGCCGAAGGTGCCGGGGAAGGCGGTGTCCGGCGCGTGACCGAGCAGCGAGTCGCTCTCCATCTGTTCCCAGACCGACATCGCCGGACCTGGTGATTCGCCGGTGAGCGCCAGATCGAACGACGCATACAGCCACTGCCGCGCGTACATCAGGCCCTTCCCGAATCGTCGCGCGGCGTTCAGCCGGTCCACGAGCCCTCTGTCCATCACCGGCGTCTCGGGCGACACGACACGCATCCGTTCCAGGCTCTCGAGACGGCGCGTCCACTCTTCATAGATCTGGGAGGGCGTTTCCACGAAGTCGCGCTGGACGCTCGTACCCGCGTGGAAGTTGAACGTCGTCTCTGACAAGACGCCGTGCAGGATGTGACCAAACTCGTGAAACAGCGTCTCGACCTCGTCGTGGGTCAGGCCGCGACGATCGAAGTTGGCGACGAGCACGCTGATCGGCGTCCGGCCGGCACGACGGCCGACGCCTCGCACGGGCCAGGCGGCGGCGTGCGGAAACTTTCCCTCCCGCGGGTAAAGATCGAAATAGATACCGCCCACGAATGCGCCGGTATCGGCGTCGGCGACGTCGTAGTAGAAGACGTCCTCGTGCCACACGGGCACGGCCGCCGGCTCGAAACGCAGCCCGTACAACGCCGCGCTGACGTCGAGGAGCCAGGCTAACGCGGCGGACGGCGGAAAGTACTTGCGGAGCGACTCCTGGTCGACGCTGTAGCGCTTCTCGCGCAGCCGCTCGCTGAGAAACGGAACGTCCCAGCGAGCGACGACGGTATCGGCCGGTGCGCGTCCGTCACGCGCCGCTTTGAGCGCCCGCAGCTCGTCGAGGTCCCGGCGTTCGGCTTCCTGCACGGCCGCCTTCACGTCCGACAGAAAACGCTGGACTGCCTCCGGCGTGGCAGCCATGCGCCGACGCAGGACGAAGTGGGCGAAGCTCGAAAGATCGTACAGGCTCGACAACTCGCGACGCAGGCCCACCACCTCGTCGAGGATTTCGAGGTTGCGAGGCGTACCGCGATTCAAGTAACCGATGTAATAGCGGCGGCGCGCCGGCTCGGACTCAGCGTTCGCCATGAACGGATTGAAGTCGGGGTAGTCGAATGAGAGCAGGTACTGTCCGTGCTCGTCGCGCGGCTGACGGGCCAGGTACGCCTCGGGCAGTCCTGCCGTCTCCTCCGGCGCAAATGCCATCCGCTCCTGGTTGTCGCGCAGGTTCCGCGCGAATTCCTGCGACAGGGCCGTCATCCGCTCGGCGATCGCCTTGGCGCGCCCCCGCCGATCGGGCACCAGCGTCACGCCGGTGTCTTCGAAGGCGTCGACGAGATCCTTGCGGAACTGCGCCTGTGCAGACGTCTCGGGGATGACGGCCCGCACGCGCGCGAAGAGCGCCTCGTTCTGAAAGACCTCCACTTGAAACGACGACAAGGTCCGGATCGCCTCGTCGGCGGCGTCCCGCACGGCCTTGTCGGGGTGGACGTTATTGAAGATCGCAATCGGACCTTCGATGTCCTCGAGCGCGATCGCGATGCGATCCCATTCGTCGAGGACCGTGTGCGGCGAGACGTCATCGATCGGCAACGCGGCCAGCGCATCAAACGCCGTCCGCGCATCCGCGAGCATCTGCCGGCAGGCGGCGGTCAGCGTGACGGCGTCGAGAATGGGCAGCGTGACTCGGGACACAGAACTCCTGTCCAGGCTTCAGGCTACAGGCTACGGACTTCAGGCTACAGGCTACGGACGGCTACAGGCTTCAGGGGCCCGTAGTCCGGAGCCGTAGCCCGTAGCCTGTAGCCCGGAGTCCGTCTCTCACCTGCGACCGTAGACTTCTTCCTTCGTGTGGTATCCGTCGCTGATCACGGTCACGTCGAGATTGCTCTTGTCGACCGAGATCGGATCGAGCAGCCGCGCGGGAACGTCTTTCTTGCCGTTGTTCACCTTTACCAGGCTGTCGATGGGCTGGCCCCGGGCGAGGCTGACCGCGGCGCCGGCAGCCATTCGCGCGAGCGGCTTCAGCGGCTTGTAGACCGTCATCGTCTGCGTGCCGGAGACGACGCGCTGGCACGCCTCGATCTCGGCGTCCTGTCCGGACACGGGCACCTTGCCGGCCAGCTTCACGGCTGTCAGCGCCTCGATAGCGCCTTTCGCGGTGCTGTCGTTTGACGCCACGACCGCGGCAATGTTCTTGTGCTTCTTGAGGATGTCTGTCATGTGTCGCGCGGCGTTGGCCGTGTCCCACCCTTCGACCCACGGCTCGGCCACGATCTTCACCGCGCCGCTCGCGACGGCCGGCTTGAGCACTTCCATCTGGCCGTCGCGCACCAGGTGCGCGTTGTTGTCGTTCGGCGATCCGCCCAGCAGAACGTAGTTGCCGCGCGGCACGCGACCCAGAAGCGCCTCGGCCTGCATGCGGCCCACCTTGACGTTGTCGAACGACACGTAGAGCGCAACGTCGGCGTCGCGGATCAGCCGATCGTAGCTGATGACGGGGACGTGCTTCTCGGTCGCCGCCTCGACGATCTGCGCCGCCTTCTCCAGATCGTTTGGCACGACGACGAGCACCTTCACGCCCGAGTCGAGCAGCGCTTTGGCCGCCGCAAGCTGGCTGTCGTGATTGCCTTCGCCGGCACGCGCGTCGACCTTGCCGCCGAGCTCCTCGACACGATTGATGAACAGGTCGCGATCGCGCTGCCAGCGCTCCTGTCGCAGCTCGTCGAGGAGCAATCCGATCCTCAAGCCTCCGGCCTCGGGCCGTTTTGGTGCCGAGCCGCCACCGCCGCCACAGGCAGCCAGAAGACAGACGCTCGTCAGGGCGCCGATGAGAGCACGCGTTCGCATTGGGAAAACTCCTTCGTCAAGACCTCGCAGGCCGGAAAAAACCTCACTCTACTCTCCAGCCTGCGGGCCGGCAAGCGGAACGCGGCGCGGGCCCGCGTTGTAGACTGCATCCCATGCCCTCCACATCGTCTTCACCGTCGCCTGCGGCCGCCGCGGTCGCGCCGCTCGACGCGATACGCGCACGATTTCCCGCGCTCGCGCGCCGATACGAAGAACACCCGGTGGCGTACTTCGATGGCCCAGGCGGCACCCAGGTGCCGTCGCTCGTCGTCGAGCGCATGACCGACTATCTGCTCAACCATAACGCCAACACGCACTGGCATTTTCCCACCAGTCTCGAGACTGACGCGGCCATTGATGACGCTCGCCGGGCGCTGGCCGATTTCCTGAACGCCGGGCCGCGCGAGATCGCCTTCGGCAACAACATGACCACGCTGACGTTTCACGTAGCTCGCGGGTTGGGTCGGGCGTGGGGTGCCGGCGATGAAATCGTTCTCACGGAGCTGGATCATCACGCCAACATCGCGCCCTGGCAGGCGACTCGTTCGGGAGCGCGGCGTCACCGTCAAGATCGTGCCGATGATTGCCGAAACAGGCCAGCTCGACTGGAGCGCCCTGGAAAGCGCGATCGGCCCTCGCACGCGACTGCTGGCAATCGGCGCGGCGTCGAACGCCCTGGGAACCATCAACGACATCGCCGCCGTCGCTCGCCTCGTGCATGCCGTCGGAGGGCTGCTCTTCGTCGACGCCGTCCACTACGCCCCGCACGTCCTCGTCGACGTCAAGGCGCTCGACTGCGACCTGCTGGCGTGTTCGGCCTACAAGTTTTATGGCCCGCACGTCGGTGTGCTCTACGGCCGGTCGGCTCTCCTGACCGAGGTCGATGTGCCGAAGCTGGATCCGGCGCCGTCAACAGCGCCCGAGCGGCTCGAAACCGGTACCCAGAACCACGAAGGGATCGTCGGTACGGCCGCCGCGGTGGACTTCCTTGCGTCGCTGGGCGGTCAGGGGCATCCGAGCCGTCGCGCGGCGCTCGAATCCGTCTTTGCGGAGCTCCACCTGCGTGGCCACGAGCTCCTGTCGACGCTGTACCACGGCCTCGGTGCCATTCGGGGCGTGCGCGTGTATGGGCCGCCCGCGGATCAGCCGAGAACGCCCACGGTGTCATTCTCGGTCAAGGATCGCAGTTCGGACGAAGTGGCGCGTGAGCTGGTGTCGCGCGGGTTGTTTCTGTCGAACGGGGACTTCTACGCCACCACGGCTGTTGCGCGCCTGGGCCACGCACGCGACGGCCTCGTGCGGGCGGGGTGCGCGTGCTACACGTCTCGGGACGAAGTGGAACGCCTGGTGGCGGCGGTCGTCGAGATTGCCGGCTGCTAGTCGCCTCGGCCTTCGCCGATCGCCTTCCAACAACGCTGGCCGCCCGGTTCGTCGCAGGGCGCCGGCTCTGCGAGCTCCGCGAGTTGCAGGCGCGCGAGGCTGAGCACGACGACCTCGCGTGTCACGCCAAGCGTGGCCGCGATCGTGTCGACCGGCTGCGGCGCAGGCCGCCGCTGGAGCTGTTGGAGCACGCGTTCATCGGTGTGCGTGAGTTGAAGCATGGGCGGCCGGGGTGGACATGAGGTCTATCACCTCCACCGGCCACGCGCCAGTGACCCTCACCCAACCGGGCTCGACGCTTCCCTGATGATTGCGACCAGGCGATCGTGGTCGACGGGCTTCGTCAGATGGTGATCGAAGCCGGCCGCGGTCGTGCGCCGCCGATCCTCCTCCTGCCCCCAGCCGGTCGTCGCGACGAGGACAGTGTGCTCGCCAGCTTCCGCCGCTCGCAGGCGCCGGGCGACTTCCAGGCCGTCCATGTCGGCCATGCCCAGGTCCAGCAGGACCACACCGGGTTTGAACTCACTGGCCACCGCCAAGGCGTCGGCGCCGTTGTAGGTCGTCCGGATTTCACAGCCGAGCATCTCGAGCAGCACCGACAACGTGTCGGCCGCGTCTTCGTTGTCGTCCACTACGAGCACGCGGCCGTGCAGGGAGGAGGGGGTTTGGTCGATGGCTCTATCGTGCGGTGTCTCGATTGACGCCGGTCGCTCGGCAATGGGCAGCTCCACGACGAACTCGCTGCCCTGGCCTTCGCCCGGACTGTGGGCGCGAATCGTGCCGCGGTGCAGCTCCGTGATGCGGCGCGCCAATGTGAGACCAACCCCCAGCCCCGACGGCTCGCCGGGCGTCACCTGAACGAACAGATCGAAAACGCGGCGCAATTTCTCTGATGGAATCCCGATGCCGTCGTCGCGAATCGTGACGCGCGCGACGTCCGGCGACGCCGCGACAATGACCTCGATCCGGCCGTCGGGCGGCGTGAACTTCGAGGCGTTGGTCAGCAGATTCGCGAAGACCTGCGCGAGTCGCGTGCGATCGCCGTGAATCGTCACGGGGGATTCTGCCGACATGACCGTGAGGTGATGGCCGCGCGCGGCGCGGTCGGGCGCGGTCATCTCGAGCGAATCCCGCAGGACGATCGAGAGATCGATCCAGTCGAGCTCCAGATGCAGCGTGTTGCGCGTGACGCGCGACAGGTCGAGCAGGTCGTTCACGAGTCGCGTCATGTGCCGCACCTGGCGGTCCATCATGTCGCGGAGCGGAGAGAGCGACGGTGTGCCGTCGGCTTGGAGCCGCAGCAGTTCGGCGAGATTGCCGAGCGGTGCGAGCGGGTTCCGCAGCTCGTGCGCGAGGAAGGCGAGAAACTCGTCCTTGTTCTGGTCGGCTTCCCGGAGCTGCGCGACCGTCCGCCGCAGCTCGATTTCCAGGCGCTCGCGCGCGACGTTCTGCGCGATGAGCGTGGTATTGGCGGCCGCGAGATCCGCCGTGCGCTGTGTGACCCGATCTTCGAGCTCACGATTCGACAGCTCGATCTGGTCCTCGGCCTGCTTGCGCTCGGTAAGGTCGCGTGTCACCTTCGCGAAGCCCTGAAATGCGCCGGCAGAGTCGTGAATCGCCGTGATGACGACGGCCGCCCAGAAGCGGGAGCCGTCCTTGCGGACCCGCCAGGCCTCCTCTTCGAATCGCCCGGTCTCGAGCGCGTGCGCCAAGTGATCCTGCGGCGCACCTGCGCGCACCGCCTCCTCTGGATAGAAGCGTGCGAAGTGCGTTCCGACGATCTCACTCGCCGTGTATCCCTTGATTCGCTCTGCGCCCTGGTTCCAGGTTGTGACGTGGCCACCGGCATCCAGCAGAAAAATCGCATAGTCGGTCACGCCGTCGACGAGGAGCCGGAATCGCTCCTCGCTCTGACGCAGGCGCTCCTCGACCTTCTTCCGATCGGTGAGATCGCGCGTGATCTTGAGAAAGCCTCGCACACCGCCGAGGTCGTCGTAGAGCGTCGTGATGACGATGTTGGCCCAGAAACGCGAGCCATCCTTGCGAACACGCCACCCTTCGTCTTCGACGCGACCGGTGGCGCCCGCGGTCTCCAGCTCCTTGTCGGGCCAACCGACGCCAATCGCCTCGTCGGTGTAGAAGCGCCGGAAGTGCTGGCCGATGATCTCGTCGGCCGCATAGCCCTTGATGCGTCTGGCGCCTGCATTCCACGACCGGACGTGTCCGTCTCGGTCGAGGAGGAAGATTGCGTAGTCGGCGACGGCGTCGACGATCCGCTGAAAGAATTCGGGATTGGTGTTCGCGGCCGGCGTCCAGGGCCTCTCAGGGGAGGCGGCGCGCGTGTCGCCCGTTGGGCTGTCGGCGTCGAACGAGAGGGAGTCGTGGGCCATTGACCGAGGTCGAAAGCCGTGCCAGTCGCAGTTCGTTCGAAGGCGGATACCAGCCCGCCGTCGCGCCTCGCGCCAAGGCAGGAACGAATCGCCTACAGTGTGACCTGAAATCGCTTGGCTTGCCAACCGTCGGCCGTTCGCGCCTGGTCTCCGGTCGATTCAAAGGAAGGCCAGCAGGAATGGCGTACACTGCGCGGGTCAACTGCGAGGTGATGATGCGCCCGGTCTGGATGTGCGTGATCGCGTTCCTGATGGGTGGGTCCCCGGTGCTGGCCCAGCTCTCCTCGGTGCTCGTCGTCTCGGGCCTCTCTTCTCCGGTGGCGGTCGTGCAGGACCCCGTTCAGCGGAACGTGCAGTTCATCGTCGAACAGGCCGGCCACATCCGCGTGGTGCGCGACGGTCACCTCGAACCGCTCGACTTCCTGGATCTCACCGCGCTGGTCCTGAGCGGCGGCGAGCGTGGCCTTCTCGGGCTGGCCTTCGCGCCGGACTATGCGACGAGTCGACGATTCTTCGTGAACTACACGCGGCGGCCGGACGGGCACACGGTTGTGTCACGGTATCGACGGGCGGCCTCCAATCCGCTCCGGGCGGACCCCGCCTCCCGATTCGACTTGCGATGGCCCGACGGTCACACCTATATCGCACAGCCGTTCGCAAATCATAACGGAGGCGACCTGCAGTTTGGGTCGGACGGGTACCTGTACGTCCCGCTGGGGGACGGAGGCAGCGCGAACGATCCCGCACACCGTGCACAGAATCCTGGTGTGCTGCTCGGCAAGATCCTGCGCATCGACATTGACGTCCCCGACGCGGACTTCGAGGGCTACGACGTGCCAGCCGACAACCCGTTTTTCGGCCGGTCAGGTGTACTGCCCGAGATATGGGCGTTCGGCCTGCGGAATCCCTTCCGAGTCACCGTCGATGCGGTCCAGCGGGGCGGCACCGGTGCGCTCGTCATTGCCGATGTGGGCCAGAACGCCTGGGAAGAGATCAATTACGAACCCTTCGGCAAAGGCGGTCGCAATTACGGATGGCGCAATCGCGAGGGAGCGCACGCCAACGTCACGACCCTGCCGCCCGCATACACTCCGCTGACCGATCCCATCGCTGAGTATTCGCACGCCGTAGGGAACGTCATCACGGGCGGCATCGTGTATCGCGGTGCGGCGCTCGGCGTGGGTTTCTTCGGCCGATATTTCTTTGCCGATTTCGGTGCGCGACGCATCTGGTCGTTGGGCCTGACCGTCAACGGCACGACCCGTGAGGCCCGGGCCGCACAGCTCATCGAGCACACGAACGCCCTCGGCGGTTCGTCGGTGATTGGCAACGTGAGCGCATTCGGCGTCGGGGCCAACTGCGAGGTGTACTTCCTCAACTGGAGCGCCGGGCAGCTTCGGCGGATCGTGAACGCCAGCGGTGCGCCGGCGCCCCAGTGCCCCACTTCGCCGGACCCGTTCCTCGCACTCGGAGGCGGCGTCTTCGTGGACGGCATGTGGGTGTCACGGGATAATCCGCTGGCCGCGGGTGCCGGCCTCGGAGGATCGACCACGAGTCCTGCCTGCACGACGACAAAGCCCGCGTCGACCTGGGTGTGCGTGAGCGGAAACTGGCTGCCGCCGAACCACCCGTTGGCGACTGGCGGATCAGGGACGGGCGGCACCGGCGGCAGCACCGGCGGTACGGGCGGCAGCACAGGGGGAACCGGTACGACCGGCACCTGCACGACCACGAAACCCGCGTCGACCTGGGTGTGTGTCAGCGGAAACTGGCTGCCGCCGGATCACCCCTTGGCGATCGGCGCATCGGGTACAGGCGGCACCGGCGGCGGCACCGGCGGTACGGGTGGGAGCACCGGGGGAACCGGTACAACGACCGGGTGCACGACCACGAAACCCGCGTCGACCTGGGTGTGTGTCAGCGGAAACTGGCTGCCGCCGGATCACCCCTTGGCAATCGGCGCATCAGGTACGGGCGGCACCGGCGGCAGCACCGGCGGTACGGGTGGGAGCACCGGGGGAACTGGTACAACGACCGGGTGCACGACCACGAAACCCGCGTCGACCTGGGTGTGTGTCAGCGGAAGCTGGCTGCCGCCCGACCACCCCCTGGCGCTTGGATCAGGAGGCCCGTAAGCTCGTTCGCAGACACCTACCAGCCCGCTGTCGCGCTTCGCGTTATGGCGGGCAACCCTCGCGTGCATTCATGAGCGAAGGTTGGCTTGCCAACCGTAGCTCACGCTCACGTTGGCAAGCGTGAAGCGAAGGTTGGTGGGCCCCCTGGGGATCGAACCCAGGACACCCTGATTAAAAGTCAGGTGCTCTACCACTGAGCTAGGGGCCCGGCCAATCCGGCGATCCTAGCATGCACCTTCGAACGTCCGCGCCCTGCCCGCGCAACTGCCGTCAGGTTCGCTGCCGGCGTCCGACGAAGAGCAAGACTACGCCTGCGGCAATCGCCAGGCCGCCAACGATCGGCGGGATCGACACACGCTCGCGCCGTTCGACCGTCGCTTCAACCGGGCCGACGTCGAGCACCTTGTCTTGCTTGGTGTAGGAAAAGCCGCCAGCCAGAAGCGCGATGAAGCCGATGACGAGCAGTACGAAGCCTGCGATGGTGGTCGGTTTCACGGGTGACCTCCCTCGACACGCACGGTGTCCGCAACCGAGGACGAAGTATACGCCCATGGACTGCCAATGATGTCGGAAGCCCGACGGGGTGGTCGGCCAAGACTACAGGGTGCGGGTTGCTTACACAGTGGCAGCGTTGAGATCCGCCTCTACCGAGCGCCAAAGACGCCTCGTTGTTCGGGCAGGACCAGGCGCTTTGAAAACGGGAGAATCTGAAGATGGAGGGAAGTCTACTCGTCCAGGACCCAGAAGCCGACCTCATGCGAACCGGTGCCGAGTCCCGGACAGGAGAGACGCCCACATAGTGTGCAAGGCGCGTGCCCAAGTCCTCCACGCTATAATTCGCCCGTCGTGATCCCGTCCTTGGCCCCGGGGGCCCGTCTCGGCCCCTATGAAGTGGTTGCCGCGGTTGCCGCTGGTGGCATGGGGCACGTGTACCGCGCAAACGACACCCGCCTCGACCGGCACGTCGCTATCAAGGTCCTTCCACCCGAGTTTGCCGACGACCCGCAGCTCCGTCAGCGCTTCGATCGTGAAGCGCGCATCGTTGGCGCGCTGAACCATCCGAACATTTGCGTCCTCTACGATCTCGGCGAGCAGGACGGTGTCGCGTTCCTCGTGATGGAGTTTCTGGAGGGCGAGACGCTGGCAGCCCGGCTCGCACGCGGCCAGCTCCCGACCGAGGAGGTGTTTCAGTACGCGATCGAGATCGCGGACGCGCTGGATCGGGCGCACCGGCATGGAGTGATTCACCGGGATCTGAAGCCGGGCAATGTGATGCTCACGAGGACCGGCACGAAGCTGCTCGATTTCGGCTTGGCCCGGGCGCCAGTCGACGAGATTTTCAGCGGCGACACGCGGGGCCCCGGCGAGACCCCCATTACGGCCCTTGGCACGTTGGTCGGAACGCTCCAGTACATGGCGCCCGAGCAGCTCGAAGGGCGCCCCATCGATGCGCGCGCGGATCTGTTCGCGTTCGGCGCGCTGGTGTACGAGATGGCCACCGGCGAGCGAGCGTTTCCGGGCCAGAGCCAGGCCAGCATCATCGCCGGCATCCTCAATCACACGCCTCCGCCTCCGTCGACGCGTCAGCCACTCACGCCGCCCGCGCTCGATCACATCATCGGACGATGCCTCGCGAAGGATCCTGACGACCGCTGGCAAACGGCCAGAGACATCGTCATCGAGCTCAGGACGAGACGCGATGAGCCTCGCGGACCCGTCCCCGGCAAGTCCACGTCGACATTGCCTCCGATTGGATGGCTGCTCGCGGGTCTCGTGGTCGCAGCGGTTCTCGGCGTCACGGCGCTCTCCAACTGGCTGGCACCCGCGTCGACGTCCGACGCATCGGTGCGCGCGCTCATCGCGCCGCCCGACCGGATGCTGTACCAGCTCACTGGAGATTTCGCGGGCC
This sequence comes from Vicinamibacteria bacterium, assembly GCA_963832135.1. Classification (GTDB taxonomy): domain Bacteria; phylum Acidobacteriota; class Vicinamibacteria; order Vicinamibacterales; family JAENWD01; genus JAENWD01. Next base: position 1,355,254 of record CAWHTD010000016.1, on the reverse strand, counting down.
CTCCGGTGGTGGCCCCCGACGGGCGCAGCCTGGTGTTTGCCGCCGTCGATTCGCTGGGGAAGCGGCAGCTCTGGATCCGGCGTCTCGACGCGTTGACACCGGAGCCGCTGCCGGCGACCGACGATGCAACTTTTCCGTTCTGGTCGCCAGACAGCCGGTCGGTCGCGTTCTTTGCGGAAGGCCGATTGAAGCGGCTCGACCTCGATGGCGGCTCGGCGCTCGCGCTTTGCAATGCGCTGGGCGGACGCGGCGGATCGTGGAGCCGGCAGGGCATCATTGTTTTCTCTCCTGGAGTGCGCGGCGGCCTGCAGCAGGTGCCCGCGACCGGCGGCGTCGCGACGCCACTGACGTCCACGGAAGGCACACCGTTTACGAGCCATCGATGGCCGCAGGTGCTGCCGGACGGCCGCCACTTCCTCTACCTCGCCGTGCAGTCGGAGGAAGGGCGCGACCAGAGCGCGGTGTACCTCGGCTCTCTTCCGGGGCGCGAGCCGCGGCTCGTCGTGCGAGCGGGCAGTCAGGCCCTGTACGCGGCAGGGCATCTCCTCTTCCTGCGCGACTTGACCCTCTGGGCGCAGCCGTTCGATCCCGAGAGCGCCGTCCTCAGCGGCGCGCCGGTCGCGGTGGCGCGCGACGTGATGCAGGACCCGACCATCTGGCGCGGGATCTTCGATGTGAACGAATCCGGGGTGCTCGTCTATCAGAGCGGGCAGCCGGGGACGTCGCTCACGTTGTACAACCGTGAGGGCCACGAGATTGGCCCTGTAGGCGATCGCGGCATCATGTTCGACGTGAATGTCTCTCCCGACGGGGAGCACGTCGCCGTGAACCGCGGCGAGCCCGCCGACATCTGGATGTACGAGCTCGGGCGGGGAACGAGCATGCGCCTGACGTTCGATGCGCGGAATGAGACGCTGCCGATCTGGTCGCCCGACGGCCGCTCGATCGTGTATACGCGCTTCGAGCGCGACGGCAAGTCGGCCGTGATGGAAGCGCCCGCCGGAGGCGGTGACCCCCGGCAACTGCTGCCGCCGGGCGACGACACGGTCAGCGACTTGTCCAGCGACGGGAAATACCTGCTGCTGCGACAGGGCGAGATGCTCATGAGCCCCGGCGACATCTGGGTCGCGGAGGCTGCCAACCCCTCGACGGCGCACCCGTTGCTCGTGACGCCGTTTGCCGAGTATCACGCGCAATTCTCACCAGACGATCGCTGGATCAGCTACGTCTCCAACGAGTCGGGCCGCGACGAGGTGTACATCATGCCGTTCCGTCCTCTCGCAACGAGCCCGGCTCCGCGGTCGGTGGTCGGCCGCGTGCGCGTATCGACCGGCGGCGGCGTTCTGCCACGCTGGCGCAAGGATGGCTCGGAGCTCTTTTACCTCGCGCCCGACATGAAGCTGATCGCCGCGGAGATCCAGGCCAAGGGTGACACGCTCGCCGTGCGGCAGCTGAAGCCGCTGTTTGGACTGAACCCGAAGCCGGTCGGCTGGGTCTATGACGTCATGCCCAATGGGGAGAAGTTCGTGGTGAACTCGCTTGGCGACGAAGGGCGCCGGCCGCTGGTGCTCGTGACGCGCTGGCTGGCCGCGACGCAGCCAGCCGGACGTTGAAGTGCCAAGTGCAAGTGCGAAGTGGAACGAACAGAAGTGCGAAGTGGGGAGTGCGAAGTGCTAAGAGTGAGAAGTCGAAAGTGGCAAGTGGTTGCCAACGCCACGACGTAGCGGCTTAGCACCCACTTCCAACTTCTCACACTTGACACTCCACGTAGCACTTCGCACTCCGCACTTGGCACTGCAGAGACTCTCCTAGGCGCCGGCTTTCAACGCCGCCCTCAAATACGCGCCGTTCATCCGCGCGATGTTCGAGATCGAGATGTCTTTCGGGCACACGGCCTGGCACTCGCCTTCGTTCGAGCACATCCCGAAGCCTTCGTGGTCCATCTGATCGACCATTCGGATCACGCGGCGGTCGCCTTCGACCTGGCCCTGCGGCAGGAGACCCAGGTGTGCGATCTTTGCGCTCGTGAAGAGGGCGGCCGACGCGTTCTTGCAGGCCGCGACGCAGGCGCCGCACCCGATGCACTGCGCCGAATCCATCGCGCGGCTCGCCGTGTCGCGCGAGATCGGGATGCTGTTGGCCTCGGGCGCCGAGCCCGTGTTGACCGAGACATAGCCACCGGCGGCGATCACGCGATCGAAGGCGCTCCGGTCGACCACGAGATCCTTCAGCACGGGAAATGCCCGCGCACGCCAGGGCTCGACGACAATCGTCTCGCCGTCGCGAAACCGCCGCATGTGCAGCTGGCAGACCGTGCCGCCCGGGTCTGGCCCGTGCGCGATGCCGTTCACCATGACCCCGCACGATCCGCAGATGCCCTCGCGGCAATCCGAATCGAAAGCAATCGGATCCTGCCCCTGCCGCATCAGCCCGTCATTCACGACGTCCAGCATCTCGAGAAACGACATGTCGGGGTGCGCCTCGACCCCGTAGTCAACCAGGCGGCCTGGTGTGCCGGGACCAGGCTGGCGCCACACTTTCAGTTTCAGGGACAGGACAGACATATAGGGAAAAACGCTCCAGTGCCAAGTGATGAGTGCAAAAGTGCTAAGTGGAATGGCAAGTGAACAGTGAAGTGCTTGCTGACTCGCGAGGGCGAGGCATTGGCAACCACTGGCCAGTATCCACTTCTCATTCCACTTGGCACTTCGCACTCCGCACTTAGCACTTCACTTATAGCTCCTCTGCGACGGCTTCACGTGCTCCCACACGAGTGGTTCCTGGTGCAGGGTTGGCGGCTCCCCGACGCCGTTGAACTCCCACGAGGCGACGTAGGAGAAGTGCTCGTCGTCTCTAAGCGCTTCGCCTTCGGGCGTCTGGCTCTCTTCGCGGAAATGGCCACCGCACGACTCGGTGCGGTGCAGCGCGTCGAGCGCGAGGAGCTCGCCGAACTCGAGGTAGTCGGCCACGCGTCCGGCGTAGTCGAGTGCCGGGTTCATGTAGGTCTGCGCGCCGGGGACGGACACGTCCTGCCAGAACTCATCGCGCAGCTCGCGAATGCGATCGACGGCCATCTTGAGGCCCCGGTCGGTTCTCGACATTCCGGCGTAATCCCACAGGGCCGCGCCCGTCGCCCGGTGGAAGTCACGAATGGTCCGCGTTCCCTTCACGGAAAGCAGACGATCGAGACGGCCAGTTACCGCGGCCGAGGCGTCCTTGAACGACTCGTGCTCCGTAGTGACCGCGTCGAGCCGAGTGCTCGCCAGGTAGTGGCCGATGGTATACGGGATGACGAAGTAGCCGTCGGCGAGTCCTTGCATCAGCGCGCTTGCGCCGAGACGGTTCGCGCCGTGGTCCGAGAAGTTCGCCTCGCCGAGCACGTGCAGTCCCGGCAGGTTGCTCATCAGGTTGTAGTCGACCCAGAGCCCGCCCATCGTGTAGTGGATCGCCGGATAGATACGCATCGGCGCCCGGTACGGATCTTCGTCCGTGATGCGTCGATACATGTCGAAGAGATTGCCGTATCGGGCCCGGATCGTCCCGATGCCGAGCCGCGCGATCGCGTCGGCGAAGTCGAGATAGACGGCCAGACCCGTCTCGCCGACCCCGCGCTGTTCGTCGCAGACGGCCTTGGCATTGCGTGACGCGACATCGCGCGGCACCAGGTTGCCGAAGCTCGGATACTTGCGCTCGAGATAATAGTCGCGCTCGGCTTCCGGAATCTGCGTCGGCGGGCGCCGGTCGCCTTGCGCCTTCGGCACCCAGACGCGGCCGTCGTTTCTCAGCGACTCGCTCATGAGCGTCAGCTTGCTCTGATGATCGCCGCTCACCGGGATGCACGTCGGGTGGATCTGGGTGAAGCACGGGTTGGCGAAGAACGCGCCGCGCTTGTGGGCGCGCCAGGCCGCGGTGACGTTCGAGTTCACGGCGTTGGTCGAAAGGTAATAGGCCGTTCCGTAGCCGCCGGTCGCGAGCACGACCGCGTGGGCCACGTGCCGCTCGATTTCACCCGTCACGAGGTTCCGGCATACGATGCCCCGCGCCTTGCCGTCGACGATGACCAGATCCAGCATCTCGCGGCGCGGGACGAGTGTCACCGTCCCGTCGTGGACCTGGCGCATCAACGCCTGATAGGCGCCGAGCAGCAACTGCTGGCCCGTCTGTCCGCGCGCATAGAACGTGCGCGAGACCTGCGCCCCCCCGAACGATCGGTTGTCGAGCAGTCCGCCGTACTCCCGCGCGAAGGGCACGCCCTGCGCCACGCACTGATCGATGATGTCGACCGAGAGCTGTGCCAGACGATAGACGTTCGCTTCCCGTGCGCGATAGTCGCCGCCTTTGATCGTGTCGTAAAACAGCCGGTACACGCTGTCGCCGTCGTTCTTGTAGTTCTTTGCGGCGTTGATCCCGCCTTGGGCGGCGATGCTGTGTGCGCGGCGCGGGCTGTCGTGGATGCAGAAGTTGAGAACGTTGTAGCCCAGCTCGCCGAGCGACGCGGCCGCCGAGGCGCCGGCCAGGCCCGTCCCGACGACGATGATGGTGAACTTTCGCTTGTTGGCGGGATTCACCAGTCGGATCTCGAACTTGTGGCGATCCCACTTGTCGGCCAGTGCCCCCGACGGCGCCTTTGCGTCGAGCGTCACGACCGCCCTCCGGCGACGAAGTAGATCCACAGCGGGATGCTCAGAAAGCCGGCGGCGATGAGGATCGCAAGCGTCCATCCGGCGGCGCGGATTGTTGACGCCAGCCCCGGCCGCGCCACGCCGAGCGACTGAAACGCGCTCGAGACGCCGTGCCAGAGATGAAACCCGATGATGGCCATCGCGACGACATAGAACACGACGTAGCCGGGCTTGCGGAAGACCTCGACGACCAGTCGATAGAGATCGCGCGTGTCGGGATGCGTGGCCGACGCGTAGTGGGCGCCGTACTTGAACGTCACCAGGTGCAGCAGCACGAACACGAACAGAAACGACCCCGACAGGATCATCGTCGTCGACGCCACACTCTTGCGGCTGGTGTGGCCGGCCCACTTCTTCCGCGCGTACCCGATCGGCCGTGCGTCGCGCGAGCCGAGCCAGAGCTTCAGCGTCTTGAACACGTGCAGCAGAAACAGCGCGAGCAGGCCGAGCTCCGCCGGAATCAGCAGCGGATTACGTATCAGCTTGTCGCTGTACTCGTTGAAGGTGTCGGGCGACACGTAGACGAGGAGGTTACCGGCCAGGTGAAGGATGAGAAAGCCGACGAGCGAGAGGCCTGACAGCGCGATCAGGTATTTCGAGCCGACAGATGACGAGAAGAACGAGCGGCGCGCTGACATGAGGTGGATTGATGTCTGACGCCTCGATGGCAAGACATCAGTCGGATTCTATCAGGGGGTCGGGATGAATTTCAGTTTCTGCGCTCCTCCGAGACGGTGCCGGACTCGAGGGAACACGTTACCTCGCGGAGAAGTCCGCCCTCGTGCGCCTGCCCTTGTCAGCGGCCCCCTCCGCTGAACGTGCCGCGCAGGTGCTGATCTCGTCCACGGGTGCCACGATGTGGCAGGCACAAGAGTCTCCTGATGGCCGTTGGATTTGCTACAACGGGCTCCCGACGGGAAACACTGACTCGGCTATCTATGTAATTCCGGCGACCGGCGGCGCTCCGACGGCGCTGACGGAAACGACCGGCTGGTACGACAAAACCGCGATGGTCGGCGGATAGTCGTTTAATCTACGTCCTGGCACTGCATCAGGGGCTGTTCAACGTCTGGGGCATTCCCTTCGACTCCGCGCGCGGAAAAGCCGCCGGTCCCGCCTTTCAGATCACGAATTATCTCGGTCCGGATGAAGTCATTGCCGGAGCGAACGAACTCGGTGAGGTCGAACTCAGCGTTGCCGGGCGACGATTGGCAGTCTCGACGAAGCGCCCGACCGGCGGCATCTGGATCATGGATTGATGCCCCAATGGGGCGAGCTGTTGTGGACCGAGTCGTCCTGCCCGTGACCGACCGTCCGCTTACCCGACACGATCGACAACGGCGGCGCCATCAGGTCGTCTCGATTTGGGCTGATGATTCTCAGTCCGGCGAACCGCGCCCAAATCTTGTTCGTCGTCGCGAGCACCGCGCGCTCCGGGGTGCGCCGCGAAGTGGACCGCGTACCCAATCTGTCAAGCGACCGTGTGATATCGTCCGGAGACGCTTCAGGAGCCGACATGAGACGAACCACACGCATCGTTCTGGCGGCGCTCCTTGTCATTGCGGTCGTCGGGCCGGCGAGGGCGCAGAGCCCGGCCGACCGCGTGCCCATTCACATTGCCGTCGAACATCTGCACAACACCGGCAGCTGCAAGGGCGAGTTGATCGTGGACAGGTGGCTGTTCTCCTACCGATCCAGCGATCGGCCGGCTGACGACCGCGACTGGAAGCTGACGGAGCTGAAGGCCGCCGAGTCCAAGAAGCCGAATGAGCTCGTGCTACGGACGCGGGACACGGTGAAGGGTCTGGGCCTGGACAAGAATTACAAGTTCAGGGTGCCCGGCGGCCTGGACCGCGCGGTGCTCGACTACATGAGCGAGCGGATCGACTAGCGCCCGCTACCATGGTTCGCGGCGCCGCTTGACCGCTCCGCGCATCGACCGATACCATCGCCGGTCGGCACATTTCTGATTCTGCTTCCGGAACACCCTAGTGAAAATTCACGAATATCAGGCCAAGGCCATTCTCGGGCGTCACGGGGTCCCCGTGCCGAAAGGAGAGGTGGCGTTCACGGCCGCAGAGGCAGGCGAGATCGCCAAACGGCTTGGCGGCGGGATGGTTGTCGTCAAGGCGCAGATCCATGCCGGCGGGCGCGGCAAGGGCGGCGGCGTCAAGCTCGCGAAGAACGCGGATGAGGCCGAGCGCATCGGGCGCGACATGATTGGCATGACGCTCAAGACGCACCAGACCGGGCCGGAGGGTCGTGCGGTCTCGCGCGTGCTGGTCGAAGAAGGGCTCGCGATTCAGCGGGAGCTCTATCTCGGCCTCGTCCTCGACCGCGCCGCGGGAAGCCCCGTGATGATGGCGTCGGCGGCGGGCGGCGTCGACATCGAGGAGGTCGCGGCCAAGACGCCCGACGCCATCTACAAGGAATACGTCCAGCCGGGCACCGGCCTCGTGCCGTTTCAGGCACGCAAGCTGGCCTTCGCCGTGGGCCTCGACGGCCTGCAGGCCAACAAGATGACCAAGCTGATGATGGCGCTCTACGAAACGTTCGTGGCCGCCGACGCGTCGCTCATCGAGATCAACCCGCTCATCGTTACGGCAGCGGGCGATCTCCTAGCCCTCGACGCGAAGATGACGTTCGACGACAACGCGCTCTATCGTCACGCCGACATCCGAGAATTCCGCGACCTTGCCGAGGAAGATCCGCTCGAGATTGAGGCCTCGAAGTTCTCACTCAACTACATCCGGCTGGAGGGGTCGATCGGGTGCATGGTGAACGGCGCCGGCCTGGCCATGGCGACGATGGACATCATCAAGCTCGCCGGTGGAGAACCGGCAAACTTCCTCGATGTCGGTGGCGGCGCCAACGCTGAACAGATCCGCAACGCCTTCAAGATTCTGATGGCCGACAGGAACGTCAAGGCCGTCCTCATCAACATCTTCGGCGGGATTCTGCGCTGCGACGTCCTCGCATCGGGCGTGATCGCGGCCGTCAAGGAGCTCGACGTGAAGGTGCCCATCGTGGTTCGCATGGAAGGGACCAACGTCGAGGAAGGCAAGCGCATGCTGCACGACAGCGGCCTGAACTTCGCCGCCGCCGACGGCATGGGCGACGCGGCCACGAAAGTCGTGGCGCTCGCGCAAGGCAAGTCGTAGGGGCGCATGGCATGCGCCCCCGTGGCGTTGCCCATGATCGAAAAGCTAAACATCAATGGCCATCCTTCTCGACAAATCCACACGCCTGCTCGTCCAGGGCCTCACCGGCCGCGAGGGGACGTTTCACGCCAAGCAGGCCGCGGCCTACGGCACGACGGTGGTCGGTGGCATCACGCCCGGCAAGGGCGGGACGATGCACGAGGGCTGGCCGGTATTCAACACGTGCCAGGAGGCGGTGAAGGCGACCGGCGCAAACGCGTCCGTCATCTTCGTGCCGCCCGCCTCCGCCGCCGACGCGATCATGGAGGCCGCCGATGCAGGCGTGCCGCTGGTCGTCTGCATCACGGAGGGCATCCCCACGCTCGACATGATGCGCGCGCTGACGTTCCTCAAGGACAAGCCCACACGTCTCATCGGCCCGAACTGCCCGGGCGTGATCTCGCCCGGCAAGAGCAAGGCCGGCATCATCCCCGGTCACATCTGCAGCGAAGGCCGGGTCGGCATCGTCTCGAAGAGCGGCACGCTCACCTACGAGGCGATCCACCAGCTCACGGGCCTCGGCCTTGGGCAGTCGACGTGCGTCGGCATCGGCGGCGATCCATTCATCGGGACTTCCTTCATCGACGTGCTGCAGCTCTTCGCACAGGATACCGACACCCACGCGGTCATCATGATCGGGGAGATTGGCGGCAGCGCCGAGCAGGAAGCGGCGGCCTGGATCAAGTCGCACTTCCGGAAGCCTGTGGTCGGCTTCATCGCCGGGCAGACCGCGCCGCCCGGTCGCCGGATGGGCCATGCGGGCGCGATCATCGCGGGCGGCCAGGGCACCGCCGCCGAGAAGATGGACGCGCTTGCCGCCGCGGGCGTCTCGGTCGTCAAGAGTCCGGCCGACATGGGCGCGGAGCTCAAGAAGAGACTCAAGTAGGGCCGGCTCGCTCACGCTCGCCCCACCCGCGGCCGTAAGGTCAGCGGGCCCTGTTATACTCAACAAGTTAGGCGCGAGGTGGCCTTCTGAGAGGTAACGCCCGCCCGCGCGGTCCGTGGGACACTTCATGGCCAGTACCGATCCAGCCGTCCAGTCGTCGAATTCTCGACCGATCAGTCGCGTCGTCAACGATTTCAGTATTCAAGTCGCCACCGTTAACGGGTCGGGCAGCCAGACTGCCAACCTGATCCTCATCCGGTCGCTGTTTCAGATGGGCATCCCCGTCTCGGGGAAGAACCTGTTTCCGTCCAACATCGCCGGGTTGCCGACCTGGTACACCATCCGGGCCAACCGGCACGGGTATATCGGCCGGAAGAAGGAGATCGACTTTCTCGTCGCGCTGAACCCCGAAACCGCGCGGGAAGACGTTCTGACGCTCGAAAGCGGCGCCGCCGTCTTGTACGACGAGCCGCTGAAGCTCGCGGACCTGCGCTCTGACCTGACTTTCTACCCGATCCCGTTCGACAAGCTCGTCGCGGCCGTCTGTCCCGACGCGAAGCTCCGACGCCTCGTGCGCAACATGATCTACGACGGTGCGCTCTCGTTCCTGCTCGCGATCGAGCTCGCCGAGATGGAGAAGGCGCTCGCCAAGCAGCTGGGGAAGAAGCAGAAGGCACTGGCGCTGAATACGGCCGCGCTCAAGGCCGGATTCGACTACGCGCAGACGACATTCCAGAAAGACGATCCGTTCGTGGCCGAGCGGATGCACGCGACCGACGGCAAGATCCTGATCGAGGGCAATGCCGCGGCCGCCATCGGCTGCCTGATGGCTGGCGTGACCGTGGTGGCGTGGTACCCGATTACGCCCTCGTCGTCGCTGTGCGAGAACCTGATCGAGCTGATGCGGAAATACCGCATCGACCAAGAGACGGGAAAAGCAACCTTCGCAATCGTGCAGGCCGAAGACGAGATCGCGGCGCTCGGCATGGTGATTGGTGCGGCGTGGTCGGGCGCGCGCGCGATGACGTCCACGTCCGGTCCCGGCATTTCGCTGATGGGTGAGTTCACCGGCCTCGGCTACTACGCCGAGATTCCAGCGGTGATTTTCGACATCCAGCGCGTGGGCCCCTCCACGGGACTGCCCACGCGGACGGCCCAGGGCGACATCCTCTCGACGGCCCTGCTGTCGCACGGAGACACGCGTCATCCGCTGCTCCTGCCTTCGTCCGTGGCCGAGTGCTACGAGCTCGCGATTGCCGCCTTCGATCTGTCGGAGCGGTTGCAGACGCCGGTCTTCGTCATGTCGGATCTCGATCTGGGCATGAACATGTGGATGGCGGATCCATTCCAATATCCCGACGCTCCCGTCGATCGCGGCAAGGTGCTGAACGAGACCGAGCTGGCACGGATGGGCGAGTGGGGGCGCTACAAGGATGTGGACGGCGATGGCATCCCGTGGCGGACGCTGCCCGGCACGAACATGCCGGCGTACTTCGCGCGCGGTTCCGGCCACAACGACAAGGGGCAGTACAGCGAACGCGCCGACGATTACCAGCACAACCTCGAGCGCCTGTCGCGGAAGTTCCAGACCGCGCGATCGCTGGTGCCAACGCCCGAGATCGATCTCACACCCGGGGCCAGCGTCGGCCTCATCGCCTTTGGCACGAGCCATTGGGCGATTGTCGAGAGCCGCGACCAGCTTCGCCACGAGGCCGACCTGAAGACGTCGTATCTGCGGCTGAAGGCGTATCCGTTCACGACCGAGCTCACGGATTTCATCGACAGTCACGATCGCGTCTACATCGTCGAGCAGAATCGCGACGCCCAGATGGCCGCGCTGATGCGGATGGAGCTCGACGCGGCGCGTATTGCCAAGCTGCGGAGCGTGCTCCACTTCAACGGGCTCCCCATCGACGCGCGGAGCGTGACAGACGACGTGCTCGCGCAAGAGGGGCTGGCCCTCGCGCACGCGGCGTCGGAAGCGCCCGGCGGGCCGCGCGCAGCGGGCGTCGGCGGGGAATAGGGACGGGCTACGGGCCACGGGCTACAGGTAGAGCGGGTCGTGTGGCCTGCGATGACAGGATAGAGACATGACCACGTCAACCGGGTCGGCGCCGCCTTCCGGGAAGAAACTCAACCGCATCGGGCTCGAGGTGTCGCAGTATCGCGGCAGCAAGACCACGCTCTGTGCCGGCTGCGGGCACAACGCGATCTCGGAGCGCATCATCGAGGCGTGCTTCGACCTCGGCATCGACGCCAAGCGCGTGATGAAGCTCTCCGGCATCGGCTGCTCGAGCAAGAGCCCGGCCTACTTCCTCAGCCAATCGCACGGCTTCAACTCGGTGCACGGGCGGATGCCGTCGGTGGCCACGGGAGCGCTGCTCGGGAACCAGACGATGCTGGCCATCGGCGTGAGCGGCGACGGCGACACGGGCGCGATTGGCATCGGCCAGTTCGTGCACTTGATGCGCCGCAATCTGCCGCTCGTCTACATCATCGAGGACAACGGCTGCTACGGCCTGACGAAGGGCCAGTTTTCGCCGACCGCCGACCTCGGGTCCACGCTCAAAAACGGCGTCGTGAACGACTTGCCGCCCATCGACACGTGCGTGATGGCGATCGAGCTCGGGGCGACGTTCGTCGCTCGGTCGTTCTCGGGCGACAAGCGGCAGTTGTCGGCGCTGCTGAAGGGTGCGCTCTCACACCGCGGCACGGCGATGCTCGACGTGCTCTCACCGTGCGTGACGTTCAACGATCACGAGGGATCGACCAAAAGCTACAGCTACGTCAAAGATCACGAGGAGCCGCTCTCCGATGTGAGCTTCGTGCCGTTTTTCGAAGACATCGCCATCGAGCACGAGGAAGGCACGACGCGTGAAGTGGCGCTGCACGACGGGTCGCGCATCGTCTTGCGGAAGCTCGATCGCGACTACGATCCCACCAACAGGAGCGCGGCGGTGCAGGTCCTCCATGAGACCGCCGAACGCGGCGAATACGCCACGGGCCTCCTCTACGTCGATCCGTCGAAGCGGGACTTCTGCTCCGTGCTCAATCTCGTCGACGAGCCGCTGGCGATGCTTCCGATCGAGCGCACGCGCCCGCCGAAGTCCGTACTCGACGAGCTCATGGACAAACAGCGCTAGCAGACACCCTCATCAGGTGTGGCGGCGGGGCTTCCGCCTTCGCGGCGCTTCGGCGGACTCGCCGTAGCCTTCGGCGGAGGCGGTCAGCCCCGCGGACGGGCGAAGCTTTCGAGGGTGGCGGGGCTCGTCAGGTTTGTCAGGTTGCTCGGGTCCCGCAACGCCGCCAATCCGGCAAACCTGATCAACCCGGCGAACCGGATCAACTGCCGAAGTCGTTGACCCGATCAACTGCCGGAAGTCGCTGACGCGGAAGGCCCTGAAAAGCGCGTCATCGACTGGTTCCGATATAATTCCATCTCTTATGGAGCGCACATTCGCCATCATCAAGCCCGACGCCGTGAAAGCCGGGCACGCCGGCCGGATTTTGCAGCGCGTCGAGGAAGCTGGATTCCGCCTCGCGGCGCTCCGGCTGCAGCACCTCACGAAAGACGAGGCCGAAGGCTTCTACGCCGTGCACCGGGCGCGCCCGTTTTTCGCATCGCTCACGGATTTCATGTCCTCGGGACCGTCCATCGTGATGGCGCTCGAAGCGCCGGATGCGATTCGCAAGTGGCGGACGCTGATGGGCGCGACCGACCCGGCGAAGGCCGAAGCCGGCAGCCTCCGCAAGGATTTCGGCACGTCCATCGAGTTCAACGCCACGCACGGCTCCGACGCGCCCGCGACCGCGCAGTTCGAGCTGGGGTATTTCTTTCGCGGCATGGAGCTGCGGTGACCGCCGGATGGGACGCGGCCTCGTCATTGTCGGCCTGGTGATCGTGGCGGTCGGGCTCGTCATCATGGCGGGCGTGCCGCTCGGCCGATTGCCGGGCGATTTCACGGTCCGCCGCGGCTCGTTCACCTTTTACTTTCCGCTGGCCACCTCGATACTCGTCAGCATCCTGCTCACGCTGCTGTTGCAGTGGCTCCGCCGATAGGCCGGGGCGCAGGGAGACAAGAGACCCCCCGAATGGCAATCAAGGCGGACCGCTGGATCAGGCGCATGGCCCTCGAGCACGGCATGATTGAGCCGTTCGTGGACAGCCAGATGAGAGACAACGTCGTCTCGTATGGGCTGTCGTCGTACGGCTATGACATCCGGGTGGCAGACGAGTTCAAGGTCTTCACCAACGTTTACAGCACGGTGATCGATCCGAAGAAGTTCGATCCGCGCTCGTTCGTCGACATCAAAGCCGACGAATGCATCATCCCGCCGAACTCCTTCGCGCTGGCGCGGACGATCGAGTATTTCCGCGTGCCGCGGGACGTCCTCACGGTGTGCCTCGGCAAGTCGACCTACGCCCGATGCGGGATCATCGTCAACGTGACGCCGTTCGAGCCCGAATGGGAAGGGCACGTGACCATCGAGATCTCGAACACCACGCCGCTGCCGGCGCGGATCTACTCGAACGAAGGCATCGCCCAGGTGCTCTTCTTCCAGAGCGACGAGGTCTGCGAGGTGTCGTACAAGGACAAGAAGGGCAAGTACCAGGCGCAGCGCGGGGTGACGCTGCCGAAGATTTGAGCCCCGCGACGCTGCCAGCAATGATCCGCGCCTTTCGTTCCACGGAGCCGGCCATCGCGTCGACGGCGTTCATCGACGTCAGTGCACAGGTGATTGGCGACGTGGTCATCGGCGAGGAGAGCAGCGTCTGGATGAACGCGGTCGTACGCGGCGACGTGAACCACATCCGCATCGGATCGCGCACCAACATCCAGGACGGCACCATCGTCCACGTGATGCGCGATCCGTCGCATCCCACAATCATCGGCGACGAGGTCACCGTGGGGCACGGGGCGGTGATCCACGGGGCGACGGTCGGCCATTGCTGCCTGATCGGCATGGGCGCGATCCTGTTGAACGGGTCGATCGTCGGCAAAGACTCCATCGTCGCCGCGGGCACGCTGGTACCGGAACGGATGATCGTGCCGCCCGGGTCACTCGTGATGGGCAGCCCAGGGAAGGTGCGCCGCTTGTTGACGGCCGCCGAGATCGCGTTCATCAAGCAGTCGGCCGCCAACTACGTGGAGTACCGTCTGGAGGTACTTGTGACGGGCGTATCCGCGGGGCTAACCGCCTCCGCCGAAGGCTACGGCGAGTCCGCCGAAGCGTTGCGAAGGCGGAAGCCCCGCCGCCACAGAGAGTCTTGTGTCGTATCCGCCGTGTCCGCTCGGCTAAAGCCGCGCCGCCACGTAACACCTGTGGAGGCGGGGCTTTAGCCCCGCGAGTCGAGACTCGCGAATTCCCGCAATGTCAGAATCCACAAAGCCGGCGCGCGGCATGCGCGACTTTCTGCCGGACGAGGTCCGGCGGCGCACGTACGTCATCTCGGTCATCGAGGACGTCTATCAGCGGTACGGCTTCGAGCCGCTCGAAACGCCCGCCGTCGAGAACATCGAGACACTTCTCGGCAAGTACGGAGAGGAGGGCAACAAGCTCATTTTCAAGATCCTGAAGCGCGGCGAGCACGAGCACACGGGCGAGGCCGATCTCGCGCTGCGGTACGATCTGACGGTGCCGCTGGCGCGGGTGGTCGCCGAATATCGGGGGAAGCTGCCGCGGTACTTCAAGCGCTACCAGATTCAACCCGTCTGGCGGGCAGACCGTCCTGCACGTGGACGGTTCCGCGAGTTCTACCAGTGCGACGTCGACGCCATCGGGTCCACATCGCCGGTCATCGAGGTGGAGCTGTGCGCGGCGATCAGCGACGTGCTGGTCCGGCTCGGTTTCGGCGACTTCACGCTTCGTCTCAATCATCGCGAGGTGCTGCGGGGGCTGCTCGACGTGGCGGGCGTTGCGACTGAGGCGCACGACTCGGCGCTCGTGGCCATCGACAAGCTGGATAAGATCGGCGCCGACGGGGTGATCGCGGAGCTGGCCGCTCGCGGAGTGTCCGGCGATGTCGCGCGTCAGGTCCTGGAGGCGTTCTCGTATCCCGCCGCGTCGACCAACGAGCAGATCGTCGACCGTCTCAGCGCGCTCGTTGGCGAGCATCCAACCGGCATGCAGGGCCTGGCGACTGTGCGTGACGTGATAGGCCTGGCGTCGGGCACCAGCGCCGCCCCGCGTCTTCGAGTCGATCCGGGTCTCGCTCGCGGCCTCTCGTACTATACCGGTGCGATTTTCGAGGTCGCAGTCCCGGATCTCGCTGGTAGCCTCGGCGGCGGCGGGCGCTACGATGAGCTGATCGGCATGTTCCTCGGCGAGAAGGTGCCGGCCTGCGGTTTTTCGCTCGGGCTGGAACGCATTCTCGTCGTCATGGGCGAGCGGGGGATGTTTCCTGAGGAGGCCGTCGTATCGGGCGCCGACGTGCTGGCCACGCTTTGGAGCGCGGAGCGCATCGGCGACACGCTCGCGCTCGCGCGCGACCTGCGCGACGCGGGCGTCCGCGTCGAGGTGTACCCCGAGCCCGACAAGCTCGGGAAGCAAATGAAGTACGCTTCCAACCGCGGCGCACGTTTCGTCACCATCGAAGGGGACGACGAACGCGCGCGCGGCGAGGTGACCGTGAAAGAGCTGTCGACCGGCGACCAGGCGTTGGTGTCGCGGGCCGACGTGGCCGCGTGGCTGGTGGCCCACCGGGCGCCACCCCGTTCGTAGCTCGTCGCGGGCGCACGCACCCCTCGACAGGTTCGGGGCGCCCTGAGCTCGTCGTCTCTCGACTCGGCTCGAGACGACCCTGAGGCTCTCGAAGGGTCGAAGGGCAGTGCGCCCCTACATTCATCGTTCGTCGGTCGTCGCTCGTCATTCGTTGTTCGTCAGTCGTTGGCAACTATGTCAGACCTTCTGGGTACGCTGTCTCGAACTCATACCTGCGGCGCGCTGCGCTCGTCCGACGTCGGCAGCCCCGCCACGCTCCTCGGCTGGATCCACCGCGTTCGTGATCTCGGCGGACTGCTGTTCCTCGACATGCGCGACCGTCACGGCCTCACGCAGGTGATGGTGCCGAACGACAGTCCCGTGATGGCAACGGCCAAGAAACTCAGATCCGAGTACGTGGTCGCAGTGCTCGGCGTCGTTCGCCGGCGAGACGCCGACACGGTGAATCCAAAGCTCGAAACCGGAGAGGTGGAGGTCGTCGCCTCCGAGATTCGGCTGTTGAACGAGGCCAAGACGCCGCAGTTTCCCATCGCCGACGACACGCCGGTCAGCGAGGACGTGCGCCTGCGCTACCGGTATCTCGATTTGCGCCGGCCGCGCCTGCAGTACAACATCGGGCTCCGTCATCGCGTGGCCCTCGCTATCCGGAAGTATTTCGACGCAGAGGGCTTCTGGGAAATCGAGACGCCAATTCTCACGAAGTCGACGCCGGAGGGCGCACGGGACTACCTGGTGCCGAGCCGCGTCCATCCGGGCGAATTCTTCGCGCTGCCACAATCACCACAGATCTTCAAGCAGATCCTGATGGTGGCGGGCATGGACCGGTATTTCCAGATCGTCAAGTGCTTCCGCGATGAAGACCTCCGCGCCGACCGGCAACCCGAATTCACGCAGGTGGACGTCGAGATCTCGTTCGCTCACGTCGATCTCGTCTTCGGGTTGATCGAGCCGCTCATCGTCGAGATCTTCAAGGAGATCGGCGCGTCTGTGCCGACCCCCTTCCGGCGATTGCCGTACGCGGAAGCCCTGGCCAGATACGGCTCGGACAAGCCCGATCTCCGATTTGCGATGGAGATCGTCGACGTCTCGCCAGTCTGGGCGGAGGCGCCGTTCAACGCGTTTCGCGACATCGTGGCGAAAGGCGGCGCGGTGCGGGCGCTCGTCGTACCCGGCGCGGCGCGATACTCGCGATCGGAGCTCGACGCGCTGGTCGAACAGGCCAAGCAGCTCGGCGCCGTGGGCATCCTCTGGGCGCGCAAAGTCGAAGGCGGCGTCAACACCAACGTGAAGGCGGCCGGCGAAGCCACGCTCCTCAAGTCCATGGAGATCGCAGGCGCCGGAGATCAGGATCTGATCCTGCTCGCCGGCGGGAAGCCCGACGAGGCGTCGAAGCTGCTGGGGGCGTTCAGGCTGTCGCTGGCGAAGAAGGAAAATCTGATTCCCGCGAACACGTTCGAGTTCGTGTGGGTCGTCGATTTTCCGCTGCTCGACTGGGACGCCGAGGACAAGCGGTGGGTGCCAATGCACCACCCGTTCACAGCGCCGGTCGACGAGGATCAGGCGATGCTCGCCACCGATCCCTCGAAGGCGCGCGCGAAGGCCTACGACCTCGTGCTCAATGGCAGCGAGATCGGCGGCGGGAGCATCCGAATCCACGATGCCCAGCTTCAGAGCCGGATTTTCCAGCTGCTCAACATCAGCGACGAAGAGGCTCGCCTGCGCTTCGGGTTCTTTGTCGACGCGCTGCAATACGGTACCCCACCGCATGGCGGGATCGCGTTGGGCCTCGATCGCACCATTGCGATTCTCGCCGGCGAGAGCTCGATCCGCGAAGTCATCGCGTTCCCGAAGACGGCGGCCGCGGTTGATCTCATGTCCGGCGCCCCCTCTCCGGTGCCACAGCGACAGCTCGACGAGCTCAGGCTGCGCGTCGTCGCGAAGCCGGCCGCGGAGAAGTAGGGCACCAGCCACGGACTAGGCCACGGAAGGACAGCGATTACCATCCGCCACGGATTCACACGGAAGTGCAGCCACGGATTCACACGGAAGTTCACGGATAAGGTGAAGTACTCGAAGTACAAGGGAAAAATCTTGATCCGCGTCCGTCCGTGTGTGTCCGCGGCGGATTTGAATCCGTGGCTGACCGTAGGAGCCTGTCAGTGGCCGTCCACCCGTGGCGTGGGTGAAATTGACCGCAGGTCGGCCGTATGTTAAGATCTGTGGCTAACCCTCGGTAACACAAGGAGTTAGTGGCGGCTCCCCGCCGGCCGATGCGCCGAATTGCAGTCCCTGAAGACGGGATCGAGACCCTCTTCGGGTCCTACGACGAAAATCTCCGCCAACTCGAATCGACCTTCGGCGTGCGCATCCGCACGCAGGGGCACGACCTCATCGTCGAGGGCGCCCCGGACGACGAAGCGCGCGTCGAGCGCACCGTGACCGAGCTCGCCTCGCTGCTGCGCGACGGGTATCGCGTGTCCAATGGCGACGTGAAGACCGCCGCGCAGCTCGTGTCCGAGGATGCGGATGTCGTCTTGAAGGACTACTTCGTCCGCGGACCCGCGCGCGCCGCGGGCAAGCGGCAGGTCGCGCCCAAGAGCGTCAATCAGCGGCGATACCTCGACGCGATCGATCAGCACGACATCGTCTTCGGCATCGGGCCGGCGGGCACCGGCAAGACCTATCTGGCGATGGCACAAGCCATCTCCTTCCTGCTGCAGAAGAAGGTGAGCCGCATCGTCCTCGCGAGGCCCGCCGTGGAAGCGGGGGAGAAGCTTGGTTTCCTGCCGGGCGATCTGCAGGAGAAGGTGAACCCCTACCTGCGGCCGCTGTACGACGCGCTCTACGACATGCTCGAGACCGATCGCGTCGAGCGGCTGCTGGAGCGGGGCACGGTCGAAATCGCGCCGCTGGCGTTCATGCGCGGGCGCACGCTGAACGACGCGTTCGTCATCCTGGACGAGGCGCAGAACACGACCTCCGAGCAGATGAAGATGTTCCTCACGCGGCTCGGGATCGGCTCGAAGGCCGTGGTCACCGGCGACGTCACGCAGATCGATTTGCCGATCGGCCGCGCCTCGGGCCTGGTCGAAGCGATGAAGATCGTGTCGCAGGTCGACGGCATCGCGTTCGTGCTCTTTGACGACCGCGATGTCGTGCGCCACAAGCTCGTGCAGCAGATCGTCAAGGCGTACGAAGCGTGGCAGTCGGGCAACGTCAATCGCCCGATCTAGAGCACTGATGGATCCCAGAGATCGACGTGTGCCGCTGTCTGTTTCGAGTGTGCCGCTGTCTGTTTCGATCGTCGATGCGCAGGGTCGGCCCGTGCGCGCTCCCGGTCTGGCGGTTTGGCTGGCGCGGGTCGCGCCCGTCAGCTCGCCGACGTCGGTGACCGTCGCCGTCATCTCTGACGCGCGTGTTCGTGCGCTGAACCGCAATTATCGAGGCAAGGACCGCGCGACCGATGTGCTGTCGTTCCCCAGCCAGGCCCCGTCGTCGGTCCGGGCGACGCCCGGGTCGCGGACTCGCCTCGGATCTCCTGCCCGCACGTTCCTCGGAGACATCGTCATCGCCCGAGGCGTTGCGAAGCGTCAGGCGCAGCGGGCGGGACACGCCGAGAGAACCGAGTGGCGGGTGCTCGCGCTGCACGGATTGCTTCATCTGCTCGGCTACGATCACGAGACCGACCGCGGGACCATGGCGCGGACGGAGGCGAGGCTCAGGCGGAAAGGCGGTCTGGCGCGCGGCCTCATCGAGCGAGGCGGCCCACGATGAGTGTGCTCCTGTTCGTGCTCCTCGCGCTTGCCGCAATCTATGTCGGCACGATCGAGGCCGCATTCAGCGCGCTGATGCGCCTGTCGCTCCGCCTGACCGTCGAGCGTGACGGGCGCGCCGCCGGGCTCGGCCCGTACCTCGACGATCCAGTGCTGCTGTTCGTGCCCCTCCGCCTCCTGATGGGGCTCATCGTCACGATCACGGCCATCGTGTGTGCCACGTGGACGGGCGTGGACGATTACAAGGATCCGCTCGTGCTGCTGCTGTCGATGGCGGGATTCGTCCTCGTCTTCGAGCACCTGCTGCCGCTCCTCATCGCTCGGCACGATCCGGAGCGAGTGCTGATCGCGCTCCTCCCCTCGTTCCACGTCGTCGAATTTTTCCTGCAGGTCATCACACGCAGCCTCGTCGGCATCATTTCCACGCTTCGACGAGAGCGGCAGACCGCAACCCCGTCGGATGGCGGAGCGGCCCAGGATGAAGAGAACGGCGAAGCCGCGCACGCGTATCTGGAGGCGGGTGAGCAGGAAGGCCTGATCGAGCGGGAGGAGCGCCGGCTCATCGAATCGATCGTGGAGTTCGGCGACACGCTGGTCCGCGAGGTCATGACGCCGCGGCCAGACATCGTGGCGATTTCGGCGGATGCGACGCTCGCGCAGGTGAAGCAGGTCTTCGCCGAGCAGCAGTACTCGCAGAGTTCCCGCCTACCGAGAATCGCTCGATCAGATTGTCGGCTTCATTTATGTGAAAGATCTGATTCGGCTGCCGGACCTCTCGTCCACCGAACGCGTCGTGGCCCAGCTGCTGCGGCCGGCCTACTACGTGCCTGAGACCAAGCGTGTCTCCGAGCTGCTGAAGGAGTTTCAGCGGCAGCAGGTGCAGTCGGCGGTCGTCGTCGACGAATACGGCGGCACGGCGGGACTGGTGACCATCGAGGATCTCCTCGAAGAGATCGTCGGCGAGATCCGCGACGAGTATGACGTCGAGCTCGAGCCCATACAGCAGGAAGCCGAAGGCGTCTTCATCTTCAGCGGCAATGTGCCGATCGAGGAGCTGAACGATCGGTTGGGCGTGTCGATTCCGCGCGAAGGCTTCGGGACGATTGGGGGCTTCCTGCTGGCGCAGCTCGGCCGCGTACCTGGTGTCGGGGAGCAGTTCGACGTCGACGGCGTCCATATCGACGTGCTGGAAGCCGAGCGCCGCCGCGTGACGCGTGTGCGCGTTCGACGTCAGCTGGCCGGATCGCTTCCCGCGTCGTCGGCCGAGGAACGGGCGTGAAAGCCGGGTTCGTCTCGCTGGTCGGTCTGCCGAACGCGGGAAAGTCGACGCTCCTCAATCGCCTGGTGGGCACCAAGCTCGCCATCGTTTCCGACAAGCCGCAGACGACGCGGAACCGGATTCTCGGCGTCAGAAATTATCCCGACGCCCAGGTGGTATTCCTCGACACCCCCGGCATCCACCGGCCTGTTCATCGTATGAATGTGCGCATGGTGGATACGGCGCTCGACGCGATGCGCGGCGTCGACGTCGTGGGCGTTGTCCTCGATGTCACACAGAAGCCGGGCGGCGGGCAGCGTCACCTGTTCGAGTTGATCAAGCCGCTCGACGCGCCGGTCATTCTCATCCTGAACAAGATCGATCTGGTCGCCAAGCGAAAGCTGCTGCCCATCATGGATGAGGCGAGTAAGCACCGCGAGTTTGTGGCGATCGTACCCGTGTCGGCAACGACCGGCGACGGCGTCGAGGCGCTGGAGCGGGCCGTGCTCCAGGAGCTTCCAGAAGGACCGCCGCTCTATCCCGACGACTATCTGACCGACCAGCCCGAGCGGTTCTTTGCGGCGGAAATGGTGCGCGAACAGGTGTTGCATCACACTCGGGCGGAGCTGCCGTTCACGACGGCGGTGGTGGTGGACCAGTTCGAGGAGCCCGACGAGGCCGGTCTGTTGCGCCTCTATTGCTCGATACTTGTCGAGCGCGAGTCGCAGAAGCCGATCATCATCGGCCGCGCGGGCGAGATGATCCGCACGATCGGCACGGCGGCGCGCCTGGAGCTGGAACGATTTTTCGACGCGCGCGTGTTCCTCGACCTTCACGTCAAGGTGAAGAGCGAGTGGCGCGAAAACGAACGGCTGCTCGACGAGATGATGAAGCGGCCGGGAGAGTAGCTCGAACTCATGGATCTCGGACTGAAGGGGAAGCGGACGCTTGTTACGGGCTCGACGGCGGGAATTGGCTACGCCGTGGCGCGCCTTCTCGCCGCGGAAGGCGCGACAGTCACGCTCAACGGGCGGACCGAACGGCGTGTACGCGAGTCTGTCGAGCGGCTGAAACGCGAGCGGCCTGGAGTGGTCGTCGATGGTGTCGCCGCGGACCTGGGAACGGCGCAGGGCTGCACCGCGATGACCGAAGCGCGGCCCGATCTCGACATCCTCGTCAACAACATGGGCATCTTCGAGCCGAAGCCGTTCGAGACCATCCCGGACGCGGATTGGCTGCGCTTCTTCGAGACCAATGTCTTGAGCGGCATCCGTCTGGCCCGCCACTACGTCGCGGGAATGCGCGGCCGCAACTGGGGGCGCATCGTCTTCGTCTCGAGCGAGTCGGCGGTGCAGATTCCGACCGAAATGATTCACTACGGCATGACCAAGACGGCGCAGCTCGCCGTCGCACGCGGGCTCGCGGAAACGCTGGCCGGTACGGGCGTCACCGTGA
The DNA here is from genome assembly GCA_963832135.1 of Vicinamibacteria bacterium. Lineage (GTDB taxonomy): Bacteria > Acidobacteriota > Vicinamibacteria > Vicinamibacterales > JAENWD01 > JAENWD01. The sequence goes on along the minus strand of CAWHTD010000016.1, from coordinate 1,333,277 downwards.
ACAGCGTGCTCCCCGGTCCCACGTCGTCGGAAGGCGTGGGCGGCTTCGTCGCGGAGCTGGCCGCCTCGCGCGGCGTGAACGTCGAAACCGTGGAGCGTGAATTCTTCCAGACGGCGCGTCCCTCGTCTATCATCCAGCGGTTTGCGACGCCCGACGAGGTGGCCGCAATGATTGCTTACGTCTGCAGCGAGCCGGCATCGGCCACGACCGGCGCTGCGCTCAGCGTGGATGGCGGAGTCGTGCGAGCCATTCCGTGACGAGGCAGTGCCTCCGCGGCACGCCACGCTTCAGGAGAACACGATGAGTCGGTCGAGCTGGGCGCATTGGACTGTCTTGGCTGCCCTCTTCTCAATTCTGTGGGGTGGCGGTGTCGCCGGCTCGCAAGAGACAAAGCCCCTGCGGCTCGCTATTGCCGGGCTGACGCACGATCACGTGCGAGGCGTGTTCAGGCCTTCCGATCGCGACGCCATCGCCATCGTCGGCATCTATGAGCCCGATCGGGCGCTGGCGTCTCGCTATGCCGGTGAGTTCAACATCAACTCGGGCCTGTTCTTCACCGACCTCGTGACGATGCTGGATGCGGTGAAGCCGGAGGCGGTCGCGGCCTTCGGATCGATCTTCGAGCATCTCGCCGTCGTTCAGGCTGCCGCTCCGCGTGGCATTCACGTGATGGTCGAAAAGCCGCTCGCTGTCAGTGTCGAGCACGCGACGGCGATCCAGACACTTGCTGCCCGGCACGGCATTCACGTGCTGACCAACTACGAGACGAGCTGGTATGCGAGCACGCATGCGGCCTATGACCTCGTCCAGAACGCGCATGCGATCGGCCCCATCCGAAAGATCGTCGTTCACGACGGCCATCGAGGTCCCAAAGAGATCGGCGTCAGCGACGAGTTTCTTCGATGGCTGACCGACCCCGTGCAGAACGGTGGAGGGGCACTCATCGACTTCGGCTGTTACGGCGCCGATCTGATGACCTGGCTGATGAAAGGCGCCATGCCGCGGTCGGTGACGGCCGTCACTCAACAGATCAAGCCAGACATCTATCCGAAGGTCGATGACGAAGCGACGATCATCGTGACGTACCCGGATGCGCAGGGCATCATCCAGGCCTCGTGGAACTGGCCCGTCAGCCGCAAGGACATGGAGGTCTACGGCCAGACGGGCTACGTCCTCGCCCTCGACGGCGAGCACCTGCGGATCCGTCGAAGCGAGCAGTCACCGGCGGAGGATCAGACCCTTCCGCCGCGGCCCGCGCCGCTCGACAACCCGTTCAGTCACCTTGCGTCGGTGGTCCGCGGCACGCTGAAGATCGATGACACCGATCTCGCCGCCCTGCCGCTGAACGTCACGGTCGTGCGAATCCTCGAGGCCGCGCGGGAATCGGCGCGGACCGGACGAACGATTCCGTTGCAGTAGACGACGCGGCTCACATCGCCGGCGTCAGCCTGAGGTTCCTGAACGAAATTCTGCCGTGATCGCCTTGCACCATGAGCGGCCCCGGTGAGGCTTCGTCGCTGTTCAGCGCGCCGCCAGTGATGCCGGGAATCACCTCGTCCTGAATAATCGTCTTGCCGTTCAGAACCGCCGTCACGCGGCGCCCAACGAGCGTGATGTCATACGTTTGCCATTGGCCGGCCGGAAGCGCGGCGTTGACGTAGGGCTTCAAGAAGCCATACACACCGCCGATCCGCAGGTAGTCGATGGCCATGCCGGCGTTGTCTTCGATCTGCACTTTGTACCGCCCGCGCAGATAGATTCCGCTGTTGCTGCGGGCCGGATACATGAACTCCGCGTGCAGCTTGAAGTCCGTGAAAGTGCGATCGGTGATGAGGTCCGCGCAGGGCGGTACGTTCGTGAGGGTCCCATCGCTGGCCTTCCAGCAGTCGCCTTTCGCAGCGCTTCGTGACTTCCAGCCCGAGGCGTCTTTTCCGTTGAACAGCGTGATTGGCGTACCCCATTTCACCGGCGTTGCAGGCACAACCGCTGGTGCTCTGACCGCGGTCCACGCCAGTGTCTTTCCATCTTCGCCTTCGGTCGTGCCCTCCAGCTTGTCGCCCACGAGCTTGCCCTCGAAGCGCAGGTCGGTCTTGTTCTTTTCGTACTGCACGGGCACGACGACAGTGAGCTGCCCGTTGGCGTAGCCGACTTCGGTCGGGTACCTCACGCTCCCGAATCGGCCGACGAACCTGGCCTGGAGCTGCGTCTCTTTGCGGAGGTGCACCTCGAGCCACGAGGGGTAGGGCCCGTCGGCTCCCTGCACGGTCAGGTCCCAACGGCCCAGGATGGGATCGGCGAATCCTGGTTTCGGGGTGTCTGCCGCGCCGCGCATGACGACGGCCGCCGCGAAAATGATGACTGCAAGCAGCAATGGACGAGAGTAGCGAATCATCGAATCCTTCCTTGTTGGGTTCTGCCGCCGTTGATTGTATGGCGAGCCTTCGCCCGGCGTCTCGAAGCTCCGGCGCGAAAACCCTATGGGCGGTTCCCAGGCCGTCTGTCAGACTGGTTGGAACCCGTGCTCGCCTAGCGCCTCTGGAACAGGTCTGGGAACGCCTCGACTTTCGACTACCGACGATGACATCTCAGCCACACGACCGCGCACGGACCGCCTACACGATTCTCGCGAGCATCAGCCTCTGCCATCTACTGAACGACATGATGCAATCGCTGCTACCAGCGATCTACCCGATCCTGAAGAACAGCTTTCGCCTCGATTTCTCGCAGATTGGGCTCATCGCCCTGGCGAATCAGCTCACAGCCTCTCTCCTGCAGCCCGTCGTCGGTCTGTACACCGATCGGAGGCCTCGGCCGTATTCCCTCGTGGCCGGAATGAGCTTCACGCTCGTGGGCCTCGTGCTGCTGGCGGCGACCGATCGATTCGGTCTGCTCCTGCTCGCGGCCGGACTTGTGGGCGTGGGCTCGTCAGTGTTTCATCCCGAGTCGTCGCGGATCGCCCGCCTCGCCTCGGGCGGGCAACATGGATTTGCCCAGTCCTTCTTCCAGACCGGCGGGAACGTCGGGTCGTCGATTGGACCGCTGCTTGCCGCGTTCATCGTCTTGCCGCATGGCCAGTCGAGCATCGCCTGGTTCTCGCTGGCCGCCCTGCTCGCGATAGCGGTGCTGTGGCACGTCGGCCGATGGTACAAGCATCAGACGGTCTCGGTCGTGCGAGAGCCCGGGACGCGGCATCATTCCCTCACGCGCCGCCAGGTGTGGATGGCACTCGCCGTCCTCCTGGCGCTCGTCTTCTCGAAGTACGTGTATCTCGCGAGTCTCAGCAGCTACTACACGTTCTTCCTGATTCACAAGTTTCACCTGTCGGTGCGTGACGCGCAGCTGCACCTGTTTGCGTTTCTGGGCGCGGTTGCGATCGGCACCTTTGTTGGCGGCCCGATCGGCGATCGCATTGGCCGGAAATACGTGATCTGGGGATCGATTCTCGGCGTCGTGCCGTTCAGCCTCGCGCTGCCTTACGCGAATCTGTTCTGGACAGGCGTTTTGAGCGTGCTGATTGGCCTGATCCTCGCGTCGGCGTTCTCCGCGATCCTCGTCTTTGCGCAGGAGCTCGTCCCCGGGCGTGTGGGACTGGTGGCTGGCCTGTTTTTCGGGTTCGCCTTCGGCATCGGCGGCATCGGCGCGGCAGCGCTTGGAAAGCTGGCCGACCTGACCAGTATCGACGTCGTTTATCGCGTCTGCTCGTTCCTGCCGTTGATTGGCCTGCTGGCGGGACTGCTTCCGGACATTCAGCCCGCAGGACGCAACCTCCGATCGACGCCAACCGAACAGGTATCTGGATCGGATGGCCGGGTCAGGGTGCCGCCAGCGCAGTCAGGCGACTGAGTTGATCGAAGAACCAAAGCTATCCGCGAAGTCCGCGTCATCCGCGGATGGATCCCTTTCAGATCTCAGCTCGACCTGGCGGATTACGCTCGACTGTCCTCCTGGTACTGCCGCAACCGCACGTATAACTGCTTGCGCGACAGTCCCAGGCGCCGCGCGGCCTGCGACTTGTTCCCTTTGGCCTCGCCGAGCACGCGTTCGATCAGCTGGCGTTCCACGACTCGGACGTTGGTCGTCGATGCACTTCTCGCGGGACGCTCGTCGTCATCCAGCGAAAGGTGTTCCGGCGCGATCAGTCCGCCGTCGCAGACGATGGCCGCGCGCTCCAGGACGTTGCGCAGCTGCCTGACGTTGCCGCGCCACGAGTGGCCGAGCAGCGCCTGCTTCGCTTCGTGCGTCATGCCCGCGGGCGGACGACCAAACGAGCGCCCGATTTCTTCGAGAAACGCGGCGCTCAGGGGGAGGATGTCTTCAGGCCGTTCCCTGAGAGGCGGCAGCCGAATGCCGAACACCTGGAGGCGATAGTACAGATCCTCGCGAAAATCTCCCCGCTCCATTGCCTGGCGCAGCTCGCGGTTGGTCGCCGAGATCACGCGGACGTTTGCCTTGATTGGCCGCATACCGCCGAGCCGCTGGAATTCGCGCTCCTGCAGCACCCGCAGAAACTTCGCCTGCGCGGGCGGGCTCATCTCGCCGACTTCGTCGAGAAACAGCACGCCGCCAGAGGCCAGCTCGATTTGTCCGGGCTTGGACTGCTCGGCTCCCGTGAACGCCCCGCGCTCGTGGCCGAACAGCTCCGATTCCAGCAGCGGTTCGGGCAGCGCCGCGCAATTCACGGCGATGAAGGGGCCGCGGCTCCGGTCCGAGGCGCGATGAATGAACCGCGCCACGACCTCCTTGCCAGTCCCCGATTCGCCCGTCAGGAGGACGGTCGTATCCGTCGAGGCCACCTGCGTGGCGGCCCTCAGTACGTTTCTCCAGGCCTCGGACGGGCCAATCGTCCGGCCGTAACCGCTGCGCGAATCCAACTCGTCGGAGAGCGATCGGACCCGTGCTTCGAGCCGCTCCGCCCGCGCCTGCGCGTCCGCGGCCAGATGCGCGGCCTCCGCAAGCTGCTCGTGAGACACCGCCAGCGCCACGTGCTCCGCGATCCGGCGAGCGATTGGCACCTGCGACGCGCGAAAGGCGGCGCCCTCCTTCGACCAGAACTGCAGGAAGAATCGTTGCTCACGGGCCGAAAGGCAGATCGACAGAAGCGATCGATAGCCCGCCGCGATCAGCCGCTCGTGATGGTCCGGTGGGTCGTACGTGACGCCCGGTTTCACGTACTGCGTCAGGTCGTCGACGATGCGGAAGAAGCCGTCGGTGAGATGCGTCGTGTCGACGCCGGTGGCCCGGACGGCGAGTGGGCCTTCGTCGTTCGACACCGCCTGCATGACGCACGCCCCCTGGCGATCGAGAAATGTCATGGTGAGGCGATCGTGTGGGAGAACCTTGCGGGCGATCTCTGACAGCTGGGGGAACACCAGGCGGATATCCAGCACGTTGGCCAGCGCATGGAGCAGCTGCTCCGACGCTTCGAGATTGGCGGCTCGTTCCCGCTCCAGCGCAGCGTCGTGCGCGAGCGCCGAGAGCTTCTGGCGCACAAGCGTGCCGGCGATCTGATCGGCGATGAGCTGCACGAAGAACACGTCGCCGTCGTCGTACTCGTGCGGCTGGTGCGAGAGCAGTCGAAACATGCCGCCGACGGTCGAATCCAGGCGCACCGGCGCGCGGACGCCCGATCCGAGCTCGCCCGACGCCAGCCGGACGGAAAACACCCCGGGCTCCATGGAGTCGTCTCCGAGCCCCGAGTCCGAGCCCGACAATCCCGCGGTCACTCCGCGCGCTCCCGGCGGCACGAAGACGTGGACGTCGTTCACGCCAGGCGTAAACAACACCAGACGCGCTTCATCGTGCCGAAGCACGCGGCCGGCAATCGCGCAGACCGTCGAAAACAGCCGCCGCGGATCGCTCGTCGAGCCGAGGGCGCCCCGAAGATCGTTCAAGGCCCGGAGCCGTTCGATCTCCGAGCGTGTCGGTTCCAGGATTGCGGTCGTTGGCGTGTCCGATAGCCCCATCTCCAAAGTGTGCCATGAATCGCGCCCCCAGGCACACTCTGCGCGCGCAGGCACACTCGGCCGCCGGCGCTTTTGAGCTCGGGAACCACAACGATCTCTCGCATCCGCAGTGGCTTACGGTGCCAGAACTGTAGTGGCGTGCAGTTTGCCCTATGGGTCGTCATGAGTTTTACCAAGCCCCGAGTTCCCGCATTCCTCTTATTCATTCTCCTGACGAGCGCGCTGCCCCTGATTCAGGCGTGTGTTGGCGGTGAAGCCGCTCCTGCGCCTGCACCGCCTCCGACGGTGTCCGTGGTCGATGTGATGCCCGAAACGGTGCCCGTCTCGAGCGAATGGATCACGACGCTCGACGGCTACGTCAACGCTCAGATCCGCCCCCAGGTTTCGGGGTATTTGATCAGACGGAACTATCACGAAGGCGCCATGGTTCGTAAGGGCCAGGCGCTCTTCCAGATCGATCCCCGCCCGTTCCAGGCGACCCTCGCCCAGGTCCAGGCGCAACTGGCGCAGGCGCAGGCAGAGCTCGGCCGCACCGAGCGCGACGTCGAGCGCGATACGCCGCTGGCGAAGGCACGCGCGATTCCCCAGAGCCAGTTGGACAACGACATCCAGGCCAACCTGGCCGCGAAAGCCGCCGTGCAGGCCGCGCGCGCGGCCGTCGCGACCGCGGAACTGAACCTCGGGTTCACCAGCGTGCGCTCGCTCGTCGATGGCATCGCAGCGATTGCGACCGCCCAGATCGGTGACCTCGTGACCCCGGCCAGCCTGCTCACCACGGTGTCGCAAGTGGATCCGATTCGCGCGTATTTCTCGCTGAGCGAGCAGGAATACCTGCGCATCGCCGATCAGATCAACCGGCCGGTCGCTGCAAGCGGACTCTGGAAGACCGGGCCGGTGCTCTCCCTGACGCTCGCCGACGGGTCGACGTATCCGATCACGGGCGCCTTCCTCGCCGCGGACCGCGAGATCGATTCGCGGACCGGCACGATTCGGATCAGCGCCGCGTTCCCGAATCCCAGGCATCTGCTGCGCCCCGGCCAGTATGGCCGCGTCAGCGCAGAAACCGACGTCGTCAGAAGCGCGCTCGTCGTGCCTCAGCGCGCCGTCAGCGAGCTGCAGGGCAAGTCGCAGGTCCGGACGGTCGAGCAGAACAACAAAGTGAGTTTGAAGACGGTGACTCTTGGCGACCGGGTCGGGAATCGCTGGATCGTGCAAGACGGCCTCGAGCGGGGCGCGCGCGTGATCGTCGACGCCACGCAGGTTCCGGCGGGCACGGTCGTGAAGCCCAGGCGCGTGACGCTGGACGAGAACGGAGGGAACTAGCGATGTCCGCCTTCTTCATCAGGCGCCCCATCGTCGCGATCGTCATCGCCATCGTCACCGTGCTTGGCGGCCTCGTCGCCATGGGCCGGCTGCCAGTGGCCATGTTTCCCGACATCGTGCCCCCGCAGATCCTGGTCACCGCCACGTATACGGGCGCCGACGCCTTGACCGTCGAGCAATCCGTGGCGACGCCGCTCGAGCAGCAGATGAACGGCGTCGACGACATGCTCTACATGCAGTCGACCAACGCCAACGACGGGACGACGCAGCTCACCGTCACGTTCGACATCGAGACGAACCCGAACATCGACCAGGTGAACGTCCAGAACCGTATAGCGCAGGCGCAGCCGAACCTGCCGACCGACGTCAACCAGTTCGGCCTCACCTTGCGGAAGATCACCGGTCTGCCGATGATGATCGTGTCGCTCCTCTCGCCGAACAAGACGTACGACGCACTGTTCCTTGCCAACTACGCCAACATCAACATCGTCGACGCGCTGTACCGAGTACCCGGCGTCGGCGAGGTGCGGATCTTCGGTGCGGGCGACTACGCGATGCGCATCTGGGTCAAGCCGGACCGGCTGGCGACGATGGGGCTGACGGTGCCCGATCTTGCGCGCGCGATACAGCAGCAGAGCACGGTGAATCCGTCCGGCCAGGTGGGCGCGCAGCCCGGCCCCACAGGTCAGGAAATGACGTACACGGTGCGTGCGCCCGGCCGTCTTCAGACACCAGAAGAATTCGGCAGCATCGTCCTGCGAGCGAACCCGGACGGCTCGGTCGTGCACATGAAGGACGTCGCACGTATCGAGCTCGGCGCACTGAACTACCAGCAGATCGGCCGCGTCAACGGCCAGCCTGGGGTGGGCGTGGCCGTATTCCAGGCGCCGGGCTCGAATGCGCTGGCCGTGGCGACGGGCGTGCGTCAGGTGATGAACGACCTCCACTCCCGCTTTCCGCAGGATCTCAACTACGCCTACACGCTCGACACGACACTGCCGGTCTCTGAAGGCATCAAGGAAATCCTGAAGACGCTGACCGAGGCGATGGTGCTGGTCATTTTCGTCGTGTTCCTCTTCTTGCAGAACTGGCGCGCGACGCTCATTCCCATGCTCGCGGTGCCGGTCTCGTTGATTGGCACGTTCGTCGCGTTCCCGCTGCTCGGCTTCTCGATCAACACGCTGTCGCTCTTTGGACTCGTGCTGGCAATCGGTCTGGTCGTCGACGACGCGATTGTCGTGGTGGAGGCGGTCGAGCACCACATCGAGGCGGGCATGAGTCCGAAGGACGCGACGCTGAGGGCCATGCAGGAAGTCTCAGGCCCGGTGGTCGCCATCGCCCTCGTGCTCGCGGCGGTGTTCATCCCGGTTGGCGTGATGGGCGGCATACAGGGGAGACTGAACCAGCAGTTCGCGATCACGATCGCCGTCTCGGTCATCATCTCGGCCTTCAACGCGCTGACCCTCTCGCCGGCGCTGTCAGCGCTCCTGCTCAGGCCGCGCAGTGCCTCGAAAGGACTACTCGCGCGAGTCTTCGGCGCGTTCAACCGATGGCTGGAGAAGACGACGCTCGGATACATCAGCCTCAGTCACGGGCTGATTCGCAAGCCCCTCATCGGCCTGGGCGTGCTGCTGGTGTTCGTGGCGGCGACGGGCCTGCTTGGCAAACGGCTGCCGGCGAGCTTTCTTCCCGAGGAGGACTACGGCTATTTCCTGCTGAACATCCAGCTGCCGCCCGCCGCCTCGCTCGAGCGGAGCGACGCCGTGAGCCGGAAAGTCGACGAGCTGCTGGCGAAGACGCCCGGGGTCGAGAATTTCAACACGATCGTCGGCTTCAGCCTGATCACGCGGGTGACGGCGTCGAACAACTCGTTCTACTTCGTGCAGCTGAAGCCGTGGGACGAGCGGACGACGCCGGCGCTTCAGGCGCGCGCGATCGTCAATAAGCTGAACGGCCAGCTGCGATCGACGGTGCCGGAATCGATGTCATTCGCCATCATGCCGCCATCGATTCCCGGCCTCGGCAGCCAGGGTGGATTCACGCTCTGGCTGCAGGACCGGAGCGGCGGCTCGGTCGAGTTTCTGGATACGCAGCTGCAGAAGTTTCTTGCGGCCGCAAGGAAGCGTCCCGAGCTGGCCGGTGTGATCTCGCCGTTCACGGCGAACGTGCCCCAGGTGTTCGCGAACGTCGACCGCGACAAGGTCCTGCGGCAGGGCGTGGCGCTCGGAGACGTGTATCAGACGATGCAGACGTTCCTGGGCGGGTTGTTTGTGAATCAGTTCAATCGGTTCGGGCGGCAGTGGCGGGTCTTCGTGCAGGCGGAAGGCGAAGACCGCGTGGCGCCCGAGCAGATCGGAGAGTTCTACGTCAGAAACGACGCAGGCTCGATGGTGCCGCTGGCGGCGCTTCAGTCCACGGAGAAGACATTCGGCCCGCAATTCACGAATCGCTTCAACGTCTATCGCGCTGCGCAGGTGAACGGCGCCGCGGCTCCCGGCTATAGCTCCGGACAGGCGATGGCGGCGCTGGAAGACGTGGCGCGCACGACGCTTCCTCGCGAGATTGGGTACGACTGGGCCGACCTGTCGTACCAGGAGAACAAAGCGTCGGGCACGACCGCCTCGGCCTTCGGGCTGTCTCTGATCTTCGTCTTCCTGATTCTCGCGGCGCTTTACGAGAGCTGGTCGTTGCCGTTCTCGGTGCTGCTCACCGTGCCGATCGCGGTCTTCGGCGCGTTCGTCGGGCTGATCCTGCGCGACTACAACCTCGACGTCTACGCGCAGATCGGCGTGATCATGCTGATCGGCCTGGCCGCCAAGAATGCCATTCTGATCGTGGAGTTCGCGAAGTACCGGCTCGAAGAAGGGAAGGATGTCGTGCAGGCGGCGCTCGAAGGCGCCAGGGTCCGGTTGCGGCCGATCCTGATGACGTCGTTCGCCTTCATCTTCGGCTGCGTGCCGTTGTGGCTCGCCTCAGGGTCGGGGGCCGCGGCACGCCGGATTCTTGGTACCGTTGTCATCACGGGGATGTTGGCGGCGACGCTCATCGCGATCTTCCTCATCCCGCTCCTCTTCGTGGTCTTCGAGCGAATCGCGACGCGCTTCCGAAAGGAGCAGCACGAACACGTGGCAACGGGCCTTACGCCGGGGGAGAGTGCGTCATGAGAAGTGGCAGGAAGTTGATTGGGCGCTCGAAGGCCGTGCGCGGGTCTTCGGCGATCATCGCGGCGGTTGCGTTGCTGGGTGCAGGCTGCACGGTTGGCCCGAACTACAAGCGACCGCCCGTGACGGCGCCGGACACGTTCCGCGGGGCTTCACCCTCGACTGGCCCGAGCGGAAGCGCGGCGCCCGCGTCGCTGGCCGACGCGCGGTGGCCCGAGGTGTTTCGGGACGAGCCGCTGCAGGCGCTGATCAAGACCGCGCTCGCCGAGAACTACGACGTGCGGATCGCCGCCTCCCGAATCCTGCAGGCGGAGGCGCAGTACCGCATCACCCGAGCCGACCAGTTTCCGACCGTGAACGGCGAGGTCCAGGCTCAGGCGCAGCACGGAACGGTCATCGCCGATCAGACCCTTCCAACCTTCGGTACCGGGCAGATTGGCGTGGGGCTTTCGTGGGAGCTCGACTTCTGGGGCAAGTATCGACGTGCGAGTGAAGGGGCGCGGGCCGTGATTCTCGCAAGCGAGTGGGGGCGACGCGCGATTCTCACCAGCCTCGTCAGCCAGGTGGCGTCCGGCTACTTCGAGCTGCGCGCGCTCGATCGGGCGCTCGAGATTGCCAACCGCACGCTCGCCTCACGGAAAGAGTCGCTGGCCCTCACACAGGTGCGCGAGCAGGGCGGCGCGACGTCGCTCGTGGACGTCCGGCAGGCCGAACAGCTCGTGCACTCGGCCAGCGGCGAGATCGTCGATCTCCAGCGGCAGGTCGAACAGCAGGAGAACTTCATCAGCGTCTTGCTGGGGCGAAATCCCGACGCGGTTGCGCGCGGGCGCGAGCTCACCGAACAGCCTCACGCGCCCGACGTGCCGGCCGGCCTGCCATCCGCTCTGCTCGATCGCCGGCCCGACATCCGCCAGGCAGAGCAGTTCATCATCGCGAACAACGCGCAGATCGGCGTCGCGAAGGCGGCGTACTTCCCGCAGATTTCCCTGACCGGGTCGGGTGGCGTCGCGAGCACCGCTCTCAACACGCTGTTCAGTAACGGCACGTGGGCCGTCGCCGGCAGCGTCCTGCAACCACTGTTCACGGCGGGGCGCACGCGGTCGAAGGTGGCGCTTGCGCGAGCACAGACCGAGGAGGCCGCGCTCGTTTACCAGCAGACCATTCGGCAGGCCTTTCGCGAGGTTTCCGACGCGCTGGTCGGCTATCGGCGATCGCGAGAGTTCCGCGAGACGCAGGAGCTCTTGCTGCGATCCGCCCAGGATGCGCGGCGTCTCGCTGAGCTGCGGTATCAGGGCGGCGCCAGCAGCTACCTGGAGGTGCTCGACAGCGACACGCGACTGTTCAGCGCAGAGCTGGGTCTCGTGCAGGCGCAGCGGGACGAGCTGACGGCGTTCGTGGAGATTTATCGCGCGCTCGGCGGCGGGTGGCAGTCGTAGCGCAGAGAGAACATCAGCCATGTCTCAAAAGCATGTGGAACTGCTGATCGGCCGTCTGCTCACCGACGACGATTTGCGGGACGAGTTCACGCGGTCGCCGTTCGAGGCGCTCGCAGATTATTGTCAACAAGGGTGGGACCTGAGCCGCGGCGAAATCGACGCGTTCATCCAGATGGAGGTGGGCTTCTGGAACGCCGCCGCGGCGCAGCTGCCGTCGCGGCTCCGACGCTCCAGCCTGCAGCCGCATCTGAAGGACGCCACCGGGTCACGCCAGCGCGGTTCGTGACGCACAATTCACGCCAGTTTGCGGTATCGCGATCTCTCGCCGTGTGTTACCTTTAGGGGATTTTCCTCCTACGAGAGACGTGATGGCGCCGCAGCGAAAAATAGACGTCGTGCTGGACTCGGTCCGGCGGTTGCTGCGGATTGGCGCGACGGCCAACCTGTTCAACCTGCTGCAGAAGCAGCACCCCGCCGATCTGGCGCAGGTGCTCGGAGAGCTGCAGGAGCGCGACCGCAAGGCAGCCTTCACCATCCTCGTCGATCGCAGCCCGAAGCTCGCGATGGAAGCCGTCGCCGAGCTCGGCCCGGAAGCCGGCGCTCAGCTGCTGTCGGATCGGCCAGCCGAAGACATCGCCAAACTCCTCCAGGAAATCGCGTCCGACGACGCGGCCGCCATCGTCGACTATCTGCCGGAAGACCTGTCGACAGCGGTTCTCGAGCTGATGCGGCCGAAGGAATCCGGCCAGGTCGAGAACCTCCTCGAGTACCCCGAGAAGACGGCCGGGCGCATCATGAACCCGAACGTCTTCGCGCTGTCGGAAGACTTGACGGTCGGGGAATCGATCACGGCGCTCCAGGGGTCGCGCGACGTGGAGATGGTGTTTTATCTCTACGTCGTCGATGGCCGCCGTCATCTGGTTGGTGTCACCTCACTGCGGCGGCTCCTGCTCGTCTCGCCCGAGACGCCGCTCAAGCGCATCATGACGCCGGACCTGATCAGCGTCCGCGTCGACACCGATCAGGAAGAAGTCGCGCGCCAGGTCGCCTCCTACAACCTGCTGGCCATCCCCGTCGTCGACGAGGAGAACAAGCTGGTGGGGGTGATCACCGTCGACGACGTGATCGACGTCATCAAGGACGAGGCGACCGAAGACATCTATCGACTGGCCGGCGTCAGCGGCGACGAGCGCGTGTTCACTCCGCCGATGGAGTCGTTGCGATTGCGGCTGCCATGGCTCGTCGTCAACCTGGCGACGGCCTTTCTGGCGGCGGCCGTCGTGGGCCTGTTCGAAGGCACGATTGCCCAGGTGACCGCCGTGGCGGTGTTCATGCCGATCGTTGCGGGCATGGGGGGCAACGCCGCGACGCAGACCTTGACGGTGATCGTCCGCGGACTCGCCCTCGGCGAGCTGACGTGGGTCAACGCGCGGAAGGCGCTCGTGAAGGAAATGTCCGTGGGCTTCGCGAATGGCGTGATCACCGGCACCATTGCGGCGGGCCTCGCGGTGCTCTTCAAGGGCAACCCGATGATCGGCCTGCTGCTTGGCGCCGCGATGGTCATCAACCTGTGCGTCGCGGCCGCGGCGGGCACGGTGATCCCGCTCGGGCTCAAGGCGCTCAAGATCGATCCGGCGCTGGCCTCGGCGGTGTTCATCACCACGTTCACGGACGTCGCGGGCTTTGCGTCGTTCCTCGGCCTGTCCACCGTGTTCTTGCGCTATTTGAAGACGGGATAAAATAGGGCGATTTGGGCCCGCCATCCATGCCGCTCTACACAGCCGATGCCTTGGTGCTCCGCACCTACAAGCTCGGCGAAGCCGACCGCATCGTCGTGTTCCTGACGGCCGACCGCGGCAAGAAGCGCGGCGTGGCGAAAAGTGCGCGCCGGCCCCGATCGCGGTTCGTCGGCGCGCTCGAGCCGCTGACGCACGCGCACGTCGCGTATTTCGAGAAGGAGACGCGCGAGCTGGTCAGTCTGAACTACGCCGAGCCGCTGTGCTCGCCGCTCATGGCCACCGGCGACGCGGTGAGTTATGCCAGCTACTTCGCGGAACTGCTCGACGAGTGGTCGCCGGCCGACGATCCGAGCGAGACCCTGTACCGCCTGGGCACGTCGGTGCTCGACGCAATGACCGACGGGGGACTGGCGGAGCCCCTGGCGCGGTACTTCGAGTACTGGCTGCTGCGGTTGCAGGGCGTCTATCCACCGCACGTCGTGTGTCATCGCTGCGGTGACCAGTTCACCGGGCGCGCCGACGGCGGCGCGTGGCTGTCGCCGACCGACGGCATTCTGACGTGCGCCGGCTGCGTGGATGGGCAAGACGGTCGCCGGATGGGGACGCGGCTGACGCCCGGCGCGCTGGGGTTTCTCGCGTCGGTGCGCCGGCACAGCCCGTCCGAGCTGCGGCACGTCGGTGTGGCCGACGCGGTGCTCTTCGAGCTCGAGGGGCTCCATCGCGTGCTGATGACGCATCACCTCGAACGTGAACTTCGATCTCTGCGCGTCCTGCGCGAGATGCGGCGCGGGCCGCATCCTGGCGCCGGCGCGGCCGAGTAACGCCCGGGAACGCATTGACCTTTCAGGATCTGATTTTCAAGCTCTCGCAGTTCTGGGCCGCCAATGGCTGCCTGCTGCAGCAGCCGCTCGATATCGAAGTAGGGGCGGGTACGTCGCACCCCGAGACGATGCTGCGCGTACTCGGCCCGGCGCACTGGAACGTTGCGTACGTGCAGCCTTCCAGGCGGCCAGACGATGGTCGATTTGGCGAGAACCCGAATCGCCTCTTCAAGCACCATCAATTCCAGGTGATTCTCAAGCCGTCGCCGGACGAGGTGCAACACCTCTATCTGCAGTCGCTCGAAGCCTGCGGCATCAACCCGCGGCAGCACGACATCCGCTTCGAGGAGGACAACTGGGAGTCGCCGACGCTTGGCGCCTGGGGCATCGGCTGGCAGGTATTGTTCGACGGCCTCGAGATTACGCAGTTCACCTACTTCCAGCAGGTCGGCGGCATCGACTTGTCGCCGATCGCGTGCGAGATCACGTACGGCCTCGAGCGCATTGCGATGGCACTGCAAAAGGTCGACAACGTCTACGACCTGGAGTGGGCGCCCGGAGTGAAGTACCGCGAGGTGCGGCTACGCGAGGAGATCGAACAGTCGAAATACGTGTTCGGCCAAGTCGATGGCGTGAGTCGCGAGGAATTCGCCACGCACCACCGCGAGCTCTACGAGCGGCATTACGCTTTCGGCCAGAAGCTCCTCGCCTCGGGCCTCATCTGGCCCGCGCTCGAGGAATGCCTGAAGTGCTCGCATCTCTTCAACATTCTCGACAGCAGCGGCAGCATTGGTGTGACGGAGCGGACGGCGTATATCCTCCGCGTGCGGCACCTCGCCGTCGGCATTGCGAAGAAGTATGTGGAAGAGCTCGACGCACCTACCGCAACGACGAGTGACGAATGACGAACGACGAACTTCGAGCGACGAGCGACGAACGGACAGCGACGAACGGACAGCGATGAACGATGAACTGCGAACCCCGAACGGAACCACGAACCACGACCCCACGAACCGGCGGCGTTTGTCTGCTGACTGAATGGATCGCGAACTCCTGATTGAGATCGGCGTGGAAGAAGTCCCGGCGAGCTGGCTGCCCGGGCTGACGCGGCAGCTTGCCGACGTTCTCGGGGCGGAGCTCCGCTCTGCGCGGCTCGACATCGACGCGCCGGTCGAGTCGTGGACCACGCCGCGCCGATTGACAGTCCGTGTGGCGCGTGTGTCGGAGCGGCAGACGGACAAGGAAGAGGTCGTGAATGGCCCGCCCGTGTCGGCCGCGCGCGACCAGGCGGGAGCGCTCACGCCGGCGGCCGTCGGATTTGCGAAGAAGAACGGCGTCGAGCCCTCGGAGCTCGAAGAGATCGACACGCCGAAGGGCCGTTACCTCGCGGTGCGGAAGCGCCAGCGCGGCCGGGCGTCCGTCGATGCGCTGCCGGAGGTGATGTCGGGACTCCTCCGCGGCCTGACGTTCCCGAAAGCGATGCGCTGGGACGCCTCGCTCGACGATGGCAAGGGCGAGCTGCGGTTTGGCCGGCCGATCCGCTGGCTGCTCTTTCTGTACGGCGGCCGCGTCGTCCCGTATGACATCCGCCGCACGGAGGCCGCGCAGGCGCCGCTCGTGCAGGAAGTGCGCTCGGGGGCGATGACGTACGGGCACCGGTTCCTGACGACGAGCGGACGCGCGGGCCGTGCGGTCAAGGTGAAGACGTTCGACGAGTACAGAGCGAGACTCCTCGAGCACTTCGTCGTGCTCGATCGCGACGAGCGCCGTGCACGCATCGCGCGCGAGCTCGACGTGCACGCTGGACGTCTGGGCGGGCGTGTGCACCGCGCGGCGTCGGGGCAGGGCGGCCTGCTCGTCGAGGTGCCCGATCTGGTCGAGTGGCCGTCGGTCGTGCCAGGGATCTTCGCCGCCGAGTTCCTCGCGCTCCCGGAGGAAGTGCTGACGACCACGATGATTCATCACCAGCACTACTTTCCGATCGTCGACGATCACGGGAGGCTGAAGCCCGCGTTTCTGGCGGTGACCAATGTCGAAGTGGAACGCCCCGAGCTCATCAGCCGCAACGCCGAGCGCGTGCTCACCGCGCGACTGAGGGACGCGCAGTTTTTCTGGAAGGCCGATCGCAGCGCGACGCTCGAGGATCGGCTCGGACGCCTCGACACGATCCTGTTCCACAAGAAGCTTGGCAGCTACCGGCAGAAGGCGGAGCGGCTCGAACACCTGTCATCGTGGATGGCGCGCGAAGCCCTCGGCGCTCCCGAGGCCGCTGACGATGCGGCCAAAGCCGGGCGGCTCGCGAAGGCGGATCTGGCCACCGACATGGTCCGCGAGCTCACGGAGCTGCAAGGCACGATGGGCGGCATCTACGCGCGCGAGGAAGGCCTGCCCGAAAGCATCTGGAAGGCGATCTATCACCAGTATCAACCGGTGGCGATCGAAGCCGACGCGCCGCCCACGCGTGCGCAACTCGGAAACGCTGCTACGTCCTGGGCGGCGGTTTCGACCGCCGACAAGCTCGACACGCTGGTCGGCCTTTTCGCGGCGGGTGAGCGGCCAACCGGGTCTCGCGACCCGTTCGGCCTTCGTCGGCAGGCGCACGGGCTGTTCCGGGTGCTCGTTGATCTGCCGGAGCTGACCGATCGCCACGCTCGCCCGACCGTGGGCGCGCTAGTGGACGCGGCCGCGGCGGCGTTCACATCGAGCGCCACGCCGCTGGACGACGGGGCACGGACCACGCTGTCGGGATTCCTCGCAGAGCGCCTGGCCTACGTGCTCGAGCAGCGCGGGTTCGACGTGCGCAACGTGCGAGCCGTGGTCGCCGGCCGCCCGATCGCCGCGATCAGTCCGCTCGAAGCGAGGCGGATGCTGGAAGTGCTGCCGGAATACACCGGCACGCCGGAGTTCCAGCAACTCGCGACGGCGTTCAAGCGCGTGAAAAACATCGCCAAGGAATTGGGGGCGGACACCGCGCCGACGGATACCGCCGGGCCCAATCCGTATGCACTTCTCACGGAGCCGGCCGAGCTCGCGCTCGTCGCCGAGCTCGAACGCCGCCAGCCCATCATCGAGAGGGTGATCGACTCGGGCGACAATTACCGGCAGGCCTTCGCCGAGGCTGCCGCGTTCGGTCCCTTCGTGGACCGCTTTTTCTCGGACGTGTTCGTGATGGTGGAAGATCCCGCGCTGCGGCAAGCGCGGCTTCGGTTGATGTCGTCGCTTGCGCGACTCATCCTCCGCCTCGCCGACATTTCAGAGATCGTTCCTCAGACGGAGTCCTAACCGACATGGCAAAGAAGAAAGTCACGACGCCAGTAAAGAAGACAGCACGGCCGGCTCCGAGAGCCACGGCCAACCGGACGGTGAAGAAGGTGGCCAAGAAGAGCGCCGCAGGACGGAAGGCGTCCGGCAAGTACGTCTATTTCTTCGGCGGCGGCAAGGCCGACGGCGATCGGACCATGCGCGATCTGCTCGGGGGCAAGGGCGCGAACCTGCACGAGATGACGAAGGCCGGTCTGCCCGTTCCACCTGGATTCACGATCACCACCGCCGCGTGCAATCTCTGGTTCGAGAAGGGCAGGAAACTGACACCGGAGATTGAGGCCGAGATGGAGGCCAACGTCCGGAGGCTCGAGAAGCTGGCGGGCGCGCAGTTCGGGTCGACGACGAATCCTCTTCTCGTGTCGGTGCGCTCGGGCGCGAAGTTCTCGATGCCCGGCATGATGGACACGATTCTGAATCTTGGCCTGAACGATCAGGCGGTCGAGGGCCTGAAGACGCGCACGAAGAACGGCCGATTCGCCTACGACAGCTACCGGCGCTTCATCCAGATGTTCGGCGCCGTGGTGCTCGAGATCCCGAAGGACAAGTTCGAGCACGAGTTCGAGGCGGTCAAGCACGCGCATGGCGCCAAGACCGACACCGAACTCGATGAGGGCGGCCTGAAGGAGACCGTCGACCGGTACAAGGCGCTCATCAAGAAGGAAAGCGGGAAGGTCTTCCCGCAGGATCCGTTCGTGCAGCTTCGCGGCGCGCGGGACGCGGTCTTCCGGTCCTGGCAGAATCCTCGGGCGATTTCCTACCGCCGCATCTACGAGATCCCCGACAACATCGGGACCGCCGTCAACGTGCAGCTGATGGTGTTCGGCAATACCGGCGACCGGTCCGCCACCGGCGTCGGTTTCACGCGCAACCCCGCCACAGGCGCCAAAGAGTTCTTCGGCGAGTTCCTCGTGAATGCCCAGGGCGAAGACGTCGTTGCGGGGATCCGCACCCCGCAGCCGATCGTCGAGCTCGAGAAGGTGATGCCGAAGGCGTACAAGGAGCTCCGGCAGATCACGTCGCGGCTCGAGAAGACCTATCGCGACATCCAGGACTTCGAGTTCACGATTCAGGAAGAGAAGCTCTACATGCTGCAGACCCGCAGCGGCAAGCGCACCGGGTATGCGGCGGTCGTGATCGCCACCGACTTCGTCAAAGAGAAGCTTCGTACGCCGAAGGACGCGCTCCTGCTCGTGGAGCCGGCCTCGCTTTCGCAGCTGCTCGCGCCAGTGTTCGACCCGGCCGAGTGGAGGAAGCTGCCCACCGCGACGAAGGGCTTGCCGGCCTCGCCGGGTGCCGCGTCGGGCCAGGTCGTGTTCACGGCCGATCACGCCGTCGAGTGGGCTCAGCAAGGGAAGAAGGTGCTGCTCGTTCGGAAGGAAACGGTGCCGGACGATATTCACGGCATGGAAGTGGCCGAGGGGGTCCTGACAGCGACCGGTGGGATGACCTCGCACGCAGCTGTCGTTGGACGTCAGATGGGAAAGCCGTCCGTTGTTGGTGCGGGCGAGATCGTGGTGCACGAACGCGACAAGACGTTCACGGTCGGCGGCACGACCATCAAGGAAGGCGACTGGCTCTCGTTCGACGGCCTGACGGGTGAGGTGAAACTTGGAAAGGTTGCGACCAAACCGAGCGAGATCCTGCAGGTGCTGGACGGCCAGATGAAGCCGGAGCAGTCGGACATCTATCGCCGGTTCAACCAGCTCCTGACGTGGGCCGACAAGGAACGCACGCTCGGCATCCGCGCCAATGCCGATCTGCCGGATCAGGCCGAGCTCGCCTACGCCTTCGGCGCGCGCGGCATCGGCTTGTGCCGCACCGAGCACATGTTCTTCGGCGAGGGACGCATCGAGAAGGTGCAGCAGATGATCCTCGCCAACAACGAGACCGATCGCCGGAAGGCGCTCGACGCGCTGCTGCCGCTCCAGCGTGAGGACTTCTACGGCGTGTTCAAGGCGATGCATGGCGAGCCGGTCACGATCCGCACCATCGACCCGCCGCTGCACGAGTTCCTGCCCAAACGGGAAGACCTGATGGTCGAGCTCGCCAGGCTCGAAGGGGCCGGCAAGACCGGGAAGGAATATCAGGAGAAGAAGCAGCTCCTGGCGCGTGTCGAGCAGCTCCACGAGTTCAACCCGATGCTCGGGCACCGTGGGGTCCGCCTCGGCATCACCTATCCGGAAATCACCGAGATGCAGGCGCGCGCGATCTTCGAGGCGGCAGCGAAGCTGCACAAGGAGGGCCTCAAGGTCGTGCCCGAGGTCATGATCCCGCTCGTCGGTCTCGTCAAGGAGCTTCGCGATCAGAAGGTCATCGTCGATCGCGTCGCCGCCGATGTCATGAAGGAGCAGGGCGTCAAAATCAAGTATCTCGTCGGCACGATGATCGAGATCCCTCGCGGCGCCGTCACCGCCGATGAGATCGCGACCGAGGCGCAGTTCTTCTCCTTCGGCACGAACGATCTGACGCAGCTCACGTTCGGCTTTTCACGCGACGACGTGGGCAAGTTCCTGGGAATTTACCAGGAGCGGAAGATCCTGGAACGCGATCCGTTCCAGTCGATCGACACGGTCGGTGTGGGGCAGCTCGTGGCGATGGCCGTCCAGAAGGGCCGCGCCGCGCGGCCCGACATCAAGCTCGGGATCTGCGGCGAGCACGGAGGCGACCCATCGTCGGTCCACTTCTTCCACAAGGTGGGGCTCGACTACGTCAGCGCGTCGCCGTACCGCGTCCCCGTGGCGCGGCTCGCCGCAGCGCATGCCGCCCTCAGCGTCAAAGTGGGGGACTGACCCGACGAACCCGATCGACCCGACAAACCTGATCAATATGTCCGCGCAGTTGGTCGGGTCAGTCAGGTTGGTCGGGTTCTCCAGGTTGATGGGTTGGCCAGGTTCAGCGGGTCATGCTTACAGTCTTCGTGCATCGTGACGGCCGGACCGAGAATGCCGATTCAGTCGATCCCCGGTGGCTCGAGCCATCGAGCAATGTGAAGGTGTGGGTGGATCTGGCGGCGCCGACGCCGGATGAGCTGAGCCTTCTGAGCGACGTCTTTCACTTTCATCCCCTGGCCGTCGAGGATGCGGTCGCCGAGGTGCATCACCCGAAGATCGAGGCCTACGACAACTACCTCTATCTGATCCTGCACGGCATCGACTACCGGAAATCGCAGACGGCCTTTGCGACGCACGATACGGATTTTTTCCTCGGCTCGAACTACCTGGTGACCATCCACGACGGGCAGATGCGCAGCGTGGCGTCGGTGCGTGACGTGTGTTCCCGGAACGAGCACGTGCTCGCTGAAGGCCCGGCAGCGCTGATGCACCGCATCATCGACCGGATGGTGGACAACTACCGGCCCGAGGTCGAGGAGTTGGAGAAGTGGCTCAACGAGCTCGAGTCCGAGGTATTCGCCGATCCTCGGCCGCGGCTGATTCGCGAGATTCTGGACGTGAAAAGGGACGTGACGGGGCTTCGCCGCATCGCCCTCCCGCAGCGCGATGCGCTCGGCCGCCTCGCCAGGCGCGAGTTTCCGATGATCAGCGATGAGCTCGCGTATCGCTTCCGGGACGTTTACGACAGCCTCGTGCGGATCGCAGACGAGGCGCTCATCTTTCAGGATCGGGTCACGAGCATCCTCGAGGCCCACCTCTCGTTCGCCTCGCACCGGCTGAACGAGGTCATGAAGGTGCTGACGGTGATTACCGTCATTTTCATGCCCCTCACGCTCGTGGCAGGCATTTACGGAATGAACCTGAAGCTCCCGCTCGTCGCCACCATCGACGATCCGCGTCCTTTCTGGTGGATTGTCGGCGGCATGCTCGCCGCCGTGGGCCTGATGCTCGCCGCCTTCCGACGCCGAGGGTGGATTTAACGATTGGGGAGTGCGCCCCTCGACCCTTCGAGAGCCTGAGGGTCGTCTCGAGCCAGGTCGAGAGACGAAGGGTCGAGGGGCGGATTGTGAATGGCGAAGATTCAGCGTCTTCCAGTTGACCTCGCGAATCAGATCGCGGCTGGCGAGGTCGTCGAGCGGCCGGCATCGGTGGTGAAGGAACTCGTGGAGAACAGCCTCGATGCCGGGGCGCGGCGCATTGTGGTCACGACCGAGTTCGGCGGCAAGCGCCTCGTCCGGGTGGAAGACGACGGCGAGGGCATGGACGCGGAGGATGCGCGCCTGGCGCTGGAGCGTCACGCGACCAGCAAGATTCGAGTGTCTGCCGACCTGGCGGAGATTGGCACGCTCGGCTTCCGCGGCGAAGCGCTGCCATCAATCGCGTCTGTCTCGCACCTCACGCTTCGCACGCGCGCAAGAGGCATGCTGGTCGGCACCGAACTGCGCGTGCATGGCGGCGCGATCGCGTCGATCACCGAGGCCGGCAGCCCCGAGGGCACGCGAATCGAGGTCGAGGACCTGTTCTACAACCTGCCCGCGCGCCGAAAGTTCCTGAAATCCGATGCAGCCGAGGCCGGCCAGATCTCGCGGATCGTTTCACAGCTCGCGTTGGGCGCCTGGCCGGTCGGCTTTTCGCTCGTCGCCGCCGGTCGCCGCGTGTTCGACTGCCCGCCGGCGGCCAGCCGTCTCGAACGCCTGTTCCAGATCTATGGCGATGTCTCGGATCTGATTGAAGTGCGCAAGGAGACCGGTGGGCTCGTGGTGGCCGGCTACATCGCGCCGCTCGCCGAGACGGGTCCGCGACGGGGACCGCAAAACGTCTTCATCAACGGCCGGCTCGTTCGCGATCGCACGATCGCACACGCAATAGCGGACGCCTACAGCATCGCGTCGATCAAAGAGCGCAGCCCGGAAGTCCACCTGTTCATCGAGATGCCGCTCGACGCCGTCGACGTGAACGTCCACCCGACCAAGGCGGAAGTGCGCTTCCTCGAGCAGTCGTTCATTCACCAGGTTGTCCGGCGCGCCGTCGCGGACGCACTCGGCCAGGCGCCGTCACCCGCACTGGCGCTCACGCCAGGCGGGGCCACGTTGGCCGGACCTGTCGGGGAAACGCTGCCGATTCCGGGTGTCCTCGCCGGCGGCTTCTATCCAAGCCGGTGGCGCCAGCCCGTGCCATCGGCCGCGGCGGGTGCATTCGCACCCCTCGCAGCCACAGCACCCGACGCACCCGACGCACCTGTCGCACCCTATACCGTATTCTCCCCCCTGATCCCGTTGGGCCAGTTTCGCGACACGTTCATCATCGCGGTCGATGCCGAGGGCGTCGCGATCATCGATCAGCACGTCGCGCACGAGCGCATCCTCTACGAACGCACGTTGGAACGGTTGACAACTGGACAGCTCGAATGTCAGCGGCTGCTGGTCCCGATGCTGGTCGAGATGAGTGCCGCGGCCCGACAGTCGCTCATCGCGCGCGGGGCGGAGCTCGATCGACTCGGTTTCGAAATCGAGGAATTCGGCGGCGACGCGTTGCGCGTGGGCGCAGTGCCAGCCGTCCTCGGGACCGTTGACGCCGCCGCGACGCTTCGAGCGCTCGGAGAAGATCTGGAGGGCCTGGATCGCGGCAGTCCTGCCGAAGCGGCGCTCAAGCAGATGGCGGCGACCATCGCCTGTCATGCCGCCGTGAAGGCGAACTATCCCCTGACCTACGAAAAGATGGTGCACATCCTCGAGGAGCTCGCAGCGACCGCCTATTCGACGATCTGCCCCCACGGCCGGCCAGTCATGCTGCGGCTGACGCGGCGGGAGATTGAGAAGAACTTTCAGCGAACCTAAGAAGTGCTAAGTGCAGAGTGCCAAGTGCAAAGTGGAGTGGCAAGTGAGAAGGTGAAAGTGGGCGCCAAGCCGACCAGCGTGGCGTTGGCAACCACTTACCACTTTTCATTTCTCATTCCACTTGGCACTTGGCATTCTGCACTTAGCACTTCTATAGGTTTCGTCGCTTTCCCTTAATTTCCTTCCACCCATCAAGCCGCCGCTTGATCTCTTTCTCGAACCCCCGTTCTTTCGGCTCGTAATAGGTGCGATCGCTCAGGGACTCGGGCAGGCAGTTCATGTCGGCGACGGCGTCGGGCTCGTCGTGCGCGTACTGGTAGCCCTTTCCGTACTCGAGATCCTGCATCAATTTCGTGGGTGCGTTCCGCAGGTGCAGAGGCACCGGATCCGCCACTTGTCTCTGGGCATCGTCGGCGGCCCGGCCGTAGGCCGTGTAGACGGCGTTGCTCTTCGGCGCCGTCGCCAGATAGATGGCTGCCTGCGCGAGCGCCGTGTTGCCTTCCGGCATGCCGATGAAGTGAGCGGCATCTTTGGCGGCGACAGCCACGGTCAGCGCCTGCGGGTCGGCATTGCCGATGTCTTCGGAGGCGAAGCGGACGAGCCGTCGCGCGACATAGAGAGGATCCTCGCCGGCCTCGAGCATGCGCGCCAGCCAGTAGACCGACGCGTCCGGATCGCTGTTCCGCATCGATTTGTGCAGCGCGGAAATCAGGTTGTAGTGTTCTTCGCCGCTCTTGTCGTAGCGGAGCATCCGCCGCTGCAGGGCCCGCTCCAGCCACGGACGATCCACGCGGCGCCCCGATGTCCCGAGCGGCGCGGCCTTCACCGCGAGCTCCAGCATGTTGAGCGCCGACCGGGCATCGCCGCTGGCCAAGCGCGCGATGAGCGCGAGCGCCTCGTCATCGACGTCGAGCGGCTCGCGCGCCAGGCCACGCTCGGCATCTCCCAGCGCGCGCCTCAGGATCGCGTCGATATCGTCGGTGCTGAGCGGGGCCAGCACGAACACTTTCGAGCGCGACAGGAGCGCCGCATTCACTTCAAACGACGGGTTCTCCGTGGTCGCGCCAATCAGGACGATCGTGCCGGACTCGACGTACGGGAGGAACGCGTCCTGTTGCGCCCTGTTGAAGCGGTGAATCTCGTCGACGAAGAGAATCGTGCGCTGGCCGGTCTGGCGCCGCGTGGCCTGCGCGCGCACCATCACCTCCTTGATTTCCTTGATACCGGCCAGCACGGCGCTGAACGAGACGAATCTCGCCTTGGTCCGCTCGGCGATCAGGCGCGCCAGCGTCGTCTTGCCGGTCCCGGGAGGGCCCCAGAAGATCAGCGACTGGAGGACGTCGCGCTCGATCGCTTCGCGCAGCGGAGCTCCGACGGCGAGCAAGGTATCCTGGCCCACAACCTCGTCCAGCGTGCGGGGACGCATCCGGTCGGCGAGCGGCGCGTCGGCGCTCGTCATGGGCGTGCCTGCGGGATCGTCGAACAGTCCGGGAGTATCCATATCTGAGGGCCCGCCCGGCATCACAGGGCCTTCGAGCGCTGGAGGGCTCGCTGCCGTCCTGCTTCGTAGACGAGCAGGGCAGTGGCCACGGCAACGTTGAGCGATTCAACCCCAGGGGCCATCGGGATTGACACCCGCAGGTCGGCTGCCGCAACGACGTCGTCCGGCAGGCCAGCGCCTTCGGCGCCGACAAGGATCGCCAGCGGTCCGGTCAGGTCGGCGTGACTCATCGGCACTCCATCGATCGGCACCGTTGCTGCGACGCGCAGCCCGGAGGCGCCGCGAACGGCTGCGAGCGCTTCGAACGCGTCACGCACGCGCACGATCGGCAACCGGAAGGCGCTACCCATCGAACCGCGCAGCGCCTTCCAGCCAAACGCGTCCGCCGATCCGATCGTCGCGACCACCGCCGTGGCGCCTCCGGCTTCGGCGGCTCGCACGAGGGCACCCAGGTTGCCGGGATCCTGCACATCTACAGCGACGACAATGAGCGGCGGGTCACCGCTGATGGCGCCGGCTGGATTGTGGCGCGGGCGCCTCGCCAGGGCGACGACGCCCATCGGCGTGCGCGTCGGGCTCATCGCGTCGAGCACGGATTCGGTGACGATGATGACCTCGCCAATGCCGCGCATGTCGGCGAGCCGGGCGACCTCAGGCCGTGCGAGGGCGTCGCGATCGATGGCAGTCACGTCGACGGTGAGGCCGGCGGCGATGGCTTCGGCGACGAGGTGGGCGCCGTCGAGGAGCATCGTCTCGCCGGGCCGCCGCGCGGCCTCGCGGAAGCGCCCGACGAGTGGGTGCTGCCGGCTGCTGACGCTTCGCCCCGTCGATGGCACGTTGGCAGCATATCGTGATTCAGGCATGACGCCGGGGGAGTGCTTGGCACAGAGTCCGCCGCCACGGACAGACACGGAACTACTCAGCCACGGACACACACGGACACGCACGGATCATGGATCCAACACGGACGACACGAATCTGCTCAGCCACGGACTCACACGGACACGCACGGATCAGAGATCCGCCACGGACAGGCACGGATCGATCAAGGATCGCCACCGACAGGCACGCACGGTCAGCCATGGACACACGTTGACACGCAGGGATCAGGGATCAGCCCGGACGGTCCCGAGATTCGGATAAGCCATGAAGTGACCCCACGACCACGGCATCCCAGGACCGCGGCACTGCCGCATGTCGGCCGTAGCAGTGCAGCATCGCCGCACGGCAGCACCGCCGCACGGCAGCACCGCCGCACCGCCGCACGGCAGCACCGCCGCACCGCAGCACTGCCGCACGGCCGCACTGCCGCACTCCAGCATTGCGTCCCGTGTGCTAAGATCGGCCAAATCCGCGGTTTTTGCGAGACTTTGTGCCCGTAGACCACGATGAAAGAACAACTGCTGAGAAAGCTTCAGGACGAGATTATCGCGCTCGATCGCGAGCTCAAGACGGAGCTGCCGAAAGAGATTAAACGCGCACGGGAGCTCGGCGACTTGCGCGAGAATGCCGAGTATCACGCGGCGAAGGAACGTCAGACCTACGTGCAGGCGCGCATCGCGATGCTGCAGAAGCGCGTATCCGATATCTCGCTGATCAATCTCGACAAGCTTCCGCACGACAAGGCGGCGTTCGGATCGACCGTGCACGTTCGTGAAGACGGTGGGCCGACGACGGCGGTCTATCAGCTCGTCATGCCCGAAGACGCCGACGTGGAGAAAGGCATGATCTCGACGTCCTCGCCCATCGGCCGCGCGTTCGTGGGCAAGGAAGCGGGTGATGAGGTTGATGTCGTGACGCCCAACGGCAAACGAAGCTTCGAGATCGTCAAGCTCCTCACCATTCATGACCTGGTGTAATCCGGGGCCGAGACTCGGCCGACGCGGCCGTGGGAGCTCGGGCTCGCGTGGTCGTCTTGCCTGACCTCGCTGCGCCCCCAAGCGAGTATTCCCCCGAACGTCGCACGGCGCTCGTGCTGTCGGGCACGGGAGCCGATGGGGCCTATCACGCCGGCACGCTAAGAGCCCTCACAGAAGCCGGGGTCAGGCTCGATCTCGTGGCCGGACGCGGGATCGGCGCCGTGGGGGCCCTCTTTGCCGCGATCGACGGCGCTGCACGTCTGTGGGAAGCCAACGGTCTCTGGCGTCGCCCGCTGGCGTCAGCCCTCTACCCCTGGCGCCCGGCCTATAGACGTGTCGCGGCCGGGGCCATGCTCGCCTCGCTGCTGCTGCTGATTCCCCCGGCAGTCGTCGGTCTCGGCTTCATCGTCTATGAGCTCGCAGTGCTGCTCGAGGCGGCACGACCGGGAACGGCCGAGTGGCTCACGGGCTCATGGGGCACCATTCTTGGTGCGGCTTTCGCCCCGGGTGCCCTTCCAACGCGACTGCCGCAGATCGTGACGGCCGTCCTGGCAATGGTGATCGCGGGCGTGTTCGTCTCGGCATTGCGAGCGCGCCGGCGGCTCTCGGCGCGGCGCAATCAGCAGGGCGGCCCCTGGTGGATCTTGCTGGCGACGCCGTTTTCAGCGGAGGCGACAGCGAGTTATTTCGTCACCGGATTGTGGAATCTGCTGCGTGGCGGCGCGAACGTCCGCCAGCCGCGGCGGCCCGATCTGAGTCGTCGGTATGCCGAGCTCCTGGCGGACAACCTGGGACAACCGGGCTTTCGCGAGTTGTTGTTTCTCGCGCACGATCTGGACGCGCGGCACGACATGATTTTCGCGCTCCTCGATCCTGAATGGCGTCGAACGTTTTTCGCGCGGCGCGCGCCCGATGATGGGAGTGAGCGGCCTGGGGATGCGGTGGACCTGGCGGGGGCAGCGCGCGAGGTGCTATTGGACGCGATTGCGGCCGCGGCGTCGCTGCCTGGCGTCACCGAGCCGCCCCTGATCACGTTTGCGCCGGAAAGTCATTGGCGAGGAGAGACGCATCGTCTGACCGATCGGCCAGGCGCGCTCGTCCGCGTGCTCGAAGAAGTGGCGAACGCCGGCGTCAGGCAGGTCATCATCGTGACCGCCGCCGAGCTGATTGGCGGGCCGCACGCGCTCAGCACACGGCGCGCCACGCCGCGGGCCCGGCTCGGCGAGTACTTCGCGTCAGCCGAGGCGGCGGCGGTTCGCGACGCGGTTGGCGCGGCGGCCGGGTGGTTCGATGCCGTGTTCGTGATCCGTCCTGCTCACAATCCTGTGGCCCCACTCGATGCGCGCGGGGCGTTCGACGCGAGATCGGACCGATGGCAGACCGTGGGCGAGCTGGTGGACCGCGGATACGAGGACGCCTACCGGCAGTTCATCGATCCGGTCGTCGGTGCGAGCGGAGAGCGGCTGGCCGCGGAGACGCACGTCACGCGCGCCCGCCAGTAGTGCTAGCGGGGACGCTTGTCGGGTGGACCGCTGTCGTGCAGGAACTGCAGCGCGAGATCGAGGAGTACCTGGGTTCCTGTCTCGGGGTCGAGATCGCCGAACTTCGTCCGAAAGCGATCGATGGGCACCACCGCCTTTGCCATTGCCCGGTGACCGCCGGCGCTGCCGACATCGGCAAACAGCTTGCGCACGAGCTCGCCCGCGTTGCGTGAATAGCCGAGATTCCGCACGGAAGCCACAAACGAGCCGTTCACGACGCCAGCGATGATCGTCCACTTCACGTCTTCGAGCTGCAGGAAGAAGTCGGCGACGTAGGGGATGAAATCCTCCCGCGGCACCTCGCCCAGATAGGCGCAGAACACCTGCTCCTTCATCCGGCCGCGTTCAGTCGCGGTCGTCACATACGTCAGGCGCTCGAGTGTGATTTCCGCGCCCTCCATCTTTCGAATCAGAGTGGCGTCCGACAGCGGATAGAGGAACGAGAACGCCTCGAGATCGACGCGGTTCGCCTGCCGGTTGAAGAAGAGCGTGTCGGACTTGATGGCGTAGAGCATGGCCGTCGCCGTCCGCTCCGAGATGTTCGCGTCGACCGCGCGCAAGTGCTCGGTGAGAATGGTGCACGTGGAGCCGTAGTCGGAGCGGATGTCCTTGAAGATCGCGCTGTATCCGGGCTGCTCGGGGTGATGATCGATGACGAGATCGACGCGATCGATGAGTCCAGTGAAGTAGTGCGGCTGGACGTCCACCATCGCGATGCGCTCGAAGGACGGGAAATCCTGCGGCGTCACCGTCTCGACGTGGATGTCGAGCAGGTTGGTCATCCGGAGGTTCTCCGGCCGCGACACGTTCTGAATTGCGCCGATGATGGCTGTCGCCTTCGTGCGACGCAGGAGGTTCCGCAGCGCGAGGCCGCTGGCCATGGCGTCGGGGTCCGGATCGTTGTGGAGCAGGATCAGGACGCGGTCGGCGTCGGCGAAGTAGCGCTGATACTGCTGCACGCGGGCGCGGGTCAGCGAGCGGCCGAACTCGGTCAGGAGCGGACCGCCGAACAGCTCCGCCATCGCGAGGTACGTCACATCCGGAAATTCCGCCTTGATCTCCTCTTCGCGCTCGGCCGAGGCGCCCGTCCCGACGCCAAGCACGTAGATGAGCGTGCCGCCGGCATCGCGGATGTTGTTGAGCACGCGCTTCAACCCGCGCTTGCCGCTGTCCTGGACGATGACGCAGGTGTTTGGCGAGATATCGGCCTTGAGGAAGGTGTCCTTCCGGCGCAGATCGCCGTAGGTGATGTGCACCCCGGCTTCGGAGAGGCGGCGGGCCAGCGTCCGGCTGTCGACCAGAAACTCGATTTCAAAACTGGGCAGCAGGATCTCGTCGAGGACCTTGATGACGAGTTCGTCCTGGCAGATGGCGAGACACCTCATCGAACGGCCAGGATTTGGGGGGGCATGACGGGCGCGGGAGCCATCAGGGAAAAGGGAATTATATCAGGCTCATCGAGTGGTAAACGCCGCTCAGGACGAAGGGGGTACCATCCTGGCCTATTCCTGTTATTATCCGCCTCAGTCACGCGGCCCCTCAGGGAGGCGAATCCCGTGCGCTCCGTCCTTCTCGGCTTGGTGATAGCGACGCTCGTGGCCACGGGGCTTCACGCACAGCAGGGGCGTTTCAAGACGAGCGTCGACCTCGTCAACGTCGCGGTGATGGTCATCGACCGTCAGGGCAACTTCATTTCCAATCTCGAGCCCAAGGACTTCGACCTCTTCGAAGACGGCGTCAAGCAGTCGGTGAACTTCTTCTCCCGCGGCGATTCCGACGCCGAGGCGCTGAACCTCCGGCTGGGCCTGCTGCTCGACACCAGCGGAAGCATGCTCGACGACATCAGCCTCGCCCGGACGGCCGCGATCCGCTTCCTGAAGGACCTGCCCGAGGCCCACGACATCACCTTGGTCGACTTCGACACCGAAGTCCGGGTGGCGCGCTACGGCACCGCGGATCTTCCACGGCTGGTGGAGCGGATCCGGTCGCGGAAGCCGGAAGGCTGGACGTCGCTCTACGACGCGCTCGGCATCTACCTCGATGGCGCCGACGACATCGACGGGCGCAAAGTCCTGGTGCTGTATTCCGACGGCGGCGACACGCGCAGCGCACAGACCTTCGCCGACATCATGTCCATGCTTCGCGTGTCGGACGTCATCGTCTACACGGTCGGCTTCCTCGAGCACCAGCCCACGTTCGTCAAGAACGAACAGAAGATGCGCCTCCAGCAGATCGCGGACGTGACCGGGGGCGAAGCGTTCTTTCCCACGAGCCTCAAGGCGCTCGATACCGTGTTCGGACGGATCGTCAGCCAGGTGCGTGCGCAGTACAGCCTGGGCTTTGTCTCGACCGATTCTCGCCAGGACGGGACCTGGCGAAGGATTGACATCCGGCTGACGGCGCCGCATCTGCAAAGCCTCCGCGTCCGGGCCCGCAAGGGTTACTACGCGCCCCTCAAGGAGACGACGCCGGTAGTCACAACGGCCGGGCCCCGCTCGCGCTAGCGCGAACAGCACCTGCGCGCACGAGGGTCCGAAGAGAGCCCGCGGCGCAACCGGCCTACAAGCGAGGGGCCTCGCGGCTAACCGGTGTGGTACGATTGGGGATTCGGGCCTCCGTCACGAGGCCGGCATCTCCATGGCCTCCGCCGACGACCGATTCCAGCTCGTAACCGACTTCGAACTGCGGGGCGACCAGGCGCGCGCACAGGATGAGCTCGTCGAGGGGCTCGAGCGCGGCGATCGCCACCAGGTCCTGCTCGGGGTCACGGGTTCCGGCAAGACGTTCACGATGGCGCAGGTCATCGCGCGCGTGAACCGTCCCGCGCTGGTGATGGCTCACAACAAGACGCTCGCCGCACAGCTCTACCAGGAATTCCGCCGTTTCTTTCCTCACAACGCGGTGGAGTATTTCGTCAGCTACTACGACTACTACCAGCCGGAAGCCTACGTCCCGGCCAGCGACACGTACATCGAGAAAGAAGCGACGATCAACGACGAGATCGACCGGATGCGTCTCTCGGCGACCCGGTCCCTGTTCGAACGGCGCGACGTCATCATCGTGGCGAGCGTGTCGTGCATTTACGGGCTCGGCTCGCCCGAGGCGTACTACGGGATGATGCTGCCGCTCGGCCGCGGGCAGCGCATCGGACGGCAGGAGATCCTGCGCAAGCTCGTCGAGATTCAGTACGAGCGAAACGACACCGAGTTCGGCCGAGGCACGTTTCGCGTTCGCGGCGACACGATCGAGGTGTTCCCGTCATACGAGGAGCACGCCGTCCGCATCGACCTGTTCGGTGACGAGATCGACGAACTCGTCGCGTTCGATCCACTGACGGGGAAGACCCTCCGTCGCCACGATCGGCTGTCGATCTTCCCGAAGTCCATCTACGTCACGTCGCGCGATCGGACGAAAGTCGCCGTGGATTCGATCAAAGCCGAGCTCGAAGTGCGCCGGCCTGAGCTCGAGCACGAAGGGAAGCTCCTCGAGGCGCAGCGGCTGCACCAGCGGACCATGTTCGATCTGGAGATGATCAAGGAGATCGGCTACTGCCACGGGATTGAGAACTACTCCCGGCATCTGACCGGCCGCGCACCGGGCGACCCGCCGCCGACGCTGCTCGACTATCTGCCGGACGACTCGATCATTGTCGTCGACGAGAGCCACCAGACCGTGCCGCAGGTCCGCGGCATGTACCACGGGGACCGCTCGAGGAAAGAAGTGCTGGTGTCCTACGGGTTCCGGCTGCCGTCGGCGCTCGACAATCGTCCGCTGAGCTTCGCCGAGTGGGAGTCTCGCGTCCGTCAGGTGATTTACGTCTCGGCGACGCCCGGGCCGTACGAGCTCACCAAAGCCGGCGGAGTGGTCGTCGAGCAGATCATCCGGCCGACCGGCCTCATGGATCCGCCCATCGAGGTCCGCGCCGTGCGCGGCCAGGTCGACGACCTGCTGCAGGAGATTCGCCTCCGGGCCGAGCAGCGAGAGCGGGTGCTGGTGACGACCCTCACCAAGAAGATGGCGGAGGATCTCACGCAGTATTACCAGGAGCTCGGCGTCAAGGTGCGGTACCTGCACTCGGACATCGAAACGCTCGAGCGCATCGAGATTCTGCGCGATCTGCGGCGCGGCGTGTTCGACGTGCTCGTGGGAATCAATCTGCTCCGTGAGGGGTTGGATCTGCCTGAAGTGTCCCTCGTCGCCATCCTGGACGCCGACAAGGAGGGTTTCCTTCGATCGGGCGGATCCCTGATTCAGACCTCCGGTCGCGCCGCGCGCAACGTCAATGGCCGCGTGATCATGTATGCCGAGAAGGTCACCGACTCGATGCGGCAGTGCCTGAGCGAGACCGAGCGTCGTCGCGTCATTCAGGCGGCTTACAACATCGAGCACGACATCACCCCGACGTCGATCATCAAGGCGATCGACGCGGTCAGGTCCAGCATCGAAGAGCGCGACTATGGCGGCGTGCCCGATCCCGCCGACGCGCGGCCGCGGTTCAAGACGCACGGCGAGCGGATGGCCTATCTGTCGAAGCTCGACGCCGAGATGAAGCAGGCGGCGGCGAACCTGGATTTCGAGCGGGCGGCCCGCCTCCGCGACGAAATCCGAAGCCTCCGCGTGGCGGACCTCGGACTGGCCGTCGCCTCGGTGGAGCGCTGACGCTCGTGTTTCGTCTCTTCAACGAGTGGCTGAAAGCCGCGGTCCTCGAAGTGCAGGAGTACGTGCGACTCTGCGGCGCCGTGGTCGTCGGCGTGTTCACGCGCCCCTTCTATTACCGCGACCTGGTCCAGCAGTTCGAGCAAATCGGGTGGGGATCGCTCACCGTGGTCGTCCTCACGGGCCTCTTCACCGGTGCGGTGCTGGCGCTTCAGAGCGGCATGACGCTCGACCAGTTTGGTGCGCGGCCGTTCGTCGGGCGCCTGGTCAGCGCCTCCATGGTGAAAGAGCTCGGTCCCGTGCTGACGGCCCTGATGCTCACGAGCCGCGTCGGCTCGGCGATTGCCGCCGAGCTTGGCTCGATGGTCGTGGCCGAGCAAGTCAGCGCGCTGCGCGCCCTCGGCAGCGATCCGGTGCGCAAGCTGGTCGTCCCGCGCGTGCTCGCCGGCACGCTGATGTGTCCGCCCCTGACGGTCATCTCCGATCTCGTGGGCGTCGTCGGGGGGTGGCTGATCGCGGTGTTCCAGCTCCGCGTGGCGTCGAGCGTCTACTGGACGTCGGTCCTGGACGGACTCTATCCACAGGATCCGTGGATGGGGCTGATCAAGCCGTTCTTTCTCGGATTCGCGATCGTCAGCATTGCCTGCCACGTGGGCTTGCGGACGCGCGGTGGCACACAAGGCGTCGGCCGCGCCGTCACGAACGCCGTCGTTGCGGCGTCGGTGGCCGTGCTCGCCGTCGACTTTTTCATTACCCGCGTGCTGATCTCAGTTCTGTACTGATCATTCTCTGTACTGATCATGCCGGTGCCGTCACACGATTCCGCGGAGACGCTGACGCGACAGGAGATCCTGGATGCGCCGGGGGCGCCGGTCGTCATCTTCGACAAGGTCTCGCTGGCGTTTGACGAGAAAGTGATTCTGCGCCAGGTGAGCTTCACGCTGATCAAGGGGCACACCAAGATCATCCTTGGCGCCAGCGGTGCGGGCAAGTCCACGGTACTGAAGCTGATTCTCGGACTGCTGTCGCCGGATAGCGGCGTGATCTGGGTCAACGGCGAGCGGGTGGACCTGATGGACGAGCGGGAGCTGATGCGCGTGCGTGCGGACCTCGGCATGGTCTTCCAGGAGGGCGCGCTGTTCGACTCGCTGACGGTGCGCGACAACGTTGGATACAAGCTGTACGAGGAACTGCTCTGGGAGGAAGACAAGGTCAATGCGCGCGTCGAGGAGATCCTCGGTTTCATCGGGCTGACCGAGCACATCGACAAGATGCCCTCGGAGCTGTCGGGTGGGCAGCGCCGCCGCGTCGCCATCGCTCGGGCGATGGCCGCCAAGCCGCGCGTGCTCCTCTATGACGAGCCGACCACCGGTCTCGATCCGATTACCGCGACCACGGTCGACGAGGAAATCATCAAGCTGCGCGATCTGGAAGGGGTCAGCTCGATCGTCGTCACCCATCAGCTCCGGGACGCCTTCTACATCGCCACGCACCGGGCGGCGCGCGACGGCAAGGAGCGTGGACATCGCGCTGGCCGATGAGGACAAGTCCGAACAGGCCGAGTTCATCATGCTGCGCGACGGCGGCATCTGCTTCGAGGGACCGGCGGGCGATCTGAAGCGCTCGACGGACCCGTACATTCGCAAGTTTCTGTCCTGAGGAATTCTTATGCCACGAACACGCTCCCTGGCATGGGCCGAATTGAAGATCGGGCTCCTTACGGTGGCGGCGCTCTTCATCGCCGCGCTGGTGGTTTTTCTGTTGAGCGGCGAAGGCGGCTTCTTCTGGCAGCGGTACGCGCTGAAGGCGCGGTTCCCGAACGCCGGAGGGCTCAAGTCGGGCGCCGCGGTCCGCCTCGCCGGCGTGGAGGTTGGCTCGGTCAGCGATATTGCCTTCAGTGGCGCCGAGGTCGTGGTCAGCTTCGAGCTGTCGAAGGACATGCAGTCTCGCGTCACCGATCAATCGGTCGCCACGATCGGGTCCGTGT
Source organism: Vicinamibacteria bacterium (assembly GCA_963832135.1). GTDB lineage: Bacteria > Acidobacteriota > Vicinamibacteria > Vicinamibacterales > JAENWD01 > JAENWD01. The sequence continues at coordinate 1,298,238 of CAWHTD010000016.1, read as the reverse complement.
CGCTCCTCGGAGAAAGCGCCCTCGACATCAAGGCCGCCATCCATGGCACGCCGATTCCGCCGCATGGATATGTCAAGACAGGACGGACGCCCGGGCAGCTCGCCGACGTCAGCGAGCAGGCCAACCAGGGTTTGATCGAAGCGACCGGCCTGCTGCGCGACATCCGCGCGGGGAAGGGCACACTCGGCAAGCTGGTGACCGACGAGCAGCTCTATAACGAGGTGAACGCGTTTGTCGCCGCGGCCGGCGCGGTCGCGACGAACCTGCGCGAGGGACGAGGCACGCTGGGCAAGCTCGCCAACGATCCGGCGGCGTACGAATCTCTCCAGGCCTCGCTTCGGAATCTGCAGGCGATGACGGAGCGGATCAACAATGGGGAGGGGAGCCTCGGCCGCCTCCTGAAAGACGATGCGTTCGCCAATTCCCTGGGCTCGGCCACGAAGAATCTCGATGGGATCACCGCCCGCCTGAATCGCGGGGAAGGCACCGCCGGCAAGCTCCTGACCGACGACGCGCTGTACAAGCGGCTCGACACCTTGACGTTGCGGCTCGACGACGTGGTCAGGAAGCTGAATGATGGCCAGGGAACGGCCTCGCAACTGCTCAACGATCGTAAGCTCTATGACGCGTTGAACAAGACGATTGGTGAACTGGGCGGGCTCGTCAGCGATATCCGGAAGGATCCCCAGAAGTACTTGCGCGTGAAAGTCAGTATTTTCTAGAGTAGAACCGGGAGCGCGTGACGCGCCCCCTGAACGTCCGCTCGACATGGGCAGGCGAGGAGGCCGATATGTCCAGACACGACACGGCGGGTGGCGGCACGGTGCTGCTGGCCTTTCTGGCGGGGGCCGTGACCGGCGCGGCCGTCGCGTTGCTGTTCGCGCCGGCGACGGGCGACGAGACGCGTCAGTTCCTGAGCGAGAAGGCGCGTGAGAGCCGCGAGCGCGCGCTGACCGCGGCGCGCGAGGGGCGCGACACCCTCCGTCGCCAGAAGGACCAGGTTGTATCGGCGATCGATCGCGGGCGCGAGGCCTTCGACAAGGCGCGCCGGGGCGAGGAGCCCGCGTGAGCGACTGGAGCGTCGTGTTTCTCGGCGTGATCGCCGTCGCGGTGACGGTGATGGCGGCCGTGCAGGTGGGCTGCATCGTTTTCGGCGCTCGCCTGGCTCGGCGCGTCGACCAGCTCGCGACGCAGGTCGACCGCGAGATCAAACCGCTCCTCATGAATCTCAATAAGGTCGGTGAGGAGGCGGCGCGGGCCGCCAAGCTCGCCGCGACGCAAGTCGAGCGCGTCGACCGACTGTTCGCCGAAGTCGCCATTCGCGTCGAGGACACCGCCGCGAGCCTCCAATCGGCCATTATCGCGCCCGCCCGTGAAGGATTCGCGCTCCTGAGCGGCATTCGCGCCGCATTCGCGGCGCTCAGAGAGATCCGATCCGCCGCCGCGCCTGCCCGCTCCGCGCATCACGACGACGACGACGCGTTGTTCATCGGATAATCCTCTGGGCGCACGCACCCCTCGACGAGCTCGGGGTGCCCTGAGCACAGTCGAAGGGCAGTGCGCCAATACGCGCATCCCTGACCACGGGCGCTTGCAGTGCGCGCCTGCACGGTCCTATTCGCGTCTTTCTGCTCTCTATTCTTGTTCCCGAGTTCACGAGTTCCCGAGTTCTCGAATTCCTGCTGGCGCGGCGCGCTATAATCCGCCTGTACGAGGTGAGCATGGCGGACGATCCCGCGGATGTGGGGAGCTCGAGCGACGACCTCGTTCAGATGTTGTCGCGCCGCGTTGTGGGCCAGCCCGCCGCGATGCAATTCCTCGTGCCTTTCATCCAGATGTATCAGGCGGGCTTGAGTCCGCCCGATCGCCCTGCCGGCATCTTCCTTCTGCTCGGCCCCACAGGCACCGGAAAGACCCGCACGGTCGAAGCGCTCGCCGAGGTGCTCCACGGCGACGCCAAGCGCATGGTCAAGATCGACTGCGGAGAGTACCAGTCCGATCACGAAGTCGCGAAGCTGATTGGCGCGCCGCCCGGCTACCTCGGTCACCGCGAGACCAAACCGATGCTGACCGCCGAGCGTCTGCTCGCGGCCAAGAGCCCGGCCAGCGATCTGGCACTCGTCCTGTTCGATGAAATCGAGAAGGCCGCCCCGTCGCTGACCACGCTCCTTCTGGGGATTCTCGACAAGGCGGCGCTGCGGCTCGGCGACAACACGCAGGTCAACTTCGAGCACACGTTCATCTTTCTCACGAGCAATCTCGGCGCGCGCGAGATGATGAAAGAAGTGCAGCCCGACATCGGCTTCCAGGGCGGCGCGCCGAAAGCGGCCGATCTCACGAGCCGGCTCGAGAGCATTGGCCTCGGCGCCGTGCGCAAGCGGTTCTCGCCAGAGTTCGTGAACCGCATCGACGTCGTAATCACGTACCAACCGCTCGACGCTACGTCGCTCGCTGCCATCGTCGATCATCACGTCGTCGATCTGCAGCGGCACGTGCACACACGCCTTGGGGAGCGATCGTTCGAGATCAATGTCACGCCTGACGCGAGGCAGCTGCTTGTCGCCAAGGGGAGCAACCCCCAGTACGGCGCGCGGGAGCTGAAACGCACCATTCATCGGATGTTGACTCAGCCCCTGGCGGCGCTCGTGGCCGACCGCACGATCACGCCTGGGTCGAGAGTGGTCGTCGATTGCCAGCCGGGCGCCGACACGCTGACGCTCACTCCCGAGGCGCGTCCAGAATCCGAGCGCCCGCCTCTCTCCAGGCCGCTCGTTCTGGTGCTCGATGACAATCGCCACCTGCTCGACTGGCTGCAGGAGACGCTCGTGGCGGCCAACATGGCGCCGGTGATTGCCGAAAGCGCCCTGGAGGCGCACCAGGCCGCTGACCGTCAGCCGTTCGATGCGGCGCTCATCGACGTGATGCTGCCGGACGACGACGGGATCACCGTGGCGATGCAACTGGTTCGCCAGTTCCCACGCCTGCAGGTAATCGTGATGACCGGGATGAACCTGAACAGCGACGAAGTGCTGCTGACGACCCGCTACGATTTCCCGGTCCTGCGGAAGCCGTTCCTGGCGGCCGATGTCGTCGCGCTGCTCCGCGCGCGCCTCGGCCAGAGCGGCCCCAGAACCGTGACCGCCGGCACCTGATTGCGGTGCTGGAGCGGCCTTCTTCCGGGTGCGGAGCTCGTGGGGACCGGGTTCTGTTGTCTGACCAGCGACGATGGTGTCTTCTTTTGTCTTTGCCGACGCTTCCCGGACAGGGTGCATCGCTCATCCGTTGACTTGTCTGTGCGGCGGATGGTAAACCCTTCCCACATGACTTGGATTGCCGTTCCCCTCGCGGTCATTGCTGCCGGCGTCTGCCTCGGTGGCTTCGCGTCGTCCGCGCCCGATGCCCCTCAGGAGGGCAAGACCGAGGCCCTCGCGCAGGAGGTCACGAGTCTACTGACCGCGCAGAAGCGCGACTATATTGCCGCGCGAGTGGAGGGGGACGAATTCGTCGCCGCGCTATTTCAGCCCGGCACCGAGCTTCTCGTAGTGCGGGCGAAGTACACGGCGCCGGCGCTCCTGTTCGAAAAGATCGTGTCGAAGAACTACAAAGAGGCCTACCTGGATCTCTACACGGCGTCGGTGCCGGACTCCCGGATCATGATCGAGGACATGAGGAGCGATGGCCTGCAATCCGCCCGCATCAAGAACGAAGCCCCCGACATGGTGACCAACGGCACGCAGGCGGCGGTCCACTTCGACGGCGAGTACAAGAAACGAAAGATGTCGGAAGACGACTACCTGAAAGCCTTCGGTGCGGCCGAGACTGCGTATGTGCGGATGCTGACGGCGCTTCTCGCCGAGCTGAAGAAGTAGCTGCCCTAGGACCCTGACCCAGGCGACAGTTTACGCGTCGGCGTGATCGCTGAAGTATGCCGCGACGGCCGCCTGCGCGGGCGCCACCTGTTGGCGCACGCGTTCCTGCTCCTCGGGGGTCAGAGGCTGAAACGCGCGCGCGAGGGCGATGTTTTCGGCCACGAATTCCGGCTTGGGCATTCCGACGACGGCAGTGCTGACGGGAAGCGAGAGCGAATATCTGAGCAGCCGCTCCATCGCGGCACGACCGGGCCCGCTGCCGACCAGTTGCTCCTGCGCCGTCACCTTCATGCACACGATGCCGAGGTCCTTCTTGACGGCGGCTGGCAGCGCGAGCTCCTCGAAGTGGTTCGCGCGCGCCGCGTTCATCGCCATCTGCACACAGTCGAGATCGCTCTCTGTAATGGCCCGCGCCATGACCTTGCCGTCCGTGTGGCTGGTCATCCCGATGCAGCGCGTCACCTTCTGATCGCGTAGCTCGTACAGCGCCTTCAGCACGCCGTCTTTGGCCTGAATCCTCGCGAGGTCGGCGTCGTTGCCGACGCTGTGGATGTGGAGCACGTCGAGCCGATCGGTTTGCAGGCGCTTGAGGCTTGCCTCGACCACCCGCAGCGCGGTGTCACGATCCCGCGCCGACTCCGGAATCTTCGTGGCGAGCACCACCTCCGTGCGTCGGGTCTTCATCAACAGCCCGACGCGCCGTTCGCTCTCGCCGTTACCGTACCCGACGGCCGTGTCCACGTAGGTGATGCCCTGGTCGATGGCATTAGAGAGAACACCGATAGCGACCTGTTCGTCGGCGTACATGAGGAACCGGCTGCCGCAGCCGAACGCCAGCAAGGACACCTGGAGGCCCGAGCGGCCGAACCGCCGCTTTGGCAATGTCGCCGCCTGGGCGGCGCCGGTGGGCATCAGGCTCGTCACCGCGGCTCCCATCGCGGCAGTTTCGAGGAACTCTCGGCGTGTCAGGTCGTTCTTCATCGCGCCCCCCTTGCTCCCTGCGATGATGCCTCCGCGCGGCGCTGCTGGCAAGGCTTCGTCGATTCGCCCGGCGCGACAGCCGGATCAGTCGGGCGATCGGCGTGAGGCGACCGGAGTCTTATTGATTGCCGCAGGCGGACGCGATGGCCCGCATCAGCGCATCTGCCGAGAAGGGCTTCGTGACGAGGCCCGCCAGGCCCCCTTCCTGCGCGGCCATCTCATCGGCGTCGCCCGCAAAGCCCGTGATGCCCACCACGGGCACGCCCGGGCGCGCCACTCGAAAACCGACGATGACCTGCTGCCCGGTCAGTCCGGGCATCACCATGTCGGTCAGCAGCAGATCGAGCTTCACCTCCGGACGCGCGGCAATGGCGAGTGCCTCGTGGCCATCGGCCGCTTCCAGCACCTGGTACCCGGCGCGTTCCAGCAGCCGGCGCGTAATCGACCGCACCGCCGGCTCATCGTCCACGAGAAGAATCGTTTGTGTGCGCGGGCCCGATGTGGCCGGCTCGAGGCGCATCGCGACGTGACGATGGACTTCCGTGGTTCGGGGCAGCAGGATCGTGAAAGTCGTGCCCCGCCCTGGCACGCTGTCGACCGCGATGGATCCGCCGGCACGTGTGACGATGCCGTGGACCATGGCGAGGCCAAGTCCGACGCCGCGGTCCTTTGGCTTCGTCGAGAAGAACGGCTCGAAAATCCGCCCTCTCACGACGTCGTCCATCCCGGTGCCGGCGTCGATCACCTCGAGCGACACGTAGTCGCCGGGCGCAGGGTCACCGGTCGCCGACTGGCCTGCGTTGACCCGCCGGTTCCTCGTCACGATGCGCAGCGGACCGCCGTGCGGCATCGCATCGCGGGCGTTGGTCGCGAGGTTCACGACAACCTGTTCGATTTGTCCCTGGTCGGCCTTGACGCGCCACAGCTCGCGCTCGGAATCGAGCTGCACGTCGACTTTGTCCGTCACGAGCTGCCTGAAGATGGGTTGCAGGTCGGCCAGAACGGCGTTCAGATCGAGCACTGTGGGCTGCACCGCCTGGCGGCGGCTGAAGGCCAGCAGCTTCCGCGTGACAGTGCTGGCGCGGTCCACGGCCTGCTCCATGTTGGCCAGATCGGCCTGAGACGAGGCGTCCGGCGGAAGGTCCGCGCGCAGCAGCTCCGTGTAGCCGCGAATCACCATCAGCAGGTTGTTGAAATCGTGCGCGAGCCCGCCGGCCAGGTGCCCGACCGCATCGATCTTCTGCGCGTGCTGAAGTTTGCGCTCGAGCTCGTTCCGCTCGGTGACGTCGCGGCAGTTCAAGACGATGCCCGAGACGGCGCGATCGTCGCGCAGATCGCTCCACAGCACCTCGAGGTCGCGCCACTCGCCGGTCTGCGTCCGCATCCTCGTGGATGAGCGAACGCGGTTCCGTCCCCGTGCGCTGGAATATCGATTCCAGCGCGGGCGCGTCCTCCGGCGGAACCAGATCCCGGATGTTGGCGCTCGTCGTGATCGAGGTGTCGTCGCCGAAGATGCGAGTGGCCGACGGGCTGACGTAGGTGATCCGGCCGCCGGTGTTGACGACCAGCACCACGTCGGACGAGTGCTGCACGAGCGACCGAAAGCGCGCCTCCTGCGCGAGCTGTGCCTCGAACAGGCGCCGATTGACTCGCAGTTCCGCGAACTGGCGGAACAGGAGCAGCGAGGCCATCACGGCCGCGGCGACGGCCATCAGCTCGACCGATTGACGCTCGCCGGCGACGATCTCGCCAATGAGGAGGACGAACGCGCCCGCGAAAATAACGTAAGACAGGACGCTGCTGCGGTACTCGGCTGCGGCGGTGTCCAGTGCAGGTGCGGGCCGATCGGTGCGCCGTCGATAGAGGTGCCAGGCGACTCGGACAGCCGTCCACCGGAGCACCCACGCGGCAAACCACAGTCCGTCGACCGCATCGCCCGACCGATAGCCGCTCGCGTTGCGTGCGTAAAAATAGTTGGCGAACAGGTACGCCATGCTCGCCGCCAGGAGGAGAGCCAAAGCGGTGCGTACTTCCGGATCGCGCTTTCGCGCGGCACCGACGGTGAGGACGACGAAGATCAGCCAGTCGAGCGACGCGCCGACCACGACGGTCGTGTACGTCGGAGCGCCCGGCTCGACGCCCGCAACGCGCAGGACGAAATCGAACGCCAGCACGAAGCCGGCAACGATCGTCAAGGCCAGGTCGGCGACGAACCTGACGCCCGCATCGCGTGCGAGAGGTCTATTGGGAAACGCGAAGTACGCCCCCAGGGCCAGGAAGTGCTGCACCAGCTCGAGCCAGTCGATCCAGGGCGGTTGCGGAGTATTGCTCAAGCGGAGGAGGAGCGACCAGATCGTGCCGCTGACCCAGAGAGTGAGGTACGCGCCAAGCAGGAGTCGCCATGCCAGGCGTGTCCGGCCATCGAGCGACGGGACCCTCGAGTTGCGCCAGCACGCCCAGGCCAAGATCGAGTCCGAGCGGGTAGAAGGCGATCTCGCCGATGAGGATGGCCGACGGGCGTCCCTGGCGGGCGGACCGCCAGCCAGGCGTAGAACGCGCAGGCGTACGCCGCGGCGATTGCGTCTATGACGTACGGGCGGTCCCGGGCGGGAAGCGACTGGTGCAACACGGTCTTAGAGCGGTGTGATCACTCTACGTGTTATCGGCTTCAGGCGGGTGGTTCACGAGGGCGGTCACGCCCGAGCGTGCACTCGTAAATGTGCGATTTCTATCGAAATTTGTTCCTGAAAACGCAGAAACTTCATTAATGGGACTCAGAGAAGAGCGATCCCGTTGGTGGGCGATCCCCGCAGAGCGCTGACCAATCCGGCGTCAGCGACGAGCAGCGCTCCCGTCTTGCTCGCCGGCTTCAGAACAATTTACGCAACAGGTCCGACGCCACATCCTCGACAGACGCACGCACGCCGCCGCCGGCGGCAGCGGTGGCAAGCCCAAGGCGATCGTCAGGCGACAGGTGAAACCGCATCCCTTCGTCGTAGACCTGTTGCCGCGGCTGACCACTTGTGTAGTCCGTGACGATCAGTTGCGATGACAAACCTTGTGGAATCCCATGGATCTTCAGAACCCGCGCCTGCTCGCCCGTGTCCTTCCGCACGATGTTGATCGATGTCGGCGACGACTCTTCGATCTCGATGTGCCTCGGCGGATCGTCTGGGAACTCTGCGTTGAACAACGCTATTTGCCGTCGGATCGCGTCGAAGACCAGTTGCACGAACGCACTACCATCGCCGGTAGTCAGTTGTGACAGGAGTTGCGCGCGCTGTCCGATGGCAGCTTCCTTGCGGTCCTTCTCTTTCAGCCGATCCGCCGCCTTTTTGATCCAGTCATCAGACATCCGTCACTCCTCGCTGCGACGCTGCACCACGACGCAGAATGCCGCCTCTTTTCATCGCTGTCTTAGACTGCAACTTGTTGTTCTTATTGGTGTCCTTGTCTGGGCTACCTGAGAGATAGGTGCCTATCTGGTGCGCGCTGGTGGATTCGAACCACCGACCCCCGCCGTGTGAAGGCGGTGCTCTACCGCTGAGCCAAGCGCGCACTCGGAAAGACTTTTGATCCTAGTCCAGCCGGGCTGAACCGGGCAAGCGTCTGCGCCCATTGACGTGGCACTGAGCACTCGCCACTTCACTGGGCGCTTCGCACTTCATTGGGCACTTAGCACTTGGCACTTCTGAGACCGGTCTGGGAATCGAACCCAGCGGCGCGTCATCGACGCGCCCAACGGGTTTGCAGCCCGCGAGGAGCCCAGCTCCTTCCACCGGTCGCGAATTGTCCCTCACGCGGGGCTGAAGCCCCGCCGCCACAGCTGAATGTGTACGGGGCTGAAGCGCCAACACAAATGAATGTGCACTATCTCACTCGGGCGATCGCGAGCGAGTGAGAACTGAGCGGGCTATTTGCGATATTCCGGCAGCCTCCGCTCGCCGGGCCCGTCGTAGACGTGGCTGCTCGGATCGATGCGCCGCATCGGGCGCTCGCGCAACCGCTCCTCGTGCGCGTGGGCGATCAGGCCGGGCACGCGCGCGATGATGAAGAGCGCATTGCCGAACTCGCGGTCCAGTCCCAAGTCGCCGCAGATGGCGGCAATCGCGCCATCGACGTTGATGTGAATGCCCTCGGCTGTCGGCCCGAGGGCTGCGGCCAGTGCGCGGTCGATCATGCGCATCAGACGGATGTGCTCGCCCTCGAGGTCCAGTTCGTACGCCATGTGCAGGAGCTTATTGGCGCGCGGATCGTGGGTATGAAGCCGATGACCAAGCCCCGGCACACGTTCGCCCGCGTCGAGCTTGCGCTGCACAACCGCTTCCGCGGCGTCCTGGTACGACTGCCCGTCACGCACGAGCGCCAGCCCCGCGTCGAGCATCTCCATGCATCCCTCAACGTCACCGCCGTGATACGACCCGAAGCTCAAGACGCCCGCGGCCACGGCAGCGCGAAGCGGCGCGCCCGTGGTGGCGACGTTGCGGGCCACGACGGTCGACGGCGGCATGGCGCCGTGATCGACCGACGACACGAGGATCGCCGCAACCAGCCGACTGACGGATGGCGACGGCAGCTCGCCCGAGAGTAATAGATAGATCGCGTCGCCGAAACTCACGCGGCCCATCATCTCGTCGAGCGGGTAGCCGCGGATGAGCACCTTGTTCGGCTCGATACGAGTGATCGCGGTCTTCCACGCGCCACTTTGATCGACGGTGCCCGTGCGCGTCCGTTTGGTCGTGTGCTCCTTGCCCATCGTCAGATCGTCCCATAGAGCCGGTCACCGAAATCACCCAGGCCCGGCAGGATGTACTTGTGCGCGTTGAGTTCGCGGTCAACGGCGGGAGTGAAGATGTCGATGTGGGGATACGCGCGTTCAACTACCGCAAGCCCCTCCGGGGCCGCGACGATGCACACGACGCGGATGTTGGTGGCGCCGGCCGCGCGAAGGAGATCCAGGGCGGCGACGGCGCTGCCGCCTGTGGCCAGCATGGGATCGATCATCAGCACGTAGCTCGCGCTGAGATTCTGCGGCAGCTTCGAGTAGTACCGCGACGCCGCTGCCGTGATCTCGTCGCGCTGCAGGCCAAGATGACCGACCCTGGCCCAGGGAATCAGCTCCAGCACCGCGTCGAGCATGCCAAGGCCCGCCCGAAGCACGGGCACCACCACGACGTCGGCTTTCACGCGACGCGCCGCCGCGGCTTCGAGCGGCGTCTCGACGGTCACGTCCGAAGTCGGCAAATCCCGCAGCGCCTCGGTCGCCAGCAGCACGCTGATGCGTCGCGCGGTCAGCCGGAACTCTTCCGCACCCGTCGCCGCATCGCGTAGCGTCGCGAGCGCGTCTTGCACGAGCGGATGCTCGATGAGATGGACGGGCACGTGGGAACTATACAACGAGTGCGCTCGGCGTCCCCGGGGCCTCCAAACGCTGGCCGGACCTGACCAGCCTCCGCCAAAGCTACGGCGGTCCGCCGACGCTGTGCGAAGGCGGAAGGTCCGGCCTAGATATCAACACTGAGGTCCGACCTACAGACGGCGGGCGCTCGGTAAGATCCCTCGCATGCTGCGAGACGGCGTGCTGGCTTTCCTGGGAATCCTGGGCCTGGCCCTCGGCGTGTCGGCGGCGCCGCGCCACGTTCGCCTGATCCTCACTGGCGGGACCGTCATCACCATGGACGCCGAACACCGCGTCCTCAGCCCTGGCGCCGTCGCCATTGATGGCACCGACATCGTTGCTATCGACACGCCGGAGGCGATGCGCGCCGGGTTCGCCGCGCGCGACACGATCGACACGCAGGGCGCGATCGTCCTTCCCGGGCTGGTGAACACGCACGGGCACGCGCCCATGGTCCTCTATCGCGGCCTCGCCGACGATCTGGCGCTCATGGATTGGCTGACACGCTATATCTTTCCCGCCGAGGCCAAGACGGTCTCTCCAGAGATGGTGCGTGTGGGAACGCGGCTGGCCGCCCTGGAGATGATCGAGTCGGGCACCACAACCTTCACCGATATGTATTACTTCGAAGAAGAAGTGGCGAAGGAAGCCAGCGCCGCCGGACTCCGTGCGGTCCTTGGTCAGACCATCATCAAGTTTCCGGTCGCCGATGCGAAGACGCCCGTCGAGGGTGTCGCGCGAGCCGAGGCGTTCTTCAAATCCTATCTGCACGATCCGCTCGTGACGCCCGCCGTCGCGCCGCACTCGGCCTACACGCTCGACAAGTCGATTCTGCTCGCCTGTCGCGCCCTTGCGATGAAATACGGCGTGCCGCTCATCACGCATCTCGCCGAAACGAAGGACGAAGTTCGCATCATCCGCGACGCCTCGGGCCAGACACCAGCGGGCTACCTCGAGTCGATCGGCTTCTGGGCGCCCCGCACGATCGCGGCGCACGGAGTTTGGGTGAATGACGACGACGTGGCGATCCTGAAAAAGCGCGGGGTCGGCGTCTCCCACAATCCGGAAAGCAACATGAAGCTCGCAAGTGGCACCGCGCCCGTGCTGAAGTATCTCGCGGCCGACATTGCGCTCGGACTCGGCACGGACGGCGCGGCCAGCAACAACGATCTCGACATGTTCGAGGCCATGCGGCAGGCGGCCTTTCTGCACAAGCTCCAGTCGGGTGATCCCCGAGCGATCCCTGCGCGCGTCGCACTGCAGATGGCGACGATGGGTGGGGCAAGGGTGCTCGGCCTGGACCGTCAGATTGGATCGCTCGAACCCGGCAAGCGCGCCGACGTCATCGTGGTCAACGTGAATCGTGCCCGCCAGACGCCGATGTATGACCCGATCTCGCATCTCGTGTACGCGACGAAGGGAGACGACGTCGACGTGACGATCGTGAACGGCAGGGTATTGATGCGGAACCGGAAGGTCGAAACGCTGGATGCTGCGGTGGTGCTGGCGGATGCAAATCGCTTCGCGGCCCGGATCAGGACCGCGGTGCAGCCGAAGTAGACGGGTTAGCGGGAGGCGCTGCGCCGGGCGGAGGTCGATTCGGACCCTTCACGCTGCGTGCGACGCCGGCGTCTCCGGCGGCTGGCGGGCGGGAGGGGCGGTGCGAACCGGTATCGCGTCCAATCTCCGAACAGGTCCTGAATGGCTGGCTGGCGTCGCATCTCGTGCTCCCGTTTGCGCCATCCCGAATCGTGGGCGCGCGATGCCTGATTGAGCACGAGGCATGCCGGCCTCATCGTCCGCGGCTGGCGTGGGGTCGAGTCGGAGGGACTCGCGTGTTGTCGAGAAATTCCGAAGGATCCGCGGGAAGACGGGGCGCGGTCGCACGGCCGAGCGTCTAGCCGGCGACACTTGCCCCTGTCGAGCCGTCGATTCGCCGACACGGCGGCTCTTCCGTAAATCTGCCTGGGACCTTACTTTTCGTAAATCGATTCGACCTGAGACGGATCCGAGTCGAGGACGCCGATGTAGGGCAGGCTGCGGTAGCGGCCATTGAAGTCGAGCCCATACCCGATGACGAACTTATCGTCGATGGTGAAGCCGACGTAGTCGACGGGCACCTCGACCTTCCGACGCGACGGCTTGCTCAGCAGACAAACGGTCCGCAGGCTTTTCGGCCCGCGCGCGCGCAGTATCTCCTGCAGGTATTGCAGCGTCAGCCCTGTATCGACGATGTCCTCGACGATGAGCACGTGGCGGCCGTTGAGGGCGACGTCGAGATCCTTGAGGAGGCGGACCTCGCCTGTGCTGGTGGTGCCCTTGGCGTAGCTCGAGACGGCCAGGAAGTCGATAGTCGTGGGCTTGTCGATCGCCCGAACGAGATCCGCGAGAAAGACGAACGCGCCTTTCAGGACGCAGATCAGGTGCAGGTCTACGGCCTCCGCGTAGTCGCGCGCGAGCTGAGAGCCGAGCTCCTGAATGCGCTCAGCTATCGTGTCGGCTGACAGTAAGATAGGGGGCGACGTCATCGGCGGGCTGCCCATACGTGGCCGTCGAGCGTACCACACGGCCGAATGGAGACGAAGCGGTTCGACATCATCACGGAGGCAGACGCCAGGGTCCTGGAGCCCGGATCCACGGTGCGGCTCGCCGCCCGCGGACACATCACGCCGCTGGCACAAGACACGCTGCGCAGCCGGCGCATCACTGTCGTTCCCGACGACGGCCGAACGCTCGTGGTCATGCCGATACAAGCGGCCATTCGCCGCATCGCCATCGGCAGCGATCACGTGGGGTTCGATCTGAAGGCGGCACTGATTCCCTGGCTGCGATCGCGTGGCCTCTCGGTCGAGGATGCCGGCATCCTCGAAAAGGCTCCTGCCGACTATCCAGACATCGCGGCCATCGTCGGCCGGCATGTCGCGCGGGGCGAGGCCGACGCTGGCATCGTCATTGACGGGGCGGGCATCGGCTCGGCGATCGCGGCCAATAAGATCGCGGGCGTGCGCGCGGCGATGTGCAACAGTGAGACGCTGGCGCGCTACAGCCGCGAGCACAACGCCGCCAACGTCCTCACGCTTGGCGCCACACTCGTCAGTGGAGACGAGGCGCAGCGCATCGTGGTGCGCTTCCTAGAGTCGTCGATGCGCGAGCCGCGGTACATGGCACGTGTTGAGAAAATCGCTCGTCTGGAGCGCTGATTTGACATGGACATGCGCCGGTTGATCGAAATCATCGTCGACGAAATGGCGGCGGCGAGTCCGGGCACTCGCCAGCATGCCTGCGCCTGCCACGGATTTCTCTACGAGTGCTGTCCGGATCGGGTGCGGGGCGTCCTGGACGCCGGCGCCAGCCGTCTGGGGCTGCACGCCAGCGGCGGCCGGCCGGGCGATATCGCCGCGTTCATCGATCACACCTTGCTCAAGCCCGACGCCACGCGCCACGACATCGAGACGCTCTGCCGTGAGGCGGCGGAGCACGGGTTCGCCACCGTGTGCGTCAACCCGGCCTGGGTGCACACCGCGTCGCGTCTGCTGCAGAGCCGCAGATCGGTCGTGTGCTCCGTCGTGGGATTTCCCCTCGGCGCGACGACCGCCGACGTCAAGCACTACGAGACGCGGCGCGCCATCTTCGACGGCGCGCGCGAGATCGACATGGTAATCAACATCGGCGCGCTGAAATCTGGCGACCTGCACCTCGTCGAGCGCGACATCGAAGCGGTGACCTCGGCCTGCCGTGACTCGGCCGTGCTCAGCAAGGTCATCATCGAAGCCGCGTACCTGACGAACGATGAAAAGGTGACCGCGTGCACGCTCAGCAAGGCCGCGGGCGCCGATTTCGTCAAGACCTCGACCGGATTCGGTCCAGGCGGCGCGACGGCAGAAGACGTCGCCCTGATGCGGCGCGTCGTGGGCGCCGAGATGGGCGTCAAGGCTGCCGGAGGTGTGAAGGACTATGCCGGCCTCGAGGCTATGGTCGCCGCCGGCGCCACCCGCATTGGTGCCTCGGCCGGTGTCCGCATCGTCCAGCAGGCCAGAGGCGCTGCTTCCACCGCCGCAATTCCTTCCGGTTACTGATCGGACACCAGGGTGGACGTCGGAGAGAGGCGATCGCGACTCGTCGAGCTCGCGCGGCTCTTTCTGTGGCTTGGGACGATCGGCTTCGGAGGGCCCGCCGCGCATCTCACTCTAATGGAAGAGGAAGCCGTCCGCCGGAGACGGTGGCTGTCGTCCGAAGACTTCCTCGATCTCGTCGGCCTCACCAATCTCATTCCTGGCCCGAACTCCACCGAGATGGCCATGGCCGTCGGCTACCGGCGTGTGGGATGGGCGGGTCTCCTGGTGGCGGGCGTGTGCTTTATCGTCCCTGCCGCAACGATCACGGCGGCGCTCGCGTGGGCCTATGTGCGGTTCGGTACGCTGCCTGCGGTGGTCTCGCTCCTTGCGGGAACGGGTCCCGCCATCGTCGCCGTCATGACACTCGGCGTCGTGCGGATCGGCCGAACAGCGGTTCGCGAATGGCCGCTCCTGGCGCTCGCAGTCGTCATCGGGCTACTGGCGCTTCGCGGAGTCGACCCATTCCTGCTGCTGGTGGCCGGAGCGGCGGCCGGACTTATATCGAGCTGGTGGGGGGCGGCGGCGGCGCTGGCCATCAGCGTGGCCAGTGCCCAGCCCGCGCTCGTTGCGCTGGCGCGAGTCTCGCTCGAAAAGGCCAGTCAGGCGCCGGGTCTTCCGGATCTTGCCTGGTTCTTCGTCAAGACCGGCGCCGTGCTGTACGGCAGCGGCTATGTATTGATCGCCCTTCTTAGAAGCCTCGTCACGCCGATCGGCTGGCTCACGGAGCGACAGCTGCTCGATGCGGTGGCCGCGGGCCAGGTGACGCCGGGACCGGTCCTTAGCACGGCGACCTTCGTCGGCTTTCTCCTGTCTGGCCCGGCGGGCGCGATCGTCGCGACAATCGCCATCTTTCTGCCGGCTTTCGTCTTTGTCAGTCTGATGGAGCCTCTTATTGGCAGATTCGGCGCATCGACTCGCGCGCGTCGCTTCATGAATGCCGTCAATGCGACCGCGATTGGCCTGATGGCGAGCGCCACCATCGAGCTTTCCGCCAGTGTGCTCGCGCGGCCACGCGCCTGGCCCGCGGTCATAGTGGCTGTCGCCATCGGTATGGCCGGACGCTCCGCGGTATGGATGCTCCTGGCTGCGCTCGCCGTCACGCTCCTCACGAACCTTGCAGTTTGGTAATCGTGTGCATGAGTGTGGATCTATTACCTTCGATGTGGGTTTCTGGCGAGTTCATCGGCTAGGATGGACGCTCGTGACTTTCTGGTCTTCGATGGGCGAAGCCAGCAGGAGGGACATGTGGCAAAGAGGATTGCACAGGCTGCACTTCGGGAACTGGCTCTCGTAGGCGCGCGCGCAAAGATTGCGGTATTGCGAGGGGAAATCGCCTCACTCGTACGATTGTTTCCTGAGCTTGCGCGAGGGAGCCAAGGAAGGTCCGCCGGCGACGGAGTCGAGGATGGACCGAAGCGGCGCCGGGGGCGTAAGCCTGGTCGCAAGCGCCCGATGTCGGCCGAGGAACGAAAGGCCGTCTCGGAACGCATGCGCAAATACTGGGCGTCGAGGCGAGCCGCCAAGAGCAAGAAGTAACTCGAATTTGATTCACGAGAAGGGACCTGATCCACACCCCTTCGAGGATTCATAGAACCTACCCGGACCGCACTCAGGCCACGCAGGAACGCCCCCTTCGTTCCGACAGATGCGGAGGCCACCAGTTTCACACAACGCGAGGGCTCGACCGTTCAAAGCACGGGATCGAGCCCTCGCGGACGTGTTGCGGCTGTCGAGCGTCTTCGCACGTTCCTGCCATTCCGTTGTCTGGTCATCAGGTACACTCCCAGCCTTGAGCGACCACGCGCCTCGGCTGCGGACCCAGCGGATCTCGGTCGTCATGCCGGCCTACAACGCGGAGAAGACCATCGCGCAAACGGTGCAGGATCTGCCTGTCGAGTGGGTGGACGACATCATCGTGGTCGACGACCACAGCCGCGATCGAACCGTCGAAGTGGCCCGCAGCCTGGGCCTTCACACGCTCGTCCACTCGAAGACGCTGGGTTACGGCGGCAATCAGAAAACCTGCTATCGCGAATCGCTGGCGCGCGGGGCTGACGTCTGCGTGATGGTGCATCCCGATCACCAGTACGACCCCCGGGCCATTCCGGAACTGGTCAGGCCGATACTCGCCGGCGAATGCGACGCGGTCTTTGGCAGCCGCATGCTCGGCGGACATCCGGTCGAGGGCGGCATGCCGAAGTGGAAGTACTTCGGCAATCTGTTTCTCAGCGCGCTCGCCAACGCCACGTTCTATGTGTTCCTCTCGGATACCACTCGGGCCTGCGTGCCTATCACCGCCGGTATCTGGAGGCGGTGAATCTCGAGGCGAACTCCGACGATTTCGTCTTCGACATGCAGATCATCGCCCAGGGGGTCTGGCGTCAACTGCGAATCCGAGAGATCCCGATCGCGACGAGGTATTTCCCCGAGGCCTCAGAGATTGGTTTCGTGCGGAGCGTCCGTTACGGGCTCTCGGTTCTCTGCGTCCTGGCGCGCTACAAGCTGCACAAGATGGGGCTCGTCAAGTCGCCCTTGTTCACGGCGATCGACGCGCGCTGAACATGATCCTCGCGTCGCTCGCGATCCGCCACGCGCTCGTTCTTGGCGTGATTGCGGCCACGGCATGGGCGACCGGTCGGATTTGCCTCCGCGCGCTTCGCCTCGACAGGGTCCCCGTGCCGCAGGCGCTCACGGTTGCGATCGGCATGGCGCTCCTCGCGCAGGCGGGGCTGCTTCTGGGCCTCCTCGGTTGGCTCCGAGCTCCGATACTCGCGGCAGTCGGTACTGGGGCTGCACGTCGCCGCGATCGGCGACTGGCGGCAAGTCGCTGGCATTGTGACCCGCATGCCCCGTCGCATCGGGCGGCTGCTGCCCCCTCACCATCGTCATCGTGGCGCTCGGGTTGCCCTTCTTTCTGCCGGCGCTCTATCCGCCGCTTGGCTTCGACCAGACGCTGTATCACTTGCCCTACTCGCGCGCGTTTGCCGAGAGCGGCGGTGTGCCGTTCCTGCCTGCACTCCGATATCCCGTGTTCCCTCAACTCGCGGTGCCCCCGCGACGCCAAGCGTTGGGTCGCGCTCGAAGCCATCGACGAGCGCGAGGAGACTGTCGGACTGCACTTCGGTGTCGCTATTGAGCAAGAGCAGGAGTGAGCCAGAAGCGGCGTGGAGGCCGGCGTTTGCGGCTCGGGAAAACCCCAACGTCACGTCATGCCGCAGCACCCGGACGTCCGGAAAGCTCGATCGCACGCGCTCGGATGTCTCGTCGCGCCCGCCATCGTCCACGAGGACGATCTCGCATCGCACGTTCGCCGCCGCCCGTGAGACGGCCGCCAGGCACTTCAGCGTGAGATCGCATGTGTCTCGCGTGGGCACGATGACCGAAAGGTGAGCGTTGGCCTTCACAGAATCGCGGCCCCGATCGAGCAGTTGCCTCGGCTCGTGGTGGCGCCGCGGCGGCGCCACTGGAGGAACGTGACCTTGCGTGCGTGGAAGTGGTCGGTCAACGGTGAGCGCGGAGCTTAACGCGATTGCGTCCGGTTGTCGACTGGACACGATCTACGGCCTGGACGTAACCGGTAATGTGACCAAGGAACTGCGGCAAATGATCGCTTACTGCGCCGCTCGACGACGGTAGCGTTCGGCGAGCTCGGCCCACGAGATGCCGGAGCTTGGCAGCGTCGCTTGCTCGTCGCCGGCGCGAGACGTGATCGTTTGCACCTTCCGGAAACCGGCACGCTGCCAATCGATGTGCTCCATGACGAACGCGAAGAGGCGCGTATCGGATGACAAGGGGTGC
The DNA here is from genome assembly GCA_963832135.1 of Vicinamibacteria bacterium. GTDB lineage: Bacteria > Acidobacteriota > Vicinamibacteria > Vicinamibacterales > JAENWD01 > JAENWD01. The sequence continues at coordinate 1,280,077 of CAWHTD010000016.1, read as the reverse complement.
ATGAAGGTGATCGGATCATTGACCCTGGGACCAAGGCGCTCGAGCGCATCGGGCGCGGGCACCTCGGTGCCATCGAAGTCCAGCTCCTCGAGCACCGGCGTTTCGCCACGCCGATGCGCGTGCACGCGCACCACGCGCAACAGCGCCAGGCGCCGTGGGAGCGCGAGGGCGAGAACGTCTCCAGCGCCGAGGCCTGAGAGCACTCGCTTCGGCGGACGCAGGCGTCTCCGGGCCGGCTGCGGACTGGTCAGCTGCGCGCGAGCTTTCTCGAGCACCGCGCGGCGCTTTGGCAGCAGCTTCGGATTCTCTTGTTCCCACACCGCCAGGTCGGCGCCAGCGTCGATGATAGCGAGCGCGCGATCACGAACGTCACGTTCCAATCGACCAAGCTTCGACTGCGTCACAGCGAAGGCGATCGGCGCGACGCCATCGGGCTCCTCCAGATACCGCTCGAACTTTTCGAGAGTCAGCCGCGTCGCGGCGCTATCTTCGACCCTGTCTTCCAGCAACTGCCGATAGTGATCGCGTATATCGCACGCCAGGTCGTCTGAGAAAAGGCCGGTTCCCCACACTCCCAAGAGTTACCCCTTCCTCATCTCACAATTCCTGGTGCACAGGCGCTCGGGATGCTTGATTCAACAGGTATTTAACCTCATTTCGCCAAAACAGAAACACCGCTCAATGCATTAAGCGCAATCCACGTCGAGCACACATCGCAGGCCTTTTCGACCATGCGTCGTTGACTGGTCCGCTCGAAGAACATGCCGCACCTGGCATGCGCCTCCGCTGCGCTCGCGCCTGCTCTGGATCACGGTGAGCTGCGCGATCAGCGTGAAGAAGAGTCGCAGCGGTCAAGCGGTGGTTCAGGTACAGACAATTTACACAACTGTCGTTCGGCCGTGCGATCTGTCGAGCGATGCTGGCTGCGTTGCACGACCCAGGTCCGTCTATGATTCCGCTGCCCGCTCAACCCGGTCAGATCCAATCCTCACAGCCGAACGTTCGCGCGTGTGCGCACTGTGCCGATCCGACTCCGGCTCTCACGCTCCTCACGTCGTGGGTGCGGTACTTCCGATGTGAGACGTGCGGCCACATGTGGAGCGCGTCGCTGCAAGACGAGTGTGACGACCGGCTCATACCCGCAGTTCCGCCCCAGGCGGAGAGATAGTCAACTCAATGACGTGGCGGCGTTCAAGGGCACGGACTACCAGCGACCTGAGGACACACAGATTCAGACGGTGCGGGACAAAGACTGTCTTTACGTGACGACGACCAGTACCCACGAGGTCTACAGGCTCGAGTTGAAGAACAGGAGAGTCTCCGTCTTCGCCGACAGGAACGCCATCGACCTGGCGAGGGGCGCGCCAGTGGGCAATGCGCTGGCGAGTCCCGACAATCTCGCAATCGACCACGAGGAAAGTATCTACATCGGCGATTCGATCACAACGTTGATCGAGCTGTCCGAACGGAATGCTGCAAGCATGCCTAGTTCTCCCCAGTGGGGCGCCACCACTGAGTGACCCTCGTGCTAAAGTCCTTCGGTTTCAACGAAAACAACCGACGGGCGTTCGTCAAGGCCTGCCGGCGGAGCGCGCGTTCGTTCTTCTGGATGCAGCCCAGCACAAGACTCGTCGTTCGGGCATCACCGAATCGATCCGAGTTCTCGACGACGAGGACGTTCAGCAGCGCAAGGTTATGCTCGTCGCCAAGTCTGGTCTCCAACGTTTTGAGGCTGCGCGCCCGCGAGCGTGGTGTGGGATGCTGCCGCTCGAATAACCGCACGTGGTACCAATGCTCTTTTACACGACGGCGCCACACGTGAAACTCGGCGGCGGACGAGTCCGGCGTGAGATCGGCCATCTCCAGCCGCGCGCGTTCGTACACTTTGATCACGGCCGCTCGCACTGATGACCATCCGCCAACATGCGCGATGCGGCGCGGCAACGTCTTGCGCACCTGCTTCAAGATGCCAGCAGCTTGTGCCGCGATCGTGCGGGCTCGCTTTCGGGCGTTGCGCTGTTCTCGTCGAAGGCGGCGCGCGATCCTTTGCTCGAGCGTCCGTGTGATGACCGCAGAATAGCGCCCACGAAGCCTTTCGAGAGTCTGCAGCATGGCATCTGCATCTCGGACACGCGCCAGTCGATGGCCTGCCGCGCGAAGGCGCCCGTTTTCAGTGGCGTATCTGCCGCCGAGAGGAACGCGGAGCAGCTTCACAATCGCTCGGACCTTCTTTACGCTCTTCCGCGCTTCGTGGATGTCAGCCTCAGCGGCATTGCCGCGTTGGAGCCGCGTGATGGCGACGTCGAGCTCCTTCTGCGCTACTCGTCGCAGCTCCCGAGCCATAGGACGATGCCTGAGCCGGAACGCCATGTCTCTCTCACTCCGTGACCGCGGGCTTCGCTGCCGCCAAACCGGGCGAGCGCAGCCGCGCTTCACGGTCAGATACCGATTTCAGGAAACACGACTCGAGGCCGTGCAAGCGCCGTTCTCAGCCTGCTGGCTTGCGGCGGACCCTACCTCTCAGCTCATGCACTCAAAGCGCGGATCAGCAGGCAGATGCTACTCGACTAATTCGTTCGGGACCTCATTGCCCCCGCATTAGCCGCTCATATGTACTCATACATCCTGATACCCGGCGTTGCGGAACTGGTACTTGCCTTTTGGTTCCTAGTGGTCGGCGTGAATGCGCAGCGATGGAGGGAACAGGCCGGCGCCGCAGGAGGACGCCAATAAGAGCCGCGGGCATTCGGTCCGCGTTACGCTACGGTTACAGGTCTGTTACAGTGTTCCCGATGCTCAGGATCCAACGGTACGCGCTCCTTCGGACGCGACTCGATGCCTTCGCTAATGCAGTGGCCAAGCTTGAGACAGGGGACAGAGAGGCCGTCCATCGGGCGCGCGTCTCGTCGAGGCGCCTGCGGGAATTGTTGCCGCTATTGGAGCTTAATCCGCGCCTGAGTGAAAACCTGGGCCGGAGCTTGCGGCAAGTGACTCGCCGATTGGGCAGACTTCGGGAACTCGATGTCCAAGCCATCCTGCTGGATGAACTCCGCAAGACGGGCCGCCACAGCCATACAGCGCTCCACTGGACCGGGGACACTCTCGCTGAGGAGACTGCCAGCATCCGCCGCTGGGTGGCAACGAAGCTTCCCAGCCAAGCGCTCGAGCGCCTCGCGCACCGGCTCGAACAGGTGGCGCGACAACTCGAATCGCCTCACGCCAAAGCGCGCCATCGTTCACCTGAACGCGGCCGGGCCTGGTGCTGGGCGATAGATGCGCGAGTGGCCAAGCGTGCGATGCGGCTGCGCTCAGCGATCGACGCCGCCGGCGCCATGTACGTGCCTGAGCGGCTCCACACCGTCCGCATTGCGCTGAAGAAGCTCCGATACGCGACGGAATTGTCTGCGGAAACCCGCGGTCAACACATGACTGCCGGCCTTTCCGCGATGAAGCGGGCTCAGGCCCTGCTCGGCCGCCTCCACGATCTGGAGGTCCTCGTCGAACATGTCCGCCGCGCTCAGGCCTCAGCCCATCCAGCAGATTTCACTGATCGGAGCGACTCGGAGTCCCTTGTTCGTGCGGCAGAAGACGAATGCCGACTGTTGCACGGGCAGTACATGCGCGACCGCGCGGGGCTCACGGCGATAGCGTCGCGCCTCGTGGGCCGGACGCCGCAGGTCAGCCGGCGAGCCGCGAGTTAATCGCGCGCTCCCGTACGACTCAAGAGGCTGAAGGCCGTCCTGAAGCGACTGCAGAAGCGTTCACAAAAAGATAGGGCGCAGCCGGCTGTCGCAGTGCGAAGACCGGATTAAGAGCGCTCCAATGGATCAACGGCGACCCGCTGCCCTACCATCCGCAGCTATGCGTCAGGCTCGCAATGATCAGTTGCTGCCCCCAAGAGGCTATCTTGCTTCAATGGACTGACCGGCGACGATCTGCGACATTTGGACACGCGAGAGGCGTCCGCGGAAAGTACTTGCGAGGGAAGAGGTTGGTGGAGCGGGCTACGGGAATCGAACCCGTCTAGCTGGCTTGGGAAGCCAGAGCATTACCACTATGCTAAGCCCGCGCGTGACGGACGGACAATTATAACAAAGCCCTCTGATCCTCACGACCGGATATACGCCAGCACCTCGTCGCGCTTCTCCGCCATTCTCTCCGGCGTCGTCGCTTCCAGGTTCAAGCGCAAGAGCGGCTCGGTGTTCGACGGGCGCACGTTGAAGTGCCAGTCGTCGAAGTCCACGGAGACCCCATCCAGGTGCGCAACCTTCCCCTTCGCGTATTTCGTTGAGAGACCCGCAAGCTTCCCGGTGACGACATCCATATTCGCCACCTTGGTATTGATCTCGCCGGAGATGTGATACGTCGCCTTCAGCGGCGCGAGCAGCTCCGCCAGGGACTGGCCTTTCTTCGACATCAATTCGAGCAGCAACAACGCGGGAATGAAGCCGTTGTCGGCATAGAAGTTATTGCGGAAATAGTAGTGACCGGTCACCTCGCCGCCGAAGATCGCGTCGCGTTCACGCATCGTCTTCTTGATGAATGAATGGCCGACGCGGTTCATGATCGCCTTGCCGCCCATGCGTTCGACCACGTCTTTCACGGCATGGCTCGCGCGCAGGTCGTAGACGATCGTTGCGCGCGGGGACTTCAGCAGGAACGCCTCGGCGAGAAGAGCCGTGATGAAATCGCCAGAGATGAACTCACCCGTACCGTCGATGAAGAAGCAGCGATCGGCGTCGCCGTCCCAGGCAATTCCGACGTCGGCCCGTTCCTGCACCACACGCTCGACGATATGCGCCCGGTTCTCCTCGATCAGCGGGTTGGCCTCGTGATTCGGAAAGCGGCCGTCAATTTCCATGCACATCGGCACCACGTCACAGGGCAGTTGGTCGAAGAGTCGCGGCGCGACCAGGCCGCCCATGCCATTGCCGGCATCGAGCACGCACTTGTACGGTTTGATCACACTCTTGTCGATGAACGAGAAGACGTGTCCGACGTACGCGTCGAGCACGTCCTTCGAGGTCCGACGGCCTGGCGCGCCGGCAGGCGCTGGCAGCGTGCCTTGGAGAATCATGTCGCGGATCTCGCCAAGACCGGCGTCGCCGCTCAACGGCAGCGCCTCCTCGCGCACCATCTTGACGCCGTTGTACTGCGGTGGATTGTGGGACGCCGTGATCTGCGCGCCGCCCTGCAGCTTCTCGCTGGCAACGGCGAAATACAGCATGTCGGTCGCCATCAGGCCGCAGTCGACGACGTTGGCGCCCTGCTCGAGCGCGCCGGCGATGAATGCATCGGCCAGCGCCGGAGACGAGAGCCGCATGTCGCGCGACACGGCAATCTCCGAGGCGCCGAGATACGCCACGAAGCCGCGGCCGATCTGGCGCGCCGTGACCTCGTTGATCTCCGACGGGTAGAGCGCTCGAACGTCGTACGCCTTGAAGATGTTCGGGTTCATAACTGCCTCATCTCGGGACGTCGTCACACCCGGCTGTGGTCGGTGACGACGCTTTTGTCGCCTAGAATGGCCCCGGCACGGACCTCGGCGCCGCGCCCGACGTGCACGTGACGCCCCGCGAGGGCGTCGACCATCGACGCCTCCTGCGCGATACGCCCGTTCGGCCACATGATGCTCCCTCGTACCTGCGCGTCTTCCTCCACGATGCACGCGCGGCCAAGCACCGAATACGGCCCTACGCGTGCGCCCGCGCGGATGATGGTTCCCGCATCGAGGAACGCGGGCCCTTCTAACGTGGCGCCGTCTTCCACACGCACGTCTTCCCCTCGATACACATGCCCGATGGCCTCACCGGCAAATGGCGGCGCCTTGTAGCGCCCGTCCATGATGTCGCGGTGCACTTGCGTGTACTTCTCGGGAGTGCCGATGTCGATCCAGTAACCGTCGTACTTATAGGCGACAAACGTCTCGCCGCGCTCGATGAACGAGGGAAAGAAGCTCCGCTCGATCGACCAGGGCGTGTCCTTCGGGATGCGGTCGAATGTGTCCGGCTCGAGAACGTAGATGCCGGCGTTGATATAGTTGGTCGTGATTTCCTCGGGCTTCGGCTTCTCGATGAATCGCCGGATGTTCCCGCGCTCGTCGGTCTCGACCAGGCCGTACGCGGTGGGATTGTCGACCGGCGTCAAGACGATCGTCGCCCGGGCGCGTCGCTCACGGTGCAATCGGAGGACGGAGGCCAGATCCACTTCGGTCAGCACATCGCCGTTGAACACGACAACCGACTCGGTCAGCGCGTCCCCCGCATACCGCACCGCGCCGCCGGTCCCGAGGGGCGCCGGTTCGACCACGTACCGAATCTTGATGCCGACGCTGGATCCGTCGCCGAAGACGTCCTCGATGCGTCTGGGCTGGTAATTGAGGCTGAGGATGACCTCGTCGATCTCCGGAACCTGGCGGAGCAGATCTATCTGGTAGTGAAGGAATGGACGGTTGAAGATGGGGACGATTGGCTTCGGGGTGTGAAGCGTCAGCGGCCGGAGCCGCGTGCCCTTGCCCCCGACGAGGAGGATAGCCTTCATGACAATCGCCGATCATATCCCATCGCTGTCAGCCCACGGTAAAGCTGTGAGCCCAAGCTAAAGCTTGGGCCTACGGGCGTCTCTGGTTTTGATTGAGCGTCTCGGACCTTGATTCAGAAGTGTGTCTGGTTCTGCAGGGACGGCACGCAGGTCCGAGCGTCCGCTTTTCGCGAATGAATCGGCGGACGGCCGTAGCCTTGGCGGAGGCGGTTAGCTCGGGGAACACGCACGCCGCCTGATACAATGCCAACGAGCGGCTGAATGAACCTGCCGAACGCGCTCACCGTCACCCGCATCTTCCTCGTCCCGCTGCTCGTTGTCGTCCTGCTGACCAAGTTCGAGGCGCACGCGCTGCTTGGCGTGCCCGCGGCGCTCGTCGGGGCGGCCATCTTTGGTCTCGCCTCGTTCACGGACTGGCTCGACGGTTATCTTGCGCGGCGGCGCGGCCAAGTCACGTCGCTCGGGCGCATGATGGACCCCATTGCCGACAAGCTCCTTACGTCGGCGGCCTTCATCTCGCTCGTGCAGCTCGGACTCGCGCCCGCCTGGATGGTTGCCGTGATCATCGGCCGGGAACTGGCGGTGACGGGCCTGCGCAGCCTCGCGTCGGCACGCGGCGTCGGCTTCGGCGCCTCCATGCTTGGAAAGATCAAGATGGTGTCGCAGGTCACCGCCATCCTGCTCCTCATTCTCGGGCAGAACGGCGCGCAGCCGTTTCTCTGGCTGGGGCAGCTCTCGTTGTGGGTGGTCCTGGTGACGACGCTGGCCTCGGCGGTGGATTATTACCGGACCTATCAGTCGCCGCCCGACGCGTCACGCGTCGCGGATTTCGAGGAAGCGCGGCAGCGCGCGAATCGGCGGACGGGGTAAACGGATTCTGGCACCCCACGCGGACCTGAAAGTCCGCGCTACATTTCGTCTCCCGTCGCAATGAGTATGTGGTCGCAGGGATCTCATGTAGGCCGGCGCGTCAGCCGCGATGAGTCTTATGTAGGCCGGAGCTTCAGCTCCAGCCCGATGAGTGTTCACGGAAGCTTCGGCGGGGCCTGACCGTTCTGAAGCTGCTGGGTCGTGGCCGTCGGCGCAGCCGGCGTGCTGGGCTTGGGCTTGAGATCCATCTGCGCGCGCAGCTCGTCGCGCCGCAGCGTTGCCTCCTCCAGATACTCGCTCGTCTGAAATTCCGCCAGGAGCTTCTCGTAGTAGGGCAGCGCCTCGGCAGGCAGCTTCACCTTCATCAGTGACTCGGCGAGATAGTAGTACGCGGCATCGCGCTGCGTGAAGCCCGGATCTTCTTTGAGCAGCGCCTTCAACCGATCGATCGAGCCCGGGTACCATCGCTGCCGGTAATAAAAATAGCCGACCTCGGTACTCGTGGGTGCTCAGACGGTCGCGCGACTCCCGAAGCTTCTGCCGGGCCTCCGGGAGGAGCGTGCTGTTCGGATAGCGCTCGACGAAGGTCTCCAACTCTCTGATCGCCTCGCGCGTCTCGCTTTGATCCCGCTGCGGCTTCCGCATCTGCTTGTAGTGTGTCATCCCTACCCTGAGCTGCGCGTAGTCTGCGCGCTGACTCGTCGGGTAAAAGGTGAGGAATTCCCGAAACTCGTTAGCCGAAAGGATCAGCGATTCGGTGCTGCCCTCGCCGAGATACGAGTCGCCGATGCCGAGTTTCGCGTCGGGCCGAAAGTTGCTCTGCGGATATGTGTCCAGAATGCGTCGGAAATACTCGCGCGCCGCCAGCCAACGCTTCTTGTCGAGCGACTCTTTGCCCTTCTCATACAGAAATTTGTCGGGCTCGGCGACGCCTTTCGGCAGCGCGTCTTTCTTGCCCGCGCAGCCGCCTGCCCAGAGCGACAGTGCGATGACGAGCAGCAGGGGAATCGACGAGCGCACGCGTAAGGAAAATGTCATGCAGGTACTGGTGATGAGGCCAGCCAGCGATACTCCGCGGCAAGGCCGTCGGCAAGGGACGTGGAAGGGGCAAAGCCCAGATCCGCCCGGGCACGCGACGTGTCGGCGTAGGTGTCGCGCATGTCGCCTTTCTGAGGTGCCTCGCGCCGGATGTCGAGACGCCGTCCGGACAGTTGTTCGATCAGGCGAAGCACGTCGTTGATCGACACGCGCGACCCGCCGCCGATGTTATAGGCGCGGCCGGGCACGCCGCGTTCGGCGGCCAGGATGGTCGCCGTCACGGCGTCATCGACGTACGTGAAGTCGCGCGTCTGCTCGCCGTCTCCGTACACGGTAATGGGGGCGTCCTGCAGCGCGGCTCGCAAAAACCGATTGAAGCCCATGTCGGGGCGCTGCCTCGGACCATACACCGTGAAGTAGCGGACCGACGTTGCCCGGACACCATGGTTGGTGCTGTACAGGTCGCACAGGTGCTCGGCGGCCAGCTTCGTCACGCCGTACGGCGACAGCGGCCGCGGCAGCGCGTCTTCCCGCATCGGAATCGGCGTGTCGTCGCCGTAGACCGAGGAGCTCGACGCGTAGACCAGCTTTTCGATGGGACGCCCCACCGCCGCCTCCAGCAGCGCCTGGGTCGCTTCGACGTTGTTCACCGTGTAGACACGGAAATCGTGGCCCCAGCTCCGCCGGACGCCAGCTTGCGCCGCCAGATGAAACACGTGCGTGACGCCGTCGAGCAACGCTGAAAGGTCGGCGTCCTGAATCGCGCTCTCGACGAGCGCAAATCCTGTCCGGCCGGCGACGCTCGAGAGATTGGCCTCTTTCAGCGAGCGGGCGTAATAGTCGGTGAAACAGTCGATGCCCGTGACGCGCGCCCCGCGGTCGAGCAGCCGCTCGGCCAGATGCGAGCCCACGAATCCCGCGGCCCCAGTGATCAGCGCGTTCATCGAAACAGATCCCTCACTCGTTCCGGCAACCGTGTCGGCCGTCCGCCGGGCGTCACGGCGGCATGCACCGTGCGGCCGCGGGCTGTCATGACCTCGTCGGTAAGCCGCACGGCCTCGTAGTCGAACGCCAGGCGGACCGCAGAGACGAGGTGCCCCGTCGTGCGAATTTCGATCTCGTCATCGTAGCGCGCCGGGCGGTGATAGCGACACTGCGCCTCGATCACGGGGAGCTGAATCCCGGCGTGCTCGAGCTCCCGATAGGACCACCCCAACTGCCGGAGCAGATCTGTCCGGCCGACCTCGAACCAAATCAGGTAGTTGGCGTAGTAGACCACCTGCATCTGGTCGGTTTCGGCGTACCGCACGCGAACGCGTGACGAGCCGGTCCGGCCGGTCACATCACCGCCGCGCGTGCCCGGTGGCCGCTTCGACCGCCCGCGCGCGAAGCTCGCGGGTCGCCTGCTCGGGATCCGGCTGTTCGAAGATTGCCGCGCCCACCACGACCATGGAGGCCCCGGCGGCCACGACCCGTGCGATGTTGCCCGCGTCGATGCCGCCATCGACCTCGATATCGGCCGAGGAAGAGGCCGCGTCCAGCAACTGCCGCACTTTCCGGATTTTAGACTCGCTGTGGGGGATAAAAGCCTGCCCCCCGAACCCGGGATTGACCGACATGACCAGCACGAGATCGAGGTCGTCGAGGACCTCGCTCAGGACTTCCGGCGGGGTCGACGGGTTGAGCGCCACGCCCGCGCGGCAGCCGAGCCGCTTGATCGCCTGAATCGTCCGATGGAGATGCGGGAGGACCTCCGCGTGAACCGTGAGCGTCTGAGCGCCCGCGGCGGCGAAGACGTCCAGATAGCGATCAGGCTCACTCACCATCAGGTGCGCCTCGAGCGGCAGCCGCGTGACGCGACCGACGGCCTTCACTACGGCGGGTCCGATCGTGAGATTCGGGACGAAGTGCCCGTCCATCACATCGAGGTGCACGACATCGGCCCCGCCTCGTTCCAGGGCGGCGACGGCGGCTCCGAGCGCCGCAAAATCCGCCGACAGGATCGAGGGGGCGAGCCGCACGCTCACCGGCTGACCTCCAGCGCCATCGCCTCGCCCGGCGCCACCTGAAACCCGCCGGCGGGCGTCTGGCGGATCACGATGCCCGATGGGACGCCCGGGTATGGCTGCGTACCGACGACGGCCACGCGAAATCCCCGCCCGCGGAGAAGTTCCGCCGCGCGCTCGCCGTCGACGCCGATCAAGTCGGGCATCACGTAGCTGGCCCCCCGCTCGCCACGATTGACGAGCAGCGCGACCGATGTCCCTCGCGTCGCGGGAGCGGGATCTTGAGCGATGACCGCATCGGCCGGATAGTCGTGCGTGCGAATCTCGGCCGTGCCCGCCAGCGTCAGGCCGCCCTGGTCCAGTCGAACTTTTGCGCTGCGTTCCGTGTCGCCGATGAGTGTCGGCACGATGACGACCGCGGCACCCTGGCTGACCCAGACGTGCACCGATCGCTGGCTGCGCACGCGGGCGCCGGCCGGCGGATCCTGGATCACGACATGCCCGGCGGGCACCTTGTCGTCCACGCGGCGATTGTCATCGACCCGGAGCGTCAGGCCGAGCTCCTCGAGCTTCGTGGAGGCGTCGTTCACGGACTGGCCGGCGAGGCTGGGAACCATCACTTCACGCGCGCGAACGGCAACGCGGACGGCAAGGAACGCGGAGAGGAGAAATGTGGCGGCGAGGCCGGCAAGCAGAAGGAGAATCTTGCCCGCGCCCCAGACGCGGGACGAAAAATCCATGCAATCTCACAGTGTACAACATCGGTGGGCGGGCGGCCCCGGCGGGGCTGACCGCCTCCGCCCAACGACGGCGAGTCCGCCGAAGCATTTGCGAAGGCGGATGCCCCGCCTCCACAACTGAGGGGGACCTGTGGCGGGGGCCCTTCAGGGCCGCGTTCTTTCCAGCGCCACGCCGAAGAACACTTCCAACCCGTGCCGGTCCGGGCGGGTGGACAGCCGGCCGCGGGTGTCGAGGAGGTCCCCCGGCATTCCCTCGCCCATCAGTTGCTCGGCGGAAACCTCCGAGAAGGCCGGCTGCGCGGCCAGGAAGCGGTCGACGATCTGGTCGTTCTCTTCAGGCTCGCTCGAGCACGTGGCGTATACCAGACGTCCGCCAGGCGCCACCAGACGGCTCGCTTCGGTCAGCATGCGCCCCTGTCGCCCCGCGGCCCGCACGATATCGTCTGGCGCTCGCCGCCAGCGGATGTCGACGTCGCGGCGCAGCGTGCCAAGGCCGGTGCACGGGGCATCGATCAGGACGAGATCGAAGATCGCGCCGAACGGCGCTCCGCGCTCCAGATCAAATTGCACGACCCGCGCGTTGGCCGAGCCCCCGCGACCGAGGGTGTCGCGAAGAAGTGCGACGCGCGGAGCGCTGACGTCGCCGGCGACGAGCAGAGATTCGCGCGTCACGCCGGCCAGAAGCGCCAGCGTCTTGCCGCCCGGCGCCGCACACGCATCGAGCGCTCGGGCACGCGGTTGATTTCCGGCAAGGAGCGGCACCAGTTGCGAGGCCTCGTCCTGCACGAAGAACCATCCATCCTCTGCCTCGGTGGTCCGGAGCGCGTGGCCACCGACAACCGTCAGCCCATCTGGCGCATACCGCGTCGCGACGGTCTCTACGCCCGATGCCCGCAGGCGCACCGCGAGCTCGTCGCGCGACGTGCGCAGCGTGTTGGCACGCAGCGTGAGCGGCGGTTCCTCGTTGTTGAAGGCGACCCATGCCGCGGCGGTCGAGGCGCCCAGACGATCGATCCACCGCTCGACTAGCCAGCGCGGGTGCGAGCCCGCCACGCTCAGGTACTCGAGTACCGACCTCACGCGGTTGGCTCTCCGGCGCACCCGCCATCGCGGGCAGCTCCATCTGATGCCGTGTCCGCGCGATCCGCCGCAGCACGGCATTCACCAATCCGGCCGCGCTGGTTTTCCGCACGGCCTTCGTCAACGACACCGCATCGTCGACGACGGCCGATGCTGGGACGCGCGAGAGAAAGAGCAGCTGGAACAAACTGAGGCGCAGGAGATCGCGCACCTCGGCATCGAGCGTCCCCAGGTCGCGATTCGCTGCGCGGGCCAGCAGGTAGTCGAGCCGATTCTGCCACCGGAGGGACCCGATGACGATCGTGGCCGCAAGCGCCCGATCGCGATCGTCGGGGAGGTGCGCGCGGGTGTCGGCAAGCGCCTCGCCCAGGTCGCGCGTCCGGGTCGTGACGGCTCTGAGCGCGTCATACGCCGCGCGTCTGGCGGGAGCGATCATTCCATTCTGGCGCCAACGGCCACGGGATGACCCGCCAGGAAGTCGCGAGCGGTCATCGTTCGTCGCCCCTCGGGCCGCAGTTCCAGAATGCGCACGGTGCCGTGGCCTGCCGCGACTACCAGGCGCTCGCCGCCGGCTTCGAGCACCGTTCCCGGAAGGGCCGTGGCAGGCGCGGGATTGTCCGCGATCGTGGTGCGCACGAGGAGCAGCCTGTGGCCGCCGATGGTCGTCGACGCCAGCGGCCACGGCTGGAGGCCCCGTACCTGGTTGTGCACCTCGTGCGCCGACCGCCACCAGAAGATCGGAGAATCGGCCTTGGTCAGACGTTCCGCGTACGTGACGCCGGCATCGGGCTGCGGCTCATCGTGAACGGGCCCTTGCGAGAGCTGCTCGACCACCTCCATCGCGAGCGCGGCGCCCATGGCTGCGAGCACCTGCTCGATTTCCGCGCTCGTCTCGTCGGGCGAGATTGGGCGGCGGCCCACGGCCAGCATCGGGCCGGCATCGAGCTCCCGCACCACTCGCATGATGGTGACGCCCGTTTCGACATCGCCGGCGAGCACGGCGCGGTGGACGGGAGCGGCGCCGCGCCAGCGGGGCAGGAGCGAGGCATGCACGTTGATCATGCCGAGCCTCGGCACGGTCAGGATCGCGTCGGTGAGAATGCGGCCGTAGGCGGCCACGACCCCGAGGTCGGCATCGAGCTGACGAAGCGCCGCGAGGAAGCCCTCGTCGCGCATGCGCTCCGGCTGGAGTACCGGGATTTTGTGCTCGGTCGCGACAATCTTTGTCGGCCCGGGGCCCAGCTTGCGTCCGCGCCCTCGCGGCCGATCGGGCTGGCTCACGACGCCCACTACCAGATGTCGGGACTCGATGAGCGCCCGAAGAGCCGGGACGGCGAATTCGGGTGTTCCGAAGAACACGACACGCAATGGCGCGTGCGTCACCATTTTCCCGCGCGCCTCAGCTTGTGAATCCTGCGCACGATCTGCTGGCGCTTGATGCCTCGCAGCCGATCGACGAAGAGCGTGCCGTCGAGGTGATCGATCTCGTGCTGCAGCGCGCGCGCCAGCAGGTCTTTGCCTTCGATGATCTGCTCGCGCCCGTCACGATCGAGGGCCCGCACGATCGCTCGCTCGGGCCGCAGCACGGTCGCCGTGAATCCCGGCACGCTCAGGCATCCTTCTTCCTCGAGCTGCGTGCCCTGCCGCTCGACGAACTCGGGATTGACCATGACCCGAAGATCCTCCGCCCGCCGCCCCACCGACAGATCGACGATGCAGATGCGAAGCGGCACGCCGATCTGCGGTGCGGCAAGACCGATGCCTGGCGCGGCGTACATGGTCGTCACCATGTCATCGATGATTCGCTGGGTGTCGCTCGTGATCTCGTCGACGGGACCGGCCGTCGCCTGAAGCACGCGGTCGCCGTATTTGACGATGGGCCGGAGCATCGCGGATCGCGGCGCGTCAGGAGCGTGTGGCGGCGGGCGACGGGGTGACTCGCGTGGCAAACCGCTCGCGGACGGACTCGGTCGCCGTGTCGACGACCTTTGCGATATCGGCCACGTTGTCGTTCCCGAATTTCTCGAGGAAGGCGTCGGCCACGACGAGCGCCACCATCGCTTCGCCGACGACCGCGGCCGCCGTCACCGCACAAACGTCGCTGCGCTCGATCGCGGCCGGCGATTCGGCAAGCGTGACCAGATCGACGGATCGCAGCGGCTGCATGAGCGTGGCAATCGGCTTCATGTAGCCGGTCACGCGAAGCTGCTCGCCGTTGGTCACGCCGCCCTCGAGCCCGCCGGCGTTGTTGGTGAGCCGCGACAGCGCCACGGCGGGATGCCCCGTTGGGCGCTCGCCGGCTGGCACGATCTCGTCGTGTATGCGCGACCCCGGCAGGCGCGCCACGTCGGGCCCCTTGCCGATGCCCACGGCCTTGATTGCGGGAATCGACATCACCGCCTGCGCGAGCCGTCCGTCGAGCTTGCGGTCCCACTGCACGTAACTGCCCAGACCGACGGGCAGACCCGTCACCACGACCTCGAACGATCCCCCGAGCGTATCGCCAGCCTCCTTGGCGCGATCGATCGCGGCCATCATCAGCGGCTCGACGTCAGGATCTGCGCAGTGAAGAGGCGAGTCGTCCGGGATCGCGCGAAGGCGGTCGATATCGATGCTCAGCGATTCGTTGATCGCCACGTCGCCGATCCGCGTGACATGACTGAACACCTCGATGCCGAACCGCCCGAGGAGTTGTCGGGCCAGCGATCCGAGTGCCACGCGCGCCGCGGTTTCCCGTGCGCTGGCGCGCTCGAGGACGTCGCGAATGTCGTCGAGTCCGTACTTGAGCGCGCCGGCCAGATCTGCGTGGCCCGGCCGCGGTCGGGTCACCGGCGCACGATTGGCTCCCGATGCCTCGTCTGGCATCTCGGCCTCGACGTGCATCGTCTTTTGCCAGTTCTGCCAGTCCTTGTTGGGGATGAGGAGCGCGATGGGCCCGCCGGTCGTGTGGCTCTTGCGAACGCCCGAGAGGATCTGGGCCCGATCCGACTCGATGGCCATCCGACGGCCGCGACCGTACCCGCCTTGCCGCCGTCGAAGCTGGATCGTGATCGCATCCAGATCGAGCGCGAGCCCCGCTGGCATGCCCTCGAGCACCGCGATGAGTCCCTGGCCGTGCGACTCACCCGCAGTGAGAAAACGCAGCATACGCGCCTCATTCTATACGAACTTTTTGCGACATTCGGGCGGGAGCCGCCTCGCATTCGCCGCTAACCGGCGCACGTGCGATCCGCCGAAAGTCGCTGAGCTGTCTTCATATCGGCGCGGTCCACGACGGCCCACTCGCGGTCGGTCGGCGGCCTGGCACCGGTCCTTGCAGACAGTCAGTCCAGATGGACGCGCCGTCGCTCGTGGCACACCGCTATGTCGGGCTGACCGATGGGACGCATCTCGATCTGGCGACGGGCGAAGCCGTCTGTCTCTTGCGCACGAATGTCCCCGCGCATGCGCGCGCGATGCTCACCGATAATGGTGCGCGGCTCTGCAGGCTCTGGCATCGGGACCTTGCGCCCTACGTCGACTTCGGCCCGCTCGGTGAGACGGAGTGGTTCGAAGCCACCGCGCGACAGCCGCCGCGCCCGCCGTCGCTGACGCAGCCTCGATGCGCCGAGATCGTGGCTTTTCTTCGGGCGCACGGCCTCACGTCGGTCCGCCTGTTCGACACCGGGCTCGATGCGCTCGCACCCAGTCTGCTGCACGAAGACGCCGAGCCCCTCGGCGCGCGCCAGGACGAGGCCGCGCGCGAGGACGAGCCACTCTCCGCCGGCTTTGGCGTGCGACTCACGAACGCTCCGCTCGTGCAGACGGTGCTGTGCTGGTTGGAGGAACGGCTCGACCCAGGGCCGCACGTCTGGTCGATTGATGCGCCTCACGGTAGCGGCTGGCGCACCTGCTGGATGATGCTGGCTCGCGAGGTCAGGCGCTTCGGCTACGTGCCGGTTGACGCCGATCTGCTGGCCCGCGCCGTCCGAGCGCCGGGCGCCCAACCGAGAAGCTGGCTGGACTGCCTGCGGGACCGGGCGCTCCTTATCGCGCACCACACGAACGAGTGGACCGACGGTGAACGACGCCGGCTCGCCGCGCTCGTCATGGTGCTCGGTGGTCTCCAGACCGGCGTTCCGGTGCTTCTCGATGTCGTGCGACGAGGGCGTCCGCACGCACCCCGCCTTCGGCTCGAACCCCTGAACTCGTCCGCGCTGGCCGCATCCGTGTGGAGTGCTCGGCCCGTAGCAGGGACGCGCCGTCTCCGTTCGCTCGCGATGGCGGCAGGTGGCAGGCCCGGACCGTTCGTCGAGGCGATTGGTCGAATCCTTGCCCCTCCCGGCGATGCATCGTTCTCGGTTCACGAGCGCCCGCCTGCGCGCTCGCTGTTCGGCCGTTCGCTCCAGGCCGACGCCGTGTCTCGCACGCGTGGGAGAGCTCGAAGCACGCGGCCGTCACGCGGCCGCCGAGCGATGGCTTCGCCGGCAGGGTTCGAAGTTGAATCGCCGCGGGGACGAGGCGAGCCTCTCGGTGTGGGCCGCACTGGCCGTTCAAGAAGCCCGGCGCGGACACGTCTCCCGGTCGGCGCGAACGTGGGCGCGGGCCTGGGACCACGGCGCGAGCCGCGACGACCTCGACCCCGTGTTCGCGTGCGCTCCCGAGATTGCCGAGGCGTGGATACGCAACGCGTCGCTCGTCCGCGCGGAACAACTCTTGAGCGCTGTCACCCAGGCGGCCGCGGCGTGCGCCGGGCGCGTGCCAGACGCCGTCCCGGTCCTCCTTTCAGAAGCGCTCTCCTGGCAAAGCCGCGCAGCCGAAGCCCGCGCCGTTCTCGAAGGGTGCAGGCATCCATCGGCGTTCGGGCTTCTCGCGCGCACGGCACTCGCGCGCGGCGATGTCGCCGCGGCGCTGCAGGAGGCGGTGCGGGCGCTCGAATGCGCTCGCGCCGCACAAAGTGACGAGTCCGTTTCGGTAGCGCTGGCCGCGCGTCTTCGCATCGACGCGGTCATCGAAGACGACCAGCATGCAGAGGCGACCGCCGAGGCCCTGAGGGCGCTGACAATTCGATTGGACACGATCGCCGCGGATGACTCCGTCTTGTGCATCGCCGAAAGCTGGACGTTTCGAAGGCGCCCATGGCCGAAGGATATACGCGCCGGCGTGATCGCTCTTGCGGCCCACGACCGTCCGCGCCTCGCGCGCGCCCGCGCCAGGCTGGTGCTCGCCCTGAGCGATCCACGCCACCGCCGGGACGCCCTGATCGGCGAAGTCCAGCGCGTTGCACTGGCCACGGGCGCGAAGGCATTGCTGCCGGGTCCGGTCTCTCATCCGCCCTGGCCCCCCACATCCCGCAACCGGAGCACTCCCATGGTCCACGACATCGTCTCGATTCTGCAGGCGTGCCAGCAGGACGATGAGCCGCCCGAGGTTGTGCGCCGCGTGGTGTCGATGGTGCGTGAACGAACGGCTTCGAGCGGCGTCACGGTGTTCAGCGCCGAAGACTGTGGACTGGTCTCGCGTGCAAAGACAGGTCGCGCGCCGGGCGCACGCCTCGGCGAGCGTGCGGTGACACTGCGCGGGGTCGTCGGCCCCGAAGAGACCGGCGGGTCGTGGGAGGCGGCATGGCCCATCGTTCACCGGGACACGGTGGCGGGCGCGATGGTCTGTCAGTGGGCGAGTCTCGCCGGCGGGCCCCCGGCCAACGTGGTCAGCATCGCCGCCACAGCGGCTGCGGCTCTGGGTCCCGTCGTGGAGTTGCTGCGCGCGCCGGCGCTCCCGGTCGGAAGGCGCACAGGACCGGCAACAGAGCTCCTCGGATCGAGCGACGGCGTCGCTCGCGTCCGCCAGGCCATCGATCGCGCCGCATCGGCCCCGTTCGCCGTGTTGATCGAAGGCGAGAGCGGCGCCGGGAAAGAGCTCGTGGCACGAGCCATCCACGAGCGCAGCCCGCGGCGTGCCCGGGCGTTCTGCGCGATCAACTGCGCGGCGTTGACCGACGAACTCTTCGAAGCCGAGCTCTTCGGACACGCGCGTGGCGCCTTCACGGGTGCCATCGCGGATCGGGCGGGCCTCTTCGAGGATGCCGATGGCGGGACGCTGTTTCTCGACGAGGTCATCGAGCTCAGCGCGCGTGCGCAAGCCAAGCTCCTGCGCGCGTTGCAGGAAGGCGAGATTCGGCGCGTGGGCGAAACGCGATCGCGCCGCGTCGATGTGCGCGTGATCGCGGCGACGAACCGATCGCTTGCCGCGGGCGTCGCCGCGGGGCAGTTTCGCGCCGACCTGCGCTTTCGGCTCGACGTGCTCCGGATCGAAGTGCCGGCCCTCCGTGCGCGTCCTGAAGACATCGGCGAGCTGGCCCTGCATTTCTGGGCGCGTGCCGCCGAGCGGGTAGGCAGTCGCGCGATGCTCGGTCCGGAAGCGCTTGCCGCTCTGGCACGCTATGATTGGCCCGGCAACGTGCGGGAGCTGCAGAATGTCCTCGCTGCGATGGCCGTCGGGGCGCCACGGCAGGGCATCGTCCGCGCGTCGGCGCTCCCTTCGGCGATTCGCGTCGCGGATTCCGGCGTGGTTCCGACACTCGAGGAAGCTCGTCGGCGTTTCGAGGCCGGATTCGTGCGCGCCGCAATGGCGCGCGCCGGCGGATCGCGAAGTCGCGCCGCGGCCGACCTCGGCGTGTCGCGGCAGGGGCTCGCGAAGCTGCTCGAGCGTCTGGGCCTGTCGACTCGAGGCCAGGAGCTCTCTGTGCGATCCCCACAGCCCGCGGGAGTGGAATGCCCGCCAAAGTGAGCGCCAGGAGCAAGCGCGACGTCCTCGGAGCGCTCCGCCAACCGAAAGTGGCGGTGATGCTGATGCTCGGCTTCTCGTCGGGACTGCCGTTTCTGCTCACCGGCAACACGCTTGGGCTATTGGCTGCGCGACGAGGGCACGACGCTTCAGGCCATCGGCTTCCTCTCCTGGGTGGGACTCGCCTATTCCGTCAAGTTCTTGTGGGCGCCGCTCATCGATCGCGCTCGATGCGCCCGTGTTCGGTCGATTCGGCCGCCGCCGCGGATGGATGATCGTGAGCCAGCTCGTCGTCGCGATCGGCTTGATCGGCCTGTCGGCGACGGGGCTGAAGGCAAGGACTCGCGACCGTCGGCGCGCTTGCGCTCGTCGTGGCGTTCGCCTCGTCGACCCAGGACATCGTGGTCGACGCCTGGCGCATCGAGGCGGCGAGCGACTCCGACGAACTGGGCCTGCTCTCGGCCGCGTACCAGCTTGGCTACCGCGGCGCGCTGCTGGTGACCGACTCCCTGATCCTGATCGCGGCCAATCGCCTGGGCTGGCCGATTTCATACTCCGTGATGGCCGCCTTGATGGCCGTTGGGATGTGCGCAAGCTTCGTGGCCGGGGAACCGCTGCGCGCCACGCAGGCCTTTGCCGCCAAGGCGGAAATGCCGCTCTGGAGCGCGCGGGGATTTTTCGACGCCGTCATCGGTCCCTTCGCCGAGTTTTTTCGTGTGTACGGCTGGATGGCCCTGCTGATGCTCGCGATGATCAGCTTCTACCGATTGCCCGAGTTCATGATGGGACCGATGGCCAACCCGTTCTACCACGACCTGGGGCTGTCGAAGGATGCCGTAGGCGCGGTCCGAGCATCGATTGGGCTCCCGGCGTCACTGCTCGGCATCGCCGCGGGCGGTTTCAGCGCATTGCGCTTCGGGTACTTCCGGACACTGATTGCGGGGGTCATCCTGCAGAGCCTGGTGATCGCGGCCTTCGCGATTCTCGCCTACCGCGGTCCCGATCTCCCCACGTTCGGGGCCGTCATGGCCGCCGACAACTTCGGCGTGAGCTTCGCCGGCGTGGCACTGGTCACCTACATGTCGAGCCTGACGAGTCTCGGCTACACGGCCACGCAGTATGCGCTCTTGAGCTCCGCCTATACGTACGTCGGCAAGTTCTCGAAGGGGTTCTCGGGTGTTCTGGTCGAGCGGCTGGCAGAAGGGCGGACGCTCGTCGAAGGCTACGGGCTCTTCTTCATCGGCGCTGGCCTTCTCGGCATCCCGGCGCTCATTCTCTGCATCGTCCTGACCCGCGCCATCCGCCCTCGCGCGTAGGCCCGAGCTTTCGCTCGGGCATCTTGTATCGCTGATGAAAGAGGCCGCGGTTGATCGCCCGATCTGAAGCTCGGGCGTGCGGAGCGATGTTAGGTCCGACCGCGGCTCAACTGTGCGCGAAGCCGCAGCAGGCGCCGATCGGCGGGCACATGGCGCAGGCCGGCATCCACCACCTCACGCGCGGCGTCTGGATGGCCCGCCGCGAGATGCGCACCCGCGAGCGCGCCGACGATCGCCGGATCCGGCGAAGCGGCATCGAGCGCCCGGGCCAGCCATGTCGTCGCGGCCCCTGGTTCACGGAGCGTGATCGACCATTCGCCAATCTGTCGCGCGACATCTCGCGATACGGCGGCTCCGGGCTGCAACGCGACATAGCGCAGCATGGCATCCCGGGCGGCGCGCGTGTCGCCCTGCCGGGACGATGCGATGGCAAGATGCCGGAAGGTGTCGGGCGAGACCGGCAGCTTGGTGGCCGCGTCTCGAAATGAGCGCAGCGCCCCTGCATCATCGCCGGCCAGGAGCTGCGCGCGGCCGTAGAGCGCCAGCTCGCGCCCGGTGGCGCCGCCCATCACTACTGCGGTTTTCAGCGCCTCGAGCGCCTTGCTCAGGGCGATGGGATCGATCCGCGCCTCGGCTGCCTTCAGCCACACTTCGCCGAGTGTCGAGTAGACCTCGGCGCTCTCGGGGAACCGTTCCGTCGCCCGCCCCAGTGTGGTGACGGCCAAATCGGTTCGCCCCGCGTCAGCATATGCAGAGGCCAGCGCGAGCACACGGCCGACCCGATCGCGGTCGAGCGCGACCAGGATTTCGAGCTGATCGATCGCGTCTCTATGGCGTCCGGCAGCCCGATAGGCGGTGGCGAGGGCTTCGCGGGCAGACGTCAGCGCAGGCGCGAGTCTGATGGCGCGCTCCAAGGAGCCGATGGCCTGGCGATGATCGCGATTCGCATCGAGGCACAAGCCAAGCAGGTAATGGGCTTCGGCAAAGCGGCCATTGAGTGCGAGGGCTTGTTTGAGCGGCCGCATTGCCTCTCTCGGGTGCCCGCCGCGATAGTTTGCGAGCGCCAGTTTGTAGAACACTTGCGGCGAGCGGTCGTCGATCTGAACGTAGGACGCGTAGCCCTCGGCCGCCCGATCGAAACGCTGTAGCGCGATGAAGACATCTCCGAGCTGCTCGAGTGGGCGCGTGGCAGTCGGGTCGAGGCTGTTGGCGGTACGCAGGTCGCGCAGCGCGGCTCGGAAATCACCTTCGTGCCTGTAGGTCTCGCCCCGTTTCAGGTAGGCGAGCATCGAGTCGGGCCTGAGGGCGATAGCGCCGCTGAAGGATTCGATGGCCGGGCCGGTCTGGCCGGCCGCGAGAGAGGCTTCGCCGACAGCGATCAGGCGTTGGTACTCGCGGTCACTCGACGCGGCCTTGTAGGCCACACCTGCCGCTGCGCCCGCCAGCAGGACGAGCACGACGGCGAAGATCGTCCGTCTCATGGGCACGTCTATCCTAGCAGCCCGACGGCAGGTACAGGGCGGTAATGGGCAGTCCACGGAACTTTCCGGAGGTGGCGGTGTCTAACCCCACAAAGAGGACGCTGGCTGGTCGACCCAGACCGATCTTGCTATAGTCGGAGCAGCACCTATGGCTGAGGAGCTGTTGGTCAAGTCCGCCCGGGCCGGGGCCTGGGACGATTTAGAGGGACGCGAGTCGTCCCTGGTGGCCCGGTGTGCCGAGGGCGACGAGGCTGCCTGCGCCGAGCTCGTGGCCGAGCATCAGCGCATGGTGTTTCAGCTCGCGTTTCACCTGCTCGGGAATCGCGACGAAGCTCTGGACCTCTCGCAAGACGTTTTTATGCGGGTGTTCCGCACTCTTCCCCAGTTCCGCGGTCAATCCCAATTGCGCACCTGGATCTACCGCATCGTCGTCAATCAGGCGAGGAACCGGCAGCGCTGGTGGCGGCGGCGGCATCGTGCCAGCCAGGTCTCTCTCGACCAGCACCTCGAGGCACACGGTGAACCGACGACCGGCCCCGAGGCCGTGCCCGACAACGTGCTGGCGCAAAAACAGCTCGCCGAGCAACTGGGCCACGCGCTCGACGGCCTACCGTTCGATCAGCGCACGGTGATCGTGCTTCGCGAGATTGACGGCCTCAGCTACGACGAGATTGCGTACTCGCTTGGCGTGACGCTCGGCACCGTGAAATCACGCCTCACACGTGCCCGCCGCGCGCTGCGCGAAGTGCTCCAGGAGGCTGCGTCGTGAGCACGTGGACGTGTCGGAACGCACGTCGAGCGCTCGAGGCGTACCACGACGGCGAGCTGCGCGTCGAGGATCAGATCGGGGTGCAGGGCCATCTGGCGCACTGCGCGTCGTGCGCGGC
Organism: Vicinamibacteria bacterium; assembly: GCA_963832135.1. Classification (GTDB taxonomy): domain Bacteria; phylum Acidobacteriota; class Vicinamibacteria; order Vicinamibacterales; family JAENWD01; genus JAENWD01. The sequence continues at coordinate 1,257,354 of CAWHTD010000016.1, read as the reverse complement.
CGAACGCGCGCGACTGGCCCGCGTAGGCGAGCGTCTGCGGCTCGCCACCGCAACTCGCGTGATGGACGATGCCGAAACGGTCGGGCGGCGGGTGATGGTGACGCTGCCGGTCGTTCGGCAGCTCTCGTGGCGCGAGCAGGTCTCGACGCTGTTCGACGACATGCACCTGGTCTGGGCGGCGATGGGAGCATCAGTCGCCACGCTCGCCTGTGTGGCCGCGGCGCTCGGGTTGATGCGGCTGACGCTTCGCGAGCAGCCGGCATCGATGAAGGCCATTATCGTGGCGATGGCGGATCCGGGGTCGAATCGGAATCCGCTGTCGCCGGACGGGCGGATGCTGATGCCGACGGCGAGTCTTGCCGGGTTGGTGGATCCGCCGATGATGGACCGCGAGGATGCCGTCTTTGCGCTGGCGGCCGTCGTGACGCGCGAAGGCACCGTCCGGCATCTCGAGCTGCTGCTCCAGGATTCCGGCCATGCGCCGGTCGGCGATCGCGCCATCGGCGCGTTGCTGGATGCAGTGGCGCAGACGCGCTTCGAGCCGGCGCGCGCGCTCGGGGGCGCACCGGTCGCCGTGAACATGGTCTGGCTGGTGGCTCAGACCCGTGTGCGCGGCAAGACGATCTCGCTCGTGCCGATGCCGCTTGCGGTACCCGCCACGGTGCGCCCGCGGGTCCCGAGTCGACCGCCCTCGGGTCTCACGGAGCTTCCCCTCGTCGAGCTGGACGTCGCCGCCCCTGTCTGACCGCCCCTGCTGTCGTCAGCGCGCCGCGGGCGCGACCGGCGGAGGCGCTTCGGCGCGTGCCGTGGCCACGTTGTTCATCCCGTCGAACGCCCGCAGGATGATTGCCTTCTCGCTCACGTCCTGATCCAGCGTCAGCTCGAACTCCTCCGCGCGTGAGTCGGCGATGCCGTCGCGCGGGTAGAGCGGCCGCCACCGATCGGCGTCGAGCGAGTACTCCACGCGCTGAACCGGAAAGTCCGCATCCTTCACCATGAACCGCACGATCGTGCGGCCCGCGTCGCGCGACACGGAGTTGACCGTGATCATGGGCGGCGCGTTGTCGATGTCGAACGTGTCGCTCTCTCGTTCGGAGACCAGCGCCGCGCCCGGGGGATTCGCCGAGGCGTCCGACGCGACGACCTTGATCACGTACGTGCCGTTCGGCACCGACGTCGTGTCCCACACGAGGATCGCGTCGGTCATGTTGCGTTTCAGCGCCTTCCAGCTCGTTTCGCCCTCGCGGCGATACAGGACATCGAATGCAAGGTCATCGTCATTCTGATCCTGCGCCTTCCAGAGGAACGTCTGAAGTCCCTTCTGGTATCCGCGACGGCCGAGAATCGGGTTGCCCCCGGAATTTCCGCTCTGCACGCGCTGTGACACGGTGCTGCCGTCGTAGCCGGCAATCTCGGCATCGCCGGTGGAATAGGGACGCTGAAAGACCACACCGGGCGGGTGCACGGTGATCGAGGTGATCTCGGGCCGCAGGTTTCTCTGCTGAAAGGCCACCGTGACCGACGTCACGACCGGACTCCGGTTGCTGGATCCGGTGAGCTCGAGCTTCCACTGAAGATAGCGAGCCTTCGGGCTCGCGATCTGCTCGCCTTCGAGCCGGCGATACGCGACCGACCACGGGCTCCAGGTGTCGTCTGGCGCCGCCGTGTTGCCGGTCCGCGTGAACAGCTGTACATCGGTGCCTTCGGGCACCGCCCCGCGCCAGCTGATTGCGCCCCACGTGGCCACGGCCTCGGCGTCACGCACGTCGGATTCGTACGTGCCCCTCGTCGCCGGCTCCGCCGACATTCGCAGGATCTTACCGGGGTTGGCCGTTGTCATCAGAAGGCCGCGCGCGCCATCCGCGATGAGCGCCGTCACCTGCTGAGCGGGGGCCCGGGTGAGCAGCGTGCTTTCGGTCGGCTCGCCGGCCACGCGATAGATCTTGCCCTTGCCGCCGGTGGCCACCAGCAGGCCGCCCTGCCCATCGAGGGCCACGTCGTACGGCGCGTCATCCGCCGACGACCACACCTGATCCCAGACGCCGTCCGGTTGAATCCGATAGACCGCGCCCTTGCCGCTCGCACGGCTCGACTCACGGGTGGAGCCGCCAGGAGCGCCCGTCGAGGGCTGATCCACGATAGCGACCGCGGTAATCTCGGTCGAGACCGTCGGCAGGGGCGCCTGCCGGGCCGGGTCGGTCAGCATCGGCGCAGCGCTCGGTCGTTCGTCGGCAGACTTGCCGGTCTGCGCCGCGGCGTAAACAACGCCGCCCGGACCCGCGCGCAGCGCGCTGATCTCCTGAAGGCTCGCATCGAGGACGAGAAAGCCGCTGCCGTCCTTGCCAATCCGGAACACGCGGCCTGGCGATTCGGTGCCGGCCAGCAGCTCCCCCGACTGATTGAGCAGCAGGGCGCGCACGTGCGTCGACTTCGTCTTGTAGAACACCGACCCCTTGCCGTCGGGCGTGATGCGGTAGATGATGCCCTTGTCACCGGTCGCGGCGTACAACGCGCCATCCGGAGCCACGGTCAACGCCCAGATGTACTTCTCGTCGGGATCGAAGAACTCGACGCCCTTGCCGCTGGCGTCGACCTTATAGATGCGCCCGTCCGGCGACGTGCCAACGTAGAGCCCGCCGCCTGGGGCGGGCGCGAGCGCGTGGACCTCGAGCTCATTGGAATCGAAGAACACGCTGCTGGCGCCGTCCCGCGTCACCTTCAAAACGCGCCCGTCGTTGCCGGATCCCAGGTAGATCACGCCGTCCGGGGCCTGCAGACCCGTCCAGAGCACGGGGCTCGCCGTGTCGGCGATCTCGGTGAGCGCCGGCCCCAGCACAAGTCGCCCGTGCAGATCGACCGACAGACTCGTGGCATCGCCTTTGAGAAACTCGTTGAGCGTGCCGACTTCCCAGAAGCGCGCGCCGGCGGCAAAGGCGCCCGACCCGAGCGCAAGCGTTACAGCTACGACCGCGAGCGGTCGCAAGAATGTTCTAGCCATGAAGTGGAGTATTGCAGACGAGAACCGGCCGACGTAGCTCAGTTCTCGTCGAGGTTGACGGAGAGCGCTCGTGCGCCGCTGACTGCGTATTCGGTGGGAATCGTCCACTCTCCAAGCGTCGCGCTTCGAAGCGGCACGACCGATGCCGCCGCTCCGGTCGCCGTCCAGGACGGCGAGGACCGAGGGCGGTAACGCTCCGAGTGGTTCGCCTGCCACGACGGCGCCCTGATCCGAGCTGATGAGCCGCACGTAAAGCCGGTTGTTCTTGCGGGCCTTGTTGAACGCGCGGACCATCTGCGCGACGCCGTGAACCTGCTGGCCCTGCCGCGTTTCACGCTGCTCCCACTGAGAGAGCCGGCCGCCGTCCGCCACGAGGAGCGTCAAGGGTCCGGTGGCATTCACCGGGATGTCGACCGGGACCGTGTGGGTGACCTCGTCGCCACGGTAGTTGCGCACGAGCATCTTGACCGGGACAGTCCGGCCGGCCCGCACCGACGGCGCGTCCACCCAGACGCGCTCGAGCGTCGCCGTCCGCGGGGATTCCGACGACACGATCGTCAAATCGAGCTCGTTGATTTCGACCGGCTCATAGTCGTTCGTGAGCAGGAACGCGATCGGTCCGGCGATGTAACTCGCAGCGCCAATCGAGGGTGATTCGCCCGTGAAGAGATCCTCGAACGCGATCTCGTCGTGCTGGTCGACGAGCGCGCGGCCCTTGACGACGAAGCTCGATGTCCCGAACTCGCGCTCGTACGACTTCAGCGTGTTGACGACGGAGAGATACGTCAGGAGCGGCGTGAACAGCTGGTCGCGGACGACGCTGAACTTGAACTCGCGCCGCGGGCCGCGATCGGTCTCGAGCGCGAGGCGGATGGGCAGCATCGACGGGCCGGCGCCGAGGGTGCCGGAGATGGCCGTCGCGCGATCCTGCTCGATCGTTCCGACGATCGCGCCGAGGCTGGCCAGCTTCGACGACGACATCAGGCTGGGCAGCACGACGTGGATGAACGCCTGTGTCATCGGGAACCGCGTGGGCCCGAGATTGTAGAAGGGGTGGCCGAAGGCATAGACGCGATCGCCGACCACATCGGTCACCGTGCCAGTGGCACCGAGCGACAGGTCGCCAGACACCAGTCCGACGCCGATCGGGTCGCCAGGTCTCAGCATTGCCTGGGCACCAGGGACGGTCGCCGTTCGGCCGGCAATGCCGCCAACGGCACCGGCCACCGGCCTGAACCCGCTTGCCGAAAAGGCGGCCGCCATGACGTCGGCGACATCGCCGCCAAACCCGCCCATCACGAGGGGGGTGGCAATCGGCCGCAGCATCGCGCCGAGTTCGGGTCCCGACCTGGCCTCGATGCCGACGCCGCTGAAGCGAAGGTCTGCGCTCGAGCGCGAGAAGGGTGAGGTGCGGGCGAACGTCTGCTGCAGCACCGTGGCGAGCGATTCACTGCTGATGGGTAACTGCAGTCTCGCCTGCGAGGTGTTGGGACGCCGCTCCGGCAGGCCCGTGGCGTCGACCATTTCCTCGATGGGCGTGATCCCGGCGATGGCTTCCCGCGGGAATTGCCCCAGCGAATACGAGACGGCGCCCACGAGGCGCCCGTCGATATAGACCGGACTGCCGCTCATGCCGGCGATGACGCCGGTCGTGGCGAGCGGCCCGCCTTCGAGTTTCGCGAGGATCAGGCTCCGGCTGGGTCCCATGACGTTTTCGAGCACGCCCAGGATGTGGACCTTGAATTCTTCGAGCGCGGTGCCGGTGAAGACGGTGCGGCCGATGCCCTCCATGCCAGCCTTGACTTCCGAGACGGGCATGACGGTGCTGACGGCCCCGAGCGGCCAGATGGCTAGAGCAGTGGTGAAAAGCGCCAGCAGTGCGCGGTAACGAAAAGGCATCGTAGAGCGGCCTGACTGTTTGACGTTTCGGGGGTGGAGGCCGGCCGGCCCCCTCACCGAGTATAACTGACGTATCGTCGCTCTCTGCAGGAAACTTCAGCCCGAAACACAAAAAAATTGCCTCGAATTTGACACTGCCGCGGGGCCTCTGGTAGGGTTCGAGGCGTTAGTCTTCCGTCATGCAGACCTTTTCAGCTCCTTTCCTGGTCGGCAGATCAGCCGGAACCGCGATCGTGCGGGCGGCCCTCGGCACAGGTGTCTTCGGGGGCTGGTGGCGGTTTTATGGCAGCACCAGGGGAGAGGCCTAGCCGCGCGACTGCATCCGACAGCGTGTTGACGACGATTCGAGGCCTCTTCACCAGAACGGTTGAAGAGGCTTTTTTACTTTATGGCCGATCTCTGCATCACCATCGGGGCGTCCTCTCTCGCCGAACTGCGCGCACGACGCCAGCAGGCGGAAGGCCACGCCGATGTCATCGAGTTGCGCCTCGATACCGTGGCCGACCCGGATGTGGCCGGCGCCCTGGCGGGCCGGCGCGGTCGCGTCATCGTGACGTGCCGCGCGGCCTGGGAAGGGGGCCATTTCCGTGGGAGCGAAGAGGAGCGCCTGCGTCTGCTGGAACAGGCCTGGACGGCCGGCGCCGACTTCGTTGACGTGGAATGGGCGGCGCGCGACAGCGCGCCCTGGATCGCCCAGACCAACGGCCAGCGCCTGATCCTGTCGTCCCACGACTTCAGCGGCGTTCCCGCTGATCTCGAGGCGCTGCACCGCGCGATGCAGCAGTCTGCAGCCGCCGTGACGAAGATTGCGATTACGGCCCGGCGCCTGACCGATACGATCCGCCTGGCCGCGCTTGCGGGCGGCAGTGCCCACCGCCCTCAGGTGCTTCTGGCGATGGGGCCGGCTGGCGCGGTCACCCGGATTCTGCCGGATCGGTTCGGTTCGGCGTGGACGTATGCCGGCGACGCCTGGGCGCCCGGGCAAGTCGCGGCGGCGCTGCTGCGGGACGAGTTCCGGTTCGGCGGCGTCTCGAGTCGCGCGGATCTCTATGGGGTTGTCGCGCGCCCGTCCGGCCATTCCGTGTCGCCTGCCATGCACAACGCCGCATTTCGCGCGGCGGGCCTCGACGCCGTGTACGTGCCGTTCGAAGCCGAGGACGTCGACGACTTTCTCGTCTTCGCCGACGCGATGAACGTCCGGGGCGCCAGCATCACACTGCCATTCAAGGTCGACCTCCTGCCACGCGTGGCATCCGACGATCTCGCGCGCCGCGTCGGCGCGGTGAACACGCTGGTTCGAGATACCGGTGGCCGGTGGATTGGCGCCAACACCGATGTTGCCGGCCTTGTGGCGCCGCTCGTTGGACGATTGCCGCTCCGCGGCACGCGTGCCGCGATTCTGGGCGCCGGAGGCGCGGCGCGGGGAGCCGCGATCGCGCTGGCGGACGAGGGCGCGCACGTCGTGATGTACGCGCGGCGCCCGGACGCGGCACGAGAGGTCGCTGCCGGCGTGGGCGTTGACCACGCGCCGTTTCCACCTGCACCCGGCAGTTGGGATCTGCTCGTCAACGCGACGCCGGCCGGCATGGCGCCCAACGTGCTGGATACTCCCTGGCCCGAGGCCACATTCGACGGGCGTCTCGTGTACGACCTGATCTACAACCCGCGGGAGACGCGCCTGCTCCGCGAAGCACGCGCAGTGGGATGCGCCACCTTGGATGGCCTCGACATGCTGGTGGCGCAGGCAGCGGCACAGTTCGAGCGTTGGACGGGTCGTTGTCCCGAACCCGTCGTCATGCGCGCCGCCGCCGAGGCGCGCCTCCGCACCGTTGCGCCGGAACTCATGGCGCCGTCACCGTCACGCCCATGAAGCTCACCACCTTCGACGAGTTCAAGGAACTGGCCACGCGCGGTACCTTCGTGCCGGTCTGCAAGGAGATCATCGCCGACCTCCTGACACCGGTGTCCGCGTTCCTGAAAATTGCGGAGAATTCCGACTACGCGTTTCTGCTCGAAAGTGTCGAGGGCGGCGAACACGTCGGGCGATACTCCTTCCTCGGCAAGGATCCGTTTCTCGTCGTCAGGGCGCGGGACGGCAAGACGACGATCGAACGCGCCGGACAGACTGAAGAGATCGCCGAAGGGTTCATCGCCACGGTGCGGAAGCTCATGGCCGACTTCCGCGCGCCGTATGTTCCGGACCTCCCGCGTTTCACCGGAGGAGCGGTCGGGTATCTCGCCTACGACGCCGCGCACTGGTTCGAACCGGTGCCCTCGGCCACCGGGCCTGCCGACGGGCCGGCCGCCGTGTCCGATCTGGCCACCTTCATGCTGTTCGACACGATTCTCGGCTTCGATCACGCGCAGCATCGGCTCCTGCTCATCGCCAACGCGCGGATCACGGCAGACGACGATCTCGAGGCGCTCTACCAGTTCGCGTGTGCGCGCATTCAATTTCTGGAAGCGCGAGCTCGAACGGAGCCTGTCCTCCTCGTCTCGTCCCGCGCCGAACGGCTCGATCGCCGTCACCTCCAACATGACGAAAGAGGCCTTTGAGGCCAACGTCAGAATCGCGAAGGAGCACATCGCCGCGGGCGACATCTATCAGGTGGTGCTGTCGCAGCGCTTCGAAGCCGAAGTCAGCGCCGATCCGTTTACCGTGTATCGGGCGCTGCGCTACGTGAATCCCTCTCCGTACATGTATTTCATGCGTCTGGGCGGGCTCGCCATCGTCGGCTCTTCCCCGGAGATGCTGGTGCGCGTGGAAGGCCGCCGGGTCGAGACGCACCCGATTGCCGGCACCAGACCGCGCGGTCGCAACGGCGAAGAGGACATGCGAATGGCCGAGGAGCTGAAGAGGAACGAGAAAGAGCGTGCCGAACACGTGATGCTGGTGGACCTCGGGAGAAACGACGTGGGGCGCGTGTGCGAATACGGCTCGGTGCGCGTGCCGAAGTTCATGGCCCTCGAACGCTTCTCTCACGTCATGCACCTCGTCTCGATCGTCGAGGGCACACTGTCGGCCGACGCCGACCGGCTCGATGCGCTGGCCTCGTGCTTCCCGGCCGGCACGGTGTCGGGCGCGCCGAAGGTGCGCGCGATGGAAATCATCTCGGCCCTCGAACCGACGCGCCGCGGCATTTACGCCGGCGCCGTCGGCTATCTCGACTTTGCCGGGAATCTCGATTTCTGCATCACGATTCGTACGGTCGTCATGACCGGCGGCAAGGCTTATGTGCAGGCTGGCGGCGGCATCGTTGCCGATTCGAATCCGGCCGCCGAGTATCAGGAGACGCGCGACAAGGCCCGGGCCGTGGTGCGCGCCTTGGAGCTCGCGGAAGAGGGGTTCTGATTGAACGACGAATGACGAACGATGAACGACGAACGATGAACATAGAGCGACGAGCGACGAATTTCGAACGGTGAGCGAGGAACTGTGAGCGAACCTCGGGGCGCACTGCGTGCGCCCGTGGCAACTCTGGATTCATTTGTGGAGGCGGGGCTCTAGCCCCGCGCGACGGATAGCAACGCGAATGGTGTTCGTGCTGGATAACTACGATTCGTTCACCTATAACCTGGTCCAGTACCTCGGGGAACTGGGCGCGACGATGGTCGTGCGGCGGAACGATCGGGTCACGATGGACGATGTCGCTCAGCTGAAGCCCTCGCACATTGTCATTTCGCCTGGGCCGGGCCGGCCTGAGGATGCCGGGGTGACGGGCGAGCTGATTCGACGGTTCGGGCCCACGGTCCCGACGCTCGGCGTCTGTCTTGGACATCAGGCGATTGGCATGGTCTACGGTGGCCGCGTCGTGCGCGCGCCGGTGCCCATGCACGGCAAGACGTCGGTCATCGAGCACGATGGACGTGGTGTGTTTGCGGGAATCGCCAATCCGCTCGAAGCGTCGCGGTATCACTCGCTGGTAGTCGCGGATGAGGACGTTCCGGCGGAGTTGGAAATCTGCGCTCGCACGCGCAGCGACGGCATCATCATGGGCGTTCGTCATCGCACACACCCGGTTCACGGCGTGCAGTTTCACCCTGAATCGGTGCTGACCGCCGACGGCCGTACGATGCTCCGCAACTTCCTGGACACGAAATAGGGAGCAGACGAGGATCCTGTGCTCACCGATTTACTGCGCAAGCTGACACGCCAGGCCGACCTCACCGCCGACGAGGCGGCGGCGGCGATGGAGCTCGTGATGACGGGCCATGCGACGCCCGCACAGCTTGCCGCCCTGCTCGTGGGCCTCTCGATGAAAGGAGAGCGTCCGGAAGAAATCGTGGGCCTCGCAAAGACGATGCGCGCACATTCGGTGAAGCTGTCGCGGCCGTACCCGGACGCGTTCGATACGTGCGGCACCGGTGGTGACGGCGCCGGAACCATCAACGTCTCGTCCGCCGCCGCCATCGTCATGGCGGCGTGCGGCGTGACCATCGCAAAGCACGGCAACCGCGCGGCGTCGAGCCGCTGCGGAAGCGCCGACGTGCTCGAGGCTCTCGGAGTAACCGTTTCTGTGTCACCGGCCGTTGCCGAGCGCAGCCTGAACGAGGTCGGTCTGGCATTTCTCTTCGCGCCAGCCTTTCACCCGTCGATGAAGCATGCGGCCCCCACGCGTCGGGAGCTTGGCCTCAGAACGGCCTTCAACCTGTTGGGACCGCTGACCAATCCGGTCGAGCCTCGTCGACAGATTGTTGGCGTGCCGCGTCCCGAGCTGACCGAACTGCTCGCCCGTGCACTGTTGATTCTCGGCTCCGAGCGTGCGTGGGTCGTGCATGGCGCAGACGGGCTCGACGAGATTTCCACGAGCGGCTACACGAAGATCTCCGAAGCGCATGCGGGCGTCGTTCGGACGTTTCATGTGCACCCGAGTGACTTCGGGATCAGAAAGAGCTCGCTGTCGGCGATCGCCGGCGGCGACGCCGCCTTCAACGCGTCGACGATTGGACGACTGCTCGACGGTGAGGACGGCCCGGTGGCAGACATCGTGGCGCTCAATGCGGCAGCGGGGCTGTTCGTCTCGGGTCGAGCGCAGAGCGTTCGCCAGGGGATCGTGGATGCCCGGACCGCGATCGAAAGCGGGCGCGCCAGGGAGGTCCTGCAACGCCTTATCGCCGTCACGGCGGCTGCGCCGACGGAGCAGCCCATATGAGCGTCGCGGTGCCGGATCTGCTCAAGGCCATCGTTTCTGCGACGAGAGCGCGCGTAACCGTTCAGCGCGCACGAGTGACCGAGAGGACGCTCGAGGACGCCATCGGGGCCATACAGCCTGCGCGCGGATTCCGTGATCGTCTTGCGGCGCCGGGCCGCAACGTCGTCGCCGAGTGCAAGCGGCGGTCGCCGTCTCGCGGAGTGCTCCGTCGCTCCTACGATCCAGTGGCTATCGCGATGGGATACGAAGCCGCAGGCGCTGCCGCGATTTCGGTGCTGACCGAGCCGGCGTTTTTCGATGGTGCTCTCGCGCACCTCGAGGACGTCCGGCGGGTCGTGTCCCTGCCGCTTCTGCGCAAGGACTTCATCGTCGATTCGTATCAGGTCCTGGAGGCTCGCGCCGCAGGCGCTGACGCGATCCTGCTCATCGTCGCGGCTCTCGAGCGCGAGCAGCTGGCCGGGCTGCTCGGACAGGCTCGTACGGTGGGGTTGGACGTCCTGGTCGAGGTACACGACGAGCGCGAGCTGGAAGTCGCCCTGGAATGCGATGCCAATCTGATCGGTGTGAACAACAGAAACCTGCGGACGCTGGAGGTCGATGTCGACCTATCGTCAAGACTTGCGACGCGTATCCCGCGCGACGTCGTGTCGGTAGCCGAAAGCGGCTTGAAGAGCACCGAAGATCTCGATCGCCTGCATGCCGCCGGCTACCGGGCGTTTCTTATCGGCGAGCGCTTCATGACGGCACCAGACCCCGCCGCAGCCCTACGGGCGCTGCTCGGAAGCGGAGCCCGCACGTGATCGTGAAGATCTGCGGCATCACGCGATCCGAAGACGCAACGATGGCCGTGTCGCTCGGCGCAACCGCCATCGGGTTCGTGTTCTGGCCCGGCAGCCCGCGTCAGGTGTCGCCTGCCGCTGCGGCGGCGATTGCGGCGACGTTGCCCGCCGCAGTCTGGCGCGTCGGCGTGTTCGTCGATGCGAAGCGGGAAGAGATTGAGCGAGCAGCCGGCGAAGTGGGGTTGAGCGCCGTGCAGCTCCATGGCGGGGAAACGCGCGCATTCGCCTCTGCATTGCACATGCGAGTCATCAAGGCGCTCGCGCTGGCCGAGATCGCAACCGATGATGCGCTCGCGGAGTGGAAGGGTATGCCAATCCTGCTCGATGCGCACGATCCGGTGCGAAAGGGGGGAACCGGGCGCACGATCGATTGGGACCGGGCGGCCATCGTGGCAAGCCGTCATGAGGTGATCCTGGCAGGTGGCCTGCGGCCCGACAACGTCGCGGCCGCCATCGCTCGAGTACGTCCTCACGGCATCGACGTGTCGTCCGGTGTCGAGCGTGCGCCAGGCGTGAAGGACCACGAAAAGCTGCGAGCCCTGTTCGAAGAGCTTCGCGGCGTGGAGGCATAGTGGCAGTCGAGCAGGTGGCGCGGCATCTCGTCTTCGGCATGCGTGATCCGGATGCGCGAGGTTACTTCGGCCCGTTCGGCGGCCGCTTCGTACCGGAAACGCTGGTCGCCCCGGTGGAGGAACTCGAGCGGGCCTACCTCGGCGTGCGGCAGGATCACGAATTCATCGCGGAGCTCGAGCAGTTGTTCGCGACGTTCGTTGGCCGCCCGACGCCGATCTATGAAGCCCGCCGCCTGTCGGCCGCAAGTGGTGGGGCCCGAGTGTTTCTGAAGCGCGAAGATCTCTCGCACACGGGGGCGCACAAGATCAACAACGCGCTCGGCCAGGCGCTCCTCGCCCGCCGGATGGGCAAGCGCCGCATCGTTGCAGAGACCGGCGCCGGCCAGCACGGCGTCGCGTCGGCGACCGCGTGTGCGCTGCTTGGTCTCGAGTGCGTCGTTTACATGGGCGCAGACGACATGGCCCGCCAGGCGCCCAACGTTCTCCGCATGGAGTTGCTCGGCGCGTCCGTGCGCCAGGTGGATTCCGGCAGCCGCACACTGAAAGATGCGATCAACGAGGCGATGCGCGACTGGGTCACCAACGTCGCCGACACGTACTACCTGCTCGGCAGCGTGCTCGGCCCACACCCGTATCCGCTCATGGTGCGCGAATTTCAAGCCGTCATCGGACAAGAGGCGCGCGCACAGATGCTCGCGCAGACGGGCCGGCTCCCGGACGCGGTGATCGCGTCGGTCGGCGGCGGCAGTAACGCCATGGGCATCTTCGACGCCTTCATCGACGACCGCGCCGTCCGCCTCATCGGCGTGGAGGCGGGTGGAGAAGGCATTCGGCCGGGGCGCCACGCGGCGCGATTCGCCGGCGGCGCCATCGGGATCCTCCAGGGGACCAAGACCTGGGTACTGCAAGACGTGCACGGAAACATCGAGCCCACGCACTCGATTTCGGCGGGCCTCGACTATGCTGCCGTGGGTCCCGAGCACGCCTGGTTGCACCAGCAGGGCCGGACCGAATACGCGTACGCGACAGACGATGACGCGCTGGAAGCGTTTGGGCGACTGGCGCGCCTGGAGGGGATTCTGCCGGCGCTCGAGTCCTCGCATGCCGTCGCACACGCGACCCGCGTCTCGGCAGAGCTGGCCGCGGACGCCATTGTGCTGGTCAATCTGTCGGGTCGCGGCGATAAGGATTTGGCAACCGTGCAGGCCGCACGTCACAAGAGCCCTCACCGATTGTAGGGGCGCATGGCAATGCGTCCCGTGTGGGTCCATCCGAGAAATTCGTACGGGAGAAGATGAGCACACCGTGGGACGTATCTCACAGACGTTCGATCGATTGAAAGTTGAGAAGCGAACTGGCCTCGTGGCGTATGTCACCGCCGGAGATCCGACCCTCGCGCGAACGAAGGACATCCTTTACGCGCTCGAGCGTGCCGGTGCAGACCTGATCGAGCTCGGCGTGCCATTCTCGGATCCTCTCGCCGACGGTCCAGTCATTCAACGCGCGACCGAGCGCGCGCTGGCAGAGGGCACGACGCTCGAGGCGGTGATTGGATTGGTTGCCGACGTGCGATCGTCGCTGAGCGTGCCGATGGTCCTCTTCACGTATGCAAACCCTCTCGTGCGGATGGGGCTCGCCGCGTTCGCCCGGCGTGCGTCGGCGGCGGGCGTCGATGGCGTCCTGATTCTCGATCTGCCGATCGAGGAATCCGACGAGTGCCGCGGCCTGTTCGACGCACATGGACTGGACACGATTTTTCTGTTGAGCCCGACGACAACAGAAGAGCGCATCCGGCGAGCCGCGCAGCTTGGACGAGGCTTTCTGTATGGCATCTCACGCCTTGGCGTCACCGGCGCCCGCGCGGCGGTCGCGGCGGGCGCGACGGAGCTCGCCGAACGCATTCGGCGAGAGACGACGTTGCCGGTGGCACTCGGGTTCGGCATCTCGCACCCGGATCACGTGCGCGAGGTGGGTCGGGCCGCCGACGCGGCGGTGGTCGGAAGCGCACTGGTGCAGGTGATTGCCGATGCGGGCGACAGCGAGAGACTCGTTCCGGCGGTCGAAGCGTACGTGCGCTGGCTGAAGGGCATTGGGCCCCAGCCGGAGCGCCTCGGCGCAGCGGCAGGGCAGGTGGCGTGAAGGCGCTCGACGACCTGCGCCAGCGCATCGACGCACTAGACGAGCGGCTCGTCGAGCTGCTGAACGAGCGCGCGTCCTGCGCGATGCACATCGGCGACATCAAGCGCCGGCTCGGGCTCGACGTCTACCAGCCCGATCGCGAGGCGGAGGTGCTTGGCCACGTCCGCGCGCATGGCGCGGCGACGGGCGGGCCGCTTGGGCCCGAGGCGCTCACGAGGGTCTTCGAGCGCATCATCGACGAGGCGCGGCGCCTCGAACGGGAGTCGGCGTCGGAGCAAAGCAAGTCTGTAAAGAACAAAGGATCGGATGAGACAGGCACGTGAACGCAGCGAGAACTGCGCGGACGTCCCGCGGCCGACAGGTAGCGGCGCGAGGCGGCACGAGCTGGAGGTTAGAGGCATGGTGGTTGTTATGCAGGAGCGGGCCAGCGAGGACCAGATTGAGAAGGTCGTCGCCCATCTGGTCGGTCTGGGGATGGATGTGCATCGATCGACGGGCGTGAGCCGGACTGTTCTCGGCGCCGTGGGGGACGACCGGCAGATGGACCCGCGGCTGATCGAGATGCTCGACGGGGTCACCGAAGTGCTGCGGGTCACGGAGCCGTACAAGCTGGCGAGCCGTGCGTTCAAGCCCGAGGGCACGGTCGTGACGATCGGCGATGTGCGAATCGGCGGCGACGAGGTGATCGTGATGGCCGGACCGTGCTCGGCCGAAACGGAAGAGCAGGTCAACACCACCGCCGCGGCGGTGAAGAAGGCCGGCGCCAAGATTCTGCGCGGTGGGGCGTTCAAGCCGCGCAGCTCGCCGTACAGCTTCCAGGGCCTCGGCGAGGACGGTCTTCGGATGCTGCGCGCCGCGTCGAACCAGCACGATCTGAAGCTCGTGTCGGAGGTCATGGACATCAGCCAGATCGAGATTGTCGACAAGTACAGCGACATCTTTCAGCTCGGCGCGCGCAACATGCAGAATTTCACGCTGCTGCGCGAGCTCGGCCGCGCGCGAAAGCCCGTGCTGCTCAAGCGCGGCATCGCCGCCACCATCGAGGAATGGCTCCTCTCGGCCGAGTACATCCTCGCAGGCGGCAACTCGCAGGTGATTCTCTGCGAGCGCGGGATCCGGACGTTCGAAAGCTACACGCGGAACACCCTCGACATCTCGGCCATCCCCGTCGTGAAGAAGCGCAGCCACCTGCCGATCATCACCGACCCCAGCCACGCGACGGGACGGCGAGACAAAGTCGCCCCGATGGCGCGCGCCTCGGTCGCCGCTGGCGCAGACGGTCTCATCATCGAGGTGCACTGCGACCCCGACCACGCGCTGAGCGACGGCGCGCAGTCGATGTTCCCGCACCAATTCGATCGTCTGATGGCCGAATTGCGTATCATCGCACCGGCAATCGGGCGGACGATTTGCCTGGAGCCTGTGGTGAGAAGGGGATGGAGCTGAGGGGTGGCGATTGGCGCCTGATCTGTGACCGCTGACGGCGACTTTCGTCGCATCGCGATCGTCGGTGTCGGCCTCGTTGGCGGATCCGTGGCGTTTGCTGTCCGCCGCGTGTTCCCCGACGCGGCGGTAATTGGCATCGATACCGACGATGTGGTGGTGGCGGCGCGGCAGTTGGGCGCGTTGACGGAAGCCAGCACCGAGCTCGCCGCCGTACGCGGCGCGGATCTGGTGGTCCTCGCCGCGCCCGTCCATGCCAACCTGCACATCCTGTCCTCGCTGCCCGACCTCATCGCGACGTCCACACTCGTGACCGATACCGGCAGCACCAAGCGCGCGATCGTGCGCCGCGCAGCAGGTCTGACCCCGCGGCCGGATTTCGTCGGCGGCCATCCACTGGCAGGCGCCGCACGCGGCGGGATCGAGGCGTCGCGAGCCGATCTCTTCGAGCGCCGGCCCTGGATTCTTACGCCCGATGGCGACACACCGCGGGCCATTGTCAATCGGCTGTCCGCGTTCATCCGTGCGCTCGGCGCCCGTCCGCTGGAGATCGACGCCGACACGCACGATCGTCTGCTCGCGTTCACCAGCCATCTGCCTCAGTTGACCGCCAGCGCGCTGATGCACGTGGTCGGACAGACCGTCGGCGAGGCGGGCCTGCACGTGTCTGGTGGTGGCCTCGCCGACACGACACGTGTGGCCGCAAGTCCTGCGCGCATCTGGACCGATATCTGCGCGACCAACGCCGACGAACTCCTGCCCGCGCTCGATCGTTTGATCGACACACTGCAGCAGGTGCGCGCCGATCTCGCCGACGGCCGGTCGATCGAGCCGCTGTTCGAGTCGGCGCAGAAGTGGAGGGCGAAGCTCCGGTGAGATGAAATCAAGCCTTGAAGTCATCCCATGTAATCCCGATCCATAATTCTCCACATGAATAAGGTGATCGCCTCGGCCGTGGAGGCCGTGGCCCTCATTCCGGAAGGTGCGACCCTCATGGTCGGGGGCTTCGGCGTGTGCGGCAATCCCGAGAACCTGCTCACGGCCCTGCATGCGCTCGGCACCCGGAATCTGACCGTCATCAGCAACAACGCAGGCATCGACGACTTCGGACTGGGGAAGCTGCTCAAGGCGAAGCAGATTCGGAAGATGGTGGCGACCTATGTCGGAGAGAACCGCGAGTTCGAGCGGCAGTATCTCGCCGGCGAGCTCGAAGTGGAGCTCGTGCCGCAGGGGACATTCTCCGAGCGCATTCGAGCCGGCGGCGCGGGCATCGGCGGCTTTTTCACGCCGACCGGATTCGGTACCATCGTCGCCGAGGGTAAGGAGACGCGGACCATCGACGGGCGCGACTATGTGCTGGAGCGCCCGCTCAAGGCCGATTTCGCACTGGTGCGCGCGTTCAAGGGTGATCGGCTCGGCAATCTGGTCTTCCGGAAGACCGCACGGAACTTCAACCCGATGATGGCGACCGCCGCCGCGACGACCATTGCCGAAGTCGAGCACCTCGTGGAGCCGGGCGCGATCGAGCCAGACGCCGTGCACACGCCCGGCATCTTCGTGCGCCACATCCTTCAGGGCGCGGCCTACGAGCGGCGCGTCGAGAAACGCACCGTCCGGAGACTCGATGGATAAGCGTGATCGAATCGTGGCGCGCGTCGCGCGCGAGCTGAAGGATGGCGACTACGTGAATCTCGGGATCGGCATGCCGACGCTGGTCGCGAATCACGTGCAGCCTGGCATCGACATCACGCTGCACTCGGAAAACGGCATGCTTGGCGTAGGGCCCTATCCCCTCGACACGGAGGTCGACCCCGATCTCATCAACGCCGGGAAAGAGACGGTGTCGGAGCTTCCCGGCTCGTCGTATTTCAGCTCCGCCGATTCGTTCGCCATGGTGCGCGGCGGCCACATCGACGTGACGGTGCTCGGCGCCCTCCAGGTGGATGCAGCCGGCAACCTCGCCAACTGGATGATTCCCGGCAAAATGGTGAAGGGCATGGGCGGCGCCATGGATCTCGTCGCCGGCGCCAAACGGGTGATTGTCGCGATGGAGCACACGACCAAGGATGGTGGTCACAAGATTCTCGCGCAGTGCTCGCTTCCATTGACCGGCATGCGTGTCGTCGATCTCATCGTCACCGAGATGGCCGTGATCGAAGTGGCAGAGCGCGGCCTCGTCCTGAAGGAGATCGCAACAGACACGACCGTGGAGGCCGTGCGTGCGGCGACGGGCGCGCCCTTGATCGTGGACACGACGCCCGGTGTGTTCTAACGCGCGGGGCTGAAGCCCCGCCGCCACAAACATCTCCTGCAGCCTGACCAATGCCTGTGGCGGCGGGGCTTTAGCCCCGCGACGATACGGCGTTTCATGCGCCGCCGTACAATATCTGCATGGATCCTTCAGCCGTTCTTCTCTCTGCGTGCCGCACCCCGATTGGCGCCTTCGGCGGGGCGCTCAGAGACGTCACCGCTCCTGAGCTCGGCGCGATCGTCATCCGGGAGGCGATTGCGCGCGCAAAGGTTCCGCCGGGCTCGGTGGGTGAGGTCATTCTCGGCTGCGTGCTCCAGGCAGGCGCCGGCATGAACGTGGCGCGTCAGGCGGCGCTTCAGGCGGGACTGTCGCACGAAGTACCCGCGGAGACGGTTAACCGCGTGTGTGGCTCTGGCCTGACCGCGGTCGTGCATGCCGTCGAGGGCGTGCGTGCCGGCTTCGTCGATGTGATTGTGGCGGGTGGGGCAGAGTCGATGAGCAATGCGCCGTATCTTCTGAAAGGCGCGCGTTGGGGCTACCGGATGGGCCACGGCGAAGTGACCGATTCGATGCTGGCAGAGGGCCTGACATGCGCCATTGAACACTGCCACATGGGCAATACCGCGGAGGCCGTCGCCGCCAAGTACGATGTCAGCCGGGCAGAACAGGACGCGCTCGCGGCCGAGAGCCAGCAACGCGCGGAACGCGCCATCAACGACGGAGCGTTCGTGGACGAGATCGTGCCGGTCGAGATACGGCAGAAGAAGGGACCCGCCGTTCGCGTCGATCGCGACGAGTACCCACGAGCAGGGACGACGGTCGAGAAGCTGGCCGCGCTGAAGCCGGCGTTTCAAAAGGAAGGGACGGTGACTGCCGGCAACGCCTCGGGAATCAACGACGGCGCCGCCGCGCTCGTCGTTGCAACCGAGACGTGGGTTGCCAGTCACCAGTTGACGCCCCTCGCGCGCGTGCTCGCCTACGCGACGGTCGGCGTCGAGCCCAAGTACATGGGCATGGGGCCCGTGCCCGCCGTGACACGAGCTGTGGAGCGCGCCGGACTGCGGCTCGATCAGATCGATGTCTTCGAGCTCAATGAAGCGTTCGCGGTGCAGGCGATTGCCGTGGTCCGCGAGCTCGGCATCGATCCGGCGCGGGTGAACGTGCACGGCGGCGCCATCGCGCTCGGTCATCCGATTGGCGCCAGCGGTGCGCGCGTGCTCACCACGCTGTTGTACGTGCTGAAGCAGCGGAACGCACGGTACGGCGTGGCCTCGCTCTGTATCGGGGGCGGCATGGGCGTCGCAATGGTGGTCGAACGCGTCTGATGTGCCGTCATGATGCCGCACGACGAACCCGGCGCCGTGGTGCAGATCGCGAACGGCCTGCGTGAAGACATTCACGATCGCGCGCGGGCGGCGCTGCCCGACGAATGCTGTGGGCTGCTCGTCGGCCATGCGGATCGCATTCTCGAGATCTGGCCCGCGCGGAACGTGAGCGTCGATCCCAGACGGCGGTTCCTCGTGTCGCCCGAGGATCACTTCAGCGCGCAGCGTCATGTCCGGGCGCGCGGGCTCGGCCTGATCGGCGTCTATCATTCCCATCCGGCGGGGCCCGCCCGGCCTTCTCCGACGGACCGCGAGGAGGCGGGAGCAGAAGGGTTCCTGTACCTCATTGCCGCGCCCACGGCGTCGGAGCTGCGAGGCTGGCGCTTCGTCGGGGGGAACTTCCGCGAAGTGCGGCTCGTCCCTGTGTCGTAATGGCCGACTGCTTGCGCACGCGTGTTGTTGGCCGTGATGCTGGCGCTGGTGACACCCCGCGCCGGTTCGTCCCAGGAGGCGCAGGGATCCTCGAAGACTCCACTCGCCGTCCTCCAGACGCTCAATATCGATGGTCTCAGCGTCTTCCCCCAGGCTGATCTGAGCCGCAGGCTCTCGCTCGAAGTCGGCCGCCCGCTGCCGAAAGACCCCGACGCGATCGCCCGCGACGTCGAGGCGATTTACGCCGAAGAGGGCTACCGCGCCGCGAAAGCGACCGCTCGACTCGACGCGAACGGTGCCTTGACGGTCATCGTCCGCGAGGGACGCCTGTCGGCAATCGAATTTCTCGGCGTCGATGCGGACCGGGTGGCCGTGTTCCAACGTGAATTCGAGGTCCAGCCCGGCGACCTCTTTCATCTTCCTGCGGCCCGAGCCGCTGTCACGAGGCTGCTCGCGCCATCTCGCGGCGCCCTTGAAACGACGCAGGCGGTGGACCCGATTGAGGGCAACGTCCTGACGGCGCAGGATGGTCTCGAGGTCGTCGAGCGGGGCGGTAGCGCCGTCCTTCGTGTGCATTTGCGGCGCCGCACCGGTCGCCTGCACTGGTCGACGGGTGCCGCCGGCCGGGAAGACTGGTTCAGCCCGGTCGATGGCTTTGCCCCGGCCCTCGGCCTGTCGGGTACGATCTTCGACCAGCGCCGATTCAACCACACGTACATCGAGGCGATGGCCAGCTGGAAGTTTGGTCCGGACCGGCCGGGCTATGCGATCGGCGTGTCGCAGCCGTTTCTTGCGTCACCACGCCTCTTTGCCGGCGCAGAGATCTTCGATCTCACGGCATCCGACGATGGATGGCGGATTTCGCCCCTCGAGCAGAGCCTCGTATCGCTCGGGTTTCGCAACTCGTATCGTGACTACTATCGCCGGCGAGGCTATCAGGTGCACACGGCGCTGCGCCTGACTGAGACAATGGAAATAATGGGGGCCTGGCGCGACGAATTGCACGAGTCTTTGCCGGTCGCGACCGATGTGAGCGCCTTCAAAAGAGACGAGCTCTTCCGGCAGAATCCGACGGTCGATGAGGGGGAGCACCGCGCAGTCGTCGTCGGTTATGCCTGGGACTCTCGCGGCTTCGAGACCGAAGCGCTCGCGCGGACGTACGCACGGCATCAGCTCGACCAGCCGTTTGGCACCGCGGCCGTTGTCGAATCCGGCTGGCGGATCGAGTGGTCCTCGGAGATATCGCGCCCGTCGTTCGGCAGCGACTTCGATTACACGCGGCACCTGCTGAGCGCACGCGGCTGGATGCCTGTCGGCCCGCGCCAGCGGCTCGGCGCTCGGCTGATTGGGGGCTGGTCTGACGGCGATGTCCCACCCCAGCGCGAGTTCGCCCTGGGAGGATTCGGCAGCGTGCGTGGCTATCAGTTCAAGGAGGCACGAGGCCGTGACATGGCGCTTCTGAACATCGAATACGGCGTCATGCTGTTCCGGCATGGCCGGCTGCTGGCGCTGGCCGATGCTGGCCGCGTCTTCGAACCGCTGGAGGGCAGCAAGGACTCGTGGCTGAGCGGGGTCGGCGTCGGGTGGGCGTTCAACGACGATCTGCGCATCGAGTGCGGCTGGCGCGCCGATGCGATTCCGCGCTCATTACAGGTGGTCGTCAGGCTGGCGCCTCCATTTTGAGCGGCATGCGAGCCGCGTCCGATGCGTGAGCCCGATGGCCGAGCGCCCGGTCAAGTCCACACGGACCTCAAGACCGACGCCGAGATCGCGGTCGAAGCGCTGCGCGGCTCCGCCGAGGCCAGCGAGGCGCTCGTCGGTCGCTTCGAGCGACCCGTCTACAACCTGATTGTGCGCCTCGTGCAGGACCCGGCGATGGCGGAGGACCTCACGCAGGACAGCTTCGTCAAGATGTTCCGGGCGCTCGGGACCTTCGACCCGCGAATGCGATTTTCGAGCTGGATGTTCCGCATCGCGCACAACACCGCGATCGACTACCTGCGCCAAAAGCGTGTCCCCCTGGCGACGCCTTCGATCGAGGAGGACGGCGAGGAGCGCGACCCGCTCGCCTCCATAGCCGATTTGACCAGCATTTCGCCCGAAAAGGCGGCGCTCAACCGCGAGCTGGCCGCCGCATTGGATGCCGCCATCGACCAATTGCGTCCCGAATATCGGTCGGCCATCGTGCTGCGCCACCAGGAGGGGCTCGAGTACGACGAAATCGCCCATGTGCTGGATCTCCCGCTCGGCACCGTGAAGACGTTCCTCCATCGGGCTCGCCGCGAGCTGGCGCGCCACCTTGGTGCCGCGGGGTTCGGCCGTGAAACCCGGTCCACCGGCGGCGCGTAAGGCTCAACAGAGTATGAATCGCGTGGAATTTTCGCCGAATCGGGACCGTGAGGAGCAGGCACTCGACGCGCTCATGGCTGCATTGCCGAGGCGAACGGCGTCCACGGATTTCTCGCCCCGGCTTCTGGCCGCCACGCGTCTGGCGTGGCCGACGGCCATCGAGACGCGGTTCTGGAGCACGTCACGATCCGAGTTCGCCATTTCGGCCGGGGTCCTCGTCGGCGCGGCGCTGCTCACGCTCGTGCCGGTCGTGGTCGTCGCGGCTGTCTTCGTCTTCGACGCGAACATCGTCGTCGGGAGCGTGGCCCGAGCGTGCGTGCTGCTCGTCGAGTGGCTGAGCGCGGGCTTGTCGATCTGGGATGTGCTGGCGCGGACGGCACGAATTGTCGGGGCCGCGCTGGCCAGCCCCGTCGGAACGTTCATGTTGCTGGGCGGCGTCCTTACGGCGTCGCTGGCACTGGCTGGCCTGAGCCGGGTAATGCCAGGCAAACAGGGAGAGCTCTGATGCGTGTGTGGATTCGTCTGGGTGCGTTGACCACGATGCTATTCGTGGCCCTCGCGATGGGATCGGTTTCCGCCCGCACCGCTGGAGCGGGCGCCGTAGACCCGGTCCTCAAACAGCGCGTGGAACGCCGCTTCGACGTACTCCCCGTGCAAGGCGGCGCGGTGCTCAAGCCGAAACGGACCACGGCGGTACGAGTGATCGAGATCCGTGGCGGCGCCATCGATGTCGACGGTGTCCCTGCGACGGGAGCCTTGCTGCGAGAGAAGCTTGGTGCCGACGCGGATCTGGTGCTGCAGGTGTCGTATCTTCCGGCGGATACCCTGGCAAGCTGGTACGGACCGCCGTCGCCCCCGCCAACACCGCCGAGCCCAGCTGCCAGTCCCGCGCCGCCGGAAGAACCCGCCGCGCCTGAAGTCGCGACACCTCCTGCTCCACCCGCCGCACCGGCGCAAGGCGACGACGATGATGATGAGCGAGACGAAGAGCACTGGCGCCGTAGCGCCGCGCGCGTGAATATCGGTGGCGACATCACCGTCGAGGCCGACGAACGGGTGTCCGATCCCGTCGTGGCCGTCGGCGGCAGCGTCACCGTCCTCGGGCACGTGGATGACGATGTGGTCGCGGTTGGCGGCAGCGTGCATCTGGGGCCGCGTGCCGTCGTGCGCGGCGACGTGACGTCTGTCGGCGGCCGCATCGAGCAGTCACCAGGGGCGACGATTCGCGGCAGCGTGAACGAGATCAGGTTTGGGTCGCCGAACTTCCAGGTTCATCCCGGCCATGTTCTTTGGCTCGCTGGCCGGCTGGGACATGTTCTCGGGGTGGTTCCGTTTCCTTGGCACGCTGCTGCGTCTCGGGATCGTCCTGATGCTGGTGTTCCTCGCGATGCTCGTCGCGCCCCACGTCGTCGAGCGAATTGGTGAGCGGGCCGCCCGCGACCCATGGGTCAGCGGCTTCACCGGACTGCTGGCGCAACTGCTATTCGTGCCGGTGCTGGTACTGACGGTTGTCGTGCTTGCGGTGTCGATCATCGGCATCCCGCTGCTGGTGCTGGTGCCCTTTGGCATCGTGGCGCTTCTGCTCGCCGTGTTCATCGGCTTTGCCGGCGTGGTGCTCCGCATCGGCCGATGGGCGGCTGGCACAGATCGGCCCGTCTTTGTCGCGCTCGCCGTCGGCGTGGTGGTCGTCGCTGCTGTCGGGCTCGTTGCGCGGACACTGGGGCTGGTGCCGGCGCCGCTCTGGCCAATTACCTGGTTCCTCGGGGTCGTCGGGTTTCTCGCGGAGTACATCGCCTGGACGGTCGGGCCTCGGTGCAGCGTTGCTGACCCGCTTCGGTACGCGCGGGCCGCGGCCGATGACGCCCACGACAAATGGCTATCCACCGCCATTGCCCGCCGTCGGCGGTCCAACGGAGGCATGAAGCCGCCCGCGGTCATCCTACTGACCGCGGGCGTCGCGCTCGTCGCGCACGCCACGCTCGCCGCGCTGGGAATCGACGTGGCCCGTCTGGGGGCCAGCGGATCCACGGTGCGGGCGGAGCTGTCCGTGCGCGGCCTGTTCGCTGAGAAGTTTCGACGGCTCATCGAGGACGGTGGGACGCTGCATATCCGGATACGTGCCGAGTTGTGGGAGGACCGAACCTGGGATCGCCTGGCGGCTCCGGCACTGGTCGGGACCTGGAGGATCCGGCCATCGGTGAGCGGCCCGTCGTTGACGGTGAGCGACCCGCGAGGCACGGACATCGATCAGCCGCTCTGGGCCGACCCGCTGATGTTGCGGCTCGATCTGGCGCCGCTCTCGCGGCTCGACGACGACGTGCGCTACTACCTGCGCGTTGGACTCGTCGCGGGCACGATTGGCGACCATGCGGCTGACGATGTGAATGACGCGGTGTTCGGACGAGAGGACGAGTCGGGCGGCATCGGCGCGCTCGGACGGTTTCTGTTCCGTCAGGCCGTGGCCCTGTCCGAGTATTTTCAGAGCGAGTCGACCGAGGTGACCAGCCGCCGGGTTCGCGGGCGCGATCTTCGCGCGCCGCTTCCGCTGGCCCGTGAACTGGGTGAACGCCTACTTGCTCGGGCGCAGATGCGGGTCCTCCTGCATCACGCGCTCCAGGCACGTCGGGCAGATGCCGTGACTGAACTGCACGGACGAGTGGTCCGCAAGATACGTCTCGACCTGGCTCCAGTAGTTCTTGTCGTCGCGGATGCGCTTGCAGTACGCGCAGATCGGCAGCAGCCCCTGCAGCTGTCGGACATTGCGGAGCGCGTCCTCGAGCTCGAGCACACGATCCGACAACCGTTCCTGGAGAGCGACGACCCGCGAGGCGACCTGCAGACGCGCCTCCAGCTCTCCGCGGTCGACAGGCTTGGTGAGGTAGTCGTCGGCGCCAGACTTGAGGCCGGCGATGATGTCTTCCGGCCTTGAGCGTCCGGTAAGCAGGATGAGGTACGGCTGGAGCGTCAGTTCGGTGCTGCGCGCGGCGCGGCAGACCTCCAAGCCGTCCATCTCCGGCATCATCCAGTCGAGAATGGCGACGCGGGGAGCCCCCTGCTGCCGCAGCGCGTCCCAGGCCTCCTGCCCGTCGACGCACACCACGGTTTCATAGCCCCAGCGGATCAGCGATTGCTCCAGCAGCCGGCGCGAGACGGGCTCGTCTTCGGCGATCAGGATGCGCACGAATGCCTTGATGAGTGCTGCATGGTCTGATTCACCTCCAGTGCACGGGAGAGCCCGCGCTATATGCCGCGCGCCGCCGAAACGTCGGCGGTCGGTCAGTAGTTTTCTGAAGGGTCCCTCAAGCCAGGTTTCACCTGTATGGACGTGTTGCCGCCCACAATGGTTTTCGACCCGCGGCGCAGCCGGAGCAGGACGCGATAGTTGTCGGCCATGTTGTACGTGTGCGACGCGGTGAACCGACGCTTGATCGTGCTCTTGCCGGCTTCAAACGGCTCGCAGTCGGCATTCGATTCCGATTTCGTTCCGTCGCCCCAATCCCATTCGAGGCTCGGACAATAGAGCTCGTCGCTCGAATCAGACCCACCGCGAAGTTCCGCCGTGACCATGATCTTGGCGGGAGAAAACGAAATGGGCGGCGTCGCCTTCAGCGAGAGGGAGGCGCGCTTCGTGTCCTTCTTATCCTTGTTCTCGCCCTTGTCGTCCTGGGCCAGAAGGCCCACGACGCTGCCGCACAGAAGTACCGCGCAGGGGAGGGCCAGCAGGTAGCGGGATGCACGGAAGGGCGTCCGTAGGACGCGAGATTCCGAGGTCATTGAAGACCTTCCTTCGGGGAAATCGGGTTGCACGGCATTGTAATGGTGTTTCCCGCGCTTCGGCAATTCAGTCCGGGGAGTTAGGCCATAATCGTTCGGATGGGCACCTTCAATTCCCCCCCGCCATTGCTGGTCTGGACGACCTTGGCCCACCTCGACACGGACCTGCTCGTGGTTCCCGCGTTTGAAGGCGACGATCTGGCGGATGTTCCCGGGCTCGACGCCGCGACGGGCGGGGAAGTGGGTCGTGCCCTCAACACGCGCGAGCTGACGGGGAAGCCCTGCGAGATTTTCGTGGCGACGGTGACGCACCAGTGGCAGGTCCGGCGCGTGGCGCTGGTCGGCGCCGGGAATCGCGCCAACTACGACGGCGAGATGGCCCGCCGCGTGGCCGCAACCGGCGTGTTGGCCGCCAGGCAGCGCCGCGTGGCCCGGGTGGGCGTCCTGTTTCGGCCGGCGACCGACGAAAGCCACCCCGGGCACTCGGCGACTCGCCTCTTGCAGGCCACCGCGGAAGGCGTCGTCCTGGCCGAGCACGATATCGGGCGCCTCAAGAGCAGCCCTTCGGAGCTGGCGCGCGTCAGCGACGTCCGGCTGGTGGCTCCTGAACTGCCGGCCGAGATGCGGCAGGCTGCAGCGGCCGCCGTGGAGCGTGGGGCCATCCTCGGCGCCTGCACAAACTTCGCGCGCGATCTCGGGAACGAGCCCGCCAACCTGCTGACGCCGACGATATTTGCCGATCGCGCCCGCGCCGCCGCCGAGGGCACGACCTTGAGCGTCGAGATCCTCAACGAGGATCGAATCGCGGCGCTTCGAATGGGCCTGCTCCTTGGCGTTGCGCGCGGCAGCGCCGAGCCCCCGCGAGTCATCGTGCTTCGCCATGATCCTCCCGACGCGCCCGCCGCGCCGGTGTTGGCGCTGGTCGGCAAGGGCATCACTTTCGATACCGGCGGCATCTCCATCAAGCCCGCAGACGGCATGGAGAAGATGAAGGTCGACATGGCGGGCGGCGCCGCCGTCATTGCCGCCCTTCGCGCGGCGGCGCTCCTTCGAGCGCCGATTCGCGTCATTGGCATCATTCCATCGTCTGAAAACATGCCCGGCGGCCGCGCTGTCAAGCCGGGCGACGTGCTGCGCGGCGCAAGCGGTACCACAGTCGAAGTCGTGAACACGGACGCCGAAGGCCGTCTGATTCTTGGCGACGGCCTGTGGTACGCGCGTGAGTTGGGCGCCACGCACCTGGTGGATGTGGCGACGCTGACCGGCGCCTGTGTGGTGGCCCTGGGCCGTGTGCATTCCGGCGTCTTCGGGACACCGGACGCCTTCGTCGACGCGGTGCGCCGTGCCGGGTCCCTATCGGGCGATTGCTGCTGGCCGCTGCCGGTTTCCGACGAGTACTACGAACAGTTGAAGAGCGACGTGGCCGACATGACCAATACGGGCGGCCGGCCCGGCGGCGCCGTGACGGCGGCCGTGTTCCTGAAGCAATTCACCGGCCAGCTTCCCTGGGCGCATCTGGACATCGCGGGGACGGCGTGGGCCGACGACGTCAGACCGTGGCAGGTCAAGGGCGCCACGGGCGTCGCCGTCAGGCTGCTGGCCGAACTGGCGCTGGATCCCGAAGGATGGCGAAACGTCTCGCGGTAAACTGGAAGAGACGTGCAGCCCCCACCGTCGCCCATCATCGTTCGCGTGATCGGCCCGCCGACCGATGTCGTCACGCTCGGTGACGTGATTCTCCGGGCGCTCGGCCTGACCGGCGTGATCACCGCCGTCGCGCTCCTCTCGGGGCTGCTGCTCGGCGTGCTATTCATCTACCTCCGCACCCACCGCCCCGGCAACGCGTTCAATGGCGAAACCGGCAACGAGATGTCGTTGCGGCTGAACTAGCGTCGCATCAGCAGGGAGGCCGGCGTCCTATCGGCACATAGGCCCGAGCTTCAGCTGGGGCAAGTGAGCGTTGGCGCGTTACCTGCGCCTGTCGATCTTCACGAATGCCCACGCGAAAGCTTGAAATGCCCAAGCTAAAGCTTGGGCCTACTGATTCGCGACCGTCTTCACGGCCTTCAGCGATCGCTGATACCGCTCGAGGCCCTGATAGAGGGCCTCGGCGATCTTCTGCCGATAAGCCTTGTTCTTCAGGAGCTTCCCTTCCTGGCTGTGCGTGACAAACGAGATCTCCGCAAGCACGCTGGGCATGCCGGCCCCGATGAGGACCACAAACGGCGCCTGCTTCACGCCGAGATCTCTCAGGTCCTTGTTGCTCCCCGAAAGATGCCCGACCATCGCGCGCTGCACCAGCGTGGCGAAGTCGCGCGACTCGTCCAGCTTGTTGTTGAGCGTAATCGCTTTGACGATGTCGGGAAGGCTGTGCATGGTGCGGCCCGACGCGGAGTTCTCACGCGCGGCAACCGCTTCGGCATCCGGCGTGGACGCGAAGTTCAAAAAATAAGTCTCGACGCCTCGAGCCTTAGGATTGCGGCTCGCGTTTGCGTGAATCGAAAGAAACAGATCCGCGTTCTGCCGGTTGGCGAGCGCCGTTCGCTCCTCGAGCGGGACGAACACATCCGAACGGCGAGTCAATACCACCTCTACGCCCGGCTCGCGCGTGAGCAACTGCTCGAGCCGCAACGCCACGTCGAGCACGAGGTCCGCTTCGCTCAAGCCGCGGCTCTGGGCGCCCGGATCGTGACCGCCATGGCCGGGATCGATCACGATTCGTGAAATGCCCAGTCCCAGCTGCCGCGAAAGCGAGAACCGGCCTTCCAGATTCACGGCCGGGGGGGCGGGCGCGACGAGGGCCGGCGCTTCCGCCACCGTACCCTTGGGAGCCGGTGTCTTCGAGGGCAGAGGTGAGACAGCCGTCGACGAGGCCGCCGCCACGGTGGACCGCCCCGGCGTGAGCGTGGCACCGGGCGCGACGGAATCGACCTGAGGCGCTGGTTTCACGTCTTCGTCACGCGGAACGTCCACATGTTCCGTGATCGGCGCCAGGGGCGCGGTTGATGGTGGCGCCATCGCGCGAGGACGCGTGTCGAGCGCGCGCACCACGCGATCATCCTTCGATTGGGCCGCGGTCGATGTCGTGCCGAGCACGGCAGGCACGTTGTGGCCGCCCGGGCGCTCGAGATCGACCACGACGCGATAGGGATTGTAGAGCGTGAACACGCTGTACTGACCCGCATGATCGAGGTCCAGCACCACCCGCGTCGTCCCACCGGGCCGGGGCCCAAGCCTCACCGCCCGCACCAGGTCGTCGTCGTAACTCAGAATTCCCGGCGTCTCCTCCGCGACACCGGTGCCATGCAGATCGACGAACACGCGATCGGGCGCCTCGATGCGGTCGCTTCGATACTCGACCTCGCGATCGAGCTCGATGGCGATGCGTACCACGTCGGGTAAGAGCGTACGGCGAATCGCGCGGAGCTCCGCGGTGCCTTGCGGCTTGGTTGATGAGGAGTTGGGGGCCTCGGCGACGACGGCCGGCTGGCTGGCTCGAAGGAGTGGTAGCGCGCGCGCCCCGCTGGGGGGGAGGGGCAGAAACACCTGTGCCCGCCGATGCGCTCGACGGCGCCGCGAGCGGGACAGACGCCGCCCGCGTCGGCGCGGCTGGACTCGGGCTTCGGCCATCGGCCTCGAGCCGGGCGATCGCCGGCCTGGCCTGGCGCACGAGCGAGCTCGAGGGGTACTCGCTCTGGAGCTTGCGCAGCAGGCGCAACGATGCGGAACGATCCGTCTCGGTCCGATAGCGCGCGTAGCTTTCCGCAGCCAACATGCCAGCCTGCCAGAGCGCGTTATCGCTGTACGGGCTGCCCGGGAAGCGCGAGACGAGCCCTTCGTAGCCAGCGATGATGCGCGCGACGTCCTTGCGCACGGCGTCCGCGGACCGACCGGATGCGAGGGCCTTTCGCGCGACGGCGTCGCGCGAGCTCAAGCGCGAATACAGGTTCTTCGCCGCCGTCTGGGCAGCCGCCGGCGCTGCCACCAGGAGCGCGCCGGCGAGGGTCAGGGCGATTATCTGACGCATATATTCGCCTTCCTACCGGATCTGGGCATCGACCTCATCGAAGTAGTCCTTGCTCACGAGAACCTCACGGGCCTTGCCGCCCGCCGCGGGCGAGACGAGACCATCGGCTTCCATCATGTCGACGAGCCGGGCGGCGCGGCTGAACCCGATCCGCAGCCGTCGCTGCAGATACGAAATGGACGCCTGGCCGCTCTGGACGACGATGCGCGAGGCGTCGTCGTACAGGTCGTCTTTCTCGAATTCCATCGCTTGAGTCGCGCGTTCTTCGGCGGTGATGCTCTCGTTGAAGACTGGCTTGCCCTGCTTGCGCAGAAAGCTCGCCAGCCGGGCGCTCTCCTGCTCGGAAATGTATGGGCCGTGCAGACGCACGTAGCGCGAGGACGCCGGAGGCAGGAACAGCATGTCCCCCTTGCCGAGGAGCTGCTCGGCGCCGTTGCCGTCGAGTACGGTCCGCGAGTCGATGCGCGACGAAACGCGGAACGCGATGCGCGCCGGAAGATTTGCCTTGATGAGACCCGTGATGACGTCGACGGAGGGGCGCTGCGTCGCAAGGATCAGGTGGATGCCGACGGCGCGCGCCATCTGGGCCAGCCGGCAGATGGATTCCTCGACTTCATTGCCCGCCACCATCATCAGATCGGCGAGCTCGTCGAT
The DNA here is from genome assembly GCA_963832135.1 of Vicinamibacteria bacterium. Classification (GTDB taxonomy): domain Bacteria; phylum Acidobacteriota; class Vicinamibacteria; order Vicinamibacterales; family JAENWD01; genus JAENWD01. Next base: position 1,227,499 of record CAWHTD010000016.1, on the reverse strand, counting down.
GACGACGACGATGAAGGGCAGCTGCTTCGGGACGTCGCCACCTTCCTTGCTCTGCTGCTGCTCTTCGATCAAGTGGCGGATGTTCCGGTTGTACTGATCGATGTTGCGGACGCCCTCGGCCGCAAGCGTCTTGTACCGTTCCTCCATCTCGCGCACGGCCCACCGCAAGGCGTTGGCCGCCTGTTTCGGATCGACGACGACCGGTGTCAGGAGGTGAGGGATGTCCTCGTACATCCCGAGCTCGAGCCGTTTGGGATCGATCATGATCAGGCGCACGTCGTCCGGCGTTGCGCGATAGAGGATGCTCGTGAGCATCGCGTTCAAGCCGACGGACTTGCCGGTGCCCGTGGAGCCGGCAATGAGCAGGTGCGGCATCATGGCCATGTCGGCTACGAATGGCTCGCCGTGGATGGTCTTGCCGAGCGCCAGCGTCAGCTTCGACGGCGAACGCCGATAGGTCTCGGACTCGAGCATGTCGCGGAGCGAAATCTGCTCGCGCAGATTGTTGGGCACCTGGATGCCGACGGTGGATTTGCCGGGAAGCCGATCGATCAGGATCGACTCGGCCTGAAGGGCGAGACAGAGATCATCAGCCAGGCCGGTGATTTTGCTGTATTTCACGCCCGCGTCGGGCTTGAACTCGAACGTCGTGACGACCGGCCCGGGGTGGATCTGCACGACGGACCCTTCGACCGAGAATTCGCGGCACTTCTCTTCGAGCAGGCGCGCGCCTTCCATCAGCTCGCGCTCGTCGATTTTTCGCTCCGCCTTCGGGGCATCGAGCAGCGACAACGGCGGCAGCGTGAATCCGCCCATACGGCGTTCCACCGGCGTCCGCGACGTCGGATCCACGTCGTCGAGCGGCAGCGCCGGCGTCACGACCCGCGCGCGCGTCTCCCGGCCCGACGGCGCGACTGCGGGCGGCTCCTGCGGCTGACGGCGACGCGGGGGCACGGGGGGGGGCGGAATGTCTCGCTCGTCGTCGGCGTCCTCGATCGCGCGCTCGCGTTCCTTGCTGCGGGCGACGCGGCTGGCTGTCACAGCGGCCCTCGCGTCGGCGCCCACTTCCGATCCGTTCTTCTTCGTGTGCTTGGCGATGACCTCGCGCCGCTCCGCCTCTCGCCGCCGCTCCTCGCGCCACGCCTTGAATGACGCGAACCCCTGGCTCGTCAGGCTGACCGTCCCGTGAATTCCTGCGGCGAAGCTCCGCCCGAACGAGAACTGTGTCGCCAGAATCACGGCGAGCACTGCAAGCGTCAGGACGACGATGATGGCTCCCGGCCGGTTCAAATACGCCGCCGACATGTCGGCGATCCACTCGCCCACGTACCCTCCCGCGCGGAACGTGCGCCCGTTCAACTCCGTCCTGCCGACGATGAGCGCCAACAGGGCACTGAGGCAGCCGAAGAAGAGACCCGCCCCGATCGCCTTCGTGTACGCGGCGTCGAGGTGCCGGCACCAGAAGAAGTTCCATCCACCGATGGCCAGAAGGGCCGGCACGAGAAACGACGCATACCCAAACACCTGCAGGGACGCCTCCGAGAGAAACGCGCCGACGAGGCCGACGAAATTGGACGCCGAGTGGGCGTCGCCGGCCGTGAAGAACCACACGGGGTCGGTCGGCTCGTGCGTGACGAGCGCGATCAGCCAGATGAGCGCCGCCGCAAACAGGGCGACGCCTGCAAACTCGCTCGCCCGCCGGGACAAAGTGGATATGGTGGCCACGTGTGATCAGATCTCCATGACGACCGGCAGCACCAGCGGCCGCCGCGCCGTCCGTTTGCGGAAGAACCGCCGCGTCTCGAGGCGAATGGTCTCGCGCAGGAGACCAGGATCGGTCCGCTCCTCTATCCCCAGCTCTCCGATGACATCCTCCAGCAGCCGTGACCCATCTGCGAGCAGCGCTTCACTCGACGCCTCGGCGACGACGCCGCGTGTGATGATTTCAGGCGAGCCCACCAGCTCGCCATCCTGCTTCCGGATGGCGACGATCGGGAGCACGATTCCGTCGACCGCCAGATGGCGTCGATCGCGCAGCACCTCGTCGGCGACTTCGCCCACCCGCGTGTCGTCGATGAGGACGCGTCCCGTGGGCGCCTTGCCGACGACGGACGCACCCTCGCCGTCGAATTGCAGGATGTCGCCGTTCTCGACGAGCATGACGTCGACCGGACGCTCCGATCCTTTCGTCACGCGCTCGGCCACGCGGCGGTGAAGCGCCAGGTGGCGGTATTCGCCATGGACCGGCACGAAGTAGCGCGGACGCACGAGCGACAGCACCAGTTTCAGCTCCTCCTCGCTGCCGTGCCCCGAGACGTGCACGTGTTTGGTTGCGGCCGTGATGATATCGGCGCCTCGCCGCGTCGCGTGGTTCACGACGCGGCCGATCGCCTTTTCGTTGCCCGGGATCGCGCGCGCCGAGAGCACGACCGTATCGCCGGGCCCGATCTTCACGTGCCGGTGGTCGTCGATCGCGATCCGCGAGAGGGCCGAGCGCGGCTCGCCCTGCGAGCCAGTAGTGATGCACAGAACCGAACCTGGCGGATGCGCGGGCACCTCGCTGTCGCGTATCTGCAGTCCTGCAGGCACCGACAGATAGCCGAGGCGCATCGCGATCTCGGAGTTCTGCACCATCGACCGGCCGATGAACGCCACCTTGCGGCCGAAACGCTCGGCCAGGCGGACGAGCACCTGCATCCGATAGATGCTCGAGGCAAACGTCGCCACAACGAGCATGCCCGTCGATGACGTGAAGATCTCCTCGAACGCGCCGACCACTTCGAGCTCCGACCCCGTGAATCCCGGGCGGTCGATGTTCGTGCTGTCGGCGAAGAGCGCCAGCACGCCTTCCGATCCGAGCGTCGCGAAGCGGTGCAAATCGAAGTGCCGTCCGTCGAGCGGCGTCTGATCCACCTTGAAGTCGCCGGTGTGCACGATGGTGCCCGCCGGCGTGTGGATCGCGAGCGCGACACAATCCGGAATGCTGTGCGTGACGCGCAGGAACTCGATTTCGAAGTCGCCCGCTTGCCGGCGATCGCCGGGCCGCACGGGCTGCAGTCGATCGCCCGCCTCGATCTGATGCTCCGAGAGCTTTGGCTCGACGAGCGCGAGCGTGAACGGCGTGGCGAACACCGGGCCATCGAGGAGCGGCCACACGTAAGGCACGCCGCCAATGTGATCTTCGTGCCCGTGCGTCAGCACGAGCGCCGTCACACGGCGCCCTTGCAGATAGGTGAGGTCCGGCACGATCAGGTCGACGCCCAGCAGTTCGGGCCCGGGGAACATCGCCCCCGCGTCGACGACGATGGTCGTCTCGGCCCACGAGATCGCCATCATGTTCATGCCGAACTCGCCCAGTCCGCCGAGCGGGACGATTTCGAGCGCGCGTATGCTGACTGCCATCCGACCCGACACCTGCCCCGGCCGCGCTCCGTACGCGCGCCGACCGGAAACGCAACAACATCTGAGCGGGCGCCCGGATGTCAGTTGCAGCAGGCCGCTGGGACAGCCTGTGAAGCCAAAAACAGGAGAGAGAGAACGCCGGAAACTATAGCACAGCCGACGGTTGCAGACGATCGGAAGGCAAGCGTTTTTCAGGAAGTCTTTTCCGCCAGGCGGGCCAGCGCCACCCATTCGGCCGGCGAGAGCATCTCCGGCCGCCGCCGCTCGTCGAGACCGGCATCCGCCAGGAGAGACGACAACGCGGCACGGTACGGGAAGGCGTCGGTCCCCGCCAGCGCGTTGCCGAGCGTCTTTCTCCGGCGGGTGAATGCCTGTCGAACCAGCCGATCGAGGGATGCCGGCAACGCGCCCAGCGCCGCCGCGTCCAGAAATTCGAGGTGAACAACGGCCGACGTTACTCTCGGCAGAGGGCGGAACGCGCCGGGCGGCAAGGTCATGAGGCGCGCGACCCGCGCCGCCAGTCCGATGAGAATCGCGAGCGGCCCGTAGTCGCCCGAGCCGGGCGCGGCCACGATCCGGTCGACGAGCTCGCGTTGGAGCATGAGCGTGGCGTCGCGCAGGAGGCCGGTCGAGCGCTGCAAGGCAACCAGGCGCGCCAGGATCGGCGAGGAGATGTTGTAGGGGAGGTTGCCGGCAACGCGTGTGCCCGGAACGAGACCGAGCGTCCCGAGATCGACGCTGAGGATGTCGGCTTCGACGATCTCGACATTGGCCATCGCGCGCTGCGTCAACGCGGCCGCCAGATCCCGATCGACTTCGATCCCGATGACGCGGTTCGCCCGCGCCGACAGCGGTTCGGTCAGCGCTCCGCGCCCCGGACCGATCTCGATGAACGTTTGATCAGGCCTGGGGTCGATCGCCGCGACGAGTTTCGCCACCCACGCCGGCTCGAGGAAGTGCTGCCCGAAGCGCTTGCGGGGTCTCACCCTCGGCCGCCGCCGGGCGGCTTTCCGGCGTCGCCCTCGCGATCCGATTCGCCAGACGAGTACCAGAACTCGTCCTCGATCGCCTCAATCTCGTCTTCCGACAATCCGAAGAAGTGCCCGGCCTCGTGTATCAGCGTGAGGCACACCTCGTCGAACACGTCGTCTTCGGTCTCCGAGGCCTCCTCGATGGCGCGCTGGTAGAGCGTGATCCGATCGGGAAGCGCGTTGCCGTGGGCCCAGCCGCGCTCGGTGAGTGGCGTGCCCTGGTAGAGGCCGAACAGCGTCTCGCCCGGCTCGTCCGCCATCTCCGCCTCGAGCTCGCGCGACGCGCGGTCCTCGACGACGATCTCGACGTTGCGCATCCGGTCGCGAAACTGCCGCGGGATTGCGCCAAGCGCCTCGCGGACGAGCGCCTCGAATGCCTCGCGCGTCACTTCGGGATTCTCTTGCGGCGACGTGGTGTAGCGGCGCGGCTGCCAGACGCCCGACCCTTCGCGGCGCCAGCCGGACGCTTGCGTGCGCGCGCCGCCGGCACGGCCGACAGGGCGGCATAGTACCGGCACAGATCGCGGGCATTGCAGCGATCGCACAGCGGGTTCGGCCGGCAGACCCGCCTGCCGTGAAGAATCAGCGTGTCGGAGGTCCGCGTCCAGCGCTTCCGCGGCAGGGCCGCGCACAGCTGGCGCTCGACGATCTCGGGATCGTCCGACGCCGCGATGCCCAGACGATTGGCGACGCGTAGGACGTGACGATCGACCGGCAGCCCGGGAACGCCGAGCGCGTGTCCGAGAACGACGTTGGCGGTTTTGCGTCCCACGCCCGGGAGCGCGGTGAGGGCTGCCATGTCGGCCGGCACCTCGCCGCCGTGCTCCGCCACGAGCGCGCGCGCCGCACCGACGATCGATCGCGCCTTACTTCTGAAGAATCCGGTCGACACAATCATCGGTTCCAGCGCCTCCGGCGCGGCCGCGGCAAGCGCACGAGCGTCCGGATACTTTTCAAACAGCGTGGGTGTGACCTGATTGACCCGCACGTCGGTTGATTGCGCCGAAAGAATCGTGGCGATCAGCAGTTCGAACGGCGTGCGGTAGTGGAGCTCCGTGTCTGCGTCCGGATGCTGACGCTCGAGCTGATTGAGGATGGCAATCGTCTCGGAGCGGGGTCGGGGATCGGCCACGGCGCGCCTCAGTGCACGGGACCGCCAGGCGCGGCCGCGCCGACGTTTCTCAGTTGCTCCTGAAGGGCGGCGACGAGATTGGGCAGGACCTGGAAGGGCACCACCAGCCTGGCGCGGATGGGCGCACGGACGACCATCTCGGCTCCGGGGGTCGAGCTGTTCAGCGTGCGAATCTCGTCCTCGGAGAGCGGCTGCACCTCGCAGAACGTCAGCGTGCAATCGAACGGCGTCTGCGAAATGGCACAGAAGTTCGCGTACGTCCGCTCGTTCCGCCCGTCATCGTCCGGCACGATGGTGAAGTTGATCTGCTTCAGTTCGGCCATAGGGGAGTTTAGATCAGGAGCGACGGGGCGCGTCAGGTGCGGGACGGGTGGGTCAGGTGCGACTGGTGCGACGGTGCGCGGTGTGGGGTTGCGAACGGTGCGACGGGTGCAAGTGTCAGCTGTGGAGGCGGGGCTTCAGCCCCGCCGGTGTGAGCCGCGCAGTTGTCGGCCCGCCGCGTCAGTACTTCCGCATCACTCCAACGACCACGCCTTGAATCTGTACCTGGTCGGCAGGGACCATGATGGGCTGCATGGTCGGATTCGCGGGTTGCAGGCGCACGCCGTTCGCCTCGCGATAGAACTTCTTCAGGGTGGCATCGGCGCCGCCGAGCAGCGCAATCACCATCTCCCCGTTATCCGCCGTCTTGCGATCCTCGACGATGACGAAGTCGCCGTCGCGGATTTGCTCGTCGATCATCGAGTTGCCGCGAACGCGCAGGACGTAGCTATCGCGCCGGCCCACCAGATCCTCGGGCACTGAAATCGTTTCGTTGGTAGCGACGGCTTCAATCGGCATCCCGGCGGCGACGTAGCCGAGCAGAGGCAGCTCGACGGCGCGTCCACCTGCGCGCGTCGGCATCAGCTCGACAGAACGGCTGCGGTTCCAGGCCCGCTTGATGAAGCCTTTCTCCTGCAGGTTGGTCAGGTGCTTGTGGACAGTAGCGAGAGACGAGAGGTTGAACCGCTTTCCGATTTCCTCGAGGCTGGGCGCGTACCCGTGACGCTGGATGAACTCGTTCAGATAGTCGAGGATTTCGCGTTGGCGCTTGGTGAGCGGCATCATGGACGGCCATATTACGCAAAGGAAAGGCGAAGGTCAAGGTCGTCGTCCCTTCTAGCCTTCTTCGCCCGCCCCCGCTTCCTTCCACTTCGTCTTTAGCGCTCCGGCTTCGCCGCTTGATTGCCGTGGTACGTCCGCTGGCCGGGGAAAGGGTGCGTCTACCCCTCGTGGTCAGTCAAGGACATCGGCGGCGCGGATCCGTGGCGTCATCGATCCCCGTGCTAGCATCACCGGCCGTGCAGATTCCGTTTTCGCTGCTGGACGCAGCCGATCGTCGGTTCGACGTCCTGGGCCTCGGCCAGAACAGCGTCGACCTGGTGGCCGTCGTGGGCGTCTTTCCGCGCAGCAACACGAAGCATCGAATCGAGCAGTTCGGCCGGCTCCCGGGTGGGCAAGTCGCCTCGGCCATGGTTTGTTGCGCGAGGCTTGGCTGGCGCTCCCGATACGTGGGCCGGTTCGGGAACGATGAGCTCGGACATGTTGGTCTCACGAGCCTGGAGCAGGAAGGCGTCGACGTCTCGGCGGCGGAAACCGTGCAGGCGCGGACACGGTTCGCGATGGTGATCGTCGACGGCCGCACGGGCGATCGCACAGTCCTGTGGGATCGCGACCCGGCACTGGCGCTGCGCCCGGGAGACGTCGCGGGGGAGGTCTGGACCTGCGCTCGCGTGCTGCACGTCGATTGCGAGGACATTCCAGCGGCGACGACCGCCGCCAAGGCCGCTCGGGCGAGTGGCGCGCTGACGGTGATCGACGTCGAAGCGGTGTTGCCCGGGGTGCCGGCGCTCCTGCGTCACATCGATGTCATCATCGCGTCGGAGGGACTCCCCGAGCGCCTGACCGGGCACCACGACACTGGCACCGCACTTTCAGCGATGGCGCGCGAGTATGGTCCGGCGGTCGCGTGCGTGACGCTCGGGGCGTCGGGCAGTCTGGCGATCTGTCAGGGGCGTGAAATCCGCACGCCGGCCTTCGAGGTGCCGGTGGTCGACAGCACGGGGGCGGGCGACGCATTCCGCGGCGGGTTCATCAGCGGCTACCTGCAGGCGGGGATGGAGGCCGACGTCGCCGACGTGCTGACGTACGCGACTGCGGTCGCAGCGCTCAAGTGCCGGTCGCTCGGCGCGCGCGACGGCCTGCCGCGCGCACCCGATGTCGACCAATTCCTGCGCCGCTAATGGTGCCAGGCACGGTTAAGACCAGATTCTTCTCTTAACAGTGCCTGGCACTGTTAAGGCGCGGAATTGTGCTTAACAGTGCCAGGCACTGTTAAGAACGGCTGAGGTTGGGATGTAGGACGCGGGTTGGCCTACCATTCATCCGATCTATTCCATTCATCCGATCTATTACTGTCCCGTCGCGCCCTGGCTCCATGGCGCCAACTGGTCTTTGATCGCCTTCGTGTCGCCCACGACGACGAGCGTCATCCTTTCGGGCGTCAGATAGTCGTGCGCAATCCGGCGCACATCCTCGGCGGTGACGGCGTTCACGCGCTCCACGTACTTCGTCAGGTAGTCTTCGCCGAGCCCGTGGAGATCGACGAATGCGAGCTGGCTGATCACACTGCTTCGCGAGGCGTTCTGCACGACGAAAACGCCTGCCAGGGAGTTCTTGATCCCCTGCAGCTCCTCGGCAGGCGGCGCTTCGCTCCGCAGGCGATCGATCTCGGCAAAGATCTCTTTCAGTGCCGACCCGGTGACGGCGGTGGTCACGTCGGCGATCTCGACCCAATTGGCGTCGCGCCGATGGCTGTTGACGCTGCTGTTCGGCGAATAGGTGTATCCCTTCTGCTCGCGGATGTTCGACGTGATGCGCGACGCGAAGGCGCCGCCGAGCAGGGCGTCCGTCACTTGAAGCGCCACCCAGTCGGCCTGTGATGGGTCCGGCACGCGCAAGCCAAGAAAGATGGTCGACTGCGGCGCGTCGGCGCGGTCGAGCATGGCGAAGTGTTTCTGCGCCGCGCGCGTCACGGTGGCCGCGGTGGTGCGGTCAGCGGTCTTCCAGTCGCCCAACGCCTGGCGCACGGCCTGTTCCATCGCTGCCGCATCGAAGACGCCGGCGATGTAGAGACGCGCGCGATTCGCGCCAAAGTGCTGCCGATGGAACGCTCGCACATCGTCGAGCGCGTAGCTGTCGAGCATCGCATCGGTCGGAAAGATGCGCCCGTACGGATGGTCGCCATAGACGAATGCGCTGAACTTTTCCTGCGCGACCGACTGCGGTTGCGTCTTCTGGATGGCGAGATCGCGCGCCAGGCTCGCCTTCACTCGAACAAGCGCATCGCCAGGCAATTGGGGCTGTCGTGCAACGTCGGCGACAAGCTGCACTGCGCGGGCGCCGTGTTCCGACAGCACATCGGTGCCGATTGACGCCCGGTCCGGACCCACCCCCACCGACAACTCGCCCCCCATCCCGGCCAGCTCGCGTGCGAGCGCATCGGCAGACAACGCGACGGTGCCCTCCTGCAGCATGCGGCCCGTGACGTCCGCGAGCCAGACCTGGTCCGCACTCTCGTAGACGTTGCCGGCTTCCACCACCAGGCGCACGCTCACCTTCGGCACCTGGCCGAAGGCGACCATCGTGACTGGCAGGCCGTTCGGTAGTGTGAAGCGGGTGGGCGCGGGCAGCGCAAAGTTCTTCGGAGCGCCGGGCGTCGGCGGCAACTGCTTCTGCTCGGCAGCGCCGGAGGACCCGAATGCCGAGTAGGCCCGAGCTTTAGCACGGACGGCAACATTGCCCAAGCTAAAGCTTGGGCCTACGAGTAAGAGCGTGACGACGAGCGCGCCCGACGAGCGGACCGGCTTTGGAACCGATTGGACCGAGACAAGGGAAAAAAGTCGCATGATGTGCGCGCTCCTCAAGGCTTCCGATCGCCGGCGCTGCTCGGGGCGCCAGGCGTGATCACGCATAGCGTGCGATTCGACGGCCGCAGATATTCCTGGGCCGTCTGCTGGAGCACCGCTGGTGTCACCTTGGCGAACTCGGCCTCGAGCCGATTGATGCGCGCCGGGTCGTCATCGAAAAGCGCGAACGAGGCGAGCAGGTTCGCCCGGCCGAAGCCCGCGAACTGCTCGAGCTCCCCATAGAGCGCCGAGCGCATCTTGACGAGCGCGCGATCGAGCGTTGGCTGATCGACAGGCTTCTCGCGAAGCGGCGCGACCGCGGCATCGAACGCCTCGACGAGGCGATCAGATGGCGTGTTCGTATCGTGGTAGAAGTGCGCCATCCACAACATCGGGCCGCGGTAGTCGAACATGTTGCCGAGGCCCCAGTTGATGCCGGCGTCCACGTCGCCTGTCAGAGCGCGCCTGCGCACGAGCTCGTCATAGAGCAGCGCGTCGTGGCCTTGTCCAAGAATCTGATCGAGCAGGGCGAACGCGTACCACTGCGGCGTGTTGCGCTCGGGGACGTGGTACGCGATCCCAACGGCCGGCCGGTTCGCGAGCGCGTCGGTACGCCCGGTGCGCTTCTCCTTCTCTTGACGCGGCTCGGACAGATCCGGCGCAGACGGCAGCGTGCCAGAGGGAATCGACGAGAAATATTTCTCGATCCAGGCCTTCGTCTCCGCCGGCGCGAAGTCGCCGCTCACGACGAGCACGGCGTTGTTCGGCGCGTAGAAGGTCTTGAAGAACTGCGACACGTCGCCGAGGGTGGCCGCATCGAGATCGGCGAGGTCGCCGTAGAAATTGTGGGCGTTGTACCAATTCTGGTTGGCGGCCATCGGGAGATCGATCCAGGGAAAGCCGCCGTACGGCTGATTGAGGACAGCCACCTTCACTTCGTTCTTGACGACCTCCTGCTGGTTCTTCAGGTTCTCTCCCGTGATGTCCAGGCCGCGCATCCGGTCGGCCTCCGCCCAGAGAACGGTCTCGAGCACGTGGGCCGGCACGACCTGGTAGTAGTTCGTGAAGTCGAACCGCGTCGAGCCGTTGAGCAGGCCGCCGCTCGACTCCACGAGCCGGATGAACCCCAGCTTCCCGAGATTCTGCGAGCCCTGGAACATCATGTGCTCGAACAGGTGCGCGAAGCCGGTCCGGTCCCTGGGCTCGTTGCGGAAACCGATGTTGTAATACACGGCGGCCACAGCAGTCGGCGTCGTCGTATCGCGCGACAGCACGACCTTCAGCCCGTTCGACAATTTGTAGTAGTCGACGGCGACGTCGAGGCGGGTGGTGGCCAGAGACGCGGCTGGCGCCGCCGCCCGAGTCACCGGCGCGGTGGATGCGACGAGGCTGGCGAGGCTCCCGGCAGTCGCTGCGGCGACGAGCCGCCTGAGGCGTGTCCGTGTCATGAGCGCTCCTTGCGGGTCACTGTAGTCCGGTTGGCGCCTGGCGGCCACGTGGCTGGGACGAGTCTGCCCGCCGGCGTGTCGAGTCGAAGAGCTGTGGGGATGCCCGTGCCGGCGTGGTACCATGGGGCGGATGCGGTGCCGCGTCTCGTGGAGGTTCACCAACATGCGAAACCGCGCAACGCTCGGTCTCCTGCTCGCTCTCGGAGGCGCCGCGATCCTGGCGGCGGCCGGTCCCGATGCGGGCTCGCAGGCCGATGCCGACGCTCTCCGATTGAAGTTCATTCAGATTGCGACCAATGGGCTTGCGCAGAAGCCTCAGGCTCGCGAGACGCCGGTCACCGAGCAGGAGGTCAACGCGTTCATTCGCATGCAGGGCGTCGGGGGGCTCCCCGAAGGCATCATCGATCCGCTCCTCAATTTTCTCCCGGACGGCCGGATCGCGGGTCGCGCGACGGTGGACCTCGACACGGTGCGCGCCACCCAGGACACTGGCGCGATAGGCAGCTTGATTCCGCTGACTGGGCGGGTACCGGTTGAAGCGACCGGCGTTCTGCGCACCGGCAAAGGCGTGGGTGCGTTCACGCTCGAATCGGTCACCGTCGGCGGCGTGGCTGTCCCGAAGACCGTTCTGCAGCAGCTCGTCGCGTACTACTCCCGCAGCAACGAGCAGCCGCAGGGCGTCGACATCGAAGCGCCATTCCGCTTGCCCGCCAAGATCCGCGAGATCAAGACGGTTCGCGGACAGGCGGTCATCGTGCAGTAAGCCGCTCCAGGGTCACGGCCGATGACGGGCTCCGCCGAGTACCTGCAGACGCCCCTTCAGTTCCTCAAGGGCGTCGGACCGCGAAAGGCTGCCGACTTCGCCCGTGTCGGCGTGAACACGATCGAAGATCTGCTCTACCGGTTTCCGCTCCGGTACGAGGATCGCGGCCGCCTGCAGTCGATTGCCTCGCTCCGGCAAGGGCAGACGGTGTCGACGACGGGCGACGTGATCACGTGCGGCCTGCGGGGCACCCGGCGCCCCGGGATGCGCATCTTCGAGGCGCTCCTGCGCGACCCGTCCGGCACGCTGCGGCTCGCGTGGTTCAACTCCGCCTACCTGAAGGATCAAATCCGTCCGGGCGTCCGGCTCATCGTCTACGGCACGTTCGAGCGGAACCAGTGGAGCGGTCTGCAGATCACGAACCCGCAATTCGAGATCGTCGAAGCCGACGACGTCGAGACGATCCACAGCGGGCGCATCGTCCCGGTGTACGAGAGAGCGCGGTCGATCACTCCGAAGATGCAGCGCCGGCTGGTGGCCGAGGCCCTCGCGGCCCTTCCGGACGATCTCGACGATGTGCTGCCCGAGTCGGTGCGTGGAACGCTCGGGCTGTTGTCGCGGACTCAGGCGATCGCCGAGGCGCATTTCCCGCCTGCAGGCACGTCGCTCGACGTCTTGAACGCGTTCCGGTCGCCGGCACAGCGGCGCCTGATCCTGGAAGAGTTCTTTCGCTTCCAGGTGGGCATGCTGCTCCGGCGGCGCGACGCCGACCGCGAGTGCAAGGCGCTCGTGACGCGTGTCGACGACCGCGTCCGCGCCACGCTGCGCAGCGTCCTGCCGTTTCATCTCACGCACGGGCAGCGGCAAGCGCTCAAGGACATCGGCGAAGACATGCAGAAGTCGAAGCCGATGAACCGCCTGCTCCAGGGCGACGTGGGCTCCGGCAAGACGATCGTCGCCGTTCTCGCGGCGCTCCTGGCGATGGAGAACCATCAGCAGGTCGCTTTCATGGCGCCCACGGAGCTCCTCGCCGAGCAGCATTTCCGCACGATCGAGCGTCTGCTCGCGACCACGCGCTTCAAGGTCGCGCTGTTGACGGGTGCCAACTCCGGTGCGTCCCGAAAGGCGCTCATCGGACAGATCGCCGCCGGCCACATCGATCTCGTCCTGGGAACCCACGCCATCGTCCAGGATGACGTGAAGTTCAAGGCGATTGGCCTGACCGTCGTGGACGAGCAGCATCGCTTCGGTGTGCTGCAGCGCGCGACACTGCGCGCCAAAGGGCTGCAGCCCGACATGCTCGTCATGACGGCGACGCCGATTCCGCGCACACTGGCGCTGACCACGTACGGCGATCTCGACGTCTCGAGCATTCGCGATTTGCCGCCAGGACGCCAGCCCGTGCGGACGATCGCCAAGCCCGACTCGCGGCGCGAGGAGATCTACGCGTACGTCCGAACCGAGCTCGAGGCGGGCCGGCAAGTCTACGTCGTGTATCCGATCATCGAGGAGTCGGAAAAGATCGACGTCAGGGCCGCCACCGAGATGGCGGATCACCTCGCGCACGAGGTTTTTCCCGCGTTTCGCGTCGCGCTGCTGCACGGGCGCATGAAGCAGGACGCGAAGGATCGCGTGATGCGCGCCTTCGCCGCCGGCGACATTCAAGTGCTCGTCTCGACGACCGTCGTCGAGGTGGGCGTCGACGTGGCCAACGCGGCCGTCATGCTCGTCTGGCACGCCGAGCGATTCGGCCTGGCGCAGCTCCACCAGCTGCGCGGCCGCGTCGGCAGGGGCGCGCATCAGTCGACGTGCGTGCTGGTCTATCAGTATCCACTCACCGATCAAGCGCGCGAACGGCTGAAGGTGCTGACGGAGACGACTGACGGCTTCGTCATCGCGGAAAAGGATCTCGAGCTGCGTGGATTCGGGGATCTCTCCGGCACCCGGCAATCCGGTCTGCCGGCGCTGAGGCTCGGCGACCTGCGCCGCGACCACGCGCTGATGGTGGAAGCGCGCGAGGCCGCGACGCGCTGGCTCGCGGAAGAGCCCGACGCGGCGCGTCTGGACGATCTGCGACGCAGCTGGAGCGAACGCTTCGGACTCGTCGAGGTCGGCTAGTGAATGCGCGCGCGGCACGCCGTCACGGGCTGCGCATCGTGGCGGGTGTACTGAAAGGGCGCCGACTGGACTCGCCCGCCTGGTCAGGACTGCGACCGACCTCCGATCGGCTCCGTGAAACGCTTTTCAATATTCTGGGGCCCGCCTCGAGCGGTGCCCGGGTGCTCGATGCCTTTGCGGGCACCGGCGCCATCGGGCTGGAGGCATGGAGCCGCGGGGCAGGCCATGTCACGTTCGCCGAGCGCGATCCGCGCGCTCTCGCCCTGATCGCCCGGAACCTCGCCCGGTGTGGTGTCGCGGAGCGCTATGCTATTATCCCGATGGATCTCGTGGATCTTGTCCGATCCGGGCCGCCCGCGTTTCCGACGGTGTTCGATCTCATCTTTCTCGATCCCCCGTACGAGACCGATCCGGCGGCGGCCGTGAGTGCCTTGGCGCCAGCACTGGCGCCGCAAGGACTCCTGGTGATCGAGCATGCCAGGCGGACCGACGCGCCGGCGGAGGCAGGCGGCCTGCAGCGAGTTCGTGAGGTCGTCGCCGGCGACAGCGCGCTCAGCTTCTACCGGCCGTCTGATGTGCCGGGCGCGAGCGCGGGTCAGCCATGAGCTCAGCATCCCCACACGCCGATCGACGGCTCGCGGTTTGTCCCGGCTCGTTCGATCCGATCACGCTGGGCCACGTCGATCTCGTGCGGCGAGCGGCGCAGTTGTTCGATGATGTTGTGGTGGCGATTCTCGTCAACGATCAGAAGACGCCGCTGCTGGCTCAGGCCGAGCGCGTGGACTTGGCCCGCAACGTATTCGCGGATCTCCCCGGCGTGGAGGTCGATACCTTCGATGGGCTCCTGGTGGACTATGCGACGCGGCGCGGCGCCGTGGCGGTGGTGCGCGGACTCCGCAGTGCCGCCGACGCCGATTACGAGCTGCCGATGACGCTGATGAACCGGTATCTACGGCCGTCCGTCGACGCGGTGTTCCTGCCGACGGCGGTGGAGCTGAGCCACATCAGCTCGCGGCTGGTCAAGGAAGTCTGGCGCCTCGGCGGCGACATCAGCGGTCTGGTGCCGCCGGTCGTCGAGGCGCGATTGCGCGAACGGCGCGTGGCCGCGCCGTCGCGATGGTCGCGCACGACGGGCACTGTGTGGTGGCGGGGCTTTAGCCCCGCGAGAGATTGTGCTGGCGGGGCTTCAGCCCCGCGGGGGAGCGGAGAATCGCATGCTGGCTGAACGAATGGGGCGGGTGTCGGCGTCGCCGACGCTCAAGGTGCTGGTGGAAGCCGAGAAGCTGCGCCAGCAGGGCATCGACGTCGTCGAGTTCGGAGCGGGGGAGCCCGACTTCCCGACGCCGGATCACGTGAAGCGCGCCGCGCACGCCGCGATCGATGCGAACTTCACCAAGTACACCCCCGCCGCGGGCACTTCCGAGCTGAAGCAGGCCATTTGTGCGCGCTACAAGAGCGACTATGGCGTCGACTACACTCCATCGGAGGTCATCGTCACGGCCGGCGGCAAGCAGGGTCTGTACAACGTCGCGGTCGCCCTCTTCGGACGCGGAGACGAAGTCATCACGCACGCGCCGTGCTGGCCGACGCTGGTTGAACAGGTGAAGCTTGCCGATGCCGAGCCCATCGTTGTGCAGACGTACGCGGAGGACGGGTTTGCGATTCGCGCGCAGACGCTCCTGAACGCAGTGACGCCCTCGACGCGCGCGATCATCATCAACTCGCCCTGCAATCCGACAGGTGCGCTGATGACGGAAGACGAGCTCGGCCTGCTGATCGACGGCATCGCCGATTCGCGCATCTACGTGATCCTCGATCTGTGCTACGAGCACCTGATTTACGAGCCTGTGCCGCACAATCTGCCGAAGGTGCTGACGTCCCGCCTCCGCGATCGCGCAATTCTCTGCGGGTCGGCCTCGAAGTCGTACGCGATGACCGGCTGGCGCTGCGGCTGGACACTCGGTCCGGCCGAGGTCATCAGCGCGGCCAACGCGCTGCAAAGCCATTCCACGTCCAACGTCTGCTCGATCTCGCAGAAGGCGACCGTGGCGGCCCTTCAGGGGCCGGACGACACCGTGCGCGTGATGCTGGCTGAATATCGCCGCCGGCGGGATCAGCTGCACGCATGGCTCATCGCGGATCCGCGCATACGCTGCGTGAAGCCGAGCGGCGCGTTCTACCTCTTCATCGACATCTCGGCCCTGCTCTCGCCGGACGGGATTCGCACGTCCGCCGAGTTCGCGGAACGCATGCTGCACGAGGCGCACGTGGCGCTGACGGCGGGTGAAGCGTTTGAAGCGCCCGGCTTCCTTCGTATCTCGTACGCGACGTCGATGGAGCAGTTGCGGGAGGGGACGGACCGCATCTTCGCGTTCATTCAGAAGCTGGAACAGGAAGGCAAAGTGCCCGCCGCCACCGGCGTCTAGGAGTGACGAGCGACGAGTGACGAACGCTGAACGACGAACGACGAACGACGAGCGTGAATAGCGGCGTCGAGCTGCGAACGGCGAACGAAGCAGGAGTAGCGACGCGGCGATGATTTCTCATTCTGTCGTCGCGGAGCTCGAGCAGATGGTCGGGGCGGCGCACGTGCGTCGCGATCCGGCATCCCTCGTCGACTACGGCACCGACGCGCTGAAGATCGGGCATCCCCCCGATCTGGTGGTGATTCCCGGCACTACGGCGGAAATCTCGGCCATCGCCCGGCTTTGTCACGAAATGCGCGTACCGCTCGTCGTGCGGGGCGCGGGCACCGGGTACACCGGCGGCGCCGTGCCCACTGCCGGCGGGGTTCTCCTCAGCGTCGAGCGCTTGAACCGCATCCTCGATATCGATGAAGAGAATCTGCTGGCGGTCGTCCAGCCTGGGGTCATCAACGGCGATCTACAGGCGGAAGTGGAATCGCGCGGCCTCTTCTATCCGCCCGACCCCCAGAGCCTCAAGGAGTCCTCGCTCGGCGGCAACGTCGCCGAGTGCGCCGGCGGTCCGCGCGCGTTCAAATACGGCGTGACGAAGCGGTACGTGCTCGCGCTCGAAGCGGTGCTGCCGACTGGCGAGATCGTGCGCACCGGCTCCAAGGCCGTGAAGAACGTGGTCGGCTACGACCTGACCCAGTTGCTCGTGGGATCGGAAGGCACCCTCGCCATCATCACCGAGATCACGCTGCGGCTGATTCCAAAGCCTCCGGCGGTGGCCACACTACGCGCGTGCTTCCCGGATGTGCCGTCGGCGGCGCGCGCCGTCACGGAGCTCCTGCGGCGTGGCGTGGTGCCCGTGACCCTCGAGCTGATGGACGCGGATTCGCTGCAGGCGGTCGCCGACTATCTGCACGAGCGGCTGGCGCCGGAAGGCACCGGCGCGCTGCTGCTGCTGGAGGTGGATGGCGTGCCCGAAGCAGTCGAGTCGGAGGCACGGCGATTAGAGGACGCGTGCCGCGTCGCCGGCGCGATCGAGATTCTTCGCGCCGCGAGTCCCGCCGAGCGCGATACCCTGTGGCGCGTGCGCCGCGAAACGTCGTACGCGCTTCGGACGATCGCGCCCCTCAAGCTCAATAACGATGTGGTCGTGCCGCGCGGCCGTGTGCCGGCGCTCATCGAGCTGGTGGAACGCCTTCGCGCCACGCATCGTCTGCGCATTCCCTGCTTCGGTCATGCCGGGGACGGCAACATTCACGTCAACATCATGGTGTCGCCCGACGACGCCGATGAGGTTGCACGGGCTCACCAAGCGGTCCGCGAGCTGTTCGAGGGCGTGGTCGCGCTTGAAGGATCGATCAGCGGCGAGCACGGCATCGGGTTCTCGAAAGCCCCCTACATCGGCATCGAGCTTTCCGACGATGTGATTGCGCTGATGAAGCGGGTGAAGGCGGCATTCGATCCGCGTGGGATTCTGAATCCCGGGAAGATTTTCCCTCCTTGATTCACAGATTCGATGGGATTACACGGAACGAAGAACAAAGGCTATCCACCGATTACTCAGATTGCACCGATTCTAACGGGTAGATCGTGGCAGTCGGGGCTGAGCTCTGCACAGCATTCCCAGCATACCGGCATTTGAAGCGCTTGCGATGATCGCGCGGCTACGCCGCGCCGCCGGTCATCCAGGAACGAACCTGACCTCGGTGCCTTGCGGGACTGTAGCAACAGCGTTGGCGCTGCCAAGAATGAATCGGTGAAATCGGTGTAATCTGTGGATCGACTTTTCTGCCTAATCGCCGCGAATCCTTGCAATCACTTATTGGTCACGAGCAACACGCGTTCGAGATCGCGCTCCTCGTCGGGGTCGATAATCGTGCGCAGTTTGACGGCCGATGCGTCGAGGAACAGCACGTCACCGAGCGTCCGAATCTGCAGGTCGCTCGTCTCCTGAATGCGCGCCAGCTCGCGCGCGCCTATCACGCACAACACGCGTTCGCCGGAGCGCAGATAGTCGACGACATCCTGGTCGGTGCGGAGATCGACCTGGGGAAGGTGCGTGTAGAAGATCAGGTTCCGGACGAACACGCGGAACGTGGCGATCGGCTCGGTCGCCGCGCGATGGCGCACCACGAGCGTCGCCATGTTCTGCACCGGATCGCGTCCGGCCGGTGAGAGCCCGTACTGAAGGCCCGCGAGCGTGAGCGCGCTCGCGATGGCGATACCGGCCGGAACCAGGCGCGCCCGCGGCGCGGTGGCGACGCCCAGTACGATCACCGCGGCCACGATGATCGCGCCGATCGCCGCGACGACAAACAGCGACGGCACTCCCACGATGAGTGGCCGGGCACGGTACAGCACCACCGCGACGGCGGCGACGAGGATGCCGACCATGGCCGCGGGCACCTGAATCAGAGCATCCCGCCCATCGCCGCGCCGATTCAGGCGATCCGTGATGGCGTGTGCGAGCAGCAGTGCCAGCGGCGGCAAGAGCGGCAGGATATAGCGCGGCTGCTTGCCGACGGATGCGGTGAAGAAGATGAGCGGCATCACGGCCCAGACGATGAGCCGAACGGTTGGTGGCGTCATCCACTCGCGCAACCTGTTCGTCACCCGGACGATCGGTGCCATGACCACGACCAGCGGTGTCCACGGCAGCATGCCTCCCAGGACAATCGGCAGGTAGAACCATAGGGGACGAGGATCGTTGAAGCGGCTGGTGGCGAACCGCTCGAAGTTGTCGCCAACGAAGAAGCTGTCGAGGTATGCCCGTCCATGCGCCAGTGCCATGGCGACGTACCACGGCGCTCCCACGAGGAGGGCGACGAGCAGGGCGACGACGGTGCCTGCCCGCGGCATGTGCACGCGCCGACGCTCCACGATCCAGATCGGCAACAGCACCATCACGGGCACGAGCACGCCGACGGGTCCTTTCGTCAGGAAGGCACATCCGGCTGCGCCTCCCGCGAGAGCGAGCCATCGCGAACGGCGCGGATCATCGTCCACCGTGCCGGCAAGCGCAGAGACGATCGCGACGGTGACGAAGAACGCGAGGGGAAGATCCGGCAGCGCGAGCCGGCCAATCGAGAAGTAACCGAATGTCGTTGCGACGATCGAGCCGGCGACGAGCCCTGTCTGTGCGTCGAACCAGCGGCGCCCCGCCGCCAGCACGACCAGGGAAAGCCCGACGCCCGAGAGCGCGGCCCAGAAGCGGGCTTGCGCCTCGCCGATTCCGGCGACGATGTAGGTGGCCGCCACGGACCAGTAGAAGAGAATCGGCTTCTGGAATCGCGGCTCGTAGTTGTAGCGGGGCGTGAGCCAGTCGCCGCTTTCCACCATCTCGCGTCCCGCTTCCGCGTAAAAAGCCTCGTCCGAATCGCCGATGGCGGGCCGTCCGAGTCCCACCAGAAACGTCACGCCGCAGAGCAGGATCAGCAGCAGGGTCGGCCGTTGCACGGTTCGACGATTGTATATTGATGGGTGGAGACTCCTTCCTGCATGTCACGCCACGTCGCGGTCATCGGCGCTTCGAACAATCGCCGCAAGTACGGGAACAAAGCCGTACGCGCGTTTCGCGCGCAGGGCTTCACCGTGTATCCGATCAACCCGCACGAGACATCCGTCGAGGGGCTGCCGGCCTATGCCACGGTGCTCGATGTGCCGGAGACCGTCGAGATGGCGACGATGTACGTCCCGCCTGAGATTGGCCTCACCGTGGTGGATGATCTCGCGCAGAAAGGCGTGAAGGAAGTCTGGTTCAACCCGGGGAGTGAATCGCCGACGTTGATCGCGCGCGCGAGGGCCCTCGGCCTGACGGCGATCGAGGCCTGCAGCATCGTGGGCATCGGAGATTCGCCGGGAAGGTACTGACGGCGGCGAGCGACCAGGTGGCGCAAATTCTTGACAGTCTGGCCAGCGGACCCTATACTTTTCCGTAGTTCAAGCAGTTGTGTGCGTCCCCGGCGCACCCAAGATTTCGTCCCCACCGTCACGCGAAGCCCACGAGCGGCTCACTTCCTTCTCGGTACATCATGGCCACCAACCACAAGCGGAATCCCTCCGCAGCCCGTGGCAGCAGCGCCGCCGGCGAACCTGCGGATGTCACTGTCGCCGACACCCCGAGCCCCGCCGCGGAAGGCCGGAGACAGGAAGGTCTGAACATCACCGATCTGAAGGACATGGGCATTCAGCGGCTCACTCAGATCGCCAAGGACCTGAACGTCACCGGCGCCACCGGCATGCGCAAACAGGATCTGATCTTCCAGATCCTCAAGGCGCAGACCGAGCAGAGCGGCTTCATCTTCTCGGAAGGCGTGCTCGAGGTCCTGCCCGACGGGTTCGGCTTCCTGCGCGCGCCGGACTACAACTACCTTCCGGGGCCCGACGACATCTACGTCTCGCCATCACAGATCCGCAAGTTCGACTTGCAGACCGGCGACACGGTCTCGGGACAGATTCGACCGCCGAAGGAAGGGGAGCGCTACTTCGCGCTCATCAAGGTCGAGGCCGTCAACTTCGAGGCCCCCGACGCCGCGCGCGACAAGCTGTTCTTCGAGAACCTCACGCCGCTGTACCCGCAGGAGCACCTGCGGCTCGAAACGACGGCCGAAAATCTTTCGGGCCGCGTCATGGACCTGATGGCGCCCATCGGGAAGGGACAACGCGGCCTCATCGTGGCGGCGCCCCGGACCGGCAAGACCATGCTGCTGCAGAACATCGCGCAGTCGATCGCCGCGAATCACCCCGAGGTCTTTCTCATCGTCCTGCTCATCGACGAGCGGCCGGAGGAGGTCACCGACATGCGGCGCTCGGTGAAGGGGGAAGTCATCTCTTCGACGTTCGACGAGCCCGCGCAGCGGCACGTCCAGGTCGCCGAGATGGTGATCGAGAAGGCCAAGCGCCTCGTCGAGCACCGCAAGGACGTCGTGATTCTGCTCGACTCGATTACCAGGCTGGCGCGCGCCTATAACACCGTGATCCCGCCCTCCGGCAAAGTGCTGTCGGGCGGCCTCGACAGCAACGCCCTGCAGAAGCCGAAGCGGTTCTTCGGCGCCGCCCGTAACATCGAAGAGGGCGGCTCGCTCACGATCATGGCGACCGCGCTCATCGACACGGGATCGCGCATGGACGATGTGATCTTCGAGGAGTTCAAGGGGACCGGCAACATGGAGATCCACCTGGATCGGAAGCTGGTGGACAAGCGGGTGTTCCCGGCCATTGATATCCAGAAGAGCGGCACGCGCAAGGAAGAGCTGCTGCTGCCCAAAGACGACCTCAATCGGGTCTGGGTCCTGAGGAAAGTGCTCAACCCGTTGTCGCCTGTCGAGGCGATGGAGCTACTCCTCGACAAGATGGGCAAGA
Source organism: Vicinamibacteria bacterium (assembly GCA_963832135.1). Classification (GTDB taxonomy): domain Bacteria; phylum Acidobacteriota; class Vicinamibacteria; order Vicinamibacterales; family JAENWD01; genus JAENWD01. The sequence continues at coordinate 1,205,883 of CAWHTD010000016.1, read as the reverse complement.
CCAAGAGCAACGCCGAGTTCCTTTCGGCGATGCAGAAGATGGGGTAGAGGGCGCCGGGAAGGCAGAGACCGCCGAGGTATTCAACGCGGAGGCCGCGAAGTTCGCAAAGATTGTCATGTGCTTTCTCTGCGGTCCTTGCGGTCTCTGCGTTAAATTTCTTGGCGCCCTCCGCTTCCTCAGCGTTCTCCCCGTTCTCACTCGACCCGCAGCGCCGTCGTCGGTTCGACGGCGGCTGCGCGGCGTGCCGGTAGGTAACTGGCGGCCGCGCTGACCAGGCCCAGCAGCAGCGCGAGCCCGAGTGCGAGCGGCAGGCTGCTGGTGACCACACCGAACAAGACTTCCTGCAGAAGGCGCCCCGTCGCATACGTAAGCAGCAGCCCCACCGCAAGGCCAACGCCCGTCAGACGGACCGCCGTCGCACTCATGAGCCTGATGACGTCCCAGCGTGTTGCGCCGAGGGCCATGCGTACGCCAATTTCTCGCGTTCTCCGGCTGGTCAGGAACGACATCAGGCTGTAGAGCCCAATCGTCGAAAGCAGGCACGAGACGAGCGCGATGATGCCGAGTGTCTGTCCCGCGAAGCGGAGACCGAACGTGTTGTCCTCGACCATCGCCGCAAGCGTCCTGACATCGTAGAGCGGCTGATCGGGGTCCTCGGCCTGAACGGCCGCGCGGAGTTCGGCCGCGAGATCGGCCGGGTTGGCCGGGGTGCGCACCATCAGCGCGAACCAGGAAGGCGGGTCCTGGGCGAATGGCCGATAGACCGTCAGCCGTTCGCCGAAGAGCCAATAGTGCGCGACGTCTCCGACCACGCCGACGACCGTGACGAGGGGACCGTCGGCGGCGAGCCTGAAGCGCTGGCCAATGGCATCAGTTTTCGGCCAGAAGCGTCGCGCAAGGGACTCACTGACCAGGGCAACCGGAGGCCCGTCGTGGCGATCGGTTCCTTCGAACATGCGTCCGTTCACCAGTCGGATGCGCAGCACAGACGAAGCCGTCGGCGTGATTGCGCGCCACTGCACCTGAGTGGCGTCTGCGGCACGCGGCGGCACATTCTCCGGCCAGAAGCTTTCGGATCTGTCCGAATTCCCATACGGCGGATGGCTGGCGACAGCGGCAGCCGCGACGGCGGGGAGCGATAGCAGCCGCGCCAGCATACGGTCGACGAACTGCTGCCGCCGCGCGGCGTCCCCATAACGCTCCTCGGAGAGCGTGAGACGACCCACGAGCACTCCGTGCCGATCAAATCCGAGCGGGCCGTCGGTCACACGATACAGAGCCGCGAGACTGACGCCGGCCGCCGCGAGCAAGGCAAGCGTCAATGCAATCTGCGTGGTCGCCAGAATCGCCCGCCCATATTGTCGCTTGCCGTCGGCCGTGACCCGGCCGCCCTGCCGCAATCCCGCGCTGACGCCTTGCCGGCCGGCGCGCGGGAACCATCGCGAACAGAACCGTGGCGGCACCCGCCAGGACCGCGGTCGCGAGAAACGTCGCCGGCGCGATCTGGAGATACTCGACACCCGGAACGAACCGAAGAATCGCCGCCGGAAAGGCGGCTCGCGTGGCCCCAAGCGCTGCCCAGACGAGCGGCACGGCCAGCAGGGCGGCCGCGCCCGCGAGCACGACGCCTTCGACGAGCAGCTGCCAGGAGATTCGAAAGGTGCTGGCGCCAAGCGCCAGTCGCACGGCAAATTCCCGATCGCGCTCGACGTTGCGGGCGAGCATCAGATTCGCCACGTTGGCGCACGCGACGAGCAGGAGCAGGAACGCCGCCATTTGCCACACGGCGAGGAACGGGCCGGCGCCGGGATCGCCGAATCCGTCAGTGAAGCTGCGCACGCTCACTTCGCGACGCACGTGCGTCTCGGGGAACGCGCGCTTTTGTTGCACGAGAATCGCTTTGAGTCGCTGCTCGACGGCCTCGACGTTGATGCCGGGCGCGAGGCGTCCAACGACCATGAGCGATCCGGGACCGCGCTGGCTGCGCGCCTGAGGCGACAGAGCGAACGGCGCCCACAGATCAGCGCTGAACGGAACACGAAAGGTCGGCGGCATCACGCCCACGACGCGGTGCGAGACGCCGTCCAGCCTGAGCGTGACGTTCAGCACATCCGGCCGTCCCGCGAACTGGCGTTGCCAGAAGTCGTAACTCAGGACGACGGCCCCCGCCCCGCCCCGTTCGTCGCCGGGCACGAGCGCGCGGCCAAGGATCGCCGGGACGCCAAGCAGCTCGAACAGGGAAGGCGAGACGCGGAAGCCCGAGAGCCGCTGCGGCAGGCCCGCCTTTGTATACGCGGGCTCCCACCACTCGATGGCGGCGAGACGATCCAGCACGTCGCCCGCCTGCTCGCGCCAGTCCACGAAATCGCCCGCGGCAACTGAATTGCGGTCGAAGAACCGCTTGTGATCGTCGGAGGCGACGACGACCGCGCGATCCACGCCTGGATAACGAAAGGGACGCAGCACGATCGCGTCGGCGATCGAAAACGTCGTCGCATTCGCCGCCAGGGCGACGGCGAGCACGACGACGATCGTCATCGAGAGCGCCGGCTGGTGCCGCACCATGCGCCACGCGGAACGGAGGTCGTGCCACAGGACGCCTGCGAGGCCGGCGCGCGGTTCTTCGGCCTCGGGCCGAAGGCGTCGCTGGCGGACCAGACCGTCACGTCCCAGCCGTCGAGTGAGGCGATGCGCGGCGACGCTCAGCGCCTCGCGCCAGTACCAACGTCGCGCCTGCGACTCTCCGAGGTCTTTCGACATGATGCTGAACTCCTCCGACAGGTCGCCGACGATGCCGTCGCGCCAGGACGTATCACGAATGGCGAGCGACAGCAGTCGCTCGGCGAGGCGGGGAGGGGCCGGCATCAGTGCTCCAGAATGGCTTCAAGGCCGCTGGTCATGCGCCGCAGCGCCACATGGGTCGCGCGCAGGGCCGTCACGCCGCCTGGCGTCAGCGCGAAGTAGCGCCGGGCGCGTCCGGCTCGCGGGGCGTCTGCCTGCTTCATGGACGATTTCAGGCAGCCTTTCACCTCGAGGCGCTCGAGCGCGGTGTAGAGCGCACCTCGCGCGATGGCGCGGCCGGTCCGCGTTTCGATGAGCTGCCGGATTGGCACCGCGTACGCATCGTCGGCGAGCCTGAGGACGGCGAGCATCACGGCGTATTCGAATTCACCCAGATATGCGGCCATGTCTGCAATGCAGGCATTATATGCCCACAATGTAGGCATTAGCAAGCGGGGGCATTTCTTTGGCGATTTTCGGCGGAGCAGCGTGCGAGGCGGCCGAGGTCCAGGGAACAAACCGACCGGGATTTCTCGTCTGGATCCTGGAAGCTAAAAATTTAGCTGGACACTCCCCAATCGTCGATGCTATGTTTTTAGCACTTCGGAATTCGGTAGGACTGAGCAGGAGGACATCGTGGCACGACGAGCAAACGCCTGGCTGATCACGCTGAGCCTGGTGGCCGTGTTACCGCCCATCATCGAGCGACGGCCCGGCTGGAGCCTCTCGAGTGCACCCAGAGCCGCCGAACAGACGGGTGGCGTCGGCTCGCTGTCTGCGGCGGTACAAGCTGCGGAACCCGCCGAGCGGGCCCGCGCCGCCTGTGAACTCGGGCTGCGTGGCACCGACGCGATAGGCCAGGTCCCGGCGCTCATCGCGCTGCTGGCCGACGATACACGCGTCGACGCCCTTGACTGCGGCGACCACGACGGCGACGGCCGCGACTGGAGCGTGGGCGGCGAGCCCCGTCAGTGCGCTACTTCACCTGCGCGCGAGGCGGCGCGCGCCCTGTCCCGCATCGGGGCGCAAGCGATCAAGCCGCTGATGACGGCCCTTGGCGACGTCCACGCGACGATGCGGCGGTTTGCGGCGATCGCGCTCGGCATGCTGGACGACCGCGAGGTCGCGCGCCCCGCGGTGGTGCGCCTGCTCGCGACACTCGATGACAGCGACTGGCAGGTCCGCCGGAGCGTCGTCTGGGCGCTTGGGGAAGTGGGCGAAGGGGGCGTGGTGCAGCCGGTCGCGGCTCGGCTCAAAGATGCGCACCCGCGTGTCCGCGAGATGGCCGCGCACGGATTGAGCGAGCTCGAAGATCAGCACGCCGTGGCCGCGCTCATCGGCGCGCTGGACGATTCTGAGTGGACCGTCCGCCGGGAAGTGACTCACGCGCTGGGCGAGCTGCATTCCGCCGAAGCCGTGACCGCGCTTGGCGGTCGACTCGCCAACGACGAGCACCCTCGCGTTCGCCACATGGCCGCGTGGGCCCTCGGCGAGATCGAGGATCGGCGCGCCGCGCCTGCGCTGCGAGGTGCGCTGAAAGATCGTGAGCCCGACGTCCGCAGACAAGCGGCCTGGGCTCTCGGCGAAATCGAAGACGTGGACAGCGTCGAGGCATTGGTCGCGACCGTGCGTGCCGACGAGCACGCAAAGACGCGCGAGATGGCGGCCTGGGCGCTTGGCGAGATCGAAAACGCGAAGGCGGTACCCGGCCTGAGCGCAGCGCTTGCCGATGCGGACATCGGGGTGCGCGAGATGGCGGCCTGGGCGCTCGGTGAGATCGAAAGCCCCGACGCGCTGCAACCGCTCATCGCGGCGCTCAAAGATCGCGAGTGGAAGGTGCGCGCCAAGGTGGCGTGGGCCATTGGCGAGATTGCAGACGCGCGCGCGGCGGACGCACTGGCCGTGAGCCTCAAAGATGCCCATCCAGAAGTACGAAAGATGGCGGCCTGGGCGCTCGCCGAGGTCACCGACCACTGATGGGAGAGGCCAGCTGGAAAGGACGGCGCTCCGTTCGTCTGAAGGGTCGGACGACAGGAGCAGAGCGCGCAGAGACGATGTCAACGCCGAGGACGCGGAGTACGCAAACAACTATTAGGGACTCGGCGGACTCAGCGATCTCCGCGTTGAAACCGGCTCTGCGATCTCCAATGTGAAGCTGGCTATGCGTCCCTCGCCTCCGGCCTGCTGCTTTACATTCGTGGTTCGATGAACAGTCTTTCTAAGTGACGGAGATCATGATCATGAAAACTCGTTCGATCGGCGTGGCGCTTACGTTCACAGGGTTGCTCATGTCGGGCGCCTCGATGACGCTCCGTGCTCGGCAGACGCCCACTCCAACGCCGACACCCACACCGAGGCCGACGCCGACTCCGATGCCCACTCCCACGCCGACGCCAAGTCCGCACGTCAGTTTCGGCGATGGCGATGAGGATGGGGACGAGAGGGGCAGCCTGCCAGAAACAGCGATTAAGGCGCTCATCGAGGCACTGCACGACGAGGATGCCGACGTCCGCCAGCAGGCGCTGGCGGCGTTGAGCCGTGTCCGGGCGTCGATTTCTCCCGAAGTCCTCATTGAGATTGCCAAGGATCCCAATGACGATGTCCGTCAGCAGGCGATCGCCCTCCTCGCGCGCTCCAAAGATCCGCGAGCCTTGCCGATCCTTACGGCGGCACTGAAAGACAAGAACGCCGATATCCGCCGGCAGGCGATCCACGCGCTGTCGCAGACGCGCGACAGGTCGGCCGTGCCGACGTTGATAACGGCGCTGTCCGATAGCGACGCGGACGTCCGGCGCGAAGCCTGCGTTGCGCTCGGGCGGATCAAGGATCCGGCCGCGGTCGCCGCGCTTATCACGGCGCTCAAGGATCAGAACGCCGAGGTGCGGGCGCAGGCCGCCTCCGCGCTGGGAGAGATGGGGGACGCTCGCGCCGAAGATCCGCTGACGGGTGCGCTGAAAGACGCCGTGCCCGATGTCCGCCGGAGTGCGGCCATCGCGCTGTCGCGCCTGGTGGATGGCGGCCGCCGCGACTGAGGTGGACGGGGCAGTCGGAGTCGTGCTAATTTGTTAGCAGTCAAGCCCGAGCTGAAGATCGAGCCTACGCTGGCGCATAGGGCACGGCCCAACGCGAATTCGGCATGGCCCAACGCGAACTCGTAGGGGCGCACTGCGTGCGCCCGTGAGGAGTAACCTGGCGTGGCAAAGAGCCTGTTTGGAAATCTAAGCCGCCGCGAGCGGCAAATCATGGACCTGCTGTTTCAGCGGGGGCGGGCTACGGCCGCCGAGGTTCAGGAAGGGCTGCCCGAGGCCCCGAGCTACTCCGCGGTGCGCGCGCTGCTGCGAATCCTGGAAGAGAAGGGCCACGCGCGGCATGAGCAGGATGGGCCACGCTATGTCTACCTGCCCCGCGTCGACCGGGACCGCGCGCGACAATCCGCGATGAAGCATCTGGTGCAGACGTTCTTCGACGGCTCGACGGGGGACGCCGTCGCGGCGCTCCTCGGCTCGGAGGCACCGCGCCTGGCGCCCGAGGAACTGGATCGTCTAGCGACGCTGCTCGAGCGCGCCCGCGAGGAGGCATGATGGCGACCGACGGGACGACCCTTCTAGTGCTCGCGGAACTGGCGGCAAGAGCGACCCTGGTACTCGCGCTGGCGTGGCTCGGCGCGCGCGTGGCGCTGCGCCGCTCGGCATCGACGCGGTATGCGGTCTGGGCGGCGGGATTCATTGCCGCGTTTGCCCTGCCGATTGCCGCCGGCGTACTGCCGGCATGGCGTCTGGCCCTTCTGCCGGCCGCCGCGCCAGCCGCGCCAACGTACGTTGCGCGGCAGCTCGAGAACATTCGCAACACCACCCTGCAGCCGGCGCCCCAGCTGAAACACACGGATCGTGTTCCGGCCTCGCCGTCCGTTGAGGGATCGACGCGCCTCGGGCAGCTTGTGGGCGCGGTCGCACCGATGACGTGGGGGCTGCTCGCCTGGGCGCTGATCGCCACGGCATTGGTACTGAGGTACCTGATCAGCCTTTGTGCCGTGCGCTGGATGACGAGACGTGCGGATCGCCTCGACGATCCTCGCTGGCGTGACGCGCTGGACGTGGCGACCGCGACGCTTGGATTGACGAGAACTTCTCAGCTGGTCGTCTCCACGCGCGTGTCGGTGCCGTTCACCTGCGGACTCTTCCGGCCTGTGCTGGTCGTACCGACGGCGGCGCTCACGTGGACCGACGAGCGCATCCATGTGGTGCTGCTGCACGAACTCGCGCACGTCGCGCGGCGGGACTGTCTGCTCCAGGCGGTCAGTCACGTCGTCTGTGCGCTCTACTGGTTCAACCCGCTCGCATGGCTCGGTGCGCGACATCTCCGGGCCGAACGCGAGCGCGCGTGTGACGACCTCGTGCTGGCCTGCGGAACGCCAGGCGCGGACTATGCGCAGCACCTCCTCGACATTGCGCGCGCTGCCACTCTTGACGCGCGCCCCGGGCTGGCCAGCGCCGCGTTGGCGATGGCCCGGCCGTCGGAGCTCGAGGGCCGTCTGCTCGCGATTCTCGATCCACGACGCAGCCGCGCCCGCGCGGCCCATCACCTCCTTTGGCAGGTGGCGGTGCTCGCGACCGTCATCGCACTGCCTGTGGCAACAGTTCGGCTCGTCGCGAGGCCCGCGGTCGTGCCGCCGGCGATCACCGACGCCGCGACGATGCCAGGTGGTCACGCAGACGGCGTCGACGCTTCCGTCCCGGAGCGCCCGCCGATGAGTGTCCCCGCCGGCAAAGCGAAGCCGCTGGGAGATGTCGGTACCGCACGCGCGGCTGGCGATTCACGCCGCGATGGAGCGCAGACGGTATCGCCAGCGCTCTCGTCGGGGCAGGCTGCTGAATCCAAGTCGACGAAGGGCAACTCGAACGATAACGAGAGCAACAACGATAACGAGGATAACGACGACAACGAAGGGGAACCTCGAGCTGTATCTCCAGGCGTGCTCCAGGCCCTCATGGAGGCACTGAAAGACAGCGACGTGGAGGTGCGTAAGAGCGCGATGCACGCGTTGTCGCGTTTTCGGTCGCCCGCGGCCTTCGACGCGTTCGTGGTGGGACTGAAGGACAAGGAGCCTGAGGTCCGCCAGCAGGCCGCTTTCGCGCTGTCGCAGCTTCGGGACGATCGTGCCACCGACGCGCTGATCGGCGCGCTCAAAGACGAGAACGCCGAGGTCCGGCAGCAAGCGGCCTTCGCGCTGAGCCAGCTTCGCGTGGCCAAGGCGGTCCCCGCGCTGGTTGCGGCGTTGAAGGATGTCGACGACGATGTGCGGGAGCAGGCGCTCTTCGCGTTGTCGCAAATCCGCGACGTGAGTGCGGTGCCGGCCCTGATTGGCGCCTTGAGCGATTCGAAGCCCAACGTCCGTGAACAGGCGGCCGCCGCGCTCAGCCAGATCGGCGATCGCGCCGCCGTGCCCGCCTTGATCGCGGCACTCAAGGACAAGGAGCCGTCGGTTCGTGAGCAGGCCGCGTTCGCGCTCAGCCAGATCGGCGACGACTCGGCCATCGAGGCGCTGACCGCGGCTGTCAAGGATCCGGTCGCCGATGTGCGCCAGCAGGCCATCTTCGCGCTGTCGCAGCTTGCCGACGGCGAACATCGCGGCCGGCAAGGCCCGCAGCCGGTCGTTGCGCCCACCCCGCCGACGCCGGCTCCGACCCCCCTTCCAAAATAGGGAACATCGCAGCTAATCGGGTTGGTCAGGTTGGCCAGGTTGGTCGGGTTCGGCAACGCCACCAACCCGACCAACCCGATCAATCTCGCTAACCACCAACTTGACCGATCCGGCTAACCCTACCAACCTGCCTAACCCGCCTAACCCGCCTAACCCGCCTAACCCGCCTAACCCGCCTAACCCGATCAACCCGTTGTTTAGTTGCCGTTCTTCGGCACCACCACTTTCGTTGTGTTGGTGGCGACGTTCCCGGTCCCGTCCTGGCACTGCACCGTGAGCGTGTAGATGCGTTCGCGGCCTCCCGAACGTTCGGCGCGCAGCTTGGCGGAAAACGGACCCGTGATGGCGATGTCGCCGCTGGTGTCGCCGTCGCCCGCGCCGTTGTCGGGATCGCTGCTCGTCACGCTCGCGAGCCGGCAGGCCGGCGTCTCGCCCGAGTCGTCAGAGGCGCTGACGTGCACCGCCACGGTGACGAGTTGGTGCTTTGGCGGCCAAAGCGACGCTGGAGTGGCCGACAGGGCGCTCACGAGCGGCGGGGTCACGTCCGAATCCTGCGTGGACGGCAGCGTCAGGCGAAACGCACGCGGCGACCCCTTCAGCAGCCCTTCTCCCACCACCACACCAGCGTCATTGATGCCGTAAGCGGCCTGCAGCAGCCATCCTGAGTGCTCGTCGATGAGGCTGTTCAGGTCGATCATCTGGTCGTCCTGGACGAGGAACGCGCGCGGCTGGCTGGGCGCGACGTCGGCGCGGCCCACGACGTCACCCCTGGCGTTGATGTCGAGCGCGCTGCTCGTGGGCCCACCGAGGGTCCCGAGGTCGTCGACGACCGCGTCCGATCGCCATCGCGCCGCGTGGAGCTGGCCTGTGGCCGTGGACGAGTAGCCGACCATCACGCCCGCGTCATTGATCGCGGCGGCTCGCGAGAAGGCCCCGGCAATCGGCGAAAGCGGATGAAGCGCGCCGTTGAAGCGGAACGCGCGGAACGCGCCGCTCGACTCGCGGGCTTCCCCGACGACAATGCCCGACGCGTTGGCGGCAAATGCCGCCGAGTAGTTCCCCCCGAAGTCACCGAGATTCTCGGGCTCGAGCCCTGGCCGGTGCCGAAATGCCCGAGTGCCGGACGGCGTGAACGTAAAGCCCACCACCACGCCTCCGTCGTTGATGCCTTGCGCCGTCGCCGCGGTGGCGCCGGTGACGAGCGGGACGTCTGTCAGAACGGCCGTCATCGCATCGTAGCGAAACGCGCGCGAGATCCCGTCGGCGCCGCGATACGTGCCCGTGAGCACGTCATTGCCGTTGACGCCGTACGCGTACAGCTCGGAGGCTCCCGACGGCAGGGGAACAAACGCAGGCGCTCCCGAATGCTCGAAGCCGAATCCCACGGTGCCGGCGTCGTACCCGAAGCCGGCCGCACGGCCCGAGGCGCTCACCGCACGCGCGTAGGTCGGGAGGCCTGACGGTCCGAGATCTTCGACGGCAATGGCTGGAGTCGCCGCCTTCGTAACGAGAATGTGGCCGCCGGCCGCTAGGGCCAGTGCCAGCCCGCCTGTGAGCGCCCATCGTCCCTGCATCGAAGCCTCTCCACGTCTGGGGATGCGCCGCTCATCCGCAAAGGATGTGCCCGTCGAGTTGGTGCCACTAACCTGTTGATTTCGAAGGACCGGGCGGTCGTGCACAGGACGACACAGCGGGCCCCGCGTCCCGGAATGGAACAGCGAACCGGCAGGATTGAAAGAAGGGTGAAGCGGCTCTAGGCGCTGGCGGGCGTGGGCGAAGTCGGCTCGACGGGCGTGGCCGGAACGCCGAGAATCTGGCGCAGCTCGTCGCCCTCCATGACTTCCTTTTCGAGCAGCCGCCTGGTCACGGCGTTGAGGCTGTCGCGGCGCTCGCTCAGCAGCTCGCGTGCCGTATCGTGCGCCTCGGTCATGATTCGCCTCACTTCGGCGTCGATCTGCTGCGCCGTTTCCTCCGCGTAGGTGCCGCGCTCCTGAGGAATGCCGATCTCGAGGAAGCGATTCCGCTTCTCGCCCGCGTAGTTGATGGCACCCATCGCATCGCTCATACCCCACTCGGTGACCATCGCGCGTGCGATGTCGGAGGCGCGCTGGAGGTCGTTCTGGGCGCCGGTCGAGATCTCGCCAAGCGCGAGCTCTTCGGCCGTGCGGCCGCCGAGCAGCACGGCGAGCTGATGACGCAGATCCGTGCGCGTCATGAGGTAGCGATCTTCCAGCGGCAATTGCATCGTGTAGCCGAGCGCACCGAATCCACGCTGCACGATCGAGATCTTGTGCACCGGATCGAGCCCCGGCAGGACCGAGGCGATGATGGCGTGACCGGCCTCGTGGAACGCGACGATTTCGCGCTCCCGCGTGCTCATGACGCGCTTTTTCTCGAGCCCGGCGATCAGCCGGTCGATGGCTTCGTCGAAGTCGCGCATGTCGACCGCGACCTTGTCTTTACGCGCCGCGAGCAGCGCCGCTTCGTTCACGAGGTTCGCGAGATCGGCCCCGGCGAAGCCGGCTGTCCGTGAAGCAATCACCCGCAGATCGACCGCGGGCGCCATCTTGACGTTCCGCGTGTGAATGCGCAGCACGGCCTCGCGCCCGTTGATGTCGGGCTTATCCACCAACACCTGTCGATCGAAGCGGCCGGGACGGAGCAGTGCCGGGTCGAGCACCTCCGGCCGGTTGGTGGCGGCCATGATGATGACCGCCTTTCGCGAATCGAACCCGTCCATTTCCGCCAGCAGCTGGTTCAGCGTCTGCTCGCGCTCTTCGTGGCTGCCCACCGGGCTCTGCACCCGGACTTTCCCGAGCGCGTCGAGCTCGTCGATGAAGACGATGCAAGGCGCCTTCGCTTCGGCCTGCCCGAACAAGTCACGGACCCGCGCGGCGCCGACGCCGACGAACATCTCCACGAACTCCGAGCCGCTGAGCGAGAAGAAGGGGACTTTCGCTTCGCCTGCCACGGCCCGCGCCAGCAGGGTCTTGCCGGTGCCCGGCGGTCCAACGAGCAGCACGCCTTTCGGAATGCGCCCTCCGAGCTGCGTATATTTCTTCGGAGTCCTCAGGAATTCGACGATCTCACGCAGCTCATCCTCCGCCTCGTCCACGCCCGCGACGTCCGAGAAGCTCACCTTGACATCGTCTTCCGCGTAGATTTTGGCCCGGCTGCGGGCAAACGACATGACGCCGCCCTCGGCGCCTCCCATGCGTTTGAAGAAGAAGCTCCACACCGCGATGAGCAGCACGAGCGGAATGACCCATTCCAGGACTGCCGGAAGCCAACGGCTCACGGTCTCGCCGCTGTATTTCACGCGATGCGCCTCGAGGTCCTCTACCAACTTCGGATCGTCGATGCGCGTGGTGACAAATCGATCTGATCGCTGGCGTCCCTCGCCCTGCGGCTCGCGGAGGCGGCCGCTGATGGCCTGGTCGCCCACCATCACCTCGACGACCTGACCGCTGCGGACGGCGGCCTTGAACTCGCTGTACGGGACCTGTCGTCCGGAAGGCGTCAGGAACCATGCCTGTGCAACCGCGAGCAGGAACAACAGGCCAAGCACGTACCAAATCGAGAACGCCGGACGCTGCGGGGGCAGGGACCGGCGTTCACCGGGCTTGCGTTCGCGAGGTCGGGGCACTGACGGCTGCGTCGCCACAAGACTCCTTCGGTCAGACCGGCTGCGCCGCGGTGACCTTCCGGAACGCGGCCGACGAGCCCTCCCGGTCGATCAGCACGTGATCGCCTTCCCGGAACTCGCCTTCGAGGACCTTCCGGGCCAGGGGGTCCAGCACGAGGCGCTGGATTGTCCGCTTCAGCGGGCGAGCCCCATAGGCCGGATCGTACCCTTCCCGAACCAGCAGATCGCGCGCCGCATCCGTGAGCTCGACATGAATCTTTCGATCCTCGAGCCGCTTCAGCAGGTGGCGCGCCTGGATGTCGATGATCTTCGCCATGTGCTCGCGGGTGAGCGGATGGAAGATGATGATCTCGTCGATCCGGTTCAGGAACTCTGGCCGGAAGTGCGATCGCACGACGTCCATCACTTCTCGCCGCAGACCTTCCGACAACGTGCCCGCCGCCGCTTCCTCCATCAGATACTGACTGCCCAGGTTCGACGTCATGATCACCACGGTATTCCGAAAGTCGACCGTGCGACCCTTCCCGTCAGTGAGCCGTCCGTCGTCCAGCAGCTGGAGCATGACGTTCAGCACCTCCGGGTGCGCCTTCTCGACCTCGTCGAAGAGTACCACCGCGTACGGACGCCGGCGCACGGCTTCGGTGAGCTGTCCAGCTTCGTCGTACCCGATGTAGCCCGGAGGGGCCCCGAGCAGCCGCGACACCGTGTGCTTCTCCTGATACTCCGACATGTCAATCCGGGTGAGCGCCTGCTCGTCGTCGAACATGAACTCGGCGAGCGCGCGTGCCATTTCGGTCTTGCCGACGCCCGTCGGTCCCAGGAACAGGAAGCTGCCGAGCGGACGGTTCGGATCCTGCAGCCCCGCTCGCGCGCGGCGAATGGCGCTCGACACGGCCTGGACGGCCTCGTCCTGGCCGACGATGCGCTGGTGGAGGCGCTCTTCCATCTTGAGCAGCTTCTGGATTTCTCCTTCCATCAACTTGGTCACGGGAATGTGGGTCCACCGGCTGACAACGAGCGCGATGTCTTCCTCGTCGACTTCTTCCTTCAGCATCGCCCGTCCTGACGCCAGGCGCAGTTCGCTGTCGCGGATCTGCTGTTCGAGCGCGGGCAGACGGCCATACTGGAGCTCGGAAGCAGTGGCGTAGTCGCCGCCACGCTGCGCGCGCTCGATGTCCAGACGAAGCTTTTCGAGCTCTTCTTTGAGGCGCCGACTCTGCTGAATCGACTCTTTCTCCTGTTGCCATTGCGCCTTCAACTGGCCGCGCTCTTCTTTCAGGTCCGCCAGTTCGCGCTCCAGCTTCTCGAGACGCTCGCGCGATGCCTTGTCCTTTTCCTTCCGAAGCGCTTCGCGCTCGATCTCGAGCTGCATCACGCGCCGTTCGACCTCGTCGAGCGCGGCAGGCATCGAGTCGATCTCCATGCGGAGCCGTGAAGCGGCTTCGTCGATGAGATCGATCGCCTTATCGGGCAGGAAGCGGTCGGCGATGTAGCGGTGGGAAAGGACAGCCGCCGCCACGAGCGCCGAGTCCTTGAACTTCACACCGTGATGGATCTCGTACCGCTCGCGGAGCCCGCGCAGGATGCTGATCGTGTCTTCGACGGACGGTTCTTCCACCAGCACCGGCTGGAATCGCCGCTCGAGCGCGGCATCCTTCTCGATGTGCTTTCGGTACTCGTCGAGCGTTGTGGCGCCAATCGTGTGGAGCTCGCCGCGGGCGAGCATCGGCTTCAGCATGTTCGACGCGTCGAGCGATCCTTCGGAGGCCCCGGCGCCCACGACGGTGTGCAGCTCGTCGATGAAAAGCACAATCTGTCCCTGCGCGTCACTGATTTCCTTGAGCACCGCCTTGAGCCGCTCCTCGAACTCGCCGCGATACTTCGCGCCGGCGATGAGCGAGCCCATGTCGAGAGCGACGATCTTCTTCTCCTTGAGGCCCTCGGGCACATCTCCGCGAACGATGCGTTGAGCGAGACCTTCGACGACGGCCGTCTTGCCGACGCCGGGCTCGCCGATGAGCACCGGGTTGTTCTTGGTCCGGCGCGACAGCACCTGGATGACGCGGCGGATCTCCTCGTCGCGTCCGATCACGGGATCGAGCTTGCCCTTCTGCGCAAGCGCCGTCAGGTCGCGCCCGTACCGTTCGAGTGCCTGGTACTTGCCTTCCGGATTCTGATCGGTGACCCGCTGGCTGCCGCGGATCTCCGTGAGCGCCTGGAAGATGCGGTCGCGCGTGAGGCCAAGCTGCTGCAGGAGCCTGGCGGCGGGCGATCGTCCCGTCTCGCCCGCGATCGCGATGAACAGATGCTCGGTGCTGACGTATTCGTCTTTCAGACGCTCGGCCTCCGCCTCTGCGAGATCGGTCACGAGCTTCAGACGCGGCGAGATCGATGCGCCGCTGCCGCCGTGCACCTGCGGCTGCTGGGTGATCAGCTGTCGCGCGTCGCGCGTCACGGCGGCAGGATCGATCTGCAGCTTGCGAAGAAGCGCCGGGATGACGCCGTCAGCCTGCTCGACGAGCGTCACGAGCAGGTGCTCGGGCTCAATCTGGGGATGGGTCTGGCGTTCGGCGAGCTGCTGTGCGCCGAGGACGGCCTCCTGGGCCTTCTCCGTATATTTGTTGAGATTCATGATGACTCGTGCCTCCACCCGAATGATTGCCGGACCTAAAGGTCCGCTCTACATGAGAAGGGGGTCACACATAGGGCCGGACCGCCTCACATGGGGCCGGACCGTCAGGTCCCGGCCCCAAAATCCCGCGACCTCTAAAGGCCCGTTCTCATGCGGCTCTTACGCAGCGGAGTGCTTGTCGCGTTCGAGCTTTGCCAATTCCTCGAAGAGGGTGCGCTCCTGCGGTGTGAGCTGTTTTGGCAGCTCGACATCCACGGTGGCGTACAGGTCGCTTCGCTCTCCGGGTTTGCCGCTGAGGCTCATGCCTTGCCCTCGCAGCCGAAATACTTGTCCGTTCTGCGTCGCGGGCGGCACTTTCAGCCGCAGCGTGCGTCCGCCCAGCGCGGGCACACTCACTTCACCGCCGAGGACGGCCGTCGTGAGCGGCACGGAAATGCGGCTGTAGAGGTCGCGGCCCTTCCGCTCGAACTGAGGATGCGGCTGGAGCCGTACCCGAAGGTACAGATCGCCCGAGGCGGCGCCGCCGACTCCTCGTTCGCCTTCACCACCCACCCGCACGCGAGAGCCGTCGCCCACGCCGGGCGGCACCCGGACGTCGACCGTTCGCGCGTGCCCATCGTGCTTGATCGAAAAGCGGCGCGTCACGCCCTGGTCGGCCTCCTCGAGCGTCAGCTCGAGCTCCTGTTCGAGGTCGCGTCCCTTCCGGGCGCGAGACCGCGCCGTGCGAGCGCGACGGCCGGACTCCGGCTCGCCGCCTCCGAAGAACGTGTTGAAGAAATCCGAGAACGGGTTGTCCGTCCCGAAGATCTCACGCATTTCCTCTTCGCTCATCGTTCGGAAGCCGCCCTGCCCGCCTCCGACGTTCACGCTCCATCCGCCCTGCTCGAAGGGCCCGGCGCCACCCGCGCGTTCGGCCTGTTCGTAGGCGCGCCAGTTCGCGCCGAGCTCGTCGTACTTCCGGCGCTTGTCGGCATCACCGAGCACCTCGTAGGCCTCGTTGATTTCCTTGAATTTTGCTTCGGCCGTCTTGTCGCCCGGGTTCACGTCCGGGTGATGCTTCCGGGCGAGCTTGCGGTAGGCCTGCTTGAGCTCTTTGTCCGTGGCCGTCTTCGGTACGCCGAGCGTGGCGTAGTAATCCTTGAATTCCATAGTCACAGTCCCAGCACTCGGCTGAGCGCCTCGAGCTCCACCGCGAGCCGCCGCCGCGTCTCGGGCCGCGCGACCGGATCATCGCCAAGAAGGGGTCGCATTCGCTCGACGATCTCGGCCACCGACAACAGCCGCTGCACACCCGCCAGGTTCACGCCTGCTTCGTC
This sequence comes from Vicinamibacteria bacterium, assembly GCA_963832135.1. Taxonomy (GTDB): domain Bacteria; phylum Acidobacteriota; class Vicinamibacteria; order Vicinamibacterales; family JAENWD01; genus JAENWD01. The sequence goes on along the minus strand of CAWHTD010000016.1, from coordinate 1,189,807 downwards.
GACGAGGTGTTTGATCAGCCGGAGGCGGTCGAGCTCATCGCGCGTATAGACGCGCATGCTGCCGAGGGTCCGGCCAGGTTGAACCAGGCCGAGTCGCTCGTACTTCCGGAGCGTCTGCGGATGCATCCCGAGCAGCCGCGCCGCCATGCTGATGAGATAAAAGTCCTGGACCGCTGCCATGCTTGCCGCGGGGCCGACGAGCACCGCCCTCCACAGATTACTTGGGGGCGCTGAGTCACGCCTCCAATAGTTGAAGTTGCGTCGGATCAAGTGTAAGCATTGATACGTTGCGTGTCAACATTGGCCGTAGGGGATGCGGCATACTCGACTAACGGATGCCTGTAACGCCTGGAGACCTCGTCACCGTCGGCCTGCTCGTTCTCCTCGAGGGACTTCTCAGCGCAGACAACGCCATGGTGCTGGCCGTGCTCGTTTTGGGGCTGCCCAAAGACCAGCAGCGGCCGGCGCTTCGCTACGGCATCGTCGGCGCCTTCGCCTTTCGCACGCTGGCGACGGTTTTTGCCGTCCACATGATTCAGCTACGGGGCGTGCAGCTGCTCGGCGGCCTGTATCTGATCTGGCTCCCGTATCAGCACTTCTTTCGCGGCGGGGGCGCAGACGACCGTCGGACGCCCGTTCCGGCGAGACCCTGGATGGGCCTTTCGGCCTTCTGGGCGACCGTCGTCAAGGTGGAGTTGACCGACATCGTCTTCGCCATCGACTCGATTCTCGTAGCCGTCGCGATGTCCCAGAAGCTCTGGGTCATCCTGACGGGCGGGATCCTCGGCATCATCGCCATGCGCCTCGTCATCGGGCAGCTCCTCACGGTCGTACGCCGATACCCGGCGATCGTGGACGGCGCGTTCGTGATCATCCTGTGGGTGGGCATCAAGCTGCTGGTCGAGTGGGCGCACAGCTACGGGTGGATCCACTTCGAAATTCCTCGCTGGCTCTCGTTGTCGCTGATTGTCGTCATCTTTGCCGTGTCGTATTTCTACGCTCGCAGCCAGGGTGCGCAGGACGACGGGCAGACGGACGAGCAGGCGACTGAGCTCCTCACCAAAGACGAACGCCGATGACCGCGGTGGGCCGCGAAGTGATGGATGCGCTCCGGCGCATGCGAGGTCCGTGGGATCGGTTGGCGCTCCTGCTGGTCGTTCTCGTCATCGCGGTCTGGCTCGCGACGTTCGGCTGGGCGGTTAGATACTCAATTGCGGTGAATCGGCTGGCGGGAGGCGTCGGGGACGTTGTGTTCTACGGGGCTGACGGACGTCCCTGGTTCCGGCTGGACGATCGCCGCCGCGACGTACCCCTCGCGCAAATCTCTCCCTACCTGCAGCAGGCCGTGGTCGCCACGGAGGATCGCCGCTTCTGGTGGCACCCGGGCATCGATCCCCTCGGGCTTTTGCGAGCCCTCGTCGTCGATCTCCGGCGCGGCGAGGCCGTAGAGGGCGGCTCGACGATCACGCAACAGCTTGCACGGACGCTTTTCCTGTCGAACGTCCGCACGGCGGGGCGGAAGGCCAAGGAGGCCGTGATCGCGACGATGATCGAAACGCGGCTCACCAAGCCGCAGATCCTCGAGCTGTATCTCAATCGGGTGTACTTGAGCGGCGGGTTGTACGGCGTGGAGGCGATGTCGCTGGCGCTCTTCGGCAAGCACGCCAGTGGCGTGACACTCGCCGAAGCCGCGCTCATTGCGGGGCTCGTCCAGGCGCCCTCGGCCCTCTCGCCGTGGTCGAACCTCAAGGGCGCCATTCAGCGGAGCGACACGGTCCTGCGGCGGATGGAGTCGGGCGGCGTCATCACGTCGGCGCAGGCGGCCGCGGCGCGACGGCAGCGGTTTCGGATCCGGCCGTATCCGGCGCTGGCCGAGGCACGCCACGGCTACGCAAAGGCCTATCTTCGCCAGCAGTTCAGGAACCACTTCGGCGGCGACCGGCCGGCCGACTGGGAAGTGCACACGACGCTCGTGCCCGCGATGCAGGACGCTGCCGAGCAGTCCGTCTCGTCGGGACTGCGCCGGCTCGGTGGTCGAGAGCTGCAGGCCGCTCTCGTCGCCATCGATGCCGATACCGGTCATGTGCTGGCGATTGTCGGCGGTCGCGACTTCGCGACGACCACGTTCAACCGCGCGGTCCGCAGCCGGCGCCAACCCGGCTCCGCGTTCAAGCCCTTCGTCTATGCGGCAGCTCTCGAACGCGGCTACAGCCCGGTCAGCGTTCTTCGAGGCCTGGAGGCGCTGCCGCCGCAGGGCCGAGAGGAATGGACGCCGCGGAACGTTTCAGGCGTCGTGGAAGACCAGCTCACCCTGCGCGACGCGTTCATCCGGTCGAACAATCGGGCCGCCGTGGCACTTCAGCAGCGCGTCGGCTCGCGGCCGATCCTGCGCCTCGCCTCGTCGCTGGGCGTATCGGGTCAACCGGACGTGCCCTCGCTTGCGCTGGGATCGGGCCTGATCACACCGCTCGAACTGACGGCGGCCTACGCGGCCTTCCCGAATGGCGGCTATGCCGTCTCACCGGGTGGCATTCTGCGGGTTGTGGACGACACCGGGAGCGTCATGCTGGACGAGCCGTTCGAACGCCGCCGGGTGCTGCCGGAGGATGTGGCATTCCAGGTGGTATCGCTCATGACCGACGTCGTCGATCGCGGGACCGGCATCGGCCTGCGGGATTGGGGCGTACGCTTCCCCGTAGCGGGGAAGACGGGCACAACCAACGAGTTCAAGGATGCCTGGTTCGTCGGGTACTCGGCGCATCTCGTCGTGGGAGTCTGGGTCGGCTTCGATGAACCAGCCACGATCCGCGCCAATGCGACCGGCAGTCGGGTGGCCTTGCCGATCTGGGCGGAGTTCATGCGGCGCACCAGTCGATTGGCACCGCCGGCGCCGTTCACGCCGCCTGCCGGCATGCGGGCGGTCGACCTCTGTTCCGTCTCGTACCTGCGGCCGGTGAACGGGTGCCCGGTTTACACCGAGTATTTGAAGGCCAGCGACGCGGTGCCTCGCGCACACTGCCAGATGCACTCCGGAAGCTTCCAACAGCGCGCCGAGCGGATCATCGAGAAAGTCGTGGGTGGCCTGCTGGGAAAGCTCTGGGGCAAGATGCGCGGACAGTAGGGATTGCGAACGGTTGTGTGCGTATGGCACCGTCGACTGTAGGGGCGCACTACCTGCGCTTGCCCGGAGGAGCGACGAATGGCACGGGGATGGGAAAGCAAATCGATCGAGTCGCAGCAGGCAGATGCCGCGGCCGATCGCGTGAAAAAGGCGGCGCCGTCGCCGGAAGCGGTCGCTGCCGAATCGCGTCGAAGCGATCTGGCGCTTTCGCGTGCGCGGGTGGCCGCCGAACTCGAGCGTGCCACGGCGCCCGTGCATCGACAGATGCTCGAGCGTGCCCTCGCCGATCTCGATGCGCGGATCGCGGCGATAGGGCGGTAGAACGACCGAAGGCCTAAGACGTCCGCGCCCTATTCCGCGGCCTTCGATCGAGCGGCAGCCGGCGCTGGACGCTTGGCGTCTCCGGACCGGAATCAAAGGACAACTGCGGCGCGTAAAGGAGGCGTGCGTCCTCCAACCGCTCGAGAATGCGCTCGGCGAGGTGTCGTGGCTCGACGACACGCGCGAACGGGCCGAAGCTGAGAACCCACGCCATCAGCGCCCAATCGACGACCACGCGCAGGTGGACGACCACGGAGCCATCGGGACGCGCGTCGACCACCTGGGACTTGTGCCACTGGCGTTCCTGAGCATACGGTGCGGCGGTCGGCGTGAACTCGATCGCCACCGGCTCGGGACGTCCCGTGTTGTTGATGCCCATCGAGTTCGCGAACGCCTCGCCGAGCCGTTCGGGACGGGGTTCGAAGTGCCCTTCCTCGACGCGCAGATCGTGGATGCGCTCGACAGCAAACGTGCGTGTCTCGCCATAGGCCGGAACGAACGCGAGGAGGTACAGCCCGCCCTGGCCATACGCGAGCTGATACGGCTCGATGGTGTAATCCTTCACGGCCCGGCTCTGAAACGAGTGATAACGCATCGTGACGATCCGATGCTCGAGCACGGCACCGGTCGCACGTTTGACGAGATCACGAAACGTGGCGTCACGACGCTTGTGCGGCTCCGCCTTCGCGATGAGCACGCCGGGCAGGTCGTCGAGGTACGCCTTCATGCCAGGTGAGAGCACCTCCTCGAACTTGTCGAATGCACTCCGCAGATCGTCATGAAACGGCGTGCCGGCGAGGTATTCGAGCATGGCGCGACTGAAGTACAGCGCCGACAGCTCGCCGAGCGTAAAGCCGGCGTTCACGAGGCCATCGCGAAACCCGTCGCGATTGAGCTTCCACACCGTCTTGCCGTCACGCTTGTGGTCCTCGAGAGGGAACCCGGCTTCCTGCAGCGCCGCCAAATCGCGGCGGATTGTGCGCGTCGAGACCTGCAGCTCGCCAGACAGGTCGTCGATCGACTTCCCGAATCGGGCGCCTTCGATGGCGAACACGAGCTTCCACTGCCGGATGACTTCCTGATTGCGTGCGCGCTTCATGGATGCCGCCCCTCGCCGCCCGTGGAGAAATGGGGCTGCCAGGGCCCGTCGGACCTATCCTGTCACGCTTCGCGACGACACTGGGGTGGAACAGGGAGGTCGAGCATGCTGGCATTGCTGGTGAGCGGTCTGGCGGGAATGACGCGGCAGCGCGGGCGCGAGCTCGTGAGACATGCGCGGCGCCGATCCGTGCGGCGCGTGTGTACGGGGTGCGAGCGCCAGCGCGCGCTTTTCCGCCGGTACGGGATTGGCCGCTGGGGCCGCTTTCATACCCTGTGTTTCCGGTGTTTCCGGACGTTGGTGGATCGGTGCCCGAGTTAGGGCAGCACGTCGTGCGCTCTTCCCCACGCGCGAGCGTAGCGAGCGCGCCCCCCGCCGAGCGTAAGCGAGGCGACCCTACCGCGAGCGCAGCGAGCGGCCTCACTGGCGAGCCTGAGCGAGCCGGCCCTACTGGCGAGAATAAGCGATGCGGGCGCACGGTGCCGAAGGCGCCGGCCTTTCGCTACTCGCGATCCAGTTTGTAGGTCCGGCGCGCCAGGTCGTAGCTGAGCGCTCTGATCATTTCCGAGGCCTCGCCCATGGTGACGATGTGTCGCGATACGAGGTCGGCGAGAAATGACGCGTCGACGCGGCGCGCGACGTCGTGCCGCGCGGGAATCGACGGGAACGCGCGCGTGTCGTCGTTGAACCCGGCGGTATTGTAGATTCCGGCGGTTTCCGTGACCTGATAGCGGAACCGCGTCATGCCGTCGATGCTGTCGTGGAACCACCACGGAGGGCCCAGCCTGAGGCTTGGATAGTGCCCCGCCAGCGGCGCCAGCTCTCTCGAGTAGGTCGTCTCGTCGAGTGTGAACAGCACCAGCGTCAGACGCCGATCGTTGCCGTACTTGTTCAGCAGGGGTTTCAGATTCCGCGTGTATTCCGTCTGAATCGGGATGTCGGATCCGCGATCGGGTCCGAAGCGATCGAAGACCGACTGGTTGTGGTTCCGGTCCGAGCCTGGATGCAGCTGCATCACGAGCCCGTCGTCGGTGCTCATCCGCGCCATCTCCATCAACATGTGCCCCGTGAACGCCCGGGCGTCGTCGACGGTTGCGCGTCCGGCCAGCGCGCGATCGAAGACGGCGCTGACGTCGGCGGGGGAGAGCTCCGCCGTGAACGGCGTGTCGGCGGCGTGATCGGTGGCCTTTGCCCCGGCTGCCTTGAAGAACGCTCGGCGATTCTCGAGCGCACGGATATAGCTCTCGTACGTCGTGATGGGCTCGGATGTCTGCGCCGACAGGCGCTGGATCTCGTTCTTCCACTGCGGGTGCCTGATGTTGATCGCGAGATCGGGACGGAAAGTTGGCCGTACCACGCCCTTCCAGCCCGACGCCTTGATCTGCGCGTGGTACTCGAGCGTATCGGTGGCCGTGTCCGTGGTGCACAGCACCTCGATGTTGAAGCGCTCGAACAGCGCGCGCGGGCGAAAATCCGGCTGGCGCAGCCGGTGTTCGATTGTGTCGTAGATGCGCATCGCGGACGCGCGTGTCAAGACTTCGGTGATGCCAAAGACGTCCTCGAACTCGTGAGCCAGCCACGCGCCGCTCGGCGTGCCACGAAACAGATAGAAGTGCTCCCCGAACAGTTGCCAAATTCGTCGCGGGTCGGTCTCGACGGCCTCACCATCCGTGCGCGGGATGCCGAGCGCTTCCATCGCCACGCCCTGCGAGTACAGCATCCGGACGATGTAGTGATCCGGAATGACGATGAGGGCGGCGGGATCGGGGAAGGGCTCGTCGACGGCCAGCAGCCGCGGATCGACGTGGCCGTGCGGGCAGACGAGCGGGAGCGAGGCAACCTGTTGGTAGAGGGTGCGCGCCACGTCGCGAACCGCGGGCACGGGGCTGAAATATCGATCCGGGTTGAGCATGTGTCGTTTAGGGGTTGGCCACGAACCGGTAGCCGACGCTGCGAATTGTCTGAAGGTGCCGCGGCTCGGCGGGATTTTCCTCGATGTGGCGGCGCAGGCGCACGATGAAGTTGTCGATGGCGCGCGTATCAGTGTCCTCGCGAACACCCCAGACCTGTTCGAGGATGTCCTTTCGCGACACCACCTGCCCCTCGCGCTGAACGAGGAAGCGCAGAAGATTCGCTTCCATGAGCGTGAGCGGGAGCGTGCGTCCGTCTCGCCGCAACTCGAGCGCGGCAAAGTCGATCTCGCGGCCCGAAAACGTATATTGATCAGCCGTCGGCTCCTGCGCCGGCGCCGCCGGACGGCCCCAACCGTGGCGACGGAGGAGGGCGCCAATTCGCGCGATCAGCACGTTCAGCTCGAATGGCTTGGCCAGATAGTCGTCCGCCCCCGCCTCGAAGCCCTTCACCACGTCGTCGGCGCGCCCGCGCGCCGTCAGCATCAGGATGGGCACGTAATTGCGTTCGCGCCGCAGGTGGCCCGCCACGTCGAATCCGTTGATGCCCGGCAGCATCACGTCGAGCACGATGAGATCGATCGGGTTTTCGGCGGAAGTAATGCGGTCGAGCGCCTTCTCGCCCGTGTCGACGACCTCGGTGTCGTGGCCTTCGGCTTCGAGGTTGAATCGGAGGCCGTCGGCCAGGTGGAGCTCGTCTTCGACGACGAGGATTCGGCTCATGCGGACGGCGCCGTCGGCAGCTGCAGCGTGAAGGTGCTCCCGTGGCCCGGCCCCGGGCTTTCCGCGAACACGCGGCCACCATGCTTTCTGGCCACCGAGCTGACAATGAACAAGCCCAGGCCCGTCCCCTTGATGCGCATGGCGACCGCTTCGGGGATGCGGTAGAAGCGGCGGAAGATGCGCTTCAGCTCGGCGGCGGAAATTCCAATGCCATCGTCTTTGACTCGAACGGACACGCGCCGATCCTCGATGGGGGCGAGCTCAACCTGGACATGTACGTCGCCGTTGGAATACTTGATGGCGTTGTCGAGCAGATTGGAGAGGGCGGCTTTCAACTCCTCCGGGTCGCCAAGCACCGTCGCCTGCGCGGGCTCTGCGACGCGATCGATATAGGCAAGTGCGTCGTCGGGCAGGTGATGCTGCACGCGGGCGAGATCGAGGCACTCGCGGACAGTGTCGCGGAGATCGATCGGCACCCGATGGAGCAGGCGGGTTCGCGCGGTGATGCGGCCGGCGCGCAGGACCTGTTCGATCAGGTCCAGCAGGCGGTCGCTGTCGGCAAGCATGATCTGGTAGAACTCTCGTCGCTTGTCCTCGGCGAGCTCACGGCGCTGCAGCGTCTCGAGATAGAGGCGGATGGAGGTCACCGGCGTCTTCAGCTCGTGGGTGACGGCGTTGATGAACGCGTCGTGCTGCTCGTTCCGCCGCGTCTCGCGCACCAGAAAAATCGTGTTCAAGACGACGCCCGTGAGAATCACGAGAAAGATGATGATGCCGAGAACGAGTAGCAGCCCTTCGCGCCAGTTGATGACGATCCAGCTGACGTTGAGCGCGATGACCAGCGCAACGAGGCAGGCGCCGAGCGTGGTAAAGACAACCGATTTCCGCTTGGGCGCCGAGATCATGTGGCTAGGATGCCACAACGGGCGCGTCAGGTGTGCGCGGGGCTGAAGCCCGCCTCCACAGGCCTTTACGAAGGACAGGTGTGGTGACGAAGCTGAGGACGGTTGTGAGGGCGGGCTAAGGACAGTTGTGGCGGCGGGGCTTTAGCCCCGCGTCACAGGTGCGGCGAGCGAGACCTACGCCGCTTTCTGTCTTTGTCCCGGCTGACGCCCGTTGACGTCGACGACCCGGACCCGGTCGGCGATCCCGAGAGCCCGGAGCAGCCGAATCTGCAGCCACGTGAGATCGAGCTCGGTACCACGCCAGGCCGTGTCGTGCCGAGGCCGGATGCGCGTGGTGGTTGTTGTGCCAGCCCTCACCGAACGTGAGGACGGCCACCCACCAGCTGTTCTTCGAATCGTCCTTGGTCTGGAAACGCCGGCTGCCCCACATGTGGGTTGCCGAGTTCACGAGCCACGTCGCGTGCAGGCCCACTGTGACGCGGAAGAAGACCAGCCAGAGGACCATCGGCCAGCCGCCCAGTGCCAGCACCGTGAAGCCGAACACGGTGAGCGGCACCCAGTGCCAGGTGTTCAGCCACCGGTAGAACGGGTCGGCGGCGAGGTCAGGCGCGTAGCGGGACATCAGCTCCGTGTCGTTGTGATGCCCCTCGCCGAAGAGAATCCACCCCATGTGCGACCAGAAGCCGCCATGGTGCGGCGTGTGCGGATCGCTGTCGGTGTCGGAGTGCTGATGATGAAGCCGGTGCGTCGCGACCCAGAAGATGGGACCGCCCTCGAGCGTCAGCGTGCCGCAGATGGCGAAGAAGTATTCGAGCGCCTTCGGCACTTTGTAGGACCGGTGCGTGTGCAGCCGGTGATAGCCCATGCCGATCCCGAACCCGATCGTTACCCAGTAGAAGAATGCGGTCAGCGCCACCGCCGTCCACGAGAAATAGAACAGCGCCGCAACCGCGGCCACGTGAAACGCCGCCATGGCGACGAACGTGATCCAGTTGATGGTGCCGTAGCGATTGGCCTTGGCCGTGTGCAGAGTCTCGACGGTCACGTGAACGCTTTCCTCCTGGTTGCCCCGAAGCAACCCTCACTGATTCATCGGCGTGCTGATGAATCAACAGTAGCAACCCGCGGGGGGGGAATTTGTAAGACTTGTGTAATCCGGAGTCTTTGGCCGGTCTGTCGTTTGTAACAGTTGTGTACTCGGGCCCTCGACCCCCATCGGACTTGCACATTTGCCGCGTTCGGCGGCGTTGATGAGCCGTAATTCTGCCCTCGAGCAGACCGTGTTAGACTCCCGCTCGTCAGCGTCGTGGCGGCGCTGCCCTGATTGAAAGGAGCCGGCATGGCGACCGGCAGTGGTTCTCCATCTCGTCGTCTCTTGACCTCCAGCAGCGGCCAAATCCGTCTGACGGCCGCCACCAGCTTTCTCCTCGACATTCCCTCGGGCCAGGAAGCGCTGATCGTCGCCGCATCGCGAGGGGCAGCCGACGATTTCGCGCGGGACGCCGCACGCCGGCGCGGCGCGTCGTTTGGATGGCACCGCTTCAGCCTGCTCCAACTCGCCGCGCGGCTGGCGATGGCGGAACTGGCGCGGCGGGGGCGGTCGCCGAGCTCGCCGTTGGGGGCGGAAGCCGTCGCCGCACGTGCCATCTTCGATGTGATCGAAAGCGGCGAGCTCACTTACTTCTCGCCGGTCGTCCGCACGCCGGGGTTCCCGCGCGCCCTGGCGCGCACACTGGGGGAACTGCGCGTGGCGAGGGTGCCGCCGCAGGCGCTTCAGACGCTGCCGCCCGCCGGCGCCGACCTGGCGCACCTGCTGGCGCGCGTCGAGCGCCAGTTTGCCGACGCCGGCGCCGCTGATCGCGCCCGGCTCCTGGATACGGCCGCAGCCGCGCTCAACAGCGCTCCGCGCGACATGGCGGCGTTTGCGATCGGTCGGCCGCTCGTGCTCCTCGATCTCTCGCTCACGTCCATCGCCGAGGAGCAATTCGTGAGCGCTCTCGCCCGATCGGCGCCTTCGATTCTCGCAACCGTGCCGATGCGCGATGACCGTTCCTCCAACGCTCTCGCGCGCGCCCTGGGGACGAGCGTGGAACACGCGGACGAGGCGTCCGGTGAACCCCTCGCGCGGCTGCGCACATGGTTGTTCGCCAGCGATGTGCCCGCAGCCGGGAAGGCGTCCGACGACATCGAGTTCTTCTCCGCGCCAGGCGAAGGCCGGGAGGCTGTCGAGGTCGCGCGCCGGGTCATGACGGAAGCGCGGCGCGGTGTGCCCTTCGACGAGATGGCGGTCCTGGTGCGCACGCCTCACCAGTACCTCGGCCTGCTCGAGCACGCATTCGGGAGGGCCGGAGTGCCCGCCTGGTTCGAGCGTGGAACACGGCGGCCCGACCCGGCCGGGCGAGCCTTTCTCGCGATGCTCCTGTGCGCCGAAGAAGACCTCTCCGCACGCCGGTTCGCGGAGTACCTATCGCTGGCGCAGGTGCCCGACGCCAGCGACATCGCCGCCGCGACGGTGTGGGTCGAGCCCGACGACGAGGTGCTTGGGGCGGGGCTGGCCGTTCAAGACGACGCGCTTGCTCCTCCGGACGTCCCGCGCACGTCCGCGGAACCGGCACTGCCGATCGTCGACGGAACGCTGCGCGCGCCGTGGCGGTGGGAATCCCTGCTCGTCGAGTCGGCGGTCATCGGTGGGCGCGATCGCTGGGAACAGCGGCTGCGGGGTCTCGAACAGGAATTGCGACAACGCCTGCGCGAGCTCTCGACCGACGAGCCCGACGCCGCCAGAGCGGCCGCAATCGCGCGTGACCTCGAGCAGCTCGGCCACCTCTCCACATTCGCCGTACCGATCATCACTGCGCTCGACGCCTGGAGGAGTGCGCAGGACTCCTGGGGCGTGTGGCTCGAGCGGCTGGAAGCGTTCGCGCCGCGCGTCCTTCGACGTCAGACCCGTGTGCTTCGCGTCCTTGCCGAACTGCGGCCGATGTCTGCCATCGGCCCCGTCGGCATTGGCGAAGTGCGCAAGGTCCTGACCGAGCGCTTGCGGACGCTCGCTGTCGAACCGCCGCCGCGTCGCTTTGGCCGCGTCTTCGTCGGCTCGCCGGACCAGGCTCGGGGCCGCGCGTTTCGAGTCGTGTTCGTACCGGGTCTCGCCGAACGGTTGTTCCCTCAGAAGCTGCGAGAGGATCCGTTGCTTCTCGACGATATGCGGACGCGGCTCGACGCGCGCTTGCGCGACACCAGCGAGCGCCGCGATCTCGAGCGCCTGCAGCTTCGGCTCGCCGTCGGTGCCGCGACCGAGCGGCTCTACGTTTCGTATCCACGCATGGAGCTGGCGGACTCCCGGCCGCGCGTGCCGTCCTTCTACGCCCTCGATTTGAAGCGCGCCATTACCGGTCGAATTCCGTCGCACGACGAGCTCGAGCGCGAAGCCTTCGAGTGTGGGGATGCGACGCTGGCCTGGCCGGCGCCCTCTGATGCGACACGCGCGATTGACGTGTTCGAGCACGATCTCGCTACGCTTCGTCCGCTCGTCAGCGAGCGCGATCCCGCAAAAGTCGCGGGCCGGGCGCGATATATGCTGGAGCTGAACGCGTGCCTCGGGCGGTCGGTGCGCGAGCGCTGGGCGCGTCATCAGAAGCAGTGGTCCGACGCGGATGGGCTCGTGCGCGTGACGGACCCCATCCGGGACGCGCTTGGTCAGCAGCGACTCGGCGCGCGTCCGTATTCGCTCTCCGCCCTCCAGCAGTACAGCGCCTGTCCCTATCGGTTTCTCCTGTCGGCCATCTATCGCCTGGCCCCGCGGGAGGACGCCAGCCCGCTGCAGCGTCTCGATCCGTTGACGAAGGGCAGCCTCTTTCACCGGATTCAGGCGGAATTCCTGCGCGCGCTTCGCGACGAGGGGCGCCTACCGATCGGGCAGACCGATTTACCCGGCACCCTGAAGTCGCTTCTGTCGGTGGTGCACCGAGTCGCCGAAGACGAGCGCGCGAAGCTCGCCCCGCCCATCCGGAGGGTGTGGGACGACGAGATTGGCCTTCTCACGCGGGACCTCCGGCGTTGGGTCGAGCTGATGGCGGCCGATACCGACGGATGGATTCCCGAATGGTTCGAGCTCGGGTTCGGGCTGTCGGCCGGCGCCGGCCGCGACGAGGCGAGTCGCCCCGACCCGGTCCGTATCGACGGGCGCTTCGTCCTCCGAGGATCCATGGACCTGGTCGAACGCCACGGTCCGACCGGCGCGCTGCGGGTCACCGACCACAAGACCGGACGCGCGCGCGTGGCCGACCATCCGCTCGTCTCGGGAGGTGAGGTGCTCCAGCCGATTCTGTATAGCCTCGCGCTGGAGGAGATGACCGGCAAGATTGTTCACGAGGGACGTCTGTGGTTTTGCACCGGCGTTGGCGAGTTCAGGATCGTGCCGGTGCAGTTGACCGAAACATCTCGGCGCGCGGGGCTCGAGGCTCTGGAGATCATCGACCGCGGCATCGAGCTGGGGCTCCTGGCCGCCTATCCCAAGAAGGACGCGTGTCAGTGGTGCGACTTCAGAGCCGTCTGCGGCCCGAACGCGGAGCGCCGCACGCGGGGGAAGCTCCAGGCGAAGTTCATGGACTTGATCGACTTGAGGGAACGCGAATGACCGCGACCGCGGCATCCGACACCAGTGATCGCGAGAACATCGCGCGCGATCTCGATCGCTCCTACATCGTCGAAGCCGCGGCCGGCACGGGCAAGACGACGGCGCTCGTGGGCCGAATCGTGAATGTCGTCCGCTTCGCGAAGGCGACGATGGACCAGATCGTTGCCGTCACGTTTACGGAAAAGGCGGCAGGCGAGCTGAAGCTGCGGCTGCGTGAGGAGCTGGAGCGCACGCGTGGCGGCGCAGCGGGAGACGAACGGCTGCGCCTTGGAGACGCCCTGGAGCACCTGGAGGAAGCGCGAGTCAGCACGATCCACGGATTCTGCGCGGACCTCCTGCGCGAACGCCCCGTGGAAGCGTGCATTGATCCGCAGTTCCAGGTGCTGACCGAGGATCGGGCGCTGGCGATCTATGGCGTCGCGTTCGACATGTGGCTGCAGGAGCAACTGGCCGATCCCGGAGAGGGTGTGCGCCGCTCGCTTCGCCGCCCGGCTCGCCGCGCGTATGGCAGCGAGGAAGACGAGGACGGTCCGGTCGCGCGGCTCAGGCGTGCGGGCTGGTCGCTGGCGACATGGCGCGATCACGACGCGGCCTGGCGCCGGGATCCGTTCGAGCGCGAGAGTGATCTCGACCGTCTGGTGGCGCAGCTAAGAGCGTTCACCGCGCTCTCCGCTCAGCCTGGGTGGGAGAAGGATCCGCTGTATCTGGATCTCGGCGAGGCGCACAGGCGATGCGCATCAATCGAGAACGGCGAGGTGCCTGCCGACGACTACGACGGGCTCGAGGCCTCGCTCATCGACCTGCGACACAATCGAGGATTCGCACGGCCGCGCAAGGGCAGCGGCGCCGCGTACAGCCGCGGCAGAACGCGCGCATCGGTATGGGATGCCCGGCAGGCGCTGTTCGATGCGCTGGGCGAGTTCGAGCAACGCGCAAACGCCGATCTGGCGGCCCACCTGCGCGACGACCTGCAAGGCAGCCTCGATCGCTACGAGGCGCTGAAGGCGGGCGAGGGCGCGCTCGACTTCGTCGATCTTCTGCTCAAGGCGCGGACACTTCTTCGCGACAGTGCTGCCGTGCGCCGCACGTTCCGCGAGCGCGTAACCCACCTGTTCGTCGACGAGTTCCAGGATACCGATCCGCTTCAGGCCGAGATCCTTGTGCTGCTCTCCGGCGCTCCAGATCGAGACGTCGCCGAATCCGTCTCCTGGCGCGATGTCATCCCTCGCCCCGGGTCCCTCTTCATCGTCGGCGATCCGAAGCAGTCGATCTATCGATTCCGGCGAGCGGACGTCGGCACGTATCGCGACGTGTGCGGATGGCTCGAAGAGCGCGGCGCCCAGCGAGCCTGGCTGACCACGAGCTTCCGGTCCACGCCGCAGATCCAGCGAGCTGTGAACGCAGCGTTCGCGCCTTTGATGACCGACGATGCGGCGACGATGCAGCCGACGTATGTGCCGCTGTCGCCGTCTCGCAGCGACAGAGCGCAGCAGCCGGCTGTTGTCGTGCTGCCCGTGCCGCGACCGTATGGCGTCAGGAATGTCACCAAAAAGGCGATCGAGGAATCCCTGCCCGATGCTGTTGGGGCGTTTCTGGGATGGCTCCTGAACGACAGCCACTGGAAAGTCAGTGAACGGAATCAGAGCACCGGGGCGTGGGCCGACGTGAACATCCAGGCGCGCCACGTCTGTCTGCTGTTCAGACGCTTCACGAGTTTCGGCGATGACATGACGCGGGAATACGTCGAAGCGCTCGAAGCTCGCGACATTCCGCACCTGTTGGTCGGCGGCAAGTCGTTCCACAATCGCGAAGAGGTCGAGACGGTCAGAGCGGCCCTGAACGCGGTCGAGTGGCCGGACGATGAGTTGTCGGTGTTTGCGACGCTGCGGGGAGCGCTGTTTGCGATTGGAGACGAGCTGCTCCTCGAATATCACCACCACTTTCGTCACTTCAATCCCTACCAGGTCCCGGAACACCTGACGGCACGGCTCGCGCCGATCGGCGAGGCGCTGTCGCTCGTGCGGGAGCTCCATCAGCGCCGGAATTCGCGGCCCGTGGCCGACACGCTCAGCGACCTGCTGATCGCGACCAGGGCGCACGTCGGTGTCGCGCTGCGGCGAGGCGGGGAGCAGGCATTGGCCAATGTGCTCCACATCGCTGACCTGGCGCGCCGATACGAAGCGGACGGCGGCATCTCGTTCCGCGGTTTCGTCGAAGAGCTCGGCAACTCGGCCTCGCATGCTGAGGCGCCGGAAGCGCCAATCCTGGAAGAGGGCAGCGACGGCGTCCGCCTGATGACCGTGCACAAGGCGAAGGGTCTCGAGTTCCCGGTGGTGCTCCTCGTGGACATGAGCTGTCGCCTGTCGCGGGAGACGGCCGATCGCTATATCGATGGGGTGCGCGGCTTATGCGCGCAACGGTTGGCCGGGTGGGCGCCGGTGGAGCTGCTGGAGCAGGAGCCGCTGGAAGTCGAGCGCGATCGGCGCGAGGGACATCGTCTGGCGTACGTCGCCGCGACGAGGGCCAGAGACCTGCTGGTGATACCGGCCATCGGCGACGAGCCGTATCGGGAGGGGTGGACGGGCCCACTGGACGGCGCGATCTTTCCGCCGTTCGAGCGCCGGCGCGAGGCGCAGGCGCATCCGGAGTGTCCGTCGTTTCGGAAAGATACCGTGCTCGAGCGCCCGGGCGGCGATCCAGCACGCGCCGACACCGTCCATCCGGGCCTGCACCGCATGAGCGGTATCGCCGGCGAACCAGACGGCTCGTACGACATCGTCTGGTGGGATCCCGGTGTGCTGATGCTGGAGCGACCATCGACGTTCGGCGTGCGGCACGAAGAGCTCATCGCAAGGGATGCGCTGCGGTCGGTGGTCGACGAGACGCTCGCCGTCTATCGCACCTGGGAAACGGATCGCGCGGTCACCGTCGAACGCGCGGCCCGTGCCAGTCTTGCGGTGCAGACGGCGACGGAATGGGCTGGCATCGATCTGCCGATGACTGTCGACGTGTTCGACGGCCAGGTGAGCATCCACAGCGTAAGCGCGGGCGACAGACTGCGGCCGTCCGGGGCCCGGTTCGGCGCGCTCGTCCACGCCGTGCTCGGTGCCGTGTCTCTCGAGGCCGTTGACGACCAGATTCGCGAAATGGCAATTGTCCAGGCACGGCTCCTGGCCGCGACGCCCGACGAGACCGTTGCCGCGTCGGAGGTCGTCACCCGCGCGCTGGCGCATCCGTTGTTCGTCAAGGCCCGACAGGCCGCGGCGTCTGGGCAATGCCGGCGGGAAGTGCCCGTTACGTACACGGCTCCGGACGGCATGATCATCGAAGGTGTGGTGGATCTTGCGTTCGAGAACAAGGGACGCTGGACCGTGGTCGACTTGAAGACGGACATCGAGATTGGACGCCTGGGACTCGACCGGTACAAGCGACAGGTGGCGTTGTATGCTGCGGCCATCGCGCGCGCCACGTCGAAGCCGGTCGAGGCCGCGCTGCTGCGCGTGTGATCGCGCGAGAGTGATCGTTCTCGTGTTCTCGATTTCTCGATTTCTATGAAAGGGCGCCGCCATGACCCGGCGTGAATGGCTCGAAAACGTTGCGTTCGTCGCCACGACATGGCGCGCGCTGGGAGGCACGTGCATGGCCGCTCAGGCTTCGGCCCGCGACGCGGTTGATCACCTCCTGCTGGGCGCGCCGGACCTCGATGCGGGCATTGCGTGGTTCGAGACGCGGACCGGCGTGAAGGCCGCTATCGGCGGCGTGCACCCGGGCGCGGGCACCCGGAATGCGCTGGCATCACTTGGCGGCCGGCAGTACCTCGAGATCATCGCGCCCGATCCCGCGCAGACGGCCTTCAACTTTCAGATCGACCTGCGGAAGCTTTCAGAACCGAGGCTCGTCACGTGGGCCGCGGCGACCCAGGATGTCGATGGAACGGCCGCTGCCGCAGCGAAGGCCGGCTACAAGGTGTTCGGCCCACGCGATGGATCGCGCGCGCGTCCCGACGGCATCACGCTGCGCTGGCGCAGCGTGGGCGTGTTGGCCGGCCTGGCGGAGGCCGATGTCGATCCGATGCCATTCTTCATTCAGTGGGCGGCCGATTCGAAACACCCGTCAGCTGATTCGCCCGCTGGCTGCCGTCTGGCGGCGCTCGAGCTCCGACATCCCGACCCGGCGAAGCTGCGCGAGGCGCTCTCGCGATTGGGCATCGACGCGGTGGTGACGCGGGCGGACAAGACTGGTCTGACTGCCACGCTGGACACGCCAAAGGGACACGTCGTGATTGGCTGACGAGGAGACGACGCTCATGTTTCGATGGCTGGCGCTTGTGGTGTTCGTCTCGGTGTTCGCCATTTCCGGCTATTACCGGCATCGAGCGCGGCGAACGAGCGAGA
Source organism: Vicinamibacteria bacterium (assembly GCA_963832135.1). GTDB lineage: Bacteria > Acidobacteriota > Vicinamibacteria > Vicinamibacterales > JAENWD01 > JAENWD01. Next base: position 1,172,698 of record CAWHTD010000016.1, on the reverse strand, counting down.
TTATCGAGCGCCGCCGCGAGGGCACGGTCCTTCTCATGCTGCGGATAATCTTTGCGCTGCCGATGTTTGTCGCGGTGGTCGCCTATCTTGTGCGTCCGCCGTTGATGGCGTGGGCCCAGCTGCAACTGCCACCCTGGTTACAGTGGATCGGCGTGTGCCTCGGCGCGCTCACGATTCCGGGCGCCTGGTGGCTCTTCAGCAACCTGGGTCGCAACGTCAGCGAAACCGTTCTGACGAAAGCGGACCACGCATTGGTGACGACGGGTCCGTACCAGTGGGTGCGGCATCCGCTGTACACGACCGCCGGTGCGATGTTCATCGCCATCGGGTTGATGGCGGCGAACTGGTTTATCCTCCTGTTCGCAGGCCTCATCGTCGTTCTCGTGCGTTTACTGGTGGTGCCGCGCGAAGAACAGGCGCTCATCGCGAAGTTTGGCGACGACTATCGGGCTTATATGAAGCGCACCGGTGGCATGCTGCCGCGACTGATGCGCGGCGCTCAGCCGTCGTCTTCGGTCTGAGCCGGGCCTGCGAGAGACGTTCCGATGGTGCAGACGTTCGGCCTCACTCACATCGCGCTTGCGGTCGGTGACGTGGAGCGATCCTCGCGCTTCTATCAGCAGGTGTTCGGGTCGATCGAGGTGTACCGGCAGCCCCGGTTCGCCCAGCTTCAGACCCCGGGGACCCATGATGTCCTGGTACTGGAGGAGGCCCCGGAGCGTGCAGGCCCCGGGGGCGGGGTGGCCCACTTCGGCTTTCGGCTGCGACAGCCTGGTGACATCGCGGCCGCTCGCGCCGCTGTCGAGGACGCCGGTGGTACGATCCGCGAGCAGGGCGAGTTCGTCCCCGGAGAGCCGTATCTGTTTGCGATCGATCCAGACGGCTATGAGTTCGAGATTCTGGTACCGAGCTGCCGACTCCCGTCGATCCGCCGCAGTAGCTGCCCGTACTCGTCTGAACGGTTTTCCTGGGACTCGGAGGCCTCGGATGTGCTCGCCGACGCGCTGTCTGAACGCGGCTCCCTAATTGGGTCGGGTGTCGGTATCGTAAGCTGGCCGATCGGTGCATCGAGCCGGTGTCACGGCGTACGATTCCAGCGAGGAGGTCGAGAGGTCTGATGACGGACGATCGGCGCTGGGCGACTGACGGCATCAGCGAGGAGGCCTATGCCGCCCTGGCGCTCCGCCTACCCGCATCCGAGGTCTGGTCCGTGCTGCTCGAGGTCGCGGCGACGCGTGCCGGCCGGCGAACGCCTGCGGGCCTGCTGGATCAGTGGCAACGGGATGGGTTCACGCAGCCGGCGCCCATCGACCAGCGCACGCTCGTTGCGCTCGACGCGCACCTGCTGGCGGCGGCCGAGGCCTTCCAGGCGGTGGAGCTCTCACCGCTGGCACCGCTCGGCGCCTGCTCGGTCATCGGGCTGGCGAGCCAGAACAAGATCGTGTCGTCGCTGCGCGGCACGGAGGTCGTGGCCGATCCCACCAACGTGCTGGCGCTCGAGTGCGCCAGGCGGCTGCGGACGGACTCGGGTCAGGTCGTGCGCCTGGCGACCTGTCATCGCGCAGTACGGGCCCAGGCCGTGCCCAAACAGGCCGGTTTTGCGCAGCACTTCCGCATCTTCTGCCTCGCCAGCGCGGGACGCGAGCAGAAAGACCAGGCGTTTGTCGTCGGCGAGCTGTCGCGCCATATCGCGACGCATCTGGCCGCGCTCGATCGCCTCGAGCGGCACGGGTATGCGTTTCCCGATCGCCGCCTCACGGTGCTGGCGACGGCAGACCGAGCACATCTTGCTGACCGGATCGCGGAACACGCCTTCGGGCCCCCGGTCGAGCGCCAGATCCTCGAGCACGCCTACTACCAGGGACTGCGGTTCATGATTGCGAGTCGCGACATCAACAGCGAGGAGAGTCCCCTCATCGACGGCGGCGCATTCGACTGGATTGGGACGCTGACGGCGAACCGAAAGATGGTGTTCGTGGCGAGCGGAATGGGATCGCAGAGGGCGGCAACGCTCTTCCGCCCCTGAATCTGGTGGACAATCGGCGCGAAATTGTCGATCATCCGGCCTACTGAAAGCTTTTCACCCCTGGAGACCACATGGCCAAGACTGCCAAGAAGACCGCGAAGAAGGCTGCCCGGAAACCGAACGCCGCGTTCATGAAGCCCGTCACCCCGAGCGAATTGCTCGCGGCGGTCGTGGGCGCGAAGCCGATTCCGCGCACCGAGGTGACCAAGAAGCTCTGGGCGTACATCAAGAAGAACAAGCTGCAGGACCCCAAGAACAAGCGGATGATCAAGGCTGATCCCACGTTGAAGCCCATCTTCGGCGGCAAGGCCACGGTCAACATGTTCGACATGACCAAGCTGGTGAGCAAACACCTGAAGTAGCCACGTTCGGCACCGGCGCTCGACACGGGCGCGATTGATCTCACGGTCTCCGGGATCGGCGCGCCCGCGGTGCCTCCGCCCCGCGCGGCGGTCCCCCAGCCGCAATCCACGCGTTCACCTGCGCGTCGAGCACTTGCAGCGGTACCGGCCCGGTCTTCAGCACGCAGTCGTTGAACGCGCGGACGTCGAAGCGCCCGCCGAGCCGTTGCCGCGCCCGGTCGCGGAGCTCTTTGATCTTGAGCTCGCCGACTTTGTAGGCGAGCGCCTGACCCGGCCACGAGATGTAGCGGTCGATCTCGTTGGTGACATCGAGCTCGGTCTTCGCGGCGTTGTCCATGAAGTACGCGATGGCCCGATCGCGATCCCAGTGCATGGCGTGCATGCCCGTATCGACGACCAGCCGCACGGCACGCCACATCTCGTACGTCAGCCGGCCGAAGCGCGAATAGGCGTCGTCGTAGAGGCCCATGTCCTCGCCAAGCGATTCCGAATACAACGCCCAGCCCTCGACGTAGGCCGTGAAGCTCGCGTAGCGGCGGAACTCCGGCAGGTCGCCCAGCTCGAACGCGAGCGAGGCCTGCAGGCAGTGTCCCGGGACGGCCTCGTGCAGCGTCAGCGCGAGCATCTCCCACTTCGGCCGCGTCTCGGGCTTGTACAGGTTCACGAAAAAATACGCCGGGCGCGACCCGTCCGGCGCCCCGGGATTGGCGTATGCCGTCGTGGTGTTCGGCGCCACGGCGTCGGCAATCGGCCGCACACCGTAAGGCAGGCGAGGCAGCGTGCCGATCACCTTGATCAGTTCCGGGTCGATGCGCTTGGAGAGCGCGCGATAGGCCTCGAGCAGCTCCGCGCCGGTCTTGTAGAAGAAGCGCGGATCGGATCGCAGAAACGTGAAGAACTCGGCGAGTGATCCCGCGAAGCCCGTCGACGATTTGATCTGCTCCATCTCGGCCCGAATGCGCTGCACCTCCTTGAGCCCGACCTCGTGAATTTGCTGGGGCGTCAGGTCGGTCGTGGTGTAGAAGCGCGCCATGTAGGCGTAGCCGGCTTGGCCGCCGCTCGTCTGCCACCAACCCACGTGGTCATAGGACGCGGGCAGATACTCGCGCTCGATGAAGTCGCGAAGCGCCGCAAACGCCGGCTGGACGCGCGCGCGCACGCGCTCGAGGCCCTGTCGCTGCAGCTGCGCACCATCCGGCGCCGCGACCCGGTCCGGCACGTGCAAGAAGGGTTTGTAGAATCCGCTCACTTTCGGCGGCTGCCGCGAGAGCTCCACCACCTGGTCGAGCACACGTCGCACGATCACCTTCGGCAGAACGACGTTCTCGCGCATGCCCACCCGCATCAGGGCGATGCTTTGCTGGATGTAGGTGGGGAAGCTGTCGAGGCGGGCGAGCCAATCGTCGTAGTCCTTGCGCGTCTCGAACCTGAGGTTATCGACCACCTGTTCGCTGTTCTGAACGCCGGCATAGGTGTCGGTGCGAATCAGTTGATAGCGGTGCCGGTACCCCTCGACGGCCATCTGGTACTGATAGCGAAACACGTCGAAATCGGTCTGGTCTGCCGGCGACAGCTGCGCGCGGTCGATCGCACCGAGCTCGCTGACGACCGCCTGCCGATGGGCCTGCCGGCTCTCGAGCGCCGCCAGGCTCACGTCGTCCCACCGATCGTTCCAGCGGCGATCGCCCAGTGCAGACGCCATGAGCGGGCTCTGCTGGAGCTCCCACTCCCACTCGCGCGCAAACAGCGTGTGAAGACGCTTTCCCGGATCGCCGGGCGACGGTTGAGCCTCGAGTGAGATGGTCATGGTCGTGAGGAGCAGCAGGAGCGCGTATCGCCATACGTGACGCATGGCTGATGATAGCGGCTTCGCCAGCCGGGTAAGACATGTGGTGGTCGCGGGCTTTCGCCCTGATGTGACCAGTTGATATGATACGCGCCGCCCCGGCGGCTCGTCCCTGGTGGAAGCGCCTTCGGTCCCCTTCTGCGACTGTCACGATGACGAGTCGCTGCTCTTCGAAAGGATGCTGCCAATGAAGCCCGCAGTGCGTCAGATGCTCGATAGGCGCAGGTTCTTTCAGTCGGTCGGCGCCGCTGCGGCCGGGGCCGCCGGGGCGACGATGATGGACACGGCCGAGGCGCGTGCCGAGGCCGCCTCAGCGCTGGTGCAATCGAACGTGAAGCGGGCCTCGGAGCCGTCGGCGCTGCAGATTACCGATCTGCGCGTCGCCGTTCTCGTCGACACGCCGATGACCGTGCCGCTCATCCGTATCGACACCAACCAGGGCATCTCGGGTTACGGCGAGGTGCGCGACGGCAGCAGCGAGACCTACGCGCTGTTTCTCAAGAGCCGCATCCTCGGAGAGAACCCCTGCAACGTCGACAAGATCTTCCGCAAGATCAAGCAATTCGGCGCGCCTGCCCGACAGGCTGGCGGTGTGTGCGGAATCGAAATGGCCTGCATGGACCTGGCCGGCAAGGCGTGGGGGGTGCCGTGCTGGCAGATGCTCGGCGGCAAGTTCCGCGATACCGTCCGGCTGTACGCCGATACGGTTGTCCATCCCGATCCGAAGGAGCAGGCCGCGCGCCTCAAGGCCCGCATGGATCAAGGCATCACATATCTGAAGCAGGATTTCGGGATCGGCCTGCTGCGCGAAGTGCCAGGCACGCTCTCGATGCCCGTGGGGATGGACATCCGGCAGAACCAGCGCGTGATGCATCCGTTCACCGGCATCGAGATCACCGACAAGGGCGTCGCGTTCCTGTCGGACTGGGTGGGAACCCTTCGCGAGATCATCGGCATGGAGGTGCCGCTGTCGTCCGATCATTACGGGCACATCAGCGTCAACAGTTGCATCAAGCTGGCGCGTGCGATGGAGAAGTGGAATCTCGCATGGATGGAAGACATGGTCCCGTGGCAGTTCGGCGAGCTGACGAAGCAGATCAGAGACTCGACGACCGTGCCGATCCTGACGGGTGAGGACATCTACCTGAAGGAGGATTTCATCAAGCTGATCGACATGGGGGCTGTCGACATGATTCACCCCGACCTGGCGAGCAGCGGCGGACTCATCGAGACCAAGAAGATTGGCGACTACGCGATGGAGCACGGCGTCGCGATGGCCATGCATTTTGCCGGATCGCCGTTCTCCTACATGGCAAACGTACACTGCGCGGCGGCGACCGAGAACTTCATCGCGCTCGAGCACCACTCGATCGACGTGCCCTGGTGGGAGACACTCGTCACCAAGGTCGATGGCAAGCCGCTCGTCCAGAAAGGCTTCGCACCAGTGCCCGACAGCCCTGGCCTCGGCGTCGAGCCCAACGAAGCCGTGATCAAGGCGCACTTGCGTCCGGGCTCCGGCTACTTCGATCCTACGCCGCAGTGGGACAAAGAACGAAGCAACGATCGGCTGTGGAGTTGAGATCGATAGCCCGAGTAGTTAGGCGACGGGCATAGATCCACAGATTCAGGGATTACACGGATTCCACAGATGCTGAGGGCGCGCCGCGAGCTCCGACTTCCAAGCCTGCCCACGCACCGTGCTTTCTTCGAATCTGTGTGATCTGTAATCTGTGGTTTGATTTCTTTTCTTCAGTTTTCCTCAGTCTAGACTGCGGATCCACGACGCCACGCGCGCGATGACGCCGTCGAGGACGTCGCGCTCGGTCCGGCCTGATGATTTCGGCACGGCAAAGCCGTGGTCGCCGCCGTCGACGAATTCGAAATCGACGGCGGCCGGCATCGCCCTGAACACCGGCTCGATCTCGGCGCGCGTGCCAAAGCTGTCGCGCGTGCCCTGCACGAGCAGCACCGGAACGCGGATTGCGGGAAGGTGCGCCGTGCGTGGCGCCTCGGGCTTTCCCGGTGGATGCAGCGGATAGCCAAGCAGGACCAGGCCTGCCACTCGCGACCATCCGGCCGTCCCCGGTGCGTCCGCCAACACTTGAGACGCGATGCGGCCGCCCATCGACTTGCCGCCGACGACGAGGGTCCCGTGGTGCAGGCGATCATGAATCGCATCGACCACGGCACGCCAGGTGTCTTCGATAACCGGTGCTCGATCCGGCGATCGCCCTCGCCGCTCGCTATAGAGAAAATTGAACGTCACGACGTGGACATCCTGAGCCGCAAGGCCCGATGCCACCGTCACCATGAAACGGTGGCGCTGATCGGCGCCGGCGCCGTGCGCGACAATCAGGAGCGGCGCGTCCACGGACGCGGTGGCGAAGTGGCGGGCCGTAACGCTGCCGAGGCGGCCGATGGGAATGGAAAACTCGAGAGGCGGCGCCATGGGCGGTGACGTTCACGCTAGCAGACGCGCCGCGCTGCGGTAAAGCCCTGTAATTTTGGCGTAGACTCACGAGATGCGCCTTCTTGCCGTTCAGTCGTCGAGTGAACCGGAAGCCGACCTGCGAAAGACCTACGACGCCGTGATTGTCGGATCGGGCGCGGCTGGCGGGATGGCCGCACACGTCCTGACCGCCGAAGGGCTCAACGTGCTCCTTCTCGAGGCAGGCAAGCGGATTGACACGACTACCGTCCTCAAATCGATGGAGTGGCCGTACGATCACCCGCGCCGCGGCGACATGCCGGCGAAGTATCATGCGCTCACGCTGAACGAATACAACGTCCGCACCCCACCGTACGCCACGAAGGACTCGCCAGCCGAGAAGGTCTTCTCGTATGTGCAGGGCTGGACCGGCTCGGACTACAGCACGTCGATCGTCGTCAACGAGAAGGACCATCCGTATACCGGCACCAACTACGCGTGGGTGCGCGCTCGATGTCTGGGCGGGAAGACGAACATCTGGGGACGCCTGGCGCTCAGGCTGTCGGACTACGACTTCAAGGGCAAGTCGCACGACGGGTACGGCGAGGACTGGCCAATCAGCTACGCCGACATTTCGCCCTACTATGACAAGGTCGATCTCCTGTTGGGGATCTCGGGCGTCAAGGAGAACCTGCCCCAGATGCCCGACGGCAAGTTCCAGCGGCCGTTCAAGCTGAACCCGGCGGAAGTGAAGCTGCGAACCGCGCTGCAGAAAATGGGTCGCACCGCCACACCGTATCGCGCCGGCGTCACGACAGACGGCCTGCTCCACAATAAATACCGCAGCAAGTGCTATGGCCGCGGCGCGTGCAGCCGGCGCGCAGGCGGTTGCGACATCCATGCGGCCTTCGACTCGCCGACCGGACTGATCTACCCGGCGCGCGACACGGGCCGGCTCACCATCCGGACGAATGCGACCGCGCACGACGTGCAGGTCGATCCCGCGACTGGAAAGGCACGCGGCGTCGGGTTCATCGACACGGTGACCGGCAAGTCGTACGCGGTCAAGGCGCGCGTGGTCGTGATCGCCGCGTCGACGCTCGAGTCGACGCGCCTGCTGCTCCTGTCGAAGTCGCCGCAGCATCCGAACGGCATCGCCAACTCGAGCGGCGTCGTGGGGCATCACTTCTGCGAGCACCTGATGGGGCCTCGCATCACCGGCCTCGTCAAGGAACGCATCGGCGCGCCGCGAACGCTCGACGATGGGCGTCCAGGCGGTTTCTACGTGCCGCGATTCAGGAACCTCACAGACAAACATCCCGACTTCATCCGCGGCTACGGCTTCGAAGGCGGGAGCGGCATGGGCATGATGCCGGGCGACGCGGCCTCCGCGCCAGGCTTTGGCAAGACGTGGAAAAAGCACGTGCGCGACTACGCGGGCGCCTTCATCGACATGGGAGGATTCGGCGAAGTACTGCCGCGCTACGAGAACAGCGTCAGCCTGGACACGGTGGTGAAGGATCGGTGGGGCATTCCCGTGCTGAAGTTCGATTACCGCTTCGGCGACAACGAACGGAAGATGGCCGCCGACATGGCGCAGGCCGCCCAGGAGATGTTCGAGACCGCGGGCATCGAGGTGGTCGACGTCGGCAAGACACTCCTCACGGAAGGGTGGTCCATCCACGAACTGGGCACGTCACGCATGGGCACCGATCCGAAGACATCGGTCCTGAACCAGTTCCAGCAGGCGCACGACGTGAAGAACCTGTTCGTCGTGGACGGCAGCAGCCACGTCAGCGCGTCGTGCCAGAACCCGACATGGACGATCATGGCGCTTGCGTGGCGATCCTGCGAGTACCTGGCCAGCGAGTTGAAGAAGGGAGCGCTCTAGATGGAGTCGCGATCGAACGATCTCAGCCGACGAGATCTGCTCAAGGCGGCGGCGACCGTCGCCGCGGCCGCCCCGCTCGCGTCCGGCGAACACCTGATCGCCGCGGTGGCCCCGCCCGCAAACGGGCCGCTGTTCTTCACTCGGCACCAGTACACCCTCGTCGACGAGCTCGCCGAGATGATCATTCCCGCCGACGAGCATTCGGCCGGTGCCCGCGCCGCCCGCGTGGCCGCTTACATCGATAGGCGGCTCGCCGCGGCCATCGAGCCGGAGCGCAAGCAGCGCTTCGTCGCCGGCCTCGCCCGAATCGACGAGCTGGCGCGCGAGACCAAGGGCGGCGCCTTCATGACGCTGTCGCCCGCCGACCGGGAAGCGCTCGTCACGAAAGTCGCGGCCGAGGAAGAGAAGCCCGAAACCGTCGAAGGAAAGTTCTTCGTCGAGCTGAAGCGGCAGACGATCCGCGGGTACTACACGTCGAAGATCGGCATCCACGACGAGATGGAATACAAGGGAAACGTGCTCCAGGAAGAGTATTCAGGAATCGACGTGTCCAAAGGTGCTTAGTGCTTAGTGCTTAGTGCACCAGTCACGCCCCAATCAAATCATGCAGGCACCGCACCGCGCGATCCGCGTCCGCCGAGTCGACGACGAGGCTGATGCTGCATTCTGACGACCCCATAGCAATCGCAATCACGTTGATGGCCGCCGTGCCGACGGCGCCAAAGACGCGCCCCGCAACGCCCGGCGTCTGACGAATCGCTCCGCCCACCACGGTCACGATGACGACGTCATCGAGGCTCCAGATGCGCTCGATATCGTGGCGATCCAGTTGGAGGCGGAATTCGTGCGCCAATGCATCCACCACCGTGGCCGCGGCGTGCGCGGAGACGAGAAAACAGATGCTTTGTTCAGACGAGGCTTGAGAGATCATCGAGACACTCGTGCCGGTCCGGGCCACGGATCCAAAGGCGCGGGCGGCGATGCCAGGCACGCCGAGCATTCCGCGGCCCTCGATTGTCACCAGGCTCTGCGCGCGGATGGCGGTAACTCCCTTCAGGAGGCGGTCGCCCTCCTCCTGCTTGCCGACAACGAGCGTCCCCGGATGTGACGGATTGAAGGTGTTGCGAATCCTGATCGGAATTCCGCGTTCGAGCGCCGGGAGCACCGTCTTCGGGTGCAGGACCTTCGCGCCGAAGTACGCCAGCTCCGACATCTCGCGATAGGACAGCGTGTCGAGCGTGCGCACACCGGTGACGACCCGGGGATCGGCCGTCATCACCCCGTCGACGTCCGTGTAAATCCACACCTCGTGGGCGTCGAGCGCTGCGCCGAGGATCGCTCCCGAATAGTCGCTTCCACCCCGTCCCAGCGTCGTTACCACTCCCTCGGCGGTCGCGCCGATGAAGCCGGTGACGACGGGCACGGCGCCGGATTCGAGCAGTGGAACAAGAAGGGCCTGTGCCTGCCGCGCGGTGACGTCCATCACCGGCACCGCGGCCTGGAACGTGTTGTCGGTGCGCACGATCGTCGCGGCATCGATGGGCGATGCCTCCCGCCCGCGGTGGCGCAGGGCAGCTGCCACGAGATGGATGCTCATGCGCTCGCCGAGCGACGAGACCGCGTCCAGGGCTCGGGGCGACGCCTCGCCGAGGACGCCCAGCGCGTCGCAGAGCAGCGTGAACTCGCCGAGCCGTGCGCGGATCTCCCCGACGACCGAACGTCGTTCCTCCGCCGATAGCTCCAGCGCCTCGGCAGTCGTTTCGTGCCTGGCGCCGAGCACGGAGGCCACGTCCCGCACGGTCTGGCGCTGCCCATTCACTGCCGCCAAGGCGCCGCTCAGGAGCGCGTCGGTCACGCCGCTCATGGCAGACGTGACCACCGCAACCTGATGGCCCTCCGACAGAAGTGAGCAGACGATGTCGGCCGCCTGGGAGATCGCCGAGGCGCTGCCGACCGACGTGCCCCCGAATTTGACGACGAGTCGTTGTCCCATATGCGCCGACAATGATAGGCGGACGGGCGCGGTCGAGGATAGGCGCGTCAGCCGATGAAGCGCGCGAGCCGGAAGCGCTCCATGTCAATGCGGGTCGGCGTGCCAACGAGATCGTCGGCGACGAGCTCGCCGATGGCGGGTGCGAACTTGAAACCATGTCCAGAACAGGCGCTGAGCAGATAGACCTCGTGATGGCCCGGGTGCCGATCGAGCAGAAAGTGACCGTCCGGAGTATTCGTGTACGTGCACACCGACGCGTCGACGGGACCAGGCGTCAACGACGTGAAGTACGGGGTGACGAGCTCTCGGAATCGATGTCGTTCCTCTTCTTTCACCCGCCGATCCACGTCGTCGCGCAGCGACACACGGCCCCCGTGGTGCTCGGCCAGCTTCAGGCCGTGGCCCTGATCGGGCAGCCCGTACAGCAGCCGGTCGTCGGCGGTCTCGAGAATGAAGACAGGGAACTTCGCCGGACTGAAACGGTCGTCGGGCGCACGCTCGAACCAGTATTGGACGGCCCGCTCGACCGTCAGCGGCAGGTGCAGCTCCGGCACGAGCGAGGCCAGCCAGCCTCCGGCCGCGCACACCGCGAAGCCGGCCGCCACAGTCTCGCCGGCGGCGTCGATGCGAACGGCACCGCCGCCGGCGTCGACACGGGCAACCGGCGTCGCAAAATGAAGGTCCGCGCCATGCGCCACCGCGTCGTCGAGCATCGCGGTGACGGCGCGCTCGGGAGTGAGAACGCCCGCCCGGGCCTCGAAGAGTCCCACCATGCCGGCGCCTGGACGTATCGCGGGGACGCGCGTGCTGATCTCGGCCGACGACCACTCCTGGACGGGCAGACCGTGCTGGCGCGCGCTCTCGCGAGCGCCAGCGACAAGCGGCCCTGCAGGGTCGCCGATCATCAGCCCGCCGCTTGCGTGAAAAAGGCGCACGCGCTGCGCGTCTTCGAGCTGTGCCCAGAGCTCGTAAGCCCGCTGCACGAGCGGGACGTATTGAGGATGCTCGAAGTACGCCTCGCGGATGATCCGGGAGCGGCCATGGCTCGAGCCCATCTCGTGGGGGGGATGGAACGTATCGAACCCCACGACCGTCAGGCCCCGGCGAGCCAGTTGCCACGCCGTGGCGGCGCCCATCGCACCGAGGCCGACCACCGCGGCGTCGTAGGATCTGGACGGCATCAGGCGCGATCATAGCAGGCAGGCTTGCGCATCGGGTTTCGCGCGAGGCGCGAGGACGAGGGCGTCCCGGCTGCTCAGGAGGCTGGTGAACGGAATATGACGGGCTCAATGGCACTGCTACGATCGTACCTTCGCCAGTACAAGGGGCTGGTCACGTTTGCCCTTGCGCTGGCAGCGATCAACCAGGTCTTCTCGCTGCTCGATCCGCTGATCTTCCGGTATGTGATCGACGAGTACGCCACCAGATATCAGGAGTACACGACGGGGCAGTTCGTTCGCGGCGTCAGCCTGCTGCTCGGCGCCGCCGTCTCGGTGGCCTTCATTTCCCGGGTCGCGAAGAACTTTCAGGACTATTTCATCAACGTCATCACGCAGCGCATCGGCGCACAGATCTACGCCGACGGCATTCGACATTCACTGGCCCTGCCGTACCAAGTCTTCGAGGATCAACGAAGCGGCGAGACCCTGGGGATCCTGCAGAAGGTCAGGAACGATGTCGAGAAGCTCATCTCGCAATCCATCAACCTGCTGTTCACGACGCTGGTGGGCATTGTGTTCGTCATGGTGTACGCGCTCAGCGTGCACTGGGTGATTGCGCCGGTCTATCTGTCGACGGTGCCGCTGCTCGGCATTCTGAGCTCGGTGCTCAGCCGGCGCATCAAGCGCATTCAGACGGAAATCGTCGGCGAAACCACGGCGCTTGCCGGTTCGACGACCGAGTCGCTGCGGAACATCGAGCTCGTGAAGAGCCTCGGCCTGGCGCAGCAGGAGGTGACGCGCCTCAACAACACCACCGATCGGATTCTTGCGCTCGAGCTGAAGAAGGTGCGCTACCTGCGCAGCCTGAGCTTCGTGCAAGGGACCGCGGTAAATGCCCTGAGGACCGCGATTCTCTTTCTGATGCTTTACCTCATCTACGTGCAGGCGATTACCGTCGGCCAGTTCTTCTCGTTGTTCATTTATTCGTTCTTCATCTTCGGGCCGCTGCAGGAACTGGGCAACGTGATCAACGTCTACCGCGAAGCCGAGGCGTCGCTCGCGCGTTTCCAGACGATTCTCGACATCCCGTTCGAGCCGCGGCCCCAAAATCCGGTGCCCATCGGGGACCTGCAAAACCTGGCGTTTCGTGGCGTTGGGTTCACGCACCTGACGGCCCGCGTGCCGGCGCTGACAGGCGTGACCTTCGATGTGAGGCGCGGTGAGACGATTGCCTTCGTCGGACCGTCTGGCGCTGGCAAGAGCACACTCGTGAAGCTGCTCGTGGGTCTCTATCGTCCGGCCACTGGAGAGATCCTCTACGACGGCCACCCGCACGACACGGTGGACCTCGACGGGCTGCGCAAGCGCATCGGCTTCGTCACCCAGGAGACGCAGTTGTTTTCCGGCACGATCCGCGAGAACCTGCAATTCGTGCAGCCCGACGCGACCGATGCCGAGTGCCTGGACGCGCTCCACGCGGCCGCGTGCGACAGCCTCCTGGCGCGCGCCAACAAGGGACTCGACACGCGAATCGGCGAGGGCGGCGTGAAAGTCTCGGGCGGGGAGCGCCAGCGGTTGTCGATCGCGCGGGCACTCCTCCGGCGTCCGTACCTGCTCGTCTTTGACGAGGCCACGTCGTCGCTCGATTCGATCACGGAGGAAGAAATCAGCCGGACGATCCGCAACGTGAATCGCGCCGAGGACGCGATCACGATTCTCATCGCGCATCGCCTCTCTACGATCCTCCACGCCGATCGGATCTACGTTCTCGAACGCGGGCAGATCGTCGAGCGGGGTGGCCACGAGGACCTGCTCGAGCGGAAGGGACTGTACTACGCGATGTGGCGGCAGCAGATTGGAGAGCGCCGCCATGGCGAGGCGGATGTGGCCTTGGCGGCGGCGGTTGAGGCCCGCCTGATGCGATGATTCATAGGTAGCGCGGATTCTCAGGTCCGCGTGACGTGATCCGAACGCAGCTCAGGCCGTCAACGTGAGCGGCGGGCGCGGGATGGGACCGGACGCGTCGCCTGGGTAAGTGACGCGCGCGAGGAACAGTCCCGAGGGCGGCGCGGTGAGCTTGGCAGGAATGCCGCCCGGTGCGCGAAGGAGTCGCGGCACGTCGCCCGTCTCGAGCTCGCCGCGCCCGACGGCGACGAGGACGCCCACCATGCGACGCACCATCTTCCATAGGAAGTGGGAGCCTTCGACGGTCACGTGGATCGCGGCCTCGTGGGCTTCCACCGCGACGAGCGCGATCTCGACGACGGTTGATTTCTCGTCGGGATCGTCGTCTGTGAATCCCTGGAAGTCGTTTCTGCCAGTGAAGGCGGCGGCCGCCGCCCGCATCGTCTGAAGATCGAGCGATTCCTTCACCCACCACACATACGGCTTTGCGAACGCGGTCCGGCGCTGCGCGATTACGTACACGTAAGCGCGGGCCATCGCATCATGCCGCGCGTGAAAGCGATGGAGCGCCTTGTCGACGGAGAGCACGTTGATATCGGCCGGGAGTGCCTCGTTCAACCGCCGCCGCAAGCTCTCCGGAGGAAGCCCCGTGTGCACGTCGAGGTGCGCGACCTGGCCGAGCGCGTGCACGCCTGCGTCGGTTCGTCCGGCACCGTAGAGCTCGAAAGTCCGTTCGCCCGTGGCCTCGACGACGGCCTCGCCAAGGGCCCCCTGGACCGTTCGGGCGTTTTTCTGAATCTGCCAGCCGCTGTATCGGGTGCCGGCGTATTCGATCAGCAGCTTGAACCGGGGCATGGCGGCCAAGTCTATGCCACGACTCGCACGAGCGACAGGCTGCCCGTGCGGTTGAGTCCCCGTGGAGGCGGCTCTTCAGGGCCGCGTCGCACGCGGGGCTGAAGCCCCGCCGCCACAGGGCGTCCGGGCGGCATCTGTTGTCGGTGTGTGTCCGTATCCGTCCGTGGCGGCTCCTATCCGTGTGTATCCGTGGTGGGATCTGTTTGTCGGCGCGTGTCCGTGGCGGAGAGCGGTTTCGTGGCCTCGGCTCTTGACATGGGCTCCGGGTTCGACGATAGTCAGAAAGCGTGGCGATTTCCCCGACTTGATGGGCCGCGCGTGTCCGGCGCAAGCCGGCAACACCATCTAAGTCGCGCTTGTTAAGAGGCTCGCGACGAACAGTCGGCGGGCCTTTTGTCGTTTGTAGGGGAATTGGTACCTAGGAGAAGTGAGAGCCATCAACATGAGCGAACAGACCTACACGTTCACGTCCGAGTCGGTGTCGGAAGGCCATCCGGACAAGGTGTGCGACTACATCGCGGATTCCATCCTCGATGCGTGCCTGGAGCAGGACCCCCACAGCCACGTCGCGTGCGAGGTGCTCTGCAAAGACAGCCATGTCGTGCTGGCTGGCGAGATCTCGACCAACGCAAAGGTCGACTACGAGGCGATCGCGCGACGGGCGATCCGTGAGATCGGCTACACCGACACCAACGAACCATTCAACGCGGACGGCGTGCGCGTGAAGGTGCTCATCTCGCAGCAGTCGGGCGAGATCAACGCAGGCGTCGTGAAGGCCACCGACGATCAGAAAGAGCAGGGCGCCGGCGATCAGGGCATCATGTTCGGTTATGCCACAGCTGAAAGCCCGGAGCTCATGCCGCTGCCGCTTCTGCTGGCCCACCGGCTCACCAAAGGGCTCGCCGACGATCGCCGCAGCGGATCGTTCAACTGGCTCCGGCCCGATGCCAAGTCACAGGTTTCCGTCGTCTACGAGGGCAACACTCCGCTCCGCGTTTCGAGCGTCCTCATCTCTACCCAGCACGCCCCGAACATCAGTCAGCCGGACATTCGCGATTACGTCGAAAAGGTCCTCGCACCGCGCGCCCTTGGCGACTGGTATTCGGCCGACGCCGAGATCATCGTCAACCCGAGCGGCAGCTTTGCGCTCGGCGGCCCGTCGGCCGACTGCGGCGTCACCGGCCGGAAGATCATCGTCGATTCGTATGGCGGCGCAGGACGTCACGGCGGCGGTGCGTTCAGCGGGAAGGATCCGTCGAAAGTCGATCGGAGCGGCGCTTATTATTGCCGGTATGTGGCGCGCAGAATTGTGCAAGCGGGCCTCGCCGAGCGCGCCGAAGTGCAGGTGTCCTATGCGATTGGCCGCGCCAAGCCGATGTCGATCAAGGTGGATACCTTCGGAACCGGCGACGCGCAGGCGGCCGAGCGGTTCGTGGAAGAGCAGTTCGACTTCCGCCCCGCAAACATCATCAAAGAGCTGGATCTGCTTCGCCCGTTGTATCGCCAGACCACGAATTACGGGCACTTCGGCAAGGCCGGCCTTCCCTGGGAAAAGCCGGTTCCGGTCGCAGTCTGAGCCCCCGCCACTCAATGGGGTCAGACGCTGTTAAGGTCCTTCGACGCCTTAACAGCGTCTGACCCCATCTCGGTTCGCGAAGCCGCGCCCTCAGCGCTTCGGCGCGTTCGCTGACACGCGTCCCAGCGCCTCCCCCAGCATTCTGAGCTCCTCGCCATATTTCGCCCAGTCGCCTGCGCGCTGCGCGGCGACGGCCCGCTCGTAGTGATCCCGCGCCTCGCTCACGGCCTCGGCGAGCGCATTGCCACCCGCTGGAGCTGGAGCAGCGGCGGCGGCCGCTTGCGCACCTTCACCCTGCGGCGATGCCCCGGTGGTCGGTGTGACGGCTGGAGCCCCTGGCGCATACGGACCAAAGAGTCGCACCAGCGCGTGCTCGAGCGTGGGCTCCATCACGATCGTGCCTTGGTAAGCGACGATCACGCGCTTCAGTTCGGGGATGCGCCCGCCTTGCGCCCGCAAATAGAGCGGACGGATATAGAGCAGTGATTCTTCGATGGGAATCACCAGCAGCGTGCCCTGAATCACCTCAGAACCCTGCTGGTTCCAGAGCGTGATCTGCGGCGAGATCTCCTGGTCCTGATTGATTCTCGCGACGACCTGCCGCGGGCCGAAGACGACCTTCTGCTTCGGGAACCGGAACACCATGAGCTGCCCGTAGTTGGGCGCGTCGCTGCGCGCCACCATCCATGCCGCCAGGTTGTCTTTTCTTCGAGGCGTGAGCGGCACCATCTGGATGAATTCAGCCTGCGCCTCTCCCGGCAGCTTCATGATCGTGTAGTACGGCTCCATCGGCTCGGCTTCCGTGCCGCGATCGATCGCCGGCAGCTGCCACTGATCTTCCTTGTTGTAGAACGCCGCCGGGTTCGTCATGTGGTACGTGGCGTAGACGGCGGTCTGCATCGAGAAAAGCTGATGTGGATAGCGTACGTGGGCGCGCAGTCCAGCCGGCATCGCGTCGATCGGCTTGAACAGATCCGGAAACACGCCTCCCAGGGTGCGTGCGATCGGGTCCTGGGCATCCGCCTGGTAGAAGGTCACGCTTCCGTGATAGGCGTCGACCACCACTTTCACGGAATTCCGAATGTAGTTCACATCGCTCGAGACGGGCGTCGAATACGGATAGCTGCCGGAGGTCGTGTAGGCGTCCTCGATCCAGTAGAGCCGCCCGTCGACCGCCACCAGATATGGATCGCCTTCGTACCGCAGGAATGGCGCGATGCGTGCCATGCGCTCATCCACCTGCCGACGGAACAGGATTTTGGTCTCGGGCCCGAGATCGTTGCTGAAAAGGATCTGCTGCGATCGGAATCGGAGGGCGAACAGAAGCTTTCTCCAGAACGAGTCGACGGGGATGCCTCCGCGTCCCTGATAGCGCGAGACGACGTTGTCGTCTCCGCGAGGGTAGTCGAACTCGACCGCGCGCGTGCCCACGAAGACGTACTCGCCCGACAGCTCGCCGTAGTACAGGCGCGGCTCGTCGACCTTCAGATCGGCCGTCGACACGGGCGGCAGGTCCTTCACGAAGAGCACGGGCAATCCCTCGGAGGTCACCTGATTGACGGGGCCCAGCGTGAGGCCGAACCCGTGCGTGAAGGTCAGGTGCTCGTTGATCCAGGTGCGGTTCGACAGTGCCTCGGAGTTCAATTCGCGCGCCGACAACATGACCTGGCGATACTCGCCGTTGACCATATACCGGTCGTTATCGACGGCGACGAAGTCATAGTAGGGGCGGATCTCCTGCAGTTGTGAAAACGTATCCAGCAGCGGACGGTGATCCCACAGCCGCACGTTCGTGAGCGTGGGCAGGTTCCGCCTGATGTCATTGGCATCGAGCGTGGCGTCGCCCGTGAGTTCGCGTTCCGCCACACGTCCGAGGGCGAACGCCGCCCGGGTGGCGGCGATGTTGTGCGACATATAGGGCGTCTCTCGGGCCTGTTCATTGGGCCCGACGCCAAAGCGCTGGTACTGCGAGGCCACGAACTCGCCGCCGATCGCCGTCAGAAGGTACAGCCCGATGGCACCCACGAGCGGCGTCAGCGACCCCCGTGCCGAGGCGATCGCGGCGACGATGCCCAGCAGGCAGACGACCATGAGGACCCGCGCGGCCGGAATGCGAATCACGATGTCCGCGCACGACGCGCCGAAGATGAGCGGCCCGCCGGAAACGAGTTGCCGCGGGGGAGAGAGCCATGCTTCGAAGGCGAGCACCAGAAATGTGAAGCTCGCGAGGACGGCGAGATGGCGCCGTACGTGCGGCGCGATGCTCAGCCCGTCGTGCGGCGTCATCCCAACCCGCCCGCCCAGGATGTAGACGGCAAGGCTGCCAATCGCCGAAAGCACGAGAAGGAGCAGGAGCCACGTGCCCAGCTTGCCGGCAACCGGCAGGGTGAAGATGTAGAACGCGATGTCGTGGCCCAGAATCGGATCGCGCTGGTCGAAGGGCACCGCGTTCAGCCACATCTGGAGCGGCAGCCACTGGCCGGCCGCCTGAAACGCCAACGGCACCGCGGCGATCGCCGACACGACGAAGACCAGCCGTAAGAGCTGCGGCCGCCCTGGTAGCGTAACGGGGACCGCTGGTTGGCCCACCCACAGCACGGGCGATGGAGGAATGCCGGCGAGCGCGTGTCGCAGATTCAGGGCAAGCGTCGCAAACGCGACCAGCAGCCCCGCCGCCCACAGCCACCCTCGGGTCGTGAACTCGGTGACGAACACAGGCCTGTAGCCGGTCTCGCCGAACCAGAGCCAGTCCGTATAGACGCCCGCGACACTCGGAAGACCGACAAACAGCAGGAAGAACACCGCCGGCAGGAGCCAGCGAAGGGGTTTACTCACGGCAACACTCCGATCGTGATGGTTGTATCACGAAGGCGACAGTGCCGCGCTGTCCTCGTCCACGCGATGCCGGAGATGGTGGGCACGCTTGACGCGCCGAAAGGCGCTCCCTACAGTGTCTCGAGAGGTTCCAGCACACGCATGTGGCGGTTCGGGCTCGTACGAATCATGGTCGTGCTCGTCGCGCTCGCCGGCCACGCGGTCGCCGCGCGGGCAGACGAAGGCTTCTGGCCGTTCACCGCCGTACCGCATCAGCGGATTCGGCAGACGTATGGCGCCACCCTCGATGACGGCTGGCTGTCCCATCTGCAGCGGTCGGTCGTCAAGTTTCCTGGAGGCTCCGGCGCGATCGTGTCGCCTGACGGCCTCGTCATTACGAATCATCACGTTGCGCTCTCGACGCTGACCACCCTGTCGTCGGACACGCGGAATCTGGTGGGAGACGGGTTCGTGGCCAGGGCCCGCGCGGACGAGTTGCAGGCGCCCGATCTCGAGCTGCTCGTCCTCGAACGGATCGAGGACGTGACCTCGCGGATCACCGGAGCCGTCCGGCCCGCGATGAGCGTCTCCGAGGCCTACCAGGCGCGCCGAGCAGCCATTGCGGCCGTAGAGCACGAGGCCACGGACCGCCTCCACGTCAAGGGCGAGGTCGTCGCGCTCTATCAGGGCGCACTCTTTCACCTGTACCGATACAAACGTTACACCGACGTGCGGCTGGTCTTTGCGCCGGAGTTCGACATCGCGTTCTTCGGCGGCGACCTCGACAACTTCACGTTCCCGCGGTACTGCCTCGACCTCACGATGTTCCGTATCTATGAGAATGGGCGGCCCGCGCGCACGACCGATCATCTGCGATGGGCGACCAGCGGCATCGAGTCAGGCGACCTGGTCTTCGCCGCCGGCTATCCTGGCGGGTCGCAGCGCCTGACGACCCTGGCCCACCTCGAATACCTCCGCAACACCGGCATTCCATTCTCACTGGCGTGGCTGGACCGTCGCCACCAGGCGCTGTCGCGCTATGCCGATCGGGGAGCCGAAGAGCGCCGGCAAGTGCAGGAGGAGATCTTCGAGGTTGAAAACAGTCTCAAGTCGTACCAGGGCCAACTAGCAGGCTTACGCGACCCCGCGATCATGGCGCGCAAGACGTCGGCGGAGCATGGGCTTCGGGAGGCTGTGGACCGCGACCCGGCGCTCAAAGCGCGCTATGGCGGCGCCTGGGACGTCGTGGAGCAGACGCGGACCGTCTTTGGGACCTTTCTGCCCGAGCAGATGATCATTGAAGGCGGCGCCGGGTTCTCGTCGTATTTGTTCTCGTACGCCCGGATGATGGTGCGCCTCGTTGTCGAGAGGGAGCGGCCCGACGGTGAGCGACTGGTCGAGTACTCCGACGCACGACTGCCGACGCTCGAGCGAAAGCTGTACTCGTCGGCGCCGATCTATCCAGCCGCCGAGATTGCCCGGTTGGCCGATGGCCTCACATTCGCGCGCGACAGGCTCGGGCCGTCACATCCCGCGGTGATGGTGGCACTCGCGGGTCAGGAGCCGCAGGCGCGCGCGGAGGCCCTGGTCCGGAACACCCGTCTCGCCGACGTCGCCGTTCGACGGGCGCTGGTCGCAGGGGGCGCCGCGGAGATGGCGCGCTCGTCCGACTCGATGGTGCAGCTGGCCCGCGCGGTCGATCCCGCCGCCCGGGCGGTGCGGCAGCGGTACGAGGACACGATTCTCGGGGTTGAACGTCCTGCGTACGCACAGATTGCGCAGGCAATGTTCGCCTCCGGCGGGACCGACGTGTACCCGGACGCGACAGCGTCGTTGCGGCTGTCGTTTGGCACCGTCAAGGGATATGAGGACGACGGGGAAGTGGTGGCGCCGTTTACACGGCTCGATGGCTTGTTCGCGCGGGCACAGATTCGACGGGAGCGCTCGCCGTACGTGCTGCCTGCGCGGTGGCGCGACCGCCGCAGTCGGCTGGATCCGAAGCTGCCCTTCAATTTCATCACGACGCTCGACATCGTCGCGGGCAACAGCGGCTCGCCCGTCGTCAATCGCGCCGGCGAGCTCGTGGGCCTGGTCTTCGACGGCAACATCCACTCGTTGTCGGCCTACTTCGTCTACGACGCCACGCGGAACCGCACAATCAGTCTCGATGCGCGCGCGATGCTCGCGGCGCTCAGGACGGTCTATGATGCGGGTGCACTGGCCGATGAGATGACCGGCGGCGAAGAGTCCTCGCGGCGATGACGATTACGCGGGACTCGATTCGACTGGATTACAGCGACGAATGCGAAAAGGCTATCCACAGATTTCACAGATCTCACCGATTCTACGGGTTTGATCAACGTACGAGCGGAAGGCGATCCGCCCGCTCTCGCGAATCAGGGTTGGCCTGAATCCCGTAATCCTGAAATCTGTGGATATGCCGGTGGCGCGTCAGCTTGACGATCACGTGAAGGAGCCGTTGGTGGGAATGGTGAGGCGAATCGTTGCGATCGTAGCGTGGACGACCGTACTGGTTGCTGGCGTCGCCGCACAGGACCGGCCTTCGGCGGTCGCCACTGAGCGGCCGACTCCTTCGGCCGCGAAGGCAGACGAACCGCCCGTCGTCACGCATCACGAAGTGCGCGTGGGGAATCGGACCCGCAAGTACACGGCCACCACGGGATTTCTGCCAATCAAATCCCAAACGAACGAGGTCGAGGCACGCCTGTTCTTCATGGCATACACGCTCGACGAGGTGAGCGATGTAACGCGCCGCCCCTTGATGTTCTCGTTCAACGGAGGGCCGGGCTCATCGTCGGTGTGGCTGCACCTGGGAGCGCTCGGTCCCAAACGCGTCAAGATGCTCGCAGATGGCGGCATGCCGGCGGCGCCGTACGAGCTTATCGACAACGACCAGACGTGGCTCGATCGTACCGATCTTGTCTTCATCGATCCCGTGGGCACCGGTTACAGCCGGGCGGCGAAGCCCGAACTGGGCTCGAAATTCTGGAGTCTCGATGGCGATATCCAGTCAGTCGGCGAATTTATTCGCCTGTATCTCACACGATACCGCCGTTGGGCATCGCCTCTTTTTCTGGTGGGAGAAAGCTACGGGACGACCCGCGCGGCCGGGCTCGCGGGGTTCCTCATCGACCGCGGCATCGCGTTCAACGGGATCGTCCTCGTCTCGTCGATCCTCAATTTTCAGACGGCGGAGTTCAGCAAGGGGAACGACCTGCCCTATGCGTTGTTTCTCCCCACGTACACGGCGACGGCCTGGTACCACAAGCGACTGGCGCCCGAGCTGCAGCGCGACTTGAGCAGCACGCTGAAAGAGGCCGAAGCCTTCGCCAACGGGCCATATGTGGAAGCGCTTGCATATGGCGCGGCATTGCCGGCGGAGCGGCGGCAGGCCGTGGCCCGCGACGTGGCGCGGCTGACCGGGCTCTCGATCGAGTATGTCGAGCAGAGCAACCTGCGCATCGAGATTCAGCGGTTCTGCAAGGAACTGCTGCGCCGCGACGGGCGCACCGTGGGACGGCTCGACAGCCGCTTCACCGGATTCGACGAGCTGACGGTGACCAGCGAGCCCGAATTCGATCCGAGCCTTGCGGCGATTCGGCCCCCGTTCACGGCGGCATTCCAGCATTACGTCAGCGGGGCGCTGGGTTTCAGCTCGGACGAGCCGTATCACATCCTCGGCGGCGGCTTCACGCAATGGACATGGAACCGCGACAACGGATTCGTCGACACATCCGAAGCGCTGCGCCGCGCGTTCGTCCGGAACCCGCACATGCGACTCTTCGTGGCCTCGGGCTATTACGATCTCGCGACGCCGTACTTTGCCACGGTCTATACGCTGAGCCATCTGGGTCTGAATCCGGCGCTTGCCGACCGCATTACGACTGGCCAGTACGCCGCGGGGCACATGATGTATATCGACGTCGCCGAACTGGCCAAGCTGCGACAGAACGTGGCGGCGTTCATCGATCGGGCGGTCGAGAAAAGCGACCAGCCGGCACCCGTGGACACGCCCGGCGGGAGGAGTCACGATGCCAACATCCGATGACGTGATGCAACTGGCCGAGGCGTGCGCGGCGGGCGTGACACTGCCGCGCCGCGGGCGCCGCTATCCGAGCTTCGCGGAAGTGGAAGAGCAGTGCGCCGAGGAATACGAGGACTTGCTGGGCCTGCTCCACGAAGACGATATCTTCGCGCCCGCCGATCTCGAGCGCCAGGAGGAGCTCGTCCGCACCATTCAGATCGCGCTGCCAGAGCATCTTCAAACGCTCGTCGACGAGCTCGTCGATAACCAGGCGGCCCAGGTGTGGCTGCAGCAGGAAGGCGCGTTTCATCTCGGAGTCGCCATCGGACTGCGTCTGGCGAAGGTCGCGCCGACCTCAAGCGACGAGGACGAAGACGACGACGAACTCCCGTAGGGCCGCATGGCCATGCGTCCCGGTGGCCCTGGCCCGCCGGTCCCGGGAAGATTAGTATCCGCGGAGTTTTTTCAACGCGCGGCGCTGGCGCTTGTCAGGCGGACCGGCGGCCAGCTGCGCGGCGCGAAAGACCCGCTCGGCGCGGCGCAACGCCGCGTCGTCGGACGAGGGGAGTGGCGTTCGATCTTCGTACAGCGCGCGCGCCCCGGCTTTTTGAATTGAGCGGTCCGCAAGGCCGCGCACGGTCACGGTCTGGCGCACTCCTGACGCGCGCGTGATGTGAATCTGGTCGCCTACGCGTATGCCGTGGTGCGGCTTGCCGGACTGTCCGTTGACCTCGACCTTCCCAC
This sequence comes from Vicinamibacteria bacterium, assembly GCA_963832135.1. Taxonomy (GTDB): domain Bacteria; phylum Acidobacteriota; class Vicinamibacteria; order Vicinamibacterales; family JAENWD01; genus JAENWD01. The sequence continues at coordinate 1,149,053 of CAWHTD010000016.1, read as the reverse complement.
CCTTACACGCGCGCTGCGCCTCGGAGCGCGTCTTGAACAGGCACGACACGTCGAGCCAGACGTCGAGACGCACCTCCGCTGGATTCGTGCGATCCAGTCGCGTGTCCTCCGCGGACATCGAGCATCCCCTATCCGACGTCAGATGAAGATTTCGACCTTGCGCTTGGCCTTGAGCGAGTCGACGAAGGCCTTGCTCATCGTCTGTTGCTGCTGCTGCTCGAGGAACTTCTGGATCTGGCCGGCCACTTCGGGGAAGGGGATGGTCCGCGCCGACCGGCGCTCGGTGAGCTTGATGATGTGATAACCGAACTGCGTTTCGACCAGGTCACTGACCTGTCCGGGCTGCAGGGCGAAGGCGGCCTGCTCGAAGGCCGGCACCATCTGACCGCGGGGGAAGAAACCCAGATCGCCGCCGCGCTGTGCGCTCGCGTCCTGCGAGTACTGACGCGCGAGCGCGCCGAAGTCTTTGCCCGCTTTGGCGGCCTTCAGCGCCGTCTCGGCGCGCGCCTTCAACGTGGCCCTGGTCTTGGCGTCCGCGTTGGGCGGCACGATCACGAGAATGTGACTGGCGCGTGCGGCCTCGGTCTGCTTGAACTTGTCCGGGTTCTTCTCGTAGAACGCGCTGACGTCGCCAGGCTTCACGAGCACCTTGGCGTGCACTTCACTTTCGAGCAGGCGGTTCACCAGCAGATCGGCCCGCGCGTCCTCGCGCAACCGGTCCGGCGTCATCTGCTGCGCCTTGAGCGCCTGCTGGAAGTCCGCTTCGGTGGGGAACTGAGTACGGAGCTGCTTGAGTCGCGCATCGACTTCGGCATCCGATACGGTCATGTGCCGCTCCTTGACCTCCTGGCGCAGGATGCGCAGTGCGACCAGGTTGTCGAGGACGCCGCGGTAGACCTCGTCACGCTTGTCGGCGGGCACCGGCTGGCCGGCGTTGGACTCCACGCCCCGGATGGCCGACTCGAACTCGGCCTTGCCGATCGTCTCGCCATTGACGTTGGCGAGGGTGTCGGGCAGAACGGCCGGCACCGGTTTTGGCTTCTCGGGCGTCGTCGGCGCCGCGGCGGTCGCGGCCGCTGGTTTCGTAGACGCCGCCTGGTTTGCGGCGGGCGCAGGCTTCTGGCAGCCAAGGGCCACCCCTGCCATTAGAATTGAACAAGTCAGCTGCTTCACGCGGGTTCTGCTGGAAGTATCTGAAGTAATGCTAATCGTCGTCCTGCGCCGAATCATCCTCGGGGCGGGTCGGGGCGTCCGGCGGAGCATCGGATTGCTCGGCATCCTGGCCCTCTCGACTCGTGGCGAAATCGTCGAAGTCGACGGAGGCGGCGGCTTCCTCGCCCTCATCATCGAAGGCGTTGTAGATGCGGCCGTCGGTCTTGGTACGGATGGGCCCCTTGGCCTTCTGCTCGCCACGCCCGTACTGGGGTTTTTTCTTCCCTTTCGGCGGCGCATCCGGACCGAAATTGTGCTCCCGGCGTGGCCCGCCGGCGGCAGACGGGGACCCGCCAAATCCACCTTCGCGGGGACCGCTGAAGGGTCGCGGCGCGCCTCCGCTTCCCCCGTAGGGAGGGCGTGGGCCGGTCGGGGGGCCTCCAAACGATCGCGGGCCGGTCCCAGGCGGACGGCTTTCGCGCGGCTGCGCCTCCTTCACGGCAAGGGGACGGCCGCGGAACGGCTGGTTGTTCAGACGGGAAATCGCCTCGTGAGCGTGGGCGTCATCGCCGAATTCCACGAAGGCAAACCCGCGCATCCGCCCCGTTTCCCGGTCGGTCGGCAGGTAACAATAGGTGACCAGTCCGACGGTTCCGAAGTGTTGCCGCAATTCCGCTTCGGTCGCGTCATAAGACAGGTTGCCCACAAACAAACGCACTGGCATGGTCGGTTGATAGTCTCCGTTCGAAAGAATGATGGTAACACAGCGATCAGTCGGGTTTTACCCGGGCGGCGGGGGGTGTCCCAGCCGTCCCGAGGCGCTCAGGAGACGTGATGGATTGGACAGCTCAGCGGCTGCCGAAGTTGATGTCGTCCCTGCACGACTATTCGGCGCAGACATTTGTCCGCGCCTGATGGCGGGCGTGATTGTTGGCCTGGTTGCCTTGCCTCTGGCCATGGCTTTTGCCATCGCATCGGGCCTGTCCCCCCAGGCGGGAATCTATTGTGCAGTCGCCACCGGATTTCTGATCTCGGCACTCGGCGGGTCGCGCTACCAGATCGGTGGACCTACGGGCGCATTCGTCGTCGTGGTCGCCGGGATCGTCGCAAAGTACGGCGTGGACGGGCTCTTCATGTGCACGATGATGGCCGGCGTCCTGCGTTCCTGTTTGACGTCACCGACCAGCTCGATGTGGTCACCGAGCGGCTCGAGGATCTGCCTCCCATCGTGATCGTCCGGCTGCGAAACATGACGGCGATCGATGCGACTGGGGGCTTCGGGCCATCGAGACACTTGCCGCCACGCTGCGAGCGTCGGGTCGCACCCTGATGCCCTGAGGCGCTCGCGAACAACCGAATCGCCTCATCAGGCAGGCCGCCTTAGACGAACACGTCGGGCGCGAGAACGTGCTCGAACACGTAGACGCCGCGCTCCAGCGCGCCCGCATCCTCTGGGAGGCGAAAACCAAGCGCCCGGGCGCCGCGTGACCGCTATGGCGCTGGTAGCTGTGGAGGCGGGCCCTGAGAGGCCCGCCTCGAGTCACAGGCAGACTCCGGCTTAGCTGAAGCGCGCGGTATGATGAGCTCATGAACTTCAGCAGAGCGCAGCGGCATGTGGCTGGAGGCGTCGCCGCTTTCCTGTGCGTGGCCGCCGGAGCCACGGCCGCGCTGGCTCGGAACGCCGATCCGAAGAAGGGCGAAGAAGTCTACGCGGCGCAGCAATGCGCCGTCTGCCACTCGGTGGCAGGGAAGGGCAACAAGAAATACCCGTTGGATGGCGCGGGTGGCCGGCTGAGCGCGGCGGACATCCGCGAGTGGCTCGTCAACCCCGACGCCCAGCAGGCGAAGAAGAACGAGCGTCCGCTGATGAAGATGAAGTCCTATCGTGGCCTGCCGGCGGAGGACCTCGACGCGCTCGTGGCCTACATCGAGTCGCTGAAATAGTTCCTGGATCGTCAGCTCACCACACGCTTGGTCGTTCCCGTCTCGGTGCGGTCAAACGGCAGGACGTTCGCACCGGTCAGCACCGATGTGACGTTCTGATCCTCTCGGACCGGCATCGCCGACCACGCCGCCACGAACGCTTCGACGACCTCCGTATCGAACTGCGATCCCGCATATCGCCACAACTCGGCAATCGCATGGTTCGTCGTCTGGGCGGGGCGATACGCGCGTGCGGTCGTCATCGCGTCGAACGCATCCGCCACGTGGACGATGCGTGCCAGGAGCGGCGTGGCGTAGCCAAGCAGCCCGTGCGGGTAGCCGCGCCCATCGGGCCGCTCGTGATGGAGCTCGACGATCGGGATGTGCGCGCTGAGAAATGGCACCTGCCGCAGGATGTGCGCGCCGAGCGAGGGGTGCAATTTGATGATCTCGAACTCGTCCTTTTCGAGCGGCCCGTTCTTCTGCAGCACGCGATCGGCCACGCCGATCTTGCCGATGTCGTGGAGCAGCGCGCCCAGCCGGAGGATGTCCAGCTGCGTCTGATCCAGGCTGAGCTGACGCCCGATGAGGACCGACAGCGCGCTGACGCGCTCGGAGTGACCGGCGGTGTACGTATCCCGCGCGTCGAGCGCGGCCGCGAGGGCCTTGATCGCGCCGACATACGCAAGCTCGGTCTGCGCTTCGGCCGCCTGAAGCGACGTCACCATCTGATTGAACGTGTCGGTGAACGCATCGAGCTCGAGGCTGGAACCGGTTCGCTGCACACGCCGCGAAAAATCATGCGCGGTCGCGATCTGCCGTAACTGCTGTGAAAGCAGGTCGATTGGCCGCGCCAGCGTCCGCGCGAGCCAGAGGCTCGCCAGGGCACCGAGGGTCATGGCGCCGATGGCCACGTAGCCCAGAATCTGGATGGCATTCCGGGTCGCACGATGCGTTGAGCGCGCGACCGAGTCGACCGCGTAGAAGGTGATCGGTCCTCCCTCGTTCAAGCGCCGGACCGCATGCGGTTCGTCGGCCAGCTCCAGCGTGCCATCTTGCGGCAGATCGGTGGCGCGGCGCAGGAGCGCGCTCCGCTCGGCCGACGACAGCGTGCTGCCGATGACTTCGCCCGAGGCGATGACGCTCACGGGCACCCGCAGAAGCGTCGACAGCTGCGCGGCGTAGCTGTCATCGAGCGCCACCACGACGTAGATGTCGCCGACCGCGTCGTTCAGTGCGCTCAGGTCGACCGCCGAGGCGCGGAAGCGGGCCGACGGCCGCGCGATCACTTCGTCCAGGGCGCCTTGCGGCGACGATTCGCTGGTGATGTGCACCGGCTGATGAGGCCGCCACGCGGCGCGGCGCGGTCCCGCGCTCGCGATGATGCGATCGTCGGGACCCGCGAGCACGAGCGCATCGGTCGCCAGCTGGCCCGCAAGCCGATCGAGCTCGCGCTGCAGCGTTTCCGAGGCGCCCGTGTCGTGGCGGTACTCCGCCACCGCCAGGGCCAGCGATCGGTTCTCGGCCAGCGCATTCAACTTGATCAGGGCGTCCTGCTGGCGGCGTTGCTCGAACTCGACGTAGACGCGCTGAGCGGCGTCCAGATTCTCGACGGCGGTGCCCATGACGCGGTTGCGGGCGTCCATCGACAAGACAACGAACACGGCGACCAGGACGACGCCAATGGCCGTGGAGGTCGTCACCAGCGTGCGGACGACGAGTCGCGGAGGACGGCGGAGAGAAGACAGCAAAGTGAGCTACCGACGCGCGGACACCTGTCGCCTGGTCGCGGCGGCAGCTTTCACGTTATCGGCGAAGGCGGATACCTGACTGCAATGCGTGCGCTCAGTGCACGAGCACAGCATAGCGTGAAGGGATGAGCACTGGCGAGCAACGAATCGGCTGCCGCGCCGGAGTCTTCTGGCGTGGGGGAGAAGACTTTCCGACGTCCGTGCGCTCGGCGGAACACGGGGCGGGGGCGCGCGATGGCGCCCGCACCCGCTGTCGTGTGAGGTGCGCTCAGGCGCCCTGTCGAGCGCCGAGAACCGGCGTCCAGGACGGCGCGTCGCTTGCCGGGAACGAGTCGTCGCCCGCCTGGTCGACTTCGTCCAAAACGTCGCGGTCGGTCGTGGCGTCGGCAAGCGCCGGCACCAGCAGGCTGGCGCCCCGGCCGGCGAGGAGGCTCGCCGCCGTAAGGGCGAGGGTTCGCGCCGCCGATCGCCGCCGCATGCGCATGGCCGTCAGAAGGACGAACCCTGCGCCGAGCAGATAGGCAATCGACGGCCTAAACGAGTGGCGATCACCCCAGATGTCAGCCATTGAAGCCGCTTTCGTCGGCCACGTCACGGATCTGACTGGCCACGTCACGCACGTTCGACTCCATGTCGCTGCGCGTCTGTCGGTACGCGTCGCGCGCCCGATCGACCACATACTTGCCTTTGCTCTGCACCTCGTTGGCGACGTCTCGTGCGCGGGTCGCCGTTTCGCGCGCGCGGGACGACACTTCGCCGTACGCGTCGTTCGCCCGCTCGCGCAGTCGGCCTGCCCCCGCGGACAACTGGTTGCGGGTTTCGCGGCCGCTCCGCGGCGCATACAGCAGGGCGAGCCCTGCGCCGACCGCCGCACCGATCAGCAGCGCGGTGCCGGTCGAGATGCCGCGGCTTCCGTTGGTGTAATCGTCCATGCTCATGGCGCCTCCGTCAGCTCGAGCGTGCGGCACATCGCTCGCACGTCGGCATCATGTGTCTCGCAAAAGGGATCACAAAGGTCATGCCAGCGCGATCTGCAATGAGAGGTGCGCTTTACCGTCGACAGGCGACTGATGTGTGTGCAACCAATGCACGATTGACACGAATCACATCAGTGGGAGACGGGATTGAGACGCTGGGCCCGCTCGTTCCAGACGAATGGCGCGCCAGAACAGTGTCGCCGTCGCCGGAGATGACCGGTCCAGGAGTGGAAGCCCAGCAGGACACGCGGCCATTGGCTGCTCCTCACGACGTCAGGACGTCGACGCGATCGGCCCTTCGGGCTTGGTCACTCTCCACACGTCCTGACACTGCCCGCAGCGGATATACACCACACATTCGGTGCGCACGACCACGTCACGGTACACATCGCCACAACGCGGGCAGGGTGGGAGGGCGAGGCGTGTCTGAGCGCTCCGGTCCCGCACTTGGCGGATCACAGCAGGCATGGGGAATTCCTTCCTTGCGGCGAAGGTCAGCTACTGCGATCGATCGAAAAGAACTGTCGTCTCGATGACAGTCGGCGTTGTGGGAAGGCCGTCGATCGTCGGCGTGATCGGCGAAGGAGGCGATCAGATTATTCGGATGTGGTGCCGAGGGGCAGAATTGAACTGCCGACACTACGATTTTCAGTCGTATGCTCTACCAACTGAGCTACCTCGGCACGAGGTGAGGCGCGATCGACAAACCCCGACTATAGCATGCGCGTCCGCCGCTGACCAAGATGCCGACCCCCATGCCAACGAGGGCTCCGCACGCGACATCCAGAGGGTAGTGGACGCCGATGTAGATGCGCGAAAACGCGATGAGCGCCGCCAGCATGAACCAGTACGCGCGCAGCCGCGGCACCCCGAACGCGAGCACTGTCGCGGCCGCAAACGAGAGCGCCGCATGCCCCGAAGGAAATGAAAACGTCGGCGGGCGATACTCGCCAACCACGCGTGAGGCCGTGGTCGTCACGAACGGCCGCGGCCGCGCGACAAACGGTTTGATGCCCAAATCGACGACGCCCTGCGTGACGAGAAGCGCCAGCAGCACCTGCCAGGCCACCGGCCGCAGCCGCGGCACCCAGGCCGCCATGACGATCGCGACCACGGCCCAAATAGCGCCGAAGTAGCCGACGGCGCTCAACACCCACATCACCCAGTCGAGAACGGGCGCGTGGAACTGGACGATCCATTCGCGCAACGCGGCGTCAGCGATCAGAAGCGTGCGAAGCATGAGTCAGTGTAGGGGCGCTGGCAATGCGCCCAGTGCTGAGTGCGATCATGCATCCGTGACGTCTCCAGTTGCTCGAGTTCGGCGGGTTGCTCAGGTCGATCGGGTTCGGCAACGCAGCCAACACGGCTAACCCGATCAACCCTGACACTCCGAGAAACCCAGTTCAACCCTCCGGGCGAGCGCATCCGACGCACCAGGCAGCCGAGTACAGAGGAAGGGCGGCCATCCGCTGCGAACAGATGGCCGCCCCGGCGAAGAAGCTGCGACGTTCAGACCGCCGCAACCTCGGCCTCGCGCAGGAGGCCAAGCTCTTTGCGTACCCGTTCCTCGATCGTGCGCGTGAGGTCGGGATGATCCTTCAGGTACTGCTTCACGTTCTCGCGGCCCTGGCCGAGGCGCTCGCCCGAGTAGGCGAACCACGCGCCGCTCTTTTCGATGACCTTGTGCTCGACGGCGAGGTCCAGCAGATCGCCTTCCCGTGAGATGCCTTCGCCGTACATCACGTCGAATTCGGCCTCGCGGAACGGCGGCGCGAGCTTGTTCTTCACGATTTTCACGCGCGTGCGGCCGCCCACGACGGCATCGCCTTCCTTGATGCTGGCGATGCGGCGGATGTCGACACGCACCGAGGCGTAGAATTTCAGCGCGCGACCGCCGGTCGTTGTCTCGGGATTGCCGAACATCACGCCGATTTTCTCGCGAAGCTGGTTGATGAAAATCAAGCATGTCTTCGACTTCGATACGACGCCGGTGAGCTTGCGCAGCGCCTGCGACATCAGGCGTGCCTGGAGGCCCATCTGCGCGTCGCCCATCTCGCCCTCGATCTCGGCGCGGGGCACGAGCGCCGCGACCGAATCGACGACGACCACATCGACGCCTCCCGAGCGAATGAGCACTTCGACGATCTCGAGCGCCTGCTCGCCGTTGTCGGGCTGCGAGACCAGCAGGCTGTCGAGGTCGACGCCGAGTTTTTGCGCATAGGCCGCGTCGAGCGCGTGTTCGGCATCGACGAACGCGGCCATGCCGCCGGGTTTCTGCGCCTGCGCAATGACCTGGAGGGCCAGCGTCGTCTTGCCCGACGACTCCGGACCGAAGATCTCGACCACTCGCCCGCGCGGCATGCCCCCGATGCCTAACGCATAGTCGATGCTGATGGCACCGGTCGGGATGACGTCGATCGGGGCGACGCCGCCCTTCTGACCGAGGCGCATGATGGAGCCCTTGCCAAACTGTTTCTCGATCTGGCCGACGGCCATTTCGAGGGCCTTGTTACGTTCTTTTTGATCGTCGCGGTCGGGCGGCATGGTGCTCCTTGAAGATTCTAGGGGAAGTTCCATCCGGCAAGGCCGGCGGACCTTGGGAATTCTAGGATCGTGCCGGGTGAAAGTCAAGCGAAAGTCGAATGAAGATCTGGCACGTAAGATATTGATGGCAATGATGTTATGAGCTGATGGCATAATGCCGCTCAGCCGCGAATATCTACATTTCCGCGCACCCCGAGATTGCCCGTCGTGGCATGAACTGCTTCAATTGCCGCGATGCCGAGTCCGTTGGGCCACGCGCTGGCGGGCGTTTCTGCCGCGTGGCTCGTCGGTGGGCGGCTGCCACGCAGTCTGCACGGAACACTGTTCCTGCCCCTCACCGGGCGGGCGTCGCCGCCTTCCATCCACGTGTCCGGTCGTGCGATCGAGGTCGCGCTCTTCGCGGCCCTCGGGATCGCGCCGGACCTCGACCTGTTGATTCGCGCTCACAGCACCTACACCCACAGCGTCGGCGCCGTCGTCCTGGTCTCGCTCGTGACGCTTGCCGGGTTCGGCACGCGCCACTGGCGCATCGCGCTCGCGGTAGGAGCGGCCTGGGGAAGTCATGTGCTCCTCGACTGGCTCGGGAGCGACACGTCACCGCCAATCGGCATCATGGCGCTGTGGCCGTTCACGAGGGGCTACTACCAGTCGTCGATCAATCTCTTCGACGCGATCTCGCGCCGTTATTGGCTGCCGGATCAGTTCATCATCGGCAACCTTCGCGCGGCGCTCAAGGAACTCATCATTCTCGGACCGCTCGCGTGGCTCGCGTTCGCTCGCCGATCTCGTTCCAGAGGTTAATCGGGTTGATCGGGTTAATCGGTTAATCGGGTTGATCGGGTTGATCGGGTTGATCGGGTTGATCGGGTTGATCGGGTTGATCGGGTTGAGCCTGACGACGGGTTTGCCGAACCCGACCAAACCCGACGAACCTGGCTAACCTGACTAACTGCGCGTTGTGTCGTGTCCCCGCGACTAACTGCGGGTTGTGTAGTCGTAGACCCCCTGTCCAGATTTCCGTCCGAGCTGTCCTGCGGCGACGTAGCGGCGCAGAAGGGGACAGGCGCGGTACTTTTGATCGCCGATGCCATCGTGGAGAACGTCGAGGATGGCGAGGCACACGTCCAGCCCGATGAAGTCGGCGAGGGTCAGTGGGCCCATCGGGTGATTCATGCCGAGCTTCATCACCGTGTCGATCGCCTCGGCCGTCCCCACGCCCTCCATCAGTGCGTAGAACGCCTCGTTGATCATCGGCATGAGAATCCGGTTCGCGATGAAGCCGGGGTAGTCGGCCGCTTCCACCGGCACTTTCCCGAGCGCGGTGGTCAGCTCGGTCGCCGCGCGCATCGACTCGGCGCTGGTTGCCTGGCCGCGAATCAACTCGACCAGCGTCATGAGCGGCACGGGATTCATGAAGTGCATGCCGAGCACTTTGTCGGGACGCCTCGTGGCCGCGCCGAGCAGCGTCAGCGAGATCGACGACGTATTCGAGGTCAGGATGGTGTCGGCACCGACGAGCGCATCGAGGCGGCCGAAGAGCGCGCGCTTGGCGTCGACGTTCTCGATGATGGCTTCGACAACGTAATCGGCTGAGGCGAGAGCATCGAAGTCGGTCGTCACCGTGAGTCGGCCGAGCGCGGCCTCGCGGTCGGCGGCCGGAAGCTTCCCCTTCTCGACGAACTTCGCCAGCGACTTCTCGATGCCGGCGCGCGCGCGGTCCAGCGCGGGCTGCGCGATGTCCTGCAGCGTGACGAAAAATCCCGACTGTGCGAACGCCTGGGCGATGCCCGAGCCCATGGTGCCCGAACCGATGACCGCGATGTGACGTGGCAGCATTCCGGTAAGTATGTACCCGTAGGGGCGCATGGCAATGCGCCCCGCCACGAGTCATCCGGGTGGGTCGATCGGATCGCTCGACACTGATCGCGCGGATCAATCGAAATCCGTCGGCAGATCGTCCTGTCGCAGGTGCTCGAACATCCGTTGGATCTGCGACGCGGTCACACGAGATGTGGACAACTCGGGCAGGGCATCCGCCGCAAAAAATCCCACCGCGCTGGTCTCGTAGCTCGTCTTCGGCTCGCCGTCAATCAGGCGGCATAGGATGAAGATCTTGTAAACATGAAACGGGAACGATGGGGTGTGCTCGTGCCGGCTGCGATCGAACACGGCAAGGAGCTTCGACGGCGCCACGCGATACCCCGACTCCTCGAACACTTCGCGCGCGACGGCCTCGCCCGCCGACTGGTTCACGTCGGCCCATCCACCCGGCAGCGTCCACCGACCGTCCGACGTTTCTCGCACCAGCAGGATCTCGTCATTGCGAAAGACGACGCCTCGGACGTCAACCTTCGGCGTCGCGTATCCCTCTTCACAGCGCAAGACCTCGAGCACGTCGTCAGATGCAACGTCGCCGGATGACGCGAAGATTTCCGCGGCGATTTCGCGGACGCGGTTGTAACGTTCGACGTCGAAGTGGCTGGCCGACGAATAGGTGAGCCCGATCTGCGCGATCGCCTGAAGCTCCTTCGCCCACCGCAGCCATTGAGGATCCACGGGGCAGATTCTAATGTGGGCGCCTGGCGATGCGCCGCTTGTCACCGAGGCAAGGTCTCGAGCTCGTCGAGGAGGGGAGCCTGGCCGGGAAGAATTCGTCTGCGCGCTTCGGCCAACGGAAACCACTGCGCGCGATCGATCTCGGGGAACCGCTCCCTGCGTCCGCTCCCTCGCGGCCACTCGAGCTCAAATGTGTTGCTCTGAAGGTTTGCCGGATCCCAGTCCGCGCGGATGGCCCAGGCATGCACAGTCTTCCCGCCGCGCTGCACGACCGGCGTGAGTGGGACTGGAGTGCCCGACGGTGCCGAGCCGAGCTCCTCGGCGACCTCCCGGCGCGCCGCATCCAGCGGATCCTCTGCCGGACCGATCTCGCCCTTCGGAATCGACCACGCGCCCTCGTCGCGCCGGGTCCAGAAAGGACCGCCTGGATGAACAAGGAGCACCTCGACTCCGCCGGCGCTTTCACGAAACATCAGGAGCCCGGCGCTCCGCGGCGGCATCGATGAGTATCTCCAAGCGATCTGGAAGGGCGCAATTGGCTGGCGCCCTAGTTGCCCCCGCCACCGCCGTCCCCACCGCCGCCGCTGTCCCCGCCGCCGCAGTCGCCCGAATTAGATCCGGACGCGTCATCGCACGACGGTGAGTCGCCGTCGGCAGAATCCATAGCAGCGAAATACATGACCGACGTCGCGCCATCGTCGCTGGAGCCGGATGATCGATCGCGTCGCGACCACATGCCGCCGATCATCGCCACGCCGGCCACGGCGAGCGCGATGAGGATCAAGGTGAAAACGTCCACGGCCACACCTCGCTGCCTCTGCTAGATTTCCACCGCCAGAGCCACCCCATTGCCGCCGCCAAGACAAAGGGTGGCAATACCGCGGCGTCCGCCCGTGCGGCGCAGCGCATACAGGAGGGTCGTCAGCACGCGCGCGCCCGACGCGCCTATGGCGTGGCCGAGCGCGACGGCGCCGCCCTGCACGTTCACGCGCGCGGGATCGAGGCCGAGCTCGCGGATGACGGCAACCGCCTGCGACGAAAACGCTTCGTTCAGCTCCACGAGATCGACATCGGCCAGCGACCAATCGATCTTCGCCAGGAGCTTGCGGACCGCGTCGACCGGGGTCATCAAGACGTACTTCGGCGCGAGGCCGCTCACCGCTTGCCCGACAATCCGCGCCATCGGCGTGATGCCCAGTTCCGCGGCGCGTGCCTCGGACATCACGACGAGGGCCGCGGCGCCATCGTTCACGCCTGGCGCATTGCCCGCGGTGACCGATCCATCAGGCTTGAAGGCGGGTCTCAACCTCGCAAGGGCATCGAGCGTGGTCTCGGGGCGAATCGGCTCATCGCGTTCGACGACGATCGGGTCACCCTTTTTCTGCGTGAGCGTGACGGGGACGATTTCATCGCGGAACCAGCCGGCGTCGGTGGCGTGGGCCGCGCGTCGGTGGCTCTCCACCGCGTGGCGATCCTGCTCGTCCCGCGAGACATGGTATTCATCGGCGACGACTTCTCCTGATACACCCATGTGGCAGTGTTCGAACGCGCACCAGAGGCCATCGTGGATGAGGAGATCGAGCACCTCGGCGTTGCCCATCCGCAGGCCTTCGCGCAGGCGCGGAAGGGCATACGGCGTGTTGCTCATCGACTCCATCCCGCCGGCCACGACGATCGAGCTGTCGCCGGTCGCGATTGCCTGCGATGCCAGCATGACGGCCTTCAGGCCGGACCCGCAGACCTTGTTGATGGTGAGCGCGCCAACGGTGTTGGGCAGCCCCGCGGCAAGAGCGGCCTGCCGTGCGGGCGCCTGTCCGATGCCCGCCGCCACCACGCAGCCCATGATGCATTCGTCGACCATCAGCTGATCTACGCCTGCACGGCGCACGGCCTCACGGATGGCGATCGCGCCGAGCTCTGGTGCGGTCAGCGTCTTGAGCGCGCCAAGGAAGCGTCCGGTCGGCGTGCGTGCGGCCGAGACGATGACAGGTTGAGGCATGGGCGAAAATTGTGGACTCTTGGTCCAGCGCTCACTTGCGTCGACAGTTGTGGAGGCGGGCCTTCAGGCCCGCGTGCGTCGCAAGTTGCGGGGCTAAAGCCCCGCCGCCACGTGAGCGACGCCCCACATTCGGCTGCGACCGATTCACCGCACGCGACAATCAATCCGACGCACGGTCTCGTGGCCGAGCAGGCGCTGCATCCGTCCCAGAATCACGTCCGACGACCGCTCGATCTCGCGTACCCACGCCTGGTCGGGCGCAACGACCGCGAGCGTGCCTCTCGACAGCGTTACGGGGCAGGCACGGTGCACGGGCGCGCCGACGGCGAGGCGCCACGAGAAGTCGATTTTTTCCGGCGTCAGCGGCGCCCGAGCGAGGAGTACGGGCAGCACCGTGTCGGCGAGCGAACCCAGCGACTTCACAGCTTCGAGTGTATCATCGCGACTCGATGGACCTGGTGCTGGCCTCGAGCTCGCCGCGCCGTGCGGAGTTGCTGAAGGCTGCGGGATTTCATTTCTCGATCGCCCCGATCGATATTGACGAAACCGCGCTTCCGAGCGAGGCGCCCCAGGATCACGTGCGTCGTCTCGCACGCGGCAAGACGCTCGCAGCGGCGGCCGGGGCGCCCGGCTCCACCATTCTCGGCGCCGACACGGTTGTGGTCGTCGACGACACGATTCTTGGCAAGCCGAACGACGCCGGCGACGCGCGCCGGATGTTGCGGCTGCTGGCCGGGCGGCGGCATCATGTCTATACGGGCGTGGCGCTCTGGCGGCTCGGAGCGGTGCGCGATGCGGTCGAGGTGTCGGCCGTCGACTTTTCGCCGATGAGCCCGCACGAGATCGACTGGTACGTCGCGTCGGGGGAGCCGCTCGGCAAAGCCGGCGCGTATGCCATCCAGGGCCTCGGCTCTCGATTCGTCACGCGTCTCGAGGGTTCCTACACGAACGTCGTTGGGCTTCCGGTGGCCGTCGTCTACCGGCTGCTCGAATCCCAGCATTGACCGGACGCAACAGCCGGGGCTATGCTCTGAAATAGCGGCAACTCCATGAACAGGAAGGCTTTGAAGATCGGCCTCACGACGTGTGCGCTCGTGATCGCGTTCGGGGGACTCCTGTGGTCCACGCTGCGCGACGGCACCGAGTACTACAAACACGTCGAAGAGGTGATGGTTCAGCCCCACGATTGGTACGGCAAGAAACTACAACTCCACGGCTTTGTCGTGCCCAAGTCGATTCTGAGGCGGCGAGACTCGCTCGATTACCGCTTCGACGTGGAGAGCAAGGGACAGGTTGTGTCGGCGAGTTATCGCGGCATCGTGCCCGATACCTTCAAGGACGATGCGGAAGTCGTGTTGAAGGGGGTGCTCACGCCGAAGGGGTTCGAAGTCGAGGCGAACGGCGTCATGGCCAAGTGCCCGTCGAAGTACGCGCCGAAGCCCGGTTCCACTCCGAAGAGCCCTGGCGTCTGAAGACGCCGCCCGCGGTTTTCCGAGAACGACCAGAAACTCCATGGCCACACTTGGTGCGTGCATTCTTCTTGCGGCGTTCGTGGTCTGCATTTACGCGGCCGCCGTGTCGGTCGCAGGCGCCCGGCGCGGGTCGGACCGCTGGATCGATTCCGGCATTGGCGCACTGTACCTGACCACGGCGCTGATGACGGTGGCCTCCGGCATCATCATCCACGCCTTCGTCGTCGGCGACTACAGCATCAAGTACGTCCAGCGCTATTCCGACGCCGTGCAACCGCTCTTCTACAAAATCACCTCGTACTGGGGCGGGCTCGACGGCTCGATTATGTTCTGGGCCTTCCTGCTCTCGGTGTTTGGCGCCACGGCGGTTGCCGTGAATCGCGAGCGCCACCGCGAGCTGATGCCATACGTCGTCGCGGTGATTGCGCTCGTCGAGGCGTTCTTCCTGTTCCTGATGATCGTGCATCGGAACCCGTTCGAGACGTTTCTCACGGCGACCCCCGCGGAAGGGCGTGGACTCAACCCGCTCCTCCAGAATCCGTACATGGTCATTCACCCGCCGTCGCTCTACACGGGCTTTGTCGGCATGACCATTCCGTATGCCTTCGGGATGGCCGCGCTCATCACCGGCTATCTCGACGACTCGTGGCTCCGCGCGGTCCGCCGCTGGACGATGGTGAGCTGGCTGTTCCTCACGTTCGGCCTGACGCTCGGCATGATCTGGGCGTACGAAGAGCTCGGATGGGGCGGCTATTGGGGATGGGATCCGGTCGAGAACGCAGGCCTGCTGCCATGGTTCACGGCGACGGCGTTTCTTCACTCGGTGATGGTGCAGGAGCGGCGCGCCATGCTTCGCGTCTGGAACGTGACGCTCGTCATTGTCACGTTCCTGCTCACGATCTTCGGCACCTTCATGACGCGGTCGGGCGTCGTCCAGTCGGTGCACGCGTTCGGCGAAGATCGGCAGCTCGCCTATCTGTTCACCATCTTCATGGCCCTGATCGTCGTGGTGAGCTTCGGGTTCGTCATCTACCGGCTGCCGCTCCTGCGGTCGCGGCACGAGCTCGACTCATGGGCCTCGCGCGAAGCCGCGTTCCTGGCCAACAACTGGATCCTTCTGTTTGCGGCGCTCTTCGTCCTGTTCGCCACGATGTTTCCGACGCTGAGCGAGGCGATGACCGGCGAGCGGTTGACGGTCGGCCCGCCGTTTTTCAACAAGTGGATGGCGCCCATCGGACTGGCGCTCCTCCTGCTTACGGGCATTGCACCGCTCCTCGCGTGGCGGAGGACGACGCTGACGAACCTGCGCGACGAGTTCCTGTGGCCGGTCGCGCTGACGGTTGCCGGCACGGCCGCGCTCCTGGCACTCGGCGTGCGCGTGTGGTCGTCGGGCATCTGCTTTGCGCTCTGCATGTTCGTCACGGTCAGCATCCTGCAGGAGTTCTGGCGCGGCGCGCGCGTGCGCCAGGAGACGACAGGCACCGATGCCGCAACGGCGCTCATCGGTCTCGTGGGTCGCAACAAACGTCGCTACGGCGGCTATATCGTCCACCTCGGCATCGTCCTGATCTTTCTCGGGTTCGCGGGCGACGGATTCAAGCAGGAAGAGCAGGTACTCCTGCGCCCGGGACAGGCGACGACCGTTGGTCGCTTCACCATTCGCCACGATCGCGTGCAGGTGACCGACGATGGGCAGAAGCAGATGGTGACAAGCCATCTCACGGTGTCTGAAGGCGGGAAGGAAATCGGCCAGATGTATCCCGCCAAGTGGTTCTTTCGCAAGCACGAGGAGGAACCGACGACGGAGGTGGCGATCCGCCGGGGCATCGGCGAGGATCTTTATCTGGTGATGCCGGCCTTTGATCTGAAGGATCAGTCCGTCAGCCTCCACGTGGTGATCAATCCGCTTGTGAACTGGATCTGGCTGGGGTTTGGCCTCATGGCGCTCGGTACCGGCATTGCGCTCCTGCCGGAGCGCGCGTACAGCTTCGCCATCGCACGGATGCCTACCGAGGCCGCGACCACAACGACGGCGCTCTTGATCCTCTTGTTCGTCGGCGGGACGGCGGTGCCGGCGAGGGCGCAGCACGCGGAATCCGGTACGACCGTGCCCGTCGTGGCTCGCACGCCGCTTGAACGCAAGATGCAGAAGAGCCTGATCTGCATGTGCGGCGATTGCGGACGGCAGCTGCTCTCGGCGTGCCAATGCGGCTATGCGTTCCGGATGCGCGCGGAGCTCGCACAGCTGGTCACCGATGGAAAGACGGAACAGGAGGTTGTCGACTACTACCTCGCGAAGTATGGCAGCCAGGAGCCGCTTGCGGCTCCGATCGATGAAGGGTTCAATCGGCTGGCCTGGGCTGTCCCGTACATGGTTGGCTTGAGCGGCCTCGTGCTCGTCGGCAGCGTCGCGGTGAAATGGTCGCGGCGACGGGAGAACTCTGCGCCAGGCACGACGATCGGCGAGCGCGACGCGGATTCCGCGCTCGAAGCGCGACTGGATGATGAGCTCCGCGACCTTGACTAGGCGTCGGGGTGGAGCCGGCTCTCCTCGAGCCGTTGTCGCGCCCGATGCACCCGCCGAATCGCGTCAGCCCTCTCGTGTCTTTCTCGTCGCCGGGGTTCTGCTTGCCGTCGCTGCCATTGTCGTTCTGCGCGGCCAGGACCCAGCTTCCGTGTCCATCGTTGCGCTGACGCTCCTCGCCGTGGGTTTGACCGGCGTGGCGCTCTTCCGTGTCCTCGCTCCGCTGACGAGCGCCGAAACGGGTGGGTCGCCCCTTATTGGCGGCCGGCGCCGTGCCGCGCTCGAGCGCGACAAACTCCTGACGCTGCGGTCGATCAAGGAGCTCGAGTTCGATCGGGCGATGGGGAAGGTATCGGAGCCCGACTTCGTCGAGATGCGCGATCGTCTCCGGGCGCGGGCGCTGCGGTTGATGCGCCAGCTCGAAGGCGCGAGCCTGTATCGCCAGATGATTGAGCAGGATGTAGGGCGCACGCAGGGCGCCTTTGCGAATTCGTCGAACGCTTCCAACAGCACCGCCGCCGCCCCTGCCAGCACTCCCGAGGGCCTTGCCCGCGGGGAAACAGCTCCCACCGCGTGCCTCGCCTGTGGTACCGCGAACGACCCTGATGCGCGTTTCTGCAAGCAGTGTGGAGAGCGCCTGGCGCGGAGCGCCGAATCGTGACGAACGAACTCGGCTCGAGGCGGTTGGTCGCCATTCTGCTGGCACTCGCCGCAACGGTCGTCATCGTTGACGCCCAGATGCCCGACCCGCGGATGATGTCGGGACAGGTCATTCCGTCTGGCGACCTGCCGACAGGGAGCGTCACTGTTCGGGTCATTCGACAGACGATGGCGAATGCAGTGGCCGGAGTGGGCGTCGAGCTTCACGGCGCCGGCGACGTGCGACATGCGGTCACCGGCGCCCAGGGACGTGCCCAATTCGATGGCCTGTCCGTCGGAGCGCGCGTGCACGTGGTGGCGGTCGTCGACGGCGAACGGCTCGAATCGATCGAGTTTTCCGTTCCTCCAGCGGGCGGCACACGGACCCTGTTGGCCGCGGGTGTGGGGGCGGGAACGAGGACCGGCGCGGCTCCCGTCGCGCCTGATGGATCGGCGGGGCGGAAGCCCCGCCTCCACAAAGCATCGGAACTAATCCTGGGCGCGGACACGAGATTCGCCTTCGAGTTCCAGGACGACACGCTCACGGCGTTCTACTTGCTCGAAATCGTGAATCGTGACGCTGCGCCCGTTTCGATGGCGTCCCCACTCGTGATCGACTTGCCGAGCAGTGCAACGGGGACTGCCGTCATGCCTGGTGGTTCGCCGCTGGCGACCGCGTCAGGTTCCCGCGTGACGATCACAGGACCGTTCCCGCCAGGCGTCACGCAGGTGCCCGTCGCGTTCCGCATCGAGAGCTGGGGTGAACGGTGGATGCTGGAACAGCGCTTCCCGCTGGCGATCGAGAACGTGGCCGTCGCGGTGCAGAAGCTGAACGGCATGACGCTCGACAGTCCGCAGGCGACGACCGTGCGCGAGGCGGCGTTCCAGAGCATGCCGTACCTGGTCGCGACTGGCGGGCGAGTCGATGCGAACCAACCGCTCACCGTCACGCTGAATGGGCTACCGCATCGCAGTCCGGCGCCGCTCTACGTCGCGCTCGCCGCAGCGGTTGCGCTTTTCGGGTGGGGCGTGTGGGCTGCGAGTAAAGCCGTGCGGCCGCAAGACGCCGAGCGGCGGCGCGACCTCGAAGCACGTCGTGAGAGCGGTCTTACGACACTTGCGGCGCTCGATCATCAGCGCCGCGCCGGCCTGATCGAAGAAGGTCCGTACGCCGAGAAGCGTGCGGCGGCCCTTTTCGAGCTCGAACGCATCTACCGCGAGCTCGACGCCAAGGGCGATCTGCCCGGCGGCGATCAAGGGCTTGCCGCGTGACGGTCGACTTCGACCAACTCGATCTCGTCGCTGTTTCGCGTCACTACGGCCGCCGCCGTGCCCTTTACGATGTCACGCTGACGTGTCGTATGGGCGAGGTCGTCGCGCTCGTCGGTCCCGAACGGCGCAGGCAAGTCGACGCTGCTCGCCATCGTCTCGACGTTGCTCACGCCGACTGCCGGCGAGGTGCGTTACGGATCGCACACGCGTCGGACGGCCGGTACGGCGCTCCGCCGCCAGGTGGGATGGCTTGGCCATGAGTTGCAGCTCTATCCCGAGCTCACGGCACGAGAGAATCTGCGGTTCTTCGCCGCCCTGCAGGGCGCCGCGGACGCGCCTGCGCGCGCAGACGACTGCCCTGCGGGTGGCGCGCCTCGAGAGCCGGGCGGACGATCCTATCAGCAGCTACTCGCGCGGCATGCGACAGCGGCTGGCGCTCGAGCGCGCGTTGATCCATGGCCCGCGACTGGTGCTCCTGGACGAACCGTTCACGGGTCTGGACCGCGCATCCGCGGACCTGTTGACCGATCGGCTCAGATCGCTCGCCTCACAGGGCTGCCTCGTGCTGCTTGCCACGCACGACTTCGCGCTTGCCGACGGCGTAGTCGACCGCGTCGCCGTGATGCGCGACGGACGGGTTGCGGCGACCGCCGCGGCAGGGGAGTGGCGCGAGGCCTATCGCAACGCCATCGGACGGGAGCTCTGACGTGTTCCTGCGCACGGCGTGGCTCGTCTTCCGAAAGGACGTCACGATCGAGATCCGCAGCCGCGAGACGCTGGCGACCACGCTCTTTTTCGCGTTGTCCGTGGTGCTCGTCTTCGCGTTCGCCCTGGTCAGAGACGGGCACGTCGTCGCCGACGCGGCGGCGGGCATCCTCTGGATTGCGATCGCCTTCAGCGGGACGCTGGCGCTTGGACGCACCTTCGAGCGCGAGCGTTACCCCGACACGCTGCGCGCGCTGCTGCTGGCGCCAGTGGATCGGCCCGCGATTTACGTCGGGAAGCTCCTCGGTATCCTGGCGATCATCTTCGTGGCCGAGCTCGTTCTCGTCCCGATGGTGGGGCTGCTCTTCGATGCTGCGCTCCTCAGGCGTCCGCTGCTGTTCGGCGGGCTGCTCGTGACAGGCACCGTGGGATTTGCGGCCGTCGGGACGCTCTTTGCCGCGATGCTCGTGCGGGCGCACAGTCGCGATGTGCTGCTGCCGGTGATGTTGTATCCCATTACGATTCCAGTCATCATTGCCGGCGTGCGCGGCACGGCCGCGCTGACGCAATCGACGCCGGACGAGCCCATGGCGCTCTTCTGGCTGATGCTGCTGGCTTCGTTCGACACGGTCTTCCTGACGCTCGCGCTCTGGACGTTCGAGCCGCTCATGACCGACTAGGGTATCCCCGTGTTCCTTCAGCGCGCCTTTCCGGTTCTGGTCACCATCGCGATCGCGGCGTTCGGCGCGGCGCCTTTTCTCATCGACGGCGCGCCGCACGAATCCACGATGGGGCTGGTACAGAAGATCTTTTACTTTCATGCACCGGCCGGAATCATGATGTTCGTCGCGGCCTTCGTGTGCGGCATCGCCAGCGGCCGCTACCTGTTCACCGGGAGGCCCTCCGCCGACCGCGTTGCGGCCGCCGCGGCCGAGCTCACGGTGCTCTTTGGTGTGATCGTCCTCGTCACGGGCCCGCTCTGGGGCCGCAAGTCATGGGGCGTGTGGTGGCAGTGGGATGCGCGGCTGACCACGTCGCTGCTGCTCTGGATGATGTTCGTGGCCTGCCTGCTGGTGAGAAAGTACGGCGGGCCGGCGTCTGAGAAGCTGTCGGCCGCTGTGGCGCTGTTCGGCATGGCCAACGTACCCTTCGTCTACGTGTCCGTGAACGTCTGGCGGACCGTGCATCCCAAGACGACCGTGGTGCCGAACCTCGCCCCGGGCATGCGTGGCCCGTTCTGGTTCTGCGTAGCCGCCTTCCTGGTGCTGTTTCTCGTGCTGTTGGCGCTCCGGGTGCGCCTCGGCGAGCAGCAGGCGGAACTCGAAACGCTCTACCTCGAGCTCGGCGATCAGCCGTCGCGGCTCTGATCGGAGACACAAAGATCGTCATGTGGCGTCTCGCTCTCACGTGTTGCCTTGTCATGTGGCTTGGGATACCGACGGAGGCACGCACGCAGTCGTCGCCAGCCCCTTCGCCTCGCGTGGCCCCGCAGGAAGGCCAGGGCGAGTTCGTGCCGCTGTCGGAATTGCCGCCGGAAGAGCAGCTGCCGGCCACTCCGCTGGTTTTCATCGCGTACGGACTGATTTGGTTCGCGGTGCTCGTCTATGTCGTGACGATCCGGCGCCGGCAGGACACGGTGCAGAAGGAGCTCGACGGGCTGAAGCGCCAGCTTCGGAGCTGAACCCATGGAGAACATGGGCGCCGCCCATTTCATCTTCATCCCCGCCGTGCTCGTTCTGGGTATCGCGATCGGGTGGGTGTTCGGATCGCGCGCGGCGCACGACGCGTACGCCGCGGAGCTGAAGCGGCGGGAGGAGCGCGCGCAGCGCGACCACGAACGCCATGATCGACCGCACTGACCTTCGCGTCGCTTCCTCCGCCATTCACGGCACGGGCGTCTTCGCCTTCCGCGAGTTTGCAGCAGGCGAGCTGGTGTTTGTCATCGACGATTCCCGCATCGTCGATCTGCCCGTCGAGGCGCAGCGCGAATGTTTGCCGCAGCTCTCGCCGTGGTTCATCGCCGAGCACGCGGATCGGATAGCGATCCGCGGGCGGCCCGGTGCGCGATGAGTCGACGCTTCGCCGACGAGATCGTCCGTGCGCTCCACGAGGGTAAGATTCTGGGGCTTCGCGCCGGCGCGGATCACCGGTTCATCGGCGTGTGGGTCGTTGTCGTCCAGGGCCGCGCGTTCGTCCGGTCGTGGAGCCTGAAGCCGCGAAGCTGGTATCGCACATTTCTCGTCGACCCGCGCGGCGCCATCACCATCGACGGCCGGGAAATCGCGGTTCGTGCGGTGCGGACGAGAAGCGAACGTCTGAAGGATGCGGTGTCGGCCGCGTATGCCGCGAAATATCACACGCCGGCATCGTTGAAGTATGTCCGCGATTTTGCGCGCGCCAGGTCGCGAGCGACGACGACCGAGCTGGTGCCGGTCGCCGGGATCGCGCGAGGCAGGCGCATCACGAGCGCGCGCCACGTCTCGGGCCGCGCACGGGAGGACACGGTGACAGATCGTGAAGGTCTGATGATCCTGGTGGCCGGGCCCTACAGGTCCGGCACTGGCGACGACCCCGTCAAATTGGCGGCGAATGTCGGCGCGATGGAAGCATATGTGCTGCCGCTCTTCCGCGCGGGTCACATCCCCGTCGTAGGCGAATGGTTCGCCCTGCCGCTGGTGGCGCTGGCCGGCTCACGCGCAGTCGGAGACGAGGCTTTCAACGAGGTGTTTCATCCGATCGCCGAGCGACTCCTCGCGCGATGCGACGGCGTGCTGCGCGTCGGTGGGCCGTCGCAGGGCGCGGATCTGATGGTCAGCGCGGCGCAGGCGCGGCACCTTCAGGTGTTTCGCTCGCTCGCCGACGTGCCCGGCTGTGCGGACCTGCCGGAACCGGGCGTGTGACGGCTTCTCGAGCGGTCCTCGTGACGGGCGCCACCGGCTACATCGGGCAGCGCCTGATCCCGATGCTCGTCGCACGGGGTCATCGCGTGCGCGCGCTCACTCGCGAGGCGTCGCGCGCGCGGGTGCCGTCGGGCGCCGAAGCGACACTGGGCAACGCGCTCGACGCTGATTCCGTCAAGGCGGCGCTTCGTCCCGAAGATACCCTGGTGCACCTTGTCGGCACGCCGCACCCGAGCCCGGCGAAGGCTGCCGAGTTCGTGCGGGTCGACCTCGTCTCGGTGCGGGCCGCGGTTCAGGCGGCGCGACAGGCGGGCGTGTCGCATTTTGTCTATGTCAGCGTCGCGCAGCCCGCGCCGATCATGCGTGCGTTCATCGACGTGCGCGCCGAAGGCGAACGGCTGCTGCGCGAGGCCGGGCTGACGGCCACGGTCCTGCGACCCTGGTATGTCCTTGGACCCGGACACCGGTGGCCCATTGTTCTCGTGCCGCTGTATGCGATTGCGAAGGTCGTGCCTCGCTTCCGCGACGGCGCCGAGCGCCTCGGGCTCGTGACGGTGCGGCAGATGGTCACCGCTCTGGTGAATGCCGTCGAGTCGCCGCCGGAGGCCGGGCGCGTAGAGATTCTCGATGTGCCCGCGATCCGGGCGGGGTAGAGAGCGGCGCTCGCCGAAGGCGAGCGCCCTTCCGGCGCGCAGCGCCGGCCCTACCGCCCGAGCGCGAGCCGTTTCGCGAGGACGTCGGGCAGACCGGCGGCGCGAATCTTCCGCTGCGCCTCCTCGATCGGATACGGCACTCGATACAGTTCCATGTGCCCGGCGGTCGCATCGACGAGCGCGGCGGCGGCACGGGGATCGCCGTCTCGTGGCTGGCCCACCGATCCGGCATTCACCAGATATCGCGCACCCGGCTCGAACACAATCTTGACTTCGTGCGTCTCGCCCGGGCCGGCCAGCAGATCGAGGTGATCCTTCGTCCGGCGGAACGCGACCGCGACGTGCGTGTGCCCGAACAGGCACAGCTGCCGTGTCGAGGATTCGAACGCGCGGAGGCCATCGAGCTCGTCGAACACGTACGCGTCTTCGTCAAACGGCGAACCGTGGCAGATCTCGACGCGATCATCGACCGCAATCGGGCCGGGTGGCAGGTTGATCAGATACTCGCGGTTCTCTCGGCGTCAGCGTGTCGTGCGTCCACTGGACGGCGCTCTTCGCCACCATGTTGAAGCTCTCGCCGTCCTCGAGTCCGGCGGCGACCTTGTCGTGATTGCCGCGAATGATCGCAAACGGCTCGAGCGAGCGCACGCGATCCACGACGGCATTCGGATCGGCGCCGTAGCCCACGAGGTCCCCCAGGACGAGCACGCGGTCGTACCCGATGGGGGTCAGCGTCTCGAGGACGGTCTCGAGCGCCTCCAGGTTGCCGTGAATGTCGCTGATGACGAGATAGCGCACGGTCAGGCGTCCAGGTGTTCGAGCAGCTCTTCGGCCAGGGCGTCGACGGGCGCGCGATCCGCATCGAGGCGCACGTGCGCCTGGCGATAGGCCGCGCGGCGCGACTCGTAGAGCGCTTCGAATTGAATGCGGTCCGCCGCCAGCGGCCGGCGGCCGTCCACGGGCAGCCGATCGAGCAGTGTCTCGATCGGCGCGTCGAGCCACACAGACAGGCCATCGCGATTGATCAGCATACGGTTCTCGGAATCGACGAACGTGCCGCCGCCCGTGGCAACCACCACGTGGCGCAAGGGCAGCAGGTCCACGAGGACTTCACGCTCCACGTTGCGGAAATACGGCTCGCCTTCGCGCGCAAAGATCGTCGCGATGGTGCGGCCCTCGCGGGCCTCGATGCGCGTGTCGACGTCTTCGGCGCGCCAATCGAGCCGAGCCGCCAGCACGCGCGCCAGGGTCGATTTGCCGGCGCCCATGAAGCCTACGAGATACACCTTGTCAGTCTTCACGAACGAGCGCCGACAATGTCTCGAAGAAGCCGGGATACGACACGTCCACGGCCGACGCCCCCGAGATCGTGGTCGGGCCGCTGCTGGCCAGGCCGGCGATGGCAAACGCCATGGCCAGCCGATGATCCCCCACGGCGTTCGGAGCCCGCCGGTCAGGCGTCGTGCCCCTCGGATGTGGAAGCCGTCCGGAAACTCCTCCACGTCGGCCCCCATCGCACGGAAGCCGGCGGCCAGGGCCGAAATCCGGTCGCTTTCCTTCACCCTGAGCTCGCCCGCGCCGGTGACCGTCAGCTCGCCGCCTGCCGTCGCCATCGCCGCCAGCGCCGGGAGCTCGTCGATCAGGCCCGGAACCTCCTCCGGGCCCAGCGTCAGCGGCCGCAGGTGGCCGTGGCGAATGCGCACGCGTCCCCGCGGTTCGCCGTGCTCGATCCGGTCCACGGTTCGCTCGACGAGCGCGCCGGCACGCGTCAGGACGTCCAGGAGCGCGGTGCGCGAGGGATTCAGGCCTAAATCGACGATTTCGACGTCGGATCCGGGGAGTGCCGCCGCGGCCACCGCCCAGAACGTGGCCGACGAGACGTCGCCCGGCACGGCGGCGTCGATGGCGGAAAGCGGCCGGCCGCCGGTCACCGAAACGGTGCCGTTCACACGTTCGATGGCGGCACCAAACGCGCCAAGCGCCAACTCCGTATGATCTCGTGTGGGGACTGTTTCGCGTACGGTCGTCGCGTCCGTCTGTCTGCAGGCCGGCCAGCAGAATGGCGCTTTTCACCTGCGCGCTCGGGACGGGTGGTACAAACTCTATAGGTGAGAGCCTGCTGCCGATAATAGTGAGCGGCAGCGAGCCCCCCGACGATTCGAACCGGGCCCCCATGCGGGACAGGGGCTCGATGACCCGCGTCATGGGACGACGGCGGAGGGAATCGTCGCCGGTGATGGTCGACGAAAATGGGTGCGCTGCGAGGACGCCCGCCAGCAGTCGCGTGGTGGTCCCGGAGTTGCCCGCGTCGAGAAGGTCGTCTGGGACCTGCAGTCCACAGAGACCGCGTCCCTCGATGAGGATCGTCCGCGCGCCGGGACGGTCGTGGGGGCCGGGCTGGATCTCGATGCGCACGCCGAGGCGCCGCAGGCACGCCAGCGTCGACGTGCAGTCGCCGCCGGGAGAGTAGTTGGTGAGCCGCGTCGTGCCGCGCGCCAGGGCGCCGACGAGCGCGTAGCGATGAGAAATCGACTTGTCGCCGGGGACCCGCACGTGTCCAGCGAGGCGGCGAGCGGGGGTAATCCGCGCCTCCAGGGCCGAGGCCATCCGGCCACTATAGCACGCGGATTGCAGGCGTTTGTCGGGGCACAGATCGGGCGACATGCACGACGACGTGGGGAGCAGGAAACCTGGTGATGAGAGCGGGAAAAACGGTGCAGTCCGGGCAGAAAAGGGCGTCGAAACGCGGGGCGTGTCGCTTGACCGGTCACCGAGGGTGTGTTATCCACTTTCGACGCGCGGCCGGGCCGCGCCGAGTAGTCTTCGCATGACGAGTCCGCCTCTCGATGTCGTCCGGCTGGAATTCTGCAGCGCGTTCGACATGCTCGATTTCGTGCAGCTCGTGAGCGATCACCTGTGCCGGCGCCTCGGCTTTGACGAGGACTCGATGCACTGGGTGGGTGTGGCCATTCGAGAGTCGGTCATCAATGCCATCAAGCACGGCAACCGCAACGATGCCGGCAAGATGGTGCACGTCGACTTCACGTCCTCGCACGATCCGGAGAACGCCGGCCTGACCATCAGCGTGCGCGACGAGGGCGAAGGGTTCGAGCCGGAAGAGGTCGCCGATCCGCTCGCGCCCGAGAACATGCTCAAATCGAGCGGGCGCGGCATCTTTCTCATCCGCAGCTTCATGGACGATGTGCAATTGATGCGGGGAGCCGAGGGGGGCATGGAAGTGCGGATGGTCAAGAAGCTGGCGAAGGCCACTTTGTGACCGTTCGACTCGGCCGCATTCACGCCTCGCTCAGGGCAGGCCCTGCGATCCTTTGACCGACTACCTACAAACCGCGATCGACGCCGTGCGACAAGCCGGCGAGATTCAACGCCGGGCCTTCGGCGGAACCCTTCAGATCAGTAAGAAGGGCACGACCGATCTCGTGACCGAGGTGGATTTCGCGGTCGAGCGGATGGTGCGTGCCCTCATCGCCGAGCGCCATCCCGGACACGACGTGCTCGCCGAGGAACTCGGCGGCCCGGCCACGAGCACCTCGTCGTTCTGCTGGATTTGCGATCCCCTCGACGGCACGACGAACTTCGCGCACGGCGTGCCGATCTTCTGCTCGACGATTGCGCTCGAGGTCGATGGGCGGCTCGAAGTGGGTGCGGTGTACGACCCGACGCGAGACGAGTTGTACACGGCCGAGCGCGGACGCGGGGCGTACCTGAACGGCGCGTCCATCCACGTCTCGAGCGCCGACGTCCTGCTCGACTCGCTCCTGGTCACCGGCTTTCCATACGCGGTGCAAGAGAAGCTCGAAGAGCTCGTCGGACTGTTTGCCGCCTTCTTGTCACGCGCTCGTGCGGTTCGACGGCTCGGTTCGGCTGCACTCGATATCTGCTATGTCGCGGCGGGACGAATGGACGGCTTCTGGGAGCAGGGCCTGAACGCGTGGGATATCGCGGCCGGTGTGCTGTTGGTGCAGGAAGCCGGCGGCGTAGTCAGCGGCCTCGACGGAGGGCCGTTTGTCCTGAGAAGCGGCAATATCATCGCGACCAACGGGCGCATTCACGACGAGCTCAAGGACGTCATCGCCCAGTACTACGCGGGACGATGACAGCAGTGCTCAGTGCCGAGTGCCAAGTGCCAAATGGAGTGGAAAAGTGGGCACTGGGAAGTGGTGGGTTTGGCCTCCACTTGAGGATTAACCCTCCACTTGTCACTGTCCATTCATGACTCTACTTGGCACTTTGCACTCAGCACTTGGCGCTGTTTGAGCTCGCCACTGTCCCCCTTACGCAACACTTTGAGGGCGCTGTCCAGCACGTTCGAGGACGGTGCCTGTCGACGCGGCGTCCCGCTTTGCTCGAGATTCGCCGGAAATTCCCGGGAGAAACCTCAAAGCCGTCTTTGGCATCGGTCATGCTCCGAATCCGGGCACACCCGGCCAGGCGGCCGGGGAGCGACGCGCCGCAAGGCGCGATTCGGAGGCCGGAATGAAACGCTTCATTTTATGTGCGCTCGCGGGAGCGGCCGTGATGGCCGCGGCCGCACCAGCCCAGGCGCAGGATCAGGGATTCTCATTCACGTTTGGATATTTTGCACCGAAGGGCGAGGACAGCCGCGTAGCCGGGGACGTGTTGAACGCTGACCGTTGCCTTGGCGTGTCGTTCGCGTGCGAGCCGCAACTGTTCGACATTGGCGATTTCGGAGGAGGTACGCTTGGCGGCGAGTACGTGGTCGGGTTGGGTCGTTTCCTCGAAGCCAGCGCCGGTATCGGCTACTACCAGCGCACCGTCCCGAGCATCTACGACCTCGTCACTCACCCCGATGGGAGCGAGATTGAACAGGATCTGAAACTGCGCATCGTGCCGATCACCGGCATCATCCGGGTGGTGCCGACCGGCCGTAATGCTGCCATCCAACCCTATGCCGGCATCGGCGTCGCAGCCCTTCGCTGGCGTTACAGCGAGACCGGCGAGTTCGTCGATCCGGTGACGTTCGACATCTTCCGTGATCAGTTCAAGGCGGAGGGTACAGAAGTCGGACTGGTGTTTCTCGGCGGGGTTCGCGCGCCCATCGGCGATCGATTCCTCCTCGGCGGGGAAGTCCGCTATCAGAAAGCCGAGGCCGATCTCGATCCCACGCAATTTCAGGGCGACAGGCTGGACCTGGGAGGCACGACGTTCCAGGCGACGCTTACTTGGAGATTCTAGAAGTGCCAAGTGCAGAGTGCGAAGTGCTAAGTGGAGTGAGAAGTGGGGGATGGAAAGTGGGGGATGCGCCCGGACATCTCGACTTCGGCCGCCACTTCTCACTCATAACTGGCGCGCGTCGACGCTTTTCACTTCTCACTGCCCACTTCACTTGGCACTTCGCACTCCCCACTTGGCACTTCTGTAGAGCGCAACCCCTCCGCCCTCACACAATCGGGTGAATCCTTCGAGGAACGTTGGGTCTCGTCGTGCGCGTTCGGCGAGCAGGTCCCCGCCTTCAGAGATCTCCTCGATCATGAGCCAGTGCACCTGGGACGCCGGGTGCGCGAGGCCGGCGGCCCAGAGGTCGCCGTTGCCTTCGTGCAGGAAGTCGCGCAAGGCGAAGCCCTCGGCCGACAGCTCCTGCATGTAATGCGCGAGCGCACCCATGCTGGCCATGACAATCTCGCCGTGTCCCGGCTGGGGAAGGCATGCCGTCACGGCGCGCCGCTGCTCGCCTCTCGGCCTGTCCCACTGCGCCTCGACGACCATCGCCGCCTTGGGATCGAAGGGACGCGCCTGCCACCACACACCCGTCAACAACACAATCGCCGCCGGCAGTTGCCAGCGCCGCAGGTGGCCGACGCCGATTCCAAGCAGTACCGCTGACGCCGCGACGGCCGGAACCATGTACCGGATCCGAAACGGGTGCCCCTGAAAGAAGGCATACCAGGCGAGCGCGATGATGCCCACCCACGCGAGCGGAACGATCAGCGCACTGCGATCCCGTCGCAAGCCCCAGCGCACGAACAGCAGGACGACCGCCGCTGCCGCGCCGATGGCGAGCGTCATCGATCCCAGCGACTGAATGCCCCAGCCCACGGCCGTCGTGACAACGAGCGGTTTGCCCTGATACCGCGGATCGACGACATAGAACCCGTCGGTCACGAACCAGTGCCCTACGGTGACGCGGCTGTGCACGAAGAACCAGCCAACGGCAATCGCCGGAATCACCGAGAGCCGAAGCGCGTCACGCGCGGCGGCGGCAATCGATCCATCTCGTCGCCACCGCGCCAGCGCGGTGGCGATCAGCGCGGCGCCAGTGACGGGCCACGCCTCGTACCGTGTCATGCACGCGAGCGCGAGCGCGACTGATCCCCATCTGGTACGCCGCACGTCGTCTTGCGCAACGCCCTCGTAGACGAGCGCGACCCCCAACGCCAACAGGCCCAGGAGCAACGGCTCGGTCATCGGGGTCGACTGCAGATACAGAATGTTCGGATTGGTCGCGATCAGCAGTGCTGTGAAGACAGCCGCCACGCGCGAGCCGGTGGAGGCGAGCACAAGGCGCGCTGAACTGTAGATCGCGAGGGCGAAGCTTGCGATCGAGATCGCCACGCCGGAGGCGCCGGTGCGGTACAGGAAATCAATCTGCACCGGCAAGAGGTTCAGGACGTGGGGCAACGGCAGCCACACGGCGCCAATCTGCTGCCAGCCAGGCGTCAGGCTGTCAATCACGCGGCGGGCCACCACGAGGTGCCCCTTGGCATCGTAGTGGCTGAGCGTGAGGCCCTCGTGGAAGTAGATGAGCGCGGCGACGATGCCCCACACCCCCGCGATCGCTCCCAGCCATAACGACAGGCTCACGGCCGTGCCTGCCGGCACGGCCGGCGCCGCAGGGAGGTCGGCTATACTTTCTGAAGACGGTTCGGTCATGTCAGCCTGGGAACACGATGACTGCGCGGCGGGTACGAGTTCGTTCCGATGAAAACAGCGCTCGCATGGATAAAGGCCTTCGCGGCCGCGATCGGTGGCCCGGGCCTGTTCATTATCGCCTTTCTTGATTCCTCCTTTTTGTCGTTCCCGCAGGTCACCGATCTGCTCGTCGTCTCGACAATCGTCCAGCATCCGTACTGGATGCCGTACTACGCGGCGATGGCAACGCTGGGATCGGTGGCTGGCTGCCTGTCGATCTATTACGTCGCGCGGAAGGGAGGCGACGCGCTCGTGCGGCGCCGCTTCAAGGGCGGGATGCTCGATCGGGCGCACCAACTGGTGGACCGTTACGGGGTGATGACGCTGCTGATCCCCGCCATTCTGCCGCCGCCGGCGCCCTTCAAGATCTTCGTCCTCCTCGCTGGCGCGTCGCGCATGCGCGTCGTGCCGTTTGTCACCGCCATCGCCGTCGGGCGGGGGATCCGCTACGTGGGCATCGGCCTGCTGACCGTGTGGTACGGCCAGCGTGCCATCACATTCCTGGAAGAAAACGGGCGGGCCACGGCCGTGGTGATCGCCGCGGCCGTCGTGCTGCTCTGCGCCGGATACTTGCTCTGGCGCCGCTTTCGACGCCGCGACACCGCTTTGACGCCAACAGCGGGCGTCGATATCATGCCGTGACGCCCGATGCCACGATGAGTCCGGAACTCTCCGTCGTCATTCCCATCCGCAACGAAGCCCCGAATCTGCCGGACCTTTATCGCGAGTTCACCGAAACGCTCACGGCCTGGGGCCGCACCTACGAGCTCATAATCATCGACGATGGGAGCACCGATCGGAGCTTTCTGATCCTGGCGGAGCTGCAGGCCAAGGACGCGCGAGTGCGGGTGATTCGCTTTCGCCGGAATTTCGGCCAGACGGCGGCTTTTGCTGCCGGATTCAAGCACGCGCGGGGCGCGCTCATCGTCACCGCGGACGGCGATCTCCAGAACGACCCGCGTGACATTCCACGTATGGTCGACCTGATCGGCGAAG
The DNA here is from genome assembly GCA_963832135.1 of Vicinamibacteria bacterium. GTDB lineage: Bacteria > Acidobacteriota > Vicinamibacteria > Vicinamibacterales > JAENWD01 > JAENWD01. Next base: position 1,118,039 of record CAWHTD010000016.1, on the reverse strand, counting down.
GCGCCGACATCGTCTGCGGCTGGAGGAAGGATCGTAAGGACACGCTCCTGACGCGGCGCCTCCCGTCATTCCTCGCCAATCGCCTGATTTCGTGGGCCACCGGGGTCCGGCTGCACGACTATGGGTGCTCGCTGAAAGTGTTCCGCGCCGACGTGGTGAAGCCGCTGAAGCTGTACGGCGAAATGCATCGGTTTCTGCCGGCGATCGCCAGCGAACTCGGCGTGACAATCCGCGAGGTGATCGTCAACCATCGGCCCCGGCAGCACGGCACGTCGAAGTACGGACTGTCGAGAACCATCCGGGTCATTCTCGACCTGATCACGGTGAAGTTTCTCCTGAGCTATTCGACCAAGCCTCTGCAGATCTTCGGGCTGGTGGGCGGCGGGATGTTGTTTGCGGGCTTCCTGGTATCGGCGTGGCTCGCCTATGAGCGTCTGTTCGGATATCAGTCGATTGCCAACCGCCCGCTGTTGCTGTTCGGTATCCTGCTGATCTTCAGCGGCCTGCAGCTGCTCACCCTGGGCCTGCTCGCGGAGCTCCAGGCACGCACCTACCATGAATCGCAGGACAAGCCCACGTACGCGATCCGGGAAATCCGAGAGACTGGCGCACCGGATCCGGAGCGTGAGCTCCTAGGCGCCTAGAAGAAGTGCCAAGTCAGAAGAAGTGCTAAGTGCCAAGTGGATTGAGAAGAACGCGCCCGATAGCGCCGATCTCACGCGCGTCGCCTGCACCCGGGCCGCCACGAACGTCTGACCCAGCCAGTACGGCACTTCCCGCGAGCCGATTCTCAGCGCGCGCACCGCGGCGCCACCGAGCCGCGAAAGCCGGGGACTGACGATGCGACTCCTGGAGACGAGATAGTCGAGCTCGAGGCGCTGCACGTGGGGACGCATATCCTCGGGTTCGAAGCCGGCGGCGAGGAGCGCCGCTCGCATCGTGTCGCGCGTGAAGTAATACAGGTGTACCGAGCTCAGGAACGGCCAGGTCCGTCCCATCGCGCGCGCAATCCACGTTCCGATGTCAGGATAGTTGACGACGAGCAGTCCATCCGGCTTCAGCAGGCGGCGCGCCCTGCGCAGCACATGCAGCGGATCTGGCGTGTGCTCGATGACGTCCCACAGCGTGATGACGTCGAAGCTCGCTTCGGCCAGCGGGACGTCGTCGATCGTGCCGACCTGGATGTCGACGCCGGTACTGGTTGCGCCCCCACTCGGCGAGCCAACGGTTCGGCTCGATGCCGATGGCGTCCCACCCCGCCTCCCGTGCGGCCCGCAGAAACGCCCCCGCCGCCGTGCCGACGTCGAGGAGCCGGCCGCGTCGTGGCTTCAGTCGTTCGATTCGTGCAAGAGACCGCGAAAACGTCCGCACACGTGACGCCATCTGCGATACGTACCTGCGGATCCGCTCCCTCCGCGTAGGCGGCCAGCATTGCCGCCGCGGGCACCCGAGGATTCACGAAGAGCAGGGAACACTGCCGGCATCTCACGAGTGGCTGGGTAAGGAGCTCGTCCGAGGAGGCGCGAAACTTGACGACGAGCTCACGGTCCTTTTCCAGATCCGCACGCGCGTCGTACACGGCATCAAGATCGGTGGAGTGGCACAGATTGCACCGGACAGTCTCGAGCTGCAGCGTCGTCGTATACGGCATCGGCCTTCAATTATAGCGATCGCTGATGACATAATGAGGCGTGCCGCACGACATCTCGGCGACGGCGCACATCAGAGTCGTCCTTTTCTCCGGCGGTCGCGGCTCCGGGGCGTTGACCACGACGCTGGTGCGAACGCCCGGAGTGCTCCTGACGGTCGCCATCAATGGATACGACGATGGGGCCTCGACGGGCGAGGTCAGGCGGTTCCTTGGTGCCGCGCTCGGGCCGTCGGACTTTCGAAAGAACGCTTCTCGCCTCGCGACCGAGCTTGCGACCTGCGAGCCGGCTCTCGTTGCGCTTCTGGATCGGCGCCTGCCTGCTGAGGCGTCCAGCGCCGTGCTTCGATCGTTGATTGCGGATCTCACCGCCGCCGGCCCAACCGATGGCGCGCTGCATGGGATCCCCGAGCGAGCGCGGCGTGATGTGGCGGAGCGACTGGCTAGCTTTTCCGGGGAGCTCGACGCCGGGCGGCCCTTCGACTTCAACGACTGCAGCGTGGGCAATCTCGTGTTTGCGGGCGGGTACCTCCGCGCCGGCCGCGACTTCAATGTGGCCGTGGACGACTACGCCGCGCTCGTCGGGCTGCCGGCGGGTCTCATCGAGAACGTGACCGACGGCACAAATGCCCATCTCGTGGCGGTCGACGTCGACGGCCAGGTGCTCGGGCGAGAGGCCGACATCGTGGACGCGAATCGCCGCAACCGCATCCGCGACATTTTCCTTCGAGCCAGTCCACTCGACGCCGCAGCCTGTCGAGCTCTCGCTGACAAAGGCGCCGATCGGGCGGCTGCCACGCTCGAGGACGGCAGCCTTCACCCGCCGCTGAACCCGCGACTCGAGCGTCGACTGGCCGATGCGGATCTCATCGTCTATGCGCCCGGCACGCAGCACTCGAGCCTGTTTCCCTCCTACCTGACGCACGGATTGAGCACCGCGCTGTCGGCAAATACCCGTGCCATCAAGCTGCTTATCACGAACATCCAGACCGACGCCGAGATCGCCGGCAGCAGCGCCGTCGACATCATCGAGCGTGCGGTGTTCTACCTGAAGGAAAAGGGGCGGCTCGCGACACCAACACCCGCGTTGGTGACCCACTATCTCGTCAACGATCCACGTATGTCCGACGAGCGGGAGACCTACGTGCCGCTCGGCCGCCTCGATTCGCTCCAGGATCCCCGGCTCGTCCGGATCGGGCAGTATGAGCACGGTGGCTCGGGGCGTCACGACGCGACCAAGGTACTCGCGCCGTATGTCGCGGCCCTGCTGGCGAAGAAGCATGAGCGGCGGCGAGTCGCGGTCCTGCTGCACGAGGCGGGCACGGGCGACAAGCTCGCGCAGACACTGCTGGAGATGGTTCGGGGCGGCGTTGCAGATCAGCCCGTGGATCTGGTCGCGTTTTGCGAAACCACGCGCCCGCTCGATCGCGAGTTTCTGTCTCGCCTCCCCTTCGCCGTGAGGGAGGTCGGACCGCTGGACGATCCGCCTGAAGATGCCCGTCTGCGGCGGAGCGTGTTCGATGGCGGATTCGAGTATGTCCTCCTCTTCGAGTCGTCGGGGATGTACAGCGGCGAAGACATTCCCTGGCTGATCTCGCATCTGACTGGCAGGCTCGACGCGGTGTGGGGCAGCCGCCGCCTGTCGGTGCGCGATATCGAGGAATCGTATCGGCTGAAGTACCGCAAGCATGGCGCGCTGGGGGCGATCAGCTACGCCGGCAGCCATGCCTTGAGCCTGGCCTACCTCCTCCTCTACGGCCGCTACGTTTCAGACACGCTCTCCGGCGCGCGCGCAGTGCGGGCCGGCGATGTGCTCGCGGCGCCCGTCCCGCTGTCGCACAAAGACATCAATCAGTATCTGTTGTCCAATCTGCTGCGGCGCAAGGCCGAGATGTTCGAGGTGCCCGTACACTTCTATTCGCTCTCGCCGGATCAGGTACGACGGACCACGATTCGCGACGGCGCTCGCGCCGTCGCCACAATTGTCTGGCGACGGCTGAAACGCGCCGATCCGTCGAGCGCCGCTGGGCTCCCCATCGCCCACGAGCCCGCCGACACCGCGCCGCCGGTGCAGTAGCTCCTGCAACCCCGGCGGCATGCCCACGCTCTCCATCGTCATTCCGGCCTACAACGAGGCGCGCTTTATCAGCACGCTGCTCGAGCAGGTGCGGTCGGTGCCGCTCGAGGCGATTGGCGTCACACGTGAAGTGATCGTGGTCGACGACTGTTCGACCGATGCGACCAACGACATCGTGCGCGGCGTGCCGGGTGTGCGGCTCCATCGGCTGCCAGTGAACAGCGGGAAGGGCGCCGCCGTCCGCGCGGGCATCGCGCTCGCGACGTCTGACTACCTCATCATTCAAGACGCGGATTTGGAGTACGACCCGCGCGACTATGTGCCGATGATGCGCGCGATTCTGGACGGGCGGGGGGATGTGGTGTACGGCAGCCGATACCTGCGGCGCGGCCGCCATGCCGGCCAGTCCTGGGCCGCTTATCTTGGCGGACGCAGCCTCAGCCTCGTCATGCTGGCCACGACGGGCCATTACGTGACCGACACCGTGACCGCGCTCAAGCTCTTCCCGCGGACGCTCCTGCCGTCGCTGGAGCTGGAGACGAGCGGTTTTGAAACCGATCACGAAATCACTGCAAAAGTGCTCGCGCGCGGCCTGCGCATTGTCGAGGTCCCGGTGAGTTACCTGCCGCGCAGTCGTGAAGAGGGCAAGAAGATCGGTCCCCGCGACTGGTTCGTCGGTGCAAAGACGTTCTGGAAGTACCGGAATGGATGAAGCCGGGCACATGTAGCGCGGACCTTTAGAGCGGGTAACAAGCCTCCGAAACTTGATCCTCGTCGGCAAGGTAGCGTGAACAGGCCCAGCATCGTGAGACCCATCATCATCTTGATCATCGCGAACACGTTCTGGGCTGGCAGCGCCACAGCCCAGTCGATGAGTCGTAACGACGTGTTCGGGCGTTATCAGCAGGTCAATTGGCAGGAACGGGACGGGCTCCCGCAGAATACGGTGCTCGCCATCGCGACGACGCGCGACGGCTATCTCTGGGTGGGGACCTACGAAGGCGCGGCCCGCTTCGATGGCGTCCGCTTCACGCTCTTCAACCCGAGCACCACGACCGGTATCGGCAATTCGCTGGTGACGGCGCTGCTCGAGCGGCGCGACGGAACTCTCTGGCTGGCGACCTATGGCGGCGGTGTGTCGCGCCTCTCCGGTGGCCGATTCACGCAGTACGCCATGCGAGATGGCCTGTCGAGCGACTTCACCACGTGCCTGTTCGAAGACCACGCCGGGACGCTCTGGATCGGCACCGATGGTGGCGGTGTGAACGCGTTCAGACGCGGCCGCTTCACCGCCGTACACGATCGCCCAGGGCCTGCCGAGCAATCTCGTGCGAGCCATCATCGACGACGGGAACGGTGGGCTGCTCGTCGGCACGAACCGGGGGATTGCGAGGATCGCCGACGGTCGCGTGAGCGCCTACGAGGGGCGCGCGGACGTGGCGCACGCCGACATCAGCACGCTGGCTCGGGCGCCAGATGGATCGGTCTGGGTGGCACCCATGAGCGGGGGACTCTATCGCGTCGACTCCCACGGCGTGACCGCAGTTCGGTCCCGGCAACGGGCTGACGAACGACCGCGTGGAGTCGCTGTTCGCCGACGAAGAAGGTCGGATGTGGGTCGGCACGTTGAACGACGGCCTGTTCCGCTACTCCGCGGGCCGCTTCGAGCGCTACGCGCCTGCCGACGGCTTGCCGGGCGCGCGTGTGCCGGTCATTGCGCGGGGCGTCGACAACGGGCTGTGGATTGGCACCGACGGCGGTCTGGTGCGACTCAAGCAGCCACGCGTTCACGGTCTACACCCATCGTGACGGCCTCGCGAACGACTTCATCGGCAGCATCTTCCAGGATGTGGAAGGCAGCGTCTGGGTGGAGACGCGAGGCGGCTTGACGCGCTTCGTGAACGGCGCCTTCAAGGTCCTGACCGACGAACGACGGTCTCCCGGGCGGTCGGGTCAGGAGCCTGGCTATTGGCACCGATGGCCTGCCGCTGGTGTACACGGGAGCCGGCCTGGCTCGTTGGACGGGCGATCGCTTCGTCTTCGGCGAAGGACATCGCCGGGATCCCGTGGGATCGCGTCAACGCCGTCCTCGAGGATCGCTCCGGCACGCTCTGGGTCGGCATCCATGACGGTGGGCTGATTCGCGTTCGCGACGGCCATGTCACGCATCTGACGAAGAAGGATGGCCTGGCCGACGATTCCGTGCTGACGCTCTTCGAAGATCGTCGAGGAAGTCGTCTGGGTCGGCACCCTCAGAAACGGCGCGACGCGGATCTCCGACGGACAGATGACGTCGTGGTCCACAGCGCGACGGCCTGGCGGCGAATCACGTGAAGGTGTTCTACGAGGATGCCGCCGGGACCCTGTGGATTGGCACGCACGGCGGCGGCCTCAGCCGCTTCAAGGACGGAAGGTTCGCCACCATCTCGGCGCGCCAGGGTCTCTACAACGACGACATCTTTCAGATTCTCGAAGACGACGACGCGAACCTCTGGATGAACTGCAACACCGGCATCTGGCGGACCAGCGTGAGACAACTGAACGAGGTCGCCGACGGCCGTCGAACGGCCGTGGAATCGTTCGCGTACGGCACTGCCGACGGGATGTTGAGCAGCGAAGGCGTCGGTGGCAAGCTTCGCCGGTTGGAAGATGCGCGACGGCTCGCTCTGGTTTCCGACCACCAAAGGCATCGTCGTCATCGATCCTCGGCGCCGCGACACCGAGCCTCCGCGCGTCCTGATCGAAGGGATCACCATCGACCGCGAGCCACTGACGATCGATGGACCGGTTCGACTGACGCCCGGCCAGGAAAACCTCGAGATTCAATACACCGGCCTGAGCTGGAGCCGGCCGCAGGCGATCAAGTTCAGATATCGGCTCATCGGACTCGATCGCGACTGGGTGGACGCCGGCGCGCGTCGGACGGCGTACTATTCGCACCTTCCACCAGGCTCCTACACCTTCAACGTGATCGCCGACAACGGTGAAGGCGTGTGGAACGCGACCGGAAAGACTCTCGCGATCGTGGTCCTGCCGCGCTTCTACCAGACCTGGTGGTTCCGCGCCGCGGTCGCGTCGAGCCTGGTGCGCATTGGTGTGGCTGTCCTGGCGGTATCGCATCGCCCAGATGCGGCGCGCGCAGGCCGCGCAACAGGCGTTCTCGCGGCAGTTGATCGAATCGCAGGAACGTGAGCGTCAGCGGATCGCCGCGGAGCTGCACGACAGCCTTGGTCAGAACCTGCTCGTGGTCAAGAACCGCGCGCTGCTGGGAGCGCTGTCGCAGCACGGACGAGGAGGCGCGCAAGCAGTTCGACGAGATCGGGGCGACGGTGGCGCAGACGCTGGAGGAAGTGCGCACCATCTCCTACAATCTGCGGCCGCACCATCTCGATCAGCTCGGACTCACGACGACGATTCGCGCGATGATCGAAAAGATCGCCGAGAGCTCCGGGATCGGCATGCGCAGCGAGCTCGACGATATCGATGGCGTGTTCCCGCCGGCCGACGAGATTACCATCTACCGGATCATCCAGGAGAGCCTGAACAACGTGGTCAAGCATTCCCGATGCGACGCGAGGCCCACGTCGCCGTGCGCTGCCACGAGCATCACGTCGAGATCACGATTCGGGACAACGGCCAGGGGTTTGCCTCGAGCGCGTCGAATGCCGGCGCGGCCGATCGCGGCGGCTTTGGTCTGAAGGGGCTCGCGGAACGCGTGCACATGCTGGGCGGGACACACACGATTGAATCGGGCCCGGGCCGTGGGACGACAGTGACCGTGCGGCTTGCCCGCCGTAGCCTGGCGAAGGCGGGATTGGCGTGGGCGCGGGTCGAGGAGCCGGCGCATGGGGACTGAGATCCGCGTCCTGATCGCCGACGATCACCCGATCTTCCGACAGGGGTTGCGCCTGATCATCGAGGCGCAGCGAGACCTCACCGTCGTTGCCGAAGCCTCGGACGGCGGTCAGGCCCTCGAACGCCTGCAGAGTGGAGACGTCACCGTCGCGGTGCTCGACGTCACGATGCCGGTCAAGGACGGCTTTGCCGTCGCGCGCGAGGTCCGCGAACGCCGCCTGGCGGCCGCCCTCGTCTTTCTGACGATGCACAAGGACGAGCACTATCTCAACGCCGCGCTCGATCTGGGCGTGCGCGGCTACGTGCTGAAGGACAACGCCACGACCGAGATCGTCGACTGCGTCCGATCGGTCGCGGGCGGGGGCGAGTACATCAGCCCCACGCTGTCGTCGTTTCTCATTCGGCGCCGCACGCGCGCGACGAGCCTGGCGGAGCAGAAGCCCGCGCTCGAGCAGCTCACCCCCGCGGAGCGGCGCATTCTGAGGCTCATCGCCGACGGCCTGACCAGCCGCGAGATCGCGGGGCAACTGGGCATCGGCGTGCGCACCGTCGAGCACCATCGCAACAACGTCGCGGTCAAGCTCGAGCTGCGCGGCAGCCACGCCCTCACCAAGTTCGCCCTCAAGCACCAATCGGACCTCTGACAGTAGTGGCGGCGAGCCTTCAGCCCGCGTGCGCCGCAGTAGCGGCTGAAGCCCGCCTCACGTGCGGCGCATCAGCGGCGTCGATCGCCGCGCATCCGTACAACTACCCAGAGAAATTCGCAGATCTACCTGTGAAAGACGGTAGAAGCCTCCGTGTTCACCGGCGGCGATTCGCCTGCACCATTCCGGCACGCCCACACTGCGTGGCCCGGCAGACCGGCATGACCGTTCTGATCGTTGACGACAGTCCGCAGTTTCGCGAGTTGATCAGGACCGTCCTGGCGGGCCTCGTCGACGAAGTGAACGAGTGCGCGGATGGCGACGAGGCGGTCGCCGCGTACGGCGCACAGCGCCCCGACTGGGTGCTGATGGACTTGCAGATGGCCCGCATGGGCGGGCTCGAAGCCACCCGCCGGCTCCTGGCCGCCGACCGGACCGCGCGCGTCCTCATCGTGACGGACTACGACGATGCGCACTGGCGGGCGGCGGCGATCGAGGCGGGCGCCTGCGGATACGTCCTGAAGGAAACCTGCTCGACGTGCGGCGGCTGCTGGAACGAAGAGACGGGTGTTAAACGACTTCGATGAGAGGATCTTATGCGCAAGCGGTTGATCTCGGTGCTTTCGGCGGTGAGTGTCGCTTCTGCGTCGTGTCTCTCGCTCGCGAGCCGACCGGCGAACGCCGATGATCTGCTTTGGGACCTTGGCCTGCCGGTAAGAAAGCGGAGAACACGCTGCTCGTCTGGGCAGTCGGACACAGGCGCACGTCGCGCCAGATTTCGTTGCCGTCATCGACTTCGACCGCGATTCGCCGACCTACGGCAAGGTCCTGCGTACCGTCCCGCTGACTGGAGCCAGCGCGGTCGGCAACGAGCCGCACCATGTCGGCGCTCTCCCGCGATGGGCGGACGATGGCGCTCGGCGGCCTGCTCAGCGTGCTGCGTGGTCAGGATCAGGTCTTCTTCTTCGATGTCAGCGACCCACGCCATCCGACCTTCATCCGCTCGGACAATCCGCCGGACGCATCCATCACCGACGAGTTCGCGCCGCTCGAGCAACGGCGGCTTTCTCGTGACGTTCATGGGCGGCGGGAACGGCGCGCATCCCGGACGGGTGGTCGAGTACGACGCCGGACTGAACTTCGTGCAGGCGTGGCCGACCACGCCGCCGGACGACGGCTTCAATCCGCACGGCATCTCGATCGACGAAGCGCACAACCTGATGGTCACGAGCGACTTCATCTGCCCGCTGCGCACGCTCCACGTGCACGGCGGCGAGCACGGCGCACGTGCGCGGCAGCGTCCGGGTCTGGGATCTCGCGCACCGCGCCATCACCCGGACCATCGCCGTCGGCGACCCGGCGCAGTCCGGCCGGGACGATGGAAGTTCAGTTGATTCCGCGCGACCGCCGCCTGCGCGCGTTCACGGCGGGCATGGTCGACAGCAAGCTGTATCTCGTCGATACGCAGGACGGGCACGGCGAAGGCCGGTGTTCGACTTCGACGTCCTCGCCGTCGCGAGCACGCCGGCCATGCCGCAGCTCCTCCGCATGAACCGGGAGGGCACGCGCCTGTTCGTCACGCTCAACGGCGCCGGGCAAGGTCGTGATGTTCAACATCGCGCAGCCGAACCGTCCGAAGGTCCTGAGCGTCGTGGACCTCGGCGCCGACTCGGGGCCCCATTACCTGCGTCTCACGAGTGACGAGCGCCGTCTCGTGGTGACGCGACTACTTTCTCGTCGAAGACCTGGCGCCGGGCGGCATCGTGAACGTGGAAGGCGACCACAAGATCCATGTGATCAACGTGCACGGCAATCGTCTGGAGCTCGACCGGCGTTTCGACGTCGATTTCAATCGCGACATCAGCACGGGGCCCGCACGGCCGCATGGCGTGGCCATCCTCCCCGCTCAAGGTCACTAAGAGAAATTCGTTAGGCCCGCGTTCTTCCGCGTTTCTGTCTTGCCCGGACCTGAAGGTCCGGCCTACATACGAGGTCGAGCGGTGTTTAGCGCACCTGATACACTGCAACCTCACTGTTGCGGAACACGGGCTTGAAATATCCCGATGCCCCGTCGATCATCGCGACGCCGCGCTGATAGGCGCGCCGCTCGTTCATATCAATCCACAGATAGTCGATGCCCAGGCGCCGGGCGATGTCGTGTGCGCGGCCGGGCTGCGGCGCTCGGAAAATGTCTCGCACCTGCCGCGATCGCTCACGGTAGGCCGGCACGGGCAGCAGCGAAATCGGAAGGCCGGCGGCCATGCGCCGTTGGGCAAACGTGGGGATGAAGCTCCAGTGTCCACGTCCTCGCACCATCGGATCCATCTGCACAATTGCCAACGGCGATGTATTGGCGCGAATCCACGCGAGCGCTTCTTGCTGCGGCGTCGAGACCGTGAGTGTCCACGGGAAGCCAGGGCCCATTGATCGATTCGAGATGTCGGACGCGTTCCGCAGATCCACGAGCACGGTCGGCGCACCGAGAGCCAGAATCGCCGTACCAAGCACGGCGGCGGTCACGCGACGGCCAGACGCCAGGAGACGACCGAAGAGTTGAGCCAGAGGAATGGTCAGCATGACCAGGAGGATCTGTCCCGCGCGAAACCCGACCCAGGATCGCTCCGAGAGCATCACGAAGTAGAGGAGCCCTAGACCGACGATCAGGCCGCACGCGGCGAGAATCATCGGGCGGACAGGCAGCCGGCGATCCGGAACGTCGCCGGCGGCCAGGTCGTCGGAAGCCCAAGAGTTGTCGTAGGCCCAGGCTTTAGCCTGTGCGACAAATATCCCAAGCGCCGGAACCAGGGCCGGACCGAGCGACATCAGCAGCGTCACGAAAGGAGCGTTCCTGGCGAATCCGGCCAGACCGAACGTCAGAGCTCCTCCCGCTCCCGCTCCCATGCTGTTGATGGTTCCCCACGCGACCGCGATGGTTGGTGGAATCGCTGCCCATGCGTGCCGGAGCAGCGGGACGAGCCCACTTCGGATCCGCATGGCGTCGGTCAAAACGAAGAGCCCGTAGATCAAGGAGAAGGCGGCACCCAGAAACGGGTTCAACGTCGTTGACAGTCCCAGGAGCAACCCGGTCGTGATGATGACGCCGACCGGCGCGGCCACGCCGAGCGACGCTACCGGTACCAGTGCCAGTAACGCCAGCGCACACGACAATCCGTGCTGCGGCGTGTACAGCATCGTTCGGTGCACACCATCGATGCGGAGCCCGTGATACTTCCAGGCTGTGATCGCGTCGATGTTCAGGTTGCGCAATTCCGAGAGCGGCGTGCCGCGGGCCATCAGGCTCCAGATTGCGACAATCCCTTCAGCGCTGGCCGCGATCACGACCAGACCCACGGCAACTGCGGCGACGATGGACCCGGCCCCGGCGGACCACGCCAGAAAGAAGATCGACGCCAGAAGAATCGCCGCCGTGCAGATCGCGTTCACCTCGAGTGCGGCTTCCACGTTGCGGAGCGCCTTCGGCCCTTCCGCCGTGACCGCCGTAGGCACCAGGAAGTACGTCCAGTAGTAGTGAAGAGGCTCCGATGCCATGTAGGGGTTGCGCGGCGGCATGTCGAAGCGGCCGAGCTCCGTCGTGAGCGCGACGTGCCAGACGAAGTCGGCCGTGAAGTAGGCGCGGTAATAGCGCGTGCCCGAAGCATCGGCGGCGCCCAGGTTGCGATAGGGCCCGCACATGACCAGAGGCGTGAGAAGGAGTACTGCAGAAAGGGCGACGGAGTCGCGAGCCGTCCATGCTGGGGCGCGTGACGGTTCCCACGGCCAATACCGCGCCGCAATCCACAACGCCGCGCATTCGAGGATCCACAGCGCTCCAAACGCCGTGCTTGACGCGACGCCCATCGCAATTGCCACCCAGACGAGGAGGCACGACGCGGTGTATCCGATGGCGAGGCCGGCAACCCAGGCCAGCGCGCGCGGTCTGAACAGTCGCAGTCCAAGGGGAATCCCTGGCGCGGCCGCAAGCGCCCAGAAGACCAAGTAGGCGAGCCCCGTCCACTTCGCGACGACGCCGATCACCGCGAAGAGGCCCAGTGCCGCCGCGAGCAGTGGAACGACGTGCGCGATTACCACGGGGCGCGGTCGACCAGTTCGTATGGCATGCGTAGGCGCGGAGGCCGAGGACGACGCGCTCAAGGCAGGAGCCTGTAGATCGAGACGGAGCCGCGCGAGAAGACCGCCTCGAACCGATCGGACCGCGCGTTGAACTTCCGGACGCCGTCGCCGTAGCGGTCGCGTTCGGGCTGGCCGACGAAGACGAAAGCGACGCGTTCCTCCCGCAAGATAGCGTAAGCGCGGTCCCCGTCGCCAGTCCGGAAGGCCTCCGCAATCCTGGCCATTTCCGGACGGAAGCGCTCGGGGTTCGGCTCGAAGAGGCCGAATCCGATGCCCATCCGTCGCTCGCCGAAGGCGGGAATCAGCGCCCATTCACCGCGGCCGCGCGCTTCGGGATCCGTGTTCACCGTCTGTGCAAGATCCACGTTGCGGCGCAGCCACCGCATCGCGCGCAGTTCATCGTCGTTCACAAACGTTGTCCAGTGAAACCCGAAGCCGGTGTCGCGCACGTTTGAGATATCGCGCGCGTTGTACCAATCGAGCGCCGCCGTCGGCATGCCCAGGGCGACCATGGCAACGAGCAGCGTCCAACCGGCCACGCGCATGGCGCGACCATAGTTCGCAAGCGCATCGATGGCCATCGCGCTGCAGATAGCGAGCACCACGAACAGCATCTGCCCCGTGCGGAACGGCACATAGCTGTTCCGATGTCCCTGCATCTCGACCAGATCCAGGACGGCCGCACAGATCACGGTCATCCAGACCACGCCGATCAGAAGCGTGCGACGACGCGCGACGGCGGGGAGCCCCATCGCGCCGATCAGAAGAGGTGGCCCGAAACTCAGCACCGCGAAGATCACGGGTGCTTTCGCCAAGTGCAGGTTCGGCCTGTAGTACAGATTGCCGGCGCTCCCGAGCTGGACCATACCGAGCCCAATGGTCAGCGCCAATGCGCACACGACGGCGGCCGCCGCCAGCGTTCGGCCAACCAGCCATCCAGCGGCGCCACGGCCTTTGTCCATGGCGAGCAACGTGAGCTCCGTCACGGCGTACCAGGCGACGAGCAGCAGCGCGATGAAACTGCTGAACGCCATCGCCGCGCCAAGGAGCAGCGCCTCGAGGACGCCTCTTCGCACAGGTCCGGCCTGGCGTCCGGCAAGCACGAGCGCGATGAGCACCACTCCCATCGTCAGGGCTGTCGCATGCTGTGGCGTGTACCAGAAGATGCGGTGCAGGCCGTCGACTGGCGGCAAGTCCCAGCGCCATCGCGTCAGCGCATCGATGTTGACGAAGCGGAAATCGCTCAATGGGCGTCCGCGCGAGAACTGCAGCCACAGAAACTCGATGCCCTCGAAGCTCGAAGAGAGAATCGCGATTCCCCATGCCCAGCCCGCGGCCTTTGCGGAGGCGCCGAGCGCGCGAAGCGACGCGTACCAGACGGAAACCAGAACGACCGCCATCGCGAGATCGGTGTGCAGGATGCCGCGGTCGACGAGAAGGTTCGGGCGCAGGGCCTTGAAGATGGCCGGGTACGAGAAGTATGCCCAGTAGGTACGGCAGCGGCTCGATCGGAAGATAGGGATTGAGCGGCGGCACCGTGCCATGAGCCAGCTCACTAACCACGCTCATGTGCGCGAAGAGGTCCGCCGTGAAGTACGCGCGGTATGCCGCGCCGAGCGGAGTGGGGGCGCCGATGTTCGCGAACACCGGACCAACGACCAAGAGGACGAGCCCCGACAGCGCCGCAAGCGCAACCTGGTCGGCCCGCGTGAATACCGGTATTGAGAGCAGGGCCGGCGCGCCGCGCGGAAGGAACCGCTCCAAGGCCCACGCGATTCCGAGCGACACCACGAGCGGGGCGACGGGCGTCGTGACGTGCACCAGACGCAGGAGGCAGAAGAGCAGCGCGCCTGCAATGTAGCCGAGGAATAGCGCAAGGGCTGCGCGTGCGAGACTGTCGGGGACCGGGCCCAGGACCCAGCGGGCCAGCGGCCACCCGGGCGATGTGAACACGGCGAAGCCGGCGGCAAACGCCAGGACCTCGAGCCATGTTGGTCCAATTGCCGCGGCGGACGCGATGTATGCGCTGCCTATCGCGAGCGCAAGCCACGTTGATGACGACCGGAGACGTGACGTCATGCTACGGCGCGGTCTTGCTTTGGCGGTCGCTCGCGCGCAGCAGACGTGCGAGGTCGGCCGGCGAGTTCAATCCGATCGTGTCGGCAAGTGATGCACCAGCCACGCCGACGACAGGCGCTTCACGAGCGAGGAAGGGAAGAGCCTGAAGAAAATTCTGTTCGCGACTGAGCGGACCCTCGAGCAGGTTCGAGGAGCGCAGCCGGCGCAGCACGGGAAACAGCCGTGTCGGCGACACGACGAAGCAGCCGCAATCGGCCTGCCCGGTGTCTGGGAGCTTGTCGCCTTCGCGCCGCTGAAGGACGGCGACAAGGCGGCCACTCGCGTCGAATTCGTAGTGCACGTAGGGTGCATCCACGCGAGCCAGCGGGACGGTGACCGCGGGGTGAATCGGGTGACAGGCGTGCACGGCCAACGCGCGCGAGACGACTTCCCGCCGCACCCCGATCTGATCGCCCCAGAGGATCACCGCCGTTGAAGGGCTGTGGGCGCCGCCCGGCACCTGCTCGGCCGCGAGAATGGCGTCGGCCATCCCGGTCGGGTCCTGCTGGACCACCGTTGTCACGGGTAGTCCCAGGACCGGCCGTTCCTCGGTGAACGCGGCCAGACCATCGGGGCTCAACACAATCGTCAAGCCGCCGACCAGTCCGGTCAGTCGCTCCGCGAGCCACGCGACGAGTGGCCGGCCTTCGACCGGATACAACAGCTTGGGTCGGTGATACCCAAGCCGGGTGCCGCGTCCCGCGGCCGCGATCAGCGCCACCGTGCGGTCCGGATCGGCCGACCAGCCGGCTTCGAACGCCGCCGCTTCCTCGCGCGACACCACCGCGCCTGGAGCACTCATTGAGGGCCAGCCTCTGACTGCCGTGGCGGCGGGGCTTTAGCCTCGCCAATATTCGCCACGCCGTCGTTAGCCCCGCCGGCATTCGCCCCGCCGTCTGCCCGGGATCGCACCGTCGATGCGGGGTCCCCCAACGCATACAGCAGCCCACCGGGCAGGTTGCCGAGAATCCCGAGGGCCACGAAGAGCAGCGACAGCGCAAACGATTCAGGACGCGCCACACCGGCCGCGCCGAATGTCCAGAGGAACGCGGCCTGGCTGGTGCCCAGCCCGTTCACTGTTACCGGCAGCAGCATGATGAGCAGGATCACCGGGATCGTCACGAAGTAGAGACCCGGCGAGGCGTCGATGTGGAGCGCACGACCAAGGCACCACGCCTGCAGGACGCGAATCACCTGCACGCCGACCGAATAGAGCAGCACCATGGCAAGGACGCCGTGATGGTGCCGGTACGTGCGCACCGCGTCCAGCAGCTTCTGACCGATGTGCCGCACCTTTTCGCCAGGCGCCCGCGCGATCGCACGAGACGTCACCGCCGCGACACCATCCGAGAAGATCACGACCGCGGCTCCGATGGACGCGACGCCCCCCACCAGAAGGATGACGTAAACGCCACGAGGCACCTCGGCGTGGAGCAGTTCCAGGCTGAGAAGCCCCAGCAGGAGAATCGACACGACACCAAGCGCGCGATCCATGGCCACCGACGCCACCGCTGAAGCGGCAGGCACATCGTACCGGCTCAGGCTGAAGGCCCGTACGGCGTCGCCGCCGACGCTGGCCGGAAGGAACGTGCCGACGAACGAGCTGACGAAGAAGACTCGCAGCACGGCCGACAGCGGAAGACGCCGGTCGGAGGTGAGCGGGCGGAGGAGTGCCATCCAGCGCCAGGCCATCAGGCTTCGATCGAGGACGACGAGCGCGCACGCGAAGAAAAGCCACGACGGCGCGGCGCCTCCCGCGGCTCGCACAATTTCTTGAGGATGGCTGATCCAGAGCAGGTAGCCGGTGAGCCCGGCGGCGATGACCAACCGGACGGCGCGGCTGCCGACGAGCCTGGTCACTGCGCGGCGGGAAGGGTCTCGACGTGCCGCGCGGGGTTGTTCTTGACCTGGTAGGCGCGTACCAGGAACTTCGCGTAGGGCACGAACTGCTTCATCGCCCCGACGTTCACCTGGCAGGGGCTGAGGCAATTCTTGCAGATGGTCTCTTCGAATGTCGCGCGATGGGCGAGATTCTCGGTCTTGAAGTAGATGTCGCCGGCATTGTGGTCCAGGACGTTGCCGAGCAGGTCGGAGTTCTCGCAGTAGAACAAGTCGCCGTTCGGATTGAGCAGCAGGCCCTGCGTCCGGAACGGGCACGGCATCGTCCGCACGTAACCGTTGGCGATCATGTCGGCGTAGTGCAGGTACATGAACGACTGGCCCGAGAGAATCGATTCCTCCTGCACGCGATCCAGGAAGAACTGGCGCATGAACTCTTCTTCGCGCTCCTGGAACCCGATCGACTCCTGCAGGTCGCGATTACCGAGCATGTTGTCGGTGAACCGCAGCATGTTGAAGACGACGTCGAGCTTCTTGGCGCGCGCCCACTCCAGGATGTTCTTGGCGTCTTCGAGGTTAGTCGCGAAGATCGTCGAGGCAATGCCGAACTGGAACTGCGGGTGCTTCGCGGCGAGCGCCTGCATCGCGTCGATCGTCTGGCCCGCCTTCTCGAAGCCGCGCTTCACCTGCCGGACCTGGTTGTGAATGTCGCCGATGCCGTCGAGCGACACGCGGATGCTGATCAGCAGATTCTTCGCCGCGCAGAACTCGACGATGCGCGTGAGCATCGGAATCGCGCGGTGAGGCGTCAGGCCCGTGGTGTTGATCCCAATCTTCCGCAGCCGCGGCAGACGGCGGTGGAACATCTCGACCATCTCCGGCAGATCGTTCCTCGTTGTCGGCTCGCCGCCCGAGATGTTCAGGTTCTCGACCGCGCCCCAGAAGTCGTGGTGGAAGACGCCGTCGATCTGATCGAGCGTCATGTCTTCCTTGCGATTGCCACGCTTCCAGTTGTTGCACATCGTGCAGCGCGCATCGCAGACGAAGGTGCAGTTGTAGATCAACACCGTCGGCCGGATGGGCTTGAGCTTGGACACGACGAGCGTGTTCGCGAGGTCGCGCGGCACGCCGGCGGCCGTGCGGGCCAGGTATTGGAGCCTGAAGCTGTCTGTAGACATGTAAAACTGCCCTCCAGTATACCATCCGGGCTCGGCGCCCAAGGACGAATAACCCAATGGCTTCAATAGCTTCGCGGCCAAACGCGGTTGGTCCGGTTGATCGGGTTCGCCAGGTTGGCAGGGTTCAGGGGCCGCCGCGGATCCTATAATGTCCGCAACGAATGCCTGGTCCGACCGGTTTGTGGTCTCGATGGAAGGCGCTCGCGCACCGCGCCGCGCGCGTTCAATCGAACGTCATTCTCACGATCCTGTATTTTCTGGTGCTCCTCCCGCTGGCGCTTCTCCGACGTCCGTTTGGGAACCCCCTCGCGGCGAGTCCGGTGTGGCGCGAGCGTCCGCCCGTCCGCCACGATCTCCCTTCGGCCGCCGCCATCTAGGCGGTGTGACTCAGTGGAATTGCTGTGGGCGGCGGGGCTTCAGTCCCGCCAGTAGCCGCGCTAACTCTCGTCACCAGCCTCCGTCAGGTGGATGCCATCCCGATGGAAGAAGCGACCGTGCGGCGGCGGGAGCGCGGCAAAATCCGCCGCCGCGTCGCACAGGACCGCTCCCGTCTCTGCCGCCGCACGCCTCGTTGCGTCGACATAGGCTTGATGGACCGGCACCAGATCCTGCAGGCGCCGCAGATGGCGCTTCCTCAAATACTCGGGCTCTGCCCCTACCGTGTGATTCGACGCGGCCGTGATGAGCACGGGTTGCGCCCCAGCCGCCTGCACCGCTTTCACCATTCGGACCAGCGTGCTCTTGTAGGTTGTGAGGTCGACCCGATTCGGGCGTCCCGATGTCGGGCCGGCAAGGCCCCCTCGTATCTTCCCGAGCAGCTGAACGATCCGGAGGTGGTCCGACAGCCAGGTCAGCACCCGGGCCCGCCTGACGTCGGCGTCGGGCGGTCCGAGCGCGATCCAGTGATCGTTCCAGCCGTAGTAGATGGTCACGACATGCGGGTGCAATGGCAGCACGTCGCGCGTCAACTGCCAACTGCCTTGTACGACGCTCCATCCGCCCACGCCAACCTTGATGCCGCGTCCGAGAGACGGGTGTGTCGCGGCCAGGAGTCGCAGCGTCTTGCTCGGATAGGTGCCGAACTGCGTGCACGAATCGCCCATGAACACCACGGCTGGCCGATGTCGACGGGCCGACTCGAGCACCTCGCGATAGTGCCTGGTAACCCAGAGCAGGTCCGGGTCAGACTCGTAGAATTGATGAATGGGAGCGGGTTCGGGCCATCCGAATTGCACGACCGGAAACGGGTGGAACTCGAAACCCGCGAGTCGAAGGCCAGCCTCGGTCACGCCAAGGGCGAGCAGCACCGCGAACACGAGCGCGCCCGCGAGACCGAGGACTTTTTGTCGAGGCGTGAGCATCCGTCGATCGACCCGTTCAGAACAGCGTGTAGATGAACGGCGCGATGCCCGTCACCTGTCCGACGAGGATCAGCGTGCCGGCCACGAGCAGGGTTACCACGAACGGGATCAACCACCACAATTTCCGCGTCCACAGGAATTGCAGCAGTTCTGCCGCCGTGCCGCCGCCCGATAGCAAGTTCTTTGCCGCTTTCATGATTGCTCCTTGCGAACGAGAGTATTGCCCATGACGAGCGCGTCCATGCCGCTGCGCTGGAAGGTGCTGAGTGCTTCGGCGGGCGTGTTGACGATGGGCTCGCCACGCAGATTGAAAGAGGTGTTCAGGAGCACCGGTATGCCGGCCGCCTGCCCGAACCGCTCGATGAGCGAATGGTAAAGAGGATTGGTCTCACGGACCACCGTCTGCAGGCGCGCGGAGCCGTCCACGTGCGTGACGGCCGGAATGCGGTCGCGCGCCTCGTCACGTACTGGCGTGACGAGCAGCATGAATCGTGCGGGCAGGTGTCGCGCGGGCTCATCGAGATCGAAGATACTCCCCGGCGCGCTCCGCCAGCGCAGATGGTGCGAATGGCCGGTAGGGCTCTCGAAACTTGATCTTCACGTTGACGATGTCCTTCATATCGGCGCGGGTGGGATCGGCGAGGATGCTACGGTGCCCGAGCGCGCGGGGCCCCCACTCGAACCCTCCCTGCATCCACCCGACGACTTTCCCCGCTGTCAGCAGTTGGACAGTCCGGTCGACCAACGCCTGCTCGTCGTCGAACGAGACAAGGCGCAGTCCCGAGTCGGCCGTCGCTGCGCGAACAGTCGGCCTCGTCGTGAGTCTGCCCCCAGGACGCGTGCTCCATGACGAAGCGGCGCGGCTCTCCTAGAACCGCGTGTGCGACGTGCAGGGCAGCGCCGAGCGCGGCGCCGCCATCGCCCGCCGCCGGCTGGACGTACAGATCCGTCGAACGGCGTTTCGCGAAGGATGCGACCGTTCGCCACGCTGTTCAACGCGACGCCCCCGGCCATGCAGAGCCGCGTCGATCCTGTCCGCGCGTGCGCCGCGCGCGCCAGACCAAGCACGATCTCCTCGGTGACCAACTGAATGCTGGCGGCGATGTCGGCGTACCGCTGATTCTCGGCCGCCAGCTCCTCGAAGTTGCCAGGCTTCGGTCCAAAGTACGAGGGTATCCGTGCCCGCCGTGAAAAAGGGCCGCTCGGGCGGGCGCGGTGGTCCGAAGAGCGTCTCGAACTTGCGACTATAGGTTCGCATCGACCGAATAGTGGAAGGCAAAGTAGTCCAGGTCGAGAGCAAACGATCCGTCGTCGTGCAGCCGCACGAGCCTGCGCACCTTGTCGACATAGCGGGGCACCCCGTACGGCGCCATCCCCATGACCTTGTATTCGCCCTCATTCACCTCGAATCCCAGAAATGCGGTAAACGCCGAGTACAGCAGGCCGAGCGAGTGCGGGAAGCGCGTTTCCGCCGTGAGCTGGAGCTCGTTGCCGGCCGCACGGCCGATAGCGGTCGTCGTCCACTCTCCGACACCATCCACGGTGAGGATCGCGGCCTCCGGGAACGGAGAGCAGAAGTAGGCGCTGGCGGCATGCGATTCGTGGTGCTCGGCAAACAGAATCCGATCGTCGGGAATGTCCAGCGCGCTGCGGATGAGAGTCTTCAC
Organism: Vicinamibacteria bacterium; assembly: GCA_963832135.1. Taxonomy (GTDB): domain Bacteria; phylum Acidobacteriota; class Vicinamibacteria; order Vicinamibacterales; family JAENWD01; genus JAENWD01. The sequence goes on along the minus strand of CAWHTD010000016.1, from coordinate 1,097,521 downwards.
CCACAGCTTGTCGAGCAGCCACCCGGTCATCGCCTGGCGAAAGACCGTCGCCGAGCGTGGCGCCGTCGCGAACGCCGTCTGGAGGATTCGTTCGAACTTGACGAAAGGCTTTTCGAAGAAGCCGACGTAATCGACATCCTGCGGACGCATGCCGCCGCGCTCGAGACAGAAGTGAATCGCGTGTCGCGGAAACGAGAAATCGTGCTTGACCCGCGAGAAGCGCTCCTCCTCTGCCGCGGCCACGAGCACGCCATCCTGAAGCAGCGCCGCTGCGGCGTCGTGGAAGTAGCAGGAGATCCCCAGGATGTTCACGTCTACCTACCGTCTCGTCGCAGCTGGCGGAAATGAGAGCTCGTCCACGTAGCGGGCGAGCGCGACGTGCTGACCTTGCACACGCAGGTCCCGAAGGAGCACGCGCGTTTGAGTCGCATCCTTGGCGTCGATTTCGAGCGACAGCCGCGACGCGCCCAACCCCCTCGGGCCAGAACAAGTCGAAGCCGTCTCAGGATGGCCTGCTGCGATGCTTCGGGTCTCTCGGTCGAGCCACTGTGCCATCAGAAGTCCAGAGCGTGAGCGTCATCGTGACGTCGGTGCGCGCCCAGATCCCTTCGACATCAAGCTCATAAGCGGGCTCGTTCGTCCTCGCGAACACCACGTCGTAGCGAATGCGGCCGGAGAACGTACGATCGAGTGTGCCCTCGGCCAGGAAAGACAGCTCCGGTCAGGTACTCGCCAGCCGGAATCACTTCGTCACTCGACGCATATTGAATGTGTGAGGGGTGCGCAATGTTCTCGAGAAACGCGTGCGCCGACGGTTGGAACTCGTGCGATCGATTCCGGCGCTCGGCTTGTAGACGACGGCTGGCGCATGCGGCACCTGCGAACAGCTTGACGTACTGGTTGCGGAGAATCCGCTGCGGGATCGCACCGCCATTAGCGGCGCGCAGATTACCGAGCGGAGCGATGACATAGTCGGGACTGCGGTAGAGCAGGTACACGTTCGCGGCGCGAAGTGCTGTCGCTGTTCGTCAGCGGCGAATACCGTCCGGCCTCCGTGAAGACCACGTCCGTAGTCGGCATTCGCGCGACGAATCGCGAGCAGATGCCGAGATCGTCAATGTTGTCGACGTGCAGCATATAGGGCACGAAGCCGGACGGTTGTGTGAGGCGCCGGCTTTTCAGCCCCGCCGAACCGCATTGTACACCCGCAGGTAGGCCAAAGTACCGCTGCGAATCGAACGACGGGGCCACTCCACCAACTCTGGCGATAATCCAAGCGTTCGTACGCCTCTGCGGCTCTGAATGGCGACGCACCGAGAACCACGATACACGCCACGATCGCCGTTGCTCTCACGACGAGGTGCGGCCGATCGGTAGACGATACCGCCACCGCAATCAACACGGCGATGCCGGCAGCAGCCGGCAGGAAGAATCGGAAACCCAGCATCCAATCACCGACAACGGCAGGATACGCGATAAGGATGCAGGCGCTCGTCAGAAGCGGCCACGTCCTGCGTTCGCGGCGCACGGCCGCGGTCACGAGGCCAAAGCCAACGACCGCGGGAGCGACGCCATAGGTGCGCAGGAATGCCAACGACGATAGGGCGTCTCGGGCGCGCGCACAACGACGTTGGACTGCGGATGCAGCTTGTAGAGGACCTTTGTCGCGACGTGGAGACGGTAGCCAGTCGCGGAAATACCACACACGCCACGCATGGTAGGCGGCGAAGACGAATGACAATGGGCACCACGATCCGGATCGAGCATCTCGCGTCGCCGATCGGCGCTGGCGAAGCACGCAAGCAGGAGCCATCAGCGCGAAGACATACACGAATCCGTCGATCCGCAGCAATATCAGCAGGCAGGCCGCAACCGCGGTCACACCGGTCGTGCGTCGGTGAGCCCTCGAGACGGTTAACGGTGACGAGGGTGACCAGCAGTGTCGCCGATGCCATCTCGAGCGACGAGCAACTCCAGGCCGCCAACGGGGGAGCGAGCACGAGAAAGGCCATCCCCGCCAGCAGTCCTGGCGGCCGCATCGATGTCTGGCGCTGCAGCGCCCTCCAGACCACGGCCACCGTAGCGGCGCCACAGGCGAACGATACGGTCTTTGGCCATGAAAAAGACAGTCAAAGGGACCGAGTCGCCAACAGCCGCTCGACCTGCAGATAGAGCGGCCGCCAGGAGCACGTGCAGAAAATCTGAATAGCCTTCGACGCGTCCTTCAAGAGAGTTGTAGACGAGCCCTTTGCCTTCGAGGAGGTGCCTGGCGAAGACAAACGGGATGCGCTTCGTCGTCCACGAAGAAGTAGAGGTAATTCAGTGCGTGGAGGAGAAATACCGCCAGCATCAGGAGTCCCAGTGACGGTCGCAGAGACACGCTGCCGCATGTCACTGCCTCACGGTCTGCGCGGACGCCTTCGCGCGCCGGCGAAATCGCGTCCCGTTCTCGGTAGGGCCCGAGTGAAGCACGATGATGCGCCGCAGGACCAACGTGCCGGTCTCTGCGCGCATCTTGAAGCACGGCCGCGAGCCGCTCCATGAGCGCGCGATCGGCGGCGGTGACGCTCTGGCCGTCGAGCGCGTCGCGCACCGCCAGCTCGAACTGCGGCTCCGACATCCCGTCGTCGATGCGCGATCAGAGACCGCCCATCGGCCAGAGGCACCAGCTCCACGCCTGTCATGCCGCTCAGCGCCCGAGTCGGGCTGACCACGATCACCGCACGCCTGCCGAAGGTCGCCACCTCAATGCCCGGCTGTGCGTGATCGCTGCCAAGTGTCATCGCGAGCCTGACGATGGCGCGGCCCACGTCGGGATCAAAGGCGCCGAGCGCCTCGCGCACGTCTTCGGGCAAGGTCACCGTAATCGTGCGGGAAGGGCGCGTGAACTTACGCGGACGGCCGCGACGCGCAGCGAACGGCATGATTTTATCTATATTAATACAGGATAAATGTGAATTTTTATGGAAGAAATCACGCAGACGTGTAAGGTCGCGGTCGTCGCGTTTCAAGGGTCTCCGAGGGTTGCTCAGGTCGTCCAACCTGTCAAACCTGATTAACCTCGAAGGCTTGCCCGGGGTTAACTTTTCGAGCGGCCCAGATGGTCGCCCAGCCTGAGCGCGAGCGCCCCGAGCGTGAGGGTGGGGTTCGCACTCGACGCCGACGGAAATACCGAGGTCGACAGGATGTAGAGGTTCTCGAGCTCGTGGTACCGCAGCGTGGGATCCACGCAGCCGTCCGACGCCGACCGCGACAGGCGCGTCGCGCCCAGCCAGTGAAACGACGTCGGCATGCTGCCGAGATGCTTGACCGTCCCCCGCGGCAGCCGGGCCTCGATCCATTTGGTCGCAAGCTCTACACACCGCGCGAAATACGTCGGGTACGTCAACGCAATGCGCGGCACGGCCTGTCCGGTCGGCTCGATGCGATCAATCGAGAGCGTGTGCGCCGGATTCGGTTGTGGCTCCACGAGAAACCAGAGGTCCAGCGTGGATCGCCAGATGTCGCGGAATCGGGTGCGAAACGCCGCGGGATCGGCGCCATCGGCGAGCGCCTGTTCCAGCATGTCGTGCATCATGATGTCGCGCATCAGCTCGCCGCGCCCCTGCGAGAGGGACCCCGTTCGAATCTCGGCCAGCATGGAAACGGGCAGGTCCGCGGCAGCTCGCTCGAAGAAAGGCACGAACATACCGGTCTGCGCGCTGTCGCCGTATCCTGGCCGCGCATCGACGCCAGAATCGTAGATGCCGATCTGAAAGATCGGATGGTCCATGAAATGGCGTCCGAGGCTCTGCAGCTTCGGCACATCGGGCGAGCGCTGAAGCAGGAGACAGGAGTCGACGCCGTTGCACGCGACAACGAACTGGCGCGCTTCGATCCGATGCGACTGTCCCTGTGCATCGACTGCCGAGACTGCCTCGACGCGGCCCGCGCGGCAATGCAACGAGGTGACGAGCCATCCGGAGCGGAGCTGGATGCGATCGCGAATCGCAGGGTAGACGGTGTTGAGTGCCGTGCCCTTCGAATCGATCGGGCACAGGTTACATTGGTTGCTGCCGCAGCATTGAGGCCGCGAGTCGACCGCCCGCGACGGCCTCACGGTCGGCACTTCGAGCACGCTCTCGGCGCCGAAGATGCGCTGGCACGCGCGATCCGAGGGGCTCAGACGATGCGCAGGCAGCGGATAGTCGAAGCGTCCGGGAAACGGCAGGCGGTCGGCGCTGCCAGCCACCTGCAAGCGCCTCTCGGTCTCGAGGTAATACGGCTCGAGCTCCGCGTACCCGATAGGCCATTGCCGCGCGATACCACCCCCAAAGGCCGGCTGATCGAAGTGCGACGGGTGGAATCGCGGCACGTTGCCGAAGAAATGGTTCGTGCAGCCCCCGAGGTTGTAGACGGGCCAGAAGACGTAATCGCGGCCCCACCGGATCGTCGGGCCGCGCGGCGGCGGCTCGTGCGGCAGCCGATGGGGTGCACGGTTGAAGGGAAGGGGGTCGTCGTGCGAGTGCTGCTTCAGCCGCTCCTGCGCGGTGAGCGGCATGCCGCGCTCAATCAGTAGAACGCGTCGGCCGCGTGCAAGGGCGCGCTCCGCCAGGAGCATGCCCGCAATCCCACCGCCCAGAATACAGAGATCCGCGCCGCGCTCACTCGCGGATGAGGCCATCACACGCACTCAAGCGGTTCGGCAGCGGCGGGTAGCCGACGTAGGCGAACAGTCGTTCGCGCCGCCCGACGACCTTCATCAGCAGATCGACCGTCCGGCGCGATCGTCGGTCGCTCGACGAGACCAGCGCCGTGTACAGCTCCCGCTGCTCGGCGGCGGTCAGCGAACGCAGCCACGGCCGTTCGGCGGGTCCCAGCGCCAGGAGGCGAATCAGCCCGGCCTCCGGGCTTTCGGCATCCGGCCGGGCGCACGCGGCACTCGCGGCCAGCGGGCCACCGACGACAACGCGGCAGAACGTTCGGCGATTCATGGTGATGGGGGAGCGTCCCCACTCATGATGACCGCAAGGCTGTGGCGCTGACAAGGAGAAGAACCGCGAACGGCCTGAGGACCCGCCAAAATAACTCCGTCCTCAGCGCACGAAGGTCCAGACTTCCACACCTGGCCATCTGGCCACGCGCTTCTCCGGCCTCCACGCGCCGCTCCACGGCACCTCCCCGTTCCTCCCGGCGCCTAGAAGCGCGAGCCAGCCGCGATCGCCGGCGACGGCGGCAACCGCGTAGTGCCCGCTGGCATCGAGGCGCTGTCGAACCGGCGCATTCGCGGCGGCCATGTCGACAGGGGCCAGCACCACGTTGTCTGGCATGAGCGTCGCGCCGGCGATGAATGCCTTGGCGCAGGCCTGCTGCGTCTGCCGAGGCACTTGCGCGCGGAGGCAGTCTTCGCAGTGGAACGTCGACCCCAGCTCCAGAAGGCGAGAAAGAATGCCTTGCGCGAAGAAAGCGGCAGGCTCCGTGTCGCGCCGGTTCCGTTCGGCCTCCTCCGCGGCGCCGATGGGCTCGTTGTCGACCACGAACTTCCCCGTGCGCGTCGACAGGCGTTCGAGATCACGCATGCGATCGACACGCGCCCAGCGATCGCCGGATCGAGCCACGTGTGCGACCACATATTCGCCGCCGGCCATCGAGTCCGAGCGGTGGCGCGGCGCAGCGCCCCATGCGGCGATCACCCCTTTGGGGACTTCCTGCTGGAGGCGCCGCATCACGGCCGCATCGTGGAGCTTGGCTTGCGAACGGTGGTATGGCTCGTTCGCGATCTCGAGCACGCAGTTGTCTGCCGCCGCGCACAGGCGGCCGATCTCACGCACCTGTTCGCGGAGGTCACCCTCTGATCGGCTAGCGGTATTCGCGAGGGCCACGATCTGGACGTAGAGCCTGTGGTCGCGCGCGAGCCGCAGCAGCGCGGGCAGTGCGCGCCGGCCATCGGTTGCCTCGAGATCGAACCATCCCTTCGGGTTCATCGCGAGCACGCGGACAACGGTGAACGTCGCGTCACGCGCCCATTGGAGATAGGCGCGCGCCTCTGGCTCCTTCCCGTCGGCGACAAGATCGAGCAGGGCGAACGCCGTGACACCGCGCCAACGGAACCGGCTCCCGTCTTTACGGCAGAGTGCGCGTCCGCACGGCGTGAGGCGACTGATGGGAGCCGCCGCCGCACTGCGGGCCTCACTCGGGAGGGGGGACTCTCCGATGGCGACGAGGACGAGAGCGATTACGAGGATCAGGCGACTGCAGAGCATCGTGATCGATCATGGCACAGGCTGGGGAGAACCATGCCAGCCACGGACGTCCGGCGAGAAAGACGCGGCCATTCGCAGGGCGGTTTCTGTCAAGATTACCGACGGGCTTCGAACAGAAGATCAGGAGGCAACGAGTCCTTCATGTTTCTCCTGGTCTCCTGAGCTCTTGCTATTTCAGACACGCGTGAGTGATTCCGTAGTTCTCAGTCTGTCCGTGGCGAATTGTCTTCTGTGGCCGTCCGTGGCTGACGCCTCATCCGCGGCTTGGGCTACACTCGCCGGTTGATGCCGCGTCACCTCCCGCTCGCCCTCATCCTGCTCGTCGCGGCCGGCCTGCGGCTCCAATACATCACCGCTCCGCTGCTCGACGCCCACCGCTGGCGACAGGTCGACACCGCCGCCATCGCGCGCGAGTTCTATGAAGGGCCGATGAACCCGCTGAAGCCGGAGGCGAACTGGGGCGGCCCGCATGGATACGTGGAGAGCGAATTCCCGCTGCTGCCGCTGATCGTCGCGCTGCTCTACAAAGTCTTCGGACCCAGCGAGACATGGGGACGGCTGGTTGTCGTGCTGTTCTCGGTGGGCACGGTCGCGCTCGTCTATGTGTTGGCGCGCGACCTGCTCGATCGGCCCGCCGGCCTTGCGGCCGCGCTGCTGGTCGCGGTCTCGCCGGGCGCGGTCTTCTACGGCCGCGCGTTCATGCCCGACACGTTGATGGTGTGTTTCTCTGTGGCGGCGCTCGTCGGCTTTCGACGCTATTTCTCCGACGGGAGTGGCCGCGCGCTCCTGGCAGGGAGCGCATCTCTGGCGCTCGCGATTCTGGTCAAGCTGCCGGCCGTGATGATCGTGGCTCCGCTCACGGTCGTCGCGTGGCAGCGCGTGCGGTGGGGAGCCCTCCGCGATCGCCGTTTCCTGCTGGCCCTGGCCGTGCCGGCCCTCCTGTCGCTGGCGTGGTACTGGCACGCCTACGAGATGTTCCGCGAGACCGGGCTCACCTTCGGCGTCTTCGGCACGACGAAGACGTATCCCCCAGATGTCGCGTCGGGCCCATGGCCAACGGCGTTTTCGAAATGGAGCTCCTGGGACCTGCTCACCAGCTGGAACTTCTACGACACGATGCTGGCGCGGCTCTGGATCCTGCATCTCACGCCACCCGGCCTGGCGCTTTCCGCTATCGGCCTGCTGATCTGGCGCCGGGTGCCCGGTCGCGCGCTGGTCGATAGCTGGCTCCTCGCGATGGTCGCATTCATCCTGGCCGCGGGTTACGGTCACATGGGGCACGACTACTACCAGTTGCCGCTGGTGGCGATCTGCGCGTTGTACTTCGGCGCGGCCGCGCGGAACGTGTTCGACGCGGACTGGATACGACGAGCCATCGGTCCCGGCGTTTGGTGGCAACTGGCTGTCGCGCTCGTCGTGGCAGCGGTTGCGTTTCTGGGATTCGTCCACAGCCGCGTGATCGACCGGCATTTCAGACCCGAAAGCCCGGACGTCCGGATATTGCGGGCCGGCGAAGCGATCGCCGGAGCGGCCGAGGATGGCGCGCTCGTCGTCGCCGTAGACGACTACGGCGTCAATTCGCCGATGCTGCTGTATTTCGCGCACGCGCGGGGATGGAGCTTTGATGCAGACACCGCGCGCGCCGAGACGGTCCGAGGCCTGACGCTGAAGGGGGCGCGCTATTTCGCAACGACGCGTTGGGCAGAGGTAAGTCGGCGGCAGCCGGATCTGGCGCTCTATCTGGGAACGAAACAGCGTGTTCCCCTGAATCAGGCGCCGCCGAACACTGCGCTCTTCGATCTGCGCTAGCGATCAGAGTTCATTCCCAAAAGACAAACGCCGCGGGGCCCTTCAGCCTCCGCGGCGTCTGTTTCCAAGAGCGGGCCTGCTGCTAGTTGCAGGCCGGGCGCGGCGTATACCGCTTGTAATGTGAACCCGGACCGTCCGACGCCCAGGTGAGTGTCAGCCAGTTGCGGATGTTGTCGTAGTCCCGCGCAATGTCGATCCCGATCCTCTTGCCCCCGCGACGATCGACAATGAAGTCGGTGCTGAGCGATGGCCCGCCACGCTTCATGTTCCAGCCGGTATCGAGGCCGCCGCAGATGCCTGCCTCGATCATCCGGTTGCGGAGGAACTCCATGTTCGACTTCCGTCTGTCGAGACTTCACGACCGGGCGGCGGTAGGACTCGTACTTGTCTCGAGATGCACGACGCGATGTAATGGCCGTCACGCGACGCGCACGTGCTCGGGTTCCCGCCGCCGCCGCCGCCGCCGCCACCGCCACCGCCACCGCCCCCGCCCCCGCCCCCGCCATCACCATCACCATCACCCGGATCCGGCGACGGCGCGGCCGCGTCCGCGCTCTTGAAGTATTGCGTGGACGACCACGAACCGGTGACCACGCCGTCTGAACCACGCACGCGCCAGTAAATCGTGGCGTTGGCCGGAAGCGGCGCGGCGGCGCGGAACGTCGTCTCGGTGCCGCCCCCCTCGTGGAACGTCCAGATTGCGAGGAGGCCGCTGAACGACTCGTTCGTCGACACCTGTAAGGCGTACGAGACGGCTCCGACCTGCCCGCTCTTCGACGCGTTCTTCAGCTTGAACTGGGGTGTGGCGACGGTCTGCTTGGCGCCGTTGATGGGCGAGATCAGGCCTGGTGCGCCGAGCGCGGCCGGCGAGACTACGCTGAATTTCACGGCGGGCGAGAAGGGTCCGGTGTTGGCGCCGTCCTGCGCGCGGGCATGCCAGAAATACGTCCGGTCCGTCTTGAGCTTGTCGGGGATGTGTACCGACGTGCGCCCGCCGTTGCCCGGCGTGACGCCCGCCTTCGAGAATACCTTCGTCGCGAACTTCGCGTCCGACGCCACTTCGACGAGGTAACTCAGCGGCCGCTGGCCGTTGGACCCGGCGTTCTCGAGCATCAGGGTAATCGGCTGTTTGCTGTCGAGCACTTGCGCTTCGGCGGCCGGCTCGAGGGGCTTCGGGGCGGTGATTTCGACCCCGGGTATGGGTCCAGCGACCGACGGGCTGAGGGGGTTCGCGCTCTTGTTCGACTCGCAGGCCGAGACAAGCGGGGCGATCGCCAGGGCCGCAATCGCACAGGCATGTCGGACGTTCATGGTTCTATCTCCAGCTGGCAGAACGGGCGTAGGGACACTTCTCCCGTGCATTTCTGGGTATCGACCAGTTCCGGGTCCGAGTTTAGGGGGTCGTGCATTTGAGGGTCGCCGGCACAGGCTGGGGTGTCTGTCATGACGGGTCTTCATGTTGTCCCCGGGCCCGGAACCCCCGCAGATAGGGCGTTCCGGGCCCGAAGTCGTCTCTATTTGTTCGCGAACGCCGGCCGGGCGCGGCTCGAGACCCACACCTGGCGGACGATCATGTCGTTGACGCTCCCGGTATCTCGGCCGCCTCGGCCGGCCGGCCCACCCACAAAGGCACGATGGGGGCTGGGGTCGTAGACGCCGGCATAGGGCTTACCGAAGCTGTAAATGAGTCGTCCCTGCGCGCCGCCGTCGTTGATAGTGAGATTGAAACGCCCGCCGCCCCAGGTCGCCCGCCAGAGATACAGCTTGCTCGTCTCGAAGTCACGCACCATCCGCTGGGCATTACCGACGGTGTCAACCTGATCTCTACTCGTGATAATTCGCCACGCGATGGTGCCGGGGGGGTTGCCGCGCTTCTCGACAGTGAACCGGCGATCGTTGGTCGTGATGTCGGAGTCGCCTTCGCGCATCGACATCAACTTGGTCTTGCCGCCTTCCGTGTTCTTGGCAAGGTTCGTCACGAGCATCGAGATTTCGCCGCCCGTAATCGTCTGCGGAATGCGGTACTCGATATAGGCGTCGGCGTTCTCGATCTTCGCGCCGACACCCGGGATGAACGTGACCGGGCCGTGGACGATGCCGACGGTCCTGCCGTTGGTGAGCGGGTCGTAGACCTCGCCGCCCTGAATGTAGCCGGTCGGCTGGTCAGGCGTCTTGAACGTCCATTCCGCCGACCACGGGCCAAAAGCGTTCCCCTGCTCTGCCCGGCAGCGCCAGGCGTGCGTCGTGTTGTTGGCCTCCAGCGCCGGGGGCGTCCACTGGGTCGCCGAGGTCCGAACCTCGCGCACGACCTGGCCATTCAGAAGAACCTGAAACCGGTAGGCAAACGTCGAGGCGTTCGTGAACAACGCTGTGACGGGGTTCACTCTGAGCACCGCGTTGAAGTCCGGCAATTGCGCGCCGTTGGCGGGTGACACCGGCGTGGGTGCCGGTACTTTCAGCGTGGACCCGTCGGCGAGGGCCCCGGAGCTGGTCTCACCCGGCGCGGCAGACGAGGGGGCTGCCGGACTGGGCGACTTGTCGCCGCAGGCCAGGGCGACAGCCAGCACGCTGCTGGCGGCGATCAGGTAAAACTTCTGTGTCATCGTGACTTCTCTCCTCATTTATCGTTCTCGCACGTGGGCGCTTTAGAACCGTACTCGTAGTCCACCCGCAATCTGGAAACCGCCGGCTTGGACGTCGACCGACTCCGGCGCCTCCTCCACTGATATTTCGGCTGTTGATCTGGCAAACCGTAGCAGGACGCCAGCGCCGATCCTGTCCGTGACCATGTAGGTCGCATCCGCGCTGAGGTTGACGCCCACCGCCGAGTCAGAGCCCTTGCTCGCCCGCGGCGTGATGATTGGTCCCGATGCCGACTCGCTCACATCGGCGGTCGTCACCACCGGCAACTCCTGATTGACTGAGAAAAACGTCGGCCCAATGCCAACCGTGACATCGAGCTTTGGCGAGACGGCGAACCGGTAGAGCAAGGAGAGATGCACTGCGTTTTCCGAGTGATCCAGGCTGCTGGCCGTCGCGGAAGCCGATCTGAACGCGTCAGAGACCAGCGGATCCGGAATCTGCCCGACGATCGCGGCGTCTCCATCGCCCGACGTGTGCGAGTAGCTCACGCCGACCCAGAAATCGCCTTGCACCATGTAGCTGCCGCCGATGTCAAAGAGCGGGCCGCTCCCGAACGACTGTGCCACGTCGATGGTCGCCGTCTCCAGGTAGATCACGGGCGTGAATCGCTGGGTGAAATCGTCCGAGCCGGCCTGCCCGCCGAAGTTGACATGCACGTTGAAGCGTTCGGCATCGAACCACCCGACACCGGTGCTTTGAGTCTTTTGAGCGCCCTGTGCCTGGGCGGGAACGCTGGCGAGAAGTGCGAGGAGCACGCCAAGCGAGATAAACCACGAACGCAAAAACATCATCCAATCGTCCTCAGAGTTACGGAGTAGCGCTGAGCACCGCCGTAGCGGGCACGGACCCGCGGTGTCCGGCCGTTCGATGCTCTAGCCGACGCGCTGGGACACGCCGGGAGTCGATATTCAGTGGCGGGGGGAGCAGGTCACGTGCCACGGACCACGTAGACAGCCGCTCCGGAAAGCGAGAATAACATGACCAAGCCCGCGCCAAGGAGAGAAATCACGAGCGCCGCCTCGATCGGAAGGCCGAGCCGCGCAAAGTAGAACGAGAAGGTCGCCTCGCGCAGGCCGAACCCGTTGAGCGAGACGGGCAGCATCTGCACGAGGAAGGATACCGGCACCACGACGGCCATGTGCCAGGGCGACACGCGAACGCCGATGGCGTGGGCCACCGCCGCGTAGAAGGCGACCAGCAGCGCCTGCACCAGCACCGCGCCGACGAAGCAGCCGGCCAGGGCGCCGGGCGCCTGACGGAAACGGCCGAGCGCGTCAGACAACTGCTCGAGACGAGCACCCACCCATTCCGGGTGCACGCGTCGCAGTGGCGCGAGCAGCCGGACCAGGAGGCCGGGCACGGCCAGTCCCGGGGCCGAAAGAATCGCGGCGACGGCAAACACCACCCAGAGCAGGCTCGCCGGCACCGGGCCGGCCGGAAGCCCTTCCGTCCGCGCAGCGGACGCGGCGATGGCGGCCAGCAGAATAAGCCCCAAGAGCCCGAGTCCGCGATCGATCAGGACGATGGTCGCGGCCAGCGTCTTCGATCGCGCCGGCCGCGCGGTGTCGGCGATGCGAATCACGTCGCCGCCGATGTTGCTCGGCAGAAAGTTGTTGAAGAAGGTGGCGACCAGAAACGATCCGGTCAGCGTGCGCGCGGGCACCGGGACGCCCTGCGCATCGAGGAGTAGCCCCCACCGCCAGGCACTCGCGAGCACCATCAGAAAGTACAGGCCCAGGGCCGCAGCCAGCCAGCCCAGTGACGCCGAGCGCACGTAGTGCCACAGCCGCGGGGCATCGCTCTTGGCGATGAGCACCGCGAGGAGTCCGACGCTGATCGCGATCTTGACGGCGAGGACGAGCGCGCGGCGGCCGCGAGCGGGCGTCGAGGGCTCTTGAGGTTCTGACAAGTGTTTCAGGTGCTGGTTCCAGAGGCCGGAGGGGCCGTGCCCGCCACGACCGAAACACCGTACCATGGGCTCCAAGCCCTTGTCCACCGCAGAGATCCAGCCGGCGCTCGTTTCGTTGACGCTCATCGCGGCGGCGGCCTACAATCCTATCGTTCGCGCCTGCCGGCGACCTCGCGGTCGATCCGCTCCGGGCCGCGCCCGCGGCACGGCGTAGCGACACCCGATGCACATTCTGATGATCGCCCCGGAGCCTTTTTTCGAGCCCCGAGGCACCCCGTTCAGCGAGTTCCACAGAATCCGCGCGCTCCTCCATCTTGGACATACGGTCGACCTCGTGACGTATCCGTTTGGCGAGGACGTGCAGATGCCGGGCCTGCGGGTGTTTCGGTGCGCGCGACCGCCGTTCATCCGCCGTGTGCGCATCGGACCGTCGTTTGCGAAAGTGCCTCTTGACCTGTCGCTGACGGCCAGCGCGTTCCGGCGCGCAATGGGCGGACACTACGATGCCGTGCACTCGCACGAGGAAGCGGCCGCCATCGGCGTCGTGTTGGCGGCCGTGCTTGGTGTGCCGCACCTCTACGACATGCACTCGAGCCTGCCGCAACAGCTCGCGAACTTCAGATACAGCCGCTCGCGGGCGCTGCGGTGGGTGTTCGAGCGATTCGAACGGCTTGCCGTGCGCCGCTCCCGGGTCGTCATCGTGATCTGCGCCGAGCTCGAGCGCCTCGTCCGCGAGATCGATCCGGCGGCGCAGCCGGTGCTCATCGAAAATGCGCCGGGTGCCGGCGATGCGACGGCCCTGCGCGGACGGGACGCCGTCCGCGCGGACTTCGGCCTCGAGCCTTCCACGCCACTCGTGCTCTACACGGGCACGTTCGAGGCGTATCAAGGCCTGGACCTGCTCTTCGCCGCGGCGATCGATGTCATCGGCGCGCGGCCCGACGCAAGGTTTCTGCTGGCCGGCGGGCGCCGAGACCAGCTCGCCCAGGCGCGCCGGGAATTGACCCGGCTTGGTCTCGAGCGGCACGTGATCCTCGCCGGCGAGCGCCCGGCCTTCGAGATCCCGTCCCTGCTCGACGCGGCCGACGTGCTCGTGTCGCCTCGAAGCCGGGGCACCAACACGCCGCTCAAGATCTATCAGTATCTGCGGTCTGGCCGTGCGATCGTCGCCACGCGCCTGCTCACCCACACGCAGGTGCTGAACGACGACATCGCCATCCTCACAGGTGCGACGCCAGCGGAATTCGCGACCGGCATCGTCGGCGCGCTCCGAGACCGCGAGAACGCCGCTCGCATCGGCGCTCGCGCCGCTGAACTGGCCGCCACGAAATACAGCTACGAAGCCTACCTGGCGCGGACGGAGGAAGCGATCGGGCGCTTGGGTTCGACCTCCGCCGCCGCGGTACAGCGGAGCGTCGTGTGAGCGCCGAGCCCCTGACCGGCGTCAAATCGGACCACTACAGCTACGCGCTCTACGCCGATCCGGCCATGGCGGAGGCGTTCGATCGCGCCCGCTTCGGCGGTCCGATCGGCGAGCTGCTCGCGGAAACGCAAGCCGCGGTTCTGCGCGAGTTCGCCGGCGGCGCGCTGACCGGTCAGTCGGCGCTCGACGTAGGGACGGGCACCGCGCGCGCGGCGCTGCTGCTCGCGGAGGCGGGCGCCACGGTGACGGCCCTCGACGCATCGGCCGAAATGCTTCGTGTGGCGCGGGCGCGCGCGGCGTCGCGCGGCGCCAGCATCCGCTTCGAGGTCGGCGATGCCCATCACCTCGCCCATGCGGACGGCTCCTTCGATCTCGCCGTCAGCTTGCGCGTGCTGATGCACACACCGAACTGGAAGCAGTGCGTCGGCGAGCTCTGCCGGGTCGCACGGCGGCGGGTGATCCTGGATTTCCCGGCGCTCGGCAGCCTGGCGGCGGGACAGGCGCTCGCCCGGCGGATCGCCGAAGCCGCGGGTGTGCGCATCGAAGCGTATCGCGTGTTCACCGAGGGACAGATTCGACGCGAGCTCGCGGTCCACGGGTTCCGCATCAGCCGGACGCATCGGCAGTTCGTCTTGCCGATTGCGCTCCACAAACGGCTCGGCTCCCGGCGCGCCACCGAGCGCGTCGAAGCGGCGCTCGCGGCCGTCGGTCTTCTCGCGGCTGCCGGCTCGCCGGTGACAGTGCTGGCCGAGCGGTGAAGGCGCTCGTCACCGGAGCCACCGGCTTCACGGGAGGCCACCTCGCACGGTACCTCCTGGGGCGCGGCGATGCCGTGCGCGTCCTCGTGCGCGACTCCGCACAGAAGGATCACGCCGCGTTTTCGGGGGTTGAAGTGGTCACAGGCGACCTCGAACGGGCAGACGACCTGCCGCGCGCGGTCGCCGGCGTCGACGTCGTGTATCACGTCGCCGCACTCTACCGTCAGGCCGGATTGCCGGAAGCCACCTATAGACGGGTGAACGCCGAGGCCGTGGGCTGGATTGTGCGGGCAGCGGCGGACGCGGGCGTCGAGCGCGTGGTGCACTGCAGCACGGTGGGCGTTCATGGAGACATCGAGCACCCACCGGCCAACGAGGACGCGCCGCTCCGTCCGGGTGATGTCTACCAGGTAACGAAGCTCGAAGGTGAACGCCTGGGACGCCAGGCTGCGACCGAAACTGGCATCGAGCTCGTCGTGGTGCGGCCGTCCGGGATCTACGGCTCGGGCGATCGCCGCCTCCTCAAGTTGTTTCGGGGCATCGCGCACCGCCGATTCGTCGTCCTCGGCGATGGAGAAATCTTCTACCATCTGACGCACATCGACGATCTGGTCGAAGGATTCCGGCTGGCAGCCACCGTGCCGGCGGCCGCGGGACGTACGTACATCCTGGCGGGTGGGGAAGTGACGACGCTGAACGAGCTGGTGCGGATCATCGCAGTCGAGGCCGGCGTGCCGGGCAGCCCCTGGCATCTGCCGGCGTGGCCGTTCTGGGTGGCGGGCGCCGGCTGCGAAGCGTTGTGCGCGCCGTTCGGGATCGAGCCGCCGATCTATCGCCGTCGCGTCGACTTCTTCACCAAGAGCCGGGCCTTCGATATCACTCGCGCGCAGGCCGAGATCGGGTACCGTCCGCGCGTCACTCTTCGCGAAGGCATCCGCCGCACGCTTGCCTGGTATCGCGCCGAGGGGTGGCTCTAGTGGACCCTCAAGGCATTCCGCGCGCACAAGACGACCTGCTCGCCAGGGACCTCTCGGCGCGGCAGAAATACTCGCACCTCATCGTGGGTCGAGACGGCTGGGGGCCGCTTCTCGCCTACGAGCTCGTCCAGCTCTTGTCGCAGTGGGTTCCAGGCGCACTCGGTCTCGCGCTGCGCCAGGCGCTCTACCCATGGCTGCTCGGTGCATGCGGTCGCCGCGTGGTGTTCGGCCAGCACGTCGCGCTGCGCCATCCGCACAAGATCCGCATCGGCGACGACGTGGTGATCGATGACAACTGCCTGATCGATGCCAAGGGCGAGAGTAATGAGGGCATCTCCATCGGGCCACGCACCTTCATCGGACGCAACACGATCCTGTCCTGCAAGAACGGCGACATCGTGATCGGCGAAGCCGCCAACATCGGATTCAACTGCGAGCTGTTCTCGGCCGCCCGCGTCGAGCTGGGTGCACGTGCGCTGCTCGCCGCTTACTGCTACGTGATAGGGGGCGATCACGATTGGAAGGACGCCGGTAAATCGGTCCTCGATCAAGGACGTGTCGCGACGGGCGTGCGTATCGGGGCCGGCGCCTGGCTTGGTGCCGGCGTGAAAGTGCTCGACGGCACCCACGTCGGCGAGGACGCGATTGTGGGCGCGGGCGCGGTGGTGAATGCGGACGTGCCGCCCCGCGCCATTGCAGTCGGGGTACCGGCGCGCGTCGTCGGCGCACGAGCGGAGAAGGCCGCGGAATGAGCCGTCCGCTGAACGTCCTGCAGGTCTGCGATCACCTCGGCTGGGAGGGATCGCGGATGCACGGGGTGAAGCGGCTCTTCGCGTGGATGATTCCCCGCTTCGACCGCAGCCGCTTTAAGGTGTCGCTCGTCAGCCTGCGAAAAAAGGACCTGTCGGAAGAGACGCTCGACTCGCTGGGAATCGACATCGAGTACCTGCACCGCTCAAAGTTCGATCCGGCCACCCTGACCGCGCTCCTCAAGATCATCAATCGCAAACAGATCGACGTCCTGCATCTCCACGGCTACGGCGCGACGACGTTCGGGCGTCTCGCGGGCGGGATGCGGCGCCTGCCGACGATCCTGCACGAACACGCGAACCTCACCGACACGCCCTGGTTCCAGAAGGTGGCCGATCGGCTGCTCGAGCCCTACACGGACATCGCGCTTGCCGTGTCTCGAAGCACGGCGGATTTCGTGCGGTCGGCGCGGTTGGTCTCCGAACAGAAAATCAAGGTCGTGTATCTGGGTGCGCCGGTCGAGGAGTTCAGCCAGCCGCGGACACCCGGCGAGATCGCGGCCGCTCGCGAGGCGCTTGGCATTCGTCCGGGCGAGTTCGCCGTGGGCACCGTGACGCGCCTGCACGATTCCAAGGGCAACGAGTTTCTCGTCGACGCGGCGCGCCATGTCATCGATCGGCATCCCGAGGCGCGGTTCGTCGTCGCCGGCGAGGGTCCGCTCAGGCCCGCCCTCGAGGCGCAGGCCGCGCGGCTGGGGCTTGGTGATCGATTCGTCTTCGTGGGCTTCGTCAAGGATGTCGCCGCGGCGCTGTCGGCGTTCGACCTGAGCGTCTTTCCATCGCTCTGGGAAGGGACGCCGCTCACCGCCTTCGAGTCGCTCGCCAGCGCGAGACCCATTGTGGCGACCGACGCGGATGGCTTGACCGACATCCTCGATCCGGGTCGTACTGCGTGGATCGTGCCCAAGCGGAACGCGCAGGCTCTCGCCGATCGAATCGTGTACGCGATCGAGCATCCCGACGAGCGGGCGATGCTTGCCGCACGGGCGGGTGAGGCGGCCCGCTCGTTCGACATCACCGCGTTCGTTCGCAAGATGGAGCGCCTCTACCAGCTGCTGCACGAGGTCTCGCGTCCCTCGCGGCGCCGAGGCATCCTCGCGCAGGACCTGTCATTTCTGACGGAAGGCGTGCACGTGTGAGCGCGATCGCGCCTTCGCCGCTCGCCAACCCGGCGCGCGCCATCGACGCGCGCTCGGGCCTCCTCGCGGCCGCCGTCGTTCTGTTCGTCTATGGCGGATTCGCCCTGTCGGTCGATTTCCCGCGCGCAGCGCTGGGGTTCCAGAGCGACGAGGCCACGTACTACATGATGGCGCACAGCCTGGCGGCGGATGGCGATCTGGAATATCGCAGAGACGATCTGGTCCGCGTCTGGCGCGAGTTTCCGAGCGGGCCGTCCGGCGTCTTTCTGAAGCAGGGGCGAAGCGCACGCGTGCGCGTCAACGCGGCATTTCCCTTCGTCCACCTGCACTATGGACCGGATCCGGACAGGAAGCGGCTCTACTACGGCAAGTCCTACATGTATCCGCTCGTTGCGGCGCCATTCGTGTGGGCGTTCGGCACCAATGGTTTTCTCGTGTTGCACGCGATCCTGTTGGCGCTGGGCCTCTTGGCCGGGTATTTCTTTCTCGCCGCACGAAGCCCGACCGAGGTTGCGCTCGTCCTGGCGGCCGGATTCTTCCTGGCGTCGGTGGCGCCCGGCTATTTTGTGTGGACGACCCCGGAGCTGTTCAATCTCGTGGTCGTCGTCCTCGCCTATTTCTGCTGGCTCTTCAAATACGTCGCACCGGAACGCCTCCCGCGGGGGATGGGCTGGCTGCGAAACGGCACTTCGGACGTGGCTGCCGCGGCGCTCCTCGCCGTGGCCACATTCTCAAAGCCCCCGAATGGGCTCCTCATCCTCCCCATGCTGGCGATGCATGTGCCGGTTCGTCGCTGGAGAGCCGCGATGCTGACTGGCGGTCTCTTCGGCCTGCTCGTCGCGGGATTCTTCGTCGTCAATCTCGCCGTGACCGGCGATCTGAACTTCCAGGGCGGCGAACGGAACACATACTACGCGGCGTTTCCGTTTCAGACGGACGAGATGGGATTTGACGTCGGCCTCGATCGCGCGACCAATCAGGTGCTGACCGACATCGTCTTCGATCGGTCGGTGTTCTGGACGCGCCTGGGTTACAACGTCTACTACTTCATGCTCGGGCGCCACTCCGGCATGGTGCCGTATTTCTTCCCCGGTGTTTTCGCGCTCGCGGCCTTTCTCTGGAGCCGCAAAGTGCAGACGTCCTGGCAGTGGCTGATCGTCGCGGCCGCGGCGGCGGAGATCCTGCTCCTTCTGGTGTGGATTCCCTACAACTACTTCGGCGGCGGCGGTGTGCTCGGGAACCGGTATTTCATGAGCACGTACGGCCTGTTCCTGTTCCTGCTGCCGCCGATGGAATCGGTCGGTGTCGCACTCGTGCCGTGGGCGATCGGTGCGCTCTTCACCGCCAAGATCGTGCTCAACCCGTTCTATTCGTCTTTCAATCCGGCCGAGCACGCCAAGAGCGGACCGCTCCGTTGGCTGCCCGTGGAGATGACACTCCTGAACGATCTGCCCATCAACACGCGTCTCGATCGCGTGCGCGTGCTCTTTGGAACAGAGCCACGCTTCCAGATCTACTTCCTCGACGACAACGCGTTTCAGCGCGAAGCCGATGCCTTCTGGGTTCGTGGTGACGCGCGTGCCGATCTGGTGGTGAAGACCGCCGACTCGGCGCGGCGGCTCCGGCTCGCGTTCACGGCCGGGGCTGCCGCAGCGAGCGTCGCGGTGCGCGCGGCCGGTGAGGCCGGCGAGGTTTCGCTGGATCCTGGAGAGTCGAAGTCGATCGAGCTGCCGTTGCCGCGCGGCTTTCCCTATCAGGGCACACGCGCGTGGTACGTCACGATCCGCGTGCGCGGCGGCTTCGTGCCATTGTTCGTGAATGGCGCCAACGACGCCCGCTATCTGGGCGTGCTGGTGAAACCCGAGCTGGCGCCGTGAGCACGGTCGCTGTCGTCACGTCCAGTCCACCGTTTGTCGAGGGGGGGCACCTGGTGATCGCGCGGGCGCTCGTCACGGCGCTCGTCGAGGCAGGACACAAAGCCGACCTCGTGCTGACGCCTCAGAACCGCTTCGGGCGACAGGGCGCCGCATATGCGGCCACCTGGCTGACCGACGTCGGTCAGACCGCCGACGGCCGGAGCGTCGATCAGGTGATCTCGCTGCGGTTTCCCAGCTACGCCGTGCGCCATCCCCGGCACGTCTGCTGGCTGAATCACACGATGCGGGAGTACTACGATTTGTGGCCGCGATTCCGAGACGAGCTTTCCGGCGTGAACCGCGTCAAGGAGGGATTGCGCCGGCGCGTGATTCACGCCGCGGATCGTTACCTGCTGCCGACGCAACGTGACAAAGCTATTCGTTCAGTCCGAGACCATCCGGCGGAGGCTTGGCCACTGGCCAGACGTGCATGCCGAGGTGCTGCATCCGCCAGCGCCGCCGCGCGCGTATCGAGTGGACGACTACGAGCCGTACCTGTTTGCCGTCTCTCGGTTCGCGCCACTGAAGCGCATGGCGCTCGTGGTCGACGCCCTCGCTCAACCCGAAGCCGCCGGCATCAAGGCCGTGCTGGCGGGTGAGGGTGAGGAATTGCACGAAGTCGCCGCGCGCATCAGGGCGGCCGGACTGGGGGATCGCGTGCGGCTGACCGGACGCCTCAGCGAGAGCGAGCTCCTCGACCATCTCGCCCGCTGCCGCGCCGTGGTCTTTCCGCCGTTCGACGAGGACTTCGGCTTCGTCACCGTGGAGGCCTTCGCCTCGGCTCGACCGGTCATCACCTGCCGCGACAGCGGCGGCCCCACAGAGCTCGTTGCGGACGGACGTTCGGGTTTTGTCGTGGACCCGACGCCTTCCGCGATGGCGTCGGCTTTTCGCCGCGTCATCGACGATCGCGATCTGGCGGCGCGGTTGGGCGCCGCGGGCGCCGCGGTGGGTGCCGGCTTGACATGGCCAGCCACGCTGGCGCGCCTGCTCCTTCCTGTAAACTGAGAGTGCCATGGCCTATCGCACGCCGCTCGAGGCACGCATCGCGAAAAAGACGACCCGGGCGATTCTCGACTACCAGATGATCGAGGATGGCGACCGGGTGATGGTCGGCTTGTCGGGCGGCAAGGACAGCTGGGCGCTGCTGCAGGTGCTCGACGTTCTCCGCGAGCGCGCTCCGATTGACTTCTCGCTGGTCGCGGTCAACGTCGATTCCGGCTACGAGGGCTATCAGCACGAGGTTGTCGCCGAGACCTGCCGTGCACGTGGCTGGGAGTTTCACCGCGTGAGCACGTCCATCGGTGAGACGATCGATACCGTGCTCGATGCCGATCAGACGCCGTGCTCGCTCTGCGCGCGGCTTCGGCGCGGTGTGCTGTATCGTCTCGCCACGGAGCTGGGCGCGACGAAGATCGCCCTCGGCCACCACGCGGACGACTTCGTCGAAACGCTGCTGCTCAATACCTTCTTCGCTGGGGCGTTGAAGGCGATGCCGGCGCGGCTCGTCTCCGACAATCGTCGTCACGTCGTCATTCGTCCCCTGGTGTATGTCTGGGAGGACGAGGCGCGGGCGTACGCGAAGGCCTCCGACCTGCCGATTATCGGCTGCTGCTGTCCGGCATGCGGGGACCTCAGCCTGCAGCGGCAGCGGATCAAGCGCCTGCTCATGGACCTGGAGCGCGAGCATCCCGACATCAAGCAGTCGCTCCTGAAATCGTTGTCGAACGTGCAGCCGCGTCACCTCCTGGACCGGCGGCTCAGCCCGCCCGTGGAGCCGAGTGCCGAGCCGGTCTCGAGCGATGTGCTCGCGGAATCAGCTGAGGCACGCGAGCACGCCGTGCTGATTCCCCTGGCCGATGTTCGACGCTAGCCGCCTCGTCGCGGCCCTAAAGGGCCGCCGCCACAAGAAAGAGCTGCGGTCGCATTTTGTGGAGGCGGGGCGTTAGCCCCGCGCGCGCCGTCGTGCGGTCCGTCCGTCAGCCATATGTAGAGCGGACCTTCAGGTCCGCTGGACGCTGAGCGTTAATGCGGGCCGTCCTTCAGCGCGTCTGCAGCGCCAGCGTTACCATCGACGGCCGCGTGGTCGGCGCGATCGATCGCGGATTGCTCGTCCTGCTCGGCGTCGAGCGCGGCGACGGGCCGTCGGATCGCGACTACATCGTCACGAAGACACGAGACCTGCGCATCTTTCCCGATGACGACGGCCGTATGAACAGGTCAGTCTCCGAGAGCGGCGGCAGCCTGCTCATCGTCTCGCAGTTCACGCTGTGCGGCGACGCGCGCAAGGGCCGGCGTCCGTCCTTCGACGACGCGGCGGCGCCGTCTGAAGCAAGGGTGCTCTACGAGGACGTGGTGCGTGAATTGCGCACGACCAACGTGCCGGTGGCGACGGGGGAGTTCCAGGCCATGATGCACGTGGCTCTGGTGAACGACGGTCCCGTGACCATCCTGCTCGACAGCCGGCGACGCTTTTAGAGCGAGACGCGCCTGATTGTGATGACGCAAACGTCGTGGACGGAGGCCGACGGCGCCATCTTGAGTCATCTACTCGAGTGAACTCTAGGTTCAGGCCGATGTCTTTCGCACACGCTGTGACGGCCCATCTCATGCTCGCGCTCGCCGGTCTCTCAATGGCGCCGGCCGCCAGCGCGCAGCAGCGTCCGCTCACTACCGAGGATCCGGAAACCATCGGGGCGGGACGTGTTCTGTTCGAAGCCGGCGTCGAGACGGGGCAGAATGCGCGCTATCCGCTCTCGGGGTTGCGACGGCGATCGCGTCGCCATGCCGGTCGGCGTCAGCATCGGCCTGGGATCGATCGGCGAGCTGCAGCTCGACGCGGGCTATACGTGGTTCGGCATCGACAGCCGTGACGAGGCGCCGCTGTCCTCCCGCGTGCCACCCGACGTCAGTCGAACGTCCGATCTCATCGACATGGTCGTGGCCACGAAGGTGCGTGTGTTGTCGGAAGGGACGCGGCGTCCCGCTGTTGGCATTCGGTTCGCCACGCGGCTGCCCAACGCCAGCAACGAAAGCGGACTCGGGCTCGACACCCTCGATTTCTCGGTCGGCGTGCTCGCAGGCAAGACCGTTGGCTCGGTGCGCGTCGTGGCCAATGCGGGTGTGGCGATTCTGAGCAATCCGCTCGTGGGCACCATTCAAGACGACGGATTTGTCGGCGGCGTTTCGATCGCGCGGGCTGTGACCAGGGGTTTGGAAGTGGTAGGCGAGGTCGCCGGCCAGAAGGTGCTCTTTGCCGATGCCGCCCCGGTCGGGGCGGAGCCGCTGGGCGAGGTCCGCGCCGCGGTCCGCTACACCCGGGGCCGCGCGCGCATCGATGGCGGGATTCTGATCGGGTTCACTCGGCGCTCGCCCGATTTTGGCGTAATGGCAGGAGTGACGATCGTCGGCCAGGGATTCAAATGATCGCGGCCTAAAGGGCCGCCGCCACACAGACTGCTGTGGTGGCGGGACTTTAGCCCCGCGACCCGACCAACCTGTCCACCTGACCAACCTGACCAACCCGACCAACCTGACCAACCTAACCAACCTGACCAACCTGACCAACCTGACCAACCTGATCAACCTGATCAACCTGCCCAACCGTCCACGCGTCTAACCCGGGGTTAGACGTGCACCGGCAAGTAGAACTCCTTGAGCAGCTGGATCTCGTCTTCGACACGCGTGGACGTCCATCCGAGCTCGTCGCGCATGATGCGCTCGACGTTCAGAATGGCGTCGTCGCCCGGGTAGCCGGCCGCGCCGAGGCCGGTCCGTCGCAGCACCACGTCTTCGAGCGTCAGCGCCAGCTCGCCCCTCACGGCCTCGACGACCTGGGCGCCGATGATGGGCAGCGAGGGCGTGAGACGCGTGGCGAGGTGCGGGGCCGAGACCGCCGGCGCCACAACGCGCCCGGCCTGTCGACCGTAGATGCGCTGCAGGTGGCGCCAGGCGTCCACGTCGACGTCGGGAGAGGGACAACGCGTGTGGTCCGGCATGCCGCCAGGCAGCGCCTGCCGGGTCGTCAGCGAAGGCGAATGGTGGCCCATCTGCGCCATCGCCAGGGTCACGGCGCGCTCGGCGGCCGCGCGCGCGGTTGTGTACTTCACCCCCATGAGCGTGACGGCGCCATCGATGCCATCCTGCCGATGTTCGCGCACGATCGGCCGATCGGACAACGCGATCCGTCCCCCCTTCACTGTGGCGGGTACGATTCCGCGTTGCACGAGCGCCACGTCATCGAATGTGAGATCGAGCGCTGGAAACGCGTCGTTGATTTCGCGAATGAAGGACGTGAGCTCTTCGCCGGTCACCATCCCGGCATCGGCGCCACATGCCTCGGCGCCATGCCACGTGCCGATGGCCAGCCGCCCCTGCCAGGGCAACGCAAAGAGCAGACGCCCGGACGCGGTCGGCGCCCCGCATGCGATGGGCGGCGCCGGCCGTCGCGTCACCAGGTTCATCGCCTTGACCAGCAAGGGGGCGCGCCGTACTCCGAATGCGGCCATCAGGCGGCCGGCCGCGGCGCCCGCGGCGTTCAGCGTGACGCGGGCCCTGATCCGGAGGCGCACACTGTCGACCCCGTCGCGCGCGACCATGCCGGCGACGCGACCGTCTTCACGAATCGTCTCGATCGCGTCTACGTAGTTGGCGAGCACCGCGCCGGCCGTGGACGCGGCAAGCGCCACCGCGAACGTCAACCGCTCGGCATGCTCTGTCCGGTAGTCCGACCAGAGGCCGATCGCGCTTGCCGGAAGGAGTTGGCCGGTATCGAGCCGGGATCGCTCAGCGCCCACAACCACGCGGCCTCTCGCCAGGTGAAGCGAGTCGTCGATACCGCTATTGCGATCGGCGGCGAGCCACGCATCGGCGAGAAACCCCGCGCGGAGGAGCAGCGGGCGCTTCCCGCGAGCGCCGCCGGCCTCGACGGCGAACATCTGAGACGCAATGAGGTGAGGCGCGATGCGCGCCCAGATCCGCCGCTCCCGCACTGATTCGCGCAGCCGCGACACATCGCCCGACTGCAGATACCGTAGACCGCCGTGGAGGGTGCGGTGGTGGTGGAATGTCGCGCCGCCGCCGAAATCGTGGCGGTCAATCAACGCGACGTGCAGCCCCCGGGTGGTTGCATCCCAGGCAGCCATGAGGCCATAGATGCCGCCGCCGATCACGAGCAGGTCGAATCGGCGACTGCTGAGCGCGTCCAGGTCGCGGGTCATTCGTGAAGTGCGTCGGAGGGACCCGAGGCACGTGCATTATAGTTACAGCCCGTGTCACAGGGGGATGGATCCGAAACAAATACGCTCACCGCACAGGTGCGCGCCTACTGGAACCAGCACATTCACGACCTGGCGATCACGGCGCACCCCGTCGGGTCGCTGGGCTTCTTCCGTGATCTCGACGAGTATCACTTCGACAAACTGCACCACCTCCTGACGCTGGTGCCGTTTACCGGCCTCGAGGGACGGCAGGTGCTCGAACTGGGATGTGGCGCCGGAGTAGATCTCGTGCGGTTCGCGCGGGGCGGCGCGCGGGTGACCGGCGTGGACCTGTCGGAATCGGCGATACACCTGGCCCGGCAGAACGTGGAGCATCAGCACCTGACCGCGCGCCTCGTGGTTGCCGATGGCGAGCGTCTGCCGTTTGCCGACAGCCACTTCGACTACGTCTTCGCGCACGGTGTCGTCCAGTACACTGCCGACGGTCGCCGCCTGGTGCAGGAGGTCCGGCGCGTGCTGAAGCCGGGCGCGGAGGCCGTCTTTCAGGCCTACAACCGGATCTCGTGGCTGAACGCGCTGTCGAAGCTGATGAAAGTGGATCTCGAACACGAGGGGGCCCCCGTGCTCCACAAGTACAGCCCCGAGGAATTCCTGCATCTGATTGACGGCTTCTCGGACGTGCGCCTGGTTTTCGAGCGCTTTCCGATGAAGAGCCGGCTGCACGGCGGCTGGAAGGGGCTCGCCTTCAACACGCTGTTTGTCGGTACTTTCAACGCCTTGCCGCGACGCTGGGTCGAGCGGTATGGCTGGCACCTGCTGGCGTTCTGTCGGAAATAGCGACGTGCTGTCATTCACGAAGGCGCATGCCTACGGCAACGATTTTCTCTATGTCACGGCCGATGTCTTGGCCGGTGTGGACGTCACGCGTGCGGCCCGCCGACTCTGCGACCGCCACCGCGGCGTGGGGGCCGACGGCCTGATTCTCTACACGCCGACGCCGCTCGGCGCGTCGATGACGCTCCTCAACGCCGACGGGAGTCCCGCGGAGTTGTCGGGCAACGGCCTTCGCGGGCTGGCGGCGATCCTCATGCGCGCGCGCGACGCGCAAGGCACGACGGTGAACCCCGTCGTGGAAATCGAGACGACCGCCGGCCTGCGGCGTCTGACGCTCGATAGCCGGGATGGAGCCCGGTACGTCTTTGCCGCGGAGATGGGCGCTCCGCTGGGCCTACATCAGGAAGCGATTGATGCCGGCGGTGAACATCTGACGGTCTCCATCCTCTCGATCGGCAACCCACAGTGCGTGGTTCTTGGCCCATTGCCGGACGATGAGCGCTTTGCGCGGGTGGGACAGGCGCTCGAGCGGCATCCACGGTTTCCAGAAGGCACCAACGTCGAGTTCGCGCTCGTCGAGAGCCCGGAGCGCGTGCGCATCCGGATCTGGGAGCGCGGCGTGGGCCCCACCGAATCGTCTGGCACCGGATCGTGCGCGGCGGCGGTCGTCGCTGCGGCACACGGCGGAGCCAGCCGGCGCGTCGAGGTCGCGGCGCCGGGGGGCACCCAGATCGTCGAGTGGGCGCCTGATGGTGTGCTGTTGACCGGATGGGCCGAGATCCTCTGCGACGGGCTCTTCTGTGCAGACGTTTAATCAGGCGATGGAGGCGGCGGAGGTTTACTCACCCGCCGAGGAGCAGTTCAATCGCCGCCGACGGACGGTCGGCATGTGGCTCGGGCCGCTCATGCTGTGCATCCTGTGGGCCGCGCCTCTGCCGCTCACCCCACCGGCTCACCGCATGGCCGCGATTCTCGGCATGGTCGTCGTGCTGTGGGTGACCGAGGCATTGCCGATGGCCGTCACGGCCATCCTCGGTCCCGTGCTCGCCGTCGTGTTTCAGGTCGCAGACGCCCGCACGGCACTCGCGTCGTTTGCCGATCCCATCATCTTTTTGTTCATCGGCAGCTTCATCCTCGCCGAAGCGATGTTCGTGCACGGCGTCGATCGCCGCATCGCCTATACGGCGCTCTCCTGGAAATTCGTGGGTCGAAGCGCCGGCCGCATTCTGCTGGTGTACGGCGGTGTCGCGACGGCGCTCTCTATGTGGATCAGCAATACCGCCACAACGGCGATGATGTTCCCGATCGGTCTGGCGCTCGTGAGTCACCTGATGCGGCTGGCGCCGGCCGAGGAGCGGGCGCGCGGGCAGGTGCGCCGCTTCGCGCTCGGGCTGATGCTGATGACCTCCTTCGGGGCATCCGTTGGAGGCATGGGGACGCCGGTCGGCACGCCGCCGAATCTGATCGGCATCGGAATGCTCGAGCGCATGGGCCATGTGCGGATCACGTTTTTCGACTGGATGGCGATCGGTCTTCCGCTCGTCGTGCTGCTGTTCGGGTTCCTGGTCGCACTCTTTTATTTCTCAACAGCACGTGGTCTGTCGGTCGATGAGCGCGGCGTGGAGGTTGTGCAGCAGGAGATGACCAGGCTGGGACGCCTGTCGCGTGCCGAGCGCAACGTGCTCATCGCCTTTGGCGTGACGGTCGTGTTGTGGACGCTGCCAGGCCTGCTCGCGATCGTGCGGCTGGAGGACACCGCGTTTGCGCGGGGATACGAGAAAGCGATGCCCGAAGGCGTCGCCGCGATGCTGGGAGCGCTGCTGCTGTTCGTCCTGCCGGTGGAATGGGGGACGCGGCGTTTCACGCTTACCTGGGACGAGGCGGTCCGGATCGATTGGGGGATCGTGCTCCTCTATGGCGGCGGCCTTGCGATGGGATCGTTGGCGTTCTCGACGGGCCTGGCCGAAGCCATGGGGCGCGGCATCACGTCGTGGCTGCCGTCGCACTCGTCGTTCGCGCTGACCGTGATCTTCACCGGGGCGGCCATCATCCTCTCGGAGGCCACATCGAACACGGCCTCCGCGAACATGATCGTGCCGGTGGCCATCGCGGTCGCCCAGGCCGCCGGTGTGCGTCCCATCGAGCCGGCACTTGGCGCCACGCTTGGCGCCAGCATGGGATTCATGATGCCCATCTCGACCGCGCCGAACGCGATTGTCTACAGCTCGGGCTTCATCCCAATCACCTCGATGATGCGCTACGGCGCCATCCTCGACCTGGTCGCCTTCCTGCTCATCGTCTGCACCGTGCTCGTGCTCGGGCCCGTGTTGTTCTGAGTCGCGCGCCGTTTGTCCGTTCTCCACAGATTTGCACAGATTACGGTGGATTGCTCTTGTTCCGTGTAATCCTGAGGAATCGGCGTACTGACGTGCAGTACGAATGTGCGTACGCGCGTGCCGCGTCCGCGTGCAGGATCTGCCGTAATCAGCGTGGGCGTCGAGACGGTCGCAGAGGACGTGCCGGCGGAGCGGGCGGCGGGGGAGGCGGCACACTGGCAATACCCGCAGCAACCGCGCGGCTCGCGCCTTGCAGCTGCCGCCGCGCGCCCAGGTAATCTTCTTTGGCAAGCGCATTGCCAGCCTGGTCGGTGGCTTTGCGTGCGGCATCGAGTGCGGCGCGCAGTGACGCAGTGCCCTCCGCCGGCGTGTGGGCGTCCTCGGCGGCCTTGAGCCGCAGGACGCCTACCGAAATGGCAGCGGTCGTATCGGCCAGCAGGCGCTCGGCGTCGCTGCGCGCGGTGGCGCGTTCATCCGCGGCACGCTTGGCGGCGGCCTGCGCGCGTTCACGGCTGTCGAGCGCGTGGTTGAGCGCGAGACGATAGTCGCGCTGACCGACCGCGTCCTGCGCGCGCGCGAGCGCATCAACGGCGCCCTTCAGTTCTTCGGGCGCATACGTCTCCGCGCCTGCGGCGCGGGCCGCGTCGATGGCGCCCTGGGCCTGATGCAGTTCTTTGTTCGGAGGCTCTCCGCAGGCCGTCGCGACCATCGCCAGCAGCAGAGAACCGAGCACTCGGAGCACGCGACGGCGCACCATCGCGCCTGAGTATATACGGAGGCACGTCGTGACGGAGTTCAACCTTCCCGACCGTGTTGTGCGTGTACTTCGGCAGGCACGTCGCGTGGCGGTCGTGACCGGCGCCGGCATGTCCGCAGAGAGCGGCGTACCGACATTTCGCGGCGACGGTGGCGTGTGGCGATCGTTTCGTCCGGAAGATCTGGCGACGCCCGAGGCCTTCAACCGGGATCCGGTCACGGTCTGGGCATGGTATCGGTGGCGACAGCACCTGATCGCACGCGCAACGCCGAACGCCGGTCACGTCGCACTAGCCCGCCTCGAAGTGGTTCGCCCAGGCTGGCAGGTGCTGACTCAGAATGTCGACGGCCTTCACCACCGCGCGGGAAGCGAAGCAGTCGTCGAGCTGCACGGATCGATCTGGCGCTCGAGATGCGTGTCGTGCCACACGTCGCGCGCGATCGGGCCTGACCACATCGAGGACGAGGCCGCGCCGGTGCCCAGGTGCACCTGCGGCGAGATGCTGCGGCCAGCTGTCGTCTGGTTTGGTGAATCGCTCGACCCCGCCGTCGTGGCTCAGGCCTGGTCGGCGGTTGAAGAAGCCGACGCGTTGATCGTTATTGGCACGTCGGCCGTCGTGTATCCGGTAGCCGCGCTTCCAGACGTTGCGCGCGCGAAACGCGTGCCCGTGGTGGAGATCAACGTCGACGACACACCCCTCACGGCTCGCGCCGATTTCGTCGTGCGTGCGACGGCGGCCACCGCGCTGAGCGCCCTGGAGTCGGCGCTGTGAAGCAGATCGCGCCCTCCGATCGTCCGCGCGAAAAGCTCGCGCGAGCGGGGGTGACAGCCCTGGGCGACAACGAGCTGGTCGCGGTCATCCTCGGCCAGGGCGGCGCCGGCAGGAACGCGCTGGACCTGGCCGCCGCCGTGCTCGAACGCGCGGGCGGTCCGCAGGGACTCTCGCGGCTGACGCTTGTCGATCTCCAGCAGGTTCCCGGCGTAGGCGCAGCGCGCGCCGCCCAGATTCTTGCGGCCGTGGAGCTCGGACGCCGAACGCTGAGCGCGGCCCTCGTGCGCAGGCAGTTCTCGCAGCCGGCCGATGTCGCGGCGTGGCTGCTGCCGCAGTTCGGCGGAGGCCCCGTCGAGCAGTTCGGCACGGTGCTGCTCGACACGAGGCACCGCCTGATCTCGGTGCGCGTCGTCTCGGTCGGCTCGCTCGACGCCAGCGCGGCGCACCCGCGCGACGTCTTCCGTGAAGCCGTGGCAGCGCGCGCGGCGGCAGTCATCCTGTTCCACAACCATCCGTCCGGCGATCCTTCCCCGAGCCGCGACGACGTGGCCATCACGCGGCAGCTCGTGGCGGCCGCAACCGTCCTCGGCATCGAGGTCATGGATCACGTCATTCTTGGCGCCGCGACGTACTTCAGCTTTCGCGAATCGGCAAAGATGTGACACGCGTCGCGGGGGCCCCGTCATTCGACGGCTATCGCAACCGCGTGGCGAGGAACTCGCCTTCGAGCTTCCACGTCTGTCCGTCCGATTCGAGCGCTTCGCCAAGCCAATGAAATGAGTCTGCCGTGATGTCGGTGAACGTCCAGCGCGTCGGGGTGCCGTTGGATCGCAGTCCGACCTGCACGATATCGTGGCCGCGCCGCCGCCCGATCTGTTCCTCGCGGTGGTTCCCCGCTGGATTGATCCACGTGATACGCCATGCGTGAATCTCCGGATCCCACACCCGGAAGGTCGTGCCATACATGTTGTTGGTCTTGTCCGTCTCGGGCGTTCGCTCGGAACGCGGCGGCATGATCCACACGTCCTGCACGGCGCGGCCCTCGAGTGCCCATGCGAAGTGGACCTCTCCAGTGATGCCCCGCGCACTGACGTCGACGCCCTTGTAGTGGCGGACCTCCAGCGCCCAACTGCCGACGAGCCAGCCGTATGCGTCGTCTGCCTCGGGAATCTCCGGTGAACGCCCCGTCGCTGTGACCGCGACCTGAAACGCCGTCATCCAGCCCTGCTTGTGGTCACCATCAGAGTTCTCCTCTCGAGCTCGGGGTAGAGCCGTGCCCGGCCTCATGGTAAGACTGTTATAGAGACAGGGGAGGGGCCGGGTCTTGGCAAAACTTGCGGTGGAGGTGGAGAAGGCGCTGGCGCGTCGAGCAATCGGCGGCCATCCGGGCGGCGTGACCGGCCACGTGCTGGCGGCCGGTCAGGGTTGGACCGTTCAGGACGTGGTCTGCACCGCCGGTCCGGACGATCGACCGTTCGAGGAGCAGCACTCGGCCATTTGCATTGCCATTGTTGTGGCAGGCAGCTTTCAGTATCGGTCCGGAACCGGTCACGCGCTGATGACGCCCGGTTCGCTCCTGCTGGGCGGCGCCGGTGATACTCTTCGAGTGCGGCCACGAACACGCCGCAGGGGATCGCTGCGTTTCGTTTCACTATGCCGCCGACTACTTCGAGCGTCTCGCGGCCGACATTGGAGCGCCTGGGATGGCCGCACCGTGGCGATCGCTTCGCGTGCCGCCGTTGCGCTGCGCTGACGCCGATCACGGCACAGGCCGCTGCGGGGCTGGCGAAGTCGGTCGGTTCTCACACGCAAGATGCCGCGACCTTGAGCGACGACGCTCTCGCTCCGTGGCAGGAGATCGGCATCAGACTGGCAGCGCAGATCGTGCGACTGGTCGCCGGGCTCTCAGTCGACGCCGGCAGCATTCCAAATGGAGCGATGAAGCGGGCCACACAGATTGTGAGGATGGTCGAGCGGGATCCCGGCGCTGCGCTGGGCTCTCCCACGCCTGGCCGAGGCCGCGGACCTCAGCCCGTACCACTTTCTCCGAACGTTCGAACGTGTCACCGGCGTAACGCCGCACCAGTACCTGCTGCGATTGCGCCTGCGTGAAGCGGCGTCGCGCCTGGCCATCGATCGGGATCAGGTGATCGACGTCGCCCTCGACTGCGGCTTTGGCGACGTTTCGAACTTCAACCGCGCATTTCGTGCGGAGTTTGGCGTTCCCCCGCGCGTCTATCGGCTCCGTCACGCCTGACCGGCCAGCTCGTACACTACAATGGCGGTTTCGGGTCTTCCGCGGTGGACCCCACTCCTGCCGATGCGCATCCTTTATTTCGACTGTTTCAACGGCGCTTCAGGCGACATGATCCTGGGCGCGCTCCTCGATGCCGGGCTGCCCCTCGAGGCACTCCGTGGCGCGCTTGGGAGCCTGGCGATTGACGACTTCGACGTAACGGCAGAGCGCGTCCTCAGGGCGGGCGTGTCGGCGACGAAGTTCCGGCTGGTCGAGCATGGCGCCCAGGCTGCCGTTGCGCATCTGCACGACCATACGCACCACTCGGACGACCACGATCACGCGCACGATTCGCACCAGCACGATCACGTCGCACCCGTCGCACCCGTCGCACCCGTCGCACCTGTCGCACCCGACGCACCCTCACGATCATTCCCATCGCAGCCTGCCCGAGATCTATCGGCACATCGATCGATCGGCGCTGACCGCCGATGGAAAGGCGCGTGCGAAGTCGCTGTTCGAACGGTCTGGCGGTCGCAGAAGCCGCGATCCATCTGATGCCCGTCGATCGCGTTCACCTTCACGAAGTGGGCGCGCTCGATTCCATCATCGACATCGTCGGGGCTGTCTTCGCGCTCGAGTGGTTCAAAGCGGACCGGATCATCGTGTCGCCGTTGAACGTCGGGCGGGGCATGGTGCACTCCGCGCATGGGGTGTTTCCCGTCCCGGCCCCGGCCACCGTGCGGCTGCTGGGCGCCGCGCCGATCTTTTCGCGCGGGCCGGAAGCAGAGATGCTCACGCCGACGGGTGCGCTGCTCCTGACCAGCTACGCGCATGAGTTCGGGCGGCTGCCGCCGATGACCATCGGCGCGACCGGCTACGGGGCTGGCGACCGCGATTTCGCCGAGACGCCCAACGTGCTTCGCGTCCTCGTTGGAGAGGCCGACGATGCGCACCTCCATACCGTAACGGCGATCGAGTGCGAGATCGACGACATGAATCCGCAGCTGTTCGGTCCGCTGATGGATCGCTTGTATGCAGCCGGCGCCCTGGAGGTGTTCTACGCGTCCGTGCAGATGAAGAAGAATCGTCCGGGCACCATGGTGACGGTGCTTGCGCCGCCGACCGGGACGGGACGCGATCACTAACGTCCTGTTTCGCGAGACGACGACCATCGGCGTCCGCTTCAGCGACGCGCAGCGAGAGTGCCTCACGCGCGAAATCGTGCCTGTCGAAACCGCCTTCGGCACCGTCCGCGTGAAGGTGGCGCGCCGCGGCCGGACGGTGATGAACGCACAGCCCGAGTTCGACGACTGCGTGGCGCGGGCCGGAGAACGTGGCGCGGCGACGAAGGACGTGCATGCCGCCGCCCTCAAGGCCTGGCTGGACCTGTCCGCCTCCTGATTCATGCGTTTCTTTCTGACGACGGCCATCGATTACGTCAATAGCCGCCCGCACCTGGGTACAGCGTACGAGAAGATCTCGGCGGACGTCGTCGCCCGCTATAAGCGGCTCTCCGGCATCGAGACCCGCTTTCTGATGGGCAACGACGAGCACTCGCAGAACGTGTTTCGGCGCGCGCGCGAGCTCGGGCTCGATCCGCACGCCTACTGCGATCAGATGGAGGTGGCGTTTCGTGAGGTCTGGACGAAGCTGTCGGTGTCGTTCGACGATTTCATCCGTACCACCGAACCCCGGCACAGGACCGCCGTCCAGAGGATGGCGCAGGCATGCTATGACGCAGGCGACGTGTATGAGGGGCACTACGAGGGCTGGTACTGCGTCTCGTGCGAGGCGTTCAAGCAGGAAAAGGATCTCGTCGACGGGAAGTGTCCCATCCACCTGACCACGCCGGACTGGATCCGCGAGAAGAACCACTTCTTTCGCCTGTCGAAGTACCAGAGCGCGCTGCTGGCGCATTACGCCGCGCACCCGGCGTTCATCCAACCCGAGATTCGCCGCAACGAGATTCTGAGGCTGGTCGAGAGCGGGCTCGACGACATTTCCATCAGCCGGGCCGGCCAGTCGTGGGGCATCCCGCTGCCCTTTGATCCGGACAGTGTCGTCTACGTCTGGTTCGATGCGCTCATCAACTACGCGGCGGCCGTGGGCTATGGTTCCGACGACGAGCTGCTGGCGAAGTGGTGGCCTGCAAACCTGCACATCGTGGGGAAGGACATCACCCGCTTTCACTGCGTGGTCTGGCCCGCGATGCTGATGAGTGCCGGGCTGGCGCTGCCCGAGTCGGTCTTCGGTCATGGCTGGGTGCACTTCCAGGGCCAGCGCATGAGCAAGTCGCTCGGCACGGTCGTCGATCCGCTGGAGGCAGCGGAACGCCTGGGGCCCGACCCGCTTCGGCTCTATCTCGTGAAAGAGATTCCCTACGGCGGAGACGGAGACTTCTCGTGGGAGCGGTTCGAGGAGCGCTATAACGTCGATCTCGCCAACAACCTGGGCAACCTGGTGAGCCGAGTCACGGCGATGGTGGAGAAGTATCGCGGCCTCGAGCTTCCGACGGCGCCGCTCGAATCGGGGCGCCTGGCCACGCTCGCCGGTGCGACCCTAAGCGCGTATCGCGAGGCGATGGAGCGCTACGCCCTCCACGAAGCGGCGGCGGTGACCTTCGGGCTGATTGATGCGACGAACGAGTTCATCGCGGCCTCGGCGCCCTGGCATTTAGCCAAGGAGGCCGAGCGCGCGGACGAGCTGACACAGGTGCTGTTCGATGCGGCCGAGGCGCTGCGGATCGCGGCTGTGCTGCTCGTCCCCATCATGCCGACTTCGGCTGAGGAGATTCTTCGACGTGTCGGCGAGCCCACGCCGTTTCACTCGCTGCGCCTCGACCGCGATGCCACGTGGAAACGCGACCTGGCGCGCACGTTCGTCAAAGGGCCGGCCCTCTGGCCGCGCCTCGAATCACGGCCTCCCACCGCCGGAGGCTCTAGAGGAGATCGCTCCGTGTCCGATCAGAATTCGCCGTCTCAGCCGCCATCCCCCGCACCCGCGCCGCCGGCGCCATCGCCCCAAGCCGACGGCGCCGCCGCGGCCGCACCCGTCGCACCTGCCGCACCCGTCGCACCTGTCGCACCTGTCGCACCTGTCGCACCTGTCGCACCCGTCGCACCCGTCGCACCCTCCGTGATCGACCTCGCCGAATTCATGAACGTGCAGCTCCGTGTGGCCAAAGTGTTGACGGCCGAGCGCGTGCCCAAGTCGAAGAAGCTGATGCAGCTTCGCGTGGATGCCGGCTCCGAAGAGCGCACCATCGTGGCCGGCATCGCCGAAGCGTATGAGCCCGAGGCGATGGTGGGGAAGCTGATCGTCATCGTCGCCAACCTGAAGCCCGCGAAGCTGATGGGGATCGAGTCGAACGGGATGGTGCTGGCCGCGAGCACCGACGCCGGCGCTCCCATCCTGATCGAGCCCGGCCAGGGCGCCGCGCCCGGGATGCGGGTGCGGTAGTCAGCGACGAGCGACGAATGACGAATGGCGCACTGGAACGACGAGCGTGGACCGTCGAACGTTGTCGCGACGGACGGGCGAACGTTGCCGCTCCTCGCTCGCAAGCTGAAGCTCGTCACTCGTCGCTCGAAATTCGTCGCTCGTCATTCATCGCTCGTCGTTCGACAAGCGCCTTTTAACTCATGATCGATTCCCACTGTCATCTAGCCGACGATGTCTTCGAGAGTGATCTGCGCGAAGTGGTCGGTCGCGCGGCGGCGGCGGGACTGACGGGCGCTTTGTGCATCCTGTCTGCGGGGGATGACGCGGAGGCGCGGCGCGCGCACACGGTGATTACCGAATGGCCGGCGGTGCGCTTCGCCGTCGGGGTCCATCCGCATCAGGCCAGGCTTGTGCGCCCAGCAGCCGGGCCACGCCGATGCGCTGGTGCGCGAGGGTGCCACCTCGGTGCCGGTGGTGGCGGTGGGAGAAATCGGCCTGGACTATCACTACGACTTCTCGCCGCGAGACGTGCAGCGAGCCGTGTTCGTGGAACAGCTCGCCACGGCGCGCGCCCTGAAGCTGCCGGTGGTGATCCACACGCGCGAGGCTGACCAGGACACGTTCGACCTGCTCTCGGAGGCGGGCCAGGGCGTCGAAGGCGTTTTCCACTGCTTCACGGGCGGGATCGATCGTGCCCGCCGCGCGCTCGATCTCGGGTTTCATCTTTCCCTGGCGGGTATCGTGACGTTTCCGAAGGCGACCGATCTCCATCAGGTGGCGGCCTTCGTGCCGGAGGACCGGCTGCTCGTTGAAACCGACAGCCCGTTTCTAGCACCGGTGCCGCATCGTGGCACGCGCAACGAGCCTGCGTGGGTTGTGCACGTCGTCGATGCGCTGGCCCGCATTCGCGGGACCTCGCGCGACGCGATCGTCGAACGAACGACGCGGAATTTCATTGGCCTTTTTGCACCAAATGCGTCCGCGGCGCGTTGACACCCCGCGCGCATGTATGTTGAGATGAACGCGTCTTGACCCATTCCGTCGATAGCCCGCCGCCTGATCTGCTCCGTCTGTTCGAGCCGATTCGCGACGACCTGGTGAGGGTCGAGCGGGAATTCGGCCGCCATCTGCAATCGCAGGTCACGCTCATTCCGAAGATCGGGAAATACATCCAGCAGAGCGGCGGCAAGCGAGTCCGCCCGGCAGTGCTCCTGATGGCCGCGCGCCTGTGTGGATATCAGGGCGAACGGGCGGTGACGAATGCCGCGGTCGTGGAGTTCATCCATACGGCCACGCTCGTCCACGACGACATCATCGACGACTCAGAATTCCGTCGCGGCCGCCTCGCCGTGCACTCGCAGTGGGGCAACGACATCACGGTGCTGCTCGGCGACTTCCTCTATATCAAGTCGATGTCGCTGGCGTTGTCGCAGGACTCGCTCGAAATCGTCAGGCTGCTCTGCGACGTCACGCTGCGGATGATCGAGGGCGAGCTGTATCAGCTCACCAAAAACGGCGACATCGCGATCACCGAGGACGAGCATTTCGACATCATCCGGCGCAAGACGGCGTATCTGTTCGCGGGGTGCGCGCAGATCGGCGGCATGCTGGGAGCCTCAACGCCGGAACAGCAGGGTGCGCTCCGGGAGTACGGCTTCAACCTGGGCATCGCGTTTCAGTTGATGGACGACCTGCTGGACTTCACGGGCGACTCCGCCGCGCTCGGAAAGCCAGTCGGCGGCGATCTGCGCGAGGGCAAGGTGACGTTGCCGATCATCCGCCTGCTGGCGAATGCCGACGGCGCGACGCGCTCGCTCGTCTCCGGCGTGGTCGAAGAGCGCAGCGTGACCCTCGAACGCTGGGCCGAGATCACCCGGCTGCTGCGCCAATCGGGCGCAATCGATTACGCGACCGCGCGTGCCAACGAATTCGCGGCCGCCGCGCGCCAGAAGCTCGGCGCCTTTCCCGACGGCCCCGAGCGCGCCGCACTGGCCGCGCTGGCGGAGTTCGTGCTGCTGAGAGATCGGTGATGTCATCAGATGTCATCAGCTGTGGAGGCGGGGGCTCAGCCCGGCCGATGACGGTGCCCCACGCTTGCTGGCGGCCCTGAAGCGCCGCCTCCACGTATCTCACTTCCGCTTCGGCATTCCGCATTCCTGTGATGTCCGCGCGTGACCGCGTCTCGGAGCTTCGCGAGCGTATCCGTCATCACGAGGATCGCTATTATCTGGACGCAGCCCCGGAGATCTCCGATGCGGAGTTCGACTCGCTGATGCGGGATCTCCAGGCGCTCGAAGAGGCGCATCCCGAGCTCGTCACGCCCGACTCCCCGACGCAGCGTGTCGGCGGACGCGTCGCCGAGGGATTCGAGACCGTCCGCCATCGCGCGCCGATGCTCAGCCTCGACAACGCCTACACGGAAGAGGAGCTCCGGGCGTTCGACGAGCGGGTGCGGAAGGGCGTGGGCGCGTCCGGCGACGTCACGTATGTGACCGAGCTCAAGATTGATGGTCTCAGCATCGCCCTGACATATGCGGATGGACGACTCGTGCGCGGTGCCACTCGCGGCGATGGAGAACGCGGCGAGGACGTCACGTCGAACGTCAGGACGATACGGGCGATCCCGCTGCTGCTGAACAGCGCGCCCGCCGGCGAGATCGAGATTCGCGGCGAGGTGTTCCTGCCGCGCGCGGTCTTCGATCGCTTCAATCGCGAGCGCGAAGAGGCAGGCGAACCGCCGTTCGCCAACCCTCGGAACGCCGCCGCCGGCGCGATGAGGAACCTGGACCCGAAGCAGGTCGCGCGACGCCGCCTCGGCGCCTGGACGTATCAGATCGTCGGCGTGCGCGAGCTCGAGACGCACGCCGAGACGCTCGAGTCGCTGGCGCGCTGGGGCCTGCCCGTGGAGCCCCACTGGACGCGACTGACGGGCGTCGACGAACTGGTGGCCTGGTGCGGGCGATGGCAGGACGCTCGTCACGAGCTCGAGTTCGAGACAGACGGCGTCGTGATCAAGGTGGACGCCCTGCAGCTCCGCGCCCGCCTCGGGGCGACGTCGAAGTTCCCGCGATGGGCGATCGCCTACAAGTTCCCGGCGGAGCAGCAGACCACCACGCTCAAAGCGATCATCGTGAATGTCGGCCGCACCGGAGCCGTGACGCCGGTCGCCGTGCTGGAGCCGGTCCTCCTGGCCGGCTCCACCATCGCCAATGCGACGCTGCACAACGCCGACGAGGTCGCGCGTAAGGACATCCGCGTCGGAGATCGCGTGCTCATCGAGAAGGGCGGCGATGTCATTCCGAAAGTGGTGAAGGTCGTCGATCCCGACCGGCCCGATCGAGGCGCGCCGTGGAAGATGCCCTCGGAGTGTCCGTCGTGCGGCTCGGCGCTGGTGCGCCCCGAAGAAGAGGTGGTGTGGCGCTGCGAGAACAGTGCGTGTCCGGCCCAGCTTCGTCGTCGCATCGAGCACTTTGCCTCCCGTAACGCGATGAACATCGACGGCCTCGGCTCGGCAATCGTGGACCAGCTGATCGATCGGGGCCTGGTGAAAGATGTCGCCGATCTGTACCGGCTGGAGACGTCTCAGCTCGAGCAGCTCGTGGTCGCGCCGAAAGACGCCAAGTCGGAGCGGGCCCGGCCGCGCAAGCTCGGAAAGGTCGGCGCGAACCTGGTGGCGGAAATCGATCGCAGCCGCCACAACGACCTCTGGCGGCTGATTCATGGTCTGGGCCTTCGACACGTGGGCGAACGCGCCGCGTCGGCGCTTGCGCGAGGATTCACGCGTCTGGAGACGCTCGCGGCCGCCGACGTCAACGAGCTCCAGCGTGTGCCCGAGATCGGGCCGGTGGTGGCGCAGTCGGTCGCCGACTGGTTTGCCGAGCCGCACAACCGTGCCCTTGTCGAGCGGCTGCGCGAATCCGGCGTGCGAACGGAGGCGTCGGACGCTGAACTGGCCGCCTCGTCCGGCGAAGGACCCTTCGCTGGCAAGACGTTCGTCCTCACCGGCACATTGGAATCGATGACACGGGAGGAGGCCACGGAGGCCATCGAACGGCTGGGCGGGAAGGTGACCGGCTCGGTCAGCCGCAAGACCAGCTTCGTCGTCGTTGGTGCCGATCCGGGCAGCAAGGCTGAAAAAGCGAGAAGCCTCGGAGTCGAAACGCTGGATGACGCCGCGTTTCGGCGCCTTATAATGCCAACATGAGCCGACGGTTCGCCCTGGTCACGGTCTTGCTGGTGGCGGCCGGTTCGTTTCTGGTCGGGCTGATCGTGGCCGGCTCGCTTACTCCTGCGCCGGCAGTGTCGCGGACGAGCCGCCCTCCCGTCCGCACTGACCCCCTCCGCGCGGCTCGCTCGGCGGCGCTCCCGCGCTCGTGAATTTCGCGGATGTGGCCGAGCGCATCAATCCGGCCGTCGTCAACATCGATGCGACCTCTCGGGGCGGGCCACCAGAGGGCGACGACGGCGACGAGGCGCCCTCCACGCGACGGCTACGTGCACCCCTGGGAGAATCCCAACAAAGGCGGCGATCTCGACGTGCCGCGGCGCGGCACCGGCAGCGGCGTCATTATCGAGGCCGAAGGGTTCATCCTCACGAATCACCACGTGATCGAGCGGGCGGAGCGGATTCTCGTGAAGCTGGCGGATGGCCGGACGCTGCGCGCCGAGGTCGTCGGATCGGATCCCGACACCGACATCGCGCTCATCAAGGTGGAGTCGAAGGGCCCGTTTCCCGCCGCACCGCTCGGCGATTCCGACACGCTCCGCGTCGGCGAGTGGGTGTGTGCGATTGGCAATCCGCTCGCCTACGAGCACACCGTCACCGTCGGTGTCGTCAGTTACATCGGCCGGAAGCTGTTCGACAAGAGCCTCGACAACTATATTCAGACGGATGCCGCCATCAACTTCGGCAATAGCGGCGGGCCCCTCATCAACGCGCGCGGCGA
Source organism: Vicinamibacteria bacterium (assembly GCA_963832135.1). GTDB lineage: Bacteria > Acidobacteriota > Vicinamibacteria > Vicinamibacterales > JAENWD01 > JAENWD01. The sequence continues at coordinate 1,057,352 of CAWHTD010000016.1, read as the reverse complement.
GGTCATCGGCATCAACTCGGCGATCAGCTCGAAGGCCAGCAACATCGGCTTTGCCGTGCCGGTGAACCAGGCGCGGGACGTGCTGCCGCAACTGAAACAGTTCGGACGCGTGGCCCGCGGCTACATCGGCGTCGCGTTGAAGGACGTGGATCCGGATCTGCAGCGATCGCTCAATCTCGGCACAGCGCGCGGCGCGCTCGTGCAGGATGTGACCGAGGGATCGCCAGGCGCACGCGCCGGGCTCAGAGCGTACGATCTCATCACCGCCGTCGATGGCCGCCCCGTGGGATCCAACGACGAGCTGATCCGGCGGATCTCGGCCATGCCGCCAGGGAGCCCAGTGCGTCTCGATCTCGTGCGCGACGGACGGGCGGTCGCGCTGACGTTCAAGCTCGCGGAACGCCCCGGACGTCCGATCGACGCGCGCAAGCGGGCGCCCGCGCAGCCATCGAGCAATCCCGCGCCGGCGGATCAGCCGCTGGGACTGCTCGTGCGCGACCTCGAGCGCGAGGACCTCGCGCGACTCGCGCTGCCGCGCGCCGTGCAGGGAGTGCTGATCTCGCGTGTCGATCCCATCAGCGCCGCATACGACGCCGATCTCGAGCGGGGCCAGGTCATCCTCGAGGTGAACCGCCGGCCGGTTGCATCCGTCGGCGAGTTCCGACGCCTTGTGTCGAGCGCGCATGCCGGCGACGTCCTGACCTTGTATCTCTACTTACCCGATTCCGAGCAGCGTGCGCTGCGGACCGTCCGGGTGGACACTCGCTGATTCGCACCGCCGAACCGGAAGCTCACTGTGCTCCGCAACCGGCTCTCATGCCACGCGGGGCTTAAGCCCGCGTGGCGGCCCTGAAGGTCCGCACTACCTGTGGAGGCGTCGCCAGCACTGACGCACGCCGGGCCTGAAGGCTCGGGCCGCGACCGACATGAAACCACGCATCCTGGTAATCGATGACGAGTCTGCGATCCGCGACTCGTTGAAGATGATTCTCGAGTACGAAGGCTATGACGTCCACGGCGCCGCCACGGGCCAGGATGGCATCGTGCTGGTCGACCGCGATCCGCCGGACCTCGTGCTGCTCGACATCAAGATGGCCGGGATGGACGGTCTCGAGGTGCTGCAGCGGCTGAAAACCGCGCACGAGCCGCTGCCGGTCGTGATGATCTCGGGCCACGCGACCGTGAGCACGGCCGTCGAGGCGACCAAGCTTGGCGCCTTCGACTTCATCGAGAAGCCGCTGTCGACCGAGCGCGTGCTCGTCACCGTGCGCAACGCGCTCGATCGTCATCGTCTGGTCGACGAGAACCTCACGCTGAAAAAGGCGCAGGAGGTCCGCCATCAGCTCGTCGGAGAAGGACCAGCGCTCCGGGGCGTGCTCGATGCGGTCCGCCGCGCCGCGCCGACCTCGGCCACGGTTCTCATCACCGGAGAGAGCGGCGTGGGGAAGGAGCTCGTGGCGCGCGCCATCCACCGCAACAGCTTGCGCGCCCGCGAACGGTTCGTGCAGGTGAATTGCGCCGCGATTCCGGACGACCTGATCGAATCGGAGCTCTTCGGGCACGAGAAAGGGTCATTCACGGGCGCCACCGAGAAGCAGGTCGGCAAGTTCGAGCAGGCCGATCGCGGCACGATCTTTCTGGACGAAGTCGGCGACATGAGCCTCAAGACGCAGGCCAAGGTGCTCCGCGTTCTCCAGGAAGGCGAAGTGGAGCGGCTGGGATCGGCCAAGACGACGAAGGTGGACGTGCGGGTGATCGCCGCGACGAACAAGCGGTTGGAAGAAGAGGTCGAGAAATCGAGCTTCCGGGAGGATCTGTACTTCCGGCTGAACGTGATTCCCATTCACGTGCCGCCGCTCAGAGAACGCGCGGACGACATTCCCGCCCTCGTGCGTCACTTTCTGGAGCTGGCCAGCCGCGAGAACAACTTGCGGCCGAAACGCGTGACCGATGGCGCTGTCGCGGCCCTGCAGCGCTTTCGCTGGCGGGGCAACATCCGGGAGCTGCGCAACACGATCGAGCGGCTGGTGATCATGACCCCCGGCGACACGATCGACGTGGGCCACCTGCCGGAGGCCGTGCGCGTTGACGGCGGCGCGAGGCCACCGGATAATGACGTGGTACACCCGGGCACGTTGCGCGAGCACAAGGAAGTGGCCGAACGGGCGTTCCTGGTGCAGAAGCTGCGCGAGACGGGCTGGAACATCTCGAAGACGGCCGACCTGATCGATACGCCGCGCAGCAATCTCTACAAGAAGCTGGAACAGTATCGGATCTCGCAAGAGACAGATGGCTAAATGTGGGGACAGGCCTCAGCAGTGTCATGGCGAGGGCTGTCCGCACAGTACAGCGGTAAGGAAGGAGCCGCAGCCAGGCCAGACGACCGCTGTCGATCGAGGCCGCACCGGCGGGCAACCGTTGGACGCGTAGCGCGATCGGGGGAGGAAAGTCCGAACTCCAGAGGGCAGTGCGCCGGGTAACGCCCGGGCAGGGTAACCTGACGGAATAGTGGCACAGAAAATATACCGCTTTGAGGCTCCTTCCGGCTGACCGGTGGAGTGGGCTGCGCGCAGTTTGCGCGGCCCACTCCTTTCAAGTGCACCGGAGTTCAAGTGCACCGGAGACTGAAACGAGCAGCGTGACTCGATTGCGAGTCTCACGATGCTGGTCCTGTCAGCCGGGAGGAGCCGAAGAGTAAGGGTGAAATGGTGCGGTAAGAGCGCACCGCGCCGGCGGTAACGTCGGTGGCAGGCAAAACCCCGCACGGAGCAAGACCAAATAGGGAGGCGATTGAGGGCGGCCCGCCCGATGCCTCCGGGTAGGTTGCTTGATCCGGCCAGTAATGGCCGGGCGAGAGGAATGGTCGTCTTCGCCGATGCCGAGGCTCGCAAGGGCCGAGGCGACGGCGGAACAGAATTCGGCTTATCGGCTTGACTGCGGCACTCTCATCGGCTCACGGGCACTCGGCGCGCCGCATGCGCCGGGTGCTCTTCGTACTGATGGCGCTCGTCGCCCTCGCCGTCGTGATTCTGCCCGCGCAGGATCTCGGCATCCGCCAGTACAAACCCAAGTCCACGCTCGTCGTGCCCGGCCATCCCGTGCCGCGCGCAAAATATCCCGTCATCGACATCCACAGTCATCACTTCAACCTGACGGCCGATCGCTGGGCTGAGATTGTCCGCGAGATGGACGCGCTCAACCTGCGTCTGCTCGTCAACCTGAGCGGCGGGACGGGCGACGAGCTGAAGCAGAAGATTGCCCTGGTGGCCGCGAGCCCTGCGCCCTCGCGGATGGTCCACTTCGCCAATCTCGACCTCCGCGATCTGAACGAACCAGGGTACGGTCAGCGCGCCGCGGCAAGGCTCGAGGCGGACGTGAAGGCTGGCGCCCGGGGCCTGAAGATCTACAAGAACCTCGGCCTGAGTCTCACGCGCGCCAACGGACAGCGTGTGCCGGTCGACGATCCGGTGCTCGATCCCGTCTGGGCGGCCTGCGCGCGCCTGCGGATTCCCGTGTTGATTCACACGGGCGAGCCCGCACCGTTCTTCGAGCGGGTCGACGAGCGGAACGAACGCTGGCTTGAGCTGCAGGTGCATCCCGAGCGGCGGCGGCCGCCATCAGAGTTCCCAACGTTCGAGGTGCTCGTGGCCGAGCGCGATCGCTTGTTCACCAGACACCAGGCGACGACGTTCATCGCGGCGCACTTTGGATTTCACGCCAACGATCTGGGACGTCTGGGGGGCATGCTCGATCGGATGCCGAATGTCTACACCGAGACGGGCGCGATCCTCGCGGAGCTTGGACGCCAGCCGCGCGCCGCCCGCGCGTTCTTCATCAAGTATCAGGACCGCATCCTCTTCGGGAAGGACTCGTACCAGGCCAGTGAATTCCCGTACTACTGGCGCACGTTCGAGACCGCAGACGAGTATTTCGACTACTATCGCGACTACCACGCGTTCTGGAAGCTGTACGGCCTCGACCTGCCGGACATCGTGCTGCGCAAGGTCTACTACGGCAACGCGCTGAAGCTCGTGCGCGGGCTCCCTGCCGCAGATTTTCCCCCGGTTGCCGAGGCACCCACCGCGGCGCGGAGCAGATAGCGAATGGCGAATTGGCTGGTCACCGGCGGCGCCGGCTTCATCGGGTCGCACCTTGCGGAAGCACTGATCGCCCGCGGCGAAACAGTGCGCGTCGCCGACAGCTTCATCACCGGCAACCGGCGCAACCTTGCTGTTCTCGATGGGCGGGCCGAGCTGGTCGAAGGCGATCTTGCGGATTCAGTTGTGGCTGCTCGGGCCGTCAACGGCATGGACTACGTCCTCCACCAGGCCGCGATTCCCTCGGTCCCGCGCTCGGTCCAGGATCCGCTGACGTCTCATCGCGCCAACATAGATGCGACGCTGCAGGTCTTGCTGGCCGCGCGCACGGCTGGCGTCAGACGCGTCGTGTATGCGGCCTCGTCTTCCGCGTACGGCGACACGCCGACGCTGCCGAAGCACGAAGACATGCCGACGTCTCCGCTCTCGCCGTATGCGCTGCAGAAGCTGGTCGGCGAGCAGTACATGCAGTTGTTCACGTCTCTGTACGGGCTCGAGACCGTGAGCATCAGGTACTTCAACGTCTTTGGACCGCGGCAGGATCCGTCGTCTCCGTACTCGGGCGTCATCGCGCTGTTCGTGACGGCGCTCCTTTCAGGGAAGGCCCCCACCATCACCGGTGATGGCGGCCAGACCCGCGATTTCACGTACATCGCCAACGTTGTCGATGGTGTCTTGCGAGCCGCGACGGCCCCGGATGCAGCCGGCGAGGTCATCAACGTCGCCACCGGGCAGCAAATCTCGATCACGCAGCTGGCGGAGACGCTGGCGACGATCATCGGCGTGTCGATTGCGCCGGTGCACTCCGCGGGGCGAGCAGGCGACGTTCGCGACTCGCTCGCTGATATTTCGAAGGCGCGGCGGCTGCTCGGCTACGAGCCGACCGTCGGACTGGAAGAGGGCCTCCGCCGCACCGTCGAGTGGTACCGCACGGGCGGCGGCTGATGCCTCGGGCCGGAGCCCGCCCCTACCTGCCCACCATCACCTTGACGGCCACGCCAACGCCGCCCAGATTCGACTCGTCGAAGTCGTCCGCGATCCCCGGCGCGCCGAGGGCGTCGGGCACGCTCGTGTAGCGGACCTCGGCGGCGATGAACAGCCACTTCTGCGCCGCGTATTCCACGCCGGCCAGGGCGTGATAACTCGTGAAGCGCTCGTCGATGTTTTCGTCGCTATCAGCGAAGTCCGACGTCTCCTGAAAGTGAACCGACCCGATACCGCCGCCGACGTATGGCACGGCGCCGCTCGTTGCCGGGAAGCGATAGCCTCCGGTAATCCGTACCGGATTCATCGTGATGGTGTCGTCGATTCCCAGCCGAAACACCTCGCCGTCGACGACGATGGCGCGTTCGCCAGTCTTCTCGAAATGCTCGAACGAGACGTCGACGAACAGATGCCTGAAGATGACTTGTCCGCCGCCTCCGTAAAAGAACCCGCTCGAGGTATCGAGAATGGCCTTGAAGCTGTCACTGGCCTGAAACCAGTCGACGGCGAAGATCCCGTAGCCGCGGGCGGCGAAGGCGGGTGGAGGAGGCGCGGCGCGGCGCGGGCCGCGCGTGGTCCGTCCCGGCGGCGGCCGCACGGCGCGGGAGGGCGGAGGCGGCCCTTCGACGAGCTCGACGTGGCCCTGATAGACGAACCCCGTCGCGCCGCCGGCACCGGCAAATTTCTCGGGAACACGGACCTCGTACCACTGGCCCTCGCGCGCGACGGCCTCGAGGAGCGTTCCTTCCGGCAGCGTGGCGAGCACCATGCTTGGGTTGCGGCGCCAGACGAGCACCTTGTCGCGCGTGGTTCTGACCATGCTGGTCTTTTGCGATTGCCCCGCAGGCACGGTGGGCACCTGCGCCGACGCGGCCGACGCCATGCCGGAGCTGCACGTCAGCATCAAGGCGAGGGCGAAGCGTGGGGCGCTCATCGGCCGAGGCCCAGGCCACGAATCGTGGCGCGCGGGTTGATCACGCCGAAGCCTGTGTCGTTGTCGTGTCCTGTCGGTCCTATGTCGGTCGCGAACCTTTCGATCGCGGCCTCCACGGCCTTCGGATTGGTCACGCCTTGTGTGATCAGCAGCGCCGCCAGGCCGGATACGTGCGGTGCGGCCATGGACGTGCCCTGAAAGAAGAAGTAACCGAAGTCGTCGAAGACGCCGTTTGCCGCGCTGTCCGGATCAATCGTCTGCTGAATGACGCCGTCCCCGAAGCCATCGTCATTGAGGTCGACGCTGGTATCGCCTCCTGGTGCCGCAATCTCCACGTACGGGTTGCTGTTCGAATAGGGGGCACGGGCAAGATTGAAGTCGAGGGCCGCGACGGCGATCAGCCCCTGAACGTCCTTCGCGTAGGCCGCTGGGTACGAATCAGGACTGCCGACGTCGCCGTCATTGCCTGCGGACGCGAGGATCACGGCCCCCTTCGAGATCGCGTAGTTGATGGCGTCGAGCTCGGCGGTGGTCGTGCCCTCGCCTCCGAGACTCAGGTTGATCACCTTCGCCCCGTGATCCGCCGCGTATCGCAGCCCCTCGGCGAGGACCGCGCTCGTGCCGACGTTCGGAGCTCCCATTATCTCGTCCCACGCGCCCGAGAGGACTTTCACCGGCATGATGGCGGCGTTGAACGCGATGCCGGCGACGCCGAGGTCATTGCCGGTGCGTTGCGCGATCGTGCCGGTCACGTGCGTCCCGTGACCGTCGAGATCCACGGGCTTCTCATCGTCCCAGATGAAATCGTGCGGAGACACGAACGTCGTGCCGGCCAGATCGGGCGCCTGGCGCACGGGCCCGTCGTCGAGAAACGCCACGCCTGAGTCGAGAACGGCGACGATCGAGCGAAGACTGCGCGCCTCGATTGATGTCCCACACCCGTTCCATGTCGAGCTTTTGCAGGTTCCATTGGTACGAATACAGCGGGTCGTTCGGCACATAAGGTCGGATAGCGCATCGGATCGGGCTCGGCGTAGACGACACCCGGCTCCGCAGCGAGCTGCCGCGCGGCGTCCACGACGTCGCGGCTGGCGTCGATGTGCACCACAACGAAGTCGGCAAACGGCCGGCGGCCGACCGAGCGTCCGCCGACATGCGTCAGCATCGCGCTCAGCGACGACTCGGTCACGGTGGGATCGAGCTTCACAAGAATCCGGCCCGGTGCAAATTTCAGACGCGGCCTGGCTGCATTCGCCGCGCGGCGTGCACGAACCTCCACGGCGGCATTGATCGGGAGCGGCTCTCCGGCGAGCCATCGTTGTTTCCCATTGAGCGCAGGACTCTGGGCACGTGAGGCGGCGGGATATCCAAGAGACACGCTTCCAAGCGCCACGAGCGACAAGACGACGCGGCGAGACCAGGCAGTGCGACCGTGCATGTATAGAACCCCCTCGACAGCGGGCCGCCCCGCCGTGACGCGCCTAGCCTGACAGGAGGGCGGTGAGCGGGTCAAGGGACTCGCGTGCGAGCGGTTGCGCGATTCTTACTGGAATTGCGCACCATGACCTCGCCAGGCGTAACTCGCGTGGTACACTCCGCCCGCTTCACCATGGAGCCCGGCTCCGCACTCGCAGCTCGTCGCGTCTTTCGGCCAGTCATTTTGACCCTCTTCGGGATCGTGGCGGGCCTGGACCTGCTGCTGCTCGGCGGCCTCGAGATTGTGTCGGCCACCCGCGCGTACGTCGGGGGCGAATCGATGTGGGCCAAGGGCCAGAAGGATTCCATCGCGGCGCTCCTCCGTTACACGGAGAGCGGCGATCCGGCCGACTATGCGCGTTACGAGCGCGCGATTGCGATTCCGCTCGGGGATCGCCGGGCGCGGATCGCCCTCGAACAGCGCGAGTTCGACTCGGCGGTCGCACGCGAAGGCCTCATCGCCGGCGGCAATCATCCCGATGATGTGACGCGCATGATCCGGCTCGTGCGGTGGGGTTGGTGGGAGCCGCACGTGGCTCGGGCGCTCGACATCTGGGCGCAGGGCGACCTCGACATCGCGCGGACCACTGAGCTGGCCGAGCGGCTGCGTGTCGAGATGTCGGGTTCGCGGAGTCCCGAGCGCATCGCGGCAATCACGCGGGACTTGCGCGCGGTGAACGAACACGTGACGCCGCTCGAACTGGCGTTCTCCCGCACGCTCGGCAATGCGGCGCGACAGGTACAGCTGACGTCGGCCATTGTCGTCATCCTCTCGAGTCTCGTGCTGCTCGGCGCGGGCGCGACGATGCTCGGTCGGCTGCTGGCCGAGATCGATCGATACGACGAGCGAGCTCTCCAACAGCGAGTCGCGCAAGACCGCCATCCTGAACGCCTCGCTCGACGCCGTGATGACCATGGACGCCGAAGGGCGGATCGTCGAGTTCAGCCGGTCGGCGGAACAGATGTTCGGTCGGACGCGCGAAGAAGTAATCGGCCGTGAGCTCATCACCGTGGTGGCTCCGCCGGAGCTTCGAGACCGCCATCGCGATGGGTTGCGACGCGTGCTCGCCGGGGGAGAGGCCCGGATCCTTGGTCGCCGGGTGGAGATGCCGGCTCTTCGCGCCGACGGCACGCAGTTCCCGGTCGAGCTCACAATCGCCAAGGTCGAGACGAGCGCCGCCCCTCTGTTCACCGGGTTCATCCGCGACCTCACGGACCGCAAGCGCGCCGAAGTCGAGCTTCGACGTTTCGGCGACATCGTCGCGCACATGCAGCTCGGCCTGCACGTGTGGCAGCTCGTCGACGAGGAGGATCCAGCGGGGTTTCAGCTCGTGGCCGCCAATCCGGCATCCTCCGCGACGACGGGAGTCGCTCGCGAGACCATCATCGGATTGCGGATGCGCGAGGCATTTCCTGGCCTGATCGACGATGCGTCTGTCTGGCCTCGCGCGTGGTCCGCGCCGGAGGCAGTCGAGACGTCGGCGAGATCGAATACGTCGAGAGCGGCATCACGGCGACGTTCAGCGCGCGTGTCTTTCCGCTCCCCGACAGGTGCGCCGGGGTCATCTTCGAGAACATCACCGCCCGCAAGCGCCTCGAGGCCGACCTCAGGCAGGCACAGAAGCTCGAAGTCGTCGGTCGACTCGCCGGTGGAGTGGCTCACGATTTCAACAACATCCTGACGGCAATCCTGGGATTCGGCGAGGTCTTGCAAGAACGCCTCGAGCGCCAGGGCGTTGCCGCTCCGGAGCTCCAGGAGATGCACGACGCAGCCGAGCGCGCGCGTGCGCTCACCTCGCAGCTGCTGGCGTTCAGCCGCAAGCAGATGCTGCGCGTCGTGTCGGTCGATATCAACGCGCTCGTCGAGCGGGACGCGCGGCTGGTCGGTCGGCTGATTGGCGAACATATCGTCCTCGACCTCGACCTGGCACCGTCGGTTGGCACTGTGCGCGGGGATGCAGCGCAGCTCGGCCAGGTCCTCCTGAACCTCGCCGTCAACGCACGAGACGCCATGCCGCACGGCGGCACGCTGCGCATGGAAACGCGGGCTGTGTATGTGGATGCCGGCTCCGACGAGCAGGGCAGCCTGCCCGAGGGCGACTATGTCCGGCTGCGCGTCGCCGATACCGGCGTAGGCATCCCACGCATCGTGCTGCCGCATATCTTCGAGCCTTTCTTCACGACGAAAGACATCGGACAGGGCAGTGGCCTGGGCCTGGCCACCGTCTACGGCATCATCAAGCAGCTCGGAGGCGACGTCCACGTGACGAGTGCTCCGGGCGAAGGAACGCGGTTCGATATTCTGTTGCCCGCCGAGGCCGTCAGCAGCCGCCCCGCCGACATCGTCAGCGTGCCAAGCGCCCACGAGCCGGCGGGATCGCAATGCATTCTGCTGGTCGAAGACGAGCCAGCCGTGCGTGAGCTCGTCCATCGCATCCTCGATCGCCACGGCTACCGCGTCATCGCCGCCGCTTCCGGTGGTGAGGCAGTCGCGCTCGCAACGGCGCAGGCGCTCGCGGTCGATCTGCTGCTGACCGATGCCGTGATGCCCGGCATGAGCGGGCCGACGCTGGCGATGACGATGATCGATCGCTATCCGGCGCTGAAGGTGCTGGTCATCTCCGGGTTCACGGACCATCCTCTCCTGACCTCCACGGCCACGCGCTTCCGCCTCCTGGCCAAGCCGTTTCGGCCGGACGATCTGCTGCGCGCGGTCCGGGAGCAGTTGGACGGCAAATGACCGCGGCGCTCACTCATCTGGCGCGCCGGCTCAGAGTCGTGCTGCCGCGGCTCTACTTAACTCGGTTTGCCCTTCTTGGGGCGGCGCTCACGATCGGCATTGTTCCGCTCGCACTCGTCGGCATCCCGACGATGCTGGCGAGCATGTTCGTGTTGAGCGCCTTCGGCATTTCGGTCGTGACCTTGTTCGCGACGGCGTCGGCATTCACGGTGATGGCCACGCGGCGAATCGTGCTGGTGCATGGACCGGAACGGTTCGGCATCGACTGGCGCGATGTGGATCCGGCCGTGCGGCCCACGGAAATGATCCTGCACGCGCTCATCGCGCTGCCGATTGCGGCGGCAGCTGTCTGGCAATCCGTGGCGTATGGCGGGCTCGAGTGGGCATGGGCGGTGGTCGGCGCTTGCGCGGGCGCTCTGGCGGCCGTTGTGCTGATGGCGGGTGCGTGGCTGGTGAACGCAAGACTGGCGGATGCCACGCAACCGCTGCCGGACCTGGTGATGCCGCGGACCGATCTCGCACAGCGGCTGCACACGCGACGGCCAGGCGCGTCGCGGATCGGCGGCGTGCTGCGGCGTCTCATCGCCTTCCTTCGCCCGTATCTTGGCCCGGGGTACGTCGATGACAAGGGGCAGGTGCTTCAGGCGCACCTATTCGCGGCGGCACTGCTCCTTGTCTTCCTCGCGCTCTACGCCGTCGGCTATGTCGTGTGGATGCCCGGGACGGCGCGTGCGGCCGGCGTGCCGGCGCTCGTGTACCTGCTGACGATCGGCATCCTCGCGAACTGGCTGCTGGCGGGAGTTGCGTTTTACCTCGATCGGTACTATTTGCCGACCCTTCTGCCATTTGTCGCCTGGACGCTCCTTGTCTGGGGGATCTCCCGGTCGGATCACTACTTCGAACTCCGGGATTCACCGGCGGACGCGGTCAGAATCGAACGGCCGGAGCAAATCGCCGCAGCGCGAACCGAGCCGCTCCTGACCGTCGTGGCGATCGACGGCGGCGGAGCGCAAGCGGCCGGATGGGCCACAACGGTGCTCACCGGCATCCAGGAACGCTGGCCAGGCTTCACTCGCTCTGCACGGCTGATCAGTGCAGTGTCTGGCGGCAGTGTGGGCACGATGTATTTCGTGGCGTCGCTTTCGCCCGATGGCGCGACGAATGAGACGACGCGCAGTGAGGTGCGAGCGTTGGCCGTGCGCGGCAGCTTGAGCGAAGCGGCGTGGGGGCTCGCGTATCCCGATCTCTGGCGCGTCCTGATGTGGATTCCGCCCGGCTTCCACTTCGTGAAGGACCGGGCGTGGGCGATGGAACGGGCGTGGACGCGGGATTGGGGGGAGCCATCGCTGGCCGCGATGCGCGTGGGAGTCGCCGAAGGATGGCGGCCGGCGATTGCCCTGAATGCCACCGGCGTCGAGACTGGCGAGCGGTTCGCCTTCACGACGTTTGCCGTGCCGCAGGATCACGATGCCCCGTGGGACATCGGCACGCTGCAGAGCGTGTATGCCGGCCGCGACATCGCGCTCGCCACAGCGGCGCGGGTCTCGGCGGCGTTTCCCTATGTCACGCCGATCTCCCGGGCGTCACCCAAGTCGGCGGCGCCCGAGCGTGCCCTGCACTTCGGCGATGGGGGTTATTCCGACAATACCGGCATGGGCGTGGCGATGCGGTGGCTCGATGCGGCGATGACGCCTCGCGTTGGGGCGTACCGGCGGAAGGCCGTGGCCTTTATTCAGATCCGATCCGGACCGCTCCGCACCGATACCGAGATCAAAGACCGAGGCTGGCTGTACGAGCTCATCGGCCCGCTCCAGACGCTGCTCGCCGTGCGGGTGGCCGGACAACGCGAGCGCGCAGAGAACGAGCTGCGCTTCCTCCAGCGCTTGTGGTGCGGCAATCAGGTCGAGATTCGCCGGTTCACGTTTGCCTTCGAACGGGCGAAGCCGCCGCTCTCGTGGCAACTCTCCCGCGCCGAGAAATTAGCGCTGGCCGACGAATGGCGAAGCCAGGCGAATCAGCAGGCCCTGCGCGATCTGGTCGCGCTCGGCGCGAGCCCCATCGAAGCGTGCGCGGCGCATGGCATCACCCTGACGACCGAGCCGTCGATCAGGGAGTGAGCGTACGCGCGTGAGGCGCGGTCAGTCTCTCGGAGTTGGCCGAGTCGAGTCCCGTCCGGTCGAGGACTGCATCCGGGCATTTCTCAACGCGACGCTCACCTTGTCCGGTTGGTGTCTGCGGTTGAACACGTCGGCCATCAGGAACCAACCGAGCGCTTTGTGCTCTGGAGCCTGCGCAAGCGCTAATCCCTTTTCAGTGAGCGCCTGAACTTCATCGAGTGGCGCCGACTCGTGGAGGAGGGCTCGGGCCAGGAATAGATAGCCTTCTGGCCGGCGTGGCGCGATCCGGACGACTTCGCGCATCTGCTCGATCGAGTCAGGCCAGTGTCCCAGGACGCCGAGCAGCTTGCCGAGATTGAACCTCGCCTTGAAGCTGTTGGGATAGTTCGCGACCTCCGCGGAGTACGCTGCTCGTGCGTCCTCGGGTCTCCGCTGTTCTTCGAAGAGCACTCCGAGGTTGAACTGGGCTCCCGGGAATTTTGGATGGGCCTCGAGAATCTCCTCCAGCGTCGTCTGCGCCCGCGCCATCTGCTTGACCTCAATCAAACACGCCGCCAGATTCAGCCGGTTCTGCGCGACCTTGGGTTGAATCGCCACCGCCTTCTCGAGGTACGGCAGCGCCTTCGATGGCTGCTGCTGGCCGATGTAGACCTCGCCGAGGAGCGCGTACGCCTGTGTGTTGCGATCGTCCAGCGAGAGCGTTCGCTTGCAGAGCGTCACCACGTCGTCGGTCTGTCCTTCCTCCAGGAGAATGTTCGCGAGGCCGATCAGGCCTTGAACGCTCTGCGGATCATCCTTGAGGACCCGGTCGAACTGCGTCTTGGCGTCCTTCGTGCGCCCCAGTTCCGTGTAGCACGATCCCAGCATCAAGAGTGCCTGAGGCATGCTCGGCTCCTGCCGGAGCGCCGACTCGAGCGCCTGAGCCGCCTCCGCGTACGCGTCATTGACCATCAACTCCCCGGCGCGCTGCACGGCCGTGAAGACGTCGAGCTTATCTTTTGGATCTGCCAGAGGCGCTGCCGAGCCCGCTCGACCCTTGGCAGGAGTGGAGGTTCCGACGTACCCGAGCGAGGCCAGGCGCTCGAGGGTTTCTTTGTCGAGGTTCGCGACCTCCGGCGCGGGCGCGTCCTTGCTGGTATCGCTCATCAGACGCTCCAGTTCCCGAGCCATGTCACCCGCGAGGGCCCGATGCTGAGCGAAGATATTCGTCGCTTCACCGGGATCTTTCGCGAGGTCATACAGTTCCGGCCGCGGCGCCTGGATGAACTTGTAGCGCGGCGAGCGCAGTGAGTGGAGGGCGCTCCATCCATACTGCAAGCTGGGAGGCATCGATTCGCTGTAGGCGTACACGTTCTCTGGCGATGCGGGCTTGAACATCAAGGAAAGAAGCGACCGCCCCTGAACCTTGGCGTGTGAATCGACGCCGGCCAGGGCGAGGACCGTGGGGAAGACGTCGACGAGGCTGACCTGCGAGTCGACGCGCACACCCTGTAGTTCGTCGATCGGACTGGCGACGATGAACGGAACGTGCAGGGCGTAGTCGTAAACGAAAAACCCATGCGTGCCCTCGCCGTGGCTCCCCAGCCCCTCGCCGTGATCGCCGACGATGACCACGATTGTCTGCTGATCGAGGCCGGTCGTCCGAAGCCAGTCGATGACTCGACCCACCTGTTGGTCCGCGAAAGCGATCTCGCCGTCATAGAGGCCGACAAGACCCCGCCCGCGGAACTCGGAGCGCAGCGGCTCCGGCGGTTCGTAAGGACTGTGCGCGTCGTACAAGTGCACCCAGGCGAAAAACGGTGCGTTCTTGCGCGCCTCCAGCCAATGAAGCGTCGCGTCCACCACCTCATTCGCGGGCCTCTGGACCGCGGCAAGGTCGATGTGCTTGAACTTCTTCAGGTCGAACTGGTCGTCGTAGACGCCAAACCCTTGATTGAGACCCCAACGGCCGTCGAGAACGAACGCGCCAACGAACGCACCTGTCTGGTACCCCTGCTGCGCGAACGCTTCCGCCAGCGTCGTCTGGGTTTGGCTCAGGGCCGTGGTGCCGTTGAGGCGCACGCCGTGATAGGTCGGATAGAAGCCCGTCATGATTGACGAATGCGCGGGCAGTGTCAGCGGAGCGGGCGTTGCGGCCTGGGAGAAGAGGACGCCGTTACGCGCCAGAGAGTCGATGGCCGGCGTCCTAGCGTCCTTCTCGCCGTAGCAGCCCAGGCGATCGGCGCGCGTGGTGTCGAGGGAAACGAGGATGACGTTGGGCCTCTTTACCCCTTTCTTTGCCCACGACCTCTGAGCGATCTCAGCCGGCCCGGCGGACATCCGGCGAGCGAGCACGACCAGCCAGATCACCGCGAGACCGGCAGAAATCAGCACGATCAGGAGGATTACGGTACGGCGGAATCTGGATCTCTGGGTGGTCATGGCATGCCGGACATGGCGGCGTTCATTCTAAAGAACATGTAAAACTCTGACTGGTCTTTCAGATTCCGCAAAAGCAGTGTCACCTCTGTCCCGTGATTTCACAGGCGCGCAAGCATCTAGGGGTATGCAGATCTCGATCGTACATCCGCTTGCCCTGACAGAATGATTTCTCCTACGCTGATGAACGTGTCGGGCTCGATGTTGGGGTGGTGGCGAACCCGATCGGCGGGCTGGAGAGGGGACGGATGAGTTCCCGTGGTGTGCGTATCGCATTTGGATTCGGTCTCGCCCTGACGCTCTCGGCCAGCTTCGCACGAACGGTTCCGTCGAGCGGTGGACTCGACGCGGCTCCGCGAACCATGGGTCCCATCCAGTTCGAGGACCGACAGCGAGAGTCCGGAATCAGCTTCGTCCTCGACAACGGCACGACGCGGGACAAGCCGATCATCGACGCCGTCCTAGGCGGAGTCTCCCTTCTCGACTTCGATGACGACGGCCGGCTCGACGTCTTCTTCACGAACGGCGCGCGAATCCACGGGCTCGTGAAGGACGACCCACGCTTCTGGAACCGGCTCTACCGCAACGAAGGCGGGGGGGCGTTCCGCGACGTGACCGAGGCAGCGGGGGTCCGTGGTGAGGGCTACTCGATGGGGGCCGTGGCCGCTGACTTCGACAACGATGGCGCGACCGACCTCTACGTGACCGGTGTGAACCGGAACATCCTCTATCGCAACGAGCGCGACCGAACGTTCTCCGACGTCACCGAGCGGGCGGGTGTCTCGGGGATCGGACCCGGCGCCAAGAAACTGTGGTCGGTGGGTGCGGCCTGGCTGGACTACGATAACGATTCTGACCTCGACCTGTTCGTGGCCAACTACCTGGACTGGTCGCCTGAGAATAACCGGGTCTGCGGTGCGGAAGGAAAACGAGTGAACTGCTCGCCCACCGACTACGAGGGGCTCCCGAATCTTCTCTACCGTAACGACGGCAGCGGCCGGTTCACCGACGTGTCCGGCCCGACTGGGATCGGAGCGCACATCGGGAAAGGCATGAGCGTCGCGGTGGCGGATGCGGATTCTGACGGATTCACCGACATCTTCGTGGCCAACGACCGGATGAGACACTTCTTCTTCCGGAACGCGGGCGGCCTCACGTTCGTCGAGAACGCAGTGGAGGCAGCCGTCGCCTACACGGAGGACGGCGTACCCGTCTCCGGCATGGGCGTCGATTTCCGAGACCTCAACGAGGATGGCCGCCCGGACATCTTCGTGACCGCTCTGAGCGGGGATACCTTTCCTCTCTACTTCAACACGGCCGAGCGCTTCTTCTCCTCCGCCACCTATCGGGCCGGCCTCGGCTTCGCCACCGTCTTGATGAGCGGGTGGGGGACGGGCGCCTATGATTTCGACAACGACGGCTACAAGGAGCTCTTCATCGCGAACTCCCACCTCAGCGAGAACATCGAGCTCTTCGGCCATCACCGGTACCGGCAGCGAAACGCCGTCTTCCAGGGCATCGGGGAGGGCCGCTTCCGCGACGTGAGTGCGAAGGCCGGAGCGGCGATGCAGCGGCCCCGGGCCCACCGGGGCTGCGCCTTCGGTGACATGGATAACGACGGCCGGGTGGACGTCGTCGTCTCGGTGATCGGCGAGCCGCCCGAAGTCCTGTACAACCTGACCGCCGGCGCCGGGCACTGGCTCGAGCTCCGGTTGGAAGGCACGAAGAGCAACCGCGACGGCATCGGCGCGACGGTCAAGCTGACGGGCGAGTCCGGGCGCGTCCAGTACAATCACGCGACCACCGCCGTCGGCTACGCCAGCTCTTCGGACAAGCGGGTGCACTTCGGCCTAGGCACCGACCGCGTCGCTCGCGAGATCGAAATCCGCTGGCCGAGCGGGACTGCCCAGATTCTGACGGACGTCACGGCGGACAAGACTCTCGAAGTCAGGGAGCCATGAGCGGCCGGACCACGGTTGCCCTCCTTATTGTTGTAGTCCTCCTGCCGCACACGATCGCGTCGTCTCAAGACCGAGCCGGAGGTCCGTGCGCGGGGGTGGAGTCATCGATTCGGTCGGCTGCGGAGGCACTCGACCGGGGCGAGTGGGCCGAGGCTGAGCGCCGGCTTCAACCTCTCTCGGCATCCCATGCGGACTGCGGCGGCGCTGTCCTTGGTCTCGCGAGGCTGCGGGCGGCGCAAGGCGAACCGGAAGAGGCGGAACGGCTCTTCGCCCGCGCCATTGCGCTTGCCCCCAACGATGCGCTCGCCCACGCGCTCTTCGCGCAGTACTGGGTCTCCCGAGGTCAACCCGCCCGGGCGGAAGACCTGACGGCGCGGGCGCTTTCCCTGAACCCCGATTGTCCGGAGGCGCTAGTGGTCAAAGGGCGGCTCCTGAGCATGAGAGGCCAGATACACGAAGCTTTCCAGGCGCTGGAGAAGGCTGCCCGACTCAACCCCGCGAACGCGGAGGCGCAATTTCGGCTGGCAATCTGGTTCTTCGGCCTGATGCTTTCCGCCGAGGCCGCCGCCCGCTTCGAGAAGGTAGCCTCGCTGCGCCCCGTGGATGCGGTCGCCCTCGACTACCTCGCGCTCAGCCGCGAAGCGCTGGGCGAAGTCGGGAGGGCGGAGGCCGCCTACCGCAGCGCGCTGAAGGTGAACGAAGGAGCCTTCTTCGACTCCTTTCTCGACTACAACTACGGGCGCTTTCTCCGCAAGCAAATGCGTCTGGAAGAGAGCCGGTCACACCTCGACCGCGCGGTTGCGCTCAAGCCCGACCATCGTGGGGTCCATTACGAGCGAGCCAAGTTGAAGATGGCGCTCAGCGACTTCCAGGCCGCGCGCGAAGATGCCGAGCGAGCTCTCGGCCTCCGGAACCCCGGGAACCTGGTCCTCGATGTCCAGGTGTACTACTTGCTCTCTAACGTCTATGCGCGCCTCGGAGAGCGAGAGCTGGCGTCTAAGTACGCAGAGCTCTCGCGGACGACCGCGTTCCCCAAGTAGAACGATTGAACTCCCTCGGAACCACGCGAAAGCGGGACGGCATCGAAATCTCGGACACGTTCGTGGTCGAGAACCTTGCCATTCAGGCGCTCCAGTTGATGGAGTTGTACAACCTCCCGTTCCGCGGCTCTCAGGGAGTATGCATTCCTCGATCAACAGGAGTGCCGAAGACGATAGCAATTGTCTTGAAAGTCCAAAACCTTGACCGGCACGCTTTGTTACAGGCTCTAAGCGGCGTCTCGAGCGGCCGTTGTGCCCGGCGTTGGAGCGCATGGACCGGTGGTCGAACCGCGGCTAATCTCTGCTTGACAAATACCGCGAAAATCTCTATCTCATTGATATCTTAAAAGCCCTTTAAGAAGTCTGGCACCCCCGGGCTGCCGTTCGCAACGCGCCGACCACCGTGGCAACCGATGCCGCGTCGCGTGGTGGCGAGTGAAGTGATCTGCGTGTCAACGATGGCAAAGAGGTTGTGATGACGATGAACTCTGCAGGAAAGCTCGTCGCCGTAACGTGCGTCTCGTTGTTCCTGGTCGGGGGATGGGCGTCGGCTGTCCACGCGCAGGCTATCCACGAAGGGAAGCTCACGGGAACAGTGGCCAGCGAGGATCACGCCGTGATGCCCGGGGCGACTGTAGAAATCTCGAGCCCCGCGCTGATGTCTGGCACGAAATCCACCATCACATCAGCCAACGGGACATACCTGTTTCTCAACCTACCCTTGGGGCGCTACACGGTGGTCGCCTCGATCGCGGGATTCAAGACGGTCAAGCGGGAAAACATCGAGATCTCGCCGGACGCCACCACCACGCTCGACGTATTGCTGCCAGTGGGAGGCGTCGAGGAGACCGTGACTGTAACGGCTTCCGGACCCATCGTCGACACCAAGACGTCCACGATAGACACGAGATTTGACAGCGAGATGCTGGCCAAGCTCCCGACGAGCCGGGATGCCTTCTACGACCTGGCGCTCACGGCGCCCGGCATGTCCGACGGGTCAGGCGAGGCCAGCCAGACTACGGAGATGCAAAGCCCCACCGCCTACGGCAGCGCGACCAACGAGAACGTCTTTCTGATCAACGGAGTGGACGCCACCAATCCGCGCGCCGGATCCTTCGGGTCGCTCGTCAACGTCAACTACGACGCCGTCGAGGAGGTCCGGATCGTGGCCACCGGGTCGAAGGCCGAGTACGGCAGCTTCTCCGGCGCGGCCATCGACGTGCTGACCAAGTCCGGCAGCAACGAGTTCCACGGCACCGGGGCGTGGTACTCGAAGCTCGGATCGCCCGCCGACAACCAACCCGACCTCCGGGAGACGTTCGGGACGGACTTCCTCTTCGTGGGCGAGGGCGACCAGCTCTCGGGCGAGACCAAGAAGGACTGGGAGGGAAGCTTCACGCTGGGCGGCCCGATCGTGCAGGACCGGCTGTGGTTCTTCGGGGCGTTCAACTACCTCCGCAACGCCGGCCTTCGGCCGCGATGGTCGCTCGAACAGCGAATCCTGGGGCCGCTATGCGCGACGCGAAGGTCTCGGCCGCCCCTTCCAAGAATCACCGCGCGTTCGCGTCGTATCACTACGAGAACAACGACGGCGACGCGGCGGAAGCTGGGGTTCGGAGCCGGAGTGGGACACGACGATGACCTACGGCACCGCCAGCGTGAATCACACGCCCTCGGCGCAGTGGCAGTGGTTCCCGAGTAACAGAACCACGGTCAGCGCGAAGTACCTGGGCTTCTGGACCGACGACAAGCCCCACGTCCCGACGGACGCGCCCGACCATCCCGGATACATCAACTGGTGGAAGTGGGCCGAGTCTACGGCATCAACGGCGCGTTCCCGTACGTCGAGGCGCAGAAGTCGAGCCGGCAGACGGTCCAGGCCGACCTCTCGCACTTCGCCGAGGAGTTCCTCGGCCAGCACGACATCAAGTTCGGCGTCCAGTACACGAAGGGGCGCGGAAACTGGCAGGGCGGCTACTTCCAGAACTACGTGAACTTCCTCTACCCGTACCGCTGGACCCAGAGCGTCCAGTACATGCAGGACTGGTACGGCGACACGGGCCTTCGCTTCTACAACCAGAGAGACACCCTCAACCCCTTCCTCACCGTGCGCACGGCCGACTCTGCGGGAGCGTTCTTCGACGACCAGTGGTCAGTCAGCAACCGCCTCACGCTCAACCTCGGGCTCCGGTTCGACCGCATGACGACCAAGTACGGCGTGGGGAAGGTGTACGACTTCGTGACCTCCCCCGAGGGGATCAACGGACCGCCCCCGTCCTTCGCGACCGGGCCTCGACCGGGAACATCTTCGACTTCAAGACGTGGGCGCCGCGGGTCGGGGTGAGCTACGCACTGACGGAAGATGGCAAGACCGTCGCGCGGGCCTCGTACGGCCGCTATTACCAGCCGATCAGCGTCGAGACCCTGAGACGATTCGGCCCCGACATGCCCCTCGTGGAGCGCACCACTCAGATCTTCGAGGTCGGACCCTGGAGCTCGGTCGACACGAACGGCGACGGGGAAATCGACACGGTAGAGACGCGCGACGCGGCCCGCAGGGTTCATGGACTGACGCCGACTCGATGAGCAGACGGAGACGAGCGACCCCTCCTGGACGCTCAACGTGGCCGACGACCTCAAGAACCAGTACACCGACCAGCTCACGCTCAACGTCGAGCGGGAGATCGCCAAGAACTTTTCGGTCGGCGTCTCCTACATCTATAAGCGCGCCGGCGATCTGTTCGCCAACATCCCCATCAACGAGGTGACGGGCCAGGAGTGGGAGTACGAGCGGATACCGTTCACGACGTCGGCGGGCCAGCACGTGATGCTCTACAGCGTCGTGCTCAAGGATTACGACGAGAGACGGCGTCGTCGATGACGGACGACGTCGGCTGGGTCACCGACCACGGCAGCTCGCGGGTCCAGAACATGCCGACCTTCGACGGCGTCAAGCCCAAGCGCGAATACCAGGCGTTCCAGCTTGTCTTCAACAAGCGGTACTCCGACCGGTGGCAGGCGCTGGCGTCCTTCCTGTACTCGAACTCCGATGGCATCAGCCGCCGTTCGTTCCGGCAGGACTTCAACGTCGAAGCCCCGATGTTCTATCGACGACAACTGGATGGGGAACCTCAACTACGCGGTCAACAACCTCGAGGGACAGCTGCCCTTCACGCCCAAGTACGAGCTGAAGCTGTCCGGCTCGTACAAGATTCCGCGCGTCGAGGTCGACCTCGGCGTGCGCTACCGGATGCACACCGGACGGCCGGTTTGGCAGCTCGAGGACTACCCAGTGCGCACGGAGTTCGGGGACCCGCCCGGCGGCGTGATCATCCCCGGTGGGCTGCCGCAGATCGTCAGCGTCGATCCCAACGATCCCGATTACCTTCCGCGCCAGAACCTCCTCGACCTCCATCTCGCGAGGGCCTTCAAGCTCGGCGGAGGAACCAGGAACGTGAATCTCGTCGTCGATGGGTTCAACATCTTCAACTCGTCGACACCCCTCGACATCGGACGTCCAGTCCGAGTACGGCAGGGTGAACACCATTCCCCAATCGCGGCGATTCCGCTTCGGCCTGCGCTACGAGTTCTGACCTGGGCGAAGCGCGCGAGCCGACAAGGCGGACGCTCAACGGACCCGAAGGCCGATGGCCTTCGGGTCCTTTCTTTTTATTCAGTGATTCGGTGCGGGCGGAAACCCGGCAATGCCGAATTCCGCCAGGAGAGACGTCGGCAGGCCCTGAAGTGTCGACGCGGGCTGTTTGAGCGGCCGGCTGCTCAGAAGAATGCCGGGAACCGCCGCGGGATCCATGCAGTGGTCGCCCGTCCACGGCGTGAGGTTGTCCGCGAACACATCGGGGGCCAGCACTCCGAGCGCGGACTCGTCGGACGTGCGTGTGCCCTTGGCGTACCCGACGATCAGATCCGGTGCGATGCTCTCGAATCCCGCGAGCCTGTAGACATCTTCACGCCGATAGGCCTTCGTCACCGCCGGCGTGCCGGTCGCGGGATCGATCGTGGCCAGAAGCCTGCCAGCGATGTCCGAGACGAGCGCCTGGCGTTCGGCAGGTTCCACGATGCCAGACGCCTCACGGCCTTTCAGGTTGACGTACAGCCCGTTGAGCCCAAGCCCGTACGCGCGTGTCTTTCCCCAGTCCACGTTGGGAAACAGTCCTGCGCTTGCGCCTCCTTGGCCGGTCTGCTCGGCGAGGTATCCGTTGTCTCGCAGCCAGCTGTTCAGGTTGAACGCGCGTCGCCACGAAGCAAACCCGTGGTCGGACATGACGACGAGCAGGTCGCTCGGTTGAAGTTGATTCAGTGTCTCGCCGACGATCCGGTCGAGGCCGACATACAAATCTTCGACGACGGACCGATACGGCGAATCGACCGCGGCGTTGTACGCGGGATGCCCGGCATCCATCGGCCGCCACATCATGTGCGAGACCTGGTCGACATTGCCGAAGTAATAGAAGAGAAATCCATCGCGAAATCCACCCAGGACATGGCGGTACTGTCGGATGTTCTCCTCGGCAGCGATGCCGGCCTGGGTGAGGAACTCGGATGCGCTGAGCACGCCGCTCTTCAAGCTCTTGGTGTCTTCGGGCATGCCCTGCGTGTAGAACCGCCCTGTCGCCTGCGCAAGGTCGCGGGCATAGCCGCTCGGGTAGGAGATGGGGAGCGCCGGTGTGAACGGGTCGAGATTGGGCGGACTGACGTACAGCTCGAAGTCGGGATCGAGCTGTTTCAGATAGAAACGACACTCGGCGTGAAGACGCTGTGAAGGCACGAGCTCGAATTCGACAGGGACCCAGTCGCTCCATTCGCCCACTCGAAGCAACCGCTCCTCGTCGCCAACGACGAGTCGCACGTACTTGCTCTCGCTGTCGATGTAGGCGGTAAATGCCGCCGTCACCTTCTCGGGCTCCGTGAGAAATGGATTGTCTGGTCCCTGCAGCGTGGCGTGGACCACGCCCTCTTCGATATCAACCTGGCGGATCACGCCACCCGATACCGCACCGTCGGCCGACGCGATGGGGCCGGACGTGTAGAACGAGAACGTCCCATAGGTTCCGAGCAGGTCGGGCGTCCCCATGCCGCTCAACTCGCGGCTCGCCAGGCCGGACGGGGGAAAGTTGGCTGGCATGCGAACGACCGTCGTTTCAATGCCGTGCTGTTCGAGCACCTCCCAGAACGGATGGCCGCTTCGCAGCAGCTCCACCTTGCCAGCAGTCAGCGGCAGTTGCCACTTTCCAATGTTGATCGATCGGCCCGCCTCCGTCTTCGTCGTCGACAGATACGGGACCATCGTCTTCGGATCTCGATGCACGAAATCGAAGATGCCGTGACCGCCAGGATCGAGACCCGTGATGAAACTCGACCACGCGACCGGGCTCTGGGGCGGGACGGTCGTCCCAAGCGGGGCGAATGTCCCCGAGGCTGCGAGACGCGAGAAATTCGGCATGCGGCCTCGGGCCATCAGATCGCGTGTCAGCGAGTAGTCCAACCCGTCGAATCCAAGCACGATGACTCGGCGGCCAAGCAGCGTATGCCGTCGGCCGCAGGCCACGGTGGCCACAAGCGACAGGGCGATCAGAGCGCATACAAACCTCACGGCGAGATCCTACTGCACCCGGTTACCGCCACAGGTACGGCAGCAGCCGGTAGCGAAACAACCGCGGCACCGTGTACCAGGTGAGCTGCCAGCCTTCCTTCGAGAGCCACCAGGTCCACTCGCTCCAGTGGCCGATCGACGCGGCGTGACAGTCGAAGATCGCGATGCCGCGTCCGCGCCAGGCCCGACGTGCCGTCAGGTGGGCCCGAATGCCTTCGAAGTCCGACATCACGAGGATCACCCGTGTCCACGAGTGCGCGGCGAGGATTGGTGTGCTGAAGGTAACGTTCTCGCCCGTATTCGTTGCCCGATTCTCGAGATGGATCCGCTCGCCTGGAACCCCGGCGTCCACCAGGCGGGCGCGGAACCATTCCGCTTCGGTCATCCCATCAAGCCCCGGCATTGGCACGCCGCCACTGACGATGAGCTGTCGTGCCAGACCGCGGTGAAAGACGACGGCCGCCGTCTTCCAGCGGGTCTCGGCTTTCCAATCGAGGCCAGTGCCGAAGACGATCGCCACGTCGGCGGGCTCAGCGGGGAGCCGCCGGCGATTGAGGAACATGCCCACGGCGACAAGACAGGAGGCAAGCGCAACGGCGATCGCGGTCAGCCCCCACAGCCAGGACAGCAGCGGCATGCGCTCCCGATTGTAGCGACTTCGGTCTCACGAGCTGAACCGCGCCGTGCGCCCACAATTTTTGCCGACGGCTTCACGAACATCATTGACCTGGCATTCGGGCTCGGACGGCAGTCTCTTCGTGCTCGAGTTCGCGACAAACAGCCTGCTCTCGAACGATCTGACAAGCCGCATCGTTCGGGGTCTGGGTCGTTGTTGCCGGGCCTGACGGCCACGACCGCCTTGGCGTTCGGTCCCGATGGGACGATCTCGTCTCGAACTTCGGCGTGTTCGCCGGTGGCGGGCAGATCCTGAAGATCGTGCTCCAACCGATGCGATTGCTGCCTGGGGCTCTCTCTCGTCGCTATAATGCGCCCGGACGATCGGGCGCGGCTGATGGGGGGAGAACTCGGACAGCCCATCCTGTTCGAACAGAGGCGCTGCAGCACGCTGCCGACTCGGTGCGCGCATCTCGTGGATTGAAGGTGGCTGTGAGAACGATGCAGGATCACAACGCCCAGTCGCCAGGCGCGGACGGCGACCTTGAGACGCGAGGCCGGCGGGAGTTCCTCGCCCTCTGTCCGATTGCCTGGCAGACCGTGCAGGTCGGCGACCAGATCTACCTGGTCGAAGTGGCGACGTTCGGCTGTCGGTGGAGAGAACGCTCTTCTACGCCACGCTGCGACTCTACGACTCGTCGAGCGAGATGCTCACGCTGGAGCTCTGCACGTCGCCAACGATGATGATGCGGCAGGGGCGCCTGCAGGAGAGCGCAGCACTCACGCTCGCGGCTGTAGCGCGCTGGCTCGAACAGACGGTGCACCTCCGATCGGCAACGCTCGTCATCGGCGCCGAAGAGACCGTATAGCCGTTGGAGGCTTCGAAGCCGCGACCCAGCACCGCGGACGCGGCGCCCTGCCCGGCCCTGAAGGCTGGAAGCTGGCAGCGCTCGAGCTTCTCGAGCGAGAAAATATAGCGAACTGTCAGCTACACGACAGTTTCTCCAGCCCGACTGAGCTAGCGTTGACGCCAAGGTTTCCGTCGAGCTTTGTACTTTCGATCACTCTCTTCGGAGGCAGCCATGCCTTTGCGCGATTTGGCGCAGACACCGGGCCCGGTCGTTCCTTTCTGTACGAATTGCAAACAGTCGGACCGCGTCCGCCAGCTCTCGCTCGACGACTTGTCTCCCGGCATCCAATACTGGCGCTGCGAACTGTGCGCATGCGTGTGGGTCACGCGCGACGGCGAGGACCTGCGTTCCGCCTCGGCATAGACCGGCGGCGGCGCGTGGCGGCGCGGAATACGTCTATTGTCCAGGATCATTACGTGTGTCGGCGCCGCCTGGTCCGCGCGTCGTCCCGCGCTGCGACTCGACCGTGTCCGTCGGCGCAGGCAGCCCTAGTGTTTCCAGTTCGCGAGCAATTCTTTCGCTGAGCGTTCTCGCTTGCTGCTGCACCGCCTCGAGCGCCAGATACAAATGCTTGAGGTTTTCCGCCGCGAGAGGGTCGCTGATATTCCTGGCGATTTCCTCGGCGACGGACACGTCCGGCGGATGTTTTCGCGATCGTGCCTCCACCATGTTGTCTCGCGAGGGTCAATCACCGTGCCACCTTCGGGCCCGCCAAGGTCGAGCTCTGGCGGAGGTCAGGCAGCGGCCGGCAATGGAATCAGTCGACGGCTGGCAGGCCTGGTGACGTAAGAGACAGCCAGAAGCACCAACAGCGCCGGCGGCACGCTCCAGATGGTCGCACTTTCTCCGGCCGAGTAGGCTGAGATGAACGCCATCACCCAGGTGAAGGTCGCGCCCGCATATGCCCATTCCTTCAAGAGAGCCAACCCCGGGGGAAGCAGGACGACAGCGGCCGCCGGCTTGGCAATACCAAACACGATCCTGAGGTGCTGCGGGTAGCCCGATTTCCTGAACCCGTCGACCACCTGCTCGTTGCCCGTGAGGTACATCAGCGCAAATAGCAGCATCACCGCGACAATCACGGTACTGCTCCAGTAGGCGATCTTTCGAACCATAGATCCTCCAGGGACGCACGTCGCAGTCGTCGAACGATGGAGTGTCAAACAAGAGGGGCGATCAATTCAAGCCTCCACCCGCAAGGGCATCCGCAACCAGCGTTCACAGCTTCGCACCGCTCCCGTCCGTGTCCTTCTGCAGCGACAGTTTCCGACAACACGCTCGTGATCCCGCGATTGTGGAACCCATCGAGCTCCCTTGCGGCCGGGAGCGAGCGCGTTACGACATTTCGTCCGCGCAAGCGACGTTGTCTCGGTACACGCTCCGAATCGTGCAGACGGCAACGCGCGTTGGCGTTCCCGCTGGCTGCACCGCGCGTTCCGCAACGACACGGCATCTCTTGGACTTGATAACCATCGTTTCCTCAACACGATCGGTGAACAACGCTCCGGTCACATCCCCGGGGCATCGCGCTTGCTCTTCGGTGAGGCGACCGCGACGCCTTCCGGCGACCGAGAGCCTCGACCTCCTCTCGTAACCCCGCGTCGCGGTCATCCGGGGCCGAGGGCCGGGACGCATCCCCACGTCCCGGCCACCCCATTCCCTACGTTGAAGGAGAGACCCATGGTGCCCAGAGTGATTGCCGCATTGCTCGCGTTGTCGTTGGCCGGTCCCGGATCCATCGTAGCCGCGCAGACGACCGCGCCCGCCGCCGAGAAAACGGCCGCCGCCGTGAACCTCAACACCGCGTCTGCGGCCGATCTCGAGAGCCTTCCCGGCATCGGCGCGAAGACGGCCGAGAGGATTCTCGAGTATCGCCAGAAGAACGGTCCGTTCAAGAAAATCGAGGACCTGATGAACGTCAAGGGCATCGGCGAGAAAAGCTTTCTCAAGTTGAAGCCGCGCCTCACGGTTGCTGCTCCTAAGGCCTGACGTCGAATCTTGTGGGACGCCGTGCCGGCGGGCGCACGGCGTCCACGTCTGTTCATCTCGAGTGGGGGCGGCGCGATGCGGGGCACATCCGTGATCGAGCAGTTGTTCGTGCTGGCGTTGGTGACGATCGTGTTTGGCATGGCCCTGCCCACGGTCGGGCGCGGGGTGGAGCACGCGCGCCTTCGTGGAGCGGCGTTCTATCTCTCGTCACGCGTCGCACAACTCCGAATGCAGGCAGTCCACCGAGGCGCCAACGTCGCCCTCCGATTCGCCGCCGCGGATCCATATCAATACCAGCCCTTCATGGATGGCGACAACGACGGTGTCCGCTCGGCAGACATCGCAGACGGGAGAGATCCTGCGTTCGGGCCGATGGAGTCGATCCAGAACAACTTTCCCGGAGTGCAATTCGGGTTTGTGCCAGGGTGCCCGCTCGTGGACGGCAGCGCGGTCTCGGTTGGAGCGGATCCGATTCGCCTTGGCTCCGGACAGCTCCTCGTGTTCTCACCGGCAGGCACCGCGACTTCCGGAACGCTCTATCTCCGAGGGCGCCTCGAGATCGGCTATGCCGTGGTCGTGCTCGGTGCGACGGGACGCACGCGCCTGCTCGCGTGCACTCCTGCACTCGGCAGTTGGGACGTCGATGCCCGTTGAACGCCGAATTACCGGCCGCATGGCGTTTCGCGATGGCTACTTGCCGCCGGCGGCCCGCATCCGCCCAGGCTGCGACATCGTGATTGTCGATCTGTCGTGCGGTGGAGCGCTCGTCGAAGGCCCCTGGAGATTCCGTCCCGCGAGCTGGTGTGACATGCACGTACGACTCGGCAAAGACGATGTGCAGGTGCGCGCAAGGGTTATGCGGTGTTTCGTCGCTCGACTCGATCGGTCGGCGCCCGTCCGGTACCGCACGGCATTGGCGTTCGATGGCCAGGTCGATTTGCCCGAGCGATGGGGCGTACTCGACGGGTATCAGCTTCCAAGCGAGGCGCCCGACGACGCCCTCCCCGGGGTAGCTGCTACCCCGCCCGAGTTCTCCGCGACGCACACCAGGCTCGAAAGCCCAGAAGACTGGCCCGTTTCACGGAGCGAATGACGTGGCATCCCCCTTGAAGCCCCTACAGGCGCCGGCCGATTCCGTCTCGCATTCGCCGGGGCATCTCATGACCGCTGACAACTGGGTTCCTCAACCGGCGGCCTCGACCGGGCGACGCAGGCGTGATCGCCGGAGAAATATCAGCGGGCTGTGTGCCGCGCTGGCGGCGAGCTTGACGCGGACCGAGACCGAGGCGCTGCGCGTCCGATTCCTCGACGCGCTTCGCCGGCTGGTGCCAGGGGCGCGCACGCTGTCGATACGCGATTGGCGGGTGGGCGGCATCCGCATCGAGCCTCCCGCTCAGAAACCGCTTTTCACGTTCGAAATCCCCACGAGCGATCCTCGTCGAATCGCGGTTCTGGACGTCCTGCCAGGAGAGGGGCGAAAGCTCGACGACTGGGACATGCAAACGCTGGCGCTCTCGAGCCAGATTGGCGCGCTCGTCCTCGAAATCGAGGCGTTACGTCGCCCGCAGGGTGCCGACGCGCTGCGTCCAGGGAGCGGGCGGCCCGACGGCGCCGCGCCGCTCATCGGGTCGACCACCGTGATGCAGGAGCTGCGTCAGAAAATCGAACGCGTGGCGTCGACGAATTTCACCATTCTCATCGAGGGTGAGTCGGGTACAGGCAAGGAGCTGGTGGCTCGGCAGATCCACGCTCTGAGCCCGCGCAGCGACGGCCCGTTTGTCGCCATCAACTGCGCCGCGCTCGTGGAGACGCTGCTCGAAGCCGAGCTCTTCGGCATCGAGGAACGCACGGCCACCGGTGTCCGCGGCCGCCGCGGGAAGTTCGAGCACGCCGACAACGGCACGTTGTTTCTCGACGAGGTCTCGGACCTGTCGTTGTCGGCACAGGCGAAGCTGCTTCGGGCTATCCAGGACCTCGCTGTCGAGCGTGTCGGCGGGCATGGCGTGCACCCGGTCGACATCCGGATTGTCGCCGCGACGAATCGCAGCTTGCGGACGCTGGTCAGCGATGGCCTCTTCCGCGCCGACCTGTTCTATCGACTGAGCGGCGTCGAAGTGCACGTACCTCCTCTCAGACAGCGGCAATCGGACGTTCTCGAGCTCGCGCGGTACTTCCTCGAGCGCCACCGGACGACCCGCCGTTTGGATCTGGCGCCCGAGGCGGCGGACGTGCTCTTGACGTATCAGTGGCCTGGGAACGTCCGGGAGCTGCAGCGCGTGATTGAGAACGTCATCTGTCTGGCGCAGGACGAGCGCGTCGGTCTCGACGACCTGCCGCCGAGCCTCAGAGAAGAATACGAAGCATTTCTTCTGCCGTCCGTGGCGCGTGATGACACGCTTCGCGCCTGGGCCAGCCGCTATGCCCGTCTGGTGTGGTACCGCTGCGGGCAGAACAAGCGAAAGGCGTGTCGGTCGCTCGGCATCAGCTACCACACACTGGACTCGCACTTGCGCTACAAGCCGCGCAGCAGCGGTGTGGCCGCGCGCGCCGAGTGGGCGGCCGATGCGCCACGGCGGCCAGAAGCGAAATCGCCCGTACGCGAGGGAGGAGCGTAAGACTCATGCTGCCATCCATGATGACCATCCAGCACACTGCCGCACCTCTCGATGCGTCCGGCCATCGTGTGCGCGATGCGCGAGTGACGGCGATTGGCACCCACCTCACGATGAGCGGGACCATCACGCCTACCTGGGATGACGGCATGCTGATTTCGGTCAGCGCGGGTGACGTGGTGTTCCGGAAGGTCGTGTATGCGGATGGGCGGTTTCATGTGCAGATCGAACAGCACCGCGACCGCGTCGCCCTCATCGGGTCCCGCGGACGCGCCTCGGTGACATTCGGACCGGAGACCGCCTCGTTCGTGCCTTACCAGGGTGCCGAAGCGCTCGATCGGGTGCGACAGCTGCTGATCCTCTCACCGCTCGTGGCGGGGTTCAGGCGATTCGCCGATCGCCTCGAGTTAACCGGCCAAGCGGGCGCCGACGCGTTGAGCGTGCGGTTGACCGCGGCGCTCATGGCCGAGACCGCGGGGGAGCAGGGCATGGTCGTGCGATTGGTGCGAGCGCTAGCCGACCAGGAAAAAGGGCGCTCGACGGTGATGGAGCGCAGCGTATTTCGTCGCGACGGCGTCGTCTCGCCGCCGCTCGTGGCGTGGAGGGTCGACGACCTTCCCCCGATCGACGACGAGACCGTGACTGGCCGGCACGGCGTGGAGATGGCGTTTCATTACGTGCTGGACATGGAGTCGAGATGGTTTGCCGCGGCACGCCGGGAGAGATGACCATGTTGAATCTGTATGTGCTCAACGCCGTGATTCTCGCTGGCGCGGCTCAGACTCCGGCAACCTCGCCGCAGTCGGCCGCAGACATTGTCGTCATCGACGGCAAAAAGGATCCATCGCAGATCCCGGAATGGCTGGTCTGGCAGCAAGGCTTTACCGTCCTCGCCGGCTGGCGTGGGAAAGACAGCGGGTTCAACCACGACCTGCGCGAAGCACTCTCCAAGGAGGAATTCGACGCACTCGAGCGGGAGGCGGTCGCGCAGGATGATCGTGCGGAGCAAGCCACGAAGGAGGCCGAACCACTGCGTGCCTTGTATGACAGGCGCGACCCGAACGATCGACGTCTTTCCGCGACGCTCGACGAGAAGATGTACGAAGTCAACCTGAAATACCGCCGCGCGATCCTGGAGGCGCGCAATCGCGTGCTCGAGGCACTCCGCCCCGAGTCTCAATCGGTCGTCCTGTCATGGATTGGGGACATCCGCGCCGACATCGTTTCCAGAGTGCCGAAAGGCGAGCTGGCGCGGTGGCGGGCGCCTGAATAGCTGAGGTCGGAGGAGGGCATGTGCCAATCAGCTATCGCACCGGCATTCTCGTCATCGGACTCTCTCTCGTCTGCGGGTCCGCCCACGCGCAAATCGCGAGTTGCGGAGGCGTGACGGTCACGCACTCGATGCGACAGACACCCAACTACAAGAAGTCGGTCGACGTCTCGGCGACGACAGCCCTGCCGATCACGTTTTGCCCATTTGAGTTGCAAACCGAAGTGTGGGTGAACGCCCTCAGCACCTATGTCACGACGAAGCGCGCCCTGTACACGGCCGCCGTGTTCCAGAGTCGCAATGTGCCGAGCTACGGATTGTGGCGTTCCACGGCGAAGCACTGGCTGCTGACGACACCCTGGATAGACCTTGGCAGAACCTTCGCGGAGGCGGTCGTGTACGCGCCTCCGGTTGCGGAGAACCGGTGCGAGATCCAGGCATCGGATTGCCTCGACGGATACGAGTACCAGGCGTGGCGGTGCGACTGCGTCACACTCAGCCCGATCCTCATCGACACGGCGGGAGACGGCTATGAACTCTCCCGGGCCGAAGACGGCGTCGAATTCGATCTCAACGACAATGGCGCGGCCAACGAACGCGTCGCCTGGACCGAGCCGGATAGTGACGATGGGTGGCTGGTGTTGGATCGAAACGGAAATGGCGTGATTGATTCGGGAGCCGAGCTGTTTGGATCAAAGACCCCTGCCTACGCCGACGCCGTCGAGCCACGGGCAGCCAACGGATTCGAGGCGTTGCTCCTGGCCGAGGGGCCGACGTACGGCGGAGGCCTCGCGGACCGTGTCATCGATGGGCGGGACGCCATCTATTCGCGGTTGCGCGTGTGGCGCGATCGCAATCACAACGGCAAGTCGGAACCGGCCGAACTGGTGTCTCTCGGCGCGCTCGGCATCATATCGATCGGCACGGACTATAAGAAGATCGGACGCCGGGATGCCCACGGGAACGAATTCTCTCTCGTGGGCGGGGCCATTGTGCGCGACGCCAACGGCGTGGAGAAGAAGCGAAAGATTTTCGATGTGTTCCTGACCGTCTGGCCGTCGAAGACCGCCGGCGCGGTGGAGGTGCCTCGATCGCACAAGTGACCGGACGCCCGGTCTGACCTCATGCGTCCAGTGTGAGGGCTGGGGCCCGTCATCTCCTGGCGATCCGACGAGGCGACGGGCCCGGCCGCTCCCTCAGACAGCATGTGGCGGGGTGCCGACGTCAGCACATGAAGCCATCGAGGCGCGAGATATCGGCAATGTCTCGTCATCGAGCGCGCACGAAAATGCGGCATGGCGCCACACTTCCATGGCCGCGGCTCGCCTCACAGGCTTGACAATATTGTCATACACGATGTAGAAGCGGCTAGTAAATCGATTAAGTCCTGTGGCCTGATGGGCCGGCCCGACATGACGCGGCAAAGACGACGAACCACCGACGTTGAGGACCTACCGAAATGATGGGAAGGACACGCGCGACGAGCGCGCGGCTGGCGCTCGTTGCGGTCGCGCTGCTCTACTGCGACACGGCACACGCGCAGCCCACCTATGATCGGCACGTCGCGTTCGACAACAGCCTGACGGAGCGCTCTTACTATCAAAGTGAGGGGGCAGTCGTCCCGCCCAGCGAGCTCGAGCTCGTCGACGGCAAATTCCCGGTCGAAACGTCGCAGTCGGTCACGCCGCCGAATTGCCTCCGCCTCAAGTGGCGGTCCGGCAAAGGCGGGGACTGGCGCATGACGCTGAACTTGAGGAAACACTACGGCGGCGTCGATCTCGCTGGCGACACGCTGTCGTTCTGGGCCTACTCGGAGTCGGCGCTTCCCGCCGACGCCTCGCCTCGCATCTACGTCACCGACGCAACCGGCGAGGGGAGTCCCTCGATTGCGCTGCTTGGCAAGAGGGACACTCTCCCGGCACGCAAATGGACGCGCATCCGGCTGCCGTTCGCCTCATTTGTCGGCCTCTTCGGATCGACGAGCGACGCGCGGTTCAATCCGCGTCGCCTGGCGAGCATCACGATCGTGCAGGGGTTGGACGACGGGGCGCCGCACACGCTCTTCGTCGATGATGTGCGGATCGCGGATGAGGGCGGAAGAGTCGACCACATCGCCCCAGCTGCGCCCGATGGGCTCACCGCGCGTGGCTACGATCGACATGTCGACTTGAGCTGGGAGCCGAGCAAGGACGCGGACGTGCTCCGCTATACGATCCACCGATCGGTCGATGGCCGTGCTTACACACCCATCGCGATTCAGAAGGGCCACCTGACCCGCTACGAGGATTTCCTCGGTCAGAGCGACAGGAAGGCGTTCTACAAGATCAGCGTCGTGGACGTGCACGGCAACGAGTCGCCCATGTCGGCGGCAGTCAGCGCCAGCACACGGGCGATGACAGACGATGAGCTATTGACGATGGTGCAGGAGGGGAGCTTCAGATACTACTGGGAAGCGGCGCATCCCGTGGCGGGCATGGCCATCGAGATTCTGCCCGGCAACGACAACCTCGTGGCGCTCGGCGCGTCGGGATTCGGTCTCATGGCGCTCATCGTCGGGGTCGATCGCCAGTTCGTGACGCGCGATCAGGGCGTCGAGCGCGTGCTCAAGATCCTGCGCTTCCTTCGCAAGGCCGATCGATTCCACGGCGTGTGGCCGCATTTTCTGGACGGCAGGACCGGCCGCACCGTGCCGTACTTCGGGAAGTACGACGACGGGGGCGACCTGGTCGAAACCGCGTTTCTCATGCAGGGACTGCTGGTCGCGCGGCAGTACTTCGACCGGGACACGGCCGCGGAACGCGAGATTCGCGAGACGGTGACGGCGTTCTGGAAGGCCGTGGACTGGAGCTGGTACCGGAAGGCGCCTGGCGGCGACTTCCTCTACTGGCATTGGTCTCCCGACCATGGCTTCAAGATCAGCCATCCGCTGGTCGGCTGGAACGAAACGATGATCGTGTACCTGCTCGCCATCGCCTCGCCGACGCACCCCGTGCCGCCGAGCCTCTATCACACCGGCTGGGCGGGGCAGTCCGACTTGGCCGTGCGCTATCGGCGCAACTGGGGAAGGACGACCGAGGGCGACCACTACGTGAATGGCCACACGTACTACGGGATCAAGCTGGATGTCGGCGTCGGCAGCGGTGCGGAGCTGTTTTTCACGCACTTCTCTTTCATGGGGTTCGATCCGCGCGGCAAGAGAGACCGCTACACGAACTACTTCGAAAACAACCGCAACATCGCGCGGATCCACCACGCGTATGCACTGGCCAATCCAATGAAGCGCGCAGGGTATGGCGACGATGCGTGGGGCCGATCGGCGGGCGTGAATGCGGGCAGCGGCCGGCCCACGCCAGCCGGGGACAATGGCACCCTCACGTGCTCGGCGGCCCTGTCGTCATTTCCGTACACGCCTGAGGAATCGATGAAAGCGCTGAAGCACTTCTACCGGGACCTTGGCGACCGGCTCTGGGGCATCTATGGCTTCCGCGATGGCTTCAACGAAACTGAGAACTGGTTCGAGGACGTCTACATGGGCCTGAACCAGGCGCCCACAGTCGTGATGATCGAGAACTACCGCTCCGGGCTCGTGTGGAAGCTGTTCATGGCGAACCCGGAGATCACTCCCGCGCTCGAGGCGATTGGATTCAAGGCCGAATGACGATTACACGCTCGCCTGGCTGCCTGACGCGAGATGTTCGAGCGCTTCGGTCTCCGACTCGAACACCCTGACGATCCCCGTGAGCTTCGTGAGGCGGAGGAGCGCGCAGATTCGCGGGCCGGCCGCGCACAACGTCATCTGCCCTCCCACCGGCGTCACCGCTTTATAGCCGTCCACGACTTCAGCGAGGCCGTCGCTGTCGAGATACGGCAGCTCCGCCAGGTTCAAGACGATCTTGACGCGCTTGGATTCAACGAGTCGGCGGATCCGCTCGAAGACCAGGTGATCGTTCTCGCGGAGGGTCATGTCGCCGCGGGGGGAGAGGATCGTGACATCGCCGTGAGATCGCTCGCGGATCACCGTCCAACGCATGGCAGCGCTCCATTCCAATGTCGTCGCAAGGTTCTCGGTGTATCATCCGCCCGCGCTATCGCAACAGCAAGGGCGAAAACGTGCCATTCAAGAGCCAGGCGCAACGCCGCAAATTCGCGCAGCTGCTCGTCGAAGGGAAGATCTCCAACCAGACCTACGAGGAATGGAACCGTGAGACCGGGGGCAAGAAGCTTCCCGAGAGGGTGAAACCCAAGGCGAAGCGTGTCTCCAAGCGGAGGTCGAAGCCGCGCACGAAGAAACGCTGAGTCCCTCTCCGGGATCCCCTTCCAACGACGATGAGAGGGCGACGCGCTCAGCGCCTGTCACACGACCCGTACGCCGGCCGGTGGCCGTCCGGGGAAATCGCCGGGGAAAGTCGGAGGTCGACGCATTCGGCCGCGTAATCGGCCGGGGCGCGGTCCCATCGATCGGGATCAGACAAATACCAGCGGAAGTGCCTGGTGAAGACCGGGATCCCGCCCGGCGAGGATGAAGCGGCCGTCGGGGGACCAGGTGAGCCGTGAGTCTGCCGACGGGAAAGTCGCTCACTTTCACGTCCGACTCTCCCAGCGGTGATGTGACCCGAATGCGGGCGGACGAGTCGACCTTTCGCAAGAACGCGATGCGCCGGCCATCCGGCGACCAGCTCGGTGCATAAATCCTTCGCCGGATCCGCGGTCAGACGCGCTCGCCATCTGTGGAAAAGGCCGGCCAATTCTCTTCGCCCGCCAGTCTCGTGACCGGCACGACGGTGGGAGACGGGCCTTCGACGGCTGGTCGGCCTCGGACCTGCCAGATGGCCCCGACAATTGCCGCTGCGATGAGGCCCACCCAGCCGCCATCAGGATGCGACGGGTTCCACGTTTGGGGTCAGATCTTGAATTGTGAATTTCTCGCAATTCAAGATCTGACCCCAGAGGGGGCGACGCAAGAGGGGGGCAACACCGTCGCGCATTCCGGGCGTGGCGGGCAATGGCGCGTTCCCGGCAGCTTCGACTGGAGCAATGAATCGATAGCCGCGTCGCGGCAGCGTTTCAATGTGACGCGGGGATTCGGCCGAATCACCGAGCGTGTCGCGGGCGATTGACGACGGCGTTCAGGCCATCGAAGTCGACGAACGTGCCATTGGGACATTGGCCGCCGACGCAGTTCGTCGCGTGTGACCACCTCGGCGGGACGCTACGGAGTGACGTCAGCACCTGCAGTGCTTGTTCCTGAAGGCTAATCTTTCCGCAGCTCGCCTGACCGGCGATCCAGTTCGAACACGCCAAATCGGACAGGGCCAGCAGATGAGGACTCCTCCGGCATTGGTCGTCTCTGCCCAGAAGACTGTTCGGAGGTCGGCGCCATCCGAGCACGCGTGGGCCCGTACCGACCGGATTCCAATGCCGTTCCACCAATGAGACGTCCGGCCAACCTGCTGTGTCACAGCGACTTGCCCTGCGACCTGCATCCGACCCACGCATGACCTCCAGGTCATTGCGGTAGCCGTCCCCAGGCCCCAGCTTCGCGCACATCCGCCAACACGGAGGTGCGTCCATGGTCAGAAGCTGGGTTCGTCGGCGCCTTGTCGAAATCCTGATCGTCGGGGGGTGGGTCGTCGCATCCGGACCGGCCGCTGCGCAACCGGTCACTGAGTATGGCCAGACCGTTGCACGAGCGATGCGATTGCTGCCGCGACAGCCCGATCGAGTCGTGGTCATCGACGCTGACACGTCCGGGCGTTCGCTCCACGACAAGCTTCAACACGTCGAGGGCTTTATCACCCACGGCGAGCGCGTCGTCTACCTGGTGAGACAGGGGGAGACATTGCAACGGGCGAAGAGGGGAGCCGGAATATTCGATTACGTGCTCGCGACCATCATCTGGCACGAGATGGCCCACATCGACGGCGCAGACGAGCCGAAGGCGCGGCATGCCGAAGAAGAGTTGTGGAGGCAGTTTGTGCTCGAGCGCCGGGTGGACGGCGTCCGCGGCATGACCTACCTGGGCCTCCTGCAGAAACGACGCTGACGGCCCGCCCAAGGCCGCCCGCAGCGACCTGGCGCGCCTTGACCCTCCGCGGATGCGCATAGTACCGTGGGATGTTCATCGCCCCACGTCCGCGCCTCCAATGAGCCAGGTCGAATCGTCTGTCCTCCGCAAAACGCCGCTGCACACGCGCCACGTCAGCCTGGGCGCCCGGATGGTTCCGTTTGGTGGCTGGGACATGCCTGTCGAGTACTCCGGTATTTCCGACGAGCACCTTGCCGTCCGGACGCGTGCAGGCCTGTTCGACGTCAGCCACATGGGCGAGATCGAGGTCGCCGGTCGTGACGCGCTCGCCGGCATTCAGCACATCACCAGCAACGATGCCAGCAAGTTGAAAGTCGGCCAGGCCCATTACTCCGGCCTGACGACCAAGCAAGGCACGTTCGTGGACGACCTCCTCGTCTACCGCCTCGCCGAGAGCCATTTCCTGCTCGTGGTCAACGCCTCGAACATCCAGAAGGACTTCGCCTGGATCACGGAGCACACGTCGGGCCTGGGCGACGTGGTGGCGGTGAATACGAGCGCCCGTTACGCCCTGATTGCCGTCCAGGGCCCGGCGGCGCGCGAGGTCCTGCAGCCCCTGACGGGCGTGGATCTTGGCAGCCTCAAGTACTACTGGTTCGCCACGGGCGAGGTCGCGTCGGTGCGGTCGACCATCTCGCGCACGGGGTACACAGGCGAAGACGGGTACGAAATCTTCGTGGCGCCGTCTTATGCCGAGCGTGTCTGGGACGCGCTCCTCGATTCAGGCCGCGCGGTCGACATCCGTCCGGCCGGTCTCGGCGCCCGCGATACGCTGCGGCTCGAAGCCGCGATGCGCCTGTACGGCAACGACATCGACGACTCGACCACCGTCCTCGAGGCCGATCTCGAGTGGATCGTCGCGTGGAACAAGGGTGACTTTCTGGGCCGGGCCGCGCTCGACGCTCAGAAGGCGACTGGCGTCGCTCGCAGGATCGTCGGCTTCGAGATGGTCGATCGCGCCATTGCTCGCCACGGTCACCCGGTCATCGTCGACGGCCTTGAGGCCGGCATTGTGACGAGCGGTACGCAAACGCCGTTTCTCAAAAAAGCCATCGGCATGGCGTACGTGCCGTCGACGCTCACCGAGGGCGATGCGATCGAGGTTGACATCCGCAACCGGCGCGCCTCCGCGCGCATCGTCTCTCTCCCGTTCTACAAGCGGCCAAGGAAATAGACGCATGTATCCCGACACGCTCAAGTACACGAAAGACCACGAGTGGATCAGCGCCTCCGACGGCATCGGTCGCGTGGGCATCACCGACTACGCGCAGAAGCAGCTTGGCGACGTCGTCTACGTGGAGTTGCCGGAGGCCGGCACCACGGTGAGCCAGGGCGAGTCGTTTGGAACGATCGAATCCGTGAAGGCCGTCTCGGAGCTGTTCGCTCCTGTGTCGGGTGAAGTCGTGGAGGTCAACGCGGCCCTCAAGAACAAGCCCGAGCTCGTCAACTCCTCGCCGCACGACACGTGGATGATTGCGATACGGCTGTCCGAGCCGTCCGAGGTCGACGAGCTCCTCGATGCTTCCGCTTATGGCTCCCTGGTGAAATGACTTACGAGTTCCATGATGCGTTCGAACTGCGCCACATCGGCCCGCGTGCCGAGGATCTCGACCGGATGCTCGAGGTCGTCGGCGCGTCCTCGCTGGATGCGCTCGTCGACGAAGTCGTTCCCCGCAGCATTCGCACGTCAAAGCCGCTGAACCTGCCGGCGGGGCTGTCCGAGTACGACTATCTCCAAACGCTCACCCGGATCGCCGCGAAGAATCGCGTCCGGCGCTCGTTCATCGGGCTCGGCTACTACGACACGATCACGCCGCCCGTCATTCTCCGCAACGTCATGGAGAACCCGGGCTGGTACACGCCGTACACGCCCTACCAGGCCGAAATCGCCCAGGGCCGTCTGGAATCGCTTCTCAATTTCCAGACGATGGTGACGGATTTGACCGGGATGGAGGTGGCGAACGCATCGCTCCTGGACGAGCCGACGGCGGGGGGCGAGGCGATGACGCTGCTGCACCGTGTACAGCCGAGGCGCGGTGCCGCTCGTCAGACCTTCCTCGTCTCGTCACGGACGTGGCCGCAGACGCGCGCTGTGATCGAGTCGCGCGCCGAACCGCTCGGTATTCATGTGCGGACGGTCGACCCTTCGGCCGTGCAGTTCGATGAGACTGTGTTCGGACTGCTGCTGCAATATCCGGACGAGCTCGGTTCGGCCGAACCCCTTGCGCCTCTCATCGCGCGCGCACACGAGGCGGGCGTCCTGGTTGTGGTGGCGACCGATCTGCTCGCGCTGACATTGCTATCGCCGCCAGGAGAAGCGGGCGCCGACGTGGTTGTCGGCAATTCACAGCGGTTTGGCGTACCGCTCGGATACGGCGGGCCGCACGCGGCATTCTTCGCGACGCGCGACGCGTACGTGCGTCAGGTGCCCGGACGCATCATCGGGGTGTCGGTCGACAGCAGTGGACGCCCCGCGTATCGCATGGCGCTCCAGACCCGTGAGCAGCACATCCGAAGGGAGAAGGCGACGTCGAACATCTGCACGGCGCAGGCGCTCCTGGCCAACATGGCGGCGATGTATGCGGTCTATCACGGGCCGTCGGGACTGAAGGCCATCGCCTCTCGCATCAGGAGCCAGGCGGCGTCGCTGGCGCAGGCCCTCGGCAGCCTCGGCTATAACCAGCGCAATGCGAACTATTTCGACACGCTGCAGATAGATCTTCGCGGGGTGGCGGGCGTCGATCGGTCATCTCTCGAGGAGCCCGCCATCGACGCCGGCATCAACTTCCGCTGGATCGACGATCGCACCCTGACGATCGCGCTGGACGAGACTGTCCGCGACGACGATCTGGCCGCCATAGCCGGTGTGTTCAGCCGCGTCACGGAAAAGGCGACCGGGCGTCCCTCGCCGGTGACGGTGGCTCCAACTGAGGCGCCCGCCCTTCCGCCGTCCCTGGCGCGCACCAGCGCGTTTCTCCAGCATCCCGTGTTCAACCGCCATCACTCCGAGACGGAGATGATGCGCTATATCAAGGGCCTCGAGCGCAAGGACATCGGGCTCGACACGTCGATGATTCCGCTCGGGTCGTGCACGATGAAGCTGAACGCGGCCGCCGAGATGATGCCGGTGACCTGGGCGGCGTTCTCCCGCATTCACCCGTTCGCGCCCGCCAATCAGGCGGCTGGCTATGCCGAGGTCTTTCACGATCTCGAGCAGGCGCTCTGCGAGATCACGGGCTTCGCTGCAGTGTCGCTGCAACCGAACTCCGGTGCGCAGGGAGAGCTTGCCGGTCTGCTGGTGATCCGGGCGTGGCATCGAAGCCGCGGCGACGCGCACCGCGACGTGGTGCTCATCCCCGCGTCGGCCCACGGCACCAATCCCGCGAGCGCCGTGATGGCCGGCATGAAAGTGGTCGTCGTCGCGACCGACGCGAAGGGCTACGTCGACGTCGCGGATCTGACGGCGAAGGCCGAGGCGCATCGGGCCGATCTCTCGGCCCTGATGATCACGTATCCGTCGACCCACGGCGTCTACGAGGAATCCATCCGCGACATCTGTGCCATCGTCCACGAGCACGGCGGCCAGGTGTACATGGATGGCGCGAACATGAACGCGCAGGTCGGAGTGACGAGCCCGGCGGCCATCGGCGCCGACGTGTGCCATCTGAATCTGCACAAGACGTTCGCCATTCCGCACGGCGGCGGCGGTCCTGGCATGGGCCCCATCGGGGTGGCCGCGCATCTCGCGCCGTTTCTGCCGGGGCATCCCCTCGCGCAGACTGGCGGTGCGCAGGCCATTCCCGCGGTTGCCGGTGCGCCCTGGGGCAGCGCGAGCATCCTGCTCATTTCCTACGGCTATGTCCGCATGCTCGGCGCGCAGGGTCTGGCCAACTCCACGAAATTCGCGATTCTGAACGCGAACTACATCAAGTCGCGGCTCGAACGGCACTATGACGTGCTCTATACGAATGCCCGGGGGCGGGTCGCTCACGAAATGATCTTCGACCTGCGGTCCTTCAAGCCGGCGGGTGTCGATGAGATCGACGTCGCGAAGAGGCTGATGGACTATGGCTTTCACGCGCCGACGGTCTCATTCCCCGTGCCCGGCACGCTGATGATCGAGCCCACTGAGAGTGAGCCTGTCGAAGAGCTCGATCGCTTCTGCGACGCGATGATCGCGATTCGCGCCGAGATCGAGGCCGTGGCCACGGCGAGAACGGATCCAAAGGACAACGTCCTCAAGAACGCCCCTCACACCGCGTCGATGGTCACAGACGACGAGTGGAGCCATCCTTACTCGCGTCGCGAGGCGGCGTTTCCGCTGCCGTGGGTCCGCGAGAAGAAGGTGTGGCCGGCCGTCGGGCGCATCGACAACCCGTATGGCGATCGCAATCTGATGTGCGTGTGCCCGCCGATCGAAGAGTACGCGGCGGAGCAATGAAGCCGATCGTGGGCCCAAGCTTTGGCGTGGGCGATCGTTGCCCGAGCTGACCGCCCAGGCCTACGTACGCAGAGTCGTTGGCGCAGGGCAGAGCACTTCGACCCGTGTTTTGAACGCGGCGCGCAGCCGCGCGGTGACCGCCCCCGGGCGCCCGTCGCCAATGACAGCGCCGTCCACGCGCACAATCGGCACGATCTCGCGTGTGCTGCTCGTCAGAAACGCCTCGTCGGCCTGAAACAGATCCGCGTCATGCAGGGTGCGCTCGTCGCGCGCAATGCCCTCGTCACCGCAAAGTTCCAGCACGAGCTGCCGCGTGATCCCGGCAAGGAGCCCCGCCCGGAGCGGGGGAGTAAGGACCTGACCGCTCGAGACCAGGAAGAGATTCGACTGGCTGCACTCGGCCAGCTCGCCCAGATGGTTGCGCATCACCGCCTCGAAGCCGCCTTCGGCAATGGCGCGCTGCATCGCGAGCGCGTTGTTCAGGAGGTTGTTCGACTTGATGAGCGGGTTCAGCGCCTCGGGCGCATTGCGCTGTATCGGGACGATGGACACGCCGACGCCGTCTGCATAGGCGCTGGCGGGCGGCGCGTGATGCTCCCGCGCAATGATCACGAGCGTTGGCGACTTGCAGGCCGCAGGGTCGTAGGTCAGCTCGCCGACGCCGCGTGTCAGGAGCAGCCGGACGTAGGCGTCGGGACCGTCCGCACGCCAGGGCAGGAGCCGTGCGGCAGTCATGGTGGCGCGGATGTGCCTGGCAAACGCCTCATCGTCGCACGGCACCGAAAGCGCGATCAAACCCGCCGAGGCGCGCAAGCGCGTGAGATGCCGATCGAGCAGCAATGGTTGGCCGTGGTACGTGCGGCAGACTTCGTAGACGCCTTCTCCGTAGAGGAAGCCATGGTCGAAGACCGGCACTACCGCGTCCGCCTCCGCCGTTACCGTTCCGTTCACGAAGACCGCACCAGCCATGGATGAGATCGTATCCCAATTGCTCCGCGTGACGGTGGTACACTCCTGACACGAACGGCATTTCCGTGAGAATCCTGAACAGCGCGCAGATGCGCGACGCCGACCGCCGCACGATCGACGAGATCGGAATCCCCTCGATCGTGCTCATGGAGAATGCTGGCCGCCAGGTGGTCGCGGCCATCGAGGCCGTGTTTACCGACGTTGGCGGACGACAGGTCGCGGTACTGTGCGGTCGGGGCAGCAACGGCGGTGATGGCTTCGTCGTGGCCCGGACGCTGCTCCAGCGCGGCGTCGATGTGTCGATCTTCGTCATTGGCGACGTCGCCGCGGTGCGCGGAGACGCGCGGGTGAACCTCGAGGTTCTCGGTCGGCTCGGTCACACGATTGTGGAAATCAACGATCCGCAGGCCTGGGAGCTGCACTTCTCCGAGATTCGGAGCTGCGACCTGCTCGTGGACGCGATGTTCGGCACGGGCCTGCGGACCCCGCTGTCAGGATTATTCGAGACGATCGTCGCCGACATCAACGCCAGCGATCTCGTCGTCGTGTCGGTCGATCTGCCGTCGGGGCTTTCAGCCGACACGCCCGAGCCGATTGGTCCGTGCATCGATGCCACGATGACCGTGGCCCTGGGCGCGCCGAAGCTGCCGCTGCTCCTGCCTCCGGGCGAAGGGCATTGCGGCGACGTCGTGATTGCCGACATCGGCATTCCTGAAGCCGCGATCGAAGCGGTCGAAGGGCCCTATCTCGAGCTGCTGACCCGAGAGGTCATCCGCGCGCTCGTCGAGCCGCGTCCGGCCGACTCCCACAAAGGCGATTACGGCCACGTTCTCGTCGTGGCGGGCGCGCGCGGGAAGACGGGCGCCGCCCACCTCACCGGCATGGGCGCGCTCAAGTCCGGTGCGGGATTGGTCACCATCGCCAGCCCGCGATCGAGCCAGCCGATCATCGCGGCGATGGCTCCCGAGTACATGACCGAGCCGCTCGATGAAGGCGCCGATGGCGGAGTCACGATCGGTTCCCTGGACGGCATCCTGGCGTCACAGGCCGACGTGATTGCGGCGGGCCCGGGCCTTGGGACGGCTCCGAGCACGATGGCGTTCCTGCGCGCGCTGCTGGCCCGGGCCGGTGTGCCGCTCGTGCTCGACGCCGACGGATTGAACGCGTTTGCCGATGCGCCGGAGCTACTGGTGGGCCCGGAGGGACGAGACGTCATCATCACGCCGCATCCGGGCGAATTGGCGCGGCTGGTTGGCGTGACCACGGCCGACGTACAGGCGAACCGCATCGAAATCGCGCAGAACTTCGCCGAGACGCATCAGCTCTACGTTGTACTCAAGGGCCACCGGACCGTCGTCGCCACGCCCGAGGGTCGCGTGTTCGTGAACCCGACCGGCAACGCGGGCATGGCGACGGGCGGCATGGGCGACCTGCTCACGGGCATGATCGCGGGATGGCTCGGACAGCTGCTCGACGCCGAGGCCGCCTGCAAGCTCGCGGTCTATCTGCACGGGATGGCCGGGGATCTGGCAGAAGCGACCGAAGGCGAAGTGGCGCTCACGCCGAGCGACGTCCTCGCGCAGCTGGGCGACGCCGTGCTCGAGCTCACCGCGCGCAGGAAAGTGGAGGCGAAGGAAAGCTGAACGACGAGCGACGAATGAGGAACGACGAACGACGATCTTGCCTACGAGTGAGAGATCGTTATCTGCCGGCCGTTGCTCATGTGCTCCAGATGCACCTCGACGACGGGCGGCGTCGCGGGGCGGGGCAGTCGTTCGGCCCATTCGATTGCAATGATCGTATCCGCGCCCGCAAGATCGTCGAGCGCAGCGTCTGCGACTTCAGCAGGTGTGAGTCGGTAGAGATCGATGTGCTGGAGAGTGACCGAACCGCCCTGGTACTCGTGGACGATAGTGAAGGTCGGGCTGCTGACGTTCTCGGGATCGAGCCCTAATCCCTCGGCAAGCCCCCTGACGAAGACCGTCTTTCCGGCACCGAGCTCTCCATACAGCAAAACGGTCGTGCCAGGCGCCAGCGCGCGCCCCAGCTCGCGTCCCACGTTGAGGGTGTCGGATTCCGTTCGCGCG
The DNA here is from genome assembly GCA_963832135.1 of Vicinamibacteria bacterium. Classification (GTDB taxonomy): domain Bacteria; phylum Acidobacteriota; class Vicinamibacteria; order Vicinamibacterales; family JAENWD01; genus JAENWD01. The sequence goes on along the minus strand of CAWHTD010000016.1, from coordinate 1,012,995 downwards.
AGCACGCGAGCATCACGTCGCCCGGTCGTCGCGCGCCGTGCCTTCGTGCCGTTCGGCGTTCGCCGCTCAAAGCTCGTCACTCGTCGTTCGTCCTTCGAGAGCCCTACTCTGAACGATAGTTCGGCGCTTCCTTCGTGATCGCGACGTCGTGCACGTGGCTCTCGCGGACCCCTGCCGGCGTGATGCGCACCAGTTGCGCGCCGCGCTGGAGCGCCGGCAGGTTCGCCGCGCCGCAGTAACCCATCCCGGCTCGCAGGCCGCCGACGAGCTGGTGAATCATCGCTGCGACCGATCCTTTGTGCTGGACGCGCCCTTCGATCCCTTCGGGCACCAGCTTCTCCGTCCCGGCCCCACCCGTGCCCAGATCGAACTCGTCCTGAAAGTACCGGTCACGGCTGCCCCGACGCATCGCCCCGATCGACCCCATGCCGCGGTACTCCTTGAAGCTGCGGCCCTGGTAGATGATCATCTCCCCCGGGCTCTCGTCCGTGCCCGCGAACAGATTGCCGATCATCGTGCTGCTCGCGCCCACCGCAATGGCTTTCGTGATGTCGCCCGAAAACCTGATACCGCCGTCCGCAATGACGGGCACACCGTGTCGGGCGGCCGCGCGCGCGCACTGCATCACGGACGTGATCATCGGTACGCCGACGCCGGCGATGATGCGCGTCGTGCAGATGGAGCCGGCACCGATGCCGACCTTTACGCCGTCTACACCGAGCGCGATGAGCGCCTCGGTGGCGTCGGCGGTCGCGACGTTGCCGGCCACCACATCCACGTCCCGAAACTGACGGCGGATCCGCTTCACGATGTCGAGCACGCCCTGGGAGTGACCGTGCGCGGTGTCGATGACCAGCGCGTCGACGTGCGCGGCGACCAGGGCTTCGGCGCGCTCCATCGTATCTTTCGCCACCCCCACGGCCGCGGCCACGCGGAGGCGTCCCAGCGAGTCTTTCGACGCACTGGGATACTTCACCATCTTCTGGATGTCCTTGACGGTGATCAGTCCCTTGAGACGGAAGTCCTGATCGACGACGAGGAGCTTCTCGACTTTGTGCTGGTGGAGGATCTCCCGGGCGTCCTCGAGCGTCGTGCCCACAGGGACGGTGATGAGCGGATCCTTCGTCATCACGTCCGAGATCGGGCGGTTGACGTTCGTTTCGAAGCGCAAATCGCGGTTCGTCAGGATGCCGAGCAGCCGGCCTTCCTTGCGTCCACCATCGGTGATCGGGACGCCGGAAATCCGGTACTTCATCATCAGGTCTTGCGCCTCGTGAATGCGATTCTCGGGCGCGAGCGTGATGGGGTTGACGATCATCCCGCTCTCGGAGCGCTTCACGCGATCGACCTCGGTCGCCTGCTCCTCGATCGACAGGTTCTTGTGAATGACGCCGATGCCGCCGTGCTGCGCCATGGCGATGGCGAGCATGGACTCGGTCACCGTATCCATGGCGGCGCTGACGAGCGGCACGTTGAGCGCGATGTTGCGCGTGAAGTGCGTGGTGACGTCGACCTGCGCGGGCACGACCTGCGAGTGCTGCGGCACGAGCAGAACGTCGTCGAAGGTCAGGGCGGTGGCGATGTCAGTAGCGAGATCGAGGTCTTGGAGAGCGGTCTTGAGGTCCATATGAATTGTCGCTACTGATTCGCGCCGTGGCATTTCTTGTACTTTTTTCCGCTCCCGCACGGGCACGGATCGTTTCTGCCGACCTTCGGCTCCTCGCGCTTCACCGTCTTCACCGCCGCGTCATCGCCACCGACGCGCGCCGGCCTCGGCCTGGAGGGTCCGAACGGGTTCGAGGCGGATGCCAGATCGGGCTCGGCAACGGCGGCCGCTGACCCGCGGCCGGGGAAACCGCCGTCCGTGGTCCCGCTCTGGAGCGATGCGCCCGGGTCGTTCAAGATGAGCGACGGCGGACGTCGTGGTGCGGGCCGTGGCACCGGAACGCTGGCGGCACCATCTTCGGTGAGCATCGGTCGCAGCCACCAGAGGTGCCGGAGCATTTCTTCGTCGACCCGCGCCTTCATGTCCTGGAAGAGCGTGAAGCTCTCCCGCTTGTATTCCACGAGCGGATCCCGCTGGCCGTAGCCGCGCAGCCCGATGCCTTCCTTCAGGTGGTCCAGGCTGTAGAGATGATCCTTCCACTGCGCGTCGACGATCTGCAGCATGATGTCGCGCTCGATGCGCCGCATCAACTCTGGCCCGAGCAATTGCGACTTGTCCTCGTAGCTCTTGAGAATGCGCTCCCAGAGCGCATCGCGAAGCTCGCCGCTCGACACGCTGTCGAAGTCGATGCCCTTCAGGTCTTCCGCCTCGAGTGCGAAGACACGCGTCATTTCCTGACGCAATGCCGGGAGATCCCACGATTCGACTTCGGCATCCGCCGCGGCGAACCGCTCGATGGCGTCGTCGAGGATGTCTTCGGCGATCTGCAGGAGGTAGCCGTGGGTGTCGACGGGCTCGCCGTCCTCGTCGACATGGATCCGGCCTTCCAGCAGTTCGCGCCGCAGCGAGTAGATGTTCTCCCGCTGCTTGTTCATCACGTCGTCGTATTCGAGGAGGTGCTTGCGGACGGAGAAGTTCTGCGCCTCGACCTGCTTCTGTGCGCGCTCGATGGCGCGAGTGACCATGCCGTGCTCGATCGGCACGCCCTCTTCCATCCCGAGCCGCTGCATCAGACCCGAGATGCGATCGGATCCGAAGATCCGCATCAGATCGTCTTCGAGCGAGAGATAGAACCGCGACGAACCGGGGTCGCCCTGCCGGCCGGCGCGGCCGCGCAACTGGTTGTCGATGCGGCGTGCCTCGTGCCGTTCCGTGGCGATGATGTGGAGGCCGCCGAGCGCAACGACCTCTTCGTGCTCGACCTCGCATTGTTGTTTGAAGAAGCTGAAGATGCGGTCCCAGTCCTCGCGCTTGACGCGGTAGAAGCTGTCGAGGTGAAAGAAGTAGACGTGTTCCTCGTCGTCGACGAACTTCGCCTGCTCGCGCGTGAGCTTTTCGGCGACCTCCTCGGCGAGGGTCTGCTGGCGCGCCATGAACTCGGCGTTCCCACCGAGCAGAATGTCCGTGCCGCGGCCCGCCATGTTCGTCGCGATCGTCACCGTGCCCTTGCGGCCCGCCTGTGCGACGATCTCGGCTTCCTGCGCGTGATACTTCGCGTTCAGCACCACGTGCTTGATGCCACGCTTTTTCAGCATCGACGAGAGTCGCTCCGACTTCTCGATCGACACCGTGCCGACGAGAACGGGCCGGCCGGACGCCTGTTTCTCGATGATGTCGTTGACGATGGCTTCGTACTTTTCGCGCTCGGTGCGATAGACGGTGTCGGGCTCTTCGATCCGGACGCAAGGTGCGATTGGTCGGGATGACGTTGACGTCCAGCTTGTAGATCTTTGCGAACTCTTCGGCCTCGGTGTCGGCCGTGCCGGTCATGCCCGACAGCTTCTTGTACTTGCGGAAGTAGTTCTGGAAGGTGATCGTCGCGAGCGTCTGGTTCTCGCGCTCGATCTTCACCTTCTCTTTCGCCTCGACCGCCTGGTGCAGCCCGTCGCTCCATCGGCGCCCAGGCATCAGACGGCCTGTGAACTCGTCGACGATGACGACCTGGCCGTCCTTGATCATGTAGTCGACGTCGCGCTTGAAGATGATGTGCGCGCGAAGCCCCTGGTTGACGTGGTGGAGCAGAGGCATGTTGGCCGGGTCATAGAGTCCGCCCGGGCTCAGGCGGTGTGCCAGCAGCTCCTCGCTCCGTGCCATGCCGCTCTCGGTGAGCGTCACGGTTTTGTGCTTTTCGTCGAGGATGTAGTCGCCCGTGGCTTCCAGGCGGTCGCGGTCCTCGCCTTTCGTGTCGCCGCGCGTGACGGCGCCGGCCTTCAGGCGGGGGATGATTCGATCGACTTCGTAATAGAGATCGGTGGATTCCTCGGCCGGGCCGGAAATGATCAGCGGCGTGCGCGCTTCGTCGATCAGGATGCTGTCGACTTCGTCGACGATGGCGAAGTGGTGCCCGCGCTGAACGAAATGCGCGAGCTCGAACTTCATGTTGTCGCGGAGGTAGTCGAAGCCGAACTCGTTGTTCGTGCCGTAGGTGATGTCGCAGCCGTAGGCGACCTGCCGCTCCTGGTCGTTCAGATCGTGCTGGATGACGCCGACCGACATCCCGAGGAAGCGGAAGATTTTACCCATCCACTCCGAGTCGCGGCGGGCCAGGTAATCGTTCACCGTGACGATGTGAACACCCTTACCTTCGAGGGCGTTGAGATAGGCGGGCAGCGTCGCGACAAGCGTTTTGCCCTCGCCTGTCTTCATCTCGGCGATCTTGCCCTGGTGCAGCACGTACCCACCAATGAGCTGCACGTCGAAATGCCGCATGTTGAGGGCGCGGTGACCGGCCTCGCGCACGACGGCAAAGGCCTCGGGCAGCAGGTCCTCGATCGACGCGCCTGCGGCCACGCGCTGGCGCAAATCGCCCGTCTTCTCCCGCAGCGCCTGATCACTCAGCGCGTGCACGGCAGGCTCTAAGGCGTTGATGGCCTCGACGACGGGGCGAATTTTCTTCAGCTCGCGCTCGTTTTGCGTGCCGAAGACTTTCGCGAGGATGGTATCGAGCATGGAAAGACGAGAGCGGAGAACCGCTTGGCTATCAGCCGATTGTACCCGTCGGTCCGAAGGGGGTCAAACTCGGAGAGCGGTACCCGCGGGGCTAAAGCCCCGCCGCCACAGGCGTGAGCGTGCGGCAGTTTGTCTGTGGCGACGGGGCTTCAGCTCTGGGGTTTTTGTGGCGGCGGGGCTTCAGCCCCGCGAGCTGCGGTGCAGGGGGCTGGCTCTCGCCCCGCATGCCGACCGCTACGGGCGAGCGCTGTTCAGGAGGAACTGGAGGGGATTCAATTGGCGGCCGTAGATGAGCACCTCGTAATGCAGGTGGTCGCCCGTCGCACGCCCCGTGGCTCCAGCAAAGCCGACCACATCGCCGCGCCGAACCTGGTCGCCCGTCTTGACCGCGAACCGGGCCAGATGCGCATAGCGGGTCGCGATGCCGAAGCCGTGACTGAGCACCACCATGTTGCCGTAGGCGCCAGACGCTTCGGCGGTATCGACCGTGCCATTCGCCGTCGCGTACACCGGTTCACCGTGGTCCGCCGAGATGTCCAGACCTGTGTGATAGCCCGTCTCGCCCGTAAACGGATCTCGCCGGCGCCCGAAGCTGTCGGTCAGCCATCCGCGCGTCGGCCAGATCGACGGCGTCGCACTCGCGAGCGCGTGTCGGCGGTCGACATCTGTCTGGACGACCTGCAGTCGGCTCTCGAGGTTGTAGAGCAGGTCGCGAAGCGCACCGAACGTGTCTTCAGGCGTGCGCAGCGCCGGCGTGAAAAGCGGCGCCTGGGGGCCGCCCGCCGCGCGCGACTTCACGATGGCCGGCAGGCGATCCATGGCGCGCGCCGTCGCGGAGTCGACCGCGGCGCGATCACCCAAGGCGCCAATCGCCGATTGCAGTGATTGGATTTCTCCGGTCAGGGCACCGGTGGCCGTCCGGAAGTTGCGATTTTCGAGCTCCAGTTGCTCGTTCGATCCGCGCAAGGTCGCGATCTCGGCCCCGGCACTGAGTCGCAGCCCGAGACCGACCAGCACCGGAACGATGAAGAGGGCGCAGAGGCCGAGAAAGACGGGGAGAACATTGAGCGACACCCGGCGATACACGCCCGTGCGCCGATCGGCGATGACGACCGTATACCTGCGATGCCGCTTCACGAGGGAAGTTGTTGTGGTGGTCGGATTTCCGACGGGCGACCACGAGTTCCGGACTCTATCACACCAATTCTCTCGGCCAAACGCAGAAAAGTCGAGAGGAGAACAAAGTGCGAACCCTGCCTCGCCAATGACCGCCTCATGCCCCTTCCTCGCCCCGAAACTGAAGCGCTTCGGCCACGTGTCCGGCCCCAACGGTCGCGTCGCCGGCGAGGTCCGCGATCGTGCGAGCCACTCGGAGCAGCCGATAGTAGCCACGCGCCGTCAACCGCAGTCCATCGACAGCGCGCGCCGCAAATGCGCGCGCGTCGGCATGGAAGAGCGCCGGTATCTTGATTGCCCGGCCGTCCAGCCGGGCGTTGAGTCCTCCCGGAGACCGTCTGTATTGTCGAGCTCTCGCCGCCAGCACCCGCGCGCGTACAGCCGACGAACTCTCGCCGTCGGCCGCACGCTCGAGGTCGGCGGCCGGCACGGCCGCGACCGGGACGATCAGATCCAGCCGGTCCCGCAACGGCCCAGACAACCGGTTGGCGTAGCGCGCCACTACTGGCTCCGCGCAGCGGCAGCCGCGGCGCGGGTCGCCGAAATAGCCGCATGGACACGGGTTCATCGCGGCGACAAGCATGAAGCGGGCAGGGAAGACGGCGGTTCGCGCCGCGCGCGCGATGGCGATCGTGCCGTGCTCGACCGGCTGCCGCAGGACTTCGAGCGCGCGGCGCGAAAACTCCGGCAGCTCATCGAGGAAGAGCACGCCGTGGTGCGCGAGGCTGATCTCTCCGGGCCGCGGTTGCGACCCTCCGCCCGCCAACGCGGTGTCCGATATCGTGTGGTGAGGCGCGCGAAACGGGCGAGTGGCCATGAGGCCGCCACTTCCGGGGAGGAGTCCGGCCACCGAGTGTACAGTCGTGACCTCGAGCGCCTCTTCGAACGTCAGCTCCGGAAGCAGCCCCGGCAGCCGTCGGGCCATCATCGTTTTACCGGCGCCTGGCGGTCCCACGAACAGCAGGTTGTGACCTCCGGCGGCCGCCAGCTCCAAGGCGCGGCGCGCAAGCGCCTGGCCGTGAACCTCCGCCAGGTCGGGCTCGTCGCCTCGATGCGGCGCGGGGGGCGCCGGCGGGATCGATCGCCGACACGTGGGATCGTTCAGCACGGCGACAGCCTCCTGAAGCGAGTCGACGGGCAGGACCTCGAGGCCCGTCACGACGGACGCCTCGACGGCATTCGCCGACGGCAGGAGGAGCTGGCGATATCCGGCGCGCCGCGCCGTGGCCGCAATCGGCAGCACGCCGCGCGTCGGCTGCATGGATCCGTCGAGCGAAAGCTCCCCGATCAGCAGGTACATCAGGAATGGCGCGCCTGACGAGCGTGCCCGTGGCCGCCAGGACGCCCAGCGCGATTGGCAGATCGAATGCCGCGCCGGCCTTTCGCACGTCGGCAGGCGCAAGGTTCACCGTGACGCGCTGTTGAGGGAAGTCGAACCCCGAGTTGCGGATGGCCGATCGGACGCGGTCGCGGCTTTCACGTACAGCGGCGTCCGGCAGGCCCACCATCACGAGGCCGGGCAGCCCGAAGGCGACGTCGACCTCCACCGCCACGGGAACGGCGTCGATGCCGAAGAGGGCCGCGGTGCGCACACAGGCCAGCACGCCACGCGTGGCTGCAACAAGCGGGACGGCCGAGAAAACCCGGCAAAAGCCTGAAACGCCTGCCACAGGGGCAGGCGTTTCAGAGACGAGGTGTCAATTGCTGCCGGGCCGCGTCGCGACTGGGCACGCAGAATCTGCGGATCGATCAGTTCGTCGCTGTGTAGACCTTGAGCCGTTGACCGGGGTTGATGCGATTCGAGGCGAGCCGGTTCCAGTGCTTGAGGGCGGAGACGCTGGTCGAAAAAAGACGCGCAATCGAGGCGAGCGTGTCGCCGCGCTTCACCCGGTACGTCTGACGTGCGGGCACGACTTCATCCGCATCGTTGGCGCCGGCGTTCGACGTGAGCGCGGCGCGGGCGACGATGGGACGAGACTCGATGGCGGGTGTGGGGCGATCGGGCTGTGCCGCCATGAGAGTGGCCGGCGGGCGCGGCACGATCAGCTTCTGGCCCGCGCGCACTCGCGAGCGCGTTGTTAGATAGTTCGCTTCAGCCAGATCCACACGGTTCACGCGCAGCTTGCGGGCGATGGTCACGAGCGTCTCGCCCGACCTCACCGTGTGCCAGTTGAGGGAGGCGCGCGTCGCGTCCAGTGAGTCATCGAGCCTCTGACGTAGAGCCTCGGCGGTGCCCTCGGGCACCTTCAGGTCATAGCCGGAACCGCGAACCGGGGTCGTCCAGCGCCGCAGCTCGGGGTTGAGCTGTTGGATGACATCCACCGGCGTCGCAGTCCACTCGGCGATGCGCCTGAGGTCCACGGGACCGTTGACAGTGACGGTTTCCTGGGGCACCGGGTTCGGCAGCGTGAGCTCGAATCCGTACTGCGCGGGGTTGCGGGCGATGATCATCGCCGCCAGGATCATCGGCACATATTCGCGCGTCTCGCGCGGCAAGCCGCGTTTGAGATCGCTCAGGGCCCAGAAGTTGTCGCGTCCCGTGCGCTTCATCGCGCGCTGCACACGGCCGGGCCCGCCGTTGTACGACGCGAGCGCGAGGTGCCAGTCGCCGTCGAAAACCCGGCGCAGCGTTTTCAAGTACTTGGCAGCCGCTCTGGTGGCCTTCTCCGGATCGGACCGTTCGTCGATGTACCAGTCGTGACGCAGTCCGTTTTCGAGCGCCGTGGCGTGCATGAACTGCCACACACCCTTCGCGCTCTTTCGTGACAGGGCGTTGGTCTTGAAGGCGCTTTCGATGAGAGGCACGTAGGCGAGGTCGAGCGGCAGGCCCTCGGCGCGGAAGACGCTTTGAATCATCGGCAGGTACTGACTGCCTCGCTGCAGGCCGTCCTGGATGTATGAACGGAGCCGGCCCTGGAAAAGCTCCACGTAGCCGAGCACGCGCTGATTCAAGGGGATGGCAATATCGTGCGCGGTCTGCGCCAGGTCGGTTTCGACCGCGGCGGCCATGGCCGGCGTGGGTGCTGGCTCGTCGAACGTGTCGGACAGCTCCAACAGTTCGTCGATCGAGGCTGGTTCGGCCGGCTTTTCCGCAAAGCCATCGCCCGCGGCCAGCGCGGCGACTTCCAGGGCGCTGATCTTGTCGACGAGCCGATCGAACTGCTCCCGCAACCGGGGCTCGGTCCTGGCGCCGCCCGGCGCGTTCAAGAGCACGTCGAGGGCGCTATTGAATTCCGATCGGGCGCGATCGAAGTGCCCCTGTTCGAGCTCGCGCTGACCTTTTAGATAGCGCTGTTGCGATTCTGTAATCAGCGCCTGCACGGCGTCGAGCACTGGCGGAGCCGGCGTGACGGGGGATGGACGCACTATCGCCGGGGGCGGCGTCGGCGCGGTATGGACCTGCGCCTGCTTCGAGCCACCGCATCCAACGAATACGACCCCGAATCCAGCGGCCGCTAGCGTAGACAGCCAGGAGAACTTCAACATCGGGCGCTCCGCAAAAAGTGCCCGCACGGGTCGTGCCAGCCCCACTCTCCTCGGCGGGGCAGCTTCGCAAAACACGCCAATCCGTGCAGAAACGTGAACCGCCCGATGCCAGAGAGTGGATCGGCGCGGGGCAGATTGTCTGACCGGGACAGTCTTTCGTCGGGTCCCCGCCAGCGTTGCTACTACCGTTTCATCGACGCTTGTCTGCTCCAACCGTAGGCTGGGGAACGGTGAAGCCCAGGCACCGTAACATGCCCGGCACACCCGGTCAAGACCGTAAGTCGAGTGCCATCAGCAGTAAGAAGTGCCATCAGCGGGGAAGCGTCACACCAGGACTGTCGAAAATCTTGTGGGTTTCGCCGAGTTCGCGGGCGGCCGGCGTCACGATGCTGCGTTCCCCAAGGGTAATCCGCAGCCCGCCCTTGATGGCCTGGCGCACATCGTCCTCGCAGACGAAATCCACCGGGGCGGCGCTGGCCGCCGGCCCGGCCGGCGTCGACGGGCCCGAGGGCGCGGGCTGGGCGGCCGGGCGCGACTCGCCGGCCTGGCCGAACCCTCTGGACTGGAGGAACTGGTCGATGCGACGCGACAGTCGGTCGCTGCTGATCCCCCCGGATGCGGCGCGCACCGGCCCCTGCGGCAGCCGCGGGCCGGTCGATGGCGATGGGGACACGGCCGATGCGGGGGCGGCCATCGCCGCGGAGACCTGGGCGGGCCGCAGCTCGTACGCGAGGCGCTTGATATTGAGCAGGTGCTTCGGGGAGATGTTGTCGGATGTGATGTTCCCGCCGAAGCCGCCGCAGCCCAGCGTCATCGCCGGATCGAGGCCCGTGGTGAGGCCAATCGACCCGTGCGTCGTGGGCGTGTTCACGCAGATGCGATAGGCGGGCTTGTGCAGGCCGAACTCCAGAATTACGTCGTCGTTGCGTGAGTGAATGGACATCGTGTGGCCCATGCCCCCGTACCGCAGGATCTCTTTGCACCGCTCGCAGCCCTCGCGCCAATCCTTCACCACGTAGTAGGAGAGCACCGGGCAGAGTTTCTCGATCGAGAGGGGGAAGTCGCGGCCGACACCGGCCAGTGGCGCAATCAGCGCGCGCGTGCCCGCGGGGATTGAGATCCCCGCCTTCTCGGCGATGGTGGTCGCCGGCTTCCCGACGAGCGCGGGCTGCGGCAACCGCTGTGGTGAGACGAGCACGCGACCAACCGCGTCGATCTCGGCCTGGGACAGGAAGTATCCGCCCTGCGCCTGGAACTGCCGCCGGACCTCATCGGCTACCGACGCGTCGACCACCACGGAATTCGGCGACGAGCACAGGACGCCGTGATCGAAGCACTTGCCGAGCAGGATGTCCGAAACGGCCTTCGTCAAATCGGCCGACGACTCGATGTAGCACGGCGCATTGCCGGGTCCGACGCCATACGCCGGCTTGCCCGCGCTGTACGCCGCCCGGACGAGGCCCATGCCGCCGGTCGCCAGAATCACGGCAACCTCTCGCTGCTTCATCAGCTCCTGCGTGCCCTCGATGGTCACCGTCGTCATCCAGCCCACTGAGCCGTCGGGCGCGCCGGCACCGCGCGCGGCGGCGCCCATGACCTCGGCGACGCGAGTGATGCAGCGCACTGCCGAGGGGTGAGGACTGATGATGATCGCGCAGCGGGCCTTGATGGCGATCAGGATCTTGTAGATCGCCGTCGACGTGGGATTGGTCGATGGGACGATCGCCGCCACGACGCCGAAGGGCTCGGCGATCTCGACGACCTTTCGATCTTCGATCCGGTTCACCACACCGACGGTTTTCATCGGTCGGATGAACGCGTAGACACGCTCGGACGCGAAGAGGTTCTTCTGGACCTTGTCCGCGACGACCCCGAACCCCGTCTCCTCGACGGCTAGACGCGCCAGCGCGCCGGCCTCCGAAGTGGCGGCGGCAGCCATTGCGTCGATGATCGCGTCGATCTGTTCCTGGGAGTATTCGGCGAGGCTCGACTGCGCGGCCTTCGCGCTGCGCGCAAGCATCCTCGCTTCTGCGATGGACGCGAGGTCGCGGTCGCTCGGTGCGGGCAAGGAGGACAACGGAGTCAGACGCTATTAAGTGGAGGCCGGCGCCTTGACAGCGTCTGACCCCCGGTTCCGCGGCAGGATGCGTTCGAGCTCGACGTCGGGACGGGCGATGACGTGCACGGCGACAAGCTCGCCGACACGGCGCGCGGCGGCCGCCCCGGCGTCGGTGGCCGCTTTCACCGCACCGACATCGCCGCGGACCATCACGGTGACGTAGCCCGCGCCGATGTACTCCTTGCCGACCAGCACGACGTTCGCGGTCTTTACCATCGCGTCGGCGGCTTCGATCGAGCCGATAAGACCTTTGGTCTCGATGAGTCCGAGCGCTTCCTGCGACACTTCACACGCCTCGCCGCGGACTGTACCATATTGCTCCATGAGCAACAACGGCAGTATCATCGGTCGTTCTGCTTGCCCTAACGATCGCACGCATCACGACGCTGGCTCAAACCCTGGCCTCTTTCATGTCACGACGCTCGCTCGCATTCCTGCTCGCGATTGCCGCATCGCTCGTTCTGGTGGCCTGCGGCGGCAGCACGCCCGACGCCGCGCCCGTCGCAACGCCGACGGTCACTTTCAAGAATCCGCGAGTACCGCTCGGCAGCCCTGTCGAGGTCACCTATCGGTTCCAGGTGGCTTCGAATGCGCCGAAATTCGATGACAACTACCGGGTGCTCGTCCACGTCCTGGATTCAGACGACGAGCTGATGTGGACCGACGATCACGAGCCTTCGATCCCGACCTCGCAGTGGAAGCCCGGACAAGTGATCGAGTACACGCGGACGACCTTCGTGCCGATCAATCAGTACGTCGGTGAAGCGGCGGTGCACGTCGGCTTGTACTCGACGAAGAGCCAGAAACGACTGCCGCTCTCGGGGCAGCACGTCGGTCAGCTGGAGTACCGCGCCACGACGATTCAGTTGCTCCCGACCTCCGAGAACATCTTCGTGTTGTTCAAGGACGGCTGGCATCCGAGCGAGACAGCGCCCGACAACTCGTCGTTTGAGTGGCAGTGGACGAAGAAAGTGGCGACGCTCTCGTTCCGCAATCCCAGGAAGGCGAGCACGTTCTATCTGAACGGCGACAACTCGAGCATGCTCGCCGGACCGCAGACGATCCAGGTAAAGGTGAACGGCCAGGTGGTCGATACGATCCCGGTGACCCCGAAGACGCCGTTCCTGCACAAAACCCCCCTCACGACAGAGCAGCTCGGCACAGGCGACATGGTCGACGTCGCGCTCGAAGTGGACAAGACGTTCGTTCCTGCCCTCAACCCGTCGGCGAACAATCGCGATCCGCGCGAGCTGGGCGTCCGGATCTTCCACGCCTTCGTGGAATCCAAGCCGTGAGCAGAGAGACGCACGCATTCCGTTCAGGCAATGCCGGGGCCTGGCCCCTCGTGATCATCGGTCTGGCGATATTCGTGCAGTCGATCGCGGCGCCCGCCAGCGCGGAGCTCGTCTCGCTCACGACCGGCAGGACGATGTCGGTGAAATCGCACACACGAGTCGGGGAGCAGATCGTCCTGGCGCTGCGGCAGGGCGGCGAGATTTCATGTCAGGCGTCGCTCGTCGCTCGGATCGACCCGGACGAAGTGCCGATCGCGGACGCCGCAACCGGCATGACTGGCAAGTCGGCGACGCAGGCGCCGCTCGATGGGCCCTTTTCCGAACTGATTCGCGGCGCGGCGACGCGATACGGGGTCGACGCGAGCCTCGTGCACGCCGTAATTCGCGCCGAGTCGAACTACGAGCCGCGCGCGCGATCCCGCCGAGGGGCGCGCGGGCTGATGCAGTTGATGCCGGCCACGCTGCGCGCCTACCAGGTGCACGACGCCTACGATCCGCGTGCCAATATCGAAGCCGGCACACGGCACCTGCGCACGCTCCTCGATCGGCTTCCCCTGGCGGAGGCGCTCGCGGCCTACAACGCAGGGGCGGGAGCCGTCGCTCGCCACGGGGGCGTGCCGCCGTTCCCCGAGACGCGCTCGTACATCGCACGCGTGCTGGGTGCCCTCGACCCAGCCTCCTCGACGCCCTGACGACGATTCCGCCTGCCTCGGCGACTCGGACGTCCAAATGTTTGGCACGCCGGCGCGGCGCGTCGCTCTCGGCCGAGAGTTGTTATAATCCCGCGAAGCTGGGGCGAACCGTGCCGGTAATCTACTGTCTGCGAAGCGCTTGCGATGGAATTCCGCTGTAGGCTGGGAACGCCGGCCGGTCAGCTCGTGGACGGCATCTATGCCGCCGAGAGCGAGGCGCAGCTGCGCCGCGAGTTCGAAGAAAAGGGGCTGTTGCTGCTCTCGGTGCGCCCGGCGGGGATCCTGGCCACCATCGCTCCCGGCCTCCGCCGCCGTCGGAGCATCCGGACCCGCGACTTCCTCGAGTTCTGCCAGGAGCTGGCGACGCTGCTCAAAGCCGGCATGCCCCTGGTGCAATCGCTCGACCTCCTGCGCACCGATATCGCCGACCCTGTGTTCAAGCCTGTGCTCGACAACGTCTATGAGCGCGTGAAAGCGGGCGCGCAGCTCTCGGACGCCTTCGACGAGCACGGCGATCTCGTGCCCCGCATGTTTTCCGCGTCGCTGGTCGCCGGCGAGCGCAGCGGCAATCTCGAGACCGTGCTCCGCCGATATGTCTCGTATGCGCGCCTGATGGGGGCGGTCCGCCGCCGGACGCTGAGCGCATTGCTGTATCCGGCGGTGCTCATGGGGCTGGCCGTCGTGGTCGTCAGCATCATCGTCTTGAAGCTGGTGCCGGCCTTCTCGGACTTCTACGGCAGCTTTCACGCGGACCTGCCACTGGTGACACGCGTGATCATCGGCGTGTCGAACGGCGTGCTGACGTACTTGCCCGTCATTGTCATCGGCTTGGTGGCGCTCGGCGTCGTGGTCGTCACGACGCTGCGGCGGCCGGCTGAGCGCAAGCGACTCGATCACGTGTTGCTCGGCGTGCCCAGGCTGGGCGACATCGCGAGGAAATTTGCGACCTCGCAGATGGCGCGCACGCTGGCGACCCTGCTCGGCGGCGGCATCCCGCTCGTCCAGGCCCTCGACGTTACCGCCCGATCGGTGGGCAACCGATACATTGCTGGCGAGCTGCAGACGATTGCCACTCGTGTGCGCGAAGGACAGGGGCTGGCCGCCACGATGCGGAGCGGCGGAGTCTTTCCGCACGTCGCGGTCAAGATGACGGAAGTTGGCGAGTCAACCGGATCGTTGCAGGATATGCTCAACAGCCTCGCGGATTTCTACGACGAGGAGCTGCAGACGAGTCTCGAGCGTTTCGTCACGCTCATCGAGCCCGTGCTGTTGATCCTGCTGGGCATCGTTATCGCGGCGCTGCTCCTCGCGCTGTACCTGCCGCTTTTCCAGCTTTCGTCGGTGGTGAGATGATCGACGACACGCGTGCGACCGACGACGCGGCGCATCTGCTGAACGGTGAAGCGCCGGATTTGGTCTCGGAGGATCATGCCGCGGAAGCCGCGGCCGCGCGCCGGCTGGCCGATCGCTACCGGCTCGAGTTCGTCGACATGGATCAGTTCCGGATCGACGGGGAGCTCTTCCGGACGATTCCCGCCGATCTCATGCTGCGGTATGGATTCGTCCCGTGGCGCCGAGATAGCCGCGCCCTCGTCATTGTCGTGTCGGACCCCACCGACCTCCCGATGATTGACGAGCTCTCGGCGCTGCTCGGCACGCCCCTCAAGGTCACCGTGGGCGCGCGCACCGCGATCCAATCGATCCTGAAGAAGAGCGAGAGCTCGCAGCGCGTGCTCGATCAGGCCACGGAAGGCTTCGAGCTGCAGCTGTTGAAGGAAGACGAAGGCGGCGAGGACAGCCTCACCGTCGAGCGGCTCACGAGCGACATCAGTCCTGTCATCCGTCTCGTGGACTCCACGATCTTCCGCGCCCTGCAGAGCCGCGCGAGCGACATCCACATCGAGACGCAAGAAGACGCGGTGCATGTGAAGTACCGCATCGACGGCGTGCTGCAGCCCGCGATGCGGCCCATCGCGAAGCAGTTCCACTCGGCGATCATCTCGCGCATCAAGGTGATGGCCGAGCTCGACATCGCCGAGAAGCGCGTGCCGCAGGATGGGCGCTTCAAGCTGCGCGTGCCCGGCAAGACCATCGACTTCCGCGTCTCGATCATGCCGAGCGTCCACGGCGAGGACGCCGTCGTCCGCATTCTCGATAAGGAGTCGATCAGCGAGCAGTTCACCGAGCTGCGGCTGGATATCCTGGGATTCCCCGAGCAGGAGCTGCGCCGGTTCCGCAAGTACATTACCGAGCCGTACGGCATGGTGCTGGTGACCGGCCCGACCGGCAGCGGCAAAACGACCACGCTGTATGCGGCCCTTTCCGAGATCAGAACGATCGAAGACAAGATCGTCACCATCGAAGACCCCGTCGAATACCAATTGCGCGGCATCACGCAGATCCCGATCAACGAAAAGAAAGGCCTCACGTTTGCGCGCGGCCTCCGGTCCATCCTGCGGCACGATCCAGACAAGATCATGGTCGGCGAGATCCGCGATCCGGAGACGGCGCAGATCGCGATTCAGTCGGCGCTCACCGGGCACCTGGTCTTCACGACCGTGCACGCGAACAACGTGGTCGACGTGCTCGGGCGCTTTCTGAACATGGGGGTCGAGCCGTACCAGTTCATTTCGGCGCTGAACTGCGTCCTCGCGCAGCGGCTCGTGCGCCTGATCTGCACGCATTGCAAGCGGCCGGCGCACATCACGCCCGAGATGCTCGACGAGTCCGGCCTCGACCGGGGCCTCACGGCGGCGCACACCTTTTACGAGGGCGGCGGGTGCATCGAGTGCGCCGGCACCGGCTACAAGGGCCGCACGGCGATTTGCGAACTGCTGGATCTCTCGGATCGGATTCGCGACCTGATCCTCGATCGGCGGCCGACCTCGGAAATCAAGAGGGCGGCGCGCGAGGAGGGAATGCGGTTTCTACGAGACTCGGCGGTGGAGCAGGTGCTTCTTGGACGCACGACGCTTCGCGAGATCAATAAGGTAACGTTCGTCGAATGAGCCTGTTGTCACGACTCTTCGCGCCGCCCCGGCCCGTCGTGGCCGTCGATATCACGTCGGCGAGAGTCGCGGCGTTGCGGCTGGGCGGAGGTACGCCTCAGGTGGTGCTGGCTCACACCTCGGAGGCCCTGCCGGCAGGTGTGGTCGTGCCCGGACTGGCCGCCCCCAACCTGGCCGATCCCGGCGCCGTCGCGGCATCCGTCGCGCGCGTGCTCGAGGCGGTCGGACGCGCCCGCCACGTCGCGCTCGTTCTGCCGGACGCGGTTGCCAAGGTGTCGCTGGTCCGGTTCGAGCAGGCGCCGCCGCGCGGCCGCGATCTCGAGGCGATGCTGCGCTGGCAAGTGCGCAAGAGCGTGCCGTTTCGCGTTGACGAGGCGCAGATCACATGGGCCGATGGCCAGACGCTGGAGAACGGCGGCCGGGAGTTCCTCGTCGCCGTGGCCCGGCGGGACGTGATCTCGCAATACGAGGCCGCCGTGGCTGCCGCCGGTGCGCATGCCGGCGTGGTGGATCTCGCCAGCTTCAATCTCGTGAATCTGCTTCTCGCCGGTGGGGAACACCGTGAGGACTCGCTGCTCGTGCACCTGGCGCCCGATTACGTCACGCTCATGATCGTGCGAAGCGGGCAGGTGATCTTCTATCGACATCGCGGTGCGGAAGGCGATGAGAGCCTTGCCGATCTCGTGCATCAGACGTCGATGTATTACGAGGACCGGCTGGCCGGTCGCGGGTTTGGGCGCGTGCTGCTGGCCGGCGCCACACAGGGGCCCGGAGGCGCGGCGGACGCCGAGCGCGCGCGGCGGGATCTGGAAGAGCGGCTGCACGTGCGCGTTGAGACGGCTGACGTTGGTGATGTGGCGATCCTGAGCGATCGCATTTCGGCGCGGCCATCGCTCGTCGACGAGATCGCGCCGATGGTCGGCATCCTGGCGAGGGAGGCCGCGGCATGACGCTTCGAACCAACCTGTCGACGCGGCCTTTCTACAACGAGCGGGCAGTACAGGCGGCGCTCGCGCTCCTGGCGATTGTGATCGTGGTCGTGACAATCTTCAACATGACGCGCGTGCTCTCGTTGACTGGACGCGACCGACGGCTCGTGATGGAGGCCGAGGCCGCCGAGGCGCGCACGGTCGAGCTCAGGCGCGACATCGCACGGGTCCGCTCGGGGATCGATACCGCGCACATCGCCGATATCGCGTCGGCCGCGCACGAGGCCAACCAGGCCATCGATCGCCGCGCGTTCTCGTGGACCGAGCTGTTCAATCACCTCGAGACGGCCTTGCCACGCGACGTTCGGATAGCCGCCATCAGTCCGCGCACCGACGAGAGTGGCCAGATGATCGTGGTCCTCGAGGTGCACGCACGCAACGTCGAGGCGATCGGCCAGTTCTTCGAGGCGCTCGAAAAGGCCGGCACATTCCGTAATCTCCTGTCGACGCAGGAACGGGAAACCACCGAAGGCACGATCATGGCGACGCTCGAGGGCGTCTACACGGCGCCGAGCGCAGCAACCGGGCAGGCCACGCCGTGACGTCGACGGCCGCCCTTCTTCAACGCATCCTGACCGAGCGCCGCGGCATCGTGGTGCCGCTCGCTCTCGTGGCGCTCGTCAACCTGGCTTTCTACGCCGCGGCGGTGTATCCGCTGTCGCTGAAGGCGGCATCCAGCGAGCGCCGCGCAAACGCGGCACACACGGCGCTCGCAGGCGCGGAACGCGAGAACAAGGACGTACGCTCCACGCTGGCGCTCACCGAGCAGGCGGACAAGGATCTGCACCGCTTCTATCAGGATGTGCTGCCGTCTGACCTTGCCGGCGCGCGCCGCCAGACCTATGAACAGCTGGCGGCCCTTGCGCGCGAGCACAATCTCGTCATTGCCCGGCGCTCGTACCGCGTGGACGAAAACTACAAGGGACGACTCGAACGGCTCAGCATCGCGATGGAGCTCACCGGTCAGTACCCGGACATGCGGGACTTCATCTACGATCTCGAGACGTCTCCGGAGTTTGTGACCATCGAGGACGTGGCCCTCGGCGAAGGCGCTCAGCAGAACGAGGCATTGTCACTCAGTCTCCGACTGAGTACGTACTATCGCGGCGGCGATCGTGGCGTCTAGCTCGCGACGGCAAGTCGTGGTGCTCTGCGTGCTCGTCGTGGCGCTGCTCGTCGTCGTGTGGCGGAACTTCCTCCTGCCAGTCGAGCCGCTCGCAGGAATCATCGCGCCCGTCACCGCCCGCGCGCCGCAGTCGGTCGGCCGGGCACGTGGAGATCTGGTGCGACAGGTAGAGCGGGTCCACTTGAACGCGTTGACCGCGGCGAGGCCGGAGCCGGAAGGCGGAGAGCGCGATCCGTTCAGCTTCGGCGAGCGGTCTGCGCCGCCGCCAACCGCCGAGACCGAGGGACCATCCCCGCCGACGAGCACGCGCCCGGACGTCCCGGACGGTCCTCCGCCTCCGCCGCCGATTGCGCTGAAATTCATCGGCATCGTCGATACGGCCGACAAGCGGAAGATTGCGGTCCTCAGCGATGGCCGAAATGTGTTCTACGGACGCGAAGGAGAGACGGTCGAAGGACGGTATCGCATCGAGCGCATCGGCGTGGAGTCGATCGAGATGGCGTGGGTCGATGGCCGGGGCCGGCAGGTGATTCGCCTGTCAGGGTCGTAACGGAGACGCGAATTCGTGACAAGAACGCTGCTCAGGCTTACCACTCTTGCCCTTGTCGTGGTGACGCTTAGCGGTTGCGCGGCCGCGATCGCTTACAAGAAGGGGTTCACCGCGGCGCAGCGAGCCGACTGGGACGCCGCCGTCTCGCACTACCGGGCGGCGGTTCAGGAAGATCCGGACCGGCCCGAGTACCGCATCGCACTGGAGCGGGCCATGCTCGAGGCGGCGCTCATGCACGCAGTGGCGGCGAAAGACTTCGAAGCGAAGGGGCTGCTCGACGCCGCGGTGCGGGAGTTTCGCCGCGCGAGCGAATACGATCCGAGCAACCGCCAGATCGCCGCGAGGGTCGCCGAGCTCGATCGCCGGATTCTCGAGCAGATCGAAGCGAGCCGTCCCAGGCCGAAGATCGACGAGATGCGCGAGCGCGCACGTCGTCTGTCGGCCGAGCCCACGCTGAACCCGGCGTCACGCGATCCACTCGACGTGCAGTTCAGCAACGCGAGCGTGCGCGATGTGCTGCGGTTCATCGCCGACGCGACGGGCATCAACATCACCTTTACCAGCGATTATCGCGACCCGCCGGCCTACAGCGTCCAGCTCACCGGCGTGACGCTCGAACAGGCGCTGCAGCAGGTGTTGTCGGCCAATAGTCTCTTCTACAAGATCCTGAACAATCGGACCGTTCTCGTCATCCCCGATACGGCGCAGAACCGCGCGCGGTACGAGGAGCAGGTGATCCGCACCTTCTTCCTGTCGCACGCCGATCCGACCGAGCTGGTGCAGCTCCTGAACACCGTCATGCGGGTGCCGGGTGTGCCGCTGGTGCCGGCTTTTGTCGCCAACAAGACGCAGAACTCGGTGACCATCCGTGCCTCGGCGCCGCTCGTGGCCATCGCCGAGCGGCTGATTCAGTCCAACGATCGGCCGCGCGCGGAGATCCTGCTCGACGTCCAGATCCTCGAGGTCAGCCGGACGCGCGCAAAGCAGTTCGGTCTCGACCTGGGCAACTACAGCATCACTGGAATTTTTTCTCCGGAGGTGGCGCCGACGACATCCGAAGGCGACAGCGGCACGGTGACGAACGTGCCGCCGTTCAATCTCAACACGATTTCGCGCGGGATCAGCGCGGCCGACTTCTACGCTGCGGTTCCCACAGCCATCATTCGGTTCCTCGAGACCGATTCGCAGACCAAGCTCGTGGCCAAGCCGCAGCTTCGCGGCCAGGAGGGTCAGAAGATCACGCTGAACCTGGGCGACGAATTTCCGGTGCCGAGCACGACGTTCGGCTCGCTCGGCGGCGCTGGCAGTGTGGCGACGCAGCCCATCTCGTCGTTCAACTACAAGCCGGTCGGCATCATCGTGAACGTCACGCCGCGCGTCACCTTCGACGGCGACGTGGTGATGGAACTGACCGTCGAGAGCAGCACGCTCGGCCAGGACGTCAACATTGCAGGTCAGAACCTGCCGTCGTTCGGGTCCCGCAAGGTCGAGACGAAGATTCGCCTGCGCGACGGCGAGTCGACACTGCTTGCGGGTCTGCTGCGCGAGGACGAGCGGCGATCGCTCAGAGGGTTCCCCGGACTCATGCGCCTGCCGGTCTTCCGCCAGCTCTTCACATCCAATGATCTGTCGAAGGGCCAGACTGATATCGTCATTCTGCTGACCCCGAAGATCGTGCGCGGCCACGAACTGACACAGCAGGACGTCGATCCGGTCTACATCGGGTCGCAGCAACACCTGGGCCTGACCGGTCCACCGCCGCTCATTGCAGCCCCGGCCTCGGAGACCGCGCCAGCCGGTCCCGCGGCACCGCCCACGGCCCCGCCACAAGGTGGCGTCATTGGCCAGCCCACGCCCGCTGCGCCGGCGGGCACGCTGCCGCAACCGGGCATCATCCCGACGCCTGACGTCGCCCCTCCCGCGTCGCCAAGCCCGGCACCGTCGGCTCCTCAGCCAGAGGCCCCTGCGCCCGAGACTCCGCCAGCTCCGCCCGCAGAGGCGACCGCCCCCCCTGGGGACGTGCAGCTATCCGTGACCCCACCCGGACAGGAATTTCGGATGGGCGGCGGGCCGTATACCGTGCCCATCTCGGTGACGAACGCGCCTCGCCTGTCGACGCTGACCGTCACACTGACCTACAACCCGGCCGTCGTGAAGGTGCGGAACGTCCAGGAGGGCAGCTTCATGCGCCAGGGCGGCGTCGCCGCCCAGTTCACGCAGCAGGTGGATCCGGCCTCCGGGCGCGTCGATCTGACGGTGGTTCGGGGCGCGGACGTGGTGGGCGCCTCGGGCACGGGACTCGTGGCCGCGGTGCTGTTCGACCCAGTCGCGCCCGGCACAACCACGGTGACCGCAACCGGCTCGGCCGCCGGGCCCGGTGGCGCGGGCCTGAGCGTCCGGGTGACGCCCACTAGCGTTACAGTCAAGTAGAGAGCCGACACATGCGGTTGAAGCGGGCCTGTGAGGCCGGATTCACGTTCGTCGAGCTGCTCGTCGTCACGGCGCTCGTAGCGATCCTCGCAACGGCGGTGATGCCCCTTGCGAAGGTCACCATGCAGCGGCAGCGCGAGATCGAACTGCGCCGCTCGTTGCGCGAGATCCGCACCGCGATCGACCATTACAAGGATGCCGCCGACCAGGGGCAGATTCCGCCGACCTCGGTTCGTGTCGGCAGCGACGGATATCCGCCGGACCTCAAGACGCTTGTCGAGGGGGTGCGCGCGGCCGGAGAAGGCGGGAGCGACCGCAAGCTGAAGTTCCTCCGGCGCATTCCGATCGATCCGATAATGCGCTCGGCCGAATGGGGGCTGCGGGCGTACGAAGACAAGCCGGACTCCAAATCGTGGGGCGGCCAGGACGTCTACGACGTGTATTCGAAGAGCGAGGGCACCGCCCTCGACGGCACCAAATACGCTGACTGGTAAACGATCGCGATGACCGACACCGTGACTCGTCCGGCTCCGGCGCTCGCGCGGCTTCACGCTGATCGAGATGCTCATCGTGATGTCGATCATCATTGTGCTCGCTTCGGTGGGGATGATGGCGTACCAAACGAGCGTGCAGCGCAGCCGGGAAGCGGTGCTGAAGGAAGACCTGTTCCGGATGCGCGACGCGATCGACCAGTACCACGCCGACAAGGGCAAGTACCCGACGGATCTGAACGATCTGGTCTCGTCGAGCTATCTGCGGCGCATTCCGACCGATCCCATCACCCGGTCGGCTGAAACGTGGCAGGCGGTGCCCGCCGAGCCCGACCCGAACAATCCCACCGCCGAGCCTGGCGTGTACGACGTGAAGTCCGGGGCGGAAACGACCGCCATCGACGGCACGAAGTATTCGGACTGGTGAGACGGAAGTGCTAAGTGCCGAGTGCGAAGTGCTAAGTGGAGTGGGAAGTGGGCAATGGGGAGTTGGTGGCGTTGCCCCCGACTGTCCACTGTCCACTGCTCACTTCACTTGGCACTTCGCCCTCAGCACTTGGCACCTCGTGCGGCGTCTACGGGCTCACCACGACGTCCGCCGCCGCCGTCCCCGTGGAGCCGTCGGTTGCCGTGACAGTGACCTTCGCCTTCTTGACCCCGCTGCTCGCATAGACCTTGGTGGTCTCGTTCCCGGTCGTCGTTCGCGTCGTGCCGTCTCCGAACACCCAGTCGAATCGCTCCGCCACGATGCCCTCGCCAACCGTGGCCGTGAACGTGACGCTCTGATTCACCGCGGGCGTGGGGGGAGCGAATTCGAGTACCACGCTGACGGGTGCGCCGGGCGATATCGTGATGACGAGCGCCTGCGACGTCTGCTGCCCCGTGGTATCGGTGACGGTGACGCGAACGGTCCGTGAGCCGTCGTCATCGTAGGTGTGGCTCGCACTGGTGTGTTCCGCTTACGGCCCCCAGATTCGCGGAATCGCCGTCGCCAAATTCGATGCGCACCGATTTCACGGGACTCCCGCCCTCCGCCGGTGTCACGGTGATCGTGAACGTCACGGGCTGACCGACGGTCGGTGCCTCGGGCGCGGCCGACAAGTCGATCGCGGGTAGCGCGGCAACGGTGATGTCGATCTCGGCCGACGGCGCCGCCGTGTCGCCCGACGCAACCCCGGCGCGGGCGGTCACAGTGGCGTTGACGTTCGTCGTGAGCGCCGTGCTCGCTTCTCCCTGGGCATTCGTGGTGACGAGCCCCGCCTGAAGCTGCCCGGCGGTGGCCGTGAACGAGACGGGCACGCCGGCCATGACGTTGCCACCGGCATCGAGTACGGCCGCCGTGATCTGCGCTGTGCCGCCCGGAGCAATGGTCGCCGGATCGGCTCTCAGCACGATGCTGCCAACTGCGGCCGCGCCTATCGGCACGTCCACACTCGCGCCCACAGTCCCGGAGTGCATCACCAGAGGGCTGACCGGTCGCGGCGCCCGAGAGGGCAGTCACGTGTGCCACCCCCGACTGGCTGCCAGCAACAAGCTTCACCGTGGCCCTGCCGTTCTCTGTTCGCGTCTCGTTCGGCTCGATGCGCCCGAGCGTGGTCGTGAACGTGACGAGAGTGCCATTGTGTACGGGGGTACCGGCCTGCTCTGTGATCGTGACGACGAGATCGATGGATCCGTTGAGGGGTACTGACGGCGCAGTGCTGAACAGCTGAATCGTGGACTCGGTCGGCGCGGTCAGCGGTACGCGATCGCACGAGACCGCAAGCGTTGCGCCGAGGAGCGCCACGATGAGCCACTGCCGGCGGCGGCGCGAAAGCGCGAATCGACCGTGCTATCATCCCGGATAAGAATAGTGAAGCCATGCAGTTAGCGCAAGAGAGGTCGCGCGACGACAGCGGGTTTGCGATGGCCGGGCTCCTGGTGGCCATGGCGGTGATGGCGATTCTGATGTCGGCGCTGCTGCCGGTCTGGCGGACTCTCTCGATTCGCGAAAGCGAAGAGGAACTCGTCTGGCGCGGACGCCAGTATGACCGCGCAATACAGCTCTATCGCAAGAAGACGGCGGCGCCAGGGGCGCCGAACGTGGATGCCCTCATTCGGGGCCGCTTTCTGCGCCAGAAGTATTCGGACCCGATCACAGACGGCGACTTCGAGTACGTCGGCGTCAACCCCGCCGCCGGCAATGCCCCCGGAGTTCAACAGCCGAAAATCGGTTTCGGTCAGCTGATTGGCGGCGTTCGCAGCAAGAGCAAGGCGCGATCGATGCGAGCGCTTGGACGGACGCACGATCTACAGCGAATGGCAGTTCACCTACGTCCCCTGGAAACCTGCCGGGCAGCCGACCCTTCCCGGCACGAACCCCGGTGCGTCTCCTGCGCCGCGTCCGGGGCAGCCGCGCTCCGGATTTCAGATGGGGTCTGGATCATCGAGTACCGGCTCCTCATCCGGCAGCCAGCCCACCACGCCTCCCTAAAAGCTCCGCTCTACATGCGAACGGCCTCCACGATCGCATCGTGGACCAGCGGCCGCAGGCGCGCGAGACCGTCACTCGGGTCCTCCGGTCTATTCGGATGCACCCGGTTCGTGAGCAGCACGACATAGAGGTCCTGCAGCGGATCGATCCAGAGCGAGGTGCCCGTGAATCCGGTGTGCCCGAACGCCGCGCGCGTCAGGCGCCTGCCGCAAGACGACGTCGGACGCATGCCGTCCCATCCGAGCGCGCGCGAGCTTCGCGGTACGGTGGACGGCTGCAGGAAGCGCCGAAGCAGCCACGGCTCGCCCAGGACCGTGCTGCTGCCGTAACGTGGCGAGCACGAGGCGGGCATAGCGGCCGACGGATCGGGCGCTTCCAAACAGGCCCGCGTGCCCTGCGACGCCGCCGAGCCGCCATGCGTTCTCGTCGTGCACCTCACCAACGAGGAGGCGCCCTCGCCATGCGCGATCGTCTTCGGTCGGCGCGATGTGCGATCGATCCGATTTCAACGGTCCGTAGGTGAGATCCGGCCAGCCGAGTGTCGAGGCGAGCTGATCGTCGAGGCGCCGGCCATCGATGTCTTCCAGAATCAGTCCCAGCAGAATGAAGCCCAGGTCGGTATAGACCGACCGCGAACGCGGGACGTACTCGAGAGGCATGGTCGCGATCTCGTGCATGAACTCGCGACGCGACTCCGCGCGTCGGTAAACATCTGACCAGGCGGTAAAGCCGGCGGTATGTTCGAGCAAGTCCGCGATCGTGACGCGCATGCGGTCGTCCCCGCGCCAGTCGCGCACGTACGACGCAATCGGCGCGTTCAACAGGAGCTTTCGGTTGGCCACAAGGCGCATCGTCAGCGCCGAGGTCGCGATGACTTTCGTGAGGGACGCGAGATCGAACATCGTATCGGGTGCGGCAGGCGGTGACTCTTCGTCGTAGGTGAGGCGCCCATGCGCCCACTCATACACGACGCTGTCCTGCCGACCCACCTCGATCGCCGCGGCGGGGAAGGCGCGTGCCGCCCGCGCCTCGGTCACGAGCCCGCTCGACCGCCCCGAAGTCAGGACGCATCCGGCACGTGTCGCCGCTCGGCGAGCATTCTGCTGGCTGCCGACGCCCGCGGCAAATGTCGCGACGGACCCGATCAGCACGTACCACTGCCAGTTCACCGTCGTCAGCAGACGCACGGCGAGCATCACCGCGGCCCCAATCGTCATCCCCACGAAGGCTCCTCGCCGTTGGACGAGGACGGTGAACGTCCCAAGGAGGAAGACGCCGAGAATCAGGCCGTTCGTGAACGACGCGATGCCGAGCACCTCGTCCACAATCCGGCGCGACAGCCGAATCGCGGCAAGCCCGACGACGATTTGCAGTACGCCGAAGACGACGGTCAGCAGCCGCGACGCGTTGAGATAGTGCCGTCTCCGATCGCCGTCCCGCGGTGAACGGCATGTAGAAGTCTCCAACGGCCGCTGCGGCCGACGCGTTCAGTGACGAAGACATCGCCGCCGCCAGAATCGCCGCCACCACCAGTCCCGTCAGCCCCGGCGGCAGGTGGGTGACGATGAACTGCGGGAACACGCGGTCCGTCGCGACGCGACCGTCAATCGTGAGCGCGGTGAGCTCGGTGGGTGCGTGCGCGGTGTAGAAGACGTAAAGCAGCGTGCCGATGCCAAGGAAGAGCGCGAACTGCACGAACACGAACCCACCGCTGACAAGAAGCGCCTTACGCGCCGACCGCTCGCTGTCGCTGCACAGATATCGCTGCACCATGAACTGATCGGTGCCGTGCGTCGCCGTTGTCAGGAAGGCGCCGCCGATGAGACCGGACCAGAAGGTGTATCCGCGTGTGAGGTCGAAAGCGAAGTCGAAGACGCGAAGCTTACCCTGGGCCAGCGCCACGCTCGAGACCTCGTGCCAGCCACCGGGAATGTTCTGCCAGAGCACGACTGCCGACGCGATCGCCCCCACCAGATAAATGCCGAGCTGCACGACGTCGGTCCAAATCAGAGCCGTCATCCCGCCGAGGAACGTGTAGACGATCATGGCGACGCCGAGGACGACGACCGCGCCGACGAGCAGCAGGGCTGTCGGGTCGGCCGCGGGCAGCCACTGTCGTGCTGCGCTTTGAACGCCAGGCATCGCGACCAGCAGCGCCGCCAGCACGAGCGCGGTCGCGAACAGCCGAAACCCGTCCGATAACGTGCGGGTGACCAGGAACAGCCCGGACGCGAGTTGTTTGACGGCTCCGCCAAAGCGCTCCCCGAGAAGCTGGTAGACGGTGAGCACGTCGCCCCGGAAGTACGCGGGCACGAAGACGAGACTGACCACCAGGCGGCCGACGAGATAGCCCATCGGCAGTTGAAGAAACGTGTAGTCGGCCCCGAACGCATAGCCTGGCACGCTGATGAAGGTGACCGCACTCGTCTCGGTCGAGACGATCGAGGCCATCACGACCCACCAGGGCAGGTTGCGGCCGCTGACGAAGTAGTACTTGAGGCCCTGTTGTCGTCGAGAGAACCAGGCGCCGAGGGCGATCGTGCCGGCCAGATACGCGGCGATGATGACCAGATCGAGCGTCAGCATCGATCACGGTGTGAACGC
This sequence comes from Vicinamibacteria bacterium, assembly GCA_963832135.1. Taxonomy (GTDB): domain Bacteria; phylum Acidobacteriota; class Vicinamibacteria; order Vicinamibacterales; family JAENWD01; genus JAENWD01. Next base: position 985,941 of record CAWHTD010000016.1, on the reverse strand, counting down.
CGCGCGTCCGACGCTTCCCAGGTAATCGAGCCCGTGCGGCGGATGCACCAGGCTGTCGTACGAGAAGAGGACGATGCCGTTCGCGCCGAGGCGCCGGGCTGTCTGGATGTTCTCGATGGTCTGTGCGGGCGAGAGCCGGTAGGCCCCGATGCCCGCCCAGACCGGCCGATCGCCGGCTGCCTGGCGGACGGATGCGATCTGAGCGGCAAAAGCGGCGGCGTCCGGCGTGTAAGCCATCGGGCAGACCACGTCGATCCAGTGGTTCTCGAGCCACATGGGCCAGTCTTGAAACCGGTGCGTCGTGGCTTCAACGGCATCCGGATAGACTGCGGCGCTGAAGAGCGCTTCCGGGAGCCGCAGCTTGACGGCCGTGCGGAGACGTAGCACCAGGGCGTTCAGCCGCGACCGCCGGAACCCCGCCCAGCGCTCCGAGTAGGTGTCCGTGGCCGCCAGGAGCGCCGTCATGCTGGCAGGATCGAAGCGGTGCCGTTCCTCGTCCGACATTGCCGCCTCCAGGTCCTGACGAAACGCCTGCAGCGCGGTCCGGCTGTAGTCGAACTGCGGGCCCGGGTAGCGGACATAGTCGAGGTGCACGCCGTCGAGCGCGTAGCGTCGTGCGAGATCATCCACGACGCTCACGAGATGGTCGGCGGCTGCGGGATGAATCGGCGACACATACAGCCCTTCCACGTCACCGGCCGCTCGCGTCCAGCGGGCAAGCCGGCCCAGGTACTCGGGGCTGCGCGCGTCGATTCGCGCCAGCTCGTAGGCGAGGGGCCGGGGCATCATCAACCATTCGGGATGACGATAGACGAGGTGCGTGCGCGACGCGGGCAGCTCGGTTGCCGACGCGACGAGATTCACGTTGACCCACGCATGCACGCGCAGGCCTTCGGTGCGCGCCTGCGCGATGAGCGTGGCCAGTGGATCGAACGCTGCGGGCTGGCCGGCAAGCGAATCGGCGCGCGGCTCGACCGCGTTGGCAAAATATGCGTCGCCACGCCCGCGCACCTGAACGAGCAGCGTGTTGAACCCGCTGGCGCGCGCCGACTGCACGACGGATGCAATCGAGCGAGGTGTCGTCAGGCTCACGCGGGTCACCCAGAGCGCTCGCACTTCGGCGGGCGCGATCGCCTTGCGCGGCTCCGTCGTGCCAGGTCGCACGGCGTGCGTCCCTGGCGCGGCGAGGACGATGCCAACGAGCGCCAGCGCCGCCGGGCCGAACAATGAAACGCGTGAGCGATGGGAATGGAGTCGGCCGAGGAGTGCGAACATCAAACACTGCACTCTAACTATCGCCTCCCGGGGTGTCAACGCGGGTTGACAGCATCGAGCGGCCTTTCTATGCTGCCAACGCCCTTCCGCCTGCCTCCGCCGCCGCGCGGGGGCGTATCCGGATTGCTCATGTTCGTGCTGGGAATCGATGCCGGAGGATCGAAGACAGTCTGCCTTCTGGCCGACAGCGACGGCGAAGTACGCCGATCGGCGCGCGGCCCGGGCGCGAATCTGGCCGTGCTCGGCGAGCTCGAAGTGGAGAAGGTGCTCTACGAGCTGATGGAACAGGTGTTGACCGACGAGCAGAATGGCCCGGCGTCGGCCATTTGCCTGGGTATCGCGGGGGTCGATCGCGCCGAGGATGCGGCGGTCATCCGCGGCATCCTCCGACGCATCGGCCAGAAAGCTCCGCTGCTTGTCGTCAACGACGCGCTGATTGCGCTCGAGGCGGGCGCGGGCGACGGCCCTGGCATCGTCATAATCGCCGGCACGGGATCGATCTGTTATGGCCGAAACGACAAGGCACAAGCGGCCCGCGCCGGAGGGTGGGGTTACGTGCTGGCCGACGAGGGCAGCGGCTGGTGGATCGGTCAGCGCGCGATCAGAGCAGTGATGCGCCACTCGGATGGCCGCGGGCCCGCCACCGCTCTGACGCCGCGCGTGCTGGCCCATTTCGGGGTCGCGGAGCCCTTTCAACTCGTGCACGAGGTTTACTACCGGGATACGCGCCGGCGGCTCATCGCCTCGCTCAGCGAGGCGGTCCAGGCATCCGCGGATGATGGCGATCCTGTGGCGCGGGAGATTGTCAGCGACGCCGCGAGCGAGCTGGTGACGGCGGCACGCTCGGTGGCTGAACGGCTCGAAATGCGGGGGGCACAGTTTCCCCTGGTCCTTGCCGGCAGCATCTTTCGTGTGCTTCCAGCGCTCAAAGCCGACGTCATTCACCGGGTGGCGGAAGTCGTCCCGCGCAGTCAACCTCGCCTGCTCGATGCCGAACCGGCGCTGGGCGCAGTCCGGCTCGCGCTGGCAGAGGCGCGCGGCGGGGCGCGTATCCCCGTTTACATCTGATTCGTTCGAACGAGGAGCCGATTCACCGACGTGCAGGTACACATCTTCCGTGACGAAATCGCCATGGCGCGCGCTGTGGCCAACCGCGTGATGAAGCTATTGGGCGCCAAGCCGGCGGCCGTGCTCGGCCTTCCGACCGGTCGCACCCCGGTGCGCCTTTACGCCCGGCTTCGAGCGCTATCGGCGTTAGGGCGCCTCGACTTCGCGCAGGTGACCACCTTCAATCTGGACGAATTCTACGGTCTGCCCGCCGATCATCCCGCGAGCTACCGGACGTTCATGGAGGCGCAGCTGTTCCGGCACGTCAATCTGTCGCCGAGGCGCATCCACTTCCTGAACGGGATGGCGTCGGACGCGTCGCGCGAATGCGAGCGATTCGAGGCGGCCATCGCGCGCGCGGGCGGCATCGACCTGCAGATTCTGGGGATCGGCGCAAATGGGCACATCGGCTTCAACGAGCCAGGCGCGACGTTGCAGGCCGATGCACATCGAGCCCGCCTGAAGCCCGGCACGCGCAAATCGAACGCCGACCTGTTTGACGGCCGCGTCGCGGCAGTGCCGCGAGAGGCTCTGTCGATGGGCGTGGGCACGATTCTGCGGGCGAATGCGATCATCCTGATGGCAAGTGGAAGCGGGAAAGCCGACGCCGTACGGGCCGCGGTGGAAGGGCCGGTGACGACGCAGATGCCCGCGTCGGTTTTGCAGCTCCATCGCCGCGTCGATCTCGTGCTCGATCGCGCGGCGGCACAGAAGCTCGTGGCGCTATAGCAGCGGGTGCGGCGAGGCGAGCAGCGCGCGCAGTCGTGGCTCGATGTCTTCCCCGATCGCTGCGCGAAGCTGGTCGTCGGCCTTGCGGATTCGCGTGACCGCCTTGGGATAGGTCAGACCGGTCTTGTTCATCACCACGGCGACCTTCACGTTCCATCGCGCGCGCCGCAGCAGCCGATCGGCCTCCTCGTAGTCGACCCCCGTGATGATGTTCACGATGCGGCGGGCGCGGTCCTTCAGCTTCTCCGATCCGGTGCGCACGTCGACCATCAGATTGCCGTACGTCTTGCCGATGCGAATCATGGCGGCCGTCGTGAGCATGTTCAGGACCATCTTCGTCGCCGTGCCCGCCTTGAGACGCGTGGAGCCGGCAATCACTTCCGGCCCGACGGCGGGCGCGATCATCAGATCGACGAAGGTCTGGAGCTCGGTCTTCGGATCGCACGTCACGAAAACGATCTTCGCGCCGGCTTTGCGCGCGCGGGTCAGCGCGCCGCGGACGAACTGGGTCATGCCGCTGGCGGACACGCCGACGACCACGTCCTTCTTCGTCGGGCGAAGCCGGCTGACGGCGCGCGCGCCTTCCTCGTAGTTGTCTTCCACACCTTCGCGCGCGCGAAACGTCGCGCCGCGGCCTCCCGCCATGACCGCCTGGACCAGGGACTGGTCCGTGCCGAATGTCGGCGGCATCTCCGCCGACTCGAGTACACCGAGCCGTCCGCTGGTGCCCGCGCCCACGAAGACGATGCGGCCGCCGCGCTTCAGGCTTTCGGCAATCATCTCCGCCCCTAGCCCAATGCGATCTTTCTCTCGCTGAACCGCCGCGACGACCCGACGGTCCTCGTTCATCATGAGCTCGACGATCTCGACAGCGGGCAGCTTGTCGACGCCGAGCGTGGCGGGGTTGATGGCTTCGGTGGGCAGTGACTCCCACTTCGAACGAATCGTCATACGTCCTCTCGTGCCGCGTCGCCGCCCAGCGCGGCAGGGGCCGATTGTAGATCAGCCGTCGTGACCGGGCGCGATTTCGATTGGGTATATTCTGTTCGCGCCGCTCGACGCGGTGATCTCAGGAGAGCCTTATGTCCTCGCACGTCACCCGACGCCGTTTTCTTGGAACCACCGGTGCCGCCGGTCTTGCGACGCTCGCCGCGGCGACTGGAGCGGACGGTCAAGCGCGGCCGGCCGAGCCCCCCGTCCGCCCGATCATGCTGTCGAGCGCCAACGGCCTCGCAGCGCTCGAGACCGGCATGACGCTCCTCAAGAAGGGCGGCGCCACCGCGAGGCTGGACGCGATCGTCGAAACGGTGGCGATCGTGGAAGCCGATCCGCGCGATGACAGCGTCGGTTATGGCGGACTGCCGAACGCCGACGGGGAAGTCGAGCTCGATTGCTCGATCATGGACGGCCCCACCAATGGCGCGGGCGCCGTTGGCGCCCTCAAATTCATCACGCATCCCTCCAGGGTGGCCCGGCTCGTCATGGAGCGGACAGGGCGCGTGTTTCTCGTCGGCGAAGGCGCGCTGCGCTTCGCGCTCGCCCACGGCTTCAAGAAAGAGGATCTCCTGACGGAAGCGTCGCGCGAAAAGTGGCTCCGGTGGAAGGAGCAGATGAGCGACATCGACGACTGGGGACCGCCGGCCAAAGACGACGTGCCGGCCTACGAGGCGCCGCCGAAGAAGTCGGCGCGCGGCGGGCCAGCGAGCCAGGAGGCCAGGTGGCGTGAGCTGGGCATCGACCCTGAAAAGGCCTGGGGCACAATCAACTGTCTGGCGCTCGATACCAACGGCGATCTCTCGGGCATCACCACGACGAGCGGCCTGGCCTTCAAGATTCCCGGGCGCGTCGGAGACTCGCCGCTCATTGGCTGCGGGCTCTATGTCGACAACGAGGTGGGCGCCGCGGGGTCGACCGGCGTCGGCGAGGAATGTATCAAGATCGTCGGCGCTCACACGGTGGTGGAGTACATGCGGCAGGGCATGTCTCCGCGCGACGCGGCGCTCGCGACGGTGAAGCGCGTGCTCTCGAAACACGGTCCGAACATCACCTGGAACCTGAACTTCTACGCGGTGAACAAGGCGGGCCAGCATGGCGGCGCTGCGATCCAGGGCGGCAGCAAATATGCGGTGCACGACGGGACGTCCGCCAGGATCGTCGAGTCCGCGTACGTGCTCGAGAAGAAAGGTTGACGGGGCAACGCTGCCGTGTCGCCTGAAGACGACGGGCTCGGCACTCGCGACCTCGATGCCGGATCGGGTGCGCTCGTCGATGCGTATCTCGATCACCTGCGCATCGAGCGGCGCCTGGCCGCGAACAGCATCGAGAGCTACGCGCGCGATCTCGTGCACCTGGGCCGCTTCGCCGCCGGTGAAGGCATGCCGCTCGCCGCGCTCGACCGCCCGGCGCTCGAGGCATTTGTGCGAACGCTGATGAGTACGGGCATGTCGCCCCGATCGGTGGCAAGGACGGTGGCGGCCACCCGCGGCTTCTACCGGTATCTTCTGGTCGGTCGCCGCATTGCCCTCAACCCCGCTGACGATTTGCAGCCGCCTCGCGCCTGGGCGGCGCTCCCAACCCACTTGTCCATCGAGGAAGTCGACCGTCTGCTCGCACAGCCCGACGTCAGCATGCCGCGCGGCTTGCGCGACAGGGCCTTCATCGAAGTGCTCTATGCGACGGGCCTCCGCGTGACGGAGCTCGTCGACCTGAAGGTCACCGACGTGAATCTCGAGGGCGGCTTTCTGACGACGCGGGGAAAGGGCAGCAAGGAGCGGCTGGTGCCTGTCGGCGACGAGGCGGTCGGGTGGCTTTCACGCTACCTGCGCGACGGCCGGCCGGGGCTCCTCGGGAAGCGGACCTCAGCACGGCTCTTCGTGAACGCGCGCGGCGGCGACGCCCTGACCCGCATGGGCGTGTGGAAGGTGCTCAAAGGGTACGGCGTCCAGGCCGGCGTGGGCGCGCGCCTGAGTCCGCACGTGCTGCGACACTCGTTTGCCACGCACCTGCTCGAGCGCGGGGCAGACCTGCGCGCGATCCAGGTCATGCTGGGCCACTCCGATCTGTCCACCACACAGATCTACACGCACGTGCTCCAGGCCCGGCTGCGCGCCGTGTACGACCGCTATCATCCGCGCCCGTGACACGCGTTCGATTCGTGCTCCTGCTGATCGCGACAGGAGCCGTCGGTGGCATATGGCTCAGCCTCCCGCCAGCGACCCGCCACCTCACAGTCCCTGCCGACCCCACCACGCTTCGCGGCGCCGTGCACGTGCACACGCACCGGTCCGACGGCACCGGCACACCAGACGACGTGGCGATCGCGGCCCGGCGGGCCGGCCTCGATTTCGTCGTGCTCACCGATCACGGCGATGCCACGCGGGCGCCCGACCCGCCGCGGTACGTCGACGGCGTGCTCGTCATCGACGCGGTCGAAATCAGCACGACCGGTGGGCACTACGTCGCGCTCGGCCTTGCGCGCGCACCCTATCGTCTCGCCGGCGAGCCCCGCGACGTGGTGGAGGATGTGCGCCGCCTCGGAGGATTCGGGATCGCCGCGCATCCCGATTCGCCGAAGCCCGAACTGCGCTGGCGCGCGTGGCGAAGCGAAATCGACGGCCTCGAGTGGCTGAACGCCGACAGCCAGTGGCGAGACGAGCCGCGCAGTTCCCTGGCGCGGGCGCTTCTCGGGTACTGGTTTCGCAGGCCGGAAGCGATCGTGTCGCTGTTCGACCGGCCGACGTCATCGCTGGAGCGATGGGACGCGCTGTTGAAGCGGCGGCGGGTGGTGGGGATCGCCGGCCACGACGCGCACGCCCGCATGTCGCTCGGCGGCGCCTGGGAACCGACGGGCGACGAACGATCGCTCGCCCTGCCGTCCTATGAGGCCGCCTTCGAATCGTTTGCCGTACGGACTGTTGTCGACCGCCCGATTGGACGCACGGCATCGTCGGCGGTTGCAGATGCGGGCGCCGTGCTCGATGCGATCCGCGCGGGACGCGTCTACACGGTGATCGACGCGGTCGCGGGACCCGCCCGTCTCGCGTTCTCCGCGTCGTCGCGCGGTGGCACGACCCAGATGGGCGGGGAAGTGGCGGATGCCGGCGCCGTCACGCTCACCGCGACGCTCGCGCCGCCCGTGACGGGTGCCACGATTGCCATCCTGAAGAACGGCCGCGTCCTGACACAGTCTTCCGACAGCCGCATTGCCGTGGTCCACGCGGAGCGGGACGGGGCGGCGACGTACCGCGTCGAGGTCGACATCGACAGCGCGCCCGGATCCCCGCGCGTGCCATGGATTGTCGGCAACCCGATCTACATCACGCGCGGCGCGGCGAGAGCCGGGCCGCCGGCGGTACCTCGTGTGATTCGAGAGCGGCCGCTCGACGACGCGGCTGGCGTGCCCGGATGGCGGATTGAACGGCATGCCCAGAGCGTAGGAGCCGTCGGCGCCGCGGCGCCGCCGCTTGATCCAATATTTCACAAGCCCCTCCACTTCGCCTGGCGCCTGGCACCCGGCCCGCGCGCGAGTCAGTATGTGGCGCTCGTCACCCGCATCAAGGGGCGCGCGCTGCGCTCCTATTCACAACTTGCCTTTCGCGCGCGCGCCTCGCGCCCGATGCGACTGTCGGTGCAGCTTCGCATCCCGCGAGGCGGCGGCAGGCGCTGGCAGCGTTCCGTGTACATCGACACGGTCCCGACCGACATCGTCGTGCCCATAAGCGAGATGACTGCGATCGAGTCCGCCTCCGGCCGGCGGATGCATCTTGAGCGCGCCGACTCGCTCCTCTTCGTCGTCGATACCGTCAACACGGCGCCGGGTACGGCCGGGGAGACATGGCTGGATTCCATCCGCTGGCAGATCACGCTGCCGCCGGGCCGATGAACGGCAAGAAGAAATCGCAAAACCGAGAACACGAGAAGAGAGTCGAGAACTCGAAGAGGACCGTTGTGGCGGCGGGCCTTCAGGCCCGCGTGCGCCGTTCGACTCTCACGTCCGAACCGTCAGCAGCAGGTACGCGGCACCTGCGCCGAACAAGACATTCGGCGCCCACGCGGCGAGGACGGGCGGCAGCATCCCGGCGCTCCCGATCGCCGTGAACGTGTTGATCGCAATCCAGTAGACGACCGCGATCGAGATGCCGGCTGCGATGCCGTACAAGGCTCCGCGGCGGCCCGTCGTGACCGCGAACGGCACGGCGATGAGCGTCATGATGAGCGTGACGAACGGAAACGACAGTTTGCGGTAGAGCAGCACGGTCTGTGGCACGACGTTCACCCCGCTGGCGGCCAGGTCGCCGATGTAGCGTTTGAGCTGGGCGTAGGACATCCGATCCGCGTCAGGCGATTCCGTGGCGAAGTACGTCGGCCCCTCCAGCGTCAAGTCGCGAGATGGGAAGGTCACGAATGCCTTGAGCTCGGTGCCGTTTGTGAACTCTCTCACCCAGCCGTCGGTCGAGCGCCAAATCTGCCTCGTTTTCGGGTCGAACGCGGCGCTGCCGACGTAGACCCGCCGCACGAGGCTCCCTCCGGCGGTATTGAAGTCGAGAATCGAGAGACCGTTCAACTCCTGCCGGCGCTGGTCGTAGAACGTGTAGTTGTAGACACTGCCGTTGCGGGCGACGAGCCACTTTCTGTTCACGACATCGAACGTGCGCGGAGCGCCGCCCCGGATGATGTGCTTCAGCTCCGATGCGCGGCGGTTGGAATAGGGGAGCACGCGATCCTGTACCAGGAACATCACGCCGCTGGCGAGCGCCGCGACGGCGACCAGCGGCACGGCCACGCGATACAGGCTGATGCCGCACGCCTGCATCACGACAATCTCGCTGTTCTTCGTCAGGATGCCGATGGTCACCATTCCCGCGATGAGGATGGTCAGCGGAATGATGAAGAAGACGAACTGCGGCGTCTGGTAGTAGAAGAACTGTCCAAGCGTGGCCGCGGTCGTCTGCCCCTTGAACAGCTTGTCCGACATATCGATGAACGTCGAGATGTAGAAGATCCCCAGGAGCCCGATGAAAGTGAGCGCCGAGACCTTCAGCGCCAGCCGCGTCACGTAGCCGTCGAGCAACCGGAACGAGGGCAGGTTCAGGTGCGGCACGCGAAGCACGATCACCACCCCTTGACCACGCGCGGCGGGGGAGACAACTCCCGCGGGTGCCACCGCGGTCTCGCCCGCCGGAGCCCGCCGCCAGAATTGCCAGCTCTCCGGAATCGAAATGCGCAGCGGCCTGTCAGAGGAGCGCGCGCGCCAGAAGAGCAGCGCCACGCCGGCCGCGCCGAGGATGAGATCGGGCGACCAGACCGCCAGCCACGCCGGGACGATCTGCCCCTTGGCCATCTGCCGGCCCTGATACTCGAGGATGTAGTAGGTGAAGATCACGGCAATGCCGGGCACGAAGGCGGCCAGCTTGCCGCCGCGCGCCTGCTGAAGCCCGAGCGCCAGACCGATCACGCCAAAGACGAGACAGGCGACCGGCAGGGAGAACTTGCGGTGAAGCGCCATGAGGGGACCGTGTGACGACAGTCCCTTCGCGCGGAGCTCGGCGGCGCGAGCCCTCAGCTCCGGGATCGTCATTTCGTTGTCGCCCTTCAGGATCTCAGTCATCCGGAACACGCTGTCGGGATCGAGGCCGAGAATGAGCTCGGCGAACTCGGCGACCTCGTATTTCGACGGGTCCTTCAAGCTCGCCGTATGGCGCGATCCGCTGTGCAGCACGAGATCGACCGTGCGCTTGTCCCGGTTGATGACCAGGCGGCCAGCGGCGGCGGTGAAGACGGTAGGCTCGTCCGGGCGGGACGTGTCGGCCAGGAACACGTCGCGCCACGTGCCGCCGGGTCCTGTGTCGCCGACGTAGAGGACACGATTGGGGAAGTCCTCGAAAAAGACGCGGGGCTTGATCTCGGTCTCGACCCGCTGGGTGATGACGCCATAGACGATTTCGCGAAACGCCTGGTTCGCGGCCGGGACGGCGTCGAACATCACCCACGACGTCACGGCCCACGAAAGCAGCGCGTAGATCATCACCGGCCGCAGCAGGCGGAAGATACTGATGCCGCACGCCTGAAATGCAACGGATTCGCGGTCCGCCGACAGTCTGCCGAGGCCGATGAGGAGACCCACGAGCACCGACATCGGGATCGTGACGGCCATCGCTTGCGGGACGAGCGTCGCCAGCACCCGCCCGACAATCTGCCAGGAGACGCCTTTGGAGATGAGCTGCTCGCTGTAGTCCGCGAGCGGCTGGATCATCAGGAGGAACGTGAAGACGACGAGCCCCAGGAGGAAGGGGAGGATGAGTTCACGGATAATATAGCGATCGATAATCCGGAACATCAGTCTCTGGCGCGTCTCCGGTGTCGAGCCTATCACACCGGCTCGACCGCGCTTCCGGCCATATCTCACGCACCCACGACATGACGAAGGTCGCGATTCTCTGGCACATGCACCAGCCGTTCTATCAGGACCTGGTGACGGGTGAGCACATCCTGCCCTGGGCTCGACTGCACGGGCTCAAGGATTACTACGGGATGGTCGCGCTGCTTCGCGAGTTTCCGACCATCCGGCTCACGTTCAACCTTGTGCCGTCGCTTGTCGTGCAGCTCGAGGCCTTTGCGGAGGATCGGGCCCGTGACCGTAGCCTCGAGCTGAGCCTGAAACCTGCCGCGGACCTCTCGGACGACGACAAGCGCTTCGTGCTGACGAACTTCTTCCACGCGCAGCGCGCGCGGATGATCGAAACGGCCCCGCGCTATGCCGAGCTGCTGCGACGACGCGACCAGGCAAACCTGAACGGCGGCGCGCTGCGTACGTTTACGAACGCCGATTTTCGCGACCTGCAGGTCTGGCAGAAGCTCGTCTGGGTCGATCCGTTCTTCGTGGAATCCGATGCGCGGATCGCCGCGCTCATCGCCAAAGGGCGCGGGTTCAGTGAGGATGACAAGGTTCTGCTCCGCGAGGTCGAGCTCGCGGTCCTTCGAGCGGTCGTGCCGGAATATCGTGCGGCCGCGGCTCGAGGACAGGTGGAACTGTCCGCCTCGCCGTTTTACCACCCGATCCTGCCGCTTCTGTGCGACACGGACGTCTATCTGCGGACGCACCCGCAGTCACGGATGCCGCGCCAGCGATTTCGGCATCCCGAGGATGCGCGGGCACAGCTCGACAAGGCCGTTGCCTCGCACGAGCGCACGTTTGGCGTCCGTCCCGTGGGGCTGTGGCCTTCGGAAGGCTCGGTGTCCGACGCGATGGTGCCGCTGGCCTCGGCGGCTGGCTTCCGGTGGATGGCGACCGACGAGATGATCCTCGCCCGCACGCTGGGCGTCGGTCTGGCGCGCGACGGGTATGGCCATCTTCAGCAGCCCGAGGCGCTCTATCGCCCGTATCTGGTCCGCGTGGGCGGCGGAGAAATCACGTGTCTCTTCCGGGATCACGTCCTGTCCGATCTGATCGGATTCACGTATGCGACTTGGGGCGCGACGGAAGCCGCCAACGATTTCGTCGGTCGGCTGGTCGAGGCGGGGCGCCGCTACTCGGCGCGCACGGGGGGCGGGGAAGCCGTGATTCCCGTCATCCTTGACGGCGAAAACGCCTGGGAACACTTCGAAGGCCAGGGCCGGCCGTTTCTCCGTGCGCTCTACCGGACGCTCGCGGCGCATCCGGAGATCAAGACGGTGACGATGAGCGAGGCGGTCCAGATGCCCGCGACGCCCCTGACCGGCGTTTTCCCCGGATCGTGGATCAACGGCGACTTCTATATCTGGATCGGGCACCCGGATGACCATCGGGCCTGGGGTCAGCTCGCGGACGCGCGCCAGGCATTGGACGCCCCCGGCGCGGCCGTGACACCCGATGGGCTGCTGCGGGCGCGCGAGGAACTGTATATCGCGGAAGGATCGGATTGGTTCTGGTGGTACGGCGACGACCACTCGTCCGAGCACGATCTGCAGTTCGACGATCTGTTCCGGCGGCATCTCCGCAATGTCTATCGCAGCCTGGACAAGCCGGTCCCCGAAGAGCTGTACGTGACGAACATCACGACCGAGCCGCCCCGAACCATGGCACACGATCCGGTCGGGCTGCTCCAGCCGACGCTGGACGGCGAGGTGACCAGCTACTTCGAGTGGGTTGGCGCTGGCGAGCTGGAGCTGTCCGCGGCGGCCGGGTCGATGCACCAGATCGCGCCGACCCGGCGGCCGCTGGTCACGGCTATCCGGTATGGCTTCAGTGCAGAGACGTTTTTCGTCCGCGTCGACCTCGCGCGCCGCGCGCAGGACGTCCTGGTGGACAAGGGCGAGATTCGGCTGAGCTTCTTCAAGCCCGCCAATCACCGGGTCGCCGTCACCCAGGAAGGACCGGATGGGTGTCATGTCGCGCTGTGGGAGCGCCGAGGCCTCGGGGATTGGCAGGTGAAGTCATTGGCCCGTCCCGCGGGGGCAGCGACGCAGATCCTCGAGGTCGGCATCCCACTGGCCGATTTGGGCGTTCATCCTGGGGATCCGCTGAGCTTCTTCGTCAGCCTGCTGCAGGATGGCCAAGCGCTCGAGCAGTATCCCGCGCACCATCCGCTCGACGTCCGGGTCCCCGGGGCGGATTTCGACGCACGCCTCTGGTCCGTCTAAACGCCGCACGAGCCTGCCCTCGGCCACGTCTCTCGACACGACCGCGGGACTCCCGAAGGATCGAGGGCGCAACCGCCAAACCGGGCGCGCGTGTCGGCACGAACCGGGTGCGCAAACTGCCCTTCAATTCTCGCGATTTTGGCTAGGGCAGCCGTCCCATTCTGACGCCCACAAACCTTCAACAGGCCCCTTTCTCTACCCATTCACACTGAGTCTGATAACAAGTGTTATGTAAACTTGACGGTAGGACTGGGCTCATTTTCGCGCGCTGGGTGCTCCGCTTTCAGGGCTCCGGGCTCCATTGAAGAGCCGTGCGTAAGCGTGGTCAGGCTCACCGGGCATCGGGTGACACACGCGTCGCCACCGGCCCCCGTTTGGCGGCGCGTCTTCGCCCGTGAACTGGGTCTGGTGTGGAACCAGGGCTCTGGGCTTAGGGCTCCAGGCTTCAGGGGCCCCGCGCGTAACGTAGTCAACTTGGGATTGCCGGGCATCCGGTGACACACGCGTCGCCACCGGTCTCTGTTTGGCGTCGCGTTCTTCCCGTGAACGGGGTCTGGGCGTGAATCTAAAGTTCTGAGACCTGGAGTCTAGAGCTGGAGTCTGAAGCCCGTAGTCTGGAGTCTGAAGCCCAGAGCCACGCCCGTAGCCGTGGCCTGGGCTCCGAATTCCCTAATCGCCGCTGCGGAGCTCCTCGAGGATCGCCTCGAGGGCGGCGATCACGTCATTGCGCTCGGCCTTGCCCTTCGTGAAGCTCAATTTCAGATTGAAGGCCTTACTCTGCGGCCGATAGCTGAATACGAAGCCTTTGGGCCGACCGGCCTTTGGTTTTGCGGTGGCTTTTCGCAGGGTCTCGCGTGTGGCGCCGCCCTGGCCGGCGATCCGCTCGACCAATGCGGCCATTTTCTGCGGATCTCCCTGCCTAACTACCTGTAGTAGCAACGACTTAGCGTTAATGTCTGCCAGCCGACAAAGGTTTTTGATCTCATCGGGCATCCCTTGGAGCGCCAATGACTCCGTTACGGCCACCCGGGACTTCCCCAGCTTCTTCGCAAGCATCTCGTGCGTGTACGCGCAGCGGTGCGACAGCACGGACATCGCCTCGGATTCCTCGAAGGGCGTCAGGTCTTTGCGTTGGAGGTTTTCGACCAGCGCGAGCTCCAGCACTTCGTTGTCATCGCCCTCGCGAATAACACCTGGCAGCTCCTTCAGCCCGACCTGGACCGCGGCCTGGTAACGGCGCTCGCCCGCGACTATCTGGTACCGGTCGCCCCGCTGCCGAAGCACGAGCGGCTCAATGATGCCCTTCTCGGCAATCGAGGCCATCAGCTCCGACAGGTCGCCCATGACCTGGCGCGGCTGGTTCGGGTTCGGGTCGATGAGATCGATGGGCACCATGCGCCCCACCGCCACACCGCCAGGAGCGGTGAGGGTCTCGACGTAATGCGCGTCATGTCGCATGCGGATCGTTTCGGGCAGCCCTCGCTTAGGCACGATCAATCACCTCTTCACACAGCATGTAGTACTCGCTTGCGCCGGTCGAGTCCGGCGCAAACGTGAAAATGGATTCCTTGTACGCGGGGCTCTCTTCGAGCCGAACGCTTTTCGAGATCGTCGTTTTGAAGACCTTGGTGCCGAACACTTGCGTGATCTGCTCGCGAATGTCGCGCGCCAACGAGGTGCGCCGATCGTGCATGGTGATCACGACGCCAAGGATCTGCAGACCGGGATTCGCGCGGGCACGCACTTTTTCGATGGTCTCCAGGAGGTCGTCGGTCCCTTCCAACGCGAAATACGACGACTGGATCGGGATCAGAAGGTGAGACGAGGCGACCAGGGCATTCACGGTCATGAGCCCGAGCGCCGGCGGGCAGTCGATGACAATGGCCTCGAACCTGGAACGGACGGCGTCGATGCGATCCTTCAGGCGGAAGTGCGAGTCGAGCTCCCCCACCAGCCGCGCTTCGAGCTTCGCCAGGGCGATGCGGGCCGGCGCAACGTGCAGGTTCGCCACTGAAGAGGCGACCATCACGTCCTCGATGCGTCCGTCCGGCTCGGCGATGACGTCGTACATGCTGCGTGTGACTTGCCGCATGTCGAGAAACGACATCGTGCTGTTGGCTTGAGGATCGAGATCTATCAGAAGCGTGGTGCGGCCCCGGAGGGCCATGGCGGCGGCGAGGTTGATCGCGGTGGTGGTTTTGCCGACTCCGCCTTTTTGATTCGCGATGGCAACGATCATGTGTGGTCGGGAGGCATGATTGCACAGATTTGCGGTCGATGACACCTCACATCTTGTACTTGCCCAAATCGTCCGCATCCAGGCTCTCGAGCCACTTCTGGAGCCGCTCCGTGTCGGCCCGATCCGGCGTGGACTCGAGCGTCTTCGCGTTGTCGATGACCGACTCCTCGACGTAGATCGGCGCGCGGGTGCGCAACGCCAGGGCAATCGCATCGCTGGGACGCGCGTCGACCGTCACCGGCTCGCCGCGGACCAGCAGGTGGATCAGCGCATAGAAGGTGCTGTCCTTGAGATCGCACACGACGATCTTTTGCACCGCACCGTCGAGCGTCTGAATGACGTCTCGGAGCAGATCGTGCGTCATCGGCCGCTGAGGGGCGACGTTCTCGATCTGGAGCGCGATAGCGTTTGCCTCGTACATCCCGACCCAGATGGGCAGCACCCGCTGTCCCCCTTCATCGCGCAGAATGATGATGGGCATGTTGGTGACGGGATCGACCATGAGGCCCTTGATGGTCATTTCGATCTGCATGACTACACTCGCCTGTCTTCGTTCAACATGCTGATGGCGCGGGCGGCGCGGTCTCGCCCCACACGCTGTTCGGTCCGGCGCGCCGGATCGTGACCGGCACGAGCCGACCAATCCATTGCGCGTCGCCGGGAACGTTCACGACCGTATTGCCGCTGGTGCGCCCAGACAGCTCCCATGGGCGCCGGCGGCTGGTCGCGTCGAGGAGGACGTCTGTTGTGCGGCCCACCATCTCCTGGTGCAGCGCCAGTTGGACGTCGCGCTGGAGCTGCTGGAGCGCCACGATGCGGCGCGTCTTTTCCTCGTCGGTCACATCGTCCACATAGCGCTTCGCGGCCAGCGTGTTCGGCCGTTCCGAGTATTTGAACGAGTACATGCTGTGATACCGCACGGTCGCCGCCAGTGACAGCGTGGCGTCGAAATCCTCTGCCGTCTCACCCGGAAACCCGACGATCATGTCGGTCGAGATCGCGATGCCCGGCACCTCGGCGCGTACGCGGGCGACGAGATCGAGGTACGACTCCCGAGTGTAGCGCCGTCGCATCGCCCGCAGCACACGAGAAGATCCGGATTGAACCGGCAGGTGCAGGTGCTTGCACACCTTCGGAAGATCCGCGATCACGCGGAGCAGGCGATCCGTGACATGCCGCGGGTGCGGGCTGGCGAACCGGATGCGCTCGATGCCCGGGACGGCATGGACGGCCTCGAGGAGCCCGCCGAAGTCGCAGGCGGCATCGTCCGGCGCCTGATAGTGGTTGACGATTTGCCCCAGGAGCTGCACTTCCTTCAAGCCGCGTGCCGCGGCCTCGCCCGCTTCGGCGAGGATCTCGGCCTTGGCCCGCATGCGCTCGTGTCCGCGTGTGTACGGCACGACGCAGAAGCTGCAGGTACTCGTTGCAGCCCTCGATGATCGTGATCCACGCGCGGACCGGATCGTCGCGGCGAGTGAGGCCAAACGGAAACGCAACGTTGTCGTGCGCGCCGAGATCGAACTGCGTGCGGCGCGTCGCGATGGCCTGGTCGATCAGGACGGGCAACATCCTCGTCCGGCGCGTGCCAACGACGACGTCGACCATCGGCGATCGGACCGAGAGGCGCGACCCTTCCTGTTGCGCGACGCAGCCGGCGACGGCGACGATTGGGTTGCGCCCGGTTTCCTCCGACAGCACCCGCAGTTCGCCGAGCCGCGTGTAGAGCTTGTCCTCCGCGCGTTCGCGCACACTGCAGGTGTTGATCACGACGACATCCGCGTCGCGCTCGTCGTCTGTCCGGTCGTACCCGGCCGATTCGAGCAGGCCCGCCATCTGCTCGGAATCGTGGTAGTTCATCTGACAGCCGTACGTCTCGATCAGGTATTTCCGGCTCACCTGCGACCTTTCGCCTGGCGTCTTTCGCTTTCGCCTTTCGGTTTTGATTCGCCTTTCGCCCCTTCAACTGGCTCGTTTGCCCTGACCTTTCGACTAGGCTCAGGGGCATCCTGAGCGGGCCGAGGGATGAGCCTGTCGTCTCTCGACTGGGCTCGAGACGACCCTGCGCTCGACTCAGGCCGGGCTCTGGACGCCAGCATCTCCCCCGCGCTCGCGACGACGCCGGCCGAGAGCGACTGGCCGGCAATCATCCGGGCGAGTTCCTGTTGGCGTGCCGTGTCGGAGAGGCGCGCGACGTTGGTCACCGTGCGTCCTGAGCGAACGGACTTCGCGATGAGGAAATGGACGTCTCCATGAGCGGCAATCTGCGGGAGGTGAGTGATGCAAAGCACCTGGTAGTCCGCGCCGAGCGCCTGCAGCCGGCGGCCGACCACGTCCGCCGTATGGCCGCCGATTCCGGCGTCCACTTCGTCGAAGATGAGCGTGTCGCCTCTGCCCTTCTGCGCGGTGACAGTCTTGATGGCCAGCATCAGTCTCGACAGCTCACCGCCCGAGACGATGCGGGCGAGGGGCCGCAGGTCCTCGCCTGGATTTGGCGACACAAAGAACTCTGCTTTGTCGAGTCCTTTGGGCCCCCATTGCTCCCGGGGCAGCGGATCGTCGAAGCGCACCTCGAATCGCAGCCGATCCATCGCGAGACCGGAGGCAACCTTGACCAGCTCCGCGCTGAATCGGGGCGCCGCGTCGTGCCGCTTGCCTGAAAGCCGGTCGGCCGCCAGGCGGTAGTCGGCCTCGGCGCGGCCGAGCGCCTGCTCGACTTCAGACCGACGCTCATCCGACGAGGCGAGCACGGCGAGCTCGTTTGTGCACGCCTCGGCGTGCGCGATCACATCGTCGAGTGCCGGACCGTGCTTCCGCTTGAGGCGATCCAGAACCGCGAGGCGGTCCTCCACCTCCTGCAGGCGCCCGGGCGACGTGTCGATGCCGTCGGCATAGTCGCGAAGAAAGAAGGCGAGATCCTCCAGTTGGGACTGGATGGGGTTCCGCGCCTCCAGGTACGAAGCGGCGCGCGGATCGAGCGATGCCAGGTCGCTGACTTTTCGCCAGACAGCCGCCAGGCCGCTCAGCACCGCAGCGTCCTGTTCATAGAGCGACTGGTACGCCTCCCCGCTCAGTTGCACCAGGCGCTCCGCGTTGGCCAACACCTGGCGCTCGGCGTCGAGCGCGGCGTCCTCTCCGGCACGCGGTGCCGCCTTCACAATCTCGTCGCGCTGAAACGTGAGGAGATCTACGCGCGCCAGCTTCTGACGCTCGTCGAGGCGCAGCGTCTCACGCTCGGCACGTAACGCCCCCATGCGCTGATGACACGCCGCGACCTCTTCCCGCAGGGGTTCGAGCCCGGCATACGCGTCGAGCAGATCGAGGTGACTCTCGGGCGCGAGAAGTCCCTGGTGCTCATGCTGTCCGTGCATTTCAATCAGGCGGGATGCCAAATCCTTCAGCGCTCCGGCGGTGGCGAGCGCGCCGTTGACAAAGGCGCGGCTGCGGCCTGCCGCCGTGATCTCGCGTCGCACGATGATCTCGTCGTCGCCGCTGTCGAAGATGGCTTGTATCGTCGCGACCTCTTCTCCGGTGCGCACCAACTCGCTCGACGCCCGCGCGCCGAGCAGCAGGCCCACGGCTTCGACCAGAATCGACTTTCCAGCGCCGGTTTCACCCGTCAGGATGTTGAGCCCCGTCTCGAAATCGATGTCGACGCTCTCGATGACCGCGAGATGCTGGATGCTCAGAAAGCGCAGCATGGATGTTCCGAGAGGCGGGCAGGAAGTCGCGCGCGTCGAATGAAAACGCCGCAACTCTCATCGTAGCATACCCTTGAAGCGTTCCTGCCGAGGTGTTAGCCTAGAGGACTACCGCGCTGTCCCAGCGGCGCACAACTTATGCGGCGGAGGGTTTGTTGCGCTTGCTCGGCATGTACGTGCTTGCACTCCAGGTGCAGGGTGCGGCTGAATCCGGCCCGTCGAGGGGCCAGGATCTCATCTCGCTCATCCCGCAAGGCCCGGTTCCCAAACTGGTCCTGTTGATTCTGATTCTCTTCTCCGTCGCTTCCTGGGGCATCATCCTTTACAAGTTGTGGGCGCTCAATCGCGCAGAGCGCCAGTCGTCCGCGTTTCCTGGATGTGTTCCGGCGCAGCAGCAAGTTCTCGGAGGTCCACGCCGTTTGCAAGAACCTGGCTGAGAGCCCGCTCGTCGGAATTTTTCAGGCCGGCTACGCGGAGCTGAACACACAACTGCGCCAGACGCCCGGCGCAAGTCCGGGTGGCGCAGCCACTCGTCCTACTCTTCGAAGCCTCCCGGCCCTCGATCGGGCGCTCCTGCGGGCGGCTGGCGTTGAGGTCAACAGACTGGAAAGCCGGGTGGCGTTTCTGGCGACGACGGCGAGCATCACGCCGTACATCGGCCTGTTCGGCACGGTGTGGGGCATCATGGCGGCCTTTCAGGGCATCGGCCAGACCGGCTCGACGAACCTGGCCATCGTGGCACCGGGCATCGCCGACGCCCTCATCGCCACGGCGGCGGGCCTGTTCGCGGCGATTCCGGCGGTCTACTTCTACAACCACCTGGCGTCGCGGGTGAAGATTCTGGCTTCAGAGATGGACGATTTCTCGATGGAGTTCCTCAACATCTCGGAGCGGAACTTCAGCTGACCAGGTTATGCCGAAGCTTCAGCCGCTCGAATCCGGAGAAGGCGTACGCCGAGGACGCACGCGGCGCGTGTCGACGGTGCTGGCCGAGATCAACGTCGTCCCGCTGGTGGACGTGATGCTGGTGCTGCTCATCATCTTCATGGTGGCGACACCGATGATGCAGCAGGGCTTCGACGTGAATCTGCCCGTGGCGCGGCGTCAGGCGCCGATGGCGAGCGAGCGGATCTTCGTGAACGTGCCGTTGTCGTACCGGACGTCGCGAGTCGTGTACCTTGGAGACGATCCGATTCGGATCGACATCCTCGATGAGCGCGTGCGGCAGGCGCTTCTCACGCACTCGACGAAGGAAGTGTATTTGCGGGGCGACGGCGGCGTGCAGCTGCAGGATCTGATGGACGTGATGGACAAGCTCAAGGCCGCCGGCGTCGAAAAAGTCGGCATCGTCGCCAAGCTGCCCGGCGAACGCTGATGGACGCTGTTTCACCGATTCTGATCGACCGCGCGCGCGAGCCGGAGGGCTTGCGCAATATGTTCGTGCTGTCGATCGTGATTCACGCGGTTATTGCCGTGGCGATCGTGGTGGCGCCGCGTCCGTCGCTGGAGGCGCCGCCGGCGACGGTCATGTCGATCAGCCTTGGTGGGGTGCCCGGGCCGCGCAGCGGCGGCATGACGCCCATAGCCGGCCGCGCCGCTGAGGCGGTCAAGGCTGCCGAGAAGCCAGCACCGATTGCGCCGCCGGCGCCGAAGCCGGCAGAAATGGCACTGCCGACCAAGCAGGCGAAGATTCCGCCGAAGCCGACCCAAAAGTCGGCTCCGAAGGATGCCCACGGCCGCACCGTGGCAAAAGCGGCCGAAGCAACGCAGGGAGATGCCCGGGTCGAGACGGCCTCGAAAACCATCGGCTTCGGCCTGTCCACGGGCGGAGGCGGCACGAGCGGCTACCTCGACGTCCAAAACTTTTGCTGCCCCGAATATCTCGCGACCATGATCCAATTGATTCAGCAGAACTGGAACGGGAGACAGAACATCCAAGGCGCCACCGATGATGAAGTTCACGATCCAGCGTGATGGCCGTCTCACGAATATCGAGCTCGAAAAGACGAGCGGGTATTTCGCGCTGGATCAATCGGCGCAACGTTCGCTCCTCCTTACGAGGCAGCTTCCGGCGCTTCCCGGCGCTTTTTCGGAGCCAACCCTCACCGTCCACCTCAACTTCCAGACCGCGCCCTGATGCGACCAATCCGACTCACAGTCTTACTGGCCGCTGCGATCCTGGGTACTAGCGCAGCCGCCTTCCAGAATCCCCCGAGCGCGCCGCCGCCGCAGGGACCGCCGGCGCCACAGCAGAGCGAGATTGGCCTCACCATCAATCCGCTCGATCCCGGGGCGCCGCCGAAGTACGCCGTGCCCGACTTCATCGCGTTGTCGCGTGACGCCGAGACGCAGGCGGCGGCCAAGACACTCGGTCAGGTGCTATGGGACGATCTCGACTTCGAGCGCGAGTTCTACATGATTCCGCGGGACACGTACGGCTCGATCCCCGTCGCGCGGTCGGTCGACGACGTGCCGTTTGATCGCTGGCGCGAGCTCGGCGCCGACGGCCTCGCGATTGGATCGGTCCAGCGCGACGGCAGCGGCCTCAAGATCCAGGTCCGCCTGTTCAACGTGCGGTCGCGGCTGGCCGTCTTTGCGCGCGAGTACTCGGGCTCGGCCGCAAATCCCCGAGTGTATGCGCACACGATCGCCGACGAAGTCCACAAGCAGCAGCGCGCGCTGAACGGCGTCGCGCGGACGAAGCTCACGTTCTCGTCCGATCGCGACCGCGAAAAGGTGACGGGCACGGTGGAGAACCGCGACGTCAAGGAAATCTACATCGGCGACTACGACGGGGCGAACCAGCGGCGGATCACCGTGAACCGCGCGCTGAACATCACTCCCACGTGGTCGCCCGACGGAAAGTCGATTGCCTACACGTCCTACGCGCGCGGCTTCCCTACCCTGTTCATCTCGATGATCTATGAAGGGAAGCGCCTCGAGCCGACGACCTCGGGTACGCAGAATTGGCTGCCTGCATGGTCGCCCGACGGGACCAAGATCGCGTTCACGTCCAGCCGCGACGGCAATTCCGAGCTGTACGTCATGAACCGCGATGGCAGCAACGTGCGACGATTGACGAACAACCCGGCCATCGATACCACGCCGACCTGGTCGCCGACGGGCGCGCAGATTGCACTGACGTCGGATCGTTCGGGGTCGCCTGCGATCTACGTGGTGGGTTCGGACGGCCTCAACCTGCGGCGCATCTCTCAGGACAGCTACTGCGATCGCGCCACCTGGTCGCCGGCGCCATTCAACGAACTGGCGTTCGTCTGTCGCACCGGACCGGGGTACGATATCAAGATCTACGACTTCGCCGAGGGCGTCACGCGGCAGATTACGTTCGGCGAGGGAAGCAACGAAAGCCCTGCATACGCGCCAAACGGCCGGCACATCGCGTTCACGTCGACGCGGGCCGGCAAGGTGCAGATATTCACGGTCGGCCGCGACGGCAAGGGCCTGCGGCAGATCACCCGGGTCGGCAACAATTTCACTCCCGACTGGTCGCACTGACGACCAGCGGATCTTTCGCAACTGAGGAGCGACCAACGATGACTTCCCGCCTCGCGGCCCATCCCGCCGCGCTCGCCGTGCTCGTGGTGCTGGCCCTGACGGCCGGCGCCTGCAAGAAGAAGCAGCCGCCGGTCGCGCGGCCAATGCCGCCGCCTCCGCCGACCGAGGCCCGCCCACCCGCACCGCCCGAGCCATCGCCCGAGGCCGCACCGGTGCCGGCCGAGCCAGTCACCGACGACGCGATCGGCTCGAAGTCGCTCGACGACCTGAACCGTGACTCGCCGCTCAAGGCGGTATTTTTTGGTCTCGACTCGAACGAGGTCGACGCCCCCGGACAGCAGGTGCTGCAGGCCAATGCCGAGGTGCTGAAGAAGTATCCGTCGTGGCAGGTCACCGTCGAAGGCCACTGCGACGAGCGAGGCACTGCCGAATACAACCTTGCCCTCGGAGAGCGGCGAGCCGTGTCGGCGCGCACCTATCTGGTGTCGCTTGGCATTCCGGCGGACCGCATCAAAACGGTCAGCTACGGCAAGGAGTTCCCGTTCGACCCTGGCCACGACGAGGGCGCCTGGTCGAAGAACCGCCGTGCTCATTTCGTCGTCACGGCGAAGTAGCGGCGGAGATGCTGGAGATCGAACGATGCGACGCCTGACGACCCTCTTCGTCGCCGTGGCGCTCGTGGTGGCGGTGACGCCGCTCGGCGCCGCGAACCGCGAGCACGAACAGATGATGGCCGACCTGCGCATGTTGCAGGAGCAGAACCAACGCCTGCAGCTCGCCTTGTCGGCGCTGAACGAGACGCTGAAGGCACTCAACACGAAGCTCGACGATCAGGGGGCCGCGACCCGGAAGGGGTTTGCCGATCAGAAGCTGCTGGTGGATGGGGCGACGGGCGATCTCCGCGTCCTGCGCGAGAAGCTCGATGAGACGAACGTGCGGCTGACTTCCCTGTCGCAGGACGTGGACGGCTTGCGCGAACTGATCCACCAGGCCCCGCCGGCTCCGACGGTCACGCCGGGATCGACCGACTCGAGCGGACAGACCGCCGCCGACCGGTACCGCGACCACCACGCCACCACCGCCGGCCCCCACGGCCAGCAGCCAGATCGGCACGACGCCGCGGCGGCTCTACGAAACCGCGTACTCGGACTACACCGCCGGCCAGTGGTCGCTGGCCGTGTCCGGGTTCGAGACCTACTTGAAGACGTTCCCGAAATCCGATCTCGCCGACGACGCCCAGTACTACATCGGCGAGGCGCTGGCCGGCGACAGCAAGTTTCGGGAGGCGGCGGCCGCCTACGAGCGCGTGATCAGCGACTACCCGCAGAGCGACATCCTGCCCGAGGCGTATTACAAGATCGGCAGTACCTACGAGCGGCTCGCGCAGCCCGACCGCGCGCGCACGGCGTACGAGTATGCCGTCAAGCACTATGGAGAGACCCAGGCCGGCATGCTCTCGAAGCAGCGGCTCGACGGTCTCAACCGGCGGCCCCGCTAGGGCGCCGAGCTCGCCTGCGGTGGACGCGGCGACAACGAAAGGACAGTACGCCGATGGGCAGCGTCAACAAGGTTATTCTCGTGGGCAATCTCGGGCGCGACGCCGAGCTGCGCTACACGCCAGGCGGGGCCGCCGTGGCCACACTGAGTCTCGCCACCACTGAAACCTGGAACGACAAGGAAGGACAGCGGCAGGAAAAAACGGAATGGCACCGCGTGGTGCTCTGGGGCAAGCAGGCCGAGACGCTGAACCAGTACCTGCAGAAGGGCAAGCAGATCTACGTCGAAGGGCGCCTCCAGACGCGCCAGTGGGACGACAAGGACGGCAACAAACGCTACACCACGGAAATCCGGGGCGACCGCATCGTCCTGCTGAGCGGCGGCGGGGGTGGCGGCGGGCAGCGCTCGCAGGCGCGCAGCGAACAGCCTCACCCCGAACCGATGGACGTCGGCCCGGAGCTGTCAGAGGATGACATCCCGTTTTAGCCAGCGTAGGGGCGCATGGCCATGCGGCCCACGAAGTGCCAAGTGCTGAGTGCGAAGTGCTAAGTGGAGTGGGAAGTGAGTCAGTGGGAAGCTATAGGCGTTGCCCACCACTTTCCACTTCCCACTGATCACTTCACTTGGCACTTCGCACTTTCCACTTAGCACTTCGTCTGCTCTACTTCTGTCCCCTTCCGTATCGATCTTCCAGCCTCACCACATCGTCCAACTCCGGTGTCGAGACCTCGATCACGTCCGAGTCTTCGATTGCCGTCATGCGGTGAATGGTGCCGGGTGTGACGTGAAAGCGCTCTCCTGGGCCTATCTCGTGCTTCGTCAGCTCGCCGTTCTGCTGAATCTCGAACAGGAGCTTGCCCGACCAGAGCATGATCGTCTCGTCCTTGAGGTTGTGATATTGCAGACTAAGCGCGTGGCCGGCCTTGATGTGGATGATCTTGCCCACGTAACGATCGGTCTTTGCCCAGTGCAGCTCATAGCCCCAGGGCTTCTCGACGCGCGGAATATCGGACACTGACGCCTCCAAAACTGGTTCGCGGGTTCGATGGTTCGTCGCTTTCACGTCTTCGTCACTACCCCGCCCATCACGTGCTTCACATACGATTCGACCGGGGCGAGCGACAGATCGGTGGCGGCGCGCCGCGCGACGGACACGAGTTCTGCGCGGGACGCCTGTTCCAGCACGCGCCACGCGGCGGGAAGCGCCGCGGGCGTCATGCTGAACTCGCGCACGCCGAATCCGACGAGCAGCGCCAGCACGATCGGGTCCGACGCCAGCTCGCCGCAGACCGAGAGCGGGAGTCCGTGCCTGCTGGCGAGGCGAGGCAGCATCCGCAGCACGCGCAGCAGGGCGGGATGAAAGGGCTGGCCAAGGCCGGCCACACGCGGATCCGTCCTGTCGGCCGCGAGCAGATATTGCGCTAGATCGTTGGTGCCGAGCGCGAGGAAGTCCGCATAGCCCGCCAGCATGTCGGCGGCCAACGCGGCTGCCGGGACCTCGATCATCGCGCCGAGCGGCACCTCGGGCGCCGACACGCCTTCGGCCGCCAGCGATTCGCGCGCCCGCTCGAGGTGCCCCCGGGCCGCGGCCACTTCCGCTGGCGTCGTGACGAAGGGCAACAGAATGCGCACGGTTCCCGCTTCCGCGGCGCGGAGAATGGCTCGGAACTGCGTCTCGAGCATCGCCGGCCTCGCCAGTCCCAGGCGGATGCCGCGCACACCGAGTGGACGATGCCGCTCGATCTCCGGGAGGGCCGGCCGCGATGCCGCAAACGCGTCGGCCTGCGCCTCATCGAGGTCGAAAGTGCGGATGGTGACCGGCCCTGGCGCGAACGCGGCGACGACCCGACGATACGCGATCGTCTGCGCCCGCTCGCTCTCGAGGCCCTCGACGGTTGAAAGCGCGCCGCCGAGGAGCAGGAAGTCGGATCGAAAGAGCCCGATCCCATTGGCGCCGGCCCGCTTGGCGGCGGCCACGTCTTCGAACCGATCGACGTTCGCTTCGAGCCGCACACGGACGCCATCTCGTGTCACCGCGTGGCCGTGACGCGCACCGTGGGACTCGACCTCGGCGTGCGGCCGCCCGGCCTCTTCGGCACGCAGTTCGGCCAGTGCCTCCTCGGTCGGCTGCACGAGCAGCTCGCCTGTGGTGCCGTCGAGCGCGACGAGCTCCCCCGGTACGACCAGCGAGGTGGCCAGCTCGAGCCCGACGACCGTGGGAATGCCGAGCGAGCGCGCGAGAATCGCGGTGTGCGATGTCCGGCTGCCGGCGTCGATTGCGAGGCCGACCACCTGGCTCCAGTCCAATTGCGCCGTGACCGAAGGCGGGGGGTCATCGGCGACCAGCACGATCGGGCCTGCGTTCTGCGACAGGACGCCGATCCCGCCGCCGGCCTCGTCGCGCAGATTCATGCGAAGCCGGCCCACGACGTCCGCAACGTCGCCGCCGCGCTCTCGCAGGTACGCATCGTCCACCTCCGCGAAGAGCCTGGTGAGCTCCTCGAACGCGCGCTGCACTGCCCAATCGGCGTTGGCGCGCTCTTCGCGTACGAGCGCGATCGCGCGTCCGACGAGCAGTGGGTCGTCCAGCATCAGGAGCTGCGCATCGAAGAGGGCCGCCAGATCCGCGCCGGCGCTGGCCGCCAGCTTGGTACGGATCGCCATGAGCTGGTCCCGGCACCTGTCGCGGGCACGCTCGATTCGCGCGATCTCGTCCTCTACGCGCTCGGGCGCTACGGGCGCCCGGAACGCGCGTCCGCGCCGGACCAGCAGTACCGCGTGTCCGACTCCGAGCCCAGGAACGACCGCCGCGCCTGCCAGGCGTCGCATCAGCGATCCTCCCCGAAACCCGAGGCGACGAGCGCGCACAACTCGTCCATGGCGGCCGCTGCATCCACTCCTTCAGCCGCTATGGTCAGGAGGCTTCCCCGTGATGCCGCGAGCAGCAGAATGCCCATGATGCTCTTGCCGTCCACCGTTCGATCGCCTCGCGAGACGCGCACCGTGGATCGATAACGGCTCGCCGTCTGGACGAATCGCGCCGCGGCGCGCGCGTGCAGGCCGAGCATGTTCGGAATCGAGACGTCTCTCGTGATGGTGGCCATCACTACCGCCCGTCCAGCAGGTCCGACGCGACCCAGACAGCCCCCTGTCCGTGCTCCCGTACTGTGCGCGCGACCGCGCGCAGGTCGGCGACCTCGCGCAGGTTTGCGAGCTTCAGCAGCATCGGCAGATTCACACCGGTCACGACCTCGACCCTGGCAGGGGCCAGAAACGTCACCGCGAGATTCGACGGCGTGCCCCCGAACATGTCCGTCAGGATCAGCGTTCCAGCGCCCGTGGCCACGCGGTCCACGGCCGCCCCAATCTCCTGCCTGGCGACGTCGACATCGTCGTGCCAGCCGATCGAGACCGACGCGATGTTCGACAGGTCGCCCACGATCGCTTCAGCAGCGTTCACCAGTTCCACCGCGAGTTGCCCGTGCGTGACGACGACAACGCCAACCGGCAAGGAGATGGGGCCAGCCGGGCTGCGTGGCGCATCGGTGTTGGTGGCCGCAGTGTCCTGGCTCATACCGGCAGCTCCACATCGCGGTGGCGCACGCGGACTTTTACGCCCTGCAGCGTTTCGAGTGACGGCTTGAGCGCCTCGGCAATCATCACGGAACGATGACGCCCGCCGGTGCATCCAATCGCGATCGTCAAGTATGCCTTGCCTTCCCTCACGTATTCGGGGATGAGAAACATCAGCAGATCGGTCAGCTTCTCCAGGAACTCCCCCGTGATGGCCTGCTGCCGGAGAAAAGCGACGACGGCGGGGTCGCGGCCCGTCTTCGGCTTCAGTGCCGGAACGAAGTGCGGATTCGGCAGAAAGCGAACATCGAAGACGATATCGGCGTCGAGAGGCAGGCCATGCTTGAACCCGAAGCTGAGGAGCGTCACCACCAATGGCTGCAGGCGCGCCCTCGTGTGAGCGAAGGTCTGGAACTGCTCGCGCAACTGGTGCACGGTGAGATGCGACGTGTCGACGACCTGGTCCGCGAGCGCGCGGATCTTCTGCATCTGCCGCCGCTCGGATCGAATGCCTTCGACGACCGGCCGGTCGAGCGCCAGGGGGTGCGGGCGCCTCGTTTCGCTGAATCGCCGGACCAGGACGTGGTGGCTCGCTTCGAGAAAGATAAGCCTTGGCTCGAGGCCCGGCGTCGCCTTCAACTTGCGCCAGACGCGCGGAAACGTCCGCAGGAACCCGCCTTCACGGATGTCGAGCACGATCGCCACCTTCGGAAGGACCGCACCTTCGCGGCGCGACAAGGCGGCGAGCGTGGGCACGAGCTCGGTGGGCAGGTTGTCGACGCAGAAATAACCAAGGTCCTCGAGCGCGCGAATCGCCTGCGATTTGCCGGCGCCGGAGAGCCCCGTGAGGACGATGAACCGGCCGCTGCGCTCCCCAACGCGCGGCTTCGGTGTCACTTTCGCTCTCCCTTGGGCCGTGTCGACTCGAGCGCCTGGGCGGCCAGCCGGGCCGCGAGTGCACGTGCGGCGTGGTAGCCCTGGGCCTTCAGCAGCTCGTTCCTCGCCGCCACCTCCACGAGCGTGGCCACGCTTCTGCCCGGCCCGACGGGCATCCGCACCAGCGGCACGCGCACTCCCACGAGCTTGTGCCAGTCGTCGTCCATGCCGAGCCGCTCGTGTTCGTGCTGATCGTCCCAGCGTTGGAGCTGCACCACGAGGCCAATCTGTTTGCTGGTGCACACGGCCGAGATTCCAAAGAGCGCCTGCACGTCAATCAGGCCGAGACCGCGTACTTCCATGAAGAAACGCGTGCTCGCGGGACCGGTGCCGTCGACAAACGACTCGGCGCGTCGCCGGACGTCGACCACATCGTCGGCGACCAGCCGATGGCCGCGGCCGACGAGCTCGAGGGCGCACTCACTCTTGCCGATTCCGCTCTCGCCCAGGATGAGCACGCCGAGTCCCAGCAGGTCCACGAGCACTCCGTGCACTGTGGTGTGCTCAGCGAGATGCAGCTCGAGGCGGGCGGTCAGCTTCGCGATGGCAGTCCCCGTCGACGTGGGTGTGACGAGCAGCGGCACTCCGGCGTGCTGGCACGCGTCGACGAGCTCCGGCACCGGCCGAAGGCCGGCGGTCGACAGGATGCAGGGAATGTCGTGCGAGAGCAGCCCGGCGGCGATCTTCTGACGCTCCGTAGCGTCGCGGCTTTCGAGGAATCGCACTTCACTCTCGCCGAACACCAGGACGCGCCCAGGCCGCACGTACTCGTGAAAGCCCGCGACGGCGAGGCCGGTTTTCTGTACGTGCGGGCTGCGAACCTGCCGATCGAGTCCTTGACGTCCGGCCAG
Source organism: Vicinamibacteria bacterium (assembly GCA_963832135.1). Lineage (GTDB taxonomy): Bacteria > Acidobacteriota > Vicinamibacteria > Vicinamibacterales > JAENWD01 > JAENWD01. Next base: position 956,902 of record CAWHTD010000016.1, on the reverse strand, counting down.
GATCTCGAACACGAGCTCGGCGCCGTCGGTGCCAGGCTCGAGCAGGGTGCCGACGGCGACGGCCGGCGCAGTGGACATGTGACGCGTTTAGCGTTCCGGCTCGACGAGTCCGAAGGCGCCACCGCTGCGGCGCACCAGCACGCTCAGGCCGTCGGTGTCGACGTTGCGAAAGAGCAGGAACGGGTCGCCGCTGGCGGCAAGTTCCATGGCCGCGCTCTCGACCGACATCGGTTTGAACTGCGCGCTGGACATTCGGACGATGCGGGGGCCGTTTGAAGCAGGCACTTCTGCCGCCACGTCCGTGGCAGCCGTGCCTGACCTTGCAGGCGTGCCGCGCCGTTTGCGCTCCGCCCACTTGCCCTTCAACTTGGTGGCCTGGTGTTGAATCTTCTCAATCGCCCCTGTCAGCGCGGTGGCCCATGCGATGCCGGCGTTCCTGCCCGAGAGGACGTGATCGCCGCGCACGTGGACGCTGACGTCGGCGAGGTGCCGCTTCTTCTCCAGCGTCAGCACGACCTGACTCGAGACGATCGCATTGCCAAGCAGCCGTTCGAGCCGGACAAGCTTTCGATCGACGAGACGCCGGATACCAGGAGTGATGTCTACGTGACGGCCGGTGAGCACGAGTCGCATGGAGGCGGTTCGTCTGGGCACCACAAAGAGCGGGCGCCCTGGCTAATAGAGGACCTTGCGCTGGTTCGATGTCGGAATCTTGAGCTCCTCGCGGTACTTGGCGATGGTCCGGCGGGCAAGCACGAGGCCTTCGCGCTGAAGGATGCTGACGATCTTCGAGTCCGACAGGGGCTTTCGCTGATCCTCCGATTCGATGATCTTCCTGATGCGCTGCTTGATCGTCACCGACGAGACGCTCTCGCCGTACGAGGAGCTGATTCCGCTGTGGAAGAAGAACTTCATCTCGAACACGCCTTGTGGCGTGTGCATATACTTGTTGGTGACCACGCGGCTGACCGTCGACTCGTGCATCCCGATGTCGTTGGCCACGTCGCGCAGCACCAGCGGACGCAGGTGTTCGATCCCGTGATCGAGAAACTCGCGCTGGAAGTTGACGATGCTGCGGGCGACTTTGTAGATCGTGTTCTGCCGCTGCTGGACGGACTTGATCAGCCAGCGCGCCGCGTTGAACTTGTCGCGCACGTAGGCGCGCGTCTCCTCGCCGTGATCGGCGCCCTTGTCGAGAAGCCGGCGGTACGTGGGGCTGATGCGCATCTGCGGCAGCCCGTCTTCGTTCAGCCACACGACATACTCGTCGTCGATCTTCTCGACGTAGACATCGGGCGTCACGTACTGCGACTGTGACGGGTTGAACCGGCTGCCAGGCTTCGGGTCGAGGTGTCGAATGACCTCGATGTGCTCTTTCAGATCATCGATCGACAGACCCAGCTTCCGAGAGATTTCCGGAATCTGGTGGTTCTGCAACGCCCGCAGGTGATCGGTGACGATTTTCTCGGCGGGCGTCCCTTCGAGCCCGAGATGGCGTAACTGCAGCAGCAGGCTTTCCTGCAGGTCGCGCGCGGCCACGCCAATCGGATCGAACCCCTGGACCATCTTCAGCACGCGCTCGACGTCTTCGACGGGCCACGGCCCCATTGCCGCCATCTCGTCGATCGAGGCCACCAGATAGCCGTCGTCGTCGAGATTGCCGATGACGGCTTCGCCGATGTCCCGCGTGAGCGGATCGTCGGTCTGCAGCGAGAGCTGCCACGAGAGGTGATCCGAGAGCGAGCTCGTCGACGAGAGCGTGTTCTCGATTGGCGGCAGTTCTTTGACTTCCGACGGCGTGCGGGGCCGGTAGCCGTCGTCGAGATACTCGCCGAAGAAATACTGGTAGTCCGCATCGTCCCAGCTGTCGGCGCGCTGGACGTCGGGTTTGTCTTCGGCCGGCTTTTCCTCGGTCGTTTGCGTTTCGGCAGCCTGCTGCTCTTCGACCGGCTGCTCCTCGAGCATCGGGTTCTCGACCATCTCGTTGTTCAGCAGATCCTTCAGCTCGAGCGTCGACATCGGCAGCAGTTTGATCGCCTGCTGCAGTGATGGCGTCAGAATCAGCTTCTGAACGAGTTTGGTGTGAAGTTTCTGCGAAATCGCCATTGGCCGTAACTGCCGTTCGCCTGGATCTTAATCCAATCGGAAGTCGGTCCCGAGATAAATCCGCCGGACTTCCTCGTCGCCCGCCAGGCTTGCGGGCGTGCCGCTTCGGAAAATCGTCCCGTCGGTCACGATATACGCGCGGTCGGTGATGCGCAGGGTCTCGCGTACGTTGTGGTCCGTGATCAGCACGCCGATGCCGCGCTCCTTCAAATGAAAGATGATCTTCTGAATGTCGGTGACCGCGATCGGGTCGATACCCGCAAACGGCTCGTCCAACAGAATGAATTTCGGCGACATCACCAGCGCGCGCGTGATCTCTGCGCGGCGCCGCTCGCCGCCCGAGAGCGTGTAGGCGGCTGAGTTAGCGACCGTGGTCAGCCCGAGTTCCGCCAGCAGTTCCTTGGCGCGCTGCCGTCGCTCGACCGCGGTGAGGTTGAGCGTCTCGAGTATGGCGAGCACATTCTGCTCGACCGTCAGCCCCCGGAAGATCGACGGTTCCTGGGGGAGGTAGCCGATGCCCTTGCGGGCCCGGACATACATCGGATCGTCGGTGACGTCCTGGCCGTCCAGCGTGACACGACCCGCGTCGGGCGCCGTCAGGCCCACGGTCATGTAGAACGTGGTCGTCTTGCCGGCGCCGTTCGGCCCGAGCAAGCCGACGACCTCGCCCGAGCTCACCTCGAGGCTCACACTGCGAACGACAGTGCGGCCTCCGTACGATTTCGTCAGTTCGTGCGTGCTGAGCGTCGCCGCCATTCACTTGGGTGATGCCTGCCCGCACGATCCACTGCTCTTCGACAGCGTGCGTTTTTCCTCGCTGCCGTCCGCCAAAATCCTATCAGTCGATCTCCAGAAAGTCAAAGATTTGGCCGTAGTTTCGCGGCATTCTTCGATCACGTTCACGGGCGCGCCTTTCATCAGATATCGCTCGTCGGCGGCGAAGTACGTCATCCGTGCGCCGGTGGCCGTTCGAAGGTCCGTCTTCAGCTTCACGTCGTCGTATGCCTCGGCGCGTTCGAGCGCACCGCCGCCCTCGACCAGATACAGCTCGATCTTGACACCGCGCAGATCGCCCTGTGGCCCGTTGACATGGGCGTTGGTCGTGTACGTGGCGCGGTTCAGCGCATCCTCGTAGTGCATGTCCTGCGACGACGCGATCGTCGCCACCTTCCTGGTCTCCTTGGTCTTGGTATCGAGCTGCTCGAGCACGAAGGTCGTTCGCACGTTGCCGTTCGAAAACAGATCGCCGGTCGTCTCGTCGACGGTGATCTTGTCGCCCGTGACGGCGGTATCGCCCTGCCAGAGACGCGAGCCGCCGGTGTAGATCGCCTTGCCGTGCTCGCCGTCGTAGTCGAGCGCCGGCGCCGTGACGTAGGCGGGCTGATCGTCTTTCAACATCCCAGGGACTTTCGGCTCATTCTTCGCACCAGCCGCACCTGTTTGCACCTGTCGCACCAGACGCACGTGCCGCACCAGCCGCACCTGTCGCACCAGTCGCACCAGATGCACCGTGCCGCACCTGCCTTGGCCTTCTTCGACGGCTTCATCACACTGCGCACCTCGCCCGCCGCAATGAGCTTCGGCCCCTCGAACGCCATGTCGATCGTCTTGGCGTCCACGGTAATGCGATCGTCCTGCACCTGCGGCGCCTGTGTGCCGACGTTGCCCGACAGCTCGAGCCGTCCCTTGGTCACAAGGTAACGGGCATCGGCGGCCTTCGCCGTTGTCGGTCCATCCTCGAAGCGCGTGCCGCCCGAAAATCGCGCATCGTCGATGCCGCCATCCTGGGTGAGCACGACGGCAAGCGTCGTCGAGTGGGCCACGCGCTGCGCATCGGGCCCGCGGACCTCCCGGAACTCGACGCCCTGGCTGAACGTGGCGCCCGTCAGGCCCTTCCCCGCCTCGCCCGTGCCATCCATGACAGCCGACCGAATCGTGCGCTCGGGAGTCTCCTTGTCGGCGGGAATGGTCAGCTGCACCTGGTCGCGCGCCGCAAGCGCCGTGACCTCGCTCTGGTCCCCCAGGCTGACATCGATCGTGCGGCCGACGATGCGGCGCCCGGGCCGGCCGCCGGCGCCCGCCATCTGAATGGCGCTGCCTCCCGCGAGAAGCGCGCGTTCGATGGTCTCTCCGTCCGGCCCGAACGTGATGTTCATCTCGGGTGCGTCCATCGACTGGAGGCCGCCCTCCGCCGGTTCGCGAGTGACGATTCGCGACTTGCCTCGCAGCTCCATCGACTTCATGGCGTTGCCATCGTCGGTCAGATAGGCCAGCGCGGACCCTGCCTCGATAGTGCGGTCGCCGCGCACAATGGACACGCCCCTTTCGAAGCGCATGTACTTGTCGCGACGCGCGAGGCCGGCCGATCCGGCCGCCACCGTCGCGCCGGGATCATCCGTCTTCTTGTCCGACGCGACGAGAATCCTGGCGTCCTTCAGAAGCCATAGTACGTCGCGCTGCTCATCGTAGGTCATGCCGAGGCCGGAGCCCCGAAGCGCGCCTTTCGAGAAATCGACCTTCTTCGGCGCCCGGACGATGCGCTCGCCGCTGCTGTAGTTGGCGCGCGAGGTCCTGACTTTGAGCCCATCGTTGGCCGTCAGCACGACGCTGCCTTCAGCCTCGATGTGCGACCGCTCCTTGGCGATGTGGCCTTCCTTGGCCTCGAGGTGGAATTCCCGTCCCGCGCGGCGGGTGGTCAGCTTCAGGCCAATGAGCTTCATCGATCCATCCTCGTAGGTGAGGTTGCGGTCGAAATCGATGAAGCCTGGGATCTTCATCCCGGTCATCTGCGAGAGACGGCCTCTGGCGCTTTCGGCAATGGCCTTCGGGTCGAACCGCTTCACCTCCATCGAGGCCGTCGGCCCCGGGCGCTTCCGCACGTTCATGGCCACGCCAATCGCGGTCGCGATCGCGAGGAACACCAGCGCAAATCGCAGGACGCGCTGCCATTTCATACGGCCGGCTCTACGGCCACACCTGCCACAGGCGCGAGCGCGGCGACTTCCGCCGGCTTGACGTCGGCGACGGTGAGCTCGAGATACGTCTCGCCATTGAATTCGTTCTGTTCGAGCGAATACGCCACGTCGACGAGTGCGCGATGCTCCTCGAGAAACGCGTGCCGCTCGACGCCGCGCCAGGCAATCGCCCTGAGCACGCGACCGTCCTGTCGGAGGGCCATCTTCAAGTGTCGGTCCTTCAGCTTGCGCGGACCATCCACAATCTCGACGCCTGACGCCGAGAAGACTGGCTTCGGATTGCCGGCGCCGAATGGCGCCAGGCCGACGATTTGCGCGGCGATCGGCCCGCTCAACTCGCGAAAGCCGAGCCGCGCGTCGATCCCCAGCCGTGGTCGCAGATCGTCGGGTCCGAGTCGATCATCCGCGTACACGTTCAGGCGCGTGCGCAGCTCACGGATTCGCCCGCGCTCGAGCGACAGCCCCGCCGCCACCTTGTGGCCTCCGAATCGCGTCATCAAGTCCGCGCACGCCTCGAGGCCCGAAAGGATGTCGAACGACGGAATGCTCCTGCACGAGCCGTGCGCCTCGTCGCCATCAATCGAGATCACGACCGCTGGCCGATGAAAGGCGTCGACGAGCTTCGATGCGACGATGCCGATCACGCCGCGATGCCACCCGTCGCCCGCGACCACGAGCACGGTCCGCGCACCGATGTCGGGATCGTTCTCGACGATCTTCCTGGCCTCAGCGACGATGGCGGCTTCCTCCAGCCGCCGCCGGACGTTCTCGTCGTTCAGTTGCTCGGCGAGCCCTCGCGCTTCGTCGAACAGCGCGTCGTCGCTCGCGAGCAGAAGGCGCGTGGCGATGTCCGGCGTGCTCATGCGGCCGGCGGCATTCACCCGCGGCGCAAGCACGAAGCTGACGTCGTAGCCGTCGATGCTGCTTGCCGGCCAGTCCCGACGCGGTGAGCAGCGCCTGCAAGCCGACTTTGTGAGGTCCGCGGCTCAACAGCTCCAGCCCCAGCTTGGCGATGACCCGATTTTCGCCGACCAGAGGTACGACGTCGGCGAGCGTACCAATGGCGGCCACCTTCAGGAAGGCCGGCAGCCATTTCTCGCGCCCGTGAGCGGCGCAGAGTGCCTGCACCAGCTTCAGGGCAACCCCGACGCCCGCGAGGTGCTTGTCCGGATAGCTGCAATCGTGCCGCTTCGGATTGATGACCGCGACGGCGGGTGGAAGCGTCGCACCGGGCTCGTGATGGTCGGTGATGATCAGATCGACGCCCAGCTCACGAGCCCGGATGGCCGCCTCCATCCCGCGAATCCCGCAGTCCACCGAGATGCACAACTTCACGCCGTCCTGGTGCAGCCGATCGATCGTGGTTGGCTGCAGGCCATAGCCGTCGCGCAGGCGGTCGGGAATGAAGTGACCAACGTCTCCGCCGAGCAGCTCGAGTGTGCGGCGAAGAATGACTGTGGAGGTGATGCCGTCGACGTCGTAGTCGCCGTGGATGGCGATGCGCTCGTGATCCGCCAGCGCCTTGCCGATGCGCGCGACCGCTTCCGGCAATCCGGCGAGCCGCGAGGGCGCGTGCAGGTGATCCAGGGAGGGCTTGAGAAAGCGCGCGGCATCGTCCGGATCGGCGAGGCCGCGCTGGCACAGCAGGTGGGCGATGACGGGCTCGAGCCCGAGCGCACGAGCGAGCCGGTCGGAGGAAGGCTGATCGACCGCCGCGTGCTGCCAGATTGGGGCCACCATCGTCAGGTTGCGAGGTCGGAGCCGAAGTCGCGCCCCAGACGCCCCATCTGTCTGAATTTCTGATACCGGGCCTCGAGCCGGACTTCCGAGCTCGCGGCTTTCAGCATCATGAGCGTCCGGCTGAGCACGCTATCGAGCAGCGTGGCGGCCGCCGAGGGGTTCGTGTGCGCGCCGCCAACGGGTTCCGGCACGATATCGTCGATGACGCCAAGCGCCAGCAGGTCCGGCGCCGTGAGCTTCAACGCCTCGGCCGCGTCCACCTTGCGGCTGCTGTCGCGCCAGAGAATCGCGGCGCAGCCTTCCGGCGGGATCACGGAATAGACGGCGAACTCGTGCATCAGAATGTGATCGCCAATCGCGAGACCCAGAGCGCCCCCGCTGCCCCCTTCGCCGCAGACGTTCACGACGATCGGCACGTCGAGCATCGACATCTCGCGGAGGTTGTAGGCAATCGCCTCGGCAATGCCTCTCTCTTCGGATTCGATGCCCGGATAGGCCGCCGGCGTATCGACGAACACGATGATCGGTCGCCGGAACTTCTGCGCGAGCTCCATCGCCCTGAGCGCCTTGCGATAGCCTTCCGGCCGCGCGTAGCCGAAGTTGCGGAAGATCTTCTGCTTGGTGTCGGCGCCGCCTTTGTGGTGGCCCACCACCATGACCGGTTCGTCCTTGTACAGCGCCATCCCCGCGACGATCGCGTGATCGTCGCCAAATCGCCGATCGCCGTGGATCTCCGTGAACTCGCTGAAGAGGATGCCGACGTATTCGAGGATGCTTGGACGCTCGGGATGCCGCGCGACCAGTACGCGCTGCCACGGCGTCAACCGCCGATACAGATCCGCCCGAATCGACTCGATGCGCCGCTTCAGGCTGTCGATCTCGGCCTGCCGCTCGGAGGTCACCGGCAGCATGGTGAGCGCGTCGATTTCCTTCTGCAGGACGCCGATCGGTTCTTCGAACTCTAAAAGCTCGGGCATAGGGGGACGACTCTAAGAGTACTGCGGATTGATGGATAGTCATCGAAGTTCCACCGCTCCCGCGCCGCAGATCCGCTCCACCTGTTCGACGAGCACGGGGGATGGCCGCACCCGGATGTGCGCCGACACCTGCGCGCGGACGCGCAAGGCGGTTGGTTGCCCCTTCAACACGAGCTGGAACGTCACCGGCTTGTCCCCCTTGTGGCGGGAGAACACCTCGGCCAGCGCTTCGAACGTCTCCCGCCCGTGCGGCGGCATGTTCACCGTGATGGCGAGCTCCTGGGCGAGCCGCTCGCGGACGGTGCCAATGGCCAGCATCTCGGAGGCCAGGATCCGCAGGGCTTCATCGTCTCTCTCGAGCTTTCCGCGAACAATGACGAGTGCGCCATCCTCGACGAGCGCTCGCGCCATCTTGAACGTTTCCGGAAAGACGACGACCTCGACTCCCCCATGGGGATCCTCGAGCGTAAAGACGGCCATGGGATCGCCCTTCCGCGTCTTGAGCGCGCGGACGCCCGACACGATACCGCCGACCGTCACCTCTTCTCCGCTGCGCGTTGGCGGGGCGCCGGTCCCGAGGCCCTCCTCGTCCGCCGGCTCCGCCCGTTCTTCCACTTGAATATCTGCGATTGTGCGGGCGCCGAAGGCGCGCAGATCGGCGGCGTGTGCGTCGATCGGGTGGCCAGTCCAGAAAAGGCCCATGGCCTCCTTTTCCGCGTTCAGGAGCTCCGTGTCGCTCCAGGCCGGCGCGTCGGGCAACTGGAAATTCACACTCGCGTCGTGCCCGCTGTCGCCAACGCCGCCGAACAGCTGCGCCTGCCCCAGGTCCCGATCCCGCTGAATGCGGGCCCCGTGATCCACCGCGGCGTCGAGCGCGGCGATGATTCGCGGCCGCAACAGCCGCAGCGGCAGCGGTGGGCTGCCGGCGGCGGGCGGCGGCGCCAGCGAGTCGAGTGCCCCCGCCTTGACCAGCGACTCGAGTACGCGTTTGTTCACGAGACGGAGATCCAGCCCTTCACAGAGATCCTGGAGGGACCGGATGCGGCCGATCTTCTGGCGCACGGCGAGTATCGACTCGATGGCGCCTTCGCCGACGTTCTTGATGGCGGTGAGCCCGAAGCGCACGCCAAGGGGTGTCACCGTGAACCGCAGCTCGCTCTCGTTGAGGTCGGGCGGCAGCACCGGAACGCCGCGGTCGCGGCACTCGCCGAGGTACAGCGCCACTTTGTCGGTGTTCTGCGCTTCGATGGTCAGGAGCGCCGCCTGAAAGTGCCACGGGTAGTTGGCTTTGAGGTACCCCGTCTGGTACGCGAGAAACGCATAGGTCGTCGAGTGCGACTTGTTGAAGCCGTAGCCGGCGAAATGCTCCATCAGGTCGAAGATCTTTGTCGCCTTCTTCTCGCCGATCCCGTTCTTCGCCGCTCCCTTGACGAACTGCTCGCGCTGCGCCTCCATGACGGCCGGGTTCTTCTTCCCCATCGCCTTGCGCAGCACGTCGGATTGCCCCAGCGAGAAGCTGGCGAGCGTCGCCGCCACGCGCATGACCTGTTCCTGATACGCGATGACACCATAGGTGTCGGCGAGAATCGGTTCGAGCTGCGGCAGCTCGTAGACGATCTCCTTGCGCCCCTGCTTGCGCGCGATGAAGTCGTCGACCATGCCGCTGCGCAGAGGTCCCGGGCGATAGAGAGCGTTCAGGGCGATGAGATCGTCGAGCCGCTGCGGGCGCGCCTTGCGCAGGATCTCGCGCATGCCGGAGCTCTCGAACTGGAAGACGCCGTAGGTCAAACCCTCGCCGAACAGCTGATACGTCTTCTCATCGTCGAGGCGGACATTGTCGATCTCGAGCGTCTCCCCGGTGGTGCGCTTGATCTCGGCGAGCGCATCCTGAATGAGCGTGAGGGTGCTCAGGCCGAGGAAGTCCATCTTCAGCAGGCCGACGCGCTCGATCTCCTTCATCGCCCACTGCGTGACGATTTCGTCGCGCCCGCCCTTGTAGAGCGGCGCATAGTCGGTGATCGGTCCGGGCGCGATGACCACACCGGCGGCGTGCGTGGAGGCGTGACGTGCCATGCCCTCCAGACGCCTGGCGACGCTGAGCAGCTCCTTTACCCTCGGGTCGGATTGCTCCAGTTCCCGCAGCGCAGGGGCTTCCTCGATCGCTTTGTCGATCGTCATGTCGAGCGCGGCCGGGATCAGCTTCGCGACCTTGTTCGCCTCGGCGAGTGGAATATCGAGCGCGCGGGCGACGTCGCGCACGGCGGCCTTGGCCTTCATGGTGCCGAACGTGATGATCTGGGCGACGTTCTCCCGGCCGTACTTCCTCGTGACGTACTCGATCACTTCTCCGCGCCGCCGCTCGCAGAAGTCGATGTCGATGTCGGGCAGCGACACGCGTTCGGGGTTCAGGAAGCGCTCGAAGATGAGGTCGTATTCGAGCGGATCGACGTCCGTGATCCGAAGGCAATAGGCCACGAGGCTGCCTGCGGCGGATCCGCGGCCGGGCCCGACCGGAATCCCCTGCTCGCGCGCGTAGCGGATGAAGTCCCAGACAATCAGAAAGTAGCCTGGGTACCGCATCCGCTTGATCATGTCGATCTCGTAGCCGAGCCGCTGTTCGTACTCGCTGATCGGATGGCGAAGCGATCCGGCCGACTCCAGTTGGCGCAGCCGCGCCAGCCGCTCGGCAAACCCCTCTCGAACCGTACGCTCGAAATAGTCGTCGAGCGTGTACCCCTCGGGCACGTCGAAGTTCGGAAGGTGATTCTCGGTGCCGCTGAGGTCGATGTCGCACCGGTCGGCGATACGCACCGTGTTCGCGATCGCCTCTGGAAACTCGCCCCCAAAGACCTTCAACATCTCGTCGGCGGTCTTCAGATAGAACTGGTCGCCGTGGTAGCGGAGGCGGTCGGTATCATGCACAGAGCGCCCTGTGCCAATACACAGCAACACGTCGTGCGGCACGTGATCGCCGTGTCGGAGGTAGTGCACGTCGTTGGTCGCGACGAGCGGCAGTCCGAGATCCTTTGCAATCGGCGCCAGGCCCCGATTGACGAGGCGCTGTTCCTCGATGCCGTGCCACTGGAGCTCGAGGAAAAAGTTCTGCGGACCGAGGATGTCGCGAAACGTGGCGGCTGAGGCCGCGGCCTTTGCCGCCTGGTCCGCCGTGATCGCCGACGGGATCTCGCCCTTGAGGCAGCTGCTCAGACCGATGATGCCCGCGGCGTGTCGCGCGAGCAGCTCTTTGTCAATCCGCGGCTTGCGATAGAACCCTTCCGTATAGCCCGCTGAGACCAGTTTGATGAGGTTGTGCCAGCCCTGACGTGTCTCCGCGAGCAGCACCAGGTGGTTGTAGGTCTCGCTCACCGGTCCACCGCGGTCGTACCGGCTCGAGGGCGCTACGTACACCTCGCAGCCCATGATGGGCCGGACACCCCGCTGCCGCGCGTGGTCGTGAAACGTGATCGCGGAAAACAGGTTGCCGTGTTCGGTGACGGCCACCGCGGGCATACCGAGCGACTTCACCTGGTCCAGGAGCTCGTCGATCCGGCAGGCGCCGTCGAGGAGCGAGAATTCAGTGTGAAGATGCAGGTGGACGAAGTCGGGCATGGATCAAGGCTTCAGGCTACGGGCTACGGGCTGACGCGTCTCATTCCCATTCAATCGTCGAGGGTGGCTTCGACGAGATGTCGTACACCACCCGGTTCACGCCGCGCACTTCGTTCACGATTCGTGACGAGATGCGGCCGAGCACGTCGTGTGGCAGCCGCGCCCAGTCGGCGGTCATCCCATCGCGGCTCTCGACGGCGCGGACGGCGATGGTGGCTTCGTAGGTCCGCGCGTCGCCCATCACGCCGACACTCTGCACGGGCAGCAGAACGGCGAAGCTTTGCCACAGCGTCGTGTAGAGGCCGGCCTTCTTGATCTCGTCGACGACGATCACGTCCGCTTTACGGAGCAACTCCAGTCGCGGCACGGTGACATCGCCCAGAATCCGCACCGCCAGCCCTGGACCGGGGAACGGCTGCCGCACCACGAATTCCTCGTCGAGCCCGAGGTCGCGGCCCAGACGCCGGACTTCGTCCTTGAAAAGCTCCCGCAGCGGCTCGACCAGCTTGAAGCGCATGTGGTCGGGCAGTCCGCCGACGTTGTGGTGGCTCTTGATGGCCGACGACGGTCCGACGACCGACACGGACTCGATCACGTCCGGGTAAAGGGTGCCCTGCGCCAGGAAGTCGAAGCTGCCGAGAGCGGTCGCCTTCTCATCGAACACCTCGATGAAGGTCTGGCCGATGATCTTGCGCTTGCGCTCTGGATCGATGATGCTCGACAAGCGCGATAGAAAGATGTCGGAGGCATCGACGAACTCGAGCGGAAGCTGCATCTTGTCGCGGAACCGCTTCCGGATCTGCGTCGCCTCGTCCAGCCGCAACACGCCGTTGTCGACGAAGATGCAGGTGAGCCGGTTGCCGATGGCGCGGTGGATGAGGAGCGCCGCGACCGTCGAGTCCACGCCGCCACTGAGCGCGCACACCACTTTGCCGTCGCCGACCTGCCCGCGGATCCGTCTTGTCGCCTCTTCGATGAACGACGCCATCGTCCAATCGCCGGTGCAGCCGCAGACGTCGAAGGCAAAATGCCGCAGGAGATCGAGCCCGCGATCGGTGTGCACGACCTCGGGATGGAACAAGAGACCGTAGAGTCCCGCGATCGGTGTCCTCGATGGCCGCCACCGGCGCATTGGCGCTCGTGGCCACGACGCGAAAGCCGGGCGGGGCCGAGGCCACGTAGTCGCCGTGACTCGCCCAGACGCGCAGTTCATCGGGCAGTCCGGTGAAGAGGCGCGCCTGCGCATCCGTGACGTGGACCATCGCGTGGCCGAACTCGCGATGAGCCGCTGGCGCTACGCGCCCGCCAAGTGCGTCGGTCATCAACTGCATGCCGTAGCAGATGCCGAGGACGGGGGTGCCCATCGACAGCACGGTCGGGTCCGATTTCGGGGCGCCGTCTTCCGACACGCTTTTCGGTCCACCGGACAGGATGATCCCGGCGGGACGCCGCGCGCGCAGCACGTCTACCGATGTATGGAACGGCAGAATCTCGCAGTAGACGGAAAGCTCGCGCAGGCGGCGCGCAATCAGTTGAGTAAATTGCGAGCCGAAGTCGAGAATAAGAATAGTCTGATGTGACACGTGGCGGATTGTCCTGCCTGGAAACGTCGTTAGGACGCACGATCTCGAGTGCGCCTCGCAAGCTGGGAGAACTTCCGAAGTATTATAGCGAGTGTCCCGTCATTTCATTCTCAGTCTGACGCTCGTCGTCGGCTTGGGTGCGACGTCCGCGCACGCGTGGCAGGTCGCAACGCCGCAGGAGCCTCCCGCGACACCTGCGCCCACCTCCCAGGCGGCTGGACGCTCGCTTCCAAAGACGACGCTGCCCGTGACGACCGGCAAGTCGAAGCGTTCCACCGAGACGCTGGTGCTCGAACCGATCCTGAAAGTGAATCTCGACGCGTCTCCATCGGCGGCGGCGGCCTTCGACGAGCGTACCGCGTATGTGCCGCTCAAGAGCGGCCGGGTCGCCGCGATCGATCTGGTTCGCGGCGACGTCCGCTGGGTCGTGGAGCTGACCACGACGCTTCCGGCGGCCGTCAGCGATGGCTTGATCGTCGTCGCGGGAAACGACCGCCTGACCGGTCTCGATGCGGCGACGGGCGCTGCTCGATGGAGCGTTGCGGTCGCAGGCGGCTTTTCGGCCCCGCCGCTTGCCGACACCGGCTGGGTGCTGGCGGCTGCCACAGGCGGCGACGTGCTGGCGATCCGGGCCAGCGATGGTCGTGTTCTCTGGACCCGCGCGCTCGGTGCGTCCGTGCGCGCCCGGGCCGCCATTGCGGCCGACGCGGCGTACTTCTCGCTGGACGATGGCCGCGTCGTCTCGCTGGCGCTCCTGACTGGCGCTCCGCGCTGGGAGCGCCTGCAGCCGGGCAAGCCTTCCGAACTGCTGGTCCTCGACGATCGGCTGTTCTTCGGCGCTGACGACAAGTTTTTCTACTGCCTGAACACCAAGAACGGCGATCAGCGCTGGCGGTGGCGCACCGGAGGCAAGCCGGCCGGTCCGGCAGCGATCGACGAGAAGCACGTCTACTACGTCGCACTCGACAATATTCTGTGGGTGCTCAATCGCGGCAACGGCGTGATGCAGTGGAAAGCGGCCCTGCCCGTGCGCCCGTCGGGCGGCCCGCTCGTCATGGGCGGTGTCGTCGTCGTTGCCGGGCTCGCGTTCGAGATCTATGGCTATCGGGTCGAATCGGGCGAAGCCGCCGGCAGCGTGGTCCTGCCGGCCGATCTGGCCGCACCCGTTCAGGTCCTGCCGGGCCCCATCGTCGCGCTCGCCACTATCGCGATGTTCACGCGCGAAGGCGAGTTCCAGATATTGAAGCGCCGTCTGGAGCCCGTCACCATCCCGATGCCCTATCCTCTCGGCGAAGAGATCCCGCTGGAAACGCTCGTCGCTCCGCCCGGCGCATAAGCTTCGAGGACGGTTCGAACCGCGCGCGAGAGACGCCGCACGCCTTCGACGAGCTGATCGGGCGTCGGCTGCGAAAAGCATAGACGCAGCGTGTCGGCGCCGCTCCGATCCACGAAGAAGGCACGACCCGATACGTAGTTCACGCCCTCGCGAACGGCATACGTCAGGAGCTCGGCGGCATCGAGACTCGCCGGCAGGGTCGCCCAGAGAAAGAACCCGCCGCGGGGAGGGGCGCACGTGAGAACGCCGGCCATCTCCCGATCGATGGCCTCGCGCATCACCGTGCGCTTGCGCTGGTAATGCAGGCGAAGCCGGTCGACACGGTCGCCCAGGATCCCGCCGGCGATGGCGCGATGGACCACGCGCTGATCGAGCGCGCCACTACAGAGATCCGTCGCCTGCTTCGCGAGCTCGATTTTGGCGACGACCGCGGGCGGTCCGACGACCCACCCGACGCGGAACCCGGGCGCAAGGGTCTTCGAGAAGCTCCCGAGATAGATGACACGGCCGTCCCGATCGTCGGCCTTGATGGGACGCGTTTCCTCCGGGGCCGTGGAATCGGGGAAATACAGGGCGCCATATGGGTCATCCTCGAGAATCAGCACGTCGCGCGCGGCGGCCCACTCGAGCAGCCGATGCCGCTTGTGCAGGCTGATGAGCAGGCCCGTCGGATTCTGGAAATTCGGGACGACATACAGGAACTTCACGCGGCGGCCGCCCGCGCGCAGCCGGGCCGTCGTCTCGTCCAGCGCGTCGAGATTGACGCCGTCGGCATCCTGCGGCACGCCGACGAGTTCGGCCCGGGCGTTCATGAACGCCGTGATCGCGCCGGTATAGGTTGGCAGCTCCACCAGCACGACGTCACCTGGATCGAGGAGCACGCGACCAACGAGGTCGAGCCCTTGCTGAGACCCCGTCGTGACGAGCCGCTCATCGAGCGTCGACACGATGCCGCGCGGCATCAGCACATCGTCCAGCGACTCGAGCAGCGGGCGATACCCGCGCGTGCTCCCGTACTGCAGCGCGTTCGGATCGGTCCCGCTGAGCAGCGTTGCCGCAATTTCTCGAAGGGCGTCCCAGGGGAACGTGTCCGGATCGGGATGGCCCGGCGCGAACGAGATGAGATCGGGCACCTGGGCGGCCATGCTGCCCATCCGGCGAATCTCCGATTCCTGCATCGAGGCGGCCGCCGCCGAGAAGAACTGTTCGTAGCTCACGTCATCTGCCTCATCACCGACCCGCGCTGGACGGAAGCCGCCGCGATCGGCTCGATCCGCGCGGACGCTTCCGATTCCCGCAGCACCCGCGCATAGGCGCCAAGCGCCGAGAGACCAAGGTACTCGAACAACAGGCCACGGCCCAGCCACGCGAGCAGCTGCAGCGGCAGCATCGCGAGCCCGACGAACGGCACGAACCCGATGAAGCCGAGCGCGGCGGTCGCCAGCACGGAGGCGGCCGTGGCGAGCACCACGAGCACCACGACGACCAGGAAGATGCCGCCCACCAGCCGCCGCTCGGCCGACACGAAGCGCGGCACCGTCGCGATCGCGGTCCGCACGCGCGCATTTGCCGCCACCATGATGACCTGCGCGAGCAGATAGAGGAGATTGAGGATCGTGATCCACGCGACGAGCAGCAGCGACATGACCGCGGCGATCATCGTGCCCAGCCATGCCATGCCGGCCGCGCTGGTCCAGCGATAGGAGATGACGAGCAGCGCGACGTAGGCCGCGCCGGTCAGCGCGTACCCAACCGTGAGCAGCAGGCCGAGCCGAACGAACCGACGGCTAAAGTGCGCGCAGCCCTCGGTAAAGGACTCGAGTGAAAAGCGGGCGCCCGCGCGCACCACCTCCGCGCGCAGTGGCGGCTGTTCAACGGCGGGCGCGTGGCGCTCGGCGCCAACCAGCACCACCACGGTGCCACTCTTGATGATGAACATCAGCACCGAACCGCCCAGGAGGACCACGAGCACTCCGCTAAGGTACGCCGCCAGCGCGGCGCGATGTGCGCCCAGCGTGGCGAGGGCCAGCATGACCGTCTGGCGCACGTCGCCGGCAATCGCGTCGGTCACCGTGCTGCCGACGCTGAGCGCGAGCAGGAAGGCCGCACCGACCACGGGCACCATCAGCAGCGCCTTGAACGCGGAATCCGCCACGAATTGGATGACGACCACTTCCCAGTTGGCCGCCGTGACCAATGCCCCGCGCTTCAGGGCCGCCTTGATCGCCTCGGTCAATGACATCGATGCGATCACTGTGCCACAGAGCCACAGAGGAAGCCAGAATGCTATTCTCGCTTCTGTGAAGGAACGACACTCTGGCGACTAGCCGAAGGCGCGCCACGAACGTCGCCCTCAACTCGCGGCAATTGCTTCGGGTCGCTCTCGGCGGCCTTCTCACGACCCTCGGGGTCGTCGCCCTCGGCGTGGGCGCCGAGCGCGTCCGGTTCGGGCCTTCCGATGCCACGGCGTTGCGTCGGGTGGCCGCGGAGATCGAACGCGACGTGCGCTCGCTCGGGTCCGACCTGAGCGAGGCGACGGCCACGATCGCGGCGCGCCCGGCACACACACCTCCGCTCGGCCTGGAGCAAACGCGCGACCGCGCCTACTTCGACGCCGCGACATCGCTTCTTCAATCACGTACGCACATCGACGCGGTCTCGATCTACGACGCGACCGGCCGGCCGATTGCCTGGGCCGGACGCCCGTCGACGCTCCCCGACGACCGCATCAACGGGCCGGACGCGCTCTTTGTCGCGCCGGGGCCGTTCGGGCTGCGCCTGGTCCATGTCCGTCCCATTCGCGAGGCGGGGCGCGAGGCGCAGCGTCTGGGCAGCGTCGCCGCCGAGCACCTCCTGACGCGCGACGCCGTGAGCCGCTCCGGCGCGCACGCAACCTTCACGCTGCAGACCTCGCTCGTCCCCGTCTCACTTCGGCCGCGTTACGAGGGCGCCGGCGAATCCGTCCCGCCATACGGGTTCCTGCTGGGATTGCCTGGCGAGCCGCCGCTGCTCGAAGCGGAGGTCGCGCCGCGGGATCTGCGTGAGTCTGCGTACGGCGTGGCGCACGAAGGTTGAGGGCGTCGCGCTGGCGGCCCTGGCGCTGACCTTGCTCGGCGTGGCTGCCCTCCTGCGCGAAGGCCAGGAGCGCGCCGTCACTCGCGGCGCGTATCTGCGGCTCACCGCTGCGCTCGTGCTGTTGCTCCTTGGCGCGCGCGCGCTCATGGCCCTCGCAATTCCCCACGCCTGGCTGCTTCGGCTGAACGGCTCCGCCGTGGAGCGACTGCTCCTTCGCTCGCCCGCCGATTTCGCGGCCAGTGCGCTCGTGTTGCTCGTGCTGGTCGGTACTCGCCGGGGATTTGATCGAACGGTGGCGTCTCACAACGCCGCGAACCGAATCCACAGGGTCGCGGGGAGCGGCCGCATTCTGGGCCGCCCAGCTATTTGCGGCGACCCTGATCGGTGCGCTGCTGGCCTGGCACGAGCAGGCGCTGGCGGCGGTGGTTCGTGAGTCCGGCGCGTTCGGGATTCAATTCAGCGTTCGGCCGCTTGCCGCCGATCGGCTCGGACTCGTCATCGGCACGCTCGTGCTCAACGCCGCGGTGTTCTGGACCGCTGTCTTGCTGCTGCGGTTGGCGACAACCCGCTGGCGGGTGCGCCGGCGCGCCCTTGCACGCCGCGCCGCGCTTGCGCTCATCTACGTGGGCGTTCCCCTGCTCGTGTTCGTCGTTCTGGACGAGCGGCGCTCGCCCGAACACGTGGCGCCCTTCGTTCCGGCCGTTGCAGCGGCCGTGTTCGCCGGAGCGATGGCGCGATGGGTACTCCCGCGGTTTCGCCATGCGTCGCAGGGACTGCGACTGCTCGCGAGCTACCTCGCGCTGGTCATCCCGTCGCTCGCCTTTTATCCGGCGATCGTCGCGCTCGAAGAGGCCGCGCTCGGCGAGAAGATCGCGCAGGAATACACGCCCGAAGTGTTGAATCACCGTAGTGAGCTGCGAGTGCTTCTCCGCCGGTCGCTCGACGAGCTCGACTCCGTATCGGGTCTCGCTGAGCGATTCACCGTCGAGCCATCGGACCTGGTCGGACCGCCCGATGCCGACCGCGCGTACTTGCTCTGGTCGCAGACTGAGCTTGGCCGTCAGCGGCTCACCTCCTCGGTCGAGCTGTACGCGCCGGACGGATCGCTGGCGAGCCGCTTCGCCCTCAACCTCCCCTCGGAGTTTCTGGCCTCCGACCGTCCGATCGAAGCCCGCTGCTCGTGGGACGTGTTTGGGGAAGCGTTGGCGTCCACCGATGAGCAGGTGTTGTTGCACGCGGGACGGGCGCTTTGCGAGAAAGATGCGACGGGCGTCCCGCGGCGGGTCGGTGTGCTCCTTGTCCACGTCGTGCTCGACTATGGCACCTTGCCCTTCGTTGCCGCGCAGGACCCGTACGCGGCGCTCTTCCGGCCCACGCTCCACGCCGCCGAGCGCACGTACGGCCGCGACATCGCGTTTGCCGTGTACGGGTGGGGCCGGACGCCTGTCTATCCAACGGCCGGTACCGCGTGGCCAATCAGCCAGGATCTGCTGATTCGCCTCTTTCGCGCGGACCGGGAGCCGGTCTGGGCCGAGCTCTCGCGTGGGGACCGGCGGTACCAGGTGCTGCTCAGCAACGACCGCGCAGGCGTCTATGCCATAGGCTACGCGGTGCCGCGCCCGATCGAATACGCCGTCGCGCTCGCCGAGATCGGGACCCTTTCCGGCGGCGCCTTCGTCGTCTTCGTCGTCGGCCTTGGCCTGCTCGGACGCCTGGTGGGGCGCCGGCCCGTGACGGGTCGCGCGATCCTTCGCGAGATCCGTCAAAGCTTTTATCGCAAGCTGTTTCTGCTCTTCGTCGTGGCGTCGGTCGTCCCGGTGCTGGCGCTCGCGTTCGTCACGCGCGCGTACGTGGCGGCGCAGTTGAGAGAAGGCCTCGAGGCGAGCGCACTGAGAACGGCGTCTGCTGCGCGGCGCGTGATCGAAACCGTGGTGTCGCAGCAGCGGCGCGACCGGCGTGATCCGGCGATCCTGACCGACGACATCATGGTTTCGGTGAGCCGGATCATCGATCAAGACGTCAACGTGTTCGTGAACAGCAGCCTCGTCGCGACGAGCCAGCGCGACCTGTTCGCCTCGGGACTCCTGCCCATCCGAACCCCGGCCGAAGTGGCCCGGGCGATCACGCTCGAGCGCCAGGCCAGTTACGTGGGAGACGAGCGGCTCGGCCTGCTGCAGTACACCGTCGCCGCGGTGCCCGTTCGGGACGGCGAAGCCGGGGCCATTCTGACCGTGCCGCTCACGCTGCGGCAGCAGGAAATCGAGAGTGAAATCGATGCGCTCGATCGGCGCGTCACGCTGGCCGCCATGCTGTTCATTCTGCTTGGCGCCGCGATCGGCTACTTCACGGCCGAGCGGATCGCCGATCCGGTCAATCGTCTGACGCGCGCCACCCGACGCATCGCGCGAGGGGACCTCGAGGCGCGCATTCACATCGCGACGTCAGATGAGCTCAGGCGGCTCGTGGACGCGTTCAACCAGATGGCGGCCGATCTGAAGCACCAGCGCGCAGAACTCGAGCGCACGAACCGGCTCGCCGCATGGGCGGACATGGCCCGGCAAGTGGCGCACGACATCAAGAACCCGCTGACCCCCATCCAGCTTTCGGCAGAACACCTCCGCCGTGTGCACCTGGATGCCGGTCGCCCGCTTGGCGCGGTCCTCGACGGATGTGTCGAGACGATCCTGTCGCAGGTCTCGTTGCTGCGCCAGATTGCCAGCGAGTTCTCGAGCTTTGCCTCATCCCCGGTTGCGCGCCTGGCGCCGACCGTGCTGCACGAAGTGATCGAGGAAGTGGTCGCGCCCTATCGGACAGGCCTTCCCGACAATGTGCGGCTGGAAGTGGACGAGGCCGAGAATGTGCCTGTGCTTCAGGCCGATCGCGGCCTGCTCGGGCGCGCGCTCGTGAACGTCATCGAAAACGCCCTGCACGCGATGCGCGGCGGCGGCACCTTGACGATCCGCACGCGCCGCCAGGAGGGAGGGGCCGCTATCCTGGTGACGGATACGGGGATCGGCATGGACGGCGACGCGCTCACGCGCCTGTTCGAGCCGTACTTTTCGACGAAGGCCACCGGGACCGGCCTCGGCCTCACGATTGCGAAGCGGAACGTCGAGCTGAACGGCGGCGCCATCGCGGTCTCGAGCGAAAAGGGCCGCGGCACCGCGGTCACGATCACCCTTCCGGCGCCGACGCCGGCTTCCGCCGCAGCCGACCAATGATGGCCCCGATGAGCGGCGATACGAGATACGCGTAAGCCATGACGACCAGCACGAACTGCGGATGCGTGACGACGGCCGTGATGATCAGTGCGAAGAACAGCAGAATCCGAAAAGGCCGGCGCGACTGCAGATCGAACGTCTTGAAACTGCGGAACCTGAATTTACTGACCATCAGGAGCGCTGGTACGACGACGAGCGCGATGGCCGGAATCGACCACCGAGGATTCGTCAGGCCCGCGGGGTACGCGTACACCGTGGCCGCCAGGATGCCTGCCGCCGCCGGGCTCGGCAATCCCACGAAGTAACGCTTGTCGACCGAGGCTGACTGGACGTTGAACCGGGCGAGGCGAAGCGCAGCACCGGTGACGAACAGGAACGCGACCGCCCATCCAAGGCGTCCGAGTGAGCTGAGCCCCCACGCAAACGTGAGCACGGCCGGCGCCATCCCGAACGAAATCACGTCGGCCATCGAGTCGAACTGCACGCCGAACTCGCTTGCCGTTCCAGTGAGCCGCGCGATCCGGCCATCGAGCATGTCGAGCACGATCGCGATGCCCACAAAGGGCGCCGCCACCTCATACTCGCCGCGCATTGCGTAGATGACGCACGCGTAGCCGCAGAACATGTTGCCCAGCGTGAAGAGGCTGGGCAGGAGCGCCACACCGCGGCGCGGCTGCCGCGGCGTGGCCGGTTCCGGCGTACGCGGCGCCGCCGCCGACGTGCCGCGCCACGGACGAGGGCCGCCGCCTTGATCAATCATGCGGCACCTCCAACAGGTGGCAGTGTCGCGAGCCGAGTCACGCCCCCGCTCACCCGTTCACCGACTCGCACAAACAGTTTGGCGTCAGGCGGCAGGAACAGATCGATGCGGGAACCGAATTTCATGATGCCATACCGTTCTCCCGCCTCCACCTGTTGGCCCGTCGCAACGCGGCACACGATTCGCCGCGCAAGGATCCCGACGACCTGCCGGCAGATGACCGTCTGGCCGCCCCGATCGATCCAGATTTCGGTGCGATCGTTTCTACTGGCAGCGTCGGGACGGTACGCGGGGAGGAACACGCCGACAACGCGGACCACCTTTGCGATCCGGCCGGTCACGGGAATCCGGTTGACGTGGACGTCGGCAGGGGACAGAAAGATGCTGATTTGCCACCACGTGCCGGGAGGTGCTGCCGCCTCGTCGGCCTCGGCCGCGATCATCACCCTGCCGTCCGCCGGGGAAATCACATCGTCGGGCCCCGCGGCGGTCCGGCGCTCGGGATCACGAAAGAAGAAAAGAAAGCCGATCGCGAGCACGAAACCGAGCAGGGCTACAACACGCTGCCCGGCGGCAAAGGCGATTGCGGCGACCAGGACGGCGCCGCCAATGAAGGGGAGGCCCGCAGAATCGATCCTCATCTGCGGATATTGTAACCGGCCCTCAAGAGCGCTCAGACGCACGAAGGGCCCCGTCGGGCGGGGCCCTTCCTCCGCTCGGCACGCGAGCCAAAGGCAATTCGGCCGCCGTCCAGACAGACCTCCGGCCGGAAATGGAACGCGGCCGCCGCATCAGGTCGTTTACGACATCTGATACCGGCGCACGATGTCTTCCATTTTGTCCTTCAGCCGAAGCTTCTGCTTTTTCAGCTGGGTTTCTTCGAGTTGTTCGGGTTCGCTCAGGAAGTGCCGGGAGGAAAGTTCGTAGAGTCGCGAATCGAGGTCGTGATGCTGGGCCGCGAGGTCGCGAAACTCGTGGTCCGTCTCAATGAGACGCTCCCTCAATTCGTGCGTGTCGACAGCCATACGCCGCCTCCTTGCAGTTGTGGGAAGAACTCTGACGGGTGGGCTGAACCAACCCACGAGTCGGTCAGCCTTGTGACAACCGTACTACAAGCCCCCCGGGCCTTCAAGCCGTTTGTCCGTCGAGCGCTGCCGTATGGCCCGGTTCGCGCCACAGCACCAGGGCGTCCTCGACAGGGTCGGTGTAGTAGTCCCGCCTGACGCCGCGCACCCTGAACCCCAGGCCTTCGTACAGCGCACGCGCGGCATGGTTCGACCGCCGAACTTCCAGGGTGGCACGGCTGGCGCCTTCCGCGGCGGTTGCCTCCAACACATGCTCCAGCAGGAACGTGGCCAATCCTTGCCGGCGGCATTCGGGGCGAATCGCAAGGTTGTTGATGTGCAGTTCCGGCGACAGCAGCCACGCCGCACAGTAGCCGGCCACCTCCCATTCCGCCGTTCGGATGACGAATATTCGCGCGACCGAGGGATTGCTCAGGTCGGCTTCATACATCGCGCGCGTCCAGGGGCGCTCGAATGACGCGTCATCGACGGCGAGGATTCCTTGCAGGTCCTCGGCGCTCGTGGCGGGTTCGACGATAGGGCGCTCTGCGGCGCGGGTGTGCATGCGCATGTTCACGTGCGGCCCGGAGCGGTTCCGGCGCGCTCGCGCGCCAGCTCCGCATCCGAACGCCTGACGTACGCAGGGCGGAGCGCGTGCGGCGGCCCGGAGAGTCCCCGGGCGTCGGCTCGCTCTGCGAGGTCGGCGACGAGCGCCGCGCGCGGAACGTCGGTCATCGTGAGCGTCGCGTCGGGTACGCGGCGAACGAGGGTGTCGAAATAGAGCGCCGCGCCATCGCCGGTCCAATGGTGAGGGATTGGCCATTCATCCTGCTGCCATGCATCGAGGACGGCGTCCGGCTTGGCCGCGATGGGCTCGTCCAGCGCTTGAATGCCGAAGGTCGCGGCCGGATCGGGGCGATAGCGTGCGGCAAACACCTCTCCGCGCGCACCGTCCAGCCAGACCGCGACACGGTCACGCGTTCCCACCAGCGCACCGAACGCGAGCGCTTCGAGCGCCGAGACGCCGACGGTCGGAAGGGCGCGCGCAAACGCAAGGCCCTGAATCGTGGCGAGACCCACTCGCAGCCCCGTGAAGGCTCCCGGTCCAAGACAGACCGCCAGTAGTGTCACATCGCCAAGGCTCGCGCCGCTGTCCCTGAGCGCCGCGAGGAGATCGCCTGGAAGCCGTGTCGCGTGCGGCTGGTCAGCGTCACCCGCGCGTGCGTACACCGTCACGCCGTCACGTCGGACGGCGACGCTTCCGGCGCGGGTGGAGGTGTCGAGAGCCAGGGTGACCACCGAGGTCTTCAGTTGTAGACGCCGACACGCGAAAAGTCAACGCGGTCAATGGCTTGACTGCCCAAGACGGGCCCCCCTATACTGCCTGTCAGTCCTGCCCCGCTTGTTCCAGACCTGATGGCACTCCCCACCAACGACGCCTCCGCGGCAGCTTCCCGCGGTGGTTCGCTGACTCCCGCCATGCGTCAGTATCACGACGCCAAGCGGCAGTACCGCGACGCGGTGGTGTTGTTTCGGATGGGCGACTTCTACGAGATGTTCTTCGAGGACGCCCTGATCGCCGCGCGGGCGCTCGATCTCACGCTGACCTCCCGATCCAAGGACGCCTCTGGCGGGGCGATTCCCATGTGCGGCGTGCCGTTCCATGCGCTCGACGGCTACCTGGCGCGCCTGGTCCGGAAGGGGTACCGGGTCGCAATCTGCGAGCAGGTCGAAGATCCGAAGAAAGCCAAGGGGGTCGTTCGTCGTGAAGTCGTCCGCGTGGTCTCGCCGGGCACGCTCCTCGACGCGAACTACCTCGACGCGCGCGAGCCGGCGTTTCTGATGGCGCTTGGACCCGACCGCGGCGATTCGGTCGGCGCCGCGCTGCTGGATCTCACCACGGGCGAGTTCACCGTTGCGGAATACACAGGCGTCGAGCGATGGCAGGCACTGCAGGACGACCTGCGCGTGCTGCGGCCGAGAGAGCTCGTCGTTCCGGCCGGCACCGATATCGCCTCGCTTGCGCCAGAGGCCGTGCACGCGGCGATTCCAGTGACCGTCATCGACGGCTGGCACTTCGAGCCGGAGGCCGCCCGTCGCGTGCTCATCGAGCAGATGCGCACGCGGAGCCTCGAAGGGTTCGGTCTCGAATCACGGCCGGCGGCGGTTCAGGCCGGCGGGGCGCTCGTGAGCTACCTGCGCGATACGCAGAAGGCCGATCTCGCGCACGTAACCAGCGTCAGTCTTCGGGAGCAAGCCGATCGCCTGCTGATCGATCCGGTGACGTTGAAGCATCTGGAGGTCGTCGAGGGCGCCGAAGGGGGACGCCCGGGCTCGCTCCTCGAAGAGATCGACGTGACAGTCACGTCAATGGGCGGCAGGCTCCTGCGCGGCTGGCTGCTGCGACCCCTCGTAGCCATCGAACCTATTCGCGATCGGCTCGACGCGGTCGAGGAGTTCGCGTTTCATGGCATCGATCGAGCGAAGTTCCGCGACTCGCTGAAAAACGTGCACGACCTCGAGCGATTGGTGGCACGGGCCGCGATGGGGGTTGCCGGTCCGCGCGATCTCGCGGGCTTGAAGGTGTCGCTCGGCGCAGTGCCGCGCGCACGCCTTCTTCTCGCGCCGCTCCACGCGCCGCTTGTTGCGAGCCTCTCTGCCCAGCTCGATGATCTGCCGGAGCTGCGGGGCCGCCTCGAGGCGGTGTTGATGGACGAGCCGCCCGCGCTTGCGCGCGAGGGAGGCATGATTCGCGACGGCGTCGATCCGGAGCTCGACGACCTGCGCCACATCAGCCGATCGGGCAAGCAGGTGATCGCCGAGATGGAACAGCGCGAGCGCGTGCGCACGGGCATCACCTCGCTGAAGATTCGCTTCAATCGTGTGTTCGGCTACTACATCGAGGTGTCGAAGGCGAACCTCCAGAGCGTCCCCGCCGATTACCTCCGCAAGCAGACGATTGCCGGCGGCGAGCGATTCATCACGCCCGCCCTGAAAGAGTACGAGGAGAAAGTGCTCGGTGCCGACGAGCGCATTCTCGAGCGCGAGATCGAGATCTTCGAGGCGCTTCGGGTCGTGGTTGCCGCGAGTGCCGGGCAGATCCAGACCACCGCGAGAGCGCTGGCAGCGCTCGACGCGCTGGCGGCGCTCGCCGAGGCCGCCTCAGTCCGCAACTACACGAAGCCGCATGTGCACGATGGCGACGAGATGCTCGTGGTCGACGGACGCCACCCTGTGGTGGAGCGCCATGTCAGCGACGCGTTCGTGCCCAACGACATCACGCTCAACTCGTCGACCTGCCAGCTCGTTATCCTCACGGGGCCCAACATGGGCGGCAAGTCGACCTATCTGCGGCAGACGGCGCTCCTCTGCGTGATGGCGCAGGCCGGGTCGTTCGTGCCCGCCCGCGAGGCGAAGTTGGCGGTCGTCGACCGCATCTTTGCGCGCGTCGGCGCGTCGGACAACATTGCGCGGGGCCACTCGACGTTCATGGTCGAGATGCAGGAGACCGCGACGATTCTGCACCTGGCGACGGCACGGAGCCTCGTCGTGCTCGACGAGATCGGCCGCGGCACCGCCACCTTCGACGGGCTCAGCATCGCCTGGGCCGTCGCCGAGCACCTCGCGACCAACGCGCGAGCCCGGCCGAAAACGCTGTTCGCCACGCACTATCACGAGCTGACGGATCTCGCCGACGCGCTCGCGGGGGTCGTCAACTTTCACGTCACCGCGCGCGAGTACCACGACGACATCGTGTTCCTTCGTAAAATCATCCCGGGGCGATCGGACCGCAGCTACGGCATCCAGGTCGCACGCCTGGCCGGGCTGCCGCCGAGCGTCATCGTGCGCGCGCGAGAGATTCTCTCGGGCCTCGAACAAGACGAACTCGCGCGGGGCGGTCGTCCGACGGTGACGGGTTCAGGCCGCGCGCCGGTCGAGCAGCTCGCGCTCTTTGCGCAGCCGTCGGCGGCCGAGGAGCGTCTGGCGTCGCGTCTGCGCGCCGTCGATGTCGACCGCTGCACGCCGCTCGAAGCGCTCGCACTCATTGCGGAGCTGAAGAAGGACGCCGAGTCATGATCCGGTGCCGCCTGCTGGTGATGGCGGCCGTCTTCTTCGTCTCCACATCGGCGGGCGCAGGACCTTACGATCCGGCATTCCGCTTTCAGTCGCTCACGACTCCCCACTTCATCATTCATTTTCACCAGGGTGAAGAATCGCTCGCTCGCCGTCTCGCGGCGATCGCCGAGCGCGTGCACGCCGCTCGCAGCCGAGAGACGCACTGGCCATTTCGCGAGGGCGAATCCACGTCGTGCTGGTCGATCAGAACGACACGGCGAACGGCAGCGCGACGGTTGTGCCGTGGGATGCCATCCGGATCGATGCCGCGCCGCCAACAGGCGCCGATCAGATCGGCAACACGGACGACTGGCTGGAATATGTCTTTACTCACGAGCTCGCTCACGTCGATCATCTGGACCGATCGCGCGGGTGGTCGCGCGCCGCGCGGGCGCTGTTCGGACGCACCGTGCTGGCGTTTCCGAACCTCTCGCTGCCGCTCTGGCAGATCGAGGGGGTCGCGACGCTCGCTGAAAGCGCAGACGGCGGCGGACGCCTGCATGCGGGCGACTTTCGCGAAGTCGTGGAGGCGGCGGTGCGAGCCGATCGATTCGAGCCTCTCGATCGCGTTAGCGGCGGGCTCGTCGATTGGCCGGCCGGCACCGGATGGTACGCATATGGCGCGCTGTTCCATGAGTTTCTCGTCGAGCGCTACGGTCGCGCCCGCCTCGAACAGCTGGCGGTCCGGACGGCGGGCCTCCTGCCGTACCTGACGACCCGCGCCTTCCGACAGGTCTACGGCAAATCGCTGAGCGCGCTCTGGCGTGAGTTCGAAGCCTGGGTCCGCACATCGCTCCGACCCCCGGGGACGATCGCGCCAGGCGGCTGACCCACCTCGGGTTTCTCGTCGAGACGCCTCGCGTGGACAAGGACGGCGTGATCTGGTTCTCCGCCAGCGATCCACGGCGGTTTCCTGGCATCTACAGGCTGGGCCCGAACAGTCGGCACAGGGAGCGCGTCGCTGCACGATACGGCGGCACAGGCCTTACCGTCGGCCCCGACATCGTCATCTTCGATCAACTGGAGATCGTGCGCGGCGCGGGCCTTCAGGGCGATCTATATGTCTTTGATCGACGCCGTGGCGGCGTGCGACGGCTGACGCGCGGCGCCCGGCTCGCTGAGCCGGACCTGTCGCCAGACGGGCGCTTCCTCGCCGCGGTTCAGGTGGAGTCGGGCGCGAGGCGACTCGTCGTGCTCGACGCCTTGACACTGCTCGCCGCGCCTCACGCCGTTGAGGCCAGTGCGCTGCCGTTGCTCGCAACGCTCGGCGACGAAGACGACGTTTTTGCGTCACCTCGATGGTCACCAGACGCCGCGCGGATTGCAGTCGAGCGGCGGCACCGGAAATCCGCCTCCGAGATCCTCGTGATCGACGCGCGGTTGCGATCGGCCCTCGTTGTGGCGACGTCGGCGGTCGGGCGCAGTGTCACGCCCGAGTGGACACGCAACGGAGGCGCGCTGTGGTTTGCGTCCGATCGCGACGGCGGACCGTTCGCCCTGTATCGCACGGACGTTGGCGATCGCCTTGCTCCTGCCGCTCGCGTGCTAGCGCCTCCTGGCGGCGCGCGGAGCCCGACCGTCACGTCCGATGGGCGGGTGATCTTCGTCGGATATACCGTCGAGGGGTTCGATCTGTTCGAGGCCGTTCCTGGTAATTTGCATGTTGCGCGGACCTTCAGGTCCGCGGTGTCCGAAAGTGCCACCGGCGTCTCGGAGGCACCCAGGTCCGGATCGCGAGTAAACGACGCAAATAATAATGGAGGCGGGGCTTCAGCCCCGCCGGAGTTCGGCGATGTGCGCCCGTACCGCCCATGGTCGACCTTGATGCCACACGGTTGGCTACCCCTCATGGACCACCGGGACGGACGATGGCGTCTGGGAGCCGTGATCAGCGGGGCCGATGTGCTCGGCAGGCACGCGGTGGCCGCCGATGCAACCTGGGCGCTGAACGAAGGCGAGGTCGGAAGCGAGCTTGCGCCACGAGGCCGGCCGGATTGGGCAGTCTCATATGCGTATCAGCGCTGGCAGACGACGCCGTATGCGGCGATCCAGGATCGCACTTCTCTCTTCACTGCCGTGGACGACACGGCCGGCGCGCTTATTCCCGTTGCACAGCGTGAGCGGCAGGTCGACCTTGGCGTCTTTCGCGCCTTTCGACGAGTGCGCTGGGCGCAAACGCTGACGGGCGCTGTTCACAGTGAGCGCGTGTCGACTGTGCTGCCCGGCGTTGAACGTGTGGCCGATCGATCGGGCTTTCGTACCGCCTGGACGCTTGTCACCGCCCGGCAATACGGCTACTCGATCAGCCCGGAAGCCGGGATTGCGCTGGGCGCGACGGGCGAATTCTTTCGACCGGCGTTTGGTGCCGACGGAACTGCTGATTCGACAACCGTCGATGCGCGCGTTTACGTCCCGCTCGGCAAGAGGCAGAGCGTCCTGGCGATCAGGGCCGCGGGCGCGGTCTCACGCGGCGACATCGGCGTGCGGCGGGTGTTCAGACTGGGCGGCGCAGATGGGAATCCTCTGGTCGGCGCGTTCGGCAGCGATGCGATCAGCCTGCTTCGGGGATTCGGGGACGATGTGATCGGCGGAACGCACGTGGCTCTGATGAACGCCGAGCTCCGCGTGCCCGTGGCGTGGCCGCAGCGAGGAATCGGGACCTGGCCGATCTTTCTGAGGTCGGTGCACGCCACGTTATTCGCGGATGTTGGACACGCGTGGACGGGCGCGGCGCGCTGGGCCGATCGCAAGACTGGGCTTGGAGTAGAGCTCTCGGCGAACGTGATTGCGGGGTTCGGCTTGCCGCTGACGTGGACCGTGGGTGCGGCCTGGGGCCACGACCGCTCGCGCGTGCTGCCCGAGGGGCGCGAGATTTATCTGCGCCTCGGCCGGTCGTTCTGATTTCAGGCCATTCGACTGCTGTTCGTCACACTCCACCCTTCAGCGCATCGAGCTGCTTGCGGGCGTCGGCGGCGTACGGCGAGGCCGCGTACTCCGTCGCGATACGCTGGAAGGTCTGCTGGGCTTCGGCTTTTTTTCCCGCCGCGAGGTATGCCTGACCGAGCTGGTTGAGAATCGCGTCGACTGGCAGGTCCCCCTTCGTGTCGAGTGACAGCTCCCGCAGCGAGGCGATGGCCGGATCGTATTGTTTGTTCAGGACGCTGAGTTCCGCCGACGCCAGCCTTGCCATCCGGCCATAGAGTCCGCGACCGTCGTGTTCGACCACCTGCGCGTACCGATCCTTCGCTTCGGCCAGACGGCCCAGCGCTGCCAGCGTCGCTGCCGCGTGATATCGAGCGGCAATGCCAGCCTGCGTATCCGGGTACGCTTCGGCGGCCGCCAGGAACTTGGGATAGACCGCTTCGAGCTTGGCTCGTTCGGTCGGGAACGTGTTGCGCGGTGGCGGTGGCAATGTCTGTCCAGGCGCCGGGGCGACGGGCGCCACGACCTGTGCCTCCGACACCACCAGCGCCTCACCGAGAAGGACCGACGCCTTGCCGTTCTGCTGACCCCGGAAATAGCTCCACGCGCCAACGACCGCTCCGAGGACGATGGCAGCCAGCACGACGCTCAGGACGATCTTGCGGTTGGCCTCGACGCGGCCGAATACGTCCTGCAGCGTGTCGGCGACCTCGTTGTGCTTCAGATGATGGCGTTCGGCGGTCTTCATGGGCGATTCGGCTCAGCTCCTGGCAAACACGCTAGTTTAACCTAGAACGGCGGGGCTAAAGCCCCGCCTCCACAGAACCGCGGGCGGCCGCAACGGGTGGCTCTGGCTCCTATGGCGGCGGGGCTTTCTCTCTGCTGTGGCGGCGGGGCTTCAGCCCCGCGACTATCGGGCGATTGCAATGCCTTCCCATTCGTCCTCTCGACGGACATCCAGCCTTCGCGGCTGCCGCGTGATCGTGGCGGGCGCCGGATTGTCGGGCCTCGTAGCCGCGCGCGAGTTGACCAGACGGGGCGCCGACGTCGAGGTCGTCGAAGCCCGTGATCGACTGGGCGGACGGGTGTGGACGCTTCGCGACGGGGCGGTCGCGCCGTTTCACGCCGAGGCCGGCGGCGAGTTCATCGATGGCGAGCACGAAGCGCTCCGGACCATGGCACGCGATCTCCACCTCCCGCTCGTTCGGGTGCTTCGCAAAGGGTTCGGCGTCGCGCTCGACTACGGTGGGCGCGTGCACGTGTCGTCCTCGCAAGCGGCGGTGTGGCGCTCGCTGCAACGGCTGATCGCGCCCGCAACCCGCGCTCTGGAGATTGACGACGAAGAATCGGCGGCCGCCCGGACGGCCCTCGCGCGCCGATCGTTTGCCGAGGTCCTGGAGGCGGTGGGCGCTTCCTCGAGGGTCCACGCGCTTGGCGTGGCACTTCGCGGTCTGTTCCTTGCGGATCCCGACCACCTCTCGGCGCTCGTGATCGTCGAGCAAGCCGCGGAGAAAAGGGCGCCGGGCCCTCAGCAGATGTTCCGGGTGAAAGGCGGCAATGATCGCCTGATCGATGCGCTGGCACGTCGATCGAGGTTGATGATTCGCTTGCGTCACGTTGTGCGCGCGGTGCGTCAGACAGTAGGGGGCGTGCGCGTCACGATCGAAGACGGTCAGGGCCGGCGTGCGACGACGTTGGCAGACTATCTCGTCGCCACCGTCCCTGTGCCGGTCCTTCTCGAGTGGCGCTTCTCCCCCGCCCTGCCGGAGCGCCAGCGTCAGGCATTTCAGACGTTATCGTATGGGCCGGCCACCAAGGTTCTCCTGCGATCGGCGCGTCCCTGGTGGCGCGGGAAGAATCGACCGCACGCCTTCGGGACCAACCTGCCCGTCGGTGCTCTGTGGGACGCGTGCGAGGACATCCAGGGCGCCGCGGTGCTGACGTTGTTGGCGGGTGGCAGGGCCAGCCAGGCGGTCCGTTCGCTGATCGATAAAGATGGGATCGACGGTGTCCTGTCGCACCTCGGATGGCTCGGCACTGTGCGGCAGCCAACGCAACTGGCGCGCGTGGTGACGTGGGAATTGGATCCGTGGTCGCGGGGCGGCTACGCGGTCTTTGGTCCCAGGTTCGACCCGGCGTCGCCGTCACTCGTCCGGCAGGCCTTTGGCCGCGTGCTGTTCGCGGGCGAGCACACGAGCGATCGCTGGCAGGGATTCATGAACGGCGCCGTCGAGAGCGGACTTCGCGTGGCGTCCGAATTGGACGCGTGCGAGCGCATCGAGCGCTGGCTGGGACCCACGACCGCGCGATAGCCCTGTTCAGCGCCCGCCGAATTGCTCGTGACCAGGTTTGGGCACGCTCCAAAAGCAGGTGCACTTCTGGCAGCGCATGAAGACCAGGTGTTCGTTGCGGGCGACGACGGGCGAATCGTGTGCACCGCAGGACGGACAACGTGGCGCGCTCAGCCGCTCCTGCCGACGATCCGACGACAGCGGTTTAGACACCGATGCACTCAGGCTTTGCCACCGCCCAGGTGCAGGCACATCGGCCGCATCGCGCGTAGACGCATGCCTCGGCTCTCGTGGCCACGGCCGACTCTCCCGACCGGCATTCCGGACATGGCGGCAGCGCGAGCCTGTTGGCGTTTCGCCGATCGCGAGAAAGCTGGACAAATGGGACGTGAAGCAGAAGTGGCCTCTTTGGGCTTTCAGCGGAGGCGCTGCACGATCAGGTCCCGCCGGCGGCGGGCAAGGCTCAGAGGAAAGCGGAAGTGGAGTGTACCACATGGGATGGGCCGAAAACCGCGCGGGAAACCCGAATCGTCGAATTGAACTTCGGAGCCGGAATGGTTAGTGCGCGTGCCCAGACTCGAACTGGGGGCCTTCCGCTTAGGAGGCGGATGCTCTATCCACCTGAGCTACACGCGCGTCTGAGGGTCAAAGCCTTAACAGTCTACGGCCAGACTCGGGTCCCGCGCCAATGGGCGATTCTCCCCGATTGGCGTCCGCCAAGCTGTCCAGAATAAATACCATCATGTAAGAAGGTGGCGTCCGGCGCATGGCCTATCCCGCGTTTTCGCGCGCAACTCGCCGGGCTTCAAGTGGTCGACCCTTTGCCTAGCCCAAACAAGCTCATCGCTCGCGCATTGCACGCCGCGCGAGCGCACCCTGCTCTTTCGAGTTGCCCTGCGTCGTGTGACGGGGACCATCCCCACGGGCAACATTTCGAGTAGCCGCCCGACCCCGGCGAGACCGGCCTGGTGTGGGCGGCCGGAGTCCAACGGGCGATGCACACGCAGACGCTTGAAACCCCAATTGCCAGTCAGTTGTTGACCGGCCTGCTCGCGCTGCGCGCTGGCGACTTCTCGCACCGCCTGCCAAGCGACCTCACGGGTGTCGAGGGCAAGCTCGCCGACACCTTCAACGACGTCGTCGCGATGAACCAGCGCATGGCCGAGGAACTGGCGCGCATCAGCCGCGTCGTCGGCAAAGACGGCCGCCTGTCGGAGCGCGCTGCGGTCGGCGACGTCCGCGGGTCGTGGGCAGCCTCGATTCGACTCGGTCAACACGCTCATAGCCGACCTCGTGCACCCCACCACCGAGACGGCGCGCGTCATCGGCGCCGTGGCCAAAGGCGACTTGTCGCAGACGATGGCGCTGGAGGTCGATGGGCGGCGGCTGCAGGGCGAGTTCCGGCGCACGGCGGTGACCGTCAACACGATGGTCGATCAGCTCGGATCGTTTGCGTCGGAAGTCACCCGTGTCGCCCGAGAAGTCGGCACCGAAGGCAAGCTCGGAGGCCAGGCGGTCGTCCAGGGTGTGGCCGGCACGTGGAAAGACCTGACCGACAACGTCAACCTGATGGCCGGAAACCTCACGGCGCAGGTCCGCAACATCGCCGAAGTGACGACGGCGGTGGCCAACGGCGACCTGGCGAAGAAGATTGCCGTCGACGTCAAGGGCGAATTCCTCGAGCTGAAGAACACCATCAACACGATGGTCGATCAGC
Organism: Vicinamibacteria bacterium; assembly: GCA_963832135.1. Taxonomy (GTDB): domain Bacteria; phylum Acidobacteriota; class Vicinamibacteria; order Vicinamibacterales; family JAENWD01; genus JAENWD01. The sequence goes on along the minus strand of CAWHTD010000016.1, from coordinate 923,410 downwards.
TCCGGTCGTTCGCCTCGGAAGTCACGCGCGTGGCACGCGAGGTCGGCACCGAAGGCAAGCTCGGTGGGCAGGCACGGGTCGAGGGCGTATCCGGGACGTGGAAGGACCTGACCGACAGCGTCAACTCGATGGCCGGCAACCTCACGGGCCAGGTGCGGAACATCGCCGCCGTGACAACGGCCGTCGCCCGCGGCGACCTCACGAAGAAGATCACGGTCGACGTCCAGGGCGAGATTCTCGAGCTCAAGAACACCATCAACACGATGGTGGACCAACTCTCGTCGTTTGCGGCCGAAGCCACGCGCGTGGCGCGCGAGGTGGGCAGCGAAGGCAAGCTCGGTGGGCAGGCGAGCGTCCCGGGCGTGGCCGGCACGTGGAAGGACCTGACCGACAGCGTCAACTCGATGGCGAGCAACCTGACCAGCCAGGTCCGGAACATCGCCGCCGTGACGACCGCCGTGGCGCGCGGCGACCTCACCAAGAAGATCACCGTCGATGTGCAGGGCGAGATTCTCGAGCTGAAGAACACCGTCAACACGATGGTCGATCAGCTCTCATCGTTTGCCGCCGAAGTCACACGCGTGGCGCGCGAGGTCGGCACCGAGGGAGAGCTCGGCGGACAGGCCGTCGTCCCCGACGTGGCCGGGACGTGGAAGGACCTCACCGACAACGTCAACCTGATGGCCGGCAACCTCACCGTCCAGCTGCGCGACGTGTCGAAGGTTGCCACGGCCATCGCCAACGGCGACCTCACACAGAAGGTCACCGTAGACGTCCGCGGCGAGATTCTGCAGATCAAGAACGTCATCAACACGATGGTCGACCAGCTCCGCTCGTTCGCGGCGGAGGTCACCCGCGTGGCGCGGGAGGTCGGCACCGAAGGCAAGCTTGGCGGACAGGCGGCCGTGCCGGGCGTGTCGGGAACCTGGAAGGACCTGACCGACAGCGTCAACTCGATGGCCGGCAACCTCACGAGCCAGGTGCGCAACATCGCCGCGGTCACGACGGCGGTGGCGCGCGGCGACCTGACCAAGAAGATCACGGTGAACGTGCAGGGCGAAATCCTCGAGCTGAAAGACACCATCAACACGATGGTGGACCAGCTCTCGTCGTTCGCGGCCGAAGTCACGCGCGTTGCGCGCGAGGTGGGCAGCGAGGGCAAGCTCGGTGGCCAGGCGAGCGTGCCTGGCGTCGACGGGACGTGGAAAGACCTGACCGACAGCGTCAACTCGATGGCCGGCAATCTCACCAGCCAGGTCCGGAACATCGCGGAAGTCACGACGGCCGTCGCGCGCGGCGACCTGACGAAGAAGATCACCGTCGACGCGCAGGCAGAGATCCTCGAGTTGAAGAACACCGTCAACACGATGGTCGATCAGCTCTCATCGTTTGCCGCCGAGGTCACGCGCGTGGCGCGCGAAGTCGGGACCGAAGGCAAGCTTGGCGGTCAGGCGAGCGTGCCCGGCGTTGCCGGCACGTGGAAGGACCTGACCGACAGCGTCAACTCGATGGCCGGCAACCTGACCAGCCAGGTCCGGAACATCGCGGAAGTCACAACGGCCGTCGCACGCGGCGACCTCACGAAGAAAATCACGGTCGACGCACAAGCCGAGATCCTGGAGCTGAAGAACACGATCAACACGATGGTCGATCAGCTCCGGTCCTTTGCATCGGAGGTCACGCGCGTGGCGCGCGAGGTCGGCACCGAAGGCAAGCTTGGCGGCCAGGCCGTGGTCCCAGGCGTCTCCGGCACCTGGAAGGACCTCACCGACAACGTGAACTTCATGGCCGGCAACCTCACGAGTCAGGTGCGAGGGATCGCGCGCGTCGTGACGGCGGTCGCCAACGGCGATCTCGCGCGGAAGCTGACGGTCGAGGCCGAGGGCGAGATTGCCGCGCTCTCCGACACCATCAACGGGATGATCGACACGCTGGCGACGTTTGCCGATCAAGTCACGACTGTGGCACGCGAGGTCGGCGTCGAAGGAAAGCTGGGCGGCCAGGCGAGCGTGCCTGGCGCCGCCGGCACCTGGAAAGATCTCACCGACAACGTCAACCGTCTCGCTGCCAACCTCACGACGCAGGTGCGGGCGATTGCGGAAGTCGCGACGGCGGTGACGAAGGGCGACCTGACACGGTCCATTCAGGTCGAGGCGCAGGCCGAGGTCGCGGCGCTCAAAGACAACATCAACGAGATGATCCGCAATCTCAAAGATACGACCCTCAAGAACGCCGAGCAGGACTGGCTCAAGACCAACCTCGCCAAGTTCTCCAGAATGCTCCAGGGCCAGCGCGATCTGCTGACCGTCGGACGGCTGGTGCTCGGCGAGCTGGCCCCGGTCGTTTCTGCCCAGCAAGGCGTGCTCTACGTGCTCGACGGCGCCGAGGAGGCACCCGCGCTGCGGCTCCTCGCCAGTTACGCGCACAAGGAGCACGACGCGCTCGGCGAGCGCCTGCACATGGGCGACGGCCTCATCGGCCAGTGCGCCGTCGACCGGAGGAAGATCGAGCTCAGGAACGTTCCGCCCGACTATCTCAAGATCTCGTCAGGCCTCGGAGAGGCTCCCCCGCTGAACCTCGTCGTCCTGCCGATTCTGTTCGAGGGACAGGTCAAGGGCGTCCTCGAGCTCGCCTCGTTCGAGCGTTTCAATACGATGCATCACGCGTTTCTCGATCAGCTCACCGAGAGCATCGGTATCGTGCTGCACACGATCGAGGCGAACACGCGCACAGAAGATCTGTTGAAGCAGTCGCAATCGCTGGCCCGCGAGCTGCAGCTGCAGCAGCAGGAACTGCAGGGCACGAACCAGCAGCTCGAAGAGAAGGCCAAGCTCCTGGCCGAGCAGAACGTGGAAGTCGAGCGCAAGAACACCGAGGTCGAGCAGGCGCGTCAGGCGCTCGAGGAGAAAGCGAAGCAGTTGGCGCTCACCTCGAAGTTCAAATCGGAGTTCCTCGCCAACATGTCGCACGAGCTGAGGACACCGCTCAACAGTCTCCTGATCCTGTCGGATCAGCTGTCGCGCAACCCCAGCGGCAACCTCACGGGAAAGCAGGTGCAGTTCGCCCAGACGATCCACGCCTCCGGCAACGACCTGCTCACGTTGATCAACGACATCCTGGATCTCTCGAAGATCGAATCCGGCACGGTGGTTGTCGAGATCGAGGACTACGCGCTCGATCATCTGCGCGCCTACGTCGATCGGACATTCCGGCACGTCGCCGAGGCGCAGCGGCTCGACTTCCTCATCGATATCGACGGACGGCTGCCTCGTGTCTTCGAAACGGATCCGAAGCGCCTGCAGCAGGTGCTCAAGAATCTGTTGTCGAATGCGTTCAAGTTCACCGAGCGCGGGTCGGTGAGCCTGCGTGTGCACCAGGCGCGCGACGGCTGGAGCGCAGACAACGACGCCCTCAACCGCGCACGCTCGGTCGTGGCCATCGCGGTCGCCGACACGGGCATCGGCATACCGCCAGAGAAGCAGCAAATCATTTTCGAAGCGTTCCAGCAGGCCGACGGGAGCACGAGCCGCAAGTACGGCGGCACGGGGCTCGGGCTGGCCATCAGCCGCGAGCTCACGCGACTGCTCGGCGGGGAACTGGTGCTCCATAGCAGCCCCGATCAGGGGAGCACGTTCACCCTGTATCTACCTCAGACGCACGGCCGGCCGCGTGCGCGCTCGATGGCGCCCGAGATGATCGAGTCGGCCCTGCCGGCTCCCCTGCCCACGCCGCCGCCCGCCCTGGACCCGGTGTCCATCGCGACAGACGACCGCGACGGCATCGCCACGGGCGATCAAGTGCTCCTGGTGGTCGATAATGATCTGGCATTTGCCGGCGTCCTCGTCGACCTGGCGCACGAGCGGCGATACAAGGCGCTGACCACCGCGTTTGGTGCCGCGGCAATCGCCATGGCGCGCGATCGGCAGCCGGACGCGATTACTCTCGACATCTGCCTTCCCGATATCGACGGCTGGCACGTGCTGGATCGGCTGAAGCACGATCTGGCCACCCGGCACATTCCCGTTTTCGTCATCACGACGGAGGAAGACTCCGAGCGCGCGTACTCGCTCGGCGCGGTCGGTGTGCTGACCAAGCCCGTGCACACCAAAGACGCGCTCGCAATCGTGTTCGACACGCTGTCCGAACGGAGCGCACGACCACGGGCCAATCTCGTGATCATTGGCCGCGACGACGTGGTGCGAGATCGGCTGGCCGTCACGCTGGAGGATCCGCACCTCGTCGTCCACATCCCGCGCACATGGGACGACGCGAAAGCGATCATTGAACGGGAACGGGTCGACTGCGTCGCGCTCGACGCGGCGAGCTGCGAGAAGACGCTGGCGGCGCTCGGAGGCATGACCATGACGTCGGGCGCGCCCCTCCCGGTCGCCGTGTTCGCGCCGAAGGGACTCTCGAAGAGGGCCGAACGCGAGGTCAAGCGGCTGGCCTCTCGCCAGGCGGTCCGCGTCGCGCAATCACCCGAGCGCCTGATCGACGATACGTCCCTTCTGCTGCATCGCCCCTATGACACGCTGACAGGTCCGGGCCGGGCGGCGCTCGAGCGGCTGTACCGCGGCGATGCCGTGCTGGCGGGACGAACGGTCCTCATCGTGGACGACGACATCCGGAACATCTTTGCCATGACCACCGTGCTCGAGAGTTGTCAGATGTCGGTCGTCTCGGCCGAGAACGGGAAGGAGGGCATCGAAAAGCTGCAGTCCACGCCCGGCGTCGACATCGTGCTGATGGATATCATGATGCCCGACATGGACGGCTACGACACGATGCGCGCGATTCGTCGCATTCCCGCGTTCAAGTCCCTGCCGATCGTGGCGGTGACGGCAAAAGCCATGAAGGGCGACCGCGAGAAGTGCATCGAGGCGGGCGCCTGGGACTATCTGCCGAAGCCCGTCGACAGTGAACAGTTGCTCTCGGTCTTTCGTACCTGGTTGCACCGGTAGCCCATGATGAACCGCGCCAAGATTCTCGTTGTCGACGACACACCTCAGAATCTGATCACGTTCGAGGCGATCCTCGACGATCCCGAGCTGGAGGTGGTGGCCGCGCGCTCGGCCCGCGACGCTCTTCGGGCCGTCCTCCGCGACGAGTTCGCCGCGATTCTGCTCGATGTCCACATGCCCGACATGGACGGGTTCGAGGTGGCCACGCTCATCCGTCAGCGCCCGCTCTCTGCGGACACGCCGATTCTCTTCCTGACTGCGTATGCGGGCGAGACGCAGTCGAGCCGCGCCTACTCCCTCGGCGCCGTCGACTTCATTCAGACGCCGGTGGATGCAGCGATCCTGCGCGCCAAGATTTCCGTCTTCGCGGACCTCTTTCGCAAGCGCGCCGAAGTCAAGCAGCAGGCCGAACGGCTGCGCGACGCCGAGGAGCTGCTCCGGCGGCAGGCCGAGATCGCGCTGCGGGAAAGCGAAGGACGGTTCCGCGTGTTGTGTACGTCGGCGCCGATCGCGATTTTTCAGCTCGATGCGTCGGGACGCTGTGTCTACGTCAGTCCGCTCTGGCAGGCGACGACCGGACAAACGCCGAATGATGCGCTCGGTGCGGGCTGGGCCGAAGCCCTCAGTCCCGGTACGGCCGACGATCTGCTGGCGTCGTGGCGGGATGCCCTCGCCGAGGGTCGCGTCTGGACACATGAGCAGGCGATCACGCGGCGGACCGATGGCGAGCGGCGGTGGCTCTATGTGAAGTCCAGTCCCATTCTGGCGGACCACGGCAAGTCGATTGGCCACGTCGGCACGGTCGAAGACGTGACCGCGCGCAAGCAGACCGAAGAGCAGCTCCTCGAGGCCGATCGTCGAAAGGACGAGTTTCTGGCCATGCTCGGGCACGAGCTGCGCAACCCGCTCTCGGCGATTGGCAACGCGGTCCTCGTGACGCGCACGCCTGGATTGGAGCACCGCCGTGACTGGGGCCTGCAGGTCATCACGCGGCAGGTGGACCAGCTCACGAAGCTGATCGACGACCTGATGGATGCCTCGCGCGTGCGTCTCGGGAAGATCGAGCTTCGGCGAGACCACATCGATCTCACGCACGTCCTGCGCCGTGCGATCGAGGCGACCTTGCCGCTGGCGGACCAGCGACGCCAGCGGATCGAGGCCGAGCTGCCGCTCGATCCGTTGTGGGTGACCGCCGATGCGACGCGCCTGGAGCAGGTGTTCGTCAATCTGCTGAGCAACGCCAGCAAGTACAGCCATGACGAGGGGCGCATCAGCATCAACGCCAGGGCCGGCACCGGCGAAATCGTGGTCCACATCCGCGATCAAGGCGTTGGCCTGGCACCGGAAATGGCCGCGCGGATCTTCGATCTATTCGTGCAGGCGCAGACCAGCCTCGATCGATCGAAGGGCGGCCTCGGCATCGGTCTTTCGCTGGCGCGACGTTTGACCGAGCTTCACGGGGGCACCATCGTCGCGAAGAGTGAGGGCCTGGGGCGAGGCTCTGAATTCGTCGTCACGCTCCCGAGGGTCGCTACGGTCGACGATGCAGCGCTTCTCGAGGCGCTGCCGAGGGTAACCGAAGACGCGACCCCACCGAAGTCCACCGTGCTCGTCGTAGACGACAACGTCGACGCCGCGCGCGCGCTGGCGCTGCTCCTGGAATCTCAGGGGTTTCGCGTGTTCGTCGCGCACGACGGAGGCGTGGCGCTGGCACGGGCCGACGAAGTCCAGCCGGAGATCGTGCTCATGGATCTCGGCTTGCCGGTGCTGGACGGGTATCAGGTCGCCACTGCACTCAGAGCGCGTCCGAACGGTTCGGCGGTGACGCTCGTCGCCGTGTCGGGCTATGGACCGGATGAGGATCCCGAACGAGCACGGGGTGCCGGGTTCGATCACCACCTCGTGAAGCCCATCGACTCGGCGGCGTTACTCGAGCTGCTCGGCGGCTCGCGGATGCGCCGGCCGCCCGGACGCGCGCACGCGACCTCCATTTAGTCGCGAGCTTCTTTGTGTTTACGGTTGTGGCGGCGGGCCTTCAGGCCCGCGTACGCCGCGACGTGCGGGGCTGAAGCCCCGCCGCCACGTGACCGGCGCGTCATCAAAAGTGAGCTTGGGGTCAATCGCGCTTCCGCCGGCCCGACGCCGGCGACACGTCGATGGCCAATGCGATCGCCACGCCGAGAAGCGGCACGAACGTCCACTCTCCGCCAAACCAGTGTTGTACCGCCGAGTACCACAGCAACGTTGTCGGCAGAAAAATGAAGCCGAGCAGGAGCCACACCGCGCTCGGGAAGATGCCCACGAACCAGGTGGTAAACAGCCACAGAAGCACGATCAGTATGCGCGGCGTGATGAGCGCAACAAGCGTCAGCAGACATGGCATGAGCGGCGGACCTCAATAGCGGAGTACGGCGTAGACGTTTTCGCCGGCGAGCTGATTGCGCCCTTTCAGTGCTTCGAGCTCGATCAGAAATGCCAGCGCGTGCACGGTCCCGCCCAACTGCCGCACGAGCGCCGCCGTCGCCTTCGCCGTGCCGCCAGTGGCGACGACATCGTCCACGATGAGCACCCGCTGGCCGCTCGAGACGGCGTCTTCGTGCATTTCGAGGGAGTCGGTGCCGTATTCGAGCGCGTAGCTCTCGCGAACCGCCTTGGAGGGCAGCTTGCCGGGCTTACGGACGGGCACGAATCCCGTGCCGAGGCGGTCGGCGACGGCCCCGCCCAGAATGAAGCCGCGGCTCTCGATCCCCACGACGACATCGATGCCCTTGTCCTTGAACGGCGCGGCCAGCGAGTCGATCACCACGCGAAATCCATCCGCATCGCGCAAGAGCGTCGTGATGTCGTAGAAGAGGATCCCCGCCTTTGGGAAGTCGGGGACGTGTCGAATCTTCGTTTTCAAAATCTCCATGCGGCGTCAACGTCCTCGAGTGATGGGCCCGTCAGGGCAGGATGCGGAAATCCGGGAACCTCCCCGACGGTGGCTCCCGATCGACTGATACGTCTTCCACGCGCGCGCCGATCGGACCCTGGCGGAGGCTGCGCTCGAATCCGGCGATCGCCTCGGCATCGCCCTCGGCAATCACCTCGACACCACCGTCGTCCAGGTTGCGCACACTACCCGTCACGCCCTCACGGACGGCCGAGGCCTGCGCGAAATACCTGAAGCCGACGCCTTGCACACGGCCTTGTATCACGAAGCGTCGTCCGACGAGCATCAAGCGTCGATTATAGCGTTCCGGCGTGGCAGAATGGCCCAGGATGACACGCAAGGCGATGGGCGGCGATGTTTGAGGCCGTCGACTGGGTTCCACCTGATCGGCGCAAGATCACGACGAGGTTTACGTCCGCCCTCGTGATCGCCGCGGAGCTGCACGCAGGGCAGCGACGCAAAGGGTTCGGACCGCCGTACATTGCCCATCTGCTGGGAGTGACCGCGATTGCGTTCGACTTCGGCGCCAACGAGGACGAAGCGATCGGCGCCCTGCTGCACGATGCAATCGAGGACGCCCCGGAAACGCTTGGCGCCTCTGGCGTGCGAACGCTCATCCGCGAGCAATTCGGCTTGGCGGTTCTCGACATCGTCGAAGGCTGCACCGACAGCGACGTCACCCCGAAGCCGCCGTGGCGCGCGCGGAAGGAGCACTACATCGCGCACCTCCTCCACGCCTCGGCATCGACGCTGCTCGTCTCGGCGTCCGACAAGCTGCACAACGTGCGCTCGATCGTGCGCGACTACCGACTGCTGCACGACGCGATCTGGAAGCGATTCAGCCCGGAGGCCGGCAAGGCGGGCACCATCGGGTACTACCGGGGGCTCGTCATCGCGTTCCGTACGCGACAGGCGGATGGGACCGCGCAGTTTTCGCGGCTCGTCGACGAGCTCGACCTCGAGGTCACGACCCTGGAGGCGCTGGCCGGGCACGATGGCCGCTGGCCGGTAGAGTGAACGCGCTTACGAGCCGAAAAGAGTTTGGACTCGCGGCCACAAACAGCGATCCTCGAGATCCAGCTGCTCAGCGATCATGAACGTTACGATCTCCAACTCCCTGACGAAGGCCTCGAGGTCATCGGCGGGGCCTGCCGAAGCGTAATCCTCGATCGTTCCGGCGAGACTCGCGAGCAGCTCACGGATCAGCTCGTGTTCCTGCCGAACTCCCTCAATCAGGATGTTCAAGCTGTCATGCCTGTACGGTGTAAGGCTGAAACTCCCCCTTTCCATTACAAGAGCCGCAGGAATGAGCACGTCACGCTCGGACCACACGTGGGCTTCCAGAACGAGCCGAAGGGTGGTCACCTGGCTGCTGAGTCGGACACCGAATGCACTGGTGCCTTGATGGGAACGATTGAGTACGTCGGTGGCGCCAAGGCGCAATTCATCGGCGGCACTGCCCACAGCCTTCAAGCGCTTGGAGATGGGTTCGTCGTAATGCCCGCTCAGATACCGGATCAAGTCGGCGACGGGGCGCGCCAGCCACTCCGGCTCGCAGCCGCCGGGGACAGGAGCCTCTTTGGTTCGTGCGATCATCCCTCCAGCGTAGAGATGTTGCCGTGGCGGCGTCGTTGCGCGCGCGCAAGGAACGCGCGCTAGGCGCCAGCGATCCGGCGCAGCCGCTCGAGTCGTTCAATTCGGAGGCGCGCGCGGTGGGATTCGAGAATGCCCGCGCCGACCCAGTCCGCGACGATGCGGCTGACGGTATAGAGCGTGGTGCCGGTAAGGCCCGCCAGATCCTGCCGCGTGAGCGGGAGCGGCAGCAAAATTCCTGTGCCGTCAGGCTGGCCGTGCCGCGCGGCGATCTCGACGAGCGCGCGCGCCAGCCGCTGGGTGGCCTTCCCCTCGCTCACGGTGTGCAGCCGGCCCAACAGGATCTCCGTATTGCGGATCATCTGCGCGTCCAGACGCTCGTGAATGTCCGGGAACTTGGCACTGAGCTCCAGCGCCCGTTCGCGACTCCACGTCGCCAGGTCCATGGGTCCCAGCGCCACGGCTGTCGCGAGATAGCTGCCGTCGGGGTCTCGCGCCGCCATTTGACCGACGATGTCGCGAGGACCCGCAAACGCGGCGACGACCTCGTGGCCGTCTTGCGAGATGGAGCAGACCTTCGCGTAACCGGTCCGAATGACGTAGAGCGTGCGGGCGGGCTCGCCTCGACGAAAGAGCACGTGTCCGCGCTTCACCGAGACGAAGGAGGCATAGGCACGGCATACTGCCACCACATCGTCCGAGAGACCCTCGAATGTGTGGGAACGATCGACCGGCTGGGGGGACATTGCCGTTAACGGGGCGCGGGACGCTTCAGACCCTACCAGAACCGGCGGCTCCGTTCCAGCCGTAACGGCCGAGTCTGGATTGCCATGTGTCCCGCGGGAGCGCACAATCACCGGTGGTCCTGCCTCCCATCATCTGTTCCTGGAGCTCATCGATGTCCGATTCGCCGAAGACCTCAGAATCCGCCCCGGCCGGCACGACGCGGCGCACGTTCCTGAAAGAAGCCGCTGCCGCGGCCGCCGGCTTCACCATCGTGCCGCGCCATGTCATTGCGCGCTCGGGCATGACGCCTCCCAGCGATCTGCTCAACATCGCCGGCGTCGGCGTGGGTGGCATGGGGCGGTCCAACGTCATCAACCTCTCCAGCCAGAACATCGTCGCGCTCTGCGACGCTGACTGGGGCTACGCCAACAAAGGCTTCGAGCGGCTCGACGCCAATGTCGCGCAGCAGAAGGGGCGCCTGGACTCCGCGAAGACACCTGTCGAGCGGCAGCGCATGGAGGACCAGATCGCGAACACCGAGCGTCTGAAGACCGTCCATCTGCTGAGAGCCGTGAAATATCAGGATTTCCGCGAGATGCTCGACAAGCAGAAAGACATCGACGCGGTCATGATTGCGACGCCCGATCACTTGCACGCGGTGATCGCATCGGCCGCGATGGATCTCGGGAAACACGTCTACGTCCAGAAGCCCTTGACCTGGTCGGTCGCGGAAGCCCGTCACCTTTCGAGAAAAGCCGGAGAGAAGAAGGTCGCCACGCAGATGGGCAACCAGGGCCACTCCTCCGACGACGCACGGTTGGTGAACGAGCACATTGAAGCCGGGACGATTGGTGAAGTGCGAGAGGTGCACGTCTGGACGAACCGCCCGCTCACCCACTGGCCGCAGGGGATTCCGAAGCCCGAGAAGGTCGCAACCGAGACTCTCAGTTGGAACATGCCGGGCGTCATGCAACGCCTGGCGAACGCGATGGCCGGCGACTACCCGGTGCCCGACCAGCTCAGTTGGGAACTGTTCCTCGGACCGTCGTCACAGACGGAATACCATCCTGTGTACCATCCGTTCAACTGGCGCGGCTGGGTCGACTGGGGCTGCGGTGCCATCGGCGACATGGGCGCGCACCTGATCGATCATCCGTTCTGGGCGCTCGACCTTGGCTTCCCCACCAGCGTGGAAACGGTCTCGACGCCTTATAACAAGGCCACGTTCCCGATGGCGACCACGACGTACTACGAGTTCGCGGCACGCGGCAACAAGCCGCAGGTGCGCCTGACCTGGTACGACGGTGGGCTGCTGCCGCCGCGACCGGAGGAGCTCGGCGAGGAACAACTCGACAAGACCGGCGGGGTCCTCTACATCGGCAGCAAGGGCAAGTTGATGCACGAGACCTACGGCAACAATCCGCGCCTGCTGGGCGCGCTCGCGCAGACGCCGGCGCCGCCGCAGACGCTGGCCCGAATCGGCATGACTCACGAGATGAACTGGGTCGAGGCCGCAAAAGGCAAGGCCGACGCGACATCGCCGTTCGAGTACGCGTCCCGATTGACCGAGACGATGCTGCTCGGCGTCGTGGCGCTCAAGGCGGGCACGAAGATCCACTACGACGGCGAGAACATGCGCGTGACGAACAACGCCGCCGCGAACGACTTCCTGAAGCGCGAGTACCGCGCGGGCTGGTCGCTGACGTAGTCGATCGCAGTTGGTCGGATGTAACGGTCTGTTGTGGAGGCGGGGCTTTAGCCCCGCGTCCCTAACCAGCCTCCCGCCAAGGCTACGGCGGTCTGCCAAAGCTTACCGAGCGACGGCGGAAGGGCCGCCGCCACAAGGAACGCCGACTTGCGACACCCTCTCAGTTGAACGTCACGTTGTGCGAGTGGCTGGCGTCGGTTGTCGAAGTCTGTTCGACACGTTGACCGGCGCCGATCTGCCCCACCTGTGCGGCGCTCAAGGCGACGGTGTGCGGGTGATCCGCCGTGCCATGAATGTCCAGGTTGACTTCGTTGCCCGCCGTTATCTGAACTCGCGTGACTGTGGCCGTGTGGCCATGGTTCGCCGAGATGGCGCCCGCAACATCGCCGCCGCCGCCCCCTGGGTTCGGTGTGGGTGCTGGAGCGGGATTGCTGTCGCCACCGCCGCAGTCCACGATCGTGATTGTCGCGGCGCTCAAAATCGCAATGACGCCTTGGCGCGTGAACTCGCGTCGGCCAATGCGCAGAGTTAGTTCCTTGTCCGGCATGCGTCCTCCTCGGCCAGCGCACGGGGCAAGAAGGATACCGACAGCTGCGCCTGATCGAACGCTCCGCAAAACGCCCGAAAACCCAGAGCAATCGCTTTTTCACCCTTTCGACGGCCGTAAGCCACTTACGGCGAACGGAAGGACAGCCGGCACCGGCATTCGCGATAGACTCTCGCGGCACACTTGCGGAGGGCGCATGCGACTGCTCCTAGCGTTGATGTTGGTACTGGTGGCCTCTGCCGCCTCAGCCCAGGACCTACCGTCGAGATGGGACGAGCTCACCGCGAGCGACTGGCCAAAAGCCCTAGAGCGGTCGAACCACACGGCGATTCTGCCGATAGGTGTGCTCGAAAAGCACGGCCCCCACGCGCCGATTGGGTCCGACTTGATCCACGCGCGCGAGTGGGCCGCGCGCGTCGCGAAGCTGGAGTATGCCGTCGTCTTCCCTGACTATTTCTACGGTCAGATCTACGAGGCGCGCCACCAGCCGGGCACCTTCGCCCTGCCGAGCCCATTGATCTGGGACTTGCTCGATTCGACCTGCGAGGAAATGGCGCGCAACGGCTTCAAGAAGATCCTGATCGTCAACGCGCACGGCGGCAATCCGAACTTCCTCCGCTTTTTCGTGCAGTCACAGCTCGAGCGGCCGCGCGATTACGTCGTGTATCTCTACGATCCGGCGCCGCCGGACCCCGCCGTGGCCGACCAGATCTCGAAGCTGCGCAAGTCCGATCCCGACAATGATTTACACGCGGGCGAGCGCGAGACGTCGACGTTGCTCTACTTGCGTCCCGATCTGGTGCATCTGGATCGCGCCAAGGCTGAATCGGGCGCCAATGAGCGGCGGCTCTCCATCCACGAGGTGTACACGGCGATCGGGTGGTATGCGTCGTACCCGAACCATTACGCCGGTGACGGCGCCGTGGCCACGCGGGAACTGGGACAGGTCCTGACTGAGCAGCGTGTCGCGTCGATTGCGAAGGCGTTGAAGGCGATCAAGTCAGATACCGCCGCGCCCGCGCTGCAGCAGCAGTTCTTCGACCACGTCGTCAAGTGAGCGAGACGCCTCGCGGGGCTGAAGCCCCGCCGCCACATGAGTTTACTCCAGCCGCAACACATCGACCGGATTCGTCCGCGTTGCCAACCATGCAGGACCGAGCGCCGCAACCGCGCTGAGCGCCAGCATCGCGGCGCCGGCCGTGACGAAGGTCAGGAGGTCGCGCGGCGAGACGCCGTAGAGCAGGCTTTGGAGAATCCGTCCCGATCCGAGCGCGATGACGAGGCCCGCGACGAGTCCAATCAGGCCGAGCCGGAGTCCCTGGCCCACGACGAGCGACAACACATGCTTCCGTTCGGCGCCAAGGGCCACGCGGATGCCCAGCTCCCGCCTGCGTTGCCGCACCGTCCATGTCAGGACCCCGTAGGCGCCGACCACGGCAAGAAGGATCGCGGCCCCCGTGAACAGCGCGATGATTGCCAGCAGAAAGCGCCGCTGGCCGTTGGCGGCGCTGGCGATGGTACTCAAGGTCTCGATCTGCGCGAGCGCCAACTCCGGATCCTGCGAGCGCAGGAGCTGTTTGACCGGTCCGACAATGCCTGCAGGGTCTGTGCTGGTCCTGATCACGAGGCTCATCGTGGGAAACGTGACCTGCGGATGTGGAAACCAGAAGGCTGGTATCGCCGCGACGTCGCTTGGCGCGTCTTTGATGTCGCCAACCACGCCGACGATCGTGCGCTGCTCTCCCCAGACATCCGCGAGACGACCGATGACCTGTTCCCCCGGAAAGAACTTGGTCGCGAGCGCACGATTGACGACCACGACTTTCGCAGCGTCTTTCTGATCGCGCTCGTCGTATAGGCGGCCGTCGACGAGCGGTACCCGAAGCGCCTCGAAATAGCCTGGCGTCGCCGCATGGTATCGCGCCGACCCGTCCCGGTCGGTGCGTCCGACAACCGAGAATCCCCCGTTCTCGTCGTACCCCGTCCACGGCAGATCGGTCGCCGCGCCTGCGGCGACCACGCCGGGCAAGTGCCGGACTGCAGACAGGAGAGACTGGAAGAATCGCACGTTCATGTCCGGGTCGGTGTAGCGAACCTGGGGCAACGAAATCGACGCCGTCAGCGCATTCGACGGCTCGAAACCGGCGTCGGCCCGCTGCAGCGTGACGAAGCTTCGGGCGAGAAGCCCGGCGGCGACGAGGAGCGCCGAGGCCAGGGCGATCTCGCCCACCACCAGCAGATTTCGCATCCGGGTCGTCCGGCGGCTCGCGCCGGACCGGGCGCTGGCATCGTGCATGGCCGGAGCGATCTCGTCGGTCGCCTCGTGCCAGGCCGGCAGCAGGCCGAAGATCGCCGCCGAGACGCACGCAATCGCGACCGAGAAAGACAGCACCATCCAGTCGACGCGCACGTTGTGAAGGCGCGGAAAGTCTTGTGGCAGGAGCATCCGGAGCACGGTGACACCCGCGACGGCGAGCGCCGCGCCCGCCATGCCTCCGGGGAGCGTGAGGGCCAGCGACTCGGTCAGCGATTGGCGCGCAAGCCGGCCGCGCCCCGCCCCCAGTGCGAACCGTACCGCCCGTTCCCGGCGGCGCGCCGTCGCGCGTGAGAGCAGGAGGCTCGAGACGTTCGCGCACGTGATCAGCAGCACGAGGCCGGCAGCCATCATCAACAGGCGGATGCCTTCGGCGGAGGGCCCGACGACATCCCGGAGGAGTGGGATGGGCCGCGCCTGCCAGACGGAGTCGTTTGGCGCCCGGATGCGCGCGGCGATCGCCGAGAGCTCCTCGCCTGCCTGGTGCGGCGTGATCCCCGGCTTCAGACGCGCGATGGCGTTCACGTAGTGCGAGTAGCGCTCCCCGATCGCGTCGTCCAGCGCCACCGGCCACCAGACATCAACCGTCTGGCCTTGTGGGAAGCTGCGGTAGGTGCCGCCCACGTGCTCGAATCCAGCCGGCATCACGCCCACGATGGTGAACGGCGTACCGCTCAAGCGCACCTGCCGACCCAGGATGGCGCGCTCGGCATTGAAGCGATTGCGCCACACCGCGTCGCTGATGATCGCGACATTGGCGTTGCGCCGCTCCTCTGCCCACTTGAAAGCCCGACCGATCGCCGGCCGCACACCGAGGACGTCGAAGTAGTTGCTCGATACCTGCAGGCCGCGCAGCCGCTCCGGCCGATCGTCGATGGCCAACTGGAGGTCTTCACGCGAGAAGCCGGCGATGCCCGCAAGCGTACGACTCTCGTGGCGATAGACGACCAGCGAATACGGTGTGACCGGGAATATCGGCGTGCTTGGGTTCGACTCGTAGACGCGCACCAGGCACTCGGGCTCGGGATATGGGAGCGGTGCCAGCACCACTCCGCGCAGCAGGCTGAATATCGTCGTGGTGGCGCCGATTCCCAGAGCGAGCGTCCCCAGCGCGACCGCGGCAAAGCCGGGATCGCGCCGCAGCGTTCGCCAGGCATAGCGCAGATCGGGCCCAAGAGTGTCGAGCCAGGGCAGCCCTCGCTGATCGCGGTACGCGTCCTTGGTTCGCTCGAGGTCGCCCATCCGGCGTTCGGCCGCCTGGCGCGCCTCCGGCGGCGACAGGCCCCTGGCCAATTCTTTCTGCGTTTGCATCTCGATGTGAAACGCCAACTCGTCGTGCAGTCGGCGCTCCGACCGGACCCGATCGAACGACCCGACCAGCCGCGAAAGCCATGACAGCAGCGCACGCATGGCTATTCCTCTCCCGTGAGCAATCGGTCGATGATGCCCGAGACGAGTCGCCACTGCTGCCGCTCCTCGACGAGCTGACGGCGACCGGCGGCCGAGATGCTGTAGAAGCGCGCGCGCCGGTTGTTGTCCGAGGTCCCCCAGCGCGAGCGAATGAGGCGGCGCTGCTCGAGTCGGAGAAGGGCCGGATACAGCGTGCCCTGGTTGACGCGCAGTGCGTCCTCTGAGATCTGTTCGAGACGCTGGGCAATCCCCCAACCGTGAAGGGGTCCGAGTGTCTCGAGAGTTCGAAGGACCATCAGAGCCAGGGTGCCCTGCATGATGTCGGCGCGTGGCGGCACGTTGACTCCTGACAAGGTCGCTTCCTGTAGAGACCCAAAAGGAGTATGCGCAGCGCTCCTTTTGGATGTCAACAAGAGACGGAGCGGCTGTGAGGTTTGTTCATTTCCTGGGCGCCGCGGCCGGTGGCGCGGTCCGACTCAGCCCGTGATAAACTTTGGCGTTTGTTCATGACGAGCGTCGCCTCGCCGAGTGGGCCCCCGTCCGGCCGGACCGTCGCCTCGCTCGAGCACGAGATCAAGTGTCTTGTCCCCGTATCGCGCAGCGTCTCGCTCCGCGCCTGGCTCGCCGCCGTCTGTCCCCCGGAACGCGCGCATCCTCCGGGACTGGTCTGCACGACCTACTACGACACGCCCCGACGGGCGATTCTCGGAGAGAAGATCAACAGCGATTACTTAAAGACCAAGGTCCGTGTCCGCTGGTACGCGACGCTCGACGGGCGGCCTGATCCGACCGCCGTCTTTGCCGAGGTGAAATATCGCGTGGGCAACCGCCGTGAAAAGGTGCGGGTGCGGTTGGGCGCCGACCCCGCCGATCTCGCGAGCCAGCCGCTGAGGAGCCCACGATGGTTCTCGCTGGTCGATCCGTTGCGCGCCGTCGCGTCGCACCTTCCACCGCGGCTCGAGCCGGTTCTCTCCCTGCAATACGCGCGCTATCGATATCTCGATCCGGCCAGCGCCGCGCGCCTGACCGTAGACGATGAGATCACGGTCACGGCTTTCAACGAGACGAGGTCGACCGGGCGCGTGCCGGCGCGTCTGCCCGTCGCGGTTTTCGAATACAAGGGCCGGCGGGACGCTCTGCCGTCACATCTGGCGCCTGCGGTCCGCTTCGGCGCACGACGCGCGTCGTGCTCGAAATTTCTGGCGTGCTATCAGCTCGCCACGGGGCTCGTGCTGTAACGTCACAGACGAAGGACATGCCACAACAGCTTCGCGACATCCTCGCCGGCGGCGGCGCCGGGACCATGCAGCAGATTGGCGTGCTGCCGTTCATCTTCCTGATGGCGGTGTCGCTGGCCGGCGCGCTCATTGCGTCGCTGCTCTACGTGCAGTTCTATTCGTCGCGAGCGACGGGAAGCCAGGTGTATCGGGCGTTTCCTCTGCTGGGCATCTCGATCACGGCCATTTTCGTCTGCATCCAGTTTTCGCTGCCGCTGTCGCTGGGCCTGCTCGGCGCGCTCTCGATCGTGCGCTTCCGGACGCCCATCAAGGAGCCGGAAGAGATCGGGTTCATCATGCTGGTCATCGCCACGTCGATTGCCACGGCGACGTTCAAGCTGGCCTTCGTGGGAATCATCTTCGGGCTCGCCTTCGTCGCCCTCCTCGTGCAATCGAGCGGCCGCTGGTTCGGCAAAGAGCGTCTCGACGGCACCATCGTGATTACGGTTCCGGAGGGCGTGCCGGCCGACGCCGCAGCGTTGACTGAGCTCGTGCGCCAACAAGTGCCTCGCGCCGAGCTCGAGAGCCTGGCGCGCCACGACGGCGCGGTCGTGGTGTCGTACGTCTTTCAAGGCATGTCGGCGCAGGCGCTGACCGGCCTGCAACTGGCGCTTCCCGCGGCCGCGACGGGCTCGACCTTCTCGGTGTTCTTCTCCCGTCCCGGCTCGCTGTGACGCGACTCAATCCACACACGCGTTCGATCATTCTCATCGGCTCGACGGCTGCCCTCGTCGCTCTCGGCCTGCTCGTCGAGGCGCGCGGCCTCTTTCCGCTCCTTCGCTTCGGGATACAACGCACACCGCAGCTGGCGCCAAGCGTTGTCGTCTTGCCCGTGCCCGAGCTGACGCGTGACGCGCCGATGGTGTCGTTGTACGTCGCACCGGCGGATCTGAACGATCGGGCCACGGGCATCCTCGCCAACAAGATGCGTCATGGGCGTTCATGGGAGCGTCAAGGCTGGGTGTCGTTTTTCGAGCACGGCCGGTTGACCTACACCGCAAGCGCCGGCGTTCGCGTCCACGGAGGCGGCAGCCGGTTGACATCTCCGCGCCAGGGCTTCCGCCTGTTCTTCCGCCGCGCCTATGGCGCCAAAGAGCTGCCGGCCGGGATTGCCTTCCAGGGTGCGCACGCACATTCGGTGCGGCGTCTCGTCATTCACAACGACGTGCGTGTCGGTCGCGCACGCGTGAAGTGGCATCTCGCGAATCCGCTTGCATACGACATTGCCGCGGCGGCAGGTGGCATCGTCGCGGCGACGCGGCCAGTGCGCTTCTTCCTGAACGGTGAATTTCAAGGCGTGTTCGTGCTGACCGAGCACTTCGATCCCGACGAATACTTCAAGACGCACTGGGGATACCCTGTTCGGCTCAATAACAGCGAGTTCGAAGCGCTCTGGCAGCAGGTGCAGGCGTTGCGTCCGATCCGGATGCGCAGCGTCGGCCAACTCGTCGATCTGGACAATCTCACGCGCTGGTTCATTGCCGTCGCATTTTGTGCGACTGGTGATGCGTTTCAGGGCCCCGGACAGTTCCGCGATCCCGCGAGGACCGCCGCACAGTGGTTTTTCGTGAATTGGGACATGGACCTCAGCTTTCGAGACCCCGCGCACGACACCTTCGCGTCTATTCTGTCGGCAAATGGCGAACGTCGCGGCCGCAGGACGAGCGATCCGCGTTCGCGAATTCTCACGACACTACTTCGCGAGGACCCGGACTATCGCGAGCTCTTCAAGCGTATCTGGGTCGACGTAATGAACCACCAGATCACGCCGGCCTTTCTCGCGGAGCGATTCGAGCATTACGAGCGGCTCGGCGCCGAGCTGGGCGTGCGGGATCGCCGATATCTCGACCCGCTGAAGCGCTTTCTCCAGGCGAGGCCGGCCGTCGTGCGGAAGCTCGCGGAAAAGTGGCTGAACACGCCACCAAGCGTCCGGGTACACATCGCGGATGGTCCCGTGCTGGTCGGCAACCACGCTGTCGACGCCGGCTGGGAGGGCTTCTTCTTCCCCGGGATGCGCGTCAAGTTCGGGATTCCCGACCAGGATCGGGCGCGCTTCGCCTTCTGGCGCGTGAACGACCGCGAGGTCCGTGAGGCGGTGCTGGATGTATCCGCCGATGAGGACCTCACGATTGTTCCGGTTTGGAAGACCACAACTCAGATGCCCGTCACCTCGCTTCCGTCAGCGATTCCACCGACCCGATGAGCGTACCCTGCACGTGCGCCCTGACCGCCGTCGTCCTCATGCCACGACGGTTCGAAGAGCTCACGGCCAGCCTCTTCCATCTCCAGCGGCAGACGATTGCCCGATCGATCGAAGTGGCGCTCGTGCACACAGCGGCGGGCCGCGACAGTATCGACCTGACACGGTTCGATGGATTCGGCCGCTTGACGCTGGTCGAGGTCAACGCGATCCCGACCGTGTCCGATGGATTCGTTGCCGGCGCGAAGGTGGCCAGCGCGCCCATTGTGGCGCTCGTCGAGGACCACGTGTTTCTTGAATCGTGCTGGGCGGAGCGAGTGTGCGAAGCGCACACCGCGCCGTGCGCGGCCGTGGCGCCTCGCATGCGCAACGGCAACCCCGGCACAGTCACGAGCTGGGCGAATTTTCTCGCCTGCTTCGACGAGGCGTTCGCAATCAACACCCCGGGCCATCCCGAGAGTGGACCGGGGCACAACACGTCATACAAGCGGTCGGTTCTGGAGCAATACGCCAGCGAGCTCCGAACCCTCTATCAGAGCGAACGCACGTTTCACTATCGGCTCCGCCGTGACGGCCACGCCATCGTCTCTGAGCCGCGCGCCGAGCTCGCGCACGTGAACATCTCGATTCCGCGCGAAGCCTTCGCCCATGCCCTTCTGGGCGGCGTGATGTTCGGTCAGTATCGCGGGCGAGAAATGGGTGTGCTCGAGAAGCTGCTGCGATCCATTCTGGCTCCCCTCGTGCCGCCGCTGCGTCTCTGGCGGACCTTTAGGGTGCTGGAAGCAGGTCACGCGCTCAATGGTGAGGCGCCTCTTCTGGTGTTTGCGATGCTGCCGCTGCTGCTTCTGGCGCACGCGGCTGGTGAGGTGGGCGGCTACTGGCGCCTGGTCCACGGCGTCGAGGCGCGGTACGAGCACTTCGAGCTCCACCGCATCGCGTGTGTGCGTCCCGTCGAACGGGCGCTCCTTCTCCAGCCCCCCGCGTGACGTCCCGATTCCGGACGGCGTTGACCGATCCCGGACAACGCCCCTCTCTGTTGTCGCTCCGTCAGTTGTGGAGGCGGGCTTTAGCCCCGCCGGGTTGGGGGCCCCGCGCAGACGCGGCCCCTAAAGGGTCGCTGCCACAGACTTTGCGACAGACCCTTTGTGGAGGCGGGGTTTTAGCGCCGCCGTCGATTGCTCGAGCGAAAGCTCGGGCAGACTCCGAGCGTCCCGGCTTGCGTTTTGCTCCAGTGACTCCCGCTACCACCTGTAACCCATCATGAGACACGCCCTGGCCGACGCCCGCTACGCCCTCAGGACTCTCTGGAAGTCTCCGTTGTTCACCATGCTCGCCGCAGCGTCCATCGGGCTCGGCATTGGCGCGAACACCACGATCTTTACGTTGCTCGATCAGATTGTCCTCCGCCCACTTCCGGTCGAGCGTCCTGACGAGCTCGTCCAGGTGAGTATCGACGGTTCGTTCGTTGGCAACTCCTGGGGCGACGGCACCGAGCTGTCGTATCCGATGTATCGCGATCTTCAGGCGCACAATGCCGTGTTCACCGGCATGTTCGCGCGGTTCGAGTGGGCGATGCATTTGACCGCCGGAGAGTCGACAGAGCGTGTGAGCGGCGAGCTCGTGTCGGGGACCTACTTCCCCGTGTTGGGTATCAAGCCGGTCGTGGGCCGACTCATTGGCCCGGTGGATGACAGGAACCAAGGCGCTCAGCCGGTGGCCGTCCTGAGCTATGGGTACTGGACGAGCCGATTCGCCGGCGACGCGTCTGTGGTCAATCAGAAGGTCATCGTCAATGGCCACCCGCTCACCATCATCGGCGTCGCTCAGGAGGGCTTTTCTGGGATCGATGTCGGCGTCGCGACGCAGGTGTTCGTACCGATGATGATGAAGCCTCAGATGACGCCCGGCTGGAACATGCTCGACGACCGGCGGGGCCGATTCGCCAGGGTGTTCGCGCGCCTCCGTGACGGCGTGACCCCGGCACAGGCGCAGGCGAGCCTGCAGCCGTTCTTCAAGTCCATGCGCCTCGATGAGCTGAAGGATCCCAGCGTCGCCGACAATTCGGACTTCGACAAGCGAGAATTCAGACGCGCGACCTTGAAAGTCGATGCGGTGCCCTCTGGACACTCCGAAGCTGCCAACGAGATGTCGGATTCCCTGTGGACGCTCATGGCCATCGTGGCGGGTGTGCTTCTGATCACGTGCGCGAACGTTGCGGGCCTGCTCGTCGCACGCGGCATCGCCAGGCAACGCGAAATCGCGATTCGGCTGGCGCTGGGCGGCAGCCGCCTGCGTGTCGTGCAGCAACTCGTCATCGAAAGCCTGATCCTGGGAGCCATCGGTGCAGTGGCTGGGCTGCTCGTCGCCGCGTGGGGCACGTCGCTTCTACTCGGCTTCTTCGTCGATCCCGATGTGGCCCTCAGCGTAAGCGCGTCGCCCGATGCACGCATTGTGGCCTTCACGCTGATCCTGGCGCTCGCGGCGGCGGCGATCTTCGGTCTCGTTCCAGCGTTGCAGGCCACACGGCCGGCGCTTGCCGCGACGCTCAAGGAACAGGCCGGCAGCGTCGTCTCTGGCGGGCCCATGCGTCTGCGCAAGGCGCTGGTCGTCGGACAGGTGGCGTTGTCGCTTTTGATCCTGGCGGGGGCGGGTCTGTTCGTGCGCAGCCTGCAGAACCTGCTGCGGCAGGACCCGGGATTCGAAACCGCCAACCTTATGACCTTCATGGTCGACCCCTCGTTGAACGGCTACGAGGCGATCAGGACGAAGCAAATGGCGACGGCACTTGTGGATCGCGTCTCGCGCCTGCCGGGCGTCAAGAGCGCTTCTGCGGCGGGTCAGCCTATTCTGAATGGCGGGTCGTGGAACAGCACGGTCAGGGTGGAGGGCTATACAGCCACCGAAGGCGAGGACGTGACCTCGTATAACAACACAGTCCTGCCCGGATACTTTTCAACGCTGCGGATTCCGCTGCTTCTCGGACGCGACTTCACCAGGCAGGACGTCCGGTCTCCCGGCAACACTGAGTTCGGGTTCCGGATCGCCATCGCCAACCAGAAGTTCGTGGAGAAGTATCTCCGCGGCGTGAACCCCATCGGCCGCCATGTCGGCTTTGGCGGCGCTCCCAATACGCCCACGCCCACCGAGATCGTCGGCGTGGTCGGCACGTCAAAGTACGTGAGCGTTCGCGACGACGCGGAGCCGCAGCTGTTTTTTCCACTGCTCGAGACCGACACCCCACGCTCAGTGGTGCTGTACGTGAGAACGACGCAGCCGCCGAGCGCGCTCGCAGACACGCTTCGGCAGGTTGTCCGTGAGGTCGATC
The DNA here is from genome assembly GCA_963832135.1 of Vicinamibacteria bacterium. Lineage (GTDB taxonomy): Bacteria > Acidobacteriota > Vicinamibacteria > Vicinamibacterales > JAENWD01 > JAENWD01. Next base: position 900,417 of record CAWHTD010000016.1, on the reverse strand, counting down.
CGAATCTGCCCATCGTCCGGATGCGCAGCATGGAGGCGCAGGTCAATCGCTCACTGGCGACCGAGCGGCTTGTGGCGGGTCTCTCCACTGTACTCGGTGTGCTCGCGACCCTATTGGCCGTCGTCGGGCTGTACGGCGTCATGGCCTACACGGTCACGAGACGTACACGGGAGGTCGGGATCCGGATGGCCCTCGGCGCCCGGGCACGCCTGGTTACCTGGCTGTTTCTGCGCGAGGCGACGACCCTCATCGTGATCGGGTTCGCGATCGGAGTGCCGAGCGTGTGGGCGTTTGGGCGCTACGTGCAGAACCAGCTTTACGGTGTTGCGCCGCTGGACCCGCTGACCATCGGAACGGCGATGATCGGTCTGGGCGCCATAGCAGCGGCGGGCGCCCTTGTGCCGGCGTTGCGTGCGGCGCGCATCAATCCCCTGACGGCTCTGCGCGAAGAATGAGGGCTACGAGGGAAAGATTTGTGGCGGCGGGGCCTTAGCCCCGCGTTCGGCTAGAGTCATAATCGGCGCATGCCCAGCCTCTCTCGCCGCGACCTGCTGAAATCCGCGGTCCCAGTCGCAGCGGGCCTCGCGGGCGTCGCCGCAGACTCGCACGCGTTGCCCGACCTCGCGCAACCGAGTGCTCCAGCCCGCGCCCGCATGGTGCTCGGATGCCAACGCGCACCTACCGACGACCGCGCGCTCATGTTCTTCAAGCGACACGCCGTCGAGCACATCTGCGGCTACCCTGCCGCAGAGGGTGAGCGCAGCAGTTGGACAACCGAGTCGCTCTCGAATCTCAGGGAACGCTGCGAAGCACACGGCGTCGCGCTCGAGATGGTGCAGTTCCCGTTCATGTCGTCCGACCCCATCGACCGCTCACCGAGAAAAGCGGTGATGACGGGTCGGGAGCCGGAGCGGCAGCGCGACATCGACGAGGCCTGCGAAATTGTCAGAAGCTGCTCGGCCGTCGGCGTCTCCGCCATCAAGTACAACTTCAACGTGCTGGGCGTGCTCCGCACAGCGCCCACCAACGGACGCGGAGGATCTCGTTACAGCACGTGGCGCCTTGCGGAAGCCAAGAGCGACGGTCTCATGACCGCCGCAGGACTCGTGCCGGCGGAGCTCGCCTGGGAGCGCATCACGTATTTTCTCGAGCGCGTCGTGCCCGTAGCCGAGGAATACCGCGTGCGCCTGGCGTGTCACCCGCACGATCCTGGTGTGCCCGATCGCGGCTATCGTGGCGTGGCTCGCGTCCTCGGCACGGTGGAGGGGTTGAAAAGGTTCGTCGGGATTCGCCCCAGTGCCTATCACGGGCTGAATTTCTGCGTGGGGAGCGTGGCCGAGATGCTTCAGAATCCCGTGGACGAAATCTACGACGTCATCCGCGAGTTCGGCCGTCAAGGCAAGATCTTCAATGTGCACTTCCGCAACATCCGCGGGCGGCGCGATGCGTTCCAGGAGGTGTTTCCGGACGAAGGCGATCTGGACATGATGCGCGTGATGCGGACGCTGCAGGAAGTCGGCTACGCCTACATGGTGATGCCCGATCACATGCCGACGCATTCAGACGACCCAGGGGACCATCAGGCGTTTGCGTTCGGCTACGGCTACATCAAAGCCGCCATTCAGGCGATTGATAGTTCGGCGTAGGAAGCCGGACCTGCGGCTGGTCCGCGAGAGGCTCAGCGCGTGGCGGCTTCGGCGTGCAGCACTAGATCGCCCGCCGTCAATCGGGCCCGCAGGTCGTAGCCGCCCTTCCCTTCCCAGTTGAACGAACGGAATAATCCACCTTTCGTGACATTGAACGGCTCCGCACGAAGGTCGCCTGCAGTCACCGACGCCTTCACGTTGCGATAGTCGGCGGCGTTGGCGATGCCGATCTTCAGATTGCCCGCCCACGCCGAGATGTCCTTGTGACCTTCGACGCGGGTCACGTCCAGGTCGCCGGCACTCAGGCGGATAAGCAGATCGGATCGCGTGGGAACCCGGATGGTGACGTGAAACCCGTTCGACGGCCCGCTCGTCTTGATCACGGCTTCGGTGCCGCTGACGGTCGCCGACGCCTCGACGCCATCAGCGTCGGCGGGATCGCGCGTGTCCCATTGAACGTGAATACGAGGCTCCGGTGATCCCTCGATGTCGTAACTGCCGGCCGACAAGTGCATCACGACGCGTCCATTCGGCGAAAACCCGCGTTCGAGCTGATGATCGGGCGTGGGGCGCGCGGCGACGCTCTGCTGCGCGGCGGGGGCCAGAGTGATGAGCGCGACGACGGCGGCCGCGGCGGCGAGTTCTCTCAAAGGGCCCTCCTGGTTGGGATATCACACGCTGTTACGGTCGGCCCGGGCGAAAGGTTTCACTGTGATAAATAGAAGTGCCAAAGAAGTGCCAAGTGTTGAGTGCAAAGTGCCAAGTGGAGTGAGGAGTGAATAGTGGCAAGTAGTGGCAGGTGTGCCTCTGTGCTGCTGCTGATCGGCGTCGCCGTCTCAGCCAGCGAGGGCCAGCATCAGAAGATCCTCCAGTTGGTCGACGCGCAGGCGGCGCACTTTGGCGAGGTCTCTCGCCAGATTTGGGAAGCCGCCGAACCTGGCTACAAGGAGGCCAAGAGCTCGGCGCTTCTCGCCGACGAGCTCCGTCGGTCCGGGTTCCGCGTGCGCGACGGTATTGCCGGAATTCCTACCGCCTTCATCGCCGAGTGGGGCACGGGCAAGCCCGTCATCGGCATCATGGGGGAATATGACGCATTGCCGGGACTCTCACAGGAAGTCGAGCCGGTGAAGAAAGCGCGCGTGGAAGGCGGCTACGGTCACGCGTGCGGCCACAACCTCCTGGGTTCGGCTTCGGCGCTGGCCGCCATCACCGTGAAGCAGACGCTTGAAGCCGAACGTCTTCCAGGCACGATCCGCTTTTACGGAACACCAGCCGAGGAAGGCGGCGGAGGCAAGATCTACATGGCACGGACCGGCGCCTTCGACGATGCGGACGTCGTGCTCCATTGGCACCCGGGCGATCGAAACATCGCGACGACCCAGAGCACGCTCGCCATCATGGGCGCGAAATTCCGGTTTCACGGGCGTGCCGCTCACGCGGCGGCCGCGCCGGAAAAGGGCCGGTCCGCGCTCGACGCCGCCATCCTGATGACTCACGGCGTCGATCTGCTGCGCGAGCACGTGCCGCAAGAGTCTCGGCTGCACTACATCTTCACGCACGGCGGCGACGCGCCGAACATCGTTCCCGCCGAAGCGGAGGTCTACTTGTACGCACGGCATCCGCGCATGACGGTCCTGGATGGCATCTGGGCGCGCGTCGTCAAATGCGCCGAAGCCGGTGCGCTGGCGACCGAGACGACGATGACGATGGAGCTCGTAAACAGCGATTTCGACGTCCTCCCGAACGACGTGCTCTCCGGGCTCATGGATCGCAACCTGCGCGCGGTCGGCGGCGTCTCGTACTCGCCCGGGGAACAGGTCTTTGCCGAGGCGATCCGAAAGACGCTGCCACGTGAAAACACGTTGCCGCTCGGAAGTCAGCAAGGTGTGCGACCACCGGACGAGCGGCTCGCGATCGGATCGACAGACGCCGGTGACGTCAGCTGGATCGTGCCCACGGGATGGTTTATCGCGGCGACGCACGTGCCAGGCGTGCCAAACCACAGCTGGCAGGCCACGGCGTGCACAGGCGGGACCATCGGGCGCAAAGGGATGGTCGTTGCCGCCAAGACGCTGGCGTTGAGCGCTGTCGACCTGCTGACCACGCCAGCGCTGGTAACCTCGGCGCGCGAGCAATTCGAGAAGCGCCGCGCCGGCCAGGAGTATCGATCACGCATGCCTGCCGACATGAAGCCGCCGCTGAATTACAGGGACTCGAAGGAATAACACCAAACACCAAATTGCCTGTGACGACCCGTGATCGTCCCGGGACGACGGGACGAATGGGGTTGAGCCGGCTCCCACGCTGGCCGTACACCCTATTCACCATCATTACGGACGGTGCGGTCAACGCCATGCCGTCAGGAGGACCGTTCATGACAACGCGTGCCGCGTTCTGCTTTGTTGCCCTTTGCGCCTTCGTCCGTCCAGCAGCTGCGCAAGGGCCGCCGCTGGCGCTGCCGCAGCCCAGTCCGGCGGCGACTGTCTCGCAGCAGATCGGGCTGACCGACATCACGATCGCCTATCACCGCCCCGCGGTGGGCAAGCGTCAGGTGTGGGGGGGCTGGTGCCGTACGACCAGGTCTGGCGGGCCGGCGCCAACGAAAACACTGTCGTGACGTTCTCGAGCGACGTCACCGTCGGCGGCCAGAAAGTGCCCGCCGGCTCCTACGGGCTGCACATGATTCCGACGCAGAAGGACTGGACGGTGATCGTCAGCCGCGAATCGCGGGCCTGGGGGAGCTTTTTCTACGACCAGAAAGACGATGTGGCGCGCTTGACCGTGGCGCCGCGTCCGGCAGACTTCGTCGAGCGCCTCTCCTATACGTTCGACGACCCCACGGACAACGGCGTCGTCGCGACGCTTCGATGGGAGAAGCTCGCCGTGCCGATCAGCATCGAGGTCGACACGCCAGCCGTAGTGGCCGCGAGCCTTCGCACACAGCTCAAGGGCCTGCAGGGGTTCTCCTGGCAGTCGTTCGCACAGGCCGCCTCCTGGTGCGCGCGCCACGACGTCCACCTCGAAGAGGCGCAGGTATGGGCCGACCGCGCCGTGGCGATGACCGAGAACTTTGCCACGCTGCGTGCCCAGGCGCTCGTCACGGAAAAGCTCGGCAACACGACCCGGGCACAGGCACTGCGGGACAAATCCCTGACGATCGCGACCGAGGCCGACATGAACAACTACGGGTATCAGCTGCTTCAAGGCGGAAAGACCGCAGAGGCGATTGGGGTGTTTCGTCAGAACGTCGCGAAGTATCCGGCATCGTGGAACGCGTACGACAGCCTCGGCGAAGGGCTCGCCGCCGCCGGGCAGAAGGCCGAAGCGCTGGAGCAGTATCGGAAAGCGCGATCGATGGTGAAAGACGAGACCAATCAGAAGCGAATTGACGGTATCTTGAAGGGGCTGGGAAGCTCGAACTGAAACAGACATCTCGATTTGGCTCGTACGGCGCTCTCGTTGCTGTCGCCGCGCTCACTGTCGGGGCGGCGACGGCGTCGCGGGAGCCTTACGCTCCGCCATTCGGATCCTGGACGCGACTGAACGGCAGCACGCCGGTCCTCACGCCGCGCGGGACGGGGTTTGAAGCACGCGGCACCTTCAACCCGGCCGTCGTCCGCGACGGCGCGCGGTACGTGATGTTGTACCGGGCGCAAGACCGGGATGGGATATCCACTCTTGGACGCGCCACGAGCGCCGACGGCATTCATTTCGAGCGCGAGCGAGAGCCCGCTCTGCGCCCTGAGGCCCCGTACGAACACGGCGGCGGCGTGGAGGATCCGAGGCTGACGCGGATCGACGGCCTGTGGCACCTGACCTACACCGCCTACAACGGCACAGACGCGCAGCTCGCGCTCGCCACGTCGCGGGATCTCCGGCGATTCGAGCGCCAGGGGGTCATCATGCCGGCCAATGCCGGACGCTGGAACGTCCACTGGACGAAAGCAGGCGCGATGCTGGCTGAACCCGTGAACGGCAAATATTGGATGTATTACATGGCCGACGCGAAAGACGCCTACGACCAGACGGGCATCGCCTGGTCGACCGACCTGAGGTCCTGGACCGAAGCGCTCGATGGCCCGGTCTTGCCGCGCCGCGCGGGACGATTCGACTCGCGGGTCGTGGAGCCGGGGCCGCCGCCAATCATGACGCGGGACGGGATCCTGCTCGTCTACAACGGTGCCGACGATCGCCTGGTGTACCGCGTGGGCTGGGCGCTGTTCGATCGACAAGACCCCACCCGGCTTCTCGCGCGATCCGACGAGCCGATCTTTACGCCGGAGCAGGAATGGGAGCGCAAGGGTCAGGTGCCGAACGTCGTCTTCGTGGAAGGATTGGTACGCGACGGCGCGCGCTGGCTGTTCTACTACGGCGGCGCTGATACGGCCGTGGGTGTCGCCGAGGCGCACGATCTGCCGCGTTAGTGCCTAAGAGGCGCATCCCTAATCGGATCGGCGATGGCCCCGCTTCCAGGAGTGGTGCTACGGTTCTGCCGACGTGCACACCTCTCCGGGCGCCAGGCGCCACCGTAATGAAACAACGGCGAGAACCGTGAACGCTACAAGAGTGCGGTCATGGGCGCGTCGCTCCGGATGGTCAGCGCTGGGTGCGCTGACGGTCTACGCGGTGTTCCTCGTCGGCATGTTCGCCGTCATGTGTCAGCCGCCGCAGCGGTTCGGGCAGATCATGGCGTACTTCCCGATGCCGCTCATGAGCATCCTGCCCTTCGAACGGATGTGGAATCTCGCGCGTGGAGGCGCGACGCGCATTGGGGAGGTCGCGCCCGACTTTGCGCTGTCGACCGCCGACCGCAAATCGCAGGTCCGCCTGGCGTCTTTTCGAGGGAAGCAACCCGTAGTGCTCGTGTTTGGGAGCTATACCTGACCGCCGTTTCGGCGGGAGGTGCCCGCCCTGAACGCCTTGTACCAAAAGTACAAAGACGAAGTTGCTTTTTTCGTGGTCTATATCGGCGAGGCCCATCCGAGCGACGCGTGGCAGGTGCCATCCAACATCAGGGATCGGGTTGTGTACGCGAGCCCAACGAGCTCCGTCGAACGCTCGTCACTTGCCGACGTCTGCGTCACACGCCTCGGCATCAAGATTCCGGCGCTAGTGGATCGCTTCGACGATTCAACGGACAAGGCCTATTCCGGCTGGCCGGATCGCCTCTATCTGGTCGACCGGAGCGGGCGGATCGCCTACAAGAGCAGGCCGGGCCCGTTCGGGTTCAAACCCGCGGAGCTCGAAGCCGCCCTTCGACCCCACGTTGCAGCGGCCCGCCGGTAAGCTCGTCGGGATAGTCGATATCGGTTATTGCCTGACGCACTGCCCTCGCAGATCATCGCCTCGCCCGATTCCCCTCAGATCCACGCCCACGCCCCAGGCCTGAAGGCCCGCCGCCACAAGAGCGTGTTGACCGCCTGCTGCCCTGCTGCCGGAGGAGCGATGCTGCGGATCGAGAGCTCGAGGGATCTCCGGTCAGGTTGACGCGTCGCTTCAGGTGCTTGCTTCAGACTTCGCGATCATCGGCGCCGCGGCCGTCGCCGCCACATAGCCCACCGTCGCGACCAGCGCGCCGCGCTGACGATAGAACTCGGGATCCTGCGGTGCCCACGTCGCCAGGCCGTCCACGTACCGGTTGCAGAGGCAGAACACGGCTGCGATGAGAACGGCGTCGTGGATCTCGAGATCGGTGGCCCCGAGCTGGCGCGCGCGCTCGACGTCGGCCGTCGTGACGTCCTTCCCGTCCCGCGCGGTCTTGCCGGCAATGATCAGTAGCGCCTTGAGCTTTTCCGAGATGGCCGCATGCTGAAAGTCGGCTTTCACCTTCAGCACGAGGTTCTCGTCGCCGTCCAGGTGATGGGCCGCGATGGCGCCGTGAATGGTCTGGCAGTAGTAGCAGTCGTTCTGTGCGGAGACATAGGTCGCAATCAGCTCCCTTTCGCCCGGGGAAAGCGAATGCGGTCCGCGCAGGAGCACTTCCACGAGCTCGTTCAGCGGGCGTGCCGTCTCGGGCCGGAAGGCCATCGGGCCGCGAATGCCGGGCAGGTCCGAAGGAAGCGTGATGTGAGGCATGAGCTGGTCGCGTTGAAATCAATCGCGAACGTAGCCGTGCGTCGCCAGCCGCTTGCCCTGCTGGCGGTGCGCCTCTTCGGACATTTCCGGCACGCCGCTCGCCGTGATCCATCGGTTGTAGAAGTTGAACAGGGCGCAGGTCGTAATGGCGTAGTAGATTGCCTCGTCGTCCCACCCCGCGGTCCGCAAGGCGGTGACGTCGTCTGCCTGGACCGCCGGGAGATTGTTCGTCACCTTGCCGACGAATCTGAGCAGCGCCTTGTCCATTTCGGCGAGCGGCGACGCGTCGAGATTCTTGAGCGCCTTCCAGACGAGATCCTCGTCGCCAAGCAGCTCCGCCGCGGCTGCGGCGTGGGCCTTCGTGCAGAATCGGCACTCGTTCTGGTAAGAGGTGTAGGCGGCAATCAGCTCGCGCAGGCCTGGGCTGATCGTGGCCGGCTTCCGTAGTACGCCCTGGGAGAACCGCGCCAGATGCGGCGTGAAGTCCTGCTGGAACGCGAACAGGTCCCAGATCTTCGAATATTCGGCACTGCGATTCCTGGCGGCTTCGATCAGATCGCGGTAGACGCCCGGCTGAGGATTGGCCTCCACGCCCGGCAGGTAGAGCGACTTCGGCCCGTGTTCCGCAACCGTGGATGTCTTCGACATAGGCTGCGGACTGTATCGGGCGGTCGCATGGCCGCTCAATAGCGTGAAGGAAGTAGCGCGCGGAAATCGATGAAGGTCATCCTGTGGTTTTAAAGGGCAGCGCGACCGTTGTGCAGCGTACCCAATCCACCACGTCCGCCGCCCCTTGGACGCGTTGCAGGCTTCAGGGCGCGGATCTCGAGACGCGTGGCGGGGGCGTGAACCTCGTCGCGGAGCTAAAGCCCCGCCGCCACATGCAACAATGCCTTCGCCTTCTGGAACCAGGGGCGCTCGATTCTACGCAGATAGCGCGGCATGGTCGGTTTTTTGGCGAGGATGCGCTGCGCCCATTCGCGGGCCTCGTTCGTGCGACCCCGTGCGGCAAGAAATGAGGCGTAATTGTAGTACGTCTCTGAGAGTGTCGAGATGCTGGTGGCCTGTTGAAACAGGGCCTCGGCGCGGTCTGCCTGTCCTGCTCGCGCGTGCGCGTGGGCCAGCAGGCCCACGGCGCGGTGCAGATCGTATTTCGGCTCCTTCGACACGACGCGTTCCAGATCCGTCAGCGCCGCCGCGAAGTCTCCCATCTCCATCGCCGCAATGCCGCGGCGATAAAACGGATCGACCGAATCGGTCCGCGGCGAGATGATCGAGTCGTAGAGCTCGCGCGCCCGCGCGAACTTCCCTTCCTCCAGATACAGATCGGCCAGCTCCTCGCGATTGCCGATGGCGGGGTTGTCGAGAATCGTCGCTTCCAGATGTCGAATACGACGACGACGGGGAAAGCCGCTCAACGGCACGCGCAGCAGCCCTGCGTCGGGCACGACCTCGGCGGCGATGTAGACGAGCGCACCCAGTCCCCCGCCAATCAGAATGATCCAGAGCCAGAACGTGTCGGGACGGCGGCGGACGAAGTGCACCAGTGCCAAGGCCTGGAGCAGCATGCCCCACGGATAGAAAAGGCCGATGAAGCCCATGCAGGTGCGTGACTGTAGCATCGGCACGGCTCGCACCGGAAGTGCACCGGCGCATTCGCCCCTGTGGGCTAGTGACAAGACCTGTCGGCGCGGCTAGGATGGCGCAACCCTGGGGCGGGCGCCTGCGCACTGCCTGCGTTTGAACCTCTGGAGGAACTCCCGATGTCCGACGTTTCCCGCCGCGATCTGTTGCGCGGCGCCCTTCCCGCCGCCGCCGGCCTCCTTGGGTTGCCGGCGCTGGCTTCGGCGATACAGAGCTCATCATCGCCGTACCGCCGGCCGAAACTGAAAATCACCGACGTGCGGACCGCTGAGGTCATTGCCCACGGTTATCAGCTTCACGTGCGTATCTACACCGATCAAGGACTGGTCGGGCATGGAGAAGGCACCGACTCAGTGCGCGGAGGCGTGCCGCTAGTGGGGATGTTTCGGCAGGCCCTTCTCGGGCAGGACCCGCTCAATGTCGACGCGCTCTTCGAGCGGATTCGGACCAACGGGATCTTCGCCGGGGCGCAGGCCGGGCAATACGTGTCGGCGTTAACGGCCGTCGAAATCGCGCTCTGGGACCTTTCGGGCAAGGCACTGGGACTGCCGATCTACCAGTTGCTCGGCGGGAAGATGCGCGATCGGATCCGCATCTACTGCGATTCGCAGACCGAGGATCCCACCGACCCGGAAGCCCCGGCCAAGATTGCACAGATCCGCGACATGGGCTTCACGGCGGTAAAGATCGACATCGACGAGCGGAACGATCCGCTCCGGTGGGACGCGGTGAACTGGACCGCGAGTAACGGCGAAATCGATCACATGATGAAGAAGATCGCGTTCATGCGCGGGTCGTTCGACCCGCGCGTCGACCTTGCCGTCGACATGCACGGCCGCTACGACATGACCACGGGTAAGCGCGTCGCGAAGGAAGCCGAAACCTTCAAGCTGCTGTTTCTCGAGGAGCCCGTGCCCGCGGAAAACGTCGATGCGATGCGCGACATCCGCGAGTCGACGTCCACGCCCATCTGTTGCGGAGAGAACCTGTTCTTGCGGCACGGCTTCCGCACCGTGCTGGAGAAGCGCGCGGCCGACATCATCATGCCGGACCTGCAGAAATGCGGCGGCCTGCTCGAGGGCCGCAAGATCGCCGACATGGCACACACCTACTACGTGCCCTTCGCGCCCCACTGCGTCGTCTCGCCCATCGGGACGATGGCCTCGTGTCACGTGTGTGCAGCGGTACCGAATTTCCTCGTCCTGGAATGGCATTGGATTCAGCGGCTCGACCTCTGGCGCAACTTCGCGACGGAGGGCGAAATCATCGCCAAGGGCTTCGTAACGATGACGGATCGTCCAGGCATTGGTGTAGAGATGAACGAAGAGGCCGCCAAGAAGGCGCAGGTGCCAGGCACGCCGTGGTTCGTGCCATCAGCAGGAGCAGGAGCATGAGGATCCGACGCGCGGTTGTGCAGTTCCTGGCCATTCTCGGGTTCGTCCTCGCGGCGATGCCGATCGCCGTCTCGGTGCGCCAGGCGGCGACGCCCGAGGTCGCGGCTCCGGCCGATCCGCTGATCGCCGGCTTCGCCCGCTCGACGGTGGCATCGGTCTCGGACGCCGTGGATCAGGTCGTCGGCCGGCGGGGCTACCTGGCTCACGACATGCGCCCGTACGTCACCGGCGCTTTCGTCGGACGTGCGGCGACCGCGCTCGTCAAGGCCGCCACGCCCGAGCAGGCGACCCCCGCGCTGGCGGTCAAACATTCGGTTGAGATGATCGATGCCGCAAGTCCCGGCGACGTGGGCGTCATCGTCATGGACAACACGCTGGACGTCGCGGCCATCGGCGGGCTCATGGGCACGGCGGCAAAGTCGCGCGGCATGGTGGGCATGGTGCTCGATGGCGCCGTCCGCGACCTCGCCGAGCTCCGCGCGCTCAACCTGCCCGTCTTCGCCCGAGCTGTTTCCCCCGCGACGGCTGTGGGCCGCTATGCGAGCGTATCCAAGCAGGTGGCCGTGGACTGCGCGGGCGTCACGATTTCTCCCGGAGACATCATCGTCGCAGGAGAGGATGGCGTGGTCGTGGTGCCCAAGGATCGTGCGGCCGACGTTCTGAAGCGGTCGCAGGAAATCGATGCGCGCGAGACGAAGATGGTGCCGTTCATCAAGCAATACCGCTCGTTACAGAAGGCTATCGAAGTCTTCAACCGGATTTGATTGCGTCGGCCCGCGCTGAAGCTCGGGCCGACGATCAATTCGTCCGGACGCCGAACCGTTGTACGTAGGCCCGAGCTTCAGCGCGGGCAATCAGCCTTTCCACCGCGACAAACCGACTTCCGGTTTCCGCTGTCTAACCCTCCAGGCGACCGTCGGCTTCATGGCGGGCGGTCGATTACAGATTCGACATCCATCGCGCTGAACGGGCGGGCTCCGCTTTCTTGGAGCGTCACGCCTCTCACCTGCGCGATCGTGCATGGACTGGGCGCGCACGGGAGGTCGTGCTCTTGCAAGAGATGCGTGGTCGCGCGTTCAACAAGTAGACAGGGTTCTCCTGTCGGTGATGTCGGGCGAAGACTGCATTGAGAGGTCCACATGAGGGCGATTCGGTTCGTACTGCTCGCAGCTGCGGCGCTCACAACCGTGTGCGCTGTGCGGCCCGCCGCGCAGACACCTGCGCAAAGTGACGGATGGGTTGTCATTCCCGTCGACGACTATCGTGTGCTCCGGGGGAAAGCGTACCCCATGGCTGCCGCCCCGTCGCCGCCGCCCATCGACGCGGCCCTCACGCGCATGGCGTACGACCTGACCCTCGTCGGCGACTCGGTAACCGGAACCGCGATTGCCGATATCGATGTGCTGAAGGACGGCTGGGTGGACGTGATGATTCCCGCGGGTCTCCTCGTGCGCGACGCGCGCCTCGATGGCCGGCCAGTGTCGCTGATTGATCGGCCGCGCCCGCACGTGCTCTTGTCGAAGCGCGGGCGATCGCAGCTCACGCTCCAGATTGTCTTACCCGTCACGCCGGCGGGATCGGCCGAGTCCGTCGTGATTCCACCCGCGCCCGCCGCGCTCGTGGAAGCGGTGTTTCAGATTCCACGGGACGGGGTCGATGTCACGGTGGCGAACGGGTTCATGTCGGACCAGAGCCAGAATGCGGGTGCCTCGCGATGGACGGCGCACGGCCGGGCCAACGAGCCGCTGACGTTCACATGGCGTCGACGCGTCGAGGACCAGCGCGCGACGCAGCCGCTCCGTCTTCGCGGCAGCGTGACGCAACTCGTCGGTCTGGGTGAAGACTCGACGCAAATCAGCGCTACTGTGCAGCTCGAGGTGTTGCAGGGCCTGGCTCGGACGCTCTCCCTCGCGGTGCCAATGGGCACGCTCATCAACCATGTCTCGGGCCCGCTCGTGGCCGACTGGGAGGTCACGACGGCTGGCGTAATGCGGGTGTCGTTCCTGGAGCCCGTAGCCGGCGCGGCCACCATCACGATTGGCGCCGAGATGCCGGGTCCGAAGAGCGGCGTCGTGGCCGTGCCCCTCTTCCGATTGCCTGACGCCGAGCGCGAGACGGGCGGCGTGGCCGTGGAAGTGTTGGGTGCGGGAGAAATCGTCGAGCGGCAGCCGCAGGCGCTGGAGCCCGCCGATGCGCTCGACCTTGGCAGCATCGTTCGCGGCCGGGAGTCGCCGTCACTCGTGGCGTTTCTCTTCAAGCCGATGACGGGTCGTGACTCGCGCGCGTTGTCCGTACGCGTGTCTCGCTACACGATCCAGGCGCTCGTCGTGGCCAACGTGGACGAGGCCCGCTATCAGGTCCTGCTCACCGACGACGGTAAGGCGCTGGTGAAGGCGAGGTACGCGGTACGTAACAACCACCGGGGCCTGCTGAGCGTGGCATTGCCGAGCGGCGCCACGCTGTGGCATGCCTCTGTTGCGCACAGGCCCGTACGACCTGGTCGATCCACGACCGGCGCTCTGCTCGTGCCGCTTGAAAAGGGCCGCTCCCGCGACGATCTCCCGCCGTTCGTCGTGGAGCTCGTATACGCCGCGCCGGCGACGGCGTGGACAGACAAGGGAACCGCCGAAGCGGTGCTGCCAGCGCTCGACCTTCCAATCTCGCGCACAGGCGTGGAGCTGCACTACTCTCCGCGTTTCCGCGTGACGTCGACATCGAGCGCGTTCCGGGCGGATGTCTACTCCGAGCCCCTGTCACCGGCGCTTCGCGATGACGAGAACGAAGTGGCTCAGCACGTCGGGGGCAACGTGCTGCCCCTGGAAGAGGGTGTCGACAAGGACGGCGGCGCTGCGCTGAACGCACTGGTCAAGCAGTTTCAGCAAGCGTCTGGTGGCCGAGCCGTCAACGGAGTACTGCCCATCGACGTTCCGTTCCCGCGGTTCGGCGCCGTGATGTTCCTGGCGACGGAGCTGACGCCGGAAACGCAAGCACCGGTCGTTCAGCTTCAGTATCAACGCGCACGGGGAAACTGAGAGCCTTAACCATGTTGATCACTCGATCGCTCCTGCTGACCGTTGGCTGTCTTACCCTGGGCTCGCCAGCCAGCGCCCAGGCTCCCGCGCGGCCACCACAGGGCCCGCCCGGAACCGTCACCCTGTCGCTGGCCGCTTACGATCGGCTGCTCGATCGCGCCGAAAGCCCTGTGAAGGGACCCGAGGCGCCTCCGATCCCGGCTGTCGTCGCGCGTGCCGACCTCCGCGTTCGTGTCACAGGCGCGCGTGCGCGCGGAACGTTCACCCTCGACGGCGAAGTCTTCCGCGCAGGCGCGACGAAGGTTCCGCTCGTGGAAGGCGCCACCATCCTGTCGGCGCAACTCGGGAGTGCCTCGGTGCCGCTCATCACGGAGGGCGGCATGACGGCAGCCCTCATCGACGGTCCGCGCTCCTTCACGATCGAGCTCGCATGGGGCGCGGCACTGGCCGCTGCCCCGGGGCGAGCGTCGATGACGCTTCCGGTGCCGATGGCGGGTAGCGCCGCGTTGTCGCTGGACCTCCCCGGCCATCCTGCCGACGTCCGGATCGATCCGGGCGTCATCATGCGCACGACCGCGGCCGGCGACGTGACGCACGTCGACGCAACGCTGGTCCCGGGCACCCGCGCCACGCTTTCGTGGTCGTCGCGCGAGAGCACCATACCACCGGCAGCGCGTGAGGTGCGCACGTTGTCGGACGTGAAGACGATGCTGAGCGTCGGCGATGCCGATCTCAGGATGACCGCGCTCGTCGCAGTGACGGTTCTCCGCGGTGATCCCGAACGGCTCGAAGTGCGCGTCCCCAAGGGTTTCTCGGTGACCGGTGCCTCGGGCGCCGCATTGGCGACGACGGTAGAGCGTCCAGAGCTGTTGGTGCTCACGGTGCAGCGCCCGGCTGATCGCCGGCATCAGTTTCTTCTCAGCCTCGAGCGCAGCCTCGGTGATACCGCTGCGATCGAGACGCCGCTCCTTTCAGTTGTCGGCGCCGAGCGCGAGACGGGCGAAGTGGCCGTGGAAGCGGCCGGCACGGTGGACCTTACGGCAGCCGAGACCGACGTCCTGCGACGGATGGACATCAGGGAGGCCAGCGCGGCGCTTCGCGCCATTGCGCGCTTCCCTCTGCTCGCGGCGCTGCGGTATCACCGGCGCGGCGTCGAACCGCCAGCCGTAGCGCTCGAGCTCACTCGATTTCCAGATGCGCCGGTCATCGCCGCCGTGGCGGAGCGAGCCGTCGTAACCACGCTGGCGACCGTCGAGGGCCGCACCTTGACCGAAATCTCGCTCACGATGCGCAATCGAGCGCAGCCGTTCCTGCGTGTCGAACTGCCGCAAGGCGCGGCGATCGTGTCGGCTGAGGTTGATGGGCAGGTGTCGAAGCCCGCGCAAGGAACCGACGGGACGAGGATTCCGCTGCTCCGTCCGGGATTCCGTCCGGTCGGCGCCTACAACGTGTCGTTCGTGTACATGCAGACCACGACGCCGTTTGCGAAGAAAGGGCGGGCCGAGCTCACGCTGCCGAAGATGGACGTGCCGGTCAGCCTCGTCGAGTGGGAAATGTTCCTGCCGGACCGGTATCGCGTGAAACGATTTGAGGGAGATGCGCTGGCGGTGCCCGCGCAGGCACTTGGCGGCATGGTTGGCGGGGTCGTTAGCGGGTTCCCTGTCGCTGCTCCGGTCGATACCGTGGTGAGGCCGGGCGCGCGCGTCTTGCGGGACTCGAACGCTGCTGGCGCCGGCGGTGGGACCGTGCACGAGAGAGCCGCAGCGAAGGCCAGCGCCACAGCCGTTGATCTCGTCGCGCAGGCCGGGCAGCTCATGGGTCGCGTCGTCGACGCGGAGGGCGCGGTGTTGCCGGGCGTCACGGTACGGGTCCTCCAGGGAGGCGGCGTCGTGAATGAAGCGATCTCGGATGGTGCCGGATGGTTCCTGATGTCGGGCGTGCCGTCGGGCCGTCTGTCGGTTGCTGCCATCCTCGACGGATTCCAACCAGCGACGACCGAGCTGACCTTCGACGAGTCGAACGCGCGACGCCTCGATTTTCGGATGTCGCCCGGTCCGGTTACCGAGACCGTGTCCGTGAGCGCCGGGGATGAGATTAAAGCCGAGTCTCACGTGCGTGCCGACGTCCCCAGCGCGCAGGCGCCCTCGCAGAACGTCTTCAACCTGCAGCGCCGCATCGCGGGCGTGCTCCCGGTGCGGATCGACGTGCCGCGCGCCGGAGCGGCGTACCGGTTCGTGCGGCCGCTCGTCTTCGACGAAGCGACGCGCGTGAGCTTCGACTATCGGACGAAGTGAGGGGATGGCGCGGCAACACGACTATCGTGTTCGATCTGCTCGACTGATCTTCGTGCCTCCGGGAAAGCCGGGGTCCGCCTTGATCTCGCGGATCTGCAGGATGTGACGCTGGGAGTGAGTCGAGATCATCAGAAACCACTGATAGACATCCATGTTCCCGTCGATGAGCCGTCGCGATCGCAGGCCATCATCGGTCGTGCGTGCGTAGGATCGCATCGTCTCTCGTAGCCTGCGGTACTCGGCGAGAGAGCCGCTGATATCTTTCCACTTCCCCGTCGGCACCCGCGCCTCGCCGGTCTTCTGTCGGTTTGTCCGGTCGATGCCGTACCACAGGATGCCGGCGTCGGTGGCTTCGGGCTTGTCCCCACCCGCGGGCTGCTTCACGGATTCCTGAAGCTGCCGCCAATACTGCGGTTCGGCAATCGCCAGGTGTTCGACGACGTCCATGATGCTCCAGGCATCGGGTGCACGGCGAAAGCGAACCTGTTCGTCGGAAAGGCCGGTCACTTCACTCACGAGCCAGCTTTCGGTCATGTCCAGGTGCGCGAGCAGCCGCTGCCGATCGCCGTCGGTGACGGGCTCGGCGCCCGCCGCGAGCACTGGGAGCGCAAACAGAATGATTGAGCTGACAAGTCGTCGCATGGACCCTCCGCGGCGATCGTGAGGGAAGGGCTTCAAGCGCGTCAACGCTGCTCGTCCTTCATCTGCGCCACTCGTCACAACGTCATTGAGGTCATCCCCACTCGTTGAAGGAAACGCGGACCTGACGGGGCGAGACGCAAGAGCGACGCGCCATCACAAAGAACCTCTGGCCTAAAGGTCAGATCGACATACCAACGGTGATCCCGCGGCGGAGCCGGCGTCGGAGGGCGAGCCACACGTAGGCAAGAAAAGGTTTCGGATCGCTCGGACTGAACATTGCGGTCGAACGAACGCCTCGAAGCGACCACAGCCAGTCCCGAATCGTGAGTGTGCCGGCGCGCCGCAAGGCTGCGGCGGCCTGCACATCCCAACCCAGGTGCAGGTATTTGATGCCGCATCGATATGTGACGGGCGGCGGTTCGCCAGTGCCCAGGACGTCTCGGCAGGCAATGAGTGGAAAATCGATCCCGCAGTCGATCGCGAGCTGGTTGCCCGACACACTCCGAGGATTGATCTCGATGAGGAGATATCGCCCCGCTCGCGCGTCCCATTTGTACTCGATGCCGACGAGCCCCTCGTACCCCAGCCTCATCAGAATCGTTTCCGAGGTGCTGGCGATCTCCTCATTACGCGTCGAGATCTGCAATGATCCGTTGCCGGCAGCCGTGGGCCACTGCCGCAGCTTGCGCTTGGTAAGCGCCGCGGTTGGCCGCCCGGCTCGTCCGCAGTAGGCGAGATAGCCATGCAGGGTGGCATCCTCGCCTGGAACGAATTCCTGGAGGACCATCGGCCCCCCCGCCGGCGCCATGCCGTCATAGGCGTCGCGGAGCGCGCACACGTCGCCGGCGATTGCGAGCTTCACACCCGTCCGATGACGCATCCATCGGTGCGACGCGCTCGGCTTCAGCACACACGGAAATCCGATGGTGCGCTCGGTCAGCGCGACGACATCATCTCCGCCGTCCAGGAAGACGGTCCGTGGCATGGCGATTCCCTCGCGGATCAGCCACTCGTATTGCCGCCGCTTGTCGCACAGCATCTCCACGACGTCGGAAGGCGGCACCCGAAACCGCACGTGCGGCGCCAGCCGGTCCCTGTGCCGGGAGACGAAGAGCACGTGCTCGTCGCCCGTGGCAATGACGACCGGTGGTGATGGCGCGCGCTCGGCGAGATCGAGGACCTTCGCAAGCCACGCGTCGGGCTCCGAACAGATGTCCGGCATGCTAACGGCCGTACCGAACCGGGTCGACATTCCGGGCCGTTCGCGCGGTTCGTCCAGCATCCAGACGGGAACGCCGCGTGCACCCAGGCTGCGTACGAACGAGAGCCCATTGGTCGTGACGCCCAGAATGATGGCCGGCGGGAGCCCGGCATCGCACGAGAATTCGGCTCCACGGAGTTTGGCGTGACTTGCCACAATCGGTGAGACAGCATAGCGCGATGAGGTTGCGATGACCGCACATGACACATTGACTCGCGGCCGCCAGGCCTACGGCCGACGCGAATGGGCTGATGCGTATGCTCAGTTGTCGGCCGCAGACAAAGATCGTCCGCTCGAGCCTCAGGATCTCGAGCGCGTCGCGATCACGGCTCAGCTGATGGGCAGAGATGACGACAGCGCCGAGGCCTGGGCACGCGCGCATCGCGATCGGCTGAGCCACGACGACATCGACGGCGCCGCCCGATGCGCGTTCTGGCTGGCGTTCGGGCTCCTCCATCGCGGCGATCGCGCGCGTGCCGGCGCGTGGCTCGCGCGAGCCCGCGGGCTGCTCGACAACACCGGCCGCGACAGCGTCGTCCACGGGTACCTGCTGCTGCCCGTCGCACTGCAGACCATCATGGGAGGCGATGCCGAGACCGCTTACCGGACGTTCTGTCAGGCGGCCGAGATCGCGAGTCGGTTCGCGGACGCCGACCTGGTGGCGCTTGCGAAACACAGCTGCGGCCGTGCGCTCATTCGGCTGGGAGAAATCCGCAAAGGCGTGATCCTGCTGGACGAAGCGATGGTCGCGGTCGAAGCCGGTGAGGTGTCACCGCTTGTCGTCGGCGACGTCTACTGCAGCGTGATCGAAGGGTGCCTGGAGATCGTCGACCTCCGCCGGGCCCAGGAGTGGACGTCCGTGCTGACTCACTGGTGCGAGTCGCAACCCGACCTCGTGCCGTTCAGCGGTCAGTGCCTGGTGCGTCGCGCCGAGATCCTGCAATTGCACGGCATGTGGTCAGAAGCTCTCGACGCCGCCGAGCGAGCCTGCGAACGATTCCTCCGAGGGGCCGACCGGCCGGCCGCCGGCGCAGCGTTCTACCAGCGAGCCGAGATCCTCCGACTGCGCGGCGAGCTCGAACAGGCCGAGGATGCGTACCGCGAGGCCAGCCGGCGCGGACGAAAGTCCCAGGCTGGCCTCGCGCAGCTGCGGCTGGCTCAAGGTGAAGTGAAGGCCGCGGCGACCGCGATTCGCGGGGCGCTCGACGATTGTCAGACCCGGGCGATCCGCTCGAGACTGCTCCCGGCGCATGTAGAGATCATGGTGGCCGCGGGCGACTTCCAAACGGCACGCGCCTCGGCAAGCGAGCTGGCAGCGATCGCGGAAGAGCTCGATGCGCCGTTTCTGCATGCCGCGGCCGCTCAGGCACGCGGCCTCGTGCTTCTGGCCGACGACGACGCGAAGGCTGCGCTTGTCGCGCTGCGCCAGGCCTGGAGGGCATGGCAGGAGATTGAGGTGCCGTATGAAGCCGCACGTGCCCGCGTGCTGATGGGGCTCGCGTGCCGTGCGCTTGGGGACACGGATGGCGCCGAGATGGAATTCGATGCGGCTCGTTGGGTGTTTCAGCAGCTCGAAGCCCTGCCGGATCTCGCTCGGGTAGAGGCATTCTCGCGGTTGGACCCGGCAAAGCAGGCAAGCGGGCTGACCGCGCGAGAGCTCCAGGTACTCCGCCTCGTGGCGGCCGGGAAATCCAATCGAGCCATCGGCGTCGAACTGTTCATCAGCGAGCGAACCGTCGAGCGGCACTTGAGCAACATCTTTACCAAACTGGACGTGTCTTCTCGCGCGTCGGCAACGGCCTACGCATATGAACACCAGCTCGTCTGACCGTCGCTGACGATCCCGCGCGTGATCGGGCCCGAGGCCTTTCTGCGGGCCCTGGGAGCCGTATTGGCCACAATTTCGCGAAACCGGATGGTCGCAGATTCGTGGCGTGCCGTCGACCTGAGTTCAGCGCCCTGCGGCCGGCCGGGCCGCCGCGGTTCAGCTAATGTGCGATACTGGGGTCATCCTGCTTTCTTGAGCCTGCCGCCGCCACGCGCGAGTTCGGTCAAAGCCCAGACTCATCGAGGCCTTTTCAGGTCTGGAGCTGACCATGACGAAGCGTGCGAAGCCGGTCCGTCCACCGCCGATCGATGCCCGGCCGAAGAACAAACTTCTCGCGTGCCTGCCGCGCACCGATTTCCAGCGGCTGCGACCCCACCTCAGAACCGTCCCGATCGCCGTCAAACAGATCATCCATCCACGTGGCGAAGCCGTTCGAGAAGTCTTCTTCCCGAACGGCGGCGTGGCCTCCATTACCACCGTGATGCGTGACGGCTCGATGGTCGAGATCGCGACCGTCGGTGACGAGGGCATGCTTGGTGTGTTCGAAAACGCCATGATGAGCACCGAAACCATGATGCAGGTGCCAGACACCAGCGCCAGCGCGGAGGTAATGCCCGTCGAGATATTCAGACGAGAGTTCGACCGGCGCGGCGCGCTTTACGAATGCGTCGGACGCTATTCGCAGGGCCTCGTGGCGTTGATGATGCAATCAACCGCGTGCATGGCCCTGCACCCGGTGCAACAGCGCTGCTGCCGATGGCTCCTGATGGCACACGATCGCATCGGTCGCGACCACTTCCAGCTGAGTCATGAATTTCTCGCGATGATGCTCGGCTCGACCCGACCAACCGTCACCGTTGTGGCTGGGACACTGCAGAAGGCCGGGCTGATCGGTACACACACGGACGTATCACGGTGCTCAACCGGAAGAGCTTGGAAGCGGCATCCTGCGAGTGTTACGCCACAGTGAGAGATCACTTCGATCGCCTTGGGCTATAAAGCCGCAAACTGTCGCCTAGCCGACAGTATCTGAACCGCTGATCGCGCTAACGTTCCTTCTGTCAGTCATTGCGGATCGAAGGGCGGTGCCGCCTGCAATCCAACGCTCCGGTGGTGTTGATCGTCGACGATCATCAGGACTCCCTGGCGATGTATGCGTTCGTGCTGCTGGCCATGGGCTTTCAGCCGGTGATGGCCCTGAACGCGGAGGACGGGTTCGCTCGCGCGTGTAAGTGGCATCCCGACGTCATCGTCGCGCACATGACACGGCCTGGCACTTCGGGTCTGACGCTGGCCCGCCGGCTCCGGGAAGACACGCGCACGAAGGACGCCGGCATCATTGTGGTCACCGGCAACGTCGTCCCTTCTGCGACTGACCGGGCCGCTGCCGCCGATTGCGATCGCGTCCTGCTGAAGCCCTGCCTGCCTGATGCGCTCGCTCTCGAGATCCGCGACGTGATCCTCACGCGGCGTCTGGCCAGCTGAACGAATTTCAGCGCACGTTCTTCGGCTCAGCGCTCAAACCCATCCACACGTTCAAACGCGCGTGAGTGTTTCCCCGATGCGCGGGGCGGACCGCGTGCCCTAGAGTCTCGATCTTCGACGGATCGTCATGATCCGCATGGGAGGCGAGATGCAGGTGCGTGAAACGCTTGGAACACTCTGGCTCGTGACCTGGCTGATGGTCTCGGGCGCCGCTGCGGCGGCAGGCCACGTACAGGAAGGCGATGGGAATGCTGTGACACGCTGGAACAGCATCGCCAGCAGCCTGCTCGTCGACCCGGGCCCCATCCTCGAGGGCCGTGCCTTCGCGATCCTCCACGCGGCGATTCACGATGCGGCCAACGGCGTCGAGCGACATTTCATGCCCTATGCCATCGACCTTTCATCGCCGGATGCCTCGCTGGACGCCGCAGTCGCGACCGCCGCTCGAGATGTGCTCATGGCACTCTCGCCCAGCAAACGCGATGACATCGAGTCGGCGTACCTGGGAGCTCTGGCAGAGATTCCTGACGGACCGGCCAAGGACGCCGGCGTAACCCTCGGCCGACAGAGCGCCAAGGCGAACATCGACAGACGGGCCAACGATGGGATTGCCTCCGTGAACGAGCCAGCGTACGTACCCACGCTCGTTCCCGGCGACTACGATTTCACGCCGCCCTTCGATGCGCCGCCGCTCGGCCCGGCCGCGTTTTTCCCTGGCTTCGGCCGCCTCACGCCCTTCGCGATCGATCTGAAGAAGCATCGAGCTCGTGGACCGGACCGCCTCTCGAGCACGCGCTACGCCGCCGATCTCAACCACCTGAAGTCTATCGGCAGCGTTGACAGCTCAACGCGAACACCCGAGCAGACGCAGATTGCCTTCTTTTGGTACGAGGAGCCAAATCTGAAGTGGAATCGAATCGCCAATGCGATCATTCGGCAGCATCACCTCGACGCGTGGGAGGCCGCCCGTATCCTGGCGCTCGTGAACTTCGCGATCAACGATGGTGGAATCGCCTGCATGGCGGCCAAATACCAGTTCCGGTTCTGGCGGCCGTATACCGCGATCCGCCGGGCGGACGAAGACGGCAATCCTGACACCGAGGCCGACGTGGAATGGCAGCAGCTGTTCTCGTCGCCACCCTTCCTCCTTCCACCGATACCTGACTATCCCTCGGCACTCGCGACTCTCGGGTCGGCAGCCGGAGAGGTGCTCATTCGCCGCTTCGGCGATACGGTGTGCTTCGACACCACCAGCACGACCCTGCCGAACGTGACGCGCCACTTCGAGCGCTTGACGGACGCCATGAGGGAGAACGGACAATCTCGGATTTACGGGGGGATCCATTTCGTTCACGCCGTCGAAGACGGTAACGATCTGGGCAGGGGTGTCGGCCGGTCGGTGAGTCGAATGCTTCCTCCGGTGCTTCGGCGCGGCAAGTGAAGACCTGGACCCGATCGTTTAGGAGTTCTGGGGCTTGGGATGGAGGAGCACCAGGAGGTGCCGAACCTGTCTCTGAGCATCGCAAAGCGAGAGGCGTAAAACGTCTCCTGCATCGGCATGAAGATCTGACCGCCCTCCGAGAGGAGAGCAAAGACGCGATCGGCTTCCTGATCGCTGCCGAGCGTGAGGGATAGATAGGCGCTGCGAATCGGCTGAAACGGTCCGGCGGAATGTCGGCGCCCAGGAGCTCGGTTTCTCCGAGGTTCATCCGCGCGTGAAGGACGGCGCGTTCCCAGTCGGGCGCCGCCTTCGGTCCACCCGGCTGCTCGCCGTGCCTCATCATCATCGTGATTTTGCCGCCCAGGTGCTTTTCGTAGAACTTGAAGGCTTCTTCGCAGTTCCCGCCGTAGTTCAGATATGTGTGGAGTTGCACGAGGCTCTCTCCTGCTGGGAGGTCGTTTACGGTGATAGCAGTCGCCTCCGGTTGGTGCCAAATCTGGCTGAGCGTTCATCACTGGCCGGCAAAGGTCGATCGGGTGCTCACAGCTGAAGGTCCCACGTCTCGGCAACGAGGCCCTTCCTGCCGAAACTGTCGTGCGTCTTTTTTGCCGTCAGCGTGAATCCCGCCTTCTTGTAGAGCCGGCGGGCCGCGTCGAGCTCGCTCTGCGTCCACAGCGTGATCTTTCGATAGCCCGCCCGTTGCGCGAAGCGCACACATTCGGCGATGAGGCGCGTACCGATGCCCAGACCGCGCGCGGATGGCTCGACCAGGAGCAGTCGCAGCTGCGCGACCGTCTTCGACTTCTGCACGAGAAAGACCGAGCCGACGATCTCGCCGTCCTTTTCCGCCATCCAACACCGCTCCTTCGAGGGGCGCAGATCCTGGACGAACGCCGCGACGATTCCAGCCGTCAGCGCTTCGAATTCCTCGTTGTATCCCCACTCTTCCGCGTAGACCACGCCCTGGCGGTGGACGATCCACCCCAAGTCCCCGGGTTGTGGGGGCCGCAGCACGTACGACGTGGCGCCCTCCTGCTTCGAGGCGAGCAGTTGTTCAATGACGTGCATCGCCGCCAGGAGGCGGCGCTGCCCATCAGCCGAGAGTCTGCGCAGCATGGCCGCCACGTCGTTGTGCGACTGCTGGTCGAGACGCGCGAACGCCGCCTGGCCGCTCCGGGTCAGCGACAGGTGCGCGCGTCGTCCGTCGACAGTCGAGCGTGTGCGGCGCACGACGCCGCGCTGGTCGAACTTGCGAAGCATCCGGCTGACATATCCGGCGTCGAGCCCGAGCACCTTACCCACCTCGGTCGCGGTCGCCTGCTCCCGATGCGCAATCTCCTGGAGCACGCGCCCTTCCGCGAGGGAGAAGGGGCTCCCGAGGAACCGGTCCTGCAGGACGCCGATTTGTCTTGTGTAGAAGCGGTTGAAGCTGCGGACGGCCTGAACGGTGGCACTGGAGTTCATTACAGGCCATTGTCAAGCAACTACTTGACCGCAGTCAAATAGATCGGCAGGAGGACCACCTAACGTCCTGTCTGCACCAATTGAGTCATGAGTGACGGCACGGGATCGCTCACCGGGCCCGACCAGTCCCGCAGTCTAGATCCGTTTGATTGTCGCGAACCAGGCCGGTGCGCCGTCGTCGTGGTATCTCGTCTGAATCCGGTCCGGTTCGATGGCGGCGACATTCCATCCATTGCTGGGGTTGAACGCCGCTCTCAGCTCTTCCTGACTGATGGGGTGCGGGCCAGTATCGGGACCATCGTCACTGAAGCACAACACATACAGGGTTCCATCGTGCTCGGTCACCGACGCGAGACTCGCCACGTATCCTGGTCGCTCGTCGCCGTCGAAGGTGTGGAACAGTCCGCAGTCCAGCACCGTCTCAAACCTGCGCCCCAAACGCTCCAGCTGGAACGCGTCAGCCGCAGCGAACTCAACCTCGATCCCACGGTCGTCGGCCTTCTCCCGGGCGATCGCCAGTGCCGTCTCGGCCACGTCAACGCCCAGAACCGACAATCCCAGCGAGGCGACGTGAAGAGCGTTCTCGCCGGTCCCGCAGCCCGCATCGAGCACCGCTCCGGCGAATCCGCCTTCGGATGCCAAACGCACGATTGCTGGCTGCGGCTGGCCAATATCCCAAGGCGCGGGGCCGTCGTGGTACGACGCATCCCAGGGCAGTCCCGTCATCCGTTCGTGACTGGTTGGGTGCCGACCACTGAACGGATCGTCAGCGAGGGTTCCTGATCGCTCCGACAACTTCGTCCCCTTCCTGCAACTGATCTTGCCACCTCATCGTGGCACGCCAATCCACAGGTCTTGACTATTCCTCGAACAGAGGAAGAAGGCGCTCCAACTCCAACGTACGTCTTGAAATCCGCCGCGTCCACAGGACTGCGCAGGATGTTCGCTGCCTCCCAGAGATGCGACTCCAACTGGCTCAGGTCGGGCGTTGTCACTTGGCAGTCTCGGCCGTCGGTGGCATCGGGCGGAGGGGCTCAGACTTGCGGGAGCATCGGGGCTGGCACGGTCGCAGTATGGCTCTGCTTGAGCGAACCGCAGCACCGCGGACAGGAGACTGTGCTCAAAGTGTGCTCAAACACGAACGACAGCGCACTTCGGCAACCGACAGGGAGCGTGAACCGAGACGCGGTACAAGAAAAACGCCCGGAAGGCCGGGCATTTTTTCTGATGTTAGTGGTCGGGGCGAGAGGATTTGAACCTCCGACCCCTCGGTCCCGAACCGAGTGCTCTACCAGGCTGAGCCACGCCCCGACAACCCGACTATCCTACCCCAAAATGGGGTCAGACGCTGTTTCAGCCCCTGACAGCGTCTGACCCATTGCAGGTTAATTCTTATCCAACTGGCCGCGAATCTCGCCACCCGGGAAGTCACCCGGTCCGGTGCCGGTTGGCGCTACGTCGTCGTTCGTGTGTACGTTCACGTAGGTGTTGTTGTTCCTAATCTGCGCGAGCACGTCCGCAAACGTCAACACACCGGCCGGACAGGCGGGGTTTACGCCAGGGTCGAGGGGTCTGACATGGAGAGGCATGCCGCTCACAATCCTACCCTCGGCCAGCACACCGTCATGCCGACCCAGATGTGCCAAATCTGTACGCGGCGCCGTGGCTGTCGGGCTGGGATACAGCCAGACGATGATCGGGCCATTCATCCCGACGGGGCCGCAATGGATGTGGGCCATCGAGATGTTCTCGATGTTCGAGGCGATCAGCTTGTAGTCGAACGAGGAGCCATCGGCGGCGATTTGAAAAATCGCCTGGCCCTGGGCGGGCGAGTCGGCCGGGGTCGGCGTACCTGGCGGAAGATCGCTACTCACGGGTTCCTCGTCGCCGGTCAAATGCGTTCCGTGGTTTTTGGCGATGCCGTCAGGCTGGACAGCCTGGACCTGAAGGGGCGCCGTGTATTCCGTGGGCGCGGCGGGCGTCCGGGTAGATTCGGAGCATGCGCACGTAACGGCCGCTGTCAATGCTGTGATCACAACTTTGCGCATACGCTTATCCTCTCCATGCTTTTCTCATTACGAAACTAATTACGGAACACGTCGCACCTTGCTGGCTTTCCGCACGCACCCACAGCTGGCTTTTCCCTTGTTTGCCTGCGATTCAGCACGCTTCGTCGCAGTCGCCCGGACGTGGTTGCGAGCGTCTTCACTCGGGCGCGGACGCCCTGTGCGAACCTTGTGCCACCGGTACTTTCGATGGGCGACCTCCGAAGAGGACGAGTTCGTGACGAGCTCGACACGGCTGCCTGGGCTGATGGCGACATTCCCGCCACCGCCAGCCTCACATTTGAGAGGAGGGAGATGACTGAGAGGAGAGTGCGCCGTACTCGACGGATTGCTCGGCGTCGAACGTCAGCGCGCCTGCGCGTCGACGTCGAGCGCGAGCGCGCCCATCCGACCGAGGGCGGCGTGGGCCGTCAGGTCCGGCTGAAGGGGTGTCACCGAAACGTAGCCGTCCTGCACGGCCATGTAGTCGGATCGAGGATCGTCGTGCCACTCGCACTGCGCTTCATCGATCCAGTAATAGCTCTGCCCGCGAGGATCGACGCGCGTGGTCACCGACGTCTGGTGATTTCTGCGTCCCTGAACCGTCGCCCGCATGCCGCGCGGCAACCCTGGCGGGACGTTGATGTTCAGAAAGGTTCGGGGTGGGAGCGGCTGCGCCAGCAGCGCTTCGACGGCCGCCGCACCCGCACGCGCGGCGAACCCGAAGTCGGTGCCCGGCGTCCACTCGCCCAGCGACACGGCCACGGCGGGAATGCCGAGCAGCGCCGCTTCCAATGCGCCAGCCACGGTGCCGGAATATGTCACGTCGTCTCCGACGTTGTATCCCTTGTTGATGCCGGAGGCGACCAGATCGGGCGCGTGACCTTCGAGGATGATGCGAATCCCGAGGTTCACGCAGTCGGTGGGCGTCCCGTCCACCGCGTACAGTCCGTTCCCGAACGATTCGATTCTGAGCGGACGCCGCAGTGTGAGCGCGTGCCCGATGGCGCTCGCCTCGGTCAAAGGCGCGACGACAGTGACTTCACCCATCGGCCTGAGCGCATCGGCCAGCGCGCGAATGCCCTCGGAATGGATGCCGTCATCGTTGGTAACTAGAATTCGGAGCACGAGGACAGTATAACGGCTGAATCGAGCGATGCAGCACGTGGCACGAAGCACCTGGCAGCACTAAGCACCTGTAAAGGGCACCAGAGCACGACGCACCAGGCACCTCCTATATAATCTGTCCACTTGCATGGCCTGGTGGCAGTGGCTTCTTCTCGGTCTCGCTCTCTCGGCGCTGGAGCTCGCCACGCCCGGCGGTTTCTATCTAATCTTCTTCGGCATCGGCGCGATTTTTGTTGGACTGGTCAGCCTGATTGGGTTTGCCGTGCCGCCGTGGGCCGAGTGGCTGGCGTTCAGCATTGCGAGCGTCATCATGCTCGTGGTGTTTCGACGGCGGCTCGTGCACCTGATGCAGCCCGGCTCCGGCGACGTGGACTCCCTCGTCGGCGAGATGGCCATGACGCTCGAGACCATTAAACCCGGCGCAATCGGCCGTGCCGAGTTGCGGGGCACCGTGTGGTCCGCGCGAAACGTGCACGACGTCGAAATGGGGCGCGGTGAACGCGCCCGCGTCGAGCGGGTCGACGGCCTGACTCTGTACCTGGTTCCCGAACGGTGAGGTGATGGATCTGATGTCTGGCACGCTGATTCTGCTGATCGTCTTTGCGATGTTCGTCCTCGTGGTCGTCGCGAAGACGGCTGTTGTCGTGCCGCAGCAGAACGCCTTCATCGTCGAACGCGTGGGCCGCTACGCCGGCACGTTGCAGGCTGGCTTCCACATCCTGATTCCGTTCGTCGACGTCATTCGTTATCGCCACACCCTGAAGGAACAGTCGGTCGACATTCCAGCGCAGGTCTGCATCACGCGCGACAACGTGCAGGTGGGCGTCGACGGCGTGCTTTATCTCAAGGTGCTGAACCCTGAGCGCGCGTCGTACGGTATTTCCGACTACATGTTCGCGATCTCGCAGCTCGCGCAGACAACGCTCAGAAGCGAGGTCGGCAAGATCGATCTCGATCGCACGTTCGAAGAACGGACCAACATCAACACGTCGGTCGTGAGCGAGCTCGACAAGGCGTCCGAATCGTGGGGCGTCAAAGTCCTGCGGTACGAGATCAAGAACATCACGCCGCCGGCCGACATCCTGGCGGCGATGGAAAAGCAGATGCGCGCCGAGCGCGAGAAGCGCGCCGTGATCCTGACCTCGGAAGGCCAGCGCGACGCCGCGATCAATACCGCGGAAGGCGAGAAGCAACAGACGATCAAGGCGTCGGAAGCGAGCCGTCAGCGGCAAATCAACGAAGCGCAAGGCCAGGCGGAGGCGATTCTCGCGGTCGCCACCGCGACGGCCGAAGGCATCAGGCGTGTCGCCGAAGCGATCAAGGTCCATGGCGGCTTCGAGGCCGTGCAGCTCCGCGTCGCCGAGCAATACATCACGCAGTTCGGACGGCTGGCCGAAGGGAGCACCAATCTCATCCTTCCGGCGAATGCGTCCGACGTCGGCAGCATGGTGGCGCTGGCGATGAACGTGTTCAAGCAGCAGCAGGGCGAGACGCCTCCCCCGCCTCCCTCCCGTCGGTAAGTCCCAGGGGGAGCGTAGGCCCAAGCTTTAGCTTGGGCCAATCAGAAGAGCGACGATGTCGACTTGGTGATGCCCGAGCTGAAGCTCGGGCCTACAAT
Organism: Vicinamibacteria bacterium; assembly: GCA_963832135.1. GTDB lineage: Bacteria > Acidobacteriota > Vicinamibacteria > Vicinamibacterales > JAENWD01 > JAENWD01. The sequence continues at coordinate 871,420 of CAWHTD010000016.1, read as the reverse complement.
CGGCTTGTTGAAGCTCGGGCCTCCGATTGGCTCGCCGTGCCACAATGAGCTGTGGCCCTAAAGGATGTCCTCGAATCGGCCGTTCGGCCGGGCGAGCTCTATGAGCCGATCGATCGCGGGCGGTTGCACTGCTACGCCTGCGGTCACAACTGCCCCATCCCCGACGGCGCGGCCGGCGTCTGCAAGGTCCGGTTCAATCGCGGCGGCACGTTGTACGTTCCCTGGGGCTACGTCGGCGGCGTCCAATGCGACCCGATCGAGAAGAAGCCATTCTTTCATGCGATGCCCGGCGCCCTGGCGTTCAGCTTCGGCATGCTCGGATGCGATCTCCATTGCTCCTACTGTCAGAACTGGGTGACCTCGCAGGCGCTGCGCGACCCGAACGCCGTGGCGCCGCCCATGCCTGCCCGGCCTGATGAGCTCGTCTCGGCGGCCCTCGAGCAGGGCGCGCGCGTCCTCGTCTCGACTTACAACGAGCCGCTCATCACGGCGGAATGGGCCGTCGCCATCTTCCGCGAGGCGAGAGCCGCCGGTTTGAAGACGGCCTTCGTGTCGAACGGCAACGGCACGCCGCGTGTCCTCGAGTTCCTGCGACCGCACCTGGACTTCTACAAAGTGGATCTGAAGTCGTTCGACGACCGCCACTACCGACAGCTCGGCGGACGACTGGCCCCAATTCTCGACACCATCGAGCGCTTACATGCCCTCGGGCTCTGGCTCGAGATCGTCACCCTGCTGATCCCCGGATTCAACGACAGCGCCGACGAGATCGATCGCCTCACCGCATTCATCGCGGGAGTTTCACCCGACATCCCGTGGCACGTCACCGCGTTTCATCAGGACTACCACATGACCGATCGCCGGGACACGAGAGACGACGATCTGTTGACTGCGGCGGCCATCGGTAAGAGGAACGGTCTGCGATTCGTGTACGCCGGGAATCGGCCGGGGCGAGTGGGCGCGCTCGAGCACACGGCGTGTCCATCATGCGGTGAGATCGTGATTGAACGCCTTGGCTATCACATCAACGCGTATCGGCTGACCACCGATGGCGGCTGTCCATCGTGCGGCGCCGCAATTCCCGGCCGGTGGGACGCTAGGTTTGCCGGGCAGCGCATCGATCGCCCGGCAGTGTGGAGGCGCCGAGCCTGAACGATCAGCTCAGCGCCGGAGGGTGCAAGGCACCGCCGCGCGGTTATGTTTTTCTGTCGACCGCCGTTTCATTCCCCACATCCTGCAGTGCCAGCACGATCGAGTCGCGCGCGTTGTCGAGTTGCACGTGACGCGCGTTGACGGCCATCCGCCGAAGTGACCCGCCCGGTCCGCCGATGTCGACGCGGAAATCGCTGACCGATCCTTCGCCGGCCGCCAGTCTGGCGCGCAGCACGTGTCGCAGGGCCTCACCCGCCCCCGCCAGGCCGCCGAGATCGGCGATCGCCGCGCCAACCAGGTCGTGGCTCGTGGCATCAAACAGGCGCGATGCCGCCGCGTTCGCCATGCGCACGCGTAAATCCGCATCGAGAATCATCACGGGCACGCCGAGCGTTTCAATCAGCGGTGCCAGGCCGTGGCGGGTGTGGTCGACCGGGTGGCCATGACGTCGCGCGGATTCCAGGTCGAGCAGTGCCACGACCGCGCCCTCGATTCGGTTGTCGAGGCTCTTGTACGGCCGGATCCGCAGTGAGAACCAGTGGCCGTTCCGATCCTGAACCTCCCGCTCCACGGGCGCAACACTTTCGATGGTTTCGACGATCAGTTCAGACAGGTCGGGGCAGACGATATTCGGATTGAGCTGTCCGATGGGCCGCCCAACATCGCTCGCGATGACGTTCAGCATCCGTTCCGCCATCGGCGTGAACCGGCGGATCCGCAGATCCTCGCCGACGATGACAATCGGGATCTGCACGCTGGCGAGGAGGTTGACCAGATCGCTGTTCACGCGGGTCAATTCTTCGTTCCGCGAGTGGAGCTCATCGTTCACCGTCGTCAGCTCTTCGTTTGTGCTCTGCAGCTCCTCTTTCGCGGTGTCGAGCTCCTCGTTGGTACTCTGCAGCTCTTCGTTGCTCGAGAGAATCTCCTCGTTCGCGGACTGGAGCTCCTCGTTTGCGGCTTCCAGTTCCTGAATGATCGACTGAAGATATTCCCGGCTCGCTGCCAGTTCGCGGGTCAGATCACTCATACGCGCGTCAGCGTTCTTGCTCCCGAATTCCTGGGGGTCGCGTCCCAGATGTCGTTTGCCGGCAGGCTTACCGGCGGTGGCCCCTGCCTGTTCGAACAACACCAGGAGATGTCCTGTGGTCGATCCCTCGAGAGGCAGCACCTCCACGTTCACGTGATGCCAGCCCTTGTGGTCACGGATGCGGACGCCTTCTCGGCGCACGGGGTGTCCCAACCGCCGAGCCTCGTGGGTTGCCGTCCGCAGCGCGTAAGTGAGCCCTTCGCGCGCCATCTTCAGGAGATTCAGGCTGGGTTCGCCTGACGCAGGCTCGAGAAAGAGGCCAGTCTGACCACGGAACTGGAGGATTCGCAGGTTCTCGTCCACGACAACGCCAGCCGGAGCGAACCGCTGGAGAATCAGCCGCGTCGCTTCGTCCGGTGCGACAGGGCCCGGTGTCGGCGGAAGCTCGCGCGGGCCGACAGTGCTGAGCTGGGTGGAGGAGATGGCGCGCTGCTGCGGGACTGCGACGGGAAGTCCAACGTCGATCGTCGCCTTCTGATAGAGCCGCCATTTCTTATCGAGCACCGAGAACAGATGCTGGTAACCGGTGGTCTCTGCGGGCCCAAGCATCAGTACGCCGGCGGGATTGAGCGCGTAATGAAACGTCGAGATGAGGCGCCTCTGAAGCGTGAGCTCCAGATAAATCAGGACGTTCCGACAGACGACCAGATCGAGGCGCGAGAACGGCGGGTCTCTCGTGAGATCGTGGCGCGCAAAAATACACCAGTCACGTAGCGTCTTGCCGATTTTGTATCCGTTGTCGGTCTTCACGAAGAATCGCGCCAGCCGCTCCGGTGAGACATCGTCGACGATCGAGTGCGGATAGAGCCCTGCGCGCGCCTGCTCGATCGCGGTCTCGCTGACGTCGGTCGCAAAGATCTGCACGCGTCCGGCGGCAGGGCGACTGTCGAGAAATTCCGTGAGCGCGATGGCGACGCTGTACGCCTCCTCTCCGCTTGCGCAGCCGGGGACCCAGACACGCATCGTCGCGTCGGCCTCGGACCTGTTCGCGAAGTACGGGAAGGCGTGGGCCTGGAGGGCATCGAACGATTCCGGATCGCGGAAGAAGCGCGTCACGTGAATCAGGAGGTCACGGTGGAGCGCGAGCACCTCCCGTTGATGCTCGTGGAGATACTGGATGTAGTCGATTACGTCGGCCACGCGCGCCAGCGCCATCCGCCGCAGCAGACGCCGTTTGACCGTCGTCGGCTTGTACTGCTTGAAATTGATGCCGCTCGCCCGATGCAGCAGGGTCAGAATCTCGTCCAATTGCGCATCGCTCGGCCCCGACTTCTCGACGACCGGCCATTTCTCGGCCGGCGCGACGTACGGATGTTGTTCGAGGTAACTCAGATGGTCGGCAATCTCCGACGGTGACAGCGACAGATCCACCATGCCGGTCGCCAGTGCCGCGCGCGGCATGCCGTCGTACTTGGCCGTCTCCGGACGCTGCACGATGGTGATCCCGCCGGCCGCCTTGATCTCGCGCAATCCAACGGCGCCATCAGAAGCGGTACCTGAGAGGATGATGCCAAGCGCCCGGTTCTGCTCCGACTTGGCCAGCGACTGAAAGAATCGATCGATGGGTGTGTACTGCGAGCGTGTCAGCGGCCGCGGCTCTACTTTCAGGTGCCGGTCTTCGGACGTGATTTGCACGTTGGGCGGGATGACATAGACGTGCCCCGGCTCGATGGGCATGCCATCGGTGACCGGCACGACCTGAAGGTGGGTGCGCGCCGCCAACAACGTGGGCAGGGCGCTCTCGTGCCGTGGCGATAAGTGCTGCACCAGCACGAAGCTCAAATGCGATTGCGGCGACAGATGCTGCAACAGCTGCGAGAAGGCTTCCAGCCCCCCGGCCGACGCCCCGACGCCAATGATGGGGGGATTGATGCCCTCCGCGCGGGTCGACGATGACATCGCCGTGGCCTCGATCCGCGTTTTGGCAGAGGTCGATTTTCTTGGGCGTGTCTTGCCGGTCAGGCGCAACGGCTTTTTCGCCATCGCTTTCAGCGTCCTGTCGAGCCGTCCACCACGATGATGTCTGGAGTGGCAGCGAAGTCAGGCATTCCGTGAGCCCGAATTCTCAGGCGGAAAACAGTTGTCGTCGGTCGCTCGAGGCTGGCTATCCTCTCACAAGTCGCGCCGACACAACCAACTCAAACCTGCATGCGGGGTGCCAGTGGCACTCGCACCGCGTAACTCCTGAGCGCTCACGACCGGGCTACCGCGCCTTCATGCTAGCCGCCTCTGGTGTGCATCTCCAGGTGCGGATTACGCTTCAGCGCGATCAGGGGCACCACGCCAGTGCGGTTGCCCGTGGTGAGGCGGTCCTCCGCGCCGCGATCCGTCCGCGCCTGCCAGGTCGAGCGCAGGACGCCGGCGAGCTCATCATCGGTGGTCGGACCGCGTAACAATGCCCGGACGTCATGTCCATGCTGGGCGTAAAGGCAGAGATACCACAAGCCATCGGCCGTGATGCGGCTTCGATCGCAGGTCCGACAAAACGGCGAGGTCGTGGAAGAAATAATGCCCACGATCTGGCCACTCGACAGTTTGAAGCGATCGGCAGGCGCCCATCGCTCGGCCAGAAGCGGTTCTGGAGCGATCCCGGTTCTGATCGTCAGGAACTGCAGAATGTCGTCACGCGACACGACCTGTTCAGAGGTCCAGCGGGTGGCGCCCCCGACATCCATGTACTCGATGAATCGAATCTCGGCGTTCAGCCCCGCCGCTTCATCGATGAGAGCGTGAACCTCGCCGTCATTGATCCCGCGTAGCAAAACCGTGTCGATCTTGAATCCCGGGAACAGCTGCGCGGCCGCTTCCAGTCCTTCGCGGACACGGGTGAGCTCGTCGGCCCGCGTGAGACGCACGAATGTCTCCCGACTGAGAGTGTCGAGGCTCACGGTGAGACGCTTTAACCCCGCATCTCGGAGTGAACGCGCGTGCTCGGCAAGCAGAACACCGTTGGTCGTGAGTGACAAATCCTGGATGCCGTCGATCTGTGCGATCATCCGCACGAGCCTCGGCAGGTTTCGCCGTAGCAGCGGCTCTCCGCCCGTCAGCCGGACACGATCGACACCAAGGCGAGCGAAAACCCTGACGAGCCTCGCGATTTCCTCGAAGTCGAGAATGTCGGCCCGCGGAAGCCACGTGTACTCGGCTTCGGGCATGCAGGACTCGCAGCGCAGATTGCAGCGATCGGTCACCGAGACGCGTAAGCTCGTCATCGGGCGATCGAAACGGTCGACGGGCGTCAGCATGGATGGGTGCGGTGCTGCGTCTACGGTGCAGCAGTGCTACGGTGCTGCAGTGCTGCAGTGCTACTCTGCTGCAGTGCTACTCTGCTGCAGTGCTACTCTGCTGCAGTGCCGACGGCCGCCGGCAGAACTGCAGCACGGCAGCACTGTAGGACCGCGGCGCCGCAGGACTGCCTAGGCCCGCTCGGCGGCCGGGGTGCAGAACTGATCGAAGGCGGCCATCAGCTGGCGGGCGATCGCGTCCGCGTTCTGGCCTTCAATCTGGCGGCGCTCCATCATGTAGACGAGCTGCCCATCGCGCAGCAGCGCCACCGACGGTGACGAAGGTGGGTACCCTGTGAAGTACGCGCGCGCGCGATCGGTGGCCTCGACGTCGGCTCCCGCAAACACCGTCGTCACGAAATCCGGCTTGACGTCGTGCTCCAACGCCATGGCAACGCCCGGCCGCGCCTTGCCCGCCGCGCAGCCGCATACCGAGTTGACGACCACCATCACGCTGCCCTTGCGGCTGAGCGCCTCGTCGACGGCGTCGGAGGTTCGCAGTTCCTCAACGCCGAGCTGGCTCAGTTCCTCACGCATGGGCGCCACGAAATATTCCGGATAAGCCACGGTCATGTGCTCCTGTTTGCCCGAGCGAAAGCTCGAGCCTGCTTCGAGCCGAAGTGCCGGCTCCTGATGTAACTCTGCCTATTAGGATACCGTACCCGTGCCGCACGTAACGCGGGTTCGGCGGCGACCGTTCTTCCAATTCGTGAGGCGGCCCTATTACCTGGGCAGACCCGAGCTTTCTGCTCGGCGCCCGCCGTGGCGGCGCGCAAGCGGTAAGGCTGGGCAAAATGTCCGGGGGTCAGTGACTCTTGGGGCGCCGGGATCCACAACGATACTCGCGCCTGTGAAAGAATACGACCGTCACACATTGTTACGGGTGCGGCGAGACGACCACGCCTCCCAAGCCGACTGACATCGTGCCCACCTACGAGAAACACTCCGTCCTCGACGTCGATCCCGCCACGCTTTTTTCCTGGCATGTGCGGCCCGGCGCGTTCGAGCGTCTGGCTCCGCCGTGGGAGCACCTTCGCGTGCTGTCGCGGTATGGCGGCATTGCCGATGGCAGCCGACTTACCATGGAGATCCGGCGCGGCCGGCTGAAGCTTCGCTGGGAGGCGCTTCATCGCGGCTTCGTCGACGGCGTGCAGTTTCAGGACGTCCAGGTCGCGGGTCCATTCAAGCGCTGGATCCACACGCATCGCGTCGAGGATGCCGGTGAAGGTCGCGCGCAGCTCGTCGATCACGTGGATTATGCCCTCCCTTTCGGCCCCATCGGCGCGATCGTGGGAGGGCTGATTGCGCGCCGGATGATCGAGCGCCTGTTCGCGTTCCGGCATCGCCGTATCGCGAGCGACCTCGCCCGGCATCGCTCGATCGGAAAGGGGCGCCGCCTTCGCCTCGTGCTCACGGGCCGGACCGGTTTTGTGCTGACGCAGCTGGCGGCGTTTCTCAGCACGGGTGGCCACCTGGTCCACGTGTTTCCGACGAGCGAGGACGTACGCGTGGGACCTACGCACTCTGCATGGGGACCGAAGGCCGTCCCTGATTTCGCGGCGCTCGAGCAGGCCGACGCGGTGGTGCACATGGGCCTCCACGCGCTCCCGAGTCTGCTGACGTCGCTCGACGAACGGCGAAGCCGTGTGCACACGGTGGTGGCACTGCCGACGACCGCCGCCGCGGATCAGCCGCGGGTCGAGGGCCAGTATCTCGAAGACGCCATCAAGTCGTCGCCACGCAGGGTGATCGTTCCCCTGACACCCGGCGTGCTCGCCGCATCGGCCCCGCTCGAAGGCAGCGTCCCGCGCGAGGCACTCAGCCCGTCGGTCGATGGAGCACTCGTCGGCCTGGACGACCTGATTGGCGCCACCTATTTCGCGCTCTGTGACGATGCGGTGAAGGGGATCGTCGACGTGACGCTCCGCCGGGAAGGAGAGACGGCGGCGGTACCAGCCGATGTCGCGCGGTGGGTGCCGGAGGTTCGGGTTCTCCAGCTTCGCTCACCGCTGATCGTCGAGGCCAGACGGCTCGTGGAGTTTGGCTTCCAGCCGAGCAACCTCACGCTGGCCGATACCATCCGCTGCGAGACAGGCTGGCCAACCTGATATGGCCAACCTGACAAACCCGAACAACCCGACAAACCCGAACAACCTGACAAACCCGAACAACCTGACAAACCCGAACAACCTGACTAACCTGTCCAACGCCGTTGATCGGGTCGTTCGGGTTCGTCAGGTGATCGGGTTATAAGCGCGCGTGTTCGTGAGGTAAGCGCGCTGAATGGTCCGTGCCCCGGTGATAAACTGTCGTTATGGGCCAAACGCTGCTCCAGAAGGTGTGGGACGCCCACGCCGTGCGGCGTCTGCCGACGGGACAGACGCAGCTGTTCATCGGGCTCCATCTCGTTCATGAGGTGACGAGCCCACAAGCCTTCGACATGCTTCGGCTTCGCGGTTGGCATGTCGCGTTTCCGAATCGCACGTTTGCGACGGTCGACCACATCGTTCCCACGGCCAATCGCCAGCGGCCGTTTCTCGACACGATGGCCGAGGCGATGATGTCCTCGCTCGAGCGCAACTGCATCGAGCACGGCATCCCGCTCTACAACATCGGCAACGCCCATCAGGGTATCGTCCACGTCATTGGGCCGGAGCTCGGGCTCACGCAGCCCGGCATGACGATCGCCTGTGGCGACAGTCACACGTCCACGCACGGCGCCTTCGGGGCCGTCGCGTTCGGCATCGGGACCTCGCAGGTGCGCGACGTGCTCGCGTCGCAGTGCCTGGCGCTCGAGCCGCTCAAAGTGCGGCGTATCGAGGTCACGGGCGCCCTCGCCGCTGGCGTGTACGCAAAGGACGTCATCCTCGAGATCATCCGTCGTCTCGGCGTGAAGGGCGGCGCAGGATTCGCCTACGAATATGCCGGGCCGGTCGTCGAGAGCATGTCGATGGACGAGCGCATGACCATCTGCAACATGTCGATCGAGGGGGCTGCGCGAGCCGGCTACGTCAATCCCGATGAGACGACGTTTCGGTACCTCGAAGGGCGCCCGTTTGCGCCGGCCGGCGAGGCGTTCGAGCGGGCCACGGCTGCGTGGCGTGCGCTGCGCTCCGACGCAGACGCGCGTTACGACGATCGCGTGACCTTCGACGGCGGGGCAATCGAGCCGACGGTGACGTGGGGTATCAACCCTGGCCAATCGGTCGGTGTCAACGGCGTGCTGCCCGACCCTCGCGACGCCGTCGCAGGCGAACGTGCGGGGATCGAGGAGGCGCTGCAGTTCATGGGATTCGCGCCTGGCCAGACGATCGCGGGCACGCATATCGACGTCGCGTTCATCGGTTCGTGCACGAACAGCCGGTTGTCGGACTTGCGGGAAGCCGCTCGGATCGTGCGGGGCTACCGTATCGCGCCGAACGTTCGTGGCCTTGTCGTGCCGGGCTCGGAAGCGGTGCGCCAGGACGCGGAGCGCGAGGGCCTGCACCACGTGTTTCAGGAGGCGGGATTCGAGTGGCGCGGCGCGGGCTGCTCGATGTGCCTGGCCATGAACCCGGACCGGCTCGAAGGACGGCAGGTCTGCGCAAGCTCCTCGAACCGCAATTTCAAAGGCCGTCAGGGGAGCCCCACCGGACGCACGCTGCTGATGTCGCCCGCCATGGTGGCGGCCGCAGCGTTGGCAGGCGAGGTCGTGGACGTGCGCCGGCAACTGGTCGGGGCACAGGTGGACGCATGAGCGGCGTTCTGAGCAGAATCCGGGCCGTCTCGGGGCGGGCGCTGCCCCTGCGCGGCCACGACATCGACACGGACCGCATCATCCCTGCGCGCTACCTGCGAGCCATCTCATTCGAGGGGCTCGAGCAGCACGTGTTCGCGGACGACCGTGCGGATCCGGCCCACGCGTTCAACGCCCCACAGTATCAGGGCGCGCGCGTGCTCCTCGTGAATCGCAATTTCGGGTGCGGCAGCTCTCGTGAGCATGCGCCGCAGGCCCTTCAACGCTGGGGCATTCACGCAATCGTCGGCGAAGGCTTCTCCGAGATCTTTTTCGGGAACAGCGTCTCGATCGGGCTGCCGTGCCTCACGGTCACGCACGACGACGTCGAGCGACTGATGCGTCTCGTGGAGGCCGATTCGACGACGGAACTTGCGGTTGACGTCGACGGCCTCCGCGTGTCGACGGGCGATGTTGCGATTCCGGCGACCATGCCGTCGTCGGCGCACGAGGCGCTTAAGAGCGGGCTGTGGGACGGGACCGGATTGCTGCTCGCCGACTTCGATGAGGTGCGCGCGCTGGCCGATCGGTTGCCGTATGTGACCGGCAACTGGTAGAAATCGGGGTCAGGATGAATTTCACGGTTTGCCTTCGAGAGATTGGCAGTAAGTGAAATTCATCCCGACCCATGCGTCCTACTACTGTGTGAGCGCAATCACAGGATCGACACGAGTGGCGCGGCGGGCCGGCGCCAGACACGCGACGACCGACGCCACGCCCAACACCACGGTCACCACGCCGAGCACGGACGGATCGAGCGGACCGACGCCGTAGAGCTGCGAGGCAATCACGCTCCGGAGCGCCAGCGCACCCGCAAATCCGATCGTCAGACCGACCAGCACGAGGACCAGCCCTTCGCGCAGCACCAGCGTCAGAATCCTGGCTCGGTCGCTCCCCAAGGCCATACGGATTCCGATCTCGCGCGTCCGCTGGCTCACTTGATACGCGAGAACGCCGTAGAGTCCCAGCGACGCCAGGAAGAGCGCCACGCCGCCGAACCCGAGCGACAGCATCATCGGCGTCTTGCGCGGGTTGAGCGACTTCTCCACTCGCTCCGGCATCGAGAAGACATCGAACAGCTGCAGTTCCGGATCGACGGTCGCCAGAGCGCGCCTGACGGACGACAGGACGGCGGCTGAATCCCCCGCCGTGCGAATCGCGAAGCCGATGCCACGCGACGTCTGCTGTGCGTACGGGATGTAGTACGCACCGGCGCGCGCATTCTCTCCCTCGATCAGACCCCTCAACTTCACCGCGCCAACGACGCCGACCACCTGCATCCAGGTGACGGTGGGGCCGGGCTTGGCGATGTCTTCTGGCTTGTCGGGCAAGTAGACGCGATGACCGATCGGGTCGGCGTTCGGCCAGAACTTTTTCCCCAACTGCTCATCCACGATGATGACCTTCGGCGCGCCGTCTGTGTCGCCCGGGGTAAAGAACCGCCCGCGTTTCAATGGAACGCGCAACGTCTCGAGATAACCATCGCTCACGTGAAGCCGGTTCGGCGATACGACCGACTCCCCCGGCGCCATCACGTAACCTTCGGGGACGATCACGCTGCTGTTGCCGTCCCAGCTGAACGGCAGGAAGCTGCTGGCGCCGGCGGCTTCAACGCCCGGCAGCGCGCGAATCCTGCCAAGCGCTCGCGCCGTGTACGACCTCAGTGCGGCGTCGTTGGGATACTGCGCTTCGAGCGGGCTCACGCGTCCCGTGATGACGTGCTCGGCGCGGAAGCCCGGATCGACGCCAAGGAGCTGGCGGAAGCTGGCGAGCAGCAGCCCGGCGCCGATCAACAGAATGAAAGCCAGCCCCACCTGCGCGACGACCAGGCCGCGCCGGATATATCGTGCTCCGCGGCTGGCGGTTCCGGTTCGCCCATCCTCCCGCAGGACCGAGTTCAGATTGACCCCCGCAACCTGCAACGCGGGCACGGCGCCCACGACCAGACCGAGCAGCACCGAGCTGCCGAGCGTAAAGGCGATGACGAGGCCGTCCATGTGAATCTCGTGCGCCCGCGGCAGATCCCACAGGCCGCTCTTCTGCAGCGCGTCGAGGCTCCAATAGCCGACGCCGAGTCCGGCGCCGCCGCCGAGTAACGTGACGAGCGTGGCCTCGGTGATCAGTTGCCGCGCGACGCGGGAGCGCGCCGCGCCGAGCGCGTGTCGCGTCGCAAGCTCCTTCACGCGGCCGCTCGCGCGCACCAGCGAGAGATTGGTGATGTTGACCGCGGCGATGAGCAGCACGAACAGCACGCCACCCCAAAGCAGTTGCAGGGCCCCGCGCACGTCACGAACGATGTCGGCCTCGAGCGAGCCGACGACCGTGTGGTATTTCGCGTTCTGGAGCGCCGTCCTCAGTGGACCGGCGCGCTCAGTGTGAGCGGCGTTCAGGGCGTCGAGTCGTGCCTGTGCCTGCCCGATCGTCACGCCCGGCCCCAGACGGCCGATCGCCTCGTGATTCTGGCTGTAGCGTTGCTCCTCGGCCTTGTCCTGATCGGTAAAGGCGAGGGGGACAAAGACACGAACGTCCGCGCTGAGAAACGCGAAGCTTTCAGGCAGCACTCCGACGATGCGATAGATCTGGCCGTCGAGACGGATGTCGCGTCCGACGACACCCTCGACGCCACCCGCCTGTTTCTGGGCAAGCGCATAGCTGAGAACGGCGACCTTGTTTCCTCCAGGGCGCCCGTCCGCCTCGGTGAACAGGCGGCCGCGCCCTGGCGCGACGCGCAACACGCGGAAGAACGAGGGCGTGACGTTCATTGCAGACACGCCTTCCGACGAGCTCCCCTTCCCGACGCGATAGCCGCTCCACTGGTAGAGCGCGTACGACTGGAAGACGTCGGTCAGAGCGGCTCGATCGACGTAGTTCGGCACCGAGGTGCCGGCGCGCTCCACGCCGGCGCCCGGGAACCCGTCGAACGAGAACACGAGCCCGCTCGATTCCGGAAACGGAAGGGGCCGGAGCAGGACCGATTGAACGATGGTGAAGAGCGCGCTGTTGGCCCCGATGCACAAGGCGAGCGTGAGAATCGCGGTTATGGCGAATCCGCGGTCCTTCACGAGCATCCGAAGCGCGAACTTGAGGTCTTGGCGCAGTGTATCCACGAGGTCCCCCGATTATCGAACGATACGAACGGCGTTGAACCGCGGTTCAACGACGCCATTGTAGGGGCGCACTGCGTGCGCCCCGCCCCGGTTATCCAGGTCAACGAGGCAACGCCACCGGGGCGCACGCAGTGCGCCCCTACTCCGGGTGCTGGACGCGCGCGACCTGCAGGAACGCTTGCGCCGCGTGCGACAACTCGCCGGTACGGCGGTAGACGAGACGGAGCTGACGCGCCAGGCGGACCTGCTGCACCTTGACGGCGGCCAGCTGACCGCGCGACAGCTCGGACAGTGCGCAGCGCTTTGGCAGGAGCGCCACGCCCATCTTCATCTCGACCGCGCGCTTGATGGCTTCCAGGCTCGGGAGCGCCACCTGGATATTGATGGGCGCGTGCTTCAGCTCGAACGTACGCAGGACGCGCTCGCGCGCGGGCGAGGGATCGTTGTGGGCGATGACCGTTTCGCGCCCGAACTCCGCGAGCGAGACCTCCTTGCGCCCCGCCAGCGCGTGCTGCGGGTGCACCAGCATGACGAGGTCATCCGATCCGAGCGCCAGCGTCATCAGCCCGCGCTCGGCAGGCAGGAACGTCACGACGCCGAAATCGAGGCTGCCCTGCGCGACCTCGACGCCAACCTGACGGGACGGCACCCGCCGCACATCGACCTGAATATCCGGGTGCTGCTGTCGGAACCGGCCGATGAGCGGCAGGAGGGCGTGCACGACGCCCTCGTTGGCTCCAATCAGCACCCGGCCGCGCCTGAGGTCCCGCAGCTCGCGAACGGCGGTCTCGGCTTCCTCACTGAGGCGCATCAGCCGCTGCGCGTAGTCGCGCAGCACACGCCCGGCTTCCGTCAGCGCCCCCTGCTTCGACGACCGATCGAACAACCGCTCGCCCAATTCGTCTTCGAGCCGGCGGATGGCCTGGCTCACCGCGGGCTGCGTCCGATGAAGCTTGGCCGCGGCCCGCGAGAAGCTGCGCTCCGAGGCGACGGTGAGAAACACCTGCAATTCCGCCAGTTCCATGGGGCCTGCCTTCAGCCGGATGCCGCGGCGCGGCGGGATGGGGCATAATGACTCATTATCAAAGCGTAAGAATTATAGATTTGACTATATGTTGCCCGCAAACGGAAAATTGGCAATGGAGGCTTCATGGCAGACCGCGTGACGATCTTCGACACGACGCTGCGCGACGGCGAGCAGGCGCCGGGGTTCTCCCTTCGTGTGCCGGAAAAGCTGCAGCTCGCCCGCCATCTCGATCGGCTTGGTGTGGACGTGATCGAGGCCGGCTTTCCTATCGCGTCGGATGCCGACGCGGAAGCGGTCCGTGTAGTGGCCGCCGAGATTACCCGGCCAGTGATTGCCGCGCTGGCGCGTTGCCGGCCCGACGATATCGACCGCGCGGGCGAAGCACTCGCGGGCGGTGTCCGCCAGCGCATTCACACCTTTATCGCGACCTCGGACCTGCATCTCGAACGCAAGCTCCACATCACGCGCGAGCAGTGTCTCGAAGCGGCGGTCGCCGCTGTGACGCAGGCGCGCCGGTACACAGACGACATCCAGTTTTCGGCCGAGGATGCGACCAGGAGCGACCTTGATTTTCTTTGCCGCGTCGTTGAATCGGTTATCGAGGCAGGCGCCACCACGGTGAACCTGCCTGATACGGTCGGCTACTCCACGCCAGACGAAATCTTCGAGTTCTTCCGCGACATCCTCTCCCGGGTCTCCAACGCCGACAAGGCCATCTTCAGCGCCCACTGCCACGACGATCTCGGCCTGGCCGTCGCCAATACGCTGGCGGCGCTCCGCGCCGGGGCGCGGCAGGTCGAGTGCACGATCAATGGAATCGGCGAGCGTGCGGGGAACGCGTCGCTCGAAGAGATCGTGATGGCCACCCGCGTGCGCGCCGATCGCCTGCCGTTTGAAACCGGCATCGTCAGCGAGCAGATCTTCCCCGCCAGCCAGCTGCTGACAAAGCTGACGGGCGAACCGGTGCAGGCCAACAAGGCGATTGTCGGGCGCAATGCCTTCGCTCACGAGGCCGGCATTCATCAGGACGGTATGCTGAAGGATCGCCGGACGTACGAGATCATGCGCCCCGAGGATGTCGGCGTGCCCTCGACGACGCTGGTGCTCGGCAAGCACTCGGGCCGGCACGCCGTACAGCACCGCGTGCAGCAGCTCGGGCTGGAGCTGTCTCGCCTCGAGCTCGATCGTCTCTATCGCCGCATGGTGGCACTGGCCGATCAGCAGAAGACCGTGAGCGACGCCGAGCTGGCCCAGATCGTCACTGACCTCCGACAGGCGCCCGGCACTCCGCCCACCGCAACCAGCCTCACCCACCGGCATGGCCCCGGCACCGAGGAAGTCGGCTATGGACACGGCGTCTGAGGCCCGACCGGTTTGTCGGGTTGATCGGGTTTGTCGGGTCCATCGGGTTGTTCGTGCCGCGACCTGGCTAACCTTGCCAACCTAACCAACCTGACCAACCTAACCAACCTGACCAACCCGACAAACCTGCGTACCTGTCTCTTCATGAACCTCTCGATTTCGTTGGTGCCCGGTGACGGTGTTGGCCCCGAAGTGGTCGCGGCGGCGTGTGATGTGCTCGATGCCGTGGCGGCGCGCTTCCACCACACTGTTGTCACGCGTTCGCATCTGATGGGTGGCGCAGCGCTGCGAGCAGGCCTCCTGGCGCTTCCGGCCGAGACGCTTGCGGCGTGTCTGGAAACGCCCGCGACGCTCATGGGCGCCGTCGGCGATCCGGCGTTCGATCATCTGCCATCGAAGGAACGGCCCGAAGGCGGGCTGCTGGCCTTGCGGAAGGGGCTGGGCGTTTTCGCGAACCTGCGTCCTACGCGGATCTGGCCGGGGCTGGAGGATGCCGCGCCTCTCAAACCGGAGATCGTGCGCGGCGCCGACCTGCTGATCGTCCGGGAGCTGACTGGCGGCCTCTATTTTGGCGAGCCGCGTCAGATCGATCGCAGCAAAGGCGAAGCTTTCAACACCATGCGGTACTCGGTCGGCGAGATCGAGCGCATCGCGCGCGTGGCCTTCGATGCCGCGCGCAAGCGTCGACAGCATCTCACGTCCGTCGATAAGGCCAACGTGCTGGAGACGTCGCAGTTGTGGCGGGCGGTGGTGACGGAGATGGCTGCTGCCTATCCCGATGTCACGCTGCAGCACATGTATGTCGACTCGTGCGCGATGGCTCTCGTGACGAGCCCCACGCGTTTCGACGTCATCCTGACGGAAAATCTGTTCGGCGACATCCTCTCGGACGAAGCCGCGGTCATTGCCGGGTCGATCGGGCTCCTGCCATCGGCGAGTATCGGCAACGGATCGGGATCTGTACGAGCCCGTGCACGGATCGGCGCCGGACATTGCCGGCCAGGACAAAGCCAACCCGATGGGCACGATCGCGTCACTGGCAATGCTGCTGCGGTATTCGTTCGCCCTGGACGCCGAAGCCGACGCCGTCGAGCGGGCGCTCGAGCAGACGCTCGCCGCCGGCGAACGAACGGCCGACCTGCGTGGCACTACGCCCGCCCTGGGCTGCCGCGACGTCGGGCGGCGCGTCGCGGCGCGCGTCAGCCCTACAGCCTCGACAGCGTCAGCGACAAGGCCAGGGCACAGACGCTCTTGAACAGCATGAAGAGCGACCTCGAGAGCGCCGGCATGCAGGTGCAACCACACCGCCCGGCAGTGGATGGACGCGAGCTAGCATTAGCAAAATCGGGGTCGGGATGAATTTCACTTGTTGCCACCAAAGGTTTGGCCGCTAGTGACATTCATCCCGACGCGGGTACGAATACCGCGCGGCGTTATGCCACGCGGCCGGCTGCGTTCAGCCGGGCGAAGCATTCCGCAATCACGGTCGGCATCGTGAGAATGGGCGCGACGTGCGCGGCGCCGCCGCGGACGATCGCCTCCCGCGGCATTCCGAACACGATCGACGAGTGTTCGTCCTGAGCAATCGTCTCGGCGCCCTCGCGGAGTAGGGCGACCATCCCGTCGGCGCCGTCGGCGCCCATTCCCGTCAGCAGACACGCCACGATCGGCACGCCTCGCAGGCCGGCCACCGAGTGAAAGAGGACATCCACTGCCGGACGCTGATGGTGCACGGGCGGCCCGTTCCTGAGCGACACGCGCAGTTCGACCCCTGTGGCTTCCACCGCCATGTGCAGGTCGCCCGGCGCCACGAGTGCCGTCCCGCGCGTCAGCCTGTCACCGTCGGCCGCCTCCGCGACGCGCATCGGGCACACGGTGTTCAGGCGATCGGCGTACGCACGCGTAAAGCCTGGCGGCATGTGCTGGACGATGAGCACGGGCGGACAGTCGCCCGGCAATCGTGTGAGGAGCGCTTCCGTGGCTCGCGGCCCACCCGTGGACGCGCCGATCACGAGCAACCCGCGACTGCGGCCGACGGTTGCCAGATGTGCGCGCTGCACTTCGTCGGGCCGTGGCGCCTCCAGCGATTGAAACCGAAACGGCCCTGTACCGATGGCGCGGATCCGCTGCTTCAGCCGCTCCGCGACCTGCGCGACCGAGTAGGGGCCGCCCGGCTTTGGAATCACGTCGATGGCTCCCGCGCGCAGCGCATCGATGCTGACGGCGGATCCGCTCGGTGTCAGCGAGCTGACGATGATGACCGGCAGCGGGTGATGCTCCATCAGCTTGCGCAGGAACGTGAGACCGTCCATGCGCGGCATCTCAATGTCGAGGGTGACAACGTCCGGGGCGTGCTGGAGGATGAGCTCGCGCGCGATGAACGGGTCGGCCGCCGTGCCCACGACCTCCAGATCCGGCTCCTCGCGAAGCGCGTCGGCCAGCATCTTTCGCACGACGGCCGAGTCATCGACGATGAGGACGCGGATGGGCCGCGGCACAGGCTATTCTCCTGAGAACGTCAAGCGCAGTCGAAGCGGCTGCCCGTTCAGCGCCAGCAGCGCGTCGTCGCTCGTGGCCGGCCGAACGTATCCGGCCTGGCGCCGCACGACGACCGGGTGTTCGAGATCGAATCGGCGGCGCTGGCACGCCCGGGTGAGCCACGATCCGCAGACCATATTCCCGAACTCCCCCACCAGATCGAACAGGCGCTCGTCGTCGGCCTGGTCAGCCGTTGACTCGCCCAGGAACGAGGCGAACAGCTCCCGTGCGAGCGGCTCCGCGACGAGGCAGGCGATTGAACCGCTGAAGGCACCGGAAAACGCGACCGACACCTCGAGCCACTGGTCGACGCCCGGCGTCATCTCGACAAACTGAGTCTCGTCGACCGGGTCAGCAAACGCGAAGAAGCTCTGCTCGGCCACTTCCACGGCCGCATCACGGAGCGAGGCCTGCTGTTCAAGCGCGTCAGGCAGCTGTCGTAAGTTCCCTGAGGACATCTCGCATCTTCTCCGGACTAAAAGGTTTCTCGAGGTACACACGCACGCCCAGCTGGGCTGCCTCTGCCCGGCGGACGGCCGATCCGTCAGTTGAAATGATTGCGCGCCGGAGTGCCGACCATCGGCCGTCGTCATGGATCGCGCGGAGGAGCTCCGTCCCACCCATTACGGGCATGTTGATGTCCGTGAACAACACGTCGACGTCCGTATTTGCGAGCACGTCGATGGCCTCACGTCCGTTGCCAGCCTCGAGCACACGGTCAACCGACACGCCGCACACGGCAATCACCCGCTTGATCATCGCGCGCATCATCGCCGAGTCGTCGACGATAAGGATGTTCAGGGGCCGGGACGCGGCCGCGACTGCTGTTGTCAACTCACCCATCGATAGCTCCCGTTCCTAGATCGTGACGACGCCAGTACCCGAGGAGACCTGCAACCGCCCGTCGTCGACCGACAGGTGGACGGTTCTGACGGTGTGTCCCCCGACATCTTCTCGGTCGATGAGCACACCGTTTTTCCACAGCATGTTCTTCGTGGCCAGCAGGTTGCGCCGGCCGATGTTGAAGGTGGCCCCGCGTTCCCCTGAAAGCTCGGCGCCGCCGACGAGACGCACCCGGATCCGCGACTTTTCCGCACCCAGCCGGTAAGCCGCCTGAAACACCAGCGGGATGCCCGTATCGGCGAAGGCGGCCGGCTGTTCGGCGGCCCGCTGGGCGTTGATCCGGGAGTCGGGCAGCAGAAGATGAATCATGCCCGCCACCTGCGCCTCCTGGTCCCAGAGGCAGACGGCGACGCAGCTGCCGAGCGCATGGGTCACGATCACGTCGCCTTGCTGGTCCGACACCGCGAATTCGCCGATCCCGACAACGAGCCGGCGCCCCGGACTCTGGAAAATCGGGGTGGGATCCGCTGTCATGCCTATCGCCAGTTCCTGAGTCATCACGAGTCCCTCCGGCGATAGATTGCCGGGCCTACCCAGCGGAGCCCGTGCTTGATACTCGTGAGACTCTCCGAATGCGAGAGGAAGAGCCAGCCGTTTGGCGCCAGATGTTGTTCGAGCATGTTGACCACCCGCTGCTGGACGGCCCGATCGAAATAAATCAGGACGTTCCGGCAGAAGATCACATCGAAGCGCCTGCCGAGATCTCCAATCCCGAGCAGGTTGAGCCGTTGAAACTCGACGATCGCTCGAAGCCGCGGGTGCACCCGCGCCAGGCCGGCCTGTTCGCCGAGCCCCTTCTCGAAGTGCCGGCGCAACACGTCGGTTGGCAGCGCGGCGACACGATCCATGCGGTACACGCCCTCTTTCGCGGTGCGGAGCGCCTTGGTCGAGATGTCGGAGGCGAGAATCCGTACACCCGACAGGCCTAGCGGCAGCGCGTCTGCCAGCGTCATCGCCATCGTGTACGGCTCCTCACCCGATGAGCACGCCGCACACCAGAGCTGAAGCCCCCGCTGCCCCTCTGCCTGCATGGCCGGTACCACATGGGTCGCGAGATAGTCGAAGTGGTCCGCTTCACGGTAAAACGCGGTGTGATTCGTCGCGATGGCATCGAGTAGCGCCACGACCTCGTAACCCGATAAATCGTTCTCCACGAACTGGACGTAGTCGGCGAAGGTCCGAAAGCCGCCGTGACGCAGGCGCTTCTGCAGTCGTGCGGCGACCAAGGCATGCTTCCCGCCGTGCAGCATGATCCCGGAATGGTCGTAGACGAGTCGCGCCAGCGCTCGCATGTCGCGGTCCGTCGGCCTGTTTTCTTCGAGGTCCACGTTTTGAATCACTTCCCCGAGCTGCGCAGGCCGATCGCATCGTCTGTCGCGAACACGCGGTCCAGATCGAGCAGGATCTTCACCGTACCCTTGACGTTGGCGATGCCCTGCATGCAGTCGGTGGCGACCTGCTCGCCGAACGTTGGCACCGGCTCGATCTCCTCGGCGCCGATGTTCAGCACTTCGGCGACGGCATCCACGACGACGCCCAGCATGACTCGCGCGCCGCGGAGCGCGACGTCGACCACGATGATGCACGTGCGCTCGGTATATGGCTGCGGCGGCAGAGAGAACTTGAGACGCAGGTCGACGACCGGCACCACCTTGCCACGCAGATTGACGACCCCCTTGACGTGCCGCGGCACCTGGGGCACGGCGGTGATCTCGAGCATCTTGATGATCTCGCGGACCTTCAGCACGGGTATCCCGTACTCCTCCTGAGCCATCGTGAAGGTGAGGTACTTACCCGCCGCGACGTGGCTGGGTGACCTGAGTGTCTCGCGGGTATCAGTCGTCATAGGAAAATGCTCAGGCCACGTGATCGACGCGCCGTTCCATCAGCGAAACCAGGCCGCCGGCGTCCAGAATCAGTCCGACCCGCCCGTCGCCGAGGATCGCGCCACCTGCAATGCCGCGGACGCCCGCAAACGCGTCCCCGAGAGACTTGACGACCACTTCCTGCTTCGCGAGCAGCTCGTCCACCACGAGTCCGACGATCCGGCCGTTGTCTTCGACGAGCACGACGGTCGCATCCCACGGCTCCGGCAGCGCGTCCGTGTCGCCAAACAACGCGGCGAGGTGCACAAGCGGCACGAATTGATTTCTGACCTGAATGAGCCGCTGCTGTCCCTGGAGCGAGTGCACCTGCGATCTGGCCGGACGCAGCGATTCGCGCACCGAAAACGTCGGCAGCAGGAAACGCTCGTTGCCGCAGCGTAGAAGCAGGCCTTCGACAATTGCGAGCGTGAGCGGAAGCCGGATGATGAACGTGGTGCCAACGCCCGGCGTGGACTGAATCTCGATACGCCCCCGAAGGGCCTCGATGTTCCGTCGCACGACGTCCATGCCGACGCCTCGCCCTGAGATCTCGGTCACCTGCTGCGCGGTCGAGAACCCGGGCCGGAAAATCAGTTCGTGAATCTCCGCAGACGCCAGCCCGGCGTCTGCTGAAATCAAACCCTGCTCGATGGCCTTCTCACGGATCTTTTCGGTCGCGAGACCCGCGCCGTCATCGGCGATCGCGATGATTATGTTGCCGCCTTCGTGATAGGCGCTCAGCGAGAGACGTGCCTGGCGCGGCTTTCCGGCCGCCTTGCGCGCCTCGGGGGACTCGATCCCGTGGTCCAGCGAGTTGCGCACCATATGCATCAGCGGATCGTTGATATGCTCGACGACCTTTCGATCCAGCTCGGTGTCTTCACCCGAAAGGACGAGCCCGACGCTCTTGCCAGCAGCGCTACTGAGATCGCGGACCAGCCGCGACACCTTCTGGAACGTCTGCCGAATGGGCATCATGCGCACCGACATCGCGGTGCGCTGGAGATCGCTGGTGATTCGCTTGAGTTGGGCGAGATTGCGCGCGAGCCGATCGTCGGCGGCCGTCAGGAGCGCGGGATCCTCCTGAATGAGCGATTGGACGATCACCAGTTCGCCGACCATGTCGACCAGGCTGTCGAGCTTTCGGGTATCGACTCTCACGGCGTGTCCCGCCGCATCCCTCACGTCCGGTGTGCGCGGCGCCGCAGGCACGTTGTCTACGGCTTTGACCAGCGTAGCCACGACGGCCGCTTCCTCGGACGTGAGCGGCGTAAACCTGGCGAGCTCTCGGCGGCCGAGGATGGCGCCGATGTCCGCCACCAGCGCCGCTGCCGTGGCGCCGACATCCGGCACGTCATGGCCGGCAATCCGCGCCGGAATCGACTGCACCATCGCCGTCAGGACGTCGACCGCGCGCAGAACAGCGCTCACTTCCTCGGGCCCGATGGTGTGTTCTCCCGACCGGGCAAGGTCGAGCAGACTTTCCACGCAGTGCGCGACGGCCTGGATACTCGACACGCCAAGCGCGCCCGCGTTTCCCTTGATCGTGTGGAACGGGCGGAAGATGTCGTCGAGCAGCTGGGTGTCGTCGGGACGAGCCTCGGCGCGCAGGATGAGGACCTCGATCGACTTCAGATGATCGAGGGCTTCGCCAACGAACATGTCCGTCAGCTCAGGGTCTGTCGCCAGCATCGCGATTTCATCGTCTGACAGCGGCAATGCCGTGTTGACAGGCGCGTGAGCGATCTGTTCGGCCTTCCATGCCGCCCACGACGCCTCGAGCGTCGCCACGCGCATCGCGAGGCGATCTCCGCCCACCGATTCGACGTCGGCGAGCAATCGAAGCATTTCGGACAGATCGTGTTCCTCGGACGCTCCAAGCAGTTCGCGCAGGCCTATCAAGGCGGGCAGTGCGGCGCCGCCGCAGCTGTCGCTCGCAACGATGAGCTGGCACGCGGCCTGACTCAGGAGCGCGTCTGCGCGGTCGATGAGGGTGAGATCGCGGCCCATTGCCCCAGCAGTCATGAGGAACTCGACCGCCGCCAGAGCACGGCCATGCTGCCACCCTCCAGCACGTAGCGACCGCCGACGGAGGCCAGAACGAGAATAGAGCCGACGATCAGCAACATCCGCAGGGATCTCCAAAGACAGAATCGTCAGCCGTGGCGGGATCTTGAATGCGCGGAGGGTGAAAAGGCCAAACCGACGACTACGCCGCGATGGGACCGACGATGGTCTCCAGACAGGCGCGGAGCTGCACCATGCGGAGCGGCTTGGGCAGCACCTGACAGACGCCTGGCGGTGCCGGTGTCATTGCCAGTTCCGACCAGCCGGAGAGAAGAACGATCGGAACGTCGGGATGCCGCTCGGCGACGGCTTTCGCCAGGGCTTCGCCATTCATGCCCGCGCATCCCGAAGTCCGTGAGAACAGCGCTGGCTCGATTGTCCGCCAGCCACTCGAGCGCGGCCTCTCCACCTTCAACGGCGTGCACGGCATATCCGAGCGTGCGTACCATGACCGAGAGGCTGTTGCGAACGTCCACCTGATCGTCGACCAGGAGCACAGGTTGTGGCGCGGGCGCTTTACGGCCTTCGATCACGGCGTACGCGTCCTCAGCGTCCAACGACTGACCGGCTCCTGCGCGCGTGGCGCGCCTGGAGGCCTCGCACGCCAGTTGCTGAATCTCCTGCGCCGTTTGCTGTGCAACGGTCGCCGCCGCGCGAATCTTCTCGAAATCGCTGCGAAGCGGCGCTGCATGCGTTTCGGCGACGAGGTGCCAATCCGAAAGGCCCATCACCGTGGTGAGCGCGTTGTTGAAGCGATGGGTCAATGCGCCAACGGCCGAGGCGAACCCTGCCAGGTCGTTGTCCGGGTCTGATGGGGCCATTACGAGACCAGCGGTCCAAGGACGGGGAATTCCGTCGAAGCCGGCTCATAGTCGTCGGCATCGCGGCCATTGACCTGATACCGATTCGCGATGCGCAGCCATGCCCGGACGACGTCCGGGTCGAACTGGATGCCCGCACAGCGCACCAGTTCCGCCGCAGCGCGCGCCTGACCCACAGGATCGCGATAGAGCCGACCCCAGGTGAGCGCGTCGAACGTGTCCACGACGGCGATGATGCGGCTGCCCAGGGGAATCGAGGTGCCGGCGATCCCTTCTGGATAGCCCGATCCATCCCACGCCTCGTGCGACGCGAAGACGATCTCTGCCGGCACCTTCAGCGCCGGCACGGTGTTCACGATGTCGCGGCCAATCGCGGCGTGGGTCCGAATGAGCGCGATTTCCTCTTCGTTCAAGGGTCCCGTCTTGTGCATCAGTACATCAGGCATGGCGATCTTGCCGATGTCGTGCAACAGGGCGCCGCGCTCAATTTGGGATTGCATCGCCTCGTCGACTCCAAGCGCATTGGCCAGGTCGACCGCCATTTCCGCGACACGGAAGGCGTGCGCCGCCTTGTCCGGGTTTCGGCTGGTCTGGGCCACGAGCAGGGCTTCAATCGCCCCCGCCGAGGCATTCTCGAGAGCGATGAAGGCGTCGGCCAGCGCCGAGCGGCGGGTCTCGATCTCGGCTCCCAAGGCGCGTCCCTCGGCCCGCTGCCGCTCCAGGCTCTCGCGCCACTCGGCCGCGCGACGCACCGACTGCAGGAGCTCCTGACGCGAAAACGGCTTCAAGAGATAGTCGCGCACGCCAAGGCGCATGGCCTCGACAGCGGCGTCGAAGCGCTGGAGGCCGGTGACCATGATGAGCGCCGTGTCGGCGTATCGATCATGAAGCTCGCGGGCCAGCCAGATGCCGTCCTGCCCGGGCATGGCGAGGTCGAGCAGCGCGACGTCGGCCGGTTTGTCGGTCAGCAAGGACAGGGCCTGGTCGGCGTCTTGCGCCTGGGCGCAGGTGTACCCGCGGTCTCGAGCCAGGCCGCCAGCATTTCCCGGACGCCCGACTCATCGTCTACGACAAGAACGTGTGCATTCATGTTGGACTCGGTGCAAGCCTCGGCGAGGCTCGCCTGCCATCTAGGAATCGTCGGCGGCGGCGGGAGCTTGAGTGAGTCGCCCGATTCTCCGTGCTCTGCCTTTCATCCGCACGGTCTCGGCTGGTGGTACCCGCCTTGCTGTTGTGAGGTCCAAAGGGTGGTTCGGCCCGGCCACGGAGGTCGGTGTCGTGATCCCGTTAACCAAAATGCAGTTTGACCCGCTCAATCCTGAGATTTCGATGCCGCGCCGACACCTCGCCGCAGCGACACCCCTTCGCCGGGACCACGACATCTTCAACAAGCGAGCGACCTCGATAGCCGACGACGTCGAAACGGCCATGGCGGCGGTTTCAGGCGACCACCCGCGGGACAACCTCTTTGCCCTCGCGCTCTTGGCCTACGCGACTGCCGCAATTCCCGGGCACATCGTAGACATCGGTGCCGGCCAGGGCCGCGCGGCCGCGGTTTTGGGACAGGCCGCCAAGGCGACCGGCCGCAGCCGCGTCTTCGCCGTCGACCTGTTCCCCGAGAGCGAAGACGCTCCAGACGACGTGGCGTGCTCGCTCGACAGCCTGCTGGCCTCGTTGACATTACATGGCCTGCTGGAGTGGGTGCTTCCCCATCACGGCACCGGCGCGACCTTTGCGCAGCTCATGCCGGAAGATTTCCGCTGCCGCGTGCTACTTCTCGAAGGCGCTCACGCGTGTTCGGATGTGGCTACCGACATCTTCGCGCTCGAACGCTTCCTGGCTCCTGGAGGCTGGCTCGCGGTCGATCACGCCTTCAGCTCGTTCCCGGGCGCGACCCTTGCGCTCGAAACGCTGTTCCGGCAGCGGAGCCACTTCGAAATGGCGCGCCACCTCACCCCCTCTCTGTACGTCGCGCGCAAGCAATCATAGGTCCATATCAGCTTAGGGAGTTGGGCGGGAGCTTAAAGACCGGAGGCCGCGTGATCCACCCAGCGGGCATCCACACGCAGACGGATCGACAAAGTACACGCTGCACGACTGCGGACGGGTTCCGACACGTCTCGCAATAATCCGGAGCGGTGTGAACTGAACGTTAGACTGACAACGGTTCCGTAACCCAACGAAGCTTACGCAGCGGCGCCAGGGCGGATGATAATGCCGCCGACCCGCCGCGGAACGGGGCCGCGCAGACCGAAGAGGAACGTGCCGCGAGAGGTAAAGCCGAGCGACGCATAGAGTGCGCGCGCCGCGGCGTTCTGCTCGTCGACGATGAGCGTGAGGCGCTTGGCGCCGAGCGACGCCGCGCGCGAGGCGGCCGCAAGCAGCAGCCGGCGACCGAGTCCCTGGCGCCGAACCGTCGGATCCACCACGACCTGTGCGATGTGGGCGGTGCCCCGCGCCACTTCCGTGGTCACCACGAGCCCGGCGAGTTTGTCGGGGCTGCTGCTCGTGGCAATGAG
The DNA here is from genome assembly GCA_963832135.1 of Vicinamibacteria bacterium. Lineage (GTDB taxonomy): Bacteria > Acidobacteriota > Vicinamibacteria > Vicinamibacterales > JAENWD01 > JAENWD01. The sequence goes on along the minus strand of CAWHTD010000016.1, from coordinate 845,913 downwards.
CGACGCGTCGGGCAGCCAGGCGCCCACGCTCGGCGTCGCAAAGATTTGGCCGAGATACTGCGCCCACTCGTCCAGGCGTGCATTCGGCGCGAACGCACGCGCGGCAGGATTGCCCGCATAGGCGCGCGCGAGGAGGCGCGCGGCGGCGGCGCCATCCTGCGTGCCGAGCGGCGAGAGCCCGCTGTCGTCGACCGGGTCGCTCAGCCCCGGCATCGTGGCAAGGTTTGCTTCGAGGTAGTGAGGCTCCTGCAGCTCGAAGCGCTGGCGCACGAGCGCGCTCGCGACGGATCTCGAACCGGGATAAAGAAAGCAGGACACGCTCGACGCGAGCTCCGCTTCGGGAGCCGCCAGAATGCCATCCAGCAACTGGCGTACACCGGCTGCCGTCGCGGCCTGCACGGCCCCGATCTGAAGTTGACGATCCGCCAGCACATAAAAGGCCCAGCCCGACGCTGTCCCGTCGGCACGTCGAAGAACGAGGCCAGGCACCTCGCCACGCAGCCGGGCCTCTTCCACCAACCTCAGCGCGGGACCGAGATCCCAGTGGAGCGAGTCGAGCCACCGGCGACGCTCCGTCTCCAGCAGCGGAAGCACCTCGGTGGACGAAACGTCGCGCCAATCCTGGACCGTGCTCATCCCTGAATTTTTCGAGTCCCTCGAAAAGCCTCCGTCGCTGGCTGCCCCTCCGGCGCGACCCCGCCGGTCGCGCGACGAAGCCGCGCGGCGAGGTCCTCGACGGATGTCGTCGCGGAGGCCGCCGCGCGATTCTCCTCGCGGATCTGATCGTAGATCTCGCGCCTGTGAACCGAGACGGTGGACGGCGCCGTGACGCCGAGCCTCACGCCATCCCGGCCCACACGGAGAATGCGTACTTCGATGCCGTCGCCAATGACGATCGCTTCGTGCCGCTTGCGAGTGAAGACAAGCATGGCGACTCAGGCTCCACCGAGAGGGTGCCGCAGCGGGTACAGGCTGTTGTGCGGCATCACCTGGCAGCCAATCATCCGTAACGGGTTGACCACGACGGGCGCCCGCAGGTTCACGCTGGCGTCCTGATCGCCGTGCGGCGTCACGAGTGCCAGCCACAGGAGGGACGTGTCCTCGTCGGCGCCGAGCTTCAGACGATCGCCGGTCGTGAGCGTTGTGCGATAACCGGCAAGCAGCTGCCGGGGGGCCACCACAAGGAACGAGGCAGGCGGACCGTCTACCGCGTTCAGCACGTGCAAGGGGACGAGATTGGCCGACGAGAGTAGGACGAAGCCCCGGCTCTGCTCGAAACCCGGGAGCCCCTCGGCGAACTGGATGACGCCTGACCGCTCGACGGCAAACCTCCCGAAGCGGGTCGTAACATCCCACGACATTGCGTATCCGGGTGCTGCCGACGCCAGCGATACGGTCGTTTCAGTCATTGCAGGCTCCCAGCAGACGGTCGATCAGCTTGTCAGCGAGCGAGTACGGGTCTTGCCCGATGCGCCCCGCCTCGAGCGCCTTGCGCGCGGCAGCAACCTTGTCCTGATGGATGTCGGGTGCGGCGGTCACCGCCAATGCGGCAGTGGCCGCCAACTGGGCGACCGATGAGTGGTCAACGGAATCGCCCGGGTTCGTACAGCATTCGCCGTCAGTCCAGCGATCCACGCTCGGCAGGTCAACCGGCTGGGTGCCGGGGGCTCCGGGGTAAGGGCTACCCCCCTCGATCTTCATGCTCATTTCTCTGCGGCTGACCTTCAGACGGCCCGCCGTGCACAGAATCGGCAACCGGCTCGACTTCCTTTAACTCACCCCATACTGACCTCGAACCACATCGCGGCAATTACGACGCCGCCCGGGATTCTCTCCAGGTGCCGCCAGGACGTGGCCCTCGACGAGCCTATCCCGGTCGGTCGCGGCATTGGGGGAACTTCCGGAGCATCGCGTCGATTTCGTCTTACGAGAGCATCTTGCCCATTAGCGCGGCACCGGCTGGGCCAGCGATTCGCGCAGGCTCGCGCGCAGGCGGGACAGCGCCACGGACCGCAACTGCGACACACGCGACTCGCAGATCCCGATGACCGCACCAATTTCCGCCATGGTCAGTTCCTCTTCGTAGTAGAGGGCGAGAATTTGTCGCTCGCGATTGGGCAGCTCCGAAAGCGCTCTTGCGAGATACTCGCGGAGTTCCGTTCGCTCGAGCCGCACTTCAGGTCCCTCGTCGGGGTCGATGACGAGCTCAAGCAGACACGTGCCTTCATGGTTCGTCGCGTCGAGGCAACGCAGCGCGCCGAGTTCCAGAGACTTGACCTGATCCAGCAGCCGGTCATATTCGATCTCGGACATGTTCAAGCCGCCAGCGATCTCCGCGTCATTCGGTTCGCGCTTCAACTCGTGGCGGAGCCGGCCGACGGCGCTGTCGAGATCGCGGCGCATCTTGCGCAATGAGCGCGGCGCCCAGTCGAGATGTCGCAGGGCATCGAGCATGGCGCCCTGCACTCGTTGCCTGGCGAAAGCGTCAAACGGGACGCCGGTCGACGCTTTGTAGCGCGTGGCGGCGTCCATGAGGCCAAGCAGACCGACGCTGACCAGATCGGCCAGTTCGACCTGCGCGGGTAGTCGCTTCGCCAGACGCTGAGCCAGGGCCTTCACTAGACCGACGTGTTGGAGCACCAGTGCGTCCCGATCCGTCCGCTGCTCCGCCGTGGTGCCTAGACGCACGATGCCTCCGTGCGGGCGCCTTCTACCGAAACGGCCTTGGAGCTGAGCAAATCGAGCAGGTCGCAGATGCCACGATCGGCTCGCGATCGAACGGTCGGAAGGCGCCGGGGGAGGGGGCGGCGCACGCGCTTCGGCGGCGTCGCCGCGACCTCCGTTGCCAGCAGCACGTGATCGACCCCAGCGGTGACGACGACATCCTGGCTGCCGGCCGTACTGGCGGGCGCGGCCGACGGGGAGTCTGGCGGGCGCACCGGACGGTTCGGCGGCTGTTCAAGTCGGGTTTCCGACACGGGTGCCACCGAGCCGGCGGTCACTTCCATCTCGTAGCGGCCAAGCGAGCGATGCCAGCGTCGGTCGGGCACCAACTCGGTCGACAATACGAGCGCCTCGGAATCGAGGGTTTCCTGGACGGGCGCGAGGGCCGCACGCAGTCTGTGATTCCGAAGTCGCTTGATCTGCATATCACTCGATTCCGACCGTAGACGCCAACCGACGCGGGATGGAAAGAGCGCTCCGGACAGAGGCGACACGGATCCGCCCGAAGCGCCAGCAACCACAGCAGCACAAGCTGTGCCATAGCACCCATCGGGCGCGCGCACGTAGGGCGCCAGATTGGCATGGTTGGGATCGAGCGCTCGCGTGGAATTGACGGTGATGATCGGATGCAGAGTCGTTCAACACATCGCAGATGAACGCACCGCGCCGTGTGGCGAACTCGAGACGGATCCCGATGCGATTGGTAGACCAGGAAGGACTTGAACGGCGGAAGAGGCGGACAGCAAGCGGGTCAGAAGCGCGAACGGCCCGCGATGATCCGCCCGAGGAACTCCTCGATAAGCGTCAAACGGGCGTCGATCGCGTCGGGACGGTCCGTAGCGAGCCCTGCCGGCTCGTTCGCGCTTCCGACTTTTCGCGCGAGGTGTCGGGTTTCCGCCTCAAGGGCTGTCGCTCGGAGACGCCTTGGACGATAACGTCGATCTAACCGAGCGAAAAGGGCTACATTGATCCGTCTGCGGCATGGCGATTGCCCGACGCGTCGATCGCGCGAGTAGCTCGACAGAGCGGAATCGGCAGTGATGACGGACGCATGAGTCCCTTGCGGGTGAGCGATTAGCTGTGGCTATAATATCGCCCGCATCCAGACAATCGTAGAACTTCAAAAGAACGCCCAACCGGCGTCTGTTCAGGCACTTATGTCTTCAAGACCCCAGCAATGCGTGCTCATCGTGGACGACGACGATGATTTGAGAGAAGTCATCGCGGAGCATCTGACCAAGGAGGGCTTTGCCGTCGCACAGGCGCCCACCGGCTCGGATGCGCTCGAGCGGTTGAAGGGCTTCGCATACGACGGGCTGGTCATCGACCTCAAGCTGCCGGACGCCAATGGGCTCGACATCCTGGACGCCGCCCTCACCCGCTACCCCGAAATGGTCGCGGTGGTGATGACAGGTTTTGGGGGTGTCGAAGAAGCGGTCGCAGCGATCAAGCGTGGGGCCATCGACTTCTTCATCAAGCCGGTTCAACTCGCCCACCTGTCGCGGGTGCTGGCGGCCGCCATCAACGAGCCGCGCTTGCGACAGGAAAACGCCGAGCTGCGTGCGCAGCTGCGCGACCGCTATCGGTTCGACAACGTCATTGGCCAGAGCACGGCGATGCAGACGGTCTTCCAGAGCCTCGAGCTGGTCGCGCCGATGAACAGCACCGTGTTGATCCAGGGCGAGACGGGCACTGGTAAGGAGCTCATCGCGCGCACGATTCATCACAACAGTCCTCGCGCCGATCAGCGCTTCGTCGGCTTCAACGCCGCCGCAATTCCCGAGCATCTGGCGGAAGCGGAGCTCTTCGGTCATGCGAAGGGCGCGTTCACCGGCGCCATCGCGAGCCGCGTCGGACGGTTCGAGCTCGCGCACCGCGGCACGCTCTTCATCGACGAAGTGGCGCTGATGAGCCTCCCGCTGCAGGCCAAGCTGCTTCGCGCGCTGCAAGAACGGGAGATCGAGCGGGTCGGCGAATCACGCTCCATCAAGTTCGACGCCCGCGTCATCGCGGCATCGAACATGGAGCTGAAAAAGATGGTGAAGGAGGGGTCGTTCCGTGAAGACCTCTACTACCGGTTGAATGTCATCCCCATCACGCTGCCGCCGCTGCGCGACCGCCGCGAGGACATTCCGCTGATCGCGCGACACTTCGTCCAGAAGTCCTGCAAATCGAACAATCTGCCCCTGAAAACGCTGACACAGGAAGCGGTACGCGTGATCATGGGCTATACCTGGCCTGGCAATATCCGCCAGCTCGAAAACGCCGTCGAGCATTCGGTGGCCATGAGCGGCCAGGAGCGCGAAATCCCCGCGGCCGCGTTGCCCGCCGATGTGACGGAGTCCTCAGGTTCTCTGCTGCTCCCGACCGTGGCGATTCCAGACGAGGGTATCAACTTCCAGTCGGTCGTCTCACAACTCGAGCGCGAGCTGATCACGCGGTGCCTCGAGAAGACCGGGGGCAACAAGCGTCAAGCCGCGCGGCTGCTGAACCTGAGTCGCACGACGCTCATCGACAAGCTGCACCGTCTGAACATCGCTGCTGCCGCTGAATCCGCCGAACCGGTGGCGAACTGACGGTTGAGCTCAACTGGTCGGCAGCTCGATCACGAAGGTTGCCCCGGGTGTCTGGTTCGACAACCACAAATGACCCCCGCTGGCTTCCACGAGTGCCTGGCTGACCGGGAGCCCAAGACCGACCGAGCGGTCGGTGGCCCGCGTCGTGAAGAACGGCATGAAGATTCGGGAGCGGATCTCGTCGGGCACGCCCGGCCCGCTGTCTTCCACGTGCATCTGAATCGCTGAATCTGCCAGAGCCAATGCAATGCGCAGCTTGCGCTGCGGCTGTCCGGCCAGCGCTTCTTCCGCGTTCATCACGAGATTCAGCAGCGCCTGCACCAGCTGGCGCTCGTCGCCCCGAACGTGGCAGTTCATCAACTGCGGGCGATCAACCGACACGGCGATTCCGAGCCGTCCCAACTGATAGCGGCGCAGCGCCAAGGCCTGATCGACAACGTGCGCCAGGTCGACGACGGCCGCCTCGGAGGTGGTCACGTCCCGGCTGTAGCCGAGGACCTGCCGGATGGCGGTTGTGGCCTTGTCGGCCTGACCACCGATCTTCTGCAGCCGAGCGATGGCGTCTGGAGGCAGGTCTGTCCGGTCCGTCAGGAGCTCGACGAGCCCACTCACCACCTGGAGTGTGTTGTTGAGCTCGTGGGCCAGCCCCGCGACGAGCCGTGCCACGGTAGCCAGGCGGTTCAGGCGCATGAGCTGCGGTGGATCGAGCGAGGTGGTTGGAATCGGGCCGTCCATTCAAGTCACCACGCAAGCGTCGGGTATCCGGACGATGGAAGCTACTTCCGGCGTTTCGTCCGTGGGACACATTCTACGGGTACCCAGGCACTATGCCCTTCGTTGTCGACGACTCGTCGAATCATCACCAATAGGCTGAACACGATCGGGCAGCAAAACGTCACTGAGGCCCCAATGGCCGCGAGGGCGTGCTAGCGATCAATCCTGACCGCCACGTACAGGAACTCTCCATCCCTCTCCACTTGCAGGACCGCAGCGTCGTGGGGCTTCAGGCTCGAGAGGGCGCTGCGGAGCTCCTCGACGGACTTGATGGAAGCGCCATTGAGCGCGTGAATCAAGTCGCCCGGCTTCAGGCGCGCGTCCGAGCCGAGGGCCGCCATCCCGGTGGTAGAAGCGACGACTACCCCTGACGACACTCGCAGATCCGGCAGCAGGCTCGCTGACTTTGAATCGAGCGTCAGCGCGAGCACGCCGAGGCGGGCGATGAACGGCTCGTTCGGCGTGACGAGCGGGACGAACCTCGTCGGATCGTCTTCGCGCTCGGTGACAGGGACGAGCATCGTCACGACCTGCTCTCCTCGCAGCATCTCGAGCCGCACGGTGTCGCCGACGGCGCGGCCGTAAAGGTTTACCTGGAATTGACGGCCGTTCTCCATCGGTTTGCCGTCCAGGCTCAGCACGATGTCTCCAGCCTTCGCCCCGGCGTGGTGGGCCGCGCCATCGGGATACACGTCGCTCAGCACTACGCCGCTATCGCGTGACAGGTGCATGCCTTCGGCGAGCAGCGGCGTGATCGTCTGCGTTCTCACGCCAATCTCTCCGCGGCGTACACGATTGAAACGTCTGATCTGGTCGACGACGTTGCGGACGATGTTGCTGGGCGCCGCAAACCCGAGACCCTCGTTCCCCCCCGACTGCGACAGAATCAGCGTATTGATGCCGACGATCTTCCCTCGCACGTCGACCAACGGCCCGCCGCTGTTGCCGGGATTGATGGGCGCGTCGGTCTGGATGTAAATCATCGGATCGTCCGCTTCGAGTTGCCGCGCCACCGCACTCACGACGCCGAGCGTCACGGAGCTGTTGAGACCCATCGGGCTGCCAAACGCGAGCACCAGTTGGCCTGGCCTGACATCATCAGAGTCGGCGAACTCGAGCGCTGGCAGAGCCTTCTCGTCCACCTTGATCACTGCCAGATCGGTTTCCTCGTCGATCGCGACCACGTGGGCGGGAACCAGTCGCGGACGCGGGCGCAGCGTAGAGCGATGTTCGCCTGGTCCTGCAGGGCGCTCGATCAAGAGCTCCACCTGGATCTCGTGCGCGCCTTCCACGACGTGCGCGTTGGTGACGATATGCCCGTCGGCTGAAACGATCACGCCGGAGCCACTGCCGCGCGACGGCGCGACCAGCATGCCGCGCTCACCCTCCGCGGTATCGTCGGTGTTGTACCCGAGCGTGATGATCTCGACCACCGATGGCCCGACGCGCGCGGCCAGCGTCTCGAGCGAGCGACTGGTGTGTCCCAGATCATCGCTGGCGGCAACTGCAGCGGCGCGGGTCTGCGCAGTCGCCGGACCCGACGTCAGCAGAGCGATCGCGAGCGCGGCCAACGAACGCCCGACGGTTGACGGTAGAATGGCGCTATGCACGCGTGGCATGACATTTACGTCGATGATCATCTGATAGAAAAAGCCTTCCCCGTGGTCATCGAAGTGCCCATGGGAAGCAAGAACAAATACGAACTGGACAAAGAAACGGGGCTGCTCAAACTTGACCGCGTACTGTACAGCGCCGTCCACTATCCCGCCAACTACGGCTTCATTCCCCGCACGTTCTGCGAAGACGGCGACCCGCTCGACGCGCTGGTGCTCGGCCAGGAGCCGGTCACACCCCTGACAATGATGGAGGCCCGCGCGATTGGCGTGATGCGGATGCGGGACGAGAAGGGCCTCGACGACAAGATTATCGCCATCAGCGTGAAGGATCCCGCCGTGTCCGACTACACCGACCACACGCAGCTTCCGACGCACCTGCTGCGCGAAATTCGACGGTTCTTCGAAGACTATAAGCAGCTCGAGAACAAGCAGGTCGTGGTCGAGGACTTCATGGGCCCGGCCGACGCGATTCGCATCGTCTCGGACGCGCTCAGCATGTATCGCAAGCTGCGTCGGGGCGAGCTGGGAAAGGTGTGACCTTCAAAACCATCGTCGAGCCGTTCCGGATCAAGTCCGTCGAAGCCATCCACTTCACCGACCGATCCGAACGGGCCCGCGCGCTGGCGGCCGCGGGGTGGAACGTGTTTCTGCTGCGAAGCGACGATGTCATCATCGATCTGCTGACCGATTCGGGAACGGGCGCGATGTCGTCGGCGCAGTGGGGGGCGCTGATGCAGGGCGACGAATCGTACGCCGGCAGTCGGTCGTTCTATCGCTTTCAGTCGGTTGTGCAGGACCTGACCGGCTTCAAGCATGTCATCCCGACGCATCAGGGCCGTGCCGCCGAGCGCATCCTGTTCCACACGGTCGTCACGCCCGGACAAGTAGTGCCGAACAACAACCACTTCGACACGACAAGGGCGAATATCGAGGTGGAGGGCGCCGAGGCGCGTGATCTGGTCATTCCTGAAGGCCGCGTGCCTGCACTGGTCCACCCCTTCAAGGGCAACGTCGATCTGACCGCGCTCGAGCGTACCCTCCAGGAAGACGGCGACCGCGTGCCACTCGTGATGGTGACCGTCACGAACAATTCCGGCGGCGGTCAGCCTGTCTCGCTCGAGAATCTTCGCGGCGTGCGCGCGCTCTGCGACCGTTTCAGGAAGCCGTTCTTTCTCGATGCTTGCCGGTTCGCCGAGAACGCCTGGTTCGTGAAGCTGCGCGAAAAAGGCCAGAGCGGGAGAACGCCGAAAGCCATCGCGCGAGAGATGTTCAGCCTCGCCGACGGCTGCACGATGTCGGCGAAGAAGGACGGACTCTCGAACATCGGCGGATTCCTGGCGCTCAACGACGATCGATGGGCGGAGGCCGCGCGGGCGCTGCTCATTCTGACAGAGGGCTTCCCCACTTATGGCGGATTGGCGGGGTACGACCTCGAAGCCATTGCGCGCGGGCTCGAGGAAGTCGTCGAGCCGTCGTACCTGCACTACCGCATCCGATCGATTGAGTATCTCGCGGAAAAGCTCCAAGCCGCGGGTGTACCTATTCTGCTCCCGGCCGGCGGGCACGCGATCTATCTGGATGCCAGGGTCATGCTTCCCCACGTGCCTCCGCTCGCGTATCCGGGAATTGCGGTAGTGAACGCGCTCTATCTCGAAGGTGGCGTGCGCGGCGTCGAGATAGGCACGGTGATGTTCGGCACGCGTCCCGATGGGTCGGAGCAGGCGGCGTCCATGGACCTCGTGCGTCTCGCGATTCCACGACGCGTCTACACCCAGTCGCACATCGATTACGTCGCCGAGGTCGTCATCTCGGTGCACGAGCAACGCGAGCGGTTGTGTGGGTATCGGATCGCGAGCGCGCCCGCGGTGCTCCGGCATTTCACCGCGCAGTTCGAGCAGATGTGATCAGCCTGGTCTGTTAGCCCCGACTTTCTTGTACACATAGCTTTTCCGGTGTCCGATCCTGGGACGGCCGGTCCCATGCCCGGTACACAGCCATCTCGTCAGGGTCTCTCTCGGAGCAGCTAAGCCATTGCGAAATAACTCTTTACTGCCCATGTGCAGTGTGGCACAGAGCTTGAGATAGGAGTCCTCGTATACTCGCTGCGAGAGCAGCACCTGGGAGTCATCATCTTGGCAATGGATATCGCCCGTCCCGCATCGGTCGTTCGGCAGAAGAAAATCCGCCGCATCGCCGCCGCCGTCGCCGCCATCATCGTCGTCGCGCTGGTCACCGTGGTGTTGGCCCAACTGAAGCCCGCGGCGCCGACAGTCGAGCGTGGCACGGTCTGGAAAGACACCGTCAAGCGCGGTGAGATGATCCGCCAGGTCCGCGGCCCCGGCACGCTGGTTCCAGAGGACATCCGGTGGATCACATCGTCGACCGACGCCACCGTGCAGCGCGTCGTCACGCTTCCGAGCGCGAAGGTACTCACCGCACGACACCGTGATTCTGGAACTGCGCGACGAAACCGTGCATGCAGGAGTTCGTCGACGCCGAATTGCAGTTGCGCGCGGCGCAGGCCGATCTCATCAGTTTGAAAGTGCGACTTAACAACGAGCTGCTCCAGCAGCAGTCAGAAGCGGCCAACATTCGCGGCCTTTATCACCAGGCGAAGATCCAGGCCGAGGCCAACGAGCAGCTCCTGAAGGAGGGCCTGCTGTCGCCCGTAACGACGAGGGTCTCGCAAGTCAACGCCGAAGAGCTCGGCAAGCGCAATCAACTGGAAGAGGAACGCCTGAGGATTCGAGCGGATTCAACGGCTGCCCAGGTAAACGCCGAGGATGCCCGGGTGGCGCAGCGGCAGGCGCTCTATGATTTGAAGCGCAACCAGGCCGATGCACTGAAGGTTCGCGCGGGCATCGAGGGTGTGCTCCAGGTTGTGCCCGTCCAGGTGGGCCAGCGCGTCCCGGCCGGCACCAACCTCGCCCGAATCGCCGTCCCAGGCCGGTTGAAGGCCGAGCTGAGAATTCCCGAGACGCAGGCCAAAGACATCGAAATCGGCCAACTCGCGACCGTGGATACCCGCAACGGCGAAGTCGAGGGCCGCGTCGCCCGGATGGATCCCGGCCGCCCAGAATGGCACGGTCCTCGTTGACGTGGCATTCACCGGCCCTCTGCCGCGCGGCGCGCGGCCCGACCTGAGCGTGGACGGCACCGTGGAACTCGAGCGGCTGAACAACGTCCTTAACGTGGGACGGCCCGCTTTTGGCCAGGAGGAGAGCACCATCAGCCTGTTCAAGGTGACCGCCGGCACCTGCGAGGTGCCGGAGGAGGCCGTTCGGACCCAGGTGAAGCTCGGTCGCAGCTCGGTGAACACTGTCGAGATTCTGTCGGGCCTGAACAAGGGCGACTGCGTGATTCTGTCGGACATGTCAGCGTGGGACGGGCGCGATCGCGTCCGGCTCCGGTAATTCAAGGGCGAGGAGATTCCATGAGCACCCCGTCGGATGTGTTGATCAACCTGGAAGGCGTGACGAAAGTCTTCTATACGGACGAAGTGGAGACCCACGCGCTGGCGGGAATCCACCTGCAGATTCGCAACGGCGAGTACCTCGGCCATTGCGGGGCCCTCGGGCTGCGGCAAGTCGACGCTGCTCTCGATTCTGGGCCTGCTCGACACACCGACGGATGGCAGTTACGTGCTCAACAACCGGCCGGTCGCCAACCTGACCGCGGCCGAGCGCGCCCGCACGCGGAATCGCGAGATCGGGTTCATCTTCCAGAGCTTCAACCTGATTGGCGATCTCACCGTGTACGAGAACGTGGAGCTGCCACTCACCTATCGCGGGATGAAGCCGGCGGAGCGCCGGAAGCGGGTTGAAGAAGCGCTCGAGAAAGTGGGCATGGCGCATCGCGCGCGGCACCTTCCGAGCCAGCTCTCAGGCGGTCAGCAGCAGCGCGTGGCCGTGGCGCGAGCGGTCGCCGGCAACCCGTCCATCCTGCTGGCCGACGAGCCGACGGGCAACCTCGATTCCAAGAACGGCGAGGCCGTCATGCAGCTACTGCAGGAGCTGCACCGCGGCGGCGCGACGATCGCGATGGTCACGCACGATCCGCGCTACGCACGCCATGCCGATCGCAGCATTCACCTCTTCGACGGCCGCATCGTCGAGGAGAACGTCGCCGAGACGGTCTAACCGAGACGTCGGGCCTGCGTCACGCAGGTTCGCGCCGACTGTCACCGGCGCGAACCTCCGGTCCGCTCCACACGAGTCAACACCGGACCTGAAGGTCCGGTCTACATGCAAAGCCCCACGCCACGACCTGCCCGCGATGCTGAGTGATTTTCGGTCCGCCGTCCGGGGGCTTCGGCGCGAGCCAGGCGCCACGTTCCTGATCGTCCTCACGCTCGCGCTCGGCGTCGGCGCCAACACGGCGATCTTCAGCATTGTCAACGGCGTCCTGCTCACGCCGCTCGCCTTTCGCACTCCCGACCGGATCGTCGTCGTTCAGGAAGTCAACGGGCGCGGCGAGGTGGCCGGGAACGCGCCGGCGAACTTCCTCGACCTCGAACGTCGCTCGCGAACCTTCGAGGCCCTCGCGGCCATTCGCGAGGACACGTTCGAGCTGACCGGCGCGCGCGAACCCGCCCATCTCGACGGCGCCCACGTCACGCGCCAGTTTTTCGACGTGTTCGGAGTTGCGCCGCTTCTGGGCCGAACGTTCCGACAGGGCGACGATGCACGAGGAGCCGAGGGGAAGGTGGTGTTGTCGTACGACACGTGGCAGGAGCGGTTCGCGTCCGATTCGCGCGCCGTCGGCCGCGTCATTCACCTGAATGGACAGGCTTACGCGATTAGCCGGCGTCATGCCGCCGGACTTCCGTTTTCGTGAAGGCCTCGGCGTCTGGGTGTTGGCGACCGATGGGGTGCCACCCTCCCCCATCGAAATTGACGGCCCGCTTTCGGAAGAGCGACAGGTCCGGTATTTCGACGTGGTCGGCCGGATTCGCGCGTCTTCCACTCTCGAGGAGGCCCGCGCCGACGCGATCTCCGTTGCCAAAGCGATCGCGCGTGAACACCCCGAGACCTCCGAGGGCTCGCCTACCGCGTGCGCACGCTCCACGATTTCACGGTCGGCGACGTCCGCTTTGCGCTGCTCGTGCTGCTGGCGTCGGTCGGGCTGGTGTTGCTGATCGCCTGCGCGAACGTGGCGAGCCTCCTCCTGGCGCGGGCCACTGCCCGTCAGCGAGAAGTTGCGGTCCGGGCCGCGCTGGGCGCCAGCCGCGGACAGATCGCGCGGCTGTTCCTCGCCGAGAGCCTCGTGATCGCGCTTCTGGGAGGCACGCTCGCAATTGTTGTCTCGGCGTGGTCGCTCGATGGATTGCGGCGCATTGGCGGCAACCGCCGTGCCGAGAGCGGAAAGCATTACGCTCGACTACCGGGTGGGGCTCTTTGCGGCCGCCCTGACTCTCGGCTCGGCCATCATATTTGGCCTTGCCCCGCTGGGATTATTGGGACAGCTCGGCCTCCACGAATCGCTCAAGGCATCGACGTCCCGATCGGGCGGCAGCCGCACGACGAGCCGGCTTCGGAAGGGGCTCGTCGTTGGCGAAATCGCGATCGCGGTCGTGCTGCTCGTCGGGGCCGGCCTCATGGCGCGAAGCCTCTGGCAGCTCCTGGCGGTCGAGCCCGGATTGCAAACGGTAGATGTCACGGCGGCCATGCTGCCGCTTCCGGTCAACCGATACCCTACGCTGGGTCAGCAGGCGGACGCGTATCATCGCGTCCTCCAGGAAGTCCGTCGGCAACCAGGTGTTTCGGGCGCCGCCGTCGCGTTCCCGCTTCCCTTTCAGGGGAAAGGGAGCAGTGCCTCGTTCACGGTAGAAGGAGTGTCGGCGCCATCGAGCCGGGCGAACCGGCCGGTCGCCTTGTTCAACGCGGCGTCGCCGGGTATCTTCCGCACTCTCGGAATCCCGCTGCTCCGCGGCCGCGATTTCCAGGAAACCGATCGCGAAAGCTCCATTCCCGTGGTGATCGTCAGCCGCGCGTTCGTGGAGCGCTATCTGGCAAAGCAGGATCCGATCGGTCGCCGCCTGCTTTTTGGCGAGCAGGAGCCCGTGACGATCGTTGGGATGGTCGGCGATTTTCGCCGGGAGTCGCTCGATCAGCCTCCAGCGCCGATGCTGTTCGCGCCATACCGGCAGTTCAGTCTGCCGTTCATGACCGTGCTCGTCCGCAGCACCGCTCCACACGCGCTCGTGACGACGCGTCTGCGTCAGGCGATGGGCGAGATCGACCGCGACCTGGCCCTCGCCGAAGTGACGCACCCTCGAGGACGTGCGCAGCCGGTCGACAGCGCAGCCGAGGTTCCGCGCGCTGGCCCTCGGACTCTTCGGCGGCCTTGCGCTGCTGCTCGCATCGATCGGCGTTTATGGGCTACTGAGCCAGTCCGTGGCACAGCGCACGCGTGAGCTCGGGGTCCGCATCGCGGTCGGTGCCAAGCCCGCGGACGTCTATCGGTTGGTGATTGGAGAAGGCCTCCGGCTGGCCTCCATCGGTCTTGGCGCGGGGGTGGTGCTGGCGCTGGCGGCCTCGAAGACCGTTTCGGCGCTCCTCTTTGGCATCACGCCGACCGACGTGCCGACCTTCGCAGCCGTCGTCTCGGGTCTCGTCGTCGTGGCCATCGCGGCCAGCTACCTGCCCGCTCGCCGCGCCATGCGCGTGAATCCGATCGAGGCGCTCCGTAGCGAGTAAGATCGTTGTAACGAAATCTCCTGGAGTCTGACGTGGAACCCGCAGAAACTACTCAAAGTCCCGCAGAGCTCGCCGAGGCGGGCCGTGCCATCATCAGCGTCCGCAGCATCGAGAAGTTCTTTCAGCAGGGGCTGCAACGCACCTACGTGCTGCGACGCATCTCGCTCGATTTCAGACCGGGCGAGTTCGTCTCGATCATGGGACCCTCTGGCGCGGGCAAGAGCACGCTCCTTCACATCCTGGGCATGCACGATGCGTCGTGGTCCGGCGAGTACCTGGCTGCATGGCCAGCCCATTCACGTGATCGGCAAGAAGGAGCGCGCCGAGCTCCAGAAAAAGCACATCGGCTTCGTGTTTCAGAGCTATCACCTGCTGGACCACCTGACGGTCTACGAAAATCTCGACATGCCGCTCTCTTATCGCGACGTGAAGAAAAAGGAGCGCGACAGCATGGTCTGCGACATGCTCGATCGCTTTCAGATCGTCGGGAAGAAGGATCTCTATCCGTCGCAGCTGTCCGGCGGTCAGCAGCAGCTCGTGGCGGTCGCGCGCGCCCTCATCTCGAAGCCCACACTGATTCTGGCCGACGAGCCTACCGGCAACCTGCACTCAGAGCAGGGCCGCGAGATCATGGAGCTGTTCCAGCGACTCAACGGCGAAGGCACGACGATCATCCAGGTCACCCACTCCGAAACCAACGCCACCTACGGCAACCGGATCGTCCGTCTGAAAGACGGCTGGCTCGCCACCGATTGATGGCTGCCGAACAGACCTCCGCGCCGCCGCGTACGTCCGTCTCGCCGGACGTCCTGAATCGCGCGCGGATTCTCGTCGGCGACGACCAGGCCGATGTGCTGCAGGCGCTTCGCCTGTTGCTCAAGGCCGAGGGCTGCGACATCGAAACGGCGACGTCGCCCGCCGGTGTGGTGGCGGCGGTCGAGGCGCGCGACTTCGAGGTCGCACTGATCGATCTGAACTACGCACGCGACACGACATCGGGCGAAGAGGGCCTGACGCTCCTGACGCGGCTGCAGCAGCTCGATACGCCGATGCCGGTCATCGTCATGACGGCCTGGGGCACGGTGGACCTCGCCGTCGAGGCAATGCGGCGCGGGGCGCGGGACTTCATTCAGAAGCCGTGGGACAACGAGCGCGTGCTGGCCGTGGTCCGAACGCAGGTCGAGCTCGGCCGCGCGCTGCGCCGCAGCCAGCGGCTCGAGGCCGAGAATCGCGTGCTCCGCGACCAGGGCACGAAGCGTCCGATGCTCATCGCAGAGTCCGCGTCGATGCGCCCGGTGCTCGACCTCGTGGCACGCGTCGGGCCGTCGGAGGCCAACGTCCTCATCACCGGTGAGAACGGCACGGGCAAGGGGACCGTCGCGCAATCGCTGCACGCGGTGTCTTCCCGCGCGCCGCGCGCGCTCGTGACCGTCAATGCCGGTGGTCTCTCGGAGGGCCTTTTCGAAAGCGAGCTGTTCGGGCACGTCAAGGGCGCCTTTACGGACGCGAAGACGGATCGGGTCGGACGCTTCGAACTGGCGGAAGGCGGCACGCTCTTCCTCGACGAGATCGCCAACATCTCGATGGGTCTCCAGGCCAAGCTGCTGCGCGTGCTCGAGACCGGCGAGTTCGAGCGCGTCGGCTCGTCGCGAACACGGCGCGCCAACGTTCGCATCATTTCGGCGACCAACGCCGATCTGAACGCCGAGGTCGCCGCCGGCCGGTTTCGGCAGGATCTCCTGTTCCGGCTGAACACGATCGAGATTCCGCTGCCGCCGGTCCGTGATCGCCGTGAGGACATTCCGCTGCTCGCCCGCCACTTCCTCGAGCAGCACGCGCAGCGCTACCGGAAGTCGCTCAACGGCTTCGAGCCGGCCGCCATGCAGTTGCTGCTCGATCACGCCTGGCCCGGCAACGTGCGGGAGCTGGATCATGCGGTCGAGCGCGCCGTGCTGATGGCCCAGGACGATCTGGTTCGCGCTCGCGATCTGGGCCTGCGCGCGCCGAAAGACGCCGCGGCGCGCATCGAGGACATGAGCCTCGAAGAGGTCGAAGGGTTCCTCATCAAGAAGGCGCTGGCGCGCTACGACGGGAATGTCAGTCAGGCGGCAAAAGCGCTGGGCCTGAGCCGGAGCGCCCTGTACCGCCGCCTGCAACGATTTGGACTCTGACCCCTTCAGCACTGGAGGCGGGGCTTCCGCCTACGCTGAAGCGTCGGCGGACTCGCCGTAGCCTTGGCGAAGGCGGTTAGCCCCGCGCGCTCGCGGCCCTAAAGGGCCGCCGCCACAGACGCAGTTCCCGAAGTACACTTCCCCGCTGTGAGCCCCCTTCGCCCGCGCGTCGAGCGCTGGCTGACGCACGATCGCCGCGTGCTGCTGATGTCGCTGGCGGCCGGCCTGCCCGGGTCGGGCGTCGCGCTGATCCTCCTCTGGCGCGGAAATTTCAGTTCGAAGGTCCAGTGGACCCTCGCGCTGTTCATCATCGCCCTGTGGTGGGGCATCTCGATCGCCCTCAGAGACCGTGTGGTCTACCCGCTCCAGACGTTGTCGAACCTGCTTGCCGCGTTGCGCGAGGAGGACTTCTCGATCCGCGCGCGCGGGCAGCGGAAAGACGATCCGCTCGGCGAGGTCCTGATTGAGATGAACGCGCTTGCCGACACGCTGCGTGAGCAGCGGCTCGGCGCGCTCGAGGCGAGCTCGATCCTGCGGACAGTCATGGAGGAGATTCCGGTGGCCGTCTTCTCGTTCGATCCCGAGCGGCGCCTGCGCCTGGCCAATCGCGCAGGGGAACGCCTGCTCGCGCGGCCCATCGAGCGTCTGCTCGGCCGCTCTGCGGACGAGCTGAGCCTCCAGAAATTTCTTGGTGTCGGCGGCCCGTCGATTGTCGGCGGGACCTTTCCCGGCGGCACGGGCCGATGGGAGGTGCGCACGGGCCACTTCCGGCAGGGAGGCGTGCCCTTCGAACTGCTGGTCATGACGGACGTGAGCCAGTCGCTGCGGGATGAGGAGCGCCAGGCCTGGCAGCGGCTGATTCGGGTCATCGGCCACGAAATCAACAACTCCCTTGCCCCGATCAAGTCGATCGCGCAGAGTCTCGAACGCATCCTGACGCGGTCTCCGAAGCCGACAGACTGGGAGACCGACATGCGCAGCGGCCTGCAGGTCGTTGGATCGCGGGCCGATTCCCTGGGCCGCTTCACGGCCGCCTATTCGCAGCTTGCGCGCCTGCCTGCGCCAACACTGGCCAAGGTGGAGCTCGGACGGCTGGTGTCGCGTGTCGCCGAGCTCGAACGGCGGAAGTCGATCCGGGTGGTCGGCGGTCCCTCCGTGACCCTGGAGGCGGACGCCGATCAACTGGAACAGTTACTGATCAACCTTGTCCGGAACGCCGTGGACGCCACCATTGATACGCCAGGCAAGGTTTCCCTCGAGTGGAACGTCACCGATGCCCGCGTTCGAATACGCGTGGAAGATGAAGGACAGGGCCTTTCGAATACAGCGAACCTGTTCGTGCCGTTCTTTACGACGAAGCCTGGAGGATCGGGCATCGGACTGGTCCTCTGCCGGCAAATCGCCGAAGCGCACGGCGGTGCGATCACCCTCGAAAATCGCGTGCCCGGCCCGGGATGTCGGGCCGAGCTGATCCTGCCGCTCGGGTAAAGGCACGCAGAGACGTCCCCAACGTATGCGCATTCCATTTCTCATTGTGCTGGCGATGCTGACGGCACGCCTCGGCGCCGCCGATCCGCTGCCGGCGCACGCCGATCGCATCGTGTCATACACGATCGACGTGAGGCTCGATACGGCACGCCACACGCTGAAGGGCCGCCAGCACGTGACATGGCGCAACCCGTCGACCGATCAGGTGTCCGAGCTCTGGCTGCACCTCTATCTGAACGCGTTTCGGAACGACAAGTCGACGTTCTTCAAGGAGTCGGGCGGCCAGTTGCGCGGCTTCGACAGTCCGACGAACGGGTGGGGATGGATCGACGTCACCCGCTTTACCCTGCCAGACGGGACAGATCTGCTGGGCTCCCTCGCCTTCGTGTCGCCAGACGACGGGAACAGGGAGGACCGAACGGTGGCTCGCGTCCGGCTGCCTCGGCCCGTGGCGCCGGGGGCGACGCTCGCATTCGACGTGGAGTTCACCGCGCAACTTCCCCGCGTCTTCGCGCGCACGGGCTATGCGGGCGACTACCACCTGGTGGGTCAATGGTTCCCCAAGCTCGGCGTATACGAGCCTGCCGGTATGCGCGGACGCGGAACGGGCGGATGGAACTGCCACCAGTTTCACGCGGACTCGGAGTTCTATGCCGACTACGGCAGTTATCGCGTCGCCATCACGACGCCCTCCCGCTTCATCGTCGGCGCAACGGGCGAGCGCGTCCGCGAACAACGGAACGCCGATGGCACCACGACCGTTACCTACGCGCAACACGACGTGCACGACTTCGCGTGGACGGCGGATCCGTCGTTTGTCGAGCTGAGGCGCCGATTCATGCCTGCGCAGGAGGTCAGTGCCAGCGAGTACCGCGCCGCGGCGGCACTGGTCGACAGGCCACTCGACGAGATGCGTCTCACCGACGTGGATGTCAGGCTGCTCCTGCAGCCCGAGCACCGGCCGCAGGCGGAGCGCTATTTCGAGTCCGTCCGGCGGGCGCTGAAGCTGTTCGGATTGTGGTACGGACGGTACCCGTATCGGGTGCTGACGATCGTCGATCCACCGTTCGAGGGTCTGGGCTCTGGCGGGATGGATACCCGACGTTCATCACGGGTGGGACGTCCATGGCACTCAATCACTGGCCCCTGGCGGGCGTGCGGGCCGTCGAGGAAGTGACCATACACGAGTTCGGCCACCAGTTCTGGTACGGCATGATCGGCACGAACGAGTTCGAAGAGCCGTGGCTCGATGAAGGCGTGACGTCCTATTCGACCGGGCGGGTCGTCGACCGATGGTTCGGCGCGGATCAGTCCTTCGCCGACGTGCTCGGCCTGCACGTGGGACATGCCGACCTTCTTCGGTTGAGCAACAGCCATCGCCGCGTATCGGACCGCATTCGACAGGCGGCATGGTCGTATGTACCGGATTCATACGACTTCTACGTCTATACGAAGCCCGAGCTGGCGCTGAAGACGCTCGAAAGCGTGCTTGGCGAACAGACGATGGCTCGCGTGATGCGCACGTATGCCGAGCGGTGGCGGTTCCGCCATCCGACGTCGGACGATTTCTACGCCGTCGCCGGCGAGATAGCCCGTCGCGATCTGCGGCCGTTCTTCAATCAAGTCTTCGAAGGCACCGACGTCGTCGACTATGCCGTGACGTCGCTCGAGACGACGCCCGCGGGAGAGTCGAACGATTCGACCATCATCGTGCAGCGGCGCGGTGGCGTGATTCTTCCCCAGACGCTTGCCCTGACGTTAGACGGCGGAGCGATCACGCGCATCGAATGGGACGGCGTCGACCGCTGGAAGCGCTTCACCGTCACGCGCCGGGCGCGTGTCGTCAGAGCCGAGCTCGATCCTGACCGGCATATCTGGCTCGACGTTGACTGGATGAACAACAGCCGTCGGCTCGAACCCGACACCACAGTCGCCACAACCTGGGCTGCGCGATGGCTGTACTGGCTGCAACAAAGCTTCGCATTGATCGGCTTGTGACGTGTCGCGCCGACGGCTGATTGCGGTAGCGCTCGTATGGTGGGCAGCGCATTTCGCGCTGGCATTGCCACTTGCGGCCGGGCTGTGGCGATGGCTGCGACTGGCGACCGAGTGGTTTCCGGCAGCCGATGTGCTCGCCACGCGAGTAAACATCGCTACGATTGCCGAGCTCTTTCGCGGAGAACACGGGAACGTCGTCTCACTTCTGGCTGGCGGCTGGCTGGTTACCGCGGGGATGGCGTTCGTCATGGCGCCGCTTTTGGCGACAGGCACACTCGCGGTGGTGATGTTCCCCGGCGGCGGCGTTTTCCGTACGTTTGCGACCGGCATCGGACGCGGCGGCTGGAGAGCCGTGACGATTGGCCTCGCCATCCGAATCCTGGCGCTGTTCGGAGGAGTCGTACTGGCGCTCGTCGCGAGCGCGACGGTGACGGTGATCGCAGGCGAGGGATCGGAAACCGGCGCCGTCTTCTCGCCCGTTACTGGCATCGCCGTCGGAGCGTCCGCCTGGCTGTGGCTGCTGGCCTTGAGCGACATCGCCCTGGTGGGCGCGCTTCGCGAACCCTCTTCACCCATCCTTGCGGTGGCTGGCCGTGCGTTCTTCGTTTGGGCCCGCCATCCGCTTCGTCTCGCCGCGATCTGGATCCTCGCTGGAATCGTGCCGGCCCTGGCCCTGCAGGCGGCCTACCTCGGCGCGGCGAGCCTGGTCGCGATGTCGCCCCTGCTGCTCTTCGTCGCCCAGCAGACCGTGATGCTGGGGCGCGCATTTCTCCGCGTGCAGATCTTGGCGCGCGAATGCGCGCTGGTGGCGGGCGCCAATTCGCATGTAGGCCGGAGCTTCAGCTCCGGCCCTTCAGTGAGCGAAATAGAGCAAGTACGTCCAGGGGAGAATCGCGAGGGAGAGATACATCAGGGTGAGGATGGCCAGCACGCGATGCAACCCGAGCAGGTGCAGACCCATCGAGCAGCCGACGGCGAAGAGCTTCGCGACGGTGAGCCCGGGGCCGACCCCGGCGTGCCTGAACGTATAAGCGACCAGGGGGTTGCCTTCAGAGATGCCGAAGGCAATGCCCAGGTACGTGAGGAAGCCGTCGAGGACCTGCGCCACCAGAAAAAGGATGATGACGAAATTTCCAAACCACGGGTTTGAGGAGACCAGTGACGATGAGTGGAATCGGCCGGCGGTCACAAGGAAGGACTGAAGGAAAAGGACCGTCGGACGCGGCGAAGGCCTGATCTCAGGCAGCTTCTGCGGCGCGGACGGGCACGCGACGGAGGAAGGGGGCCGGCAGGCCATAAACCGCTAACGTCCCCATGTGGCCCAGGATCCAGACCGTGGCGACCACGCCCACCACAATGAGGGCTGCGATCGCGAGGCGGCGTCCGAACTGGCGGGCGGCCTCGTAGTCCACGACGACCGTGTCCGTCATCACCAGTCCCCGGGTCATCGTTGCTGCCTGCATTGTCATTTTCCTATTTTTGTAAGTCGACGGCTCAAATCCGTCGTCTCGATGCCTCTTCTAGAGGCAAGGACAATGCCCACATCTGACGGAACCGTGCAGTCAGTTTACAAATTTCGCTAAGCCTCTGACAACAAGGCGGTTCACAATTACGTATCCGGCATCGAGCCGGCAGCGAGGGGCCGCCTCTTCGAAAACGGCGTCTCGATGTCTGTCTCGGGAAGGACGTTTGGTCTGCAAAGCCTCGGACTTCGGTACCCAGGGCTCGCGAACGGCCGGCGTGACGGCCGCTGGTGACGGAACCGGCGGGTCGATGACAAACTTGTGAGCGTGGACGCGTCGTACTCGGAACCGGCCGTGCTGTGGCGTCTTCGTCATCCCGACGGCGACCACGCGAGGGCCACGATCATCCCGGGAGTGCCCACGTCGACACTCGTCATCTTCGTGAACGACCAGTTCGAGCGCGGCGAGAATTTCGACGAGTGGGGACAGGCGCTGACGCGCGCCGACGAGGTCCGGCAGTCGCTGATCGAGGCCGGCTGGGGGGTGGATTCGGGGTAGTTCCTGGCCTCAGCAAGGAAACGAACATGGCCTCCCGGCCTCGTGTTCAATCCACACAAGCGGCTTTGCAGCGGCCGATGACGTTCCCCTTGCTACGCGCGCCGGGGCTCGTCGGGCGTGCGGTCGTCGTCGAGCGCGGGCGGCAGGCCCTGGAGCCGTCCGGTACCGGCCTGCAGGCCCACCAGATACGCCGCGTGCTCATAGCGCTCGTGGTGGCGGGTAATCGCCTCGTACAGTTCGCGTAACAGCTTTCGGTCCTCGGCGGGCAATCGGTGCTCGACGCGTGCGTACAGCTCGCTTCCGCGGGCGAGAGAGGCCGCGGTGTCGAAGATCCGCGCCGCCTGCGCGTCGATCTGCGCGCCGATCTCGTCGAAGCGGGGGAACCGCCGCCAGTTCGGGTTCACTGGTGTGCCGAGCGGCTCGAATCTGATGATGTCGGCCATGGGTAGTCTGATGCTCCGGAACAGCGTCCCCTATGCTATCGCAGGCTAGTCGCGCGTCGGGCCTTATCTACCGAGGGCGCACGCAGTGCGCCCCTTCGCCGTGACCGTTCCACCTGACCGCCCTGCCGATCCGCCCCCGCCGGATCGGCCTCCTGTAGCCGGACGTGTGCACGGCGTTCCTTGGCGGCACGAACGGACGGTACGCAGTCTTCCCGAAGTGCACGGCAGCATCGCCGTGCCAGTAACGGCGAGCTTCTGGCGAAAGCTCTTCGCGTTTGCCGGTCCTGGGTACCTCGTTGCGGTCGGCTACATGGATCCAGGCAACTGGGCGACCGACCTGGCCGGCGGAGCGCGATACGGCTACGCGCTGCTCAGCATGATCATGCTGTCGAACCTGATGGCGATCGTGCTGCAGGCACTGGCGCTCCGGCTCGGCATCGCCAGCGGCCGCGACCTCGCCCAGGCTTGCCGCGATGCCTACTCGCGGCCGGTGACCATCGTGCTGTGGCTGCTCTGCGAGATTGCCATCGCCGCCTGTGATCTTGCGGAAGTGCTCGGTGCCGCGATTGCCCTGAACCTGCTGTTCGGTATTCCCCTCCTAGCGGGCGTCTGCCTGACGGCGCTCGATGTCCTCCTCGTGCTCTCGATGCAGCATCGCGGGTTCCGGCTCATCGAGGGCCTCGTCGTGCTGATCATCATCGGCATCGCCGGCTGCTTTGCCGTGGAGCTCTGGCTGACGCGGCCCGACTGGTTCGCGGTCGCGCGCGGGTTCGTGCCGACGCTCGAGGTCGCCCGAAATCCGGACATGCTCTACATTGCCATCGGGATCCTCGGCGCGACCGTGATGCCGCACAACCTGTATCTGCACTCGTCGATCGTGCAGACGCGAAAGTACACCGACGCCGAGGCGAGCCGGAAAGAGGCCATTCGCTTCTCGACAATCGATTCGACAATCGCCCTGATGTCGGCGCTCTTCATCAACGCCGCCATTCTGATCGTGGCGGCCGGTACCTTCCATGGCACGGGCTACGATTACATCGCCGATATCAACGATGCCTACAAGACGCTGTCGCCGCTGCTCGGGACAACGGCAGCGAGCGTGCTGTTTGCGACGGCACTCCTGCTCTCGGGACAGAACGCAACGCTGACGGGCACGCTGGCCGGTCAGATTGTGATGGAAGGATTTCTGAACATTCGGCTCCGGCCGTGGCTTCGCAGGCTGGTGACGCGGCTCATCGCGATTGTGCTGCCATCGCCGTGCTCCTGATCTATGGCGATCGCGGTACAGGCCCGCTCCTTCTACTGAGTCAGGTCGTGCTCAGCCTGCAACTGCCCTTCGCCGTGTTCCCATTGGTGCTCTTCACCGGCGATCGCGCGAAGATGGGGCCGCTTGTCGCGCCCTTCTGGCTCCGGGCCCTGGCCTGGCCGATGGCCGTGTTCATTGCCGTGCTGAACGCCTGGCTCTTGTGGCAAACCCTGACGGGAGGCAGTTAGCGCCCATGTACACCCACATCCTCGTGGCCGTCGAGCATTCTCCGGCTGACGCAACCATTCTGGCGCATGCGCAGAGCCTCGCCAAGCTGGTGGGCTGTCGTGTGACGCTCGTGCACGTCGCGGATGGCTGGGCGGCACGCAACTATGATGCGCTCGCGCTGCGCGAATCCGAAGAGATCAAGGAGGATCGTGCATACCTCGAGCGGCTCGTCCTCGAGATTCGGTCGAATGGCATCGAGGCCGACTCCATGCTCGCGAAGGGAGACCCGGCCACGGAGATCCTTCGCGTCGCCGAGGAAGAAGAGGTCGACTTGATCGCCATGGCGACCCATGGGCATCGCTTCATCGCCGACGTGCTGAAGGGCGCCACCGCCGACCGCGTGCGCCACCTGGCACGCGTGCCCGTCTTGATGATTCGTCATCAAGTACCGGGCAAATAAGACGCAGGTAGGCCTGAGCGTTAGCCTCAATCAGGCGCACGTGCGCCGGACCTTCAGGTCGGGCCCATCGTCAGGCGGGCGTCAAGGGAATCAAAAAGACTCAGCCACAGCCATTTGTGCAATTCTTACATGGCCCAGCCCTTCCTCAGCGCGAACTCGCACCCGTCCAACGACCACGCCACGCGCCTCGTAAGTCTCTGAACTGGTGTCGCTTGGCTTGCCCGGCGCCACCACGCCACGAGCGAATCGCCCGCCGGGAATTGTGCTTGCACACGTCACGCGTTGGCACCTCTGCCGTCTGCGGGGCAAACCGGTGAGGGGCAGCAGGAGGAGGACGATGCGGATCTCGAGAATCAGCCTGAGCCTCGTTTTGTCGGCCGCGGTGGTCGCGCCGGCGAACGCGATCGCGCAGCAGGCGCACGTGCTCGACAGAGGCGCGCTCGATCGGATGGTGGCAGGCCGCGTACAGCAGGACGAAGCCGACCGCCGCGTGATTCGCGACGTGTTGCAACGCCAGGAAGTGCGCGAGGTGGCGCGAAAAGCCGGGCTCGACCTGCTGCGGGCGGAAGCGGCCGTCTCCACGCTGAGCGGCACCGAGTTGAAGGAAGCCGCGGACCGTGCCCGTGAGGTGAACGATCGCCTTGCGGGAGGCGCGAACGTCACGATCTCGACAACCACCATCATCATCCTGCTCCTGGTGGTGATCCTCATCATCGTTGCCGTGGACTAGCTACGGGGTGTTCCGCCGTCTTGTGGTCCTGGCGACGATTGCGGTGGCTCTCGGTCCGGCGGAGCGCCACATCGCCGCTCGCTCGTCGCAGGCGTCCCGTGGAACGACAGTCCGGGCGCTGGAGGTGCCATACGTTCCTCAAACAGAGGATCTCTGCGGTGGCGCGGCGGCGGCGATGGTCATGCGCTACTGGGGCGCGCGCCGGATCCAGCCAGAGGACTTTGCCTCGCTGGTCCGGTCCGACGGGCGTGGCATCACGACTGGCGACCTCGTCCGCGGCGTGGAAAGTCACGGATGGCGGGGGTATCCCGAGCGAGGCTCTCTCGCGTCCCTCGAACACCACCTGCGGCGGGGTCGACCTGTGATCGCGCTCCTCGAGGTCCGCCCACGGCGTCATCACTACGTCGTGGTCGTCGGATCGTCGGCCGATGAGATCCTGTATCACGACCCCGCCGACCTCCCGTTCCGACGGGCGCCGAACGCATGGTTCAATCGATCATGGGCCGCAGGCGACCACTGGATGCTCGTGATCCTCCCCGCGGTCGTGCCTCCTCTGATTGCGACTCCCCCAGAAGACGTCCATGCACCGAATGCTGACGCCGAGTCTCGTGCTCGTGAAACGTTGCCGGCGCCGTGCCGTGCATCGCTCGCGCGTGCGGCGGCGCTGGCGCAACGCGACCGGCTCGCCGACGCAGCGGCGGCTCTGGATGACGCGCGCCTCGAGTGCCCGTTGAGCGCCGCGCCGCTCGGCGAGCTTGCCTCGGTGAAGCTGCTGGAGCGGCAGTACGACGAGGCCGCGCAACTGGCCGCCGAGGCTACCGCGAGGCCCGATGCAGACGATGAGACGTGGCGAATCCTTGGCACGGCGGAATTCCTGCGGCATCGACCCCTGCGCGCGCTCGCGGCGTGGAATCGAGCTGGCGAACCCGTGATGGACCTTGCGCACGTCGAGGGCCTCGATCGCACGCGCTACACGGTCGTGGCGCGCGCATTGGGTCTTGTGCCAGGAACCGTGCTGACCGGCAGAGAGCTCGTGCGTGCGCAGCGACGCGTCGCCAACCTCCCCGCTCTCTCGGCGTCTCAGGTCGAGTACGTCCCGTCGGGGAATGGACTCACGGACGTCAGAGCGGCCGTCGTGGAGCGACCCGCAATCCCGACGGCGCCGACCCCCTTGATCGCGCTCGGCGCCCGGGCGCTGTCGCAACGAGAAGTACAGTGGACTGTGGTGAGCCCGACGAGAAACGGCGAGACGATCACGGCGAGCTGGCGCTGGTGGGAGGGCCGCCCCAGGGTGCAGGTGCGTGGCCGGGTCCCCTTGTATCACTCGGGCGTCGGCGCCGTGCTGGGACTCGAAGGCTTGGTCGAACAGCAGGAGTACGCCACACCGACGGGCGTCGTTCGCGAGCGGCGGCGAGCGGCGGGCGTCTCGCTCGGCGACTGGACGCTCGGCGGCGTCCGGTGGACAGCGGGCGTGGGACTCGATCGATGGGACGACCATGGCGCATTCGCGACGATTGGCGGCGCCCTCGAGACGCGCGCGCTCGCCGATCGCCTCGCGCTCAAGGCGGGCGGGAGACTCTGGCGGCGTCACGACGGGTTCAGCGCCGCAAACGCGGGCGCTCGATGGCGCTCGACTGGCGACGACATGTCGGCCGCCGTTCTGGTCTCGTGCGACATCGCGGTTGCGTCCGAATCGGCGCCCCGAGATCTCTGGCCCGGCGCCGACACAGGCCAGGCTCGCGCCTATCTTCTCCGAGCGCATCCGCTGCTGGTGAATGGCGTGATCGACGGGGAGGCCTTCGGCAGGCGCTTGGTGCACGGCACGACCGAGTTTCGTGTGCCGTTTGGATCGGCGGGTGCGGTGCACCTTGCGGGATCCGCATTCGTCGATACTGCGCGCGCCTGGCAGGGACCGCGATCGCGTCGCGTGTTGAGTGACGCCGGGATCGGGCTGCGCCTGCTGCTGGGGCGCGAGGGGACGCTACGGTTGGACGTGTCACACGGCCTGACCGATGGCGCTCGGGCGCTGTCGGTTGGATGGGAGCGGCCGTGGCCGCAGTGAACTGACTGACACGCGGCTCGACCGGATCGCGAGTCGCAGGGCCGGCATCACACAGAGGACGCCATCTCATGTCGAAGCCAACAGTAGTCGCCGTGTTCAACAGCAGTGATGACATGGTGGAACTGCTGCGCATCCTGTTCGAGCGGCACGGCTTCGTGGTCGTCACCGGACACATCGGTCAGATCAGACGTGGTGAGCTCGATCTCAATTCCTTCGTCGAGCAGCACAAGCCCGATGTCGTCGTGTACGACCTCGTGCCGCCTGTACGACCGGCAGTGGCGATTCCTCGATCATCTGCGACAGAGTGCTCCACTGAAGGGCGTCCCATTCGTCCTCTCGAGCAGCAACGCCGCCGCGACGAAAGAGCTCTCAGGGCACGATGAACAGATCATCGAGGTCGTCGGACGCCCCTTCGAATTCGATGCGCTCGTCGCCGCCGTGAAGCGCGCCGCGGCCACCTCGGTGACGTAAGAACGGGCCTACTCGTGGATCTTCACCTCATCAACAGCGGTCTGACAACGTTGCGTCGCATGCGACGCCTTTGCTAGGCTCTTTTCGACGCGGCGTCACCCATTCGATGACTTCAGACATCAATCGTCCCCCAGATGCTGGAATCGTCCCGTGTCCCGTGTGTCAACACGTCCAGCCGGCAGTGACGCTCCTCACGCAGTGGCTCGTGTACTTGCGCTGTGACAAGTGCGGGTACTTGTGGTCCGTTGCGGTCACGGTGGATCACCAGAGCGGGACCAAGCGACCACTCGCCGAGAACCGCAGCGAACCCGAGAACCCGGCAAGCTAATGTCCCGACCGCCTGATTCGCGGCATGACTCCCAGGCGGGGCATCCCTCTGAATTTACAACACGAATCACGCGGCCAGAACTCACGACCAAAGCGTCGGCGCCGGATACACATGGTGTACACCGCCCCAGACAATCTTGACACTCACACCGACGCGCCAGGCGCATGAACACGGGCAGCACATTTGCAATCAGATTCCAACGGAATGACCGAGGCCGATCCTGACGCTGGTGCCTTTGACGTCGTCGTGCAGGACGCGTCCGAGCCCTACCTGCCCGTCTGCCCCCTGTGTCAGCAACAAGGGCGCGAGCGCGCCACCATCAAGAGCGGAAGACGGTATTTCGCCTGTGCGTTTTGCGATGCGCGGTGGATCGTGACGCGGCGCGATCCAACATAGCCGACAACAAGCGAGCCGACGGCTTGTCAGTAATACGGTGGAGACATCGTCGCGTCACGGGCCTGACTTGACCCACTCGCATCGGCGTGTGCGAGGTTGCGGCCGAGCTCCTTGGACTGGCCCCTTACACACTCGCGAACGCGGGGTGATAGCGGATCGTTCCGGACTTGCCTCGTAGGACGCCCTGCGAGAGTTCAAGCGCCATGAAGACGTCGTCGGGCACGTCATATTCGGAGATGAGGCCGAAGTGTGATGCAGGAGTGAAGCCGAAGCGCGGGTAATACTCGGCATGTCCAAGCACAATGACCGCGCCGACGCCCAGTCGCCTGCAGCGGTCGAGACCCTCGCGAACCAGCGCAGTCCCGATCCCTTGACGTTGTCGCGCAGGCGCGACCGCCATCGGCGCAATGCCCATGATTGTGAGCCCTGCGTGCGCCGTAAGCGTCACCGGCGAAAACAGGATGTGCCCGACGATGGCGTCATCGTCGTCTGCCACCAGGGACACGATCGGTTCCGCCTGCTCGCGCAGCACATCCACAAGATCGGCCTCCGTGGGTGCCTCGAAGGCCGTCAGGTTCACCATGCGAATACCCGGAATGTCCGCAGGTTGTTCTGGTCTGATGTGCATGGTTGGCCAACGCACCGATACGGCAAGGTGGAGACTACTTCCGGGGACCGGCGTAATTTACCAGTGGCCACCGTGTTCGCGATTGGCCGCAAGAGGGTTCTTGACAGGCCGCCAGCTCAGGCGTAAGGTGGACGGTCTTGGCCGAGTATGGCAAGCCCTCCAGTCCTCGATCTGCCTGGCGCTCTCTCGTGCCCCATCTGCCGCGCTGAGCCTGCGACGGCAACGATCCGCACGGCGTTCGTGCAGTACCTACCGCTGTGAACGATGCGGGTTCGTGTGGAACGCCGCGCACGCCACAGGCGATGCGAAGCCATCGGCCGACGATTGCGAGGAATCGCGCCCGCGGCCGTGATTGCCGTTCGTCAGCAAGCGAGCTGACCCAAATTTTGAAAATTGGTCGGGACGACTGGATTCGAACCAGCGACCCCCTGAACCCCATTCAGGTGCGCTACCAGACTGCGCTACGTCCCGATCCCAGGTGGGGCGGTAAGGGCCGACCGCCGTCAGCGGTGCGGTCGCTTTCCCGCCGTCTTGCGGCCGCCGGCGGCACGGGCCTCAGCGGGTGGTGCGCTGCTCTTTCTTGCGGCCGGTTTCGGCACCGCCGCCGGTTGCACCGCGTGACCGTTGGCGCGCGGCCGGCTGAGAAGCGCCAGCAGCGACCGCAGCTCGTCGCGCACGCGGACGATTCGCCGCCGCGCGTCCGCCGGCAGCTTCTTGCCCGCCGGCTCCGGCTCGTCGTCGAACGGCAGCTCGTCGCTCGCCGTGGTCCGCTCTTCTTCGATCTTCCGGCGCGCGCCCGCCAGCGTCAACCCGTCGCCGAACACCAGCTGCTTGATCCGCAGCACGCGGTCTAGGTCCACGCGCCGGTAGACGCGCGGCCCGCCCGGCGTCTTCGTGACACCAAGGTCCGGAAATTCCAGCTCCCACGTGCGGAGCACGTAGGGCTGAACCTGCGCCAGCTCACAGACCTCGCCGGTCTTGAGCAAGGCGCGCTTTTGAGACTCGGCAGACGCCTGGGCCATCGCAACCATCGGCCGTGGCCCCAATCGGAGCGGACGTGCGGCCGACTCGGAAGTATAGCATCCACCCCGCATTGCCGACCGCTGCTGCCAGCCCAAATCCGCCCCCCACCCTTCGAGACCGTCGGGATCGACGGGCGCCATCCGGAATGGACAATCGGTAGAATCCTTCTGTGGCCCTTTGCCGCTCGTGTGGACAACCGCTGGCCGACTCGGCGCGCTTCTGTGCCGCTTGCGGCACGCCGGTGGCATGGTCCGACGAGCCCACCAGGTTTTCCGAGCCCGAGACCATCGCGCCCGCTGGCCAGCGCGCTGCCGTCCGGCCCTCGCCCCCTCCCTCCGGCCCGGCGACCTCGGGCTGGCTCTCCTCCTCCGGTACGATGCACGGCCGCTTCGAACCGGGCACGATCCTGGGAGGCCGCTACCGCATCGTCGAACGCCTCGGCCAAGGCGGAATGGGCGAGGTCTATCGCGCCGACGACCTGAAGCTTGGCCAACCGGTTGCTCTCAAGTTTCTGCCCCATTCGCTCGAAGGCGACCCGGCGCGCCTGGCGCAATTCCACAACGAGGTTCGCCTCGCCCGCCAGATCTCGCACAAGAACGTCTGCCGCATGTACGACGTGGGCGACGCCGACGGACTCCCCTTTCTCACGATGGAGTACGTGGACGGCGAGGATCTGGCGTCCCTGCTGCGGCGCATCGGACGGCTGCCCGAAGACAAGGCCCTCGACATCGCGCGCCAACTCTGCTCTGGCCTCGCCGCCGCGCACGAGCGCGGCGTGCTTCATCGCGATCTGAAGCCGGCCAACGTGATGATCGATGGCAACGGCCAGGTGCGCATCACCGACTTCGGTCTCGCCGCGATCGCCGGCGGCAGCGATCAGACGCCCGCGGGCACGCCGGCCTACATGGCGCCGGAACAGTTGACCGGACACGACGCGACCGTCCAAAGCGACGTCTACGCGCTCGGCCTGGTGCTGTACGAAGTGTTCACGGGCCGCCGCGTCTACGACGCGCAGACGCTCGCCGAGCTCATGCGGCAACAGAACGAGCGGGCCCTTACCCCGCCGACGGCGGTCGTCAGAGACCTGGACCGCACGATTGAGCGCGCCATCCTCCGGGCGATCGACCGCGATCCTGCACAGCGTCCCCGCTCTGCTCTCGCCGTGGCCGCCAGCTTGCCCGGCGGCGATCCACTGGCCGCCGCCCTCGCCGCCGGCGAGACGCCATCGCCGGAGATGATCGACGCCGCGGGCGAACGCTCCGGTCTCAAAGACATGCACGCGATCGTGGGCACGATCATCGCGGTCGTGTTGCTGACCGTCGCCGCGGCGACGTCGGAACAGCACCGGGTCTCGAAAAGACTGCCGCTCGACCTGCCACCGGCGGTGCTCGTCGATCGCGCACACCAGGCACTCGAGAAGTTGCGTTATCCATCCCGCGGCGTGGATAGACGCTGGGGCTTCTTCCCGGTCGACGACGTGTTGAGCTATGCAGGGAAGCACCCGGACGAGGCCGCACGGCGGGATCCGTTTACGACGCGCCCGGGCGCGGTCCATTTCTACTACCGCACCAGCCCGCGACCACTCGCGCCCTTCAATCCTGTGGGCGCCGTCACGCGACAGGATCCGCCGCTCGTCCTGTCCGGGATGACGATGGTCGTTTTGGACGGCGACGGCCGCCTCGTGGCGTTTCACGCGATCCCGCCGCAGAAAGATCCTCAGTCTGGTGTAACGCCGCCACCGGATTGGACGCCACTCTTCCGGCTCGCCGGCCTCGACGCAAATGCGTTTCAGTCCGTCTCTCCGGAGTGGCTGCCGCAAGGTGAAGCCGATGTTCGCGCGGCCTGGGAAGGCGCCATCGAGGCTGGCGGGCCGAGCGTGAGACTCGAGGCCGCGGCATGGCGCGGACGTACCGTGCTACTTTCAAATCATCGGGCCCTGGACGCGGCCAGACCGGATGCAGGAGGTTCCCGCCACGGAGGGCACGCGCGTCGTGAACGCATTCGCCGTTGGGGCACTCCTCCTGCTGCTGCTGGCCGCCCTGTTCGTGTCGCGGCGCAATCTGCGTGCAGGCCGCGGCGATCGGAAGGGCGCGCTTCAGCTCGGCGCGATTGCCGTCGTCGGGCAGATGATCACCTGGGCGTTCAACGACCCGCACGTCGCCGACTCCAGCATCGAGGTGCAGCGATTGTTCGAGTCCGTGGGCGAGTCGTTGTTTGCCGGCGGCACCCTCTACATGATGTACCTCGCAGTCGAGCCGGCGGTGCGGCGCTACTGGCCAGACAGCCTGCTCGGCTGGACGCGGCTCCTGCGAGGGCGCTTCATCGATGCACGCGTCGGACGCGATGTGCTCATCGGGCTCGCGGCCGGGGCGGCGATGCAGCTTCTCATCTCGGCCAGGTTGGCGTTGCAGGCGCTGGCCGGCAGTCCCAGTCTTCCACTGTCGGTCGGCAACCCCCGCTTCTTCGAGGGCCCGACGTACGTGCTCGGATTCTTCGCCTCCCTGCTCGCATTCCAGGCGATGTTCAACGCCATGTGGTGCATCTTTGCCATCGTCGGGCTGATGCGCCTGCTGAAGCGAATGTGGCTCGTCGGGATCGCGGCGTCTTTGCTGTTCGCGTTCGCTGCCGCGAACGGCATCTTCATTGGCGCACCCGGCGTCATGTGGATCAATTTTCTCGTGGCGCTGGCGGTCGTTGGAATCATCACCAGCGTGGCCATCCGCGTGGGTCTTCTCGCGACGGCCGCCGCGTTTCTGGCGAGCTTCGTCGTGTCGGCGACGCCGTGGACATTCGACCCGACGGACTGGTACTTTCCCTCCTCGGCCTTGTCGCTCCTGCTGATATGCGCGCTTGCGGTGACGGCAGGATATGCGGCACGCGCCGGAGCGAGCCCGCAGTTCGATTAGCTGTCTGTGCCCTGAGCTAACCGCCTCCGCCAAGTCTACGGCGGTCCGCCGAAGTTATGCGAAGGCGGAAGCTCGGGCGTACGTACCGATGGGCGCGGGCCTCCATAGGGTGAGCGCGGGTCTACGTGTGCGCGCGGCTGGGACGTCCCTTTGCCTCGCGGCGCCGAACCTGAACGCGAATGGGCGATCCCGCAAAGCCGAACGCATCGCGAATCTGATTCACGAGGAAGCGTTCGTATGAGAAATGAAACGAGGTCGCGACGTTGGTAAAGAAGACGAACGTTGGCGGCGCCACGCTCGTCTGCGCCGCGTAGAGAACTCGGACGAGTTTGCGGCCGGGGCTCGCGGGCGGGTGCACGGCCGTTACCGCCTGGACGAAGCGATTCAGCTCGGACGTTCCGACCCGCTTCAATCGCGCATCCGCGACACGATCGATCGCTTCTAGCAGCTTTGGCGTGCGCTCGCCTGTGGCCGCTGAAATGTGCAGGACGCTTGCGTAGTCGAGGAACTTCAGCTGGTAGCGCAGCTCCTCGTCGAACGTTCGTGAATAATCCGGGCCCTTCTCTTTGACGAGGTCCCACTTGTTCGCGACGACGATCACGCCGCGACCCTGTTTGTCGGCTTCGCCGGCGATTGCCGCATCCTGATCCGTTGCCCCGACGGTCGCATCGATGACGAGCACGACCACATCGGCCTTCTCGATCGCCCGTCGCGCCACCAGCACGCTGAGCGACTCGACCTGACCGGCGCGCGACACGCGTCCGGGCCGTCGGATGCCGGCCGTATCGACGATGCGGAATTCGCGCTTGTGCCACTTGAGCACGGCGTCGATGGCATCGCGCGTGGTCCCCGGCATCTCGCTCACCAGCATGCGCTCTTCGCGGAGCAGCCGATTGACGAGCGACGATTTCCCGGCATTCGGGCGGCCGACGACGGCAACCGATGTTTCTTTGCGCCTGGCATCGCGGCCTTCGTCGTGCCCGCGCCGTTTTTCGGTTTCATCGATGATCGGCGCCTCTGCCGCCGCGTCCGGAACGCGGCTTCGGCCTCGGACCCGTCGCGCGATTTCATCCAGCAGGTCGCTGACACCGGTGCCGTGTTCGGCCGAGACCTCGAAGAGCGGATCGAGGCCGAGCTCATAGAACTGCATCGCGGCCTCGCGGGCTTTCCGTACGTCGATCTTGTTGACCACGGCGATGATTGGCTTCCCGCTGCTGCGCAGTTGTCGGACGATCTCCAGGTCGCCCGGGACGAGGCCTTGCTGACCGTCGAGGACGAGCACCAGCAGGTCGGCGTAACCGATGGCCTGCTTGCCCTTTTCGACGACGAGTTCGTGCAGCGGATCCTCCGACGGCCCGAACATGCCGCCCGTATCCAGCAGGCCGAAGTCCGATCCTCGCCAATTCGCGGCCTGCTCGATGATGTCGCGCGTCGTGCCGGGCACGGCCGTGACGATCGCGCGCCTGGTCGCCGTGATCCGATTGAACAGCGTGGACTTGCCGACATTTGGTCGGCCGACGAGGACAACAAGAGGGGAACGTGCCATGCGGGTGCAGACGATGTTACCGGGAATGGCGCGGCGAGGCTGCGAGGTCCGACCGGTTGGGTCAGACGCTGTTCCAGGCGTCGGAAGGTCTTTAACGGCGTCCGACCCCGGGCAGGTTCGCGCGCCTTGACACCGTAAGTCTTTCTGTTTATGCTACTTATCGGGCTATGGAGTGCTCGGCATGATCAAGCTCGACATCGTAAACGAGGTCTCGAAGGTCGCCGACATCACCAAGGTGAAGGCTGAGCTCGCCGTCGACGCGGTGTTCGATGCGATGCGCGTGTCGATGCAGCGCGGCGAGCGCATCGAACTCAGAGGCTTCGGCGTGTTCCAAGTGAAGCCGCGAAAGCGAGGCATCGGCCGTAACCCACGGACCGGCAAGGAAGTGCGGATTCCGCCAGGACGCACGATTCGCTTCAAGCCCGGCAAGGATCTGCAGAACATCACCTGAGGTCGCACCAGCGGCCGGGGACGTGAGCGCCGCGTGACGACTCCCACCTCATATTTGCCCGACGACTCGCCCAATTCAGCCTTGCGACGAGCGGTCCAGCCGGACTGGCCGTCGGCGCCGGACCCCAACGTTTACCCCATTCGGCTGCGGGCGCCGCGCAGAAACCGCGTCTGGCTCCACGTGGTCCTGTTCCTGCTCACGCTGGCCAGCACAACTCTCGTCGGAGCAAGCCATTACGCGTTTTTCGTGAGCGCGTTTGGCACGCTGCCCGTCCTCCAGGCCTCCCGGTGGATCGTCCACGGGCTGCCTTACAGCCTGACGATTCTCGGAATCTTGGGCGCGCACGAAATGGGGCATTACCTGGCGTGCCGGTACTATCGAATCGAGGCAACGCTGCCCTACTTTCTACCGATGCCGTTCGTCATGACGGGAACGTTCGGCGCCGTCATCAAGATTCGGCAGCCGTTTCCCCACAAGGCGGCGCTCTTCGACGTCGGCATCGCCGGACCGATTGCGGGGTTTCTAGTCGCTGTCCCGACTCTTTTTTTCGGTCTGGCGCTGTCGACGACCCTTCCGCTTCCGAAGAGTTTCGTGGGGGCGGAATTGGGTGAACCCTTGTTGTTCAAGGCGGCGACGTGGCTCGTGTGGGGTGCCCTCCCGCGAGGACTCGACCTGAACCTGCACCCGATGGCTTTGGCAGCCTGGTTTGGCTTGCTGGTGACGGCTCTGAATCTGTTCCCAATCGCGCAATTGGACGGGGGGCACATTTCCTACGCGGTCTTCGGCCGGCGCTCTACCCGGATCACGCTGGCAACGACGCTCATCGTCGCGTCGCTGGTCTTCGTGTCGCTCAGTTGGCTGGTGTGGACGGTTCTGCTCGTTGCGATGCTCGTCATCGTCGGACCACGCCACCCTCCGGTGCCGGACGAGGACGCACCGCTCGACCCGGCCAGATTGTGGCTCGCGGTCTTCGCGTTGATCATGCTCGTGGTCTGCTTCACGCCGGCGCCGATTCAAGTGATGGATCTGATTCGCCCGTAGGAATGTCCAGGCGAAATTTGGGAATGCCCAAGCTAAAGCTTGGGCTTACGGGCTACGGCGCAGAAATCGACAATGCGAGAAAACCGTGACACGGAAGGCACGATCGCACTACTGAGCTTAAGATCGCGCGACCGACCTTTCGATCGTAGGACCGACCCTTCGATCGTAGGACCGACCCTTCGATCGTAGGACCGAGCTTTAGCTCGGTCGCTGATTACAGCATCCCCACTGGATCCACGTCCACGGTCACGCGGCGCGCCAGCTCGGGCGACGCCGCCATCGCGCGCACGAGCGCCTGTCGCATCGCCGTGCGGTGGCGTCCCTTCAGGAAAAACTGTGCGCGGTATTCTCCGCGAAGCTTGGCAAGGGGCGCCGGCGCGGGCCCCAGGACCGCAAACGCGTCCCGAGGGGCGAGTCGTGAGACCAGGTCGGCCGCTCCGCCCATCGCCTCGACGAAGCTGCGGCCGCGCACAACCACGTTGACGAGACCGACGACCGGCGGGTAGCGCATCGCCTGACGATACTGCAGCTCCTGTCGATAGAAATCCGGATAGTCCTGACGCGTCGCCAGCCTGATGCTGTAGTGGTCGGGGTGCAGCGTCTGGATGATGGCTTCTCCGCGCCGCTGGCCTCGTCCGGCGCGTCCGGCGACCTGTGTCAGGAGTTGAAACGTCCGCTCCGCGGCCCGGAAATCCGCGATTCCCAACCCGACGTCGGCCGAGATGACGCCCACGAGCGTGACGCTCGGGAAATCGTGCCCCTTTGCGATCATCTGTGTGCCGACGAGCAGGTCCAGGTCGCCACGACGGAACTCGCTCAGCACGCGCTGAATCGCCCCGCGCTTCTGCATCGTGTCGCGATCGACGCGCCCCACGCGTGCCGACGCGAACAGCCGCCGGACCTCCTCCTCGACGCGCTCCGTGCCAAACCCTGTTTGCTCGAGATACGGCGCCGCACACTTCTCGCACGTCGCCGGCACGCGCACCGAGTGATTGCAGTAATGACAGACGGCGCGTGATGGTCCGTAGGCCCGCTGATGGACGGTCAGCGACACGCTGCAGTTCGGACAATCGAGTACGTGGCCGCACTGGCGGCAGAACACGGCCGTGGCAAACCCGCGCCGATTGAGCAGCAGCAGGGCCTGCTCTCTGGTCGCGAGGCGCTGCCCTACTGCGTCGACCAGCGGCGCGCTCAGGATGACATCCGGTCCGGATGTCGCGTACTCCTCACGCATGTCGACCACGCGAACCTCCGCGAGCGGCCGATCGAGCACGCGCTTCGAGAGCACCTGGCGGGCGTAACGGCCGGTCTCGGCGTTGTGGTACGTCTCGAGTGCGGGCGTCGCGGAGCCGAGCACCACGAGGGCCTGTGCACTGCTGCGCGCGCAGCACGGCCACATCGCGGCCGTGGTACCGCGGGGTCTCTTCCTGCTTGTACGACGTGTCGTGTTCCTCGTCCACGACGATGAGCCCCAGAGCATCGAGCGGCGCGAAGACGGCCGAACGCGTGCCGACGACCAGATCGACGGCGCCTTCGCGCACCCGGTGCCATTGATCGTGGCGCTCGCCGTCGGCGAGGCCGCTGTGCTGAATCGCCACGCGATCGGCGAAGACGGCGCGGAGGTGTCCGACGACCTGCGGGGTCAGCGCGATTTCCGGCACGAGGATCAACACGCGGCGCCCGCGCCCGATCGCGCGCGCCGCCAGACGGACATAGAGCTCTGTCTTCCCGCTCCCCGTCACGCCGTGCACGAGCGCCGCATGAAACCGGCCCTCATCGAGCAGCGCAGAGAGCGCCGCAAAGGCCGATTCCTGCTCGAGCGTCAGGGCGCGGCTTGCGTGATTCTCGGACGCCACCGAGACGGCGTCTCCGATGAACGGATCGCGTTCGCGCCTCTCGTCTGCGAGGTGCACGAGGCCAAGGACCGCCAGTCTGCGCAGCGTCGCCAGCGCGATCCCGCGCGAGCGGAGCATCGTCGATCGCGCGCCGCCTGCCACGTCGTCCAACGCCGCGAGCGCGGCCCGCTGCTTGTCGCCGAGGACGGGCGCGACCTTGGACGCGCGATCGGCGCGCGCGACGGACATCCCCGCCGGCGTCAGGGTGGCGACCACCTCGGTGCGGAACCGACTTGCGCGGCCGACCAGCGTCTGCACGCGCGACACGAGGCCACCGCGTTCGAGCGCACGGAGCGCGGCCTCGAGCGAGGAACGGTCTCCGCCTTTTTCCAGCAGTGCTCGAATCGAGCGGCGACCCGCGCCAAGCTTCGTGAGCACCTGGTGATGCTGGGAATCGCTGGTGTCCGCGGGCAGTGCGGCGGCCTCCGAGCCGCTCTGGGTCCGCTGATATCGAGGCTCGCTTTCCATCCACGCAAATGGCGGCATTGCGGCCGCGACGGCGTCGCCTGGGGCCGACAAGTAGTACTCGGAGACCCAGAGCGCGAGATCGACCACCGTTTCGGGCAGGAACGCCGCGCCTCCATCGAGGACGTCCGCAAGATCACGGATCGTGTCGGCGGCGACGGTTTCGCCAGTGGACGGACCGGTCACGAGGCCGGTGATCGTGCGACGGCCAAGCGGCACGAGGACCCGGGCGCCGCGCGCCGGGGCAGGCAGCCCGGCTGGAACCCGGTAGGTCAGCAGCGGGAGCGATGGAACTGGAACGGCGACGGAGACGAGCATCTGACCGCTACGACTTCAGGCGCTCCATCACCATCTTCATATCTTCCCAGACCTCGCGCTTGGCGGCCGGGTTGCGCAGGAGGTACGAGGGATGAAACGTGGGCATCACGACCGTCCCGCCTCTCTCGTGAAAGCGGCCCCGCAGGCGCGAAATCGGCGTCTCGGTCGCGAGCAGCGTCTGCGCGGCGAACTTGCCGAGCGCGACGAGGACCTTGGGCTTGATGGCGTCTATCTGCGCCTCCAGAAACGGCGAGCACGTCGCGATCTCGTCCGGTTCGGGGTTGCGGTTGCCCGGCGGACGGCACTTCACGACGTTGGCGATGTAGACCTGCTCCCTGGTAAACCCCATTGCCTTGATGATCTGGGTGAGCAACTGTCCAGCACGCCCGACAAACGGCTCCCCCTGCAGATCTTCGTCGGCCCCAGGGCCCTCGCCGATGAACATCAGCGTGGCCTCGGGATTGCCCACACCGAACACCAGGTGCGTGCGCCCGCTGTGCAGCTTGCAGCGTGTGCAGTCGCCAATGTCGGCGCGAAGGTTCGCAAGATGGTCGGCCGGACTCCCAGCCGTCAGAGCGGTGATCGGAAGCGCGTCGGCGCCTGGCACTGCAGGTGCTGGCGATTCTGCAGGGGCGTCGGTTTCTCGCGTTCTCCAGGAAGGATCGCGAGACAGCCCCTCGACGCCGAGGTCCTGATAGTAGCGGAGATGCTGCGCGAGATCGCGCGGGTTGCTCACGGGCGCGTCTCGGCGGGCGCCGTTGCCGCGTTCAACCAGCCTTCAATCCGGTCCGCGAGCGACGACGCAATGGCGTTTTTCGACTGAAGCGGGAGAGACTCCTCGCCGTCCGCGGTGATGAGCGTCACGGCATTCGTGTCGACCTCGAAGCCGGCGTCCTGGCGCGAGACGTCGTTGGCGACGATGACATCGACGTCCTTGCGGCGGCGCTTCGCGCGGGCGCGCTCCAGCACGTCGTCGGTCTCGGCGGCAAATCCGACGAGCAGCAGCCGGTTGCGGCCTTCCCGTCTGCGCCAGGCGGCAGCCTCGGCCAGGATATCGATCGTGGGCATCAGCCGGAGCGTGAGCGGGCCTCCCTCATGCGCGATTTTCTGGGACGCCACGACCTCGGGCGTATAGTTGGCCACGGCGGCGGCCATGACCAGCGCGTCGGCGCGCGGTAAGGCGTCCACTACGGCGCGATGCATCTGGGCAGCGGTGCGAGTGCGGACGACTGAGGCGACCGGCGGAAGCGATAGCGCAGTCGGGCCGCTGATCAGCACCACCTCCGCGCCGCGCACGGCGAGTTCGGCCGCGATGGCGTATCCCATCCGCCCGCTCGATCGGTTGCCCACGAAACGCACCGGATCCAGATCTTCGTACGTCGGGCCCGCCGTGACGACGATCCGACGTCCCGAAAGTTGCGTCTGCCGTGTGAGCACGAGTTCGGCCGCAGCCGCCACGTCGCCAGGCTCGGCCAGTCGTCCCTTGCCGATCCATCCGCACGCCAGGTACCCCTCGCCTGGCTCGACGAAGCGGACGCCACGCGACTGCAGCGTGGCGAGGTTCTGCTGTACGGCCGGATGCGCCAGCATGATGGTGTTCATGGCAGGCGCCAGGAGCACCGGCGCCTCCGTCGCGAGAAACAGCGACGAGAGGAAATCGTCCGCGATTCCGTGTGCGAATTTGCCGATGATGTTCGCCGTGGCCGGGGCCACGACGAGCAGGGCGCTCTCGGACGCGATCGAAATGTGCTCAATGTCGGAATTCGCGCCGGGCGTCCACTGATCCGTGATCACACGGCGCCGCGTGATCGCTTCGAACGTGACCGGGCCCACGAAGCGACGCGCCGAGCGCGTCATGATCGCGACTACGTCGTGGCCCTGTTT
The DNA here is from genome assembly GCA_963832135.1 of Vicinamibacteria bacterium. Lineage (GTDB taxonomy): Bacteria > Acidobacteriota > Vicinamibacteria > Vicinamibacterales > JAENWD01 > JAENWD01. Next base: position 805,326 of record CAWHTD010000016.1, on the reverse strand, counting down.
CTGCAGCAGGCGCGCGACCTCGACCGCCTTGTAGGCGCCGATCCCGCCCGTGACGCCAAGCGCAATGAGCGACATGTCTTCTACCTGAAGGTCTCGATGATGCGCGCGGCGGTCGATTGCATCCGTCTCAAACGCGCGCGTTCCGCTTCGACGATGGCCTGTAGCCGCGCGACAGCGGGCGCCAGTTCGTCGTTCACGACCACGTAGTCGTAGTCCGCCACGGCGCCCACTTCCTTTCGTGCGACGTCCAGCCTGCGCTGAATCTGCGCCTCGCTGTCCTTGCTCCGCCGGCGCAGTCGCTCCTCCAGCACCGCAAACGTCGGCGGCAGGATGAAGATGCCGACGGTGTCGCTCCGTTTCACGCGAACCTGCCGGGCCCCTTGCACGTCGATTACGAGCACCAGATCCTGGCCACTCGCCAGAATGCGATCGGCCTCGAACGCCGCGGTACCGTAACAGTTGCCGAAGACGTCGGCCCACTCCAGGAAGTCGCCGGCCGCGACCATCTGGTCGAAGCGGTCCCGTGTGATGAAATTATAGTCGACCCCGTCGCCCTCGCCCTGCCGCGGCGGACGCGACGTGAACGACCGCGACAGCGCAAGGTCCGGCACCATCTGCACCAGGCGTTCGACCAGCGTCGTCTTTCCTGTGCCCGATGGCGCCGAGACGATGAAGAGCTGCCCCGGGCGCTCACTCGACATTCTGTACCTGTTCGCGCATCTTCTCGAGCTCGGCCTTCGCCCCGACCACCAGCTCCGAGACCGCCTGTCCGTCCGCCTTCGATCCGATCGTGTTGATCTCGCGGTTCATCTCCTGCAGCAGGAAGTCGAGCTTCCGCCCGCAAGGCTCGGGGGCATCGACGAGCGACGACCAGTGCTGCAGGTGCGCGCGAAACCGGGTCACCTCTTCGCTGATATCGGAGCGGCCTACCATGCGCACGACCTCCTGGGCGATCGCCACGCGATCGAGAGGCTGGTCCGCCGTCAACTCCGCGATCCGTCCGCCGAGGCGCGCTTGCAGATCGGTCTGCCCCTGAACCGCTCGGTCCGCAATCCGTTCGATCACGTCCGCGAGGCCCCGCCGCCGCGCCTCGAGGTCGTCTCGAAGGTGCCCGCCCTCGTGGACACGCATCCGCTCGAGCTCCGTGACGGCATCCAGGACAGCATGCGTGACCGTCGCGGTGAGCGCCTCCATGTCCTCTCCCGTGCCATCCGCGGACTGCTCGCGGATGCTCAGCGCGTGCGGAAGCCGCAGCAAATCCCCGGGTGTGAGATGTCCCGCGATAATCCCGCGTGCCCTGGCGCGCTCCAGGGCAGACTCGAGCGCGACGACGAACGCATCGTTCAACTCCACCCGCGGCACGGGCGGACGGCGAAACTGCAGGCTGACAGCCACCTCGATTCGCCCGCGCGCGATGGTTTGCTGGACGCAGCGCGCGAATGCGCGCTTCCTGGTCGTTGAGCGCCGCAGGCACGCGCACCTGGACATCCAGGTAGCGATGATTCACGGCCCGCAGCGTCACAGAAAGCGCGACGAGCTCGTCTTCGCGGGTCAGGGACGAAAACCCCGTCATGCTCTTGATCATGCGTCTTCTGTCCGTTTCACTCGGCCGCTGTCGCCCTCTGCGAGAGCCGCCGTTGGTGTGGCCTGCACCGTCCGACGATTTTCCAGCAGCTGGAGCTCGTAAAGCCGCGCATACAGGCTGCCACGGGCGAGCAGGTCGTCGTGGCGTCCCGTCTCGACGACCTTGCCACGGTCCATCACGATGATCGCGTCGGCCCGGCGAATGGTCGAGAGCCGGTGAGCGATCACGAACGAAGTGCGGTTCTTCATCAGGTTGGCGAGCGCGTCCTGCACCAGGAGCTCCGACTCCGCGTCGAGCGACGAGGTCGCCTCGTCCAGCACCAGGATTGGCGAGTCCTTGAGGATGGCCCTAGCGATGGCCAGCCGCTGCCGCTGTCCGCCCGAGAGCCGCTGTCCGCGCTCGCCGATGAACGTGTCGTACCCCTGCGCAAGGCTGGTAATGAACTCGTGCGCGTGCGCCGCGCGCGCGGCGGCCTCGATTTCCTGTCGCAGCGCCCCCGGGCGGCCGTATGCGATATTCCGCGAGACGCTGTCATCGAAGAGGATCGTCTCCTGCGTCACCATCCCGATCTGAGCGCGCAGTGACGTCAGGGTCACGTCCCTGATGTCGGTGCCGTCCACGAGGATCCTGCCGCCGGTGACATCGTAGAACCGCGGCACGAGGTTCACCAGCGTGGTCTTGCCGGCGCCGCTCCTGCCCACGATGGCGACCATCTGTCCGGCACGCACACTGATGTTCACGCCCCGCAAGATGGGACGCGCCTGCGCGTCCTCGTAGCTGAAGACGACCTTCTCGAAATCGATCGCGTGACGGAAAGGCGGAAGGGTCGTCGCCCCGGGACGCTCGCGGACCTCGGTGTCATGGTCCATGACGTCGAAGATGCGCTCGGCCGCCGCGATCGCCTGCTGAATACTGGCGTTCACGCGACTGAGCTTCTTGATGGGGCCGTACATGAGCATGAGCGCCGCGATGAAGGCCGTGAACTCGCCCGGCGTCAGGCGCCCGCGAGCGATCTGCTGGCTGCCGTACACGAGCGCGCCCGCAATCGCCAGCGCGCCCAGCAGTTCCATCGTCGGAGGGAGCACCGACACCAGGCGGGTCACGGTCATGTTGGTGCGATGGAGACTTGCCGACGCCGAGCGGAACTTTTCGGCCTCGCGCGCCTCGGCGCCGAACGCTTTCACGATGCGGTGCCCGACAAACGATTCGCCCGCCACGTGCGACAGGTGCTCGAGCGCCTCCTGACTGCGCCGCGTGGTCTTCCTGAGGCGTCTCCCGAGCTGCGCCAGCGGATACACGATCACCGGTGCGCCGGTGAGGCACACCAGCGCCAGGCGCGCGTCGTAGTAGAAGAGCAGCGCCGCGTAGGCGACGACGGCAAGGCCTTCCTGCAGCAGGTCCCCGATGGTTTCGGAGACGACGTGCTGCAGTTGCCCGACGTCGTTGGTCAGCCGCGAGAGCAGCTGGCCCGTGGTTCTGCGCGCGAAGAAGCTGGCCGACTGACGCAGCATGTGCGCGTGCAGGCCGTCACGAATGTCGCGCACCACCCGCTGCCCCACGTCGGCCATGAGGTAATCGGAAAAGTATCCGCCGACGCCTTTGAGCAGATACAGGACGACGATGGCCCAGGCCACCTGGCTGACCTGTTCCTGGCGCGGCAGGACGTGGTCGAGAATCGGTTTGATCAGGTAGGCGTGGCCGGCGGAGGCGCCTGCGTACACGAGCATCGCCAGGATCGCCCAACCGAGCCGCAGGCGATACGGGGCCGAGTAGCGAAGCAGGCGAAGAAGGGCGTTCACTCCGTGAAGCGGTGCATCAGCGTCCGATTGCGTAATAGGTGAAGCCTTGTTCCTTCATCACGGCGGGGCGATAGATGTTGCGACCATCGAAAATCACGGGCGTCCGGAGCAGCTTCCGCATCCGTGCGAAGTCCGGCTCCCGGAACTCGTTCCATTCGGTGATGACCGCCAGCGCGTCGGCGCCCTTCAAGGCGTCGTAGCTCTTGTCGGCGAGCACGACCTTCGACCCGAACAGCCCCTTCGCCACCTTCATCGCTTCCGGGTCGAACGCCTGGACCCGGGCCCCCGCCGCGACCAGCTTCTCGACAATCGTGATGGCGGGCGCCTCGCGCATGTCATCTGTGCGCGGCTTGAACGCAAGGCCCCAGAGCGCGATAGTCTTCCCTTTCAGCGTGCCGAAGTGCGTCTGCATCTTCTCGACGAGTCGGCCCTTCTGACGCTGATTGACCGCCTCCACGGCTTTCAGAATCCGGAAGTCGTAGCCCTGATTTCCCGAGAAGTGGAGGATCGCCTTGACGTCCTTCGGAAAACAACTGCCACCGTAACCGACGCCGGGAAACAGAAACGACGAGCCGATGCGCTTGTCGGATCCGACTGCCCGCCGCACGTCGTCCACGTCGGCGCCGAAGAGCTCGCAGACGTTGGCCACCTCGTTCATGAAGGAAATCTTGGTCGCGAGCATCGCATTGGCCGCGTACCTACACAGCTCGGCGCTCGCGCAGTCCATGATCATCACCGGCGCGCCCGTGCGCGTGAAGGGTGCATAGAGCTCCTCCATGACGTGCCGCGCCTTGTCGTCTTCCGCCCCGATGACGACCCGGTCCGGCCGCAGGAAGTCGTCCACCGCCGCCCCCTGCTTCAGGAACTCGGGGTTGCTGACGACGCTGAAGGGATGCGTCGTCTCGCGGCGGATGATGTCGCGCACCCGGGCGGCCGTGCCAACCGGCACAGTGCTCTTGTCGACGATGACCTTGTAGCCGTTCATCGCCCGCGCAATCTCTTTCGCCACGTCGAGCACATGGCGCAGGTCCGCGGAGCCGTCCTCGCCCTGTGGCGTGCCCACGGCGATGAAGATGATTTCCGACGCCCGGACGGCACGCGCAAGCTGGGTCGAAAACGACAGGCGTTTTCGCTTCGTGTTCTTCTGGACGAGCTCCTCGAGCCCGGGTTCGTAGATGGGCATCCGCCCGCGGCGCAACATGCGAACCTTCGAGTCGATCTTGTCGACGCAGATGACGTCATTGCCCGTTTCGGCCATGCACGCTCCGACGACAAGGCCGACATAGCCCGTACCGACCACGGCGATCTTCATCTGCCGATCGACTCCCTGGGGCCTCTTGCCGCGCGCCCCGCCGTTTCAGGTGCGTCAGGCGCGTTGTCGTGCGCCATGACGTCCTCCGTGTGTCCAACAGGCGCATTACTGGCGCCCATCGGTCATATCCAGCTGCGCCCCTGGCCAGCGCACCAAAACCCGGAACGTTAGCATACCCTTACAAAACCTGTCAACATATTGACTCACAAGGACTTCCGTCCGCTCGAGGCAGGGGGTTGTGTACTGCCGGGCGCCCTGTTAGCCTCTGGCGGCCGTGCACATCCTGCTCGACTACCGACCCGCGCTCCGCGATCGGACCGGCGTCGGCGAATATGCGCACGAGCTCGCCGCGGCCCTCGCCCGCGCCGCCACGCCAGCCGACCGCCTGACGCTCTTCACCAGCTCCTGGTCCGATCGTCCGGACCCTGGTCTCACCTCCTGGCCCGGAACCGAGGTGGTCGATCGCCGTGTACCGGTGCGAATCCTCAATTGGGCGTGGCACCGTCTCGAGTGGCCGCCCATCGAGACCCTGGCTGGAGGCGTGGACATTGCGCATGCCCTTCACCCGTTGATGCTGCCCGCCCGGGACGCGCGACAGGTCGTCACGGTGCACGATCTCGATTTCATGGCGCACCCCGACCGCACGAGCGGCGAAGTTCACCGCGACTATCCCGCGCTCGTCCACCGCCATGTCTCGCGCGCGGCTCTCGTGGTCGTCAACTCGACCGATACTGCGGCCTCGGTCCGGGCGAGCCTCGGGGTGAGCGATGACCGCCTGCTGATATGCCGGCCAGGACTGCCGGGCTGGATCGGCCTGCCGGTCGACCGGCTCCCCCCAAAGGACGGATACGTGCTGTTCGTGGGCACGCTCGAGCCGCGGAAGAACCTCGGGGCGTTACTGGATGCCTGGGAGCAGTTGCTCGCCGACGGCCATCCACTGCCCCGGCTGCGCATTGCTGGAGGAGCGCGACCGGGATCGGAGGACTGGATTGCGCGGCTGCAGCGCCCACCGCTCGCCGCGCACGTCGACTACGCGGGGTACGTGGGAGCCGAGGCGCGTCGCGCGCTGTATGAAGGCGCACGGGTGCTCGTGCTGCCCTCCCATCACGAAGGGTTCGGGCTGCCGGTGCTCGAGGCCATGGCCCTCGGCGTTCCCGTCATCGCCTCGACCGCTGGAGCGCTGCCGGAGGTAGTGGGCGACGCCGGCGTGCTGGTCGGCGCGGAAGACCGGCGCGGCCTTGCCGCCGCGATCCGCGCCGTTCTTGATTCGCCGGAGCGAGCCGAAGATCTGCGACGCCGGGGCCTCGTGCGCGCGGCCACGTTTACCTGGGATTCCGCCGCGCGGACGCTTCGCGAGGCGTATGCGCGCATTCTCGCGCCAGGGCGACACGATGCACATCGGCATTGACGGCCGCGAGCTCCGTGGCCACGTCACCGGCGTCGGCCGGTTCCTGCAGCGGGTGCTGCAGGAGTGGGCCATCTCTCCCGCGGCTCGCCGGCACAGCTACACGGTGTACTCGCCCGATGCCCGCATCGCCCTCCCGCCCGAGCTTCCCGGCGAGGTCGTGCGGGTGCCCGGGAGCGGCGGAACGCGGTGGGAACAGCAGTCGCTCGCCCTGGCGGTTCGACGCGATCGACCGAACGTGTTCTTCGCGCCAGGCTACACGGCTCCGATGCTGGCGGCGGTTCCATTCGTGGTCGCGATTCACGATGTCTCGTTTGCCGCGCATCCGGAGTGGTTTCGCTGGCGCGAAGGCACACGGCGTCGCCTGCTCGCGCGCTGGTCGGCGGAACGCGCGGCAAGAGTGATCACGATTTCAGCCTTTTCGCGCGATGAGATTGTCCGGCACCTTCGCGTCCCCGCCAGTCACATTCGGGTCGTGCCCCTCGGGATCGCGCCAACCCAGGTCGATGGCGACACACGCGGACGAGACCGACTGGTGCTGTTCGTGGGCACGATCTTCAATCGCCGTCACGTGCCGGTGCTCATCCACGCCTTCTTCGAGCTCGCCGGCCGGGAGCCCGCTCTGCGCCTCGAGATCGTGGGTAGCGACCGGACGCACCCACCACAGAACATCGCCGCCCTGGCGGGCGGATCTCCCTTCGCGGATCGGATCCGGCTGCGAGCGTGGGTGCCGGACGACGAGTTGGCGGCGCTCTATGCGCGGGCCTCAGCGTTCGCGTTCCTGTCTGAGTATGAGGGGCTGGGGCTGACACCGCTCGAGGCCCTGGCCGCCGGTGTGCCCCCGGTCGTGCTCGACACCGCGATTGCGCGCGAGGCGCTCGGCGACGCGGCGCTGTTCGTCGATCGACCCGAGCCGCACCGGGTCGCCGATGCCATCGCGGCGGTGCTCGACATGGAGAGCCCCGCGAGACGCGCCGTTCTGCGGGCCGCGCCAGCCGTCCTCGCTCGTTATCGTTGGCCCGCTGCGGCCGCCTCGGTGCTTGCCGTCCTCGAAGAGGCGGCACGGCCGTGACGCACCTGGCGATCATCATCGTCGCGTTCAACGCGCGAGACGACCTGGCTGAGACACTCGAGTCGCTGACGAGCGCGCCGCCTCGTACCCCGCACGAGATCGTCGTGGTCGATAACGCTTCGACCGACGGCGCCGGCGCGCTCGCTCGCGACCGATTCCCTCACGTTCGTGTCATCGACGCCGGAGGAAACCTTGGCTTCGCAAAGGCGAACAACCTGGGGATCCGCGCAACCGACGCCGACACGCTGCTGCTGCTGAACCCCGACACCCGCGTTCCGGCCGGCGCGATCGATCGTCTCGTCGAGCGGTTGGCTCAACTTCCACGCGCCGCGATTCTCGCCCCGCGCATCGTCGACGCCGATGGTCGCGCGGAGCTGTCCATTGGCGGCCCGGTGAATCCGTGGCGCGAGGGCGCCCGGAAGGCCCTGCTCGCGCTGGATGCCCGTGGAAGCGGCGCGGCGAGACGCTGGATTGAGCGTCAGACCGTTCGGGAGCGTCACGTGCATTGGGTGACAGGTGCGTGCCTGCTCGTTCACCGATCCGACGCGGAGGCGGCGGGGCTATTCGACGAGCGCTATTTTCTCTACATGGAGGACGTCGACTTTTGTGCCGCCGTGAGGGCGCGGGGCCGGCACGTGGTCTTCTCCCCCGTAGCGGAGATCATCCATCGCCGGGGGCGATCCGGCAAGGGTGCCGAGGGGCGGACGCGCCATGCGTGGGATCGGAGCCACCTGGCCTTCTACCGCAAGCACCTCCCAATGTGGGCTCCGGTTCTGGAGCGCTATCTACGATGGACGGGGAGGTCAGCCTGAACAGGAGGTCGAGAGATCAGGAGACCTTATTATGCTGAACGCTCAACTCTCACGATCTCATCTTCTGTGAAGTCGTGATTCGGGTCTTCTTCAGGAGACCAGGAGAGCGCCTCGTAGGCGAAAGAGCTGCGTCGCCGACGAAGTATGATTTACGGCGTGCGCGTTGCGATTGATGCCCGAAAGCTTCACGACTTCGGCATCGGCACCTACATCCGGAACCTCCTTCGCCAGCTCGCCCGGCTCGATCGGCAGACGGAGTACGTGCTCATCTGCCAGGAGCGCGACCGGGAGCTCGGTCTCTCGCTGGGCGACAACTTCCGCGTGGTGGTCGACTCGTCGAAGCCGGTACTCGGTCCGCGAACAGTTTTCCGTGCCGTGGACACTCGTGCGCACGCGCACCAACGTGTTTCACGAACCGCATTACGTCTTACCGCCGCTCACCCACTGCCGGTCGGTCGTCACGATTCACGACTGCATTCACCTTCGGTTCCCACAGTACCTGCCCAAGCGTGGTGCGCTCGCCTATGCCCGCGCACAGATGGGCGCGGCGGCGAGGCGCTCCGATCGCGTGCTCACGGTTTCGGAAGCCTCGAAGCGGGACATCCTCGAGTTCTTCAATGTACCGCCCGAGAAGGTGACCGTCATCCACAACGCGATCGACGAACGCTTCCTGACGGCGCCGCCCGAGGAGGCCGTGCAGGCCGTGGCCGAGCGATATCAACTCCAGGGCGACTTCGCGTTGTATGTCGGCACGGTCAAGCCGCACAAGAACGTGGAGCGGCTCATCGACGCATTTCAGGTCGTTCGGCAGTCAGGGCTCGACCACTTGAAGCTGGTGGTCATCGGCGACGACATCTCGAAGTACGCGGTGCTCAGGCGCGCGGTGCATCGCTACAACCTGCACAAGTACGTCCGCTTCCTCGGATTTCTCCCCGACGAGACGCTCGCGGCAGTGTACAGGCTGGCGGCGGTATTCGTGTTTCCATCCCTGTACGAAGGCTTCGGGCTGCCGCCGCTCGAGGCCATGGCGTGTGGAACACCGGTCGTGACATCGAACGTCTCGTCGCTGCCCGAGGTGATGGGGGACGCGGCGTTGTTCGTCGATCCGTACGATGCAGACGCCATCGCCGACGGTATACGCCGGGTCATCATCGATCCCGCGCTGCGCGCCGACCTGCGGGCGCGGGGTCTGGCTCGGGCCCGGGAGTTTTCGTGGGAGCGCTCGGTGCGGCGCGTCCGTGAGATTTACGACGAGGTCGCGCGTCAATGACGCGGGTGGCACTCGTCCACGACTGGCTGACCGGGATGCGCGGCGGCGAGCGGGCGCTCGAAGTGGTCTGCGACCTTCAACCGGACGCTGACATCTTCACCATCGTCCACGTGCCAGGGACCGTCTCGTCGACCATCGCGGCGCACCGGATCCGGGCGTCACCCCTGTCGCATCTGCCGGGCATCCGCCACGTATACCGTTACTGCCTGCCGCTCTTCCCCCTCGCCGTGGAACTGCTCGATCTGGACGATGTGGATTTGGTGATCAGTACCAGCCACTGTGCGGCCAAGGGGGTCGTGACCCGGCCCGGCGCACGACACCTCTGCTACTGCTTCACGCCGATGCGGTATGCGTGGGACCAGTTCGATCAGTACTTCGGTCCGGCGCGGATTGGGACACTCGGCTCGGCGCTGGCGAGGCCGGTACTCGGGCGGATGGCGCGCTGGGATGCACGGACCGCCGACCGTGTAAGCCGCTATGTGGCTATTTCGCATTATGTTGCCGGCAGGATAGGCCGATACTATAATCGGGAGGCCGCTGTGGTGTACCCTCCCGCGGACACGGAGTTCTTCACTCCCGGTGACCGCCAGCCCGAAGGGTACGCGCTCGTCGTCTCTGCCTTGGTGCCTTATAAGCGAATCGATGTGGCCATCGACGCCGCCCGCCTCGCCGGAATGCCGCTGAAGGTGATCGGCCAGGGGCCGGAGCGCGCACGCCTCGAAGCGCATGCGGCCGGCGCGGAGGTCGAGTTTCTGGGCTTTCAGCCCGACGACTCGGTGCGGGACTGCTATCGGCGGGCCGCCGCGGTGCTCCTTCCCGGAGAAGAAGACTTCGGCATCGTTCCAGTGGAGGCCCAGGCGTGCGGGCGCCCGGTGGTCGCTCTCGGTGTGGGAGGCGCGTGCGAAACCGTGCTCGATCGGATTACCGGCGTGCTCGTCGCCGAACCCACCGCCGACGCATTTGCTGAAGGCCTTGCGGCCGTTCGACGACTGCCGTTCGATCCCGCGGTCGCCCGGGCGCATGCTGAAGGCTTCGGCCGCGCGAAATTCGCGACAGCCATGACCCGTCTGATCGAAGACACCATGAAAGCGCCCGAGGGCACGCGTTGGTAAAGCGGCACAACCGGCTGCTCGTCGCATTGTACGTCTGCTCGGATGCCGGTCCTCGGCATCGCGGCCTTCGTACTGGCGTACGTGGTGCGATTCGAGAGCGGGTTGATTCCGGTCACGAAGGGCTTCCCGCCGTTCAGCCAGTACATCAACGTGCTGCCATTCATCGGCGTGCTCGTGCCGTTTGCGTTTCACGTGCAGGGGCTGTATCGCTTGCGTCGCGGCCGATCGCGCGTCGATGATTTTTTCGCGGTCTTCGTCGGCAGCATCCTCGCGGTCGTGTTCGGTATCGTCGCCACCCTGTATTTTCAGGCGTACTACGTACCTGACGAGTTGAAGGACCGTGGCGCCTACGAGGTGTCGCAGATCGTCTGGGGGCTCTTCCTCGGTTTTAATGTCCTCCTGACGTTTGCCTCGCGCGAGCTGGTGCGCGAGGCGCTGGAGCGCCGGTGGCGCGCGGGCATCGGTCTCAAGCGGATCCTCATTGCGGGCGCTGGAGAGTTGGGGCGCCTCGTCGCCGATCGGATACTCGAGCACCGCGAGCTCGGCTATCACGTGGTCGGCTTCGTCGACGATCGCGCGGGCGGCGACTATCTCGGGCATCGAGGCCTTCCGATTCTGGGCACTCTCGAAGAGGCTGGGGAGATCGCCAACCGCGAGCACATCGATCACCTGTACGTCGCGCTACCCGCGGAAGAGCACGTGCAGATGCTCGAGCTGCTGAAAGTCGTCGGGCGCGAAATGATCGACGTGAAGGTCGTGCCGGACGTCCTGCAGGTGATTGCCCTCCGGGCGCGGCTCGAGGACCTGGACGGCATCCCGATCATCAACGTCAACGACGTTCCGCTGCAGGGGTTCAACAGCTTCATCAAGCGGACGCTCGACGTCGCAATTTCCTCGGCCGCCCTGAGCTTTCTTGCGCTGCCGTTTGCCCTGACCGCGCTTCTCATCCGCCGCACCTCGCCAGGTCCGGTGCTGTACCGGCAGGAGCGAATGGGACTCGACGGCAAACAGTTCATCATCTATAAGTTCCGTTCGATGTATCAGGATGCCGAGGCCGAGACCGGCCCCGTATGGGCGAGAGACGACGACCCGCGATGTACGCCTGTGGGACGGCTCCTCCGCCGGACGAGCCTCGATGAGTTGCCGCAATTCTGGAACGTCCTCAGAGGCGACATGTCCCTTGTCGGCCCGCGGCCCGAGCGGCCCTACTTCGTCGATCAGTTCAAGCAGCGCATTCCGCAGTACATGCTCCGCCACAAAGTGCGCGCGGGTTTGACCGGCTGGGCCCAGGTCAACGGGTGGCGCGGCAACACGTCGCTCGAAAAGCGCATCGAGTACCGATCTCTACTACATCGAGAACTGGTCCGTGGCACTCGACATCAAGATCATGTGGCTGACGGTGGTGAAGGGATTCTTTCAGAGACATGCGTTCTGAGAGTGCTAAGTGCAGAGTGCGAAGTGCTAAGTGGAGCGAAAAGTGGGAAGTGAGAAGTGATAACTGCTGCCAGCGTTGCGCTCACTCTCGTATCTCACCCACACTCTCCCGCCTGAACTCCCCACTTCTCACTGTCGACTTCCCACTCCACTTGGCACTTCCTACTTAGCTTTAGCACTTCTTTATGGCTCAACGGGTCGTCATCACCGGCGCTGCCGGCTTCATCGGGTCTCACCTGGCCGAGACGCTGCTCGATCGCGGCTTTTCGGTGATTGGCATCGACAATCTCCTGACGGGCGACGTCGCGAACATCGCGCACTTGCGGAACCGGGACTTCGAGTTCATCAAACACGACGTCACGAACTACATTTACATCGAAGGCCCGGTGGACTTCGTGCTGCACTGGGCGAGCCCCGCCAGTCCGATCGACTATCTGGAGCTGCCAATCCCGACGCTGAAGGTGGGCGCGCTCGGTACGCACAAGGCGCTTGGCCTGGCCAAGGCCAAAGGCGCACGCTTCGTGCTGGCCTCGACCTCCGAGGTCTACGGCGATCCGCTCGAGCATCCGCAGAAGGAAAGCTATTGGGGCAACGTGAACCCGATCGGGCCACGGGGCGTGTACGACGAAGCGAAGCGCTTCGCCGAGGCGATGACCGTCGCCTACCACCGCTATCACGGGCTGGACGCGAAGATCGTGCGCATCTTCAACACCTACGGGCCGCGCATGCGCGTCAAGGATGGGCGGGCCGTGCCGGCGTTCATCTCGCAGGCGCTCGGCAATGAAGATGTGACGGTCTTCGGCGACGGCAATCAGACGCGCAGCTTCACCTACATCACCGATCTCGTCGACGGGATCCTCCGCCTGATGAACTCGTCGGTCAACGATCCGGTGAACATCGGGAACCCGCGCGAGATGACGCTCGAGGAGTTGGCGCGGCGCATCATCGAGATGACGGGGTCCACCAGCCGCATCGTCTACAAACCGCTGCCGGTCGATGACCCGAAAGTGCGGCAGCCCGACATCACACGGGCGCGGACGCTGCTTGGATGGGAGCCGAAGGTGCCGGTCGAGGAAGGGCTCGAGACGACGATCGCGTACTTCAGGAAGAAGTTGCTGGAGGGCTAGCGACCGGCGCGGCCGGACTCCAGCTGGCAAGTCGGGACACAATTACCGAGTCGAACTCCGCCGGCTGCGACGCCAGTCGCGCCACGGCGTCGCTGGCTGCCGCACCACGCTGCACGAGCGCATCGAACTCGCCACAGATGCGCAGGATCTGGCCGCCCAGGGCCAGCCGGCCCTCAACCATCGGCTCGATCCAGCCTCCCGCGATTCCGACCGGTTCGTGCTGCCGCGCAATCATTTCCGCCACGGTTTCCAGGCGGGTGACATCACTCAGGAGGTCCCGCGCTGCGAGCGGGTGGGACGCCACCGCTCGAAGATCCTCGTCGCTCAACCTTTCGCCGCGCGCTGCCGCCTCCAGCACGTCTGGCGCGATCCCCAGGCAGCCGAGCTGAGACAACCGAGCTGCAACCTCGAATTCCCAGCGGCGCTCCACCTCGAGCCGACGGACCAGGAAGGCCACGAGCGCTGTGATTCGCTCCGTCCGAAGCCCCACGTCCGGCCGGGTCATTCGAAGGAGCGCCGTGAACAGCCGCGACACCTCGAGCAGGGCTCCAGCCGCGGCCACTTCGTCGGGGCCTTGTGGCCGTGCCGTCCCGGTGTCTGGCGGCCAGTGCCCCTGGCCGCCACCTGGAGGCGGTGAATTCTGCGAATAGTCCAGCATTGAGTAGAGTTCCGCCGTGTCCGGGCGAGCCGGTCCCGCCCTACTTGAGCAAATCGGCGGGGGGAGAAAGACTTGAATACGGGGTAGACCGTCCACCTCATTTGTAGTAGACTCTCTACCACAATCGGATGGCGACCAAGCCTGCGTCGAACCGCATCGAGTTGTTGCAGGGGACACTTGACATGCTCATCCTCCGCACCCTTCAGTGGGGTCCTCAGCACGGCCACGGGATCGGAGTAGCCATCCGGGCTGGTTCCGCCGACATCCTGCAGGTCGAGCACGGATCGCTCTATCCGGCCCTTCATCGCCTCGAAAAACGGGGCTGGATCGGATCCGAGTGGAAAGTGACCGAGAACAATCAGCGGGCCAGGTACTACAACCTCACGGCGGCGGGGAAGAAACAGCTCGCCGCCGAGCGATCCCGCTGGGCGCAGCTCACTGGCGCCATTGCCCGGATCCTGGATCCTGCCTGACGCGATAACGGCGCCGAGCGGGAGTTCGGCCCCCCAAGGAGGAGGACCGCCATGCCCTGGCTGCAGCGCCTGTTTCGCGGCCGCGTCGCCTCGGACGCTGATCTGGACGAGGAGATTCGCTTTCATCTCGCGGAAGAGGCCCGGCTTCGCACCGACCGCGGCGAGCGGCCAGAGGAGGCCGGGCGACGGGCGCGCCGCGACTTCGGCAGTACGACGACCGTCCATCAACAATTTGATCAGCTCAATCCCATTGGCCTGATGGAGAGCGCCTGGCGTGATCTGAGGTACGGCGCGCGGCTGCTTCGCTTGAACCCCGGCTTCGCTCTCGTGGCGATCCTGTCACTTGCCCTGGGCATCGGCGCCAACACTGCCATCTTTCAGCTGATCGATGCGGTGCGCCTGCGGACCTTGCCAGTAAAGGATCCCCAGCAGCTCTTCGAGGTACGCGTCGGCAACGACAATCGCGACCGGTCTGGAAAGTTCACCGGCCCTCACCCGATGCTCACCAATCTTCTCTGGGAGCACATTCGCGATGGACAGCGCGGGTTCTCGAGTGTTTTCGCGTGGGGCGAGGCCGACTTCGAGCTGGCTTCCGGCGGCGAGTCGCGTCCGGCGCGAGGCCTCTGGGCCGGGGGCGACTTCTTTCCGACGCTCGGCGTGTCACCCGTGCTCGGCCGGCTCTTCACTCGAGCGGACGACTATCGGGGGTGCTCGTCACCCGGGGCGGTCCTGAGCTACGCGTTCTGGCAGCGTCAGTACGGGGGCGATGCCGGCGTCATCGGACGCAGCATTCGACTCGACGGCCATCCACTTCCGATCGTCGGCGTCTCGCCAGCCGCCTTCTTCGGCGTCGAGGTCGGCAGCCGCTTCGACGTGGCGGTCCCTCTTTGCGCCGAGCCCATCATCCGGGGTCTGCGAAGCAAGTTGGACCGCCGAAGCGACTGGTGGCTTGGCGTCATGGGCCGCCTCAGGCCAGGTTGGACGATCGAGCAAGCGTCGGCGCAACTGAGCGCCATCTCTCCAGGGATCTTCGCCGGTACCGGTTTCGCCGACCTACATTCCCAGAAGCGCGAAGAACTACCTGCGGTTCAGGCTCGCTGCTTATCCTGCCGGAACGGGTGTATCGAACCTTCGCCGCAGCTACGAGACCCCGCTCTGGCTGCTGCTGGCGACCGCTGGTCTCGTGCTGTTGATCGCCTGCGCCAACCTCGCCAACCTGATGCTCGCGCGCGCGACCGCCCGCGAACGAGAGGTCGCAGTTCGCCTTGCCATCGGCGCGTCGCGACTTCGGATCGTGCGACAGTTCGTGGCCGAGAGCCTCCTCCTGGCCGCGGGCGGCGCCGGGCTTGGCATCATGCTGGCACAAACACTCAGTCAGTTCCTCGTGTCGTTTCTAGGCGATGCCGTCGTCGTCGACCTGGCTGCGGGCTGGCGTGTGCTCGGATTCACGACGGCGCTGGCGGTTGCGGCGTGCTTGCTCTTCGGGCTGACCCCGGCCATGCGCGCCACTCGCGCGGCCCCTGGCTCGGTCTTGAAATCCAGTAGCCGTGGCACGACCGACAGTCGCGAGCGGTTCGGATTACGGCGCGGCCTCGTAGTGGCACAGGTCGCACTCTCGCTGGTGCTTGTCGTTGGCGCGCTGCTGTTCGTTCGAACGCTACAGAACCTGATGACCGTCGACCTGGGCTTTCGAGACGACGGAGTGCTCGTGACGGACCTGGATCTCCGCGGGGCTGGTATCTCGGAAGAGCGCCAAGTGGCGTTCCAATACGATCTTCTCGAACGCATTCGCCGGATCCACGAAGTACTGGCCGCGGCCTCGGTGTTCATAGTACCGATCAGCGAATCAGGCTGGAATGAAACAATCCGCGTCGATGGTGTGGTCCAAGAGAAGTATCCAAATCTCAATCAGGTCAGCGGCGGATTCTTCCGGACCATGGGCACGCCGATTCTGGCGGGACGGGACTTCAGCGATAACGACACGCCCTCGTCGCCTGCGGTCGCGATCGTCAACCAATCCTTCGCACGCGCGTTCTTCGGCACGAGGGAACCACTGGGTCGGACGTTCCAGATCGAGGCGGCTCCTGGCGAGCCGAGGCCGACGTACCAGATCGTGGGACTCGTGGCGGACACCAAATACCGTGACCTGCGGACGGACTTCGGCCCGATTGCATTTTTTGCCGCGAGCCAGGATCGGGAGCGGGACGCGTCGCAGACGATCGTGATTCGATCGGCCGAGACAATGACCGGGCTGACGGCATCGGTCAAGCGAGTCGTTTCAGATGCCAACCCACGCGTCCTCGTAACCTTCCACACGCTCACCTCACAGATTCACGATTCGCTGCTGCGCGAGCGGTTGATGGCGATGCTGTCTGGGTTCTTTGGCGCGCTCGCCGGGCTGCTCGCGACCATCGGTCTCTATGGCGTCATGTCCTATATGGTCGCGCGCCGCAGGAACGAGATCGGCATCCGTATGGCGCTGGGCGCGACGCGCCGCGACGTGATCGGGATGGTCATGCGCGAAGCGACCCTCTTGCTGGCCTCCGGCGTAATCATCGGGCTCGTGATAGCTGTCGTGGCCGCGCGCGCGGCTGCCGCGCTGCTGTTCGGATTGGAGCCCGGCGATCCGGCGACACTCGTCGCCGCCGCGGCAGCCCTTGCGGCGGTCGCGATGCTGGCGAGCTACGTGCCTGCGCTGCGTGCCTCTCGACTGGAACCAACGGCTGCATTGCGCGAAGACTAGCGGCTACCCGGCCGGCGAAGCCCCGGTCGTGGTGCTACGTGGCCTCGTTGATGATCTTTGCCGCGTGCCGGATGTAGTGCAGCGCCGACAGAACCGTAATGGCCAATGACAGATAGACGCAGGCATCGGTGATCCGGGACGGTCGGCCGAGGTAGTTCACGCCGAGGAAGACCAGCCCGGTGAAGATATAGACCGCCGTGGCGGCCTTGCCGAGCATCGAGGGCCGGAACGTCCGAGGGCCCAGTGCCAGGTTGACGATTGTCACTGTCAGGATGATGGCGATGTCCCGGCTGATGATGAGCACGGTCAACCACACGGGGATCCGGCTCACCAACCCGAGACCTGGAAGGGTGAGGACGACAAAGGTGCTGACGAGAAGCAGCTTGTCGGCCATCGGATCCAACCACGCGCCCAGGGTCGTCTTCTGCCCCGCCCGGCGCGCGATGAGCCCATCGAGCGCATCGGTGATGCCCGCGACGAGAAACGTCACCAGGGCCCACCCGAGCTCCCCGTAGACGATCAGGATCACGAACGCCGGAATCAGCAGCATCCGGAGCAGCGTCAGCTGATTCGCGATCGTGAGCGCGGCCATGCTCATCGCACGTTGCCCCGGGGATTCGCGCCGGACAACCGTTCGAGCCGCGATACTGCGTCCTGGGCCTCGGCGCCCGAGACCACGCGTGTCGGTTCGAACGCGCGGTTCGGCGGCACATCGAAGACGCGTGCGGCGAGGGCGCGGCTCACGTCGCGGTACGCTGGATGTGACTCCGGCAGATCGACCAGTGGCGCCGGCGCATCGGACCAGCGCCCTTCGCGGGTCGGCTCCTTCGCGATGATCAGATCGAGCACCCGTGAGATGGCGGCGGCCAGATCGACCCGCCGCAGGGGCGCCTCCGGCTGGAACGTATGGTTCGGGAACGGCTCCATGACGCCGGCGCGCAGCACGGCCGTGATCCAGGGGGCGGCCCAGTGGCGCCGGACATCCATGACGAGGGCGGCTGGCCGCTCCGGAGCGGACCGGAGGAGCGCCGACAGACGGACACCGACGAGCGCAGCCAGATCCCCTCTCGTCACCGACCCAAGTGTCGGAATGGCACGAAATTCACCGGGCAGCTTCACCAGGTCGGCCCGCTCGCGCACAGCCGCAAGCCGCGCCTCGATGTCGGGACTGGCTTCGATCGCCTGGGCCGCCTGGTATGCGCGGACCGCCGCGTCGAAGTCGGCCTCCAATTCGAAGAGCTCGGCCAGAGCGATCTGGGTGAGGCGGTCGCGCGGATCAACCGAAACGGCGCGCTCCAGGTGCGCGCGGGCCGCCGCCGGCTGGCCAGCCTTCCGCTCGACGATGGCCAACTCACGCAGCAGGAGCGCGCTATCGGGCGACGCGGCAAGCGCCTGCCCGTAAGCGTCGCGGGCCTCGTCCAGTTTCCCGGCAGCCACCGCCGCGCGGGCGTGAGATACCGAGTCGTCGACGGCGCGGAAGCGCAGCGCCTCGATTCGGCCAGTCAGGTTGAGCGCCGGATCCGACTTCTGCGCCGCCTCGAAATTGCCGATTGCATCGCCGGCGCGTCCGAGCTCGACAAGCGCGAGTCCCTTGCCGACCATGGCCGGAGCCAGCGACGGTTGCAGGCCAATCGCATGATCGAAGCGGGCAACGCGCCTGCGACAACTCACGCTTGGCCAGCGCCACGTATCCGAGGCCGGCCACGACCGACGCGTTTCCCGGCGCGCGGCGAAGGAGCTGATTGAACTGCCGTTCAGCGCTGCCGATATTGCCGGTCTGCAATGTGTTCCACGCGTCCCGCTGCTTCGACGCCTCGCTCGACGGCACGCTTGATGTGGGCGTCGGAAACACGAATTCCGGAAATCGCGGGCCACCTGGCGCCACCGGAGGTACTTTCGGCGCACATCCAGACAACGCGCCGGCGACGAGCAGCGCGACCAGAAGCCGGCGCATCAGTCCGTCCTCCGCGTGGGAGGCGTCGACAGCCGCCCAAGCAGCCGCCGCGGCGCCTCGACCTCGAGCGAAATCTGCTCGGTCGTCTCCACGTGCTGGAGGACGCGTACGTCTCGGTACAGGCGCGCCACGGTCGCGCGCGACTCCGGTTCCCGAGGGTCGAAGGTCAGCGTGGTGCGCAAAACGTCGAGGGAGACGCGCGCGGCAACGGTCTCGAGCAGATCGTCGCGCCCTTCGCCAGTCTTCGCGGACAAGAAGAGCGCGTCCGGCGCCTGCGCCTGCAGCCGGCGCATCTCGTCGGGCCCGAGCAGATCGCATTTGTTGTAGACGTCGATGCGCGGGACGTCTGCGGCGTCAACGTCGGTCAACACGCGCTCGACGGCTGCCACGCGCCTGTCGCGATCGAGACTGGCCGCGTCGATGACGTGCAGGACGAGATCGGCTTCGGCCACCTCCTCCAGCGTGGCACGAAACGCGGCGACGAGCGCATGTGGGAGCCGGTCGATGAACCCCACCGTGTCGGACACGAGCAGATCGCGCCGATCGGGCAACCGCACACGGCGGACCAGCGGATCGAGGGTCACGAAGAGCGCATCCTCGGCGGGCGCGCCCTCTCGCGTCAGCAGGTTGAACAAGGTCGTCTTGCCGGCGTTCGTGTAGCCGACGAGGGCCACGGTGGGCACGGCCTGTTTGTGGCGCCGTTCTCGGAGCTGCGCACGACGCCGACGCACCTCGTCGATCGATCGTCGAATCTGCTGGATGCGGACACGAATCCGGCGGCGATCGGTCTCGAGCTTCGTTTCGCCCGGGCCCCTGGTGCCGATGCCGCCGCCAAGGCGCGAGAGCGCCAGCGCCGATCCGACTAGACGCGGCAGCAGGTATTCGAGCTGTGCGAGCTCGACCTGCCACTTCCCTTCACGCGTCCGCGCGCGCCGCGCAAAGATGTCGAGAATCAGCTGGGTGCGGTCGATGACCTTACGTCCGACCCGGGCTTCGATCTCGCGGAGTTGTGCCGGCGAGAGCTCGTTGTCGAAGATGACCGCGTCGACGTCGGCTTCGACGCAGGCGGCGGCGAGGAACTCGAGCTTGCCGCGTCCCAGGAACGTGGCCGGGTCCGGCCGCGGCCTTTCCTGCGAGACGCGCAGCACGACGCGTCCCCCGGCCGCGTTAGCCAGACCCGCCAGCTCGTCGAATGATTGCTCGGCGGCGTGCCGGCGCTCGGAGCCGGCAATAAGACCCACGAGCGCGACGCGCTCTGCACGAGAGTCAGCAGTTCGAGTAGCCATCAAACCGGACGTCTTCAGGGCACGCAACAACCGGGAGGATCATGGGCGGGCGCGGCGGTCGCTGACACGAGGGGAACCCAAAAATTCTAGCACGCGCCCCCACGGGACCGCCCCATCACGCACCAGCCGTGGCTCGTCGCGGAGATCGACAATCGTTGACGGCGCCCCGCCGGGGCATGGTCCGGCATCGATCAGCACCGGCAACTCTGGGAGCACTGTTGCGACCACATCGGGATCGGCAGACGCGGGCTGGCCGCTTCGATTCGCGCTGGTGGCGGTCAGGACCTGTCCGGCGCCTCGAGCCAACGCACGCGCAACCGCATCGTCTGGCACACGGACCGCGACCACTCCGTCATCCCCACACACGTTGGGGGCAAAGGCCACGTTCGAACGCAGCAGGAGCGTCAGCGGCCCCGGCCAGAAGGCCTCCGCAACCCGACGCGCGGCCGGGCCCATCTCCGCAAAGGCCTCGACCTGCTCGACATCGGACGCGATGAGCGGCAGGCCCTTCTCGGGCGCGCGGCCCTTCAGAGAGAAAATCGCCTCCACGGCCGCCGTTGAGCGCGGATCCGCGGCCAGCCCGTACAGCGTGTCGGTCGGCACGGCGACGACGACTCCCGCGCGGATGGCGGAAATCGCGTCGCGCAACTGTGGCCCGAGCGGGCGCGTCCGGTCGATTCGAAGCCGCGTCACAGGAGGATCATGGCAGATCTTCGCCCGATTGACAGTAGTCTGGACCTCGCGCGAGAAGCGTCACCCTATGGCCAAGCGCCCACCAGTACGAAAACCGCGACGTTTGCCGCGCGTTCCGCTGCCCCGTCAGACAGGTGGGCGACACGAAGACAAGCTCCGTCGGCCGTGGCGCGAGCGGAAACACAAGAAGAAAGACGCCGAATAGTCCCAGAGTCCGCTTAGGTAGATGACTTCAAGAATGGCGCATTCGCTTGGCGGAACCCGCAGAGGCGGATCAAGCGCGGAGCACGCCGCAGAGTGCTTTTGATCCTCCGCGATCTCAGCGTGCTCTGCGTTGGATCGGTTCTGCGTTCTCGGCCTCCTTGTGCGCAAGGCCTGATTGATCCGTGTCGATCCGTGGCGAGTCTTAGTCCGTGCGGATCCGTGGCCATCGTATCCGTGGCCCGCAAGGGCCAGCGGCCTCATGCATCCTCCATCGCCGGGCCGGTCGTCTCCAGCGGACGCTCCTCCATCACGCGCTGCACCCCGACGCCGAAGGCCACGAGCATGACGGCGTCCACGAGAAACACGAAACGGATCCCCGCGTGCGCGATGAGCCCCGCCACCATGGGGCTCACCGCCATCCCGATGAGCGAGGCGCTCGTCAGGAACCCGAAGCCGGTCGCACGCACCGATTCGGGAATAGCACCGGCAGCACTCGTGTAGGCCGCCGTCATCGCCACGCCAATCCCGAGACCGAACGCGGCGACTGCCGCCGTGAAGAGCCACGTCTCCGCGGCCATCGCCATCAGCACGGCGCCCGCCGCCGCAACAAGCGATGCACGCGCCAGTGTTCGCCGGCCGCCCCAGCGATCGAGGAGACCGGCGCACCAATGATGGCCGAGCGCCGCCGTGCACGCCAGCACGGTGAAAATGAGGCCCGACGTGATCGCGACGCGCGCGTCAGACACACCGAGCGCGGCCAGATGGAGCGGCACCACGGGTCCGAGGCTGCGATCGACGAATTGGAATCCGAAGATCACTGCCATGAGGAGCAGGAAGTTCTCGAAGGCCAGCACGTTCGTGAACGTCACGCGCTCGGCGCGCGACGGATCCGCGGGACGTCCGGCACGCCCCAACGGCCGTTCCACGTAGACGACCAGCAGGAGGATGAACGCGATCAGATAGAACCCGGCCGTCACCAGGAACGTCGCGCGCAGGCCGACAGCACCCGCCACGGCCCCGCCGATGACCGGCCCGAGCGCGGGGCCGAGCCGCTGCGCCGTCTGCACGAGGCCAATCGACTGTGCCATCCGGCCGGGCGGTGCCGACTCCGCGGCCATCGTCAGGCAGAGCGCACCGTAGCCGGCGAAGAACCCCTGTGCGACCCGCAGCGCGAAGATGTGCCACGGCTGGGTCGCGTAGCCCATCGCGGCCATCAGGATCACGAAGCTCACGAGCGACCGGCCAACCATGAACTTGCGGCCGAACCGATCCGCGAACCGGCCCCACAGCGGCGCCAGAAGCGCCGTCATCGCCGGCGTGATGCCGAGCGAGAGCCCGGTCCACGCCGCAATCGCACCGACATCCTGCACGCCCATCTGCTGGATGTAGATGGGAAGAAACGGCATCACGAGCGTAAAGCCCGCGAAGCCGATGAAGACGGCGGCGGTCAACGCGATGAGATTGCGGCGCCAGAGCCGAAGCTCCGGCCCTGTCCCGGCGTCGTCTTGCCGGCCAGGCGGGCCGTACACGGAGGTCATGCGCTCAGAAACGAATCGGGGTGTCGTCGGCGCCGGTGACGTGGATGGAATCGATGAAGCGGATCTGCCGGGGCTCGGTCTGCATGACGAGCGAGGCCGTTCTGGTGCCGTCCCTGAAAAAGCGGACGCCCTTCATGAGCGCGCCCTCCGTGACGCCGGTCGCCGCGAAGATCAGATGCGTGCCGGGGGCCAGGTCTGCGGACCTGTAGACGCGGCGCAAATCCGTGATGCCCATGGCGCGGCAGCGCTCCTCGTCTTCCGGCGTCCGTACGACGAGTCGCGCAAAGATTTCGCCGTTGAGGCATCGCATCGCAACCGCGGTGAGGACGCCTTCCGGCGCCCCGCCCGTGCCCATCACCGCGTGCACGCCGGTTCCCGCAACGGCGGCAACGATGGCCGCGGACAGATCGCCATCGCCAATCAGCTTGATGCGTGCGCCCGTTGCACGGATGTCGGCGATGAGCTGCGCGTGCCGCGGCCGATCGAGCACCGTGATGACGAGGTCGTCGACGTCACGGCTGAGGGAGCTCGCGATGCCCCGCAGATTGTCCGCGACGGGCGCGTCCAGGTCCACGAAATCCCGGCAGGGTGAGGGGACGATGAGCTTCTCCATGTAGAGATCGGGGGCATGGAGGAGGCCGCCCTTTTCCGAGGCCGCCAGCACGGCGATCGCCCCGGGCGCGCCGGTCGAGCAGAGATTCGTGCCCTCGAGCGGATCGACAGCGATGTCGACCAGCGGCGCGCCAAGCCCGCGGCGCCCGGTGACGACGTTGGCCACGCCCACCTTCTCGCCGATGAAGAGCATTGGCGCCTCGTCTCGCTCGCCCTCGCCAATGACGATGGTGCCGTCGATGGGCACGCT
Source organism: Vicinamibacteria bacterium (assembly GCA_963832135.1). GTDB lineage: Bacteria > Acidobacteriota > Vicinamibacteria > Vicinamibacterales > JAENWD01 > JAENWD01. The sequence continues at coordinate 781,987 of CAWHTD010000016.1, read as the reverse complement.
ATCCAGCTCCCGGCGCATCGCCGAGACGGCCGCTGCGTCGGACTTGTGACTATCGCCCTGACCCATCGTCTGTGCGCAGGCGATCGCAGCCTGCTCTACCACACGGAGGAACTCGAGCGAGAGGTCGGTGTCCATTTACTCCGCGGCGGCGGGCGTCTGCATTGGCGGGAGCTCGCAACGGGTGGGCCGGTCCTGCCGATATCCGAGCACGTAGTCGGCCTGCATCACGGTATGCACTTCGCGCGTGCCCTCGTAGATGACCGCGCCTTTGCAGTTGCGATAAAACCGGCCGACCGGGTACTCGTCCGAGTACCCGTTGGCGCCGTGCACCTGCACGGCATCGCCTGCGGCGCGTTCCGACGCGACCGTGGAATACCACTTGGCCAGGCCTGTCTCACGCGTGTTCCGCCGACCGATGTTCTTGAGAAATCCCGCGCGCAGCCAGAGCAGCCGCGACACCTGGTAGTCCGATTCCATGTTGGCGATCATCTGCTTGACGAGCTGATGCTCTCCGATGGCCTGGCCGAAGGTCTTTCGTTCGACGGCGTACTTGCTGCTCGCATCGCGGCACGCGCGAATGAGCCCGGTGGCGCCGGCCGCAACAGTGTAGCGCCCCTGGTCGAGCGCGAACATCGCGATCTTGAAGCCTTCGCCCGGACGCCCGAGCACGTTACTCTCGGGCACCTCGACGTCCTCCATCTTGAAATAACCGGTATTGCCGGCGAGGATGCCCCACTTCTCTTTCAGCGTGCCGCTTGAAAAGCCCTTGAAGCCGCGCTCGACGATGAACGCCGTGATGCCGGACGGATCGCGCTCCTTCTTCTTGTCGAGATCCGACCAGGCGAACACGAGAAAGTTGTCGGCGACATCGGCCAGCGAAATCCACATTTTTTCGCCGGTGAGACGATAGTCGTCGCCGTGCTTGATCGCGACCGTCTGAATGCCCCGCACGTCGCTTCCCGCGGCCGGCTCCGTCAACCCGTACGTCGCGATCTTGCGACCCTGTGCCTGAGGCACGAGATAGCGCTGTTTCTGATCTTCCGTACCCCACGTGAGCAGCGAGAGACAGTTCAGGCCGGCATGGACCGACATGATCACACGCAGCGAGGTATCGACGTATTCGAGTTCCTCGCTGGCAAGCCCGAGCGAGATGTAGTCCATCCCGGCGCCGCCGTACTCGACAGGCACGGAGATGCCGAGCAGGCCGAGCTCGGCCATCTGCGGCAGGATGTTCGGATCGAAGCGATGCGCCCGATCCAGCTCCTTGATGTGAGGAGCCACTTCACGGCGCCCCCATTCGCGCACCGTCTGCTCGAGCAGCCGCTGTTCATCCGTGAGATCGAAATCAATCATCAGTGAGCACCTGTCTGAGGCCGTTGCATTTTGCCGGTACGTCGGGTCCGGCCGTCCGGCCAATCCTCAATCGTAATACACCGCCTCAGCCGCGGTCGATGCGGACCGTCGCGCCGCGCCCGAGACCGAGCTGATCTGCGGCGCTCCCGCCATTCAACGCCAGTTCCAGGTGATCCGAGCTGCCAAACAGCGCGCACAGCGACCCGGCGGGCGCCTCGGCATAAGTCGCCACGAGCCGATCGATCACCTGGCCGTCGATGGCAATGCTGATCGCGGCGTCGTGCCTGAACTCATCGAACTGCCGGCGTTCGATGTTGCTGACCAGGTTGCCAAACCGGTCGACGAGCAGCACCTCGCCGATGAGCGCCGTCTGGTCGACGCGCGGCTCCGGAATCTCCAGTTGCAGCCAGTTTGCGACGGGCCGGCCCATTGCCGTGGCCTCGGTTCCCTTCGCGAGCCACGCCGCGGCCGGGGCAAAGCGGTCGCGCCCCTCGAACGTGCGGCTGACGGTCGGCCGGGCGTATCGGCGCTCGGTCAGCTCGACGACCCGCTTCGGCTTGTGCTCGCGCAGCACGGCGGTGAGGACACCGTTGTCGGGCGCGACAAAGCGATGGTCGCCGGTCTCCGCGATCAGCCCCCGCCGAGCGGAGCCGACGCCCGGATCGACGACCGCCAGAAAGATCGTCCCGGCCGGAAAGTACCTGCTGGCCGACGCCAGTTCGAGCGCGCCGGTCAGGATGTCGTGAGGGGGGATGTCGTGGGTGATGTCGACGAGCGTGACATCGGGACAGAGGCCAAGCACGACGCCTTTCATCGTGCCGGCGTAGTGATCCTTCGTGCCGAAATCGGTGAGAAGAGCAATGATCGGCCGCGCCATTGGCCGCGCCTCCCCTGCTGACCGCGCCAGTCGGACTGGCGCAAGGTCAAAGGGCGGAGACGCCGGAAGTCAGGCGCCCGCGCCGGCCGAGGCCAGATAGGACGGCTTGCGGAAGAGAATCTCGCGAACGTTCGTCTGCAGCAGAAACGAATCCGAGACCCGCAGCCGCTCGAACAACTTGATGATGTCGCGGTTCTGCAGCACTCGCGTTCGTGTGCGCTGCGGACCGTACGCTCGATGCCGAAGGCTCACCTCGTCGACAACCACATACTTGGTGAACGTCGCCTCGCGCGCCGTCGCGGTGCTGAAGAATCCGAGCAGCGCCCCATCGACTTTCAGCACGCGCGTGAGCTGTGCTGCGACGACCTGCGCCGCCGCCGGGCTGAGAAAATCCAGGACATCCCAACACAGAATCCCGTCGATGCTCGCGTCGGCCTGTGGAAACCGCTTCGCGAAAAACGCGGCGAGCTCGGCGGTCGTTCCTGCCCGGTCGTGCCGGTCGATATCCGCGAAGAAATCCTCGACGAAGATCTTGCAGCCAAGCTGCTCGCCGAAGAAGGATACGTTGGGGCCGATGACCGGGCCCAGGTCGAGCAGTACGGGATTGGGACGGCTGGTCAGCGTCGCCAGGAATTTCTTCAGCGCCTTCGTGGGATAGAGGACGCCCGGCGTCGAGGCCTCCAAGCCCTGATCCGGCTCGTCGGGCTCCGCTCCCTTTCGCGCGCCGATTCGCCCCAGCAGCCCCGCCCAGGGCTTTCCCGTCGACTCACCCGCCACCCTGCCGCCTCGCGTGTCGGGCTACAGGCGCCGCGCCGCGCGCCGCGACCACCCCGATGGCGGTCCTGGCGCCCGGCGTTCCCGGCGCGCTTTGGCCCTGCTAGACGCCGACCTTCTGCGTGCCGGGAGCGCTCGCCACAGGGGCGCCACCCGATGGCTTGACGTCAGGCTTGGCTTCGGCCGGTTTGGCGTCGGCCTTGCCTGTGCGTTTCCGGCCTTCTTCATGTCGACGCTGCCGCGGAAGTGCGCGCCCTCGGCAATCGCCACACGCGGCGAGACGATGTCGCCATCGACTGAGCCGTTGTCGCGAATTTCGACCTTCTCGGTCGCGGTGACGTTGCCCACGACTTCGCCGACGACGATGACGGCTTTCGCGAACACCGCGGCACGAATGCGACCGTTCGGACCGATCGTGAGCACATGGTCGCGAAGCTCGATCTTGCCTTCGACGTGACCTTCGATGGTGAGGTCTTCGCTGCCGTTCAACTCACCCTTGATGACGACCGACTTGCCAATATGCACGATATCCCTCGATCCCGCCGGGCGGACATCATGGTGGGGTGCCGCCGCTGCCGGAGCGGTCGGAGTAACCGTCGCCGCCGGCGGGGCAGGAGACGGCGGGGTCGGCGGCTTGACCGCCTCGTCACGCTTCCACATTTGAATGACCTCCACGAGGACAGTCGGGCGCCGTCAAGGGCGCTCCTGGCGTGTCTTCAGGAATTTGCCGTGCCGGGGAACCTCAAGGGCAGTATAGGCAGAGGCCCAAAGTAATGTCTAGTCGTTTTATTGCTGAGGGTTAGCGGCGATGCTATGATCAATGAACCGTGCGCAGCTACTTCGATTACAACGCCACGACGCCGATTCACCCGGCGGTCGTCGAGGCGGTCGCCCGCGCGCTGGTCGAGACGTTCGGCAACGCGTCGAGCGTCCACGGGTTCGGCCAGCAGGCGAAGGCTGCGCTGGACGATGCGCGATCGGCGCTGGCGGCACTGATCCACGCCGAGCCGGCAGAGGTGGTGTTCACGGCCGGAGGCACCGAATCAGACAATTTCGCCCTGCGAGGCGCGGCCGAAGCGCAAGAAGGCCGAAAGCGGCGGCGCATTGTGACGAGCGCCATCGAGCACGAGGCCGTGCTCAACACGTGCCGTCACCTGGCCCGGCGCGGCTACCCGTGCACGATCCTGCCGGTCGAGACAAACGGCGTCGTCGCGCCTGAGGCGCTGAAGCTCGTCATGGGAGACGACGTCGCGGTCGTGTCCGTCATGCACGCCAACAACGAGATTGGCACGGTGCAGCCCATCGCGGCTCTGGCCGACATCGCGCATGCGCATGGGGCCCTGTTCCACACCGATGCCGTGCAGACCGTCGGAAAGCTGCCGATCGATGTGCGGACGCTCGGTGTCGATCTTCTGTCGCTTTCCGGCCACAAGTTCTACGCGCCCAAGGGCACCGGCGCACTCTGGATCCGCCGCGGTGTCCGGCTCGCGCCGATCCTCACTGGCGGGCGACACGAGCGAAATCGCCGGGCGGGCACCGAGAACGTGCCGGGTCTCATCGGGCTGGGAGTGGCGGCGTCGCTCGTTCGGACGTCGCTCGAACGTGAGCCGGTGCGGCTTGCCGGGCTCCGAGATCGGCTCGAGCAGAGTGTGTTGCAGCAGGTGCCTCGGTACCGCCGTCAACGGTGCCGGAGCCGCGCGTGTCGCGAACACGACGAACATCAGCTTCGACGGTGTCGAGGCCGAGTCGCTGCTCATCGCATTGGATCTCGAGGGCATTGCCGTATCGACCGGTTCGGCGTGCTCCTCGGGCACTCTCGAGCCGTCGCACGTGCTCAAGGCCATGAACCTGCCGGCCGGGCGCGCACACAACGCGATCCGCTTCAGCCTCGGCGCAGGAAACACCGTCGAGGAAGTGGACGTGCTCGTCGGCCTGCTGCCGCCGATCGTCGAGAAGCTGCGGTCGTTGACGCGGCAGCCAAAGGCGTCGCACAAGGCCCTGACCGCTGCCGCTTACTAAGTAGGGCGCATGGCTATGCGCCCCGCCAGGGTGCATCCACTGGCCACACGGCCCTGACCACCAGATACATCCATGCGAATCGTTGTAGCCATGTCGGGCGGCGTCGACTCGTCGGTCGCGGCCGCGCTCCTTCACGATGCGGGCCACGAGGTGGTCGGGCTGTCGATGCAGCTCTACGATCAGCGCGAGGCGTCAGGACACGGGTTCGGGCGATGCTGCTCGCTCGACGATCTGCACGACGCGCGGCGGGTGGCCGCGTCGATCGGCATCAGGCACTACATCCTGAACCTCGAGCGGCAGTTCCACGATGCGGTCATCTCGAACTTCGTCGCGGAATACGCCTCGGGACGGACACCAATTCCCTGCACGCACTGCAACAGCGATCTGAAGTTTGCGACGCTGGTCGACCGCGCCGCCGGTTTCGATGCCGCGACGGTTGCCACGGGACACTATGCGCAGATTATCGAGGACGTCGACACCGGGCGGCGCCGTCTCCTCCGTGGCCGCGACGCCAGCAAGGATCAGTCGGTACTTTCTCTTCGCGCTCACGCAGGCGCAGCTTCGCGCGGCGGCATTTCCCGTGGGCGAGCTGACGAAGGACGCTGTGCGCAGCTACGCGCGCCAGCGCGGGCTGCCGGTTGCCGACAAGCCCGACAGCCAGGAGATCTGCTTCGTACCCGACGGCGACTACGCGCAGTTCGTCGAGCGCCAGTTGCCCCAGAGCGCCGGAGCCGGCGTGATCACGGATACCACGGGTCGCGTGCTCGGGCGTCATGACGGCGTGCACCACTACACGGTCGGCCAGCGCAAGGGCCTTCGCCTGACGTCTACCGAGCCTCTCTACGTCCTTGAACTCCGCCCGGACGACCGCGCAGTCGTCGTCGGTCCGCGCGATGCGCTCGACCGCGCGACATGCGACGTGGCTGATGTGAATTGGACGGCGGGAGTGGCGCCCGACGGACCGATCCGCGCCAGCAGTGCAGATCCGTCACCGCCACGCCCCCGCAGCCGCGCTCGTGACCCCCCTGGACGACGGTCGAGCGACGATCGTCTTCGACGCGCCGGAGCGCGCCGTAAGCCCCGGCCAGGCAGCAGTCTTCTATAAGGGAGACGAAGTTGTCGGAGGAGGATGGATCAGGGGGGCTGACGCTGGCAGTGCTAAGTGGAAAGTGCCAAGTGCCAAGTGAGTGCCAAGTGGACACTCACCACTACCCACTCCACTTAGCACTTCGCACTTTCCACTTGGCACTTCTTAGATGGCCTTGGCCACTTCGGCACTGTGTTTGGCGTGTTCGAGGTTCTCGAGATACCGCTCCGCGTCCATTGCGGCCATGCAGCCGGACCCGGCGGCGGTAATCGCCTGTCGATACGTGTAGTCCTGCACGTCGCCCGCCGCAAAGACGCCCTCGACGCTCGTGCACGTCCCCTCGGTCACGATGTAGCCATTCGGGTTCAGCGCAAGCTGGCCCTTGAAAAGCTCTGTATTCGGCGTGTGTCCGATGGCGACGAACACGCCGTCAGCCGGCGAGCTCGGACTGGACCTGCGTCTCGACGTTTCTGAGCATCACTCCGGTGACTTCGCCCCTGTCGACGTCGAGAATGTCCTCGACCTCTGTGTTCCACAGGAACTCGATCTTCGGATTCGCAAATGCCTTTTCCTGCATCACCTTCGACGCGCGGAGCTTGTCGCGACGGTGCACAACGGTCACGCGCGACGCAAACCGCGTGAGAAAGAGCGCTTCCTCCATCGCGGTGTCGCCGCCACCCACGACCACGATCGGACGGCCCTTGAAGAACGCGCCGTCGCAGGTCGCGCAGCTCGAGACGCCATGGCCGACCAGCCGGCGCTCCGAGAGCAGGCCGAGCCAACGCGCAGAGGCGCCGGTCGCCACGATCAGGGTGTGCGCGCGAAACGCCTGATCGTCGGTCCGCACCAGAAACGGACGGGTCTCGAGGTCGACCTTCGTCACTCGTCCCGACATGACGGTCGCGCCGAAGCGCTGCGCCTGGATGCGCATCTCCTCCATCAAATCGGGCCCGAGGATTCCGTCGCGATAACCGGGCCAGTTCTCGACCATCGTCGTGATCATGAGCTGGCCGCCCGCCTCGAGACCCTCGATGAGGATCGGCTTCAGGTTGGCGCGCGCCGCATAGAGCGCCGCCGTCAGCCCCGCGGGGCCAGATCCGATGATGAGAACGGGGAGGATCTCGGAGCTCACAGGTGCTTCTCGATAATCGTAGAGAGCTGGTCTTTCGTGACCTGGGCGCCCACCACGGACTCGACGACCTGTCCGCCCTTGAAGACCAGCAGGGTCGGGATGCCGCGCACCGAGTATTGCGCCGGCGTGCGGGGGTTGTCGTCGACGTTCAACTTGCCAATGACCGCGCGGCCGTCGAAATCACCCGCCAGGGCGTCGACCGTCGGTGCGATGCGCTTGCACGGCCCGCACCATTCCGCCCAGAAGTCGACGAGCACGGGTCGAGCGGATTGCAACACGTGCTCGGTGAAATTACCGTCGGTAAATACCTGTACGTTGTCAGCAGCCATCATGATTGTCCTTCGGTCTCCTCGGAACCCCATCATCATAATCGCCCACCTGCCCGCTGGAACGCCAATCCGGCCGGGCCGACAGGCTCTGACTATGACGACACGCTCTGACTATGAGATGCCGGAGGGTGTCGGGACGCCACCACGGAGTCCGGGAGGAATGCGCCACAGAGCTGCGCCGAACCCTGCACACCGGGACCGGGCAATCCGCCACGGAAGCCGTAAGTTGGGGCGTGCGGCAGGGGTGCGGAGACGGGGGCGGAGAAATTCGATTTGAAGGCCTCGCTGTGGCTCTACGGCCGGTGTGCGCTGCTGCCGAGGTTGGAGTAGAGTTGGGACGTCTATGCCTATGCGTACCGACGCCCCGCGGCCGGCGCGGCAGGAGCCGCGTGAGATCGCGGAACTGCGCGCGCTGCGGGCCGCGCATCCGGAGCTCGCCGACGCCGTGGACGTCCAGATCGAGCTCGTGACGCATCAGCGTCGAATGCTGACGCGAGTTCCCACGCCCGTTATCACCCTGTCTCTGGCATCCGCGACCGCCAGGCTCGCCCAGGGCGAACGTCTGGTCGATTTCGATGCCGTCCCGGTCGACTGGGCCGGCGCGCGCCAGGCGGTCCGCCACACCGCGGATGTCCTTCATCGCCACAACTGCATCGACGCGAGCGACCATCGCGCCATCACCGCCATCGTACGGGATGCCATCTCCTTCGAAAGCCTGCTGAGAAAGTGGTACGCCGAGTCTGGTGTCGACCCCGCGCATCGAGAGGCCCTTGCGGCCCACCGTGCCGACTACCCCGGAGTGCTCGATCAGGTCTTCTCGTTGGCGATGCGGCCGTTTCTGGCCCGGTCGGCGGAAGTGCTGTCGCAGGGGGTCGATCTGACGGCGTGGCAACGCCCATTCTGCCCGCTCTGCGGTGCGGAGCCCGAGTTTGCGGCGATTCTGGCCGACGAGAGCCGGCTGCTCACGTGCGGCCGCTGCGAGACGCGATGGCCGTGGCTCGCGATAGGCTGCCCATGGTGCGGGATCACCGATCGCGCCCAGTTGCCCACATTCACCAGCCCCGACCGACGCTATCGAGTGTATGCGTGCAGCGGCTGCCGACGGTATTTGAAGGCGTTCGACACCCGGGGCGCTACGCGGCCGGTGCTGCCGATCCTGGATACGATTGTGACGCTCCCGCTCGACGCGGCCGTCATGCAGCAGGGGTTCGGGGGATGAAAGGAGTGCAAAGTGCCGAGTGCGAAGTGTTAAGTGAAGTGCCGAGTGTGAAGTGAAAGTGCCAGGTGCCCAGTACGACGCGCTGATTGAAAGTGCTCAGTGCGGCGTGCTCGGTGAGAGTGGTTCGGGCTCAATGCTAGGGGAAGAGCGTGGCGCCAAGTGCGTCGCGCGTGCTCAGTCCTGAGGCTGCACTTCCGCGGCTGGAGCGGCGATTAGATTCAGGCCGGCCGCTTTCGTGCTGAGCCAGTTGAAGAGGTGCCGGGTCTCCATGAAGCGGCCTGCGTTCGACCGCGCGCCGAGCACGACGACAGCGACCTGGTCGCCCGACTGCGGGAGCCGCAAGAGAGTCGCGAGACAGTAGCCCGCCTTCGTGATGAAGCCCGTCTTCCCTGCCCGCACGTCCATGTCGCCCTTGACGACCAGCTGATTCGTGCTGTGGATGTTGATCACGCGGCGGTTGGTCAGCACCGTGTAGTACGGCATGCGCATAATGGACCCCAAGCGCTCATCGCTCGACGCCACGGTAATGAGCCGCGCCATGTCATAGGCCGACGAGACATTGTCGGCCAGGAGCCCGGACGGATCCGTATACGAGGTCTGCTGCAATCCCAAATCGCGTGCCTTGTCGTTCATGCGCTGCACGAAGCCGCTGGTGCCGAGAGGCGAGGTGCGCGCCAGCGCCCGCGCGGCCGCGTTGTCGGACGCGATGAGCGTGAGATGCAGAAGGTCGTCGATGGTCACGCGCTCGCCCGCACGAAGATACGTGTGATTCGCACGGCTGACGTCGGATCGCTCGATCGCGACCTCTCGTGTCAGATCGGGATTGTCCTCGAGCACCACTTCCGCGGTCATCACCTTGGTGATGCTCGCGATGGAACGAGGATTCTGAGAGTTCTCTTCCCAGAGGATCTTGTTGGTCACCGGGTTGTAGATGATGGCGGCCTCGGCGCGGATATCGGGCACCGTCTCGCCAAGATCGTTCAATTTGTACCGGGGTTCAGAGACCTCGCGCCACTGACGCGCACGGGACGCGGCGCGTGCACGGGCGAGTCGTGCGCGGCGGGCGCGGGCGGTGCGGACCGAGTACCGCCGAGTGACGGTGTGACGTTTCTTGACAGCGGTTTTGACGGTCTTCGTCGTTGACGACGATCCGGCCAACTCGCGCGCCTGGGCAACTGCGGCGGGGATAAGCACCCCGAAGCTCAGCAGCGCAAGCACAATTCTGGCGACGAAGCGGGTCCGGAGGTAGTGCACCGGCGAAAGCCCCCTAACTGGCGAAACGGTTATCTACAACCTGTAATCGGCATCCTAGCAGACAATCTATAGAGCGCAAAGGAGTTTCGTCACTTCGTATACGAACCTGGCCTTCGGCCCCGCGACCGCTGCGGTGAAGCCCCGCCCTGTCACCCCTTACAGTGCGGCAGAGGCGGCTGCTAGCACGATAAGCAAGGCGCGTTCCGTGCCAGTCTCGGAGTCGGTGCTATCGAAAGTTTCATCCAGAGAATGCTCGCCAGCTCCCTTCCCTCCCACCCCCAGCGTGATCGCGGGAATCCCCAGACTCATTGGGACATTCGCGTCAGTCGAGCTCTCTGACGTGGTGAGTGGCGCGCCGAGAGCCGCCGATGCCGCTACTGCCCGTCGCACGAGCGGACTGCGCTCGTCGGTGCCGCCAGCCGGCCGTTCGCCAATCAACTGCATGGCCGCGGTGACAGGATTCCGTCCACCCCACCGCCGGTTTTCAGAGGCGATCCCGCCGTCGACGGCTCTCCGCACGTCCCCGTCGAGCGCCATCAGCGCGTCGCGAGACGACGAGCGGAGGTCGATCTCCATCCAGGCCTCCGACGCGATGGCGTTCACAGCGGTGCCGCCGCCAATCCGCCCCACGTTGAACGTCGTCCGAGGCATGGACGGCACCACGAGGTCGGCCATCGCCGCAATGGCCCGCCCCAGCGCATGGACGGGGTTGGAGTTGCCGAAGTCGCCATAGCTGTGCCCTCCCGGACCCGACACGACAACCCGATAGCGCTTGCTGCCGACGGCGCGCGTCACCAGGTCGAGTCCGCCGCCGTCGAACGACAGAAAGCCGTCGATACGATTCCGTAATTCCGTCTCGAAGAGATGCCGCACGCCACGAAGATTGCCAAGCCCCTCTTCTCCGACGGTCGCGACAAATGTCAGCGGCCCGGCAGTTTTCACGGTGCTGGCCTGCAGCGCGCGGGCAACGGCAATCATCACGGCGAGGCCGCGGCAATCGTCACTGATTCCCGGTCCCTTGAAAATCTTGCCGGACCGCTGGACCCGGACATCCGTTCCCTCCGGGAAGACCGTATCTAGATGAGAGCTCACGACGATCCTGGGCGCCGGGCCGCGGCCCCCGCGTTCCCCGATGACGTTGCCGATACGGTCGATGCGGACGCGTGAAAGGCCGGCGCTCTCGAACAGACGACGGACGGCATCGGCCCGCCGCGATTCACCGAACGGCGGAGCCGGGATTTCACACAGTGTCACCTGCGTTTCGAGCGTCGACGGCTCAAGATCGCGTATGGCGCGACGAGCCGCGGAGCTCGCCGGGTCGCTCAGGGTCGCGGTGACGACTGGATCATCCGTTGGCCCTTGCGCTCGAACCGGTGCGACAACCAACGAGAACGCAAATGCGGCAGTTATCCAAAAGCTTGGCGGCAGGAATCCAACGAATGGTCGCGGTTCGACACCGAGCTGACACACGAAACGCGCACAATGTGTCAGCGTGCGGAAGCGCCCCAAACGACGGCGCCGACCGGCACCTCGAATTGTTCGCGAAACGCGATCACGAGCAGGCGCGACTCGCAGCTGAAACGCCGCAACGGAGTTCGGTACGGGAGTTGCTAGTTTCGGTTCGAGTTGGAGAGATCGGAGGGGTACCATGAGCCTGGTTCGGTTGCTCGGCTTCACCACCCTCACATGTGGGTGTGTGGTCGGGCGCTATCGTGAACTCGCGACGAGTCGTGAGGTCGCCTACGTGGAAGAGAAGGGCGCGGCGTGCGGCGCCCACGGTCACCGGCGCAACCATACTCTGTCCACGGAGCGGGTGGTGAGCATTCCGGCACCCCTCATGGCCAGCGCGTCGTAGGCAGCGAGCAGCTGCGGCGATTGGCTATGATGGGAACTCTGTGAGCTCCCATGCATACGCCACTCTCAGCGCCGGGCGGGCAACGCTCCGCTTTTATCACGGCGATTGCCTCCACGTATTGGCCGGCCTTCCACCCACCTCGATCGCCGCCGTCGTCACGTCTCCCCCGTACAACCTCGGGATTCGATATCGCAGCTACGACGATACGCTTCCTCGCGAAAATTACCTGCGATGGACCGGCCAATGGGTGGCGGCGGTCGGACGCGTACTGGCGGCCGACGGCTCACTCTTCCTGAACGTCGGCGCGAAGCCAACGGACCCGTGGACGGCGCTCGACATCGCCCAGGCCGCGCGTCCGCACCTGAAGCTCCAGAACACGCTCCACTGGATCAAATCGATCGCCATCGACAAGGAGGCGGCGGGCACGGCGGCCGGCCTGGATCGCGACCTCGCGTTGGGGCACTACAAGCCAATCAACAGCCCGAGGTTCGTGAACGACTGTCACGAGTTCATCTTCCACTTCTCCCCCTCGGGGCGAACGCCGGTTGACCGGCTGGCGCTCGGCGTGGCATATCAGGACCAGTCCAACGTCACGCGGTGGCGCGGCGCGAGGGGTGGAAGACGCTGCCGCGGCAACGCCTGGTTCCTGCCGTACGACACCATCCAGAGCCGCGATAAGGACCGGCCTCACCCGGCGACCTTCCCCCCGAAGCTGCCGGACTATTGCCTGCGTCTGCACGGCCTGGGACGGCTCGGAACGGTCGCCGACCCGTTCCTGGGGCTCGGGAGTACCGCGGTGGCCTGCGCCATGCTCGGGATCGATTTCGTGGGAATCGAGCTCGACGAGGCGTACCTCGACGAAGCCATCGAGCGCACGCGAATTGCGCTTGGCGGTGGCCGCTCGAAAACGCGGCGGCGCACGTCCCGCCAGGTGGGCCAGCGCCGGCTTATTTAGTCGATTTCGGCTCGGGCGGCGGTTTCAGCGAATAGGACTTCCGCGACCAGATGTCGAGGTTCTGTCGTTTGGCCTTGACCTCGATCCTCCGCGTCCGCTTCATCACATCCGGGTTGGTCGAATAATAGCCCAGGACATAGTAGTCGCTGCTCTCCGCATCGATCCGCTTTAGCGCCTTATCGAAGTCGTTCTGGTTGACCGTCGCGAACCCACCCGTCTGTTCGGCAATGACGCGCAGGCTGTCTTGGGATTTGCGGAGGTAGTTGTTCCACTCGGTCGGATCGACCTGCTCGTCGAGATCGGACCCGGCGACCAGCCCGCGCGGATCAATCGTGTAGAACGTCGCGTTGGCGCGATTGGCGGCCCGCGTCAGCTCAGAGAGCTCCCGCACCAGGTCAGCGTCGGCGAACTGGTTGCTCTGACGGCTGAAGGGATCGTACTCGATGCCGAATTCCTTCATCCGCTCGACGTTGCTGTTCTTCATGCCGATGATGTTTGGATCGCCGAAGCGCGCGCCCTCGAACGGGTTGAAGTCGTAGCCGTTACTGACGTAGATGACGGCCTTCCGCCGGTTCTGCACCTTCTCCAGATTTCTGACGATATCGTTGGCCGTGGAGAAGGCGACATGCGCCCGATATCTCAGCTCGCTCGGCCCCTCGGCGCCCTGAGGGGCCTCGATGATCTCGCTCGGTTTCAGCCCGCCGCCCGAGATCTTGTTGATCGCCTCGTCCATCCGCTTTCGGTCATAAGTCATGTCGATGGCGATCGACGATGTGCCGGTCGACACCACACCGAACATGTCGCCCTCGTGAACGAGCATGGTCGACATCTTCTTGAAGAGCTGTCGAATCCGCGGCGTGTCACGGAAGTTCATGTGCAGGTCGTCGACGAAGAACAGGAAAATGCGCCCCGCCGCGTCATTCTTCGGGCGAGAAGGCGGCAGGATGATGCCTTCCTGCGGCGGCGGCGCTGGCGCGGCCTGAAGGTTGTACGTCCGTCCGCCGTGGACGAGCTCCACGGACATGATCTGTTGCTTGACGTCGTCTTCGAAGACCTCGAAGTCCTCCTTCTTCAGATCGGCGACGAACTGACCGGTGCCGTCTCGAACGATCACGTCGGTCGTAATGAGGTCGACGCGCGAACGGAACTGAATCTTCGAGTCGTCGCTCTGCGTGTCGGATGGCGAAGGAGGCGCGGGCTTCTGGGCTGCGGGCTTTTCGGCCTGACCGGACGATTGTGCAGGCGGTTGAGCAGCCAGCGTCGTCGACGCAAACGCAAAGAGCGCGGCCACGCGTCCAAGACGCTGAATGCATGTTCTCATGGTGAAAGTATAGCGTGCGCCCGTCCGGTTGTGTCCTGGTCGAGCGGTGTTTTCGAACCTTTTGACGAGCTGAACACGCACCCGGTCTGGGACGGCCGTCAGGCCTCCGGGCCCGGCCCGCCGCGGCGACGTCGCCGCCGGCGGCCAACCTGCCGGAGAATGTCCGACGAGAGCCGATCGTGGCTGGCGAGGCCGCCCCTGACGTCCGTTTCGGTCACCCACCCATCCGGGTTGAGCGGTTCGGCCTCGGCCCGCAAGGCTTCGAGGCGGGCAGGATCCGTAACGCGTGCGTTGATGCGCGCCAGGACGGCTGCGTACTGGCCACGCAGCCGTGCGAGCTGTTCGGCGCCGAGCATGCGATCAGCAACCGACGGATCGGACAGCGGGTGCGGCGGCTCCGGACGTTCCGCGGCCTCGATGAGTTCGACAACCGCAGCGACGGAGGCAGACTCGAAGTCAGGGGCAGTCGGCGCCACGGGTGGCTCGAACGGTTTCTGGACGAACCGCCGGGAGTCCTCGCGCCGGTCCCGGCGCGCAGGAGCTCCGGGGTCGGGCAGATCGGCGACGACCGGCCGCGCCTCCAGGATGCGAGGCCAGTCGAACTCCAGGTCGGGATGCTGATCCTCGAGCCACCGGATGGCATCTTCGTCGAACGCGGCGCGCCCAACCTTCACGTGCGGAGGGGTTCTGAACCAATAGAGGAGCGCCGGCCGGTCTCGATCGCTCCGCTTGCGCACAACGTGTAGGAGGTAGGTGCTCTCGTACCCCCGCCGATCGCGCGAGAACCGCAAGAAAGGCACTACCTGCGCCTGCCAGCCGCCTTCTTGGGTGCGGCTTTCTTGGCGACGGTCTTTCGGGCCGGTGCCGGCGGCGGCTTTCTCGCGACGGGCTTCACGGCAGGTTTTCCCTTCGGCGCGGACTTCGCGGCTGGGGTCGCCTTCGCAATCGGGGTTGTCTTCACAATCGCGGTTGGCTTTGTGATCGGCGCTGGCTTGGCACTCGGCCCCGGCTTCGCGATCGGCGTCGGTGCCGGTTTCGCGCTTCTCGCGGGTGGTGCGGCTTTGCTGCCCTTTGGCGCAGGTGGACTCGCCAGCTTGACGAACTCTTTCGGCGCCGCCCCGACGGGTTCTCTCTTACCGACGACCGGCTTTGGCCGTGGCGCCGCGGTGGGGGGCGCAGCGGGATCAGGTCCGAAATCGATCACGGCGGAACCGCTTCGGTGCACGAGCGTGAATCGCATCAACTCCCCTACCTGGTGGTAGGAGTGAATCTCGGCGACCGGAATCTGGTTGTCGGCGGCGAGCCGCCGCGCCACGTCGACCGAGCCCATGGGCACATACAGGAGAAACGGTGCGCGCAGCCGCGCATAATGCGCCCATTGCGCCATCGCCTCGAGATTGTTGACAGACTCGCCGGTTTCAACCTCGACTACACCGAGGACCTTGCGGGCCTTGTCCAACGAAAACAGCACCACATCGGGGTACTCTTTGCGGGCAGTGCCAAGGGCAACATTCTGCTCGGCACCGGGGTTAATCCCCACCTCGACCTTACGACGGCTGAGGTCGCGCTGAAGCTGCCGGATTACGCGATCGTGCTCGAGTTGCTCACGTACGGGTCGCACCAGGATCGGACTCAACGAAGGCCTCCGGCTCTTAACCGCTCAACAGAACCGCATACTATACACAAACCCCGTCGGGGTAATCGCCTCTCCACGCCGCCGCGGGCTTCTGTTAGGCTGGTCGGCGCCGTTCCCCTGCTGCAGGCCACATGAGATTCGCCACTTTCACACTCTCTTCGGTTTTGGCCGCCTTACTTTGCACGGTTTCTCCACCGCTAGACGCCGCTGACCCACCCACTCCTGGCCTGACCCCTAAGGTCCAGGCGGTACTCGACGCCATCCGGAAGGCAGATACCGGGAGTCTCGCCGTGTCGGCTGAAGACGGGCGGTTCCTGCGTCTGCTCGTGGCCACGAACCACACCAAACAGGCGCTGGAGATCGGCGCGGCGAGTGGCTATAGCGCCATCTGGATCGGCCTTGGATTGCGTGAGAGCGGTGGCCGGCTGGTGACCATCGAGTACGACCCGAAGCGCGCCAAGGAAGCCACCGCCAACATCGCCCGCGCCGGCTTCGCCGACATCGTGACGGTGCTGGCCGGCGATGCGTTTCAGCACATTCCCAAGGTCCAGGGACAGTTCGATTTCGTCTTTCTCGACGCCTGGAAGCGCGACTATCAGCGGTTCTTCGATCTCGTCTTCCCGCGTATGCCGAAAGGCGGGCTGTTCGTCGCGCACAACGTGCTCAATAAGAAGTCCGAGATGCCCGATTTCCTGAAGACGATCGACACGCGCCCCGATCTGTTGACGACCATCGTGGCGCCTTCAGGCGAAGGCGTCTCGGTTTCCTGGAAACGGCAGTAAGACGCAGACCTATGTGAGCATCGCCCTACGGCCCGTCCACATCATCGGTGTGCCGCTGGATTTGGGCGGGGGCCGGCGGGGCGTCGACATGGGGCCGTCCGCATTTCGTATTGCCGGGCTGGACGAGCGTCTCGTCCGTCTGGGCTGCCCGATTACCGACCATGGGGACCTGCTGGTTCCGATCCCCGAAACCCGCCACGAAGGCGACACGCGTAAACGCTATATCAACGACATCGCAACCGTTTGTACGGCGCTCTACGAAACCGCCACACGCTCCCTCGAAGTTGGCGCCGTCCCACTCGTGCTCGGCGGCGATCACAGCGTTGCCGCCGGATCCGTGGCCGCCACCTCGGCCTGGGCGAGGACTCGCGGCGGCCGCCCTGGGCTCATCTGGGTCGACGCGCACGGCGACATGAACACGCCGCTCAGCACGACGTCGGGCAATGTGCACGGCATGCCCCTGGCGGCGCTCTTGGGGCCGGAGCCGTCCGAACTGTCGGCTATCGGGGGGTTTACGCCCAAGGTGGATCCCGCTCAGACCGTCCTCATCGGCGTGCGCAATCTCGATGAAAACGAGAAGGCGCGGGTACGCGCCTCGCGAATCCACGTATTTACGATGAAGGACATCGACCGCGCCGGGATCGCGGCCGTCATCGAACAGGCCATCGAGCTTGCGGGCCGCGATACGATTGGAGTGCACGTTTCCTTCGATCTGGACGTATGTGATCCAGCCATCGCTCCGGGCGTCGGAACGCCGGTCCGAGGCGGCCTCGACTACCGCGAGGCACACATGGTCATGGAAGTACTTGCCGACTCGGGCCGGCTGCTCGCCCTCGATATGGTCGAAGTCAATCCGACGCTGGATGTCCGAAACAACACCGCCGAGCTGGGGACGGAACTGATTTTGTCCGCACTCGGCATGAAGATCCTTTAGGGAGGACGAGACCATGCGCGCACGCGTACGGATAATCGCAGCAGTTGGCGTGGTCGCCACGGTCATCTCGATTCAGACGATGGCGCAGCCGCCGGGCAGCCCGCACGAAACGGTGAAGGCCACCATCGATGGGGCGGAGGTTTCGATCGAGTACGGGCGGCCGTACATGCGCGGCCGCAAGATCATGGGGGGCCTGGTGCCTTATGGCCGCGTGTGGCGCACCGGGGCCGACTCGTCAACGACGCTCACGACGAGCAAACCGCTCGTGGTCGGCGGCACCACGGTGCCGGCGGGCAAAGTCTCGATCTACACGCTGCCCGGCGAGAATCAGTGGAAGCTCATTTTGAACAAGCAGACGGGCCAGTGGGGAACCGAGTATACGGAGGCACAGGACCTGGCACGCGTCGATCTCACGAAGAAGACGCTGCCAGCGCCGGTCGATCAGTTCACGATTGCCATTGAGCCGCAGACCGGCGGTGGCGGAGTCCTGAAGTTTTCGTGGGAAACGACAGAGCTCTCCGCTCCCTTCACGGTCGGCAAGTAGGGGCATGCCAATGCGCCTGCGCCCAGAACATCGGGCAACCCTGTAGCCGGCGCATCGCCATGCGCCGAGACAATCGGGCAACGCTGTAGGGGCGCATTGCCATGCGCCCCTACACTTTGATGATGTCGGTCAGTTCCTTGACGGCAGCGGCTGATTTCTGGAGCGCGACCTGCTCTTCGACGGTGAGCCGGATCTGAATGATCTCCTCGACGCCTCGGGCGCCGAGCTTCACCGGGACGCCGACGAACAGACCGCGAATCCCGTACTCACCTTGCAGGAACACCGAGCATGGCACGATCTTCTTCTTGTCCTTCAAGATGATCTCGACCATCTCGGCGGCGGCGGACCCGGGCGCGTACCACGCGCTCGTTCCGACCAGCTTCGTGATCTCTGCGCCGCCTTCAGCCGTCCGCTTGCAGATCGCCTCGATGCGCTCCTTCGACAGCAGCTCGGTAATCGGGATGCCCGCGACGGTCGAGTAGCGCGGCAGCGGCACCATGGTGTCGCCGTGGCCGCCGAGCACGAAGGCGTGAACGCTCTCGACCGACACGTTCAGCTCGAGCGCAATGAACGCCCGCATCCGCGCGGAATCCAGCACACCGGCCATGCCGATCACGCGTTCGCGCGGGAACCCGCTCAGGCGATACACGGCCTGGCACATCGCGTCGAGCGGGTTCGCCACTGGCACGATGATCGCGTTCGGGCTGTGCTTGATCACCTGCTCGGTGACCTGCTGCATGATCTTGTAATTGACCTGCAGCAGATCGTCCCGGCTCATGCCGGGTTTGCGCGGCACACCGGACGTGATGACGACGACGTCGGACCCGGCGCTATCGGCAAAGTCGCCGCCGCCGATGAGACGCGCGTCGGACCCTTCGATCGGATTGGCCTCGAACATGTCGAGCGCCAGGCCCGCGGCCTTCTGGTCAGCAATGTCGATGACGACGACATCGGCCAACTCCTTGACGGCAATCGCGCGCGCGACAGTAGCGCCTACATTGCCCGCGCCGCCGACAACAGTCACTTTCCTGTTCATTCAAAGGCTCCCGGTTTCACATGTTCTCGACAATCGCGTCCGCGAATGCCGACGTCTTCAGCTCCGCCGAACCGTCCAGCAATCGCGCCAGATCATAGGTCACGCGCTTCTGGAGAATGGTTGCGGCCAGGCCCTTCGTGATGAGCGCACCCGCTTCGTGCCAGCCAAGGTGCTCGAGCATCATGACGCCAGACAAAATCACAGACGAGGGGTTGATGACATCTTTGCCCGCGTACTTCGGCGCCGTGCCGTGCGTGGCCTCGAAGAACGCGATCTCGTCTCCGATGTTGGCGCCGGGCGCCATGCCCAGCCCGCCGACCTGTGCCGCGCACGCGTCCGACAGGTAGTCGCCGTTCAGGTTCGGCGTCGCGAACACGTCGTAGTCAGACGTGCGTGTCAGTATCTGCTGGAAGATACTGTCAGCGATCCGATCATTGATGATGACCTTGCCTTCCGCCGATGCGCCGTTCCACGTCTCCTCTTCCGTGACGATCTGATCGCGAAACTCCGCCTTCGCCACCTCGTAGCCCCAATCGCGAAAGGCGCCCTCCGTGAACTTCATGATGTTGCCCTTGTGCATGATGGTCACGGTCTTTCGCCGGTGCTCGACGGCGAACCTGATGGCCATGCGTACCAGCCGCTTGCTGGCGGTCTCCGACATCGGCTTGATCCCGATTCCGGAGTCGGGCGGCAGCCGCTTCCCCATCTCGCGCGAGAGGAACTCGATAATCTTTTCCGCCTGTGGCGTGCCCTTGGCGTACTCGATGCCAGCGTAGACATCCTCCGTGTTCTCGCGAAAGATGACGACGTTCATCTTCTCGGGGTGCTTCACCGGCGCGGGCGTCCCGTCGAAGTAACGAACCGGGCGCACGCAGGCGTAGAGGTCCAGAACCTGCCGGAGAGTGACGTTCAAGCTGCGAATGCCCCCGCCAACAGGTGTCGTCAACGGGCCTTTGATTGCGACCTTGTATGCCTTGACGGCCTCGAGGGTATCGCTTGGCAGCCATTCGCCCACGAGGTTCTTGGCTTTCTCTCCGGCCAACACTTCGTACCAGGCGAGGCGTCGCTTTCCTCCAAACGCTTTCTGCACCGCCGCGTCGAACACGCGGACGCTGGCGCGCCAGATGTCTGGACCGGTGCCATCGCCCTCGATGAACGGAATGATCGGATCGTCGGGCACGGTGAGCTGCCCACCCCGTCGTGTGATCGGAGTGCCGTCGGCAGGCGGCTCGAGATGCGTGAACTGTGGCATGTGCTTCCCCGAAGCTCCTTCGGATGGAGCCGGCTCGCTCTTAGGTCGTTTCCCCCGCGCGCCTGCCGGAATTCACACAGCCTCGTGTGGAAAAGCCTGTGGAAAAGCCAGTGCACATGGCCGGGAACCGCACGTCTGTCGCGCGAGACAGCGGTTTGCACCATCCTGGTGCGTTCAACGTCAACCAGCAAGGCGGGACTTGCCGCCTCAGGTCAAAACGACAGATTATACTTGAACGGATTTTGCACGCGAGCGTCTGCTCCTGCTGCTCGCGTCGTTGTCAGCCACATTCTGTTCCAACCCTCATCCGCATTTATCACCAATGAAAATTGTCATTGCCGATGACCTCCCTGTCTCCGCTGTCGCTCTGCTTCGCGACGAAGCGGATTGGACGGTCGATGCCAGAGCCGGTCGCCCGCTCCCCGATCTCCTCACCGCCCTTGCCGACGCCGACGCGATCGTCGTCCGCAGCGCGACGAAGGTGACGCGCGATGTCATTGCCGCCGCGCCGAAACTTCGCGTCATCGCGCGGGCGGGCACAGGCGTCGACAACGTCGATCTCGACGCCGCCTCGCAGCGCGGGATCATTGTCATGAACGCCCCGGGCGCCAACAGCATCAGCGTCGCCGAACTACTGATGGCGCAGCTGCTCGCGCTGGCCCGGCACCTGCCCGCGGCCGACGCCGCGATGAAGGCGCGGAAGTGGGAGAAGAAGAAGTTTGCGGGCGGCGAATTGCGCGGCAAGACGCTCGGCATTATCGGACTCGGGCGCATCGGTCAGGAAGTGGCCACTCGCGCCCGCGCCTTCGACATGCAGATCGTGGCGCACGACCCGTTCATCTCGGAGGGACTTGCGACGCAACTCGGCGCGCGACTCGCATCACTCGACGAGGTGTGTGCCGAAGCCGACTATCTCACGCTGCATCTGCCCGTGACGCCGCAGACCAAACATCTTTTCAACGCGGAACGTCTCGCACGCTGTAAGAAGGGGATCCGCATCTGCAACACGGCACGCGGTGAGCTCATCGACACGGACGCACTCGTCGAGGCACTGAAGTCCGGTCAGGTGGCCGCTGCCGCAATCGACGTCTTCGAACAGGAACCGCCGTCCGACTGGACGCTGGCGGAGCTGCCAAACGTGGTCGCGACACCCCATATTGCGGCCTCGACCGGCGAGGCCCAGGAACTTGTGGGGGTCGAGACGGCAGCGGCGGTGCGCGACTACCTGCGAGACGGCGTCATCCGCAACGCGGTGAACTTTCCGTCGCTGTCCCCTGAAGAGTTCCGCCGACTGCAGCCATGGATTACCCTGGCCGAACGGCTCGGTTCCGTGGTGGCGCAGATGGGCGAAGCCCGCGTGTCGGCAGTCGGAGTGCGCTACTACGGCGAGCTGGCGCGGGGCCGCACGGACTTGCTGGCAAGTGCTGTCCTCGTCGGCATGTTCAAGACGATGCTCTCAGGAGGCGTGAGCGCCGTGAATGCGAAGGCAGTCGCGGCCGAGCGCGGCATCGAAGTGATCGAGTCGCAGAGCTCCCGGATACGAAATTTCACCAGCCTCGTCTCGGTGAAGCTGCACACGAGCGATGGCGACCGCTGGGTCGAGGGCACGCTCGTCGAGCACAGCGGCCCACGCCTCGTCCTCGTCGACGGCGTCCCGGTCGAAGCGCCGCTCGAAGGCGCGCAAATCATCATCAAGAACAACGACCAGCCGGGCGTCATTGGCGCGGTCGGCACCGTCCTCGGCCGCCACGGCGTGAACATCGCGAACTTCGCCCTCGGCCGGAGCACCGAAGGCGCGGTCGGCGTCGTCTCGGTAGACGAGGCCGAGCGCGTCGGGCCGGACGTGATGACGGAGCTCTCTGCGATTCCGGCGGTGCGCTCTGCTCAACTGATCCGGCTCGCGTGAGGGACGAGGCCGGATCTCAACGCCACGCGAGGTGCAGCGGCTTACTGCCCACGGCATCCAGGAGATCGGCCGACTCTTCGCCCACTCTGACGACGCGGTAACGTCCGCTTACCGTCTCCCCCTCTCGCGCCAGCACGAGGTCGTTGCCTACGGTCAGGATGGCCGTTCGGCCGGCTTCCGGCGTCTGGCCGCCGGCAATTCCCAGCAGCCGCACGTTCGAGCCGGCCAAAGGCAACGGGAGCTCCGGCAGTGTGTCGGCCGACAGGGTCTCGGCCGAGGCGCTCTCCTGGTAGCCGTCAGGGGGTCCGAGCACAAACGGATTTCGCTTCTGCGACGTCGGACCCGCGAATCGAGGGGGCAGCCAGGGATGCACGCGCTCGACGACGGGGGCCGCGGCAACCGTCGGCTTCCGCTCGAGCACGCCTCGAGGAGGGGCCTGAGGAGGCTGCGGCTCGGCCCGGCAGCCGAGCATCAGCGTGACTGCGGCCAGTGTCGCCCCGATCGCATAGCCGGTCCTAGTCTCCACGTTCGTCTGGCCATGCTAGCACCCGCGGCGTGGCAGTGCCCTTGCTCAACTGTCTCCCCAGGGTCAGAAACTCCAGGTTTTTCCGGGCTTTTGGACAGTCAGGTGTCAGTCGCCCGACCGCATCACGTCGGAAGACCGACGAAGGAACTCATTTTGCGCTTTCCGAACTCGACCCGCGCGTCCGCGGCGTTCTGGATCTCGCTGATCGCGGGATTCGGCGTGATCGCGATCTGTGCGACGGCCGCCCTGGGCTGGTTGACCCAGAGTGTCGTGCTCGTCCAGGTGCGCGTCGGATGGCCGGTCATGCAGGTGAGCGCAGCGCTCTCGCTTTTCTGCCTTGGCGCTTCCCTGGTCAGTCTGGTCCTCGGTCGCCCTCACAGGGCGGCCATTCTTGCGGGCCCGGCATTCGCGCTGGCGACCGCCACGCTCCTGGAAGATGCGTTCGGACTGCCCCTCGGCCTGCACCACCTGCTGCGGGCATTGCCGGGTCGAGCGGACGCGTTCGTTCCCGGGCCGATGGCTCTCGGCACCGCGGTAGCCCTGCTGTTCGGGGCGATTGGGGTCTGGCTTCTGAGCTCCAGAGTCCAGCGCCCCACGCTCAATGCGCTGTCCGGCGGGATCCCCCTCGTGATCGGCAGCGTGTCGCTCTTGGAACGCTTCCTGGCGACAGACCATCTTTACGCATCACAACCGCTTCTGCAGCTCGCCATTCACACGGCGGCGAGCTGCGCGCTGCTGGGCGCCGGAGTGCTCGCGCACAACTGGCGTGTCTCACAGGTGCAGGAGCGCGGGCTGCCGCGCTGGATTCCATTGTCGGCGTGCGCGGTCTTCTCGCTCGTCACCATCATGTTGTGGACGGCCGCGCGCGACCGCGAGGAGCTCGTGCTTCGCGAGGAAGCGGCTGTCGCCGTCGGAAGCCTCAGCGACGCGATCCAGCAGGAACTGACCACGCGCATCGAGTCTTACGAGCGAATGGCGGCTCGCCTGTCGTTCACGGGCGGTCCGACCGACGACTGGCAACGCGATGCCGAGCTTCACCTCAAACACAGTCACGACCCTTACGCGACGCTGCTCCTCCTCGACGCGGCGCTTGTCCCGACGGCGGCCGCTCCACGGCAAAGCGTGGGCCTTCCGAGCCGCGACGCCGTACTCGGGGTCGCAAGCATTCACGAGGCCATCCAGGATGCGCAGGTCACACGGACGGCCGCGATCTCCCGGCGGTTCGAAATCGCTCCGGGCGTCCCCGGCTTCGCCATCGCAACCGCCGTCTATTCAGGCGACACCGTCAGCAGGATCCTGGTCGCCGAGTTGGCCTACGAGCCGATTCTGGCGCGGATGCTGGACCGATCGCCCTATTCGATTCGCGTGCTTTCCCAAGGTGTTCTGCTCTACGCACACGGCGAGCGAGCCGACACGGTGCAGACAACGCCGTTGACGCTCAACGTCGCAAGCGACACGTGGCAGCTCCAGGTGGGGCCGTCGAACGCGGGTAAGCGGTGGCAGGCGTCGCGGCTCTCGACCGGTGTGCTGCTGTTCGGGTTCGTGCTCTCGATTGCCGTGGGCATGGCCGCGCACCTCGTCCGGCGGATTCAGCGTCAGAGCAGTACGATCGAGGACGCCAACACGCAATTGTCCTTCGAGGTCGATCAGCGGCGGCACACCGAAGAACAGTTGCGCCTGACATCCACGCTGCAGCGCGCGATTCTCGACAGCACGAGCCATGCGGTCATCAGCACGGATCGCGACGGCATCATCCAGACGTTCAACCGCGCCGCCGAGCAGATGCTCGGGTACGCCGCGGCGGACTTGGTCGGACAGACGACGCCGGCACTCCTCCACGACCGAACCGAGGTCCTGAAGCGGGCACAGATTCTGTCGCTTGAGCTCGAATCGCCTGTCGCCAACGGCTTCGAAGCGCTCGTCGCGCGCGCCCGACTTGGCGAGGTCGACCGGCGAGAGTGGACCTACGTCAGGAAGAACGCCGGCCGCTTCCCCGTCGAGCTCTCGGTTTCCGGGATGGTCGACGATCAGGCCGCTCTCACGGGCTTCGTCGTCACGGCCGTCGACATTACTGAACGGCGGCATTCGGAACTGCTCCGCCACTGGGCCGAGGACTCGCTGCGCCGCACCGAAGAACTGCTGCACAGCGTACTCGACGCCACGCTCAGCGGCGTGCTGGCCATGCGCGCGATACGCAGCGAGGACAACGCGATCTCGGATTTCGAGTGCCTGCTCGCGAACCCCGCGGCGGAACGGCTCCTGGGGGCGCCGTCGGGTTCGCTGGTCGGCGGGATGCTCAGCAGCCTGGCGCTGAAAGACGATGGCGCGGGCCTGTTTCAGCAATACATCTCGGTCGTCGAGACGGGCGAGCCGCTCGACATCGAGCACCATTCACCCTCGTTCGGCCGATGGTTCCGGATCGTGGCCACACCGCGCGGCAGCGACGGGATGGCGTTGACCGTCGAAGACATCACGCGGCGCAAGGAGATGGACGCCGAGCTCGAGCGGTATCTGGCCGACGTGGAATCCTCGCGCGACCAGATTCACGAGCAGTCCGTGATGCTGCAGTGGCAAGCCGACGCCGTTACCAAGGCGCGCGACGAGGCACTGGCCGGGTCGCGCGAGCTCGAGCGCGCGTTGAAAATGCAGGCCGACTTCGTGTCGTTCGCGAGCCATCAGCTTCGAACGCCGCTGGCCGGCATCAAGTGGTTGCTCGAGTTGGCCATGGACGAGCCCGACCAGACCGAAGAACTGAAATCGTACGTGGTCGACAGCCTCGCCTCGGCCGAACGGCTGATCGGTCTGGTGAACGACCTGCTGGACATCTCGCGACTCGAAGGCGGCCGCATGGTCCCCGAATTGAAGCGCGTCGACCTGGCATTGTGCTGCCGTGACGTCGCGAGCAATCTGCACCCGAACATCACGATCGCTCGCCATTCGCTGGTGATGGCCGGCGTCGACGAGCCCAGGTTCGTGTCGGCGGATCCTCAGTTGATTCGTCAGATTATCGTGAACCTCCTCTCGAACGCGGTGAAGTACACGCCTCCCGGCGGTCACATCTCTCTGGAGGTGTCGTGGACGGATGACGAGGTGCAGCTCGCCGTCGGGGACAGCGGCCTGGGCGTCCCCATCGAGGCACGGCCGCGGTTGTTCGAGAAGTTCTTCCGCGCCGAAAACGTCACGACGATGGAGACTGAAGGCACAGGCCTTGGTCTCTACATGGTGCACTTGATCCTCCAGAAGTTCGGAGGCCGGATTTGGTATGAGCCGCGTGAAGACGCGCCGGGCAGCCGCTTCGTGTTCGTGCTACCCATTGTGAAAGAGACGGAGTCAATTAATGTCAACGCCGAAACGGATCCTCATCGTGGAGGACGACCGAGTACTACGTCGAGCGTGTGAGGTCGGCCTCAGGAAGCGAGGATACGACGTGGTCACCGCCGAGAACGGCGTTGAGGGCCTTAGGTGCGCGCTCGATGGCAGCTTCGATCTGATCTTGCTCGACATGTTGATGCCGCGCATGTCGGGGATGGAGATGCTTCGAGAGCTCCGGGCGCGCGAAGACGCGGGCCGCCATGCCCCCGTCCTCGTCTTGTCGAACTCGTCGAAGGTCGGGAGCCGGCAGGAAGCCGAGGAACTTGGCGTTGCAGGCTACATGGTGAAGGCGTGCCTCTCGCTCGCGAGCCTGGGCCTGATCGTCGCGAAGCTCACCACAACGGGTGCAGCCACCGAGGAGCGTGCGTCATGAGCGTTCAGGTGCTGCTCGTCGAAGACGACCGGTTCCTTCGAAAGGCTGCGGAGGCGATGCTGCGGAAGAATGGTTTCACCGTGCGCACGGCCGCCGATGGTGAAGAAGGCCTGCGGTCGGCGCAGGCCACGCCTCCCGACATCATTCTGCTGGACCTGATCATGCCGAAGCTCCAGGGCTTCGAAGTGCTCGACCGGCTCAAGGCCGACGAGGCGACAGCTTCGGTCCCGGTGGTGATCCTCAGCAATCTGGGACAGGAGGCCGATGTCGTGAGGGCGATGACGGCGGGCGCTGCAGCGTATTTCATCAAGTCGAATACGTCGCTCTCGAAACTTGTCGAGCAGGTCCGCGTGGTGCTCAATGGAAAGGCCGCATGAGCGTCTCCTCCCTACCCATCGCCGACGCCGAGCTTCGTTCCATCGTCGTCGATGAATTGGGGCTGCTGGAGCCCGCCGACTACGACCTGGTCGCGTCGACCGCCGCGCGCCGGCAGATGCCCGTCGTCCGGGCCGTCGCGGAGCGTGCCGGTGTCCCGTACATCCAGCTTCTCCAGCACATTGCCGCGCATTGGGCACTCGATTACGTCGCATTGCGCGCCTCGGACGTGTCTTTCCCTGCGCTCATGACCCTGCCGGAGGCCCACGCGCGCCGCCTGGGCGCCGTGCCATTCGCCCTGGAGGGCGGCAAGCTGCACGTGGCGTTCAGAAACCCTCGCGACCGCCAGGCGCTGTCCGAGGTGCAGCGCCTCGTCCGAATGGCAGTTCGTCCATTTCTGGCCGACGAAGGCGCGATTCATCGGGCCTGCCTTTTGTACCACCCTGGTCTGCAAGAGATCTTCCAGCGTGCCGGGCTCGGCCAGTTGCCGGTGCTGATGCCAGAGCCAGGCCGTCCAGAGATTAGCGCGGCGGACTTGCTCTCGCGGCTGATCGAGTACGCCGTCTGCGGCGGAGCGTCGGACATCCACATCGAGCCATTCGAGCACGAGACCGTCGTGCGATTCCGCATCGATGGTGTCCTCCAGGAGGTCGTCGTGCTCGCGCCCGCGCTCGCGACGCCCCTGACCTCCCGCGTCAAAGTGCTGTCGCAAATGCGCAGCGATGAGAAGCGCATCCCACAAGACGGGCGGATGCACGCCGATCTCGACGGAGTCCGTGTCGAAATGCGTGCCTCGTCAATGCCGACGATGTGGGGCGAGAAAATCGTCCTCCGCGTGATGTCCAGCGATCCGGTGCTGCTCGACTTGAGCGATCTGGGCCTCTCGCCCGAGGACCTGGCGCTCGTCGTGCGGCATGTGCTTCAGCCGCACGGCCTGGTCCTCGTGACCGGGCCGACCGGCTCTGGCAAGACGACGAGCCTTTACTCGTTCCTGTTGCGCGTTTCGGCCGAACGGCAAGGCGTCGTCAATATCTCGACTGTCGAAGATCCGATCGAGTACACCATGGCACGGATCAACCAAGTGCCCATCCGGGCCGAGGCCGGTATGGACTTCGCCAATGGCCTCAGGGCCCTGCTTCGCCAGGACCCCGACGTCATCATGGTCGGCGAGATCCGCGACCGTGAGACCGCGGAAATGGCTGTGCGCGCGGCGCTGGTTGGGCGGCTGGTCCTCTCGAGTCTGCACACCAACGACGCCGCGTCCGTGGTGCCGCGTTTGCTCGACATGGGCATTGAACCGTATCTGCTCGCCTCGACGCTCTCGCTCGTGATCGCCCAGCGCCTCGTGAGGCGCCTGTGCGAGCACTGCCGCGAGACGCGGCCCCCCTCGCCCGAGTTGCTCGAGGCGTTGAAGCGGCGCGACGACTGGGAATTCGTGCTCGCCGGGCTCCGTGTCCGGGGAATCATTGGAGTGGACCAGCAGAATCTGGACGTGCTGCAGATGTTTCATGGGCGCGGCTGTGAGCACTGCCACGGCACCGGGTATCGCGGACGGCTGGCGCTGTTCGAGCTGCTCGCCATCGGCGATCGTCTGCGCCGCCTGACCTCGGCGCGCGGCGATGCGGAGATTATCAAGCAGACCGCCCTCGAAGAGGGTCTGCGACCGATGATCGTCGACGGCCTCAGTAAAGTGATCCTCGGATTGACGACGCCGGAAGAGGTATTGCGCGCCACAGGATAATCGCGACTGACCAGGTGTGCTATGATTCACCGTGCTCCCGGTTGCGTCCCCCGAGCATTCGCAACAGCTCACAAGCATCGTCGTCATTCCCTCCCGATACGAGTCGACACGCTTCCCCGGTAAGGCGCTGGCGCTTCTCGCCGGCCGCCCCATGATCGAACACGTCTATCGCCGTGCCGCGGGCGCGCGCGGCATCTCACGCGTCATCGTGGCGACCGACGACGACCGCATCGCGCGGGCCGTCGACGCCTTCGGCGGAGAATCGCTGATGACGAGCGCCGCGCATCTCACGGGCACCGATCGTCTCGCCGAGGCGGCCATCGGGCTCGAATGCGACATCATCGTCAACGTGCAGGGCGACGAACCGCTCGTCGATCCATCGATGATCGAGCGTGCCGTCGCGCCTTTTGCAACCGATCCGGACCTGCAGATGACGTCGCTCCGTGCCCGCATCACGACGTTGGAGGAGCTGCGCGATCCCAACGTCGTGAAGGTCGTGGTCGACCGCGAGGAATTCGCATTGTATTTCTCGCGCGCGCCCATCCCGTTCGATAGAGATTCCCTCGCCGATCTGTCCGAGGCCTGGCGGCACATCGGGCTGTACGCATACCGGCGGAGCTTTCTGCCGACTTTCGCCGCACTCTCGCCTTCACCGCTCGAACAGACCGAGCAGCTCGAGCAGCTCCGCGCGCTCGAACATGGCATCCGGATCAAGGTGCTCGAAACGCGCCATCAATCTGTCGGTGTCGACACGCCGGCGGACTTGGCGCGGGTGGAGGCGATACTTGCGACAGGAGCCGACCGACACGTGGCGCATCGAGGGTAAGAGAAACGTCGCAGGAACATCAGCGATGCGGTCGAGTATCCGCATAACGGTTTCATCAGCAGCGGGGACAGAACTTTGACGATGGCAACTCAGGACAGCACCAGACCGGTCAAGTACATCTTTGTCACAGGAGGCGTCGTCTCGTCGCTTGGCAAGGGCCTCGCCGCCGCCTCCATCGGATGCTTGCTCGAAGGGCACGGCTACCGCGTCACGCTCCAGAAGTTCGACCCGTACATCAACGTCGACCCCGGCACGATGAGCCCGTTCCAGCACGGCGAGGTGTTCGTCACCGACGACGGCGCCGAGACGGACCTCGACCTGGGCCACTACGAACGTTTCACGAACATGGTGCCCACGCACAACAACAACTGGACGACCGGCAAGATTTACCTGTCGGTGATCCAGAAGGAGCGGCGCGGCGACTACCTGGGACGCACCGTTCAGGTCATTCCACACATCACCAATGAGATCAAAGACAGCATCCGCGCCGTCGCCCGCGACGTCGACATCGTGATCGTGGAAATCGGCGGCACCGTAGGCGACATCGAGAGCCTACCGTTTCTCGAGGCGATCCGGCAGTTCCGCCAGGACGCCGGGCGCGAGAATACCGCCTACATTCACCTCACGCTGGTGCCGTTCATCGGCACCGCCGGGGAGGTCAAGACCAAGCCGACCCAGCACAGCGTGCGGGACCTCCGTTCGATCGGTATTCAGCCCGACGTGCTGCTCTGCCGGACGGACCGGCCGCTGTCGCGCGACGTCAAGCAGAAGATCGCGCTCTTCTGCGACGTCGACGAGGAGGCGGTCATCACGGCGCGCGACGTCGAGACGATCTACGAAGTGCCGCTGGCACTCGCCTCCGAAGGCATCGATCGGATCATTCTCAAGCTGCTGCACCTGCCGGAGACCGAACGGCACACCGACGACTGGGAACAGCTCGTTGGGCGAATCAAACACCCGGACGACGAGCTCACGATCCATGTCGTTGGCAAGTACGTGGGCTACGAGGATTCATACAAGAGCCTGAACGAAGCGCTGTACCACGGCGGTTTTGCCAACCGTGTGAAGGTGAACATCCAATGGGTGGAAGCCGAGGCGCTCGAGGAGCCGGGCGGAACGGAGCTCCTCAGGCAGTCGGACGGGATCCTGGTGCCAGGCGGGTTCGGCAATCGAGGCACCCGCGGAATGATGCTGGCGGCGCAGTTCGCCCGGACGCACGGGGTGCCGTACTTCGGCATTTGCTACGGGTTTCAGTGGGCGACGGTCGAGTTCGCCCGCAATGTGGCGGGACTGCCGGATGCGGACTCGACCGAGTGCGATCCGGAGACGCCGCACAAAGTGATCTACAAACTGCGGGATTTGCTCGGTATCGAGGACCTCGGCGGAACGATGCGGCTCGGGCAGTATCCGTGCGAGTTGACCCCCGGTTCCCTGGCCCACCGGATTTACGGCACCACCACGGTCTCGGAACGGCACCGGCATCGCTACGAGTTCAATTGCCTGTACGAAAAGACCCTGACGGACAGAGGTCTTGTCATTTCGGGCAAATCGCCGGACGGGAAGTTCGTCGAGATTGCGGAGCTGCCCGGACATCCGTGGTATGTGGCGGTCCAGTTCCATCCGGAGTTCAAATCGAAGCCGC
The DNA here is from genome assembly GCA_963832135.1 of Vicinamibacteria bacterium. Classification (GTDB taxonomy): domain Bacteria; phylum Acidobacteriota; class Vicinamibacteria; order Vicinamibacterales; family JAENWD01; genus JAENWD01. The sequence goes on along the minus strand of CAWHTD010000016.1, from coordinate 750,867 downwards.
TCAAGCCGCACCCGCTGTTTGCGAGCTTCGTCGAAGCCGGCTACGGGCACAAGCGCGCGCGGCATGCGGCGCCAGCGCTCACCACAGCATCGTGAGCCCATTTGATATGATCCCGTCGTGACCCGTGTGTCGCTGGGGACGGTACGGCTTGGCGGCGGCGCACCGCTGGTCGTCATCGCGGGTCCCTGCGTGATCGAAAGCGAGGACCACGCCCTCGCAACCGCCAGGGCGCTGAAAGCCATCGCCGCCGCCGTGGGAGTGCCGCTCGTTTTCAAGGCGTCGTTCGACAAAGCCAATCGTACGTCTCTCGATTCGTTCCGCGGTCCCGGGCTGGTGGAAGGACTTCGGGTCCTCGAAAAGGTGAAGGCCGAGACCGGCCTTCCCCTCCTGACCGACATTCACGAGGTTGACCAGGCGGGACCGGCTGGCGCCGTCGTCGACGTCCTCCAGATTCCGGCGTTCCTTTCGCGGCAAACCGACCTGCTGTTGGCGGCCGCCAGAACGGGCCGGGCGGTGAACATCAAGAAGGGGCAGTTCCTTGCGCCGAAGGATGTGCGGCATGCGGTGGCCAAGGTCGTTGCGACCGGCAACGGGAATGTCTTCGTGACGGAACGCGGCTCGACCTTCGGCTACAACAACCTCGTCGTCGACATGCGGGCTCTGCCGATGATGCGGGAGCTCGGCTTCCCCGTCGTCTTCGACGTTACCCACAGCCTGCAGTTGCCAGGTGCCGGGGAAGGCGTGACCGCCGGGCTGGCCCAGTACATCGGGCCGTTGGCACGTGCGGGCGTCGCGGCCGGCGTCGACGGCGTTTTCCTGGAAGTACACGAGGAGCCTGCACGTGCGAAGAGCGACGCGCAGAACGCCCTCAGACTCGACCGCCTCGAGCCACTGCTCCGTCAACTGGTACAGATTGATGTCATTGCCCGAGCCTCATGAACCACGGCCCGGCGCCGTGCTGCCCGATCTGACGCTGGCCCGCAAGGTGCTCGAAACCGAGGCCGCCGCGATCCTCGCGTTGATTCCGCGTATTGACGCGCGCTTCAGCCGCGCCGTCGAGCTGTTGCGGGACTGCCGCGGTCGCGTGATTGTGACGGGCATCGGAAAATCGGGCATCATCGCGCAGAAGATCGCCGCGACGCTGGCGAGCACCGGGACGGCCGCGTTCTTCCTGCACCCGGCCGAAGCGCTCCACGGCGATCTCGGCGTCATCCAAAGAGGCGACGTGGTCCTCGCACTCTCGCACAGTGGTGAGACGCACGAGATTCTGCGGCTGCTCGAGACGATTCGGCGCATCGGCGCAGAAATCATCGCGCTCACGGGCACAGAGACCTCGACGCTGGGCCATTTCGCCGATGTCACACTCGATTGCCATGTGGCGGAGGAAGCGTGCCCGCTCAATCTCGTGCCGACGGCCAGCACCACGGCGGCCCTCGCGCTCGGCGACGCGCTTGCGATGACCCTGCTCGTCGAAAAGGGATTCCGCGCAGAGGACTTCGCCAACCTCCACCCGGGCGGCAAGCTGGGCAAGCGGCTGCTCCGGGTCGAGCAGGTGATGCACGGTGGCATCCAGGCGCCAGTCGTCGAGACGATCAGCCCGATGCGCGATGTGATTTACGAAATGTCGCGGAAGGGCCTGGGCATGACCTCCGTCGTGGACCGTAGCGGCGTGCTCGTGGGTATCATCACCGACGGCGATCTCCGGCGGCACATGATCGAGGCGCCGACGTTCCTCGAGCTTACGGCGGGCGACGTCATGACGAGCGACCCGGTTACGATTCGCCGTGACGTGCTCGCCGTCGAAGCGTTGAACCTGATGGAACAGCGCAAGATCACGTCCGTCATCGTCGCGACGACCGCCGGCGGAGTCGACGGCGTCGTTCACCTGCACGATCTCTGGCAGACGGAGCTGTTTTGACCATGACCCCCGACGTGCACGGACTCGCGCAGCGCATTCGGCTGCTGTTGTTCGACGTCGACGGCGTTCTCACCGACGGCACGATTCTGGTCCACGCGGACGGCCGCGAGTCGAAACAATTCGACATCCGGGACGGCACGGGCATCGTGCTTGCCGAGCGCGCGGGACTGCGCGTGGGACTCCTCTCGGCGCGTCACTCGGCAGCGACCGCCGAACGCGCCAGCCAGCTTCGGATTCCGATCGTGCGTCAAGGTGCGGCCGACAAACTCGAGGCCTATCGCGACATCATTGCCACGGAGGCGCTGACCGACGCCGACGTGGCGTACATGGGAGACGACGTGCTGGATCTTCCGGTGCTGTCTCGCGTGGGGCTCTCGGCCGCACCGGCCGACGCCATGCCGGACGTGCTGCCGCGCGTGATGTGGGTCAGCCGCCACAACGGTGGACGGGGCGCCGTGCGCGAACTGATCGAGCTGGTCTTGAAAGCGCAGGGACGCTGGCCGGATTTACTGGCCGAGTGGACCGAACAACCGAGCCGCGTATGAGCCTGTACGCTCCCCTGCTGATCGGGCTGGTCGCGCTTCTCGCCGGGCTGGCGATCGGCAAGGCCTGGGAACGCTACAAGCTGCGCGACGGCCAGTGGATCGATCGACGCAAGGCGCGCGAATCCCCGCACTTCATTGTCGGTCTCGATCTCGTGGTGGCCAACCAGATCGATCGCGCGATCGACGAGCTGTCGCGCGCCGCGTGGCTGGATGAGGACGCGCTCGAGATTCATCTCGTCCTCGGCAATCTGTATCGGGAAAAGGGCCAGGTCGGTCGCGCCATCAACATCCATCAGGGACTGTTGAAGCGCCCGCGGCTGAAGCCGCTCGAGCACGCGTACATTCTGCTCTGTCTCGGTCTCGACTATCGGCGGGGCGGCTTCGTGGACCGTGCCTACGAGGCGTTCAAGGAAGTGCTGCGTCTCGACCCGCGGAACCGTCACGCGCTGATGCAGCTCGAGAAGCTGCACGAAGAGCAACGGCAATGGGCCGAGGCGTACGACGTGCGGCGACAGCTGGCCGAGATCGACGGGCCCCCACCCAAGGCCCATCACGAGGCGATTCTCGCGTTTCTCGAAAATGAGCTCGGCGAGGAAGCCTTACGTCAGGGAGATCGCCCCGGCGCGATCAAACGGTTTCGTGCGGCCATCGATCGCGACCGTACGGCGGCGCCGGCCTATCTCAATCTCGGCAACGTGCATGCGCTCGACGGGAACCTGACGCTGGCCGTCGAGACGTGGGAAACGCTCGTCGAGATTGTGCCGGATCGTGCGTACCTGGCGTTCGATCGCTTGCTGGACGCAACCCAGCAGCTTGGCACGCCACAGCGCTTCGTCGACCTGTGCCGCCGGATCGTGGCCGCGAACGCGCAGGACTGGCGGGGCCGGCTCGCTCTGGCCCGCCAGCGTATGGCGGACACTGACGCTACGGGGGCGCTGGAGCTCCTGTTCGAGGCGCTCTCGCACAACCCGCATGCTCTCGTCATCCATCAGGAAATCTGGCAGGCGTTCTCAACGCTGGGCCGTCCGCCGCAGCTCGTCGAGCGGTACCTGACGCTCACAAAGGACGCCGTCTTCTATGTCGACCCGCACGTCTGCGTGCGATGCCGTTACCGCAGCACGGAGCTGCTCTGGCAATGCCCGCAGTGCCATGAGTGGAACACGTTCATCGAAGAACGGATGGCGCCGGCAAAAGACGACGAACAGTTGAGCGCATAGAGCGTGAGGACGCGGCCCCAACCGGCCGCCGCCACAGATATTCTGTGGAGGCGGGCTTCAGCCCCGCCGTAACTGGCCCCCCGACAACGTCGCAATCACCTCCTCAATCCGCCGTTCCGTCTCCGCGAACGTTCCGGTCGTAAAGATCACGTGGTCCGCGCGGCGCACCTTCTCGTCGATTGGCCACTGAGACGCCAGGCGGGCGCGCGCATCGGCCTCGCTCAGGCGATCCCGCGACATCACGCGACGGAGCTGCTCGTCGGGCGGACATGCCGCGACAATCACGACATCGACGTCGCCTTCATGACTGGTCTCGTAAAGAAGGGGAATGTCGGCGACCGCGAACGGCGTCTCATCGGGCTCGGCCGCGAACCAGCGGCCGATTGCATCGTACACCGCGGGGTGAATGATGGCTTCGAGATCCCGTCGTGCCAGCGGGTCGTGAAACACAATCGAGGCAAGGGCACGCCGATCGATATTGCCGTCGCCGTCAAGGACGCTCGGACCAAAGCGCGCGGCCACGGCGGCGGCGCCCGCCGCGCCCGGGGCGAGCCCTTCATGGGCGAGCCGGTCCGCGTCGATGGTCGGAACGCCGCGCGCCGCCAGTCCTCGAAGGACATGGCTCTTGCCCGTGGCGATGCCGCCGGTCAGCGCGACGCGGACCACAGCGATCGTCTCTCGGCCGCCGTCACGGTATTCCGAAGCAGCGAAACAATCGTCAGCGGGCCGACGCCGCCGGGAACCGGCGTGAGCGCACCCGCGACCGCCGCGACGGCAGGATGAACGTCGCCGACAACGACCGCGCCTCGCCGCTCAAAATCCGCTCTCCGCGGCGAATCGGCCGGAAACAGCCCTTCGACTTCTGCGCGGTCCGTCACCCGGTTGATGCCGACGTCGATGACCGCGGCTCCCGCCTTGACATGCTCCGGCTGTACAAACGCCGTGCGTCCCACGGCAGCGACGAGAATATCGGCCTGCCGCGTCTGGGCGGGCAGATCGGCGGTGCGGGAATGACAGATGGTCACCGTTGCGTGACGGTGCAGAAGCAGCAACGCCATGGGCTTGCCAACGATGCCGCTGCGGCCGATGACGACCGCGTGCCGGCCGGCAATCGTGATACCGGCTCGCTCGAGCAGCTCAATCACGCCGGACGGCGTACATGGGGCGAGCGGCGCGCGGTTCTGGACGAGGAGGCCCGCATTGACGGGCGTGAAGCCGTCCACATCCTTCGACGGATCGATGATGTCGAACACGGCCTGGGATCCACCGATCGCGGCAGGCAGGGGATCCTGGACGAGAATCGCGTCGTGATCCGCGCTCGCGTTCAGCCCGCGCACCGCTCCGACCACGTCGTCGATCGACGCCGATTCCTGCAGGCGAACGAGATCGGCGCGACAGCCGATATCGGAGGCCGCCTTCAACTTGTTCCGAACGTAGATCTCCGAGGGCGCATGTGTGCCGACGAGGACGATGCCAAGACCCGGCGGGCGGCCGCTCCGCGCCGTGAACTCGGCGACCCGCGGGCGAAGCTCTTCGCGGATCGTCGCCGCGAGCGCCGCCCCATCGAGAATCCGTGCACTCATCGCCGAGCAACCCCTTCTCCCGCCGTCCGCTCCAGCGCACGCAGGCTGACGGCGGTCCCAGCACGACCAGCTGATCGACCCGATCAGACGTTCCCGCGCCGGCCCGCCTTTGCCACCAGCCGTCCAATCACGAACGTGACCACGCCGGCGCCGAGAATCATCAGCCCCAACCGGTCGGACTGTTCCGGCGTCACACCAATCTCGTACCACTTGACGAGCTCCTCGGTCGTCATGCCCAGAACAGTCATGAAGCCCAGGATTGCCATGAAGAACCCGTTGAACATCAGCAGTGCGCCGGCGACCGTCACGAAGTTCCCCAGACCTTCGAGCGTGCTGCGCGCCGCCGCCTCGCGAGCGTCGACGAGGGGGCTGTGCACGCGTCCGTAGAACCAGTAGATGAGCATACCGACGTTGAGCCACCCGAGGAATCGGACCCACGTGGCCACCGGCAGGCTGAGCATCAGGTACGCGCACGACAGAATCCCAAGCACGGGAATGATGGGCCCGCCCGCGACCTTGAAGGGTCGTGGGGCTTCAGGTCGCTTCAGGCGCAGCACCATGACCGCCGCGCACACGATCATGAACGCGAACAGCGTGCCGATGCTCGTCATCTCGCCGAGAATTTGAATCGGGACGAGGGCGGCAGCGATCGCCACGATGACGCCCGTGATGATCGTGGTGACGTACGGCGTCTTGAACTTCGGGTGCACCTTGCTCGCCCCGGCCGGCAGCAACCGGTCCCGGCTCATCGCGAAGAAAATCCGCGGCTGGCTCATGAGCATGACGAGCAGGACGCTGGTGATGCCGCAGACCGCTCCCGCCGAGACGAGGCCTGCCGCCCAGTCCTGATGGATCACAGCGAGCGCGTAGCCGACGGGCGCGTTCAGGAACTGTACGTTGGTCTTGTATTCCACGACGGGAAGGATGCCGGTCAGGACGGCCGACACCGCAAGATACAGGAGAGTGCACATGACGAGTGACGCGATGATCCCGATTGGGAGATCACGTTGTGGATTCACGGCTTCCTCGGCGGTCGTCGAGACGGCATCGAATCCGATGTAGCCGAAGAACACGACCGCGGCGGCGGCCATCACGCCCGAGAACCCGTACGGCATGAACGGCGACCAGTTTTCGGGCTTGACGAAGGTGAAGCCGGCGACGATGAAGAAGACGACGGCCACCAGCTTGATCGCGACCATCACCGCATTGAACCGCGCGCTCTCTCGCACGCCGATGACGAGCAGGACGGTGATGAACAAGACGATAATCGCGGCGGGCAGATTGATGACGGCGCCCTCCATCGCCCAGGGCGACGCGCACATCCACCCCGGCAGGTGAACGCCGAACCCGGCGAGAATGCGCTGAAAGTAGCCGCTCCAGCCCACCGCGACGGTCATCGAGCCGACCGCGTATTCGAGAATGAGATCCCAGCCGATCATCCACGCGAAGACCTCGCCGAGCGTCGCGTACGCGTAGGTGTAGGCCGATCCGGCGATTGGAATCATCGACGCGAACTCGGCGTAGCACAGCGCCGCGAACGTGCAGGCCAGTCCCGCCGCCAGGTACGACAGGCCGATGGCCGGACCCGCCTGGTTCGCAGCAGCCGTCCCCGTCAGCACGAAGATGCCGGTCCCGATAATCGCGCCGATACCGAGCAGCGTGAGATCGACCGCGGTGAGCGTCCGCTTCAGCGCTTTGCCGCCCCGCTCCACGTCTCCGACGAGCTGCTCGATCGACTTCGTCTTCAGCAGATTCGAGTCCATCCACCCTCCAATCGGCGGCGTCCCAGGCTGCGGACGCGGCACGGCAGGCGAAGCGCGAGATTATAGCGCGGCCCCGGCGCCCTTCAGACGTTCGACGAACGCTCGGACCCGGCTGGCCGGATCGCCGGCCGCGAGCAGATCCGAGATGACAGCGACGCTCGAGGCGCCGGCGGCGATGATTTCGGCCGCGCGCTCCAGCGTCACTCCGCCGATTGCAACGACCGGCAGCAGGCCGCCGGCTCGCACTGCGGCGCGCCCGGCAGCGTATCGCACGAGGTCGAGACCCACGGGCGAGTAGCCCGTGTCTTTGGTGATCGTGCCGTAGACGGGTCCCACGGCAAGGTAGTCGATTGTCGCCTCGACCGCCGCATCGACCTGCGCCCTCGTGTGTGTGGACAGACCAATACACACCTCAGCCCCCGCGACCATGCGCGCCTCGTCCGGCGACAGATCATCCTGTCCGACGTGGACGCCTGACGCGCCCGACAGGCGCGCCACATCGGCCCGATCGTTGATGATGACTGTGGCTGAGTGGCTCGCGGCCAACGCGACCAGGGCGTCCGCGGTGTCGAGGGTCCAGCGTGTCGATCGGGCCTTGGCCCGGAGCTGGAGGCATCGCGCCCCGCCGTCGAAACAGGCGCGCGCCAGATCCAGGACCGTCCAGCCGTGCGTCTGAGCGGCGTCGGCGTCGACGACCGTGTACAGGCCAGGAAGCCTCACACGGCTTCGCGCAGGCGACTGCCCTTACCGGCCACCGGTTGAAACCGTTCCATGAAGGACGTGCTCAGCCGGCCGGCCTGGAAATCGGGCTCCGCGATAATCTTGAGGTGCAGCGGGATGGTGGTCTTGATGCCCTCGATGACCGTCATCTCGAGGGTGCGCCGCATTCTGGCGATGGCCTCCTGGCGGTCGCGCCCGTACGTGATGACCTTCGCGATCATCGAGTCGTAGTACGGCGGGATCGTGCACTCGGTGTGCGCGGCCGTATCGATACGGACTCCGGGCCCTCCAGGGACGCTGAACGCGTGAATCGTCCCCGGCGAAGGCGTGAAGGTTTCCGGATCCTCGGCGTTGATCCGGCACTCGATCGCGTGCCCGGTGAACGTGATCTCGCTCTGCTTGAATGACAGCCGCTCGCCGGCGGCAATCCTGATCTGCTCTTTGACGATGTCGATGCCGGTGACCATCTCGGTGACCGGGTGTTCCACCTGCAGGCGGGTGTTCACTTCCATGAAGTAGAACCGGCCATCCTTGTCCATCAGGAACTCGAACGTCCCGGCGTTCGCGTACTGGACCGCACGGGCGGCATCCACGACGATGCCTCCCATCTTGCGGCGCACCTTGTCGGTCAGCGCGATTGAGGGCGATTCCTCGAGAAGCTTTTGATGGCGCCGTTGAATCGAGCACTCGCGTTCGCCCAGCGACACCACGGTGCCGTAGTGATCGCCCAGCACCTGGAACTCGATGTGGCGCGGCGCGATGACGTACTTCTCGATGTACACGTCGCCGATGCCGAACGCGGCTTCGGCTTCGCGCTGCGCCGTCTTGAGCGCCTGCGACATCTCGGCCGTCGTCGGCACCACACGCATCCCGCGGCCGCCGCCTCCCGCCGTCGCCTTGATGATCACGGGGAACCCGATCTCCTTGGCGACTTTGAGCGCTTGCTCTTCTCCCTCGACGGGCCCGTCGCTGCCCGGCAGGATCGGCACGCCGGCCTTCCTCATGGCGCGGCGGGCGCGGGCCTTGTCGCCCATCAGCCGGATGACGTTTGGATCGGGACCGATGAACCGGATATGACAGGCCTCGCAGACTTCCGCGAGATACGCACTCTCCGAGAGGAAGCCGTATCCGGGGTGGAGGGCGTCTGCGCCCGTGATCTCGGCGGCGCTGATGATGGCCGGGACATTCAGGTAACTGTCGGTGCTGCGGGCGGGTCCGATGCAGATGTCTTCGTCGGCGAACCGCACGTGGAGGGCGTGCTCGTCCGCCTCGGAGTACACCGCGACGGTCTTGATCCCGAGCTCGCGGCATGCGTGAATGACGCGCAGTGCGATCTCGCCGCGATTGGCAATCAGGATCTTCTTGAACATGCGGTTATTTCGCCTTGATCGCAAACAGCCGCTCGCCGAATTGCACCGGCTGGCCGTTCTCGACGAAGACTTTCACCACCTCGCCGTCGTACTCCGAATCGATCTCGTTCATCAGCTTCATGGCTTCGATGATGCACAGCACCTGGCCCTGCTTGACGATGTCACCGATCTCGGCAAACGCCCTGGCGCCGGGCTCCGAGGCACGGAAGAAGGTGCCGACAATCGGCGACTTGACGATGGCGAAATCGAGCTCGACGGCCTCCTCCTCTGAGGGGGCCAGCGGCGCGGACTCTGTCTGAAGCGCGGGAGGCGCGGCAACGGTGGCCGGCGCCGCCGCAATCACCTGGGGCGGCGCGACGGCGAGCTGTCCTCCCTCTTTCTTGATGCGGATTTTGAACCCCTGGTGCTCGAGCTCGAACTCCGAGAGCTCGTGCTCGCGCATCATGGCCAGAATCTGTTTGATCTCCTCGAAGTCCATTCGTCTCGGGCAGCCCGTTGCGCGCCGATCCAGCGTCAGCCGAGATCGAGCGTGCGCGGCACGCTCGTCAGGACTTCCACGCCGGACGCCGTGACGAGCACGTCATCCTCGATGCGCACGCCGCCGCGGTCCGGCACGTAGGCCCCCGGTTCCACGGTCAACACCATGCCGGCCTCAAGGTGCTCCGGCATCGGCACGGTTCCGGGCATCGGCTCATGCCCGGATGACGTGCGCCGACGGCCCACCCTGGGCGCCTCGTGCACTTCCAATCCGAGACCGTGGCCCGTTCCGTGGGGAAACAAGTGACCCAACCCCCGGGTCTCGAGCACCGAGCGCGCCGCCAAATCCACATGGTCCAGGGGACACCCGGGTCGAATGGCGGCAATCGCTGCCGCCTGTGCCGCCAAGACCGCCTCGTGCCAGCCACAAGCCTCGGCGCCGGGGTCGCCCGACGCAACAGTGCGCGTCAGGTCGACGCAGTATCCGCCGTAGACGCCGCCGAAGTCCAGCACCACCAGCTCCCCCGGCTCGATCAGCCGGTCGGACGCCCGGCCGTGTGGCAGCGCCGCCCGTGGCCCGGACGCGACAATGGTATCAAATGCCGGACGGCTGAAGCCCGCACGCCGCAAGCCTCCTTCGACCGCCTGCGCGACATCCCGCTCCGCGATTCCGGGGCGCAAATCCGCCAGAACGCCGATTGCCACCGCCGACAAGCGCTCCGCCGCCTCGCGAAGCATCGCAATCTCCCAGGCATCCTTGATGACCCGGCACGCCTCGACTGCGTTGCTCGTCGAGACGAGACTGCTCGTCCAGCCGCCAGCCTTGAGGGTCGCGAGAAGCCACGCGTGGCGGCCGACGGTCACCGATCCGGCGTCGAATCCGACTGGTGACGGGTCGCTCGCGATCAACCGGGCAACTGTCTCGTCGTAGGTGTCAACCACCGGCACGGCGCGCACCGGCCCTCCAGAGCGCGCAACGACCTCGAGCGCGGCGGCGCGATAGCGCGGGTCCGTGACCAGCGTCACGTCATCCGGGCCGACGACGGCCATGGCCGCCGACCCGTCGAAGCCTGTGAGCCACGTGACGTTTGGCAGTGTGCTGACGAGCAGCCGCACGACGCCAAGCGACGCCATCACTTCGCGGAGGCGCGCATGGCGCGCCGCGAGCAGGTCGGGCGGGAGGTGTCCGATCACGATCGGCGCGGTGACCCGCGGCGAGCGCGGTCGGCCAGAATGGCGTTGAGGAACTCGTCGAGGCGTCGAAGAATGGCCTGCCCGCGTTCGTCGGACTGTGCGCCATCCGCCGGAATCGCACTCGCTGTCGCCGCTGGCGCGTCGCCGGGGACCCGCAACTGTCGCTCGAGATCCGCAATCACACGCTCGAGCTCGACGTCCTGCCGGACCAGCGCCAGCGCACGACGGGTCTGGGCCAGCGCCTCGACGAGCTCCCCGCGGCGGTGATGGATGTCGGCGACACCCCGGAGGGCGCTCAAGTGCTCGGGCGCCTCGCTTAGAACGGCCGTCAGCTCCAAGAACGCCTCTTCGAGGAGGCCGAGGTCGAGCAGGGCGCGCCCGAGCGTGGCGCGCGCGGAGACGTATTCAGGATGGATGTCGAGGCCGGTGCGGCAGACGGCGACAGCTTCCTGCGCGCGGCCAGCGCGCCGGAGCTCTTCGGCGAGTGGCGCAAACGCAAGCGACGCCGGGTCCTCCTGGACCCGGCGTCGAAGGTCTTGAACTCGCGGACTCTCCGCCACGGAGACAGTCTAGTGCAGTAAGCGCGCTATGGCGCCGCGACCGCCACTTCCTCCGTGATCGTCGCCGTGCGTCCGTGGCTGTCCTTGATGCGCAACGTGACCACGTAGGTGCTCGCGGTTCCGTAGGCATGCGACCGCGTCGGGCTCGATCCGGCAATGACGGTTCCGTCGCCGAAGTCCCACCGGTATTCGGTGATGGGATCCGCGCTCGTCGACGTACTCGCGTTGAAGTTGACCGTTTGGCCCACAAGGGGATCGGTTGGCGAGAACGTGAACCTGGGCGACAAGCCGCCTGGGGTGTCGGTGCCGACCGTCACGGTCTGCGAGCTCGTTCCCTCGCTGCCGGCGTCGTCGGTGACGGTTAGCGTGACCGTATAGGTCCCCGCGATTTCGTACTTGGTCGACACGATCATCCCGGACGCGGTCGCTCCCGTGCCGAAGCGCCACTTGTAGTCGACAACGCGCCGTGGCGACGTCGCGGTCGACGTCGACCCGTTGAAGACGACCTTTTCTCCAATGCCGGGCGCCGATGGCGAGAACACGAAGTCGGCTGTCGGGTTCTCCGACGTGATGCTGATCGTCTTGGAGCGCGACCCGGTTAACCCCGCCAAGTCCGTGACAGTGAGCGTGACCGTGAACGTGCCTGGATCGCGGTATTCGTGCGAGGGATTTCTGCCGCTGCCTGAGCTCCCGTCGCCGAAGTCCCATTGATACTTCGTGATGGCTCCGTCCAGTTCAGGATCGGAGGCATCGAACACGACCGATTCCAGCAGCATCGGCGCGCCAGGCGAGAACGTGAAGTCCGGCACCTGGGATTCGCCCCCGACGGTACCTGACGGCACGAGTCGAATCTGGACCGTCCGGGTCAAGTCGCCGCGTGCGTCGCCGCTCTGCGGTGTCACGTTGATGGTGACCATCGTCTGACGATCGACGTTGTCGACCGCGTTCGGCGCGCGGTAGGTGACCGTCACGCGGCCATCGCTGCCCGTGGCGACGTTTTTCGCCGACAGCGTCCCGAAGTCGGTGACGACGCCGCCGACCGCGATGTCGAGCCGGAGCGACAGGTTGCGAAACGGCTGCGAGTTCGCGTCGCGGGCCTGGATCACGATGGTCGATTCACTCGCCCCGTCTTGCGGGATCGTATTGGGAGTCGCCGAAAGCGACAGGGACGTGCCGAGCTCGGACGGACCGGTCGGCTCCGGTGCTTCCGTCTTCTTCGTGGTGCACGCGCCTACGGAGGCGGCGAGCAGCACCAGGCCTGCAAATCTGGACAATGAAGCCATGACGTCAGTTCTCTCTGTCGTTTAGCCGCCGGCTGTGGGATCGCCCCAATCGGCGAAGTTGACGCTGATCGAACCGGTCACCGCGACGTCGTTGCCGGTCTGGTCTTTGCCGTAGAAGGTCACGTCGGCGATCGTCGAGATGAGCACCGACCCGCCGAGTCCCACGAGGTTCGACAGCGGCGGTTCGAACTTCGACTGTGCGCGGACGAGGACGAAGCCCAGCGTCGCCGCCGAGTCGGTCACCGTGACGGTACCTGCGGCGTCGAAGGCGTAGGGCACGTCGACTCCGGGAGTATTCCGGCCGTCCGACCGCCGGAACGACACGTGATAGCGCGTCACCGTGATGAAGTTGTTGGAGGTCGGCGCCGCGGTCTCTCCAGGGCTCCCGATGTCCTTCAGCGCCAGGCTCAGCGTCGCCCGGCCCAGGTCCTCGAATCGCGTCCCGTTGGTCGCCACGTCCGAGGACAGCTCGTTCGAGAAATCCGCATCATCGGCGCCCGACGACGCTTCGAGCTGCTGGATGATCGAGTACGCGGGCGAGCGCCCCTGGCGCACAGCGTCGCCGCAACCGCTGGCGGCAAGCGCGAGCGCTCCCATGGTGACGAGGCCGGCAATCTGTCGAAGATGGAGGCTGAACATAGTGGTGCTCCGTCGCGCTAGCTCTTGATGATTCGCGGCGTGATGAAGATCAGCAGTTCGTTGTTCTGGTTGTTCGTGAGGTCGTCTTTGAACAGCCACCCAAGCAGCGGCACCTTATGCAGCGCCGGAGTGCGGCTTTCGCGTGTTTCCTGCGAGCTGAAGTAGATGCCGCCGATGACCGTGGTCTGGCCGTCGCCGACGAGGACCGTTGTATTCGCGCGCTGCGTGTCGATTGGCGGAATGCCGTTGACGCTTCGCCCGAAGTCGGCCTGCGCGTTCTCGATGTTGACCTTCATGATCACAGTGTTGGCCGCGGTGATTTGCGGCGTCACCGTGAGCTTCAGCGCGGCGTCCTTGAACGTGACCGTGACGGTGTTGTTCGCGATCACCTGAATCGGGATCTGCGTGCCCTGCGTGATTTCGGCCTCGACGTTGTTCTGCGTAGAGACGCGCGGCGTCGAGATGACGGCGAGCTTGCCTTGCTGCTCGAGCGCCGACAGCGCGATGTCGAGATCGAAAGCGCCGTTGATCGCCCCAAGCGCGAGACCGATCGCCGATGTCGCGCCCTGCACGCCCAGATTGACGGCGTTCGCGACGGCCGTCGGTCCACCCTGCACCGTGCCGGTGCGTCCGCCGAGCAGCACGTTGTTCGGAAACGCGAGCGGCGTGGTGTTGCCCAGCCTCGCCGACATCTCGCCGCCGAGCCCGAGCTTTGCGCCGATCTCGCGGCGGAACGACTTGTTCGTGATGACGATGCGCGCCTCGATCTCGACCTGCGGCTGGGGTCGATCCAACGTCGAGATGAGCGAAGCCGCCTTGTCGAGCGACGCCTGGAGGTCCGAGATGATGAGCGTGTTGGAACGGGCATCAACCTCGATGGTGCCTCGCTGCGAGAGCGCACTCTTGACCAGCAACGGCTTGAGTTGATCGGCCGTTGCATAACTGAGCGTCGAGGTCATGACCTTCAGCTCGCCGGCCAGCGCCTGCTGCTCGGTCAGCTGCCGCCGCTGCTTCTCTTCGTCGGCGAGGACGGTCATCGGGGCAACCCGGACGATCGTGCCGTCGAGCGAGTAACCGAGCTTGTTCGCGCGCAGGATGATGTCGAGGGCCTGGTCCCAGGGCACATCGCGCAACGAGACGTCGACCGATCCCTGTACCGCGGGATCGATAACGATGTTCAGGCCGCTGATCTCGGCGAAGGTGCGGAGCACAGCCCGCAGGTCGGCCCCCTGGAAATCGAGGCTGATGGGGTGGCCCGTGTACTGTTTTCCCTGCGTCGGCGCAGCCGCTTGGGGCGTCGCGACCGCGGCTCTTGGCGTGGGCGTCGTGCCAGCCTCGGCTGTCGCGGGTGTCGGCGCGGGAATGGCGGTCGCAGGCGCCGATTGCGCGGGCGCGGGGGCCGCCTTCGCGGGCACTGGATCGGGCAGCGGGGTCACGTCGCCGCCTGTGGTCGCTTCGGTCGCGGGCGTGGCCCGTGCAGGCGTCCGCTCGCGGAATGTGACCTTCAGCGCACGTTCATTGTCGCCCACGGTCTCCACGCGGTATGCGACGTCTCGGTCGAGGTCGATGACGGCGCGCGTCACCAGAGGGTCGCGGCTGTTGAGACCCACGCGCACGCGCTCCACGGGGGCTTGACCGAACGAGGTCACCGCGGGGACCGCAGAAGAGACGCCCGCGAAGTCGAGATAGAGGCGCTTGTTGCCGACAAGCTCCACGTTCTGCGCCGAGAGCCGGCCGTCTCCCTCGAGGATCACACTCAGCAGACCGTCTTCACGGCTCGTTCGGACACTGCGGATGGTGGTCGCGAGTGGAGTGATCGCCGTCGGTGCCGCCGCGGCCGAGTATGTCGGCGCGTCTGGGACAGGCGATGCCACGGTGGCGCTTTTCGTGGTTGCGTCGGCCACGTCGCCCGCACGATCGAGCTCCACGAAAATCAGGTTTCGTTGACTGCGGACGTTATGGCTGACCGGGTCCTTCAGCGAGACCCGCACCCGGGCGACGGGCTGGCCGTCGTCGCCTCGCGCGGACTCGACGTTGACGGCACGCACCGGACTGCCTGGCTCCGAGATGAAGCCGTTGGCGTATCCGGACGTCGCGACGTTGCGAAGGTCGATGAGCACCGTGAAAGGATCGGGGCGGGCCGCGATGTAGGCGACCGGCTCCGACGCCTCGATGAGCACCGCCGGGCGTGCGCCCGCGGTTGCGGTGATCGCGGTGAGGCGCGGCCCGGTGGCGGCGCTCAAGCGACTCTCTTCGCCCGTTCGGGCGGCGAGTACCGCGATGACGAGGAGCATGGCGTAACGACGCATGAGTCCTACTTCCCTTCCTCGGTGCCGCGCAGCAATTTCCGAACTTCCCTCTGCTTAACGAGCGACAGCGGGTCGCGCACGTCCTGCAGGATCACAATCGCCTCGGAGGTGATGGTCTTGACCGTTCCGTTGAGCAACTTGTCGGTTTCATGTACCAGGAACGTCTTTCCACTCGGGCTCCGCACGATGCCGACGTAGCCGGACCCGGTCGCGACGATGCCGCGGACCGACAGTTCCTCGACGGCGAGCGCCTGGGGACCTTCGATCTCCTGTCCGGAGCGCACCGCGTGCTCGTCGCTCCCGCGGCTCGTCAGGCTGACGAACGGGTCGCGGCGCCCCTCCGGGTTGTACGTGAACGCGGCGTCGGCCGGCGGCGCGGGCGTCTGTGCGCTCGCAGGGCTGGGCGTCGCAGGCGATGCCGTGGGTGCCTGCGCGAACACCGCGGATGCGGATGTCAGCGAGCCCAGGACGATCGCGGCGGCAAGAGTGCGCATCGGATCAACTGACTTTCTGCGCCGGCACCGCCGGCGCGCCGGTCGGCGGTTTCGCCGGCGCTTCAATGAGCACGTACGTCGTTGCCACGCAGGCGGCCGTGACCGTGGAGCCTGCATCCGGCTTGTCTTTGCCCTTGATCGTCACGCCGCTCACGTTGATGATTCGCGGGAACCTGCTGACCCGATCGAAGAACAGCGCGAGGTTGTGGTACGTCCCGTCGAGCTCGAGATTGATCGGCCACTCGGCATGTGTCTGCTTGGTGACAATGGCCGCGGGCTTGAAGCCTTTGATCTGCAGGTTCGACTGCATGGCGAGCGTTTGCAGCCGGCGCAGCAGGTCGCTGACGTCCTTCTCTTCGGGCAGCACGGTGCGCAGCGTGTCGAGGCGCACCTGCAGCTCGCCCACCTGACGCCGGAACTCCGGCAGCTGGCGAGCCGTCGTCAGGCCCTTGTTGATCTCCACCTTCATCGCATCGAGCTTCGATTGCTCTGCGGCAAGTGTCGTCTGCACGTCCTGAACGTAGTACCAATAGAAGCCGCCCACTGCCGCCACGGCGACGACGAGGAAGATGCCCACCTGGGCTTTCCACGGCAGTTTGTTGAGCCCTAGTTCCATGGCCATCCCTATCGACCGGCTTTCGGCGCGGGCTGCATGCCCGGAATCGCAAATGTGGCTTTCAGCGTGAACTTGATCAGCTCGGGTGCGGGCGCCTGCACGGGCTCGACGCGGCTGTCGACGATCTCCACCGGCTTGCGGAAGTAGCGGCTCTGCTCCAGATTCGCGACGAGATCGGAGAGCGCGGTGAGTGTCGTGCAGCGACCCTCTATCGTCAGCTCGCCGCCGTCTTGCTTCACCTGGGTGAGCCACAGCATGTCGGGCAGCGCTCGGCTCACTTCATCGAGCATGTGCACGCCGCCGCTCTGCCCCTTCTTGAGCTCCTCGATGAGCGCGACGCGCCGCAGTAACTGCTGCTTCTGCTTGTTGAACGTCGCCACCTGCACGAGGATCGACTGCAGCCGGACGGTCTCGCGCTGCGCGTCGGCGGTCTCCCTCGCGATGCGCGCCTGTTCCCGATCGAGCGACCACCACCACCAGCCAATCCCGAGGGCGGCGACGATGAGAATCAGGCTGCAGACGAGCGTGACCTTCTGGCCGATGTCGAAGGGAACGGCGGCCTTCTTCTTCGGTTTCTCGCGCTCACCCGCGATGAGGTTGATCCGAATCATCGGTCCCCCACTCGTCGAAGCGCGAGGCCCACGGCGACCGCGGCCGTCGAAGCGACATCGGCGGGCGACGCCACGCCCAGCCGCGCCGCGTCCAATTCCACTGCCTTGAACGGATCGAGCCGCTCAACCGGCGCATCGAGCCGCTCGGCCAGCAGATCCTCGAATCCGTCGACTCGCGAGGCGCCGCCGCATACGACGATGCGATCGATTCGATCGGCCGACGTGGTGGCCTTGAAGAAATCGAAGGTCTTCTGAATCTCGAGCAGGACGCCGTCGCTCACCGTCCGCAGCACGGCACGCACGTCATCGAACGTGATCCCGGCGGGCACGATGCCCTGCTTAGCCTGTTCGGCTGCGTCGAACGCCAGCCCGAACTCCTTCTGGACGGCCTCGGTGTAGGCGTTGCCGCCGACCGAGATGTCGCGCGTGAAGAGCGATTGGTCGCCGCGCACGATGTTGACGTTGATCGCGGACGCGCCGGCATTGAGGAGGACCGTGACACCATCGTTGATGCCGTAGTTGGCCTCGTAGCAGTTCTGGACGGCGAATGCGTCGACATCGACGATGACCGCGGTGCGACCCGCCTGCGCGATTACGCCCGTGTAATCGGCGATCTTGTCTTTCTTCGCTGCGACGAGCAGGACGTCGATTGTCTGTTTGCCGGCCTCGCCGTTACCAGGTTCGAGCACCTGATAGTCGAGGTGCACGTCCTGAATGTCGAACGGGATGTACTGTTCGGCCTCCCAGTGGATCGACTCGGCCAGTTCCGCGTCGGTCATCACGGGCAGCGCAATTTTCTTCACGATGACCGCATTGCCCGAAAGCGACGCCACGACATCCTTCGCTTTGAAGCGTTTGGTGTCGAAAATGCGACGGATAGCGTCGGCAACGGCCACGGTGTCGATCACCGCGCCGTCGACGATGGTGTCAGGCGGAATGGCCTCGGACGCGTAGGCTACGACCTTGAAGCCCTTCTTTCCATTGGGCTTCAGCTCGACCGCCTTGACGGCGCTCGAACCGATGTCGAGTCCCACGACGGGTCTAGGTTTGCGAAGGAAGCTCAGATCGATTCTCAAAGCCGTGTCGTCCCCTACCAATTTGGCAAACCCGAGTGCCACCTCGGACGAGGTAGCGACGTTTGCAGCATTGCCCCGCCAAAATTGGGATCGACAGGGGCGGCGCCGGACCGCGCGGTGCCGCGCCGATTACAAAAGTGTGCGGGGATTACACTTTCGTCGGCCGGGCTCGTACGCCAAATCTGCATCCACCCGGAGTTATCGGTTGATTGGCTGTGCTTGCTCGATACGGGTAGCGGTGAGCCGGGAGGTAGCGAGTACGGTCGGACGGACGCCGCGGGCCCTCAGCGACAGGGCGTGCAGAACCGCGCAGATGCGACCGCCGATCTCTTGACAGGCCGCCAAACGACACGTATCATTTGGGTTTGTCGTTCGTCGGCTGAAAGCGGAAGGGTCACGTACTGATGCGGACGTTTGTGGCTACCGCCCGGGATACGGGGCTGCGGTGGCATGTGATTAATGCAGGTGAGCAGTCGCTCGGCCGTGTGGCGACGGTGGCAGCCCGGCTGTTGCAGGGCAAACACAAGGCGATCTACACGCCGTTTATCGACACCGGAGATCACGTCGTCATCGTGAACGCCGGGACGGTGAAGCTCACCGGCCGTAAGGAAGAGCAGAAGATGTACCGCCGACACAGCGGCTACGAGGGCGGTTTGCGAGAAGAGCGCGCCAAAGACGTCCGCCAGCGCCAGCCCGTGCGGCTGGTCGAGGAGGCCGTGCGCGGCATGCTGCCCAAGACGAAGATGGGCGACGCCATGTATCGAAAGCTCAAGGTGTACGCGGGTGCCGACCATCCGCACGCCGCCCAGAAACCATCGTCGATCGAGGTCGCATAACGTGGCATTGACTCAGTACTACAGCACTGGCCGTCGCAAGACTTCCACCGCCCGCGTTTACCTGCGCCCCGGATCCGGCGCCATTACCGTGAACCGCCGGAGCTTCGAGCAGTTCTTCCCGACCGCCGCGCTCCGCACGCAGATTCGTCAGCCGTTCGTGATCACCGAAACAGGCGAGCGCTACGACGTGCTGGCCATTGTCACGGGCGGCGGTGTTTCGGGCCAGGCCGGCGCTGTGCGCCTGGGCATCGCCCGCGCGCTCTGCGTCGCCGACGCGGAGCTGCGCCGCCCGCTCAAGGCCAACGGCTTCCTGACGCGCGATGCGCGCGCGAAGGAACGCAAGAAGTACGGGTTGGCCGGAGCGCGCAAGCGCTTCCAGTTCAGCAAGCGCTAAATTCGGTGTCGTGTGCGCGCTCGACGCAAGCGAGGCGTCCTGTTCGCGTTCGCCGCAGCCAGCTGTGGAGGCAGGGCGTCAGCCCCGCCGTATTTTTGGCCCGCACGTGAGTGGAGGTAGCTTGACCGGAATTTCGATGCAGGAACTGCTGGAGGCCGGCGTGCACTTCGGCCATCAGACGAAGCGCTGGAACCCCAAGATGAAGGAATACATCTTCGGCGAGCGCAACGGCATCTACATCATCGACTTGGGTAAGACCGTCAAGCTGTTTCGCCAGGCCGAAGAATTCATCACCAGCCTCGCCGCCGACGGCCGGACGATGCTCTTCGTGGGCACGAAGCGACAGGCCCAGGATGTCGTGTCCGAGGAGGCGCTGCGCTGCGGGATGTATTACGTCAACCAGCGCTGGCTCGGAGGCCTGCTGACCAACTTCTCGACGATTCAGCGAAGCCTCGGGCGGCTGCGTGACCTCGAGGCGATGGTGACCGACGGTCGCTACGAGACGCTCTCGAAAAAAGAGATCGCCCGCAACGAGAAAGAGAAGCGCAAGCTGATGAAGAACCTCGACGGCATTCGACACATGGGCCGACTGCCGGACGCTATCTTCATCGTCGACACGAAGAAGGAAAAGATCGCGGTCGACGAAGCGCGCAAGCTGAAGATTCCGGTGATCGGGATCGTCGACACGAACTGCGACCCGGACGAAGTCGACTACGTCATCCCGGGCAACGACGATGCGTTGCGGGCGGTGCGCCTGTTCACGTCGCGCATCGCGGATGCCGTGCTGAGCGGACGCGGGCTCCGCGAATCCGCGACGACCGAGGAAGCCGCTGAAGGAGGCGACGCCGATCGCCAGCGCGCGCCGAGGCGTCCACGACCCGAGCCCACGCCGTCGCCCGCGTAGACGGCGAGGGTTCAGCGCCGAATCCCGATTCGGCCGAAGACTTGCGCGCCGGCAAGGGTCCGTCCCCGCCGGCGCGCGCCATGTACGGACAGTCAGGTTCCTGCACGGGAGCGGGAGCGTCCGTTTGGAGAACGACACGGCTATGGCAACGACAACGATTACGGCAGATCAGGTGAAGCGCCTGCGCGAGAGAACCGGCGCCGGCATGATGGAGTGCAAGGCCGCGCTCACCGAAGCGGAAGGCAACGAGGAGAAGGCGATCGAGGTGCTGCGCAAGAAGGGCCTGGCCTCGGCGGCCAAGCGCTCCGGCCGCACGACGTCGAACGGGGTGGTCGGCAGCTACATCCACATGGGCGGCAAAGTGGGCGTCCTCGTCGAGGTGAACTGCGAGACCGACTTCGTCGCTCGGACCGACGACTTCCAGGGGTTGGTGAAGGAGATCGCGCTGCACATCGCCGCCGCCGATCCGAAGTACGTCCGCCGCGAGGACGTGCCGGCCGAGGTCCTCGAGAAGGAGCGCGAAATCTACCGCGCGCAGTTCGCCGACTCGGGAAAGCCTGCCAATGTCGTCGACAAGATCGTCGAGGGCAAGCTCGGGTCGTTCTATTCGCAGACCGTGCTCATCGATCAGCCGAGCGTGCGCGATCCCAGCGTGACCATCCTGCAGATGGTCGCCCAGGCGTCGGCCAAGACTGGTGAGAACATCACCGTGAGCCGCTTCGCGCGATTCAAGGTCGGCGAGCACGATTAGTATGACAACTCGACCTGATCGTCGAGGTTAACTGGGTTGGGTAGGTTGGGCAGGTTGATCGGGTTAAGAAGGTTGGTCGGGTTCGCAACTCGGGCCCACCAGCCAACCCGACCCACCTGACCAACCCGCACAACCCGAATAATCTGTCACCCGTCCGCTATAATCGCTGTCCGTATGCCCGCCGTCGCCGAGCCAACCTACAAGCGCATCCTGCTGAAGCTGTCGGGCGAAGCCCTGATGGGCGAAAAGCAGTACGGCATCGACCCAGCCGTCACGGCACAAATCGCGCGAGACGTCCAGGAGGTGCAGGCGCTCGGCGTCGAGACGGCCATCGTGATCGGCGGCGGGAACATCTTCCGTGGCCTGGCCGCGAGCGCCCGCGGCATGGACCGAGCGACCGGGGACTACATGGGCATGCTCGCCACGGTCATCAACGCCCTGGCACTGCAGGACGCGCTCGAGCAGCATGGCGTGGTCACCCGAGTGATGTCGGCGATCGAGATGCGCGCGGTGGCGGAGCCGTTCATCCGACGGCGGGCGATCCGGCACCTCGAAAAGGGCCGCGCGGTCATCTTCGCGGCGGGGACCGGCAACCCGTATTTCACCACCGATACGGCCGCTGCCCTGCGCGCCATGGAGATCCGCGCAAGCGTGATCATGAAGGCAACCAAAGTGGACGGTATCTACACAGCCGACCCCCTGAAAGATCCAACGGCCACACGCTACGACACGATCTCGTACCAGCAGGTGCTCGAGAAGCGGCTGCAGGTGATGGATGCCACCGCGATTTCCCTGTGCATGGACAACCAGTTACCGATTCTCGTGTTCAACCTGCGCACGCCCGGCAACCTGCGGCGCGCGGTACTCGGCGACGCGGTGGGCTCGGTCGTCAGGGTCTGACACGAGCCAGGACGGCGCCTCGCGCGCCCGGAGCGAACGTTCATGGACGCCAACGACCTCAAGGGACTGTATGCGGATCTGAAAACGCGCATGGACGCCGGCGTGGACCGTGTGCGCCGCGATCTGGCTAACGTGCGGACGGGCCGCGCGTCGGTGGGCTTGCTCGAGAATATCCAGGTGGACGCGTACGGCTCGAAGATGCCTCTGAACCAAGTGGCCGGGCTCTCGATTCCCGAGCCGAGCCTCATCGTGGCGCAGCCATACGATCCGTCCACGCTGGGAGCCATCGAAAAGGCGATCCGCGCCTCAGACCTCGGCCTCAATCCTGCGTCCGACGGCAAGGTCATCCGCGTCCCGATCCCAGCGTTGACCGACGAGCGCCGCAAGGAGCTGTCGCGGCACGTGCACAAGCTGGCCGAGGAAGGACGCAACGCCCTGCGTCAGGTCCGTCGTGATGTGAATGAGAAGCTCAAGAAGCTGCTGAAGGAACACAAGATTTCGGAAGATGACGAGCGGCGCGCTCTCGAGGAAGTCCAGAAGATCACGGACGGACACATCAAGCACGTCGACGAGCTGCAGGCCAAAAAGGACCAGGAACTACTCCTCCACTAGAGAAGTGTATTTCTCTCACCTGAGCTGCTCTCGGCCGTGCGCCGCGGGGCCGTTCGACCCTCGCGAGCGTCATCACCTCTGCGTTTGCGGCGCTCCCCTGCTGGCCCGGTACGATCTCAACGCCGCGCGACAGTGGTCGCGCGACACGCTCAAGGATCGCGAGGCCTCGCTCTGGCGTTATCACGAACTGCTTCCGATATTCGCCGGCGAGTCGCCCGTCACGCTCGGCGAAGGGTGGACACCACTCCTTCACGCGTCGCGGCTCGGCGCATCGCTCGGCTTGTCGCGGCTCCATGTGAAGGACGAGTCGCTGAATCCGACCAATTCCTTCAAGGCGCGCGGACAGTCGGCGGCCGTCACACGCGCCCGCGCGCTCGGCGCGACGACGCTGTCGGTGCCCTCGGCCGGCAACGCCGGCTGCGCGCTGGCGGCCTATGCGGCCAGTGCAGGGATCAAAGCGCGCGTGTTCCTTCCCCGCGACGTCAAGCGGCCCTTCAGAGACGAGTGTGAGTTGTATGGCGCGACCACGACGCTCGTCGATGGCCTCATTACCGACGCGGGCCGTGTGGCCGCCGAGGAAGGACGCCGGCTCGGCTGGTACGACGTCTCGACGCTGAAGGAACCCTATCGCATCGAAGGCAAGAAGACGATGGCCTTCGAGCTGGCCGAGCAGCTCGAGTGGCGATGGCCCGATTGGATTCTCTATCCAACCGGCGGAGGCACAGGCCTCATCGGCATGTGGAAGGCATTCGAAGAGATCGAAGCGATCGGCTGGATTCCCCCAGGCCACCGGCCGCGAATGGTCTCGGTGCAGGCCGAGGGATGCGCGCCGATCGTTCGCGCCTTCCGTGCCGGCGCGGAAAAGGCCGAGCCCGTCACATCTGCCCAGACAATCGCGGACGGCCTGCGAGTGCCCGCCGCGATCGGCGATTTCCTGATGCTGAGGATCCTCCGCGAAAGCGGAGGCACTGCCCTCTCCGTGAGCGATGCGGCGATGGTCGACGGGATGCGCCGCCTCGGCGCCCTGGAAGGTGTCAGCGCCGCGCCCGAAGGGGGCGCCGCCCTCGCCGCGCTCGATCAGCTCGTCGCCGCCGGCACCATAGCGCCAGACGACGTCGTCGTACTGTTCAACACCGGCGGCGCGCTGAAATACCTGGGCGTGCTGAACTAGTGCCAATGGGGTCAGACGACTCAGTCGCCGAACGAAACGCCAATCGCACGCGCCGTCTCGACGATATCGAAGCCGGAGGTGGGCACCGTCTTGGTCTTCCCGACGATGTCTTCGAGCGGGACCGACGTGATATCGGGAGGATGGAACGCCACCATGCGGTCGGTCTCTCCGCGCTTCAGGAGCTCGACCGCCTTTCCGCCGAATCGCGTGGCCAACACCCGATCGAAGGCGGTGGGCGACCCTCCGCGCTGCAGGTGGCCGAGGACGACCGTTCGCGTTTCCTTGCCGGTCATTTCTTCGAGCTCGGCGGCCACGCTGTGGCCGACGCCGCCAACCCGTTCGGCACGCCCGATTGAGGCCGCCTTGATGAGCGACGTGGCTCCGCCGATCGGCTTGGCGCCTTCGGCGACCACGACGATCGAGAAGTGTGCGCCCCAGGCGTCGCGATCCTGGATCTGCTGCGCCACGAGCTTCAAATCGTACGGGATCTCCGGAATCAGGATGACGTCGGCGCCGCCGCCAAGGCCCGCGTAGAGCGCGATCCACCCCGTGTAGCGCCCCATGACTTCCACCACCATGATGCGGCGATGCGCTTCGGCCGTCGTGTGCAGACGATCGATGGCGTCGGTCGCGAACGCGACCGCCGTGTCGAACCCGAAAGTGTTCGTCGTGCAGACGATGTCGTTGTCGATCGTCTTTGGGACGCCGATGAGGGGAATGCCCAGCCGCGAGAACTTGTGGGCGATGGCGAGCGTGCCATCACCTCCGAGCACGACGAGCGCGTCGAGTCCCATCCGATGGAACATCTCGACGACTCGCGTCGAGTAGTCCTGCTTCCCTTCCGACGTCTGAATCGGGTACGCGAACGGGTCGCCGCGGTTGACGGTCCCGAGAATCGTGCCGCCCCGCCGCAGGATGCCTGTGACATCTTTCGCCGTCATGATGCGCGACCGGTTGGGCTCGATGAGCCCGTCGAAGCTGTCTTCGAGCCCGACGACTTCGATACCGCTGTTGACCCCCGCTTTGACGACCGCACGGATGACCGCGTTGAGGCCCGGCGCGTCGCCGCCGCCCGTGAGAACTCCGATTCGCTTCAGTTTTGCCATGTAGGGTTATGAAATGCTGCGTAGACCGGTCGCGTGTGCGAGCCCGCCCCGGGCCCGGGGTCACTTCCAATCTGGCCCACGAGGCCGAGCGCGCCGCGGTCGTTGGACTGTGGCTTTCGGGAATGTCGAAAAGTATACAACGCAGCTGTGGCGAGGCTAATCGTACGCCGATGTGGCGCCAAAGCGACGGGCTCGCCGTTGCCGCGCTTCGGAGCGCATGTTATTCTTGGGGGTCCTGTCGATGCCAAAGAACGCGTCACACGGATACACGGTCTTCGAAACATCCGGGCGGCTAGCTCAGCTGGGAGAGCGCTGCGTTCGCAATGCAGAGGTCGGGGGTTCGATCCCCCCGCCGTCCACCAACCTCCGCTCTCACTGACGTCGCGGTTGTCCGCCGCCACGCCTTCATCCGGACGCGCCCAACCAATCCAGCGCGTCGTGCACATCGGTAAACGGTCGCAGGGTCACCGGCGAGGCTTCGAGTATCAGCTCCGCCATCCGAAGCATGCCGTACAGTGCAGGGGACCCCGTCCGCAGAACGACTGCCCAGCGGCACCGGCCCAGACGCCGCTCACGCGCGAGAATCGTCGCCACACCTTTATGAATGTCCTTCACGGCCGGCAGGTCAGGATCGGCGCGCAGATCTTCGAGGATGTGGAAGCCTGACGTGAAGAGCGGGTCCGACACGATCTGGTCCAGCGTCTGCGTCCACGCGCCCAGTGATTCCTCGCCGGTATGTGTCCAGCGCACGAGGCCCTGGGCTACGTCGATTTCGTAAGGCATCAGGAGCCGCTCGGATGACGTACGCGATTGTACGTCGCCAGTGCGCCTTCACATGCGCGAACCGGGAAGCGGGCGCTGGCCACCTCTTCTTCACACTCATTTCGCGGTTCACCTTGACGCCGAGCCTCGCGCGCGTCCAGGGTGAAAACGTGCCGCGCGCTCCCACGTCCTCGAAAACCGAAATCTTTCTCCTGATCTTTTTTGCGCTGCTCGCAATTCTCGGGATCATTTCCTCGTTCTATTGAGGCGAGTCGACGAATGAATGATCCCGACCCCGTGATCCGCGAGATCCTCACTCCGCTCGCAACGTCATTGCGGGATCGACTCGCGCGGCGCGCCGGGCCGGCGCGTACGCGGCAATGAGCGTCACTGCCAGAAGCACGCTACAACATGCGGCAACGGTTCCCACGTCATGGGGATTCACGCCGTACACGAGGCCCTCGACGAGCGTCGCCGCGAAGAGGGCACCTGTCACGCCCACCGCTATCCCCGCCGACGAGAGCAGCGCGGCGCGACCGATCACCTGTCGCGTCACGTCTCGCCCGGTTGCGCCGAGCGCGAGCCGAATACCAAATTCACGGAGACGACGGGTCACGCCGAACACCACGACGCCATACACGCCCACAGCCGCCAGCACGAGCGAGATCGTCGCGAAGCTGCCGACCAGCGCGGCGCTCAGCCACCGCTGGCCCAGCGATCGCTCCAGCACCTGCTCCATCGTGCGCACGTCGTACACGGGCTGATCGGGATCGATCTCGTGAATCGCCTCAGTCACTGGATGGGCGAGGCGAGCCGCATCGTCGCGCGCCCGCACCACGAGCACCATGCGATCCTGCGCGCGCTGCCAATACGGCCAGTACACCTGCGGACGTGGATCGACGTCCAGTCCGTCGTTGAGGACGTGGCCCACCACGCCGATCACTTCGACCCAGGGCTGTTTGTCGACGGGAATCCGGAAGCGCTTGCCGACCGCGCTCTGTCCAGGCCACATGATCTTGGCGACGCGTTCGTCGACGAGACCGACGGCCGGCCGTTCGTCGGAATCGCCTTCCGTGAAGAGTCGTCCCTCTCGCAGCCCTATGCCCATGGCCGTAAAGTAATCGGGCGTCACGGTCCGCCAATCGCTGCTCGGCAGGGCCGTAGCCGCGGCGGCGGAATTCTCGAATTCCACTCGCCCGATCTGCGCCACCCCGCCAAGGGGCAGGCGGTTCACCATCCCGACCGCTGCGACGTCTGGCACCGCCTGCACGGCATCGATGACCCGGCTGCAAAAGCGTGCGACGTCGAGATCGTCGGGGTACTTCGATCGCGGGATGGCCAGGTGCAGTGTCAGCACGTTATCTGTGCGGAAGCCGGGATCGACGCGAGTCAGCGCCAGGAACGTTCGCGAGAGAAGCATCGCGGTAACGAGGAGCGGCACGACCAGCGCGATTTGCGCGACTACCAGAACTCCGGCGGTCATCACCTCGCGCCTGCCGCCGGTTGCCGAACGGCCGCCCTCGGCGCTCACACCGTCATCGTTCGCGCGCGCGAGGCGCTGCAGGCCGGGATCATGGCCGCGACAAGCCCGGTCAGCACCAGTGCCGTCGTGGCGACCAGAAGCACGGTTCCACTCACGCCGATGCCCTCGACTCGAGGTAACGACGCCGGCGCGAGCGGGATGAACGCTCGCACAGCCCACCAGGCGGCGACAATGCCAACCAGACCGCCGATCGCGAGGAGCGGCACCACCTCCGCGATGGCCTGTAGAACGAGGCGCCCACGCGACGCTCCGAGCGAGAGGCGCAGCGCGAACTCCCGCTGTCGCGCCGCCGCGCGCGCCCCGAGCAGGTTCGACAGGTTGAGGCAGGCAATCAGAAGCAGACACGTCACTGCGCCCAGGAGCACGTACAGCGCCGGCCGCACCGTCGCCACCGCGTCGTCGAGCATCGGCACGACGTGAACGCCCACGTCGCGGTTGTCCGGAAACTCCCGCGCGAGGCGTTCGCAGATGGTGGACATCTCGCTTTGCGCCTGCTGGAGTGTCACGCCCCGCTTCAGCCTGCCCACCGCAAGATAGTTATGGGCGGGGTCTTCTCGTGAGAGCTCCGCCGGGTTGATCGTCAGGGGCGTCCACACCTGAAACTCGCGATTGGGATAGCGGAACTGCGGCCCCATGACGCCGACGACAATGTGCGGAACACCACTGAGCCGGATCGTTCGTCCCACGATTCCGGCGGCGGCACCAAAGCGCCGCGTCCACAGACCGTGGCTGAGCAGGACGACACGGTCGCGTCCAACCGTGTCTTCGTCAGAACGGAAGCCGCGGCCGATGATCGGCGCCGTGCCGAGGACCGCCAGGAGATTCGGCGAGACGCGCGCCCCTAACAGGCGCTCCGGCGCTCCCCCGCCGGTCAGGTTGAAATTGGCGATGGGACGGACCAGCGCCACGTCCTCGAACACGTGGTTGTCGCGTCGCCAGACCCGATAGTCGGCGGCGTTGACGAAGGCGCGCGGAAGGTCGAGCCGCGGCATCCGGCTCCAGAGCGACACCAGCCGGTCGGGCTGCGCGTACGGCAACGGCTGCAGCACCACGCCATCGACGACGCTGAAGATTGCCGTCACGCCGCCGATACCGACCGCCACGATCACGATGGCGGCGGCTGAAAACCCCGGCGTCTTCCGCAGTAACCGGCCGCCATACCTCACGTCGCGCAGCAGTTGCCGGATGAAGGCGCCCGGCCGGTTCTCGCGGCACTCGTCGCGAATCTGATCGGGTCCGCCCACGGCCAGCCGTGCCGCGCGTACCGCATCCTCTCGACGCATGCCCGCACGCTCGTGGCGCTCGATCTCCGTCTGAATGTGAAACGCAGTTCTTCGTCGAGATCCCTGTCGAGGCGCGCGGATCGGAACAGAGAAATCAGTAACAGCTTGACCTGCGTGGCCCAGCGCATCGCAGACCTCCTTACGAAGTGCGCAGAAGGAGTGCTACCGCGCCAGACAGGCGCTCCCAGGTCGCTTGTTCCTTCTCGAGGCGGCGCCTGCCGGCCGCGGTCAATCGGTAGAAGCGGGCGCGCCGGTTGTTTTCCGACGCGCCCCACTCCGCCGCGATCCACGCCTGCCGCTCGAGACGTTGCAGTGCCGGGTAGAGCGACCCCTGCTGGACCTGTAGTACCTCGTTCGAGAGCTGGCGGATGCGCTGCGCGATGGCCCACCCGTGCCGCGGCTCGAGCGCGATGGTCTTCAGGATCAGAAGGTCGAGCGTGCCTTGCAGCAGGTCCGTGGGCTTTCCCATTGGCTACTCCCCTTGACTATCGACAAGAGTGGCAGGCCTCTTGTCGATAGTCAAGGGGACGGCGCTTTTCCGAAGAATGGCGCCGCGGTGACGATTCTGTAATCGCGCCGTCGGCGTTTCGACGCCGTCTCGAGCCCGTTCGCGGGTCGGTCCGGGAGCGACCAATGCACAAATGCGTGTGAATTCCCGCTTCAGCGCAAAGATGGTGACGGAATCGGCCTCGAATGCAACCGTGGCACGCGACGTGCACCACGCGGCATCAGTTACACCTTTGATCGCAGGCTGACGCCGGCGCGACAAGGTGGCCAAGAGACGGCCAGACGATCACCGACCGAGCCAAGGACGAGCCCATGCTGAAGTGGATCACCTGCTACCTGTCCGGCAAGCACGACTACCTGGTGGCGTGCGAACCGGGCGCAATCTTTCTGAAATGCAATCACTGCGGCCGGCGATCGAATGGCTGGGAACTCCAGCATGAGCGGTCGATGCAGGCAGCCCAGGCCGGGCTGCAACCGGCGCTGCAGCCGGTGCGTCACGCCTCGATCTCGATGCGCACGCTCCGCTAAGCTCGCTTGACACCAGTCTGGCGCGACACGGAGAATGCCGTGCGTGTCGGACGGCACCTGTCGGGACTCGGGCCCGTCGTTCGAGTTCACCCACCCGCCGCCCATCGGGTCGGCGCCTGACGCCCATCCGCCTCGCCGTCCGTCCTCACTCCGGACGTGACCGAGCCCAACGGGACTCTTCCTGCCGCCCCTCCTCTTCTTGCGCGCCTCGCCGTTTCCGCGGTTGTGGCGGCGTTCGCGTTTGCCCTGTATCACTCGACGCTCCTGCCGGGCCTCGACTTCGGCGATACCGCGTCGTTTCAGGCAGCCGTGGGCGAATCAGCGCCCACGCCGCGGCAGGCCTACCCGCTCTACTTTGCGATCGGTAAGCTGGCGGCCGCGCTCACTCGAACTGAGCCCGCGGTCGCGCTGAACCTGGCATCGGCCGTCGCCGGAGCGCTCGGCGCAGGGGTGCTCGTCTGGGTCGCAAGCGGACTCACCGGATCGCTCGTTGCCGGGGCCGCCGGCGGGCTGCTGCTCGCCTCGTCCTACACGTTTTGGACCCAGGCCATCATCGCGGAAGTGTACGCCCTCCATCTGCTCTTGATGGGGCTCGTGATCGGGAGCGTGTTGTGGTGGGACCGCGAGCCGACGCGTGCGCGCCTGACAGTTGTGTTCGCCGTGTATGCGCTCGCGTTCGGCAATCACCTCATGAGCATCCTGCTGCTGCCAGCGCTGATGCTCTACATCGCCAGCGCGCCGGGCGGTCTTCGGATGCTCGTCTCGCCGAAAACGCTCGGTCTCGCGGTCCTGTGCGCGGCCGCTGGGACGTCGCAGTACCTGTGGAACGCCGCGTCGCTCTGGCAGCTGCCCGATGCGGACTGGACCCTTCCATCATTCCTACGTGCGTTCTGGTTCGACGTCACGAAATCGGATTGGCGCGAGACCATGATCTTGACGGTCCACCCGGCCGCGCTGAAGCTTCGGCCGGCAATGTACCTGTTCGAAATCCGCCAGCAGATTGGCCTCGTTGGAGCGGTGCTTGCGGTGGTCGGCAGTGTGGCGCTGCTGCGGCGCCGGCGGCTGGCGCTGCTCCTCTTCAGCGCCTACGTGCCTGCCGTGGTCTTTGCGGCAACCTACAACGTAGGCGACGCGCACGTCTTCTTTCTTCCCTCACACCAGATCGCGATTCTGTTCGCCGCGGCCGGAATGTCTGCGGCCCTCTCGTTATCGAATTCCGCTCCCGCGCCTGTCAGAGCTCCTCTTCTCGCCGCGATGATCACCGCGGCCATCGCATACCCGCTGTGGCGAGCGTGGGATGCCTTCCCCGCCGTTGACCGGCATGACGACCGGCGGCCCGTCTCCTGGCTCAGCGCGATTGTCGCAGGGCTCGACGATCGGGCGCTGCTGCTCGGCGATGTGAACTGGCAGCTGGAGAACGGCTTCGACTACTACACACGGCGGCTTCGGCCGGAGCTGAATTTCGTGCGTTCGGAAGGGACGCTCCTGACGCTGCCGTTTCTCGTGCGCGACAACCTCGATGCCGGCCGCGAGATCGCGGCGACGCCCGTCGCGCGCGATCTGACGCGAACGGCCTATGGCGACCTCTTCACGTTCACCCCAGACACGAGGGTGTCGGCGCCGGCGCTCGCGATGCGGCTGTCGCGCCTTCCGCCCGGTACGCCCTACGTCCTGGGCCTGCTGGCGCCCTATCCGGATTTGCCATTCGACCGGGGAGAGCTGGCCGATGCCGTCAAACTCCTGACGGCCGGAACGGCCACGTTGGACCGCGGGCCGTCCTACTCAGTGCTGGCCGGCCGGGTTGGAGGACGGCCCCTGATCCTCCGCCAGGCGGAGAGGCCGTTCCGCGAGAAGTTCTCTTTCGGGGCGCTGGCGATCGACGTCCGAATGGAATCATGGCTTCCGACCGATACGATCCGGCGGGCGGGCTTTGGCCACGTCATCGTGGGTCGCCGGCACGTGTTGACGCTCGAGCGCGGCGTCAGCGTGGTGGCGCTGTCACCTGAGGGGGTCCCGGTCCGTGCGGAGTACGCGTCGGGTCTTTTCGCGCCGCTGCCGCGATTTCTCGTGTCTTTCCGGCGGTCCGAGGGAGATCCGTCACGCTGAGCTGGCCCGTCGCCTGTGCTACGCTGGTCCTCGTTTTGGCGATGACGAAAATCTGGAGAAGGTTCCTGCTGCTGCTCGGCCTGCTTGCGTTTGGTCACCCGCAGGCCAGTGAGGCCCAGGACCCGCAGGCGCTCGCCGCGAGTATCCAGCAGCATTACGATCGGGTCCGCGACTTCCGTGCGGATTTCAAACATACCTACGAGGGTGGAGTGCTGCGCAAAAAGACTGTGGAATACGGCTCGGTCGCCATACGCAAACCAGGGCGGATGCGCTGGACCTACGCCAAGCCTGAGGAAAAACTGTTCGTCTCGGATGGTGTCAAGCTCTACTCTTACATCCCTGCCGACAGACAGGTCTACGTTGCGACGGTTCCCCGCGACGACCAGGCGCCCACCCCTACACTGTTCCTCGCCGGCAAAGGCAATCTGCTGCGCGACTTCACCGTCGCCCCTGGAACGGTCAAGGACACGCCGTCCGGGAGCGCCGGCATCAGGCTCACTCCTCGTCGGGCCGAGCGTGAGTACCGACTGGTTGGAGCTCGTCGTGGACGCCCGGTCATTCGAGATCCGCATGCTTGTGACCGGCGACGCGCAAGGCGGCGTCTCGACTCTTGGCTTCTCGAATCTGCGCGAGAATGTCGGCATCCCCGACAAGGACTTCGTGTTCTCGATTCCCCGTGGCGTTGATGTCATCACAGATGCCGCCCGCTAGGCACTCGCCGACGGCGGGTGCGCTGCTGGCGCTCGTGGCGTCGTTCGCGCTGCTGGCTGGATGCGCCTCGAGCGGGGCCATGCAGAACGGCCGGCGAGCCGAATCCCTCGCCGATTTCGATCGCGCGGTCGTCGAATACACCCGCGCCGCGCGCGAGCGGCCCGACGACAAAGATGCGGCGCTCGCCCTCGATCGCGCAAAGCTGCGCGCCTCTGAGATGCACTTCGCGCGGGGTCGCCGCCTGGCCGCCACGGGCAAGCTCGACGACGCCCTCCTCGAGCTGCAGCTGGCCAACGAGCTCAATCCAACGAACGGCGACGTGCAAACCGAACTGCGGCGGGCACGCACCGCGGTCCGCAATAAAATCGCGGTATTGACCGATGGCAAGACGCAGCTCGAGACACTGGTCGATCGGTCACGCGATGAAGAGCCGGAAGGCTTCTCGCTCCCGAAAGACGTCAAGCTCCCGCCCTCGTTCGTGTTTCGCGAGGCCAGCTCTCGCGACATCATCGTCACGCTCTCGCGCTACGGCAATCTCAACGTGGTCTTCGATCCGGCCTTTCGAGAAGCGCCTGTCACGACCGAGCTTCGGAACGTGACGCTGGAAGACGCGCTCAAGTCCATCACGTCGAGCACGCGAACGTTCTACAAGGTCACGGCGCCGCGCACCATCACGGTGATCCCCGATACCCCAGCCAAGCGACGCGAGTACGAGGACGAGGTCGTCCGCACGTTCTTCTTGAGCAACGCCGATCTCAAGGAAACGATCGACCTTCTCCGTATCGTCGTCGATCTGCGGAGGATCGCGGGGCTGCCGGCGACAAACGCCATCACCATCAAGGACTCGCCCGAGCGCGTCGCGGCCGCCGCGCGGATTCTGGCCGCCATCGACAAGGCGAGGCCCGAGGTGGTGATCGACGTCGAGCTGCTCGAGGTCGATCGCAAAAAGATGCGCGATCTTGGCCTGCAGATTGCGTCACCTGGGTCACCTCCAATCGGCCTCGACGGGTCGATCGACGTGAACAAGGAGGGCCTGACGATCGACAGTCTGCGGAATCTGACAGCGGCCGATATCTTCGTCACCGGCGTCCCCGGGTTGTACTACCGGGCAATGAAGACGGATCAGACGACGCGGACGCTGGCGAACCCGCAACTGCGGACCGCGGAAGGAATCACCGCCCAGGCGCGGTTCGGCGAGCGCGTGCCCGTGCCCGTGACGACGTTCACGCCAATCGCCTCTGGCGGCGTGGCACAGCAGCCGGTGACATCGTTCAATTACGAGAACATCGGCGTGAACATCGACATCACGCCGCGCATGCACCACAACGACGACGTGTCGCTGACGCTGAAGGTCGAAGTGAGTGCCTTATCGGGCGAGGGATTCGGCGGCCTGCCGACGTTCGCCAATCGGTTCATCAACACGGTAATCCGATTGAAGGACGGCGAGACCAACATGCTCGCTGGTCTCATCCGCGACGACGAACGCCACCAATTCGACGGCGTGCCCGGGCTGACCGACCTTCCGATCATCGGACGCATCTTTGGCCGGACGCGCAAAGACACCCAGCAGACCGACATCATTCTCACACTCACGCCGCACATCGTCCGCGTGCTCGACCTGCACGAAAGCGACCTTCGACCGTTCCGCCTGGGCCGGGAGGGCGCACCGGGGCTGGGTGGTGCGCTGGGGCCGCAAATTCAGCTTCCCGAGGCGCCGGATCAACAACAGCAACAGCAACAACAGCAGCCACAGCCGCAGCAACCGCCGGACGGCCGCCCGATTACGCCGATTCTGCCTCCGCCACCCGCGACGCCGCCGCAGCCACAGCCACCCGACCAGCAGACGCCCCCACAAATGGAGGAGGCTCCACCTCCGCCCGACGAGCGACGCTAGTCAGCGTGTGGCGGTGGGCCTTTAGGCCCGCGCGTCGCCCCGGTGGCGCTGAAGCCCCGCCGCCACATGTTCGGCTCGGCTCAACTGAGCTTGGTGACCTTTGCGCCGAGCGATTGGAGACGCTCCACGAGGCGGCTGTAGCCGCGCTCGACGGTTTCGAGCGGGCTGATGCGGCTCTCTCCCTCGGCGGCCAGCGCGCCGGCAATCAGAGACATACCCGATCGCAGGTCGCGGCTGTCGAGCGACCGGCCACGCAGGCGGCTCGGGCCGGTGACGATGATCCGGTGCGGGTCGCAGAGAAACAAGTCCGCTCGCATACCGCTCATCTGATCGAGCGCGAACAGGCGCAGCTCGTACATCCAGTCGTGCACGAGGGTGCGCCCTTCGGCCTGTGTGGCCAGCACGGTAACAAGGCTGACGAGGTCGCTCGGAAAGCTGGGCCAGAGCCCGGTCGTGATGCGGACCGGCGCAACAAGGCGCGACCGCTCAACACGCAGCCAGCCATCGCCGAAGGAGCACTCCAGGTTCATTCGGCGAAGCACGGCAACCGCAACTTCCACGTCCGCGGCACGTGCCCCGCGGACTTCGACTTCGCCTCCGGTGATTGCCGCGATCACCGCCCACGTGCCCGCATCGATGTAGTCGCCCCACAACGTGTGTGTGGCCCCACGCCGGCGGCTCACTCCGTCGACGATGACAGTGGACGTGCCCGCGCCCTCGATGCCCGCACCCATCGCCGAGAGAAACTGCGCGAGCTCGACCACGTGAGGCTCCGTCGCCGCATGACGAATCTCGCTTCGGCCGTCCGCGCATGCCGCCGCCAGGAGCGCCGTCTCGGTTCCGGTGACGGATGCTTCCTCGAGATAGATCGACACTGCCTTCAGGCCATCGGGCACCTCGAGGGCGTGGCCGTGACCCTCGAGCGACCGCGCGCCCATCGCCTTCAGCGCCGTCAGGTGTGTATCGATGGTGCGGCGCGCCGGGAAGTCGCCACCCGGCGGCGCAATGCGAACCCGGCCACGCCGCGCCAGCAGCGGCCCGAGAAGCAGGACCGATCCTCGAAGCCGGCCGACCAGCGTCGCGTCAGGCTCGTCGCTCTTGCAGTTATTGCAGCGGATGCGCAGTGTGTTGGTGCCGATGCCGTCAACTTCGGCGCCGAGATCGAGCAGCAGTCTGGCCATCACCTCCACGTCGCCGATCCGCGGCACGTTGTGAAGGACGCACTCATCCTCGGTCAACAGGCATGCCGCAATCAGCGGCAGCGCGGAGTTCTTGTTGCCTTCGACTTCGATGCGCCCGCTCAGTCGCTGGCCGCCTTCTATCAACAGGGTCGACACGCTACGCCTCCGGCCCGGGCTCGAACTGCCCGAGATAAACGATCTCGTCCACGAGGATGACGCCGAATCGCTCGCGGACAACCTGTACGGCAGCGCTCGATGAGCCCTCGAATGTCAGCCGCTGTTGCGGTGCCAGTGTTCACGATGAAGTTTCCATGGGTCGGGGAGACCATCGCGCCACCAAGGCGCGTCTCCTTCAGCCCTGCGCGGTCGACCAGTGCGCCCGCGGACCGCGGAATCGAGTCGGGCAGGGGCACATCGACGCCAGGATTCTGGAAGATGCAGCCAGCGCTCGGCGAGGCAAGCGGCTGTGTGCGTTTGCGATACGCCAATGACCCCCTGGCCGTCGCGCGAAGCACGTCGGGAAGCCCCTCGCTGACAACGAACACGGCCGAGAGCAGCACTTCTCCGCTCGTTTGCAAACGGCTCCGATCGTACCCGAAATCCATCTCTCGAGCCGGCACACTCAATACCGAACCGTCGCGGCGCGCCAGCCGGACGCTGTCGACGTATTCCGACAGGAGCCGACCGTTCCAGTGCGCGTTGCCGTATATGCCGCCGCCGACGTTACCGGGCGTCCCGGCCCAGGCCTCGAGTCCGGCAAGGCCATGGCTGATCAGCCAGCGGACCAGACCGTTGATGGTCACCGCCGCGTCTGCGCGAACGCGCTCGCGTGATTCCCGATCGATGCGGCCGGCGCGCGGCCGCAGGACGAGGCCGCGAATACCTTCATCGGAGACGAGGACGTTCGATCCCCCGCCCAGGAGCGTAACCGGGACCGCATTCGAGTGCGCAAGCGCGAGGGCGCGGACAACTTCCTCCGCCGATTGCGGCTCGACGAACACATCCGCCGGTCCTCCCACCTTGAACGTCGTGTACGGCGCGAGCGGCACGTCGATGGCGACGCGTTGGCTCCCAAGCGTCTGGTCGAGCGCCCCGCGGAGAGCGGCGAGGTTCTCCGTCGCTGCAGATGTCATGGCTGGACCTCAGGCGCGTACGCGGTGAGCCGAGCCTCGAGCGCCTGGTGAGCCGCGGCGGCATTCTCCATCGTGGTCGCGACAAACACCACGCCATCGCCGGGCGCGAGCTGACCGGCCAGCGGACGGTCGGCGCGCTGCAGGACGGCAATCTGCGCGTAGCCACCAGTCGTCTGCCGATCTGCCATGAGTAGGATGGGGGTGCCGTCGGGAGGTAGCTGCACGGCACCGTTCACCGTCGGACCCGAAAGCCGAGACGCATCGGTCGCAGGCCATCGTCTCTTGTTCGTCAGCCGGTACCCCATGCGATCCGACTCAGGCGAAATGGTGAACATCTCGCCGCAAAGCATGTCGAACGCGTCACGCGTCGTCGAACCGTCGCTCACGCCCGGCAACACATGAAGCGTAACCGGCCGACTCTGCGTGAGCCCGTCAGCCGCGCTCGCCACTAGAAGCGGGACCTCAGCATCCAGCAACGGTACCTGTGGAGGCGGGGCTTCAACCCCGCGCCCTGGCTCGCCAAGCGGCAGTTGGTCCCCCGCTTTCAATGCCCTGCCGCCGAACCCGCCGATCCTCGCACGTAGATGAGTCGAGGCGCTGCCGAAGATCGTCGGGATGACGATGCCGCCATCAATCGCGACATACGCGCGAGCGCCAGAAGTCCGCGAGCCAAAGGCCACCGTGGCACCGCTTCGCACTCGGCACGTGAACGGCACGTGTTTCAGATCGCCATCGACGGTAACGGCGAATGCCGCTCCAGCGACCGCCATCCAGATGTCGCGCTCCGCGACGAATCGCGGGCCGACCAGCGTCACTTCCAGGGTAGCGAAGCCGTCTGGATTGCCAACGAGTCTGTTGGCAAGCCGCGCGGACCATGTATCCATCGCACCAGAGACGGGGATGCCCAGCGCCTGGCATCCCCAGCGGCCAAGGTCCTGCACCGTCGTCAGCATCCCCGGTCGCTCGATCACGACGACGCTCACTGCGTGGCCTCGTTCGAAGTGGCAAGCCGCCCAAAGCTTGCGGCATCGATGGGCACGAACCTGACACGATCACCAGGTCGGACAAGTGGCGGCGCATCGGCTGCCGCATCGAACAGACGGACGGGTGTTCTGCCGATGATCTGCCACCCACCTGGACTCTCTGTCGGATAGATACCAGTCTGACGCCCGGCAATCCCCACCGATCCGGCAGGAACGGCTGGACGCGGCGTGGGGAGCCGCCCAACCGCAATGCGCTCGTCGACGAGGCCGAGGTACGGAAAGCCCGGCAAAAAGCCCAGCATGAAGACGCGATATTCCACACGCGCGTGGCGCGTCACGACCTCGTCGGGCGCGCAGTTGCTCGCGCGACTCACCGCGTCCAGGTCGAGGCCGTATTCAGGAGCGTAGCAGACGGGAATGTCGTGTGTTCGATGCGGCACGGCCGCGGTGGCACCCGCCGCCAGCAGCGCATCGAGAACGTCGGTCAGCCCGGCCACGTCGACGCGATCGGGATCCGCGTGAACCGCCAGGCTGGCGTACGCGGGCACGATGTCGCGAATCCCGAGCAGCGCCAGGCGCTCGAGCCCATCCGCCACCGTCAGAATGCGCTCGTTGATCGCTACATCGAGCCGTGGCTCGAGCTCGACGAGCCACGTCTCTTCACCCACGCGCGAGATTCGGGGAAACATTCTCGTTCGGCGCCTTGAAACGGGACTGTTCAGGCGGCCGCGCCGGCCGATTGCAGGCGGGAGATCAGCTTGCGGTGAAGGCCGTCGAACGCGCCGTTCGACATGACCACCACGACGTCGCCGTCGCGCCGTTCACGAACGATGGTGTCCACGATCGAGTCGACGCCTCCGACATGACGCGCCCGGCGGCCGGCGGCGCAGACTTCCTTCACCAGATCGTCCACGGAGAGGCGCTCGTGCTCGGGCAGCGTCGAGCGGAAGACGGCAGCAATGAGCGTCTCGTCAGCACCCGATTCGCTGAACGCGCGCGCGAAGTCTCTCTGGAAGATGCGCCTGCAGGAGGACGCGGAACGAGGCTCGAACACCGCCCACACTCGTCGTCCCGGGTAGGCATGGCGTACTGCACTAAGCGTCTCGGCGACCGCCGTCGGATGATGCGCGAAATCGTCGTAGACCGTGACGCCGCCGGCGCGACCCACCACTTCGAGTCGGCGCTTCACACCGGCAAACGCCTTCAACCCAACCGCGGACGTCGTCGCGTTGATGCCGACCGAGTGCGCAACCGCGAGAGCGGCGAGGGCGTTTCGCACGTTATGAGCGCCCAGGAGCGGAAGATCGAAGGCGCCGAAGTACTCGCCGCCATGCCGCACGGAAAAAGTCTGGCGACCGTCGGCGGCGTGCAGATCGAACGCAACCCAATCCGCCGACTCGTCGAACCCGAACGTCTCCACTGGCGAAATCGCCTCCGATTTCAACGACATCGCGTGCTCGCTGTCGGCGCCAAGCAGGAGGATGCCGGTCCTCGGGACGAGCAGCATGAGCCGCCGAAACGCGAGCTTCACGGCATCGAGATCCGGATAGATGTCGGCGTGATCGAACTCGATGTTGTTGATGACCGCGATGTCGGGAAGATACTTCAGGAACTTCGCCGTCTTGTCGAAGAACGCGCTGTCGTACTCGTCGCCTTCGATGACGAAGTCGCGTCCTTGTCCGCGCCGATAGCTCGACCCGTCCGGTCCGAAGTTCCGCGCGATGCCGCCGATGAGGACGGTCGGATCGACGCCGGCCGACGTCAACAGCCAGCCGGCAAGCGATGTGGTGGTCGTCTTGCCGTGCGTGCCCGCAATGACGATGGAGCGTGCGCCCCACAGAAAGTGCTCGCGGATCGCTTCAGGCAGCGAACAATAGCGAATCTTGCGGGCGAGCACTTCTTCGAGCTCGGGATTTCCGCGAGAAATGGCATTGCCGACGACGACGAGCGACAGGTCGGCGGTGATCTGTTCGGCCCGGTACCCGTCGAAGGCGCGGATGCCCTCCGCGGCGAGAAAGTCGCTCATCGGCGGATAGACGCCCTGATCGGATCCCTGGACGTCGAAGCCTCGAAGCTTGAGCAGCGCCGCGACTGTGGCCATCGCGGTGCCGCAGATTCCAATGAGGTGTACTTTCATTGCAGTTGTAGGCCCAAGCTTCAGCTTGGGCAACATTGTTCCATGTCTGGCCGAGCCAAGGCCCTACCTACTGTTCTACCGCGGCTTCTTCGATGATCAGCCGACACGAAGCTCCTGCCACCAGCCGCGCGGCGACGCCAAGCGGCAACGTCAGGGCCGGGCCGTCGACGTGTCCGGTCGGAAGGCCGAAGACGACGGGACCCGGAAAATCAGCGAGCGCATCGGCCAGCGCGCTGCGGGCCGAAAGTACGCCTCCGGGCTCGTCGCACCGTGGAAAGGTGCCAAGAACGACACCGCGAACATGCGTGAGTGCGCCGCTCAGCCGCAGCTGCTCCAGCATGCGATCGAGGCGATACGGGCGCTCTCCAACGTCCTCGAGCAGCAATATCGTCTCGTCCCAGGGCGCAATTGCGTACGGCGTACCTGCTGCCGCGGCGAGTTGCGCCAGCGTCCCGCCGAGGAGACGCCCGCGAACCTCGCCCGGCTTGAGCGCCTCGACTCCGTC
This sequence comes from Vicinamibacteria bacterium, assembly GCA_963832135.1. Lineage (GTDB taxonomy): Bacteria > Acidobacteriota > Vicinamibacteria > Vicinamibacterales > JAENWD01 > JAENWD01. The sequence goes on along the minus strand of CAWHTD010000016.1, from coordinate 710,545 downwards.
CGGCGCGAGCTCACCCATCGGCGCCGGCATGGTCAGCGCTGCGAGAAACGACTGGCGGTCATACCCCTCGGCCCCACGGCCGAGGCGTCCGGCAAGGGATGGCCCGTGAAATGCGACGATACCGCATTGACCGATGATGAACGTCAGGAGCGAGGTCAGGTCGCTGTACCCGATGAAGGCGCGCGGCCGTGCCGCCAACCTGGCGGCATCGAGGAGCGGGAGGAGCTGCACGCTGCCATATCCCCCGCGCACGCCGATGAGTGCGGCGACATCCGGCGTCTGCCACCAGTCGTCGAACGACTCGGCACGCAGAGCCGCGGCTCCGGCGACGTAGCCGTGTCGAGCGTAAACGCGATCGTCCCACATCGGATCGAAGCCGAGCAATCGGAGCTCAGAGACTCCCGCGTCGAATTGGTCCCGATCAAACGGACTGGCGGGTGCAACGGCGGCGATCCGCGCTCCGGGCGCAAGCGCGCGCGGCTTGCGCAGGATTCCGCTCATGCGAAGCGTGCCATCTCGGCGGCAATGTTCTGATGGATTTCGCAGCCAACGACCTGCCGGAGGCGCGCGGCTTCACTGGTGCGACCGGTCGAACGAGCGACGTCAGGCCGCTGCGGGTTCGACAGAAATCGCTCTTTCGCCGCCCGCTGATGCGCCAGCGCCTCTTCCACCCGCTTGTACGGCAGCTCTTCTTGCTCCACGGCCTTCACGAGGGCCTCGAGCGTCTCGGCTTGCAGATCGTAGTTCCCGCTGCACACGAGCACCACGTCACATCCAGCCGCCACCGCCTGAACGGCCGCTCGAGGCACGGGCCATCGCGCCGCGATCGCCTTCATTTCCATGTCGTCCGTGAAGACAAGTCCCTGATACCCGAGCTCGTCTCGAAGCAGCCCTTGAACGATCGTCGACGAAAGCGTTGCCGGATGCTCCTCGTCGATCGTCGGGACGACGACATGACACGTCATCAGGGAGGCCACGCCAGCCCGCATCGCCGCGCGAAAGGGCTGGAACTCGACGGCGCGGAGTCGATCGGGATCGTGTTCGACGTAAGGCAAGTCGTGGTGTGAATCCGCTACCGTGTCGCCGTGGCCGGGAAAATGCTTCCCACAGGCGGCGAGTCCCGCGCGCTGCAGCTCGTCGATGATCACCACCCCGAGCGAGCTCACGAGCGCGGCGTCCTCCGCGAGCGCACGATCGCCGATGACGGTGTTCTTTGGATTGGTGAAGATGTCGAGCACGGGCGCGAAGTCGAGTGTTACCCCGACGGCCAGGAGCTCGGCGGCCAGCGCGCGCGCAAATCGCCTGGCCAGCCCGGGATCGCCGCTGCGCCCGAGCGTCGACATCGGCGGCCACTCCGTGAACGGCCGCTTGAAGCGCGCGACGCGGCCCCCTTCCTGATCGACGCTGACCCATGGCGGCTGCTCGCCAGGAAGCTCGGCGATCTGCCGGGCAACGCCCAGGACCTGTTCGGCGTCTTCCACGTTGCGTGCGAAGAAGACGACGCCGCCCATGGAAAACTCCTGCGCGAGCGCTCGCAACTCAACGGGCAGCTCCGGACCGGCAAAGCCGGCCATCAACAGTTGTCCAATCTCGTGGCGGAGCGAACGGGGAGACATGAGGCGGCGGGAATGGTCGCGCCCATTATAATGCGGCCCCCGTCCGTGGAAAACGCCGCGCTCGCCCGTCTCCTGTTCGACATCGCGGATTTGCTCGAAATCCGCGGCGACAACCCGTTCAAGATCCGGGCGTACAGAAGCGCCGGTGAGCTGGTGGCTTCCGACCCTCGTCGTGTGGCCGATCTCGACGAGCGTGCCCTGCGGGAGCTGCCGGGCATCGGAAAGGACCTGGCGCAACGCATCCGCGAGCTCGTGACGACCGGTGATTCGCCGTTTCGACAAGAGCTGGCCGCGTCGTTTCCCGCCACACTTCTGGAGCTGCTGCGCCTGCAGGGCGTCGGGCCCAAGACGGTCAAGCGGCTCTACGAGGAGCTGGGTGTCGCCTCGCTCGATGCGCTCGAAGAGGCGGCGCGCAGCGGGCGCGTCAGCGCGATGAAGGGAATGGGCAGCCGCAAGGAGGCGCTCATTCTCAAGGCCATCGAGGAGCGGCGGCGTTATGCCGGACGCCATCTGGCCGCCTCGGTCGAACAAACCGCCAGCACCATCATCGCGCGCCTTGCTGCCGTGGAGCCCGGCGTCGACATCGTGGCGGTCGGCAGTCTGCGCCGCGGCGCGGAGGTCTGCGGCGATCTGGACCTGCTCGCCGTAGGCGCGTCCTCCGTCGTGATGACGGCGTTTGCGGCGCAACCCGAAGTGGTTCGTGTGCTCGGCGTCGGAGACACGAAGTCCAGTGTGCTGCTGACTGACGGCCTGCAGGCCGACCTGCGGCTCGTGGAACCCGCCGCGCGCGGCGCAGCACTGCAGTATTTCACCGGCTCCAAAGCGCACAACATCGCGCTCCGCGATCGCGCGCTCTCACGCGGCCTGCGCCTGAACGAGTACGGGCTCTTTCAATCTGACGGCGGCGCTCGCATCGCGGGCGACACCGAGGAGGGGATTTACGAGGCGCTCGGCCTTGCATTCGTGGCGCCCGAGATGCGAGAGCACCGTGGCGAGATCGCGCACGCGGAGGCACGCTCGCTGCCGCACCTCATCACGAGAAGCGATCTTCGCGGCGACCTCCACGTACACACCAGCGCGACGGACGGGAAAGACGACATCGAGACGATGGCCTTGGCGGCCCGCGCGGCAGGGCTCGAGTACATCGCCATCACCGATCACAGCCAGGCACTCGCCATGGCTGGAGGGCTCGACGAGCGCAGGACGCTGGCACACGCCGCGGCTATCCGCGAAGCGAGCCAGCGGCTCGACGGCATGACGCTTCTGGCCGGCATCGAATGCGACATCCGGCTCGACGGGACGCTCGATCTCGCCGAGGACTGCCTGGCCAGCCTCGACTTTGTCGTCGCCTCGGTGCATTCCGGCTTCTCGCAGGAACCGGGCGCGCTGACGGAGCGGTACCTTCGTGCGCTCGAGTGCCCCTGGGTCGATGTATTGGGGCACCCGACGGGGCGGCTGCTCCTCAAACGAGAGCCGCTGCGATTCGATCTCGACGCGGTTCTCGACGCCGCAGTGCGCCACGGCGTCGCTATCGAGATCAACTGCCTGCCGGATCGTCTCGACGTCAGCGATACGGTTGCCCGACACGCGCTCGACAAGGGCGCCCGCCTGGTCGTGTCGAGCGACTCACACTCCGCAGCCGCCTTCGGAGTGCTCGACGGCGGTATCCGCGTCGCCCGGCGTGCCTGGGCATCTCCTTCGGACGTCCTGAACACTCGAACCCTGGACGGCCTGCGGGGAGCTCTGCGGCGGCATCGCTCGGCACGTTCGACGCCATGAGCAAGCTCCTGCCGATGCTCGATCCCGTTGCCGAGATCAAGCGCCTCTATTTCGCCACCACCCGCGACACGATCGACCGCGACCTGACCCGGGCGCTCGATCTGCTCACGCGGATGGCGAACGACGAGGAGCGCGAGCGCGTCGCAGGGTACATGCACGGCCTGGCGGAGCTGAAACAGGAGTGGAAGCGGCCGATCAAGAAGAAGAAAACGAAGAAAGAACCGAGAAAGCCTTAGCCCAGACGGGCGGTCGACGCGCGCTTCCTGGCGGCGATCCTGAGAGGCTCTGGAATATTGCGGTCGAGCGCGAGCATCTTGACATCACGATCGCTCACGCGCTGCAGCAGGTTCAGCGAGATGGCGACCGGGGTCTTCGGATTGCGCACGAGCCCGGCGACGACGCCATAGTTCTTGGTCCAGTTTCGGCTGGTGCCAATCGTGCGGAGCACTTCCTCCCCGACGTTGGCCATCTTCGCAATGGCTTCGATCTCCTGACCCGTCAGCTTCGGGCTGCTGAGCACCGCTGCCGCCACCAACCGGTTCGAGTCCTTGACCAGCACAGAGCGCTCTTCCTTCGTGCCCCGCATGGCCACCTTCACTTTCTCCATCACGCTCATCATCGCCAGTCGCTGAGCCGCCGTCTTTTCGCTGTCGCTGCCGGGCCCGGTCGCTTGATCGCCGATGGCGCTCTCGTCGATGAGCGGGTCATCGCCGCTTTCTGCGGGTTCTCCGAGCGCGACTCCCCTGGCCGCGAAGAAGCCGCGCATCTCGCCTGGCACCTCGGACCTGGCGAGGAATGCCCCAAGCGCTTCGGCCGGCAGCCGGTCGATCGTCCTCGCCGCCTCCCGCGCGACTTCCGGATCCCCATCGTCTTTCAGGATCAGCAGCAGCGCGAGCTGGTCGAGCGCACGAGGCGCAAACGCACCCTGCGCCGCAAGCAGGCGGACGTCTCGTACGACCTCGCCGCGGCGAAAGAAATCGACGAGGGGACTGTTGCGGAGGCCAGGATCCATGGTGATGGGGAAATAAAGGCGCGCCGGCGGCCGCGATCAGGGCTGTTCGAGATAGCGGCGAAAATTGGCCTGATCGATGCGCGCGGTGACGACCTGGCCGGGCCGGCCGAGACGACGACCCAACTCGCCGTTGACCTGCAGCCTGACGGCGCCGGCATCGCTCACCTTGAACCTGACCTCGCGCGCACCACGCAGCACCGTGCGATCCCCCGCCCCGACGAGCCTCGTAACGAGCGGTTGGCCATCCGCGGCACCCGCGATCCAACAGGTTCGGTTCGTCGCCAGCACGATCGTCAAGTCATCGGACCTAAGCACCGCTGGAAGGGCTTCGTCCGACGAAGGAATCATGTCCGAGATCGGCTGCAGCGGCCCGGGTGGAGGAATCTCCGGACGCAGCGCCTCGATACGCTCCGCTGCCAACCGTGGACGCTCCCGCATGCTCGACTCGTCCGACGGTCGGAAGGCGAGCCACAGAATCCCGAATCCCAGAAGAATGGTGAGGAGCCCCAGATGCAGGCTGCTGCGAGCGGATCCTCCACCGACGGGTTCCGGTTCCACCGGAACATCGGGCTGCGCGACATGGGACTGCGCGATGCCGTCGGGAAATTGTGCGAGAAAGTCGTGCAGCGCGCGTTCGGGCTCCACGCCGAGCTCTGCCGCATAGGCGCGCACGAACGCGCGGGTGATGATACCGCCCGGCAATCGCTTCAGATCGTCGCGTTCAATAGCTTCCAGGAAGCCCGATGAAATCTTCGTCGTATTGGCGATCTGCCGCAGGGACATCCCCCGCGCTTCCCGCCTCCGGCGAAGCGCGGCTCCGACCCCAGTCGGTGTTGGAGGCGACATTTAGACGATCCGACTCCTCTTTCCTCGGCTCCGCCAGACCTTCGGCGCACCACGATTCGCTCGCCATGTTAGGGAACGGATCCTGCACTGTCAAACGATCGCCGCACAAGCGTGGCAATTTCATGCACAGGCGGCACCAGGCCACGCGCCGCGGGGAGGAACAGATCCACGGCAGCGATCCCCGCGGCACCGGTCCTGGCCACCTCGACGAGCCTTCCCCGCTCGATGCCGCCAATCGCCAACACGGGCACCGGAGCTTGCGCCGCCTGATGGAGACCGACCAGCCCGGCAAGGGGCCGATTCGAGGGTTTCGAGCGCGTCGCGAATACGGTTCCGAAGACGACGTAGTCCGCGTCACTTTCCGCAGCCCGTCCGGGATCGTGGATCGACTCCCCTACCAGAAACCCGCTCGGAGCAATCGCCCGCACCCTCGAGACAGGGCCAGAGCCGTCTTTCAGGTGCACACCGGACGCGCCGGTTGCCAAGGCGACATCCAGGCGGTCGTTGATGACGACGCGAGTACGGCTTCCGCGTACGACCGCGAGGCACTGTCGGACCAGATCCGCCAGACGCCGCGCAGGCAGGTCGCCCTCACGAACTTGAACAAGCGAGATGTCGGCAGCCGCGGCCAGCTCGATAAGACCGAGCAGGTGTTGGATGGTCTCGGCACTGTCGGAGTCCAGACCGAGCCGCGCGGCCAGCCGCCGCCGATCGGTAACGAGACAGATCAGCGGGCGCGGAAACATGGAGTGCCGCGGTCAGCGAAGTTCGGACGGCGGCGCGAGCTCGGGCTCTCGGGAGCGCGGATCCAGGCGGGCGGCGACAAAGGCGGTGACCTCGGCGATGCCGACGCCGAGATTGACGAGACCGAGGCCGGAAACCGCCCCGCGAAGGTACGGGCTCTGCAGAAGACTGCGGATAACCGGCGCCGCCTCGAACAGGTAGTTCCGATCCCAGAACACGGTCCACGGAAGGACGATGAGCAGCAGGCCCACCTCGAAGAAGCACGCGGCATACACCAACTGCCGCACGTCAGCCCTCCGCTTGCACGCGTGAGAGACGCTCGATCCGCGCCTTCAGGTCGCCGTATTCACCGGCATCGGCTTGAAGCTCCAGATAGACCGCCAGGGCACGCGCCACCTCGCCGCAGCTCTCGAGGGCCTGCCCCAGCTCGTAGAGGAGCGCCCGACCCGCTTCCGGCGTCGGCGCGGGAGCCTCGGCGGCGCGTTCGAACCATTCGATCGCGGTTGGCGCGTCACCGCGATCCCTGAGCAGGCGCGCCAGGATGGACGCCGCGTCGAATCGCAGCTTCGGCGCCCGCGCCGCCTGTTCGAGCTCGCGAACGGCGTCGTCCAGCATCCCCATGTCACGATACGTGAGGGCGACCTTGTAGTGCTGCTCCGCCTCATCGGCGGCCGTCTGACGAGACACTTCCTCGCGGAAGTCCCGAAAGACTTCGTCGAGCTTCGACCGCTCCGGCTTATCGGACATCTTCGATCCTTTCTGCGATCCCGTCCCGGCGCGCACGGTCGCCGGCCTGAGCTCCTTGAGCACTTCCGTCAAATCGATCTCACGCGCGTCGGATCCAGCTGCATCCCCTGTCGCCTCATCCTGGTCGAGCGCTTCCTTCAGAATATCGCTCAGATCGACAGCGGCGGGGCCGAGCTCGAAGAGCCTTCGCGCAGCCTGCGCGGAGTCGGGCACGTCCACCGCAGCGACGGTCAGTTCGGCGGGCAACAATGTAGGGTCGAGCGACTCTTCGAGCGCCGCCGCCTGGCCCACAAAGTCTTTTACGGCCCGATCGGGATCCGGTTCCCCGACTAGCGCCAGCGCACGCCGCAGACAGTCTTGACGGCGAGGGTCTTGCGGCGAGCGGGAGACCATGTCCTCGGCGATGACGCGCGCCTCAGCCCCCGACCCGACCGCGAGATACGCTTCGGCCAACCGCTCCTGCGCGTCGGTCAACTCCTCCTCGCTGCCGATGTCGACGGATACCTCGACCAGCTTCATCAAGCTGCCGACGTGGTGAGGGTGCCGGTCGGTGAAGTCTCGAAGATATTCCGACGCGGCGGTCGGATTCACGCTGTCGACCAGTCGGTCGATGAGCAATTCCATGGCCGGCCAGCCTGCGGCGGGGTCCGATCGCGCGAGCGTTGTGACGAAACTGCCCGCCTCGGCGTCTCCGACCCGCCCATCGTCGAGCAGTGCCGCGAGACGCCGCAATGCCTCGTCGTGGCGTCCACTGCGAAGTCCGCTCTCGACGGCCATCAGGTGCGTCGCGGGATCGTCGGTGTGCTGAAGGCCGGCGAGGTGCTCCAAGGCGCCTGCGTGATCGCCGAGGCCGGAACGGAGACGGGCGGCGCGCGCCCAGGCCTCGCGTGATTCGGGCTCGAGGCGCAGCGCTTCCTCCACGGCACCTTCCGCAGCTGTCAGGTCGCCTGACTGCTCGCATGCCTCGGAAAGCGCGATCCAGTCGCTCATCGTTCGCGCAAAACGTCTGGCCGACTCGAGATTGTCCCGATCCAGGTGATGCCCAAACAGACGCGATGCCATGGCGGGGTCGTCGACCTCGCGACCGCTCGCCTCTTCCAACGCCAGCGCGGCGCCCTCCGCCCATCCCGCGCCGGCGAGGCGATCAGACAGGGCCACACAATCGGCAGCTGACCCCGTCAATGCCGTCAAGGGCTGGAATGTGCGGGCGGCAATCGCGTACTCCATCAATCGCTCGCGCAGAATCCGGTGCTCCGGCACGAGCGTGATCCCTTCCTGCAGCACTTCGATGGCTTCGGCTCGCCGTCCATCTGCAGAGAGATCCGCGGCGATGGAGACCAGCTCCGTGCCGGCAAGATCCTGGTTGCCTCCCTGCGCCGCCGTGCGCGCGGCTTCGCGCCTCGCGCCGAAGTCGGCCGGATCGAGTGTGTTCACCCGCAGCAGCGCCTCGGCGGCGCCACGCCGATCGCCACGGCCCTGTCGCGTCCGCGCGAGCGCGAGCAGATAGGTCTTGGCCTCGACGAGAATGCCCTGACGAATCGCGAGCCCGGCAAGCGCATCGAGCGCTCGCTCGTGGTGCGGCTCCACTTTGAGAATGCGTTTGTAGAACGCTTCGGCCCTGGCGCTGAAGCCCTCGCCCGCCAGGTGATCGGCGATCCGAACGAAGAGCGCGGTCGCGCGGCCCGGCTGATTGGCGCGCAGGTACAGGTCGGCCAGCGCGTTCAGGGTCTTCCAGTCACTCGGGACCTCATCAACGACGCGTTGATACTCGGCGATCGCCGCATCAAGCCGGCCAAGGCGAAGAAACTTCTCGGCTTTCTTCAGCGCGTCTTCCCGGTCGAACGGCACAGGGGAATGGTACATACAGAGTATTGAGTGTGTAGGGCGCGCGGCGTGCGTCCCGCGCGGGTGCAGCCGGACATTGAGACCGGCACGCAATCGGGGCTTCCGCTCAGCTTTCCTGGCCGTCGAACAGCGTCGGCGGTCGAAAGGAGCGCCGATGCGCGGCCGAATAGCCGTGTCGGGCGACGGCGGCCAGATGCTCCGGCGTCGCGTAACCCTTGTGATGGTCGAATCCGAAGCGGGGATCGGTCACGTGCAGTTCCCGCATGATGCGATCGCGCGTCACCTTCGCGATGATGGATGCTGCCGCGATGGCCGCGCACCGGCGGTCGCCTTTGATGATGCCCCGCTGCGGCAGCGGAAGATCCGGAATGCGAAAGGCGTCGACGATGACGACCTCGGGCAGGGGCACGAGCGCGAGAACCGCCTGACGCATCGCGTCGAGCGATGCGCGATGGATGTTCAGGCGGTCAATCTCGACAGGCTCGACGGCCGCGACCGCCCACGCGCGGGCCGCGGCGACGATCAAGGCATACAGGGTTTCGCGTTCCGGAGCGGGAACGAGCTTCGAGTCGGCGAGTCCGGCAATGTGGCGCCGCGGATCGAGAACGACCGCGGCGGCCACCACGGGGCCGGCCAGGCAGCCGCGCCCCACTTCGTCGACGCCGGCGACAGCGTTCAAGCCGAGGCGCCGAAGCGCGTTCTCAATCGTGCGTCGTGCCCCGCTGCGCGCCACCAGACGTCTCCGAACCGTTCGGGCGGTCAGTGCGCTGGGACGCGGCGCGTTTCCTTCATCCGCGCGGCCTTGCCCTTCAGATCGCGCAGGAAATACAGCTTCGCGCGACGGACCTTGGCAGATCGGATCACTTCCACTTTCTGAATGACCGGCGAGTGCAGCGGGAAGATGCGCTCCACGCCCTGGCCGAACGACACCTTGCGAACCGTGAACGAGGCGCGCAACCCCCCGCGGTGCATCCCTATGACGATGCCCTCGAAGATCTGCACACGCTCCTTGTCGCCCTCGCGCACCTTCACGTGCACGCGGACGGTGTCTCCCGATCTCATCGCGGGCCGTTCGGTCAGTTGCTTCCGCTCGACCAGGTCAATCGCGCTCATGTTCTGCTCCTTCTCTGCCTTCTGCCTGCAATGCTTCGTACGCCTCGCGCTCGGCATCGTCGAGTGCCGCCGACGCCAGGATCTCGGGGCGCCGGTCCATCGTTCGGCGAATCGCCTGTCGGGCCCGCCAGCGGGCGATCTCCCGATGATGTCCCGACACCAGCACGTCCGGAACGGCCCATCCACGAAAGTCCGCCGGCCGCGTGTAGTGCGGATAGTCGAGCAACCCGCGCGAGAACGAATCTTCGCTCACCGATCGCTCGTCCCCCACGACCCCGGGCACGAATCGGCTCATGACGTCCACCATCACCAGCGCAGCCAACTCCCCGCCGCTCAGCACGTAATCGCCGATCGAGATCTCGTCGGTGGCCACGTGCTCGCGCACCCGATCATCCACACCCTCGTAGCGCCCGCACAGCAGTACCACGTGCTCGAGCGCGACGAGGCGCAGCGCCTCGTCCTGCGTCAGAAGGCGCCCCTGCGGCGAGGTCAGCACCACCGCTCCCGGCGCACCCCGCGTGGCCCGGATGTGCTCCACCGCCTTGAACAGTGGCTCCGGCTTCAAGACCATGCCCGGCCCGCCGCCATACGGCACATCGTCGACCACCCGGTGCCGATCGGTCGTGAAGTCGCGCAGATCGTGCACCGCGACGTCGACGAGACCGGCCTGGATGCCGCGCGCCACAACGCCTTCGCCCAACGGCGCCTCGAACATCCGCGGAAAGATCGTGACGATGTCGAACTTCATCACGTCTGCCGTCAGCCGTTCACGTCGACGAGACCCGGCGGCGGGTCTACCACGATCCGCCGCCCCGCCACGTCGATCTCGACGCAGAAGGCCTCGACCAGCGGCACCTGGAATTCCTCGCGTCCGTGGCCAACCACGAGCCTCGGCGGCCCGGCCCCGCGCTCCACGGCCCGCACGACGCCAAGCGGCTGGCCTTCCACCGTCGTCAGCGTGCAGCCCACGAGATCGTGCTCGTAATAGCTGCCGGCCGGAAGCGGGTGCAATTCGTCGTGCGGCACGCGCAACTCGGCGCCCTGCAGCATCTCGGCGTCCGTCATGGTCGCGACGCCTTCGAGAGCCACGACCGGACGTCCATTGTGCATCCACGAGGTTCGGATCGCGACCGGCACCGGCGTGGCGCCGCGCAGCATCCAGACGGTTGCGCCCTCGGCGAATCGCTCCTTAGGAAAATCCGTCTCCGAGTTGACAGTCACTTCGCCCCGGCGGCCATGCGTCCTGCCGACGCGGCCCACAAGCACGAAGTCGTCCCAGCCGGGCACGCCTCAGCGATCCGGATCGCGAATCTCGAGCGCCGCGCGCGTCCCATGCAGATGGGCGGTGGCGGCCACGAGCACCCTGAGCGCCTCGGCGATCCGACCCTGTCGTCCGATGACTTTCCCCGTATCGCCATTGGCCACGGTCAGCTCGACGAGGGTGGTGCCTCGATGCTCGGTCTCGCTGACCCGAACGGCATCGGGCGTGTCGACGAGCGCTTTCGCGATCGTCTCTACAAGCGTTGCCACCGGTCCCGCCATAACGCTACTCGGCAGCCGGCGCAGCGGGCACGGCCGCTTCTGCTACCGCCGGCAGATGATTGGCGATGAGCGTGCGGACGGTATTGGACGGCCGCGCGCCCTTGGAGATCCAGTAGCTCACGCGCTCCCGGTCGATGTCGATCTTCGCGGGCCGCGTCCGCGGATAGTAATGTCCGAGGATCTCGACAAACGCGCCGTCGCGCGGCGAGCGCTGTTCGGTCACGACCATACGGAAGAAGGGCCGCTTCTTTGCGCCCACCCGCCTCATTCGAATTGCCAGCATCTGTGCTCCCAGAGAACGCACGCGGTGCGTCCTACAGTGTTCAATCCACCCAGGGCGCACGCCGTGCGCCCCTACACCCGCCTGCGCGCATTGCCATGCGCCCGTTACACCCGGCCGCACCCTCGCTGGGCGCCATTGCCATGCGCCCCTACCGTCGTCCTCGCAACATCCCCATCATGCCGCCGCGCTTGCCGCCACCCTGCATCGCGCCCAACTGCTTCAGCATCTTGCGCATCTGCACGAACTGCTTCAACAACCGGTTCACCTCTTCAACGCTGGTGCCGCTGCCACGCGCGATGCGCTTGCGCCGGCTGCCGTTGATGATGTCGTGCCTGCGCCGCTCGGCGGACGTCATCGACCCGATGATCGCCTCGATCCGATTCAACTGCCCCTCGTCCGGCTTCTGATCCGCCAGCTGCTTCAGGTTGCCGAGCCCGGGAATCATCCCGAGAATCGACTCGAGCGGCCCCATCTTGCGGATGGTCCGGAGTTGATCGCGAAAATCCTCGAGCGTGAACTCGTTCGAGCGCAGCTTGCGTTCGAGCTTCTCGGCGTCCTCGACATCGATGACCGCCTCGGCTTTCTCGATGAGCGACAGCACGTCGCCCATCCCAAGCAGCCGCGACACGACACGGTCAGGATGAAACGGCTCCAGATCCTCGAGGCGCTCGCCGCTGCCGGCAAACGCAATCGGCACACCCACGACCGACACGACCGAGAGGGCCGCCCCGCCCCGCGCATCGCCATCCAGCTTCGTCAGGACGACGCCAGTCACGCCGACCCGCCGGTTGAATTCACCGGCGCTCTTGATCGCGTCCTGCCCCGTCATCGCGTCGGCGACGAACAAGAGGTCCACGGGGTCGACGGCGCTCTTGATCGCTTCGAGCTCGACCATCAGCGCATCGTCGATGTGCAGGCGTCCGGCGGTATCGACGATGACGGCGTCGAATCCGAGATTGCGCGCTTCGGAGACGGCGCCGCGGGCGCGCACCACCGGATCCATCTCTCCAGCCGGATCGTGCACGCGCAACCCGGCCTTCTTCCCGAGGACGTTCAACTGCTCGATCGCTGCCGGGCGACGGACGTCGGTCGATACCAGCAAGGCATGGCGTCCCTGCCGGGTGAGCCACCGCCCCAACTTGCCTGTCGTCGTCGTTTTGCCCGAGCCCTGCAGCCCGAGCATCAGAATCACGCGCGGACGTTTTTCGCTAGCCTGGAGGCCGCCCTTGGCGTCGCCGAACAGGGCCAGCATCTCGTCGCGAACGATTCGCACGACCTGCTGGCCAGGCGTCAGGCTGCGCAGGACCTCCTGGTCCATGGCGCGGTCCCGAACACGGTCGACGAACGCTTTGACGACCTTGAAGTTGACGTCCGCTTCGAGCAGCGCGAGCCGGATCTCGCGCAGCGCGGTCTCGACCGTGGCCTCGGTCAGCCGCCCTTCGCCCCGAATCGAGCGAAACACATCCTGGAGGCGATTGCTGAGGGCGTCGAACATACCGGACCGCTTTCCGAGCACGCGGTCGTGTCCATGGCACACGCCGACCGCCACCCGCGCAAACCCTTATCTTAACTGGGGTTGGCGAGAAGTGTCAACGAACGGTTCGGGGGGTGGCGGGTCGGTTTGAAACTCTTTGCCCAGCCGTCGCGCTCTAGACCGAAGAGAGCGTGTGACCGAGCTTGTCCTTCTTGGTCTTCATGTACTTCCGCGTGAACTCGGTGGAAGGGGCGATCTCGAGGGGGACGGATTCAGACACCGACAGCCCATACCCCTGCAGGCCGATGAATTTACGCGGATTATTGGTCAGCAGACGCATGCTCCGGACGCCGATGTCCCCGAGAATCTGCGCGCCGATGCCGTAATCGCGCTGGTCGGCCTTGAAGCCGAGTCGCTCGTTGGCCTCCACGGTGTCGAACCCCTGGTCCTGCAACTCATAGGCGCGAATCTTGTTCGCCAGCCCGATGCCGCGGCCTTCCTGATTGAGATACAGCAGGACGCCGCGCCCCTCCGTGGCGATCCGCTCCAGCGCGGTGTGCAGCTGGGACCCACAGTCGCAGCGGCCCGAATGGAAGACATCGCCCGTCAAGCACTTCGAGTGGACGCGGACCATGACGTCCGCGCCGTCGCCGATATCGCCCCGCACCAGCGCCACGTGCGTTTCACCATCGAGCAGGCTCTCGTAGGCCTGGACCTTGAAGTCACCGAACTCGGTCGGCAGGTTCGCGGACGCCACCCGACGGACCAGCCGCTCGTTCTGCATCCGGTATTTGATCAGGTCGGCAATGGTGATCAGAGGAAGATGAAATCGCTTCGCCAGCTTACTGAGCTCCGGCACGCGCGCCATCGTGCCGTCGCGCGCCATGATTTCGCAGATCACGCCCGCCGGGGTCAAACCTGCCAGGCGCGCCAGATCGACGGCCGCTTCGGTGTGACCTGCGCGCACGAGCACGCCGCCTTGACGCGCGCGCAGCGGAAAGATATGGCCCGGGCGAAGAAGATCCTGGGCCCGAGTATCCGCGGCAATCGCCGTCAGGATCGTCGCGGCGCGATCCGCTGCCGAAATGCCGGTGCTCGTCCGTCCACGTGCGTCTATCGACACGCACATGGCGGTTTCACGGAGGGACGAGTTGACGGGCACCTCGAGCGGGATCTCCAGCGCGTCGAGCCGGTCCGGCGTCATGGCGAGGCAGACGAGCCCGCGGCCGTGCGTCGCCATGAAGTTGATGAGCTCCGGTGTCACCTTCTGTGCCGCAATCGTCAGATCGCCTTCGTTCTCGCGATCCTCGTCGTCGACGACGATGACCATCTGCCCCTGACGCATCGCCTCGAGGGCATTCTCGATGGAGGCGAACGGACTGCGCGGCCGCGCGAGCTCCAGACGCGGGGATCGCCGGGACGAGGAACGGGACGGACGCGTCGGCTTGGTCATGATCGTAAAAAGCTGGCAGGTGTCATCAACGCGACCGTCCGTGCCACGTACTTGCCGATGACGTCGCATTCGAGGTTCACGCGTGTGCCAGCGCGGGCCGTGCGCAGCGTCGTGTGCGTCCACGTGAACGGGATGACCTGCACATCGAACCAGTCGTCGGCGAGCGCCGCCACGGTGAGGCTGATGCCGTCGAGCGCGACGGATCCTTTCACCACGAATTGCGCCGCCAGAGGATCCGGGTAACGCACCCGCAACCGCCAGAACTCCCCCTCCGGCCGAAGATCCACAATCGTGCCGACGGCATCCACGTGCCCCTGCACGAAGTGCCCGCCGAACCGCGCATCTCCACGCATCGCGCGTTCGAGATTGGCAACCGAGCCAGGCTCGAGGTCGCCAATCGTCGTGACCTTCATGGTCTCGGGGCCGACCTCGAATGCCGCAGTCGCCCCCCCGGCCTGGACAACCGTGAGGCACACGCCGTTGATCGCGACGCTTTCGCCCACCGCGAGGGCATCGCCAATCTCGCTCGACACGAACAGCCGTGCCGTGCCGGGCAGATGCTCGACGGCCACGACGTCGCCGATTGCTTCAATGAGGCCGGTGAACATATCCAGTGATGAGAACGTCTGGCCCGGTTGGGACGGTGCGGACATCGCTCAGGGCCGAAAACGACGGCCCGCCGTCCGGGAACAACGGCACGCCGCCGGGCCCGATCGGTTCTGGCGCCACGAACAGCCGCACCTCATCGATCATACCCGCATCCCAGGCGGCCTGCTGCAACCGCGCCCCGCCCTCGAGCAGCACCGACTGAACGCCCAGTTCGGCCAGTCGCCGGAACCCGCCTGGCAGGCTTCCGTCGGTGGCCTCCACCCGCGCGCCTGCGGCTTCGAGAGCCCCCGCCCGTTGTTCTGGAGCGCCGAGAGTCAGCACGATGATGGGCCCCTGGGGTGTCGTGTCGAATAGTCGCGACGCCGGTGGCGTCCGGAGGCGCCGATCGAAAATGGCCCTGACCAACGGGCGCGAGCGATAGACATCGCGGACGGTCAGGCGCGGATCGTCCACCAGAATGGTGCCCGATCCAACCGCGATTGCGTCGACTTCGGCGCGCAGGCGTTGAGCCAGCGTCATGGCGCCTGCCGACGTGATCTGCGTCCGGCGACCGGGCGCCTCGGCGATCATGCCGTCCAGGCTGACGCCCGCCTTCAGAATCACCCAGGGCCGGCCTTCGCGCATCACGGTCATGAAGGCGCGGTTGAGTTGCCGCGCGGCGTCGGCCCCGACGCCCACGGTGACGCGAATCCCCGCCTGCTCGAGACGACGGAATCCCCCGCCGGCGACGAGCGGATTAGGATCCTCCGTCGCCGCGACAACGTGCGAGATCCGCGCAGCGATGATGCGATCGACGCAAGGACCGGTACGTCCCTGATGGCAGCACGGTTCGAGCGTGCACACCAGCGTCGCGCCCGCCGCGCGATCGCCCGCCTGATCAAGCGCGTGCGCCTCCGCGTGCGGGGTCCCTGCCCGCTGGTGCCAGCCATCGCCGATGACCGTGCCGTCCGGGGCGATGACCGTCGCGCCCACCATCGGGTTGGGGCTGGTGCGTCCACGCCCGCGTGCGGCGAGCCGCAGCGCGCGGCCCATCAGCTTCTCTACCACTTCTCCTCGAAGAGCGCCGTCACGTAGTCGTCCGGCGAAAATGGAATCAAATCTTCGATGCCTTCGCCCACGCCGACGTAACGAATGGGCAGCTTGAGATCGTGCGCGATGGCGACGGCCACGCCGCCTTTCGCGGTGCCATCCAGCTTCGTCAGCACTACGCCGTTGACGCCGGCCGCGTCCATGAACTGCTTCGCCTGCGTGAGGCCGTTCTGTCCGACAGTGGCATCGAGCACAATCAGCACTTCGTGTGGAGCGCCCGGCACCTCGCGCGCCGCCACTCGTCGGATCTTTTCGAGCTCCTGCATCAGGTTCACACGGGTGTGAAGCCGGCCGGCAGTGTCGACGAGAATCGGGCTGCGCCCGCGCGCTTTGCCCGACACGACAGCGTCAAACACGACCGCCGCCGGATCGGTCCCGTCCCTCGCGCGCAGCATCTCGACACCGGCGCGGTCCGCCCAGATCTGGAGCTGGTCGACAGCCGCCGCTCGAAAGGTATCGGCGGCGCAGATCAGCGGATCGTTGCCCTGGGACTTCGAGAGACTGGCCAGCTTGCCGACTGTCGTCGTCTTGCCGGTACCGTTCACGCCGACGATGAGCGTGATATGGGGATTGCCGTGGGGAATGTCGCGCTGCGCATCGCGGAACACCGCCAGGATCTCGTCTCGGACCAGCTCTCTCAGGCTCTCCCCGCGCCGCGCGCGCGCGCCCACCGCGCCGAGAATGCGGTCGGTGGCGGCGACGCCGATGTCGGCGCCAATCAGCACTTCCTCCAGCGCCTCGATGGTGTCGACATCGATGGGACGTGCACGCCGCTCCGGCGCATCGGCGACCCGGACGATGTCGTCGAACCGCTCGACCAGTTGCTGTTTCGTGCGGGAGAGACCTGCCTTCAGTCGATCGAAAAAGCCCATCCGATCGAGTCTATCACCCGGTGTCGGCCTCGGCCCGCTGCCGTCGCAGCATCAATTCCTCGAGCGCGGCGCGAGCGTCCCGCCGCCCGGCGAGCACCTCCGCCATCTGCGTGGCAATCGGCAGCTCGACGCCTGTGCGCGCGCCAAGCGCCAGCGCCGCATGAGTCGTCTTGATTCCTTCGGCGACCATCTTCATGCTGCCGACGATCTCGTCCAGCGACCGGCCGCGCGCCAACTCAATCCCAACGTGCCGGTTCCGGCTGAGGGATCCCGTACACGTGAGCACGAGATCGCCAAGACCCGCGAGGCCCGCAAGCGTGTCGCGGCGAGCACCGAGCGCGTTGGCCAGGCGGCCGATTTCGGCCAGACCGCGGGTAATGAGGCCAGCCAGCGCGTTCTGGCCAATGCCCATTCCCTCGACGACCCCGGCCGCGATCGCGATGACGTTCTTGAGCGCGCCTCCGATCTCGACGCCAACGAGATCGGACGTGCCATAGAGCCGCAGGTACTTCGTTCGGAGCTCTTCTTGCACCAGCCTCACGACGTCCTCGTCGGCCGCGGCGACGACGACGGCGGTTGGCATCTCGCGTCCGACCTCCGCGGCGAAGCTGGGGCCAGATATGGCCGCCACCGGATGATCGCCGCTCACGATCCCCGTAATCAGCTCGGACATCCTCAGCAGCGTGCCTTCTTCCAATCCCTTCGTGGCGCTGACAATTGTGGCCCCCGGCTGCATGAAGGGTGCGGCACGCCCCATCACGTCGCGCGTGCCGTGGGACGGCAACGCGCTGATGACAAGACTGCAGCCATCGAGTGCCCGATCGAGGTCGGAGGTCGGAGAGACGGCCGCAGGAAGGATCAGCTCCGGCAGGTACGTCGGGTTTCGGCGCGTGTCAGCCATGGCGCGCGCGAGGAGCGGGTCGCGCGCCCACAACTGCACCGTGTGGCCAGCGCGCGCAAGATGGACGGCGAGCGCCGTCCCAAAACTGCCCGCGCCAACGATCGCGACCTGCTTCACACCTTCACCAGGGGATTACGGCCATTGTAATGAACTCCACCCGGGCTATCCGGAAGACCTCGACCTCAGGATTACTTCTGCAGCAGACCAGCGGCGAGGACTGTGTGCGTCGGTCCGCCCGCGCCGAGGCGGCTCTCGTAAAGACGGACAGCCTCGACGCGGCTCACGCCCACGTCACTATCGGCGTCGTCAGCGACGATAGACCGCAAGGTCCGCGCCGACACGCCCTCGCGCAGCCGCGCAAGCGTCAGGTGCGGCGCGAACGGACGCGCCTCCAGATCCAGCCCTACCGCTCTCAGACGGGCGCCGGTCGCCCCATGCAACTTGACGAGGGACTCGACGCCCTCCCGAACGCCCAGCCAGATGACCCGCGCGCGACTTCTCGGCGGGAACGTACCGACGCCTCCGAACGCGACGTCGAACGCCGGGATCTCCATTGGTTCAGTCATCGCCGCGGCGATGCGAGCGCCGTCCGCCGTCTCGACGTGCGGGAAAAAGTGCAGCGTCAGGTGCAGGCGTTCGGGAGCCACCCAGCTGATTCGCGTCCGGCCTGCTTCTTCTCCAGCGCGCGTGCGCATCCGGGCAATCAGCCCGCCCACGACGCCTCGGACGCCGTCGTCGAGATCCACGGCCACGAAGAGACGCACAGCCGGCTTACCTGATGGGACGACCTGTCAGTAAGCGTCGGATCATGTCGAGCGCGGCGTGACTGGCGATGTCACGGATCAAGTCGCGCCCGCCCGAATAGCGTTTCGTCCGCACGATGCGTCCCCCACTTGTCTCTACCGCGATCACGACTGTTCCGACAGGTTTCAATTCGCTTCCGCCCGATGGGCCCGCGATGCCGGTGATTCCCACCCCAACGTCGGCGCCCGTCGCAGCCCGCACGCCAGATGCCATCCGCTCGGCGACTGCCTCACTCACCGCACCCGCGCTCTCGATCAGATCGGCCGGGACGCCGAGGAGCGCGATCTTCAGCGCATTGCTGTAGCTCACCACGCCTCCCTCGACATACTCGGAGCTTCCCGCGAAGTCGGTCAAGCGCGTCAGGACCAGGCCGCCAGTGCAGGACTCGGCGGCGGCCAGGCGCCAGCCTCGCGCCTTGAGCAACTGTCCCACCACGAGCTCAATCGGCTCGCCATCATCGCTGTACACGTCGTCGCCGAGAATGGCCGAGGCGCGGGCCGCGGCGGCGGCGAGCAAGGCGGCCGCCGCCGACTGAGACGAAGCGTTGACAGAAAGATGAAGATCGATGGCGCCGCGCGCGGCAAGGATCGTCACGTCGATGGGGGGCGTCGCGCGCGCCCATTCCGGATAGAGCGGACGCACAGCCTCCTCGGTGTGGGATTCGCTCCGACCGAAAACGCGGACCACGCGAGTGTAAAGTGCCGTTCCGGCACTGCGGGCGACCAGTGCCTCCGCGACCGGCCCGTCGAGCATCGGCACGAGCTCACGCGGTGGCCCGGGCAACAGCAGCACGACCTGATCGCCGGAATCGATCCACAAGCCCGGCGCCGTCCCGTTCGGATTGGCCAGCACGCGGGCGCCTTCCGGGACCATCGCCTGGCGGCGGTTGATCTCGGGCATCACCAGCCCGCGGCGCTCGAACCGCCGGCGAATCGTCTCGGTGATGGCGGCGTCTTCGACAAGCGATCGGCCGAGCGCCGCCGCGACGACATCGCGCGTCAGGTCGTCATCGGTGGGACCGAGGCCGCCTGTCAGCACGACGAGGTCTGCCCGGCCGAGCGCATCACGGAATATGGCCTCTAGATCGCTCGCGCGGTCGCCGACAACGGCCTTGGCGCGGAGTGCGATCCCCAGTGCACGCAGGCGCTCTGTGATTGCCAGGGAGTTCGTGTCGAGACGCGACGCGGTCAGCAGTTCCGATCCAACGGCAATGATCTCTGCGCTGGCGAGCGGCCGCATCAGACGAAGAACAGGCCTGGGAAGAGCCTCATTGCCGCGTGCAACAAGAGGTTGCCGTAGACGGCCACCATCAGGTCATCGGCCATCATTCCGAGACCGCCGTGGAGACCCTCCAGGCGCTGCGCGGGAAATGGCTTGAGGACATCGAGCACCCGAAATAGCAAGAAGCCGGCGATCGCCATAATCCAACCGGCCGGCAGCAGATACAGCGTGACGAGCATCCCCGCGACTTCATCGATGACGCCGGGACCCGGATCGGTCGTGCCGAAATGGCGCTCCGCGATTGTGCCGCTCCAGGTGCCGGCGGCGACGATAGCCACAATCAGCACGGCCTCCGCGAGCGGACTCGCGCCGCCGAGCCGCAACGCGGCATAGACCACCAGACCGGCCGCCGAGCCGGCCGTCCCCGGCGCGATTGGCGAATACCCGACGCCGCCGAACGTGCAGACGAAGACCGCCAGTCGCATCATGGGTCGAGCGGTCTGCGGCCTCAGGCCGACATCCGGACGACGCGAGTATCGGCGAGGCGATCCTCGAGGGCCCGGCCACCGTTGCCGAGGAGCGCCGGCACGAAGCCCAGACCGAACGAGACGATGGAGAGAACGCACCCGATCGTGCGCACGATGGACAGGCCCGCCGAGACCGGCAGGTCCGCGTGTCCCACGACCTTCAAGCCGAAGGCCATCTTCCCAATCGTCTGTCCGCCCGCAGCCGTGAACGCAGCGAGGTACCCGCCGTTGACGAGCAGGAAGAAGGCGACAATGGGCACCGGCGGAAGCACACTGAGCTCTGCGGTCTCGAGTCCGCACAACCGGAGCGTGAACGAAATCACGAGGACGTCGATGGCGGCGATAATCGCCACATCGATCAGCGCCGCCAGTGCGCGCGGCAACGGAGGCGCTCCTGACGCGAAACTTGCGTCGGCGTCTTCAGCCGGAGCCGGCGTGTGACGGCCCATGCCATGCGTCCCGGAGTTGCGAGGAAGCGGCAGATCGAGCGCCTGAGGCCCCGGCTCCGCCCGGGGACGTATCGGCTTGGCCTTCAGGCGGGACGGATCTGGCGTCGCACGCCGCACCGCGAGAGGGCGGCGCGGCTCGGCGCCCGCGGTGACAAGCGGCGGAAGGTCGACGTCCTGGTCGGAATCGAACAACGGAAGATCTGGCGCCGCCTGTTCGGGGCCGCCGATCACGCGATCAAGGTTCTGCATGACTCGCTCGAGATCCGGCGCGGCACCGGCGGCGCGAGAGCCACCGGCCGTCGCCGTGCGCCGCCCTGTAGCGCTGTCGCGAATCGTCAGGTCCTGGAACGGCCCTCCGGGATCGTCCGATGCGAGCGAGAGATCCGGAGGCGGGGGCGCGGGCGTCGACAGCGCGAACTCGTAGCCGCAGTTCCGGCAGCGGTCCGCCGCTTCGAACCCGATGTAGCCGCAGGTGGGACACTTCATCGCACCGCTCTCGCTTCGGCGAGCGTCGGCTCGACGGCCGAGAGCAGCGCCCGCTGAATATCTGCCAGTAACCGATCGGCATCCGGCCGGTTCGCGTCGGCGGGACCAATCGTGTTCACGAGCCGGATCGCATCCTGCGCGCGGCCGGTGGCAAAGAGGATCTTTGCTCGTGCCAGCACCGTGTCGCTGCGCATTGGGCACCGGGACCGGGTCGACAGCCGCGACGTCGGGCGCAGGCCTGGCCGAGGACACGCCACCAAGATCGAGGAGAGCCCCCGCGAACCAGGCCATCGACGTCACCGCGATCAGCCCGGCGCCCGCCAGCCACAGCGCGCGGCTCCAGAAACGCGACCGTGGAGCGTCTGCTGAATCTGACGATGGGAGGACCTGCACGTCGAGTGGAGCAACCCGCACATCGGCGCTGGCCTCGAGTCGGTCGAGCCGTCCCAGATACGCGAGCGCGACCTCCGGAGGCGCGCCGCTGTCAACGGCCGCCGTCAGAAGTCGTCGCGCATCGGACGCTTCGCCGCCGTCGAATGCGGCCGTGCCCCGGTGCAACAGCTCTTCGCTTTCGCGCTGGCGCTCGGCGAGCGCGCTTCGCGCCCGATCGATGTACGCGCGAGCGCGCGCGTGCCCGCGATCCAGAAAGAGGACGCGTGTCCAGATGTGAATGGCCTGATCGTAGCGGCCCGCGAAGTAATGATCCAACCCGGTCAGGAGCAGTTGTTCGACGCGCGCGTCCCGCTGGCGCCCGGCCAGCGCGTCAGCGGCAGGAGTGACATCTGTTCGGGCGGGATCGGACATCGTCTGACTGGCGATGCGCACATGTCGCGCATCAGCCGCGATTATCGGCGAAACCAGAGATACGGTCAACGCTTCCCGGCCGGGATTCTCGTGCTTTTCGGTTTCTCGAGCTCTCGAGTCTCGGCTTTCTGTTCTCACTTTCTCGAGTTCTCGAGCTCTCGAGTTCCATTCTCGGGTTCTCGGTTTCTCGGTTTCTTCTTATGATGTCCCATGCCGATCATCGAGTGCATCCCGAACATCAGCGAGGGAAAGCGGCCCGAGGTGGTCGCGGGCATTGCTGCGGCGGTCGGCCGTGTGCCGGGCGTGCGAGTTCTCGATGTTTCGTCCGATCCCGCACATCACCGTTCCGTGCTGACACTGGCCGGTGATGCTGCAGGGTTGAAGGCCGCGGTGCTGACGCTCTTCGAAGAAACGCTGGCGGCCGTGGACCTGCCGTCCCATCGCGGTGAACATCCGCGGCTGGGCGCCGTCGATGTCGTCCCGTTCGTGCCAATCGAAGGCGTCACGATGGCCGACTGCGTGGCGCTGGCGCGGGAGACCGGGCAGGCGGTTGCCGCGCGCTTCGGCGTGCCCGTGTATCTCTATGAGGACGCGGCGAGCGATCCCGCCCGACGGAATCTCGAGGACATCCGGCGCGGCGAGTTCGAGGGCCTGGCCGCAAAAATGGCGACTCCCGGTTGGGCGCCGGATTTCGGACCGTCCATTCCACATCCGCGAGGCGGCGCGACGGTCATCGGCGCGCGGATGCCGCTCATCGCCTACAACATCAACCTGGCGACAGACCGGCTCGACGTCGCGAAAAAGATCGCAGCGGCCGTGCGGCAGAGCAGCGGCGGCCTGCGTTTCGTCAAGGCCATGGGCGTGATGCTCGCCGATCGCGGGATTGCGCAGGTCTCGATGAATCTCACCAACTTCGAGAAGACTCCGATGGCCCGCGTCTTCGAGCTGGTGAAGCGCGAAGCCGCACGCCACGGCGTCTCGATCCTCGAGAGCGAAATCGTCGGCCTGATCCCGCAGGCGGCTCTCCTGGCCGCCGCCGAGTATTATCTGCAGCTTGAAGGCTTCAAGATGTCGCAAGTGCTGGAGACTCGTATTCGAGCGACGAGCGACGAGCGATGAGTGACGAGTTTCGAACGACGAACGACGAGCGGCCCAGCGTTTGTCGTTCCCCGCTCGCCACCCGTCCTCTCGGCACTCGTCACTCCTCGCTCATGCGTTCGTCAATCGTCGTTCGTCGCTCCTCGTTCGACACTCACGTCAGCGATTCCTCTTCGGCCCGCTTCCCTGGCGCGATGCCGAACGCGCGCATCTTGCGATAGAGATTGCTGCGCTCGACACCCAGCACTTCCGCGGTGCGCGACATGTTGCCGTTCTGCTGTGCCAGCGCGCGCAGGATGTAGTCGCGCTCGAATCGGTCACGGGCCTCATGCAGCGGCACGACGGGCTCGACTTCAGCCGGTGCAGCGTCGCCGGCCCCGGTTGGATCGCGTCCGAGAAACGCGAGATCGACGGGCGTGATGTGCTCGCCAGGCACCATGATGACGAGCCGCTCGATCAGGTTTCTGAGCTCGCGCACGTTGCCCGGCCAGGAGTAGCGCTGCAGCAACGCAAGCGCGCCTTCCTCGAAGGCTTTCGCCCGGCGGCCGTACTCCTGCGCGAAGCCGGCCATGAAGTACTCGGCCAGCAGCGGGATGTCGCCTTGCCGTGTTCGCAGTGGCGGCACGAAGATCGGAATCACGTTCAGGCGGAAATAGAGGTCCTCACGGAACTGGCCGGCCTTGATGGCGACTGGCAGATCTTTGTTCGTCGCGGCAATGACCCGCACGTCCACGTGAATCCGCTGCGTGCTGCCCACGGGCTCGACGACCTGCTCCTGAAGAACGCGCAGGACCTTCGCCTGGGTCTTCAGGCTCATGTCACCGATCTCGTCGAGGAAGATCGTGCCTCCGTCGGCCACCTCGAACTTGCCGCGGCGGTCTGTCACGGCCCCCGTGAACGAGCCGCGCACATGGCCAAAGAGCTCCGATTCGATCAGCTCTTCCGGAATCGCCGCGCAGTTCACCTCGATGAACGGGCCCGTGTGGCGCTTGCTGAGCCCGTGGATCGACCGCGCGACGAGCTCCTTTCCCGTGCCGTTCTCGCCAAAGACGAGGACACGGCCGTTGGTGGGCGCCGCCATCGCGACCTGCTCGCGCAGCTGCGACATCGCGTAGCTGTCGCCGACCATCGTGAGACGCCGATCCACGCGCGCCCGCAGGTCCCGATTCTCGGCTTCGAGGTGCCGCTGGCGGATCGCGTTCCGGACCACGAGGACGGATTTTTCGAGCGACAGCGGCTTTTCGACGAAGTCGAACGCGCCCATCTTGATGGCCCGGACCGCCGACTCGATGTTGCCGTGCCCGGAGATCACCACCACTTGCGCATCGATCTGGCGATCGCGCAGACGCGCGAGCGTGGCGAGCCCGTCCATGCCCGGCAACCAGATGTCGAGCACGATCACGTCGAACGCACGCCGGCCCGCCCGTTCGAGACAGGCCTCGCCGCTCTCGGCGCTCTCGACTTCATACCCCTCGTCACGGAGCACGCCCGCAAGCGAGCTCCGCACACCGGGTTCGTCGTCAACGATCAGGACACGGGACATGGAGAATCTCTACAGTGCCAACTGCTAAGTGGAAAGTGCCAAGTGGAGTGGGAAGTGGCCAGTAGCCAGCCACCGGGCAATTACCCGTGCCCGACATTCACTCCTGCTTTCCGGTTCAATTGACACTGTCTTCACATTTGCCCTTCTCACTTCACTTGGCACTTTGCACTCCGCACTCGGCACTTCCGTCATCCCGGCAGCTCGATCGTAAACCGTGTTCCCCGCGGGACGTTGTCGCCGACATCGATGGCGCCGCCGTGCTCCGCGATGATACGCCGGACAATGGCCAGGCCGAGCCCGCTTCCCCGTCCCTTGGTCGAGTAATAGGGCATGAACAGCTTGTCACGATCGGCGACCGGGATGCCCGGCCCGTTATCGGAGACCATGACACGAACGACGCTGTTGGCCGGGTCGTGCTCGGTGTCGATCGTGATCACGCCCCGCCGTTCCATTGCCTCGATGGCATTGTCGACCAGGTTGATGATGACGCGGCGAAGCTGCTCGGGATCCACCCGCACCAGGGGGAGCGCCGAGGCGTAGTGCCGCTCGAACCGCACGTCGGCAAAGAGTCCGTCGTAGAGCGCAAGGGATTCGTCGAGCAGCTCGTGGATCTTCATCGGCACGGCGCGGGGCGCCGGCATGCGCGCGAACTGCGAGAACTCGTCGACCAGTCCTTTCAGCGACTCGACCTCATTCACGATCGTGGACGTGCACTCGTCCACCAGCGCCTTTGTGGCGACCGGCGCGCCGGCGAAGTGCCGCTTGATGCGCTCGGCCGACAACTGAATCGGTGTGAGCGGGTTCTTGATTTCATGCGCCAGGCGCCTGGCCACCTCCCGCCACGCGGCGACTTTCTGCGACCGAATGAGCGGCGTCACATCGTCGAACACCAGGACCGTGCCTTCGAGGCGTCCGCCCTCGCCGACCAGCGTCGTGGCCATGGCGGCAAGGTGCAGTTCCCGGCCTTCCCGGACGAGCGCCACTTCCTGCGGCGGCGTGTGCGCGCCAAGACTTGGTGATTTCGGAAGAAGGGGTGCCAGTGGCGCCAGATCGTCGCGTGAGAACACCTCGGAGGCAGGACGGCCGATGGCCTCGGGTCCGACGCCCAGCAGCCGCCGGGCAGACCCGTTGACCGTACCAATCACCCCGGAGGCGTCGAAGGAGATGACGCCCGTGCCAATGCGTTCGAGAATCGTCTCGATGTAGCGCCGCCGCCCTTCGCCTTCCAGATGCTTGCGCTCGAGATCGCCGGTCGATCGCTCCAGTTCCCGGCGACTGAGTGCGATCTCTCCCGCCATGCTGTTGAACGCTTCGACCAGGGCGCCGAATTCGTCGGCACTCTCGCGCTCGACGCGGTGATCGAGATGACCGGCGCCAATCTCGCGCGCCGCGGCCGACAGCAACTGGACGGGCCGGGTAATGCGCTTGGCCAGGTAGAGGCCCATCCACGTCGCGCCCACGAGAATGAGCAGCGTCACCATGAGGAAGAACGAGACGTAGACGCCGAACAGCGGCGCCTTGAGCACCCGCAACTGCCGGTAATCCTCGTAGGCCGCCGTCATGCGGCGCGAACGCGCGGCGAGGTCGCCCGTCAGATAGTCGCTCGCGACCACGACCCCGATAGCACGACCCGCGCCGTTCCTGATGGCCGCCGCACCGCGAATGAGCTCTCCTCCGCGGCTGACGGGTTCGAGCACCCACGTTTCGGTGGCACCGGCGGCGACGCGGCTGGCGAGCCGTTCGGCCGACGCGCGCGACGCGCCAGGCGGCAACGTGGGCGACGTCACGTCGAGCACCGGGGCGAGATCGGCCGGCAGGCCGTTTTCCGGTGCGACGCGAAAGACCTCCACCATCTTCAACTGGCCTTGCGCCACCTCCGGCGCGATACGTGTCTGCAAGGGCGTCACGTTCGACGTGGCGAGGTCGACCGACGACAGACCGCGTGCGATGCGGCCCGCCTGGTCGACGACGAACCGTTGCCGCTCGGCGTAGTAGTCGCTCGCAATGCGGTTTGCCGAAGACAGGACCTCGTCCATCGGCGCGTTGAACCAGCGATCGGTACTGTTTCGAATCAGCTCGCTCCCGACGATGAGCACGAGAATGGACGGAATGAGCGTCATCCCCAGCAGCACTGCCACGAGCTTCGCGCGAAATCGCGCGAACGGCAGAGCGCGGCGCCGCTCGACGACGAGCTTGATGATGTTTCGCGCCAGCACGAACACCAGCGCGACCAGCATCGTCAGGTCGGCAACGGAGAGCGCGTAGAGGACGACCTCGGTGAGGAAGTCTGGCGAGAAGCTGGTCGTGCGGCCGGCGAGGGCCAGCAGGCCGGCAAGCGTGAGCACGAGGAGGCCGATGCCGACCAGGAGCAGCCGCGGGTTGTCGCGGATCGGTCGGCGCGGCGGACGTGAGGGCGCGGCCACCGGTCGCGGCGGTCTCGACTCCTGCGCGCGGCGAAGCGGAGTGGCCATATCGGACTACAGACTACGGGCTACAGGCTACAGAGCCGCCGGATGCATCCGGGCGCCGTGCTGAAACCGGAGCCCGTAGCCCGAAGTCCGGAGCCGGAAGCGTGCACTGTTCTCAATCTCTCGTGTTCAACAGATCCTTCAGCTCGTTCATGAATTCACCAATGTCGCGAAAGTGGCGATAGACCGACGCGAACCGCACATACGCCACCTTGTCGAGACGTTTCAAGTCGTCCATCACGGACTGGCCGATCTCGACTGTCGCGATTTCTTTCTCCGGCCGCTCCTGCAGGGTCGACTCCACCCGGTCGGCGATGGCTTCCACCTGCGCCACACTGACGGGACGCTTCTCGCACGCCTTCAGCAAACCCGCGATCAGCTTCTGCCGCTCGAACCGCTCGCGGCTCCCGTCTTTCTTCACCACCATGTACGGGATTTCGTCGATGCGTTCGTAACTGGTGAAACGGCGCCCGCAATCGAGGCATTCGCGGCGGCGCCGAATCGCCTCTCCTTCCTTGCTCTCGCGAGAGTCGACCACTTTGTCGCCAAGATGGCCACAGTACGGACACTTCACGCCGCTTCCTCCGCACCACCGCCCCGCGTCAGGCTCCCGATCCGCGAGAGGCTCAAGCCTTCCTGCGCCAGCAGGATAAGGCCAGCAATGGCCACTGGCACGAACGACACGGCGTGCAGCACGATCGCCGCTCCGACGGCGCGATCGGCGGGAGCGCTGTAAAACGCCGTCATTCCAAGCCGGTAGAAGTAATGGAATCCACCCACCGCGCCAGGTGTGGGCACCGCGACGCCCACGACCAAAAGCGCCTGAATCAGAAAGGCGCCGGTATAGGGCAACTCCATATGAAACGCACGTGTCACCACCCAGATGCCCAGGGCGATCGACAGCCACAGTGGCACTGACAACACCAGCGCCATAAGGAACCGCACCGGCTGACGGACGATCGCCAGTCCCTCCGCAAAGGCGCGGATGAACCGCGCGGCGGCAGTCCCAAGCCGATCTGGAAGCAGGCGCGCGACCGTGGATGTCAGCCGCTGCAGCGTCGCCGGATGGCCGGCGAGAAAGAACAACACCACGAGGACCACCAGGCATGCGCCGCCCATGACAGCGCCTCCCAGCTTCACCTGCGCAAAGGTCTGACGGTCCGACGCCGCCACGCCCGGATCGGCAATCAGCAGAAAGGTCGCGAAGAGGAGCAGCACGGTCATGGTGTCGAGCAGACGCTCGACGATGATCGTGGCAAACGTCGCCGTGGCGCTGAGCCCCTCCTTGCGTGCAAGCAGATAGGGACGCAGGAGCTCGCCGGCGCGCGCAGGGAGCAGAGACGAAGCGGCAAAACCGATGACGGTCATCTTGAGCGCCGGGCCAAATCGCACACGCCCTACCGGACGCAACAGGTACTGCCACCGCGCGGCGCGCAAGCAGTACGTCCACGCGGTGATGACGAGCGAGAAGAGGATGAGATCGAGCCTCGCGCGAGAGATCTCGATACCCACCTGACGAAAGTCAGTGTTACGGAGGAAGAGGGCCAACAGGCCCGCGGCCGCCACGACCGCGATGATCGTACGCAGGTGCTGTCGCATGCCGCGCGCAGGAAGTGGACCTCGGGGACCAACCCGGCCAGACTCGCCCGGTCAGGCCGAGCCGTGTGTAACTATATGCCGGATCCGAGGCATCTGCTACCATGCGGCGGTTCCGAACCCGACCCGCCGTGCCGCTCGCGCCGCTTCTCACCACGTCGCTGCCCAACCTGCCCCGCTTCCGGACGGGCAAGGTTCGCGATGTCTACGACCTCGGCGACGCGCTGCTCATCGTCGCCACCGACCGAATCTCGGCGTTCGATTACGTCCTTGCCACCGGCATTCCCGACAAGGGCAAGGTGCTGACGCAGCTCTCGGCGTTCTGGTTCCAACGGCTGTCGCACGTCACGCCGAACCACCTCGTGACGATGGACGTGGACGGGTACCCGATCGCGCTCCGCGATCATGCGGACCAACTCCGTGGCCGGTCGATGCTGGTGCGCAAGACCGAGCCGATCGATATCGAGTGCGTGGCGCGCGGGTATCTGTCGGGCTCCGGCTGGAAGGAATATCGGGAGACGGGTCGCGTGTGCGGGATTACGCTACCGCGCGGGCTTCGCGAATCCGATCGATTGCCGGTCCCCATTTTCACGCCAGCGACAAAGGCGGCATCGGGCCACGACATCAACATCGACGAGGCTGAGGCCATCGAGCGGTTGCAGGATCAGGACCTTTTCCGCCGCCTCCGCGACACGACACTCGAGCTCTATCGTCAGGCCGCGTCTCACGCCGAGACGCGCGGCATTCTGCTGGCGGACACGAAGTTCGAATTCGGCTTCGATGGCGACGCGCTGCTGTTGATCGATGAAGCGCTGACGCCCGACTCTTCGCGCTTCTGGCCTGCCGATCAATACGCGCCCGGCGGGCCACAACCGAGCTTCGACAAGCAGTTCGTGCGGGACTATCTGGAAGCGATCCGCTGGAACAAGCAGCCCCCGGCGCCGTCGCTGCCGGACGATGTTGTGGCCCGGACGCGCGCAAAGTACGTTGAGGCGTTGGAACGCCTGACAGGGGGCCCATTACTCGCGTAGGGGCGCATGGTCCGCCTTCGCGCAAACGCTCCGGCGAGACCTCGACGTCCGCCTCCGCTCGCTTGCGAAAGCAATGGCGAGCTTTGGCGAGACCTCGCCGAAGCCTTGGCGAAGGCGGGAAGCTCGAAGAGCGAAGTCGGGCAATGCGCCCCCTTGGCGTCGCCCCGTGCCCGCCTGACCCCGTTCGGAGGACGCTTCGGTGCGAGAGCTGCTCGGCCGGCTGGTCGACCAAATGGTGGCCGGCGGCATTACATTCGAGGACGGCCGGCGCGAGTTCGAGCGCCGGTTCATCAGTCGGGTTCTCTCGGAGACCGACGGGCACCTTTCGAAGGCCGCCGAACAGCTGGGCCTCCACCGCAACACGCTCGCGCGCAAGCTTGCCGAACTCGAGCTGAAACCCAAGAAGTCCAAGAGACGCTGACGGATGCCTCGCGCCCGCCTGGTTCGTGGGGTTGCCGAACCCCGGCAACCCCTGGCAACCTGGGTAAGCAAGCAGCCATCTCGGTCACCCGAGTCGACCGGTGGAACCCGAACCACCGCAGGAACCCGAGCACGGGTTGCCATGCGCCAGTGCAGTTGAATATACTTGGCAGTCGCGCACCGAGAGTGCTAGCAGTGAGGGTGCTCGGTCTGCCAGACCAGGAGCCGAGGGTGGCACACACACCCGCCGTTCCGGTTGGCTGAATCCTTTTTCAGGCATCACGACAGTTCCACGGAGTTGACACACATGAAGGTTCGACCGCTCCACGACCGGATTATTGTTCAGCGCATCGACGAAGGCGAGCAGAAGGTCGGGGGCATCATCATCCCCGACACCGCCAAAGAGAAGCCCCAGCAGGGCAAGGTGATCGCCGCCGGCGCCGGCAAACAGAAAGACGACGGGAAGCGCATCGCGCTCGACGTCAAGGAAGGCGACACGATCCTGTTCGGCAAGTACTCCGGCCAGGAGATCAAGATCGACGGCGAAGAGCGCCTCATCATGCGTGAGGATGAAGTCCTCGCCGTCCTCGAGAGCAAGTAACAGCAACAGGGCAACATCGCAGGCGTCCCCGCCTGCCATCAGGAGCAGCAATGGCCAAGCAGATTGTGTATGGAGAGCAGTCGCGTCAGGCGATTCTCCGCGGTGTGAACCTCCTGGCCGATGCGGTCAAGGTCACACTCGGCCCCAAGGGCCGCAACGTGGTGCTCGACAAGAAATTCGGATCGCCGACCATCACGAAGGACGGCGTGACCGTCGCCAAGGAAATCGAGCTGAAGGATCCGCTCGAGAACATGGGCGCGCAGATGGTTCGTGAAGTGGCGAGCAAGACGTCCGACATCGCGGGCGACGGAACCACCACTGCCACCGTGCTCGCGCAGGCGATCTATCGCGAAGGCGCGAAGAACGTCGTCGCCGGCGCCAACCCGATGGACCTCAAGCGCGGCATCGAGCGCGCCGTCGAGGCGATCACCGAGGAGCTCAAGAGAGTGAGCCGCCCGGTCAAGGGCAACATGATCGCCCAGGTCGGCACCATCTCGGCGAACAACGACCACACCATCGGCAAGATCATCGCGGAAGCGATGGAGAAGGTCGGCAAAGACGGCGTCATCACGGTCGAGGAAGCCAAGACGCTCGAGACCTCGCTCGAGGTCGTCGAGGGCATGCAGTTCGATCGCGGCTACCTGTCGCCGTACTTCGTGACGGATCCGGAGCGCATGGAAGTCGTGCTCGAGAATCCGGTGATCCTGATCCACGAGAAGAAGATCAGCTCGATGAAGGATTTGCTCCCGGTGCTCGAGCAGGTCGCCCGCATGGGCCGCCCGCTCCTGATCGTCGCTGAGGACGTCGAGGGCGAGGCGCTGGCCACGCTCGTGGTGAACAAGCTGCGAGGCACGTTGCAGGCCGCGGCCGTCAAGGCGCCGGGCTTCGGCGACCGCCGCAAGGCGATGCTCGAAGACATCGCGACCCTGACCGGCGGCAAGGCGATCACCGAGGATCTCGGCCTCAAGCTGGAGAACATCAAGGTCGACGACCTGGGCAAGGCCAAGAAAGTCACGATCGACAAGGACAACACGACGATCGTCGAAGGCGGCGGCAGCTCGGCCGCGATCGAGGGCCGCGTGAAGCAGATCCGCGCGCAGGTCGAGGACACGACCTCGGACTACGACCGCGAGAAGCTCCAGGAGCGGCTCGCGAAGCTGGTCGGAGGCGTCGCCGTCATCAAGGTTGGTGCGGCCACCGAAACCGAGATGAAGGAAAAGAAGGCGCGCGTGGAAGACGCGATGCACGCCACCAAGGCGGCCGTCGAAGAGGGCATCGTCCCCGGCGGCGGCACCGCGCTCATCCGGGCGGCCAAGGTGCTCGACAACCTGAAGCTCGAAGGTGATCAGAAGGTGGGCGTGAACATCATCAAGCGCGCCATCGAGGAGCCCCTGCGCTGGATCGCCAGCAACGCCGGTCAGGAAGGCTCGATCGTCGTGCAGAAGGTGCGCGAGTTGGATGCCGAGTCGGGCTTCAACGCCCTGACGGACACCTACGAGAACCTGGTCAACGCCGGCGTCATCGACCCGACCAAGGTCGTGCGCACGGCGCTTCAGAACAGCTCGTCGATCGCCTCGCTGCTCCTGACGACCGAAGCCCTGATCTCGGAAATTCCCGAGGACAAGAAGGAGGCGCCGATGCCTCCGGGCGGCGGCGGCATGGGCGGGATGTACCGTAACGTCGAACGTCGAACGTCACGAAAACACAAGGCCTGGTGGGAAATTCCTGCCAGGCCTTTTGTCTTTCCCATGCGAGCGCCAGCGAGCATCCCACCGCGAGCGTAAGCGAGCGGCCCTGCCGGAGCGAAGCGACGGCCCCTCCGCCGAGCGTGAGCCAGGCAGTCCCACGCGCGACGAAGTCGCGCTCCCCTATCTGAGAGTGAACGTCAGCTCGATCGAGACGAGGACCGAGACCGGCTGCCCGAAGCGGCGGCCGGGCATGAACTTCCACTGCTTGGCGGCTTTGAGGGCTTCCTGGTCGAGGCCGAACGTGGAATCGAGAGACTTGGTGACGTTGACCTCGCCGACGGACCCGTCGGGAAGGACGACCGCGTCCACCCAGACGACGCCCTGTACCTTGGCGCGCATGGCCTCGGCCGTGTATTGCGGTTTCACCTCGCGAATGAGCCGCGGGATTTCAACGCCATTCCCCGGTCGATAGACACCGCCGCCGGTGCCGCCGCCCTCACCGGGCCCGAGACCTGCGCCCTTGCCTGGCCCGATGCCGGTGCCGACCCCGGCACCCGCGCCGCCGTTGGTCCCTATTCCCTGGGAAATCATCGACGCGGCCATCGCGCTTTCCAGCATGCCTGGCGTCATCTGCTGCGAATCGCCGAGCGTTTTTGCCGGAATGTTGAAGGCCGGATCCTTGGGCTCCTCGAGCTTTGGCTGCGGGTTGATGTTCTTCTTCACCACCGGCACGCTGATTTCCTGCTTGCCGGGCACTTCGGCCTTCTTGGGCGGCTCCGGCATCTGGTTGCCGCCGCCTCCGCCGCCACCCCCCGGTCCCGGCTCCGACAGCCAGACGATTTTGTCCGACAGCCGATCCATGGTCACGGGCGCGCTGATGCCGGGAGCGGGCGCATAGGTGTAAATCAGAATCGCGATGATCGCAAAGAGCACGTGCGCGCCGATCGCGGCGCCCACTCCCACCTCGGACTGACGATGCTCGAAAGAAAAGGCGAGTTCCGGCGCGTGCATGCCCTCGACATGCAAGGCGACATGGCCTGCGCCGGCGTTGACGCGAGAGGGGGCCGAAGAGTTGGGCTTGATCATCGACGGGCTGTTAGCATTTTGCCACGACGGCCGTGGGAGCGCGATGCAAGAAGACTGCCTTCCTCGTCCTGGACGCCCTGCAAGGGCGGCGGCGGTGGATCCCCGCCCTCTGCGATGCCGTGATGTCCCCTCACCGTGACACTCCTCGTGGTTTAGACGCCACAGACTGCTGACAGGCCGC
Organism: Vicinamibacteria bacterium; assembly: GCA_963832135.1. Lineage (GTDB taxonomy): Bacteria > Acidobacteriota > Vicinamibacteria > Vicinamibacterales > JAENWD01 > JAENWD01. The sequence goes on along the minus strand of CAWHTD010000016.1, from coordinate 676,617 downwards.
TCTATCCAGTCCTAGGGCTCTCCAGCGAAGTACCCGTCCCGGGCGCGAATGGTCACCTGCGGCCGCGAGACCCGAACGCGAATCGAGCGCCAAGCCTCGCCGCCCGATCCCAGGCCGCGTTTCGGCGTGTACCCCAATAGGTACTGATGCCGCAGCTCGTCGGCCACGGCCTCCGCGGCTCGCGCCACCGTCCGTTCGTCCGTCCCCTCGAAGGAACGGCCGCCTGAGATGGCGGCCAGCTCCACGAGGAGGGCGGTGGGCTTTCCACCAACCGCCACCGGATAGATCAGCACGCGGCTCCGTCGCACCCGATCCAGAACCGTCGACCGTTCCGACGCGTTGTATCGCTCCTGCCCGTCGGTGAAGAGCGCGAGCGCACGCCGTCCCGTCCCCTTCGCCACGCTGACGATCGCCTCGGTCACAGCATCGCCGAGCGGCGACGTACCCCACGGTTGCAGGGACGCCACGACTTCGCGGGCACGACCCCGCGCGGATGATAAAGGGGCCAGCGTTTCGATCCGGCTGCCGATCGCGACGACCATCGCCTGATCGGACGGTTCCAGGGCGTCGAGCAGGCGCCGCGCCCCGGCCTTGGCCACGACGAGAGGCCGGCCCGCCATGCTGAAGCTGCGGTCGACGCCGACGCCAAGCGCCAGCGGCATGCTGCCAGCGGCAAACGCCGTAACGGTCTGCGCCACGCCGTCTTCGAGCACGGTGAAGGCGTCCTGTGGAAGGCCGGTGACTGGGTGCCCAGCAGCATCCGACACGGTCACATACACCTCGACCAAGTCCGTGCCCGCAGCAAATTGCCCCAAAGCGTCCGGGGTGACGCCCGGCGCCAGCGCCACGCACAGAAGGAGGCAGGTACGGGGCAAGACCGTCGGAACATGGCCCCAGGTGCTACAATCACTGCACTAAGGGGTGTGCAATGGGAAGTCTGGGTCTGCCGGAGCTCGTCATCGTTCTCATCATCATCATCCTGATTTTCGGCGCGAACCGGCTGCCGGAAATCGGCCGCGGAATCGGAAAGGGCATCCGAAACTTCAAGGACGCCACGCGCGACAACCCCAACCCGAACGATCGGCAGTAGCGCCCTTCTCTCTCCATCAGGCCCGCGGCTCGCGGGCCGTCTTTCCTTAGTTCGAAGATTACTCTCGTTGTGAGCGGGCTTGACCGCTCCAGGACGTCGCGGGGCTCAGCCCCGCCGCAACGACTGTCACCGCAGGTCAGCCGCCCGTCACCGGGGCAACGCTTTCGGGGCACATGACCGAGCAATCGCACTTAGAGCAGGACACGCGTATCGCCGAGGCGGCGGGTCACCCGCTCGCGGTCGAGGTACTCGAGCAGCGGGATGGCATGCTTCCGGCTCAGACCATAGCGATCCTTGAAGGTCGCTACGGTGATGGTGACACTGGCCGCCGATCCGGTCTTCAGCGCTCGAAGGTCCGATTTCAACTGTTCCAGCGCATCGCGATGAAACGGCAGTCCATCCAGGCGGACGACGATCTTCTGACGGACGAGCAGCTGCAGGACGGGCTCTATCTCCTTCTGCGGCGCCGCCACGAGCGCGGTGAGGTGCGTCGAGTCTGGCGGACGGAGCCCGGCTTCGAGCAGGAGCCGTTCGAGGGCCGCTCGAATTCGCGCCTCGTCCAGCGAGAGCGCAATCTCGCGACCGGCCAGCGCCAGGCGGTCGCGGCCGACGATCCGCGCCGCACTGATTAGATCGCTCAACACGAGATCGGCCAGCGCGGGCGCCGCGTGTCCCAACACGCGTTCGCGGACCTCTTCTCGCGGCAGGCCCTCCGACAGCGGCTCTGCCTCGTGGTGTGCGGCGAGTGCGGTCAGCACGCGCTCGGCAAGTATGCCGCGCCATGCCGGGGCAACGAGGCGGTCGCCGGCCTCGAGCGCGAGGCCAGCAGCCACCAGCGCGTGGCGCGCCTGCTCGACGGAGGCCGCGGACACCCCCAGGCGCCAGGTCAACGCGTCAGCTGGCAGACCGTGCGCACCGGCCTCGATCACGAAAAGGCCGTGCGCGTCTCGCTCGAGCGCTCCGGAGTCGCTGCGTAGCGCCGCGAGCAGCCGCGAAAAGCGCTCGAGCGTCGGGGCAAGCCGCACACCACCACTCGGAGGCGACGGGTCGAGCACCTGCCCACCCGCAATTGTCACTGCCGGCGAGTACGAGCGAAGGACGAAGCGATCGCCCCGGGTCACGGCCGCGTCCGATTCGAGACGCAATCTTACGTAGCCGGTCTCGCCGCGCCGAATCGCCGGGCTCTCGCCATCCGCGGAGGGCACGTCGACTATCGACACACGGGCGAGAACCGTCGCCGTCCCCTGATGGAAGCGCACGCGGGTCCCGTGCCGCAGCGTGCGCGCCGACGGCAGCACCTCCAGCCACCCATCCACGATCCGCGTCGTCTGCAGAGTGCCGGGAGCGACAATCGCATGGCCTCGCGACAATTCGCTCACGTTGGCGCCGGCCAGGTTGAGCGCGACTCTCTGACCTGCGACGCTCTGCTCGACTGCCGCGCCGTGCACCTGCACTCCACGTACCTTCACTCGGCGCTGTCCGGGAAGCACCTGCAGTTCGTCGTTCACCCGTATGCGTCCGGCAATCAGCGTTCCCGTGACGACCGTCCCGAAGCCTTTTATCGAGAAGACGCGATCGACGGGCAGGCGCGCGCCACCCTCATCGGGGCGTCGAGGCGTGGCATCCACCAGGTCGCCCAGCGTCCTGACGCAAGTCATCGAGTCCGGCTCCGGTGCGCGCCGACGCCGCAATCACCGGCGCCGCCGAGAGGACCGATCCCGGCCACGAGCTCCGCGACGTCGGCACGCACCAGGTCCAGCATCGTGTCATCCACGAGATCGCACTTCGTGATGACGACGACGCCGCGCGGGATCGCCAGCAGGCGGCAGATGTCGAAATGCTCGCGCGTCTGCGGCATGACGGACTCGTCTGCGGCAACGACGAGCAGCACCGCATCGATGCCGCCGACGCCGGCGAGCATGTTGCGAACGAAGCGCTCGTGTCCAGGGACGTCGACGAAGGCGACCGTATCGTCTCGATCGCGCCAGTAGGCGAACCCGAGATCGATCGTGATCCCGCGCGCCTTCTCCTCCTTGAGCCGATCCGGGTCGGTGCCCGTCAGCGCCTGGACGAGCGTGCTCTTGCCGTGATCGATGTGCCCGGCCGTGCCGACGACAATGTGGCTCATGCGATGGAGCTCGGCGAGCTCGTGTCGCGACGCGTCACCGGCGGCCGCGCTTACGCGCAGCCTTTCTGGTGGCCCGCTCGCGCCGTCCAGGACGCTGTTTGATCCGACGGATCTCCTGCTTCGGCTTCGCCTTGCTCTTCTTCGGCCCGCGGCGGCCCTCGTCCGCCCGAATCGTGTCCAGAATCTCGGTCAGGCCCAAGATCGATCTGTCGCCGGTCCAGGTCCACGCGAATCACCTGGACCCGCAGCTTGTCTCCCAGCCGAAAGACCTTGTGGGTGTTCTCACCGTGCAATGAATGGCTCGACTCGAGGTATCGGTAATAGTCGTCGGCCATGCTGGAGATGTGGACCAGCCCTTCCACGAAGTGATCGACGAGCTCGATGAACAACCCGAACGCCGCCACGCCGGTGACGTAGCCGTCGAACTCGTCGCCGACCTTGTCGGCCATGAAACGCACTTTCCGCCACGCCAGCAGCTCCCGCTCCGCGTCGTCTGCACGGCGCTCGCGCTCGGACGTGTGACGGGCCGTCTCGGGCAGGTCATCGTCGAGCTCTTCGCGTCGCGCTTCATCGAGCTGGCCCTGCCGGTGGGCGCGCAGCAGGCGGTGCACCACGAGATCCGGATACCGGCGGATCGGCGAGGTGAAGTGCGTATAGCTGGGCGCCGCCAGGCCGAAGTGCCCAAGGTTTTCCGGCGCGTACCGCGCCTTCTGCATGGTCTTCAGCATGAGGAACGCGACGGGTCTCTCAACCGGTGTGCCTCGAATGCGCTCCACGAGCCGCTGAAAGTGGCGCGGCCGCAGCGCGTTGAGCGGCGCGCCGAGCGAATGGCCGAACCCGGAAATGAACTCTTCGAATTGCTCCACTTTCATCGGATCCGGATCTTCGTGGACGCGGTAGAGGCCGGGCCCGCCTTGCGTATCGAGATGGTCCGCCACGGTTTCATTGGCCAGCAGCATGAACTCTTCGATGATTCGGTGCGCGACGTTCCGTTCGGCCACGATGATGTCCTCGATGCGACCGGAGTCGTCCATGAGGACTTCGGCCTCCGGGAGGTCGAAATCGATCGACCCGCGGCGGCGGCGGCGTGCGTTCAACACCTCGAACAGCTCGCGCATCAGCTCGAACAGCGGGACGAGCCCGGAGTATTCCGCCACTGTCTTGCGATCTCTCTCGGTGAGGATGGCGTTGACCGCTGTGTACGTCATCCGCGCATCACTGTTGATGACCCCATCGTGAAACTCTGCGCGCGCGACCTCGCCGTTGCGAGTGACCTCCATCAGACAGGACTGCACCAGACGATCCACCTGTGGGTTCAACGAGCACAGCCCGGTGGCGAGCTCGGCCGGAAACATGTGGATCGCACGCTCGGGAAAATAGACCGACGTGCCGCGCTCGTACGCCTCCGCGTCGAGCGCGCTCCCCTCCTCGACGTAGTGCGACACGTCCGCGATGTGGACGCCCAGCCAGTAGTGACCGTTCGGCAATCGCTCGAGCGTGATCGCATCGTCGAAGTCCCTGGCGTGCTCGCCGTCGATCGTCACCGTCGTGTGGGATCGAAAGTCGGTCCGGTTGCTCAAGTCGCGTGGCCGCACAGCCGTGCCGAGCCGATGTGCTTCGGCAATCGCCTCATCGCCGTGTTCGTCGGGCAGGGCGTGCTTGCGAATGATGATGCGCGTGTCGACGCCGGGGTCGTCCAATCCTCCGAGCACCTCGATCACGCGGCCGAGCGGCGGGCGCGTCGCACTCGGCCATCGGGTGAGCTCCACGACGACCATCTGCCCTGATTTTGCCTCCCGGCTCTCAGCCACCGATACCTGTATGTCGGCGAGCACTCGGCGATCGAAGGGCACGACATAGCCCAGGCCCGACTCATCGATCTCGAACCGGCCAACGAGCGTGCTGTTCGCCCGTTCGAGAATGCGAATGATGCGGCCTTCAGCGCGATCGCCGCGCTGGTGCTCGAGCCGCGCGACGACGCGGTCGCCGTGAAGGGCCTCTTTGACGTTCGTCGGCGCGATGTAGAGATCCCGGTCGCCCTTGTCTTCGTCGGGCACGACAAAGCCGTAGCCCGCCTGATGCATCTGGAGGCGGCCAACCACGACGCCCATGTGATCGGCCAGCCCGAAGCGGTTTCCCCGAATCTGCAGAACGTCGCCGTCGGCGACCAGAGCCTTCAGCAGACGGCGGAAGGTCGTCCGCTGTTCGCGGGGGATGCGGAGCAGCTGTATCAGCTCACGCCCGGTCGCGGGATGATCCGCCCGATCGCGCATCTGACGGAGGATCTGGTCGCGATTGAGCATACCCGCCACTATATCGTGCGGGGCCGGCTGGGAGGTTCAGGGGAGCGACGGCGCGCGAGACTCGAGAGCGGCGATCACGCTCAAGAGCTCGAGCCGCGAGATCGGCTTGCCGAGAAAGGCGTTCATGCCGGCGCGAAGGCAGGCCTTGCGGTCCTGTTCCAGCGCGTGCGCGGTCATCGCCACGATGATGATGCCGCCTGGGCGCCCCGCCGCGTAGCACGATTCGAGAGGTGCGTGTGCCCCGTCGGCAACGCTGCGCTCGCGCGCGCGGATGGCTTCGGTCGTCTCGATGCCATTCATCTCGGGCATCTGCACGTCCATCAGCACGGCGTCGAAGCATTCGCGATCGAGGATCTCGAGCGCCTGTCGTCCCGTGTGTGCCGCGACCAGAGTATGCCCGGCTTTGCAGAGAATCGCCTCCACGAGGCGCAGGTTCACGGGGTTGTCCTCGACGACGAGCACGTGCCGCGACATCGTTTCCTGCGGCGTGGTCCGGCTCGGGGCGATGTCGACAAGGCGACCGGCTTCCTCGCCCACGGGCAGCGTGAACGAGAAGGAGGAGCCTCGTCCTTCATCGCTTTCGACCTCGAGCGTGCCTCCCATGAGCTCCACGAGCCGCGTCGAAATGCTGAGGCCCAGACCCGTGCCGCCGTAGCGCCGAGAGATTGAGCCATCGGCCTGCGCGAACGGCTCGAAGATGAGCCCGATTTTGCCGGCGGGGATTCCCACACCCGTGTCGCGTACTGCGAAACGCAGGGCCAGGCCGCCGCCCCCTGCCGACTTCGGCGATACCTCGACGACGACGCTTCCCTGCTCGGTGAACTTGATGGCGTTCCCCACCAGATTCACGAGCACCTGGCGCACGCGCGCCCCATCGGCGACGATCACGGCCGGACTGCCGGCGGCTACGCGCCTTTCGAGCAGTAGTCCCTTCTGCCGCGCGCGAATCTCGAACGATCGGAGGATCTCGTCGATGAGCACCAGAGGCTCGAGCGGCTCGGGCCGTATCTCGAGGCGATCGGCTTCCATCTTCGAGAAATCCAGGATGTCATCGATCACATGGAGCAGCGACTCGGCCGATAGATGCGCCAGTTCGAGATACTCGCGCTGCTCGGGATTGAGCGGCGTCTGCAGCGCCAGCTCGGTCATGCCGAGCACGCCGTTCATCGGCGTCCGGATTTCGTGGCTCATGTTCGCCACGAACTCCGTCTTCGCCTTGCTGGCCGCCTGCGCGGCCCCGGCCAGTTCACGGCTCTGGGCAATGGCCGTTTCGAGCTGGCGATTCGTGGCTTCCAGTTGATCGTTCGCCTGCTCGGCGTGGGTGCGGGCCGCGTCAATCTCGACGAGCTGCCCGCGCATGGCTTCGGTCTGTGCGCGGACGCGCCGCCTCAGGAGCATGACCCACCCGAATCCGCCGGCCGCCAGAACGATCAACGACGCGACCAGCCCCAGGACCCGTGGACGCGTCCAGGGCGACGGCGCGCGCAACACGGCCACGTCATCACCCGAGCGAAGCAGGAGGGTGAAGCCGGCCATGTCGCCGCCGCGATTCTCGTTGACACGGCACACACCTGTCAGACGCAAGCGGCTGTCGGTGCGAAGGCGATTGAGATCGTTTGGAACGGCCGACGGCAGTTGTGCGGTGAAGATGGTTCGTCCCTCTTGAAGGACGAGCGTCGTCTCGGTGCCGTGCGACGCCTGGTCGAGCAGCGTGCCCTCCATCTGCACCAGCTCTGCGTCATAGGCTCCATTCAGCGCCTGCCCCAACGAGATGACCGGCGTCTGCGCGACGTCGCCTTTTCCATGTTTCCGTACTATCGCTTCCGCAATGGCGGCCGCCGATCCGCTGACAATCGGAAATCCCAGGACCTCGACCTCGTCGCCCGGCTGCACGTCGATGTCCTCACGCGACTGCACCTCGATACCGCCGGTCTCGTCGGCGATCCAGATCGCATCGCCCGGACGGCGGAGCGTGACCACGCCACGGAGACGCACCCGGCGGCTGTCGTAGTCACTACGCAACATCAACGGCAGGTCGCCAACCGTCGAGACCGGCATCTCCCATGGACGCCCTGGGGGAGGACTGACGACGGCGAGCTCGGACGGCCCGGGCACATAAAGAGCCGCACCGGTCCAGCGCTGCCGGCTCCACGTGCTCTCGGCGACGCCGCGCAGCCTGATGTGCGCGTCGACCAGGCCGGCCGCCACTTCCGGGGCGAGCCCGCGGACGTAGGCGAAAAGAGTCGCGGCGCTCGTGCCGAAGTCGAGCTCGACGCCATCCTCGCGGGCGGTGGCGCGCCGCACCACGCCGTGCAGCTCAACCCAGCGCGATTCATACCGCTCGATCATCACCGCATCGGCGGCCACGGGAGTGGCAGGCGGGAGCCGATCGTGTCCGACCACCGTGACGCGGGAGGCACCGACGAACACCGACCGCGACGTCGGTCCCGTGCGGCCCTCGATTTCGACCCAGTCTCCGAGACGCAGGTGAGCGATGTCTTCGGGCGCATACACGAACAGCGCGGCGGTTCCGTCATGCACATAGACCGTCGGCGTTGGTGCCTGCCGTGGATTGGTGAAGAGCACCTGCGCGCGCAACCGCACCGAGTACGGAAGCACCCGCGCCGCGGCTTTCATTGCGAGAATCTCGGCGATGCTTCTAAACTCCAGAGGCGGCGCGTCGACGAGCCGATTGCCGACGACGAGCGAAATGCGGCCGTCCTCGAGCGTCGGCCGCGCCGTCGAGCTCGCGGGGAAGCCCAGGACTTCAACGAGATCACCCGGCGTGAGCCGCACGACGTCGCTTGAATGGACCACGATCTCCGATCGGCCGTCCGAGATGAGGACCGCGGCGGCCGAATCGACGTGGCGCACCGTCCCGCGCACGCGTACGGCCGGCTGATACTCCAGCGTCCCGGCGAGGGCGTCGGCGATCGACGTGAGTCGATCGTGGCCGGCAGCCGCGTCCTCAACGACTGTGTCGATGTCGGTCAGACTCGGGACGAACACGCGGCGCTCGATCAGCCGGTCCTTCGCGTTGTACCCGCCGCCCAGCACACCGCGGACGCGGAGACGCGAACCGACGGCCGGCAGCGCACCGTTTTGTATGTTCGCCACGAGCGCGGCGAACCGCACGTCGCTCCTGACCAGGTGCAGCGTCGCTCGCGCCTGCGTACGCTGGACCCTGCGGAGGACCCCCTCGACCTCGACCCACTGACTGTCGGCGACGCCGTCACGGTACTGCGGCGGGGCAAGGCAGATGGGCACGGGCAGCGCGCCGGATCCCACGCGCTCGACGTGGGCGCGTTCAATGGTCCGTTCGCGCTTCCCGCGACCGGTCACACCGACGACGCGCACCCTGTCGCCGACGTTCACGGCGGGGCGATTCTGCAGGGAGTCGAGATAGACGCCGGCCGTCCCGTCCTGGACGAACGTGACGTGCATTTCGGGGTCGAACGCGGTCACGACCGCGTTGGGGAGCTCCACGCGCCGCCGCTCTTCTGCCTCGGCGGGAGAAAGGTTCAGGACGGCGCGAGCCGTGGCGATGGGGCTCGCCTCACCCGCGACCGTCGGGCGGCCGAGGGTCGGGATGCCGACCGCAATCAGCGCCGCCCCGCCCGCCATTACGAGCACAGTCCGCCAGCGCGTCATCGGTCGAGCAATCTATCGGCAAGGAGATTTCGGAACTGCAGCTTTTCCACGCGAATCTTCGGCGTGAAGCCCGGCGTCGCCTAGCACCTACCGGACTGGGGGCGCGGCGGCTTTCTCGAGGGCCTCCGCCGCACGCTGGGCGCGCTCGGCGGCCGCTTGATCGAGGCGTGAGGAGAGGTCTCGCGCTTCGTCGAGCAGAGCGCTCGCCGTCTTTGCCTGCTCGGCCTGCGCCGCCAATCCGGCGCCTTCAAGGGCAAGACGGGCCTTGTCCGAGCTCGCCCTCCCCGCCTCGAAGTGCCCCGCGGCGGCGCCGAAATTCAGCTTCTGGAGATCCAGACTCCCCGCATGCGCCTCCCGCCGCGCGTCGGAAAGCAGTAACTGCCGCTCGATGAGGACCAGTTGTTCCTCCGCCGCCCACCGCCCCCGCGCGCCCCAGAGATAGCCAAGCGCCAACACCGTGCATGCGACGAGCAGTCCGATACCGGCCAATTTCAACTGGCGCATGGCTCACCTCTCATCCGCCGGGTCCCATCAGTGATGCTCCGACGCAATCGTCTGCGAGCACGACCTGGATATCACCGACGTTGGTGTCGGTGGGGCCCGTGCGAATCACGTCTCCGAGGGCAGTGAAGAACGTCCAGGAATCATTCTGCTCCAGCGCCTGGACCGCGCTCAGTCCCGCCGCCTCCGCGCGCACCACGGTCGTCTGATCCACGATGGCCCCCGCCGCGTCGGTTGGACCGTCGATGCCGTCGGTGCCGAAGCTGGCAATTGCCACCGGGCGCTCTCCACGGCCAAGACCTGGCACGAGCGCGAGCGCGAATTCCTGGTTTCTTCCGCCTTTGCCGCTGCCCTGCACGGTGACCGTGGTTTCACCACAGGACAGCAGGCACAGGCGGCCAGGTGTCTGCTGGAGCATACCCTCGACCCAGGTCAGGTGCGCCGCGGCGGCCAGGCGGGCTTCACCGACGACAGGCTCCGGACACACGACGACAGCGTAGCCGAGGTCCCGCGCGGCATCGCCAGCGCCTTTTAGAGACAGTCGCGCCGATCCAATGACCGCGGTCTTCGTTCGCGACAGCGATGCGGCACCCGGCTTGGGCGTCTCGTCCTCCCTGCCGGCCACTCCCCGCTCGAGGTGTGAGACGACCGCCGGCGGGTACTTGTCTCGCCCGCCGTGGCGATCCAGAACGTCGAGGGCATCAGCGTAAGTGGTGGGATCCGGCACCGTGGGTCCGGAACCGATGACGCTGGGGTCGTCACCGACGACATCCGAGAGCAGCCACGCGATGGTCCGGCCCCGGCATGCGGCGGCGAGGCGTCCGCCCTTCACGGCCGACAAATGCTTTCGCACGGTATTCAACGCCCGGATGTCGGCACCGCTGCGCAGCAGCTCTCGGGTGACGACCTGCTTCTCCTGGAGTGCGAGGTCGGCCGCCGGCACCACCATGAGCGACGACGCCCCGCCGGATACGAGCACGACGAAGGTCCCGCCGGGAGGGACGGAGGCGGCATGGGCGAGGGCGGCCCGGCCCGCCTCGAGACTCGCAGTGCCGGGAACGGGATGATCTGCCTGATGCCATCGAAGCACATCGGGCAGTGGTGACGGGCTGTGCGTGCCGATGACCAGGCCGTCCCGGAAGAGTCCGGCCCGCTCCTGGACCAGCGCAAGTGCCATTGCGGGCGCTGCCTTCCCGACGGCAACGAGCGACGCACGGGCACTCTGGGGGACATCGAGGCTGGCGGCCGCCAGCCGAGTCGTGGTGTCGGCGCTGGCCGCGCGAATCGCCGCGGCGGTGATGACGGCGAGATCGCTCCGCAGTTCCCTGGCGGAGCTGGTCAGTGGAAGGTCTTCGGGTCGGACCAAGCCGAAAGGCCTGTCAGCACGTCGAACTTCTTTAGGAGGCAGCTGACCACTTGGTCGCAGTTCTGCTGACGGCACAGGGTTTCGATCTGCGCCATGACTTGGGTGAGGGCGGCTTCGACCTCGGCGATGGCGCACTCGGAATAGCAGTCGCGTTGCGCCTCGAGGCAGCGCCGATGTTTGGCGAATTCTTCGCGATAGAAATCGGCGAGGGTGCCGGAGGTGTATGCGCCTGAGGGCCGCTCCTCAGTCACCGAACGGGGCATGCGAAATCGAGGACCACTGAATTCGCGCAGAGAGTTGGCCTTGGAAACCGTTACAAGCAGTCTAGTGCCGCGCCGACGGTAGTGTCAACGCATTAGGAGGAACGCCCAGCATCGGCTGTCAGGGAGGCCCATCCAGAGGTCACCGCGCGGCTCGCGCTGCCAGGGCGCCAGCGACACAGCCAATGGCCGCGCCGCCAAGGACCAGGCCGGCAATCAGCGCCATGGGCAGGAAGGCGAGATCCCCGACGTCGACCAGACCTGCCAGGCCGGCAGTCGCTTGCCCTCTCCAGGTTGCAAACGCCGTCCACAAGACAATGACAGCTAAGAGCGCGCCAGTGACGCCCAGCAGCGCGCCCTCCATCACGAACGGGCCTCGAATGTAGGCGAGCGGTGCGCCGACCAACTGCATGATCTCGATTTCCTGCCGTCGGGCGTACAGCGTCAGTCGGACAACGCTCATGACCGTGATGCAGGACGCCGCGACAAACAGCAAGGCGAGCGCCAGAGCGGCCGTGCGCGCCGCGTTGATAATTCCGACAAGCCGGTCAATCCAGCGCCGATCGTACCCTACGTCGCCGACCCCGCTCAGCGCCTTCACTGTCGCCGCCAGGGCATCGACGGCGGCGGCATCGCGCGCCCGCTCGGGACGGATCCGCACATCGTAGGATGCTGGGAGCGGGTTCATGGGCAGCGAGCGGGCCGCCGCCGCCAGATCCGGAAACTGCCCGCTGAAACGGCGCAGCGCCTCAGCGGACGACACGTAGGAGTGGCGCATCACGAGCCCGCTGGTCGCGAGCGCGCGCTCGATTGCCGCTCGCTCATCGCGGGTGACGCCGTCGGTGAGATAGACAGACATTTCGGCGGCGGCGCTCCAGCGGTCGATGATTCGCGCGGCGTTGCTGTTGGCGAGGAGAAACACGCCGAGCACGAGCAGGCTCAACGTGCTGGTGCCCGCCGCAAGCAAGGATGGCCCACGGCGGCGCCACAGGCTCCGCGCCGCTTCGTCCAGGAAATACGACAGCGCCCTCACCCGACCTCCGCGATCTGTCCGTGCTCGAGCGCGATGGTACGCTTGCCCACGCGTCGAATGAGCTCGCGATCGTGGGTCGCGACGAGCACTGTCGTCCCGCGAGCGTTGATGTCGCGAAACAGGTTCATGATGTCGAGCGCGAGATCGGGGTCGAGATTGCCGGTGGGCTCGTCGGCCAGCACGAGCGCCGGATCGTTGATGAGGGCGCGCGCCACCGCTACGCGCTGCTGTTCGCCGCCGGAGAGCTCCAGGGGAAACGCGTTCATCCGATGCTGAAGCCCAACCCACTTCAGCACTTGAAACGCCTTGCGGCGCTGCAGCGCGAGGGGCTGTCCCAGCACGCGCGGCACGAACGTGATGTTCTCGTAGACGGTCTTGGTGGGTATCAGCTTGAAGTCCTGGAAGACGAAGCCGACGGTGCGCCGGTACGCCTGCACCTGCGCCGCGTTCATCTTCGAGAGGCTGCGGCCGCCGACAACGAGCTGCCCAGAGTTCGGCGCTTCCTGACGAAGGAGCAGCCGCAGCAGCGTCGACTTGCCAGCGCCGCTCGGGCCCGTGAGAAAGACGAACTCGCCCTTGCCGATCGTCAAGACGAGATCCCGCAGCGCGTAGACGCCGCGGGTGTACATCTTCGATACGTCCTTCGCTTCAATCACACGGAGCCTCGGTGCGCGATGCCGGCGGCGAGTCTAGCATACCGAATCCAGACCGCACGCCGCTTGCGATCACATGTAGACCGGGCCTCCAGGCGCACGGCCTCGCGGAGCCCGACCCCCGCACGAAGTGAACGACGATTCACGCTGCATCACGGCGCCAGTTCCAGCCGCAACTCGCCAAATCCCGCTGAGACGTCTGCCGCAAGCACAATTCTGCGGGCGTCGGCACTGAGCCACACGACTCCCTGCACGGGCGCGCGGCGCGGGACGCGCTCGGTAATCACCGGCTCGATGCGTATCGCGTCGACGCGGCGGCCGTTGAGCGTGATGGTCTCGCGCCGGATCACGTTCACGTGCACGACGAGATTACGGCCGCCGTCGTTGACTGGCACGACAATCGAGTCGCCAGGGGCAAGCGGCAGCGTTCGAACGTAGAACAGCGTCGTCAACGCGTCGCGCGTGCCCGGATGAATTCGAAACGGTACGATCGCCTGATCCCCGGGCGCGCCGATCCGAACGGTGCCGGCCTGTCGATCGAACGAGTACACGCGATCAAGCGATCGCCGGCCCTCGCGGAGGGCGCGCCTGTGCGTCAGCGGCAGGAGATTGTGATCGGCGTCGGTCTCGAAGCGGTCGCGGGCCTCGAAGAACCTCGTGACCCACGGCGCGGTCTCGGCTGTCGCGACAAAACGATACGGGACCTCGCTGGAAGGGCCCGGTTCGACTGCGATCCCGACGCGGCCCGCGGGGAGATCCAAGGGTCCGCCGACCCATTTGACGGTGTACGAGAGCTTCTCGGCGGCAACAAAGGGAATGGGTCCGGGAGGTGGAGGTGGCGGCGGCGCCGCGGGCATGAGACGCGCCTCGACTGCCGGGGACCAGACGAGCTCGTAGATCACGCCTTCGGCACGCTGCGCCCGCGCGACCAGCGGACTGTCGGCGACCGACACGAGGCCGCGCGCGGCCAGCGCCGGTGTGACGATCGAGGCCAACGGCTCCGGGGAAACGACATAGCGGACGCCGAAATCTCGCAGCGTCCAGAGCGCGTCGGCCGTCGGAAAGGTACTGAGCGTGTCGACGAGCGCGGAGAAAAATGACGGACGCTGGCCCGAATACCCGTTCACGATCGGCCGGCCGTGTTGGAGCGAGTCGACCATGGCGATCGTGTTCTCTCGGTCGCTGGTGAGCGGCAAGTACACCACGGCGCCTGCGCCGGGCTGCGCGGCAAGCCACTGCCCCACACCGGTCTGGCGCGGCGGACGCGCGACCAGCGGCCAGGGTACCGACGCGTACTCCACGCACATGCCCAACAGGGAAGCCGCAACCACCCGCCGGCCCACGCGGCCGCGGAGCAGCCGGGTGGCACCAAGCGCCGCAAGGATCGCGAGACCAAGCATCACGAGCACCGCGAATCGTGCCGGGGCGCGCACTGCCTGGAACCCGAAAACGAACCTGTGGAACGCCGCATAAAACGGCCGCAGACCGTCGGGACCGAGCGACAGGACCGCGCCAAGAACGACCAGACCTAATGCCGCGGCGCCAACCGGCCAGGTGGCCTGCCGTCGAGTGGCAATCACGCCAATGCATCCGAGCAGCAGCAGCACGAAGCCAGGAAAGAGCGATTGCTCAACGCCTTCCGCTCGTCCCGGGCGGAGCTGGTCCCCGGCGTCGCGTGCGGTCAGGAGTCGCGTGCGGCCGTACAGATCGTTACTTTCCGATACCTGCAGATAGCTGGAGGGCACGGCCGCGTGCCGGCTCGCCTCATACAGGTTTCGTGCATAGCCCTCGCTTCGCTGCGTCCGCCAATACGGCCAGGCCACCGGCGCGACCAGCAAGACCGCAACCAGTCCCGCCAAGGCGAGGCGCGAGAGAAGACGCGGTACTGCGGAGTCGGCCGGTGCCAAGCCCAAGGCCTATGATCCCGACACCAAGCGCAAGGCTCGTGATGACACCGTAATAGACCGACGAAAGAGCCTGGAGTCCGGCAAAGACGCCGAGCCACACCGCATCGCGTCGGCGATTGGCCGCGATGGTCCGGTGCAGAGCGAGAAGCGCGAGCGGCAGGAAATACAGCGCCTGCAGTTGAAGATGAACGAGATGCGCGATGCGGTACGGCCAGAAGGCCCAGGCGAGACCGGCCACCAACGCGCCCATCGGGGCGGCACCCACCTGGCGAGCAAGCGCGTGCATCGCCAGCCCGCTCGCGATGAACGAGGTAAGCAGCAGGACGTTGTAACAGAGCACGGGATCGCGGGTCGCGAGATACAGCGGCAACACGACAAGGGCCTGCGGGAGCAAGTGGTCCGAGTACGTGAGCGTGCCGATGGCCGGGTGAAAAATATTGGCGTCGAACACCTGGCCATCGACGATCCAGCCCGGATGACTGGAGAGCGTGCGCAGATCCCATCCGAGAATCCAGAGATTCAGATACGGATCTCCGGGACCTTCCGGCGCGCCCAGCGCAGTCCCGAGCGAGACGGCGAGCGGCCACGTCAGGACGACCGACGCGACGACATAAAACGCGACGACGAGAACCGCTCGAGTGAACGGGTGCCAATCCGAGGCCGCGGGCGGCAGTGCGACCACGATCTCAGGGGCGCTCGAGCGCACGGCGCACGAGATCGTTGGCGAGCTTGGGACTCGCTTTTCCACCAGTCGCCTTCATCACCTGGCCCACGAGGAATCCCAGCACTTTGGTCTGACCCGCACGATACTGCTCCGCGGTCTCTGGATGCGCGAGCAGCACCCGATCGACCGCGGATGCGATCGCGCCTTCGTCATTTATCTGTGCGAGCCCGTCGGCCTCGACGATTGCAGGCGCGGCCCGCCCGCTCGTCCACATCTTCTCGAACACGTCCTTGGCCGCGGTCGTGCTGATGGTGCCGCGCTCGATGAGCGCAACGAGCTCGGCAAGGGCCCGGGCGCCGATCGGCGCCTGAGCGATACCAAGCTTCGCGTCGTTCAGCTTTCTCGACATCTCGCCCATCACCCAGTTCGACGCGGCTTTCGCGGGCGCACCCGCGGCGACAACGGCTTCGAAGTAGTCGGCGACCGCGCGATCGCGCGTGAGCTCGGCGGCGTCGTAGGCGGGAAGCCGATGGTCGGCGAGAAGTCGAGCTCGTCGTGCGCCGGGCAGTTCGGGCAACCCCGCCGCGATCTCGGCGACGCGCGCGGCAGAGAGAGCCACGGGAGGCAGATCGGGCTCTGGAAAATACCGGTAGTCGTGGGCCTCTTCCTTGCTCCGCATCGCAATCGTCCGGCTCGTGGCCTGATCCCAGAGCCGCGTTTCCTGCCGGACACGCCCGCCCTCATCAAGGACGCCGATCTGGCGCTCGATCTCGTACTCGAGCGCGTGCCTCAAATAGCGGAACGAGTTCAGATTTTTCACCTCCGCTTTCGTCCCGAGCGTCGTCTCGCCCGCCTGTCGGACCGAAACGTTGGCGTCGCAGCGCAGGCTCCCCTCCTCCATGTTTCCATCGGTCACGCCGAGCCAGACGAGCGTTGTCCGGAGATACTCGAAGAATGCCGACGCATCCCCCGCGGATCGCAGGTCGGGTTCCGTCACGATCTCGATCAGCGGCACGCCGGACCGGTTGTAGTCGACGTACGTGCGCTCTGTCGCGTCCGGAAACCCCTCATGAAGCGACTTGCCCGCATCTTCCTCGAGGTGGACGCGCGTGATACCCGCCTCGCGCGTCTCGTCGCCCTGATCGAATCGGACCCGGCCTCCGCTTGCGAGCGGCTGATCGTACTGAGAGATCTGATAGCCCTTCGGCAAATCCGGATAGAAGTAGTTCTTCCGGGCGAAGATGGACCGCGCGTTGACGTGGCAGCCTAGGGCGAGTGCGGCCCGCGTGGCGAGCTCGACCGCGCGCCGGTTCAGCACGGGAAGCGCGCCCGGCAGGCCCAGGCATACCGGGCACACGTGCGTGTTCGGCGGCGCGCCGAACCGGGTCGAGCAACCGCAAAAGATCTTCGTGTCGGTGAGGAGCTGGGCGTGGATTTCGAGCCCGATGACCGCTTCGTAAGGCATCGACGTCTGGTCGGACCCTCAGCGCAGGCACTGATCCACGATCTGACCGCCTGGGCATCATACGCCGAGGCGTCGTTCCGGCCGTAGTACAATTCGAGC
Source organism: Vicinamibacteria bacterium (assembly GCA_963832135.1). GTDB lineage: Bacteria > Acidobacteriota > Vicinamibacteria > Vicinamibacterales > JAENWD01 > JAENWD01. The sequence goes on along the minus strand of CAWHTD010000016.1, from coordinate 659,497 downwards.
GTCACTTATGGCTGCGCTCGCCCGAACCACTGCCGCACCTCGCCGCCGCACCGACCGGTCCGAGGGCTCGTCGACCGATCATGCGCTGCGGGTGCAGGCGCTCGTCGCCGACGGCCAGCTCACGGCGGCCCGCGAGACGTTCGACATCCTGGTGGGCGCTCATCAACGCCGTGCCTGCCGCATCGCGTATCTGTATCTGCGCGATGCCGCCGACGCCGACGAGGCCGTCCAGGACGCCTTCGTCAAGGCCTTCACGAGGCTCGAGACGTATCGCGCCGAGCATCCCTTCGAGGTCTGGTTCACCCGCATTCTGGTGAACGCGTGCGTGGATCGACAGCGCGCGCGGACCAGGTCCACCCGCGGTCAGGTGTCACTGGAATCGCTCGGGACCGAGCCGGCGACCAGGCGCTCGGCGTCTCCTGAGCATCGCGCGGTGGGACGCGCCTGGCGCAGCGCGGTAATGCGTGCGCTCGAGCACCTGCCCGGCCGCCAGCGCCAGGTCTTCATCCTGTGTCACCTCGGCGATCACTCGCCGCGCGACGTCAGCATGATGACGGGCATGCGCGAATCGACCGTGCGCGTCCACCTGTTTCGCGCCGTCCACAAGCTGCGGGCGGCGCTGGGAGCCTGGCGTGACTTTGCCTGAGTGGCATCCTGACGACGAGCGGCTGCTCGGCCGCTATCTGGAAGCGGCGGCCGACGACTCGCTCGATCGTCATCTGCGCGCGTGTATGGCGTGCTCTGCCCGCTATCGATCGCTCGAGACCGCCCTCGAACACATGCGTGAAGAGGCGGCTTCGGCTTCCGACGCGGAGTTCGGGCCGCCACGGCTCGCCGATCAGCGCCGCGCCATTCTCGCGCGCCTCGGTCTCCGTGAGCACGGCAAGCTCCTGCACTTTCCCGAGCCGTCTCGCCGTGCGGCGCCGAGAGCCCGCTTCGCGGTTGCGGCCGCGCTCGTGCTCATGACGACCACCGGTCTGATACGCGTGCTGACCGAGCGCGTGCCCCGGCCGGCGGGTTTCGGAGCAGCATCGCGCGCTGCGCAACTGCTGCCGGCCGGTGCCAGTTCCCGCACCGTCAACGATGAAGCCGTCTACCAGGATATCGAGATGGCATTGGCCCGGCACGGGACACCGGAGCTCAGAGCGCTCGACGATCTCACACCGAGGGCGTTGGACGAGACGAGCCCTTCCCGCTGACCGCGTCCCATTCATGCCACCACTAATCTTCCGCAAGGGCCTCGATCTCGGGCCCGCCGTCGCCGGTCAACTCGCCGAGAGCTATCACAGCACCCTCGTCGCCGCCATCAAGGAGAGCGGCTACACGTACACTGCGGGCCGCATGACGCTGCACCTGGCGCGCGAGTTCGGCTTCTGCTACGGCGTCGATCGCGCGGTCGATTACGCCTACCAGGCGCGCACGCGCTTTCCCGATCGCACGGTCTTTCTGACGGGCGAAATCATTCACAACCCGCACGTGAACGACAAGCTGCGCGGGCTTGGCATCCGCTTTCTCAGCGACGATGGCGAGCGTATCGACCAGCTGACGCCAGACGATGTGGTCATCCTGCCGGCGTTTGGCGTGACGATCGAGACGCTCTCGACGCTGTCCGCGCGCGGGTGCACGCTCGTCGATACCACCTGCGGATCGGTCCTGAACGTGTGGAAGAACGTGCGCCGCTATACGAAGGACCACTTCACGTCGGTCATTCACGGCAAGCATTGGCACGAAGAGACCCAGGCCACGGCCTCTCAGGCCATCCAGGCGGCGGAAGGCCGATATCTGGTGGTGTTCGACAAGGCCGAAACGGCGCTCGTCTGCGACTACATTCGCGGCGCGGGCGACCGCGTCGATTTTCTCGCGCAATTTCGCGACGCCATCTCGCCCGGCTTCGATCCCGACGTCGACCTGGGTCACATCGGCCTGGCCAACCAGACGACGATGCTGATGTCCGAGTCGCTCGAAATCGGCGAAATGTTCCGCGCGGCCATGACTGAGCGCTACGGCGAGGCGGCGCTCCCCGAGCGGTATCGCGCGTTCGACACCATCTGCAGCGCAACGCAGGACCGGCAGGATGCTGTCATCCGGCTTCTCGCAGACGAACGCCTCGATCTGATGATCGTCATCGGTGGGTACAACAGCAGCAATACGTGCAACCTGGCCCACATCTGCGCCGAGCAGGTGCCGACGTACCACGTCGCCGAGCCCGCCTGTCTTGCCTCGCGCGACCTCATCCGCCACAAGCCGGTGGGAGCCAAAGCGGAAGTCGACGTGTGCGACTGGCTGCCGGCGGCAGGGCCGGTGCGCGTCGGGCTGACCTCGGGCGCCTCAACGCCGGACAACCTGGTCGAACAGGTCGTCCAGCGGCTGGATGCGTTTGTGAATGGCGTCCGGTAGGCGCGTATCACGTTAGCGCGGCGACGGAGCAGCTTTCGGTACGGCCTGCTGTTCTTTCTCGATGGTCTCGTTCAGCGCTTTCAGCTTCGCGCGCTGCTCCGGTGTGAGCACCCGATACATCCGATAGAGCATCAGCGATCGCGCCCGACCGAGCGCACTGCGCGAGGCTTCGACGCGGTCGATCTGCTGGATGATCAGCGTCTCGCCCGCCGTACCCTCGGCGATGAGCTTCGACAATTCCGTATCCAGACGGTCGAGATCCGTCTTGCAGCCCTCGAGTGATGGCCAGCTGCTCTTGAAGATCGCGTCGAGACGCGACTGCTGATCCGGGGTAAGCGCAAGTTCCTGAATGAACCGCTGGGACTGCCACCACTTGAACTTCGTGGCGCCCCCGGCCGACAGGGGCGCGGCGGTCAGCAAGCTCAGAACAAGGCCGGCCGCCAGGAGACACGCGGCGGACCCCGCTCTCTGGTGGATCCCCATCGCTCCGACTACGCTCTTCTCTGGCAGCGCGTTTACCCGTGCGGGTTACTGCCGCAGCCGCTCCGCAAGGCGGTTCACGCTCAGCAAGGTCACCGGATCGACCATGTCCCCGGCGACCTCCGCGAGCGGCGTCAGGACGAACGCCCGCTCGCGAAACCGGGGATGCGGAACGACCAGTCCCGGTTCGTCGATCACCAGGTCGCCATACAGAATCAGGTCGAGATCGAGTGTGCGCGCCGCGTTCGGAACGGATCGCGTCCGGCCGCGCGCCCGCTCCAGCGACTGCAGCGCATCAAGCAGAGGCCGCGGCGAGAGCCGTGTCGTGCCGGCTGCGGCCGCATTCAGATACCAGGGTTGGGGTTCGTCGACGCCGACGGGCGCCGTTTCCAGAAACGAGGAAATCGTGAGGTGGTCGAGAAAGGCCGACAATGCACTGACCGCCCAGCGCAGCGCTGCCTCCCGATCGCCGAGGTTGCTGCCGAGCGCCAGTGCGACCCGGACGGGCCGTGCGGCGCCGTCAGTCGCCGATCCAGCGCGCTCCGGCGACGAGCCCACGTTTGCCGGCTCCCTCGCCGTTGCGTCCGAGCAGGTCGTCGGTGCCGGCCGCCGCCTGCTCGAAGAAGCGGACCTGCTCGGCAATCTCGCCGAGCATCAGCCGCAGCATCGTCTGATTGCGCGCGTGGGTGAGCGCTTCGACCCGCGGCCGCCAGTCGTCGAGAAAACGCTGTCCCGGTCTGCGCGTCCTCGCGCACGAGCGATCGCCAGGCATCCTTCCCCCGCTCGATCGTGATCGAGGGACCGGCCGGTGACGGAGGCAATTCGGCGCCCAGATCCCGGAGCGCGTCTTCCAGCCATGACAGGTGAGTCTCTTCGCGGTTGATCACGTACTGGTACGTGTTGTTGGCGTCGTACGGACCCACGTGCGCCGCGACCGCCTTGTGCCGCTCGTACTGCGTGAGCCGCTCGCGATAGCACGCCTGCAGGAGGGCGACGAGGTCGGCGGGTTTCACGTCTTTTGTTTTTCCTTGCACTTGATGCAGACGCGCGTCCACGGGATCGCGTGCAGGCGCGCGGGGGCGATCGGTTCGCCGCAATCGCGGCAGACGCCGTACGTGCCCCGCTCGATCCGCGCCAGGGCCTCTTCGATTGCCTGAAGAATCTTTGCGTCGGTCTGCCGCAACTTGAGTGCGATGTGCACTTCGTTGTTGCCGCTGGCCTGGTCGGCCATGTCTCCCTGGCGGGAGTTGTTCTCCATCGTCGCCTGGAGCGGCCGAATGCCGCCGGCGCCCGAGAGCTCGTGTTTCTTCAGCAGGAGGGCCTCTTTAAAGGCCTCGAATTCCATGCATCATGACTCCTCCGCCGGGGCTCCGACGGACTCGACAAAAGGGAATCATAGCACGTTCGCCTCGGCCGGGCGGCGTACTGGCGACGCTACTCTGCGCGGAGCGTCGCGAGTGGTTTCCGGCGTAGGACGTCGGCGCTGGCCATGACGCCGACGACCGCGACGAGCACGGTCGTGAGCAACAGTCCGAGGACGAGTTCCGTCCACGGCGCATGCCACGCGACGTCAATGGCCCAGCGGCTGATCGCCCAGCTGAGGACTACTCCACCGCTGGCGCCGACAATGCCGGCGATGAGACCGAGCAGCCCGTATTCGACGACGAGCAGGCTGGCGACGAGCCGCGTGCTCGCGCCGAGCGTGCGCAAGATGGCCGCCTCGTAGATTCGTCGATACTTCGTCATCGCCACGGCGCCCGTGAGGATCAGGGTGCCGGTGAATAGCACGAGCCCGCCCACGACCGACACGCCAAGCGTGATGCTTCGAATGAACGCGCGTCCGGTGTCGAGCATTTCACGCAAGTCGATCACCGAGACGTTGGGAAACCGCGCCACCAGATCGCGCTGCAGCCGCGCGCGGGCCTGCACGTCGGCGGGTCCGCGAAACGGCGCAATCAGCCCGTGTGGTGCGCGATCCAGAGCCCCGGGTCGAAAGACGAACATGAAGCCTCCCGCGCGCACGTCGCGCCAGTTGACCGAGCGGACGCTCGTGACACGCGCCTCGATTGGCTGGCCCAGAATATCGAACCGCACGACGTCCCCCACCTGGATGTGGAACCGTTCGCGCAAGCTGGCTTCGATCGACACCTCGGGCACACTCGAAGGCGACGCGTCCCAGAACCGTCCATCGACGAGGCGCTCGTTGGGCTCGAGCGTCTGGCGGTAGGTGACGGTGTATTCACGCGCAAGCGATCCGCGGCCGCGCACATCCTCCAACCGATCAAGCGTTACCTCGCGGCCGCGCACGGCGGTCACGCGTGCGCGAAGGACGGGCAGGAGGCGCGGCGGCGGCGCGGGCGCGATCCGCGGGGCGAGAAACGACGCGAGAGGCGGTGCCTGATCCTGCTGGATGTCAATCAGGAACATGTCTGGCGCCTCGTCCGACAAATCGATCGAGAACTCGCGCAGGAGGTTCGTCTGAATCGCCCGCACGCCGACGATGAAAAAACATCCCAGGCCGACGGCGAGGAGCACGACGCGCGTCTGGTTGCCGGGCCGGTCGAGGTTCAACGCCGCGTGACGGACGACAAACCCGGCCGAGCGCCGCAGCGGCCGCGTCAGCCGCACGAGGGCCCAGGCCGCCGCAAGCAGCACGAGCGTGATGCCGACAAAGCCGGCACAGACAATGAGCCCGACCCGCAGCGAACCCGCCTGCCACGCGGCGACAGCGACGACGGCAATCCCCACAATCGCCGCCGCGCCGACGCGCAGCCAGTCGATCCGCGCCGCGGGCCCCGTTTCCTGCCGAAGCAGGAGCGACGGGCGGACAAGGCGCACCCTCAGGAGCGGAACGAGCGCGAAAAGCACCGCGACCAGCACGCCGATGAGCACACCCTGCCCGACGGCGGCAGCGGTCAGCGCGTATTCGATTGGCGCCCCGGTCGGGGCCGTCGCCGGAACCAGCCGCGGGAGAAACGCGATCACCACCGCTGAGAGGGCGACCCCCGTGACGCTGCCGATAACGCCCAGCCCCAGCACCTGCAGGCCGTACACGCTCAGCACCTGCCGGCTCCCCGCACCGACACACTTGAGGATGGCGACACTCTTGACCTTCTGCTCGACGAAGATACGCGTGACGCTCGAGACGCCGATGCCACCAAGAATGACGACGACGAGGCCCACGAGGCTCAAATAGTTCTCCGCGCGCGCAAGCTCCTCACCGAGATCGTTTTCGGTGCTCCGGAACGTCCGTATGTTGACGAAGCGGTCGCGGAACGCGTCGCGGAGCGCGCGTCCGAACGGCTCCACGCGCGGCTCGTCGACGCGCAACATGACCTGGTAGTTCGCGCGGCTGCCGAAACCAAGGAGGCCGGAGCCGACGAGGGCCTCGCGGTCCACGAGCACTCGCGATCCGAGACTGAATCCGCCGGTACGACGACCGGGCTCGCTGTCGAGCACGCCCTTGATGGTGAAGCGTGTGGCACCGATCACCAGCTCGTCGCCAACGGCGACATCCAATTGCGTCAGGAGCTCGGGACGAACCAGCGCGCCTTTGCTTTCGAGCAGCGCGTGTGAGTAGGGCTGCCCGTCGCGGAGGCGCACCGATCCGTAAAGCGGAAACGACGGCTCGACTCCACGGAGCTCGACCATCCGCGCCACGGCCTTTCGGTCGTCGGCGGGCCGCACCATGGTCGCCGTCTCGATCGCGTCCGTCCGGCTGCGGACTCCGGGTTCAGCCGCGATCCGGGCGTCGAGGGTGCGGCGGTCAGCGTCGTTCCACCCTCGGCCCGTCGACACGAGGACGTCGCCGCCGATGAGCGTGCGCGCTTCGCCCATCATCACCGTGCGAACGCTCTGAATGACCGACCGGAGCGTGACGATGGCGGCAACCCCCAGTGCGAGGCAGGCGAAAAAGAACAGCAGCCGCTTCCACGAGGCGCGAAGCTCCCGGGCCGCCATTTTGAAGACGAACATCATGAGGTGACTGTGGTCGAAAGGCGCGACCGCTCGGGATCGGGCCGCCCGTCTCGCAGCGCCAGTTGCACAGTGGCAAGCGAGGCCAATGCCGCGTCATGGGTGACCAGCACCAGCGTCGTCCCGCGAGCGTGATTGACGGTGAGCAGCAGATCCATGATGTGGTGGCCGTTGGTGCTGTCGAGATTCCCCGTGGGCTCATCGGCCAGCAGAATAGCTGGATCGTTGGCGAGGGCGCGTGCGATCGCGACGCGCTGCTGTTCGCCGCCCGACAGCTGCGACGGATAGTGATGGCCGCGGCCCGTCAGTCCCACCTCGACCAGCAGGGTATCGGCGCGGCTCGGAGCGTCGCGCCGTCTGGCGATCTCCATCGGCACGAGGATGTTCTCGCGCGCGGTGAGAGACGGCATCAGATGAAAGAACTGAAAGACGAAGCCGATCTTCTCGCCGCGCAGACGCGCCAGCCGGTCCTCATCGAGCGTCGTGATGTCGACGCCGTCGATCAGGATGCTGCCGGTCGATGGTCCGTCCAATCCCGCGATCAGGCCCAGCAGTGTCGACTTGCCACTGCCCGACGGGCCGGTCACGGCGACGGACTGTCCTTTGGGAATGAAGAAGTCGAGTGGATGCAGGATCGTCAGGGGGGCGCCACCGCTCAGTACGGTGCGCGAAACGCCGCGAAGCTCGATCATGACGTGTTGGCTCTGACGATCGATTGCAGATCGCTCCAGATCAGGTCGGCAATCCGCTGCTGGCCTTCCGCCGTGGGATGTATTCCGTCTGCTTGATTCAACCGACCGACTCCGGCGACACCCTCGAGGAAGAACGGGATGAGCGGCACGTCCTCGTCGGTGGCCACGTCACGGTACGCGGCGCGAAACTCGCGCGTATACACGGGGCCGAAGTTGGGCGGCGCTTCCATGCCGAGGAGCAGGACGCGAACATGACGCGCCCGTGCTGTTTCGACGATCTTTGCGAGATTCGCACGGAGCTCCGATGGCGGCAGGCCTCTTAAGCCGTCGTTGGCGCCGAGCCCGACGATGAGCACGCGGACGTCGCCCTGGAGCGACCAGTCGAGACGCCGTAAGCCGCCGGCAGACGTGTCGCCCGAAACACCGGCGTTGATCACCTCGAAGTTGTAGCCCGCCTTCTCGAGTCGCTCTTCGAGGAGCGCCGGGTACGCCTCGTCGGTCGAGGACAGGCCGTACCCGGCAGTGAGGCTGTCACCGAGACAGACCACACGCGGTCGTTCTGGTTTCGGGGTCGCGGGCGCGCGCGCGGAAGGCGTCGCCGCCGGTCGCGCACCATTTTCCGCTTGCGCGGGAGAGTCGGCGCCGGAACCGGAGCAGCCAGCCGCAAGCGCCGCCGAAACGACAAGCGCACACACCGCCCCGCGCACCGCAACCATCTCCATATCTTATACGGCGATAGGACGCGCAGGTTCTTCGGAAGGGTCCGCGTGGCACGCGGTTGCGCGCCACGCGGTCGTATTCTCGGTTTCTCGAGTTCTCGGCTCAGTCCGCTCTGACCAGAACGGCCGTAATGTTGTCGCTGCCGTTCCGCTCGAGCGCGGTCTGGACGAGCCGCTCGGCGATGTCCTCGAGACTGCCGGGACCGCTCAAGAGAATCTGCAGGGACGCATCATCGAGCGCCCCGTACAGACCATCGCTACAGAGAAGGAGCGTCTGTCCCGAGCCGACGGAGCGCTCGCCGACTTCGACCTCCGTGTCGTCCCGTGCGCCGACCACATTGGTCAGCACGTGCCGCATGGGATGTTGGGCGATCTGCGCCTGATCGAAGCCGGGGTCGCGCGCCAGCACGGTGGCAACCCACGAGTCGTCGTGCGTGAGCTGGCTGAACTCGCCGCCTCCACAAAGATAGAGCCGGCTGTCGCCGACGCCGCAAAATGTCAGCACGTCGTTCTCAATGAGCGCCGCCACGATGGTCGTGCCCATCCCTGAGAAATCCGGCTTCTCTTCACCGGCCTGATAGACCTTACGATTGGCCAGCCGCACCGCCGTCATGAGACGGTTCCCGTTGAGTGAAAGCGCCGTGTCGAACCCGAAGGGCCACGTGAGATCCTGGTCCGTGCGACTGGCCTCGAGAAACCCGCGCAGCGTTTCCACCGCCATGCGCGAGGCCACCTCGCCGGCCTGATGACCGCCCATGCCATCAGCCACGATGAACAAGCCCGTCGGAGGATCGCAGAAGAGCGCGTCCTCATTGTTCGGACGGACGCGGCCAGGGTGTGAGATGCCGAACGCGGTGAGTTTCAAGGCGCCCATACTAGCGTAGCCATTGGCGGAGCTTCAAGGCGCCGGGGTGTATACTGCCGGTCGTGCTGAGCGTCGCGCTTCAGCGGGTCATGACCCGCGCACAGGCGGCACTCGAGCGCGGGCGTGGGGTTGAGGCCACCCAGATTCTCCAGCAGGCCCTGCGCTCCACGTCGCTGACTCGCGCCGACGAGCTCGCCCTTCGAGCCGTTCTGGCCGAAGCGTGGCTCCTCCAGGACGATCTCACGCAGGCCAGCGCCTCGCTCGGTCGGGCGCCCGACACACTCCGCGAGCCCGTCACCCCCACGATTCTCTCCAACCTGTGGCGGCTGCACGGCCGGCTCGCATCGGCCCGGGGCGATCAGTCGCGGGCGATCGCGCTGCACGGCCGCGCGCTGAAGCAGGCCGAACTCGCCCACGATCTTCGGGCCGTCGGCCTCGCGCACTTCGAGCTCGCGCGCTGTTACAAGCTGGTCGGCGATCTCGGAACGATGGCCGACCACTTCGCCGAAGCCGCTTCGGCCCTCCACGCCGTCGGCGACAAGCGGCATCTCGCACTGGTGCACTCGCTGTCCGGCAGCGCCCTGGCGCAGCAGGGGCGGTACGACGAAGCGCTCGCCGCGCTCAGGCAAGCCGAGCGGGTGGCCACGGCGGTCGGCGCCGACGATGTCGTCGCGATCGCGTGCGGGAACCAGGCCAACGTGGCGATGATTCGGCATCGCTATGAGCATGCGCTCCAATTGGCCGAACGCAGCGTCTCGTTGCACGAACAATATCCACCGGGCCACGGGATGGCCGTGGCGCTTGCGACGCTGGGCCAGATCTCGATCCGCCTGGGCGCGTTCGCGCGCGCGGCCGAGGTCCTGCATCGCGCACTCGAGGTGCGCAAGGCCCTCCTCTTTCACGAGACCACCGGCGCAATCTTCGACTCTCTGGCGCAAATCCATCTCGTGCGGGGCGATTACGACCAGTCCGAGGAGTCGCTTGGCAAGGCGCGGGAGGCATATGGCGCCTATGACGCACACACGCCGCGCTGGTACGACTGGTCGCTGCGTCTGATCGAGGCTCGCCTGGCGGAACGTCGCGGGCAGTTCGCTCGCGCGATCGAGCTGGCCGACGCCATCGCGGCGTCGCCGGGAGTGCCGCCGGCCGATGAAGTCCACGCGCATCAGGTCGCCACCGAGGCGCTGGCGGCGGCGGGAAGGCTCGAGGAGGCCGGGCATCGTCTCGAGGTGATGGCGCCGAAGGTGGACCCGCGGACCACTCCCGGCGCCTGGGGCGAGTTCCTGCGTGCCCGTGGCGTCGTGTCAGCGCTGTGCGGGCACTCCACCGAGGGGTACCACGACCTGGCACAGAGCGCGAACGTCTTCGACCTCCTTGGCGAGCGCTATCAGACGGCGCTGAGCCAGCTCGCGCTGGGCCGGTTGGCCGCCCGCGCGGGCGCGCGTTCGCTCGCCGTGCGAGCGCTCGACCAGTCCGGCGCGACGTGCCGCGAGCTTGGCGCGATCCGCGATGCGGCCGACGTCGACGCCGCACGCGCCCTGCTCGACCAGCCGGGCACGGGAGAGTTCATCGGCGCACCCGCGGATGCCGACGATGCGATCGTGCGTCGCGTGGTCGATGCCGCCGCGCTGCCCGAGCTGCTGGGACGCGAGACCGCAGCGACCCTGCTGGAAGTCACCGGAGCGGAAGCGGTGATTCTGGCGGTCCACGGCCGCGACGAGCTCAGAATTCTCGCCTTCGCGGGGTGTGATGAAGCTACGGCCCGCGCCCTGGCGCGCGCCGCGCAGGCAGGCACGGCCGTCGGCGGCACGCGGCTGGTCATCGAACCGCTCGGCAACGATCGGGACGGCCCGCGCGTCGCGGTCCTGGCGCTGTCGCGGACGCTTGGCTATCTGGTTGAACGTCGGCTGCGCATGCTGAGCGCCGTGGCGCGACAGGGATTCGATCTCTGCGAAGCGCGCGAACGGCCGGCAAGGGCGGGCGATGTGACGGCGATCGAGCGACCGCTGGAGCCGCTGGTCCCGGGATTCCTGTGTGCCGGCCCGCTGATGGCGCGAGTCGTCGATCAGATCAAGCGCCTCCAGGGCAATCAGCTCACCGTGCTCATCACGGGTGAGAGCGGCACCGGCAAGGAACTGGTAGCGCGGTCGATTCACGTCGGCTCGCGGCGCAGCAGCGGCATGTTCCTGCCGTACAACTGCACCACCACGACGCGGGATCTCGCCGACAGCCAGCTGTTCGGCCACCGCCGCGGGAGCTTCACCGGGGCCGTCTCGGACCAGCCGGGTCTCATTCGATCCGCCGACGGCGGCACGCTCTTTCTCGACGAGATCGGCGACCTGCCGAGCGACATCCAGCCGAAACTCCTGCGCTTCCTCGAGCAGGGTGAAATCATGCCGGTCGGCGAGGCGCGGCCGATCGACGTCGACGTCCGCACCCTGGCGGCCACGAATGCCGACCTCGAGCAGCGCGTCGCCGAAGGCAGGTTCCGCGAGGATCTGTACTACCGATTGAGCGTGATTCGCATTCACGTCCCGCCGCTGCGCGAGCGCCGGGTGGAGATTCCTCACCTGACGAGCTTTTTTCTGCGCGAAGCGATCGACGAGATGAACAAGCCCGACGTCGAGCTGAGCTCCGATGTGCTCGACCTGTTTGCGCAGTACATGTGGCCGGGCAACATCCGTCAGCTCCGCAACGAGGTGAAGCGCGCGGTGGCCCTGAGCCCGCCCGGCGGCGCCATCACACCCGACCTGCTCTCGCCGGAGCTCGCCAATCTCACCAGCGAGACCGCGGCACAGGTCCCGGGGACGCGACGGCGCGCGACAACGATTGTGCTCGCCACCGCGGTCGAAGAATTGGAGCGGGACATGATCCGCGGGGCGCTTGATCGTGCCGATGGCAACATCTCGGAGACGGCCCGGCAGCTCGGTCTCACACGGCGCGGGCTGTATCTGAAAATGCGCCGCCTGGGTCTTGAACTGCCCGCCGAAGTGGATACAAAGTAATCAGTCAGCAGGTTGGCTGGATACCAAGTATCCTAGCCGAAACCGCACGCCCCGCTGTCTGTTCTACCACTAACTCGCTTATAAGCTGGCACTTAACAGACATCCAGGCGATCACGGACATGGAGGGCCCGCGAATTGATACATCAGGTCGGCAGAGGAACCCACGTGAACAACCGGCCGGCCTCCAAACGTGTCTCTGGTGCTATCCCACACTCCCCGCGGCGCGCCCAACGCCTCCCCGTCATGGTGCCTGGACGCCTGACGTGGAAGGATGCCCGGGGCATGCCTCGCTTCGCGTCGGTCATGACGCGGAACGTCAGCGACGAGGGCGTGTATCTGGAATGCCGCGGCGGCGAGCCGATTCCTCTCTTCCGCCTCGTCTATCTCCAGCTGGAACGTGAAGGCCGCGAAACCGCGGATCTGCCACCGTCGCTCAAGGATGGCCGCGTGTTGTCGGCGGTGTATCGCGTGGGTCCGTGCGAGCCGTCGACTGGCGCTCCGTCCGGCTACGCCCTGCGTCTGCTGGTCGATCCGCGCGAGCTCGTTTCCGTCAGCAAAGACGACGCGCGATCGATCGCCTAGCCACCTCGAGCCGTCAGTGCTTCGACGGCTCGACGTGCCCCCCGAACTGCTTCCGCATCGCAGACAGCAGCTTCTCCGCAAACGTGTGATCCTGCCGGGACCTGAAACGCGCATAGAGCGACGCCGACAACACGTCGGCCGGCACGGCTTCTTCGATCGCGGCCAGCAGCGTCCACCGGCCCTCTCCTGAATCCTGCACGAAGCCCGTAAAACCCTCGAGCCGCGGATCCTCGGCCAGCGCGATGGCCGTCAAGTCGAGCAGCCACGACGAGACGACGCTGCCGCGCCGCCACAACTCGGCAATGTCAGCCAGATCGAACGCATAACGCTGATCGCTTGGGAGCGATTCGTCGCCCGCGTGACGCAGGATGTCGAATCCCTCGGCAAGGGCCTGCATCAGCCCGTACTCGATACCGTTGTGAATCATCTTCACGAAGTGGCCGGCGCCTGATGGTCCGCAGTGCAAATAACCGAGATCCGCCGTACTGGGTTTTCCTTCACGTCCTTTCGACCGCTCGATGCCCGCAAGGCCGGGGGCCAGCGTCCTGAAGATTGGATCGAGGCGCTGGACCGCCTCGACGGGTCCCCCCACCATGAGGCAGTAGCCACGATCGGCGCCCCAGACGCCGCCGCTCGTGCCCGCGTCCACGTAGTGCACGCGCTGACCGGCGAGCAGCTTTGCCCGCCGGACATCGTCTTTGAACCAGGAGTTGCCACCGTCGATGATCGCATCGCCGGGTTCCAGCAGCCCTCCGACCGTCGTGACCGTCTGCTCGGTTGCGGCGCCCGCGGGGACCATGACCCATACCGCGCGCGGCGGGCGCAGTGCCGCGACGAGATCCTGGAGCGAGGTCGCGCCGGCCGCGCCCTCCCGCGCCATGGAGGCAACCGCCTCGGCGTTGAGATCGGTCACGACGCACTCGTGCCCGCCCTTCATTAGACGGCGCACCATGTTCGCGCCCATGCGCCCCAGACCGACCATACCTAGCTGCATGGCAGATGCCTCGTTACGTAGGGCCGAACTTTAGTTCGGCCGACTTGCCCAAGCTGAAGCTCGGGCCTACGACTGTCCGTTGCTGAGTGCCTAAAGCGCCGCCGCCACCAGTTCATCGAGCCGGTCGAGACCCGCCGCTACGTCGGCCCCGAGATGGACTCGCAGCGCGCGGCGGCCGCGCTCGACGAGCACCTGAAAGTCGCCGCGCGCCTGTGCGGCCTTCACGACGCCGAAGGAATAGCGCGCGCCCGGCACCGGCAGATCAATCGCGTCATCCGCCGTGACTTGCAGGAAGACGCCGGAGTTGGGGCCGCCTTTGTAGGCCTGACCCGTCGAGTGCAGGAACCGCGGGCCAAACCCGAGACACGTGGCCACGCGGCGCGCGTCGCGCACCTGCATCCGAATCCGCTGCAATCGCGACTCGTGGCTGCTGGTCATCGCGACATAGGCGAGGAGCGCAAAGTAGTCGCCGTCGCCGAGTCGAGCCAGGTGCGCGCGGAGCCATGCGAGCGGGCTCGCGTTGGCCGCCGTGCCCCGGATCGCGTCTGCGTTCGCCTCGTCGGTGTAGAACGCGAGACCATCGCCAACGAGCACCGGTGTCTCGGTGGCCAATGCGCCCGTGGCCTCGTACTCCGATGTGAGCGCGCGCGTCGCGTTCTTGCTGGCCTCGACGTCGGGCTGATCGAACGGGTTGATGCGCATCACTGCGCCCGCAACCGCCGTCGCGATCTCCCACCGGAAGAACTCGCCGGCCAGACCGTACGGCTCCGCGACATCGAGCCGTACGACCGGGCGCCCGGCAGCGGCCAGTGCTTCTACCGCCGCGTCTTGCGCATCATCCGGCGCCGAAGCAAGCCGCACGTACGCGAACACGCGATCGGTGCCGTAGATCGCCGGCGCACCAATGGCCTCGCGGTCCACGGGAATCACCGCGCGGCCGTTCTTCCCCGTCGATTCCGCGATGAGCTGCTCGAGCCACGCGCCAAAGTCGTAGATGCGCGGCGACACGATCAAGGTCAGCTTGTCGAACCCATGATTCGCGCAGGTGCCCAGGAGCAGGCCGAGCGACACACCCGGATTCCGGCGTGCCGGCTTGTCGGAACCGCATTCTGCAGTCATCGACGCCACGCTTGCCTGCCAGCGCGGCAGATCGAGCCCGATTGCGGCCGCGGGCACGAGACCGAACGGGGACAGGGCTGAATAGCGCCCGCCGATCGACGGCACGCCTGCGAAGATCCGGCGGAATGCATCGCGCGTCGCGACGGCCTCCAGCTTCGATCCCGGATCCGTGATGGCGATGAAGTGCCGACCGGCGGCCGCGCGGCCGACGGCGGCAACCATTCGATCGAAGAAGTACGCGAGAAAGATGTTGGGCTCGAGCGTCGATCCTGACTTGCTTGCAACGATGACCAGCGTGTGCGCGAGATCGACGTCGCCCTCAAGTGCCGCGACTTGCGCCGGGACCGTCGAGTCGAGCACGTGGAGCCGCGGCCCGCCAGGCAGTTGCCCGAACGTCTCGGCCAGCACTTCCGGACAGAGGCTCGACCCGCCCATGCCGAGCAGCAGCACGTGGCGCACCCCTTCGGCGCGCAATTCGGTGCTGAACGCCTGCAGCTCGCCAATCTCTCGGGCGAAGTCGTCTGCGGCCGACAGCCAGCCAAGCCATCGTGATTCGTCCGCGTCCGTCCAGAGTGACGCGTCCCGCCGCCACAGCCGCGCCGTATTCCGCGCGGCATCCCAGGCATCGGCGGCCACCTGCAGCTCGCCGCGCAAGGGCTCCGCGATCGTATCGAACGTTCCGCTCACCTGGTCCTCCCGATAAGCCGTCAGCTCGGTTTGTGCGTGAGGCCCGCTTCGAGCGCCTCCACTTTGGCGAGCCGGCGGCGGTGGCGGTCGGCCCCCGAAAAGCGGGCAGCCGTGAACGCCCGCACGAGAACCTCCGCGAGCGACACCCCGATCACCCGCGATCCGAGCACGAGCACATTCGCATCGTCGTGCTCGACGCCCTGCGCTGCGGAATACGTGTCGTGACAGAGCCCGGCGCGCACACCGACCAGCTTGTTGGCCGCCACCGCGGCGCCGACGCCGCTGCCACAGATGACGATGCCGCGCTCCGCCCGCCCGTCGACGACGGCCCGGCCAACGGCGGCCGCAAAGTCTGGATAGTCGACTGGCGCCGTCGAGTTGGTCCCGAGGTCCAGCACGTCATGGCCCGCCTGGCGAAGATATGCCGCGATGCGTTCCTTCAGCTCGAAGCCCGCGTGGTCCGCGCCAATCGCCAATCGCATAGCTCGGGCTCGTCTCCTTGCCGCTGCCGGCGGCGCCCGGGGAGAATAGCACAGCGTGCCGTGCCCGCTGTCGGGGCGGGCCGCCGGAGTACACTCGAACAATGACACGAGCGGACGTGGCCGATCGCGTCGCACACGCGTTCGAACAGACGGCACGAGCCGCCGCGAGCGCGGACCGTCGCGTAGCGGTTGCCGTCCCGGGTGGATCCGTCGCCGAAATCGTTTTCCCGCGCCTTGCCGCCCTGACGATCGACTGGTCGCGCGTCGATCTCACGTGGGTCGACGAGCGCGCGGTCCCGCCGGATCATCCCGAATCGAACGTGCGCGCTGCGCGGGTTCACTGGCTGGACCTCCTGCCGAGCCCCGGGCCCCGCATCATCATGACACCGGTGAGTGGTGCAGTGGCGGACGTTGCACACGCCTGGGAAGCGTCGCTCGTCGCTGCACTCGGTAATCCGCCGCGACTGGACGTCGCCATGCTCGGCGTCGGGCCCGACGGTCACGTGGCCTCGCTCTTCCCGAATCATCCAGCGCTTCAGGCCGAAGGCGCGTGGGTGATTGGCATTTCGGATGCACCCAAGCCGCCACGAGTCCGCGTGTCGCTCACGCGCACGATGCTCGCGAATGCCTCCGAGCTATGGATCATCGCGTTCGGCCGCGAGAAGGCGGCGGCGATACGCGAAGCTCGTCGCCACCCCGAATCGCCGCTGCCCCTGGCACGCGTGATTACCAGCGGTCCCCGCGTTCTGTGGTTCCTGGACGACGACGCGGCGTCGGGCTAGGCACGCGCCTTCAGCAAGTCGCGAATCTCCGAGAGCAGCTTTTCCTGCGGCGTCGGCGCCGCCTCCACCGCCGGTGGCGGCGTCTGCCGGCGCGCGGCGTTCACCGCCTTCACGAGCAGGAAGACCGCAAAGCTGACCACCGCGAAGCTGATGACGGCATTGATGAAAAGGCCGATGTTGATCGTGACCGCGCCGGCGGTTTTTGCCTCGGCCAGGCTCGCGTAGGGGGCTGCGGCTTTCGTGCCTTCCTTGAGCAGGACGAACAGATTCGAGAAATCGACGCCCCCCATCAGGAGCCCGATCGGCGGCATGATCACGTCGTTGACGAGCGAGTTCACGACGGCGCCGAAAGCTGCGCCGATGATGATGCCCACCGCGAGGTCCACGACACTGCCGCGGACGGCAAACTCACGAAACTCCTTCAACATGTCGCCTCCTTGATCGGCTCGCGATGCGGACCGTTGATTTGACAGCCGTTGAAAATCCGTCGTGGTGAGCCTATCGAACCACGAACGCGCGAATTGGGCTGCCTGTTCGTCCTTCGACAGGCTCAGGACGAACGGAGCGGGGTTGCGCCATCAGGCGCGATGGAACGCGTCCCGCAAGAGCGCAAGGCTCTTCGGTACGGCGGTCGCGGGAGCCTCCTTGCCCTCCATCTCGAGAGACACCCACCCACGGTAACCTGCGTCGCGCAGAATGCCGGCGATGCAGCGATAGTCGAGATCCAGCGTGTACCATTCGCCGCCGCCGTAATAGGTCTTCGCCTGCACGATCGTCGCGTGGGGCGCGAGCGCCGCGATGCCGGCGTACGGGTCGCCTGGATAGTTCCCAGTATCGAGGTTGATGCCGAGCCAGGGCGATCCGACGGCTTTGTGGATCGCGAGCAGCGTGTCGACGCTGGTCGTGAGACCCCAGTGGTTCTCGAGCGCCATCATCACGCCCAAGCGCTCGGCGGCCGGCAGGCAGGCCTCAATCGAAGACACGACCCAGTCGAACGCGTCCTTGTCGGTGTGCCCGGCGGGTGGCGGCTCCTGCCCTTTCACCTTCATCAGGTCGTCGAAGGAGGCAATCGTGTTCCACCGCCCCGAATTGAGCCTGATGCACGGAATGCCGAGGTGTGAGGCGAGCTCGAGACAGTGGATCGTGTGATCGATGTCCTTCTGACGCTTGGCCGGTTCCGGATCGACGAAATCCTGATGGATGGACAACATGACGAGCGGCATGGCGTGCTCGAACGCCGCCTGCTTCAACCGGTTCACGTAGGCGGGCGACTCGCCGTCCATCTGACGGTGAAGGATCTCGACGCCATCGAAGCCGAGCCGGGCTGCGTCCTCGATAACGCGGTCGATCGGATACGGCTCACCGTGAAAATGCCAGTAGGAATACGTAGACACCGCCAGCCGGACGGGTGGCAGACTCTTCGCGTCGGACAAAGTCTGCCGAGCCTCGATGGGGAGCGACGAAGCGGACGCAGCCGTCAGCCCGACCCCGAGAAACCCGCGTCTGGTGAGAGTAGACATGTGGGCGTGAGCTTATCGAACGAACGCGCCTGTCGGCAAACTCGTCAGGGGTGCTTGGCCGGGATCGACGCCAGATACTCGGCGAACCGATCGTTGTACAGTGCACCGGGACGCCGGGAGCGGAGGCGGTCGACGGCGGCCGGTCCTTCGTAGCCCAATTCGGTCAGAATGAGGCCTGCGACGAGCGCCGACCGGTTGAATCCCATGCTGCAGTGGGCGAGCACTTTCTGACCGTGCCGCACGAGCCGCGCGCCGAGCTCCACGACGGCATGCAGACGGACGAGATCGGGAAGCTCCTCGTCGTAGATGTGATGGTAGATGTAGAGAATGTGGCCCGGACGCGTGGAAACTCCCTGATCCAGCGTACCTTCCAGGTCGATGATGACCTCGATGCCCCGCTGATGGACGGGCGCCCAATCGGTGATCACTGGCGAGATGAAGAGGCGCTCCTCATCATCAATCGGAAAGAGCTCGGTAACCAGCAGATCGGTCATAACGGGCGGCGGGCCGCGGCCCGGATCGCAAAGTATACGACCATTTTCCGCGTGAGTCTTCAACGCGTCCGCCGGAGAGCCCTGGGCGCACTCGGGATCGTCGGGATCGCCATGGCCGTCACGTCATCCCCGGCCAGCGCGCAGATACCCGGCTGGACGGATGTGCCGTTGCCTGGCGGACGCGCCACGCTGCTGCCAGCACTCGGCCTCTCGTCCGATTTGCCTCGCGCACTCGTCGTGCAGGAAATCGTGCGCGTGGTCCATGCGGCCCGCGATCCTCATGGCCGCCAGTTGAAGGCGCTCTCAGCATATTTCGCGAGCCCGCCAGCGATCGGCGACGAGCTCGTGCCGATACCGCTGGCGCCGTCGATCTGGCGCGCGCAAATTTTGGAACATGCCGGATCCGACGACCGGGGGCTGCTCGGCGCGATTCTCGCCAATCGCCGCGCCTCGCTCCTTTGCTATGGGCTCATGGGCCTCGACAGAGAAACCCTCGCCGCCGTGAGTGCCGACAGGACGCTCCTCCGTCGCCTCTACGAACAGCACTCCACTGCGCTTGCCGCCTTCTCATCCTCGATTCGCGTCCGCCAGGGACGACTTGTCCTGCCCGGCGGCCCCGAAATGCAATCTCTCTG
The DNA here is from genome assembly GCA_963832135.1 of Vicinamibacteria bacterium. Classification (GTDB taxonomy): domain Bacteria; phylum Acidobacteriota; class Vicinamibacteria; order Vicinamibacterales; family JAENWD01; genus JAENWD01. Next base: position 640,069 of record CAWHTD010000016.1, on the reverse strand, counting down.
GGGCACCGTGCTGGACGTGCCGTTCAATGACCTGAAAAGGGCGATTCCGGAAGTGCTCGGCAAAGACGACGGCCGCCTGGCCTCGTTCGCCGAGGCGATCGAAGGGCTCGACGTGCCGCACACACGACTGGTGCTGGCCGATGTTGCGGCAGCCGATGAAGCCGCACTCGAATTCCAGGCGCTCTATCGCGCGTTTGTCCTTGTCGAGCCCGCATGGAAAGCCAGCGACTTCCCATTCTTTCGAATCGGCTTCGATCCCACTTTGCTTCTCATGATGTTGCCCCTTGGACCAGACGGCCGACTGTCGGGGACGCGAGCGTATTGGCGGACCCTCCTCGAGAGCGATGAAGTGCCCGAGTCCTCCGAGAAGTGGTCCGGGATTGACGACGACGACCCGATCACGGTGCCCGAACTGATCGGATCGTTGACACCGCTGAGCCTGCCGTCGCGTCAAGCCGCTTTCGGCGCGATCTCTTTCGCGGCGCGATTCGCCTCGCGCTTCCCGGACGCATCGTCAGCCGACCGCGTGTACTTCACCCATGCGTCGAGGCGGTTTCCCGCGCTCGTGCTGACCCTCGAGCGTGCCGACATTCGTGAGCTCCCGGTCTGGCAGGCGGTCGTCTCGCAGGCCAGGCGACTGGACGACGTGCTCGGTACGGGAGGAGGCGTCGACGCGATGATGGCACTCTTCCAGGCGCCCATTGCATTGATCGATCGCGCGGTCCGGGTGCGCGCGCTGGACTCTGCCCACGCCGCGGCGTTGCTCAAATCGTTTGCCGAGCTGACGCCGGACCATGCGCAGTACGGTCGCGACGTGGCCGCCTGGCTGGAGGGATCGCTCCTGCCATCATTGGGCTTCGACCGCGCCGCCGAAGGCATACAGGCAGAGAGCGTTCTGCTCGAGGCGCTCACCGGACTGGCCGCACCGCCCTCCATCGGCCGCCCGACGATGGTTCGCTGGGAGGGCATCGAGTATCGGGTGGATCTGGCGGCGCCGGAGTTGGCGCGGCTGACCGAAGTGCGGGCCAAGCAGGAGGGGAACACGCTCGACGCGGCCTTGGCATTGGCTCGCGTCGGCGCCGCGCTCTCGGCCGCGCGAGATGTCGCGCAGGTCCGAACGCTTCAGCAGATGCTGCGAGATCTGGCAGGGAGTCTCGCCCGCATCGATCCGAGCGAACGAACGACGGCCGACCTTCCGCCCGATGGCGAGGCACTGTTGCGGCAGTCGCTTTCCGACATCGACCGCGTGGTGAGCCGCGGCGACCTCAAGCGCGCCGCGAACGCGGCGGGACGCCTGAGGCGCCTGGAGGATGCCGTGCTCGCCGACGTCCTGACCTCGATCGTGTACGCCTTCTCGCTCGGCGACCCTGAGGGCCGCACGTTTCTCGCCGGGAACGTCGCGCGCCGGCACGACTTCGGCCGGCATCTCATGACGGCTACCGAGAGAGAGCGGACGCGCTGGATGGTGCCGTTCGAAACGGCAGGCGAAGGAGAGCCCTGGCATGTTCGAGGTGCGCTCCTGGCGCTCGATATCGGACTTGGACGACTGGCCCTGCGCCGCACACGCGGCGACCTTCCAGAGAGGCAGCCGACAATCAGCCAGGGCGATCGCCGCGTATTGATCGATACCCTCGTCTTGACCGAGCCCGCGAATCTCGATGAGAAGCGGGGGCATCTGGTGGCGGCCTGGCTGCGGGCGGGACGCGAACGCCTGTCAGCGTGGGATGCAGCTTCCCAAGCCGATGCCATCTCGCGCCTCGCTCTTGATGAGCGCCGCGCGCAGGCGATCGCCTGGACCGCGCAAGAGGATGCGGCCGCGATGCCCGCGTTGTTCATGCTGACCGAGCTGGTGCTGCTCGGGCGGAAGGATGGCGATCCCGTGCCTGCGGAGTGGGGGACCTCGCGTGCGCCTCTGGATGGCAGCCTCCGCCTCGCGTTTCCCGACCCTTCGGCCCCGCAGCGCTATAGTGGGCGCTCTGGTTCGGGCCTCATGGCGGCACGAATGGCCGATCTCAAACTGGCGGTCCTCGAGCGCCTCGTCGAGGTAAGCCTGCCGGTCGCCTTGACGCCGGGGGTGTTGGCAGCGGCGCTGCAGGACTTTCTCGACGACGTGCGTCTGGCTTACTTCGATGATTGGCTGTCGATGGCACGGCGGAGCCGAGAGATTTCCGCCGACAGCATCAGCGACTATGTGTCCGCGCTGACAGCCGGGGGCCCATTGGTGCCCGCCTCGGGGCCGGGTACAGACGGGCATCCATGACACGGTGGACGATAGCTGCGATCGCCTTCGTCGCGTTCCTCCTGCGCGCGCCGGTCGTCGCCGACCAGGCGCCCGCCGCCGACGCATTGACGATTGTGTCGCCGCCCGAGGGTAGCTACATCACCGGCACCCTGCTGCTCCAGGCGCGTGTGGAGGCGTCCTCGGCACCGCGCCAGGTCACCTTTTTCGCTGATGGCCGCAGCATCTGCACCGTGGTGACGCCGCCGTTTGAATGCGCGTGGGACGCGGGCGCCGGCCTTCGCGAGCACGTCATTCGTGTCACGGCGACGCTCGGCGATGGCCGCCGCCTTGCGGCAACCACACGCACCCGCAGCGCCGGCTACACGGAAACCGTCGACGTCGAAGTCGTGCAAGTGACCACGACGGTGACCGACGTCAACGGTCAATTCGTCAAGGGGCTGGCGCGCGATCAGTTTCGCGTCACAGAAGACGGCGTGGCCCAGAGATTGACGGCGTTTGCCGGTGAGAACATCCCGCTCGAGGTCGTCGTCGCGGTCGACGTCAGTGAAAGCATGACGGACGCGATGAGCACCTTGAAGGCGGCGGTGCGGACATTCCTGAGCGCGCTGCGCCCGTCGGACCAGGTGAGCCTCCTGGCATTCAATGACAACATCTTCACGCTCGCGAGGCGCTCGACCGATCCGCGGGTGCGCCTCAAGGCGGTGGATCGGCTCGCGCCGTGGGGTGGGACGGCGCTCTACGATGCGATCCTCACGGCGCTCGCCACCATCGGCAAGCAGCCTGGACGGCGCGCGCTCGTCGTGTTCACGGACGGCGAGGACCAGAACAGCGTCTCGACGATCAAGCGCGTCGAGTCTCGCCTCGAGACCAGCGATGCCACGATTTATGCGATCGGACTGGGACGGAGCGTCACGAATCGCGCCCTCGCCGATGGCCTCGAGCGCATGACGGCCATGAGCGGCGGACGGGCGTTCATCGTCGACGATGTGAAGGAGTTGGATCGCGTCTTCGGCGAAATCATCGAGGAGCTCTCGCATCAATACCTGCTCTCGTACGCATCGTCGAACGAGGCGCGCGACGGATCGTGGAGAAAGATTCAGGTCGAGGTCACCGACAAGCGGCTGCGCGTTCGTCACCGCCAGGGGTATCGCGCACCCGGCCGCCGGAAGTCATAGTCATGGCCCTTCGTTCGTTCCTGATCATCGCCTTCGCTGCCTGGTGCACCGGCAGCCCGACGACGACGCTGGCGCGGTCGGCCGACACGCAGGACCCCGTCACGGCGCCGCGGCCGGCCGCGCCGCAGAGGCCGGCCTTCCGATCCGGCGCCGAGCGAATCGTCATAGACGCGGCCGTCGTCAATCAGAAAGGCGAGCCCATCGCGGGCCTGACGGCCGACGACTTCACGCTGACGATCGACGGCGCGCCCCGGCGCGTCTTGTCGGCCGCATTCATCAATCAGGCGGCCCCTGAGACCGCGCCGCTGACCGCCCGGCGTCTGCCGTACAGCACGAACGAGAAGGCGGTCGGCGGACGACTGGTACTGCTCGCGTTCGATCTCGAAGGCATCGCTCCCGGCGGCGGTCGCGACGCGGCGAAGGCCGCGACCGATTTCGTCGACAGGCTCGGGCCGGCCGACCAGGTCGGCGTGCTGTCGTTTCCGAACGGCACGATCCGTGAACTTCACGGCCGATCGCGCGCGGGTGCGGGAGGCACTCTCAACGGTCGCCGGACGTGGCGTCACCATGCCACCCAGCATCTATTCCGTCGGCATTCACGAAGCGTTCGAAGCGGACAACGGCAACAGCTTTGCGCTGACGCGGGCGGTGGACCGCGAGTGCGCGTCCGTGCGCGACAGCCGGATGTTGGAGATCTGCCGCACCGAAGTCGAGCGCTTGGCACACGAGATGGCGCGGACGTACCGGCAGCGCGCCAATGACGTGGCCCGCATGTTCGCGGCGATACTGCAGGAGTTCAAGCAGATCGACGCGCCCAAGACCGTCGTGTGGGTTTCCGAGGGCCTGCCGACGCCGTTCGGCGACGGTTCGGCCGACCTTGGCCGGCTGTCTGCGGACGCGGCAGCGGCGCGGACCACGCTATATGCCCTTCATCTCGATCGCAATTCCGGGTTCGACGCGTCGCGCGGAAAGCCGTCACCAAGCGCGATGGAGGATCGGAGTGCGGCTCGTCAAGGACTCGATCTGCTTGCCGGCGTCACGCGTGGCACCGTCATTTCGTCGATTGGCACTGGGAGCAACGCCTTCGACCGGATCGCGCGCGAGATGACGGCGTATTACCTGTTGAGCGCCGAGCCTGAGGCCAAGGACCAGGATGGCCGCACGCACAAGATCAAGGTCACGCTCGCGCGGCCTGGCGTGACGGTGCGGGCGCGACGTGATTTCGCTGTGGCAGTGACGGGAACAAACGAGGTCGTCGCTCCAGAGCAGGCGGTGTTCAACGTGCTGAAAGCGCCGCTTCTGGCCACGGAAGTGGCGCTGAAAGTCGCCACCTACAGCATGCGTGTGCGCGACGACCCACGACTTCGTCTGGTGATCTCGGCCGAGGTGGGTCGAGAAGCGACTGGCCCCGAACAGACGGCGCTCGGCTTCAGCATCGTGGCTCCAGGCGGCAAGGTCATCGCGACCGGATTTCGCGAGGCGACAGATCTCGCCTCTCCGTCCGGGCGAGGCCGGGCCTCTTCTGACAACGAGCGTCGCCGAGGTGCTGCCAGGCGACTACACGCTGAAGCTGGCGGTCGTCGATAGTCACGGCCGCAGAGGCAGCGTCGAGCATCCGGTGAAGGCCGCGCTCACGCACGTCGGCGAGCTCGACCTCGCAGACTTGCTGTTGACGCCGCCAGAGACCGAGACTGCCCAAAGGCGTGCGCATCGTGGCGGACCCGACAATCAGCGGACAGCCGTTCGATGCCTATCTCGAGGTATATGGCAGCGTCGATCCGAACCATACGCCCAGCGTGATGATCGAAATCGCGGAATCGGATTCGACGCCTCCGCTGGCCGCGCAGCCGGCACGTGTCACTGTCGCGCCACAGAAGGACCGCCTCGTCGCCGACGGGCCCCTTCCGCTCGCGCTCCTCCCTCCCGGCGACTACGTCGCGCGCGCGGTGCTGACACTTGGCGCCGCGACGACACGGCAGATCCGTTCATTCACGCTCGCTCGCGCCGTGCCAGCCGACGATCTCTTCAAGGCGGACCTGGTCAAACGGGTTGGCTCCTTCCAGGCCGAACAAATGCTGACCGCGACGCTCTTGAACCGCGCGCTGCAGAGCGCTACCGAGCTTGGCGACGCCGCCTCGCCGGAAGCGACTGCCGCAGCCGCCGACCTCGCCGCAGGACGTCGTGGCTGGACTCGACAGGCTCGTGCTGCCCGCGCAAGGACCAATCGCTGCTGGCCGCATTTCTGCGAGGGCTCGCACTCCTGAAGACGGGTGCCCTCGAGGACGCCGCAAAGGCGTTTCGCGCGTCGGTGCGCGCGTCTCCGGACTTCCTGGCGGGAATTCTGTATCTGGGCGCTTGCTACGCCGGCGGTGGGAAGATGAAGGAAGCGGTCGCCGCGTGGCAGACCTCTCTGATAGCCGACGACGCGTCTCCGGAGGTCTTCGTCCTCGTGGCCGACGGCTATCTGCGGATGGGCGACGCCGAGGGCGCCGCAGGCGTTCTGGACGAGGCGGGCTCCAAGTGGCCGGACGATGACCGGTTCGTCGTCCGCGCTGCGCTGGCGCGCGCGGCGGCAGGGCACCCCGAGGAGGCGCTGAAGGGCCTGTTGCCGGCCATCGAACGGTCACCGGCCGATCCGGAGATCCTCGCGCTCGCCGTCAATCTCGCGCTTGCGAGCCTTGCGAGCCAGCCGCCTGCGGAGCAGCGATCCGCGCTCCCCCGTCTCAAGGATCTCGGCGCCCGCCTGCGCGCAGCGAACAGCCCGGTGCCGCCACTGGTCGAGCGCTGGCTCCGCTATCTCGAATCAGCGCCGCCCTCGCCCTGATTGCGATTCAGCAGATCATCTCGAATCTGCGCGTAGAGCCACTCGTCGAGCACTTCGCCCTGCTTGATCACGGCGCGACGCAAGCCGCGCTTCGCGCACGAAGCCCGCTTTCTCGAGCACGCGCGCGGACCCGACGTTGAACGCAAACACGTTGGCGTAGATGCGCGTCAAATCGAACTGCTGAAACGCCCACGGCACAAACGCGATCACGGCGTCGGTCATGACGCCGCGTCCCCAGAACGCCTCGCCCAGCCAGAATCCGAGTTCGGCCGACACGCGCTCTACGTCGTCGTGCAGGACCACCCCGATGCCACCACCAGCTTCGCCGTCGACCTCGATGGCAAAGTCCGTCGCAGGCGCGGCCCGGGCACAGTGCCGCACCCAGCTTTCGGCGTCATCGCGCGTATAGGGCGAGGGAAATCGATCGCGCACATTGGCCCAGATCTTCAAGTTGTTCGCGTGCCGGGCGAGGGCCGGCGCATCATCGCCACGCCAGCTTCGTATGATTGCGTTCGACCGTACCAAGATACATGCGCGGAATTATAAGGTCCGACCACACGTTGGCCGCGGAAGCAGCGCATGGGGTATAAGAGACGCGATGTCCACGCCCCCGATCAACCCAGACCAGCTGTACGATCCCATTCTCGCCCACGTCAATCCAGCGCCGCTGATTCTGAGGCCCGATGACACTATCGGTGCGGCCCTGGAGAAGGCGCGCGGGCTGCCGTCCACGCAGATCATCCTGTACTGCTATGTGGTCGACGACAAGGAGCGTCTCGTCGGCGTCGTGCCAATCCGGCGGCTGCTGACGAACCCCGTGGAGGGTCACATCGCCGACATCATGATCACCGACGTCGTCGCGATCCCGTCCTGGGCGACCGTGCTCGTGGCGGCCGAGTACTTTGTCAATCGACGATTCCTTGCCTTCCCCGTGGTCGAGGATGACGGAAAGCTGGTGGGCGTGGTGGATGTCACCTCGTTCACGGACGACGTGCTGGCTCTGGCGAAGCAGTCGTTCGAAGGGATTTTTCAGCTCATCGGCATCCACGCCACGCACTCGCTCACGCCCTGGAGCAGCTTCAAGGACCGCTTTCCGTGGCTCCTGTGCAACGTCGGCGGCGGTCTCATCTGCGCATTTCTCCTGAGCCGGTACGAACACATGCTGGCGGTAGCCGTGGTGCTCGCGCTCTTCATCCCGGTCATCCTCGCCCTGGCCGAGAGCGTCAGCATTCAGTCGGTCACGCTCACGCTGCAGAACCTTCAGAGCGGCGACTTCCAATGGCGGCCCTTCGCCCGGAACGTGGTCAAGGAGGGAATCACGGCGACGATGCTGGGCCTGTCGTGCGGTGGAGTGGTCGGGATGGTCGCGTGGCTGTGGCAGCGGAACTGGTTCGTCGCCGGCGTGCTGACGGGCGCCATCACCTTGTCGATGATCACGGCGTGCCTGCTCGGCGTGATCCTTCCCTCGGGCCTTCGAGCGCTGAAAGCGGATCCCAAGATCGCGGCGGGTCCCATCGTCCTGGCGCTGACCGACGTGGCCACCCTCGTGTTCTATTTCACCGTGGCGGCGATGCTGCTGTAGGACGGCGAACGCCCTCTACGAGGCCTTGGCCCTCGCGGAATCTCACGAGCCGGTCCGCGGAGACGTTCACGGCGGAATCAGTCGATCCGCTCGGCCAGAAGACCTCGATGCGTGCGACCGTGGCCTCGGAGCCGAGGCCGAAGTGCGCCCGGAAGTCGTCCATCGAGTAATAGCTGGACTGACTCAAGACCGCGCGTGCCTGCGTACGGCCAGCCGCCGTAACACGCACCGTTGCGCCGAGCCCGTTCCGATTGGACTTCGTGCCTTCCAGCGCTACGGCAAGCCAGTGATTTGGTCCAGCGATAGTCATTCCGCAGGAGCGACGGCGGCTCGTTCATGTTCATCACGAGCACATCGAGATCGCCGTCGTTGTCGACGTCTCCAAATGCGGCGCCACGGCTGGACTTTGGTGTCGTCAGACCGCTGCCGCCGGACGCGCTGGCGTCTTCGAACGTGCCGTCGCCTCGATTGCGAAAGAAGATACGAGGGCCTTTGTGAGGGTAGCGAGGGAACAGCCGCTCGACTTCCGGGTAGACGTTTCCTGTCACATATAACACGTCCTGCCAGCCGTCGTTGTCGAAGTCCGCCATCGCCGCGCCCCACTCGACATACCGGTTCTGGACGGCGAGGCCGGCCGCCGTCGAGACGTCCTCGAAGGTGCCGTTCCCGGTCGCACGATAGAGCGCCGGAATGTCGTCTGCAAAATGGGTCTTCAGCAGGTCGAGTCGCCCGTCTCCGCTGAAGTCTCCGGTCGCGGCGCCCATGCCGGCCTGTGCCATGCCGTTCTCGCTGAGCGCGGCTCCGCTGGGCATCGCCACGTCGGTGAACGTGCCGTCGTGATTGTTGCGATAGAGGATCGCCGCGGTGGAATCCGACGCAACGTAGAGATCGACCCAGCGATCGTCGTCGAAGTCAGCGGCCAGTGCTGTCATCGAGTAGCGTCCTGTCACTCGCGCAATGCCCGATGATGCCGACACGTCGACAAACGCGGTGCCGGTATTCCTGAACAGCAGATTCGTGTCGGTGGGCAGTCCCTTGGGTCCGCAGTTGACGGGAATCCCCTTCCACAGGCAATTGACCCCTTGCCCCGGCTCGGTCGCCGTCGCGAGATCAAACACGAGATAATTCGATACGAACAAGTCCAATCGGCCGTCGCGATCGAAATCGAGGAACGAGCAGCCCGATCCCCAGCGCGGCGGCCCGCCGGCAGGCAGCCCCAGGCGAGCCGTAACGTCTTCGAACCGCGCCTGGCCGACGCTGCGGAAAAGGCGGTTCTGCCCGAAGGACGTGATGAACAGATCTACCCGGCCGTCGTTGTCATAGTCGCCGCCGCACACCGAGGACGCCCAGACCGACAGACCGAGTCCTGACCGGGCAGTGATGTCGGCGAATGTGCCGTCTCGTCGATTCCGATAGAGTCGGGTCGTCGGGCCCTGGGCCGCTACCGCCGGATCCTCGACCCGCTTGCCCTCGAGCAACCGACTTCCGCCAAGCACGAGCCCGTCGAGCCATCCGTCGTTGTCGACGTCGATCCAGGCCGTGCCCGCGCCATTGGTTTCAATGATGAAGCGCTTCTGCTGGAGGGCCCCGTAGGTTGAGGGCACCGTCAGGCCCGCCCGTGGACCGATGTCGACGAACGTGACGGCTCCGGCCGAAGACGCGCCCTGGCGCGGCCCACCGACTGTCGACAAGATGGCGAACGCGAGCGCTATCGACGGCCGGACGAATGTCACGAAGGGATTCTAGCAGCGCGCCCTTGCGGTGCCATAGACTTCGCGTCGGGAGGATTCATGAGCGAACGAGGTCCCGCATCACGACATCCCGCAATGTACGTAGCGTTCGAAAAAGGTGCATGTAGGCCGGACCTTCAGCTCCGGCAGGACAGCGACGCGGAAATTCGCGGACCTGAAGGTCCGCGCTACATATTTGGCGGCACGCGGGCCTCATTAGCTCGGGCATCAAGGTGCTTGCTGCCGCGACCGTTCTCGCCCTGCTGGGGAACGGAACGACTGAAGACAACGACAGCGCACGGCGTGGCGGCGTGCCGCGATTCGAGTGGCCCGTCCACGGGCCTGGTACTCGAACGACCGTCGAGAAGTGGCGCGTTCCTGGACGTTGTGGGACGCCGCTCCGCGTTCTTTGGCTATGAGCATCGCGGCCTCGAAGCATGGGTCTATCCCGCTGAAGCTCGTGGATGACCTGCAGCTCGGCTTCACACTCGAGGGCTATCCGCTGGAAATCCGCGGGCAGCGACATCCTCGCCGGTCTCAAGGCCACGCCCGAAGCCACGACGCTCACCTACTCGCACGCCGCGTTCACGGCGCGCGCCGTCGCATTTGCTCCCATCGACGAACCTGCGCTGGTGATGCTGCTCGACATCAACTCCACTCTTCCGCTCAGCGTGAGCGTCTCGTTTCGTCAACGCCTGCGCCTGATGTGGCCGGCGGGACTCCAGACCGGCAACATCGGGTGGAATGCGACGACGAGAGTTATGAGATCTCGGAAGAGAGCGGCAGGTTTGCGGGCATGATCGGGTCGCCGGCGGCGCGCGAAGGCTCCATCATGCCGTATCAGGAGGAGCCTCGAGACGAACCTGTTCGCTTCGCCATCGACGCGGGCACCACCGACTTCACTCGGACGCTCATGCCCATTGTCATCACGGGCAGCGTCAAGGGCGTCGCCGAGGCGCGCGCGACCTACGAGCATGTCCTTGCGAACGTTCCAGCGCTGTTCGAGCGAAATGTCGCCCACTATAAACGTCTGCTCGATGAGACGGTCGACATCTCAACGCCCGACCCCCGCCTCGATACGTTCTATCGATGGGCGAAGATCGGCGTCGATAAGGGCGTGGCCACGAACCCGTTTCTCGGCACGGGGCTCATCGCGGGCTTCCGCACGTCGGGCGAGAGCGAGCGGCCCGGCTTCGCCTGGTTCTTCGGACGGGACGCCATCTGGACGACCTTCGCCCTCAACGCGGCAGGCGATGTCGACACCACGCCCGCCGCGCTGACGTTTCTCCGGAAGTTCCAGCGGGAGGACGGCAAGATTCCGCACGAGATCTCGCAAAGCGCGTCGCTCCTTCCGTGGTTCACCGCGTACCCGTACGCGTGGGCCAGCGCCGACGCGACGCCCCTTTATATCGTCGGTCACGCGGACGACTGGCGTGCGCGCGGCGACATGGCTTTTCTAAAAGAGGCGTGGCCGTCGCTCGTGAAGGCGTGGCGCTTCTCTGCCGCGACCGACACTGACGGCAATGGGCTGATCGAAAACACGAAGGTGGGGCACGGCTGGGTCGAAGGCGGCGCCCTGTCACCGCCGCACGAGGAAATCTATCTGCAAGGCGTCTGGGTTGAAGCGCAGCGAGGCCTCGCGCTGATGGCAGACGCGATGGGCGACGCGGCGACGTCGAAGGCGGCCACTGCCGGCGCGGAACGCACGCGGCGAGCCATCGAAGAGATCTTCTGGCAGGCGCCCACACACGCCTACGCGTATGCGACCAAGCTTCCGCGGACCGAGCGCATTCTCGCGGAGCCTGGTCCGGGACGCGAACGACGCCAGCAGGGGCTCGATGCCATCGCGGAGGCACGCCTCTATGACGAGCGTACCGTGCTGACCGCCGTGCCCCTCTGGTGGCGGGTCCTCGATCGCTGCGCGTGCAGACGCTGAGCTCGACTCGATCGGCGGCGGCGCGCTCGCGACCGACTGGGGTCAACGCCTCCTTTCGAATCGGAGCCGTCTCTACGATCCGCTTTCCTACCACTTCGGATCCGTCTGGCCGCTCTTCACCGGATGGGCGTCGGTCGGCGCGTATCGCTACGGACGACCGCACGTCGGGTATCAGGCGCTGATGGCCAACGCGCTCCTGACCGACGCCAATGCGCTCGGTTACGTCACGGAGTTGCTCTCGGGCGATTTCCAGGCGCCGTTCGGCCGCTCCTCCCATCACCAGGTCTGGTCCGAGGCGATGGTCGTGTCGCCGGTCCTCACTGGACTCTTCGGGCTCGAGCGCTCGCGTGATGCGACAGGCGCAAGCACGATCACGATTGCGCCTCAGGTACCCGCAAACTGGTCGACGTTCGCGCTGCGCCATGTGCGGGTAGGGAATGGACAGATCGATCTGACCTGCACCCGACGCGCCGGTGAGTGGACCTACACCATCAGGTCGCGCGGGGATCTCGCGAGCGCGAAGATCGCCCTCGGGGTCGCGGTGCCGGCCGACGGGGCCGTCCTCGGCGTGCGCGCCAACGGCCGGCGGCTGGTCCTTGAGGAACCCCGCGTGAGCGGCGACGTTCGTCGCGCGCTCGTGCACATCACGCCGACGATGCCAGAGACGAGCGTTGTGTTTTCCATTCGCGACGGTTCGGACGTGTATCGCGCGATCGAGTCGGTGCCGGCGGGGGCCGCAAGCCGCGGTCTGCGGATCCTGCGATCGCGAGCGGGCTCCGACGGCCTCGCGCTGCGCCTCGAGGCGCCCGGAGGCACGCGGCACATCGTCCGACTGCGCTCACGACGTGGACTGGGTGCGCTGCCGGTCGGGGTCAGACGCCTCGCCGCCGAAGGCGCGGATCCCACACTCGAAATTGCGTTCGAGGGTAATCCCGACGCATACGTGCGGCGCGACGTGCTGCTGCCGCTGCGATGATTCGCTAACGCGGGCCCACATTGCCGTAAGACCTGTCCGTGGCGGATACCTGAGCGGCCGAACGCCAGGTATGCCGGCCGCTGCGTCGCCCTGCGACGGCGGGAGACCCACGATCGCAAGACACGGCATGTGCTTCACGCTCAAGTCCCATCCGCAATCCGCAATCCGCAATCCGCAATCCCCAATCCGCCGTGGCCAGTCAGCGCTGCTGCGTCTCGGTCAGCTTCGACGCCGTCTCGAACTCGCGCGCGGCGTCGTCTGCGCGTCCGAGCTTCTGCAGCGTCTGGCCGAGAAGGTAGTGCGCCGATTTGTTGTTGGGATCGTAGTCGACGGCACGGCGAAGCAGCCCTTCGGCCATCGCCGGCTGGCCCTTCGCAAGATAGGCACGTCCGAGCACGATGTGTGGGCCGCTGAAGTACGGGTTGATCCAGAGCGACCGCTGGAGCGCGGGGATGGCGAGATCCCACTTCTGCTGACGCGCGTACGCTTCTCCCAGGCGATAGTGCGCCATCGCGTCGAGCGGGTTGACGTCCAGCTCTTTGCGAAACAACGCGATGCCTTCGTCGACCCGCGCCCAATGCACGGCGATTTCGCCCAGAAGGAAGTTTGCACGCGGCAGCGCAGGATCGAGGGCAAGCCCTTTCTTGATCTCGGCCTCGGCCGCTTCGTGGAACTCGACGCGTATCATCATCTGTGCCGCGAAGAGATGGGCTGCGGCCGACTCCGGTGCGACCCCGAAGGTCGCCGCCAGCGCCTCGCGCGCCTTGTCCGGGCGCGAGGTCTGGATGTAGGCCATGCCGAGCACTTGCGCGAGCTCGATGTTCTCGGTGGCCCACGCCCTGGTTTCCTCGAGGAGCGGCACTGCCTGGGCCAGTCGGCCCGCGAGATAGTAAGAGAGCCCGAGTACCTGGATCGCCTCCTTACGCTCGACTGACCCTTCCGGAAGTTGGTGGGCCACCGGCTCGAGCGCATCGATGGCCTGGGCCGGATCGTCGCGATGGTAGTAGGCGACGCCCGTCAAATAGCGCACCCGGATGTCATCTGCTGGCAGCTGCTTCACCTGCTCCAACGCGCGCTCGAACTGCCCGGCATTGAGTAGCGCTCTGATCTCGGAGAGCCTCGTCGCGAGATCGGTCGGCGCCGGCACCACCTGCAACGTGACCACGAACAGCATCGCGCCCAACATCATTTCCACAACTTTCCAACAGCCTCTCAACAGGGGACTGTCCCCGACACAACATCTGGTAGTGACCGCGAGCGGGGAACGGACTGGGGAGTCCCGGTTCGCCTTATTGGGCGGAAGCAGTCCCCAATTTAGGGCTTTCGCCTTCGGTCAAGGTCAGTATCTGATTTGCCTTCACCGTGGACCAGCGCTCCTCGAGCCCGTTCGGCCAACGCACTTCGATCCGATCGACGACTTCAGCAGCGCCGAGGCCGACGTGGACGCGCAGATCATTCTGCGCCAGGTAGCTGCCGCCACCCTGGACCTCGCGAAGCTGTGTGGTCTCGCCCGTCACGATTCGCACTCGTGCGCCGATCGCGCTCCGATTGGACCGGGTGCCGACCAGCCGGATCAGCATCCAATGATGATCGGGTGGTGCGGTCGTCAGGAAGACGTCCGGCGTATCGTGCACGTTGTTGATGGCCACATCGACCGTGCCGTTGTTGTCGAGATCGCCGAACGCAGTCCCGCGTCCCGCCTTCGGCGTCGTGGCGGGCGGCCCAAGACGTTCGCTGACGTCGTCGAACTGACCCGACACATTGCGATAAACAACCTTGCGCTGTTCGTAGCCGGCCTCGGTCCGAATCTGTCGGACTTCCGGATACACGTGGCCATTTGTCAGGAAGATATCGAGCCAGCCATCATTGTCGAAATCGGCGAAGCCGGCGCCCCATCCGAGCCATCGGCTGTTGAGACCCAGACCGGCGTCGAACGTGCGGTCCTCGCAAAACCCTCCGCCGCTGTTCGCATACAGCGAGGTTGTGTCGCCCGCAAAATTGGTCTTCAGAATGTCGACCCAGCCGTTGCGATCGAAGTCACCGATGCCGACGCCCATGCCGGCCTGCGGCTTACCGTCCTGGCTGTAGGCACAGCCGGCACGCACGCCGATGTCCTCGAAGGTGCCGTCGTGGCGGTTGCGATAGAGCGCGCTCGGATTCGAGTCGTTCGCGACGTAGAGGTCGACCCATCCGTCGTTGTCGAAGTCGAGCGTCGAGACCCCCAATCCAAACGTCCCGTTTGATTTCAGTATCCCGGAGGCCTCCGAGACATCCGCGAACCTGCCATCCCCGCGATTGTGAAAGAGTGCGTTCCTGCCTCCCTTGAGCCCAGGAGGACCACATGCGACCGGCACCCCCTTGAAGCGACATAAGCCGGAATCGGGAGTTGGCGCGGTCGCCAGATCGAGTTCGATGTAGTTTGCTACGAACAGGTCGAGACGTCCGTCGCGGTCATAGTCGAGAAACGCACACCCGGTGCCCCACCGTGTCGCTGGGTTCGCCGACGCCAGCGCGAATCGGTGACGTCCTCGAAGCGGCCGTCGGTATTTCGAAACAAGTGGTTGTGGCCGTAGTACGTGACAAAGAGATCGACGTTGCCATCGTTATCGTAGTCGCCCGCGCACGCGCCTTGCCCCCAGCCCCACTGTGTCCGAAGCCCGGCAGCCTCTGTAACGTCCTCGAACGTGCCGTTGTTCTTGTTGCGATAGAGATGCGGTCGCGGTTCCTCCCCTTTTGGAAACCCCTCCAGTGTCGTGCCGTTGACGAAGAACAGATCCTCGAGGTCCATCCCCGTCGTAGTCCAGCATTGCGACGCCCGAGCCCGTCGTCTCGAGCAGATAGCGGTTCGACGTCTTCCCGCCAAAGACCGTCACCGCCCGTCAGGCCGGCCTCGCGTCCGAGCAACCGGAACGAAAAATCCCGATCGTCGGCTTGCGAGCACAACGCCGGCCAACATTGCCGTCGATCGCAAATGCCGCCTCCCGGCAGCGAGGTTCGCGCGCCACGCTACGGCTGCTGCAGGGCAACTCGGCCATCCAGTCGCTTCGCCTCATCGAGGTGCTGCCGCGCACCTTCGCGTCGCCCTTCGCCTTCAGCGCAAGCGGCGCAGGTCCACTGCGCCTGGGCGTCTCGAGGGATCCAGCCGCACGGCCTCGCGCAACCGTTCCAGAGCACCAGCAATGTCGCCGCGCTTCAGTCGCTCGCGCGCGACGCTGAGCGCAAACTGCGCCGACTGCTGATTCGCTTTCAACTTGTTGAGGCGATCTGCTTCGGCATAATGCCGTGGCCGCGCCGGCCTGGTCGCCCTGCCTCTGCAAGATCTGTCCGATGCTCAGGTACGCCTCTGGTGCCTGCGGCTCGAGCTCGATCGTTTTTCTGAACTCTGTCAGAGCAGCCGCCACGTCGCCCTGCTGCCGCAGGATCGTGCCGAGCATGAAGTGCGCCTGCACGTAGCCCGGTCTTGGCCGCTATCGCCGCCCGGAAGCTGTCGGCCGCTTCCGGCAGCCGCCGAGTCTGCCACAGCACGACGCCGAGCGTGTAGTGTGCATCCGGCAATCTGCGGATCGAGCCGCACCGCCTCGCGCAGCGCGCGCTCCGCCCCTTCGAAATCGTCCTGCTGTTTCAACGCCGTGCCGAGGTTGTAGAACGCCTTCGGCGTAGTCGGGACGATCCGCCGTCAGCGCTCGCAACACGGCCACGGCGCCTTTGAGATCGGCTTTCTGCATCAGCGCGGTGCCCAGATTGAGCCGCGCGGTGGCCTGGTCGGGATGCGCCGCGACCAGCTTTTCGAACGTGGACAGACGCGCTCCTCCGCGTCGCCATCGCTGCATGAGCGCGAGGCCCAGACCGTTCAGCGCATCGAAACTCTTCGGGTCGAGCTCCACGGATCGGCGAAGGGCCGCGATGGCGCCGTCCACGTCGCCGCGCTCGCGCAGCGCGATGCCGAGATAGGTGTGGGCGACAGCCAAGGTCGGATTGAGCTCGGTGGCCGTTCGGAATCGCTCGATTGCAGGGTCGAGCTGACCCTCCCGGCGCAGAACGACCCCGAGGTAGTACTGGGCTTCGGGATTCTTCGGCTGAAGGGCGACAGCGGCCCGCAGCGGCTCGAGCGCGCCGGCCGCATCCTGCATCAGCCACCGTGTGACGCCAAGGTGATACTGCGCATCGAACAATGCGGGATTCAGGATGGCGGCGCGTTCGAAGCGCGATAGCGCCTCCGACGTATCGCCTTGAAGGCCAATCACGAAGCCAAGACGATCGTGTGCCTCGGCCATCTTCGGGTCTCTTGCGAGCGCTTGCTCGTATTCCCTCACGGCGCCTTCGAGATCGCGTCGTCGTTCGAGCACGAATCCCAGGAAATAGTGCGCGGTGGCCAGTGACGGCTTGCGAGCGGCGGCCTCAGCGAACCGGGCGTGTGCCTCGTCCAATCGTTCGGCTCTGAGCAGACGGATCCCGTCAAGAACCAGGCTTTCGGCCTCGGAAGCAGTGGCGGCGGAGGAAACGCGTGATTGAGAGTAGGCGGGATGGAGGCTGACGAGGACGAGCACGCCGAATAGAGAGGCAAACCTCACAAATCGGATTGTACTGCGAGCAGTGTGAGGTTGGGCCCTGGCGCCAGGTTCGTGATACCCGGCAGCCACGTGCCGCGTGCGTGGTGGAGGTGCTGAGCAGCACCACGCACCACGCACAGAGCACAACGCACTAACTAGAACTGGAATTTCACCGCGAACTGGAAATTCCGCTGCAAATCGCCGTTGCCATACACCGTCGAGTTGATGCGACCGGCATCGGGCCTCGGGCTTCCCGGCGATCCAATTTCACTGTTCGGGTTGCCCAGGTTCACGTTGTTGAAGAGGTTCACGGCTTCGACCCGGAACTCGAGGGCGCGTGCGCCGCCAACCGATACCCGCTTGAACATGGATGCGTTGGTGACGCGATATCGCGGACCGCGCAACGAGTTCCGTTCCATGTTGCCGAAGGTCCCAGGAGCCGGACGCGTGTAGGGGCTACCCGAGTCTCCGATCGCCGTCCCGTCGAAGTACTCGTCCTGCCCACCATTGATCGTGATGTCACCGCTGATGTTGGGACGATTCGGCCCCACGTCGCGGTCGTTGCTGGCGCCCGCGTACCAGACATCGAACGGGAGTCCGCTTTGAAACGTCTGACTCGCGTTGAACTGCCAGCCGCCCAGAATGCCATTTGTGATCGGCGACCAATCGTTCCCCCACTTCTTGTCCTTACCAAACGGCAGCTCGTAGACGAGGATCGCGTTCAGCGTGTGCGTCCTGTCGAAGCCCGTGAGGCCTCGTTGCAGGTTGCGGTCGTAGAAGAAGTACGACCCCTCCTCCTGCCTGGCTCTCTGCCATGTGTAGTTGAGCTGGTACGAGTAGCCGTCCGAGAATCGCCGGGTGAGGCGCGTTTGCAGCGAATCGTACCAATTCTTGCCGCAGTTGCAGAAGAAGCCGATGTTCTGGGTCCATCCGAACGCTCCGCCGTATCCACCGACCGTCGTTGGGAACTGGCCAGCGAAGAATGGCCGGCGCTGGTCGCGCGGGATATTCGGGAAGCCTTGAAGCGTCGGATCGTTGACGTTGACGTCGGGACCGTCTCCGACAAACGCGTGAACGCCGCGGTTGCCCACGTACCCGACTTCGACCGACATCACGTCGCTGAGCTGTCGCTGCAGCGTCGCGTTGAATGCATCTACTGACGGGGGGCGCTGCTTCGGCGGCAGTGCACGGCTGAAGACGCCATTAGGCAGCGTAAGCTCGCCATTCGATGGTACGGCCGGGAATTGCGGATCCGGCGGCCCACTACTCAGCGTGAACACGCGATCGAAGCTGGACGCGGCGTTGAGCTGCTGGACCGACAGCACCGGCAGATTCTGCGTCACGCTGTGCCCGAACAGCGAGCCGAAGACACCGATGTCATACGAGCGACCGTAGCCGCCGCGAATAACCGTCTTCTCGTCGAGCTGATACGC
The DNA here is from genome assembly GCA_963832135.1 of Vicinamibacteria bacterium. Lineage (GTDB taxonomy): Bacteria > Acidobacteriota > Vicinamibacteria > Vicinamibacterales > JAENWD01 > JAENWD01. Next base: position 621,621 of record CAWHTD010000016.1, on the reverse strand, counting down.
CACGCCAACACGCGGCGCCCAGTTCAAGGTGTTCTCGACGTTGCCGGCAAGATTGACGTCCCCGACGCCGCCAACGAGAATCTTGCCCGTGTTGAGATCCAGCCAGCCGCCGTTGCCTGCCTCGTTCACGGTCTGCGGGTTGATGACGTCGAGCCGCACGCCGTAGTTGAGCGTCAGCTTGGGGGTCGCACGCCACGTGTCCTGCGCGTAATAGAAATGGCGCCACTGCCGCTCCCGGGCATTGGTGTTCGGGCTGACGTAGCGCTCGAAAAACGTCACGTCGCCCAGGAGGAATGTCGCCAACCCCAGGCCGCCGGTGCCGGCGAGCGAGGTGCGATCGCCGCTGAACGTCAGCTGGCCGGAGCGATGGGCGTCCGACGGGACGCGCAGGTTGTACGCGCGCCGGACGTCGACGCCGAACTTGAAGCTGTGGTTTCCCAGAAGCTTGGTGAGGTTGCCGACGAGCTGCCACTGCTTTTCGTTCTGGGCCAGGGGGCAATTGCACTGATTGACACCAAGACCGGATCCCGCCTCGAACGCGCTGGGCGACGAGCTGTCGTTCCCCCCGATGAACAAGGACGGCAGCCCGGAGGTGAACGTCGTGTCCAAGTTCAGCCCGGGGATGCCCGCGTCGGCCGCGGGGGTCGTGCCGAAGTCAAACGGCAGCACGTTGACGTCGTATTCGAACCAGCCAAACCGGAAATCGGCAAGCAGGCTCGGCGAAAGCGTTTTGTCCACGCCGAGAGCCAGGCTCTGGTTCTTGACGTCCGAAACACCGCCAAGGCTGACGAAAAACGGTCCGCCACCCTGCCCGTATGCCGTCGGACCGTTGCGCGTGAACTTGCCGCGGCTATACCGGCCGAAGATGTTCGTCGATTCGTTCAAGCGATGGTCGACGCGTCCGTCGAACTGATCCGCATCGAAGGTTTCGGCGCCCGAAGCCTGGAAGTTGTCACGCGTGCCGTTTTCCCGGCCCGGCAGATTCGGGAGAGGAATGAGGCCGAGGAGCGACAGCGCCTGTGGCGAAAGCTGACCGCTGGGAATCACGGCGCCTGCGAACTGCGCTCGCGCGGCAGGGTTCGCACTGCTCGTCGGATCGTAGATGTTGACGCCGTACTCGCTGAGGTTGCCGGTTCGTGCCAGCGCCGTCGGCACGGACCGCAGAACCGAGCCGCCCACCGAGCTGCGCGTCCCCTGGTAGTCGCCGAAGAAAAACGACTTGTTCTTCATGATTGGCCCGCCAATGGCCACGCCGAACTGGTTGCGCTTCGTCTCCGGCAGGCTGGCCTTGGTTGGCTGTGTGAACGGGTTCCTCGCCTGGAACCTGTCGTTCTGGAAGAACTCGAACGCGCTGCCGCGAAATTCGTTGGTGCCCGACTTGGTCTGCACCGACACAACCCCGGCCGTCGCCTGGCCGAATTCTGCGTCGTAGTTCTGTGACGTGATCTTGGCTTCACCGATCGATTCAAGGTTCGGGTTGATGACGATGATCCCCAGAATCGGATCACGGTTATCGGTGCCGTCGAGCTGATAGCCGGTGCCACTGAAGCTCTGGCCATTCACCATCGTCTGAGTTGAACCCTGTGGATTTTCCGAGGCCGCGTGCTGCCAAGGGAGCTGCTGGGCGCCTGGGGTGAGCAGGATGAACTTTGTAAAGTTCCTGTCGAGCACGGGTGCTTCGGTCAACTGCCGCTGATCGAAGGTGGTCGACACGTCGGCGCGATCGGTCTTGAGAAGCGGGGATCCACCAGTGACCTCCACCGTCTCGGTGAGCTGGCCTACGGCCAGTTTGAGATTGATGGGTGTCTGGGTGTCGACGCTGACTTGGACCGTTGGCACAATCGCGGTCTTGAAACCGGAGAGCTCGGCCTTGACCTCGTAGTTGCCGGGCAGCAACCGCTCTTTCGAGAAATTGCCCGATTCGTTCGTGACGACCGTGTCGACTGTCTTTCGCTCGAGACTCGTGACGGTGACGGTGACACCGGGAAGTACGGCACCGCTTTCATCCGCGACGGTGCCGGCGACGCTGCCGTACACGGCCTGCGCCGACGAAAGACGTGGGGCGAGCAACGAAAACGCGACGACAAGGGATGCAACCGCGATGTGCGGGCGTGGACCGAAAAGCGGTCCTCTAAGCCGAAACATAATCCGCCTCCTGTAGTCGCCGCTGATCGATAGGCGCCGCAAGTAAAACGCGAGGGAAGAGGCGGCGTCCGAAGTGGATTCGCACTCGGAGCTGCCACGCGCGTTGGCCGTCAGGACCAACTTGGGGGAAGGCGGCGTTTCGTCGACTCGCACAAGCGCGACGGTGAATCCTAACGACCGATTGGTATTACCGTCAAGCACTAATTGCATTAGCTTCGCGTGGGGCGGTGCGGGCAAATCGTTTCAGTAGTGGGTTTTGCGGATTCGCGCCGTAATCGTGTTCACAAGTGGTAAATTCGCATTTCCCGCAGGTCTTTCCACTATTGCACGGCCGTTGCTGAGCTGTCCTCGCCAAAAAGTGGCGGCCGCAGCCCCCAAAATCGGCCCAAAATGAACGCCCCCTCCAGCTCATCGTCGCGCCTGGTTCGATTCGGCGGCGTGTCCTAGGAAGGAATCTTGCCCGCTAGGCCCAGGCCGAGGCCTGCGGCCGCCGAATGCCGGGATCAGGTGCAGTCGGATCCTTCTCCTCCACCACAGCCTCGCCTCGATCAGAAATTGATGGTTGACGGCACACCACATGCCGTCGCCTGCTCGCTCGACGGCCTTCGGGCCCACAGCTACACGAAAAATACGCCAGCGCCAGCGCCCTTGGCGCGACGTTGACGCATCAGGTCGACCGTCGCATCCGCCACTTGGGCGGCGGCGGTCACCGATCGTTCTGCACTGCTGGTTCCCACGGCCACCTCGTGAGCGCTCCCAGCCAATGCGGAGGCATAGCATTGCACCCATAGGTCACGTTCAGCTTGGGTGGGTTTGGGCTTATCGCTCATCGTTTCATTGCTCCTTCATTGTCCAACGAGGAAAATTCACACCCGTGTCGCGCGACGGAGCGCTGCTCGTCGCTCACGCCGGACTGGTCTGTGCTCTTGCGGGCGTTGATGGCAGCCGTCACTCTCTGTTTCCATTCTCGGTATCGTCGGCAACAAAGCGAGATTGGTATTTGTCAGCTAGAGATCCTTCGATCACTTGTGCCAGGCTGGCGAGTCTCGTAAGAGCGGGTCGAGGCTCGTTTGGCATGTCGGAAAGCCGGATTGAAGCGCATGAATTCGCCTGGGCTGAAACACGAGAAAGTAACACCCTGCCGAAAGAAACGGAAATGCATCGTCTGGATGCAGCTCATGATCGTGCATCGCGAAGATTGGCGGCCGGCCAACCTCGCGCCTGATGTCATGGCCGCGCAGTATGGTGCCACTCTGACGTGAAGTGACTCGGCTGATCCGCTCTCGTACGCTGGGTTTAACGTTCAGGTCAGCCATGATTTTCCCGAGCCTCCTGTTGTAGTTGGATTTGAGCCCAAGGGCCGAGGCCGGAGGCCGACGGCCGCGCGCCTGAGTCTCGACCCTGGCACCAGACCGAGCAGCGACGGGAAGTGCCGGGGGAGGGATCTGAGCCCAAGGCCGAGGCCGGGAGGCCGACGGCCGCGCGCCTGAGTCTCGACCCTGGCACCAGACCGAGCAGCGACGGGAAGTGCCGGGGGAGGGATTTGAGCCCAAGGCCGAGGCCGGGAGGCCGACGGCCGTGCGCCTGAGTCTCTACACTGGCACCAGACCGAGCGGCGCGAGGGATGGTGCCGGGGGGAGGGATTTGAACCCTCATAATTGCTAGGCGATCTGCGGATTTTAAGTCCGCTGCGTCTGCCAGTTTCGCCACCCCGGCTTTGCACGGGCGCGCGACCGACGGGCGCTGCAGGCAGCGCCCGTCATCGTCCGGCTAAGGTTGCTTCGCGGCCGTGAACGTGCCGCCGTAATCCCCGAACTTCCAGGTCCCCTTCAGCGTGTCGCCTTCGAGCGTGCCGTCAACGGCCAGCGGCGCGGTGAAGCCCGCTTCTGGGGAGGCCAGGGGAAAATTGAGCGCGAGCGTGTTGTCCGTGAACGTGCCCTTCAGCTCGGTGGTGGCCCACGTGCCGGTCACCTGCTCGCCGTCGGTCTTCATTTCAACGGCAACCTCACGCGGACCGCCGTCGGTCTGCAGGCTGAATTGCCACTTGCCATCAATCGCGCTCGCGGCGTGAAGGACCGAGCACAGCGCGAATCCGGCGAGCAACGCGGAAACCCTGGGCATCATCTGGCGCCTCATCAACCGAGTCTCCTCGAGCATCCGCTGTGTGCTCTGGCGTGTCAGCCCGTCGCATTCAGTCTTCGTCCAGACTCGGGATGACGATGGCCTCGAATTTTTGAAATTGAAAGGTGTGTCGCGCAAACGAATGGAGCGCTAATGATCGCCAACTTCTACCCATCCCGCCACGATGAGCGGCGACTTCAACCCGTCGGCGCGCATCAACGCGGGATCCAATTCGCGGTGGGTCTCGCTGAAGACGAGATCGGCGCCCCGCTCCACCGCCAGCCAATAGCCGCCCGGCGGTTCGACGATGAAGCAGTGCAGCTTGTCTTTGGCGCGCTCGAGCCGCCACAACGTGATGGCCTCGCCGCGCAAGTGATGAAGTTGGCTCTTCAGCATGTGTGAACCGTCAGTGAACAGAATGCGTGTCGGGTCCTTTCACCCGATCCGCCTTCATGACGCGGCCAATCGCCTGCTCCAACGTCGCCTGATCGATCGCGAATGGCCCCGCGGCCGCCGCTCCGAGCTGAATCTCGACGGCAACCGTGTAGCCGCCGTCGTCAAACGGACTCACGATCCAACTGAACCCGCGCAGCGCCACCGGCCGATCGCGATCGGCGTCCGGGTGTCGCGCACGGTCGATCGCTCGCAGCAATTCCTCCAGCAACATCCGCACGTCCCCATCGGTCCAGCGTTCCGGCACGGTCAGTGGCGCGTCGACGATGTCGGTCGTGGCAAAGTCATGGCCCCGTAGCCAGACCTCAATCTCGATGCGCATCAGACGATTGTAACCGGCCCATTGCACCAGGGAGCCGACTCCCGCGGCGGCGGCGCGCCATTCTACCCTGCCTCATGCCGCCCATGCGGTATCAATCCGTCACGTGGCGCATCTCGCGACCGGCCTCCAACGCAGCCATCAGGCTCGCGGGCGACGTGGCCGGCGCCTGACACATGAAATTTCGGCACACGTAAGCCGTTGCGGCAGCCCCAATGGCTGACATCGACTGAACAAACGGCAAGTGGTCGACCAATTTCGCGCCTCGTCCGCCGACATCCACGGGCACGGTGACGACAAATGGCAGGTACCGCGACGCCAGCACGCTCTGAAGGGCCTCGAAATCGGGGGCGCCGGAGCGTCCGACAATGACCGCCTGCCCCACGCCGGCGTGCCACGTGGAGAGCGCGGCCGCCACGAGAGGTATGCCGCGGGCCAGATCGCCCAATCGTGGACCGAAGCGCGCCAGCGCACGTTCGACCCGCGCCGTGCGCGCGGCGTCCGGGCGGAGGTGGGTCAGGGTCAGGAGGTTCAAGAGCGCCAGCGCGCTGGCCGACGGCTCCGCGCCATCGTAGTCCTCCTTCAAGCGAAGGAGCACCGTCGGATCTTCGCCGGTAGTGCTGAACCAACCGGCGCCAGCCTCGTCCCAAAAGCGTTCGTCGAGCACGTCCTGCAGCGTCTCGGCCCACGCCAGCCAGCGCGCACCACCGTCGGCCTGGAACAGTTCGAGGAGACCGAACGTCGCCGCCGCATAGTCCTCGGCGTATCCGCTGATGCCGCGCTCTCCACCACGAAAGCGCCGATACATTGTCGCGCTCGACGGATCCCACAGCTCGTCGAACAGGAACTGCGCGGCTCGGCTCGCAGCGGTGCGATACGCGCGGGCGCTGGCCTGCATCCCGAACGGCTCGGCGCCGAGCACGCGGGACGCCCGCGCGAACGCCGCAATCATCAGCCCGTTCCACGCCGTCAGAATCTTGTCGTCGAGATGCGGACGCGGACGCGAGAGCCGCGCTTCGAACAGCACCATGCGCGCGCGGGCCAAGGCGTCGACGATCTCCTGCGGCGCCTGATTCAGTGTGCCCGCGATTTCGGCGACCGATCGCGCCGAATACAGCAGGTTCTTGCCGGTGAACTCTCCGTGCGGATCGGATGGTGCGTTGCCTGCCGCCTCGACGCCGAAGCGAAGCGCCATGGCATGATAGTCGTCGCCGAGGAGCTCTCTGAGCTCGGCGTCGCTCCACACGTAGAAGGCACCTTCCACCGCGTGCGCGTGCGGCTGGCCGGCCTGGTCCGGAGGCACGCTGTCGGCATCCTCGGCCGAATAGAATCCGCCCTGAGGGCTGGTCAGCTCCCGCGAGACGTATTGCAGCGTGTCGTCGGCGATCTGCGCGAAAAAACGGTCGCCCGTGACCTGCGCCGCCTCGAGAAACGCCAGCACGAGCTGCGCCTGGTCGTACAGCATCTTCTCGAAATGCGGCACGCGCCAGTCGCCGTCCACCGAGTAGCGATGGAACCCGCCACCCACGTGATCGCGCATGCCGCCGAGGGCCATCGCCCGAAGGGTGTGAAGCACCATGTCGCGCGCGGCGGCGTGGCCGCTGCGGGCATGTTCGCGCAGCAGGAAGAGCAGCTCGCTCGGCCTGGGAAACTTCGGCGCATCGCCGAAGCCACCGCGCCCGCGGTCATAGGCGAGCTCGAACTGCTGGACGCCACGCGTGAGCGTATCGGGCGATGCAACACCCACATCGTCGCCCGTGGCCGTCCGCCCGGACGAGGCTCGACGCAGCTCGCCGACCAGTGACTCGGCCGACTGCTCCACGCGCGATCGGTCGTCGCGCCACGCGCGCGCGATCGCCTGAAGCACCTCGACGAACCCCGCGCGTCCCCAGCGGCTCTCGGGAGGAAAATACGTCCCGCCGAAAAACGGCTTGAGGTCGGGCGTGAGCCAGACACTCATCGGCCAGCCCCCGGCGCCGGTCGTCGCCTGCACGAACGTCATGTACACGCGGTCGATGTCGGGGCGCTCCTCGCGATCCACCTTCACGGGAATGAAATCCTGATTGAGCACCTCGGCCACGGCCGGGCTCTCGAACGACTCGTGGGCCATCACGTGGCACCAGTGGCACGTCGAGTACCCCGACCGAGAGAAAGATGGGCTTATCGGCGGCGCGCGCGGCCGAGAACGCCTCATCGCCCCAGGGATACCACTCGACGGGATTCTCCGCGTGCTGCTGCAGGTACGGGCTCTTCTCACCGGCCAAACGATTCGGCATGAAGCCATTATGGGCAGAAAATGCGTTGAGCAAATCGCAAGGAGCCGAGCTGGAGATCAGGCTGCCGGGGATGCCCAAGCCGAAGCTTGGGCCTACGTGCGGAGAAAAGGCTTGGGCCTCGTGCGGAGAAATCGAGAAGCACGAGAAGGATAGCCGTAGGCCCGAGCTCTAGCTCGGGCAAGGTCCGGCTACCAAACTTTAGCCTGGGCGGGAAAGGGAATACACTGCCGGCCGGAGGCGGACGATCCGCATGAGCGAGGTGGAGACTCCCGGCGCGAAACACGATCGGAAACGAGTAGCGATCCTCGTCGAGGAGGAGTTCGAAGACACCGCTGTCACCGGGCCCGCCGACGCGATGCGATCAGCCGGGCTCGACGTCGTGCTCGTCGGCCCGATTGCCGGTGCGACCTACACGGGCAGGCGCGGCGGCCATGTCACCGCGGATCTCGCCGCGGGCAAGGCGCGCGCGAAAGATTTCGACGCCGTCGTCATCCCCGGAGGCCACGCCCCGGACCGCATGCGCATGCGCCATGCGATGGTGGACCTCGTGCGCGACATGGTCGGCGCCGGCAAGCCCGTGGCGGCGATTTGCCATGGGCCGCAGCTGCTCATCTCCGTGAACGCGCTGCGCGGCCGCACGGTGACATGCTGGCCATCGATCGCCATCGACGTGAAGAACGCCGGCGGCCTCTACGTCGACAAGCCCGTCGTCGAGGATGGCAACATCATCACGTCGCGCAAGCCGGACGATGTGCCGCTCTTCAGCGACGCCATCCTTCGCGCGCTCGCGCGAGCGGATCAACCAGTGCACCCGGCGTGAGTTGTTCAAGAGCCTCGAGGTCCCCGTGCTTCGCAGCGCCATTTGCCTGACGATCGTGCTCGGCCTCGCGCCGGGCGTGGCCGACGCCCAATGGGCATCGATTGGTTCGATGCCCCGGCCGACCCGGACGGGCGACACGCTGACGTTCCGCAACAAGCAGGGCACGATCGCCGTCACGGCTGTCGCGCCCGACATCATCCGCGTCCGCTTCGCGCCGAAGCCGGCGCTCGGCCGCGATCACTCCTACGCGGTCGTCGGTCACGATCTCGGCGCACCCGGCACCGCCGTCGAGATCGGTGCGAGCCGTTCTGTCATGCGGACGTCCAGACTCGTGGTCACGATGGCGCACAACCCGTTTCGTCTGTCGGTCGCCGATACCGCGGGCACAGTTCTCGACGTAGACGATCCCGAGCAGGGCATGGCGTTCTCGAGCAGCAGGACGCGCGTCTGGAAGCGGCTGAGCGACGACGATCAGATCTACGGCCTCGGCGAGAAGACGGGCCACTTGAACAAGCGAGGACGTCAGCTCGGCGGCTATAACGTGACGATGTGGAACAGCGATACGTTCGCGTACGAGGCCGACACTGATCCGATCTACGCGAGCGTGCCCTTCTACCTTGTACTGCGCAAGGGACGCGCGCACGGCATCTTTCTCGACAACACGTTTCGCACCAACTTCGACATCGGTCACACCTCGCCCGGTCTCCTCGCATTTGGCGCCGAAGGCGGAGAACTCGATTACTACGTCATCGATGGTCCAACGCCCAAAGACGTCGTCCGCCGCTTTACGGATCTGACGGGCCGACTCCCGCTGCCGCCGCGGTGGGCGCTCGGCTATCACCAGTGCCGGTACAGCTACTACCCGGATTCGACTGTCCGCTTCATCGCCGACAACTTCCGTCAGCGCCGGATTCCGGCCGATGTTCTCTGGCTGGACATCCACTATCAGGAAGGCTACGCGCCGTTCACGTGGGACAAAGAGCGCTTTCCCGATCCCCGCCGTCTTGTCGCCGATCTCGGCAAACAGGGCATGCGCCTTGTCACCATCGTCGACCCTCACATCAAGAAGCAATCGGGCACCGTGCCCTACGATTCGGGCATCTCCGGCGGCCACTTCGCAAGGAACCCCGATGGCTCCGTATATGAAGGCAACGTATGGCCGGCGCGGGCCGACAGGGACCCCGCACCGAGCGTGTTTCCCGACTTCAGTCGCCCGCAGTCGCGGGAGTGGTGGGGAACACTATTCAAGCCTCTTGCCGACCTCGGCGTCGCGGGCATCTGGAACGATATGAACGAGCCGGCCGTGTTCGACACGCCCGGCGGCACCATGCCCCTCGATGTGCGATTCGACAATGACGGGCAGCCATCTGATCACCGCGAGCTTCACAACGTCTACGGCCTCCTGATGACCCAGGGCACGTACGACGGGCTGAAGCGGCTCCGACCGACCGAGCGTCCGTTCGTCCTCACTCGCGCAACGTTTGCGGGCGGCCAGCGCTATGCCGCCCAGTGGCCCGGCGACAATGTCTCGGATTGGACGGCAATGCGCGGCGCCATCCCGACACTGCTCGGCATGGGGCTCTCGGGGCTCTCTTTCGTGGGCGTCGACGTGGGCGGCTTCGCCGAAGCACCCCCTCCAGAGCTCTACACGCGCTGGCTGCAAAGCGGCATCCTCTATCCGTTCTTCCGCACCCACACGGCGTTCGGCACTCCCGACCAGGAACCCTGGTCATACGGCATTCAGTGGGAAGCGTACAATCGCCGTGCGATCGAGATCCGCTACGAACTGCTGCCGCACATCTACAACGTCATGCACGACACGTCCGTGACGGGCCTCCCCGCCATGCGGCCGCTGATGCTGGAGTATCCGGACGACGCTGCGACGTACGGCATGGACGACGCCTATCTGTTCGGTCAGGATCTCCTCCTCGCGCCCGTGCTCCGCGAGGGCGCGACCACTCGAGAGTTCTACCTGCCAAGGGGCACGTGGATCGATGTCTGGACGGGACGGACATACGAAGGCGGACGTGGCCACTCGATGCCGGTGACGCTCGGCACGATTCCGCTGTTTGCGCGCGGCGGGAGCTTCGTGTTCCGGCAACCGGTCGTTCAGCACACCGGCGAGATGTCGGGCCAGCCACTCATCGTCGATGTGTATGCCGCCGATCGCGGCGAGTCAGCATTCTACGAAGACGATGGGCTGAGTTTCGATTACGAGAAGGGACAACGAGTCACCCGCACGTTCGCGCAGGAGCGAAGCACCGCGCAAGTGCAGGTGAGCGTCTCGGCGCCCGACGGCCCGTGGCGACCGGCGGCGCGTTCGCTGCGCCTGGCGATCCAGGTGGCGCGGCCCCCGACACGCGTCACCGTCAACGGCGCACGCGTTTCGCGCGCGGCCGCTGGGAATGACGCCGGATGGTCACTGGACGATCGCGGCTTCGTCGTCGTCTCGATGCCCGATCGGTTCGAAGCCACAACGATCGTGCTCCAGCCATAGCGCTCGTGTGATGCGCATAGGAATCGATCTCGGCGGCACGAAAATCGAAGCGATTGTGCTCGACAAAGACGGCGCCGTCACATTCCGGGAGCGCCGATCCACGCCGCGTGGCGACTACGACGGCACACTCGACGCCATCGCTGATCTCGTCCAGCACGCCGACCAGGGGGTCGGCCGACCGTGCACAGTCGGTATCGGCATGCCGGGCGCCGTCTCGCCGGCCACCGGCCTTGTGAAGAACGCCAACTCCACGTGGCTGAACGGTCGACGGCTCGGCCCCGATCTCGAGGGCCGCCTCGGTCGCGCGGTGCGGCTCGCCAACGACGCCAACTGCTTCGCGCTGTCGGAGGCCAGCGACGGCGCGGCCGCGGCGAGCGGCGTCGTCTTCGGCGTGATCATCGGCACCGGATGCGGCGGTGGCGTCGTGGTCAACGGTCGCGTCGTGACGGGACCAAACGCGATCGCCGGTGAGTGGGGCCACAATCCCCTTCCCTGGCCGACCGACGCTGAGCGGCCGGGACCTGCCTGTTACTGTGGTAAGCGCGGCTGCCTCGAGACATTCATCTCAGGAACCGGCCTCGCCGCCGACTTTGCGTCGTCGCAAGGTCTCACGGAGAGCGCGATCGACGCGGCCGCGGTCGTCGCGCGCGCCGCGGCAGGCGATACGGCGGCGGGAGCGGCGCTGAATCGGTATGCCAACCGGCTCGCGCGCGGGCTGGCAACGATCGTGAACGTGCTCGATCCGGACACCATTGTGCTGGGCGGCGGCATGTCGAATGTCTCCGCGCTCTACGAGACTGTTCCGCAACTGCTTCCCGCCTTCGTCTTCTCCGACCGCGTCGACACGCGCATCGTCTCGCCGAAGCACGGCGACTCCAGTGGCGTCCGCGGTGCGGCGTGGCTCTGGTCACCGAGGGAGGCGGCGGCGTTCGCGGCGGGTACGGCCACCGTCAAAAGCTGACGCGAAGCCCGAGCTGCACCTGGCGAGGGTCATCCGCGGCCGTTGGCGTGCCAAACGCGGGCAGCGGCGCGGCGCCCGGCCCGAACGTGTTGTTCGGATTTCGGAGATTGACGCGATTCAGCACATTGAACGCTTCAGCCATCGCCTCGATCGTGAGACGGCCATTCACGGACCCCCGCCAGGAAAGACGCACGTCGAGCGCCGCTGATGCCCAGGCGCGACCGCTGTTGCGGCCCACGCCGACCGGGCGATCGTTCACGTTGGTGTCTTGATTGCGATCGGTACCCGTCTGGATGTTAAAAGGCGGCGCCGACGCAAAGGCGAGCACGTAACTCACCTGCCACGGCGCAGCGGCTGACCAGCCCGTGAGCGGTCCCAGCGCGGTCGATCCGCTTGCGACCAGGTGGTGCCGCTGATCGTTGTCAGACGGCCCCCAATCGCCCGGGACATCGTTGTTGTCCTGCGGACTGCTGAAAAAGAAGTTGCCCGCATCGTCCAGCGCACGGCCGAAGGTATACGACACGCGTTGCTGGCCGGCGCGCGTCCACTGGCCGTTGAGCGCCATCGTGAAGGCATCGGCACTGGAGCGGCCGATGGACTGGAACTGGCTCACATTGGCGTAACGTGGATCGGGCCGCCCCAGGTTCGCGATGCCGAGCACCGCCGCCTCTGCTGCGCTGAGCGTTGGAACGTTGATGTTGCGCGACATGATGATGCTTCGGCCGCGAAGGCCCAGGTACCCGAAAGCCACGGACGCATGCCCTCCGATCTGGCGCTCAACTTGGACGGCGGTCTGCACGCTCCGCGCGTTCTGAATCCCTGGATCCATGGTCGTGATCGCCGTCACTTGACCGTCTGGAAATCTCGAGGCGACTGCTGGAAACCGGGGAGCGCCGGCCTGACCGTCGGCGAGCACCGCGACCTGATACTTGATGCCGTCGCGCTGCAGTGCGTTCGAGAGCGCCCGCAGGGGAACGCGATCGTAGAAGAGTCCGGTGCTTGCCCGTACGACGGTCCGTCGATCGCCAGGTGCCCACGCGATGCCCACTCGTGGACCGAAATTGTTCGCGTCGGTACGAATCGGTCCTGCGAGCCACTGCGCGTCGTACCGGAGACCGGCCGTCAGCGTCAAATCCTGCGACATCCGCCATTCGTCCTGCACGAACAGGCCAAGGTTCGGATTCGACTGCCGCTGGGAGGGCTCGCCGAACGCTTGCTGGAACGTGACGAACTTCCCCGCTTCGAACGCGGAGAGCGACGAGAACGTGTAGACCCCCTGAACGGCTCCGGGAAAAGCGATATCAGCGTGATTGACGAGCAGGTCGACGCCGCCCTTCATCACGTGTGAGCCGCGCGCTAGGGTAACGCCGGCCGCGGCCTGTCCCGTGTCGAGTGCACGTGCGGTCGGCGACGAGGTCGCTGTCCCAAAGCTCGCGACGCCTGCGATGGTGACCGCAGGGCCTATGAGATCGTTGGGCGGTGCAAGCAGCCGGCTGCGGGTTGCCGCCGCCCGCACCTCGAAGACGGCCTGGGCGGCATGCGCTCGAACGTACGTTGCCGCCACGGTCTGGTCGCGGTTATCGAGCGACGTGCCCCGCGTCTCGGCGTTCAGGCCACCCACGTTCCGCGCGTTATCGCCGCCGACGTCGTAGAAGCTGTACCGCAAGGCAAGGCGATCTCCCTGGCCGAGCGCCCAATCGGCCCGTCCAAACAGGTTTGACGTCTCCATAGTGGTTGGCGTCTCGCCAGTCGCGAGGCGCGGACCGGGATAGCCGAGCGCGTCAAGGGCGTGGTTGACGCGTTCAACGTTCGACGGCGAGACGGTGACGAACACGCGGCGGCTCGCGTCGGTGCGCTCGATATTGGCGAACAGGAACGCACGGCCCAGCGGGCCGCCGACGGTGCCTCCGTACTGCGACTGCGAGAGCGGATCCTTCCGCGTGGCGAACGCATTTCGCGCATCGAGTGCATCGTCTCTGAAAAACCCGTACCCGCGCCCCCGGAACTGGGTCGTACCGGACTGCGTCACGATGCTCAGGACGCCCGCCGCGGCGCGGCCGAACTCGGCGCGGCCGGCGCTGGTCACGACCTCGAACTCGCGTACGACTTCCTGCGTGAAAAAGGTGCCGGCCAAATCCGCCGCATCGTCATTCGCCGAGAGCCCGTCGACAATGACGGTGTTCCCCGTGTTGCGCTGCGATTGGACCGAGATGCCCGTTCCTGGCACGGCGGAGGTCTCGGCGAATCGCTCGGCGTTCCGAATGACCGTTCTGGACACTCCGGGCAGAAGAGTCGCCAGATCGAGGTAATTGCGCCCGTTGAGAGGCAGCGTCTCGATCTCGTGAGGCGTCACGTGACCGGCGGCCTCTGCGCGCGTCAGATCGACGACGGCGGCCGAGCTCGTGACCTCGATCGACTGCGCGACGGCGCCGAGCGACAACGTGACGGTCAGATCGAACGACTGCCCCACGCCGATCACGAGGTCGCGCGCGCTCTCGCGAAACCCTGGCGCCTCGGCCGCGAGATGATGGGCCCCCACGGGCACCGGCGCGAAACGAAATCGACCCTCGGCATCAGTGCGAACGGTCCAGACGGTGGCGCGCGCGCTGCTGCGCAGAGCCACGGACGCACTTGCAATCGCCCGCCCGGACGGGTCTACGACTCGGCCCTCGACGACGCCGGCGTCCGACAGAGACTGGCCCGCCGCGGGCCATGCCATCGCGCTGACGAGCGGAATCAACACCGCCACTCGACACAAAAAGGAGAAACGCATTTGCAACCACCAGCGTGAAGGTGATGGACGCCGGGCCGGTCGCGGGGCTGAAGCCCCGCCGCCACGTGCGCGGCGCTGAACCCACGCGGGCCTAAAGGCCCGCCTCCACATTCGGCGTCAACAGAATGGGACCCCGGGCTTAGCTAACGCACGAAGCCCGAAGCCACAGCTGAGAGCGGTTTAGGAATTGCGAGGCGGTGGCGAGGTCGGTGGAGTGAGAAGGCTGACTGCTGTGGTTCGAACGGCGCTGCGTTTTGTCCTCGATTCCGGCGGGGCCGCGATGGTCACCGCCTGCTCGATCATGCCAGTGACGCCGAGCGCGGTCACGATCGACGCTTTCTCCTGACACGACGTCGACACCATCCGGCACTTGGATCGCCCGGCTTCAGCGCGTGCGCGATCCATCGGGCAGGAGGTGCCAGGCCCGTGGCGGCGGCAGCACTCCGCAACGGCATCGTGATCCGCCACGTTCATGCGGCAATGAGCAGAGAGGGGCGCGACGATGAGCCCGGCGGCCTGCCAGAAAAGCACCACCAAGACAGCCGCCGTGAGGTGGCGATTGCGGAACATCGCAACGCGAGTTTAGCATGCCGCGACGGCTGACGGCGGTGGCGGAGTCGGGCTTAGCCCTGCAGGCGTCAGCCCCGCGAACACCCGGCCCGAAGGGCCGCCGCCACAGGATCCTTGTGGAGGCTAGGAGCTCAGCCAACCTATCTGCGGAAGGCTCCGCACTTTACACCCGCGGCGCGGGCGCGGCGGGCGCCTCTTCTGGACGTCCACGCCGCAAGCGACTGTAGGCCGCGGTGAACTCGACGCCGAACAGAAGGATCACGGCCGAGATGTACACCCAGACGAGGAAAATCACGACGGCGCCTATCGAGCCGTGAATGCTGTAGCGGGACAGATCGCGCACGTACCAGGAGAACGCGGCGAACGCGCCCCGCCACAACAGCCCCGTGAGCACCGCGCCAACCCACACATCGCGGAATCTCACTTTCGCGTTCGGCACGAAGTAGAAGATGAGCCCCACGCTCACGATGAGCGCGGCCGTCGCGGCCCAGTTCACCCCGAGGCTCCGCAGCGTCAGCAGACTGGGGTAGCGAGTCGCAATCTCGAAAAACCAGTGCGCGCCAACGACCTGCGATGCGCTGAACAGAATCATCGTCGAGGCGAGGACACCACATGCCGTGCAGAGCATCAAGAACGCAACGAGCTTGTGCTTCAGGTATCCACGCTGTTTTTCCACACGCCACGCGTGATTCACCGCGGAGGTGACGGCACTGAAAAATCCGAGGGCCGCCCAGATCAGCGCCAGGCCGCCCACAACACCGAGGGGCACCTGCGTGCGCTGCAACGCCTGGAGCTGCGATGCCACGAAGTCGATCCTCGTCGGAAAATATCGAAGGACGAACGACAAGGTGGCCGCCCGCGCCTCGGCGCTCGACGACAGCGCGCCGAGCACCGAAATGAGAAGGAGCAGAAACGGGAACAGCGAAAGCAGCGCGTAATACGCGATGGCGGCTGCGTGGGTGGGATCCTCGCTGCTGTAGAGGCCGATGAGGCCACGCCAGGCGGAATTCAGCGAGAGGGTGAGAACGCGCTTGGCGCGGGCGAAAAGGGCGAACGCGAAGCGGCGCAGGTGCGCGGCGCGTGGTACGAGTGCGGACATCGCCGCTCGAACCCCTAACGCCCCGGCGTCCGGGCAGACACCTCCTGCAGCGTACGCCAGCTCTCGGAGGCCGCGCGCTCGGCGCGCGTCGCCGTATCGCGAAGGCGCAGCGCTCCCTCGGCCAGATCCTTCAAGCGCGGCTCGAGGCGCGTGCGCAATCGTCGTCCGTCCTCGGTCAGGAAGAGCCACCCGGCCGCGCCGCCCAGGGCGGCACCCGCGACGATTCCGATCAGCATCCCCGTCCCCTTACGCATGCTCGCCTCCCCGGACAGCGCGTGGGCGGCCGCCGCCGGCTCCCGGCGCCACCACCCGCGCGGGCATGCGACGCGCGCGGCCCTCGTCGCGAATCTTGTGCTTGCGCATCTTGCTGTACAACGTCGGACGATAGAGCCCGAGCTGCGCGGCCGCTTCCTGCTTGTTCCAGTTCGTGCGATCCAGCGCCTGCACGATGGCGATCCGTTCGATTTCGGCCAGCGTACGGTGCGGCGGGATCACGAAGTCGCCTGCTGGACCCGCCTCTTCCCGAAGCGCGTCTGGCAGATCCACCGGCGTGATCTCGTTGCCCTTGGCCACCAGCACCGCGCGCTCGATCGCATTTTCGAGTTCGCGCACGTTCCCCTGCCATCGACTCCTGATGAGCAGATGATACGCCGCCGGCGCGATCGTGCGGACGCTGCGCTGGTAGCGCTGGCGAAACCGCTCGAGGAAGTGGTCGCACAGGAGGGGAATGTCTTCGGTCCGCTCGCGAAGCGCGGGCACCCGCAGCGTAATGGTGTTGATACGGAAGTAGAGGTCTTCGCGAAGCCGCCCATCCTTCAGCGCGGCTTCAACGTCCACGTTCGTGGCGCAGATCAGGCGGAAGTCGACGCGGACCACGCGATCGCTGCCGAGCGGACGGTATTCGCGCTCCTGAAGCACACGCAACAGCTTCGTCTGCAGATAGGGAGGCATCTCGCCGATCTCGTCGAGCAGGAGCGACCCGCCCTGCGCCTCCTCGAGCAACCCGTCTTTGTCGGTGAAGGCCCCCGTAAACGATCCCTTACGATAGCCGAAGAGCTCGGATTCGATCAGGTCCTTCGGGATCGCCGCACAGTTGATCTTGACGAACGGCCGCTTCGCCCGCCGGCTGTTGAAATGGAGCGCATTCGCAATCAACTCCTTGCCGGTGCCGTTCTCGCCTTCGATGAGCACGTTGGCTTCCGAATCCGCGACGGCCGAGACCAGATCGAACAGCTCCCGCATGCGCCGGCTGCGTCCGATGATGTTCTCGTATTGATAGCGATCGCGGAGCTGCCGCTTGAGGGCGACGTTTTCGGCCTCGAGGTCGGTCCGCTCCATGGCGCGGCCGAGCATGGCCACAACACTGTCGGCATCGATGGGCTTTTCGAGAAAATACGACGCACCGGCCTTGATGGCTTCCACGGCGCGTGGAATGCTGCCCTGCCCGCTGACAACGAGGATCTCGGTGCGCGGCTGAAGCCCTTTGAGCCGGCCGACGAGTTCCGCGCCGCTCACATCCGGCAGCACCAAATCAACGAGCGCCGCATCCGGGAGCCAGGCCGTAAAGAGCTCTTCGGCTTCGGCGCCGCGCGTCGCGACCTTCGTTTCGTAGCCAGCGCGCGCGACGACCGTCGCGAGCCATGCCGCCATATCCGGCTCATCATCGACGACGAGGACGCGTCGGGTGCGGTTCGTGGTCATGATTGCAGGCGGCTGGGTCTTCGGTAGTTGTCGCCCAGCCATACTGGACTGTAGCATGCTGGCGACGTCATTTCATACAGCGCGCGGCGATTGTGTCGTGATTACGTCACAATTTGTGCAACCGTGTGACTATTGATGGGGCCGGTATAATGCCGGCCATGGCTGACGCCAACGAGCCACGACCGCCGGTTGTCACAAAAATTCGACTCCTTCTCTCGGATCTCACCCCTCAGGCACCTGACGCTTCCGCGATGGTCTGCGAGCGGTGCGGCGGGGCAAACGTGTACCGGATGCACGCCGTCTGGCGCTGTGCCGACTGCGGCTTCAAGACCGACTGCTGCGGCTGGTAGGCGGCGGCATGGAACAGCTGGTCAGTGCCGTTCGCCCGGGAAGCGCCGAGTTTCAAGCCAACGCCGACCGGATGCGTGCCGAGGTCGAGCGCCTGCGTGCGGCGCGCGCGAGAGTGCGCGAGGGTGGCGGGCCAAAGCCGCTCGAACGTCACCGGGCGCTTGGCAAGTTGCCGGTACGCGAACGAATCGAGCGACTGATCGATCGGGGCTCGCCGTTTCTCGAGCTCGCACCGCTGGCCGCGTGGGGCATGTACGACGATGACGCGCCCGGCGCGGGAATCGTGACCGGCATCGGCCGCGTCGTGGGCCGCGAGGTCATGATCGTCGCCAACGACGCGACGGTGAAGGGCGGAACCTACTACCCCATTACCGTACGCAAGCACCTTCGGGCCCAGGAAGTCGCCCACATCAATCGCCTCCCGTGCGTTTACCTCGTCGACTCAGGCGGCGCGTTTCTTCCCTTGCAGGCAGAAGTGTTCCCGGATCGCGAGCACTTCGGGCGAATCTTCTTCAACCAGGCACGGATGTCGGCCGACGGCATCCCCCAGATTGCGATCGTCATGGGCTCGTGTACGGCCGGAGGAGCCTACGTACCGGCGATGTCGGACGAGACCGTGATCGTCAAGGGGACCGGGACGATCTTTCTTGGAGGGCCCCCGCTGGTGAAGGCCGCGACCGGCGAGGACGTCACGGCCGAAGAGCTCGGCGGCGCAGACGTGCACACACGACACTCCGGTGTCGCAGACTACTTTGCCGAAGACGACGCGCACGCCATCGAGCTGGCACGGACGATCGTCTCGACGCTGAACACGGCCAAGCGGGCACCAGCCGATCTGAGCACCCCCGAGGATCCCAAGTACGATCCGCAGGAGCTGTACGGTATCGTCCCCGACGACCTCCGCCGGCAGTACGATGTCCGCGAAGTCATCGCCCGGCTTGTGGATGGGTCCCGCTTCGACGAATTCAAGGCCCGGTACGCGACCACGGTGGTCACCGGCTTTGCGCGGCTGCACGGCATGCTCATCGGCTTGGTCGCGAATAACGGCGTGCTCTTCTCGGAATCGGCCCTCAAGGCAACGCACTTCATCGAGCTCTGCAACCAGCGCGGCATTCCAATCATCTTTCTTCAGAACATCACCGGCTTCATCGTCGGCCGCCAGGTACCGAACGGGCAGGGATCGCGAAGGATGGCGCGAAGCTGGTGCACGCGGTCGCGAACAGCGTCGTGCCGAAGTTCACTGTCATCATCGGCGGTTCGTTCGGCGCCGGCAACTACGGCATGTGCGGGCGCGCCTATGAACCGCGATTGCTGTGGATGTGGCCGAACGCGCGGATCTCCGTCATGGGTGGAGAACAGGCGGCGGGCGTCCTCACCGCGGTGAAGCGCGATCAGCTCGCGCGCGACGGCCGGCAGCTCTCCGAGGTGGAGGAAGCGGCGATTCGCGACCCGATTCTCGAAAAGTACGAGCACGAAGGCTCCCCCTACTACTCCACCGCTCGACTCTGGGACGATGGCATCCTCGATCCGGTGGAGACGCGCGACGCACTGGCCCTGGGATTGTCGGCGGCCTGGAATGCCCCCGTGCTGCCGCCTCGCTTCGGCGTCTTCCGCATGTAGCGCATGGGCTTCAAATTCCTTGAAATCAGACGTGAGGAAGGCATCGAGCGCCTCGTGCTCAATCGGCCTGCCGTCCGCAATGCCTTCAACGAGGGGATGCTCGCCGAGCTGACGTGGTGGGCAAACTCGGTGTCGTGCGATGGCACGGTGCGACTGGTGATTCTCGAGGGCGCGGGTCCCTCGTTTTGCGCGGGTGCCGATCTCGAGTGGATGGGCCGCATGGCCTCGTTCACTCACGATCAGAACGTCGAGGATGCCACCGAGATGGCGCGGATGTTCCAGGCGCTCGATCGCATTCCGGTACCGGTCGTCGGACGGGTGCACGGCGCGGCTCTCGGCGGCGGTATCGGGCTCGTCGCGATCTGCGACATCGTCGTATCGGCAGACACGACGATCTTTGGCTTCACCGAGGTCAGACTCGGACTGATTCCTGCGGTGATTGCACCCTTCGTGCTCGCGAAGATCGGGCGCTCGGCCGCCCGCGAGCTTTTTCTCACGGCCGAACGGTTCGATGCGGCGCGCGCCAAGACGCTGGGCCTCGTGCACAAGGTAGTGCCCGAGGCCGAGCTGGACCAGGCCGTCGACGAGTACGCGCGTGAAATCAGCCGAGGCGCGCCGGGTGCGCTCTGTGCAGCCAAGCGGCTCCTGGCCGAGATCGCGCGGCGCGGGCAAACCGACGTAGCGTCGCTCTGCGCCGAAGCCATCGCCACGCTTCGCGTTTCATCGGAAGGACAAGAAGGGATCAGAGCGTTTCTCGAAAAGCGCGAGCCTCAATGGGCACCGCCGAGAGAAACCGAAAAACCGAGAACACGAGAACACGAGAACAAGAAATTCGAGAACAGCTCGTAGGGCGCAATGCGTGCGCCCGAAAGAGGAACCAAAGGAGCCGTGTGTTCGCGAGAGTGCTGATTGCCAATCGAGGCGAAATCGCCGTTCGCGTGATGCGGACCTGCCGAGAGCTCGGCGTGGAGACGGTTGCCGTGTATTCCGATGCGGACGAGCGTGCCGCGCACGTCGCCGCCGCCGACTATGCGGTGCGCCTTGGCCCGTCAGCGCCCTCGGAGAGCTATCTGCGGATTGACGCGATCATCGATGCGGCGCGCACGTCCGGTGCCGATGCCGTACACCCCGGCTACGGCTTTCTGTCGGAGAACAGCGAGTTCGCTGCGGCCTGCGCCGCGGCGGGCCTCGTATTCATCGGGCCCCCGGCCGACGCGATCGAGCGGATGGGATCGAAGATCGAGGCGCGGCGATTGATGCAGGGAGCCGGCGTGCCGGTCGTTCCGGGCGAGGCCCCCGCCGACCAGAGCGATCGATCGCTTGAAGCGGCAGTTCAGCGCGTCGGCCTGCCGGCACTGATAAAGCCCTCGGAAGGCGGCGGTGGCATAGGCATGCAGGCGGTTCGCGACGCCGCGGGCATGCGTGCCGCCATTCAATCGGCCCGCCGTGAAGCCGAATCCGCATTCGGCGACGGTACGCTGTATGTCGAACGTCTGATCGATCGACCGCGTCACATCGAGATTCAGATCTTCGCCGATGATCACGACCACGTCGTGTCGCTCTTCGAGCGCGAGTGCTCGCTTCAGCGCAGGCATCAGAAGATCCTGGAGGAGAGTCCTTCGCCCGCGTTGTCGCCTGAGCAGCGCGAGCAGATGGGTGCCGCGGCGGTTGCGGCCGCGCGCGCCGCCGGCTACCGGAACGCAGGCACCATCGAGTTCCTCCTCGAGGAATCGCCGTCGGGGTCACGCTTCTACTTTCTCGAGATGAATACGAGGCTGCAGGTCGAGCATCCCGTCACCGAACAGGTGACGGGCGTCGATCTTGTTCGCGCGCAGTTGCTGGTCGCGGCGGGCCAGGCGCTTCCGTGGCGCAGCGATCAGCTCCGGCAGCGCGGTCACGCGATCGAGTGCCGTGTATATGCCGAAGACCCCGGTAACGGCTTTTTCCCGCAGGCCGGTCCTCTGCTCCTCTATCGCGAACCGTCCGGCCCCGGGGTCCGTGTCGATAGCGGCGTGCGCGAAGGCGACCAGATTTCCGTGCACTACGATCCCCTGATCGCAAAGGTCATCGTCCTGGGCGAGACGCGGGCCGGCGCGCTGGCACGGCTCGAACGGAGCTTGCGCGAGTTCCCGATCCTCGGCATCACGACCAACATCCCCTTTCTGCTGCGGCTCGTCACGCATCCCGAGGTGCGCGCCGGCCGAATCGACACGGGGCTGGTCGAACGAGCACTCGACGAAATGGCCGCGTCGGATCCGGTGCACGAGATCCCGGCGGCGGTCGCCGCGGTTGCTGCGGCTCATGCATCTCGTCAACAGCGCCAGACGACGGATGGCGGCGCGCGTCCGCCGGCGGCGGATCCCTGGAACAAGCTCTCAGGATGGAGAAACTGAGGACGCGTGTCGAAGACACCCGTCCGCGCCGGCACCGCGAATCTGAGCGTTGAGTTACGGCCGGACGGCCAGCTCCAGATCGGCGATGCGGTTTTCGCGGCCGACGATCTTGGCAGTGGATACTGGCGCGTAATCTCGCGCGATCGGGCGGCGCGCCTCTGGATCGCGGGGCCGCCCGAGGCGCCTTGGATTTACCACGACGGTCGCGTGTATCGGCCGCGAGTGGGAGACGGACCGGCAGATCTTTTGGGTATCGAGGCAGGGCTCGAGCCCCGCGCAGCTCGTCGCGACGATCAAGCGTCGCTGTCGGCGCCGATGCCCGCGACCGTTCGCGCTGTCCTCGTCGTGATCGGTCAGTCGGTGGCCCTCGGCGACACCGTCGTCGTGCTCGAAGCGATGAAGATGGAATTGCCTCTACGAGCGCCGCACGATGGGATCGTGGTGAAGGTGCACTGCGCGCCTGGGGACCTGGTCCAGCCGGGCGTGCTGCTGGTCGAAATTCGGTGATGGAATCGGCCCTTCCCACACGCGTCACGATCGTGGAAGTCGGCCCGCGCGACGGCCTGCAGAACGAGGCGGCGCTGGTGCCAACGGCCACGAAGGTCGCGTTCATCGATGCGCTGGCCGACGCAGGTCTGCCCGTGGTGGAGATGACGGCCTTTGTCAGCCCGACGTGGGTGCCGCAGATGGCCGACGCCTCCGAGGTGGCTCGCGCCGTGGCGCCCCGCGATCACACGCGGTACCTGGCACTCGTGCCGAATCGCACTGGCCTCGAGCGCGCGATGGCCGCCGGGCTCCGCGAAGTGGCGGTGTTCGCTGCCGCGTCAGAGACATTCAGCCAGCGCAACATCAACCAGAGCATCGAGGCCTCGCTGACCAGCTATGCCGCG
Organism: Vicinamibacteria bacterium; assembly: GCA_963832135.1. GTDB lineage: Bacteria > Acidobacteriota > Vicinamibacteria > Vicinamibacterales > JAENWD01 > JAENWD01. The sequence goes on along the minus strand of CAWHTD010000016.1, from coordinate 598,635 downwards.
GTCGTCGCGGCGGCGCGGAGCGCCGGTCTTCGGGTGCGTGGCTATCTCTCGACGGCCTTCGGCTGCCCGTACGAAGGCGACGTTTCTGTGACGCGGGTCGTCGACGTCGCCGCGCGGCTCCTGGAAATGGGCTGCGATGAGGTCGCGGTGAGCGACACGATCGGCGTCGCCCACCCGAGGCAGGTGCTCGAAGTGGTGGGGGCGGTCTCGTCGCGCATCTCCTCGAACCGGATCGCGCTGCACTTTCACGACACGAGAGGGACCGCGCTCGCGAACGTGTACGCCGCGCTCCAGTGTGGGATCGCGACCTTCGACAGCTCCGCGGGCGGCCTCGGCGGCTGTCCCTATGCGCCGGGAGCCGCCGGCAACCTCTCGACCGAAGATCTTGTCTATCTGCTCAACGGCCTCGGCATCGAAACCGGGGTGAACCTCGGAGCGGTGGTCACAGCGTCGAGCCTCATTGCCACGCACATCGGTCACGCGCTGCCTTCTCGCTACTATCAGGCCGCGCGCGCCACTTCAGCGTAAGACCACGATCATCGCGCCGATGAGGGCCGTACCGATCGCCGCCAGGCCGATCGCGACCAGCATGCGAAAGCGCCCGCGGCCGACAATCACGCCGACACCCATCTTCAGCATCGTGTTCGAGACGATGCCGAGTGTGAGCGCGCGAGCCGCCAGGTCCAGCGGAGTCCCGCTCGCCGCCTGCCGGCTCATCGAAAGCGTGAGCGCGTCCACGTCCGTGAGTCCAAGGAGCGCGCCCGTCAGCAGCATGCCGGCCGATCCAAATCGCGCCTGAACGAAATAAATCAGGAACAGCACCGCCTGAAAGAGGGCTGTCATCTGCATCGCGGACCAGAGCTCGAGTGGATTACCCGGTCCCTCGCGATCGGCGCCCTGGCCCTCCTGCCGGCGCAGGCCCAGAACGATCCCCGCGATACCAATCAGGAAGGCCGGCAGGAAGACGGGAACCAGACGAACGGCAAGCGCCTGGCTGAGAACCGCCGACGTGATTTCAACGCGGACGAAGAGCAGCGCGCAGGCCGCCAGCACACCCGCCGCAAGGGCCGCGCGCGGCGCGCTCTCGTCGCGACTCAGCCGGGCGAATGTGATCGTGACGTTGGTCGACGACACGAGCCCGCCCAGCAGTCCCGCCAGCGCATACCCCTGGCGCGGACCGGCGGTCCGGCGTGCGACGTAGCCGAGGAAGCTCAGGCCCGAGAAGAACAACACAAGGGCCCAGAGCTGACGCGGACGCACACCACCCCAGGGCCCATACGGCCCTTCGGGCAGCAAAGGAAGGATGACCACGGCCATGACCGCGAATCGGACACCCGCACGCAGTTCGGGTTCGTCGATCCGCGAGACCCAGGCATGCAGCCGCGGCTTTTCGACGAGCAGCAGACTCGTGGTCGCAATGATGCCGCTGGCGAGACCGAGCTGACCCAGACCGGCCAGCATTCCGGCGGCGCTCGTCACGACGGCGGCCACTTCCGTCGTCCCGTCGACATCGCGTGCACTCGCGCGGGCGTAGGCGGCGACAATGACGCCCATGATGCCGCTGAGCAGCACGAGCGCTACTGGCATCATCGACGACTGGCAAAGCCAGCCGGCAACGCCCGACAAGCCCCCAATCAGCGGGAAGGTGCGAACGCCCGCGAAGCGCGCGTTCGGTCCGCTCGCATGACCCGACCACTGACGCTCGAGACCGATCGCCGCGCCTCCGAGCGTCGCACCGAGAATATTGATGAGGTCTTCCGGCGAGACGCCGGTAATCACCGCACGGCCTCTCCAGCAGCAGGACGCGCGGAGGTCTCCGCCAGCCTGGTAGGCAGGGAGACGGTGAAGGTCGCGCCCGTCCCCGAACCAGCGCTGAATGCGCTGACAGTGCCGCCGTGCGCCTCGACCAGCTCGCTCACGATGGCGAGACCAATGCCGAGTCCGCGCACGCCGCGCACGTCCTCGCCCTCGGCCTGCGAAAACCGGTCGAAGACCCGCGGCAGGAAGTGCGGATCGATGCCACGGCCCGTGTCCGCCACGGTCAGACGGACGCCAGTCGCGTGCGGCTCGATCGCGAGCGTCACGTTGCCGCCGGCGGGCGTGAATTTCACGCCGTTCGACAAGAGGTTCCAGACGATCTGCCGCAGTCGATCAGGATCGCCCGAGACCCAGCGCGCCGTCGGATCGATCTCCGTGTGCAGGTGCACTTTCTTTCCCTCGGCGGCCGGCCTCACCGCGTCGAGCGCGGAAAGTGCGACGGCGCCGAGGTCCAACGGCTCGACTCTGAGACGCAGGCGGCCGGTGACGATGCTCGACAGGTCGAGCAGATCCTCGACCAGTCGCGCCTGTACCTGGGCATTGCGCTCGATGACGCTGATGGCGTGCGGCACACGATGCGCCGGCAAGCCGCCGGTTGCGAGAAGCCGCGCCCACCCGAGGACCGCGTTCAGCGGCGTGCGGAGCTCGTGCGACAACGCGCCCAGAAACTCGTCCTTCATCCGGTTCGCTTCCGTCAGCGTCTGCTCGGCTGCCTTCTGCGGCGTGATGTCGACCGTGATGCCGTCGAATCGCGCCGGATGGCCGTCTGGATCATAGAAGCCGCGACCCAGTGCCTTCAGCCAGCGGATCTGGCCGTCGGGGTACACGACGCGATAGTCGACGTCGCAGCTCGTGTGTCCAAAGATCGCGCGCTCAGCCTCGATCTGCACGCGCGCGCGGTCGTCGGGGTGCGCCAGCCCGAGAAAGAGGTCGAGCGTCACCTCGGCATCTGGTGGAAGCCCATAGTGCGCCTTGCACTGCGTGTCCCAGTACATTCGCTGCGTTGGCAGATCGCTGTACCAGTGGCCGATGCCGATAGAGTGCATCACCTCGGCGAGCCGGGCATGCTGGAGCTGCAGATCCTGCAACTGGAGCTGCTGGCGGCGGCGTTGGTCGACAAAGGCGCTCACGACCGCGCCCACGACGGCAAAGACGATCAAGCGCGGGAGCGTGACGCGTTCGACGTCGCCCGCGACAAGCGTCGCCGGTACGACGACGCTGCCGATGACGCAGAGGACGGTCGCCGCCAGACCGATGAGCAGGCCGCCGTACCAGGCGCTGATCAGGACGGCAAGGACGAGAATACTGAAGAGGACGCGATCATCGGGGAAACTGATCGCGCTGACGAGCAGGCTCAGGCTGACGATTCCCAAGGCCAGCACGGCCCGCAGCCACAGCGAGCGCATCATGATCACCGTGCCGGTCTCCAAACGACCGGGTGCGACCAACGATAGGGGCCGTATGGCCCGGTGTCAAACCCGCGCTGGAAGAATAGGTGAAACGGGAACGAGCGGGAAATCCGACGCGGCGTCGAGCGACGCCCAATCGAACGGCAGACGCCCATGCTCTTCCTCGGTACCGAGTAGCAGCAGCGGCAACAGCCAGTCAGCGAATGCCATCCGCGCACAGTATCGGCGCGGCCCAAGCTGGACTATAGCTGCGGTGTCAAAAAGTCAGAACACGACCAGATCACCTGCCGCGGCGCGGGATTGGAGCGCCGAGGAGGCTGGCAGCCAGGAATATCGCGTGAATCGGTCGGGGGCACCAGGCTGACAGGGGTGTGGCGACGGACCTTCGAGATCCCACCCCGGCGACTCCAGGTGGCAATCCGAGCAGTACAGAAAGAGGCGATCCTTCTCGAAGTTCAGCATCGGGGTGTGTCCCTGGAACTCGCAGCGCCAAAGGGCCACCCGGTATCGGATCTTCCCGAGGACCGATTCCATCGAGGCGGTCTCCACCAGGATCGGGAGGGTTTCGTGCAAAGTCTGGCTGTGGGGCGTCATGCCCTCGATTTGGCAAGTCTCGGGCCACTCGAGAATCCGACTAAATCCGAACGACATACCAGAAGAGCTAGTCAGTCGTCTGGCCGACGCCAGAAATTTGTCGGGTGGCAAAAGTAGGAAAAAGGCGGGCAAAAGACAGCCCCACCTGCCGAACCGGCGGAGGAGTACGCCGGAATGACAAGTGGGGCGAATCGAGGGTCGAACGCCGCGGGCGCGGGGGCTCGCGGATTAGAACTTCGGAGTGCGCTTACCCTGCCGGCTGCGGCGTCGCATGATGTAGAGCGTCAGGGCGATGCCGGCCAGGATGAGGAGCGCGAGCTGCTGCATGTTCATCGTGATTCCTTTCATCGGCTCGAAACGTCAAGGCCTTTAGCCGGGCTGGTTCGGGTCGCGAGTTGCGGGCAGTATATCCCCCGTGGGGACTCCACAGGCAGGGCGAGGCGTGTGTCAGTGCGAGAGTGTCTGCAACTGATGGACCAGGCCCCTCACCTTACGAGCCACCACCAGACCTTCGTCGGTCTCTGGCTCCCGGACGGCACGTCCCACGTGAATCTCGTGAAGGTTCGGAATTTTCGCCAGATCCGGCAGCACGTCGCTCGTCAGGCCGCCGCCGACGATCAGCCGGAGCCGGGGCAAAGCGGCCCTCGCCCATTCGGTCAATCGCCCCACTCGATCGACCCACTCCCCGGCGCCTCCGTTTGTGAGGATCCGGTCGACGCTGGTCGTCAGGGCGAGGTCCGAGATCGCGTCGATAGGATCGGCGATCGATTCGAAGGCGCGATGAAAGGTGGCAGGCTTGCCGCCGCTGGCGCGCAGGACGCCCGAGAGCAGATCGCGGTCGACTCGCCCATCCCGTACGAAGCCGCAGACGATGCCGTCAAGAGGTAGCGGCGCGAGCGCCGCCGCTACTGCGATCAGCCGCGTCCGGACTGTGCCCTCGTTGACGACATGCGAGATCGACTCGCGCACCATGACGCGTACGGGGACCCGCACGCGGGCGATCACCGATTCGATCACGGCTAGTGCCGGCGTCAGCCCACCTGACGCCAGATCCCTGACAAGCTCGATCCGGTCAGCGCCGCCCGCCTCCCCTTCCAGCGCATCCTCGAGCGACGCGGCAATGACCTCGAGCGCGAGGCGCACGCCGTCAGACTTTCTTCAGCTTCGTCACCCTGCCAACCTCGACCCACTCGACCACGAAGATGTTGCCCTCGTGGTCGAAGCACGCGCTGTGCGGGCACACGAACTTCCCAATCGGAAAGTTCTCGCGAGGGCCGCCGCGGATAGGTTTCCACGATTCGACGCCGGCGTCACCGAGCTGTGCCGCCACACGATTCGCACGATCGATCAGGGTGACTCGCGCAAACAGATCCGGGACGACGAGCACGCCGTGACGCTCGCTGAAGTGGCAGGGGGCCGGAAAGTCGAGTACGAAGCCTCGATGCTCGCCGGCAAGCGAGAAGGTCTGCAGCCGCTTGTTGCTGCGGTCTGCCACGATCAGGATGGGTGTTTCACTGCGGGTGTCGACCATCAGGCCGTGCGGGCAGTCGAGTTGGCCCGCGTCCTGGCCCTTCCCTCCGAACGTCCGGATGTAGCGCCCCGAGTTGTCGGTACTGATTGATGTAGCTCGAACCGTAGCCATCGGCCACATAGATGTCGCCGCTCGGCGCAATCGCCACATTCGTCGGCGAGTACTTGATGCCTGGCGTGCCATCGGCGTTCACGGGGTATCTGGCAGACTCTTTCGGGTAGCCGAGCTGCCAGACCTGCTCGCCCTTGGGCGTCACCTTCGTGACGAGCGCGCGCTTCGTGTCGCACAGATACAGGAACTCGTCGCGGCCTTCTCGCCGGATGTGCAGGCCGTGCGCGCCGCCTTCGAATTCACTCCCCCAGCTCCGCACGAACTTGCCCTTCGCATCGAAAACGACCATCGTGTCGTGCCGCTCGCTGGTGGCGTGCACGGTGTGATGGACGTAGATGTTGCCGTGGTTGTCCTCGCAGACACCGTGCGTGTTGCCGTACTTGATTCCAGCAGGCAGTTCGCCCCAATCGTGATACACCTCGTACGTGAAAGCTCCGCTCCCCACAATGGGCTTCTTCATGCCAGACTTGTCGGAGGCGCGGAGAATCGTCGGCCCTGCCGCCGCCACCGTCAGGCTCGTGGCGCACTGCCTGAGAAACCCGCGGCGTGAGGTGATCTGCTTGGTACTCATCCCTGGAGCTCCCGCGACGACACGCGTTGCACCCGGATGGCGGGGCAAGCGGCCGTCGGAGGCGCATTTTACGCCATGAGTCTTGCCATCGGCTGCCATGAATCGCCCCTCGGCCCTCTTGCCGTGGCCACGGACGGCGATTTCCTGATTGCCATCGATCTGGGTGGAGACGATGCCGCACTTGCGGCACGTCTTGCGAAAGGGCTCGGCGAGCCTGGTACGGGCGCGCCGAGCTCATCCGTCGTCGATCGACTGCGCACCTACTTCGACGGCCAGCTGAACGCTCTCGATGACATCGAGGTCCGGCCCGCGGGCACGTCGTTTCAGCAGTCGGTCTGGACAGCGCTTCGCGGCATCCGCGCCGGTTCGACCACGAGCTACGGCGCGCTCGCGGCCCACATCGGCCGGCCAGCCGCCGTCCGTGCCGTCGGCGCCGCCAATGGGGCGAACCCGATCCCCATCGTCATTCCCTGCCATCGCGTGATTGGCGCCGATGGTCGCCTTGTGGGCTATGGCGGCGGGCTCGACCGGAAGCGGTGGCTGCTGGCTCACGAGGGAGTGGTATCGCGCAGCCTGATCTAGCGCGGCGGCTCTCGGCGCTGGCCGCGGCCACGAATCGCGATCAGCCACGGAGCGACACGGACGGCGACAGAACAGTATCCAGACGGTCCGCCACGGATGGCCACGGATGGGGATCGGCCACGGAAGGACGCGGACAAACACAGATACCACCACGACACCCGCCTGCTCAGGACGGTACAGCCTTGATCGTGCTGGTCTGGGGAATTCCGTGGGCCGAACGGTCTTTGATCCGCGTTTGTCCGCATCAATCCGTGGCTGACAGCGATTGATCGTGTTCGTCCGTGTAGTTTCGCGGCTCCGGCCCTTGGATCCCTGCGTGTCCGTGCCATTCCGTGGCCAACGGTCCTTGATCCGCGTTGGTCCGCGTCAATCCGTGGCTGATCTTGTTCCGTGGAAATCCGTGGCCGCAGGGGCAGCTAACGGCGAGCCCCCAACGTTCGTCCAATCACCGTCGTCATCGGGAGGCTCGCCTTGGACGCGCTGGTGCAGGATCTTCGCTACGCCGCTCGAACGCTCGCTCGCGCCCGCGGATTCAGCGTGGCGGCGATGGTGGCCCTCGCTCTTGGGATCGGCGCGACAACAGCGCTCTTTTCCGTCGTTTGGTCCGTGCTGCTCCAACCGCTGCCGTACCAAGCGCCCGACCGCCTGGTGACCATCCTGCACGGCGACGACGTCAACGGCCCCCTGTCGCCCGCGGACTTTCTCGATTTCCGCCGTTGGTCACGATCGTTTTCCGGGATGGCGCCGGCACAGGCCTGGGGAGCCAACTTGTCAGGTGACGGCCGCGCCGAGCGGGTGCCGGCGATGCAGGTGGGCTCGACGCTGTTCGCCGTCCTGGGCGTCGGCGCCGCTCGGGGGCGCACATTCGCAGCCGGCGAGGACCGTCCTGCCGCCGCACACGTGACCGTCATCGGACACAGCCTCTGGACGCGCCGCTTTGGCGCCGATCCGGCCATCGTCGGCAAGCGCGTTCGGCTCAATGGCGAGCTCTACACAATCGTTGGCGTCATGCCTCCGGACTTCCGCTTCGCGCCGTTCTGGCAGACGGCGGCCGAGCTCTGGGTGCCGCTCGTGCTCGAAGATCGGCGCGCCGATCGCAGCGGCCGTTCGCTGCGGCTCTTCGCGCGGCTGGCCGATGGCGTCACGGTCGACGAGGCCAGGGCGGAGATGCGCGTCCTGAACGACCGCCTCGTGCGAGCCCATCCGGATTCGAATCGCGGTCTCACCACCGGCGTGATGAGACTTTCAGAGAAAGCCGGCAACCGTGTCCGGCCGATGATCGTCGTGACCTTCGGCATGGCGCTGATGGTGCTCCTCATCGCGTGCGTGAACGTGGCCACGCTCAGCCTTGCGCGCGCCCTCGGACGATCGCGCGAGCTTGCTGTGCGCGCGGCGCTCGGCGCTGGCCGCGTCCGGCTGATTCGGCTGCTGCTCGCCGAAGGTCTCCTACTCGGTGCCGCGGGCGCCGTTGTGGGACTGGTGTTGGCCGTCGCCACGACGACAGCATTGGCGCAACTGCTGCCGCCGGACGCGCTCCCACCCTATGCAGCGCTGAGGCTCTCGTATCCCGTAGTGGCGTTCGCGGTCGCCACGGCCCTCCTCTCTGGGCTCATCACGACCATCGCCCCAGTCTGGCACCTGCGGTTGCGTGTACCGGCCGACGCGTTACGCGGTGAGGGACGCGCGTCGACCGGGACGCGGTCGAGTCGCGTGACCAGGCGCGTCATGGTGACGATCGAAGTGGCGCTGGCGATGGTTTTGCTGGCGTCGGCGGGACTCCTTGGACGAACCTTGCTCGCGCTCCGAGAGGTTGATCCCGGCTTCCGCGCCGAAGGGGCGTCGGCCCTGAGCGTGTCGACGGACGGCACCGCCCTTTCAAGCGCCGCCGATCGGGTGCAGTTCTTCGACGGCGTGCTCAGCCGGGCGGCCGCGCTCCCCGGGGTCATCGCGGTCGGCGCCATCAATCACTTGCCGCTCTTCGGCGACGTGTGGACGTTCCGATATCTCATCGAGGGCCGGCCCGCACCGGACCCGGGCGATGAGCCGCGCGCGATCTACCGCGTGGCATCCCCGGGATACTTTCGTGCGATGGCGCAGCCCCTCGTCGCGGGTCGCGACTTCGACAGGCGCGATACGGCCGACGGAGCGCCTGTGGCGATCGTGAACGAGGCCTTGGCAAACAGGCGCTGGCCGCGACGAGATGCGCTCGGCGCGCGCGTGGCCTTTACGACCAGTAGCACGCCGACCTATCTGACCATCGTCGGCGTCGTCGGCAACGTGCGCCAGCAGGAGCTGACGCTGGAGTCGTCCGACGAGATCTACGTGCCGCTGGCGCAGCGGCCGGGTGATGATCCGTCTCGATCCGCGATGACAATCGTGGCGCGCTCGCCGACCCTGCCGGCCTCGCTTCTGCCGAGCCTGCGCGAGACGGTTTGGGCCGGCGACCGGCGGGCGGCGATCTATGAGAGTGTCACGCTGGACGAGGTGCTGAATCGAGAGGTCTGGCGCGAACGGTTGGCGGCCAACCTCGTTGGCCTGTTCGCGGCGATCGCCTTGATCCTGGCCGCGGTCGGCATTCACGGGATTCTCGCTTACTCCGTGTCGCAGCGGACGCGTGAGTTCGGCCTTCGCCTGGCACTCGGTGCGCCTCAACGTTCGGTGAGGCGGCTCGCCGCTCGAGAGGCCGCAGTGCCGGTCGCCCTCGGCCTTGCCGCGGGTGTGGGACTGGCACTCGTCGGCGGTCGCCTGATCCAGCATCTCCTGGTTGGCGTGGCGCCCAACGAGCCGCGCATCTTCGTTGCGACCGTGGCCGTGCTCGCTTCCGTCGCCACGCTTGCCGCGTGGCGACCCGCGGCGCGGGCAGCGAAGGTCGATCCCGCGGTCGCGCTCAGGGCGGAATAGGCCTCAGCGCACAGTTTCCTGTGAAAGGCGCCGACGCTCGTTACAATACGAGGACGTGCGTCGTCCGTTGCTCACCTGTGCTCGTAGCTCGTCGGGTCTCGGCGGTTCATTGCTGGCATTGCTGGTCGCAGGCACCCTTCTCGTAACTCCGTGGTCCCTGGAGCCGAAGGCCGATGCCGGCGCGAAGCTGCCCGCCGCCGTGGTGCGGTATTTGAGCCGCGCGCAGTTCGGATCGGATGAATACGCGGCGCTCGCCGCAGGACGCGCGACGTCCAAGGTCCTCGAGTCGTCCAACCGTGAACTGCTTGGCGTCGTGGCCGTCGTGCGCGTCAACAGGCCTCCTCAGCGGTACATCGATGCGTTTCGCGACATCGTCAAGTTCGAGAAATCCGGCACCGGCGTGCTTGCGATGGGCACCTTCTCGAAGCCGCCGACGCTTGGCGACGTGCAATCGCTGACCGTTCCCGAGAGCGATTTCCGGACCCTGGCGAATTGCGACGTTGGGGACTGCGACGTCAATCTTTCGGCGTCGACCATCAAGCAGTTCCGCGCGCGTGTGAAGGGGTCGGGACCCGAGGCGCTTGCTCAGGCGCGGCGCGTGTGGCAAGCGGCAATCGTCGAGTACGTGAACGAGTACCAGGCTCGAGGCAATTCCGCGCTGATGGTCTATGAGGACCGGGATCCGCCCATCGCGCTCGCGACGAAGTCCACGGGACTCTTTGCCGAAAGCGACGACCTCGCGCCGCTTCCGACCATCGCCAAGTACTTCACGCAATATCGTGCTGCGCCACTGCCGCCCGACGCCGAGGAATTCTTCTACTGGCAACAAATCACCTTTGGCATGAAGCCGGTGACGCGCGTCAATCACGTGGTGATGACGCCGTTGACGATTGACGGCAGACCCTCATGGGTCATCGTGTCGCGGATGATTTACGCCTCGCACTACTTCCGCGACGGTCTCGAGGTGCGGTATCTGGTGCCAGTCGACGGATCGCCGACGCCCGACGCGTTCTACCTCGTACTGGTCAGCCGTTCGCACAGTGAGTCGCTGACGGGTTTGAAGGGACTGTTGATCGGCAGCATCGTGCGGAGGAAGGTCCGCGACTCGACCGCGCGGCACGTCGGCAAGGTCAAAGAGAGCCTCGAATCGCGGCCCTGAACCCGTAACAGGACGCCTGATAACGTCGCGACCGAATGCGATCCCAACACTACAGACCGCGGTCTAACGGCTGAGCAAGCCCCACCGCTGCGTCCGGGACCACCGAGTGGCTCGCCGCCCTGCGTGCCGTAAACTGGATCTGTTCGTCGCCGGGTCACCATGGCCGCCTCTGCTATCCGTCTTCGTATCGTTCGCGACCGCCTGCTGGATCTTCACAAGGTGCTGCTCGATGCCGAGCGCGCGCGCTACGAGCATCATCATGGACGCGTGCCGTCGAGCGGCCAGTGGCTGCAGCTCGTGCTCGGACACGAGCAGTTCGCGTGGCTGCGCCCCTTCTCCGGCCTGATTGTCAGAATCGACGAATGGCTCGCATCCGACGAGATGGCGCCGGATGAGGGCGAAGCCCTGTGGTTCGAGGCGGACCGGCTGACGACCCTGACCGACACGTTCGATGCGAGCCCGGCCGGTCAGTATCGTGGGCTCATCGACGCGGCGCCGGCCGCCGCCACCGCGCACAACGCCGTGCGCGTCGCGTTGTCGGACGCCTAGACGGCGTTCTTGCGCCCCCCGGATTCCACACACTCATCGTCTTTGACGTGCAAGGACGGCAATGACGATGACGACAACCACCGACGCGCCGAGGACCAGGATGCCGCTCGTGGCCGATCCCGCGACCGCCCCACCGGCCACGGCGGGAACCGCCGCCGGCACCATCCACGACAGCCACGTCGATTGCAGGAGCGCCAGCACACCTACTACGGTCACCATCGCCAACGAGTGCGGGAGCGTGAAGCGCAGGAGCTCCGGTTCGCGGCCTGCCAAACCACTGGCCGCGCAGGCCACCGTGATCGACTGCGGCGAAATCATCTTCCCTGTCACGCCTCCCGACGAGTTCGAGGCCACGGTCAGGATCGGGCTGAGGTCGAGGCGGTCCGCGGACACCTGCTGGAGTTTGCCGAAGAGCGCGTTTGCCGACGTATCCGACCCCGTGATGAAGACGCCAAGCCACCCGAGCACGGGAGAGAAAAATGCGAAGAGCGGGCCCGTCGCTGCCAGCGTCCATCCAAGGGTCGTCGTGATCCCCGAGGCGCTGCCGACGTAGGCGAATCCGAGAAACGCGGAGATCGTCACGAACGACAGTGCCAGTTGGCGGGCCGAGTCGGCGCAGACGCGCGCAAACGCGCTCATCGGCATTCGCAGGATGACCGCCGACAACAGTGCGGCGATGAGGACCGCGGTTCCAGCCGCGCTCAGCCAATTGAAGCGGAACATCGCTTGAAGGGCGACGCCGTTCTGGGGATTTACGATCGCCTCGTGCAGGAACGGCACAGGCACCCTGACAGTCACCATGTCGACGAGCGCCTGCACAGGTTTCATTCCCCAATCGCCGACCATCAGCGTCAGAAGTAAAAACGGCGACCATGCACGTAACGTGGCGCCGAGTGGCGGCGGCAGTGGACGCCCCACCGACTTCGGCTCGTGCTCGAAGCGAAACGGTTCCGCGGGCTGCCAGACGCGCAGCAACAGCACCAACGCGAGTATCGAGACCCCTGACGAGATGATGTCGGGCAGCATCGGCCCAAGATAGTTCGACGTCACGAACTGCGCTATGGCGAAGGATCCGCCAGACACGAGCGCCGCCGGCCACACCGCGCGCACGCCGCGCCATCCCGCCATCAGCGCGACCAGGTAGAAGGGCACGATCAGCGACAGCAGGGGAAGCTGACGGCCCACCATCTGAGAGAGCGCGTGCAGATCGAGGCCCGTGACCTGACTCGCGGTGATGATCGGGATTCCGATGCTGCCGAAGGCCACCGGCGCCGTGTTCGCCACGAGACACAGGCCGGCCGCGTACTTCGGATCGAAACCGAGCCCTACCAGCATGCCGGCCGAGATGGCGACCGGCGCACCGAACCCGGCCGCACCTTCCAGAAACGCACCGAAGCTGAAGGCAATGAGCAGCGCCTGCATCCGCCGATCCTCCGTGAGCGAGGCAATCGACTGCTTGATGACGTCGAACTGGCCGGTCCGAACGGCGACCTGATACAGGATGACCGCCGTGAACACAATCCATCCGATTGGAAACAGGCCGTACAGCGCTCCGTGGATTGCCGCGAGGCCGGCCAGGTGTGCGGGCATGCCGTACACGACGACCGCGATGAGCATGGTGAGCGCGGTGGTGAGGAGCCCCGCGATATAGCCCGTGATCCGTTTGATGACGAGCGCCCACAGCAGAAAGAAGATAGGCAGCGCGGCGGCTGCCGCGGAAAGCGCGAGGTTGCCGAGCGGGTCGAATGTCTGGGTCCACATCGTCGGGGTGAGCGGATGATAGTGCACCTCCTAAACGCGGGGCTAAAGCCCCGCCGCCACAATGGTCCCCCTGGTGTTCTTCGGTGAACGCGGGGCTCTAATAGAGCTCCGCCACCACAGAATGATCCGCCTGGTGTCTTCTGTGGCGGCGGGGCTTCAGCCCCGCGAAGGCCGAGCGCGCGCAGTCGCCGGGAGACGAAATCGGCCCACAATGACGGCGATGCGGGGTGAAGCGTGGACGATCGGGCCCGATGCGGAGGGCGTGCGTCTGGACAAGTTCCTCGCGGCCGAGGATCGCCTGGGATCCCGCGCCCGCGCCACCGTGGCCATCGAGCGCGGCAAAGTGTTCATCAACGACCGTGAAGCCGTTCCTGCCGATGCCGCCGTCCGACTCGCGGCGGGCGATTCCGTCCGCGTCTGGGTCGATCGCCCTGGCACGTCGAAATCGCGGCCGAGGCCGAGGCAGGCCGGCGATGTGGAAATCCTCTACGAGGATGCCGCCTTGGTGGTCGTCAACAAGCCGCCAGGCCTCCTGGCCGTGCCGCTCGAGCGGCGCAGCGAGGCGGCGTCGGTCTACGACCAGATTGAGGATCACCTCCGCTCGCGCGGACGGCGGCGCCCGCTCGTCGTGCACCGGATCGATCGCGACACGTCTGGACTTGTGGTGTTTGCAAAGGACGCCGGCGCCCAGGGCCGATTGAAGGCGCAATTCAAGCGTCGCGAGCCGGAGCGGATCTATCAGGCCGTCGTGTACGGCCACCCGGACCCTCCCGCCGGCATGTGGCGGGATCGGCTGGTCTGGGACGAAAAAGCGCTCATCCAGAAGGAAACGCACCCGGCCGATCCGCGCGGCAAGGACGCGATCAGCGCCTACCGGGTACTCGAGCCCTTCAAGGAGACCTCGCTCATCGAGGTGCGGCTCGTGACCGGCAAACGCAATCAGATCCGCCTGCAGGCCCGCCTCCGCGGCCACACGCTCGTCGGGGAGCAGCGCTACGTCTACGGACCGGACGAGCTCAGGCCGGTCAATTTCGGCCGGCAGGCGCTGCACGCCTGGCGGCTCGGGTTCCGGCACCCGGACGATGACCGGGAGCTTCGATTCGAGGCGCCCCTGCCCCCGGACATGGCCGACCTGATCCAGCGGCTTCGCAACTGAGGTGTTGTCAGACCACATCCTCGATTGACTGTCGCCGACGGATCGTCCAACCTACTGAGCCATTCGGGTCCGCGAGACCGCGATCCCGGTTCGAGGAGGCTCAATGCGAATCGCACGTCGGGCAATTCTGATGATGGTGGCGATGCTGGTGCTGGCGGGCGCGGCCTTTGCGCAGTCGCAGGCGACAACAGGCGTCATCGAGGGCACGGTGTCGGATTCCTCCGGTGCCCGCCTGCCGGGCGCGACGATCACCCTCGTCAACACGGGCACAAACTTCACGCGCGAGCTGGTCACCGACGGTGACGGCCGCTTTCGTGGCCTGCTCCTGCCTCTCGGGACCTATCGGCTCACGGTCGCCCTTCAGGGATTCTCGACCTACGAACAGGACGGCATCCAGCTCGTCGTCGGTCAGACAGCAAACATCCCGATCGTTCTGCAGGTCGGCGGCGTGCAGGAGAAGATCACCGTCACGAGCGATTCGCCGCTCGTCGAGACCACGCGGTCCGAGCAGTCGACGCTCATCAATCAGCAGGCGCTGAGGGGGCTCCCCAACAACGGCCGCAACTTCCTGAGCTTCATGCAGCTGACGCCTGGGGTCACCATCGTCCAGGGGCCCGACGGCGACGAGATTAGCGTCAATGGGCAGAAGGGCATCAACAACAACATCTCTGTCGACGGTGCGGACTTCAACAACCCGTTCTTCGGCGAACAGCGCGGCGGTCAGCGTCCGGCCTTCACCTTCAACCAGGACGCAATCAAGGAGCTCGTGGTCGTGACCGACGGCGCCGCACCTGAGTTCGGCCGAAGCGGCGCGGGATTCGTGAACGTGGTGACCAAGTCGGGCACGAACACAACCTCGGGGTCCGCGCATCTTTTCTTCAAGCACGACGACCTCTCCACGAAGAACGCCGACGGCGAGAAGTTCCCGTTCGATCAGGAGCAGTTCGGTGCAACCGTTGGCGGCCCACTCCGTAAGGACCGCCTGTTCTATTTTCTGGCGTACGACGAGCAGCAATTCGATCAGATCAAGCAGCTCAATCCGAACCGCATCGAGGCGCGCGTCGTCGACCTGTTCACCTCGCTTGGCAGCCCGAATGAGAACGGCCCGATCGATCGGACCAATGATGCCCGCGTCCTCCTGGGCAAGGTCGACGCGCAGCTCAACTCGTCGAACCTGCTGACGGTGCGCTACAACTACACCTGGAGCGAGCAGCAGAACGGTACCTTCGACGTCGATTCTTGGGGCCGTAGCGCCAACGCGGTCGAGCGTGATCATTCCAACGCCATCTCCGGATCGCTCGCGACGACGCTCTCGTCGACGATGCTGAACGAGTTCCGATTCCAGTTCGCACGCGAAGACCGGCCGCGCCCGTACGACGGGCCCAGCGTGCAGGGCCAGTCACGTCCGTTCCCCGATACCGCGTTCGACTTCGGCAGCTCATACCGCTTCGGGGAGCCGTTTTTCATTCCCGTCGACTACTACGACACACGGGTTCAGCTGGTGAACAACCTCTCGTACGTCACAGGCCGCCACACGATCAAGGGAGGCTTCGAGTTCAACCGCGTGAACTCCGTGCAGACATTCGTCGGATTCGCCAACGGGCGCTACATCTTCGGCAGCACGGACGGCTTTCTGAACTATCAGCAGTTCGGTCCGACGTACGTCGAGTGCTCTGACGGCTCGACGAGCGTCTCCGGCTCGTGCCCCTCGGGCGCCAGCATCTCGGGCCCGCTGCTGCTCTTCCTGCAGCAGGCCGGCGTCGGCGGCCTGAGCGTCGAGGAAGCCGGCACGCAGTCGATTCCGCAGCTCGAGCCCGCGCTCTTCATTCAAGATAAGTGGCAGCCCAACTCCAATCTGACGATTTCGTACGGCGTCCGCTGGGAAGCGCAGATCCAGCCCGACATGATCACGCCGCGCGATCAGTTGTTTTATCGTGCGTTTCTGGACAATCCGCGCTTCCCCTCCGACGGGACAATTCCGTCCGACAAGAAGATGTGGCAGCCGCGCCTCGGCGTATCGTGGGATCCGGCCGGCGACGGCAAGCAGGTCGTCCGCGCCAGCGCAGGCATCTTCTATGCGCGCATTCCCGGGCTGAATTTGGCCAGCACACGATCGACCGACGGCAGCCGCGGGCAGTCGCTCTATCGGGACAGCACCTTCAACGGCTTAGGATTGACGCCGCCGGCCTGGCCGAACCTGATTCCGGCTGATCAGATTGCGAATCCTGACCATCCCGAGATATTCGTGTTCGATAAGAACTTCCGGAACCCACGGACCTATTCGGCGACCTTCAGCTACGAGCGCGAGCTGATTGCGAATCTGACGGCGTTTGCCACGTTCACGCACTCGAAGACCGTCCACATCACGCGCTTCATCGACCGCAACGACAGCGTGTTCGGCTCGCCGTTCTCGACCGGGCTCGGCGACGATGGAACGAACGGTATCGGCGTGTTGAGGACCGTCGAGAGCTCGGCGAAATCGAAGTGGGACGGGCTGACGATCGGGATGACGAAGCGGTACTCCAACAACTACCAGTTCCAGTGGAACTACACCATTTCGCGCGATATGTCGGACGATGACAACGAGCGGGATCCGTTCACCTTCCGCTACGTGGCCGCCGACAATCTGGCGCCGGAATACAACTACTCGGACCGCGACCAGCGCCACCGCTTCAACGCGTGGCTGCTGGTGACGCAACGCGGCTTCGAGTTCAATACCCGCCTTTCCGCGCGCTCGGCGCAGCCTCTCTCCGTCGGCAACGTGCCGGCCGACCGCATCCAGGCGGACGGCACCATCATCAAGCGCAACACGCTTCGGAAGGACAACGAGTTCTTCACGTGGGATATTCGCGTCGCGCGGCCGTTCAAGCTTCGCGACAGTTCCGTATCGATTGAACCCATCTTCGAGATCTTCAACCTGACGAACAGCCGCAACATCCGGCGACCGGAGGTGACGAACCTGGTCTTCAGTTTCGACGGCACCGTGCAGAGCGGCCTCGGCGATCCGCGTCAGGCACAGCTCGGGGTCCGAGTTCGGTTCTGACGCTCGCGCGTTAGCCAGGTTGATCGGGTTGGGCAGGTTGGTCGCGTTCGGATTCGAACCCAACTAACCTGACAAACCCGACCAACCGCCAGCGTCAAGCCGTTGTCTACGTCTCCACGAAATTGAGATCCCGTCCGTACGTTTCTTGAAGCATCGAGACCGCAGCGGCCGCGATGACGAGCGTGACGAGACCGACCAGAATCCCGCTCCAGGTGAGGCCCACGATCGGCGTCAACGCCTGAAAGCTCGAGGTCAGCGGCACGACGGCGCCGCGCACGAAGTTCGGAACGGTGGTGGTGGCCGTCGCACGCAGGTTGGTGCCGAAATGCTCTGACGCCACCGTCACGAACACCGCCCAGTAGCCCGTCGCGATTCCCAGGAAGAAGCACAGCGCATAGAACGCGCCCAGGGATTTTGTGCCCGGCGCGAAGTAGATGGCAACGCCGAGCGCCGTCATGCCGATGAACCACCGCAGCACACGCTTACGGCTGCGCACCCACTGCGACACCCAGCCGCTGGCCAGATCGCCGATGGCGAGGCCCATGTAACTGAACATCACCGCCCTGCCGGCATTGGGCGGCGTCACCATTCCCATCGCGCTACCGAACTCCGGCGAGAACGTCACCAGGATGCCGATGACGTACCAGATCGGCACGCCGATGAGAATCGTGGCCAGGTAGCGCTGCGCCCGTTCCCGGGTCGCAAAGAGCTGGAGAAAACGGCCCCGAGCGTGCGAGAGCGTCTTCACCTGCTGAAACATGCCCGACTCGTGGACGCCGATCCGAAGCAGCAGCAGCGCAAATCCCATCACACCGCCAACGATGTAGGCCGTGCGCCAGTCGAACCAATCGCCGACCAGCACGGCGACAACCGCCCCGCAGATCCCCACCGCCGCAACCACGGTCGTCGCGTAGCCGCGGCTCTCGCGCGGCATGATCTCGCTCACCAGCGTGATGCCCGCGCCAAGCTCGCCCGCCAGCCCGATGCCGGCGATGAAGCGCAGGACGGCGTACTGCGGTACCGTGCTGACGTACGCGTTCAACAGGTTGGCAATCGAATACATCACGATCGACCCGAACAGGACCGACAATCGGCCCCGTTTGTCGCCGAGCACACCCCACGCGATGCCGCCGATGAGCATGCCCGTCATCTGCATGTTCAGCAGCAACACGCCCTTCGTGAGCAGCTGGTCGGGAGGCACTCCCATGGAGGTCAGGCTGCGGACGCGAACGATGCTGAAGAGAATCAGGTCATAGATGTCGACGAAGTATCCGAGGGCCGCCACGAGGACGGCGAAGGCGATGGCGCGCCGGTTCACGGGGCCGGGTGTCGGAGAAGGCATGCGGGCGGCATTGTAGTGCAGGCGCGGCCCTCATTCCTGCCGTCTGTTACACGCAAGTGCCAGAATACGCACGCCCGACTCGTCCGGGCCTTAGGAGGCTGGCATGGCAATCGACGTTCACCCGCGCGCCACACGGCGGCTCGGGCTCTCGGTGGTGATCATCGCACTCACGCTCCTGACGGCTTCGTGCGCCTTCCGGACGATTTCGACCGGACACGTCGGCGTCACGACGCTGTTCGGCAAGGTCAGCACTGACCGTCTGGACGAAGGCATTCACTTCGTGAACCCCCTGAAGCGCGTCGTCGAGCTCTCAGTACGCACGCAGGAAGTCAAGGAGCAGGCGGCGGTGCCCTCGTCGGAAGGCCTCATCATGCGGCTCGAGGTCTCGCTGCTGTATCGACTGGATCCGGCGCACGCGCCCGACGTGCTCCGGACACTCGGCGTGGACTACCCCCAGGTCATCATCGTGCCCAACTTCCGATCGGTGATGCGTGCCGTGACGTCGGCCCATACCGCGAGCGCGCTCTACAGCGAGGGACGCGACATCGTCGCACGGGAGATGCTGGAGCAAATGCAGAAGTCGCTCACGCCTCGCGGCATCCTCGTCGAGAACGTCTTGCTTCGCGACATCGTGCTGCCCGACACACTGCGTCAGGCGATCGAGGCCAAGCAGCAGGCGGATCAGGAAGCCCAGCGGATGAATTTCGTCCTGCTGCGCGAGAAGCAGGAGGCCGAGCGCAAACGGATCGAGGCGCAGGGGATTTCAGACTTCCAGCGCATCGTCGCGCAGGGCATCAGTCAGCAGCTTCTCGAATGGAAGGGGATCGAAGCGACGATGGAGATTGCCAAGAGTCAGAACTCGAAAGTCATCGTGATCGGCAATCCCAAGAACGGGCTGCCGCTTATCTTCCCGAGCCAGTGAACGCCAAGCAGGTAGGCCCGAGCGCGCCTGTATGTAGGCCCGAGCTTTAGCTCGGGCACTTGCGCTCATCCAGCCGCGCGAACCGCACGCAGGATCGGCCTGGCAGTGACGTCGCCGCGGCGGACGGGTGCGTGCGATCCCACCAGGCGCAGGAACTCGGCGATGTAGTCGGTGCGTGCAAGCCCGCGTGGCACAACGGCCGACCAGGCGCGAAGGAATCCTCGCGGCCCGAGTCGTATGCCCCGCAGCCCCCGCGACTGGAGGTACGGCTGCACGACCCAGCGCGCAAGGATAGTCGCGCCGAGGCCGGCCTTCACCAGTTCGAGGATGGCTTCGGTGAGTTGCACCTGCCGCCACGTGAGCTGAACGCCCGCCGGCCGCAGCGCCTTTTCGAAGACGTAGCTCTCTTCACGGGAGGCATACATGAAGAGCGTCTCCCCGGCGAGATCAGCGGGACGCACGAATGGGCGACGGGCCAACGGGTGCGCGGCGGGAACGACGACGAGCATCTCGTCCCTGAACATCGGGCTCGCGGCGAGCCGTCGATCGCGGACCGTTGAAGTCATGATCGCAAGATCGAGCGTTCCTCCAAGAAGAGCAGGCAGAGGATTCGTCGTCGCCTCGACCTCGATCCGCACTTCGACGGCAGGCGATGTGCGGTGGAACTCCTGCAGCACGGCCGGCAGCCAGTGATAGCAGGTGTAGCATTCCATCGCCACCCGCAGGAGGCCCTGGCGATCCTGCCCGAGATCACGCACGTCGGCCTCCGTGCGTTCCAGTTCGCTCAGCACGAGAGCCGCAGACTCGACCACACGCTGCCCTGCCGCCGTCGCAATCATCCGTCGATTGCGGCGCAGGAAGAGCGCGGTCCCGAGACGATCCTCGATGTCACGCAGCTGGTGGCTGAGCGCCGACTGGGTCAGATTGAGCTGGCCGGCCGCCGCCGTGAGACTTCCCAGTGTCGCCACCGTCTGGACGAGGCGCAGGTGCCTGATTTCAAGATCCATGCTGATCTCGAAGCCGTGCGTGCGCGGGATCCGAGGGCGCGGATCGTGCGATCGGCTCCCATGGAACGTCATCGGGGCCCAGGCGCGGCGGCGCCATCAGCGCCGTGCGGCGAGGCTCGCGCTCACGTGCGATGAGCACCCGGATGCGGACCTGCACGCCGTCGCAGCCCTCGGCGCGCCGGATCCAGCAGAAGGTCACGCCAAAAGGCGCCCAGGTCCGCTCGACTTCGCCCGTCAACAAGTGCCATTCGAACGATCCCCAGGCCATAGTTGCCCGAACATCGACGGCAATGCTCAAAGTGCCCGGCACCGCTCGCGCGGACGGGACGTCAAACGTCGACACGAGCGGCACGACCGCCAGCAACACCCCCAACACCCGCATGTCGCCCTCCCGACATAGGGACTGTCCCCCACACAAGGAATCGGAACGCCAAATTGTCGTGACCCCAAGATGGTGCGTGGAGAACAAGTCCCCCCACACGTTTGGTGAGATCCGACAGTTGGCGTCCAGAGAACGACTCTACGGCTGGACTAGTGTGAACACAAGAGAGGTGATTTCGCAATATCGATGAATTGCGCTCATATGGCCTTGGGTCCCCGCGACACCGCAGTGACCCAGGTCCCTTCTACTCGGCACGAAGGGCTTCGATGGGATTGACCGAGGCCGCGCGGCGCGCAGGCGCCTCATGACGCGTCTTCCGAGGGCGACAGGAACTTCGCGAGAATCGAAGTGGCCTGCTCCCACTGCCGCTCTTCCTTCTCGAGGTGCTTGCGGCCCGTGCGGGTCAGCCGGTAGAACTTCGCCTTGCGGTTGTTCTCCGACACACCCCAGTCGGAGGCGATCGCGCCTTCCTGCTCCAATTTCAGCAGCGCAGGATAGAGCGTGCCGTAGTTCAACGACAGCTGGTTGCAGCTTGTCTGTTCGATGCGCCGTGCGATGCCGTATCCGTGCAGCGGACCCATCGTCTCGATGGTCTTCAGCACCATCAACGCGAGCGTGCCCTGCCAGACCTCTGCCTTGTCGCCCATGTGCTCCTTTTGTGTGGCCATAGGAATCCTCGCATCTTTCCTATGGGAACGCAACAGGTCTCGCGCACACGCGGCGCGTGACGACCGACCGTTACTTCGCCAGCTTCTTCACCCAGTCGACATAGCGGTCCATCCAGCCCTGAAGGAACGTCTTGCGCTCCGTATTCGCGAGGTCGCCGTTCACGTCGAACAGCCCCTCTTTGACCCGAATGAAGGCCTCGGGCTGAGCCAGCGTCGGCACGTCGAGATACGCCAGCACGTTGCGCAGATGCTGCTGCGCCATCGACGTGCCCGGCGCGCCGATCGACGCGCCGAGGACACCGGCGGGCTTGCCCGCCCAGGCATTGTGGCCGTAAGGACGCGACCCGTGATCGATCGCGTTCTTGAGCACACCCGGGATCGAACGGTTGTATTCGGCCGTGACGAACAAGAGGCCTTGTGCCGACCCGATCTCGCCCTTGAGCCGCTTCACGGCATCCGCCGGCGACGCGTCGTCGTCCTGATTGTAGAGAGGCAGGTCATCGATTCTGACGTGCTGGAATGAGAAGTCCGGCGGGCCGAGTTTTATGAGGGCATTCGCGAGTTGCCGATTGAAGGATTCACGACGAAGACTGCCGACGACGACGACGATTCGATACTGGCTCATGGTGCACTCCTCGGCTGGTCTGTGGCGGGCGCGAAACAACGTGCGCGCGTTTTCTCGGGATGGCTTCTCTGTGGCGGCGGGGCTTCAGCCCCCAGTGGCATGTTTTGCGATGCCTACCGTGTGCGCGTCATTCATCCTCCCGCTCCTGTCTTTTCAGCGCATCGTCGTCATCCGGATTTGGAAGGCTGGACGGCGGGTCGCTTGCAGGGAACGTCGCCTCGACCGTCTCGTCCAGCGCCGCTTCCCGGATCTCACGCTCCTCCTCGGGCGTGTGATGGTGCACGGCGTTCTTTGGTGACTCCATCGCTCTTCCTCCACAGGTTTCTTCCTCCATCATGTCACCGGGTCATCAAACCGGACTCCCGCGAAAGGGGCCAGAGCGTGCTACGGATGAGGTGCTGAGGTCGAAAGGTTGTGCAGATGGCTCCCCATCGCTCGTCGCTGGGGTGTCAGAACGGTTATCTTCTCTTGTCTGCTCCGCCGTCTTGGCCGCGTCGCTCGCGAGGAATCACGAGCGCCCAAAGTGCATTGCCGGGGCGACGGGCCCAAACGACCGAAGTAGCGACGGATCCCCAGTGACCGACAAGAACGATTCCAGTAAGGGCGGCCCCATGTCGGCGCTGTACGACCGCTACTTCCGCGTCGTGCCGGCGAACACGCCCGAACTGCTCGATGCGGCGCACGCTCTCAGGTACCAGGTCTACTGCGTGGAACACGCCTTCGAAGACCCCGCCCAGCAGGTCGGCGAGCGCGAGGTGGACCGCTATGACGCTCACTCGGCTCACGCGGTCCTCATCGCAAAGTCGACAGGACTCGTGGTCGGCTGCGTGCGCCTGATACTGCCGTGGCACAACGGGGTTGCCACCTCCCTGCCGATTCGCGAGCTGTTGAGCGAGACCGATCGGGCTCGGCTCGACGAGCTTGCCACAAGTCGAACCGCGGAGATCTCGCGCTACGCGATCTCGAAGGCCTATCGGCGCCGCCACGGAGAAAGCCTCTACCCCGATGTCGACAGCGCCGACCTTGGTCCTGACGAGCTGCGGCGCCTCGTGCCTCACATGAGCCTTGGCCTGCTGCGGGGCGTGGGACGTGTGGCCGCGAGCCACGGTATCGACACGGTGTGTGCGGCGATGGCGCCGCCGCTCATTCGCCTGCTCGAACGGTTTGGCATGGCGTTCGAGCGGCTCGGCCCGCCAATCGATTATCACGGCCCCAGACAGCCTTGTGTCGCTCAGTGCGAACAGCTGTTGCGGGGCATGGCCGATCGAAACCCGGACTACTACCGGATCGTGGCGGCGGCGTATCGGAACAGAGCCTCGGCTGACGATCTCGATCGATGATCGGTCGCGACCGTAGAATCGAGCACCACACGCATGGCGCTCACCGCGACGATCTATAACTTCGATATCGACTTCGCCGACTCGGATCGCCACGTTTACGAAACGCTGGCGCTCCGGGTCGCGCGTCACCCCTCCGAGTCCGAAGAGTATCTCGTGACGCGGCTGCTCGCGTATCTGCTGGAGTTTACCGACGGCATCGAGTTCTCGCGCGGCGTGTCGGACCCTGAGGAGCCGACGATTGCCGTTCGCGATCTGACTGGCGCCATCAACACGTGGATCGAGATTGGCATGCCCGACGTGGCGCGGCTGCACAAGGCATCGAAAATCGCGGGGCGCGTCGCCGTTTATACGCACAAGGATCCGACACAGTTTCTGAAGCAGCTCGCCGGCGGAAGAATTCACCGGGCCGAGGGGCTGGAGCTCTACGCGATCGATCGGCCCCTGGTGAGCGCGCTAGTCGCCCGTCTCGAACGGCGTGTCGCGTTCAGTCTGTCTGTCACGGACCGGGAGCTGTATCTATCGATCGGCCAGGACAACCTCACGGGCCGAGTTGTGCGCCTCACCCGTGACGCGTGACCGCGCCCGAGCCTTGGGAAAGGTCCAACTGGCAGCACGCTGGCGGAATGTCGCGAAGGCGGTATGCTGCTCACTGCTTCGTCCAGGAGGAGTCCGGCTGATGGCCACGATTTCGCGCGCTTCACTCTTTGTCGCAATGGCTCTTTGCGCATGGCAATCGCAGGCGGCCACCCCGGTTCGCGTGATGCTGCTCGATGGCGAGAGTGGGGGTCCGTGGCACAAGTGGCAGCTCACCACGCCGCCGTTGAAGAAGATGCTCGAGGAGACGGGACTTTTTCAGGTCGATGTCGTTACCGCCCCAGGCACGACGGGAGAGCTCAGCGGGTTCCAGCCCTCCTTCGGCGCGTACGGCGCCGTGGTGATGAACTACGACGCGCCCGATGAACGGTGGTCGGCCGCTCTGAAAACGGCTTTCGAGCAATACGTGTCGAGTGGCGGAGGGCTCGTCATCGTCCACGCAGCAGACAATGCCTTTCCAACCTGGCCGGCGTTCAATGAAATGGTCGGCGTCGGCGGCTGGCGCAACCGGACGGAGAAAGCCGGTCCGTCCTGGCATTTCGAGGGTGGCACAATGGTGTCGGACGACACGCCGGGCCCGGCCGGCAGTCATGGCGCGCGGCTTCCCTTCGCCGTCTCCGTGCGCGAGGCGACCCATCCGATCACCCGGGGACTGCCGCCCGTATGGATGCACCAGGGCGACGAGTTGTACGCTCGCCTTCGCGGGCCCGGGCGAAATATGCGCGTGCTTGCGACTGCGCGCTCCGATTCTAGCAACGCCGGATCCGGCCGCGACGAACCCGTCCTCATGGTCCTGACGTACGGAAAGGGCCGCGTCTTCCACACGACCCTTGGACACGATGTCAATGGCCTGAGCTGCGTCGGGTTCGTTACGACGTTCCAGCGTGGCACGGAATGGGCCGCCAGCGGTGCCGTCACGCAGAAGGTCCCGTCCACCTTCCCGACGGCAACCACGGTCGCCTACCGGTCAGACATCGCGGCGATGGATCCCGGCTACAAGAAGGGGCTGAATCCGCTCGACGCGCAGAAATGAGGCCTCGCCCCAGCCACCCCCTTCCTTGTTACCATGGGACATGGCACTCGACGAACGCGCATTCTTCACAGACAAGCCGGAAACCCGGCCAGGACGGTATCAGTGCCCCAAGTGCCGGCGGACCGGCGAATACAGCATCCGGTGGGTACGGCGAGCGAAGAAAGAGAGGCTGCCCGCGGGAGCAGACGAGGGTGACCGGGCGAAGTTCGCAAAGGTCCGCGACTACCTGCTCCGCCTCGATGACGAGGTTACGTGCAAGACCTGCGGCAAGAGGTTCGAGATTCCCTCGCAACACTCCTTGATGTTCGTGGACCAGCTCGCCGGACTTCCCAACGAAGAGGACCTCGAGCGCGAAATCAACGTCGCGTCTGGAGAGCCGGAGGCGGCACCGGACTCGAAGCCGGCTCTTCCGGCGCGGTTCACGCGGAAGTCCACCGGCTGGAAGGAGTGACACCGCGCCGATCGCTGCTCACAGCATGAACTCGCGAAGCGCGGAGACTGTCGTCGATCACGGGCGTTTCCCTCCCGCCGCGATCGACCCACACCAGACGAGTGCCCGTCAGCTCGCCCTCGCGGAACACAAGAACGCCGTTGCGCGAGACGGAGAACGATGCCAGGCCAAGCTCGCCGGAACCGAGACCTTCGCCAATCGGCACTGCCTCGCCTTCCACCGTCAGCGATTTCAGGTTGAACTTCTGCACCACTAACGTCCGTTCGCGCACGAAGAGCAGGTATCCGGGCTCGGCGTACTGGACGCGGGTGGTGGTCTTGAAGAGCGGCCTCGTCTCCTTCGAATCGAGCGTTCCCACCGTCAGCGTCATGTCGCTGCTGTCGCCCATCGTGAACAGGAAGTGTCGGCCGTCGGGAAGGAACTCCGGCCAGCCGGCGCCGGG
The DNA here is from genome assembly GCA_963832135.1 of Vicinamibacteria bacterium. Taxonomy (GTDB): domain Bacteria; phylum Acidobacteriota; class Vicinamibacteria; order Vicinamibacterales; family JAENWD01; genus JAENWD01. The sequence goes on along the minus strand of CAWHTD010000016.1, from coordinate 572,644 downwards.
TGTGCCCGTCTCCTTGCTGTCTCCAAACACGAGGGGTTGCCTGACGCCGCCCGCAGCAGGCACGCGCCACAACGGATCGGCGGAGCGCCGTCGAAGAGAATCACGCCTTCGGGACTCCAGCTTCCGTCGGCGCCGTTCGGCGCTTCGCAGATGGTCTGCGGCGGGCCGCCGGAGATGTCCACCTTCTTCAGCTTCCCACCTGCCATGAACCCGAGGAATCGGCTGTCGGGCGACCAGAAGGGCCGCAGCACGCCGTCGGTTCCCGCCAGCGGCCGTGCCTCGAGCGAGTCCAGCGGGCGAATCCAGATGAGACGCTTGCCGTCGCCGTCGGCAGCAAACGCGATCTGACGTCCGTCGGGCGAGACCACGGGCGGGCTCGGATTCTGCACACCAGCGGGCGTGAGGAGTGGAAATCGGACGACCGGTGCGGGCTGCGGCGCGCGGCGCGCCCAGGCGATGCAAAAGCCCACGGCCGCCAGGGCCGCCAACGCGCACACCCCCCAGGCCACGCCCTCGCGCACGCGGCGGCGGCCGGTGACGACCGCGGGCAGTCCGACCTTCGATCCGCCTTGCGAAACCCACTGCAGCTCCGCGGCCACGTCGCGAGCCGTCTGCCAGCGGTCCTCGGGATCTTTTGCCAGGCAGCGAGAGACGATCCGCTCGAGCGCCGGCGGCGTCAGCGGCACCAGTTCTTCGAGCGGCCGCGGCTTGGAGGCCAAGACCGCCGCCATCACGCTCGACGGCGTCGTTCCGTCGAATGCGCGCTGCCCGGTGAGCAGCTCGTAGAGCACGCACCCGAACGCGAAGATGTCTGTCCGCGCATCGACGTCGCGAGCCTCGATCTGCTCCGGCGCCATGTATTGTGGCGTGCCGACGACCGTGTGCGCGCCGGTGAGCGCGGCCAGGGTGGCCTGCTCGCCCGCCGCGGCATTCCCGGACGGCATCACTCCCGAATTGCCGGACGTGGTGAGCTTGGCCAGACCGAAGTCGAGGAGCTTGATGCCCTGCTTCGTGAGCAGGATGTTGGCGGGCTTGAGATCGCGATGGACGATGCCCTTCCGGTGGGCGGCGTGAAGGGCCTCGCAGATCTGGATGCCGTAGGCGCACGCGAGGTTCCACTGGCAGCGCTCCAGCGATGGGCTTGCCTTCGAGGTACTCCATCACGAGGTAGCCGCTGCCGTCGTGTTCGCCGACGTCGTGGAGCGTGCAGATGTTCGGGTGGTTGAGCGACGAGATGGCCCTGGCCTCGCGCTCGAAGCGTTCGCTGAACGGGCCCTTGATGGTCTTGACGGCAACGTCGCGGTCGAGCTATAGGCGGAAATGGCTGAGCTTCTCATCAGTTCTGCGTTCGGAGCGGCTCAGCGGGTTCGCTCGCCTTCGTAGGACTCTGAAATGATTTCACGCCGAAAAGCGTATCAATCAGTCGAATGCCCGGTTTGGTGGGCCGGGGCAGCTCTCCTGGAGGGCCTGCGACAATTGCCCAGCCCGTCACCCGCGCACACGCAGCGACACCCCGCGGACCGGCAGCCACGTCTAATACCTGGCATGAATGTGATGATGAAGGACAAGCTCGGACTCCTCTTGCTGCTGACTCTGTTAGCAGAGGCGCCGTCGATGGTGGCGCAGTCGCATCGAGCGTCGGTGCGCGGCCGCGTAACCGATGCCGGCGGCGCACCACTTCGCGGCGCCGACGTGCGCGCTACACAACTCGGCACGAACGACCGCCGCACCGCAGTGACGGATGACGCGGGACGGTTTGCTGTGCCTGAACTGGCTGTCGGCTTATATCTCGTCGAGGTTACGGCGACCGGCTATCGCGGCCACACCACCCGCGCCGAGCTGGCCGTTGGCCAGGAGCTGTGGATCGACGTGCCGCTCACGCTGTCGATTGAGCAGGGAGTGGAGGTCAATGCCCCGTTTGTACCAATCGATCGCGATTCCACGGCGATGGGGACGCTCATCGATCGGCGACAGATTGCCGGGCTGCCGCTTGACGGGCGCAACTTCCTGGAGCTGGCGCTCTTGTCCCCCGGAACGGCTCCGGCGCCGCAGGGCTCGCCGAGCTCGGTCCGCGGCGACTTCGCCTTCAGCGTGAACGGCGCGCGCGAGGACGCGAACGCATACCTGCTGGACGGCATCTATAACGTCGACCCCAAACTTGGCACCTCCGGCGTGCGCCCGTCGGTCGATGCCATTCACGAGTTCGAGGTCCTGACGTCCACGTACGACTCGTCGTTCGGCCGGAACGCCGGCGGACAGGTCAACGTGATCACCCGTTCGGGCACGAACAGCGTGGACGGGACCGCTTATGGCTTCTTTCGTAACGGTGCGCTCGACGCGCGCAACCACTTCGTGCCGGCGGACGCGGAGGAGCCCGACTACTCCCGCCACCAGTTCGGGTTTTCAATTGGCGGACCCATCGCGCGTGATCGCGCCTTCTTCTTCGCAGACTACGAGGGCATGCGGCTCGACGAGGGCATCACGCGGGTCACGAACGTCCCCACCGAGGCGGAACGGCGAGGCGACTTCTCGCAGTCGGCCTTCGCGCGCCCGGTCGATCCCTTCACGCGCCAGCCGTTTCCCAACGGGCAGCTCCCTTTCGTCCACCCGATCGGCGCCTCCGTCGCCGCACTCTACCCGCTGCCCAACCGCGCGAACCCGTTTGCGAACCACGTATCTTCGCCGACCCTGCGCGACGATGTGGATCAGTTCGATGGGCGGGTGGACTACGTGCGGGCCGGCGGAGCGCGGATCACCGGCCGATACAGTTTCAGCGACCGTCGCCTGCTCGAGCCGTTTGCCGGCCCCGGATTCTCGACCGTGCCGGATTTCGGCAACGACGTAGCCCGCCGCGGGCAGAACCTTTCGCTCTCGCACACGACCACGATCGGCTCCTCGGTCGTCAATGACACGCGGTTTGGCTATAACCGCGTGTCGATCGGCGTGTTCCCGGAAAACCCCGCGGTCGACAACAGGTCGGTCGGTCTGCCGTCTCTGTCTGCGAACCCGCGCGATGCCGGCATGAGCCTGATCTCGATCGCAGGATATTCACCGCTCGGCCACGAGTACAACAATCCACAGGAAAGCACGTCCGACACGTTCCAGATTGCAGACACCTGGACCTGGATGCGGGGCGCCCACCTGTTGAAGCTGGGTGGCGAGTACTACGGCATCAGCCAGTCTGCATACCGTGACGTGCAGGCCCGGGGCTTTCTCACGTTCCTGCAGCAGGGATACACGGGGAACGCTCTGGCGGATCTGTTGTTCGGGCTGCCCGCCCTGACCGGCGGCGCGCGTCTCGATAATCCCCAGAACGTGCGCGCGCGGTCCTGGAGCCTCTTCGCCCACGACGACTGGCGTGCGGCACCCTCACTGACCATCTCGGCGGGCGTGCGATACGACTATGTCGCGCCTCCGGTCGACAGGGACGACCGCGCGAACCTGTACGACGTGTCCACCGGTCAACTGGTGCCCGTGAGCACGGGCGGTATGCCGCGCGGCGGTTTCGAGGGCGACCGCAACAACATTGCGCCGCGTGTCGGTCTTGCCTGGACGGTGGACTCGTCAGCACGCACGGTTGTGCGTGGGGGTTATGGCGTTTACTACAACCAGGGCGCCCTGGCGACTTCCGAGGGACTCTACTTCAACCCGCCCTATTTCAATCTCAGCGTGTACTTCCCTTTTCCGGGCCTGCCGCCGCTGACAATCGCCGATCCGTTCCCGTCGAACTTTCCCATCCCCGTGCCACAATCCGCCACCGCGTATCAGCGCGACTTGAAGACGCCGTGGATGGAGCACTGGAATGTGAACGTGCAGCGGCAGTTGGGCGCGACGCGCGCGATCGAGGTGGCGTACGTCGGCTCAAAGGGGCACGATCTCATTTCGGCCCGCGACGGCAATCAGCCGCCGGCCAGCCCAAGCCCGGTCAACCTCCGGCCGAACCCGCAGTTTGCCGACATCACGCTGATCGAGTCCAGGGCCGCGTCGAACTACAACGCGCTGCAGCTGAAGTTTCAACAGCGCACGAGCGCCGGACTCTCACTACTCGCGGCCTACACATTCGCCAAGTCGACGGATGATGCCTCGGGTTTCTTCACAAGCGCGGGCGATGCAAACTTTCCACAGAACAGCCAGAATCCGGAAGCCGAGCACGCGCGCTCGGCGTTCGACGTGCGGCACCGGCTGTCGATGAGCCTGGCGTACGCGTTGCCGTTCAGCGCGAACCAGTGGGTGTCAGACTGGGAGCTGCAGGGTATTCTGACGCTCCAGTCCGGACGGCCCTTCACGGTGGCGATTCATCCGGACATCGATCAGAGCAACACGGGCCGCTCGAATCTTGGGTTCGGCAATAACGATCGGCCGAACGTATCGGGCGAGCCCGCCCTCGACGATGCGTCCGCCGACCGATGGTTCGACACGGCGGCCTTTTCCTTTCCGCCGTTCGGCAGCTTCGGGAACGCCGGCCGCAATATCCTCGACGGACCGGGCTATCAGAACCTGAACCTCGCGTTGATCAAGTACGTGCGGCTCGGCGGGAACGTCCGGCTGCAGCTCCGTGCCGAGACGTTCAACGTGTTCAATCGCGTAAACCTGGACCTCCCGGATGCCTTTCTCGGATCCCCGACTTTCGGACAGGTGCTCTCGGCCGAGTCCCCGCGACGATTCCAGGTCGGGGTAAAGGCGCTGTTTTAATCGCAGAGTTCGCTTGAGTAGTGACTCATGATGGCGCATTCGCTCGGCCGCCTCGGCGCACTGCACCAGCATCGCGCATCATCAAGTCAAGCGCGCCTCGGCCTAAGGGCGACGATCAGGAGTCCATACCCAACAATGTCCGGCCTCGTCGCCTCCTGTGTCGCGTCAGCTGACTCTAATTCCCGATCGCAAACAGGTGCTTCTGACCGCGGATGTAGATGCGGCCATTGGCAAGCGCCGGCGAGGCGAAGACTGGCTCGTCGACCGAATTGGTGCGCACGATCGAGTGGGTCGGCCCCGCTTTGAGCATGAACGTCTCGCCGTCTTCGCTCGTCAGGGCAACGTAACCGGCAAACGCGACGGGCGATCCCATGAATTTTGCGGGCTTGGGCAGGCGGCCGCCCTCGGTACTTCACCTCGCCAGTTTCCGGATTCAAGCACGTCACGATGCCGCTGTCGGTGAGGAGATACAGATAGCCGCCATACAGGATGTTCGAGATTACGTAACCCGTGCCCTTCGTGTACTCCCACGCGATGCGCTTGTCGTCCGGTATGGAGCCGGGACGGAGGGCCATCACTTTCTTGGCAGGATATCCGGCCGTGACGATCACGAGCCCGTTACCGACGAGCGGCGTATGAATAGCGTTACTTTCGATGCCCCTCGTGCGCCACAATTCCCTTCCGGTCGAGGGATCGTAGGCAATGGTTGCCTCGGTGCCCATGGCCACCAATTCCTTGCGCCCGGAGGCGTCAACGATCACGGGCGTCGTCCAACTGATCTCGACCTTGCGCTTCGTCCTCCAGGCTGGCCTGCCCGTCCTCTTGTCATACGCCACGATCGCCGAATTGTCGCCGTTGTCCTCATCGCGCTGGATGATGACGAGGTTCTCGAAGAGCACGGGCGAGGTGCCGGCGCCCAGCCCGAGCGTCGGGAACTTCTCGATCACCTTCCACGCAAGCTGGCCGTTGAAATCGTACGCATAGAGCCCTTCTGGACCGAAGTAGGCGTACACCATCGCGCCATCAGTGACCGGCGTCGGTCCGGCGAAGCTGCTTCGGCGGTGGCGCGCGTCGTAAACCGTCCCTTCGTACGGTGTGCGCTCCCAGAGCAGGCCCCCGGTCCGCGCGTCCAGCGCGACGACCTTGAACGTGTGCTTTCTGTCGGCGGCGACGCTGGCGGGGTGCACGTAGTCCTTGCCCTCCACCGTGTGCGCCACGGCTTTAGCGCCGGGCACGATCTCGCCTTCGATGACCGAAGTCACGAAGATCCGGTCGCCCCACACAATCGGCGACGAGAGACCCGTTCCGGGCAGTTCCGTTTTCCAGACAATCTTCTTGTCTGGGGCCCATTCGAGCGGAAGCTCCTGCTCTGTCGAGACGCCCTGGCCGCCTGGACCCCGCCATTGAGGCCAATTCTCGGCGGCCGCGGGTCCTGCGGTGAGAACGGCTGAGACAATCAGACAGGAGCTGAGCAGCAGCGGGCGAAAACGGACCATCGGGCTCCTCGGCGACCGCCGGTCGCAGGAACAGTCGGCGCAGTGAAACGAAAGTGGGCTGGGTCAGCGTAATTAGAGAGCACGATTATAGCGACGGCACGCGTGCCGGCTGCATTTTGGGACAGAACCTGTACCCGGGCGGGTGAAAAGCGCGGGCAGCGGGACGAAACGCAGAAAGTGACGCCGTGGTGTCTTGTGCGAACGCCCGGCTGATAATCTGAGGACCTATGCCCTTGCGACGATTCCCCAGTCTGTCTGTTCTGCTGGCGGCGACACTTCTCGTGCCGGCAGCCGCGCTCTTGAGCGGCCGCGACTGGCCGGAGTGGCGCGGCCCCGAGCGGACCGGCAGTTCCACCGAAACCGGCCTGCCATCGTCGTGGTCGCCGAGCGGTCAGAACCTGGCGTGGAAGGTGCCTTATGGCTCCCGGTCGGCGCCTGTCGTGTTCGGCGATCACCTCTATCTGCAGACAGCATCGGGCGCGGGCGCGACGCTGCAGGAACGGGTGATGTGTTTCAACGCCGACACGGGCAAGCTGCTGTGGGAATACAAGTACAACGTGTTCACGAGCGACGTGCCGCCACACCGTATCGCGTGGGCGTCGCCCGCCGTGGACCCGGCGACGGGCAACATCCTCGCAATCAGCGGCAATGGATTGCTCTCGGCGCTGTCGAAGGACGGTAAGCTCGTCTGGGAGCGCTCGCTGGCCGAAGAGTTTGGCATGTGGACGACGCATGGCGGACGCATGTCATCGCCGATCGTGGACGGCTCGCAAGTAATCGTGAGCGGGTTGACGTTCAGCTGGGGACAGCTCGCGGGAGGCGCGCACCGCTTCCTGTCGTTCGACAAGACCACAGGCCGCACAAACTGGATCAGTTCGCCCGAAGGGCGCCCCACCGACACAATCTACGCGAATCCGTTTATTGCCAACGTGAACGGCATTCGCACGTTCTTCTCGGGCGGCAGTGACGGCGCCATGCACGCCCTGAAAGCCAACACCGGGCAGCCGATCTGGAATTGGCGAGTGAGCCAGCGGGGTTTGAACACGGCGGCCCTGATGGTCGGGCCTGACGTGATCCTCACGCACAGTGAAGAGAACATTCAATCGAACGCAATGGGCATGCTTGCCGCCATCCCCGCAGACAAGTCTGGTCCGCTCAGCGACAAGGATGCGCGATGGCTGCTTCGGGGCGTGCAGGCCGGATACGCGTCGCCGGTGGCCGACGCGGAGCGAATCTATATCGTCGATAACGGCGGCGTGCTGCTGGCGTTCGACGCAAAAAACGGGAAGCAGGTGTGGTCCGAAAGTCTCGGGACGATTCAAAAAGCGTCGCCGGTGCTCGCCGACGGGAAGCTGTATATCGGCACCGAAAACACCGGGAATGCCGGCGGGAAGTTTTTCATCATCCGCCCGCACGCCGATCGCGCGGAAATCCTCGACCAGGATTGGCTTGGTACGGCTGAGCACTCCGAGATCATCGTCGCGTCGCCGGCCGTGGCGCGCGGTCGAATCTACCTGGCGTCGATGGATGCGCTATACGCAATCGGACCCAAACGCACGCCAAAGGCAAAGCCCACGGCCCCGGCGGGCACGGGCATCAACGGCGGCACAGAGGGTCGCCCGGCCAGCGTTCTACTGGTCACACCCACCGAGCTGATCCTGAGGCCCGGCGAATCCATCGCGCTCACCGCCCGCGCGTTTGACGCGCAGGGCCATCAGCTCCCGAGCGCGGGACAGGCGACCTGGACCGTCGAGAACCTGAAGGGCACAGTCACCAATGGGCGCTTCACTGCTGATACGACGCCTGCCGCGCAGGCTGGACTGGTAAAGGCGACCATCGGTGAACTGTCGGGCGCCGCGCGCGTGCGTGTCGTTCCGAATCTGCCATGGACGTTCGACTTCGAGGACGGCCGGCAGGTGCCTCCGCCACAGTGGGTGAATGCCACCGGCAAATTCGCGGTGCGCGATCTCGACGGCAGCAAGGTCCTCGTGAAGCTGGCCGAGAACCCCTTCGCGTTCGCGAAACGCTGCCGGCCGTTCTTCGGCGACGGAGAGCACAGCGACTACACGATCGAAGCGGACCTGCGTGCGATGGAACGGCGCCGGCAGATGGGCGACATCGGGCTCGTCGCCCAGCGCTATGAACTGGTGCTCTTTGGCACCCACCAGCGCCTCGAGCTGCAACCATGGCAGCCCGAGACACAGCGCACCGCCAGGATCGAGTTTCCGTGGCAGAAAGACACGCGGTACACGATGAAGCTCGAAGTGCAGCACATCGGGGGCGGCAAGGTGCGCGCTCGCGGGAAGGTCTGGCCGAAAGCGGAGGCCGAGCCCCAGAAGTGGACCATTGAGCGCGTCGATCCGATCGGCAATCTCAAGGGCAGTCCGGGCCTGTATGCGGATGCGCCGTCGCAGCCGGGCGGCGGCTCGGAGCTGTACTACGACAACATCAAGGTGTATTCGAACAAGAAGTAAGGCGTGTAGCGACAATGAAAACCACAGTGCTTGCGGTCATTGGTGTCCTCTCGTTCAGCAGCTTGGCGCTCCTCGCGCGATCCGACCCTGGCGGTGCCGACTGGCCGATGTGGGGCGGCACGCCAGATCGCAATCTGGCCTCGAGCATGAAAGGCCTGCCGACGAGTTGGGACGTGAAGGCGAAGAAGAACGTCAAATGGGTCGCGGAGCTTGGATCGCAGGCCTACGGCAACCCGGTCGTCGCCAGCGGCATCGTCCTCGTCGGGACGAACAACGAGGCCATGAAGGATCCCGCCGTGAAAGGCGACAAAGGGGTTCTCATGGCGTTCCGCGAGTCGGATGGGGAGTTTCTGTGGCAGGCCGTGCACGACAAGCTCGCCGCGGGAAGAGCGAACGACTGGCCATTCCAAGGCGTGTGTTCGTCGCCGCTCATCGAGAACGGAACCGCGTACTACGTTTCGAACCGGGGCGAACTGATGGCCGTCGACCTTGATGGGTTTCGCGACGGCGCGAACGACGGTCTTGTGAAGGACGAGAAACAGGCGCGCGAGACCGACGTCGACATCGTCTGGCGCTACGACATGATGGAGGAGCTCGGCGTGCTGCAGCACAACATGGCGAACTCGTCCCCCGTGATGTATGAGAACCTCATCTACGTGAGCACCTCGAACGGCCAGGACGAGAGCCACGTCAACGTGCCGTCGCCCAAGGCGCCGGCAATCATCGCCGTCGACAAGACCACCGGCAAGCTGGCATGGGAAGACAATTCAGTGGGCGAGAAGATCCTGCACGGTCAGTGGTCGTCGCCAGCCGTCGGGAAAGTTGGAGACACCGTACAGGTCGTGATCGGTCAGGGGGATGGTTGGGCACGTGGCTTCGAGGCGATGACGGGAAAGAAGCTGTGGGAGTTCGATCTGAATCCAAAGGACTCCGTCTGGCCGAAGACTCGCAACGAAGTCATCAGCACGCCCGTGATCCATGAAAACGTGGTGTACATCGCCAACGGGCAGGACCCGGAGCACGGCGAAGGCGTCGGCCATCTCTACGCCATCGATGCCACCAAGCGCGGCGACATCACCCAGTCTGGACGGCTCTGGCACTACGACAAGATTCGGCGGTCGATCTCGACTGGCGCCATCTATAACGGCATCCTGTTCTATTCGGATTTCAGCGGGTTCCTGCACGCGCTCGACATCAAGACGGGCACGCCGTTCTGGACGCACGATATGTTCGCCGCCATCTGGGGATCACCCATGGTGATCGACGGAAAGGTTTATCTGGGCGATGAGGATGGCGATATCGCCGTGCTCAACGCGGACCGGACGATGAAGCTCGTGGCCGAGAGCAACATGGGCAGCTCCGTCTACTCGACGCCAGTGCCGGCAAACGGTGCGCTCTTCATCGTGAACAGGAACCAGCTCTACGCGCTCTCCGAGGCGAGCTCCACGTCGTCGGCCCGTTAAAAGAGGGCGATTCACAAGCCCGCGCCGCTATCGATGCGACTCACACACCGAGCCGCCGGTCCTCTCCTCGGGTGCACGCTCCTGCTGTCGGCCACCATTTCGTCGATCGACGCGCAGACGAAGGCCCGACTCAGCGCGCCGGCCGACCGATGGGGACAGTTCCGCGGCTCCCCGCACTTGACGGGCGTGTCCGAGGCAAAGCTGCCACAGACGCTCAGAGTGCTGTGGACCTACGAGGGTGGCGATCTCATCGAATCGTCTGCGGCTATCGCTGACGGTGTCGTGTATGTCGGGTCCGCGACTGGCGACCTGCACGCCGTGAATCTCAGCGACGGCACGCTTCGATGGAAGTACAGGGCGTCAGCCAGCGGAATCGGGGAATCGTCGCCCGCGGTCGCGGGCGGGCTCGTGTACATCGGCGACCTGGATGGCGTGCTGCACGCGGTGAATGTCGCGTCGGGAAAGGCCGCGTGGACCTTCAAGACCGGGACAGAGATCAAGTCGTCTCCAGTCGTCACCGCGGATAAAGTGCTGATCGGCTCGGTACGATGCACACCTCTATGCGCTCGGTGCGACGGACGGGAAGCTCGCCTGGAAGGTGCAGACTCAGGGATACGTTCACGCCACACCCGCCATCGTCGAGGGCGTGGCATACGTCACCGGATGCGACGAGATCCTTCGCGGGATTCGCATCACGGACGGCAAGGAGGTCCTCAAGCTCTCGTCTGGCGCCTACACCGGCGCGTCGCCGGCCATCGCCGATGGCTACGCGTACTACGGGACGTACGAGAACGAGGTGCTCGGGGTCGACCTGACGGCCAGAAAGATCGTGTGGATGTACAAGCACCCTGAGCGGAACTTCCCGTTTCTCTCCTCTGCTGCGCTGACCGCCGATCGCCTCATCGTCGGAGGACGCGACAGGATGGTGCATGCCATCGATCGCAAGACAGGCAAAGCCATATGGACGTTCATGACGCGCGCCCGCATCGACTCGTCGCCGGTGATAGCCGACGGTCGCGCGTACGTCGGCTCGAACGACGGGAAGCTCTACGTGCTGGACGTCGCCAGCGGCAAGAGCGTGTTCGAGTTCGAGGCCGGTGGTGCGCTGTCGGCCTCCCCCGCCATCGCCTCGGGCCGACTTGTCATCGGCTCGCATGACGGAAAGCTGTTTTGCTTGGGATGACGAGGCCCAGACCGGGCCTCATTTCTGGCATCAAGTGTCCGGATTGAACGTGCCGGGGTGACTGTCTGTCTTCAGGTGGACGTATGGGAGCCGGTCAAGATCGTCCGCCAGCAGCGCATAAATCGGATCCTGGGTCGCTCTGGCGCGCAGCATGACGGCGCGGTATTTCCTCGCGGCGGCCTTCATCGTGTCCGTGTCGTGTTTGCGGTCGGCCGCCTCGAACGCTGCGCGCCGGCGGTGGGCGATGAACACATAGAGGAACGGCGCGAGCGGATCGTCGGGTTCTAAGCGCTTCTCGGCGTAAGCGGCTTCCTCGAGCGGCGCTTCGGCTGTCGGCCCCCACTCGGCGGCAATTGGCGCCTCGGCCAGAAATCCCATTGCGAGCGCACTGGCATCGTCTCGATCCAACAGCGAGACGATCGCGCGCTCGAGCACACGTTTCTTCGGCTCGATCGCAACTGGGCTGTCAGTTGTGCGCTTGCTGTCATCGGCGAGGTGGAACGCGGAACGCCTGGACAGAAACCGGTTGAGACGTGCGCGCAGTTCTTCCGGTAGCGCCGCAATGTCGTCAGCCGTGAGGGCTTCGGGTTCCGACAGAAAGACCGCGCGATAGAGCTGGCCTTTCAGATCGATCGCCGGATGCGCCAGCCTGTCTTGCGCCGGGGCCGGCCCCATCGCGGCGGCGAGCAGCAGTACGGTCGTAGCGACGCGCAGCATGTCTCTGTCGTGCCGCCTATTCGGGCAGCTCTTCCCGCTGCGGTTCGGGCAGCCAGAAGCTGGCAAGAAAGCCCACCAGGTAAACGCCGAAGCCGACCGCCGCGGCCACCATGGCGACTTTCGTGGGCGCATACGCGCGATCGGGCGTGACGGCGAGCGATGCGGTCAACCACGCGAACGAGGTGCCCAGCAGCCGTCCACCGATGTTGGCTGCGAAGCTCTCGCCCGTGCCCCGCAAGTGCACCGGATACACGCGCGGAAGATAGTTACCCCAGAAGCTGAACTGCCCCACGGTGAAGAACCCGGCGAGGAAGATTCCGAAATAGAGCCACTGGAGACTCGTCACCGCCATCCACGCGAACACGACCGGCAGGACGATCAGGCCCGGCACCTGGAATACCCGGATCAGGCGCCGGCGGCTGATGATGATGCCGGCGAGGGCTGCAAGCGCGATCCGACCGGCAAGCCCGCCAATCTCCTGCACCTTCGTGACATCGGATGCGATCCGCTGTTCGATGGTGCGTGCCTGCGGCGCCGGGCGCCCCGCGACCGCCTGACGTACCTCAGGCAGGCCCGGCACGATCTGCGGAACCTGCTGAATCGCGCCGAATGCCGCCCCGTAGGCCATCGCGAACATCAGGGTCGTCACAATCGTGGTGCGCCGAAACTCGGGTGAAAAGAGCGCGGCAATGCTCGGCCGCTTGAGGGTACCCTCTTGCTTCTTCCGTTGCCAGATCGGAGATTCCGGCAGGAACGGTCGAATCAGTATCAGCGGAATGGCGGGGATCACACCAGACATCAGGGTGTAGCGCCAGGGCGCGTGCGGGTTCGCGACATCGATGCCGAATGCGCTGATTGCCGGCAAGCTTGCCGAATACGCAATGCACAGACCATTTGCCGTGGCGACCAGCAGACCACCGAGAGACGAGAATGCCTGCGTATAGCCGAGCACTTTCTCGCGGCGGCCGGGCTCGGGAAACAGTTCGGCAAGCCACGCGACCGCGGCCACGAATTCGACGCAGACGCCAATGAACACGAAGCAGCGCAGCACCAGCAGCATCTCGATCGACGTGGCGAACGCCGAGGCGAACGCGCCCACCGCGTAGATCAGAATGCTGTATGTCAGCACGCGCCGTCGCCCGAATCGATCCGTGAGGTAGCCGCCCAGCAATCCGAAGATGCCGCCCGCGAATGCGGGGACGTAGAAGAGCCGCCCCACCCACATCTGGAACTCTGGCGATCCCGGCGCCGCACCCGTCAGCTCCAGCAGTGCTGGACGGACGATGAGCGGCAGCATGAGAATTTCGTAGATGTCGAATGCGAACCCGATGACGGCAATGCCGCAGATCAGCCACTGGGTGGGCGACAAACCCGAGATCGCGCGTGTGTGCATGCGAATGTTCCGTGTGAGGCGGTGGTAGAGTTTACTTCAGATGATCTCGTTCGATTCCCACCCGAGAACTCGCGTTGTTTTCGGCCAGGGCACGTTCGAGCGCCTTGGTGAGCTCGCCTGGGAGCTTGGCATCCGACGGCCGCTGGTGGTTGCAGACACCGGGATTCATGACGCCGGGTACGTGGCGCAGGCGCTGCAGTTTCTGCGGGCGAAGAAAATCGAAGCCGCGATCTTCGACGAATTCGGCGCCAACCCGGACAGTGCAATGGTCGAAAAGGGCCGCACCCTGGCGGCGCCGCTCGGCGTCGATTCCGTCATCGGCCTTGGCGGTGGCAGCTCGCTCGACTGCGCGAAGGGCATCAATTTCCTGCTCACAAACGGGGGCCACATCGCAGACTACCGCGGGTACGGCAAGACGACGCGCCCGCTGCTGCCCATGATTGGGATCCCGACGACCGCGGGCACGGGGAGCGAGGCGCAAAGCTACGCTGTGATCGCCGATGCAGCCACCCACATGAAAATGGCATGCGGCGATCCGTCGGCGGCCGTGAGGATCGCCATTCTGGACCCGGAGCTCACGCGCACCGCGCCATGCCACGTCACCGCCATGGCTGGGTTCGATGCGATCGCCCATGCGGTTGAAACGGCAGCGACCCGGCGCCGGACGGCAATGTCCGACATGCATTCGCACCAGGCATGGCTGCTGCTCGTGAGCGCGTTCGAACGCGTGCTGCTGGAGCCGGACGACATCGAAGCGCGCGCCGCCATGCAACTCGGGTCGCATTTTGCCGGCGCCGCCATCGAGCACTCGATGCTCGGCGCGGCGCATGCCTGCGCCAATCCTCTCACGGCGCGCTACGACATCACACACGGCCTGGCGCTCGCGATGCTCCTCCCGCACGTCGTTCGCTGGAACGCCGCCGCGGCGACGGATCGGTATGCGGCGCTCATCCGGTCGTCGCGCCACGCATCGGACGGGGATGCCGCTGAAGCACTCGCCCGACGGCTCGAGAGTCTCGCCGCGGCTGGCGGCATCGCCCAGCGCCTGCGCGACGGTGGCGTCGAGAAGGAGGCGCTAGCCGCCCTGTCGGAGGAAGCCGCCCAGCAGTGGACCGGCACGTTCAACCCGCGGCCGTTCGATGCGGCGGGGGCGCTGGAGATCTACCGGGCGGCGTTTTAACCACAGAGTTCGCCAAAGTTCATTGATTAGAGAATCAAGATGGCGCATTCGCTCGGCGGAGACCGCAAAGACGAACCAAACGCGGAGCACGCCGAGCCCGCTGAGTGCTTTTGGTACGTTGCGATTTAGACGCGATACCTCGCAATGGTTGCCGGCGACGGCGGTCTGGTCGCCATCGAGACGACGATCATCAGCGCGCACGAGACCAGGGTCATCGGCACCACCGGCATCAGGCCAGCCCACGACAGTGCACCCGGCACCCGCCACGTGTACATGACGGCGAATGCCGTCCAGAGCGCCACCGCAAGCGCTCCCCATTTCGTGCTGCGCCGCCAGAAGAGCGCAGCGACGAGCAGCGGTGAAAGCGCCGCGTACCCCGAGAACGCAAATTGCACCGCGATCTCGAAGATGCCCTGCGGCGCCCGCAGTGCCACCAGGTACGCGACAACCGTCAACACCACGACGAAGATGCGGCCCGTCCGGACCTGCACGGCCTCGCCGAAGCGTGCCTTGCCTCCGTAGTACGCGAACACATCCTCGGTGAACATCGTCGAGAGCGCGAGAATCTGGGAGTCGCTCGCCATCACAGCGGCCATGATTCCTGCGCCGAGGATGCCCGCGAGCCACAGCGGCGCGTAGCGCTCCAGCATGAGCGGCACCACGTCGTCTCCGGCGGCCTGCCGTCGCAGACTGGCCTGCCTATCCGGTGAGATGGAGCCTCGCGCGGCCGCGAGTGTCTGTCGCGCCTCGAGCTTCTGCTGAATGCTTGGGACGTCGCGCATCGCATTGGCGGCCACCCCGAGAAACACGCACGGGAGCCAGATCGCGAGGATGCAGAGCGGGTAGAAGATGACCGCCCGGCGAAACTGCGCCATGCGCCGCGCAGTCAAACAGAAGATCGTGATGTGCGGGAACGCGATTGTCGAGAGCGGGATGAATGTATAGCTGAAGAAGAACGAGGGCGACACGTGCTCGCGCGTGAGGAGCGCCGACGTCGACGGCGACGCCAGAAGAGATTCCATGGCTGCCGGAAACCCACCCAGACCGCGGCCGATCACCACCAGGGCAATCGCGCCGAACGACAGAAACAGTACCGTCTGAAACGCGTTGACCCAGGCGGTTCCCCGCATGCCACCGAAGAACACGTACGACATCACGACGAGCGCGACTATCGCGCCGCCGAGCCAATAGGGCACAACGCCTCCTGTGATCGCCTGGAGCGCAGTACCGCCTCCCTTCACGCCGATGACGATGTAGGGGACGAGCAGGGCCGCCTGTAAGGCGAAGATGACCGTGCCGATATGACCGCATTCCCATCGGTCGCGGAACATCTGCACCGGCGTGATGAACCCGTGCCGGCTGCCCAGCGCCCACATGCGCGTGCCGATGAAGAAGAGAGTCAACGGGATCACGAATGCGGACGAGGACGCCATCAGGCCGAACGTGACCACGCCGTTCGCGAACGCGTGGCCCGCCGAGCCGAGGATCGTGAAGGCCGTCATGTTCGTGCCGAAAAGCGAGAGCAGGAACACAACGGGCCCCAGCGCCCGGCCGGCGAGGAAATAGTCCTCCGCCCGTGCTCCGCTGGCGTGCCGGAACGCGAAGATGCCTATGTAGAGAACGACGGCGAGATAGCCAAAGACAATGAGGGCGGGAATCAAGCAGAAGCTACCTCTTCTCCTGCTCGAGGTGCGCAGGCCATGCCAACCTCGTCAGCGCCCACATCAGCAACGACGCCGCAAGGCAGTACGCCGCGTGGTAAGCCAGGCCGATCGGCAGGAACCCGAATACGAGGGGCCGGGCCGAATGCCAGAACCAGAAATCCTGGTGAAGCAGATAGAACGTCGCAATCAGCAGAGACCAGATCAGCACATGCATGCAGGCCGCTTTCGCTCTTTCGCGGGCAACGTCCCAAATGCGGACAGCGGCCGCCTCCTGTAACGTTACGCCGACGGCGAACGTCTTTATGACACGAGGCCGCGAGGCGAGCAAGCCGCTGTTAGAATGGGGTCGCCACACGACCCGCTCGTTCCCTCTTCGGCAGGAGCCCTCCCTGATGCGATTGCGAAGTCTAGCTGCCGTACTGGCCGTGTTTCTGTTCGTCCCTCCATTCGTCACCGGCGCAACCGCCCAAACGACGGGCACCATCAGCGGGACCGTGCACGATCCGAGCGGCGCCGTGTTGCCAGGCGTGGCCATTACCGTCACGAACACGGAGACCAATCTGGTCCGCACCGCCGTGACGGGTGCCAGGGGTCGCTACGTGCTCGCAGCGGTGCCGCCCGGGAGGTACGAGCTGCGGGCAGAGCTGACCGGATTCAAGCCGCATGTTCGCCGCGACCTGGACCTGGCAGTTGCCGAAACGCTCCCCTTGAACATCACACTGCAGATTGGGGAACTCTCCATCGTGGACGTGGTGGTTGGCACCACGCCTCTGGTGAACACGGCGAGCTCTGAACTGAGTTACCTCGTTGGGGCGGAGACGATCGAACGATTGCCCCTGAACGGCCGGAACTACACCGATCTTGCCCTGCTGCAGCCTGGCGTTCTGGCGTTCCCGCACCGCGACGGCGGCTCCGTCGTCGCCCACGGCCTGGCCATGAGCGTGAATGGACAGGACCCGCGCTCCAACGTGTACCTGTTGGACGGCACACTGCAGAACGACTTCACGAACGGCCCTGCCGGAAGCGCCGCAGGAACCGCACTCGGGATGGAGTCGGTGCGCGAGTTTCGCGTCGAAGTGAACGCGTACACGGCGGAGTTCGGTCGCAATTCGGGCGGACAGATCAACGTGCTCACGAAGTCGGGTACGAACCGGTTCAATGGGAGCATGTACGAGTATCACCGCAACGAAGCGCTCGACGCGCGGAACTACTTCGATACGCTCGACAAGCCGGAGTTCCAGCGCAATCAGTTTGGCGGCAGCCTTGGCGGTCCCATCCAGCAGAACCGCACGTTCTTTTTCGTCGGTTACGAGGCTCTGATCGAACGACTCGGGAAAACCATCTCCACGGTGGTCCCTGACGACAACGCGCGTCTTGGCATTCTTCCGACCGGCGACGTCGGTGTGAATCCCGCTGTGGCGCCGTACCTGGCCGAGTATCCACGTGCCAACGGCAAATCTCTCGGTCAGGGGCTTGCGGAGTACGCCTTCCCATTCGACCAGCGTCTCGACCAGCAGTTCCTGCAGGGTCGCATCGATTACAACCTGGCGTCCCACAGCCAGCTCTTCGCGCGCTACACGTTCGACGACGCCGATCAGTTTCTGCCGACCGACTATCCGCAGTTTCCGCGGCGGTTCGTGTCACGCAATCAGTTCTTCACGGGCGAATACCGCCGCGTTCTCTCCGGGAGCTCGCTGAACACGGCGCGGCTCGGATTCAGCCGCACGCGGATCGGCCAGGAGGTGGAATCGCACACGTCACAGCCGCTCGCGCCGTTCGTGCCCGGCCGGTCAACGATGGGCGATATCGACATCGGTGGGCTTCGACGCTTCGGTCCGCAAAGCTCCGTCGACGTCCGGCTCGTCCAGAACGTGTTCGCCTTCCAGGATGATTTCGTGCACTCCAGGGGGCGGCACCTTATCAAGGCCGGGGGCCTCGTCGAGCACTACCAGGACAACATGGTCAACCCGACCTTCAGCCTGGGGATCTACTCGTTCCCGAATCTCTCGACGTTCCTGCGCAACGCGCCGACCAGCTTCATCGGGCTGACACCGGAGGCGCAGTTCGATCGCTACTGGCGCTTCACGCTGTTCGGGTTCTACGCGCAGGACGAATTCCAGATCACACCGCGCCTGACGGTGAATGGCGGGCTGCGATACGAGTTCTCGACGCTGCCCGAGGACAAATACGGACGCGATGTCGCGATGCCGGATCTCCTGGCGCCGGAGCCGACAATCGGCCCGCCCTACAAGAACCCGACCTACACCAATCTGTCGCCGCGTGCTGGATTCGCGTGGGATGTCCTCGGCGACGGCACGACCTCGCTCCGCGGCGGCTACGGCCTCTACTTCAACACGAACAATCACCAGAACCTGATCGTGACAGTCACCAATCCACCCTTCACGCCGCGCCCCGTCATCGTCAACCCGGGATTTCCGACGCCCGATTTCAATCGCGCCGGCGTCGACTCGATCCGGCCTATTCAGTACGACCTGAAGAATCCCAAGGTCCACATCTACAACGTCAACGCCCAGCGGGAGATCTGGGGCCGCACGGTCCTGACGGTCGGTTATGCGGGCTCGCGCGGTCTCAACCTGCTGCGCAGCAACGACGTGAACACCGCCATTCCTACCGGACAGCTGAACGGCGGTCCCTTCTTTGCCCCCGGCACACCGCGCCAGAATCGCAGCTTTTCGACAATCGAGCTGAAGAGCAGTGATGGCGACTCCTGGTACAACGCGTTCATCCTCGACGTACGTCGCCGCTGGAGCGGCGGCGTCGCTGTGCAGTCGTCCTACACGTTCTCGAAGAGCGAAGACACGACACAGGCCTCGACGTTCTTCTCGGACGCGACAAACGGCACGACGTCGGCCATGCCGGAATTCGTCCCTGATTACAACAAGGGGCCCTCCGATTTCGATGTCCGCCACAACTGGGTCCTGAACTTCGCCTGGGATCTGCCGTTCGCCCGAGGGGCGACGGGCGCGACGGCCGCAATCCTCGATGGATGGAACCTCGCGGGCATCTGGACGATGCGCAGCGGTCAGCCGCTGACCGTGTTCGTGACGGCCAATCGATCGCGATCGCAGTGGAACCCGTCACGCGGACCGGGCATTGGCCAGGATCGTCCGAGCTACGCCTCGGGTTTCGGACCCGACAATGCGGGGCTCGGCAGGCCCGAGCAGTGGTTCGACCCCGCGGCATTCGTTCTGCAGCCGGCTGGCACGTTCGGCAATACGGGTCGCGGCGCTTTTACGGGCCCCGACCTGCGCACACTGGACCTCGCGCTCACCAAGAATGCTCGCTGGGGGCGCCTCGGAGCCAATGGCCGGTTCGAGTTTCGCATCGAGGCCTTCAACGTGCTGAATCGCACCAACTTCGGCGTGCCAGAACTGCGGGCGTTCGCGGGACAGGCCGACAATGAGGCGCCGCTTTCGACCTTCGGCCGCATTACCAACACGGTCACCTCGTCGCGGCAGATTCAGTTCGGCATCAGGGCGCTTTTCTGAGATCCCGGTTGGTCAAGGTTTGTCGGGTTCAACAGTTGACCGGGTTCGGCAACGCCGCCAACCCGGCGAACCCGACCAACCCCGCGAACCCAATGAACTGCGAATGGCAGTCCCGCGGGGCTGAAGTCCCGACTCCACAGCTTGCCGTGCCTGTGGCGGCGGGGCTTTAGCCCCGCACCCACCAGACACGCACTATGCCTGCGGCTTGAAGTAGAGGACCATGCCGGCGCCGATGGCCGTCACGAGAAACCCGACATACAAGAGCGGGTTCGGCGGCACCCTCGGCGGGTGGATGTACATCGTGTAGAGGACGTTGACGAGCGGCGCGCCGCCGAACACCAGCGGCATCACGTAGGTGGGAGTGCCGCCCGTACGGAACGAAAAGATGATACACACAGCGCCGAGGGCGCCGAGTGCCCCCGCAAACGTGGCAGCGGTCGTTCCCGATGTGTTGAAGCCGCGCAATCCCTGGCCCTGGGAGACGAGCACAACCAGCGGCACAAGCACGGCCATCAGGAAATACGCGACCCCAACGCACAACAGCGCCCGCATCGGGTTCCCGAGCTTCACCTGGCCCTGGTGCAGCATCGCGCCGTACACACCCCACGACAACACCGCGCCCGCAACAAATGCCAACCAGTTCATGGGTGCTCCGTTGAAATAGACGACCGTGCTGACGCATACTGACGGCTGTGGCGCGCCTGAAGGGCGACCATTGCACGCACGAGTGCACAGTTTATCAATTGGCGGCGCGCGCCTGTCCAATCGCGTAAAGCGTCTTTTCGGTCCTCAGGAAAATCTGGCCATTCGAAACCGCGACGGAACTGAGCGTGTACTCGTTGACGGCGTTTCTCGCGAGCACCTCGAACTTCGGGCCAGCGGCGAATACCGACGTCACCCCCTCCTCGCTCGTCACGTAGATGCGACCCTCGGCGAGCACCGGCGATGCGCTGTACGTGCCCGGCTCGAGGCGGACAGGGCCATAGACGATCGTGCCGGTCTTGACATCGAGCGCGTGCACCACGCCCTGGTCGCCCACGATGTATACCAGCTTGCCGTCGCTGACCGGCGTCGGCACGTCCGGCCCGCGATCGAACGACCAGGCGCGATGCGTGTGCGTGATATCGCCGCGACCACCGGGCTTGATCGCGAGCATCGGCTTGACGCGTGTCGGCGCGATGAGCAGGTTCCCGGCGACAAAAGGCGAGGCAATGATTCGGTAATAGGGATTGTTGTCGGGGTTCAGGCCCTTGGCGCGCCAGAGCTCTTTGCCGGTCGCGAGATCGTGGCCGGTGACGATATCGCCTCCAGTGATCACGATCTCTGTGACGCCGCCGTATTGCAGGAGCGCGGGCGTCGTGTACGAGTCCGGCGATTCCGTGATCGCATCGGTCGGGCGCTCGATGCGCCACAGCGTCTTGCCGGTGCCTCCGTCGATCTTCACCAGGTAAGACGGAGCGTCGGTGTTCATCCCATGCAGGACCTGCACGTAGAGCGCTCCCTGGTGCAGCAGTGGGGAGGACGCATAACCCCAGTTCAGTCCAAAGGGCCCGTACTCTTTCTGAACGTCGCGCGCCCACAATTCCTTCCCACTGAAATCGAATGCTTTCAGGACGCCCGTCCCCGTCATCGCCCAGACGCTCCGGCCGTCGGTGACCGGCGAAGGTGACGACATGTTCTGCTTGCGCTGCTGCTTGTTGCCGCCGCCCAGCGGCCGCTTCCACCGCACTGCGCCCTTCGCGCGATCGACGGACCAGAGCTCCAGACTGCCCGCGGCCAGCTCCGTGGCAACGTTCAGAAAGATCGCGTCGTTCCAGATGATAGGCGTCGCGCCGCTGCGACTCGGCATCGCCAGCTTCCACGCAACGTTCTCACCGGCGTTCCATTTCAGCGGCAGACCTTTCTCGTTGCTGCTGCCATTCAGCCGGGGTCCGCGCCACTGCGGCCAGTTCTCGGCCGACACCGTGATGGCAGTGCTCACGGCAATTGCGAAGGAGAGGACGATGCGGTTCGTCATGATCGGATCTCCTGGCGCGCTGTCGCGCCGTCAGCCGCCAAGTGCCAACGCCACCAAGTTCTTGCGATCCCGCACATAGAGCGTCGTCCCGTCCAGCGTCGGGACCGTCCACGCCCGACTGCTCAGGATCGGGGCCTTCGCGAGGATCTTGAGTCCATCGCGCGCGGCGGTCGCGAGGCCCAGGTTGCCGTCTTCATCCATGATGATGAGCTTATTGTCGGCGTGCAGGAATGTCGATCGGGCAAACTCTCGGTTCTGCCAGAGCACGCTGCCGGTCTTCAGGTCGATGCCGACCGTGGGGCACGGCCCGAAGTCACCGCTCGCACCCACCGCGAAATCCCCCAGCCGGATGACTGTCCCGAAATGCACGCGCATGCGATTCTGAAACCACTCCTCCTTGACAGTCGTCTTCCCGCCCGACTGGCGCAGCCTGAGCGCGCGCGCACCGTTGTTGTATGCGGACGACACGAAGAGCAGGTTGTCGCCGCCCCAGACCGGCGTGCTGATGTTGAGGCCATACTGGGTGCTGTGCCGATGACGCCAGAGGACCGCGCCGTTTGACGGATCCATGCCAACCACATCGTCGGCACCCAGAACCACGAGTTGAGGCTGTCCATCGACGGTGATGAGCAGCGGCGAACCGGGTGCCGTGGAAAAATCGCCACCCTTCCACACCGTGGCGCCAGTCTTCGGATTGAACGCAATCACCGACGCACGCGGAGCGCCAGCAAGGACGATGACCGTGTCGCGGTAGGCGATCGGGCTTGGCGCATAGCCGCGGTCGACCTGCCGCGCCCCGAACCCCTTGATCAGGTCGTGCGACCAGGCGAGCTTGCCGGTGAGCTTGTCCAGCGCGAACAATTTTTCTCGGCTGCTCAGCGCGAAGACGCGATCTCCCAGAATCAGCGGCGTCGAGTGCGGCCCCGAACCTGCGCTGAGGTCCAACCCTTCCGTCGGCTCCTCGTATGCGTACTCCCAAATCGATTTGCCTGTCGCGGCGTCGAGCGCCACGATCCGTTCTTTGCCGCCCTGGCGATACATCGTGTAGAGCCGGCCATTCTCCACCAGGACGGAAGAGTGCCCTTCGCCGAGCGGGCGCGACCACAGTCGCTTCGGCCCTCCTGCGGGCCAGCGAGTCGCCAACGCGCCGCTCTCGACCGTGAAATTTCGCCGAGGTCCTCCCCACTGAAGCCACGACGTATCGGGCGAGGCAATCGCGAGTACCACTGTCAGAGTTGCTAGCGCCGGCAGAACCATGGGCATCACCTTTAGAATCTGAAGTACGTGAGCGTTTCCGCGTCTTTGATCAATACGCCGCCCGCGGCCGGAACCGGGTGTGCCCAGATTGGCGAGTCCGCGACGGTGTACCGCTTGACCACTTCGAACGCGGTGGGACTCGCGCGCGCAATCACCAACTCTCCTTCCGTCGTCGTGGCGATCAACAGGTCGCCGGAGGCGACGAGCGCCGCGTTGTCGCCCTCGCGCCCCTTGCTTGTCCACAACGTCTTGCCGGTGTGCACGGCGGCGGCGAAGAATTGCCCCTTGTTGCGCTGCGTGAGCCCGTACAACGTCTGGCCCACGACGACCGGCGTGCTCATGTAGTTGGGCAGTGCCTCGTTCTGCCATGCCTGCGTGGTGGACCACTTGCTTCCCTGCAGCGTCACCCGCACGGCGGCGAGTGCCTTCTGATTCCCCGAGTAGATCAGCAGATCTCCAACGGCGACGGGCGTCACGATGTTCTGATCGAAGTCCGTCGTGAATGGTATCTGCCAGAGTGCCCTGCCATCGGCCAGCGCGACAGCGACGAGATGGCTCTGCGTTTGCGCAATCACCTGCGGAATGCCGGAAAACCGCCCAACGATGGGCGATGCGTATGCCGGGCCGTCGCCCTTCCATGCCCATCGAACGGTTCCCTTTGCCGAATCGAGGGCCAGGAGCGCACCGTTCCCTGTCCCTCCCGCGTGCACGATCACGACGTCGCCTTCGACAAGCGGTGACATCGCCACACCGTAGTCGGGTGAGGTCCTGGGAAACTCCTTTCGGAAGTCCTTTCTCCAGAGCAGCTGTCCGTCCTTCGCCTGCCATGCCGACAGAATGCCGCTGATGCCGAATGTGTAAACGCGGCCATGGTCGTGGGCGGGTGTGGCCTTTGGACCTTTGCCGTGCCCCGCTGCCGCCGGATTCAGCTGGTAGGGGGCGTCATAGGCCTGGCGCCAGGCTTCCTTGCCCGTTGCCAGATCGTACGCGGTCAGGACCTCCTGCTCGCCGACGCGGAAGAACAGATACGCGCGTCCGTCGGCAACGATGGGCGAGGCATGGCCGAAACCCGTGGGCACCTTCCACACCTGGGTGGGACGGTCCGGCCACGCGGCCGGCGGCTTGAACGTCGCGGTGGCGCCAGTGCGGAGCGGACCGCGCCACTGGCCCCAGTCCTGGGCCGCCACGACAACCACCGTCAGGGCACACGCCGCTGCCACGAACGTCACTCGTCGCGAGTGAATCGACATCAATCCCTTTACGTCTCCAACCGCCCTGGCATTACTCGGCGCGGAGGGCGTCCAGCATGCGGCCAGCCAGAGCCACACGCGTGGCGACGACAGATGAGAGCAATCCGGCAATGATTACGCCGCCGATGAGCCATCCGAGCCCTACGCCTGGAGCGGTGCCGCCGCGACTCAGCCAAGCCGGCGCGATTGCGATAGCCGCGCACGCCACACCCACTGTCAGACCCGTGCCCAGCAGAAACGCCGCCTCTGCAAGGATCATCACGGACAACCGCCGGCGGTCATAGCCGACGGCGCGCAACAGCGCGAGCTCGCGGCGGCGCTCGAGCACGTTCCTGAACATCACCGTCGCAAGCCCGATCGTCCCGAGCACCAGACCCAGCCCGCCGAGTGCCTGGAACGTGGACAGGTAGGTATTCTCGACCCTGTGGAACTCGTTGAGCCGCGTCGACGTCGGCACGGCGTCGACGCCGTAACCCTGGAGCTCCCGCTCGACGATTCCGCCGAGGGCCTCGGCCTCCGCGGCGGTCCGTGTGTCCGCATCCTCGATCAGAAAGAACCTGTAGCCCTGGAGTGCCGGGAACAGCCTGACAAAGTGTTCTTCTGCCATCACGAGCTGTCCCTGCAGGACACTGTCGCGGAGCGTGCCGACGAACCGCAGCAGCACGGGTCGACCGCCGCCGGTATCGATCGAGAGCGTATCCCCGACGGCTGCGTGCAGCACGTATTGCAGCGACGTCGCGTCAGCGACTACCGGAATGCTGCCATCGTCGAACCGGCGTCGCAGAACGAGCCATGGGTTCGCGCGCTCCGCATCACTCCCGGCCAGCGACGAGGCAAATGTGAAACGGTTCGATTCGATGAAACCCGGCTCGGGCGAGATGATTGTCGGGTTCGTCGGCCTGTACAGGTTGAGGCAGCTCGCGTCCTCCCCCACTCGCACCCGAAAGCGCGTGAACCGCGCGCGCGACAGTTCGGGCGCCTGAACTACCAGCGCCTCCCGCCCCGACGGGGAGTTGGGGTCGTGCACGAGCGGCAGCTCCGACTCCGCGAGGAGCGCGTAGCCCCCTGTGCCCGACTTCGGATCTTTGGTCAGCTCTCTGGCGTCACGACGGAACGCTTCGACCGACACGATGATGAATGCGGCCGATGCGATCAACGCCATTGACAGCAGAGTGCGAGACGGCCTGAGGGCGGCGCTGCGAATGCCGAGACGCGAGACGGCCCACGTTCCCCTTCCGGCGATCGCCGCCGTACGGCGGTCACGCAGACGCGCCGCCATGATCAGGAGGCAACCAACAAGCAGCGCGGCGCCCGCGCCGAAAAACGCGCCAGCCTGCGCGGCGCTGCTGACGAATCCGACGACGAGCAGGGCAACGGCCACGAGTCCGCAAAGAGCTGCAAGGCGCGTGTTGCGGCGGACCCGCGCAGGATCCTCGGACGTGGCTGCATCGAGCCCCTGTCCCGTTAGCAGCCCGCGAGGCGACAAGCGTGCGACGGCGCGGAGCGACAGGAAGACACACACGATCGCTGCAATGATGGCACTCGTCGCTCCGACTGCCAGCGGTGCCGGCGCTATGTGCACCTCGAGCAGCGTCGTCCCCACGGCACCAACCCACCACGTCCGTAATCCATGGACGATCAGGTACGCATAAGCGACGGCGCCAGCCACGCCCATCAGCGCACCGGCTGCCGCGAGCGCGACGGCCTCTACGAGCAGCAAAGTGCGTACTGTCGACGTGGCGAAGCCCGCTGCTCTGAGAAGGCCGATCTGGCGGAGGCGCTGTTCCACGCCGAGCTTGAAGAAAAGCACTGCGAGCAGCAGCGCCGAGATTACCAGGAAGAAGCTGAAATACATGAAGTACTGGCCGAAATCGGTCGCGCCGCTCGACGCATCGAGCGCCGACGTGCGCACCTCCTGTAGCGCCACGCCGAGGGCCTGTGGCGCGATGGTCCGCCGAAGCTCGTCGCGCAGGTCGGTCGCGATGCGCTCGGCCGACTCGCCATTCGGCACGGGAAACCTGATCGACGTGGCTCCACCGTAGCGTGATGCCCACAGCTCGCGCCCGCGCCCGTAGGCAATGAATGCCTTGGGAGTCGTCTTGTACTCGTCCCAGTAACGTTCGTCTTCGCGCCGGATGCGGGCGAGATCGATGGGAAACGGTGGATCCCAGTCGGCCAGGCTCCCGGCGCCGGTGATTCCGGGATACTCGGGTGCGAGCCGGCGATCAGCGGCGAGGCCGTCGATGTCGACGATCGCGTGCAGGGAAAACGAGGTGGAATGAGCACTCAAACCGGAAACGGGGTCCCAGAGGTAGTAATCGAGATCAACGGTATCTCCTGGCTCCGCGGCCAGGTCGCGGGCCGCCCATGTGTTCAGCACGATCGCGTCCGGACCGGGCGCGCGGACCGGGGGAGAAACCGGCGGACGCGTCGCCTCGATCGCCGTAAGGTCGATCGCGGTCACCAGGGAATATGGGATCTGACGGTCGCCTTTTCGGATGGCATTGGCAAGGTACGTGAAGACCGGCCGTACCAGCAGGCCCGCCTTCTCCCCCGCTCTGCGAGCCGCACTTTCGACCGGCTCGTCGAGGATGCCGCTGACGGTATCCACCACGACTGACCGGGCGTCTGACAGCACCGACACGCGAACACCCAGGTCATCCAGCGAGAGCGCGTCGCGCAGTCCGGCCTTGTCGCGCGTGTTGCCCGCGATCAAGACAGTGTTCACCTTGCCTGCCACGCCGAGGTCCCGCTGGATTCGCGCGAGCGGCGCGAAGACCGCACGGATAGCGGTCTGCTGCGGCCGTAGGGCGAACTCACCAAGCCGCTCGCGTGGCAGCACGCCCGTGAGCGTGAGCCTCACGGTACGACCGGCATCATCTTTACGGCCGAACAGCGACTCTATGGGCACCTCCGACGGCAGCTGCAATCGGGTCAGGAGGACGTCACCATCGCGTGCGCCGACTTCGGCCGCCAGCCCGGGCGAGACGAAGACCCCGTCTCTCTGCTGCAGCCCGTTGAAGCGCCAGAACCGCTCGTCGACGCCATAAACCAGCACTCTCCCTGCGCGGCGCCCAGAGGGTTCATGCGTCACGAAACCGTCGGCGACGATGAGCGGGGCCGCGCCGCGGGCACGGAGCGAGTTCTGCAGATCCCGCGCCACGCCGTCGCGAAAGAACCCGGCGGTCGTGACAACGGCATCAGTGCGCCCGAGCCGACCGAGCGCAATCTCGCGCAGGCTGTTCCGCACCGAGTCGCCGACGACGAGTGCTCCCGCGAGCACTGAGGTGGCCGCCGCCACGCCGAGCACCACGGCAAGGTTCGTGCGCCAGTAGTAGAAAGCGCTGCGGATAATGAGGCTACGCAGAGTCAACGTTGTTCCACGCGTTCAAGCCGGCGTCTTCACTGCGTCTCATCGCCGGTGGAGGGTGCCGCCAGACATCTCGAACTGAACGGAAAACCGCGCGGCCAGTCCTGCATTGTGCGTGACGACGATCAGGACTGTGCCGCGGCTCGTGTGAAGATCGATCAACAGCGACGCCACAGTATCAGCCGACGCGCTATCGAGGTTGCCCGTGGGCTCGTCGCACAGCAGCAACAGCGGATCACGAATCAACGCACGAGCAATCGCCGCCCGCTGCTTCTCGCCGCCCGACAATTCACCTGGACGATGGTCGAGCCGATCGGCGAGTCCTACCGCAAGGAGCAGTTCGCGCGCGCGTGTCTCGTCGCTCCGGCCAGCGTCATCGGGCGGCGCCACCAGCGTGGGAGCCAGAACGTTCTCGAGGACCGAGCACTGCGGCAGCAGCGAGTGATCCTGAAAAACAAAGCCGACGCGGCGGTTGCGAAACGCGGCCTGATCGCGCTCGCTCAGCGTGTAAGGGTCCTGTCCCTCGAGCATGACTGTACCGGTCGATGGTGGCTCGAGTGCTCCGAGGATGTAGAGGAGTGTGCTCTTCCCGCTGCCCGAGGGCCCCATGATCGCGGCCGACTCGCCTCGATCGAGAGAAAGCGAGACGTCGTGCAGGATTGCTAGCTCGCCCCGCGGCGTCGGGTACGACTTCGCCACGTCTCTTACGAGAAGACCGGATGGGCGCGTCAAGGGTTCAGGCCCGCCATCTCCGCGTAGACGCGCTCGGCCCTCTCGGCCATGCGGCCGACACTGTAGTGCTCCCTAACGCCGCGGGCACCGGCCGCCCCCAGCTGTCGCGCGCGCGCCGGATCGCGCCAGAGCTCGAGGATACCGTCTGCCAGCGCATCGGGGTTTCCCGCTTCGACGAGAATCCCGCCACCCGTCTTCTCGAGAATCTCGGGAAACGCACCGTGATGCGGCTGCACGACTGGAATCCCGCTGGCCATCGCCTCGAACAGAAAGATTCCCTTCGGCTCTTTGTAAGTGGCCGGTACCGAGAACACGTCCACTCTCTGGAGGAAGTCGACTTTCTGCGCGCGATCGACCTCGCCCGAATAGTGGAACTCGCGCTCGAGCCCATGCCCGCGCAGATCCGACCTGATCCCGTCCAGATAATCGTGATGCTCGGGCGCCAGGTACCCAGCGGCGACCAGTTGCGACTCGCTCACATCGGGATGCTCCCGAAGCCGGCGATATGCGTCCGCAAGCACATGCAGACCCTTTTCTGGCGCGATGCGCGCGAGGTAGCCGACCGTGAAAATACCAGACCGCCCGCTTTGCCGCGGCACGTAGCCGTCGAGATTGATGCCGAGCGGCACCAGGCGCATCTTCTCGCGGGCCACACCGAGGTAAACCGGCATGTACTCGGCGTAATACTCGCTCACGGGAAGGAGTGCATCGACGTGAGCCACCGCGCCTCGGATCAGATCGAGCGACTGCTGTCGGTACGGGTCCCCCAGACCGTCGAGAAACAGATCCTCGCCTTGCAGGGTGCAGCAAATCGGCACCCCCAATGTCCGCTTCAGCGGCTCGGCGAGGCCCAGCAGTAGTGTGTAAGGAAGATTGATCACGTCGAAGCGCGGCTCGGTCGTCAGCCACGCGAGCAGTTTGTCGATCTCTTTGCGCTGAAAGCCCTGCTCTCCTCGCAGCATCGATACCGTCAGCTCGCCGAGGCTCTTCGGATCCACTTTGATCTGCCGTTTCGATGCCATCCTGATCAGCCATTCGGCATCCCACAGGCGGTCGAGAACCCCAGGCCCATGGCGGAACAGGGACGACTGCTGCTCGAGAAACACGCTGATCCCGCCAAAGAAGACGCGACGTTGACTCACATTGGGCTCGTCGGTCCGCGTCGGAGTGTAGACGGGCGTGAGCACCACGTCGTGGCCGCGCGCGAGCAGTTCCGCCGCGAGCGCATTGTCGCGGAGGCAGCTGCCGCAATACATGGCGCCGGCACCGCCCGTGAATGAGAGGATGCGCACCGGGGGGCCCGTCTCAGCTGGCCACTAGGTGCCGGCAGCCGCCGGCATCAGTACCGGCTCGCTCGCCTGGAATGACCGACGAGCGTACAGATGCTCGAACAGGTTGCCTTCGTGTGGCTGGTCCCAGCTGATCTGATTGGTCGCGATTGCGCCCACATTGAGGCGGTCGACGAACGGCGACGAGAGAATCCGACCGATGAGCGCGCGGTCGCGCGTCAGCGCCGTCAGAACGAGCGTTTTCCCGAGCGGCTCAGGCATGCGCGACATCTCGTCGAGGCCGACCGCGACGACGGCGGCAAACGGGAAGAGGAACTCCCGGTTTGCCAGCGGGTGCTGCGGGTCGTCACAGAGCACCACCGTCGGAAGCAGATACGTGCTCCCCTCGTACGTGGCCACGCGCGATCCCCTTCGATGACGAGCCGTGAGATCAACAGCGCCTGGCGTGGCGAGCCCCGCGTCGATTTGCTGTGAAATGCGTGCTGCGACCTGGGGATCCGCAAACGGCGCAAGCAGCGCCTGATCATCGTCTGCGGGACGCGGCACGACCGTCGCGAGCCGCGCGGCCAGCGCGTCGGCGACCCGCTCCGCGTGCGAGGCCGCAACCCATACACCTGACGCGTTTACGCACGAGCGTCCGCCATTGTCCGCAACAGACGTGGCGATCAGCTCGATGTGCTGCTGCCACTCCGCCAGTTGGTCGTGGCCGACCAGAATCTTGCTGTACCCGGGGCCGTGCAGCTCGATGCGCGGGTTGCCTTCGTAGGCACCGACCGCCGAGACGTCGCCAAAGAACATGCTGCGGCCAGTACGGCGCACGATCTCGCCGGCGCCGGCATGATCGGTCGGATAGTAGCTGAATGCCTGCGGCGGGCAATTTGCCAACATGAACGCCTGCGCAATGCGGAACGGCGTCCACGGCTCGGCGCTCCCCGGCTTCAGGGCGAGCGGCATCTTCAGCGGCACGGCCGGCACCCACAGCGAGTGGACACCGGGCGAGTTGCTCGGCAACACGACACCGAGCGCATCTGTTCGCGGATAGAAGCTCACGGCGTGGCCCGCGTGCTCCCCGAATCCGGTGTCCAGGAGGCTGAGATCGAGATCGCGCGTGAGACCGCGGAGCACGGTCGGCATCTGGGTCAGGACCGAGGCGATCTTCGCCATGTTGCGGCGCACGAGCACGTGCGGCATGCCCGTGGTCGCCGAAAGCTGCCGGACGTAGTCGTCGGGCGACTGCACGGCGTCACCAACCGGCAGCGTGTCGTTGAGAAAATGTCCCGCCGCCGCCGCGCACATCTCGAGCAGGCGTCCGAACGGGACGCTGGCGAGGGCCTGGTGGGCCTCCGATTGGACCTCGGGCCGCAAGTCTCGACGGATGAGCCCGGCATTCGCCTGGCTGATCTCGACAAAAGGCTCGCGCGTCTGATAGTGGGGCACGCGAACGACGTCAAGGCTCCTGTATGGGACACCGCGACGCAGGTACCTGGAATGTGCAGCACTAGTACACGCCCTCGACCACCGTCGTGTGGAATTGCGAAAACGGGCGCACGTTGCGGACGCCGTCCCAGGGGTACTGCCGACAGGGCAGCTCGCGCTCCGCCTCATCGCGCTCGAGGAAGCGCGGCATGAAAAACTCCTTCGTCAGCGTCGTCAGCCGCACTCGGCCGGTCTGGCCGTAGTCCACGAGGCGATCGGGATCGTTGGGATCGACGACCTCGATCATGGCGCGAGGAGACGGCGGGTAATAGATGATCGCGTAGTTGTCTTCGGGTTCGGCGGGCTTGTGCGTGGCGAGCCCCATCAAGGTGTTGCCGTAGGTCGGAGCAAAGTAGACGCCGTCGAGCAGCTCCTCGACGGCGAAGCGGTGGAACTGAGGCGTCATCTCGGTGCCACCGCAGAACACACCCCGCACGCCCATCTTCTTCAACGACACCTTTTCACAGAGCGCCTCGAGCAGCTTCGGCGTGGTGAAGAGACACTTGATGTTCTCGTGCGCGCGCAGGAGGGTGAGCGCCTGGTCGATGACGTGGCGCTTGTAGGCCTCGACCTGGTCCATCTGCCGGAGTTTGATGAGCTTTATGACCCAGCGGGGATCGAGATCCACCATGAAGCAGATGCCACCGCGGAGCTGCGCGAGGTGCTCGATCGCGAGCCGCAGCCGGCGAGGGCCGCTCGGCCCGACCATCAACCAGTCGGATCCCTTCGGAAAGGCTTCGTCGGACAAGGTTTCGCTGAAGTTCGTGTAGTCGATCCGGAAGTCCTCGTGCGCAATGCGCGACTTCGGCACGCCCGTGCTGCCGCCGGTTTCGAACACGTGGATTGGCTTATTGGCGTAGGCCTGTGGCACCCATCGCCGCACGGGGCCGCCTCGAAGCCATTCGTCCTCGAATGGCCCGAACTTGCCCAGATCAGCGTAGGTTGTCACGTCCTGAACGGGATCGAAATCAAAGCTCCTCGCCCGGTCCAGCCAGAACGGACAGCCGGTCGCCGGATCAAAATGCCAGCGGACGATATCGCGCACATGCGCATCCAGCCGATCCTTGGCCGTCTGAATGGCCGTCTGATCAACACGAGCACCGGTCGCAAGCATGGCGGAATCGTATCAAACAATCAGCAGAGAGAAGGAAGGAGTCCGATCAGTGGCTTCGCACGTCATAGGCGTACACCGTGTCCTGATCGCGCAGAAAGAGCTTCCCGTTCGACACGACGGGATGCGACCAGGTCGGCAGCGATCCGGTCTCGAGTGAGAAGCGACCGTGCTCCCGGTACCCATTCGGAGTGGCTTCGACCAGCGCCGCGACACCACCTTCACTGAACACGTAGAGCCTGCCATCGGCGGACACGAGCGAGCCTTTGCCGACGCTGCGATCGCGCCAGGCGACTTCGCCCGTATCGAACCGCATCGCCGTCAGAATCGCGCTCGAGAATCCGTACAGGTAGTCGCCAATCAGGACGGAGCTGGCATGATGATTCCGCATGTCGTGCGTGAAGTAGACCTCACGTGCGTCGATGCCACCGGCAGACGGCGTGAGCTGCAGGAGCGCCGCGCCCGTGCCGTAATCGGACGACAGAAACACGTGGTTTCCGCGGGCGATCGGGGTGGCGATGTTGGCGACCCTGTTCGCGACGCGGTCGTAGCTCCACAGCAGCCGCCCGTTGGTGACGTCGATGCCGAGCGCTCGTTGCCCCGTGAAGACGATCGCCTGGCGAACGCCGCCCAACTCGTGGAGCACGGCCGACGAGTATCCGGCCCGGTCCGTCTGGCTCTTCCAGAGCATCTTCCCGCTTGCCTTGTCGACGGCCACGATGCCGGATCCATTCCCGCCGGGGCTCACGATGATGCGGTCGCCAGACACAAGCGGCGACTCGCTGAGGCCCCAGGTGATGTTCTGCCCCCCGAAATCTCGGATGACGTTCACTGTCCACGCGATCTTCCCGGACGAGGCGTCCAGCGCCGTGAGGTCGCCGCTCGCCCCGAACGCATACACGCGCGTGCCGTCGACGGTGGGCGTGCTGCGCGGGCCATTGCCGCGGTCATTCGTGAAGCGACTTCCGTGGGGGACCTCCCACAGGCGCTTGCCGGTTGCGGCATCGAAGGCGATGACGTACTCGCGGTCGTCGCGCGCGCCGAGCGTGAACAGCCGGCCCTCCGCGATCGAAAACGAGGAGTAGCCCTCGCCGGCTCCGCTCGCCTTCCACGCCGGCGGTGGTCCCCCCTTGGGCCAGGACTTCAGGAGGCCGTGCTCGGACGACACGCCGTCGCGGCGAGGGCCACGCCACTGCGGCCAGTCTTCGAGCGCTTCGATCGTCACCGAAGTGCCCAGCACGAGCGCGGCAAGGGCCAGAGAGATTGTGGATCGGCCAATCATGGGTCCTCCCTGAGCTATGGTGATGTAACGGTATCAGTCGAAGCGCCGTTTACCAGCCCGTCCTCGCGCAATCCCTGCCGGTGTAAACTTCGATTTCCGAAGGAGCACCTGATGCGTCGTTCCTGTCTCGCCGCGGCGATAACCCTCAGTGCGGGTTCTGTCCTGCTATCAGCCGCCAATGCGCCGAAACCGGCAGTCGACTGGCCCCAGTTCCGGGGGATTTCGGCACTCGGCGTCGCTGACGGGTTCGAGACGCCCACTCTGTGGAACGTCGCTGAGAACAAGAACGTTCTCTGGAAAGCCGCATTGCCAGGGCTGGGTCTTTCGAGCCCGGTCATCTGGGGAAACTTGCTGTGTGTGACGACCGCCCTCAGCGGGCAGAAGGAGGCGGGGATCAAGGCCGGCCTCTACGGTGACATTGCCCCCGTGACCGACGACACGTCACATGAGTGGCGTGTGGCATGCCTGGACAAGAAAACCGGATCGATTCTCTGGCAGCAGACTAGTTATACCGGCGTACCGAAGATCAAGCGACACACCAAATCCACGCATGCCAACTCCACGCTCGCCACCGACGGCGAGCATCTCGTCGCGTTCTTTGGCTCCGAGGGGCTTTATGCCTACGACATGAAAGGAAAGCTGCTCTGGAAGAAGGACCTCGGTGTGCTGGACGCGGCCTTCTATATGGCCCCAGAAGCGCAGTGGGAAACGGGCAGCTCCCCCATCATCCACGACGGCGTGGTCGTCATTCAGGCCGACGTGTTGAAGGGGTCCTTCCTCGCGGCGTTCGAGGTGGCGACAGGTCGCGAGCTCTGGCGTTCGGCCCGCAACGATGTGCCGACATGGAGCACGCCGACCGTACACCAGGTGGGAGGACAGACGCAGGTCGTCGTGAACGGGATGCGCCATGCGGGCGCATACGATTTCAAGACCGGCAAGGAGATCTGGCGCTTGAGCGGCGGCGGCGATATTCCGGTGCCGACCCCCGTCGTCCAGGACGGGCTGATCTACATCACGAACGCACACGGGCCCGCGGCGCCCGTGTATGCGGTTCGCACGAGCGCGACGGGTGACGTGAGCCTGGCGGCCGGTGCCAACAGCAGCGACGCAGTCGCCTGGAGCCAGCAGCGCGATGGAGGCTACATGTGCACGCCGCTCGTGTATCGAGGGCTCGTGTACATTGTGAAGTTCAACGGCGTGCTCAGCGCCTTCGACGCGCGCTCCGGCGAACGCAGGTTTCAGGAGCGGCTCGCAGGCGGCACGGCGGCATTCACCGCATCACCGATCGCAAGCGACGGCAAGATCTATCTGGCGAACGAGGATGGCCAGGTGTTCATTATCAAAGCCGGTCCGACCTTCGAGCTGATCACGATGAACGATATGGGGGCTCCGCTCCTCGCGACGCCGGCGATTTCCGAGGGGCGCCTCTACTTCCGGACGTCCACCCACGTGATCGCGATCGGCGCGACGTAGACATCGGATCGTCGTACGGCCCGATTGACCGCCATATGCTCCGCATAGGCGCCCACATGTCAGTCGCAGGCGGCGTCTCGAAGGCCGTCGATCGCGCAGTCGTGCATGGCTGCGAGGCGCTGCAGATTTTCAGCAAGAACGCGAATCAGTGGCGCGCAAAGCCGCTGGACCCTGCCGAGATCCACCGATTTCGATGCCGGCTCGACGAGACCGGGATCGCGCCGGCACTATCCCACGCCAGCTATCTCATCAACCTCGCGACGACGGTTCCGGCACTGCGGGAAATGTCAGTCGCAGCGCTGGTCGATGAGCTCAATCGCGCCCACGCGCTCGGCCTGCTCGGGGTCGTCATTCACCCAGGCACCTGCACGTTCGGAACGGACGACGAGGCGCTCCTGCTCATCGCACAGGCGGCTCGCGAAGCGCTCAAAGTCGGCCCGCGCCGAAAGACCATGCTGCTCGTCGAGCACACTGCGGGACAAGGTCGGACGCTCGGTCACCGGTTCGAGCATCTCGCGGCCATCATCAATCATCTGGATGGTTCGCCTCGAGTGGGGGTGTGCCTCGACACGTGCCATCTGGTGGCGGCCGGCTATGACATCGCGAGCGATCGCGGGTACCTGGAGACATTTGCGGAATTCGACCGGATTGTTGGTCTCGACCGCGTGCGCGCATTTCATGGCAACGATTCGAAGCGGCCGTGCGGCAGCCGCGTGGATCGACACGAACACATCGGGCAGGGCTGCCTGGGCCTCGAGCCGTTTCGCCGGCTGCTACACGATCGGCGCTTCGCTGGACTGCCGATCCTCATCGAGACCGAGAAGGCGGCCGGCGGCAAGCCGCACCTCATCGAGAGAGACCCATTCGATGTGAAGAATCTCGAAACATTGCGCCGCCTGCGATCGGACGCCGCACCGCCGCAGCCGCGTCCACGCACGCGAACACTCGGCTGAGCGCCCACTATCGCCTCGAGGCGAAGCGCGAGTCACGGCTGACGCGGCGCGTCGAGACCGGCTGCGTCCAGGACGTGCGGGTTACTTCACGATCACGCGGCCCTGCGCGTGCCACTTCCCGCCGGGGCTTCGTACTTCGAGCCACAGGGTCTGACGCCCTGTGGGCGCTTCGTACTCGAAGTCGTACGTTTCGCCGACGCCGATGATCTGACGAGCGGGTCGCGGCTGAGACCGCCCGGATGGAACCGCGGCGCCATCCTTCGTGAGCGGGCGCCATGTCAGCGGACCCTCGCTCCGCTGGAGCGTGACCGACAGGATGTCGTCCGGAGTGATGTTGATGAATCGCAGGCGATGATGCGCACCAGCTCGCCATTTCATCAGCGGCTCGCGAATGCCATTCATCACCACTGGCGCGTCCCGTTCCGGTCCGTGGCGGCCCAACACGACCACGTGATCGGTCGTCTCCTCGAACGTCTCGGCCGGCTCGACGACGACCATTCCGCCATAGAGGCCTGACGTCAGCTGGCGACGGTCGTGAAGGTGCGTGTGGTAAATGAACGTGCCGATGCGCGGCGGCGTGAACCGCACCACAAACGACGCACCAGGGTCTATCAGCGGAGTGACGCGGAGCCCCATGCCCCCATAACCGTGGACCCCGTCGTAATAGCTGTCGAGCTCCATTCCGTGCCAGTGGATCGCGGTGGCTTCCGGTAGCTTGTTGACGAGCGTGATCTCTACCGGCTCACCACGCTTCAACACGAGCAGTGGACCAGGCACCGAGAGAGGGTTCGACGACCGCGGCGCATCCACGGCGCCGGCCAGTCGAAACCCGAAGGCCGGTGCGTCACCAAACCGCCGCGGATCGCTCTCCATCGAGAGCGTCATCCTTCTCGAG
The DNA here is from genome assembly GCA_963832135.1 of Vicinamibacteria bacterium. Taxonomy (GTDB): domain Bacteria; phylum Acidobacteriota; class Vicinamibacteria; order Vicinamibacterales; family JAENWD01; genus JAENWD01. The sequence continues at coordinate 535,768 of CAWHTD010000016.1, read as the reverse complement.
ATCGAGGGCATAGCCTCAGCGTCGCCCGGCGGCGCATCGGCTCGAGGCAGGATTGTCACGCCAAGGACCATTCCGGTCATCCCGGCTGACGCGTGATGCTCATGTCCGTTCGTCGGCTTCCGTGAGCCGTCGACGTGCAGCATCGGTGAGACGTGGGTCATTACGTGGCAATGGAACAACCAGTTGCCTGCACGTTCCGGTTTCCATGTCATGCCCATCGTCGTGCCCGGCTGCAGCAGCTGCGTCACGACAGAGGCTTTCTGGCTGGTGGCGAATGCCTCCTCACGCAATCCGTCGCCCAGACTGTCGACATCGAAATAGAAGCCGTGCAGGTGCATCGGGTGAACCTGCGTGCTCAGGTTCACGATTCGCCACTGAATGTGCTCGCCGAGGCGGTACGTCAGGCGCTCGGTGTGTGGCCAGGCCCGCCCGTTGATGAGGAACAACACGTCTGGTCGCAGAGCCAGGAACGAGGCGCCCGGATCATCTTGCGCGATGATGTCCGCGAGCTGGTCTCGCGTCACGCTGGTCCATTCGGTGATGACAAACACACGGTCGGCATCGCCTGCAGGTCCCGGTGGATCGACGATGAAGGCGCCCGAGAGCTGCGAGTCGTCTGCGCCACGAAACTGGAGCGGCATTGCCATCGTCGTGGCCCAATAGTGATAGGTGCCCGCGGGGCCGCTCTTGAATCGCAGTTGCCGCGTCTCGCCCGCTGCCACCTCCACTGGCGGGCACGCGCGCTCGCCGCGATCGCACAGGCCGTGCACACGCATCGCGTGTTCGAGGTCGTTGTGGACGCTGGCCGCGATCTCCGTCCCTTCGGGCACTCGGATGAGAGGTGCCGGAGCTGAAGGCGCTGACGAGCCCTCGCCGAACGCCTCGATGCGAAGCGCACGACCGGTCTCACCTTCAGGACGCCATAAACCGACTCGAGCTTTCAGCTCGAGCCTCAGGACGCCGTTTTCCAATGAACCTGCCGGTCGGTCGTTGTCGTGGGTGACGATGGCCGGCAAGTGCGTGCCGGAGACTTCCCGCGGCCCAGCGTTCGGTGACGTCTTTGCGTGACCTTCCGAAACGAGTGTCGCGATAACTACGATTACGGCGCCGAATGAAACGCGGAGCATTGCGATTTTCTCTTACGACATACGTGCAGGTACGCGGGCCTTCAGAGCTTTCGGTCCAGCCTGACGCGGAGGCCGCGCTCGGGGACGAGAAAGAAACCGCGCGGGACTGCCCGAGCGTGCGGCGTTTCGGTGCGAAGGCGCGCACGCGACAGCACCGTCGTGATGACGGTTTTCATCTCGAACAGCGCAAACGCCATCCCGAGGCACCGTCGCATGCCGCCGCCGAACGGCGTCCACTCGTACGGATCGATGACCCGCTTGCCGAGAAAACGCTCGGGCTTGAATGCGGTTGGATCGGGATACAGATCGGCTCGGCGATGAAGCAAGTACGCGGCGTTGACCAGGGTTGTCCCTGCTGGAATCACGAAGCCGCCGATCTCGAACGGCCGCTTCACGACTCGCGCACCGGAGCCGGGCATGATGGGCCGCACGCGAAGCGTCTCCTTGACGAAGGCGTCCAGGTATTCGAGCCGCGAGAGATGCGCCACTTCGATTGGCTTGCGGCCGGCCATGAAGTCGAGCTCGGCACGAAGTCGCTCCTCGACCTCGGGCAGCGAGAGCAGGCGCTCGAATGCCCATGCGAGCGCCGCGCCGGTGGTCTCATGCCCGGCCATCAGCATCACGACGAGCTCGTCGCGCACTTCCCGATCGCTGAGCTTCGATCCGTCCTCCGCTGACGCGTGCAGCAGCAGCGAAAGGATGTCTTGACGATCGGCGCCGTCAGACGCAGCGCGCCGGCGGCGAATGGCGGCGAGGATCGCGTCATCGGCCCGCGGATGATTCGGACCACGCGTCCCCACGGGCTCCAGGGACCAAGATCGCGCTGCAGCGGTGGCGCGAGGAGAAGCGACGAGCCGACGGCCTTGTTCGCCAGGTCCGTAAGCGCTTGAACGAGGGCCTGATCGTGCTCGTCACGCCCGTCGGGAGCGATGCCGAAGACCGCGCGGATGATGACCTGCAGCGTGATGGACTGCGTCACGCGCTGCATCGCGAACTCGACGCCTGGCTGCCACCGATCCACGGCTTCAGTCGTGATCGCGCGAATCTGGTCGAAATAGACTCGCATGCGATCGCCGTGGAACTGGGGGAGCATCAATTGACGGCGCTCCCGATGCGGCGTCTCGTCCAGGGTCAATACGGAAGCCGACCCTGCCACCGGGCCGAAGATACTGAAGTTTGCCTCGCCAGCATGCATCGCATCGGGTGGCGCGGCGAACATCGCCCTCACCAGGGCCGGCGACGACAGCATCACCCATGGTCTGGACCCGGCCAGTTGCAGGGTGAAGATGTCGCCAAACTGCGCGGCGCACTCGTCGAGCAGTTTCGTAGGTCGGCGTGCGTAGCGATATGTTTGAATCAAAGCCGAGCTGGACGGTCCGGGTGGCAGTCCGGTGGTAGCAGAAGCGCCGGATCGAATGGCGTGTGCGACAGACGCAGCCCTCGGAACCGACATCGGTATCGTCGAACCTCCGGACGGCAGTCTATGGGCGCCGCCGCCGCGAAGTCGTGAGCGCGGCGTAAAGATTCGGTGAGGACTTCGGCTAAGATACTCGACTCGCTGTCGCCTTCCGCGGCTCGTCACGGCATGCCGGTAGAACGTCGGTTTTCGTTCGATAGATTTCAGCTCGATCTCGGCAGCGGGCGCCTCTCCGGCGACGCTGGGCCGATTGCGCTCGCCCCCAAAGCCCTTGCCGTGCTCGAGTATCTGGCCGCGCGCCCGGGACAGCTCATCAGTAAGGACGAGATTCTCGCCGCAGTCTGGCCCGGGGTATTCCTGGGCGACAGCGCGCTGAAGGTGTGCGTCAGCGAAATCAGGCGGGCGCTTCGCGATGACGCGCGCAGCCCACGCTTCATCGAGACCGCCCACCGCCGAGGCTACTGGTTCATCGCGCCGGTCGTCGATTCCTCACCGGTACCGCGGGCGCCGGCCGTCGCCTCATACCCGCCATCCGAGGCGCTGCCCGTCCACTACGCGCGCAGCGGCGAGGTCAACATTGCGTACCAGGTACTGGGGAGCGGGCCAATCGATCTGCTGTTCGTGATGGGATGGGTCTCTCATCTCGAGTACTCCTGGAACGAGCCGTCATTCGCGCGATTCCTCCGGCGGCTCGCCAGCTTTTCACGGTTGATTCTCTTCGACAAACGGGGAACGGGTCTCTCCGATCGGGTCGGGCACCTTCCCACGCTCGAAGAGCGCATGGACGACGTAAGGGCGGTGCTCAACGCGGTGGGCTCGCGGCGGGCTGTCCTGCTTGGCGTATCGGAAGGCGGCCCGATGTGCGCCCTCTTTGCGGCCACGTATCCCGAGAAGACCGAAGCGCTCATCATGGTGGGGACCTACGCGCGGCGTCTGCGCGCGCCAGACTACCCCTGGGCACCGACACAGGAGGAACGCGAGGCGTTCTGCCGCGAGATTCTCGAGCGCTGGGGTGGGCCCGTCGGCATCGAGGCTCGGGCTCCGAGTATGGCCGGCGACCGGGCGTTTCGCGACTGGTGGGCCGCCTATCTTCGGATGGGAGCGAGTCCGGCGGCCGCGGTGGCGCTCACCAGAATGAACGCGGAAATCGATGTTCGTCACGTGCTGCCGACGATTCAGGTGCCTACCCTCGTGCTGCATCGCGCCGGCGACCGGTGTCTACGCGTGGAGGAGGGGCGCTATATCGCCAGCCTCATCGCCGGCGCGCGCTTCGTGGAACTGCCCGGCGACGATCACTTGCCGTTTGTCGGCGACCAGGACGGTCTGCTCGATCAGGTCGAGCTCTTCCTGACGGAAACACGGACACGCACCGAGGCCAGCCAGGTACTCGCGACGATCCTGTGCGCGCAGGTGAGCGCCACATCGCACGACACGTCGGGATCTGATGTCGACCGCCTGCACGCAATCGTCGCCGACGAAATCCATCGGTTCAATGGACGCGACACGCAGCGTGCCGGCGATCGCTTCTTCGCCGCGTTCGATGGGCCGGCTCGCGCCATCCGCTGCGGCCAATCGATCATCGCTCGAGGCGAGCGCAACCGCATGTCGCTCAGCGTCGGATTGCACACGGGCGAGTGCGATCGCGTTCAGCGTCCCGGGGAGGGCCTGCTGGCTGGCTTGTCGGCGCGCGTGGCTTCGCTTGGGCAACCGGGTGACGTGCTCGTGTCGCGGACGGTGGTCGATCTGGTCGCAGGGTCCGGTCTCGCATTCGTCGATCGCGGCATGCATAGGCTCGCTGAAGACCAGAAAGCGCGACGCGTGTTCGCCGTGCAGCCGGACTCCCCGCCCCTTCACTGACGCGTGCCCGAGCGGGCGCTCACGAATTTCCTCATCCGTTCTCAACCGATCGCAGATGAATCGCGCCTCTGTGCCGTCGGTTGACGACGAGGCGAATCGAGATGCGGTGATGATGGATTTATGTTCGGCGAGCCACGGATCGCAGAGTGACGCAGGCTCAAAGAGCCGTCATTTTCACGAGCGTGGCGCTGGGCGAGGCAGCTCGATCAGGACGACATCGCTCACCTGGCTCCGTGTGATCCAGGTGAGCTGGGAGCCATCAGGCGACCAGTCGAAGGTGTCGATGTGGCCTGACATGAAACCGGTGAGCCTCCTTGCCGGACTGCCGTCCACTGGCTGCAGCCAGATGTTGGCGACGCCGCCGGGGCAGTCGATGTAGGCGAGCGCCCGGCTGTCCGGCGACCAGCGCACGGTCCGTTCACAATGCGTCGAGGATAGAGGGAACAGCTGTACCGGCTGTCCACCAGCCATCGGTGTGACCGCGAGAGTCCAGCGCTCTGGCGTCAGCTCGTAATGTGCGACCAGACGCCCGTCCGGCGAGACGACCGGCCTGATGCTCGTACCGTCGGTGAGCTGAACGGCGTCGCCGCCCTCCAATCGGATTCGCCACAGCGCAATGGGAGACGATTGGATGATGCCCCGCTGGAACACCACCCAGCCGTCGGAAGAGACGCTGGGCCGCGAGTCGCCGCCGCTCGTGAGTTGCCGCACTGAGGGCTCGCCAGCGTCGGTCATGGCCCAGAGCCCGGTCGTTCCCGAACGCTCGCTTGCGAAGACGATCGTCCGCCCGTCGGGTGAGCTGGCCGGGTTGAAATCGTCGCGTGGGTTGGTCGTCAGCTGCCGCCGCGTACCCCGCGCCGGATCGAGAACCCAGATGTCTGCGTTGCCGGACTCGGCCGACGTGTACAGCACGCGCCCATCTGGCATCCACGCGACGCTTTCCAAGCCAGCCAGTCCGCCGGCATCCGATCCAACCTGTTGCGCCTGCGACACGTCCGTGATCGGCGCTATCCACAGGCTGCGTGCAACGTCGACGCGTACAGCCGCGAGCCGCTGCCCGTCGTCTGTGAGCCCCGCCAGGAGGTAGTCGCTGATGTCCAGCGTCAGCGGCCGTGCCACGGGCGCCGCCAGCGGGATCTGCCACAGTCGGAGGGGCGATGACGCCCTTTCCCTGGCGGCCACGATCACGCTCGAGCCATCAGGCAACCACACCATTCCATCGACCGCGTGCAGCTGCTGCCTGGTGATGAGCCGCTCTCGTCTTTCGTCGACAGCGATGGCGATGAGGTCCCGCACCATGGGCGTTCGCTCGTTCATAGTCCACGCCAACAGCTGTTTGCCATCCGGCGACCAGGCGGGCCGCATTTCAAGGAACGTCTCGGGCGGAGCGCGCATGGCGACGACCCGAGGCGACGTCCCAGCGGCGTCGTACACGAGCAAGCGGCTATCGCGTATCGAGCTCGAGGTCGTCGAGATGCACGCGAAGCGATTTCCAGTCGGGTCGAAGGAAGGAAGACCCCAGACGTTCGTCAAGCGTTCGGGCTGGCCACCCTGCATGCGCGCCCGAAAAGTCCCCACGCCCGCCAGATCGGGCCTGAACCATCTGTAGTACAGCCATCCGTTCGGCGCGAACGCAAGGCCGCCGCCGCGACGATATGTGCCCACACGAGGTTCGATCAATTGGACGGGGCGCGCCGAGTCGAGGCGTTTCACCCATAAGCTCTCGCGCGCTCCGGCCGAAACGGCGTAGGCGAGAGACTGTCCATCCCGAGAAATTGCAGCGCGGACAATGGTGCCGAGGTTTGTGACACGGGTGAACCGGGGCGTCAGCTCAGGCGCGGCGCTGAAGAGGTGCGGACGATCCCCGGACACCCAGGAGGCGGCAGCGCCAATCGTCACTGCCACGAGAGCCGTCAGCAGCCATGCGGTCCGGGCGCGGATCCCCGAGCGGCCTTCGGATGGTTCGACACTGGTCGCAACCGGAATGGTCACACCGTCGGAGACGAGCTTGACGGCTGCCTCTGCCTTCAAGGCCGTCGCTGGCGGCATCTGCGTGAGAGCTCGCTCTGCCGGGTGCACGTCTGCTATGAAGCGGTACCCCCTCCGAGGAAGTGTCTCGATGAACCGGGGCGACCCTGCCGCGTCGCCAAGCGCCTGTCGGACCTTCGTCACAGCGATGTTGAGCGCTGTCTCGAACTCGACGAAGGTATCGCCAGACCACAACGCTCGATGAAGCTCCTCACGCGTGACGAGTTGGCCCGCATTCGACACGAGAAGGCAGAGAACCCGCGCGGGCTGATTCTGAAGGAGCACAGGCCGACCGGCGCGTGTCAGCTCACGTGTCGACAGATCCAGGGTGAAGGTGCCGAATTGAACGACGGCCGGGTTCGCCTGTGAGGACACGGTTGGAGCTGCGGCGTCACCCGAAACAGTACGCATCGTCTGCCTCTTGAGATCTCAGCGGGCGATCGTGTGAATACTAGCGCGCGCCACCCCCGTCCGTTACAGCCGCTCGTTGCGACTCCAAATTCGAGGCGGCCCTTCCAGCCGGGAAACATACTCCACTAACCCTCTGACCCACGGGGAGATAGCGTTTAACGTCGAAAACATACGCCAGCAATGGACGAACCGGCGTCGGGAATCGTTTCATGTCGACCGCACGGAGGTCTGCATGAAGAACACGACTGCCGGAAGTGTCTATCTGTCGGCGGGCCTGCTCGTCGCGTGGCCGAGCTTCGCCAGCACCGATGCGATGCTCACATGGAATGAGAATGCGGGCAGGGCCGCCGTCGCGCGTGCGGAAGGTGAGCCGGCCTCCCTCTCTGCCCCAGCGAGCGGCGATGCAGTCACCGTCTGGAACGCAAACGCCGGCGTGGCTGCCACCGCTGCCTGCCTCGCTCCGCTCAACAACCCACTCCACGAATCCCGCATCTACGCGATGATGCATGTCGCCATCCACGATGCCCTCAATGCGATTGACCGTCGCTCTCGTCCCTACGCTTTCGATGTCCAAGCGGAAGCGGACGCTTCTCCTGATGCCGCAGTTGCTGCGGCGGCACGAGACGTGCTGGTCGCGCTCATCGCTCAACTGCCTCTGGAGCTCCACACGGAGGCTTGCATCGATGCCGGCGTAGCGAGCGCCGAAGACGCCTATATAGCGGCGCTCGCCGCGATCCCCGACAATGAGGCCAAGGCGCAGGGGATTGCGGTGGGACAGGCCGCTGCTGCCGCGATTCTCGACCTGAGGGCGCAAGACGGCGCGGTTGGGCCATTTCTGAATGAGGCGTGCCCACAGGATACCAATCCCGGGGAGTATCAATGCACACCGGGTACGCCGTTCATCGCCTTTGAAGTGTGGGAAGACGTCATCCCCTTCGTCCTGAAGCATAGCTCACAGTTCCGCCCGGGGCCGCCCTACGCGGTGGACAAGAAGAAGTACACAGCTGACTTCAACGAAGTGAAATCTCTCGGCGGAGATGATGTCACCACTTCCAGCGCACGCACTGACGACCAGACCGAAATCGCTCTCTTCTGGTGGGAAAGCTCCCCGTTGAAGTGGAACCGGATTGCGAGAACCGTTTCCGCTGACCAGGGACTCACTTTGTGGGAGAACTCCCGGCTATTCGGGCTGCTCAACCTGGCGCTCGCGGACGGCTACATCGCCATGGTCGATTCCAAGAACCATTTCAACTACTGGCGACCGATCACCGCTATTCAGACAGGGGACACGGACAGCAATCCAGACACAACCGGTGACCCGACGTGGACACCGTTGCGCCCGACTCCTCCGAATCAGGACTACGCGTCCGGCCACTCGATTGAGGGGGGCGCGGGTGCGGAAGTGTTGAAGCAGTTTTTCGGCACTGACGAGATCAGCTTCGAGGACTGTGGCGCGGTGCTGCCTGCTGGTAGCTGCAGCGATGCGACGCCGATATTCCGCTCGTATACCAGCTTCTCGGAGGCGGCGGCCGAGAACGCGTATTCGCGCATCCTCATCGGGTTTCACTTCCGCAAATCGGTTGAAGAAGGGACCGGATACGGTCGAAAAATCGGTCAGCGCGCCGCAAATCTCTACTTGCGTCCCGTGCACTGACCGAAATTTCGCGGGGTAGTCAATTCCTTTGATGGTAGCCGATCCGCACGACTGTGTCGCCACCGCGGCTGTGGTTCACGTCCGTGCGGAGCGGCTACTGTTGCGGCATCGCTGAACTTCGCCATAAGGGCATCGGCGTCGTGGAAATCACATAGACTACTTCGCCACCGTCCGCGCGTGGTCGTAGGGCACGTATCCCTCCCACGACCACGGCATCCCGAGATCGCCGACGGTCGCCTCGGTCAGGCGCTGGTAGAGGCTCTCTGCCCGGACATCGTTGGACAGGACAGCACGCACCGCCGACCCTTCTCGACGCAGATCACTGGTTGCCGGTCGTATCGTTGTGGCCGCCTCGGCTTGGGCAGGTAGGTCGCGATGGACCGGTCGAGACCGAGCTCCATGGCTCGAAGCGGCGGCCGAGCTGATGCGTGAGCTTCGGAATGCAACGCTACTTCGGCTGACGCGCGGCGTCGAGCAAGTGGGTGCGATGCTCGGCTGATATGTAGTCGCCAGCAAGCACGATCGCGCGCACCTTCGACACGTTGTTGATGTCTTCGAGCGGATTGCCTTCCAGCAGGATCAAATTGGCCCCGCACCCGTTTCTGAGACAGCCGACCCGATCGTCGCGGAGGTACTCGCCGACTTCGGAGGTCGCCGCCCGAATTGCCATCAGCGTACTCAGCCCGGCGTCAACCAGGGTCCTGAGCTCGTCGTGCAACGACAGACCGGGGAACAGCAACGGATACTGCGCGTAATCGGTCCCCGCGAGGATCCGCACGTCGCGGTCGACAAAGGTTCGCAGCAGCCGGACCTGAGCGTCGTACACGCGTCGCGCGTGGTCCCGTTCACCGGCCGTTCGCTGTTCGGTCTCTGTGACCATCTCCCTCAGCATCGCCCGCCGACTCGCCGGCAGGAACTCGAGCCGTGCATCGTCCGCAAACGCTCGGCCGATGTGCGCCTGCGAGAGCCAGGCAAATGAATACAGCGTTGGGCACACGAACGTGCCGTGCCTGCGGAGCCGTTCGGCCAGCGAACGAGCCTTGTCGTCCGAATAGGTGCGAAGGATACGATCCCACCGAGCGGCCGTCATGAACCGAGAAAGATCTGAAGGATTGCTCGCGTGATCCAGATATGTCCGCACCTCACGCTTCAGCGGCACTTCGTCCGCGGACACATCCAGCAGCAGGCCGCCCCACGCATTGCCGAAATGCTCGATGCTGCGTTGGCCCGACTCGATGGCCTCGACCGCGTCTACCCGGATCGGCAGATGGCCCACCACCGGTATCCTCGCCTGCCGCGTTCGATCCACGATCGCCCGCCATGTCTCGACCGTCAGCCAGTCGTCCACTTTGATGTGATCGACCTTGGCCTTGATCAGGCGCTCGACGGCGGAGGTCGCGTCGGCCGCGCTTCGAAGCCGCCACACGCGAGGATCGGGGTCGTCCACTGACCCGGTGAGGATCGGACCGCTGACGCGCAGCTCCGGCATCACCTCGCCGCGCTGGTGCCACGAGCGCCAAAGTGCGATCGTGTGGAGCTCCGCGCCCATGTCACGCATGCCGACGACGCCGGAGGCGACTGCGAGTGGAAATGCCCATGCCCCGTCCTCGTTGATGTGCACGTGCATGTCCCAGAGGCCGGGCATGAGGAACAGCCCGGCCGCATCGACGACCTGGTCTGCAGGTGGCACCGACGTCTGATCGCCGCTGACCCGGTCGATGCGGGCGTTGCTTATGACCACAGTCGCGTGCGGGACGACCCGACCGGAGGCGGGATCGATGGCGGTGACATCGCGGAAAGCGATCCGGTGCGGCTCGCGATTCGTCTGTCCGGCGGCGAGGAGGGTCATCGCCGAAAGCCACAGGGAGAGCGCGAAGCGATTCATGTGGAACGGGCTAGAATGCGAGGTTGTTTGAAGGGCCTCTCGTTCCCTCAGGTCGCAACTCTGCCATTGATCGAATCGTTGAACAACAGCGTTCAGTCATGAGGTGATGATATGGACATTCTCGACGTTATCCGGGGCGTGCAGGGCGGCGGCGCCGTCCAGCAACTCGGCCAGCAGTTCGGGCTCGACGAAAACCAGGTGTCGTCGGCGTTGTCCGCGCTGGTGCCGGCACTGACCGCCGGATTCCAGAATAACGCGTCGACCCCGCAGGGGCTCGATGGTCTGCTTGGCGCCCTGGGCGGCGGTCAGCACCAACAGTACGTCGACAACCTCGGCACGCTCGGTCAGCAGGACACGATCGCCGACGGGAACGGCATCCTCGGCCACATCTTCGGCAGCAAGGACGTCAGCCGTCAGGTGGCCAGTCAGGCAGCCGCACAGACGGGCATCGGAGAGGGCGTCCTCAAGAGCATGCTGCCGATTGTCGCCGCGATGATGATGGGCGCGATGAGCAAGCGAATCGGCCAGCCCGCGGCGTTGGGCGCCGACACGGCCATGGGCAGCGGCGGGCTGCTGGGCATGCTGAGGCCGGCGCTCGACTCCAATCGTGATGGGTCGGTGGTCGATGATCTCTCGGGCCTGATCGGCCGGCTACTATCCGGACGCTGACACCAGGTTCGAGAACCCCGAATCGGCGGCCAGCATAGCCGTCGATCCGGGGCGAAAGTGGAGGTTGGGTTGCGGGGATTGTTGAACCTGGCCGAGCACGCGTTTGAGCTTCAATGCCCCCGCCGGGAGTCGGTGAGGGAACCTGTGGGCTCCGTTCGCCTCGTTACGGCTGGAGGTTGTAGATCTCGAACGCCTGCTCCTGTGGTGTCGTGGTGAAGCCCCCCTTCACGCCCTGTTGCAGTTTCGGCATCAGGGTGTCATCGCGGAACCTTTCCCAACTCTCCTTGGACTCGTGAACCGCCATGATGGTCCAGCCACCAGCCGACGGGCCAGCCGCGTGGAAGGTCTGACCTTTCGGCAGCCCGGCTCCGGGATGGACCGCCGCGAGTGACGCGTCGTACTGCTCCTCTGGTACCGCCAGCAAAGAAATGCACAATCCCGTAGGCCATCTCGTTCTCCTCTCAGATTAACGGAACTCGCTGTCGCGACTTCTGGTCCCCAGCATAGCCGAACGTCGAAACCAGACGGCCGTAACGACCTGTCGCCATTCCACGTTGGCTGGCGCTGGCCGGAAATCGGTGTGTTTGGCTGCTCGTGAGCATACCGAGGGCACGCTAAGTCGATCGTAACGTTTCGCCACGTCATCCAGCGGTCGTGTGGCGCACGCCTGTCATGGCGGCCAGCGCGGTCGGGTCAGACGATATCCTCGGTCGTCTCGTCCCATGTCATCGTTCGACCCTCCCGATAGGAGCGAACGGCCATCTGGCAGGCAATGGCACTTCGGAACCCGATCTCGAACGGGCAGGCGGGTTCCTTCCGGCTTCGCACGCAGTCGAAGAAGTTCTGCATGTGCGAGTCGGTCGCATCCGCATATTCCGCGGTTGGTCCCGTCCCCTCCTCGGCCACACCGGCGGACTTCCCGTCCTGGGGCAGGTAACGGGGCTTGTCGGTCTCGTCGTGCACGATCGTGCCTTTGGTCCCGAGCAGCAGGTCGTGCCCCTCACCGTAATAGTCATTGGAGAACATGGAGTTCCACGTAAAGAGCATCTTCTCCGAGTGACGCATAGTCACGTCCATCACGTCCGGGGGCTGCATCTTCGGCGAGAGGCAATTGGCGCCCGTCATCGTGACGGCCCGCGGAATCGTGAGACCCAGCACCTTGTGCCAATACCCCACCTGGTGAACCATGTTCTCGAACACGTTTCCCCCTGAGTAGTCCCAGAAGAACCGCCAGTTCACATAACGCTGAGGATCGAATGGAGAGGGCGCGGCTTCGCCCTGGAACCCTTTCCAATCGACGTGATTCGAGTCGCAGTCTGAAGGGATGTCCCTCATCCAGCCACCATAGGGCGCATTGCGATAGTGATGGGTATGGATGGCGGTGATGACCCCCATGCGCTCCGGCGTGGCGAACTCTCGCACCATCGCCATGCCGGGGCCACTGATCATCTGGATTCCGACCTGGACCACGCGCCCTGAGCCGTCGAGCGCTTTCCGCATGCGCTTGGCATGGTCGGGGCTGAACGCCATGGTCTTCTCTTGGTACACGTCCTTGCCGGCCTGGATCGCGGGGACGAAGTTCAAGGCGTGCTGGTGTTGCGGCGTGGCGATGAGCACGGCATCGACACTCTTGTCGTCGAGCAGTCGCCGGGCGTCGTTGTAGGTCTTGATCTGCGGCGCAATCGCCTTCGTCTCTTCCAGCCGGCGCGTGTACACGTCGGCCGCCGCGACGGCCTCGGCATTGGCACAGCGCATGGCGGACCGGAAGATCTCCTTCCCGCGGCTACCGCACCCGATCAGGCCGAACCGGATCCGATCGTTGGCTCCCAGGATTCGCCGGGACGAGACCAGCCCGGACACGGCGAATCCGGCAGCCCCCGTGACGCATTGCCCTATGAACGTGCGGCGGTTCGACATGTCCGTCTCCTGACGTGAGCGCGAGGGATTCAGACGCTCCCCTTGATCGCTGGGATGCTACCGCCGCGGGAGGCGCGCGGATCAAGATTCTTTGCGGACCGCACGCCAGGTCCATGCGGACAGTCGAGGCCCACGTTCCTGTTTGGCGCCTGCGCAATGAAGGGGCGCTATGGCGAGTACTGAAGCAGGCCGGGGGGAATTGAGGCACTCCTAAAGGCCAGAGCGGTCCGCAGAGGCCATAAGTTCGTTGTGAACGGCAGGTTCTGTCCTATACCGAAGAGCGGCAACGGGCATGACCTCGTGCTGCTTGGCGACCTGACAGGGTTCCGGCTGAACGACGAACAGCGAGACGTCCTTTTTGTCGCCGTCTCTCGAACTGGGCCGCTACCCGATCGGAAGGGCGTGGCACACGGGTCTCAAAAAGCATCCTGGAGGCGGCCGCGTCGTCGCGGTCTACTCGGTAACGGGGGATGAGCGCATCATTTCTGGGATAGTCCGACGCCTCCGGCGTCATCTGCGCTGAAAGCTGAAAGGCGTCCGACCTTAAACGCTTGCGTTCACGGTCGGCACGCCTCCCAGCCTCACGGCCGGACTGCCTGCAGCCGCATCGTTCTCATCGCACGCGCCCGCCTATATCCATCGGTCTTGATCCAGCTCGGCTGTGGATCCATGGTCGTAGATTCAGCGGCTCCCCCGCCAACACGGCCCGCGGTTCGCGATGTAGTGCTCCCGCTTGGGCATCGCGTTCATCGTTCTCAGCATCGTCACTGCGTTCTGCTGAAAGTGGGGGTCCCTCATGCGGCGCGAGCCTTCGCCAGAACTCACCTACGAGGCGCTAGGTACCTGTTTGGCACCGTGCTCCTCGCAGTATGCGTGGCGATCATGTTCTTCTGATGCCTCACGGCCGCACCGCCTCGAGCCGCCGCGCGAGCAGTCGCCCACCCGGCGTGAATTAGCGACGGACCCAGCGAATGATCCTAAGGGGATCGAAGGGTTCTAGCAGCACGACAACCAGCATCATTGTGGCGTCAGTCCTTCCCGAGTCGGCGCCGCCTGTGCCGCATGTACTCCGCCATCCGGCGGCCGATGGTCAAGTATCGCGCTGGCGCGCGATCGACCCCACGTGTGCGCTTTTGAACTGCCAGCGGTTGATCGCGGCGGGTAAGCTCCAGGATTGGAGGTTCCATGAACCCGCTGGATCCTCGACCCGGGAGGGTGACTGTATGCCGTCGAAACTACGGCGTCGAGACTACGGCTCCGGCAGACATAGGCGAGCACGGAACATGTCTTCACCGTCATCGAATGCCGCGCTCGAATCGGTGCTGCTGATGCTTGTGGCCGGTGGGCTCATCGTTGCGGGGATCGTCACCGCGTTTTTCTGAGCCATCCATCTCGCGACCTTCGACGCTGGCGACCGCCTGAGCGTCAGAACCCCCCTCGCCGAAGCCGCCACACCGTGAAAGGTCCGTCATGAATCGACCGTCCGCCGATGTACAGCGGTCAGCTCGTCCCACGTGTCCGTTCTGCCACTCGAAGGCCGTAGGCACGCTCGCGAAGACAGTCACGCCCACGACCTACTGGCGTTGCCACACGTGTGGAGAGGGCTGGGATGCTGCCAGGCTTGCGCGAGAAAAGCCATCCGTCAGGTACTGAGCATGGATGCCCCTAGCGATCACCCTCGCTCGGCCGATGTCATCCTGGACATTACGCTGTACTTCGAGTTAGCGCTGCTCGCCTGGATACTGTTCCTGTGGGAGGCGCCGATACGCCAGCTTCCCGCGTTTTTCGAGCCGGGACAAAATATTTGGCCCTGACGCGCGACCTCGCCGCGGCGCTCGCCGCTGGCTGGGTGTTGAAACGGCGAGTCGCCGCGCGTGCCGGTCCGCCGGACAGAAAGGCGCGGCGCGCTCAGTGCTAGTCAGCGCCTCTGCGTTGCTGGCGTGCGCCTCGTGTACCCAGGCCTCGGGCTGGTTCTCGATGCCGGCGTTAGTGGCGGACGGCGAGCCAAGCAAGGGCGTTGAGGGAGACTGCCAAGACCGGGGGATCGCTCACTGCACCCTCGTCGGCGGCTCGATCGTCCATCCAGACAGCCGTGAGCGCAGCTTCTCCAGTTGCCCGCGCCACAGCGCCGAATGCTCGAGCAGTCGCGCCAGATCGCCCTCGGTCGGCTGGCGGCCAGCTTCGAACGCAAACGCGCAGAATATCCAGTGCGTCGAGCAGCCGGCCACCATGTCCGCGGTGCGGCTCAATGCGCCGATCAACTCGGCGCGTTCTTCGTCGCTGAAGCTCACTCGCCATGCTCAAAGCGGCGCGATAGCGCGGCGAAGCTTGCACTAGATAGCAGTCGTTCTTTGCGATCACCGGAAGTTCTCGATCAACATCAGGTCGGCGCCGTCATTCACGACCTTGTTGTACAGGATCGTCGTCCCGTCAGGCGAAATCGGAAGACCCATTGGGTAGTAACGGGACGAAAACCTCTCAAGTCTGCCAAGCAGCCGATCCCGACCGGTTAATGGATCCATGACGTGAAGTGCCGGATTGGGGTCGGAACCGCACTCAACGTAGTAGATGCTCTGGGAAGCAACAGAAAAGGCGGTCGGCTTGGCGCACTTCACGAGTTGTCGCGTCGGACCTCCAGTGAGCGACAGCGCCAGCAGCGGCGACTCGCCATCCCTCGGCTGATACACCACGCTCTTCCCGTCGGCCGACTCGCTCCCCAAGAGCCCGCTGCCGTCCCGCGTGACGCGCACGGAGGCGCCGCCGCCCGCAGGGATGCGCCAGAGGTCCCTGCCCATCCCGCGTTCCGCGCAGAAGTAGATCGTCCGGCCGTCTCTCGACCATGTCGGCACATTCTGATTACCGGGGTCCTTCGTGATCTGATGAGGCGCTCCGCCCTCGGCATCGATGGTCCAGATGTGCCATTGTCCGTCGTTGTCTTCCGAATCGAACGCGATCCACCGGCCGTCCGGCGACCAATGCGGTGCGCCTTGAAAGCGGCCCGGCCCGGCGGTGAGTTGTCCGTGCTCCTGATCCGTCGGCAGCCGCCACCCAGATTTCAGAGACCTCCCCAGCGCGCGCGGTGCCGAACGCGATGCGGCGGCCATCCGGGGAAAACTGGGCTTGAAAGTCGGCGAACGACCCGGCGACGATGGGTTCGGGGGAGCGCCCCCCGGGCTGAACTCGATAGATGTCGATGTCAAGAACGATCGGGTGAACGCAAGGCGATCTCGCGACTGCACGGTGGCCGGCTCCATCGCTCCTACACCGGCCGCCTCGAGCCGCTCCGCCGGCCGATCACCTGCAACCGGAACGCGCCAGAGATGGCCCAGCCCCCCGTGCGGGTGTCTGCCATAGATGACCGAGTGCCCGTCGCGACTCCAGGCCAGTCCGTGGATTTCACTAGGGTACCGCGTCAACTGCCGAGGAGGCCCCGTCGGACGATAGGCGGCGTCCAGCTCAAGAACATACACGTCACAAGTCGCCTCTAATCCTGTGCATGACACATACGCCAGGCGGCGCCCGTCCGGCGAGAATGCTGGAGTCCAATCAGTGGCGGGGCGTTTGGGTCGAGTCACGGCTCGCGGGTCGCCGCCGTCAGTCGGAATGACATAGATCGCGCTGCTAATATTGTCGCCGGCCCGTTCTAGGCTCGCGGCCGCGACGACGCGACCGTCAGGGGACCAGGCGACTTGGTCGTTTGTCGACAAGTCGCTCAGCTTCGCATCAGGCCCGCCCAGCGCCGACATGACGTGAATGCGCCCGCCCGTGCCAGTACGGCGGCTCCAATCGGTTCCCCGGAGTCTTTGGGTCCCTGGCGGAAATCGCAGGAATGCGATCCGCCGCCCGTCGGGTGACCATCGCGGAATCGCGTCAACTGCGGGGTTCGTCCTGAGCTGTCGCAGCCGCCGTACCGGATTCTGACTCCTCCTTGATGTCCTGCAATGCCACTTTCACATCGCTAATGTGCTGGAAGCGCCGCTCGGGATCTTTGCGCAGGCAGCGCAGGATGACCTTTTGCAAATCGCTGGGAATGTTTTCAACGATCTCGGCGGGTGGCTTTGGTTGCGCGCGTACAACAGCGGCTAACGTGTCGGCCGTACTCGCACCCTCAAAGGCGCGCACGCCGGTCACCATTTCATACAGCATCGCGCCGAAACTGAAGATGTCGCTTCGCGCATCCACCTTGCCGCCCGTTGCTTGCTCGGGTGCCATATACGGGGCGGTGCCGGCGATCCTGCCCGGCACGCTCAGCGCCACGTTCGCCGTGTGGGTCAAGTCACCATCTTCCGTCGTGGTAGCGTCGCCGACCAGTTTTGCCAAGCCGAAGTCGAGTACCTTGACGGCGCCGTCAGTTCCTACGATGACATTCGCAGGTTTGAGATCACGGTGAATGATGCGGCGCGAGTGCGCAGCCGTTAACGCATCCGCCACCGGAATCGCTATGCGCAATACTTCCCCTAGGCGCAACCCCCGCCGTGGGATGAGCGCATCGAGGCTCTTGCCTCGCACGTACTCCATCACGATGAAGTCGTTGCCGTCAGCAGCTTCGATCTCGTGAATTGTGATGATGTGCGGATGATTGAGCGCCGAGGCGGCGTGGGCCTCCTGCACGAACCGGCGCCGGCGGTCCTCGTCGCCGACGCGATCGGCCGGCAATACCTTGATGGCCACCTCACGATTCAGACGCGGATCACGAGCGCGATAGACCTCGCCCATCCCGCCTGCGCCGATAAGCGAGAGGATCTCGTACGGCCCGAGTGTCGCGCCCGCCTGGAGGGCCATCTGTTCCGCGCCATTATAGGAGCCGACGCGCGGACTGAGCTGCAGCGAATCGCGCGGCTGCAGCGGGAAGCCCAGCAGAGGATTCCCCTCACGTCTCACGCTTCACGGCGCGCGGGCTTTGGACTGTTTCGATTCGGCCAGAAACGCCGCCAGCTGGAGGCCCTCGAAATTCGGAAGCTTGAATACCTTTTCCGATTCGAGGATGACGCGTTGCCGGTTCTTCTTGAACTCCATCTCGACCTGATTGGTTGTGATGAACCGGTCAAGGTTGTCGTCGATGTGCTGGAGGATCGAGAGGCCACCCTCCCGCCCTCGCACGCGATAGAAGTCGAGAAAGATGTTGGTGTCGATGAACACCAGGAACTTCGCCTTAGCCATTGCCGCGCCTTCAGACCCCTCTGGTGAGAACGGCTGGGTCCGAGTTCCGAACGTGGCCTCGAATGACACCACGCCGCGCTTAAGTTACCGATAAGTTAGGCGCGTGCTAAGTCCGCCGCAAAGCGCCGAACCGAGCGAGTCGATTTGTTAGGAAAAAGTGGAGGCGCCGCCCGGAATCGAACCGGGGATGGAGGTTTTGCAGACCTCTGCCTTACCGCTTGGCGACGGCGCCGTCTGGAGAGCTACCCGAAAATGAATTTCGGGGTATTACCGACACGCCCAAGCGAAAGCTTGGCCTACGTGCCTACGCGACTACCTACGCGACCGTCCCGTACGGCAATCGGCCGGGCATGCCGCCCGGCCGCGCTCGGAACCGGCGAAAAAAAGTTGGAGCGGGAAACGGGATTCGAACCCGCGACTTCGACCTTGGCAAGGTCGCACTCTACCACTGAGTTATTCCCGCCCGTCGGCCGACGGCCGAACGCTCAATGTACTACAGCGCACGCAGCCCATGCAAGCGCGCCTGACGCCGGTCAAACGCCGTGGCGCCAATAAGATGCGGCGGATTTGCGGCCGCCATTGGCGGGTGGGGCTAAGCCCCGCCGCGGCACAGAGACAGTCCTTGCGCGACGACGCGGGGCTAAAGCCCCGCCACCACAAAAGCTCCGACGCGGGGCTAAAGCCCCGCCGCCACAGCAGAGGCGAATCGCCGGCGCCCAAGGGCGCACGCAGTGCGCCCCTACGCTTCTCCAGTTCTCCTGTCCCGAGTTCTCTCTTCTCGGTTTCTCGGTTTCTCGAGTTCTAGACGGCCACTTCCCGCAGCACCTCCGCGGCTTCTTCCGGCGCGGTCGGGTTGATGTAGAAACCCGTGCCCCACTCGAAGCCGGCGACCTTCGTCAGCTTCGGCATGATCTCGATGTGCCAGTGATAGTAGTCGCCCGTGTCCTCGGAAAACGGCGAGCTGTGGATGATCAGGTTGAACGGCGGTGATTCGAGTGCGCGGTTCATCCGCTGAAGCGTGTCCTTCAGCATGCGCGCGAGGGCGTCGTACTCGTGCCGCGGCGCCTCCTCGAATGCCGAGCCATGGCGCTTCGGCAGCACCCACGTCTCGAACGGAAACCGCGGCGCATAGGGAGATACGGCCACGAATTCCGAGTTCTCCGAAATCACCCGGACCCGCTGATCGAGCTCCTGTCGGATGATGTCGCAATAGACGCAGCGCTCCTTGTGCTGAAAGTGCAGCTTCGCGCCGGCGATCTCGTCGCGCACGTTTCGCGGAATGACGGGCAGCGCGATCAGCTGTGAGTGCGGGTGATCGAGGGAGGCGCCTGCCGCGGCGCCGTGGTTCTTGAAGATCAGGATGTACCTGAAGCGGCGATCCTGCTTCAGATCGAGGACGCGCTCGCGATACGCCCAGAGCACGCGCTCGATGGCCACGGCAGGCAGCGTCGCCAGGTCGGCGTCGTGTTTGGGCGTCTCGATGATCACTTCGTGCGCGCCGACGCCGTTCATCTTGTCGAACAGCCCGTCGCCTTGCCGGTCGAGGCCGCCCTCCACCTCCAGCGCCGGAAACTTGTTGGGCACGACGCGCACGTCCCACCCGGGACCGTTCGCCGCCGCGCCACTGCGGCGATACGACAACACCTCGCGCGGCGTGTATTCCTCGTTGCCCTCACAGAACGGGCAGACGATATCGGCGCGGGCGGCAACGTGTGTCAGTCGAAACGCGCTGGGACGCTTGCGACGCTCGGTCGAGATGATGACCCAGCGGCCGGTGACGGGATCCTTGCGGAGTTCAGGCATAGGCTAGGGCCGCGCGGTTCGCGCGCGGTGGGTGCGCTCACTTCGTTCGCGCGGGGGCGGCTCGCTTCGCCCTTCGACACGCTCAGGGCGCCCCGAGCCAGTCGAGAGGCGCTCGCGGCGCATTGCCATGCGCCCCTACACGGCGTCGAAGGCGTTCCGGATGATCTCCACACGCGGCCGCGCGCCGTCGAGCGAGATCGCCACGACGTCGAAGCGGCACGCGTCGGCGTCCACACGGTGCCGTGCGAGAAACGCGCCGGCAATGGCCACAATCTTATGCTGTTTGCGGGCGGTGACGGCATCGGCCGGCGTTCCGCAGCCGCAGTGCTGTCGCGCCTTGACCTCGACGAAGACCAGGCAGCGGCCGTCGAGGGCAACGATGTCGATTTCGCCGAGGCGAGTGCGGTAGCGACGGGCAAGAATTGCGTACCCTTCGTGCCGAAGGGCTTTGACCGCGAGGGTTTCCCCGTGTTCGCCGAGCGCGATATGAGTTGCGGTGGTCATGCCCGATTGCGTGTGCAACGGGCAGGCCAGAGGCCCATTGGGGGCGGATCGCTTCGCCCGTCGACAGGCTCAGAGCGCCTCGAGTTCGTCGAGAGGCGCTCGCCGGGGGTCGGGACAACGCCCTTGGGTCGCTGCGCCAGCAGGCCCGGGCAACGTACTCGGGGCGCATTGCCATGCGCCCCTACATGGGGTGGGCGACGACCTCGCTGATGGCGGCGTCCAGCAGGCGCAGAGCGGTCTCGGCTTGCGGCCTGGTCAGCGTCAGCGGCGGCGACAGGCGAATCGCGTTCTTGCCCGCACCGAGCACGAGCAGGCCCCGATAGAAGCACGCCTGGACGATCGCGTCGCGTTCAGTCACCGCGCGCTCCTTCGTCTTGCGATCCCTGACGAACTCGATGCCAATCATCAGCCCCTTGCCGCGCACGTCGCCGATGATCGCGTGCTTCTCCATCAACGCCCTGGCGCCCTCGATGAGAAACGCGCCCACGTCGGCGGCGTTCGCCACCAGGCTCTCGCGCAGCAACTTGATCGTCGCGACAGCCGCCGCACAACTCACGGGGTTCCCGCCGAACGTGCTGGCATGCGCGCCCGGCGGCCAATCCATCACGTCGGCGCGAGCGGTGCAGACGCCAAGCGGCATGCCCGACGCGATGCCCTTCGCCGTGGCCACGATATCGGGCTCGACGCCGAAGTGCTCGATACCGAACATCTTGCCGGTTCGGCCCATACCAGACTGGACCTCGTCGACAATCAGCAGCATCCCGTGCGTCGTCGTCAGCTCGCGCAAGCGCTCGTGGAAGGCCTGCGGCGGCACGACGTAGCCGCCTTCGCCCTGAATCGGCTCCACGACAACCGCCGCGACATCATCGGGCGACACCAGGTGCACCAGAATCTGATCCTCGATGAAGCTCAAACATTCCGACGCACAGTTGTCGGGCGTCAGCCCGACGGGGCACCGATAGCAGTTCGCATACGGCGCGTGGTAGACGCCGGGCAGCAGTGGTCCGAACCCTTTTCGCTGAATCCCCTTGCTCGACGTCAGCGACAAAGACCCCATGGTCCGGCCGTGAAAGGACCCGAGGAACGCGATGACGCTGAACCGCTTCGAGTGGTACTTCGCCAGCTTCACCGACGCTTCGACCGCCTCCGTGCCCGAGTTCCCGAAGACCGAGCGAACCGGCCCCGTCATGGGCACGATCGCTGCCATGGCCTCGGCGAGCTGCACCTGCGGCTCGTAATAGAAGTCCGTCCCCGACATGTGCAGGTAACGCTGCGCCTGATCGACGATCGCCTTGACGACATCGGGATGGGCGTGGCCCGTCGAGGTCACGGCGATCCCGGCCGCGCAATCGAGGAAGCGGTTGCCGTCGACGTCTTCGACGACCGCGCCCTGCCCTCCCGCCATGACCAGCGGGTAATCGCGGGTGTAGGACGGCGAGACCACCTGCTTGTCGCGGGCAATGAGCGCGGCCGCTTTCGGTCCGGGTAATGGGGTCTTCAGGAGCGGGGCGTCCATGCTGGCACCTTTTCGTGTGTTTGGCGGGCGCAGTGCGTGCCGACCATCGTCTCGTCTTTGGGCGCACGCCGTGCGCCCCTACCGTCGATTCGGCGCATTGCCAGGCGCCTGCTCTACGTCCGGATGCACCCGGACGGGGCGCTCGCCACGCGCCCTACTTCCGTTTCCAGCGCGTGCCGCCGGGACCGTCCTCGAGGAGGATGCCGCGTGCGGCCAGCTCGTCACGGATGCGATCGGAGGCGGCGAAGTCGCGGCGCCGCCTGGCGGCGTGACGATCCTCGATAAGCCGCTCGATCTCCGCCGGATCCACCGGCGGCCGGGCGTCCTCGGCCTGCCGCAATCCGATGACGCCGAGCACGCGATCGAAGTGCGCAAACGCGTCGCGCACGGACGCGACATCCGGTGCGCCGAGCCGGCCATCATCCATGGCCACGTTCAACGCGCGTACCAGGTCGAATAGCACGGCCAGGCCGGCCGACGTGTTCACGTCGGATTTCAAGGCCTCGTCGAACGCTGCGACCGCCTCCTGAAGCTGCGGGGCCAATTCAGGGTGCGCGTCTCCCCCGCTCGTCCTGTCGAGCCGCGCCACGAAGTCCACCAGACGTCGCAGCGATTCGTCGGCCTGGTGCATCGCGTCCCACGAGAACCGCAACTGCTTGCGATAGTGGCTCGAGAGGAGCAAGTACCTCAGCGACGAGGCGCGGAAGCCATGATCGAGCACGTCTTTCACGTTGAAGACGTTGCCGATCGACTTCGACATCTTCTCGTTGTCGACGATCAGGTGCTCCACGTGGACCCAGAAACGCGAGAAGAGTGTTCCGGTCGCCCCTTCGCTCTGCGCGATCTCGTTCTCGTGGTGCGGAAAGATCAGGTCGATGCCACCGGCATGGATGTCGATCGGCGGATCGCCGAGCAGCCGCAGCGCCATTGCCGAGCACTCCAGATGCCATCCCGGGCGTCCCGGTCCGAAGCCGAAGTCCCACGTCGGCTCGTCAGGCTTCGTGG
Source organism: Vicinamibacteria bacterium (assembly GCA_963832135.1). Taxonomy (GTDB): domain Bacteria; phylum Acidobacteriota; class Vicinamibacteria; order Vicinamibacterales; family JAENWD01; genus JAENWD01. The sequence goes on along the minus strand of CAWHTD010000016.1, from coordinate 512,815 downwards.
CCTTCCACAACACGAAGTCCCGGGCATCGTCTTTTCCGTAGTTGTCGCTGTCGACGCGTGCGCCCGGTTTGATGCCTTCCTGATCCAATCGCGCCAGCTGCCCGTATTTGTCGAACGACGCGATGCGGTAGTAGACCGATCCGTCGCTGTTATAGGTGTGGCCGTTCTTTTCGAGGGCCACGACAAGATCGGCCATCGCCTTCAGGTTCGCCTCGTCGGTTGCCCGAGGGCTGTCCTCAGCCGGCTCGAGGCCGAGCGCGGCCGCGTCCTCGCGAAACGCCTGGATGAACTGATCGGTGTAGTCCCGAAGTTCCTTGCCGGCTTTCTGAGCGCCGGCAATCGTCCGATCGTCCACGTCGGTGAAGTTCATCACCTGGTGCACGGGCCAGCCGCAGACATAGCGCAGAGTACGGCGCAGCACGTCGAGGCACACGAACGTCCGGAAGTTGCCGATGTGCCCGCGGCTATATACGGTGAGGCCGCACGTGTACATGCGCACGGTGTTTGCCGTGGCCGGGGCAAACTCTTCTTCCTGACGCGTCAGCGTGTTGTAGAGGCGCATGTCCAGTGTGGCAGGCGCCTACGAGGCCTCGGGCGCGCAGCGTTCATAACGATAGCTCGGCGCGGACCCGCCACGATCTACGGTCACCGCATCCATCAGCCCGGCCGGCGGCGCTGTCGCGGAAAGGTGTGACGCGGTCAGCGTGATCGTCAGGCGCTTCGGATCCTTGTCGAACCGGATCGTCACGTGGCCGGTTCCGGACTTCGGCAACCCGCCGATGGCTGCCGACTCGATGGCCGCCGCAATCGTGCGGGCCTCGCTGTCGGGATAACCCGTGTACGTCAACACCTGCTGCACGAGGGGACGGATAGGCGTAAGAGACGCCCGATCTGCGGGAAGGCTCGCCTGGAACTGAAACGTCGTTAGCGCCATCGGATTCGCGGTCACAGCGACATCTGTTCGAAAAGGGTGCGCGCCTTCTGCACGTCGGCGCCAATCTGGGCGGTCAGCAGATCGACGCTCTCGAACCGGCGCTCGTCACGAAGCCGCTGGACGAAGCCCAGGCGAAGAACGCGGCCGTAGAGATCGCGATCCAGATCGAGCAGGTGCGTCTCGACCACGGTCCGGGTCTGGTCTTCGAACGTCGGCCTGGTGCCGATGTTCGTAACCGACGGATAGATTACTCCGTCCAGCCTGACCGTGGTGGCGTAGACGCCGTGCGGGGGCACGAGCTCGTTATCCGTCGCCAGATTCGCGGTTGGAAACCCCAGCAGCCGGCCCCGGCGATCGCCTTCGACGACCGTGCCGTCGATCGTGTAGGGATGACCGAGCAGCGCCCCGGCTTCATCGACGCGGCCTTCGCTGACCAGGCGTCGAATGCGCGTGCTGCTCACGACGAAGTCTTTGTAGCGGACCGGATCGATCTTCTCGGCGCGAAAGCCGTAGCGCCCGCCCAGCGCACGCAGTGCCGAAAAGTTGCCGGCGCGATCGTGTCCGAAGAGAAAGTTCGCGCCCACCCATACTTCCGCCACGCGCAGCCACTCGACGAGCACGATCCGCGCGAACGTCTCAGGATCCCAGTGCGACAACTCGTGCGTGAATCGCACCACCGCGACGCCGTCGACCCCCGCTCGCTCGAGCGCCTCGAGCCGCTGCGCCTTGGTCATGAGCAGCGGCGGCGCTTTGTCGGGACGCACCACGCGCGGCGGATGCGGATCGAACGTCATCGCCACGGCGGTCGCGCCGCGCTCGTGCGCAACGCGACTGACCCGCTCGATGATCTTCATATGGCCCCGATGCAGGCCATCGAAGTTGCCCAGGGCCAGCACCGGGTGCAACCAGCGCGGCGGGCGAGGGTCCTCGGGAAAATGAATGACGTCCACGCGACTCGGGCCGGGCGGCGGCCCGGGGTCATCGGTCAATCGAGTCTGAAGCTGACCGACAGGCCATCATATGCCAGTTGAACGTTTTCAGGCAGCGCCGCGCTCGTCGTCGAATGGGGCAAATCGTGGCAGATGTGGGTAAACCACGCTTCGGCAGGGCCGAGACGCTCGACGACCGCGAGAGCCTCGGCGACGGTGAAGTGCGTCGGGTGCGCACGGTGACGCAGTGCATCGACGACCAGCACCTCCACGCCCCGAATCAGGTCCCAGGAGTCGTCGGGGATTGCGCTGCAATCCGTGAGATACGCAAGCGAGCCGAGTCGATAGCCGTACACGAGCCGCTGGCCGTGCCACAGCGGGACGGGCGTAATCTCGTAGCGCCCCAGACAAAACGCTCCGATGAGCGGAAACAGATCGATCTCCGGGAGGCCCCCGCCCGCCGGCGTGGCGCGATCGAAAATGTACGAAAACGTCTTTCGGATCTCGATAACAGTGAGTGGGTCGCCGTAGCACGGGATCCGCGTCCGCTGCAGGGCATTGAAGCGGCGCACGTCGTCGAGTCCCAGCACATGATCCGCATGGCCGTGCGTGTATAGCACCGCGTCGACACGGGGCAGATCGTGTCTGAGGGCCTGTGCGCGCAGGTCAGGGGAGGTGTCGATCAGGATGCGCATGCCATCCGGCATCGTGAGATACACCGACGGCCTCGTACGACTGTCGCGGGGGTCGGTCGAGGTGCACACCGCGCAATGACACCCGATCATCGGTACGCCGTGGCTCGTGCCGGTTCCCAGGAACAGCAGGGACGCGAGACTTGTCCTGGTTGATTCGGCGTTCGGGGGGTTCGACAGTTTCGTCAGGTTGGTCGGGTTCGCTGAGTTGTTCTGGTTCGCTGGGTTGGTCTGGTTCGACAGGGTCACGGGACGATGATGCGCGGGCCGCCGTTTTGGACTTCGACGAAGCGCATGCGCAGTTCGTACAGGCCCTGCTCGAGCAATTGGCGTTCTTCGGCCGACAGGTTGCCGCGCGTCTTCTCTTCCAGCAACCCGAGAATGTCGATCATCTGACGGGCCCCCTCGAGGTTCGGCGATTGCATCTCGCCGGACACGGGATCTGCGGCATCGCCGAGGTGCACGGCGGCCGTGTGCATCAGCGAAAACACGAAGCCGGTGAAGTTGAGCGCCTGCGCCTGATCGGTCATGCGTTCTAGAATACCTCACGCGATGACCACACCCGGATCGCGCTTCGACGAGCTCGTCCAGATCATGGCCCGGCTGCGATCCCCGGACGGGTGTCCATGGGACCGCGAGCAGACGCTTCAATCCCTCAGGCCGTTTCTCCTCGAAGAGACGTACGAGGCGCTCGAGGCGCTGGACAATGGCGATACGGCCGGCCTCTGCGAAGAGCTGGGGGACCTGCTGCTCGAGATTGTGTTTCTCTCGCGCATCGCCGAGGAGTCCGGAGGCTTCACGGTGACGGACGCGATCGACGCGATCGCCGCGAAGCTCGTGCGGCGTCATCCGCACGTGTTCGGCGCCGACGACAAACTGACGACGCCCCACGAAGTCCGGGGCAAGTGGGAAGAGATGAAGGCGGCAGAACGATCGACGGCTGGCACCGAGAAGACGACCCTCGGTGGAGTGCCGCGCGCGCTGCCGGCGTTGTTGCGCGCCTACGAATACGGCGCCCGCGCCGCTGCGGTCGGATTCGACTGGTCCCGACCCCTCGACGTCGTCGACAAGATCGAGGAAGAGGTCAGGGAGCTGCGCGAGGCTCTGAACGCGACGAACCTCGCCGACTTGCGCAACCCGGTCAACCGGGTTGATCGGGTTGACCAGGTCGATCAGGTTAACCGGGTCGAGCAGGTTGATCAGGTTGCGAGAGCCGAAGAGGAGATGGGCGATCTGCTGTTCGCGATCGCGAATCTGTCTCGAAAGTTGGGCGTCGAGCCGGAGTCCGCCCTGCGACGCGCGAACGACAAGTTCCTCGCCCGCTTCACCGCGGTCGAGCGGCGCGTCGCCGCCGCGGGTGAGCGCATGCAGGAGAAGACGCTCGACGAGCTCGAGGCGGTGTGGCAGGACGTGAAGCGGCTCACCGATCGGTGACTCGCCGCGCTCGACCGTGCCACGCGCGGCCGGAAAAGGTGGTCACGTCGATCGCAGCGCCATCCGTCCGCAGCGAGACCTGACCGTCCGTGTCGGTCCGGAACACCAGGACGCCGCGCTCGGCGTACCGTCTCGAGACGATGGGTGCCGGGTGACCGAAACGATTCTCGCGGCCACAGCTGATCAATGCGATTGCCGGACGGAGCGCATCGAGAAACCGCTCCGAGCTGGACGTCGCGCTGCCGTGATGCGCAGCTTTCAACACCCGAAACGGCGCCAGGTCCATTCGCGTGGCGAGTTCTTGCTCGATCTCGGCGCCGATGTCGCCTGGCAGGACGATCGACACGTCGCCAAATCGCAGTTCCAGCACGACTGAGTCGTCGTTTCGCACCTTCCGTCGCTCCCAGTCGGGCGTCGGTGGATGCCACACGCGCGCCGTCACCGCGCCGATGCGCCACCTGGCGTCGCGCTCCAGTGATTGCCACTTGATGCGGCGTGCGCGCGCCAGCGCACGAAGCGCCTGCATCGGGACGTGCGAAGGCACGACCACGCCCTCGAAGATGCGGCCCGGCCTGAAGGCATCAACAATCGTGGGCGCACCGCCAATGTGATCCGGGTCGCCGTGGGTCAAGAGCACCGCATCCAGCCACCCGATACCCTGCGCCCAGACCGCCGGCGCGACAACGCGGGCGCCGATGTCGAGGCGCGCGCGACCGCCGACTCCCCCGGCATCCACGAGGAGCGTCGTGGCGTCGGGGAATTGGATCAGCGTCGCGTCGCCCTGCCCCACATCGAGACTGGTGACGGTGAGACGGTTGTCAGCCTTCCATGGCCATCGCCAGACCTGCGGCGCAAAGACAATCCACGCCGCCGCCAGTGCGAGCGAGGCCGCACCGCCATTCTGCAGTCGCCGGCGCCATCGGCCAGGCAGATGATTCGGTGGCAGTTGCGGTGAGCAGGGACGCACCGGCGGCGAAATACACCGCGATGATTCCCCAGTGAGGCGACGGCACGCGCCTGGTGATCGCCGGGACCCAGTCGACCAAGCGCGACGATTCCACGAGCGCGAGCGCCGCCAATGCCGCAATCCAGCCAGAGCAGCTGGCCAGCTGCGGGCCACCAACAGTCTGTGACGATGGCGATGAGACCGGCCTGTTGGAGGACGGCCATCGCGGGAACCGCAATCAAGTTCAGCAGCGGGCCGGCGCCGGTGATGCGTCCAAACAGCGCCGCCGCGATCGGAAGCAGTACCAACTCGGTCGCCACCGACGCGGCGACGAGCGCCAGCAAGGCATGGCGAACTGACGACCATCCTCCTGACGGCTTCCCGCGTATCAGGCGGCCAGCCAGCAGCACGATCGCGCCCGTGGCGCAGACGGTGAGCAGAAAGCCCGGGTCGGCGACCGACACAGGGGAGGCGACGATCATGGCCGCCGCTGCCGCCGCCAGCGCGCTCATCGGAGCGGCGCGGAGATCGACGAGATCGAGCAGCAGGTACCCGACCGCCATCACCGTGGCGCGTGTCACCGAGGCTCCTCCGCCGACCAGGCCGGCGTAAAGCGTGAGGACCGTGGCCACAAGCCCCGTGCGCGAGGCGGCGCGGCAGCCGGACGGCGGACGCGATCGCGAGAAGCGTCACCGCGAAGATGGCAATGTTGCCGCCCGAGATCGCGATGACGTGGAACGTGCCCGCCGCCTGAAGTCGATCCTCGAGCGTCGGGTCGAGTCCGGTCCTGTCACCGATCAGGATCGCGGCAGCGATGGCTCCCGATCTGGGATCGTGAATACCGATCCTGCGGGTCACGACCTCGCGGACGTACACGCGCAGATCGGCGGCCCGCTCTCCAATCCACGTTCCCTCTTCGAGGATCCGAACGAGAGCGGCGCTCTTCACGGAGCCGATGAGGATCAGTCCGCGTCGAGCTGCGGCAAGCTTCTGATCGGGAACGCCGGCATCCAAATAGCTCGACGGACGGCGCACCGTGGCCGGAAGCGCAACAAGGCGTCCGGCGCGCCAGCCGCCGCGAGCCGCATCGGCCAGGCGGCCGGTGACGGTCAGCATCGCGTCGCCCGTGGCAGCCACCCGCACGCCGTCAACGACGACGTGCGTGACGGCGATCTGCATCCTCGTCACGTCCTCGTCGGCGGCTGCGTCGGATTGCAGGCGGCCTTCGATTTCGATCGAAGCGGCACCGTCGACGAGCGCCGCCAGACGAGGCGCGCGCGCTTCGCGGTCCACGGCGGCCGAGAGGGTCCAGACAACGAGGACGTACGCGCCGAGCGACGACGCGAGCAGGGCGCGTGGGCGTCGGCTCATGAGTGCAGCAACGCTGACTGCGACGAGCATGAACGTCCCACCAAGCCCGATGCGCGCTGGCAGGTTCACGAACAAGCCAAGCGCGGCGCCCGAGGCAAGAGCGGCCACGATGCACGCCGGCAGATGACGCATGCCAGCAATCGAGCAAGAACAGGGACAGTCTGCCGATGGCCGCCAATCGGGATGTTCAAGGCGTTTTGCGAGGAGCCGACGCGCTCGTCGGATGCCGTCGCAAATTTCTGCGATCAGCTCCGCGCTCGAAACTTCTACTTTCTACTCACGGTTCGCGCCAGCTGCCTGACATCGAGGACCGCCGCGCCCCACCCGTGCAGGCGGAGCTTTGCCGCTGCAACAGCGGCACTCGCGGGCCTAACGGCAAGCCGCCACAACTGTCAACGGGGATGACCCCTTGGGGTGAGTTTGGCTAGCAGCTAGACGGCGGTTTTGCCGGCGTAGTAGTCCTGCAAGGCGCGGACGTCGAGCGCCTCCAGACGGAGAGCTCGGATGGCGGCCACGGCGGCGGACGCGCCGGTGAGCGTGGTGATACAGGGCACGCTTTGCAGCATCGCCGCGCGGCGCACGGTGCGATCGTCGAAGAACGACTCGCGGCCGAGCGGCGTGTTCACGATGAGGGCAATCTGGCCGTTGACGATCTGATCCGCCACGTTGGGACGTCCCTCGTTCACCTTGTAGACGACCTCGACGTCGAGACCGTGGGCGCGCAAATACGCGGCGGTGCCCCGAGTCGCCACCAGCTCGAAGCCGAGCTCCGCAAGATCCCGCGCAATCGGCAGCACGGTCGTCTTGTCGGTGTTGTTGACGCTGATGAACGCGCGGCCCGCGTCCGGCAGCCGCTGCCCCACCGACAGCTGCGCCTTCGCGAAGGCGGCCCCGAACGTGTCGGCGCCGCCCATCACTTCGCCGGTCGACTTCATCTCGGGCCCGAGAATCGTGTCGACGCCCGGGAATCGAACGAACGGGAAGACCGGGCTCTTCACGAAGACTCCGGCCACCTCCAGATCGTCCACGAACCCCAGCTCCGCCAGTGTCTGGCCCGCCATCACGCGCGCAGCCACCTTCGCCAACGGGACGCCGGTCGCCTTCGACAGGTACGGCACGGTCCGTGACGCACGCGGATTCACTTCCAGCACGAACACGACATCGTCTTTGATCGCGTACTGGACGTTCATCAGGCCCACGACCTTGAGCGCGCGCGCGATCCGCCGCGTGTAATCGCGAATCGTGCCCAGATGGCGCTCGGCGACCATGAACGGCGGCACCACGCACGAGCTGTCGCCCGAATGAATGCCCGCCTGTTCGATGTGCTCCATAATCCCGCCGATGACGACAGCTCCGGTGGTGTCGGCAATGCAATCGACATCGAACTCGAAGGCGTCCTCGAGAAACTTGTCGATGAGGACCGGCCGCTCATGCGATACGTCCACGGCCCCCGACATGTAGCGATCGAGGGTCGCCGTGTCGTACACGATGGCCATCCCGCGGCCGCCGAGCACGTAAGAGGGCCTCACCACCACTGGAAACCCGATGCGCCCGGCAACGTCGCGCGCCTCGGCGCGGGACGTCGCCGTCCCGCTCGACGGCTGTGGAATGCCGAGATCCCACAACAGTCTCGAGAAGCGCTGGCGGTCCTCGGCGAGATCGATGGAATCCGGCGAGGTGCCGAGAATCTCGACGCCGGCTGCCTGAAGCGGCAGCGCGAGCTTCAGCGGCGTCTGCCCGCCGAACTGCACCAGGCACGTCACCATGGCGCCCGCGCTCTGTTCCTTCTCGATCGACCGACAAGACGTCTTCGAACGTGAGCGGCTCGAAGTACAACCGGTCCGTGGTGTCGTAGTCGGTCGACACCGTCTCCGGATTGCAGTTGATCATCACCGTTTCGAAGCCCTGATCGTGGAGCGCAAAGGCGGCGTGACAACAGCAGTAGTCGAACTCGATGCCCTGCCCGATGCGATTGGGCCCGCTGCCGAGAATGACGACCTTCTTCCGGTCGTTCGGTTCAGACTCACAGAACGGCTCGAACGTGCCGTACATGTAGGGCGTGAACGACTCGAACTCCGCGGCGCAGGTGTCGATCCGCTTGTAGGCCGGCACGATCCCGTGCTCGCGCCGTATTGCGCGGATGGCATCCTCGTCGACGCCGAAAATGCCCGCAAGCTCGTGGTCGCCGAACCCGGATCGCTTGAGCGTCAGCAGCAGATCCGACGACATGTCGCGCAGCCCGACCAGCTGCGCGGTCTTCTTCAGCTCGACGATCTCGGCAAACTGCTGGAGGAACCAGCGATCGATTTTCGTCAAATCGTGCAGCGTCTCGACGGTCCAGCCGCGCTCCAGCGCCTCGAACACCGCCCACATCCGGCGATCGGTCGGGACGACGAGCCGCTTCCGCAGCGCCGCCTCGTCGAACTCCTCGTCGTCTCCGATCGCGGTGAACAGCCGGCCGGTCCGACCGAGCTCCAGCGACCGGATGCCCTTCAAAAACGATTCTTTGAACGTGCGGCCAATGGCCATCGCCTCGCCCACCGATTTCATCTGCGTGGTGAGCGTCGGATCGGCCTCGGGAAACTTCTCGAAGTTCCAGCGGGGAATCTTGACGACTACGTAGTCGATCGTGGGCTCGAACGACGCGGGCGTGAGCCGCGTGATGTCGTTGGGAATCTCGTCGAGGTGGTAGCCGAGCGCGAGCTTCGCCGCAATCTTCGCGATGGGAAATCCGGTCGCCTTCGACGCCAGCGCCGAGGAGCGTGACACGCGCGGGTTCATCTCGATCACGATCATCCGGCCGTCGGCGGGGTTGACCGCGAATTGGATGTTGGAGCCGCCGGTTTCGACCCCGACGCGACGGATGATGCGCCGCGCCGCGTCGCGCATCCGCTGGTACTCCTTATCCGACAAGGTCAGCGCGGGAGCCACGGTGATGCTGTCGCCCGTGTGCACGCCCATCGGATCGATGTTCTCGATCGAGCAGACGACCACGAAGTTGTCGGCGACGTCGCGCATCACCTCCAGTTCGTACTCCTTCCAGCCGATGACGGATTCCTCCACGAGGATTTCGTGAACGGGGCTCATGCTCAGCCCGCGCGCGGCCAGCTCGCGAAACTCCTCGATGTTGTACGCAATGCCGCCGCCGACGCCGCCAAGCGTGAACGACGGCCGGATGATCGCCGGAAAGCCCGTCGTCTGGACGGTGTCCAGGGCTTCCGGCAGGGACCGGGCGATGGCGCTTCGCGGCACCTCGAGGCCGATCTCGTCCATCGCATTGCGGAAGAGCAGGCGGTCTTCCCCGACCTTGATGGCGTTGATCTGCGCGCCAATCAGCTCCACGCCGTACTTGGCGAGCGTCCCATCGTCGTGGAGCGCGACCGCGAGATTGAGCGCCGTCTGTCCGCCGACGGTCGGCAGGATCGCGTCGGGACGCTCGACCGCGATGATCTGCGCGACGATTTCCGGCGTCAGCGGCTCGACATACGTGCGATCGGCGAACTCCGGGTCGGTCATGATCGTCGCCGGATTGCTGTTGACGAGCACGACTTCAAGGCCTTCGGCCTTGAGCGCCTTGCAGGCCTGGGTCCCGGAATAGTCGAACTCTGACGACTGGCCGATCACGATCGGGCCGGAGCCAATCACGAGTATGCGCTTCAGATCAGTGCGACGGGGCATGGTGTCGGTGTGTCGGGACGCAGCGCAACTGTGTAGGGGCGCACTGCGTGCGCCCCAGATGATCTGGCCAAGCGGTCACCGGGCAAATCGACTGGGGCGCACGCAGTGCGCCCCTACTTCTCGATCTCATCCAGAAACTGGCGAAACAGGTAATCGGCGTCATGCGGTCCCGGCGACGCCTCGGGATGATACTGGACGCAGAAGACGCGCTTGTCGACGTGGCGCAACCCTTCGACGGTTCCGTCATACAGATTCACGTGCGTCACGCGCACGTCGGATGGGAGCGAGTCGGGGTCCACGGCAAAGCCGTGGTTCTGAGACGTGATCTCCACCTTATTCGTGGCGAGATTCTTGACCGGGTGGTTGCCGCCCCTGTGGCCGAACTTCAGCTTGAACGTGCTCCCGCCAAGCGCCAGCCCCAGCACCTGATGCCCCAGGCAGATGCCGAAGATTGGAACGTCGCTCGAGACGAGCGCCTTCACGTTGTCGACGACATACGGCAGGGCCGCCGGGTCGCCGGGCCCGTTGCTGAGAAAGATCCCGTCGGGCTCGGCGGCGAGCAGGTCTCCTGCCGGCGCCGTGGCCGGAAAGACCTGAACGTCGCAGTTGTGCGCGGCGAGCCGCCGCAGAATATTCCGCTTGATGCCGAGGTCGTACGCGGCGATGCGCAGGCGGCGTTTCGCGCGGCGCTCCGGAGGCACCAGGAAGTCGACAGGAGCCGCATCCCCTTCGGCGAGCCATTCGTACGGCTCGGCACATGTCACCTCGCGCACGAGGTCGGCGCCCTCCATTGCGGGAATCGCCCGCGCCTGCTCGACGAGCTGTTGTGCGTCGACCTGACCCGAGGCGATGATGCCGCGCAGCACACCGCCCGAGCGCAGTCTCCTCGTGAGGGCGCGCGTATCGATGTCGGCGATGGCCACGATGTTGTATCGCGTCAGGTAGTCGCGCAGGCTCTGATCGGCCCGCCAGTTGCTCGCGACGGGCGACGACTCGCGCATCACGAATCCGGCGACCTGCGGTCTGGCGGATTCCGTGTCCTCGGCCGACACACCGTAGTTGCCGATCTGGGCGGAGGTCATCGTGACAATCTGTCCAGCGTAGGACGGATCGGTCAGCACCTCCTGGTACCCCGTCATGCTCGTGTTGAAGACCACCTCTCCGCGGGCCTCGCCTGGCGCGCCCGCAGACGTACCGCGAAACACGGTGCCGTCTTCGAGCGCAAGAATAGCGTTCATGGCTGCTGCACCTGTTCAAGCGACGCGGCCACGCGCATCCGATTCCCTGCTGTCACCTGTACCATCGTGATCCACTGATTGAAACCCGGTATCTCGAGGACGATGCGATGTGCGCCCGGCTGGACCTCGGGGAGGGTCAGCGGCGTGGTGCCCATCACCTGCCCGTCAACCGACACCTGCGCACCAAGAGGCCTTGACTCAACGAGGAGCGAGCCCGTCGTCGCTGCCGGTGTACCCGTCGGAACGCGCTGGTCCCCTGAGGCCCGCTTGGTGGCCGGAGCCGCGCCCGACGACAGGGGCGGCGCCTGCACGGCGCGACGCTCGCGTCGCGCCTGCCCTGGTGCGGCCTTCGCAGGCGCTGGCGGCGCGGGCGCAGGTGCCGTACTGGGTCCGGCCGCCGACGGCCGCTGATTCGAACGCGGCGTCGGCGCCGTTGTCCCTTCACCAAGTACCCGCGGCTCTTCAACCCGTTGAGGCGTCGTGGCTGGCGATGGCGATGACGGTGCGGCGGGTCCGGTGGCGCGGGCGGTGGCGGGCGCTTCGCGGGCCGCCGCGCGCCACGCCGTCCAATAGCCCCAGCCGAACCCGCCTCCGACGCCGACCACCAACGCAACGATCAACGGCAGAAACGGCCGGCGTTGGGGCACAGCATCTGGCTGCGGGGCGGACCAGAGAGGACCCGAGAGCGCCGGCGACGCCGTGCGCGGAGTCGAGGCCGTATCCACGTCCAGAAAGGGGCCTCCGGGTCCTTCGTGGTCGACGTCGCGGTCGCGAGGAGGAAAGAATCCGGGCCGATCGTCGGCCGCCGCGTGGAAGACCGGCGCGCTGCCGGCGCCGGCGATGAGGGGCAGGTCGGCCGAGACGTCGTCTTCGCGCTCGCCACCCGAGTCATAGCGGACGGTGCGGCCTTCCCCGCCCGACAAAAACACCGGGAGGTTGTCCGTCTCGTTGCGCGCGTCGTCCTCGATCGTGTTTGGCCCGGCATCGGGCGCGGCGTCGGGGGCCGGAGCCTCCAGTGGCACGCCGATGGGCACCTGGATCCGCGCGAGAATCGGTCTGAGCGCATCGATCAGATCGGACGCCGACGCAAAGCGCGCGCCGGGCTCCATGGCGAGCGCACGCCCGAAGACGTCCGACAAGGCATTCACGTCGGCGCCGGGAACGCTGTCGGCCCAGAGCGAGGGAGGTCCGGGTCCCACGATGCGGCGGCCCGTGACGAGCTCGAACGTGATGGCGCCCAGCGCGAAGATGTCGGCCGCACCGCCCCATGAACGATCGTCCAGGCGCTCGGGTGCCGAGTATGGGGGCCGCACTGGCGGACGCAGGCCCGCGCGCTGGAGCGCCTGCGCCACGCCGATATCGATCATGCGGACCTCGCCGCCTTCCATCAACACGTCCCGGGGGTGCAACGCGCCGTGGTGAATGCCTTCGCCGGCGGCCCGATCCAGTGCTTCCGCCAGACGCCCAAGGTTCACGAGCGTCGCGTCCATCGACGGACGGCCCGATTGACGGAGCACCGCATCGAGCGCATCTCCCGTGACGTATTCCTGCGCAAGATACGCGTGGCTCCCCTCAACTCCTGCAGCCAACGCCGCGGCGATGGTGGGATGCCGCGGCTGCTGTGCGACGAGATCTTCGAGCGCAGCGGCCAGATCCGCGGTCTGTTCGGGCGTGAGATCGAGCCGGAACCATTTCAGCGCGACGAGCCGACCTTCGATCGGATCGTGGGCGCGAAACACGGGCCCGAGGCTGCCGGTCCCAACCTGATGCAGGATGCGAAAGGGACCACAGGCAGCAGGCGAGGGGTCGAGAATGGATCCGTCAGCGGTCAGCGGTGGTACTCCTCAAACGAGACCCGGCGGGTCAGAAGATCGTAACACGCCTGAACGACCCCGCCAACCGCTCGTCACGCGTCTGCACCACCTGGTCCCTCGGGCGCCGACCGCTCCGTGCCCCTCTGGATGAAACCGTCGCCGCGCCTCCATGGCCGATCCTCTCCGTGTCTCAGTGGCTGCCTTGACAGCGTCTTTCGCAGGGTGCGACAGTACGGACCTCGTGCAGTCGCCCACTGCTTCTTCTTCTGACAGCGCGTTGCGGCTGGGGGTGGACCTCCGCCGGCTCCCATGGATGCGCCGGCTCGCGCTCGACTACGCATTCAACTACGACGGGGTCTCGCCGTTCTTCACGGGCGATCCACGACAACGCGACGCCTGGATCGACGCGTTCGCACGAGTGCGTGCACACACGCGCCCGTACGCCGGCGTCGCAGCCGTGATTGCCGCGCAGCAGGAACGTCGTGGCGCGCCCGCGCCCGCGCGCGCCTCGGCCGCCAGGCTCGCCGACGCGTCGACAGTCGCCATCGTCACTGGACAACAAGCCGGACTCTTCGGCGGACCGCTGTATACCCTGCTCAAGGCGATGACCGCCATACAGATCGCGGCACGCGTCGGCCGCGAGCACGATGTCCCGGTTGTGCCCGTCTTCTGGATCGACGCGGAAGATCACGACTGGGACGAGATTGCGGGCTGCGGCGTGCTGGACGCCAATCAGGAGTGGCGCGACGTCCGCGTCCCGCCGCCCGAGGGCGCCGGCGAGCGCCCCGTGGCAGGCCTGAAGTATACCGGTGACGTCGAGGCGGCGATTCGGGCCCTCGAGCAGGCGCTGCCCGCCACCGAGTTCACGTCCGACCTCCTGGCTTCGCTCCGCCGCGATTACGTCCCGGGCCGGAGCGTACCCGAGGCGTTCGGGCGATGGATGGAGCGGACGCTGGGTCCACTCGGCCTCGTGGTCTTCGACGCGTCGGACCCTGCGGCGAAGCCGTTTGCCGCGCCGCTCTTCCGCGCCGAGATCGAACACCCGGGACGGACCACGCGTCTGGCGGCCGAGACCGGGGCGCTGCTCACGGCGCACGGCTATCACGCGCAGGTGCAGCCACATGAATCGAGCGTCGCCCTTTTCGACATCGAGTCGGGCCGCAAGTCGATCAAGGTCTCGGGCGACGGGTTCCTGATCGATGATGAGCCGGTATCCGCCGCTGCGCTCCTCGAACGCGCGGCGTCTCGTCCACAGTCGTTCAGCCCGAATGTGCTGCTCCGGCCGCTCGTCCAGGACACGATTTTTCCCACCGTCTGCTATGTGGCTGGTCCGAACGAGCTCGCCTATCATGCCCAGCTTCGACGCGTGTACGAGAGTTTTTCCATCCCGATGCCGCTCGTGCAGCCACGCGCCACGGCGACGATTCTCGACTCGGCCGGCGTACGCTTCCTGACGCGTTACCACGTGCCGTTCGAGGATCTGGAGGCGCAGGACGAGCGCGCGCTGAACGCGCTGCTCCGCGCGCAGCTGCCGCCGTCGGTCGAGAAGGCCATGGGCGATGCCGACGCCGCGATCGCGGCGCGGCTCGACGCGGTGATCCGGGCCGTGCCCTCCATTGATCCGACCCTCGAGGGCGCGGCGCGCTCCACGCTGGGCAAGATCGAGCACGACATGCGGGCCCTGCGCGGCAAGATCGTGCAGGCGGCCAAGCGCCGCGACGATACCCTCCGTCGACAGTTCGTCCACGTGCGGACACAAGCGTTTCCCGGCGGGGCGCCGCAAGAGCGGACCGTCGGCTTCATCGTCTTCCTGAACAAGTACGGTCCGGCGCTCGTCGAGCGTCTTCTGTCGGAGCTGCCGCTCGACAGCGGCACGCATTGGATCGTCACGGTCTAGCGTCACGATGACCTCGAGATCCCGCCGGCCGTCAGGCGGACGCCGCCCGGCCAGATGGGTCAGAGGGCTCATCATCCGCGTTCCCCGCGGCGCCTGGCTGGTCGTTGGCGGCGTTGGCATGGTGATGGCGCTCGTCGCCGTCTCTGTCCTCAGCTACTACTGGGTCCTGCTCGGCAAAGAGATCGACGTCAGGCTTCACGGCGAGCGCGATCGCGTGCTGCCGCGGGTGTACGCGCGCCCGCTGGAGCTCTATCGGGGCCAGGCCCTCGGCGAACCCCAGCTCGTCGATCGTCTGAACGACCTCGGCTACGCCGAACGCGCACGCATCGAGCGGCCCGGGGAGTTCGCCGTGGGCCGCGATGCGATTGCGCTCATTCCGCGTGACGGCGATCACAAAGGCGACATCGTGCGTGTCGTCTTCGAGCCGACCAGGCCGCCGGCAAGAACCCCGTCTCTTCCCCAGGTGGTTCGCGTCGTCTCGTTGACTGCCAGCAACGCCCGCGTGCAGCACGTCACGCTCGACCCGCCGCTGCTCACGGCGCTCATCAACGCGAGCCGCGAGAAGCGGCGTCAGGTGCCGCTCTCGACCATTCCCGCCCGGATGGTGCAGGCTGTGCTCGCCATCGAGGATCGCCGTTTCTACGACCATCCCGGCGTCGACGTGATTCGCACCATCGGCGCGATCGTCACGAATCTGCGCGGCGAAAAGAAATACCTGGTGGGCGGCAGCACCATCACCCAGCAGCTGGTGAAGAATTTTTTCCTCACGCCCCAGAAGTCGCTCCGCCGGAAGGTCGCCGAGCAGTACATGTCGCTCATTCTCGAGCGGCGCGCATCGAAAGATCAGATTCTCGAGATGTACTTGAACGACGTCTATCTCGGGCAACGCGGGTCCTTCGGCGTGCACGGCGTGGCGGAAGCCGCTCGCCTCTTCTTCGGCAAGGACGTCAGCAACGTCACCTTGAATGAGGCGGCCACCATTGCCGGCATCATTCAGTCGCCGTACACCTGGTCGCCGTTCACCTCCCCCGATCGCTGCCGCGAGCGGCGCAACGTCGTGTTACGGGCAATGGCCGACGAAGGCTTCATCTCTGACGATGCCGCGCGGCGTACGGCGACCGAGCCGATTCAGGTGGTGCAGCGCGCGCTCGAGGCGCAGGCCCCCTATTTCGTGGACTACATCGGCCAGACGCTGGCGGAACAGTACCCGGGAGTGACGGCGTCGACTGCATCGCTCAGCGTGTTCACGACACTCGATCTGCACTTGCAGCGCCTGGCCCAGGACGCGCTCCGCGACGGCCTGACGCACGTCGATGATCTGCTGGCGCGGCGCAAGCGGCCCCGTCGGGCGCAGGCCGCGCTCATTGCGATCGATCCCAGGACGGGCGAAGTGCTGGCGCTCGTGGGCGGGCGCTCCTACAACCAGTCGCAGTACAACCGCGCGGTGAGTGCACGCCGGCAGCCCGGATCGGTCTTCAAACCCTTCGTGTACCTGGCGGCGTTCGAGCGGGCCGCGGCGGAAGGCCGCACGGATCTCACGCCGGCGACACTTGTGGATGACACACCGTCCTCGTTCGCATCGGGCGTCGATCAAGAGTGGGTCCCGAACAACTACGAGAACGAGTACGACGGCCTCATCACGCTGCGACGGGCGCTCGCCCTCTCACGCAACGTCGCCACGATCAAGGTGGCCGAGACCACCGGATTCGATCGCGTGGCCGCGCTCTGGGATCGCATCGGCATCGGCACGAACGCGCGCGCGTATCCGTCGGTCACACTCGGGGTCTTCGAGGCGACGCCGATGGAGATCGCTACCGCATACACGGTCTTTCCGAACGAAGGGGCCGTCCGCCCGCTCCGCGTGCTGTCGCGTGTGATCGTCGGGGTGGACACGAAGGTGCCGCCCGAGCTGCCGGCCAAGCGCGTCGCGCGGGCCGACACGACGTACCTCGTCACGAACATGATGCGGAGCGTGATCAACGAGGGCACCGGCGCCGGCGCGCGGGCGGCGGGCTTCGCGCTGGACGCGGCCGGGAAGACCGGGACGACCAACGACCTTCGCGATGCATGGTTCGTGGGCTTCACGCCAGAGCTGCTGACAGCCGTCTGGGTGGGCCTCGACGACAACCAGCCCGTGGGACTCAGCGGCACCCAGGCCGCTCTGCCGATTTGGTCGGCGTTCATGATTCGCGCCCTCGCCGGCCATCCCAATCTGCCCTTCGCGGAGCCTCCGGGGATCGTGACGGTCGAGATCGATCGCGACACCGGGAAGCTGGCCGGGCCGCTCTGTCCGCGGGTGTTCAAGGAAAGCTTCCTGAGCGGCACCGAGCCGACGGCCTCCTGCGACATACACCAATAGAAGAAATCGAGAACACGAGAAACCGAGAACTATAATCATCAGGATGCAGGACGTTCTCGCGGCACTGACCCGTGCACTGGATCGCGGCGAGACCGCTGCGCTCGTCACCATCGTCTCGGCCCACGGCTCGACGCCGCAGCGGGTTGGCGCGAAGATGCTCGTATTCCCGGATGGGCGGACGGTCGGCACGATTGGCGGAGGCTGCTACGAGAACGACGCCTTCTGGAAGGCGCGCGAGGCGCTCAAGACGCGGAAGTCCCAGCTTGTGCACTATGAGCTGAGCGACGATCTCGCCGAAGAGTCGGGCCTCATCTGCGGAGGACAGATGGATGTCTTCATCGAGCCGATCGAGCCTGCCCCTCCGCTCTACATCATCGGTGCCGGCCACGTCGGCTATCAGCTCGGACAGATTGCGCACACCGTCGGATTCCGATTGCACGTGGTCGATGACCGCGAGAAGTTCGCGAATCACGACCGCTTCCCCGCTGCAGCCGAGGTGATCGTCGAGAGCATCGCGGACTGGACGCGCGAGGCGAGCCTCCCCGCTTCGGCGTTCGTCGTCGTGCTCACGCGCGGACACCGGCAGGACTTCGACGTCCTGCGGGCGCTGGCGGGGCGCGAGCTGCGATACGTCGGCCTGATTGGCAGTCGGGCAAAGGTCGCACGTCTCACCGACGCGCTGCTGGCCGACGGCGCCTCGCCAGACTGGCTGCGCCAGCTCCACGCGCCCATCGGCTTCGACATCGGCGCGGTGTCGCCGGAGGAAATTGCGGTTGCGATCCTCGCGGAGCTCATCGCCGTACGGCGAGGCAAGCTCGAGGAGCCGGCGGCGACCGCGCTGTCGCTCCAGTGGACGGCTCCCAACCTCAAACCCGGCCGACCTGACTAACCTGATTAACCCCACCAACCGCGGCCGACGCCGGCCGGGTCAAGTTGGTCAGGTTTGTCGGGTTGGCAAGGTTGATTGGTTGCAGCGCGGTTATTCCAACGTGAGCGTCGCGAGTCCGACGCCCAGCCGCCGTGTATCGCGGCCGGGCGGTTTGTGCGTGTCGGACTGAACTTCGATCCGGGCCCAATAGCCTTTGGGCACGCACGGGCCAAGCGACACGGTTCTGGACCAGGCGCCGCCTGCGAGCACGTCGGCGGCGACCTCGCACCCGTCCACCCGAAGCCGTACCTTCTTGCCCTTCGGTCCCGAGAGCACGACCGACGCGCTGAGCGTGGACGGAGGATGTTCCGGCTCGATAGGGACATCGATGATGGCGTGTCCGTCCGTCCATCGGAACACGCGGCCACCGCCTCGCTCCGGCCGATACAGACCTGAGTGCCCGACGCCCTGCATCGACGCTTGCGGCGAGGCGAGATTCGGTTCGCGAGCGCCACCGCTTCCGCGCGGTCGAAAAAGCGTGTCGGGCCGGTCGGCGCGCAACAGAAACACATCCATCCTGTTCGGTCCGTTTTTCAACCGGCTCGGTGGGACGATCGCGGACCAGCCGGCCTGTCCGGGCGAGGTCTGGGTGGTCGCCACGATCTGACCGTTCAGTGCAATCGCGACCGCGGCCGGTGTGGTCGCGACACGATCGGTCGGCTCGACCCAGCCGCCGACCTGCACCGGCAGCGCAGGCGCGCCGATGTCGACGTCCTCGAGTGCGAGTGGCCGCGCGATGCGGAGGCGAAACCCGGAAGGGTCCTCGTCGACGGGACACGACGCGACGGATCGATCAACGAGCGTCTCGAAGCCTGGAAGGCGAGGCGCCGGCCAGCGGGCAGTGCCGAAGATCGTGGACTGCCGTTCGAGAGCCGCCTGGCGCTCGCGCGCAAGCTCCTCCGGCAGATAGGCGCGGACCTGCCTTGCCTCGTGGGAGTACATCTTCTTGTCGCGCCTTTGTCCTGTCGCGAATGCTGATTTCCCGTCAACGGTCCACGGCAGGGTGATCCCGATCGCGTGTGCGATCGTCGGAAGGACGTCAATCGTTTCGACGTTGCGATCGTCGATGGCTCCTGCTGGTGGCGGGGCCGACGATCCGCCGCCACTTACGAGAGCGGATCGAGGAAACTTGACGATCAATGGAACCGGCATGATGTCGCCGGCGTTCGTGCCCGTAAAGGCGCGCATGTGATTGCCAGGCCTGAACGAGGCGCCGTGATCGGCCGTGACCACGACAAGCGCGCGATCGTAGAGGCCGGTCTGCCGCAGCCGATCCATCAACCGCCCCACCAGAGTGTCGGCGACGCCAGCCTGCAGCAGGTGCCCCTGAAAGTGCTGGATCACCTGCCAGCTCGCCTCGCCCCAGGTACCATTCTTCAGGCGTCCGGCCATCTCGCGTCGGTCTGCAATGATTTGCCCCGAGGGCAGCCACCGAGGCGGATGATGGGTCGTGAGCGTGTGCAGAAAATAGAGCGTCGGCTGCCGATCGCGCGCAGAGATGCCTTCGATGAAGGTCCGCGCTTCCTCGAGACGGTTGAGACCGATGCGCTCGTCTGACGGCGTTTCGGTCCCCGCCTCAGCCTGGCTATCGTCTGCGGCCCGAAAGCCGGCCCAACCTTGCGTCAACTCCGGCAGCCCGACGCGGTCAGCGGGCGGCAGCAGCACATACGACGCTACGACCTTCAGGTCCTGACGAATTCGGCGCTGCCGTTCGGCGCGCGATTCCTTGGACGCGTGACAAAGCGCCGGTGGGCACACGCGCGTGACAGGCTCGACGACCTCCAGGCGGTACGCAGGTGCCAGCAGCGTGAACAATGAGTACGGATGATTGCTGGCCGTGGGAACGCTGTCGGGCCGCGGGTAGCGGCCAGTGAGGATCGCGGGCATGGCCCAGCGTGTGTAGTCGCTGACGGCCGTGGCGTTTCTGAACCAGACGCCGTCGCGCGCCAGCGCCGACATGTGAGGGTAACGCTCGCGATCGATCTGCGAACCCTCGTCGAGCAGCGCGACCAGCGACAGCTCGTCGAACACCACGAGGACGATCGGCACCGACGCCCCTGACGCGGCACCGATCGCGCGAGGCGCCTCGGGCCACACGAGCGGGCGAATGCCAGCGCTCGTCACGAACAGGAGCGGGACGATGGCGGCCGCTGGCGAGAGCACGGTGAGAAACGTGCGTGCCGCGCGCAGCGTGAGCCAGGCGGTGCAGACCGCGGCAACCACCAGAGCGGCCACGATTCCTGCGCCCAGGCGGCTCGAAACACCCAGTCGATAAGCGATTTGCAGAACGACCACGGCGGTCAGGGCACCAGCGAGGACGGCCGTGACGACATCGGCAAATCTCCGTCCCGCCAGTCCCGACAACAGCACGAGCGCGCCGAGTACGAGCGGCCCCGACAGCGACAGCGCGGCGGTCACGATCACGATGTCGCCGACATCGGCGTCGTGAGCGACGAAAAACTCCGGCGCGCCGGCAAGCAGCAGGAGAATCGGCTGCGCAACGGCGATCGCCCACAGGCCGGCGAGATGCGCGCACGATTTGAGGGAGTGGCTCATTCCAACGAGGCGTGGCGGCTACGGCTTGGTGTAACGGGAGTGTAACAGACACGCGAAATGCGGGGAGCGCCTTGATTGCCCGCGGCGCCTCGACGCCATACACTCCGAGGCCGTGTCCCTTCTTGTTCGCAATGCGACGGTCGTGACGATGAACGAGTCCTGGGACGTGCTCCAGGGCGACGTGTCGGTCCAAAATGGCCGAATCGCGGCGATCGGTGGCGAGGTGACCGGCTCGTACGACCGCGTCATCGACGCTGGTGGAGATCTCCTCCTGCCGGGTTTCGTGCAGACGCACGTTCATCTCTGCCAGACACTCTTTCGCGGGTATGCCGATGACCTCGCCTTGATGGACTGGCTGCGGCAGCGCGTCTGGCCGATGGAGGCGGCGCACACAGAGGCGTCGCTACGCGCGTCGGCGCGGCTCGCCGCCTACCAGCTCGTTCGCGGGGGTACGACGTCGATTCTCACCATGGAGACGGTGCACGACACAGACGCCGTCTGTGACGAGATCGCGCAGTCCGGACTTCGGGCCACCATCGCCAAGTGCATGATGGATGACGACGAGGATGTGCCGGGACGGCTCCGTGAGAAGACGCGCGAGTCGATCGACCAGAGCCTGGCCCTTCATGCGCGGTGGCATGACGCCGCGGAAGGCCGGCTGCGCATCGCGTTTGCCCCTCGCTTTGTACCGTCCTGTTCGCGGGAGCTGCTCGAGGCAGTGGGCTCGCTCTCGGCTGAACACGATGTGCTCATCCACACGCATGCGTCGGAATCGCCCGACGAAGGCGCGATCGTGCGCGACCGCACGGGCATGGACAACGTGCCGTATCTGGTCGCGATGGGGCTCGCCTCCCCGCGCCTGTGCGCCGCGCACTGCGTCTGGGTGGACGACACCGCGCGAGCGCTGCTCGCGGAGCACGAGGTCAAGGTGCTGCACTGCCCGGGATCGAACCTGAAGCTCGGATCGGGGCTCGCACCCATCGTCGAGCTGCGCCGGGCGGGTGTGACAATCTCGCTCGGCGCCGATGGCGCGGCTTGCAACAATCGGCTCGACATGTTCGACGAGATGCGGCTTGCCGTGTTGATTCAGTCGGTCCGGCTCGGGCCAGGACGGCTTCGGGCACGCGATGCGGTAGAGATGGCCACGAGGGGCGGCGCGAAAACGCTCGGCCTGGAAAACGACATCGGCTCGATCGAGCTCGGCAAGAAGGCCGATCTCGTGCTCGTCGAACGACGCGAGCCACACGTCGAGCCGAACCCTGACCTCTATTCCGCGCTCGTGTTTTCGGGCCATGCCGACGACGTGCGGGCGACGATCATCGACGGACAGCTTCTCGTGGACCAGGGGCGCCCCACCCGTATGGACCGAGACCAGATCGTCGCGGACGCCGGCCGGGAGGCCCGGCAACTGGCAGTCAGAGCAGGACTTGCCTGAAAGGCGCCGTCAACCGGGCACCGGACGGACGTATAATAAGGAGACGTCCGTTAGCACTCGCGGCGGACGACTGCCAATGGCAACCTCCGAACTCAATCTCCGCTCGGGCCGCATCCTCGCGACGGTTGTGCGGGAATACATCCAGACCGGGTCGCCGGTCGCCTCGGTCGTGATCGCGCGGCGCGGCACCCTCGGTGTGTCGTCCGCGACGATTCGAAGCGTTCTGGCGCGGCTGGAAGAACAGGGTTTCGTGCGCCAGCCCCACACGTCGGCGGGGCGTGTGCCGACGGACCGTGGGTATCGCTTCTACGTGGATTTGCTGCTGGAAACGCGACGGCCCGGCGAGCGGCTGGGAGTTGCGGCGCAAATCCGCCAGGCCGCCAGCCAAGAGCCGTCGATTGAGGGACTGCTCTCGCAGGTGTCCCACGTGCTCTCGCAGGAATCGCACCATGTTGGCTTCGCGCTGGCGACCGCAGTGGACGATCAGCGCCTTCAGAAGATCGAGTTCGTGTCGCTGGGCGGATCGCGCGTCCTCGTCGTGGCGGTCGCCGAGACCGGGCACGTCACCCAGAAGGTCGTCGATACCACCGAAGTGCTGAGCCCGGACGATCTGCGACGCGCCGCCGAGTGCATCAACCAGGATTTTTCGGGGCGAGCCATCGAGGAAGTACGCGCCGAGATCCTGGCGCGGCTGCAGGCCGCCCGCGGCCTGTACGATCGCCTGCAGGCGCACGCCCTGCAGTTGGCCGATCGCGCGCTCGACGCCCGCGCCGGGCAGCAGACGCTTTACGTCGACGGGACGGCGTCGCTGCTGGCTGAAGTATCGCAACAGCATGCCGAGTTCTCGCTCGGCACCCTCCACGCGCTCGTGGAGATGATTGAAGAAAAGCAGCGGCTCGTGCGGCTGCTGACCGAATATCTGGATGGTCCTGGCCTGGCCGTGGTGATTGGAGCCGAGCACACGCTGCCCGATTTGAAGTCGTTCAGCCTCGTCGCCGCCTCGTATCTCGACGGGAGGCGGGGCGGGAGCGTCGGCATCATCGGGCCGACTCGCATGCAGTATTCGCGCGCCATCGGCGTGGTCGAAAGCGCGGCGCGTGCGGTGGGCGAGGCGCTCGGCCGGAACTGACGCCATCCGTCTGGAAAACTACGAGAAGAGGGCGATGAATTCTGACGTGAACGATATGGACCTACAGGCCGAGCGGACGGAGCCGGGCGATCCCGCTCCGTCCGACGCCGGCGTTGACGAATTGACCAAAGCGCGGGAAGAAGCCGAACAGCTTCGGGACCGGCTGCTGCGCACGACCGCGGAGTTCGACAACTATCGCAAGCGCGTCGACCGCGAACGGCGAGAAATGGCCGACCGCGCCGCCGAAAGCGTGCTGGCCGACCTGCTGCCGATCATCGACGATCTCGAGCGGGCGCTCGCCGCCGCTGATGCGGGCGAGAGCGCCGAGGGCTATCGGCGCGGCGTCGAGCTGATCCACAGGCAGCTTCTCGATCTGATCACCCGGCGCGGTGTCACGCCGATCGAGACGGTGGGGCAGATGTTCGATCCGCATCTGCACCAGTCCGTCTCGTCGGAGTCCAGTCCCCAGCATCGTGAGGGAGAGATCATCGAGGAGCTGCGGCGCGGCTATCGCCTGGGCGAGCGCCTCCTTCGACCGGCCATGGTGAAGGTAGCGCAGGCGTGACGAGACGCGACTACTACGAAATTCTCGGCGTCGAGCGCGGCGCGACCGAAGCGGAGCTGAAGGCGTCATACCGGAAGCTCGCGCTCAAGCACCATCCCGATCGCAATCAGGGCAGCAAGGACGCCGAGGAGATCTTCAAGGAGGCCGCCGAAGCGTACGCGGTCCTCTCGGATCCTCAGAAGCGGGCCGCCTACGATCGCTTCGGACACGCCGGGCTCGGCGCCCAGAGCGGCTTCGACCCGTCGACGTTTGCCGGGTTCGAGGACATCCTCGGCGGGCTGGGCGATCTGTTCGGGTTTGGCGACGTGTTCGGCGGCGGGCGTCGACGCGGCGGTCCACAACAAGGCTCCCATCTTCGCTACGATCTCGAGATCTCGTTCGAAGAGGCCGCGCGCGGCACCGAGACCTCCATCCAGTTTCCGCGCGCCGAAGGCTGCGAGACCTGCCGAGGCACCGGCGCGGCGGCGGGCTCTGGACCGACGACCTGTCCGGCGTGCGGCGGCCGCGGGCAGCTGCGCTATCAGCAGGGCTTCTTCACGGTCGCGCGCACGTGCAACCAATGCCGCGGCATCGGCAAGATCATCGCGACGCCCTGCCCCACCTGCCACGGCGAGGGACGAAGCGCCAAGGAGCGCAAGCTCACCGTGAAGATCCCGCCGGGCATCGCCACGGGCCAGCGGCTTCGGCTGCAGGGTGAAGGCGAGCACGGTCTGGCGGGCGGTCCTCCGGGCGACTTGTACGTCGTCGTGCAGGTGCAGGACCACGAGTTCTTCCGCCGCGACGGCAACGACCTCTATTGCGAGATCCCCGTCAATTTTCCGACGCTGGCACTCGGCGGCGAGGTGACCGTGCCCGCGATCATCGGCGAATCGGAATCGCTGAAGGTACCGGAAGGCTCACCGGCGGGCTCCACGTTCAGGCTGCGCGGCAAAGGGATGCCCGAGGTTTCGGGACGCGGTCGCGGCGATCTGTTCGTGACCGTCCAGGCCTCCGTGCCGCGCAAGCTCACGAAAGAGCAGCGATCGCTGCTGGAGTCGCTGGCCAAGGCCCTGCCGGTCGAACAGTTCACGCCGACAAAGGCGGACGCCGATCACGACGAGCGCAACATCTTCGAGCGTGTGAAGGACATCTTCGGCTGACCGTGCCGCAGCTGATTCCCGCGCTCGATTTGCGCTTTCCTCCCCTGTCGTCCAGCCCGGATCTTCCCGACCTGGTGACGCTGGCGCTCGACGATCTGGCGCCTGCGGCGATACACGAGACCGGCGAAGCGGAGAGCGTCATCTGGCGAGTGTTCCTCACAGACTCGCGTCAGACCGGCAAGGCGGCTGCGCACCTCAGCGCCGAGTTCGGCGGGATGGGGCTGGAGGTAACGCTCGCGTCAATCGAAGATGAGGACTGGGCCGCGCGATCGCAGGCTCACCTCACCCGTGTCACTGTCGGCCGTGTGACCGTGGCACCGCCCTGGGACGCCCAGCCGCCCGAGAGAGGGCTCCTCGTCATCATCCACCCCTCGACCGGCTTTGGCACCGGCCACCACCAGACCACCCGTCTCTGCCTCGATCTGCTCCAGCGGTCCAGCGTGGGCAGCCGGAGAATGCTCGATCTCGGCACGGGCTCGGGCGTGCTGGCGCTGGCCGCCTGGCGGATGGGAGCGACCGACATCGAAGCGGTGGACTACGACGAAGACGCCATTGCGAACGCCCGTGAGAATCTCCGTCTGAACGGGGCCGAGGGGCATGTGCGGCTTCGGCTCGCGGATCTGCGTACGCCTGGGATCGAGCCCGCCGATGTCGTCAGTGCAAACCTTACCGGCGCGCTGCTCGTGGCCGAGGCCGATCGGATCAAGGCGCTCGTCAAGCCGCGTGGCACGCTGATTCTCGGCGGCTTCCTTGCTGGCGAGTCCAGCGCGGTGATGGCCGCCTATAGCCCGCCGCTCCAGGCCGGTCAGACCGTCTTCGAGGACGAGTGGCAGGCCGTCCGATTGCGGAACTAAATGGGGCCAGACCCAGTTAAGGAGCTCTGACGTCGTAACAGCGTCTGACCCCATTTCGTCTTTCGTAAGTTACACTCTGCGGTCATGCGTACAGCCTGCCTTTCCGCCATTCTCCTTCTGACACTCGGATTCGCCGACCTCCCCGCCGAGCGGGTGGGATATCCGCCGGAAGAATTCACGGCTCGACGGAAGGCCCTGGCGGCCGCACTCGGGCAGGGTACCGTTGCGCTCTTCGGCAACACCACGCCGGCCGTCAGTGTGCGCTTCCGTCAGGACAACGACTTCTACTACTTCAGCGGGAACGAGGACCTCAACGCGGTCATCGTCATGGACGCGCCCACGGGAGCGAGTTGGCTGTTCCTCCCGGCACAGAATCAGTCGGAGATCCGCGCCGACGGCAAGAACTGGCTGACGCTGGATCTCGCGAAGGCTCGCGGGTTCGAGGCCATTCTCCCGCTGACCGAGCTGAACGAGTTTCTCGCGCGGCGCCGCGGCGCCATCGGACAACAACCGCTCTGGGTGCGGCTCTCCGAACGCGACGAAGTGGATGGCGGGCGGCGTGATACTTCCATCGACCTCGCACGCCGTTTCAACAACCCGCTGGGCGCGCAGGCGAGCGAGGAGGGATGGCGCGCCGACACGCTGCGCACGCGTTACCCGTTTTACGAGCTGAAAGACGTCACGCCGGCGGTCGATCGGCTTCGCGTCATCAAGAGCCCGCGCGAGATCGAGATCCTCAAGCGGAATGGCCGCATCAGCGCCGAAGCGATCCGCAAGGCCATCGAGATTACACGCGCGGGCCGCTTCGAATACGAGCTCGAAGCCGAAGCCACCTACCATCTCCTCAAGAATGGCGTCCAGGGCAACGGCTACCCCGCCATCGTCGGCACGGGTGCCAACGTGATCGTGTGGCACTACCAGGATAGCGGCAGGCAGATGCAGGCCGGCGATCTCGTGGTGATGGACTACGGTGGCTCGCTCGACTACCAGGTCGTCGACATCACGCGCACGTGGCCCGTCTCTGGCCGCTTCGACGAGCTGCAGCTCAAGGCGTATCAATGCGCGCTCGAGACGCAGAAGGCGATCATCGCAGCCATGAAGCCCGGGGCGACGCGGCTGCAGACGCGCGACATCGCCAAGGCGATCTACGAGAAGTGGGGCTTCGCGAATCAGCCGCCGACAGGGGCGGGCCACTTCGTTGGCATGAGCGTGCACGACGTCGGCGATCCGCGCGAGCCGTTTCGCGCTGGGATGGTGATTGCGGTTGAACCCATCATCGAGATTCCAGAGAAGCAGCTGCACATCCGCATCGAGGACACGGTGCTCGTCACCGACGGCGAGCCACTCGTCCTGAGCACGGCCGTGCCGAAGGAGGTCGACGCGCTACTGGCAGTGATGAAGGGGCAGTCGTAGGCGCAGTGCACCGCTTCTACGCGCCCGAGATCGGACCGCCTGGCAGCGCCGTGCCACTGTCGCCGGAGGAGGCCCGGCACCTCATTCGCGTCCTCCGGCTCTCGATTGGCGAATCGGTTCGCGTATTCGACGGCCGCGGTCGCGAGCACGTCGCCCAGGTCGAAGCCGTGACGAAGACGGACGCGATCGTGCGCGTTGGCGAGGCGGCCGCTGCGGCGCCCGAGTCTCCTGTCTCGATCACCCTGGCCATAGCGCTCCTCAAAGGCGACAAGTTCGACGAGGTCGTCCGCGACACGACGATGTTGGGGGTGAGCCGCGTTCAACCGCTCGCGACCACGCGGACGGAGGTGCCTGCGGCGCGAACATCTCGCGTCGATCGCTGGCGACGGATTGCAATCAGCTCGTCGAAGCAGTGTGGGCGCGCGGTCGTGCCGGATATCGCGGACCCGATGTCGCTCTCCGAATTCATCACGGATCCCGTGGCCGAGCGCTTGTTGATGCTCGCGGAGCCCGGTCTCGATGGCGCGGTGTCGGCACATCACCTCGGGGAGCTCCCGCCTCCCGCAAGTGCCGCGCTTCTGGTGGGGCCTGAGGGCGGCTGGTCGGAGGCGGAACGCTCGCTGGCGCTCGAGTGCAACGCGACACTCCTGACTCTGGGCCCCCGCACGCTGCGTGCGGACGCCGCGCCCGTTGTGGCGCTTGCCATCCTTCAGCACATCTGGGACGTCGAGACACACTCTTAGACGGAACACCAGCGCCTTAGAAGGCCCCGTCTAGAGCCTTTCCGCTATTCCGCCGGCTCACCGAAGTCCCGTAGAGTGCCGGCACCCATGACCCACCGAATTTCGTGCCCCAACCTGCTAGCCTGTGTTTTGCTGCCTGTGCTCTGCCTGATTCCCGCAATCAGTCACGCGCAATTGACGGAAGCATCGCTCAAGGGATCGGTCGTAGACGGCTTCGGACAAGTCGTGCCGGGATCGACCGTCAGCGTGAAGCACGTGGCCACCGGCCAGGCCCGATCCACGACGACAGACCAATCCGGCCTGTTCCTGCTGGCGGGCCTCCCGCCCGGCGTGTATACGGTCAGCGCGGAAGCCCAGGGCTTCCGCGCATTCAAACAGCCGGAGCTTCGGCTGGGTGTTGGCCAGAGTGTCGAAATGACGATTCCGCTGTCGGTCGTCACGCTCGAGGAGACCGTGAACGTCTCGGGCACCGCAGTGCGCGTGGCCACGGCCACAGAAGGGCGGCTGGCCGACAGCTACAGCAAAGCGCAGATCGATGAACTGCCCCTTCCGCAACGCGACATCTTCCTGGTCACGAAGATGAGCGTGGGCGCGACGTTCATTCCTGGCGCGGCGAACTCGACGAAGCTGTCGAGCTCGCCTGTCGTGACGGTGAACGGGAACCGGTACCGCGGCAACAACTACGTGCTCGACGGCGCGATGAACTCCAACCCGAACAACAGCGGTGAGCCCGCCATCGTGCCGAGCCTCGAATCGGTCGAGGGAGTGCAGGTGCAGACGGCGAACTTCGCTTCCGAGTTCGGCCGCGGCAACGGGGCCGTCGTCAACGTTCAGACCAAGTCGGGAAGCAACACGCTCAGTGGCCGCGCCTGGGAGTTTCATCGCGACGCGTCGCTCACCTCTCGTAACTACTTCGCGACGGAAAAACCGGCTCTTCAATTCAACCAGTTCGGCGCCAATCTCGGCGGCCCCGTTCTCAAGAACCGCACCTTCTTTTTCGGATCGTACGAGGCCACACGGAACAGAGTCGGCCGCCCGTTCGCGTTTCAGGTCGAAACCCCAGAGTTCCGCGACTATGTCTCGCAGACGGCGCCTGACAGCGTCGCCGCGCGGCTTCTCAATCAGTTTCCTGCGCCAATCCCGAGTCCGGACACGAACGGACAGAAATACCTGGACCAGCGCACGCTGACGACGCCGACAGGCACCATTCCAGCGATCGGGCGCGCGCAGACCATCATCGACGATGACGTGCGGTTCGATCAGTACCTCGGCCGCGTGGACCAGGCACTGGCGGATGGTGATCGCGTATCCCTTCGCTGGATCGCGGATCACCAGCGTGACGAAGGCGGCACGAGCTCGTCACAGGCCACGCTCGGTCGGGCGCTGCGTGGCAGCCGCGGACCGTTCAGCGGCTTTTTCGGGAACCTGAACGCGGGTTACACGAAAGTCTTCGGTCGCGCGGTGAACGAGATTCACGCGGCATATCAGATCTCCAATGCCAGGCGCGGCGCCGAAGACGCGATTGTGCCGCAGGTCACGATCACTGGCATCACGGCGCCATTCGGAGATGTCTTCGTGGATCGGAGCGAGCTGCGCACGCTGGAGCTGCGCGACATTCTGACGCTCGACCGCGGCAAGCATGCGATCCGGGTCGGCTTCGAGGCGCGGCGCATCACCAAGGCCCTCAGCATCGGACCACCGCAGGCCGGCACCTTCGCGTTCAACAGCCTGGCGGATTTCGCGGCCGATCGGCCCTTCCGGCAGACATTGACGGTTGATCCTGCCACGGGTGAGCCGACGTCCTTCGGCCGGTACTTCACGCAGTACGAAACGGGCGCCTTCATCCAGGACCAGTGGACACATCAGCCAAAACCTGAGTCTCAGTCTGGGTGTGCGGCACGATTATTTCGGCACGGTATCCGAGCGGGAGGACCGGCTCTCGTCGATCATCCTCGGCCCCGGAGCCACGTTCAACGAACAGTTGGCGGGCGCCTCCATCGGGCACGTGGATCGCCTCTACGAACCGGAACTCCTCAACTTCTCCCCGCGCGTCGGGCTTGCGTGGGATCCGAGGGGCAACGGGCGGATGTCGATCCGCAGCGGCTTCAGCATGGCTTACCAGCCCCATCACGGCCAGTCGATCTCGGGAGCACGCGCGCTGCCGCCAGACGCCCTGCAGGGCGTCATTCAACCCTCGAACAAAATCGGCAGCCAGATCCTGTACGACATTCCGGTGCCGTACAACCCCGAGTTCGCCCGCGGACTGAATTCTCAGGGCGGCGTGCAGAGCCGTCCCGGCGAGCCGCCGATCCGCATCACGGGGTTCGTCGTCAACCCAACGATCAAGACGCAATACACGGAAACGTGGTTCCTCAACGGTCAGCAGCGCTTCGGCCAGCACTGGGTGGTGGAGCTGGGCTATGTCGGAACGCACGGAGTGAACCTCGAACGCATCGATGACGTGAACCGGTTCGCAGGTGACCTGCTCGACGGGAAGGAAGACCGCATCAACCCGAACTTCGGCGTCCTGCTGTTCGTGACCAACGGCGTCACGTCGACCTACAACGCATTCACCGCGGAGGTGCGGCGCGAGTTGTCGGGAGGCCTGTCTCTCCAGGCAAACTATCGCCTCTCGAAGTGGCTCGACACCTCGTCTGACACGTCAACCGGGCAGTTCCAGGACAATTCCGAGCCGGGCAAGGGCGCACAGGACGTCGAGTGCCTGAATTGTGAGCGTGCGCGATCGCTCTTCGATATCCCTCATCGCTTCTCGGCGTCGGTGCTCTGGGCTCCGCGCCTCCTGGAGGGCCGTCAGGGGCTTACTGGCCACGTGGTGCGCAACTGGCAGTTCTCTGGAATCGTCACGGCGCAATCGGGCAGGCCGTTTTCGGTCTGGAACGGCGCTGCCCTGACCGCTGGCGGCGATTACAACGCGGACGGCGGCGGCGGTGCCGTGGGCGGCGGCTTCTACGATCGGCCCGATGCGCCGGCACCGGGAGCGGTGCCCTCCAGCTTCAGCCAGGAGGATTTCCTGAACGGCGTGTTCGACGCGAGCGACTTCCCAAAGCCGGCGCCCGGCACCAGCGGCTCCCTCGGACGGAACACCTTCCGCGGGCCGCGGTACGTGGCTCTGGACTTTTCGGTCGCGCGCGCATTCGCGCTCGGGGGCACACGACAGATCCAGGTACGGCTCGACGCCTACAATGCGTTGAACACCCTGAATCTGTTCCTGCCCAACGCCGACTTGTCCGTGTCGAACTTCGGCAAGTCGACGCAGGCCTTCGATCCGCGGATGCTGCAGGTCGGCGTCAAGCTCCTTTTCTGATTCGTTTGCGCACTTTCGTCACGCAGGAGTTCCAATGTTCACCCGTGCAATGACGCTTCTCACCCTGCCGCTCGTTTCGGTCGCCCTCTGTGGCGCGGCCCTCCCCGGGGCTCCACGATCGCGATCGGCGGCGTCACATGTCGCGCCGGGCTCCAGTCCCGCATCGGTGAAAGCCACGCCGAATGCACCGCTCACGACCGTGGCCGCGCTAGTCGAGCAGGCGCGCGCCCGCGTGAACGCTGAATCGCGCGTGCCGCTTGCCGACGGGCCGGCGCTCGATGCGTCGCTGCGGCTGGGCGCGCCCACGAATGCCAACTACATCCGTGCCCTCGGCGAGCTGCCACAAGCCGCCGCACCGATGGCGAATCTGGTGCGCACCTTCTTTTACAAAGGCGCGCTCCCGACCGAGCTGAAGGCTGCCATCGGCCTCAAAATCGCGCAGGTCCACACCAGCCCGTACGTGGCAGCGCACGCGCTGCGTGTATTGCGCGGCTCGCCGGACGGCGACCGCCTGTCGGCCGCGCTGACGGCCGGATCGCTGCACACGCTTCGCCCCCAGGAACAACTCGCGCTCAAATACACGGAAGCGCTGACGCGAAACGTCAACGGCGTCAGTCCCGACGCCTTCGCCGCGACGCGTAGCGCGTTCAACGACTCGGAGATCGTCGAGCTGACGATGACGACGGCATTTTTCAATTACCTGTCGCGCTACGCTGAAGCCGTCCGGCTGCCGGTGGAGCCGTGGGCGCTCGACACGGCGGCGCCGGCCCCCGAGCCCAGGGTCGCGCACGGCAGGCCTCGTGTCGGGTTGATCAGCGACGATGAAATCGCGGCCACGACCGCTGCGGCGGCGGCCGCGAAAGATCAGGCCGCGCAGTCTGCCGGCCTGGGCCTCGGCATGGCGAATTCTCAGCGCGCGATGCTCCGGGCCCCGGCGCTCGCGCTTGCGTGGCGGGAATACGGGCGCGCCGTTCGCGCGGACGAGCAGGTCGGGCGCGACATCAAGCTCCAGGTGTCGTTCGCCGTCTCGATGGCGAATGGTTGTCGCTACTGCACCTTGCATCAGGTGCTGGGGCTCCGGCGCCTCGGCGTCGACCCGGCCAAGCTCGTCGCGATGAAGAAGGATGATGCTGCGCTGACGCCGCGCGAGAAGGTGGCCGTCGTCTTTGCCCGGAAGCTGACCAGCGCCCCAGGGGCCATGGCGGACGTTGACTACGCGGCGCTTCAGGGCGAGTTCGGTTCGCGCGGGGCGCTCGAGGTGATGCTGCAGACGTGCGCGTTTGCGTTCATGAATCGCTTCACAGACGGATTGCAGCTTCCCTCGGAAGACGAAGCGATCCGCGTTTATCAGGAGACCTACGGCGGCGGCTGGCAGCCGACCAACTGACCGCGCTTGTGGAGGCGGCCCTTCAGGGCCGCGTGTGTGCGGGGCTAAAGCCCCGCCTCCACAGCTGAAGGAGCACATCGCCGGCACCCCGTCGCACCCCGTCGCACCAGTCGCACCAGTCGCACCCCCAGTTGTTATACTGCCCGCGTGTTCTTCCGGGGACAGACCGTTGGCAAGTACAAGATCCTCGCGACGCTCGGCAGCGGAGGATTCGGGACGGTGTTCCTCGCGGAAGACACCTGGATCGACAAGAAAGTCGCGCTGAAGGTCCCCCACCGCCAGCAGACCCTCGATTTCACCGAGCTGCTGCACGAGCCCCGGCTGCTCGGCAGCATGAGCCATCCGAATATTGTCTCGATCCTCACGGCGGAGAAGCAGGAAGGCGTCTTCTTCATCGTCATGGAGTACGTGGCCGGCGAGACGCTCGAGACGATGATCCTGCGCGAGGGGGCGCTCGAACTGACGCGGGCGCTGGACTTCACCGTGCAGATTGCCAACGCGGTCGATCACGCGCACGGCAACAACGTCATTCACCGGGATCTCCGCCCGGGCAACGTGCTCGTCTCGGAGCAGGGTCTGGTGAAGGTCGCCGACTTCGGCACCTCGCGCGTGCTGGAAATCGCCGCGCACGGCACGACCGTCATCGGCAGCCCGCCATACATGGCGCCGGAGCAGTTCCACGGGAAGGCCGTCTTCGCGTCGGACCTGTACTCGCTCGGCATCACGATGTACCAGATGCTGACCGGCATCCTGCCGTACGAGACGCCGTCGCCGTCGGAGCTCCAGAAGCTGATGACCGGCGAGCTGGTGTCGGCGCCGCGCTTGAGGAATCCCAAAATTCCGAAGACGGTGAACGACATCATCCTGAAAGCGATGGCGCCTGAAATCGGCGCGCGGTATCAGCGCGCCTCGGACCTGTTGGCCGACATCCTGGCCCTCGGTCGAGAGAGCTCGTCCCGGCGACCTGCAAAGGTCGTCACCCCGGAGCCCGCGGATGCCACGGCCGGATCGTCACAGCTTCACGACATCCACAGCCGCCTGCGGGCTCGGGAAACGCCGCAGGCGCGATTCTGCTGGCACTGCAGGAAGCCTCTCCACGCACGATCCGACCGCTGCCCGTTTTGCGGCGAAGCGCAGTAGGTGCGATAATTTCCTGGCAAAGGAGTGCGCCATGAGCTTCGGAACGGGCAAAGTGTGGATGAACGGGTCGCTGGTCGAATGGGCCGACGCAAAGATTCACGTCGCGTCCCACGTCGTCCACTATGGCACGGGCGTCTTCGAGGGAGCACGTTGCTACCACACGCCGAAGGGTGCGGCCTGTTTTCGACTCGATGCGCACGTCGTCCGCCTGCTCGACTCCGCAAAGATCTACCGGATGGAATCGCCGCTCGACCGCGACGGATGGGAGAAGGCGATCCTCGATACCATCCGCGCCAACAAGCTGAAGGCGTGCTACATCCGACCGCTGATGTACCGCGGGTACAACCAGCTGGGAGTGAATCCGCTGGCCTGTCCCGTCGACACGACAGTGTTGGTGTGGGAATGGGGCGCGTATCTCGGTGAGGACGCGCTCGAGAAGGGGGTCGATGTCCGCGTCAGCTCCTGGAATCGCACCGCCCCGAACACGTTCCCGGCCGCGGCAAAGGCGACCGCCAACTACGCGAACTCCGTGCTCATCAAGATGGAGGCGATGCTCGACGGGTATGCCGAAGGGATCGCCCTCGACACACTGGGCTACGTCAGCGAGGGCAGCGGGCAGAATCTGTTCCTCGTGCGCAACAACGTGATCTTCACGCCGCCCGTGCACTCGTCGATTCTCGGCGGCATCACGCGCGACTCGGTCATCACCATCGCGCGCGGCCTGGGATACGACGTGCGCGAGGAAGTGATGCCCCGCGAGTTGCTCTATCTGGCAGACGAGGCCTTCTTCTGCGGCACGGCGGTCGAAGTGACGCCGATTCGCTCCATCGACAAGCTGACCATCGGATCGGGCCGGCGGCCGGTGATGGATGCCATCCGGCGCACCTTCTTCGACATCGTCAATGGCGAGTTGCCCGACACGCACCACTGGCTGACGTTCGTTTACGACGACGAGGCGCCGCTCCGCGAGGGCGCCGCTCCCGCCGCCGCGCGCGTCCACTGACGCCTCCGCTCTGGGCCCGAGCCCGGCTTGGGCCCAGTTTCTCCACAATCTCTAAGGGGTTACGTTCACCGAAGATCAGAAGGTCGCCTCCCGTCGCTGGTCCTCGACTCGTGTCTGTCCTGGTCCCTCCGTGTTCGTCCGCGGCTGATTCTTCCGTATCAGTCAGTGTCAATCCGTGTTGGTCCGCGGCTGATTGATCCGTTTGAGTCCGTGTCAGTCCGCGTTCATCCGCGGTTGATCCGAGTGTCCGCGTTAGTCCTCGGCTGGTTGATTCGTGAGTTCGGGTCCCCCGTGGCCGGCTGGCCGTCCGTGGCTAGTGCTCGGGCCCCAACCGACCGAGAAGAAGAGACGGAGGACTCGCCCGGAATGCACGTGAACGACCTGCTGAAGCTCGCCGTCGAGGCCGGCGCCTCGGACCTGCATCTCAAGGTGGGCAGCTACCCCATGATGCGCGTCCGCGGCGAGCTCGTGACCGCCAGCGAGGAAAAGCGCCTCGATCACGAGGAAACCGTGAGCATGGCGGCGGCGGTGATGTCGACCCAGCAGCGCCAGAAGTTCAAGGACAGCCTGGAGATCGATCTCGCCTACAGCGTTCCCGGCCTGGGCCGCTTCCGCTGCAACGTCTTCCAGCAGCGCGGCACCATTGGGCTCGTGCTGCGCGTCATCCCGATCGGCGTGAAGAGCGTCGACGACCTCCGACTTCCGGTGGTGCTCAAGACCATCGCCGCCGAGGAGCGCGGTATGGTCCTGGTGACCGGGACGACGGGCAGCGGCAAATCGACGACGCTCGCGGCCCTGGTCGATCACGTCAACACCACTCGCTGCGCACACGTCGTCACAGTGGAAGATCCCATCGAATTCCTCCACCGCGACAACCGCTCCATCGTGAACCAGCGCGAGGTCTCGGTGGACACGCGCTCCTTTGCGCACGCGCTGCGCAGCGCGCTGCGGCAGGACCCGGACGTCATCCTCGTCGGCGAAATGCGCGATTACGAAACGATTGAAACAGCGCTCCTCGCCGCGGAAACTGGCCATCTAGTGTTCTCGACCCTGCACACCCTGGACGCGACTGAAACGATCAACCGCATCATTGCCGTCTTCCCGCCGCACCAGCAGAAGCAGATTCGCATGCAGCTCGCGAGCGTCCTCAAGGCGGTCGTCTCGCAGCGGCTGCTGCCCCGGGCCGACGGCAACGGCCGGGCCGCGGCGGTCGAAGTGATGATCACCACGCCCTTCATCCGCGACTGCATCGTGGACAAGGAGAAGACGCACCTGATTCATTCCTCCATCGCCGCCGGCACATCGCAATACGGGATGCAGACCTTCGACCAGTCGATCTTCGGACTCTACGAACAGCGGATCGTCACCTACGATGAAGCGCTCCGTTGGGCGACGAACAAGGACGAATTCAAGCTGAGGGTTCAGGGCATCTCGACCACCGCCGACGAGACGCGCGATCAGATGGCGCGCGGCGTGACCACCCCCGGCCCCAGCCGCCCACCGGGGTCCTCTCAGGTCACGCGCTTCGGCCGCTGAGGCCGATCAACGCACTGCCGGTGGGGCTTTACCCCGCATGACTCTTGTGGCGGGGCTTTAGCCCCGCGTGACGTTGACGATGTACCAACCCGACCAACCCGAGCGACCTGACTAACCCGACCAACCTGACGAACTGGGTTGGCGCCAGCCCGACCCGGACGATGTACGATCCGGTCCTGATGGCCTGGCGCGGTCCGAAAGCCCCTCCCGACCCCACTCCGGCGGCAGCGACCACGGCGGCGCTTCTGCTTCTCGGCCGCCGCGAGCTCTCCTCGCAGCAGCTTCGCGAGCGCCTGCGGCGCAAGCGTTTTCCGGACTCCGTCATCGACGAAGCGCTCGTCCGGCTGCGAGCAACCGGGGCGCTTGACGATTCCAGAGCTGCCGCGGCGAAGGCGCGTCATGAACTGGTGATCCACCACCATGGGCGCTCACGCGTGCTGCGACAGGTGCAGGCCATGGGCGTCGACGGCGAGACGGCGCGTGGAGCCGTGTCGGCGGCGTTCGGCGAGGTGGACGAGGACCAATTGCTCGCGGACGCGCTGGCGCGGCGGCTTCGCGGAGCGCCCTTTCCTACCGATCGCGCGGCCGTCAACCGGCTTCAAGGGTGGCTTCTGCGGCAGGGATTCGACAGCGACAAGGTGCGCCGGCTCCTGCGCCGCCGATCGCGGTCAGAGGACATCTAGGGCGCTAACGCGACCCAGTTCATCAGGTTGGTCGGGTCAGCGAGTTTCGGAGGTTCGGCAACGCTCCCAACCCGGCCAACCCGATCAACCCGTCGAACCGACTCACCACCGACGTCAGTCGCACGGCATACAATTATTCGGATATGACGTCGACCGAACTGCGCGCATCGTTCCTCGCCTATTTCGCGCGTCAGGGCCACCGCATCGTGCCGAGCTCGCCGCTGGTCCCCCATGGGGACACGACGCTCCTGTTCACCAACGCCGGGATGAACCAGTTCAAGGACGTGTTTCTCGGGCGCGAGCAGCGGTCGTATGCCCGGGCGACGACCTCGCAGAAGTGCATGCGCGTCAGCGGCAAGCACAACGACCTCGACAACGTGGGCCCTTCGCTCCGGCACCACACGTTCTTCGAGATGCTGGGCAATTTTTCGTTTGGCGACTATTTCAAGCGCGAGGCGATCGCCTTTGCATGGGAGCTTCTCACGGCCGAATGGGGACTCCCGGCGGACCGCCTCCACGCGACCATCTTCGCGGGAGACGCCGCGATTCCTCGTGACGATGAGGCCTATACCAGGTGGCGGGACTTTCTGCCGGGCGACCGGATTCACGAGCTCGGCGCCGACGACAACTTCTGGTCGATGGGCGACACGGGCCCGTGCGGGCGGTGCTCCGAGATTCACTATTTCAGGGGTGATGGTCTGCCGTGCCCCGCGCCGGTCTGTCTGGGCCCCGCGTGCGACTGTGACCGTTTCGTCGAGGTCTGGAATAACGTCTTCATGGAGTTCGATCGACAGGCGGACGCGACGCTGTTGCCCCTTCCGAAGCCGTCGATCGACACGGGAATGGGACTGGAGCGGATTGCGGCGATCAAGCGGGGCACGCTGTCGAACTACGACACGGACGTGTTCGCGTCGCTGCTCGAGGCGATCTCGAACGAGGTCGGTCCGCAGCCGGTTCACGAGCTCTCGGATGCATCCGCGCCAAAGGCCGGGCCTACGGCCGACTTGGAGGCCGAACGGCGGGTCAAGCC
The DNA here is from genome assembly GCA_963832135.1 of Vicinamibacteria bacterium. Taxonomy (GTDB): domain Bacteria; phylum Acidobacteriota; class Vicinamibacteria; order Vicinamibacterales; family JAENWD01; genus JAENWD01. The sequence goes on along the minus strand of CAWHTD010000016.1, from coordinate 474,657 downwards.
AGACCTGCACGAGCTGGCGACAGCGGTGAGCCCGGCGGCGATTTCGAGCCGCGTCGTGGCCGACCATCTTCGCGCGATGACGTTTCTCATCGGCGATGGCGTCCTGCCGAGCAACGAGTGGCGCGGCTACGTACTGCGCAAGATCATGCGCCGCGCGATGCGCCACGGCAAGCGGCTCGGTGCTGCCGCTCCATTTCTGCATCGGCTCGTCGACGTGATCGTCGCGCAGATGGGCGACGCCTATCCAGAGCTTCGACAGGAGCGCGACACGATCGTTCGCGTCATCCGCGCCGAGGAGGAGCGGTTCGATGCCGTCCTCACAGGGGGATTGCCCAGGCTCGAGGAGCTGCTGGATCGCTCGGCGGCGTCAGGCAGCGTGGTCTCGGGCGACGAAGCCTTTCGCCTTTACGACACATTCGGGTTGCCGCTCGATTTCATCGAGGACCTCGTGAGCGAGCGCAAGCTCGTTCTCGACCGTGAGACGTTCGACCGTGCGATGGAGGGCCAGCGCGACAAGGCTCGCGCCAAAAGCGGATTCGACCGCAAGGCGGAAGACTTCGTCTTCAGCTCCGCGGGCGTGCCGGAGACGCTGCGGCAGCTCGGCGACCGATTCGAGGGCTATTCGGCGACGGAAGTCCCCAGCGCGCGAGTGGTGGCGCTGTTCGACGATCAGAAGCGGCAAGTGAAGGAGCTCGCCACGGACGCATCCGGATATGTTGCCCTCGATCGCACGCCCTTCTACGTGGAGTCCGGTGGCCAGGTCTCTGATGTCGGGATCCTTCGAAGCCATGATGGCCTCGTCGTTGCAAAGGTCGACGGCGTGCTGCGCACCGGTGCGGGGCTTCCACGCAGCCATCGCATCCAGGTCCTCGCTGGCCCGCTGATCGAAGGTCAAACCGTTGATGCTGTGGTCGACAACACGACGCGCGACGCGACGCGCCGGAATCATACCGCGACGCACCTCCTGCACGCGGCTCTCCGGCAAGTGCTTGGCACACACGTCAAGCAGGCGGGCTCTCTGGTGGCGCCGGATCGATTGCGTTTCGATTTCACGCATTTCTCCGCGCTGACGCCGGTTGAGCTCGAGGCAATCGAGCGCATCGTCAACGAGCAGATTTATCGAAACACCGAAGTGACAACAGACGTGCGGAACACGGAAGAGGCGATGGCGGCGGGGGCCATGGCGCTTTTTGGGGAGAAGTATGGCGAGCGCGTGCGGGTCGTCAGCATCCCCGGCTTCAGCGTGGAGCTCTGCGGTGGCACGCACACGCGGGCCACTGGCGACATCGGCTTCTTCACGATCACCGATGAGGGCGGCGTGGCCGCCGGCGTCCGGCGGATAGAAGCGCAAACCGGCGCCGGGGCCCTGCGCGACCATCAGGCGCGGCGCGCAACGCTGCGCACCTTGCTCGCCACGCTGAATACGAACGAAGACCAGGCCGGCGATGCCATCACGAAGCTGCAGGCCGACTCCCGCAGGCTCGCACGGGAAGTTCAGGAACTGAAGGTCAAAGCGGCCCTCGGCGGAGGCTCTGCATCTGACGGCATCGATGCCGTCGATGTCGGCGGCGTCAAGGCCGTCTTCCGGAGTGTGCCGGGATTGGACAAAGCGGCGTTGCGCGAGCTCGCGGATTCACTGAAGGCAAAGCTGAAATCAGGGGTGGTCGTGCTTGCCTCGGCGGGCGATGAAGGCCGCGTTGCGATCGTTGTATCCGTCACGCCCGATCTCAAAGGCCGCGCGCACGCCGGAAGCATCGTGAAAGCCCTGGCGCCCATTGTCGGGGGCGGCGGCGGCGGGCGCCCCGACTTTGCGGAAGCCGGCGGCAAGGACCCGTCGAAGATCGACCAGATGCTCAGCGAAGGCCCCGCGATTCTCGGCCAGATGCTTCAACCGTGACGCGCGCGCTTTCCGAGCCGCGCCCGTCGCGACGAACATGCATCGCGTCCTCGCTGGCCGCTGCCGCGCGATGTGGGGCTGGTCGATAGCGCGGCGCAAGGCCGGTTGCTCCCCGCACTCTCCGGTGCCAGGCTCAATACGCAGGTTGCCGGCTGGCCGCTTCGACGGCCGCCCTGCACCTCCGACCCGGAGGCCGGCGCCGCGTGCCTGCGCAGCCATTCCGTCCATCGCCCGAAGGAGGCGCGATCGCAATTTGGTCCGCGCCGACCCTCATTTATTGATTCTGACTTGCGTGGGCCATTGACGCGGCCAGCCCCGTCGAGACGCGCTGCTGCGTGGTGGATCCGGGTGTGGTGGGTGTGCGGGGCGCGGGAAGCGGCGACGACCTCACGACGCGCGCGCACGCGCGGTAGGCAAATAACGCCGGTACGCGCGCGCGCAACCAGGCAGAATCTACGTCGCCTTCGGACGCTGGCTTCCTGCATGCCGCGGCGGCGTGGGCGCGGAGTCCGGCGTTGCCGTAACTTCCGCGACGCACTCACGCGTGGCACGGATTCTGCCGATTGAGAAGGCAGTTCCGGGCTGCGGCCTTCGACCGCGCCAGGGCGAGATTCGCCGCAAGTTGTTGACTGTCAAACTCTTCGCCGTCGTCGTGGCGTTCCTTGCCGTGATCCGCGCCGTCCCGGCGCAGGCAGATATCTACGCCTGGCGAGATGAACATGGACGGCTGGTCGTCTCTGAACACCCGGCGCCGGCCGGAATCTCGGTCCGGACGTTTGCCGTGCGGGGCAACGAGGCCTTTCGCACGACCCGGGCCGATGGTCCCAGATCGACGCTCGAAACCCGTCTTCATGCGACGGTGGCCGACCATGCCGCCCGACACGCGCTCAACCCGGACCTCATTCGCGCGGTCATACGCGCGGAGTCGGCCTGGAACCCGCGCGCCGTGTCCCCCAAGGGGGCGATGGGCTTGATGCAACTGATGCCCGCCACCGCGGCGGCGTACGGCGTGGTGGATCCCTTCGATCCGGCCGAGAACATTCGCGCCGGCGTTGCTTATCTGCGACGGCTGCTCGATCGGTTCGACGGCAAGACGGAACTGGCACTCGCGGCATACAACGCCGGGCCGGAGGCCGTGGAGAAATACGGGCGAACGATTCCGCCCTACCGCGAAACGCGCTCGTACGTGCGAAAAATTGTCTCAGTGACAGAAGTTCACGTGGGGCCGCGCCGCTCGATCTACAAGATCGTCGAGCTGATTGACGGGCGCGAAGTGCCGAGGTATTCCGACCGGAAGCCTGAAGGGACCTACGAGCTGGTCACGAGTCGATAGTCGACGCGCCACCAGCGGGCGGCATCGAGGCGGGACCGATCGACCGTGGCGGGTCCGTCGGGAAGAACCTCCGCCAGCGCCCGTTCCGCCACATCGTCCACCTGCTCAATCGCCATCACCATCAGCGCCGTGACCGCCACGGGGCAGAGGCGGCGTCCGGCCTCTCGCGCAATGGCCATCTTGGCCGTCTCGGGCTGAAGGGGCACATGGTATTCGCGGGCGGCTGTGAGGTCGTCGAAGGCATGCGCAACGGCGAGCAAACGTGCCGACAGCGGCGCGTGCCGATGATGATCGAAGCGACGAAGCGAGTACCAGAGAATGTCGGAGACGTCCTCGTCGAGCCCGCACCAGGCGCCCAGGCCTGTCAGCTCGGCGGTCGATCCGGCCGGACGGCCGACCAGGGTGCCGGCATCATGGACGAGCGCAGCCTGTTCGAGGGCCTTCAGTTCCAGGCGCTCGAGACCCACGTTGACGCCAAGCTGGCGCGCATAGGCCGCGACGCGGCGGCTGTGGGCGGCGACGGCGGGTCGCCGCAAATCCAAGGTTTCGAGCAGCGTGTCCAGCGATCCGACTGGTGCGGTGAACATGACCGTCCTCTGGCTACCCCGTTGTGGGCGCTACGCTGGAGCGCCGTCCTTCTGTTCGATGGACGAGCAAACGCCGTACCAGGTTCGGTGGCTTGGGATTGGAGGCGTTCGGGGGCCGCGCGCCCCGAGGCGGCGGCAGCTAAGCCATGCTAGTATTAGAGGTTCTGTTGAACAAAATGTGCCCTGGCCCCTAGTGGCCCGGGGCGCGTCCGCCCGGACAGCGGTCCGGCGACAACGGGTAAAGAGGACACGAGCGTGGCAACAAAAAAGAAAGTTTCTTCCGCCGAAAAGGCCCATCGGCAGAACGTCAAGCGCCGGGACCACAACCGCCAGATGCGAGGCCGTCTGCGCACGGCCCTGAAGTCCATCCGCGCCGCTATCGAGCAGGGCGATTTGAGCGCCGCCAAGGAGGCGCTCACTGGGACATTCTCCCTGGTCGACAAGATGGCGAACAAGGGCATCATCCACAAGAACGCTGCGGGGCGCTACAAGTCCCGACTGGTCAAGCGGGTGTCCAAGCCGCAGGCGGCCTGAGTCGCCTGCGCTTCGCGTGTCCCTGCGACCCTTCCGAGCGCCTCAGAGTCATCTCGAGAGCTCACGGTCGCCTCGAGCCATGTCGAGAAACAAAGGCTCGCGACGCTTCTACCCGCACAAGTCCACGATTAATCGTTCGAGCAGCACGCGCGGGTCTCCGCCCGAGGACTTCATGGCGAGGTCCGTCCGAAAGAGCGCGTCGACGGCCCCTGGCACGCGGCGGGCCGGAAAACGGCCCTTGGGCGGCGGCGTGCGCACGGCGTAGCCAAGCTGCCCCAGAATGGCAAACGGCACACCGCCGTGGTCGAGCGCGGCGCTGAGCTCGCGCAACGCTCCCACGAGGTCGCCCCGCTCGATGGCGCGGACGAGCGCCCAGTCGTCGCCGTGATGGACCGGCGTGCCAACAATGGCCGCGACGTGATCGAGGGTGATCCGCTTTTCCGAGGCCGCAAAGAGCAGCAACTTGGCGACCTCGGCTCGAAGCCGTCCCACATCATCGCCGGCCAGATCGATCAGGCGTGATAACGCCGGTCGATCGATCTCGAGGCCTGCGGCGCGCGCCTGCTCCTGCACCCACCGCATCGGGTCCTTCCCGCCATCCAACCCCGAGCACACGACGACACTGGCCACCTTGGCGAGGGCTTTGGTGATCTTCAGATTCCTGGCGATCGGAATGGCATCGGCGGGCTGACCCGACTCGGGCGGCGAGAAGACGAACGCGAGCGTCGTCATCGGCGAGGGATCGGCCAGGTAATCCAGGAGCGGCAGCAAGGCATCGCCGGAGGCGTCCTGCTCGTCCTCGCCGGCCGCGGCCGCTGACGACTTCCCGCGCTTGGGCGCGAGGATCGCTTCGGCCTGGAGCACGATCACCACGCGTCGCGGCGCGAGCATCGGCAGCGTCCGCGCCGCCTCGGCCACGGCCGACGGCGTGATCGCCCGGTCGTTCGCGTACAGCCGCTCGACGTTGAAGGCGCGAAGACCGTCCTCGATCATCTCGCCGAGCGCGAGGGCGAGCGACGACTTCTCGTGATCGTCATCGCCGACGATCAGATAGACGGGATCGGTCTCGCGGCGGGCAATCTGCTGGCGGAGCGCTTCCGGGCGAACGGTGGCCACGGCCCGAAGTGTAACGCAGGCACAACCGGTACTCGCGGGGCTAAGGCCCCCGCCGCCACAAGGAAAGGCGGCGCAGTTCGCCTGTGGTGGCGGGGCTGTAGCCCCGCGCCTTCAGAATGCTTCGAGAATCGCGCTCACGACCGACTTGGCAAATTCCGTTCCGACGCGATCGAGCGCGTTGACGTCCTGGCTGAAGAAAGCGTTCGGATCGAGCGCGTCCACGGCCGCCGACGCCTCGTATTCATCCCGAAACACCCAGGAAGGGTTGTCCCAGATAATCTTGTTCGTCTTGAGATCGCGAAACTCGATTTTTGCCGTGACCGTGATGATGTACCGGCTGGCCTGCTGCTGGTCCGTGAAGCTGGCCGGCGAGATGTTGAGCGCCAGGATCTCGCCGTTCAGCACCGCGTCGACGCCGGCGCGCTGCGGCAGCACCTTGTATTTCCCGCGGTTGATGAACTCGGTCCGCACGCGCTCCGTGAAGACCTGTTCGAGCTCATAGAAGGGGGTCGTGTTCGCGAACTGCGGAATACCAACGGTCCGAATGTAGGCGGGCAGGAACGACCCGCGGCCTGCCAGCGCGTAACCACACGACGTCCAGACCAGGGCGCCGGGCACGAGCACGAGCATCGAACACGATTCTGCGAACGATCATCCGACCACCACGCTCACCAGCTTGCCTCTAGCCACGATGACCTTCTTGACCGTCTTGCCTTCAAGGTGCGGCCTGATCGCGGGATCCGACAGCGCCAGCTGCCGCAGCACGTCTTCGCTGGCGTCTGGCGCCACGGTGATGCGTCCACGCAGCTTGCCGTTCACCTGCACGGGGACCACGACTTCGTCGGCCTTTGCCGCGTCGGCGTCGAATGCCGGCCAGGCGGATTGAGTGAGCCCATCGGGATGGCCGAGCCGCTCCCACAGCTCTTCTCCCGTATGCGGCGCAAACGGGGCGAGCATCAGGACCAGCGCTTCCACTGCCTCGCGCACGACCGCCAGCGTCTCGATGCGCTCCGACGTGACCACCGCGGCATCGCCCGCGTGGCCCGGTGAACCGCTCTCGGTGTGGTCGCTGAACGCATACAGCTCGTTCACCAGCTCCATGAGCGCCGACACGGCCGTGTTCAGGTGCTGGCGCTCGTCGATATCGACCGTGACACGCCGGATCGTCTCGTGCGTCTTTCGACGCAGCGCGCGCTCGGCGTCGCTCAGCTCCCGAGCGCCGACATCGGCGACCGGGGCCTCGCGAATCGCATCACACCAGTGGTCCACCATGCGCCACGCGCGGGCGAGGAAGCGAAAGCTGCCCTCCAGCCCCGTATCCGTCCACTCGACCTCGTTTTCGGGCGGGGCCACGAACATCACGTACAAGCGCAGCGCGTCGGCCCCATACTTCGCGATCATCGTATCGGGATCGACTACATTGCCCTTCGACTTCGACATGACCTTGCCGTCTTTGAGCACCATCCCCTGCGTCAGGAGCTGCGCAAACGGCTCGTCGTGATCGACGAGGCCAAGATCCCGGAAGACGCGCGTGAAGAATCGCGAGTAAATCAGGTGCAGGATGGCATGCTCGACGCCACCGCTGTAGAAGTCGACGGGCATCCAGTACTTCGCTTTGATGGGGTCGAAGATCTGGCGATCGTTGGTCGCGTCGCAGAACCGATAGAAGTACCACGATGAATCGACGAAGGTGTCCATCGTGTCCGTCTCTCGACGCGCCGGCCCGCCGCAGATTGGGCAGGTCGCGTTGATGAACTCCGGCACCTGCGCGAGCGGCGAATCGCCGCGCCCGGTGAACTCGGTCACCTTCGGCAGAACGACCGGCAACTGGTCGTCCGGCACGGGCTGCGTTCCGTGCTCGTCGCAATAGACCATTGGGATCGGCGTACCCCAGTAGCGTTGTCGTGAAATGCCCCAGTCCTTCAGCCGGAACTGCACCGTCGACTCGCCGATGCCACGCTGCCTGGCGTCGGCGGTCATGATCGTGCGCGCCTGGTCGGACGTCGTCCCGTCCCACGGTCCGGAATTGATCAGCACGCCATCGTTCGAGACAGCCGCGGTCAGCGACTCGGGCTCCGGCGCGTCGGCATCGGCGGGCTTCACCACGACGCGGATCGGCAGATCGTACTTGCGGGCGAACTCGAAGTCGCGCTGATCGTGCGCTGGCACGGCCATGACAGCCCCGGTGCCGTATTCACCCAAGACGAAATTCGCGACCCAGATCGGCACGGTCGCCCGCGTAAATGGATTCACCGCATATCGGCCGGTGAAGACGCCTTCCTTTTCGATGTCGCCGGCGACCCGCGCCATGCGGTCCTGCGTCCGGAATCGCGCGGCTGCCGCCCGGAGCGACACGGGATCCGTGCTCGTCTCGGCAAACTGCTCGACCAGCGCGTGCTCCGGGGCCAACAGCACGAACGTGGCGCCGTAAATCGTGTCGATCCGCGTCGTGAAGACGTCGATCTCCTGCAGCGTGGGAATGGCGGCCTGCCCAGGCGCTTCGTCGGCCCCTGGCAGATCGACCAGCGTAAATCGCACACGCGCGCCTTCCGATCGCCCGATCCAGTTCCGCTGCATCGTGAGGACCTTTTCGGGCCACTTGTGCAGTGAGTCGAGCGAGGTCAGGAGCTCCTCGGCGTAGGCGGTGATTTTCAGAAACCACTGCTCGAGGTCGCGCGTGACGACCGTGGTGCCGCAGCGCCAGCAGGCGCCCTCGACGACCTGCTCGTTGGCGAGCACGGTTTTGTCGACTGGGCACCAGTTCACCGTCGAGCGGCGGCGATACGCGAGGCCGCGCTCGTACATTCGGATGAACAGCCACTGGTTCCAACGGTAGTAGTCGGGCGTGCAGGTGGCGAGCTCACGGTCCCAGGCATAGCTGATGCCGAGACGCTGCAGCTGCCCCTTCATGTGCGCGATGTTGTCGAACGTCGAGACGTCGGGGGGAATGCCGCTTTTGATCGCGGCGTTCTCCGCGGGCAGCCCGAAGGCGTCCCACCCGAACGGATGCAGCACGTTGAAGCCACGCATCCGTTTGGTGCGCGCCATCACGTCGCCGATGATGTAGTTGCGGACGTGACCGACGTGCGCGTGGCCCGACGGATACGCGAACATCTCGAGGCAGTAGAACTTGGTCTTGGCGGGATCCTCGGTCGGCTCGAACGCGCGGGATTCGGTCCAGCGCGCCTGCCACTTGCGATCCAGATCCCGCGGACGATAGTCAGCCACGATTTCGATTATAGACCAGCCCACCTGCCGGTCTGGGCGGCGCGGACCGCGACAATCGCGCGATCCGCACGACCTGTCGAGGCGCGGATTCCGTCGCCGGGCGCCGAGGCGAGCGAGCCGTCGATGACCGCGCAGACGGTGTCGAGACAATCCGACAGCGCACGCAAGTCATAGCCCCCTTCGGTGACGAGGGCCAGGCGTCCGTCGCACAGATCGTCTGCGAGACCGCGCAGTGCGACGGCGACCCACGCAAACCCGGCTGTCGTCAGGCGCATCTGCGCAAGTGGATCACTTTCGTGCGCGTCGAAGCCGGCCGAGACGAGCAGCAGGTTCGGGCGAAATGCGCGCAGCACCGGAGCCACGAGGGCATCGAAGACATGCTGATAGTCGCCGTCGGTAGCGCCTCCTTCGATTGGAATGTTCACCGTGAAGCCGATGCCAGGCCCAGCGCCGATCTCCGTCGCTGCACCGGTGCCCGGATAGAAGGGGTATTGATGCGTGGACACGAAGAGCACGTCGGGGTCGGCGTAGAAGCTGTGCTGCGTCCCGTTGCCGTGATGCACATCGAAGTCGACGATCGCCACCCGCTCGACCCCGCGCGCGCGCGCATGCGCCGCGGCGATGGCGATGTTGTTGTAAAAGCAGAACCCCATCGCGCGATCCGCTTCCGCGTGGTGCCCCGGTGGCCGCACCATCGCCAGACTTCGGGGACTGTCCCCCTTCCGTAGCGCAGATTGGGGACTGTTCCCGTCACCTCGGCTGTGTGCTGGATCGAGACAGCGGTCGACGGCCAGAATTGCGGCGCCGGCGGCCAGCTTGGCAAGGTCAGCGGTCGCGGGGGACGTAAACGTATCAGGATCGATCATCGACGCTCGTCCGGACGTGGCAGCAATTGCGTCGATCTGGCGGCGTGTGTGTATGCGTAACAGCTCTTCGTCGGTCGCCGGTCGCGGCTCGATGACCTCGATTCCCCGGGATCGCGCGCGCTCGGCGACGCCGTCGAAGATCTCGGCGCGCTCGGGCGACTCGGGATGGCCCGGTGGCGTCAGGTGATCGGCGAAGCGGGGGGAGCTAATCAGGACCATCGCAGCAGCTCCAGCGCCTTTGGCTTCAGCGCCATCAGCCGCGCCTCGAGCTCGCGGCGCTTGGACTCGAGTGTCGCGGCATCTGCGTCGGCGGGAATCGCCAGCGGCTCGCCGAATACCAGCGCGACGCGGCTGAACGGATAGGGAATCTGCGATGCGTCCCAGCTCGGCGCGGTCCAACTCGGCGCGGCTTCCATGTGGAACGGCACGATTGGATTGCCCGTGACCTTCGCCAGCCACACGGCGCCGGGCTGAGCGACCAGGGCGGGCCCGCGCGGGCCGTCGAGCGTGACGCCGACGGCGTGCCCCTCCTCCATCCGCCGTTTCGCGCGAAGCGCCGCGCGCGCCGCATTCCTCGAGGTCGATCCCCGCGCGGTGGTGTAGCCGAATCGATGAATGATCTTCGCGGTCCACTCGCCGTCGAAATTGTCGCTCGTGATGACGACAATGTCGCGATGACGGAAGAAGTAGATGGACGGCAGAATGCGTCCGTGCCAGAACGCCATCACGGGATAGCGACCCGAGGTGAAGACCCCGTCCAGGATTTCGTGGCCGGCGACCCGCCATCGCCACGAGCTGCCAAGCAGCCAGATGAGTGGATGCCCGAGCGCGCCGATGAGCGATGCCTGTAGACGCTTGCTCCGCGACGTCTTCCAATCGAGCTCGATCGTCACAGCCCGTCGTACTGGGGACCGCCGCCCCCTTCAGGCGGCACCCACGTGATCACCTGATAGGGATCCATGATGTCGCACGTCTTGCAATGAACGCAGTTGGACGCGTTGATCTGCAGGCGCTTCCGGTCACCCTCGCGGACGATCTCGTACACGTTGGCCGGACAGAACCGCACACACGGGTGCCCGTATTCCTCACCGCAGCGCGAGTAACAGACATCGGTCTGTACCAGCAGGTGGACGGGCTGATCCTCTTCGTGACGCGTGCCTGAAAAGTGGACGGACGTCACCTTGTCGAAGGTCAACACGCGATCGGGCCGCACCGCATTCGATGCCGTCAGCGGCGCGTGGCTCGTTCCGTGGTACTCCGCGAGCGTGCGCATGCGCGTGTGACCGGGATGTCCCTTCAGGGTCGATGGCCATCGCCCACCAGTCGCCAGGGTCAACGCCGAGAATGCAAGACCCGGGACCAGCCCGTGGCCGAACGCCTGGTGCACGTTTCGCACGGGATAGAGCTCTTCGCGAATCCAGCTCGCGTTCACTTTGTCTTCGTACGCTTGCAGCTTGGCGGCGGTCCAGTCGCCGGACCGGACGGCGTCGAACGCTGCTTCAGCCGCCAGCATTCCGGATTTCATCGCGAGGTGAATGCCCTTCAGTCTGAACGAGTTGAGAAATCCGGCACAGTCGCCCGCCAGGAGGGCGCCGTCCATCCACAGGCGCGGGATCGTGTTCCATCCGCCCTCGGGTAGAGCTTTCGCGCCGTATTTCACCCGCTGTCCGCCCAGCAGCAGGCCCGAAATCAGAGGATGCTCCTTGAAGCGCTGGAACGCCGCGAAGGGGTCGAATAACGGATCGCGGTAATCGAGGCCCACGACGAGACCAAGAGACAGGCGCCCGTCCGGCATCGCGTAGACAAACCCGCCGCCGAATTCCTCCATGCGAAGCGGATGCCCGAGCGTGTGGATCACCGTGCCTGCCGCCAGCCGATCGCGGTCGATCTCCCACAGCTCCTTGACGCCAATCGCGTACTGTTCGGGCTGTCGCCCCGCAGCGAGAGGCAGTCGTGCCAACAGTTGCTTCGTGAGGTTCCCACGAACACCGTCGCAGAAGATCGTGACCTTCGCGTGAATGTCCACGCCCGGTTCGTACGACGTCTTGTGCTGGCCTTCGCGATTCACACCGCGTTCGCCGGTTCGCACGCCAATGACGCGTTCCTGGTCGAAGAGGACGTCGGTCCCGGAAAACCCGGTGAAGAAATCAACGCCTTCTGCCTCGACGAGCGCCGCGAGCCATTTTCCGAAGCGGCTCAGCGCGACAATCGCGTTTCCGTGATTGCGCAGCGGCGGGGGCGTAATCGGCAGAGGCATCTTGCCCTTCTTGTCGAGAAGGTAGACGCGATCTTCGTGCACCTCGGCCTCGAGCGGCGCGCCGGCGGCGCGATAGTCGGGGAGCAACTCCGCCAGCGCACGCGGATCGAGCACCGCGCCCGACAGGAGGTGCGCACCCGCCTCGCGCGACTTCTCGATCACGGCAATCGAGAGCGGGTCGGCACCGGCCGCACGCTGCAGCTGCGCCAGACGAAGAGCCGCCGACAGGCCGGCGGGGCCGCCACCGACAATGAGGAGGTCGACGTCGAGCGTGTCGCGATCGCTCACTTCTTCAGTTCCGCCGTCAGCGCCGGGAGGAACTCGAACAGATCACCTGAGTAGCCGTAGTCGGCGACTTCGAAGATGGGCGCATCCTGATCCTTATTGATCGCGACGATGGTCCGGGCACCCTTCATGCCGACAACGTGCTGGATGGCCCCGGAAATGCCGACCGCGACGTACAGCTTCGGCGCGACCGTCTGGCCGGAGCTGCCGATCTGCCGCTCCATGGGGAGCCAGCCGGCGTCACAAATCGGGCGCGACGCGGCCAACTCCGCACCGAGCGCTTCGGCAAGCTGCTGTGCGAGCGGCAGGTGTTCCGGGCCCTTGATGCCGCGCCCGACCGCAACAATGCGCTGCGCCTGCGAGAGATCGACCGCCTGTCGGGCTTCCTGGAACGGTGCCTCGGGTTTCTGCCGGATGGCGCTGGCGTCGACGGCCGGGTCCACCGCGCGGACGGGCACCGCCGAGGCGCCTCTGACGACCTGGTCCGCGCGAAACGCGCCAATCTGAAACGTCACGAGCCACGGGGCGTCGCCGAGCGGGCGGACGTCTGCGGCAAGCTTGCCCTGGAACATCGGCCGCGAGAACACGGGAGATCCCGCGTCGCTTTTGATGCCGGTGCAATCCGTAACGAGCGCGCGATCGAGGCGCGCGGCCAGGGCTGGCGCAAAATCGCGCGTCTGATACGTGTGCGGCATCACGACCCATTGTGGCGAGACCGCGGCAACAGCCGTCGTATGCGCCTGCACCCATCCATCGGCCGTGTACTGCGCCAAAGCCGGAGCGCTGAGCGTCAGGACCTCGGCGACGGCCGCGCCGGAAAGTTCCAACGCCGCCCGGGCGAGGTCGTTGCCCGCGATGGCCACGATCACCGGTTCACCCGCGGCCAACTGCTGTGCGGCAGCGACAGCTTCCCACGACGCGCGGTTGAGCGTACCGTCTCTCTGCTCGGCGATGACAAGAATCATTCAGTGTCTCGACGCTGGCGACCCGGCGGGGCTGAAGCCCCGCCTCCACTACTGAGGCGAAATCCCCGCCTCCAAGTACATTTGTGTCATACGCGAGCGATAGCGAGCGCCCCTCCGCGAACGCAGTGCGCAGCCCTACCGCCGAGCGGAGCGAGGCGGCCCTTCCCGCAAACAAAGTGAGCGGGCCCTAGATTGCCCGTGCGTCGTCGCGCAGCTTCCTGACCAGCGTCGCCGCGGCTTCGCCCGGACTGCCGGAAATCATCTCGGTCTGCTTCGTCTTCTGCGGCACGTAGAGCCTCAGAATCTCCTGCCGCCGCACGATCGGCGAGGCAAGTGGGAGGCGCCGGATCTCTTTCTTCTTGGCGGCCATGATGCCCTTCAGCGTCGCGTACCGCAGCTGGTTGATGCCGCTCTGAATCGTGAGCACGGCCGGCGTGGGCAGCTCTACCCACTGAAACCAGCCGCCTTCGAGCTCGCGTTTCACGCGGACGCTCGCCGCCGCGACCTTCACGTCCATGATGATCGTGGCGTGGGGCAGCCCAAGCCGGGCCGCCAGCGCGACTCCTGTTTGCGCGTGACCCTGGTCGTCGGACTGCAGGCCGGTCAATACCAGATCGAAGGCTTCCTCGCGCATCGCCGCCGCCAGCGTGTCGGCAATCGCCGCGCCGTCTGCCGACGCCAGCGAGTCGTCGTCCACATGGATGGCGCGATCGGCACCGCGCGCCAGGGCTTCCCGAATGACTTGTGCGACCCGTGCGGGCCCTGCGGCGCACACGACGACCTCCCCACTCTGCGCCTCGCGCAGACGCAAGGCTTCCTCGAGCGCGTAGGCGTCCGGTTCGTTCAGCTCCCAGCTCGCGTCCTGCTCGCGGATGTATTTCCTGTCCTCCGTGAGCCGGGGCTGCCACTCGCGCGTCGGGACTTGCTTGATGCACACTGCGATCTTCATCGACATTCACGCCATTGGAAACACTGGGCCGTCGGCCGGGACGTCTTACGCCGTGGCCTCGTCGAAGCGCTTGAACAGCAGGGAGGCGTTGGTGCCGCCGAAGCCAAACGAGTTCGAGAGCGCGTAGGTCACGGGTGCCGGCCGCGCCGTGTTCGGCACGTAATCGAGGTCGCACCGCGGATCGGGATTGTCGAGATTGATTGTCGGCGGCAGCATCTGGTGGTGGATGGCCAGGGCGGTGAGGCCCGCCTCGAGGCCGCCCGCCGCGCCGAGCAGATGCCCAGTCATCGATTTGGTCGACGACACCGCCAGCTTGTAGGCGTGGGCGCCGAAACACCGCTTGATCGCGAACGTCTCGTTCGGATCGTTGATCGGCGTGGACGTGCCGTGCGCGTTGATGTACTGGATGGCGTCTCTAGGCACACCGGCCGACTCGAGGGCAGCCTGCATCGAGCGGACCGCGCCATCGCCGTCCTCGGACTGGCCGGTCATGTGGAACGCGTCGCCCGACATGCCGTAGCCCACCACTTCGGCGTAGATACGGGCGCCCCGCGCCTGTGCGCGATCGAGCGCCTCGAGGATCACCACGCCGGCCCCCTCGCCGATGACGAAACCATCGCGATCGCGATCGAACGGACGACTCGCCCGCGATGGCGCGTCGTTGCGCGTCGACAGAGCGCGCATGGCGCCGAACCCGCCGACGCCCATGGGCGTGATTGCAGCTTCCGAGCCGCCGGCAATCATGACATCGGCCGCGCCGCGCCGGATGATTTCCCAGGCATCGCCGATGGCATGCGCCGATGCCGAACACGCCGTGCACGTCGCCGTATTCGGTCCCTTTGCGCCCCAGCGGATCGAAACCTGTCCGGACGCGAGGTTGATGATCGCCGAGGGAATGAAAAACGGCGAGATGCGGCGCGGACCACCCTCCAGGTACGCCTTGTGCTCCCGCTCGATCGTGCCGAAGCCGCCGATCCCCGACGCGATAAAGACCCCGACGCGCGGCGCCAGCGCCGGCGTGATGTCGATGCCAGAGTCGAGGATGGCGAACTCCGAGGCCGCCATGGCGTACTGAATGAAGACGTCCATCTTCTTGACGTCTTTCTTCTCGATGAAGGTGAGCGGATCGAAGCCCTTCACCTCCCCGGCGATCTGCGTCGAGAACAGCGAGACGTCGAACCGCGTAATGGTCGCGATGCCACTGCAGCCCCGGAGCACGGCGCTCCAGTTCGCGTCCGTGCCGATGCCCACCGAAGACACCAGCCCAATCCCGGTTATGACGACTCGCCTGCTCAATCTGCCTCCACCGCCGTTCGCCGACGGCGCCGCGGCTCGAGACGCCGCAACGCCGTTACTTCTTCCCCTTCGAGTGGCCCTCGATGTACTCCACCGCTTCCTTCACCCGCGTGATCTTCTCGGCATCCTCATCCGGGATTTCAATCCCGAACTCCTCCTCAAAGGCCATCACCAGTTCCACCGTGTCCAGCGAGTCGGCGCCGAGGTCATCGACAAACGAGGCGTCCGCTGTCACCTCTTCCTCGTCCACCCCGAGCTGCTCCACGATGATGGCTTTCACCTTGTCCGCAACCGCCATTCCCTTCCTCCTAGGTATACATCCCGCCGTTCACGGCTAGAACGTGTCCTGTAATATACGACGCCTCGTCTGAGGCAAGAAAGCACACGGCGTGCGCGACATCCGCGGGTGTGCCCAGCCGGCCGAGGGGAATCTTCGATTCCCAGTCACCGCGCGAGCCTCCAGTGAGCCCTTTGGTCATGTCGGTCTCGATGAGCCCCGGCGCAACCACGTTCACCGTGATGCCGCGCGAGCCCACTTCGCGCGCCACCGACTTGCAGAACCCGATCAGACCCGCCTTCGACGCGGCATAGTTGGCCTGGCCGGCATTGCCCATCTGTCCGACGACCGAGCTGACCGCGATGACCCGACCCGCCCGCTGCCGCAACATGGGCTTCAGGGCGGCCTGGCACAGCAGGAAGCTCGCCGTCAGATTCGTCTGAATCACGGCGTCCCAGTCGTCGCGCTTCATCCGAAGCAGCAACTGGTCGCGCGTGATTCCGGCGTTGCTCACCACGATGTCGATGCGGCCGTGACGCGCCACGATGTCGGCAAGGGCGGCGTCGACGGCCAGGTGATCCGTCACGTCGAGCGCAATCGCTTTCGCACGCCATCCGTCCGCCACCATCTCGTCGACCACCGGCTGCGCGTTCTCGCCGCGGGCGGCGGCAATTACCGTTGCGCCGTGCCGCGCCAGCGTTCCGGCAATCGACCGACCGATGCCGCGCGAGGCGCCCGTCACGAGCGCAATCCGGTTTGTCAGATCGATCATGCGTGGGGATGTGAGATGCAGACGGGCTCGCCCGGCCTCAGATCGTGACCTCCGCGACGAGGCGCTCGACCGCATCGAGGTCCGAGGGGGCCTCGAAGGTGGCCACCCGCGCCTCGCGGTCGATCTTGCGCACGAGACCGCTCAGCACGGCGCCCGGACCCACTTCAACATACGCGCGGACGCCCGCCGACGCAAGCCGCCGCACCACCTCTTCCCAGCGGACGGGCGAGGCCACCTGCTGCACGAGGGCCTCGACGGCCGCCTGGCCGTCGGTCTTCGGCTCGGCGTCGACGTTGGCGATCACCGGCACGATCGGGGACCGCACGGCCAGCGCGCGCAGCTCTGGCGCGAGGCGGTCCTGCGCGGGCTTCATGAGCTCGCAGTGAAACGGCGCGCTCACCGGCAACGGCACGACCCGCTTGGCGCCCAGCGCTTTGGCTCGAACGCCGGCACGTGCCACGGCTGCGGCTGTGCCGGCGATCACGACCTGGCCGGGCGCGTTGAGATTGGCAGGCGCCACGATCTCGCCTTCGGCCGCTTCGGCACAGGCGCGGGCCACACCGGCATTGTCCAGGCCGAGGATCGCGGCCATCGCCCCCAGCCCGACCGGTACGGCTTCCTGCATGTAGCGGCCGCGCCGTCGGACGATCCTCACGGCATCGGCAAACGTCAGCGTCCCGGCCGCGACGTGCGCGGAGTACTCACCAAGGCTGTGACCGGCAACTATCCCCGGCAGAATCCCGCGCGAGGCCAGCAGCCGCGCAGCCGCCACGCTGACCGTGAGAATGGCGGGCTGCGTGTTCGCCGTCAGGCGCAGCCGATCGTCGGGGCCCTCGAAACAGATCGTGCTCAGCGGCTCTCCGAGCGCGGCATCGGCCTCATCGAACACCGCGCGGCACTCCGGAAACGCGTCGGCCAGGGCCTGGCCCATTCCGACTCTTTGCGATCCCTGCCCGGGAAACACGAAAGCAATCACGATTCGTTCACGACAAGGGCAGAAATCCCCTGCTCGATTCTCGCGGTCAGCTGCTCGCGAGCGAAACGCGAGGCCAGCAGAATCGCGTTGCGCACGGCCTTTGCCGACGAGTGTCCGTGGGCCACAATGACGACTCCCCCCACGCCCAGGAGCGGTGCGCCGCCATACTCGGAATAGTCCACCCGTTTGCGGAAGCGCCGAAACGCACGCAGCGAAAGAAGGTACCCGACGCGTGTCGAGAACGTGCTCGACAGCTCCTCCCGGAGGAGCGTTTCCACCATCTCGGCCAGCCCCTCGCTAATCTTGAGCGCCACGTTTCCGGTGAAGCCGTCGCACACGATCACGTCCGCAACACCCGCATAGACGTCGCGCGCTTCGACGTTTCCGATGAAGTGCACCGGCGCCTCCTTCAGCGCCTGATGCGCCTCGCGAGTGAGCTCGTTGCCCTTGGTCTCCTCTTCGCCGATCGACAGCAGCCCAACCCGCGGCTGTGGGATGCCGAGCGCCAGCTGCGCGTACACCGAGCCCATCACCGCAAAGTGGAGCAGGTGCGCCGGCCGGCACTCGGCATTCGCACCAACATCGAGCAGAACGGCGCGTGCCGCCTTTGTCGGAATCGCCGTGGCCAGCGCCGGACGCTGCACGCCGGGCAGGAGGCCGAGCGCCGCGTACGCGGCCATGACCGTCGCACCGGTATTGCCCGCCGAGACGACCGCTGCCGCGCGACCGCCGGCCACCTCGTCGACCGCCACGCGAATGGATGCACCAGGCTTTCGCCTCAGCGCGGCCGCTGGGGACTCGTGCATGCCGACGACTTCGGGCGCATCCACCACGCGAATCGCGAGCGCGCGCGCATCGTCGTGGCGCGCGAGCTCGGCCTCGAGACGGTCCCGCGGTCCCACGAGGATGATGCTGCCCCCGAGATGGCGCGCGGCCGCGACAGCGCCATCGACAATCGGCGCGGGTGCGTGGTCGCCTCCCATGGCGTCGACAGCGACAGCCGGTGAGGGAGGAAGTTGAGAATTGGACACGTGGAACGGCGGAGAAACCCCGCCGGATTAGGCTCTTACGCCTCGTCGACGGGCCGGACCTGCCGCCCGCGATAGAAGCCGCAGTTCGGGCAGACCTGGTGAGACGGCTTCGGTTCGTGGCACTGTGGGCACAGACCGGTCTGGACCGGTGCCAGCGCGTCGTGTGTACGGCGCTTGGCCGTCCGGGTCTTCGAGTGGCGTCGCTTTGGATTAGGCATCGTCGGATTCCTTCAATAACGCTTTCAGACCTGCGAGCCGGGGATCCTCCCACCGGGTTTCGCACGCGCAGGTCGTGACGTTCCGGTTCGAACCGCAGACCGGGCACAGTCCCTTGCATTCGTCGCGGCAGAGCGGCTTCATGGGGAGCAGCAGGTAGAACTGCTCGTGCAGCAGCTCCGCCAGATCGATCGCTCCGTCACGGTAGAACGCCGTGTTGATATCTTCGTCCGGAACCTCGACCTCGTCATCTCCGGGCGCGTCCGCTGCGGGCAAATAGACCAGATCGAACCGCGCGTCGACGGGGACCTCGTAACCATCCAGACAGCGGCTGCACGCCAGCTCCAGATTGGTCGCGGCGTGCCCCACGATCCGCACCTTTTCCTTATCCTTCGCGACCGTGGCCTCGAGGACGACCGGCGCCGTCACCCGGTAATCTTCTTCAACCGGCAGGGCCGTCGGCGCGATGGTGCGCTCGAGTGAATCCGAGCCCTCGCGCAGCCGCGCAATGTCCAGTGAAAGCATGTCCCTACAGGCCGACCCGCCAAGGTCAGACCGACCCTCGATTCTAACACGACGCCCGGCCCGCCGGCCAAACGGCACAGGTAGCTTATGGTCCTCCCGTCCCCACCCAGGGTCTCGGGATGTACAGCTGCTCGAACAGGGCGACGGCGTAGCGGTCGGTCATCCCCGCGATGAAGTCCCGCAGGGCGGCATCGCGGCCCTCGTGCTCGATGGTCCGAGGATCGAGAAATTGCTGAGGGTGTTCCGAGACCTTCTCCCACAGGCCGGTCAGGATGCCACCCGCCTTTTTGAGCTCGGCCATCGATTCCTCGTTCTCATACACGGCGTCGAAGAGGAACTCGCGAAGGGCGAGAGTCGCATCGAGGATCCCGGACGTCATCTGGATCTCGGTGCGTCCGAGATGCAAGGTCTCGTGGACCACATCGGTCACCATTCGCCCGATGCGCTCGGACGATGACCTCCCAAGCGTTGCGACCGCGTCGGCTGGCAGGTCTGATTCCTTCAGCAGTCCTGCGCGGGTCGCATCGTCGATATCGTGATTCACATAGGCGATGAGATCTGCGACGCGCGCGATCTGGCCCTCGAGCGTGCTCGCGCGCTTCGACGGGTCGGCTCCAACCGGCGCGCCGCGTTTTCCTTTCGAGTGCTTTGCAATGCCGTCCCGCACCTCCCACGTCAGGTTCAGCCCGCGTCCATCGTTCTCGAGCACGTCGACGATGCGCAGGCTCTGCTCGTAGTGGTTGAAGCCGCCCGGCACGAGCTCGTTCAGCACGCGTTCTCCCGCGTGGCCGAACGGCGTGTGCCCGAGGTCGTGACCGAGCGCGATGGCCTCGGTCAACTCCTCGTGAAGGTGCAGGACCTTGGCAATAGTGCGGGCGATCTGCGAGACCTCCAGCGTGTGCGTCAGGCGGGTGCGGTAGTGATCCCCTGTCGGCGAAAAAAAGACCTGTGTCTTGTGCTTCAGCCGCCGAAACGCCTTGGAGTGGATCACCCGGTCACGATCGCGTTGAAACGCCGGCCGGATGTCGTCTTCGGGCTCCGGCCGCAGCCGCCCCTTCGTGTCGGCGGCCTTTGCCGCTTCGGGAGCGAGAATCTCGCGTTCGCGCGCTTCGAGCTGGTGGCGGATCAAAGGCACAGCGCCTGGAGAAAACTGAGCCCGTGGGCCAGCGGCGGCACGCTGAAATTGTCTGCCAGCGTCTGCCCCAGGTCCGCGAATGTCGATCGCGTGCCAAGATCCACGCCACAGGTTACGCGCGGTCCGGTTGCAACAATCGGCACGAATTCGCGGGAATGATCCGTACTCGGCGTCGTCGGATCGTTGCCATGGTCGGCGGTGACGACGAGCAGGTCGGTGTCGCGGAGCTTCGGCAGCAAATACGACAGACGATCGTCGAATCGCTCGAGATTTCGAGCATACCCGGCCACGTCGTTGCGATGGCCGTACAGCGTATCGAAATCGACCAGGTTGGCGAAGATGAATCCGAACGGCTCGTCTCGCAGCGCCGAACCCACCGCGTCCATCCCCGCCTCGTCGCTCGGTGTCGCGACAGAACGACTGATGCCCCGCCCGGCGAAGAGATCCGCAATCTTGCCGATCGCAATGACCGGCACGCCGCCGGCCGTCAGCTTGTCGAGCAGCGTCTCGCTGCGCGGCGGCATCGCATAGTCGTGCCGGTTCGCCGTTCGCACAAAAGCGCCAGGCTCGCCGCGAAACGGCCGGGCAATGACGCGGCCCAGCCCGAGACCCTCGACCGTCAGCTCGTAGGCGACCTCACACATGCGGTACAGATCGGGCACTGGAATGACATCTTCGTGGGCCGCGACTTGAAAGACGCTATCCGCCGAGGTGTAGACGATCGGGCGTCCGGTCACCATGTGGGTCGCACCAAGACGACTGACAATCTCCGTGCCGGACGCCACTTCGTTGCCGAGGATTCCGCGACCGATCCTCGCTTCGAACGCCTCGATGAGCGACACAGGAAAGCCGTCGGGGAAGGTCGGGAACGGGCGGTCCAGCACGAGACCGGCGATTTCCCAGTGGCCGGTGACCGAGTCTTTTCCGGGCGATGCCTCCGCCATGCGACCGAACGAACCGCGGGGCGCGTCAGCCGGAGGAATCCCGGGAAGCGCCACGATGTTCCCAAGACCAAGCGATTCGAGCGTTGGCAGGCGTAGTGCCTCCTGTCGGCCGATATTGCCGAGCGTGTCACTTCCCCGATCGCCGTACTGCGCGGCATCGGGCAACTCGCCGATACCGACGCTGTCGAGGACGATGACGAAGACGCGCTCGAAAGTCGGCACGAGGCTGGGCCGCGGCGGCTGATGCCGCCAGCGTTAGTTGTGTGTGAAGTAGTTGGAAACCGCGCGCGGCGTCCGGATTGACGCGATCGCGTGCTTGAAGAGCATGTGATCGGCCCCGGCCACCTCGACGATGACGGCGAAGCGGTCGAAGTTCTTGATCCGGCCTTCGAGCGACTCGCCCGACATCAACTGAATCGCGACGGACAGTCGTTCCCGCCGCGCGTAGTTGAGGAAGACGTCCTGGATGTTCGGCTGACCGGAGCTGACCTTCGACTCTGGCGTGTGCGGCATCAGGACCGACTCTGCCCCGCCTCCCGTAACGCATCCTCGACACGGACCAGCACGTCGCGGGATTCGCCCGGCCCGTCGAACCACCTAAGAGTAGGCTCTTTGCGGAACCAGATCAACTGGCGGCGCGCGTATCGCCGGTTCTCCTGGACGATAAGTGCGCGCGTCGCGGGCTCGTCGCGTACGCCGCGCAGAAGCTCAAGCGCCTGTCGATAGACCAGGCCGCCGAACGGTCGCGCGTCCTCGGGAACGCCACGCGCGAGGAGCGCGCGAACCTCGTCCATCAGTCCGCGGGCAAATTGCTGATCCACGCGACGCGCGGCGCGCTCAGCCGTCTGCTCCGCGGAAATCCTCAGCGCGACCGCGCGCACCTCACAGAAGTCGAGCGGCGCAATCGTCTCGGCGAAGTGCGAGGTGAGCGGGCGGCCGGTCAGGAAATACACCTCCAGCGCGCGCACCAGCCGTACTCGATCGCGCGGTTGAATCCGACGCGCAGACGGAGGATCGACGCGGCGAACCATGCGCCAGAGCCACTCGACGCCTCGGCGCGCCGCAATCGCGACGAGCCGCTCCCGGAGCGCACTGTCGCGTCCAGGCCCCGGGAAGAGCCCCCGGGTCAGCGCGCGAAAGTAGAACCCTGTCCCGCCCGCGATGATCGGCAATCGTCCCCGGGCAAGGATGTCGCGGATCGCGACGGTGGCCTCGCGTGCATAACGCGCGGCGGTGTACTCCTCGAGCGGATCGGCAACGTCCACGAGATGGTGGGGGATGCCGCGCTGCTCACTCGCGAGGACCTTGTCGGTACCGATATCGAAGCCGCGGTAGACGGCGGTTGAATCGCAGCTCACGATTTCGCCGTCGTGTCGCTCGGCAAGCGCGAGCGCGAGCGCGCTCTTCCCCGACGCGGTGGGTCCAAGTACGGCGAGAACGAGGGGATGCCCCGGAAACACTTGTGAAACGCGATCAACTGGCCGCGCACAAGCGCCAGGCGACGTATGCGGTCAGCGCCACCAGCAGAATCACGAGCCCGAATTGCTGCGCGCGGGTCGGCACGTCACGGCCCCTGGGGCGGCATCTCGTTGTAATAGAAGGTAACCGTGAAGAACGCGCTCTCAGATGGATATTCGGGCGGAAGCGGGTACGTCGGATTCGAGGTCTTGAGCGCGTTGAATGCCGCGTTGTTGAATGAGTCGATCTCGGACGGACGGATCACGGTCAGGTCCGTCAGGGCGCCGGACTTGTGCACGTTGAAGGTGATCACCACGTGCCCGTGGAGCCGCTCCGCCGTTTGCGGAACGAACCAGTTACGTTTGACTTGCGCCACAAATCGCCGCACCCAGGGGCCGAATTCGACGCCCTTCGTGTCGAATTGGAGCGGGCCGAACTGGTTCTGGTCTCCGCCGTTGGAGTTCTCAAAGGCGCCTTGCTCGGTATATTTCGACAAATTACGGATCGCCTCCCTCAGAGGGCCAGGAGTCTGTCCTGGCGGGGGCGCCCCGCCGCTCTTGGGCTGCGACTGCTTGCCCTCGGGAAACTGGAAGGCGTTCTCGCTGCCGGGCGAGCGGTTCGCACTCTGCGCCTCGGAGGGCGTTGTCTCGGGCGCGGGCTGCGCCGCTGGACTCCGCGACGCACGCGGAGGCGGCGAAGGCTCGACGAACTCGGGAGTGTTGCCGCGGTGAAGTGGCTGCCTGTTCGAGGGGTTTGGAGCGCGCTCCCTCGATCGGGCGGTTCGGTCGCGGTCCGAAAGCGGTGCCCGCGGCGGAGGGGGGCGCAGGGGCTCCAGCTCGACGCGTGGCTGTACGAACACAAATGTCTGGTTCTGGTCACGCTGGCGCTCCAGCATGGCCTGCCGGGCGGCCGCCGCGGCGGCTCGCGCGGCAGCGGCCTGCGCCTTGAAAAATGGCAGCTGCGGCATCACCAGAATCAGGATGATCGCGACCAGGTGGACGATGATCGACACCAGGACGCCTTCGCGCGTGGAAAGAGCACTCGGGACCCGGTCGTAGTCTGGGTGTCCGTCCTGGAAATCTAGGTACATCAGTAAATTAGCTAGTATAGCATCCGTGCGGGGAGGCCTCCGCGGACCTCACCGTTGCGCCGCGTAGAGGTAGACGATCCCGAAGCTGAGCGGGACAATTTCCACGTGGGGAAATCCGGAGTCCTGCAACATCTGACCGAACTCTTCCGGCGGCGGGAAACGGCTCACCGATTCCGGAAGATAGTCGTACGCGCTGGCGTGGCGCGAGACGAGCTTCCCAACGGCTGGCAGGACACGATTCGAATACCAGGTGTACAGGCGCCGGAAGAACGGCGCCCGCGGCATACCGAATTCCAGGATGGCCAGCCGTCCTCCCCTTCGCACGACCCGTGCCAGCTCGCGGCACGCGACTTCTGGCTGCTGGACGTTGCGGATGCCGAACGCAATCGCGGCGGCATCCACCGACGCATCCGACATCGGGATCCGGGTCGCATCGCCGCGAACGAGCATGATCGTCCCGCCCGAGGCACGCCTTCGCACTTTGCGGAGGCCGACGCGAAGCATTTCGTGCGAAAAATCCACGCCGATGGCGCGCGCCGCGCCTTGCCGGCACGCCATGACCGCCACGTCTGCGGTACCGGTGCACAAATCCAACAGCGTCTCGCGGCCGGTCAGCCGGAGCGAGGTGACGGCACGTCGACGCCACCACTGATCCGCACCGCCGCTGAGGACGCGGTTGAGCAGGTCGTAGCGGGCCGAAATCGCGTCGAACATCCCGGCAATGCGCGCCGGCGCCTTGGAGCGCAGCGATTCGTCGACAACCTCATGACGGGTCGGCAAGTGTGGCTGGGGGATCACGGCTTCTCGTTCAGACGTCGGCGGCCACTGAATGGACGCGCGCCTGCTTCGGTTAACGAATGTAAATGGCGGTGGCGGTCGTCAACAGATACAGAATGCCCACGTATCCGTTGAGATCGAACGCGCGCTTCACCTGCGACAGGTCGTCGGGCGCCACAAGCGATTGCTCGTAGGCCAGGAGCGCCCCCACCAGCACGACGCCGCCCGCATAAATCGGACCCAGATTGGACACGTAGCCGACGAGCAGCATCGTCAAGACGGTGAGGACGTGCATCACACGCGAGATGCGGATCGCGCGCCGCACCCCGAAACGCACCGGGATGGATCGAAGGCCGTTCGCGCGATCGAAGTCCACGTCCTGACACGCATACAGGACGTCAAAGCCGCCAACCCACAGGCCGACAGCGAGGCCAAGCAGCCACGGCTCCAAGGCATTCCGTCCACCGGCGGCGAGCCATCCGCCAACGGGGGCCACCGCCATCGCAAGCCCGAGAAACGCCTGCGTGTACGCCGTGTATCTCTTCGCCAGCGAATACCAGAAGACGACCGCGAGCGCGACGGGCGATAACGTCAGACACAACCGCGAGAGCTGCGACGCAGCCACCACGAACACGATCGATGCCCCGGCCACGAAGAGCGCCGCCGCAGGCCTCGTAATCACGCCCTGCGGCAGCTCGCGCATGGCCGTCCGCGGGTTCCGCGCGTCGAACTCGGCGTCCACCAGGCGATTGAATCCCATCGCCGCGCTGCGCGCCGCCACCATGGCCACCACGATCCAGCCCACCTGCTGCCATCCAATCGGCACGACGCGTGCCGCCAGCAGCGCGCCGACAAGGGCAAACGGCAGCGCGAACACCGAGTGGCTGAAGCGGATGAACGACAGATAGCGACGAATCACGTCAATCCGCCCCTTCCATTCCACCTCTCGAGAGAGCGCGCAATCCCCAATCGCCCGCCCGGCCGCAATCCGCAATCAAGTCCTCGACCCAGTGCACCTTGTCGGCCGTGACGCCACTTACCAGATATTCTTCCACATCCACGACATCCTGCGACAGGTCCACGGCGATGAGCGATGCCGATCGTCCCGGCTCGATCGTGCCGGACTCCGATTCGAATCCGAGCGCTCGGGCGCCCTGCCATGTCGCGCTGGCAAGTAACGACGCGGCGGGCACGGCAGGGGCGAGCCGTCGAAGCGCCGCGAGCTCGGAAAACATGTTCAGGTCGTCGTTGCTCGCCAGGCTGTCGGTGCCCACGGCCACGGCAACGCCGGAGCGGTAGAAGCGATCGATCGGCGGATCGCCGACCCCGACGTAGGCATTGCTGCGCGGACACGTGACGAGCGTCGTGCCGCGGGCCGCCAGACGCTCGAGCGCGGCATCGCTCAGATGCACGCCGTGCACGGCGAGGAGATGCGGGCCCAGGATGCGCATCCGGTCCAGATAGGCCGCCGGATCCATCGCGGGCGGCACCCATGCGGCGTCCCAGGCACCGAGCTCCTCGAGCAGCTCGCGCCACGGTCCGCGGCCGGACTCGAGCAGCTCAATCTCCTCACTCGACTCCCCGAGATGGACGCTGGACGGCAGGAACGGCGTTCGCGCCTGTGCCGCACGAATGCCTTGAAAGAGGCGGGGCGATACCGAATACGGCGCGTGCGGCGCCAGGCTCACTGGTACGCGCGGCGAATGTCCGCAGCGCTCCACCGCCGCAAGCCCCGCTTCGAGTGTGGTGTCCGCATCGGCGGCCGTCAGCTTCAGCAGCTCGTGAAACACGACGCCCTTGAATTCGCTCTGGCGGAGCGGCTCGACGGACAATAACGAGTTGCTGATGTCGCCAACAAGACCAGTGCCGGTCGCGCGCAGCTGCGCGATTGCGTCTTCGATTGAGTCGATGACGGCATCATCCGGCGGGGGCGCGCTGCGACGGACGCGCAGCATCTCGCGAACCCAGCTCGTGAAGCGATCGCTCCGGGCCACGCGACCCGCCATCCACGACAGCTCGAGGTGCACGTGGGCATTCGTCAGGGCCGGCAGCACCGCCATCGGACCGAGATCGACCAGCGGCGCATCGTCGCGAAATGGCAGTGCGGCACCCGATCGCCCGACCGCCACAACGCGGCCCCGCTCGACCGCGAGCCAGCCGTTCAAGAGCGGCCGTTCAGCGATCGGCAGGATCCAGCGGGCCCTGACGACGATCACGAGCCGTTCCGATTGGTCGCTCGTTGCGCACCGCGGGAGGCGGGAGGTTGCGCGGTCATTGGGGTCGAGCGGCTTTTCCAGCGCGAGAGCGTGCCGGGTAGTTCGCGAGCTCGGCGGGAACAGACGTCTCGCCGTCCGTGCGCGCCGTGGCGAGCTCCAGCATCCGCGGCACGTCGCGCATGCGGAAGATCGGATCGCCAAGGACCTCGTAATGCATGTT
Source organism: Vicinamibacteria bacterium (assembly GCA_963832135.1). GTDB lineage: Bacteria > Acidobacteriota > Vicinamibacteria > Vicinamibacterales > JAENWD01 > JAENWD01. The sequence continues at coordinate 447,707 of CAWHTD010000016.1, read as the reverse complement.
CCGGCGCCTGGCGATGAAACCGGCGTCTTCGATGTTGCGGACGATCTCGACTTCGTCCATGCAATACGCCGCACCCGCCGCCCGCACAACGTTCTCCTCGATCATCACCGAGCCCATGTCATTTGCGCCGAACGCCAGACTGAGCTGTCCAACCTTCCCGCCCTGCGTGACCCACGAGGACTGCAGATTGTCGAAGTTGTCGAGCACGAGCCTGGCAATCGCGAGCGTCCTCAGGTACTCCACACCGGTGGCTTCTGTCGTCACGCCGTGATCGCGCCCGAGCTCGGTGTGCTCGGGTTGAAAACTCCACGTGATGAAGGCTGTAAAGCCAGCGGTCTCATCCTGAAGGGCTCGCAGCCGGAGCAAGTGCTCGATCCGCTCTTCGAGCGTCTCGACCGTCCCGTACATCATCGTCGCCGTTGTGCGCAGCCCCGCGTGGTGCGCGTGGCGCATCACCGAGAGCCATTCGTCCGCCGTCGCCTTGCCATGGCAGTGCAGTAGCTTGCGGACCCGATCGACAAGAATCTCGGCGCCTCCGCCCGGAATGCTGTCGAGACCGGCCGCCATCAGACGCGCGATCACATCTTCGACCGGGAGCTGCGACAACCGCGAGATGTGGATCACCTCAGGCGGCGACAAGGCGTGCAGCTTGAATTCGGGATATCGCGCTTTCACTGCTCGAAAAAGGTCTTCGTACCAGGCAAGGGGAATGTCGGGGTTGTGCCCACCCTGCAACAACAACTGGTGCCCGCCGACCGCAATCGTCTCGTCGATCTTGTGGAAAATTTCGTCGAACGAGAGCACGTAGCCGTCGCCTGCACCCACCGGACGGTAGAACGCGCAGAAGTTGCAACGCGCGACGCAGACGTTCGTGTAATTGACGTTGCGGTCGATGATGTAGGTGACGAGGCGCCCTGGATGCTTGCGCGCGCGTACGGCGTCGGCGAGTCGACCGAGCGTATGCGTCGCAGCCTGCGAGTACAGGATCCGGGCGTCGTCGCCCGTCAACCGCTCCCCCGCCGTCGCCCTTTCAATCGCTCGCGTCAGATCCATTTACTTGAATTGTAACTTGGGGTCAGATCTTGAATCTTGAAAAATTCGCAATTCAAGATCTGACCCCACCGTACCAGCGCAACGGTTGCGAGTGGGGCACGACGCCGACTTCGGCAGCCAGGGTGAAGAATCGCTCGAGGCCGGCGCGCTCCTGGTCTCCCAAGCCAAACCTGATGTTCTCGCGCAGGTACCGACCGCCGATGGCGGCGCGATCGGGGTCGTTTGGAAAGAAGCGTGCGGCTACGGCCTCGGCATGCTTCTCTCCAGCGGCGCGCGCGGCCTGGAGGGCAGAAACGGCATCCGCGTCGACAGCGCCCGGCACACCGGTCCAGCACGCGTACACGAACGGCAGTCCCGTGAAATCGCGCCACGCCACGCCGAGGTCGATCTTCTGGAGGCCCAGGGGTTCGTAATCGGCGAAGAGCGCCGGGTCGCCAATGAGGAGCGCCGCGTCGGCCCGCTCGATCATCGCGCGAAGGTCGGGGCCGTGGTCGACGAACACGGGGGCAATGCCGAAGTACTTTGCGGCCATCACACGAGTCAGCGCAACGGAGGTTCGGGAGCTGGTGTCGAGGGCAATCGTGCGCACTCTCTCGATCGGGACCGACGTGAAGATCGCCACCGACGCGACCGGCCCGTCCGACGCGACGGCGCAGTCGGGGACGATGAGATAGCCCTCGCCGCGGAGATACTCGATGGACGGAATGAGGCCAAGATCGATCTCGTGTGCGTGCAGCAGCCGCGCGCACACGCTCGGCAAATCGTAACGCACGGAAAACCGCTCGGGCCACCGCTCGAGGCCCTCAACCAGCGGACGCGCGTTCAGGTAGGAGACCGCCCCGATGCGCACCATTCCCATCACTGGCGCATCTCGAAGCGGGCGTTGCGCTCGGCGGGCTCGCCCGATGCTGCCAGAATGTTCCGGCGAATCTCTTCGAGCGGCGCCCTTCGCCGGCCTTCCGGCGCATCGTCGATCGGCGAGACATTATCGACGTCGTCGGCCCCGAACGTCAGTGCCACCTGTGCGAGCTTCGGCCCGTAGAGCCGCCAATCCACCTGCACGTGTGAGACGTCGATCAGCAGCCGCGTCAGGGCGATGAAGCGCACGTCCTCGAAGCCCGTGGACGGCTGCGTGCCCGCGTGTCGCGGCAGGGGCGCGAACGCGATGATCGTCGGGTGGGCCCGCAGAATCGTCGCCGCGCGATCGATGAGCGATTGGCGCGCATCGGCCGCTCCGCGATCGACCGTCGCGCGCGCGATGCCCATTCCAGCCTCCTCGGCGAGCCGCAGGATCTGTTCGGGCGCGCGAAGCACGTCGAGCGGCGCCTCGGCGACGCACTCGAGGCCGGCGTCGCGCAGCGCCTTCAGGATGTCGGCCGCCTTGGCATTGTCGCCAGCCGCGATTGACTCGACGTCGGCGATGGAAAACCCCGTGACCGGCACGCGGCCCGAGGCAGCCTTCACGACGCGCCGGACCGCGCCGAGCGCGCGCGGCAGGTCGACGAGCGATCCAGTCAACCGCACCTCGCCGGCTCCGTCGGGCCAGGTGACGGTGTCGGGATCTAGCGACGCGACCGGCACGTCCGCGACGCGCACGAACGTCATTCGCGAGCCGTGCCGCCGCCGGCGCACCTCGTCGGCCGCCATGCCCAATGCGAGCACGTCCGCCGTCGCATGGATCGCCGCACAGTCTGCCGGTGACAACGGCTCTCCTGCTATCGCTTTTTCGAGTACCGCTTCTGATGCTGTCATCGTTTCTGTCGTTCGCGTCTGCATCCCGCAATTTCACGCGGGGCTGAAGCCCCGCCGCCACGGGTGAGCGGAACACAGCGGAACTGCCCGCCACCCACTTTGTGGTGGCGGGGCTTCAGCCCCGCGCCCTCACCCGCCCGTATTCGTCAAGATCATCGCATCAGTGATCTGCTGTGCGAGCGCGAGCGCTCGCCGACCGTCCTGACCGGTAACGAGCGGTGCACGTCGCCGTCTGACGGCGTCGACGAAATCCTCGAGTTCTCGCCGCAGCGGCTCGTCGGACGTGACCGCCATCGGCCCACCCTCGATCGTCGGCAATCCGGCCTGGTGCCGCACCAGCCGCCACACTTCGACTTCCTGCGAGGCGTAGTCGATCGCCACGTACGAGTCGGGCTGAAAGAAGCGTATCTTCCGCGTCCGATCGCGGCTGATGCGGCTCGCCGTCAGGTTCGCAATGCAGCCGGAGTCGAACCGCAACCGTACGTTCGCGATGTCGATCTTCGGCGTGAGCACCGGAACGCCGACGGCGTCGATCGCAGCGACGGAACCGGCGACGATCGAGAGCACCACGTCGAGATCGTGGATCATCAGGTCGAACACCACGTCGATGTCGAGGCTGCGATCGGGAAAGGCTCCCAACCGGTGAACCTCAATGAAGCGCGGGGACGTCAGCAGCGGTCGGGCGGCCGCGACCGCTGGATTGAAACGCTCGGTGTGCCCGACGGCGAGGATTGCCCCGCGCTCGCCGGCGACCCGGATCAGGTCGTCGGCTTCCGCCAGCGAGCGCGCCAGCGGCTTCTCGACCAGCACGGCGATGCCGGACTCGAGAAACGGCCTCGCCACCTCGGCGTGAGACGCCGTCGGCGTGGCGACGATCACGCCGTCGACATCGCTCAGCAGTGAGGGCGCGTCGGTCACCACGCGTGTGTGGTGCGCGTCGGCAATTTCCTGCGCGCGGTGGCGATTGAGATCGACGACACCAACGAGATCGACATCAGGCATCTCGCCAAGGAGGCGGGCATGATGCTTTCCGAGGTGTCCGACGCCAATCACGGCGATTCTGATCACATGGGCTCCGGGATACGGGCTGGGGGCTACGGGCTATGTCCCTCAGCGCGGCCAACAATGACGATGCCCGCGGCGTCGGCCGTGTGAACCACGTCGGCGCCATCGATGAGCAGAGCCTTTCCGGCGTCGATCGACAGGGCGGTTGCCCCAACCTCCCGCATCACCTCGATCGTGGCCGCCCCCACAACGGGCACGTCGAAGCGCATGTCTTGGTTCGGCTTGGCCACCTTCACCACACGTATGCCCGGCCCCGCGAGCCGTCCGGCCCTCCGAATCATCTCGTCTGTCCCTTCCATCGCCTCGACGGCAACCACTGCCGCGTCGCGTACCAGCGATCGACTGCCCGATGTCGAGGGCCGCGATGGCATCCGCCATCCGGTACCCGAACGCGAGATCGGCCTGTTCTTCCGCCGACGGCGACCGACGGGTGAGCGTGCCGGCCCCCGCCAGAAGCGGCCGGAGCAGCTCGGTGGAATCCACGAGCTCGATGCCTTTGTCGCGCAACACATCCGCGATTGCCGAGATGAGCGCGTCCGTGTTGCGAGCCTTCAGGCGCCGCAGCACCGAGAGCAGGGTCAGATCCGGCACGATGCCGGAGAAAATCTTCGTGTGCTTGACCTGTCCGGCCATCACCGCATGGCTCACGCCGGCCTCGTTCAGGATCCGGATGCACGTGCCAAGGTGGCCGAGCGACACCCAGTGCAGCGCGGCTCGCGGCTCGCGGGCCGCCGCGTCGGCGAGCTCAGGAAACCCTTCCCCTTTGACCGCGACGATCGTTACGTCGTGGCCCTGCACCCGGGCCGCATCGAGCACCAGGAAGGGAAAGCGGCCGTTGCCGGCAATGAGACCGAGGCGCATCTTGGCGATTGCAGACTGAGGATTGTTGCGCTCGAAGGGTCGAGGGCGGATTACGGCTTTACTCTTCCGCGACCATCTCCTCGGCGCGCCGGATGGGCCGGCGCAGAATCACGCCGCGGCGCGAGCCTCGGATGAACTCCACGAGATACGCGACCTCCGCGCATGCGAGCCCGTCGGCCTGCTCGATCTCGCGAAGCGCACGGCTCGTGTTGAGCCGCGACACCAGCAGGTATCGGTAAGCGCGTTTCAACTTGCTCAGGGTGTCATCTGAGAAGCCACGGCGAATCAGCCCAATTGTATTGAGCCCGTAAATGCGTGCCCGGTTGCCGACGGTCTTGGCATACGGGAGCGCGTCTTTCGTCACCACCGAATAGCCGCCGATGAAGGCGTGCTCGCCGACGCGGCAGAACTGGTGCACGCCCGAGAAGGCTGAGATCGTGGCGTAATCCTCGACCCAGACGTGACCGCCAAGGGTTGCGCCGTTGCCGAAGATCGTGTCGTTGCCGATTCGGCAATCATGCGCCACGTGCGCATAGGCCATGAACAGGTTGCGATCGCCGATGCTGGTCAGCCCACCGCCCATCTCCGTGCCGCGATGGATGGTCACGAACTCACGAAAGACGTTGCGCTTGCCGATCCGCAGCCGGGTGGGTTCGCCGCGATATTTCAGATCCTGTGGCATCAGGCCGATGGAGGCGAACGGAAACACTTGCGTGCCATCGCCAATTTCCGTCCAGCCGTCGACCACCGCGGAGCTTCCGATCCGGCAGTGCTTCCCGATGCGCACGTTCGGCCCAATCGTCGCGAAGGGGCCAATGGTGGTTCCGTCGCCGATCTCCGCGCCTGGGTGGACAATGGCATGCGGATCGATCTCGGAGACCCGACGGAGCTCGAGCACCAGGTCGGCTTCCGCCACCACCTGTTCCCCGATGAACGCCGCACCGTGCACGCGCGCCAGCGGGAGGCGCCGGCGCTCCAGCGTAACCTCCAGCCGAAGCCGGTCGCCCGGGACCACCTGTCGCCGGAACTTGGCATTGTCCACGCCGCGCAGATATACGCGAACGTTTGGCTCTTCGCAGTGGACGAGGAGCACGGTCGAGACCTGAGCCAGGGCCTCCATCATGAGGACGCCCGGCATCATCGGGGTGCCGGGAAAATGCCCCTGGAAGAACTCCTCACTGACCGTCACATTCTTGGCGGCCACCATCCGGCGGCCCGGCTCATGCTGAATGACCGTATCAAGCAGGTACGCCGGATAGCGATACGGCAGGCGGTCGACGAGCGTCGGAATGTGTATCACGGTCACGCGTTCGGCAGTTCGGTGACTGGGATGGTACAGGGCCCGGCCCACCCCGTCCAGCACGGACGGGATGCAGCCGGGCGCGAGGGCTGAGAAGTGCCTGCGACGGGCGGCCCGACGTGCAGGGCCGCTACCTCTTGGGCTGCGGCTTGGGGGCCGGTACCGACGGCTTGGGCGCCGGTGCCGGCGGCGTCGACGCCGGCGGCGTCGATTGGGGCGCCGTGGTCGACGGCGTCCCAGAGCCCGGCGCCGGAACAACCGCTGGCGCGGCGGCGTTGAAACGCTTGATGACGTCGGCCGTCAGATCGAGGCCTGGATCCCAGTAGACGACGCCGGCGTCCGCCTGACTGAAGAGCAGCGTAATCTTTCGCTCGCCGACGACCTGCTGGATGATCGGCAGCAGCTTGGCCTGAAAGGCATTCTGGAGATCCTGCTGCAACTGCTGGACCTCTTCCTGCGCGTCCTGCTGCCTGCGCTGCATCTCTTTCTGCTGGCGGTCGATGCTGCGCTCCAGTTCGCCGCGCGCTGCCTCGTTCAGCATCGAGCCCTGGGACTGCAGCTTCTGCTGATCGGCCTGCAGCTTCTTGTTCAAGTCGTTCAGTTCACCGATCTTCTGTTGATTGAGCGACTGGACCTTGGCGGTCGAGGCCCGCCCTTCGGTCGATTCCGACGCGATGCGCTGGATGTTGATGACGGCCACGCGCACGTTCTCGGGAAACGGCGCCGGCGGCTGGGCCGCGCTCGGCGGCACGACGGGCGGCTGGGCGGTGGGCTGACCAGCGGGTGCTTGACCCCCAGGCGCTGGACTAGCGGGCGCTTGAGCGGCCGGCGCCTGGGCGGCGACCAATGCGGGCGCGCCGACCGCCAGGCCGAGCGCAAGACTCACGACAGACACCTTCATACTGCGTATCCCCTTGGACGTAAGTAGAGCGAACCCCTAAGTATAGCGTCAAGCCCTTCCGTTCGTCGACTTCGACGACATCCGCACGTGGGATGCACCCGAGCGCTGCGCATGCCATGCGCCCCGACGCTAGAAGGTCGACCCGACGGCGAATCGGAACATGTTGGCTTTGGCCGGCTGCAAGTTGTTGTCGTACATACCTTCCCGGTTCATGTTGTGCGCGTAGATCAGCCGGAACGGCACGTTCAGGACCGGCATGAAGAAGCGCACTTCGGCGCCCGTCGACATGACGAACTCGTCCATCCGGAACTTGGTCCCGAAATCCTGCACCTGGCCGGCGTCGAAAAACGCGAGCACCCGGAACGGCCCTGCGATGCTGTAGTGATACTCGGCGTTGAAGAGCGCGAGCTTGTTGCCCCCGAGCACGATGAAGGTGCCCGGCGCCTCCGGTGTGCCGATGTCGCGCGGACCGATGGACCGGATGTCGTAGCCGCGCACGCTGTACTCGCCGCCGGCGAACAGTCGCTCGAAGATGGGCAGATTCTGCGAGTTGGTGCTCCCGAATGGATGCACGTAATCGAACTCGCCGCGCACGCCAAACGTGAACCGCCGCCCGGCGCCCATCGGCTTCCACCAGACGCCTTCGACACGCGGCTTGTAGAAATTGACGTCGCCGCCGACGCCCGCAAAATCGAAGCCTAACGTGAATCGCTTGCCGGAGTTCGGGAAGATCGGGTTGTCGATCGTGTTGTGCACGATGCTGGGGCTTACCTGACTCACCGTGCGCTTGCCTCCCTCGCCGACGAGGAGGGCGTCGGCCAGGAACGGGTTGCGCGCAATGACGTCGGGCCGCAGGAATGCCTCGTTGATATCCTTCACGCGCGCGACCTGCAGGCTGTAGGACAGGAACATGCGCGTGAAGTCCCTGACTGGGAATCCCGTCACCAAGTTGCCGCCGACCGATTCCTGTGTGTAGGACAGGTAGTAGCGGATCTCACGGCTGAAGAGATCGAGCCCCGCCGTGATAGGACGATCGAAGAGGTACGGCTCGCTGAAGGCAAGCTGATAGTTCTGGACCTGCGACCCGGCCAGCACCGCGAACGTGACGCTCTCGCCGCGCCCCATGAAGTTCGACGTCTGGAACGACAGCTGACCGAAGAAGCCTTCGAACTGCGACACGCCGGCGCCGAACGTGAGCTGGTTCCGGTTCTGCTCTTCGAATTTCAAGGTGACGTCGACCTTGTTCTTCTGGCCCGGCGTCTTCTCGATCTGCGGGTTTTTCGGATCTTCCTCGATGGGACGGAAGTAGCCGAGCTGATTGATGCGACGCACGCTGAACTTCAGCGACTCGCTGTTGAACACGCCGTTTTCGAGGAGACGGAATTCGCGGCGAATCACGTTGTCGCGCGTCGTCGTGTTGCCAACGAACGTGATCCGGTTGACGAAATACTGCTCGCCCTGCTGCAGGCGCATCGTGACGTCGACAATGGCCGGCTGCTTCTTGGCCGCTTCGATGGCCGCAGGGTCGCTGGCCTGCTTCTCGTCCGGTATATTGCGCGGCTTGAGATCGGGGTAGCCGGTAAACTCCCAGTAACCGCCGGTCCCGTACAGATCGCGAGCCTGCTGCATGCCCTTTCGAACGTTCTTCTCGCTGTAGTACTCGCCTTCCTTCACCTTGAACAACTGGCGAAGGGCTTCGGATTTGACGACGGTGTTGCCGTCGAAGTCGAAGCTCCCGATTCGATAGCGATCGCCTTCGATCACGGGCACCTTGAGCTCGATGTAGCGCGTCTTGCCGTCCTTGCTGTCGTTGAGGACCTTGACTTCCGGCTGGCCGATTCGGGCGGCGATGTACCCCTTGTTCCGATAGTTCTCCGTGATCCTCTCGGCGTCTTCTTCGAACTTCGCTTCCTGAAACGTCCCCCGGCCCGTGATCCAGGAGAGCCAGTGCTCGGGCTTGTTCTCCTTCATCTGCTTCGTGAGCGCGCCGTCGGAGAGCGCCTTGTTGCCGTCGAAATCCAGGCGTTTGATCTTGACCTTCGGACCTTCGTTGATGTGGAACGTGAGGTGCACCAGTTTCGGACCGCTCGGCAGCTCCTTGATATCGTGCGTCACCTGCGCGTACTGATACCCTTTTTCCGACATCATGCCCCGGACAACGCCCTCGACGCGCCGGATGAGGCCGGGATCGATGAATGTATCGAGCCTGATCTGGAGGTTTTCTTCCTTCAGCTTTTCATCGATCTTCGTCTGCTCGACCTTCTTGCTGCCGTCGTAGTCGACAATCTTGACGCGCTGGCGCTCTTCCATCTTGTAGATGATGCGCTTGCCGACGACGCCGTTCGGATACGGGTCGTCGACGACCTCGATCGAGAGATCTTCGAGGAAGTTCGTCCCCCACAACCGCTTGAAGTCCTCGAGCAGCGTCTTTTCGGTCGTCTGATCGTAGGGCACCCAGACGCCATCGGACGGACGGCTGACCTGCGCCTGGATGTAATAGAGGTACGTCTGGGGCTCGATCACCGAGACGTTGCCCTGCGACGGAAACGTCAGCTCGATGAACCGGACCAGCGGCGGCGACCCGGCTGGGGGCAGGCGCGGCGTCGGTTGACCCGCTGGAACCGCGGCTGGGGCCGTCGGGCGCCGGACTGGCCGGTGCTTGTGGTGGAGCCGACGGGGTCGCCGCCGGTGGGGTCGCCGCTGGCGGCTTCTCGGCTGGAGGCTGCTGCTTCTCGGCTGGAGGCTGCTGCGACGGTGACTGGGCCGACTGGGGTGGCGTCGTCTGTTGCTGGGGTGCCGGTGCGGGCGCAGGATCCTGCGCGTGGGCAGCCGCCGGAATGGCGCCGACCCACAGACCTGCAGTGAGGGCGAGCGCCAGAGAAAACAGCCTGTACATGTGTATGCGGAAATCCTGCAGAGTTCCCACGGCGCCGCGGCGGGCCACGACGGCCCCTGCCACGGACACCAGGGTCCCCAAACCTCTAAGCCTACAGGATGTTGGACGTGTCAGGCCAGCCGCCGGCCTGCTTCGACCTGACCGGCGGGACGGTAGGCCAATACGCCCCCATCGAGATAGACCTCGATTTCGCCGCCTCGAAGGTGCCCGCGGATCAGTTCCTCCGAGAGCGGATCTTCGATGTAGCGCTGAATGGCACGGCGCAGGGGGCGTGCGCCGTACGAGCGGTCCTTGCAGGTGGCCTCGATGATCCAGTCGGCCACCTCGGGCATGATGGCGATCCGCAGCCGGCGATCCGCGAGGTTCGCGTTGAGCTGATCGACCAGCAGGCTCAGAATGAGTCGGAGGTCATCGTCTGACAGCGCCTCGAAGACGATGATCTCGTCGATGCGGTTGATGAACTCCGGGTTGAAGGTCCGCTTCACCTCGCCAAGCACCATGTCGGACACCGTACGGCTGATTTCGCCCGCGTCCGACGACTGGAACCCCAGGGCCGCTTTCTTCTGAATGAAGCGGGCGCCGATGTTCGACGTCATGATGATGATGGTGTTCTTGAAGTTCACCCGGTTGCCAAGGCCGTCGGTGAGGTGCCCGTCCTCGAAGACCTGCAGCAGGATGTTGAACAGATCGGGGTGCGCCTTCTCGATCTCGTCGAGCAGGACGACCGAATACGGGTTCCGCTTCACTTTCTCGGTGAGCTGACCGCCTTCCTCGTGACCCACGTATCCGGGCGGCGAGCCAATCAGCTTGCTGACCGAGTGCTTTTCCATGTACTCGGACATGTCGAAGCGGATGAGCGCGTGATCGCTGCCGAACAGGAAATTCGCGAGCGCCCGCGCCAATTCCGTTTTGCCGACGCCCGTCGGGCCGAGGAACACGAAGCTTCCGACCGGTCGGGCGGGGTTCTTCAACCCGGCGCGAGACCGGCGAATGGCGCGCGACACGGCTGAAATCGCCTTCTCCTGGCTGATGACGCGCTTGTGGAGCTCTTCCTCCATGCGCAGCAGCTTGTCGCCTTCGTCCTGGTTGATCGACGACAGCGGCACGCCCGTCCACTTCGAGACCACTTCGTCGATGTCCTGCTTGCCGACCACCACCTTACGGCCGGAGTTCTTGACCTCGAACTTTTCACGGACGAACTGCAGGTTCTCGCGGGCCGTCACTTCCTGCTCGCGATAGAACTGCGCCTTCTCGAAATCCTTCGCCGAGACGGCGCTCTCCATCTGCTCGACGGCCACCCGGATGCTGCGGTTGATCTCGCCGAACTCCTCGCTGAACCCGGCTTCGCGCAGCTTGGCGCGCGCGCCGGCCTCGTCGATGAGGTCGATGGCCTTGTCCGGCAGGAAGCGATCGGTGATGTAGCGGCTCGACTGGTAGACGGCGGCCTCGATGGCTTCGCGGGTGTACTCGACGTGATGGAACTGCTCGTACCGGTCCTTCACGCCAAGGATGATCGAGATGGCCTCGAGCTCGCTGGGCGGATCGACCTTGACGGCCTGGAACCGGCGCTCGAGCGAGCGATCCTTCTCGATGTACTTCCGGTACTCGGCGGGCGTCGTTGCGCCGATGCAGCGGATCTCGCCCCGGCTGAGCGCCGGCTTCAGGATGTTGGCGGCGTCGAGCGAGCCTTCGGCCGACCCGGCACCCACCAGCGTGTGGAGCTCGTCGATGAAGACAATGATGTTCGGGTTGTCGGTCAGCTCCTTCATGATCGCCTTGAGGCGTTCTTCGAACTGACCGCGATACTTCGTGCCGGCGACGATGAGCGAGATGTCGAGGGCGAGGATCCGCTTGTCGGCCAGGAAGTGCGGGACGTCGCCGTACACGATCTTCTGTGCCAGGCCTTCGACGATGGCCGTCTTGCCGACGCCCGGCTCGCCGATGAGGACAGCGTTGTTCTTGGTGCGGCGGCACAGCACCTGCTGCACACGTTCGAGCTCGTGATCGCGCCCGACGAGCGGATCGAGCTGGTTCTTCATCGCGGCCTCGGTGAGGTCGCGGCTGAACTCGGCCAGGAGCGGCGTTTCTTTCACGCGCGTGAGGGTCGTCTTCTCATTGAGGAGCTGAACGATGTCGTCGCGGACGGTGTTCAGCCGCATCCCCTTTTCCATGAGGATTGAGGCGGCCACCGAGCGCTCCTCGCGGAGGATCCCGAGGAGAAGGTGTTCGGTCCCGATGTAGTTGTGCAGCAGCCGATCGGCTTCCTCGGCGGCGAACTGGAGCACGCGCTTGGTCTCCGCGCTGAAGGGGATCTCGACCGACGTCGAGACCTTCTCGCGGAACACCGTGCGGCCCTCGATTTCCTTGCGGATGTTCTCGAGAGACAGATGAGAGCGGGCAAAGATCCGGCTGGTCAGACCCTTCCCTTCGCGGATGAGGCCCAGCAGCAGATGCTCGGTCTCAATCGAAATGCTCCCGAGTTGGCTTGCTTCGTACCGGGCAAAGAAAAGAACCCGTCTTGCCCTTTCGGTGTACCGCTCGAACATCCGGCCTCCGACCTCACCTCGATTATACGGCATACCGGCCGAGCTCTCGTGCTCAGGCACGCAGGATTTTTGCGTTCGAGTCGGTTCTTCACTGGAGATTGTCCGCACGGGCCGTATCGGAGTCGACGGTAGGTGGCACGTCGAGGCTACGGTTTTTCGGATCAGGCAGGTACGAGTCGCCCGCCTTCGAGCCGAAGCGTCCGGTCGCAGGCGGCCGCGAGGCGGAGGTTGTGCGTGGCGATGACGGAGGTGAGACCACGCTCGCGATGCATGGCACGGAAGAGCGCGTGGAGCGTATCGCCGGTCGACTCATCGAGGTCGCCGGTCGGCTCGTCGGCGAGGACGAGGGCCGGCGCCATCACGAGCGCGCGTGCCACGGCGACACGCTGCTGCTCGCCGCCAGACAGCATCGCGGGCCGATGATCGAGCCGTTCGCCGAGTCCCACCCGTTCCAGGAGTGACCGCGCGGCGCTCCGTGCCTCGGTCGCCGGACGGCGGGCGATCCGCATCGGCATCTCGGCGTTTTCGAGCGCCGAAAATTCCGGCAGCAGGTGATGGAACTGGAACACGAAACCGACGTGCCCATTGCGAAACGCCACGAGGGCATCGTCTCTCATCGTGCCCAGCTCGCGCCCGTCGATGATCACGCGGCCCGATTCGGGCCGGTCGAGGCCGCCGAGCAGGTGAAGGAGCGTGCTCTTGCCGACGCCGCTGGCCCCGACAATCGCCACCATCTCGCCGGCCTCCACCGCCAGATTGAGATCGCGCAGCACGTGGATGTCCTGGGTGCCGACGCGATAGCGTTTGTTCAGCGACGATGACCTCGATGAACGGCATTAGACAGGTTCGATGGGGCAACGCCACCGGGGCGCACGCGGTGCGCCCCTACGAACGCGGATGCAAATCGACGATGAACGCCGCCCCCAATACGCGTAGGGGCGCACTGCGTGCGCCCCTCCCCGCGCAAGTCCGGGTCCATATCCTCATTCGAATCTCAACGCCTGAATCGGATCCAGTCGTGCGGCCTGCCGCGACGGATAGATGGTCGCCAGAAAGCAGATGATCACCGCCGCGATGACGACGGTCGCGAAGTCGCCGGGCAGCAGCACGAATGGGACGTGCGAGACCTGGTAGACGTCGGCGGGAATCTGAATCAGCTTGTAGCGGTCGAGGACGAAGGCCAGCCCACCGCCCAGGGCCGCGCCGGCAAGCGTCCCCACGAGCCCGATGACGAGACCCTGGAGCATGAACACCGCCATGATGCTGCGGCTCGTCGCGCCCATCGTCTTGAGGATGCCGATGTCGCGGCTCTTCTCCATCACGAGCAGGACCAGCGAGGCGATGATGTTGAGCGCCGCGACCATCACGATGAGGCCAATCGTGATCGAGATGACCATCTTCTCCAACCAGAGGGCCGAGAAGAGCGAGCGATTCATGTCGGCCCAATCCTGCACCCAGTAGTCTCTGCCGAACGACGTCGGCGATCCGCTCCGCGATGGCGGGCGCCTCGTAGGCATCGGCGACTTTCAGCTCGATGAGATCCGGCGCCTTGTCCATCAGGCGGGCCGCCAACGGGAGAGAGATGAAGCCCGACGCGGCATCGTATTCGTACAATCCGAGCCGGAAGATTCCCGACGACCCGCAGCCGCCGCGCGCGCGGCATCCACCCCATCGGAGAGAGCGTGCCCTCGGCGGTGAGCACGGTGACCGAATCGCCCAGCCTGAGGTCGAGCTCCTTCGCGAGGTCCGCGCCAATCAGGATCCCCGGCGGACGCTCGGGCGTGTCAGGCGCCGTGATCGCGTCGATCTTCCCCTCGATCATCGCGCCGCCGAGATCGGTGACGCTCGGCTCGAGGACAGGATCGATGCCCTTGAGGCTGATGAACTGTTCGCCCTTCTCGTTCTGCACGAGCCCCTTGCCCTGAATCGTCGGCGCGGCGCCGATGACACCGGGCACGGCCCGCAGCTTCGCGACTTCCGCCCGAAGATCGGTGAAACCGGTTCTCTTCCAGACATAGACGTGCGCCGTCGCCCCAAGGATGCGATTGCGCAGCTCCCCCTGGAGCCCGGTCATCAAGGCCAGCGCGATGATGAGCGCGCTCACACCGACCGTCACGCCCAGCGTGGAGATGAGCGAGATGACGGAGATGAAGGCCTGCTTGCGGCGAGCGAGCAGGTAGCGGAGCGCGATGTGGAGTTCGAAAGGCATGGGGAATACGGGCTACAGGCCCCCCATTCACTCCCGCCGCCGCATGTGCGGGAACAGAATGACGTCCCTGATGGAGGGACTCCCCGTGAGCACCATCACGAGCCGATCGATGCCAATCCCTTCGCCGCCCGTCGGCGGCAGCCCGTACTCGAGCGCCCGCACGTAGTCTTCATCCATGGCGTGCGCTTCGGCGTCACCCTTGCGTTTCTCCTCGAGCTGCTGCTCGAAGCGACGCCGCTGCTCGATCGGATCGTTCAGCTCGCTGAAGGCGTTGGCGACCTCGAAGCCGCCGATGTAGAGCTCGAACCGCTCGACCGTGTCGGGATCGTCGGCCTTCTGCTTCGACAGCGGCGACACCTCGGTTGGAAAGTCGTAGACGAACGTGGGCTGCACGAGATCCTGCTCCCACAGCTTTTCGAAGATCTCCGTCGCCGCCTTCCCCGCTGTGGTCGATGGCGCGAGATCGATCCCGAGCTGGCCGGCGATGGCGCGCGACGTCTCGGCGTTGCGCAGGTCGGCTTCACGTGACCGTCGTACCGAGCCGGCGCGACGCTTCCTCGGCGGCCGACTGCCGCAGCGACAACCGTCGGAACGGCGCCCGGAACGAGATGGCCTGATCGTTGAAAACCACTTCCTCGGCGCCAACCGCCTCGCGCGCAACGGTGACCAGCATCTCTTCGGTCAGCGCCATCAGATCCTGATAGTCCGCGTATGCCCAATAGAACTCGAGCATCGTGAACTCGGGATTGTATTTCGTCGACACACCTTCGTTCCGGAAGTTGCGCGCCAGCTCGTAGACCCGTTCGATGCCGCCGACGACCAGCCGCTTCAGATACAGCTCCGGCGCGATGCGGAGAAACAGGTCCATGTCGAGCGCATTGTGGTGCGTGACGAAAGGCAACGCGGCGGCGCCGCCCGCTATCGGCTGCATGACCGGTGTTTCGACTTCGAGAAAGCCCGCGAGCGTCGAGAAACCTTCGAATGGTCGAAACCGCCTTCGCGCGCACTTCGAAGACCCGGCGCGCGTCCGGATTGACGATCAGATCGAGGTACCGCTGCCGATAGCGAATCTCCACATCCTGCAGGCCATGCCACTTTTCGGGGAGCGGCAGGTGGCATTTGGCGAGGAACACGAGCCGCGTCGCCCAGACGGTCAGCTCGCCCGTCCGCGTGCGAAACAGGTGGCCCTCGACGCCGACGTGATCGCCGAAGTCCAGCAGCTTGAAGATCTGGAAGTCGCGCTCGGCCACCGCATCCTGGCGAATGTACGCCTGCACGCGATGCAGGCCGTCGGAGAGCACCAGGAAATTCGCCTTGCCGAAGCTGCGGATCGCCAGAATCCGCCCGGCCGTCACCGTCTGGATCCGTTCGGCTTCGAGTGTTTCGGCGCTCTTCTCGCCGTGCGCCGTCACCAGCGCCGCGATCGTGTCGGTTCGATCGAATCGGTGCGGATACGTGCGGCACGCCGAGCGCCGCGATGGCTTCGAGATGCTGACGCCGCTGCTCGATCTGTTCGTCTACCTGGCTCATGATGTTGTCGGGCCGGCGGCGATCTCGCCGCGTTCGATCCGCTGTTTCACCGCGTCGAGGACGCCGTTGATGAAGGGGACGGCTTCCTCGGCGCTGAACCGGCGCGCCAGCTCGAGCGCCTCGTCGATCACGACCGCTCCCGGAGTCGCGGGATCGTGCAGCAGCTCGTAGATCCCGAGTCGAAGAATCAGACGATCGATGACCGGCATTCGATCGAGGCGCCAGTTCCGAGACGCGTCTTCCAGAATCTGATCGATTCGGCCGACGCTCTCGACGGTGCCCCGCACCAGGGCGGCCGCGCGTTCGCGGGCCCGATCGGGGATCGTCTCATCGATTTCGCCGATCCGCCAGAAGGACTCTGCCACCTCCGGAACGGTGAGCCGCCCAATTTCCCATTGATAGAGCATCTGAATGGCCACATCGCGCGCCTGCCGGGCCCACTGCCACGCCGGACCTGGATCGGTCACGCGCCCGCTCCGGGACGTCCGTCGCCGAGGCGCGCGAGCAGCGTCGCCATCTCGACGCCGGCCATGGCCGCTTCCCAGCCCTTGTTGCCGGACCCGGCCGGCACGCGCGCCAGCGCTTCTTCGGCCGAGTTCGTCGTGAGCAGCCCGAACGCCATCGGCACGCCCGTGGCCGCGGCGGCATGAGTCAGCGCGTGCGAGACGGCCTGCGCAATGTAGTCGAAGTGCGGGGTTTCACCGCGAATCAGGCAGCCGAGACAGATGATGCCGTCGAAGCGACCGGTTTCGGCCGCGCGCTGGGCCGCAATCGGTATCTCGTAGCTGCCGGGCACACGAAGGACCGTGACGTCGTGCGACGAGATCTCGGCCGCCGAGAGCGCCTCGAGCGCGCCGGCGAGAAGCCGCTCCGTGATGAAGTCGTTGAAGCGCGCGACGACCACGGCGAACCGGAATCCCTTCGCAGTGTGGGTGCCTTCGAGGGTGTGCATGTCGTTGGTATCGATCAGTGGCGGGCACGCAGACGGCGCATGGCCGTGCGCTGCGGTCATCCGGATGCACCCCACCGGGCGCATCCCGTGCGCCCTATTCTCCAGTGAACTGCGGTCGTCGCTTTTCCAGAAACGCGCGGGTGCCTTCCTTCATGTCGCTCGTGGCGGCGGCGAGTCCAAACAGCGCCGCTTCGATGGTGCTGCCGATCGCGAGCGGCAGATCCGCCCCCTCGTGCACCGCCGTGAGGATGTAGCGCAACGCCGCCGGGGACTTCCGCGCAAGCTCCTGCCCAAGCGCCCGCGCCTCCTCAGCCAGCCGCTCCGCCGGCACGACGCGATTGACGAGGCCGATTCGCTCGGCCTCAGCTGGCCGGTATCCGTCGTCCGCTCAGCAGCAGTTCGAGGGCGCGGCCCTTCCCCACCAGCCGCGTGAGTCGCTGAGTCCCAGAAAACCCCGGCAACAGGCCCAGATCAATCTCTGGCTGGCCGAGCTCGGCCGATTGAGCGGCCAGCCGAAGCGTGCACGCCATTGCCAGCTCGCACCCGCCGCCAAGCGCGAAGCCGTTGATCGCGGCAATCGACGGCTTCCCCAGATTCTCCAACCGCGCGAACACGTCCTGCCCTCGCCGGGCGAGCGCTCGGGCCGACTCCGGCGTCAGCGCGGCGAGCTCCGCGATGTCTGCGCCCGCGACGAATGCCCGCTCCCCGGCTCCGGTGACGATGAGGCAACGTACGCTCTTGTCAGCCGATGCCTCGTCGACGATCGCGGACAGTTCGTCGACGACCGCACGATTGAGCGCGTTGAGCGCCTTCGGGCGATTGATCGTGATGACGAGCACCGGGCCGTCCCGCTCGACGATCAGCATCTCGTGCGTCATTCGCGTCCTGGAGTCTAGATTCTAGCGCCCGCGCCCCGTGAACCCAACCACGCGATGATCCACGCGACGCCCGCAGCCACTGCCGCACCCCATGCATCGGCCGCGACGTCAGCGGCGTCGGCCGTCCGCCCTGGAACGAACGACTGATGGATCTCATCCGACACGCCGTAGATCACGGCAAGCACAACGGCCAGGCACGCGGTCAGGAACGTCACTCCCGACCATCGCCCTCCCGCCAGCGCGCGGACGATCACGAGCGCGAACCCGCCGTAGAGGCCACCATGCACACCTTTGTCGCTGATACCTTCGGGAAGCGACGGTGTCTCGCTGATGGAGGACAAGATGAAAATGACCGCGGCGTAGGCGATGACCGGGATCCACAGCCAGGCGAATTGACCGGACGTCGCGCCACGGCGCGGCTCGTGCTGGGAGGTGTCGGGCACAAGGGGCGCGGACAGCCGCTAGAGCGGAATCGGATACATCAGCCAGCCGAGCACCACGGCTCCGAGCACGAACCCGCCGAACATCACGACGCCGAAGCGGACCTGCGCCCGAGGCTCGTCGCGGAGCAGGGCCGCGAAGACCACCGACACGAACAGCGCAAACAGGATCAGAAGCAGGAAATGGCTGTGCACGACCCGGGCTCGGCTCCTCTTCGGCCTACTTGCGGCCGCTTGCGATGTCCCAGGCGTCGCACACGACGAGCAGGTTCAAGAGGCCCGCGACAATGACAAACGTGTTGCCGTATTCGTAGGTGACCGCCACCACGCGGCCTGCGCCATGGCCGAGCGCCTTGGCCAGAAAGTAAGGGGCGCCTATGCCAATGTCCGCAAAGGCCGCCAGTGCCACGAGTGGCTGGCCGATCTCGAAGGGAAACAGGCGCCCTTCGAGCGCCAGCCCAAGGGCAAACATCACCGGCAGCACGAGAAAGAAGATGAGCCCCTTTCCGCGTTGTCCCGCCCAGAGATGACCGGCCCCTGGAATGAGCCACGCCACGAGGCCCACGAGCACAGGGTTGGCGCCTTGCGCCCGTTCGATGGTCGTCGCTCGCACACGTCCAGTCTACAGCAGGTCCCCCCGTGCCACGGCCATAAGCCATGCCGCGCCGCCGGCACCCGCAGGTAGCGCACCAACGAATCGGACAAGCGTCCCCGGGTCCACTCGCAGGACGACCTCGCCCGCCCAGAGAACGGCGCTCGGCAGCGCCGCCAGGATAAGACGTCGGCGCCAGTGGCGCGGCGGTACCGCACGGGCGATGCCGCCGCGGCGAACGCCGATGAACAGGACCCCGGCGGCCGCGCCGAGGTAGATGCCTGCGCAACGTCCACACACCGGCCACGCGTGCCCGCATGAAACAAACGATCGCTCCGGCCGCTGATGACAAACGAGGCCACCCACGGCGTATGCGGCGAACGCCGCTCGGGCGACGGGCCAGTGGCGCGACTCCCGGACGCAGGCTACCCAGGGCAGGGTCATTCCGGCGGCGACGGCGAGACCCGCGAGTGCGAGGGCCGCACGGCGGCCGGTCACGAGCATGTTGAGGAGGATACCGTAGTGGCGCGGGGACGGGCAGCGTAAGAGCGTACTGTCCTTCGACTGCGCGCAGGCCCTCCGAACCCGTCCAGCGAGTGCGGTGCGCCGGGATCTCAGTCGTTCATCGCCGCGAGCACACGCACCCCCGCGCCGGCGAAATACCCGGTGCGCGTGCGCGAGCGAATCCCCGGACGATTGGCGACTCGCACGACGAGCCGTCTCCAGGCGCCGTTGCGCGCGGGGTTGCGGGACGAGTAGCCGAGCGCATACTGGCACGCCAGCTCGGAAGCGATCGCTTCGTAGACGCCGCGCACGTCGGCGCCGGTCTCCGGAAAGAACGCCTGCGCGCCCGTCTCCTGGGCGAGCGCTCGCATCGCGTAGTCGGCCTGCGAGAAATATCGGCGCCGGGTCGTCGCCTGACGCAGCCGGTCCATCTCGGACTGAAGGGCGACCGTGTACACCGTGACACCCGTCCGGCGCGCCAGATCAATCACGTCATCGAAAGAGATCAGGCTGCCGGTGTCGGCCCCATCCGAGAGCACGACAATCGCTTTGCGCCGAACAGCCGTGAGAGTGACCGCTGCCTTCTGGAAGTCGCGAAGCGTGACGTACAGCGCGTTGTAGAGCGACGTGCCCCCGCGCGCGCTGAGGCCGGCGAGCGCCGTCGCAACCCGGTCGAGGTCATCGGTCATGGGCTGGCTGACTGCCACTTGATCCCTGAATTCGACCAGGGATGCACGATCCCCGGACTTCAGCGTCCGAAGCAGGCCCGACGCGGCCTGCCGGACCGCCGCCATTTGAGGCTGCATGCTGGCGCTCGTGTCGACCAGCAGCGCGAGATCGAGCGGCACGTTGGACAATCCGAAGAATGTGAGTGGTTGCGCGACGCCATCCTCGAAGACCGTGAAGTCGCCCTGGGCGAGATCGCGCACGTATTGATTCGCGTTGTCGGTCACTGTGACGGTAAGCGCCACGAGATCGACGCCGCTCTGAAATGCGGGGCGCGCGGAGCCGGTCGGGAGCATCGCGCTGGAGGAGGCAATCGGGACGACGTCGGCACTCTGCGAGAAGGCCGGCGAGGCAAGGCCGGACACCAGAATGGCGGTCGCGAACGAAATGTAACTGGGCACGATGGCGCTCCCCTTCCGTCTCGACACCGGATCTACGACACGTGAACTCCTTGACCGCGGCGAGCCGCGGCGGCGTCAATCGGTCGCAGTGCAATCGACGTACCTCTACTGAGTTTGCCAGGCGCCCGAGGCGGCCTTCGTAGCGAGGCCCGCGGCTGTGGTCGGATTTCCCAGAGATGTTGCGCGCCCGAACCGCGAGGCGCGCACGGCGTGACGAAGCCTCAAGGCGGGGGCAACCGCGTGAAGGGGACGGGGGGCCGACGGCCGCTGCCAAAAGTCGACACCGGACAACAGAACGGCTCGCCTGCGACGGGGGCAACGTCAGGTGCGACGCGTGCGGCAGGTGCGACGGGTGCGACGGGTGCGGCGGGTGCGACGGGTGCGACGGGTGCGACAGGTGCGACGGGTGCGGCGGGTGCGACGGGTGCGACGGGTGCGGCGGGTGCGACGGGTGCGACAGGTGCGACGGGTGCGGCAGGTGCGGCAGGTGCGGCGGGTGCGGCAGTGCGACGGGTGCGGCAGGTGCGACGGGTGCGGCAGGTACGACGGGTGCGGCAGGTGCGGCAGGTGCGGCAGGTGCGACGGGTGCGACAGGTGCGACAGGTGCGACGGGTGCGTCAGGTGCGACTGGTGCGAGGGGTGCGACGGGTGCGACAGGTGCGGCTTGCGATATCCCAAGATGCGAGAGGGGCACCAGTCGCACCTGAGGCACCGGTCGCACTCGACGCACCTGGGGCGCCGATGCCCTCGACGCACCCGACACACCCGACGCACCCGACGCACCCGACGCACCCGACGCACCCGAAAGTATCTGTCTATAAGTATTTGCCCTTACAAGGCGCTTCGGACCGTCTTGTCCCTTCCGCCCCAGACACTCGTCACGCTGCAGGGGTCTCTCGAGCAAATCGATGAGATTCCCGGCCAGGCCGAGCTCCTGAGCGGGCTCGATCGACGGCCCGATCTGCGCGCGATTGAGGCCGAGCGCCATATGGCGGAGCGCTCCGTCGCGCTCGCGTCCGGCGAGATGCGCCCTAGCTTCTGGCTGAACGGCAACCTGCAGTATCAGGAAGACTCGATCGGCGGAGCGTTTCTCGATCCGATCAATCGGATCCACTCGGTCGGGCTCGCGCTGCGCGTGCCGCTGTTCGCGGCGCCAGGGGCCATTGCACTCCGGACGATAGCCAAGGCGCAGGTCCGCCAGGCCATCAATGGTCTCGACGCCGCGTTCGACAATGGCCGACTCGAAGTCACATCGGCGTACACGCAATGGACCTCTTCGCGAGAGGTCGTGGAGGCACAGCGGAAGGCGCTCGATCTGGCTCGCGAGAGCCTGGCCATCGCGCAGGTGTCCTACGAGAACGGCCTCATCACGACCATCGAGCTTTCCGACGCACGGCAGGCGCTTCTCGAGACCGAGTGGAACCTGGCACAGGCCAAGTTCGCGCAGATCCTCGCCGCCGCGAAGACGCGGTTTGCCGCCGGCCTCCCCTAACGGTTTTGTGGAGGCGGGGCTTTAGCCCCGCCGGTCAGCGCGCCGCCAGCGGCCCGAAACTCTCCTCGTATCGCGCCGCGAATTCCGCCCACGTATATGCGTGGCTCGACCCGCCCAGGTGCTCAAGCGCGTAGGTCGCCGCCACGCTCCCCAATCTGGCCGATGTTTCCAGACCGAGCCCCCTGGCCAGCCCTTTCATGAAGCCGCCGCGGAACGCGTCGCCGACGCCTGTGGGATCGGCGATTCGATGAGGCATGACCGCGGGCACGCGAATCTCGGCGCCGGCCGTCAGGATCGATGAGCCGTGCTCGCCTCGCGTGACGACCAGCGTGCCGGTGCGTTCGATGAGCGCGGGCTCGTCCAGGCCGGTCTTCTGACGCAGCAACTCCAGCTCGTAGTCGTTCAGGATGAGGACGCTGGCACCGTTCAGCGCGTCGGCCAGCTCCGGCCCCGACATGCGCGCGCACTGCTGCCCGGGATCAAAGATGAACGGTATCTCCAGCGTGCGGCACTCCTCGGCGTATTGGAGCATCGCCTGCGGATCGTTGGGGGCGATGATGGCCAGCGTCACATCACCCGCCGTGCGAAACGACAGCTCCGCGGCATTCGCCATCGCGCCCGTGTAAAAGGACGCGATCTGGTTGTTCACCATGTCGGTGCTGCAGAAAAACGACGCCGTGAATTTGTCCGGCACCTCACCCACCAGCGACGTGTCGACGCCGGCGGCGTCCAGCCACTGGCGATACTCCCCGAAGTCCTGGCCTGCCGTGGCCATCAGCTTCGGACGTTCGCCCAGCAGCGCCAGCGTGTAGGCGATATTCGGCGCACACCCGCCGCGCCGCTTGTCCATGGTGTCCACCAGGAAACTCAGGCTCACGCGCTGGAAGTGCTCGGGGAGCAGGTGCTCGGTGAACTTGCCGGGAAACGACATCAGGTAGTCGTAGGCGATCGAACCGGTGACGACGATACTCATTGAACCCCTTATCGAAGTGCCAAGTGCGGAGTGCGAAGTGCTAAGTGGAGTGAGAAGTGAAAAGTGAGAAGTGGGAGCTGAATCGCAACATAGGGGCCCCGAACGACTGTCACCTTTGCCCCCAAGCTTGTCACTGCTCACTTCCCACTCTTGGCACTTTCCGCTTAGCACTCAGCACTGCAGGTATTTCTCTATGATCGGCGACAGCTCCTGCTTCACCGCCGACGGAATTGCTTCCGGCCGCGTGATGATCGCCGATTCCAGGGCCCGGCCGCACGCGCAAGGGCGCTCGGCCGGCACGTGCTCCACCGCGTCGGCAATGAGCCGCTGCGCGGTCTTCGTGTTCTGCATCAGCGTGGCGACGACCATCTCCACGGTTACCGCATCGTGATCCGGATGCCAGCAGTCGTAGTCCGTGACGAGCGCGATGGTCGCATAGCACATCTCGGCCTCGCGCGCGAGCTTGGCTTCCTGCAGATTCGTCATGCCGATGATGTCCGCGCCCCACGACCGGTAGAGACGCGATTCCGCGAGCGTCGAGAACTGCGGCCCTTCCATGCAGACGTAAGTCCCGCCGCGATGCACGGTCGCGCCGGCCTTCTCGCCTGCAGTCGCCGCGACTCCCGCGACGACTTTGCAGATCGGGTGGGCGAAGCCCACGTGTGCCACGAGGCCGCGGCCGAAGAAGGTGCTGATTCTGCCTCGCGTCCGGTCGATGAACTGATCGGGGATGACGATGTCGAGCGGCTTGAGCTCTTCCTTCAGACTACCGACCGCGCTGGCCGAGAGGATGGCAGTGACCCCGAGCCGCTTCATGCCAAAAATGTTCGCGCGGAAGTTCAGCTCTGAAGGGCTGATGCGATGCCCCGCACCATGGCGTGCCAGAAACGCGACCCGGCGGCCGCGCAGCGTCGCGAGCACGTAGGCGCCCGACGGATCGCCGAACGGCGTCTGCAGGGTCACCTCTTCACGGTCGCTCAATTCGGGCATGTCGTAGAGCCCGCTGCCCCCGATGATTCCTATCTCCGCACGCATTCAATCTCCCTTTCGGAAGCACCGTTGGCGGGGCGCACGCAGTGCGCCCCTACGTCTGTCTGTGACACGCTCGCGGGGCGCACCCCTCGACAGGCTCGGGGGGTTGCTACCTTCACTCCACTTGCCACTTTCCACTCCACTTGGCACTTAGCACTCACCACTTAGCACTTCTTCGACCCATAACTTTCCGTTGCGATCGCGTATGTAGCCTGCCGCAATCGTCGGATCGTGCTCGAACAGAATCAAATACTCGCGCTCGATCGCCTCCCGGAGAAACGCGCGCTTGAAGGCCAGCGTGTCCATCGGATAGAGGTCGTAGGCCATGATGTACGGCAGCGGCACATGCGCCGAGGTCGGAAGCAGGTCCGCCGCGAACACCGCCGCGCGGCCGTCCGCTTCGATCGTGACGATCTGATGGTGCATCGTGTGGCCGCCCGTGCGCCGCACCGAGATGCCAGGCGCGACTTCGGTGTCGTCATCGACGAAGTCGACGAGGCCGGCCGCAGCAAGCGGCGCATAATTTTCGGGGAAGTAGCTCGCGCGGTTCCGCTCGTGCGGGTGATGCGCATCGTCCCACTCGCCGCGCCGGATCGAGTAGCGCGCGTTTCGGAACCGCGGTGCCGCCGGCCCGTCCGGAGCAGGCGAGGTGAAGCCGCCGGCGTGATCGAAGTGCAGGTGCGACGCCACGACGAGGGCGATCTCGTCGGGCGCGACGCCGGCATCGGCCAGCGAGTGGTGCAGATTGTGCGCGCGATCCAGGCCGTAGATGGCGACGGCCTTCTGATCGAGCTTGTCGCCGGCGCCGGCATCGATCAGGACGCTGCGGGCACCGTCGCGGACGAGCCAGGGACGCATTGCCAGGCGGATCCGGTTGCGGTCGTCGGGCGGCGCGACCTTCTCCCAGAGCGGCTTCGGCACCACGCCAAACATCGCGCCGCCATCGAGCGCGAAAAAGCCGTCGACGACGGGCGTCAGAGAGAAATGACCGATCGTAAGAGACGGCAGACTCACGTCAGGCCGGATCTCCCGACGAACGTTGCCCTTCCTTCAGTTCGAGCAGCACGCCGCCAGTGCTCGAGGGATGCACGAAGGCCACACGCGAGTTGTGCACGCCGGGACGCGGCGTTTCGTCGATGAGCCGCACGCCCCGTGCCTTCAGCTGCGCCAGCGCGGCCTGCAGATCGTCGACAGCCAGCGTCACGTGATGCAGGCCTTCGCCGCGACGCTCGATCGCCCTAGCGATGGGCGATTCGGGACTCGTCGCCTCGAGCAACTCGATCGACGACGATCCGACCGGGACGAACACCGCACGCACATGATCGGTCGACACCTCGACCGGCGCCGAGACGTCAAGGCCAAGCGCGTCGCGGTAGAACCGCAGTGCCTCGTCGAGATCTCGAACCGCAACGCCGATGTGATCGAGGGTCGCTTTCATCACGCTTTACCTGGGCCCGCAGACGCGCGACAGAATCTGCGCCGCGGCGGTGCGCGGGTCGATGGCCCTCGCCGCGATTCGCTCGGCAACGTCGTCGAGCTCCGCGGCCGTCACCATCGACGCCACCCGATCCAGAAATACTCCGACCAGTTGATCGTGGAGCTGAAATCGGCTGCGTGCGGCTCGGCGGCTGGCAACCACCGAGGGCGCCGACGCGCGGAACCGATCGAGAACGTCGAGAAGCTCCACGATGCCGATGCCGCGCGTCGCTTCGGTCTTGAGGACCGGAATCACCCACCCGCCGGCAGGCACGGCCTGCAGCGCAAGCATGGCTTGGATCGATGAGACCATCCGAGCCGCACCCTCGCGGTCGGCTTTGTTGACCACGAAGATATCCGCGATCTCCATGATCCCCGCTTTCAGCGCCTGCACTTCGTCGCCCGCGCCCGGCACCAGGGTCACGACCGATACGTCGGCGAGACCGACGATGGCGATCTCGTCCTGGCCGACACCGACCGTCTCGATGATGACATAGTCGCGGCCGGCAGCGTCGAGCACGAGCGCCGCGTCGGCCGTAGCGCGAGCCAGACCACCGAGATGCCCGCGGGTGGCCATGCTGCGGATGAAGACGCCCGGATCGCCGGCATGGCTCTGCATGCGGACGCGATCGCCGAGAATGAGCGCCGCCCGTGAAGGGGCTGGTCGGATCGACCGCGAGAATGCCGACGGTCGCGCCGCGCGCGCGCAGCGCCCGCGCAAGGTGGTCCACCAGGGTGCTCTTGCCGGCACCGGGCGGGCCCGTGACGCCGATCCTCCATGTGTTGCCGGTCGCCGGGAACAGGGTCGCGATCAGTGAGGAGCCTTCGGGGGCTCCGTCCTCGACGAGCGAGAGCGCGCGCGCGAGGGCTCTCGTATCTCCCGAGCGGACGCGATCGGCCAGCGGCGCAACCGTCACGGCGGAATCAGCCAAGCAGTTGCCGCGCGATGACCAGACGCTGGATCTCGCTCGTGCCTTCCCCGATGGTGGTGAGCTTCACGTCTCGAAAGAACTTTTCGGCCGGGTAATCTTTCACAAAGCCGTAGCCGCCGTGGATCTGCACGGCATCCTCCGCCGCTCTCACCGCAATCTCGCTCGCATACAGCTTCGCCATCGCGGAATCGAGCGTCGTCCTGCGGCCCTGATCCTTGAGATACGCGGCGCGATAGGTCAGCAGCCGGGCCGCTTCGATGCGGGTGGCCATATCGGCCAGCTTCCATTGAATGGCCTGGAACGACGCAATGGGCTGACCAAACTGGCGGCGGTTCAGCGCGTAGTGGCGCGCGGCCTCGAAGGCCCCTTGCGCCAGACCAACCGAGAGCGCGGCGATGCCAATCCGTCCCGCGTCCAGCACTTGAAGGGCCTGGATGAAGCCCTGCCCCTCCTCGCCGAGCATGTGATCTCGCGGGCACGACGCACCGTTCGAAGCGCACCTCCGTCGTCTCGCTGGCGCGCATGCCAAGCTTGTCTTCCTTGCGGCCTGCTGCGAACCCCGGCGCACCGCGCTCGACGACGAACGCCGAGATGCCTTTCGCGCCGCGGCTCCTGGTGGTCGACGCCATCACGACCATCACGTCGGCGCTGGCGCCGTGCGTAATGAAAGTTTTCGTGCCGTTCAGCACCCAGACATCGCCCTCTTGTGAGGCGGTGGTCCGCGTGCCCGCCGCGTCACTGCCAGCGTCCGGTTCGGTCAGGGCCCATGCGCCGAGCTTCTCGCCGCGCGCAAGCGGGACGAGCCAGCGCTCTTTCTGGGCGTCGCTTCCGAACATCGAGATGTGGGCCGGACCGAGGCCGTTATGCGCGGCGACCGATAGCGCCACCGAGGGGTCGACCCTCGAGAGCTCTTCGATGCAGAGGCAGTAGTCGATGGCCGTCATCCCCGCGCCGCCATAGCGCTCGGGAAACTGCACACCCATCAGGCCAAGCGCTGCCAGCTTCGGCAGGAGCTCGGCCGGAAACCGCTGCGCTTCGTCCCACTCGCGGACGTGCGGGCGAATCTCGGCGTCGGCAAACTCACGGACGCTCTGACGCAGGAGCTGCTGCTCGTCACTCAGTCGAAAGTTCACGCAGGGGCCTCGGCGATGCGGCGCGTGATCATATCATTGGGGTTCGGGCCATTCCGGCCCTGGAAGGAACGCGCGACTCCAGGATGCGTCTTCTCCGCTTGCTTGGACTCTCCCTGCTGGCGCTCGCTGCCAGCGCCGTGCCTGCACGCGCGGACCTGACCGCCTTCGTCGGCGCCCAGACCTCCCCCGCGACGCGAGCCGCGACGGGCGTGTCCATCGGGACGGGCCTGCTGATCCTCGGCTTCGAATTCGAGTACTCGCAGGCTCGAGGCGACGATGAGTGCCTGTCGCAGATAGCGCTCGACTGTGCGCCGTCGGTGCGGACTGGAATGTTCAACGTCCTCGTCCAGACCCCTCGCGGCGTCATTCCGCGCACGCAGCTGTACGCGACCGCGGGCGGCGGGTTTTTCCGGGAACGATTCGATCCGCTCGACGTGCAGGAGACCGGCGTCGGCAGCAATATCGGCGGCGGCGCGAAAATCGAGCTGGTCGGTCCGCTGAGGGTGCGGCTCGACTATCGCGTGTTCAAATTCGGCGGCGACTCTGTCTACCAGAAGCCGCAGCGGTTCAGCGTCGGGCTGAACATCGCCTTCTGAGGGCCAAGGGCGCGCTGCCATGCGTCCCTGGCGACGCGACACGCCAATCGGTGTAGGGCCGAGGACTCGCTCGGCCCTACCCGTGTGCGTCCTACTGGGCGGGCTGCTTGGTGGCGGGCGTGCTGAAGTCCTGCACGAGGCCCAGTTCTGCCCGGCTCAGTCCCGCAAACGCATCGCGATATAACGGAAAGAGCTGCTGCACTTCCTGGGGGAAGACCTCCGCGAGAATCTTCGAGATCGTGTAGTCGGCCCCTTTCAGTGCGGGCGAGAGGAAGTTGATGTAGAGCACGGTCCCGTTCGGCCCGGCTTCAGTGGCCTTGTACAGCTTCCAACCGGCCGCCTGCTGCTTGCGTTCGGGCTTGTCGCTGTTCGCGAGCGCCTCGTGCAGCTTGGCCATGACCTTTTCGAAGTCACCCGCCTTGTCGGGCTTGATGAAGAACGTCAGCATCGCCGCGTCGCTGTTGAACATGAAGGGGTTCGGCTGCGCGGCAGGCGGCTGCGTGGCCGGGGCCGCCGGCGGCGCAGGCGTCGGTTGCGCGGGCGGCTGTCCGGGTTGGGCAGGCGGCTGGGCGGGCTCCTGGGCAAAGGCCTGGGCCGATGTGACACAGGCGAGCCCGGCGGCGAGCAGAAAGGCCCCGAGAGTGTACCGGCGGCCTTTTGCCGGCCGGCAGTCGAATCCTGTCATCGAATTTCCTCCTCCGGAAAGGCCCTACTGTAGCGTACCGATCATCGCATCGGATACCGCTAGATGAAGACCGTCATGACATCGTTGGCGACCAGCATCCCGGTCCGTGTCAGCCGGATTCGGTGGCCGTCTATGAGTAGACGCCCGGCGGCGGCATGTGGCTGGAGAGCGGGGCCGTAGCGCTCCCAGGCCTCTACGTCGTAGCGCGCGCCGACGCGATCGAGGTCCAGACCCTCCGTCAGGCGCAGCCCTGTGAACAGCGCGTCCTCGAGCCGTTCGCGGTGAGACCGCTCGCGCCGGTTGGCGGCGGGCGATGCGCCGGCCGAGACTCGAGCGATGTAGTCGGCCGTCGCCGAGAGGTTCGACCACCGCCACGCTCCTCGCGTCGAGTGCGCCCCGCACCCGAATCCAATCCACGATCCGTCTTGCCAGTACTTCAGATTGTGACGAGCGGCGCGACCGGCCCGGGCAACGTTGGAAATCTCGGTACTGATCGTACCCGGCGTCCGACAGGCGAGCCATCGCCCATAGGTACATGTCCGCCGCATCGTCATCAGGGGCCAGCGACCACTGCTGGCGCGCCATCTCTTCGCGAAGAGGGGCGTTCGGATAGAGCTCGAGCAGGTAGAGCGAGGCGTGGTCCGGCGAGAGCTCTATGAGGCCTTCGATGGTGGCCTGCCACTGGGTCAGCCGCTGTTGCGGCAGCCAGAGCATCAGATCGAGGCTGACGTTGTCGATTCCTGCTTCGCGGGTGTCGGCGAGCGCCTGGCGCGCGCGATCGGC
This sequence comes from Vicinamibacteria bacterium, assembly GCA_963832135.1. Classification (GTDB taxonomy): domain Bacteria; phylum Acidobacteriota; class Vicinamibacteria; order Vicinamibacterales; family JAENWD01; genus JAENWD01. The sequence goes on along the minus strand of CAWHTD010000016.1, from coordinate 417,999 downwards.
GCTGTGCTGGCGGCCGAGCCTGGCAAGCTCAGTGTCGTGGAGCGACTGGACACCGAGGCTGACGCGGTTGATGCCCGCGTCACGATAGCTGCGCATCCGACCCACGGAGACGGTTTCGGGATTGGCCTCGAGGGTGATTTCCGACAGCGGCGCGAGGTCGAACGACTCTCGGCAGGCGCGCACGAGCTGCGCGACTTCCTCGGGTTCGAGGAGCGACGGCGTGCCGCCGCCAAAGAAGATAGTGTCGGCCTCAGCTCCATCGGCGGCCGCACGAATCTCCTGCTCGAGCGCGGCTACGTACTGGCGCTTCAGGCCCTCGTCGAATAGGCCGCGGTTGAAGTTGCAGTAGTTGCAGATGTGCGCGCAGAAGGGGATGTGGAGGTAGAGGCCGAGCGGTAACGTTTCAAGCACCTGCGCGCGATCTTCTTCTCGGTTTCTCGAGTTCTCGATTTCTTCTGGAGGTCAGCTCCCCGCCTTCCCCCCGCTCCACTTCAGCTCGCCCTTGCTGTCCGACTTCTCTCGTGGCTCGCGCTGCTGCAGCTGGGCGCGAAGGGGTCCCCCGCTTCGGGACGGGAGCTTGCCTGGACGCTTCATGTTCTTCCAGAGCGCCATGAGCTCGTTCGGACCGGAATTCGGCTCGGCATGGCGGAAGTCGGCGCCCTCGAACTCCAGGAACTCGCACATCTCATACAACCGCGAGTGCATCCGGAAGCCTACGCGTCCCAGGAGCGAATTGGGATCGTCGCGATCTTCCTTCTCCTCGTAGTTCGTCGTGAAGATGGTGGCCCGGCGCTGGCTGTATCGCTCGTTGACGATGAAGTTGAGGGTTTCCTCGACCCATTCCGACGTCTTCTCGGCGCCGAGATCGTCGAGCACGAGCAGGTCGGCCGCGATGACGGGCTGCAGGACCTGGACCTCCGTGGCACGGACGACCGGATCGTACGTGCTGCGGATCACGCGCAACAGCTCGCGCGTGTCGTAGAAGATCCCCCGCGCGCCGCTCGTCTGGACGACCTGCCGCAGGACGGCCACGGCCAGGTGGGTCTTGCCGATGCCGGGCGGCCCGACGAAGAACAATCCCTTGTCGACCACCGGAAACTCGTCGGCGAACCGCTTCGTCCGCTTGACGACGTTCAGCAGCCTCTCGTTGGGGTAGGTGATGAATGCCTGAAGATCGCAGTGCTGATATCTGCGCGGGATTCGCGCGTCGGCGAGGAGCGTCTCCCCGAGCTTCGCGCGCCAGCAGTCGCATCGCGTGACACGCCGCACACCGTCAACGTCGATGGGCTTCCATCCCGTGTCGTCACAAAGCGGGCAGTCCACAATCAGACTCTAACACGGACTGAATTACAGGTGCGTCAGGTGCGTCAGGTGCGACGGGTGCGACAGGTGCGCCGCGCGCGACGCGCGCGGCGATCATTATCGCTTGGGGGACGTTCCACTCACAGACGCGACGCTCTCGTCGTCAGCGTCTTCTGCATCTCCCGTGCTGCTCGCATCGCCCGCACGGTTCGCACCACCCGCACCACCCGCACCTGCCGCACCTGTAAGTTCGCTATTCGTTCGAACGAGATCGGTCGGCGACGACTTGACCATGGCGGTGCTCAGGCGCTGCTCCCAGTCGCCGAGACCGCGCGCCAGCTCCTTCTTCACATAGGCCATGAACTCGTTGACTTCCTGCTGCATGCGCTCCATCTTGCGGCGCATGTTCAGGATGACCTCGACGCCTGCGAGGTTCACGCCCAGTTCGCGCGTCAGCGACAGGATGGTTTCGAGCTGGTCGAGATCGTCTTCGGAATAGAGGCGGGTGTTACCTTCCGTTCGCGACGGCTTCAGGAGGCCCTCGCGTTCATAGAGGCGGAGCGTCTGCGGGTGGATGTCGTACTTCGCCGCGACGGCGCTGATCATGTAATACGCCTTACCGCTTCGCTTCGTCGGCATGTTGCTCACTCTCCGGCGCGACGCGCGCGCTCCGAGCCGAGATCCGCCGTTCCAGAACCGTCAGGCTTCACGTGACTGCGCCGGCGGGCGCCGCCAGGCTTCATCGAACTGACGCCGCACGTTTTCGCCGTTCAGGAGTCCAAGCTCACGCAGCAGGACCTTCGACCGCTCGTCGAGGACGCGTCGGCAGCATCAGCCGCACCTCGACCACCAGATCGCCGCGGCGGCCCGTCCTTGGCGAAGGTGCGCCCCGCCCGCGCGAGCCGGAAGTGCTGCCCCGACTGCGTCCCTGGCGGCACGCGCAGCCGCGTCGGTCCGTCGATGCCCGGAATGTCGATCCTGGCGCCCAAGGCGGCCTCGTGCACCGCGACCGGCACAACCAGATGCAGGTCGTCGCCGACGCGCGTGAAGAGCGGGTGCGCGGCGACGTGGACGGTGACGTAGACGTCCCCGGGTGGCCCGCCCATGCGGCCCGCATTGCCCGCCCCTCCTGCACGTAGCCGGGCGCCCTCGGTGATGCCCGCAGGAACCGGAACCAGCACGTGTTCGCTGCGTGCCACCGTCCCAAGTCCTCCGCACCCGGCGCATCCCTGTTGAGAGAGCACTCCTGTGCCCTTGCACCGGCCGCAGGAACGCGTGAAGACCATGTGTCCGCGAGCCGATCGCGCCGTACCGACGCCGTCGCAGGCAGGGCAACGCGCCGCGGCGATCGACAGAATGCCCGTTCCCGCGCACTCGCGACACGTGGCCTGCCGGACCATCGGCACGCGGAACTCGCCCCCCGCCATCGCCTCGTCGAAGCTGACGGCCAGCGTGGCGTGGAGGTCGGCGCCGCGCTCCGGACTTGCCGCTCGTGCCGGTTCGGTCCGGAACATCTCGACGAACAAATCCCCGAACGTCGACTGCTGGTTCGCATGGACCGCCGCCGAGAAGTCAAACCCCTCGAACCCGGCTGCCGCACGTTCCGCTGCCGCCGGCTCGTACCCGACCTGGTCGTACCGCCGACGGCGATCCGGATCGCTCAGGATCGCATACGCCTCGGCAATCTCGCGAAACCGGATCGCGGATCGCTGATCGCCCGGATTCACATCCGGGTGAAAGCGACGCGCGAGCCGCCGGTACGCCTTCTTGACGTCCGAGATCGACGCGCCTCGATCGACGCCGAGAATGATGTAGAAGTCCATGCGATGGTGCTGCATTCAACACGGGAGCATCCAGTGCGCCCTACGACGTCAAGGCACCTGGATGCACCCCAGCGGGGCGCATTGCCATGCGCCCCTACTTCTCGTCGACGACCTCCGCGTCGATCACGCCGTCTTTTGCCTCGCCGCCGGAGGTCGGGGACGCGCCGCCACCGGTGTCCGGACCTGGACTCGGCTCCGACGGCCCGCCGGTCGTGCGATACATCGCCTCGGCCGCCTTGTGCTGCGCCTGCGTCAAGCTCTCGAGTCCCTGCTTCATCGCCGCGACGTCGCCTTTCTCGATGGCGTCCTTGAGCGCGGTCACCGCCGCGTCGATCCCGCCGCGTGCGTCGGGCGGCATCTTGTCGCTCGATTCCCGGAGGAACTTCTCGGCCGCATACACGGCCTGGTCGGCCTGATTGCGCGTCTCGATCTCTTCCTTGCGGCGCTTGTCTTCGTCGGCATGCGACTCGGCTTCGCGCATCATGCGGTCCACTTCGTCCTTCGACAGTCCGCTCGAAGACGTGATGGTGATCTTCTGTTCCTTGTTGGTCGCCTTGTCTTTCGCCGACACGTTGACGATCCCGTTGGCGTCGATATCGAAGGTGACCTCGACCTGCGGCACGCCTCGTGGGGCGGGCGGAATGCCGGCGAGTTGGAAGCGGCCGAGCGTCCGGTTGTCGCGCGCCAGCGGCCGCTCACCCTGCAGCACGTGCACCTCGACGCTCGTCTGGCTGTCGGCGGCAGTCGAGAACGTCTCGCTCTTGCGCGTCGGGATCGTCGTGTTCCTGGCAATGAGCGTCGTCATCACGCCGCCGAGCGTCTCGATGCCCAGCGAGAGCGGGGTGACGTCGAGCAGCAAGAGATCCTTGACGTCGCCCGCGAGGACTCCCGCCTGCACCGCGGCGCCTATCGCGACGACCTCGTCCGGATTGACGCCCTTGTGCGGCTCCTTGCCGAAAAGATCCTTCACGATTTGCTGGACTCGGGGTACGCGCGTCGAGCCGCCGACGAGGACCACCTCGTCGATCTGGCTGGGCGACACGCTCGCATCGGCGAGAGCCTGACGCGTCGGGCCGATGGTCCTCTGCAGCAAGTCCTCGACGAGCTGCTCGAATTTGGCACGCGTCAGTTTCTTGACCAGGTGCTTCGGGCCCGTCTGATCGGCGCTGATGAACGGCAGGTTGACCTCGGTTTCGGCGACGGTGGACAGCTCCATCTTCGCTTTCTCTGCCGCTTCCTTCAGGCGCTGCAGCGCCATCCGGTCTTTCGAGAGATCGATCCCCTCTTCCTTTTTGAACTCGGTGATGATCCAGTCGATGATGCGCTGATCGAGGTTGTCGCCGCCGAGATGCGTGTCGCCGTGGGTGGCCTTGACCTCGACGACCCCGTCGCCGACTTCGAGAATCGAGATGTCGAACGTGCCACCGCCGAAGTCATAGACGGCGATGAGCTCTTCCTTCTTCTTGTCGAGACCGTAGGCGAGCGCGGCGGCAGTGGGCTCGTTCACAATCCGCATCACCTCGAGGCCGGCGATTTGCCCTGCCTCCTTGGTGGCCTGCCGCTGCGCATCATTGAAATACGCCGGGACGGTGATGACCGCCTTCGTGACGGGCTGTCCGAGGTAGTCTTCCGCCGACTGCTTCAACTTCTGCAGGATCATCGCGGAAATCTGCGGCGGCGCGTATTCCTGATCGGCCGCCTTGATGCGCACGTCGCCGTTTGACGCCTGCACGACGCGGTAGGGCACCATGGTCATCTCTTCGGTGACCTCGTTGAACTTGCGCCCCATGAATCGCTTGATGGAAAAAACCGTGTTCTCCGGATTGGTCACGGCTTGCCGCTTGGCGACCTGGCCGACGAGACGCTCTCCGGTCTTCGTGAACGCAACCACCGACGGCGTCAGCCGGCTGCCTTCCGCGTTGGTGATTACGACGGGCTGCCCGCCCTCGATGACGGCGACGACCGAATTGGTCGTCCCGAGGTCGATCCCGATGATTTTGCTCATGGTTCCTCGTGTGGACTTAGGACACCTTTAGTATCAAATGTTAGTGCGTTACTGTCAATCTTGGCCGGCACCGTTGTCTTGGTCCGCCTCTGTCAGCGCGGACTGTGGTGCCAGGCACTGTTAAGAGCAGTTGTGCGCCTTAACAGTGCCAGGCACTGTCAACCGCGCAAATCTACAGGCGTTATTGCGGTTTGTCGGGTGCCAGGCACTGTTAAGAACCAGCTTTCGTGTTTACAGTGCCTGGCACCGTAAAAAGGGTGCGGCCCGATGGTATACTCAACCTGCCAGCCTGCCTCGATCATGCCCGCGACGTTTAGAACGTCCGGTCGTGAGGTAACCCGATGACACGCCTCGCCTCTGCTCTCGGCACGCTCCTCGTGCTTGGCTTCGCCGGCAGCGCTTTCCCTCAGGACACCGTGCCACCGCCGCCGCACCTTTCCGTGACCGACGGGCAGGTGTCCATCGAGCGTGAGAGCGGCAGTGAGGCGGCCGAGCCAAACACCCCGCTCGTGGTCGGCGACCGAATCCGCACCCAGCGTGGCCGAGCGGAGGTGCTGCTTGGGGACGGCTCGGCCATCCATCTGGATGAGGGGACGGCCATCGACGTCAATGGCGACAACGTGGTGCGCCTGCTCGAAGGTCGCCTGGTCGTGTTTGCCGAAGGCGGACAGATGGGCGCGCTCCAAATCGACAGCGCCCCGGGTTCGGTGCGGGTCGATGGCAGCGGCGAGGTCCGGCTCTCGCTCCTGAACGACGGCCGGCGCAACGGTCTGGACGTCGCGGTGGTCCGCGGGCTCGTCAGCGTGGTCACCGACGGCGGTGACACGCCAGTCCGCGCGGGTCAGCAGGTCGTCCTGTATGAAGGGAACTGGCCGTCGGCGCCGATGGCGTTCAACTCTGCGCGGCCGGACGCGTTTGTCGAGTGGTCGCAGGGCCTGCTCGACTCCCGCCGCGGCACCACGTCGGCGTCGTACCTGCCTGCCGACCTCAGGACGTACTCGAACTCGTTCGATCAGGACGGCACCTGGGGGTATGAAGCGCCCTACGGCAACGTGTGGTACCCAACGGTCGCGGCGACGTGGCGGCCCTATCACGTGGGGCACTGGCGCTACTTCTCGCGATTCGGGTGGACCTTCATCGGCCGTGGTCGATGGGCGTACCCAACGCATCACTACGGTCGATGGGGACTGAGCGGGCGGGGCGCGTGGTTCTGGATTCCCTCGCGCGGCTGGTCGGCCGCCTGGGTCGATTGGGCCGTGGCGCCGGGCTACGTTGGATGGTGCCCGCTTGGATGGAACAACCGCCCGGTGCTCGGGTTCTGGGGACGCGGCGGCCGCTACGCCCACCACAACCCGGGACGCGCGTGGACCGTCATGGCTTCCGGGACGTTCAGCCGTCGTGCGTTCGTCCCCCGCGCCCATCTCGATGGACGCGTCTTCCGCGGCGGCTCGGGCCCGACCTTCGTCGTCCAGAACAGACAGCCGAATATCGCCGTGCCTCGCGGGTTGGTCGTTGCCCCGTCGGCGCGAATCGCGGGTCCAACGGCCGTGCCGCGTGGCGATCGTTCGCGCGGCTCTCCGTACGCGTCCTCCAGTGGCGGGCGGCGCGGAATTGACGCGCCATCGGTTGCGGCATCGCAGGGCTTCCGAATCGGGCGTCAGTAGACCTCAGGCGGTCGTGCGGTCTCCCGCAATCGTCCGGCCACCGGCGGCCGTGCGCTCCCCGGCCGCGTCGGCCCCACCGGCCTACACGACTCGAGGTTATTCGCCGCGCGGCTCGCGCGTGACGCGGACGCCGTCGGGCATGGCGCCCCCGGTCGTCTACTACCGAGGGACACCGACGTCGCCCGACACGCGCGGTCCGGCGAGCGCCTATGAGCGCGCCGGCGTAGCAGTGCCGCGCAATCTGCCCGGCGGCGACGCTTCCTCGAGCCGAGCCGTGATGCCGAACGGACGCCAGCGCTACGGGGCCCCGGCCGCACCCTATGCCGGATACGGCTCGCCTGCGCCCCGCGGCGGATCGCGAATGAGCGCCCCGTCGGACGGACCTCGCATGAACGGGCCGTATGGCGTGCGGCGGACGAATGCGCCCTATGCCGTCCCGCGTACGAGCACGCCGCCGCCCTCGCGCATGAGCGGGCCCATGCGATCGGCGCCTTCGGCGGCGCCTCCTGCACCCCCGGCCCGGAGCGCACCGGCCGAGTGCTCGCCGCTCGCGGTCAGGCCGCGCCCCGCAGCGGTCATCACCGGCGCTGATGCCTCGAGGACGCTGACGGTTGGCGCGGGTCGGTCGCATTGCACGTCGTGTCGGGATCGTGGCGCTGTTTGTCGTCACCGCGATGGCCGGCAGCGTCAGCGGTCTACTGTTCGCGTCGGGCGGCGACATGCCGCAGGTTTCGGCGCTGGACGACTATGCGCCGAGCACGATCACGCGCGTCTACGCGTCCGATGGCCAGGTCGTTGGGGAGTTCGCGACGCAGCGCCGGGTCGTCATCTCGGCCGATCAGATCTCCCCGCTTCTGCGCCAGGCGATCATCGCCGCCGAGGACCAGAGCTTCGACACCCACCTTGGCCTGAGCCTTCCGCGGATCATCATCACGGCCCTCAAGGACGTGATACGCGGCGAGCGCGCGGGAGCGAGCACGTTGACGCAGCAACTGGCGCGGAACCTCTTCCTGACCAACGAGAAGACGCTCGATCGGAAGGTCAAGGAAGCCTTCCTGACGGTGCAAATCGAGAAGCGCTACACGAAGCGCGAGATCTTCACGCTCTATTGCAATCACATCCCCTGGGGCCACGGCACCTACGGCGCCGAGGCTGCCTCGCGCTTGTACTTCGGCAAGTCGGCCAAGGACCTGACGCTCGAAGAGGCGGCCACGCTGGCCGGGATCATCCAGCGGCCGTCGAGGCAGAGCCCGTACGTGAACCCGGATGCCACGAAGCGCCGGCGCAACTATGCTCTGCAACGGATGGCGGATGAAGGGTTCATCACGCAGTCGCGCGCCGATCAGGCCAAGCGCGCCCCGATCGTGACCAGCGGCCGGCCCGTCACGAATACTTTTGCGCAATTTTTCCTGGAAGACGTCCGCCAGCACCTCGAGGAACGCTACGGCGCCAAGCGGCTGTACGAAAGCGGGCTCGCGGTGTACACGTCTCTCGACGTCGACTTGCAGCGCGCGGCCGAGGCCGCGTTCGACGCGGGCCTGCGCAAGGTCGACAAGCGGCGCGGCTTCCGGAAGCCGCGCCGGAACGTGGTGAGTGAGGGCGCCACGGTCGATGCGTTCCAGCATTATCGGTGGAAGGCACCTATCCGGGTTGGCGATGTCGTTCCGGCGGTCGTCGTGGCGCCGGGCAGCGGCGGACCACGCGCGGTCCCCGCCGGATCGCTGCTTCTGCGCGCCGGCCAATACTATGTCGAGATCCCGAAATCGGGGTACGAGTGGACGCGCAAGAAGAGCCCGGATTTCCTCAAGGCCGGCGATCTCGTCCAGGTGCGCGTGCGCACCGTCGATGAGGACGGCCGATTCGCGACGGCGAGCCTGGATCAGGATCCGATTCTCGAGGGCGCGCTCGTGGCCATCGACAATCGCACCGGCCAGATCCGCGCCATGATTGGCGGCTCCGACTTCGCGAAGAGCAAGTTCAACCGCGCGACACAGGCCTGGCGGCAGATGGGATCGGCGTTCAAGCCGATCGTTTTCACCGCCGCCATCGATCGCGGCTACACGCCAGCCTCCGTGATCGTCGACGCCCCGGTGGCGTACCCGGCAGGACCCGGCCAACCGCTCTACTCGCCGCAGAATTACGACCGCAAGTTCGAGGGCCCCGTGACCCTGCGGCGCGCGCTCGAGCAATCGCGCAACATTCCCACGGTGAAGCTGCTCGACAGCATCGGGCCTGCTGTCGCGATCGATTACGCCAAGCGCTTCGGCTTCACCAGCAAGTTCCTGCCCTACCTGTCGCTGGCGCTGGGCGCCACGGAGGCGACGCTCATCGACTCGACCAGCGCTTACACCGCGTTCCCCCACCAGGGCGTGCGCATGCGCCCGTACGAGGTGCTGCGCGTCGTCGATCGCCAGGGCAATCTGCTCGAAGAGAATCGGCCCGAGCCGCACGACGCCATCCGGGCCGACACGGCCTTTGTCATGACGAACCTTCTTCGCGGCGTGACTACGCGCGGCACGGCGGCCGCCGCGGCGTCGCTCGACTGGCCTGTCGCCGGCAAGACGGGCACGATGGACGAATACACCGACGCGTGGTTCATCGGCTTCGATCCCGACATGACGATCGGGGTATGGATTGGGTTCGACGAGAAAAAGTCGCTGGGACGGGGAGAAACCGGCGCGGCCGCGGCACTCCCCATCTGGATCGATGTGATGAAGGCTTACATCGCCAAGCGTGGACGCGAGAAGCCGCCCGAATTCCTCGCGCCCGGCAATATCGTTTTCGTGTCGGTCGACAAGAGCACGGGGACCCCATCGGCAAGCGGCGACGGCACCATCGGCGAAGCGTTCATCGCCGGCACCCAGCCAGAGACGGCGATGCCTGTGGCGCAGCCCTGATTCGACGGGCCATATTGGTAATCCGCGTAATCCTATGCGAGGACCCGAATCACATCGGACCGCGTGATGATGAACGTCTTGTCGGTCTTGAAGTCTCGAACGAGGACCGCGGGATTATCGTGCGTGATCATCGTGGCCAGCAGATCCACATTGGTCGAGATGTCGACGAACGGAAACGCCGGCTCCATGATCGTCTCGACCGGCTGTGTCTTGACATCGGGCTGGCGCACGAGCGCGTCATAGAGATGCGTTTCGTTCAGTGATCCGATCAACCGGCCATCGCGGATAATCGAAATCTGCGAGAAGTCGTGCTCGCGCATCAGGTGGACGGCGGCCTCGACCGGCTGCGTGGCTTCGATAGACAGCAGCTCGCCCGAGAGCCCCGACGCGACGAGATCGGCGGCGCGCATCCCGCTCTTTTCGAGGAAGCCCTTTTCACGCATCCACTCGTCGTTGAACATCTTGGCGAGATAGCGCGATCCGTGATCGTGAAAGATGACCACGATGACGTCCTCCGCCGAGAAGCGGTCTTTGAGCTGCAGGAGGCCCGCCATCGCAGACCCGGCGGAGTTGCCGGCGAAGATGCCTTCCTCGCGAGCAATCCGGCGCGTCATCAGCGCGGCATCGCGGTCGGTCACCTTCTCGAAGTGATCGATGACGCTGAAGTCGACGTTCTGCGGGAGGAAATCCTCGCCGATCCCCTCGGTGATGTAGGGATAGATCTCGCTCTTGTCGAAGATCCCCGTCTCCTTGTATTTCTTGAAGACCGAGCCATACGTATCGATGCCCCATACCTTGATGGCAGGGTTCTTCTCCTTGAGGTACCGTCCCACTCCACTGGCCGTACCGCCCGTCCCGACACCGACGACGAGTTGGGTGATGCGGCCGTCGGTCTGCATCCAGATCTCGGGGCCCGTCTCCTCGTAGTGGGCCCTTGCGTTCGATGGGTTGTCGGTACTGATTTGCCTTCCAGCTGTTCGGCACTTCCCGCTCGAGCCGCGACGAGACTGAATAGTAGGACCGCGGATCCTCCGGATCCACGTTCGTCGGACAGACGATGACCTCGGCGCCGAAGGCTTTCAGGGCGTCGATCTTTTCCTTCGATTGCTTGTCGGTGGTGGTGAAGATACAGCGATAGCCCCTGATGACCGCGGCGATGGCCAGTCCCATGCCCGTATTCCCGGAGGTGCCCTCGATGATGGTGCCTCCGGGCCGAAGGTCCCCCGATCGTTCGGCGTCTTCGATCATCTTGACCGCCATGCGGTCCTTGATCGAGTTGCCCGGGTTGAAGGTCTCGAGCTTTGCGAGGACGGTCCCCGGCACCACATCCCGCGTGATCCGGTTGATGCGGACCATCGGGGTGTCGCCGATCGCGTGGAGGATGTTGTCGCTGATTGTTCTCACGGGGTTGGCGTCACTTTACATTCTTAACAGCGTCTGACCCCGAACACAAACACGGCCGGGCTTGCGCCAACGGAAGGCGCGTTGTTAAGTACGGGCATGCCTTCGGCAGACAAGTCCTCACGCCCTCCACGATCGCCTGACGGACGGGGCCGCGTGGTCATCGAGAACGTGGCGCCACAGGTGGACAGCGGCCGCTTCCCAATCAAACGGGTGGCGGGCGAGCGGATTCACGTCACGGCCGACATTTTTGCCGATGGCCACGATGTGCTCCGTGCGGTCGTTCGCCTCCGGCACACCCCCTTCGAGCGCGGCAGCCGTCCGGGCGACTGGCGCGAGGTCAGGATGGCCCCTCTGCCGAACGACGCCTGGACGGCCATCATCGAGCTGCCGGACGTCGGTTGGTGGGAGTATGCCCTCGATGCGTGGGTCGATCGGTTCGAGACCTGGCGGCAGGAGCTGCGCAAGAAGCACGAAGCCGGCCTCGACGTGGCCAGCGAGCTGGCCGAAGGCGCCCAGCGGCTCCGCGATGCCGCCGACGGCGGTGAAGCGATGCTCGCCCCTCGTCTGCGAGCCGCGGCGGACGTCCTGACCGGCGGGGGCGGTCAGGCGGAACGGGTCGCGGCCGCGCTCGACGAGGAGCTCGCCGCCGACATGGCAAAGGCCGACGAGCGGCCGCACGGCTCGTCGGCCGGTCCCCTTCGAGCGCGCGTCGAACGCGTGCGCGCGCGGACCGGCGCATGGTACGAGCTGTTTCCCCAATCGTACAGTCCCGACCCGTCGCGCGGCGCCACGTTCGGCGAAGCGGCCGCGCGGTTGCCCGCCGTGGCCGCGATGGGCTTCGACGTCGTGTACCTCCCCCCGATTCATCCGATCGGCCGTACCGAGCGAAAGGGACGGAACAATGCCCTTACAGCCGCACCCGGGGATCCCGGCAGCCCGTGGGCGATAGGCGGCCTCGAGGGCGGACACACGGCCATCGAGCCGGGCCTTGGCACGCTGGACGACTTCGCCGCGTTTCGCCAGACGGCGGAGCGCGAGGGCCTCGAGGTCGCTCTCGACCTCGCGTATCAGTGCTCGCCCGACCACCCGTGGGTCCGCGAGCACCCGGAGTGGTTTCGTCATCGTCCTGACGGCACCATCAAGTACGCGGAGAACCCACCCAAGAAGTATCAGGACATCTATCCGTTGAATTTCGACACGGAGGCGTGGCCGGAGCTCTGGGCCGCGCTTCGGGACGTCGTGGTGTTTTGGGCCGAGCGGGGCGTTCGCATCTTTCGCGTGGACAACCCGCACACGAAGGCGTTCCGTTTCTGGGACTGGATGATTGCCGACGTGCAGAAGCGCTTTCCCGACACGATCTTTCTCTCGGAGGCGTTCACGCGGCCGAAGATCGTGCGATACCTGGCCAAGCTCGGATTCACTCAGTCATATACGTACTTTACCTGGCGCAATACCCGCGCCGAGCTCGAGGAATACTTCACGGAATTGACCACGACACCCGTGTGCGAGTACCTGAGGCCCAATCTCTTCGTGAACACGCCAGACATCCTGAGCGATTATCTGCAGCACGGCGGCCGCCCCGCCTTTCAGGCGCGGCTGGTGCTTGCGGCGACGCTCGGGGCCAGCTACGGCGTGTACAGCGGGTACGAGCTGGTCGAGAATATTCCGGTCCGTCCGGGCTCCGAGGAGTACATGGATTCGGAGAAATATCAGCTGAAACCGCGCGACTGGGACGCGCCCGACACGTTGGCGCCGCTCATCGCGCTCGTCAACCGCGCACGGCGCGGAAACCCCGCGCTGCTGACGACGCTGGGGCTCCAGTTCGTCGGCAGCGACAATCCCGCGATCATTGCGTATACGAAGGTGTCCGACGACAGGTCGAACGCCATTCTCGTCGTCGTCAATCTGGACCCATTCCACGTGCACCACGGCTTTGTGTCGTTCGACCCTGCGGCGTACGGCCTCGACGCAAGCGGCTATGCGGCGTACGACCTTCTGACCGGCGCGCGCTATGGCTGGCGCGGCGATCGCAACTATGTGCGGCTCGACCCCGAGCGCCAGGTGCCGGCACACATCCTTCGACTCGAGAGGCTCTCCGCATGATTCGGCCGGGCAGCGCGACCGATCCCCTCTGGTACAAGGACGCCGTCATCTATCAGGTGCACGTCCGGGCCTTCTTCGACAGCAACGGCGACGGCATCGGCGACTTCCACGGGCTCACCGAAAAGCTCGGCTACATCAAGAGCCTTGGCGTCTCCTGCGTCTGGCTGCTGCCGTTCTATCCGTCGCCGCTCAGAGACGATGGGTACGACATCGCGCATTATGAAGGCGTCCATCCGAGCTACGGCACGCTGAAGGATTTCCGCGCGTTCCTCCGCGCGGCGCACGATCACGATCTGCAGGTGGTCACGGAGCTCGTCATCAATCACACCTCCGATCAGCATCCGTGGTTCCAGGCGGCTCGGAAGGCGCCGGCGGGCTCGGTGAAGCGGGATTATTACGTCTGGAGCGATACCAAGCACAAGTACGAAGGCGTTCGCATCATCTTCACCGACACCGAGACCTCGAACTGGTCGTGGGACCCTGTCGCCAACGCGTATTACTGGCATCGGTTCTTCCACCACCAGCCGGACCTGAACTTCGACAACCCGCACGTCCGGAGGGCCGTGCAACGAGCCATGCGGTTCTGGCTCGACATGGGCGTCGACGGGATGCGCCTGGACGCGGTGCCTTACCTCATCGAGCGCGAGGGCACCAGCTGCGAGAACCTGTACGAGACGCACCTCGTGCTCAAGGAGCTGCGAGCCGAGCTCGACCGAAGCTACTCGAATCGCATGCTGCTGGCGGAAGCGAACCAGTGGCCAGGCGACGTCTGTGCATACTTCGGGTCCGGCGACGAGTGCCACATGGCCTTCAACTTCCCGCTGATGCCGCGCATCTACATGGCGCTCCGGCAGGAAGACCGCTATCCCATCTTCGACATCGTGAACCAGACCCCGGAGATTCCGGAGTCGTGCCAGTGGGCGATCTTTCTCCGCAACCACGACGAGTTGACGCTCGAGATGGTGACGGCCGAGGAACGCGACTACATGTACCAGGCCTATGCGACCGATCCGCAGATGCGCATCAATGTCGGGATCCGCCGCCGGCTTGCGCCACTGATGGAAAACAATCGCCAGCGGATCGAGCTGATGAACGGGCTCATCTTCTCGCTTCCGGGAACACCCATCATCTACTACGGCGACGAGATTGGAATGGGCGACAACATCTACCTCGGGGACCGCAACGGCGTGCGAACGCCCATGCAGTGGACCTCGGATCGGAACGCCGGCTTCTCGCGTGTGGACCCGGCCCGTCTGTTCGCCCCGCTGGTCATGGATCCGGTCTGGGGGTATCAGGCGCTCAACGTCGAGGCGCAGGAGCGCTCGCCTTCCTCGCTCCTCAACTGGATGAAGCGCCTGACGGCCCTGCGCGCCCGGCACCGCACGTTCGGGCGCGGGAGCATCCGCTTCGTGTCGCCGCCAAACCGGAAGATCCTCGCTTACGTGCGGCAGCATGAGAACGAGATCATCCTGTGTGTCGCGAACCTCGCGCGATCCGCGCAGCCCGCCGAGCTCGACCTGCGTCCATGGGCGGGCCGCGTACCCATCGAGATGGTGGGCAACACGGAGTTTCCGCGCATCGGCGAGCTGCCCTATTTCCTGACGCTCGGACCGTACGGGTTCTACTGGTTCCTCCTGGCCGAGGCGCCGGCGCCTCCTGTCGTCGAGCGACCCGTGCCCCGATCGGCGCCAAAGCCTCCTGGCGCTATGGATCTGCCGCCGCTTCTGCTCGGCGTCGTCTGGGATACGGCGTTCACGACCGCGACGCACGAGATCCTCGAGCGCGACTACCTGCCGGTGCACCTGTCGACGCGCCGGTGGTTCGCGGCCAAGGCAAGACCGCTCAGCAAAGTTCTCATTCGCGAGCACGCCACCGTCCGCAGCGGTCCGGAGCCAGTTTTTCTGACCCTCCTCGACGTCAGGTACGCCGACGGTGGCTCGGAGGTCTACGTGATGCCGATGGCGTTTCTAGGAGGGCCGGCCGCCGAGGAGCTTCTGCGGGAATCGCCGGAGCTCGTGATTGCCCGTGTCAGCGGCGCGCGCAAGGGCGTTCTGCACGAGCGGCTCGACTGGAGCGTCGCCGAACTGCTGCTCGATGCCATTGCCGCGGAGCGGTCGTTCGCGGGGACTGGCGGCCGGTTCGTCGCCAGCCGCACGAGCGCGTTCGAGGTGTTGCGCGGCGTGGTCGACCCCGCCTCGCCGCTGGCTGTCCGACGCTCGGCCAGTGAGCAGAGCAACACATCGTTTCTCTTCGGCGAGCAGTTGATCATGAAGCTGATTCGCCGTGTCGAGCCCGGCCCCAATCCCGAGCTCGAAATCAGCTATCACCTTACCGAGCGCGCGCAATTTCCGCGGGCCCCACGGCTGGCCGGCGCGCTCGAATACGAGGCTCGCAGCGGGACGCGGTCGACGCTGGGCGTCGTGCACGGAATGGTGCGCCACCAGGCCACCGGTTGGGAGCAGGCGCTGAGCGAGGCGGACAGGTACCTGGAACACGTGGCGTCCGAGACGGAGCCGCCGCCGGATCCTGGCGAGATCGCCGCTGAAGTCGGCATGCTCCTTCCGGGAAATGTGCGCGTTCCGCAAGGCGTGTTGAACCGGTTGGGCTGGTACGTCGATGCCGTGCTTCGCCTGGGGCGGCGGACCGCGGACCTGCACCTGGCACTGGCCAGCGGACAGGACGTCGAGGGGTTCAGCCCCACGCCCCTGTCGTCTGATGATCTCGCGTCGGTGGCCAGCGGGATTCGCAGCCTCGCCGGGAGCGCCGCTCAACTGCTGAACACGCAGCAACACGGGCTGCCTCCTGACGCGCAGGAGCTCGCGGCGCGCCTCTTGCCGCTCCTGCCAGGGCTCGTGAGCGAGCTCGATCGGCTCATCGCCGCGGTTCCGCCTGGTCTTCTGAAGACCCGGATTCACGGTGACTATCACCTCGGACAGGTGCTGTGGGACGAAGCCGACTTCTACATCATCGACTTCGAAGGCGAGCCCGGACGCTCGATCGACGAGCGCCGCCTGCTGCAATCGCCGCTCAAAGATGTTGCGGGCATGATGCGATCGTTCAGCTACGCCGCACAGGCCAGGCTCGCCGCGTGGCGCACGAATCACCCTGAAGACGGCGCCAGGCTGGTCGCATGGGCGCAGTTCTGGGAGACCAACGTCGCCAAGCTGTTCGTGCAGAGTTATCGCGCCGCGGCGGGAACGGCCGGCTTCGTGCCCGAGAGCTCAGAAGGGTTCAACGCGCTCACTCGAATCTTCCTCCTCGAGAAGGCGCTGTACGAGCTGCGATACGAGCTCAACAACCGGCCCGACTGGCTGCACATCCCGCTGGCGGGAGTGATCGAGCTGCTGGATCAAGGGCGCCCTGCGTGAGCCGCGCGCGCGTGCCATCCAGCACGTACCGCCTGCAGTTCCACGCAGGGTTCACGTTCAGAGATGCCGCCGCACTGGCGCCCTACCTGGCCGCGCTGGGCGTCGGCGCCTGCTACGCGTCGCCGTACCTGAAGGCCACACCCGGCACGCTGCACGGCTACGACATCTGCGATCACAACGCGCTCAATCCCGAGTTGGGCGAGGAAGCCGACTATCACGCATTCGTCGCGGCGCTTCGCGAGCACGACCTGGGGCAGCTGCTCGACTTCGTGCCCAACCACATGGGGACGGATGCCCGGACGAACGCGTGGTGGCACGACGTGCTCGAGAACGGTCCGAGCGCGGAGCATGCCGCGTATTTCGACATCGATTGGACGCCCGTGACCACGGGTATGCGCGACAAGCTGCTCCTGCCCATCCTTGGCGATCAATACGGCTGGGAGCTCGAACGCGGACGCCTGCAGCTCGCCTTCGAGAGCGGCGCGCTGCAGCTCCACTACTTCGACCACGCACTGCCGATCAATCCCCAGCAGGCGCCGACCGTCTACCGTCATCAACTCGATGCGCTCCGCGAGGTGATGGGCGACAGCAACACCGATCTTCAGGAGTTCCTGAGCGTCGTCAGCGCGCTCCAGAATTTGCCCGCCCACACCGAGCGGCTGCCCGACCGGATTGCCGAGCGCAAGCGCGAGAAGGACGTGACACGGAAGCGGCTCCTGCAGCTCGTTGCGACTTCGGGCCCAATCGCCGGCCATGTCGATGCCGCGGTCCGGCACTTCAATGGAACACCCGGCGATGCCGCCAGCTTCGACGCGTTGCACGAGTTGCTCGAGAACCAGGCGTATCGGCTCGCGTTCTGGCGCACGGCGCTCGATGGGATTAACTACAGGCGGTTTTTCGACATCAACGACCTCGCGGCGCTACGGATGGAAGAGCCACAGGTCTTTCGCGACACGCATGGGTTGCTCGGGAGATTGATCGCGGACGGCGCCGTCACCGGCGTACGCGTCGATCATCCGGATGGCTTGTACGATCCCGCGGGGTACTTCGCGAGACTCCAGAGCCTGGCGGATGAGGCGCTCGCCGCGAAGGGACCGATGAACGGTTCTTCCGGGTCAACGGATGGCCTCCCTCTTTACGTCCTGGCCGAGAAGATTCTGTCGGCCACCGAGTCACTGCCGGCGTGGCCAATCCACGGAACCACCGGCTACGACTTTCTGAATCTGCTCAACGGCGTATTCGTCGAGCCCGACGGACTCTGGCGGCTGCGGCGCCACTACCGACGGTTCACCGGGCGGCAGGAAACGTTCGAAGACGAAGTCCGCGACGGCAAGCGGCTCATCATGGATACGACGCTGGCAAGCGAGCTCAACGTGCTCGCGCACGTGCTGTACGACCTGGCTGGCCTGGACCGCCGCACGCGAGACTTCACCCTCGGGACCCTGAGCCACGCGCTTCAGGAAGTCGCGGCCGCGCTGCCCATCTATCGCACATACATCGACGCGCACGGCGCCAGCGACGCGGACCGCGCAGCTCTCGCAATCGCGTTCGACCTTGCGGATCGGCGCAATCCCGCTGCGGAGCGCGCGACATTCGAGTTCCTTCGAGGCGTCCTGGACGCCGCCGCCAATCACGCCAGAAACGTCGCCGAGGGCGACGATCGCCAGCGCGCGGTCGCCGATCACCAGCTGGCCTTCACGATGCGCTTCCAGCAATTCACCGGGCCCGTTCAGGCCAAAGGCGTCGAGGATACGGCGTTCTACCGCCACAACGTTCTGTTGTCGCTCAACGAAGTTGGCGGCGATCCCGCCGCGGCCGTGACGACGCCCGACGTCTTTCATCGCACCAATATCGATCGGCGCGAGCGGTGGCCGTTCAGCATGACCACGACCGCGACGCACGACACCAAACGGGGCGAGGACGCCCGCGCCCGCCTCAACGTGCTATCCGAGCTCGCCGACGAGTGGGCGCGCTCGGTATCTCGATGGGCGCGCATGAATGCGTCCCTGCGAAGCCTCGTCGACGGCAAGCCGGCGCCGGACCGCAACGACGAATACCTGTTCTATCAGGCCCTGCTCTCGGCCTGGCCCGCCGAGCTGGTCGGCGCGCCCATACCCGCTCGTGCGCCCGACGGTCTGCCGGCCCGAATGGCCGCGTTCGTCACGAAAGCCACGCGCGAAGCAAAGCTCCACACCAGTTGGATCGCCCCGGATGACGCGTACGGGGACGCACTGACGACGTTCGTCGAGCGGACCCTGGACGGACCGCATGCCGCCCGGTTTCTGCCGGCCTTCGTGCCGTTTGCGCGGCGCGTCGCCCGGGCAGGCGCCGTCAACAGCCTGGCGCAAGTCGCCGTGAAGTGCACGGCGCCCGGAGTGCCTGACGTCTACCAGGGCAACGAGTTCTGGGATCTGCACCTCGTCGATCCGGACAACCGCCAGCCCGTCGACTTCGACGCTCGCCGCACGGCCCTCGCATCGCTCCAGCGCGCGCTCGACTTCGCCGAACACTCATCGTTGTCTTCGACACTACCGGCGCTGGTGGCGGAGCTGCTCGACGCCTGGCCGGATGGCCGCATCAAACTGTGGCTGACCGCGCGAGCGCTCGGGCTGCGCCGTCGGGATCCGGAGCTCTTTCTTCACGGCGGCTACTTGCCGCTGGATCTCGATGGGCCGCGTTCGGGCCGCGCGCTCGCGTTCGCGCGAGTGTTCGAGCAGCGGGCGCTGCTCACAATAGTCCCTCGATTGACCGTTCCCTTCGTGAGCGCCGACCGCGGATGGCCGCTGACCGAGGCGGTCTGGCAGGACACCGTCGTCCGCATTGGACCGGAGGTTGTGGAAGGCAGGCTCCACAACCTGATCACCGGGGAGGTCCACGACGTTCATCGCGTGGACGGCGCCCGGATCGTCTCGCTCGCCGACATCCTGCGCACGTGCCCGGTCGCCATCCTTGGCGTCGCAGCGCCACGGAACCCCACGGACTAGATCAGCCACGGAGGAACACGGAATTCCACGGGCCGGATCCGCCACGGACAAACATCACGGAACTCCACGGACTAGATCAGCCACGGAGGAACACGGAATTCCACGGGCCGGATCCGCCACGGACAAACATCTATGAAAGGGCCGTCGTTGTCTAGGCACACGTCGAGTGAGCGCGCGGGGACGGCCTACTGGCCATCCGTTCGCGCGCGCTCACTCGATGTGTGCCGGGTCGTACGTTCCACCGTCGCATGCCCGGGACACTGATGTCTCGTTCAGCCATCTATTCGAGCTCACCCGTGAGCTCAGCATCAGTTTGGACCAGGACGGGCGTCATTCACGGATCGACCACGCGGTCATGTTTGTCCTCGACGACACCGTCCTGGAGAGGCATCACGCGATCCCGGTCCACAACCGATGGATCTCCTCCGCCAGTACCCGCGCGAGCGCTACGCGGGCGTTGAGCACGCCTTTGCGGACGGCCAAGCCACGTCCCCACCGGCCGACGCGATCCGTCCGCCGGGTCCCAGGGACGGCGGCTTCCACCAGCGCCCAGCGGAGCCACGGCGAACCGCGTCGCGTAATGCGGCCATAGCGGATGCGCCCGGCACTGGCGTCCACGCGCGGGACGAGTCCGGCATAGCTGGCCAGCTGCCCCGGTGTCGAGAAGCGCCGGACGTCCCCGATCTCGGCGCGGATCGTCAACGCCAGGACCGGACCGATGCCGCGCAGTGGCTGCAACGCGGTCGCAATCGGATCGCGGTCCGCGGCCTGGTGCACCTCGGCGTCGAGCCGCTGGGTCTGCGTGCGGACGACCGCGAGCACCTGGCGCAATCCCGTCACACTGGCCGCGGCGCGCGGCGGCAAGGCGAGGGTCTCGAGCCACCGGTCGTCGGCAGACGTGGCGAGCCGCCGCGCGTCACTCAGGCCCTGACGCAGCCGCACCGCCCGCACGCGATTGATGAGCGCCGTGCGGACCTGCACGAGCGCGAGCCGTTGGCGACACAGCGCGCGGAGCTCCCGCATTGCCAGCGGCGGGTCGTAGATGCCGCCCACGCTGTCGCGGCGGAGGGCGTCCGCCAATCGTCGGGCATCGAGCCGGTCCGTCTTCGCCGCATAGCCGGCTTTCAGCGTCGTCTTCAGCGGGTCGACGATCCGCAGGTCACCGACCGCCGACGCGACGCCGTCGGCGAAGTGCCATGTCGGCGTATGGCTTCGACCGCCAAGGCGCTGCCCGGCGTACAGTGGGCCGTGAGCGCCGCCAGGCCTGTGGCGGTGCGCGGGAAGCGGCCTTCCCACAGCCGCTCGCCCGTGGCCGCTACGGCACAGGCTTGGACAAACGCTTTGTGCAAATCAATTCCGATGTATTGATCACGCATGGGCCGTCCTCCTCTCAGCCCGCGGCATGCGATGGTGGAACATCCATGCTAGCGGGACTAGTGGACCGTATCAGCTGAATGAGTAGTAATGCGATGCGCGGGATGGCTGTAGGTCCAGCGGATCGGTTTCGGGTCTTCGTTGTAGTGCGTGATGTAGCGACGAATCTTCCGGGCGAGGTCGGGCAGCGAGGTGAAGACGCCCCGCGCGAGCAAGTCCCGTTCGATCTTGGCAAACCAGAGCTCGACTTGATTGAGCCAGGAGGCGTACGTCGGCGTGAAATGCAGCTGGACCCGGGGATACGCCTGGAGAAACGCCTGGACCTTCTTGGTCTTGTGCGCCGAGAGGTTATCGACGATGACGTGGATCTCGCGCCGCCGCGGTTGGGTGCCCACGATATCGGTCAGGAAGTCGACAAAGGCGTCGCTGGTGTGCCGGGGCACGGTGTGGCCAATGATCTCGCCCGTCCGGGTGTTCAGCGCGGCGTACAACGAGAGCGTGCCGTGTCGGTAGTATTCAAAGCCGTGGCGTTCGGCACGCCCGGGCGAGAGCGGCAGCACGGGATCCAAGCGATCCAGGGCTTGAATCGCAGTCTTTTCATCGGCCGCAAACACGACCGCGTGTTGCGGGGGATTCAGATACAGCCCAATGACGTCGGCCGCTTTCTGCTCAAACGCGGGGTCGTCGGAGAGCATGTACCGCTCGAGCCGATGCGGTTGCAGGCCTGCACGTCGCCAGACGCGCGCCACCAACACATGACTGACGCCGAGCACTTTCGCCAGTTTCCGGGTGCTCCAATGCGTGCTCCCATCGGGCGGACGCTGCCGGGTCTTCGACAGGATCCGCGCCTCCATCGCCGGGGTTCGCACGGTCGGCGGTTGCCCGCGGGTACTTCGCACGCAGGCCGGTGAGCCGCTCGGCTTCGAAGCGCTGTTTCCAGCGGTTGATGTAGTCCGGGTAGCACCCGACCGTCGCCGTGATCGTACTGAACGAGTCGCCCTGCGCGAGCATCAGAATCACCTGCGCGCGCCGGGCATCTTCCGCGCGGATCTTGCGGCTTCGGACGCGGCGTTCCAATTCGGTGCGTTCATCGGCAGTCAATACCAGCGCCATATGGCGCAGCAGTATACCACTACTGATTCAGTGGATACGAGCCACTAGCCGAGAGACGGCCCTTTCATCTGATCACGGAACTCCACGGACTAGATCAGCCACGGAGGAACACGGAATTCCACGGGCCGGATCCGCCGTCGAGGAACGGGTAATTCCGCGGACCGCACCAGACACGGAGGAACACGGATTTCGCGGACCGGATCGGTCGCGGCAGCACATACACACGCGGCTCCACTTTAGGCATTTCCATTTCCTTAAGAGGCGGTTCAGGGCATCGCGCGGGCGAGCACGTAGTCGCCGCGCGTATTCGTCACCAGAAACCCCTCGTCAACGAGCGTCTTGATGACCGCATCGCAGGTCGGCTGATCGAGACTCCACAAGCGCCACATCTGCGGGCTCGTCAGTTGAAGGCCTGGCATCTCCAGATATTCGGCGCGCACGCGAACGCGCCACAGAGCAAGGTCGTATCGCCGATCCATCATTCGCCTCCTGGCGCATTGGTGTGCGCCGCCAGTTGTCTACATTCATTGGACGATTCGCGATCTCCTCCGGACGTGAGCTCGAGGTTACGTTTGCTTAATGTGCGGGGAACCAGACAGTGAAGGTCGACCCTTCGCCGGGACGACTCTCCACCTCGATCCGCCCCTCGTGGCGGTCGGCAATCCACTTGACCAGACTGAGGCCGAGGCCTGCGCCATCCGTTGCCGGCGAACGCGCGGGATCGCCGCGATAGAAACGCTCGAAGATGCGCGGAATGGCGTCTTTCGTCAGGCCGATGCCCGTGTCAGACACGTCGAGTCTCGCATGGTCGCCATGTTGCGAGACGCACACGGTGACGCGCCCGCCCTGTGCGGTGAACTTCATCGCGTTGTCGAGCAGATTCAGCAGCAATCGCTCCAGCCAGCCCCTGTCACCTATCACCGTGACGGGTTGTTTGACGACGCACGTCAGGCTCAGGTCGTGGGCCTGCGCAACCGGCTCGAGTTGCTCGGTAACGACGGAGGCCAGCGTCGCCAGATCGACCGCCTGTGCTGTCAGCGGGATCTCCCCCGACTCCGCGCGCGCCAGCGTGAGCAATTGGTTGATGAGCCGCGTGAGCTTTTCGATCTCTTCGATCTGACTCGTGAGGCTTTGCTCCTCACCGATATCCGATTGCCGTCGCAGGAGACTCAACTCGATCTCACCGCGGAGCGCCGCGAGCGGCGTCCGGAGCTCGTGGGCCAGGGCGGAGCTGAATTGCCTCATGTCGCCAACGGCCGCTTCCAGGCGCGCCAGCGTGTCGTTGAACGCCGCGGCCACTTCGTCCAGTTGATCGCCGGTCCCACGCAGTGTGAGGCGCCGATCCAGTGTCCCAATGCCGATGCGGCGGGTGTCGGCTGCCAGTCGAGAGAGCGGCGCGAGCACGACACGCGCCATCCACCAGATAGCGAGAAGGCCCACGGCCAGGCTCGGCAGGACCCGCCACATCAGCACGTCGACATAGCGGCTCAGCGCGTTGTCTCTCGGCTGGAGCGACGCGCCCACCTGGAGCAGGTAGTTCTGGCCGGTCGCGGGCGAGATGGCACTGTTCGAAAACCGGAAGCGGCCGTAAGCCGTCTGGACGTCGTACGGCGTGGGATGCGCGAGAAACGCTCGCACTTCTTCGGGCCGTGCTCGCAATCCAAGAGGCTCCAGGCCTTCCGATCGCACGATGAGACGACCGTCTGCGCCATCGTAGATCTGGTAAAACCGGGTCGCTTCGTGGACAAACGCGACTTGATCGGCATCACGTTTGTCGAAGACGATGACAGGCCGGCTGCCCTGAAACCGCAGGTAGCCGTGCAGGCCGGTGGTGAGCTCGGTGAGGCGCGTCGTGGCATCGACATCGAGCTGTCGGGCCAGCACGCGATACGAGACGACGCTGACGACGGCAAGGAGCAAAGCGAACGTCGCCGTGCAGAACAGGGTCAGACGCGTTCTCAGGGTCAGGGTCATCGCGGGCTGTCGGTCAGCATGTAGCCGACACCGCGCACGGTGTGAATGAGAGGCACAGTGAAGCCGCGATCGATTTTGCCTCTGAGCGAGTTCACGTGCACCTCGACCACGTTGCTGATGCTGTCGAAGTGGATGTCCCAGACGTGCTCGATGATGAGCGAACGCGTCACCGGCCGATCGCTGTTCCGCAACAGGAACTCGAGTAGCGCATACTCCTTCGGTTTCAACTCGATGGCACGACCCGCCCGGCGAACCACCCGGCGTATCGTGTCCATCTCGAGGTCGGCGAGGTGCAATGTGCTCTCGTGCGGCGTGCCCCGCCGGAGCAACGCGCGAAGCCGAGCCGAGAGTTCGGCAAGGGCGAACGGCTTGACCATGTAGTCGTCCGCGCCGCCATCGAGCCCGGTCACGCGCTCGTCAACCGAATCCTTTGCCGTCAGGATCAGCACGGGGAGCCCGGCTTTTCGTGCGCGGATGTCCCGCAGCACCTGGAATCCGGACCGGCCTGGCAGCATGAGATCCAGCACAAGCGCGTCGTAGTCCACCGTGGCCGCCTGATCGCCTGCACGGATGCCGTCGTGCAGAACGTCGACCGCGTGGCCCTCCTGCTGCAGGCCGCTTTGAACGAAACCGGCGACCTTCCGATCGTCTTCCACTACGAGGATCCGCATCCGTAAACCGCGCCCCTCTCTCCGGATGCAACAAGCTCGCCTGTTCTCGGCGGCCATTCCTCGCGTGAGCCATCCACGTCGGGGGGGACGACCCCTCTATGTGTAGAGCGGACCTTCATAGATGTCGCCCGCGGCGCCGAAGCCCCGCGCTACATCCAAGTCGGGCGCCCAGCACAAGTCAGCTCCGGGTTGAACGGCGCCCCTCGCATAGCGTCCGATCGTCAGAGTCGCCGATCAGCGAAAGACAAATGTGACACACGGGTGTGCGGGCGGTCGTGGCGGTTTGGCCCATACTGCTGGGACTCGCCTCCCTCGCGACGCACGAGCGAGCGTCCCCTGATCGGGACGCCCGCATGCGAGCCGCGCATGTTTACCGCACGGGAATTTCGCGAGCATACTCGTGCGACTCCCACACGCCGTTCAGTCGATACTGGTTCTCCCGGCGGACGAACGTCAGCGCAGGCTTGCTGCCAGCCGGATCCCGCCCGTACTCGGCGTTGGTCAGCACGAACTCTCGAGCCCGGTTCCCGTTCATACCCGAAATCAACAGAATCGATTGCTGCTCATCGTTACTTCGCAGCTCATACTTGCCGGCCGGAAGCGTGTGACCGTTGACCACGAAGGGGAACGGAACTGAGACGACAGCCACCTCTGCGGCGCGAGCCGAACCCGCCCCAAGCCCCAGCAGCATTGCTCCAAGCACCACGGTCTTCGTGAATTGCATCCTCATCTCGACCTCCCGCGCTGGTCCTCGCATGCGCGTTTGCTGAACGGCGTCATTGCCATCCGTACTGTTTTGACGAGAGTGGACCGGCGAGAAACGTGAAGAGCGGGTGAACTGGAGATTAATTTTCCGTTCACGCGTCTGGGTTGCCCGACATTCAAGCTCTGCGCCGCGTATCTTCAAATGACAGCAGTTGAAGGAGTGAACATGCAACTCACAGCCGGCCCGTCACGAGCGGGCGTCGGTATCGCGCTGCACCCACGACGCGCGCGCGTGTGGACGGCAGCCGCAGTCATCTGCGGCCTGCTGCTCGTCTTCGAGCTGGATCGCTCCAGCGCCTCTGCCCCCGTTCAGCATCTCTATTACCTTCCGATCATCCTGGCGAGTCTTCGCATCGGCCGCCTTGCGGGATGGACGACAGCACTGGCCGCAGTCGTGCTCTATCACATCGCGAATTCGATGACTCTCACCTCCGGCTACAAGGAGTCGGACCTGGTGCAAATTGCGCTGTTCATGGCCGTGGGAATCGTGACGGCACGGCTTGCCGACGACGCCCGCCGGCTGCACCACCTGGCAACGACCGATGACCTGACCGGTCTGCACAACCTCCGTTCGTTCGAGGCGCACCTGATTGCGCTCGTGCAGGCGTGCCGGGTGACTCGCTCGCCGCTGTCGGTGCTAGTGCTCGATGTGGACCGGTTGAAATCGATCAACGACACCCACGGACACCTGGCCGGCGCGGAGGCTGTGCGGACCGTTGGACACATTCTGGCCATCCACTTGCCGCCGAACGCGGTCGCATGCCGGTATGGCGGCGACGAGTTCGTCGTGGCGATTGCGGGGTGCTCCCAGTTTGAGGCACATACAATCGCCGACGAGCTGCGCCGGACTGTCAGCATGACCGCTCCGGTGCTCGCTGGTAAGAGCTTTCCGGCGCAGACCCTCTCGATCAGTGTGGGGTTGGCGTGCATGACTGCCGAGCCGACCGCGAGGACTCTGCCGCCGATGGCGAACGACATTCGAACCGGGGAGGCGTTGTTTCGCGCGGCCGATCAGGCTCTCTACATTGCGAAGGAAGGCGGGCGCAATCGCGTGGGGGTGGCCTGAGCCCGCCGCCGCGGAGAGACCCTGCTCGGCTCCGCCACGGACGAGCACAGATCTGACCGGCCATGGACGGACACAGGCAGGCACGGATCCAATGCAATCAGCCACGGACGAACACGGACTGGACACGGATCCCGCGCCATCCTGACCGGCCACGGACGGACACAGGCAGGCACGGATCCAATGCAATCAGCCACGGACGAACACGGACTGGACACGGATCCCGCGCCATCCTGACCGGCCACGGACGGAGACAGGCAGGCACGGATCCAATGCAATCAGCCACGGACGAACACGGACTGGACACGGATCCCGCGCCATCCTGACCGGCCACCGACGCAGACAGGCACGCACGGATCCAATGCAATCAGCCACGGACGAACACGGACTGGACACGGATCCCGCGCCATCCTGACCGGCCACCGACGCAGACAGGCACGCACGGATCCAATGCAATTAGCCACGGACGAACACGGACTGGACACGGATCCCGCGCCATCCTGACCGGCCACCGACGCAGACAGGCACGCACGGATCCAATGCAATCAGCCACGGACGAACACGGACTGGACACGGATCCCGCGCCATCCTGACCGGCCACCGACGCAGACAGGCACGCACGGATCCAATGCAATCAGCCACGGACGGGCACGGACCGCACACGGAGAGAGTGTCAGGAATTTCGTGTGTGGGGCATATAGCATGAGGAGTGCCTATGTCTCGCAGACGCAAAACGCTAACGCCGGACGCCCCGCTGGCGCCGGTACCCGCCGAAATTCTCGATCAATTCGTGCGGCAGGGGCCGCTCGCCCATGAGGAGTTGGAGGCGGCGGGTCGGCGGTTCAAGAAAGCGATCATCGAGCGCGCCTTGGGTGGCGAGTTGACGCACCATTTGGGCGACCCGCCCGGCGGGACGCAACCGGAGGAGACCAGCAATCATCGCAACGGCACGAGCGGGAAGCGGGTGCTGACCGACGATGGCCCCCTCGCGATCGACGTGCCACGCGACCGCAACGGCTCCTTCGAGCCGCGCCTGATTGCCAAACATGAGCGCCGGTTCGCGGGATTCGATGACAAGATCCTCGCGCTCTACGCACGCGGCCTGACCGTGCGGGAGATCCAAGCGTTCCTCAGCGAGATGTACGCCGTGGAGGTCTCGCCGGATCTGATCAGCACGGTCACTGACGCGGTCGTGGCGGAAGTCACCGCCTGGCCAGGCCGCCCACGCGAGCCCATGTATCCCGTCGTGTGCTTTGACGCGCTGCGCGTCAAGATCCGCGACGACGCGACCGTGCGGAGCAAGGCCGTCTATCTCGCGCTCGCGGTCCTGCCCGACGGCAGCCGCGACATTCTCGGGATGTGGATCGAGCAGACGGAAGGCGCGAAATTCTGGATGAAGGTCTTCACGGAGATGAAGACCCGCGGCTGCCAGGACTTCCTCATCGCGGTCACGGATGGCCTCAAAGGCCTGAGCGAGGCGCTCGCCGCTGTCTTCCCGGCCACGACGTTGCAGACCTGCCTCGTCCATTTGTTGCGCCACAGTCTGGAATTCGTGAGTTGGCGCGATCGCAAGGCGCTGGCCACGGCGCTGCGTCCGATCTACACCGCGGTGAGCGCGGAGGCGGCCGGCGCGGCGCTGGAGACATTTGCCACCGGGCCGTGGGGCGCGCGGCTCCCGCCGGTGGTCGCGTCCTGGCGTCGGGCGTGGACCCCGTCATCCCGTTCTTCGCGTTTCCCCCGGAGATCCGGCGGGTCATCGACACCACGAATGCGCTCGAGAGCGTCCACGCCCGACTGCGGAAGATCCTCAAGACGCGCGGCCATTGCCCGAACGACGAGGCGGCCACCAAGCTGATCTGGCTCGCGTTACGCAACATCACGGCGTCGTGGGGCAAGGCGGCGAACTACTGGCCATTGGCGCTGAATCCATTCGCGATCCTCTACGAGGATCGCTTCACCGTCCCAAACGCGTAGAATGAACGCGCGCATGGACCCTGCCGTCCCTGTGGCCGCACAGAACGCGCCCACAGCGACTTGGAAAACCGCACAGACCGCGGTTTCCCACAGCGCCCACACGCATCATCGGTTCAGAGCCTCACACACAAAAATTCTGACAGTCCCCACACGGATCCCGCGCCATTCTGACTGGTCACGGACGATCGCTCCGTGGCGGATCTGCCGTCCGCGTGCGTCCGCGTGCCTCCGTGGCCGATCTGCTGGCCGCGTGGGTCCGCGTGCCTCCGTGGCCGATCTGCCGTCCGCGTGCCTCCGTGTGCCTCCGTGGCCGATCTGCTGGCCGCGTGGGTCCGCGTGCCTCCGTGGCCGATCTGCCGTCCGCGTGCCTCCGTGTGCCTCCGTGGCCGATCTGCTGGCCGCGTGGGTCCGCGTGCCTCCGTGGCCGATCTGCCGTCCGCGTGCCTCCGTGTGCCTCCGTGGCCGATCTGCTGGCCGCGTGGGTCCGCGTGCCTCCGTGGCCGATCTGCTGGCCGCGTGCGTCCGCGTGCCTCCGTGGCCGATCTGCTGGCCGCGTGGGTCCGCGTGCCTCCGTGGCCGATCTGCTGGCCGCGTGGGTCCGCGTGCCTCCGTGGCCGATCTGCCGGCCGCGTGCGTCCGCGTGCCTCCGTGGCCGATCTGCTGGCCGCGTGGGTCCGCGTGCCTCCGTGGCCGATCTGCTGGCCGCGTGCGTCCGTGTGCCTCCGTGGCCGATCTGCCGTCCGCGTGCGTCCGTGTGCCTCCGTGGCCGATCTGCCGTCCGCGTGAGTCCGTGTGCCTCCGTGGCCGATCTGCCGTCCGCGTGGGTCCGCGTGCCTCCGTGGCCGATCCGAGGTCCGTGCGCGTCCGTGGCATCCGCTGGCGCTCATCCGTGGCCCTGTAAGCTTCCAGGGTAAGATCCTCAGGCTGTGGAGACTCGACGGTCGTGAGCCGGCGTTCGACCATCGGAATTCGGCGCCCGCGTCCTGGCAGAATCTGGCCGGGCGCGCCCTATCCGCTCGGGGCCACCTGGGACGGCGTCGGCGTCAACTTCGCGCTCTTTTCCGCGCACGCCACGAAGGTCGAACTCTGCCTGTTCGATTCCCCAATCGCCACGCGCGAGTCGCAACGGATCACCCTGCCCGAGCAGACCGACATGGTCTGGCACGGGTTTCTACCCGATGTGCGACCGGGCCAGCTCTATGGCTATCGAGTGTATGGCCCCTACGATCCCGAGGCGGGACATCGCTTCAATCCAAACAAGGTGGTGATGGATCCGTACGCCAAGGCGCTCGGCCGCTCCGTGCGCTGGGGGCACTACGAGATGTTCGGCTACAAGGTTGGCGATCCGGCCGCCGACCTCTCGTTCGACGATCGCGACAACGCAGCATTTGCGCCGATGGCGACGGTCATTGATTCGACGTTCACCTGGGGCGACGATCGCCCGCCCAGGACGCCCTGGCACAAGACGATAATCTACGAGATGCACGTTCGCGGGTTCACGATGCGCCACCCGCGCGTCCCGGAGTCATTGCGCGGCACATACGAGGCGCTCACGACCGATGAAGCGCTCGATCATCTCGTGTCGCTCGGCGTCACCGCGGTCGAGCTCATGCCGGTTCACCACTTTTTGAACGATCAGCACCTCGTCGAACGCGGCCTCTCGAACTACTGGGGCTACAACACGTTCTGCTACTTCGCCCCTGAACTCCGTTATGCGGCCGCCGGACACACGGCCGATGCAACGGTACGCGAGTACAAACGTATGGTCCGTGCCCTCCACGCGGCCGGCCTCGAGGTCATCCTCGACGTCGTCTACAACCATACGGCAGAGGGCAACCAACTGGGCCCGACGATCTCGCTTCGTGGCATCGACAACGCGTCGTATTACCGGCTGATGCCCGAGTCGCCGCGCTTCTACCTGGACTTCACGGGGACGGGCAACACGTTGAACATGCGGAGCCCGAGAGTTCTGCAGCTCATCATGGACAGCCTTCGATACTGGGTGCTCGAGATGCACGTCGACGGGTTCCGCTTCGACCTGGCGAGCACGCTGGCGAGAGAGCTGTACGAGGTGGATCGGCTCGGCGCGTTTCTCGACATCATTCACCAGGACCCGGTGATCTCTCAGGTGAAGCTCATCGCCGAACCATGGGACCTTGGCGAGGGCGGCTATCAGGTCGGCAACTTCCCTGTCCTGTGGACGGAGTGGAACGGACGATATCGCGACTCGGTCCGTCGGTTCTGGCGTGGTGACGATGGCGTGGTTTCGGAGTTCGCGACGCGTCTGGCCGGAAGCAATGACCTTTACGAACAGAGCGGACGCCGGCCGTACGCGAGCATCAACTTCGTCACGGCCCACGACGGGTTCACGATGAACGACCTGGTCAGCTACAACGAGAAGCACAATGAGGCCAACGGCGAAGAGAACCGCGACGGCGAGAATCACAATCTGAGCTGGAACTGCGGGGTCGAAGGGCCCACAGAGGATAAAGCGATTCTCGCGCTGCGCTCACAGCAGAAGCGCAATCTCATGGCAACGTTGCTGCTGTCGGCCGGGGTGCCGATGCTGAGCGGCGGCGATGAGGTATGCCACACCCAGCGCGGCAACAACAACGCCTATTGCCAGGACAACGAGATCAGCTGGACGAATTGGGATCTCACGCCCGGTCAGGCGGCGTTTCTCGACTTCACTCGCCGCCTCGTCAACCTGCGGGAATCCGAGCCTGTGCTTCAGCGGCGTCGATTCTTCCAGGGCCGCGCGATTCGCGGCGTCAAAGACATCATGTGGATCGACTCGTCGGGCGTGGAGATGACAGACGACTCCTGGAATTCGCCTCACGTCCGCAGCCTTGGCGTTGTCTATGCCGGAGATGGTACTGGTGAAGTGGATGAGCGCGGCCAATCAATCATAGGGAATACGCTGCTCGTGCTCATGAACGCCCACAACGACACCGTACAATTCCGGCTGCCGCCGGCGGGCCAGGGCGCGTGGCAGCGACTGTTCGACACGGTCGATCCGGGCCTGCCAGACGATCTCCACCAGCCGGAAGTCACGTACGAGCTCAAGGGGCGAACGCTCGCGGCGTTCCGGCTCGTGCCGCTCGCGAGCGACACGGTGGGATGACAGTCCAGCGGACCTGGACGCCTTCGCTCGGCGCGTGGATCGACGACCGGGGCACACACTTCCGCGTGTGGGCACCCGATGCCACCGCTGTCACGGTAGTCGTCGATGTCGAGGGGTCCATCGGTGAGCGCCCACTTGTGCCGGAAGATCACTCCGGATACTTCGCCGCAACGTTTTCCGATGTGCCTGCGGGCGCCGAATATCGCTACCGCATCGATGATGAGGGGCCCTTCCCCGATCCCGCCTCCCGCCGGCAGCCGCACGGCGTGCATGGGCCTTCTTCCGTCGTGGACCCCCGGAGCTTCCGATGGTCGGCGCGCGACTGGGCGGGTGTCCGTCCCGAGGACCTCGTCGTCTACGAGTTGCACGTCGGCACGTTCAGTCCCGAGGGCACGTTCGCCGGCGCCGCCGCCCGGCTGGATACGCTCGCGAGCCTTGGCATCACGGCCATCCAGCTCATGCCCGTCGCAGACTTTCCCGGACGGTGGAACTGGGGGTACGACGGTGTATCCCTCTTCGCCCCGGCACGGTGCTACGGCACGCCGGACGACCTCCGTCTCCTGGTCGACCGCGCTCACAGTGCCAGGCTGGCCGTCGTGCTCGACGTGGTCTACAACCACTTTGGCCCCGACGGGAACAACCTGTCCGCTTTCAGCCGCCACTACTTCACCGACCGTCATCAGACGCCCTGGGGGGCCGCTCTCAATCTCGATCAGGAGCACAGCGCCGAAGTCAGGCATTTCGTCATCGAGAATGCCTTGCACTGGATGCACGAGTATCGTGTTGACGGCCTGCGTCTGGACGCGACACACGCGCTCATCGACGAGAGCCCCAGACATCTCGTTGCCGAGCTGACCGCCACCATCCGCCGCTCTGTCGGCGAACGCCGCGTGTGGATTTGCGCGGAAGACCACCGGAACCTGGCCGTCATGTTGAAGCCGGAGTCCGAGGGGGGATGGGGAATGGATGCCGTGTGGGCCGACGATCTCCATCACCAGCTTCGCCGTCATACGGCTGGAGACGTCGAAGGGTATTACGAAGACTTCGACGGAACCTCGGATGACATCGCCCGCACGCTGAGGCAGGGTTGGTTTTTCACGGGGCAGCGATCACGGCGCCGTGAGCTGTCCCGCGGAACCAATCCAGCCGGCATTGCGCCGCACCACTTCGTCGTCTGCCTGCAGAATCACGATCAGGTCGGCAACCGCGCTCTCGGCGATCGCCTTCACCATGTCGTCGATCCCGCGATGTGGCGGGCCCTGTCGGCACTGCTGCTGCTGGCGCCCGAAACACCGCTCCTCTTCATGGGCCAGGAATGGGCCGCCACCACTCCGTTTCTCTACTTCACGGATCACCACGAGGAGCTCGGACGGATGGTCACGGCGGGCCGCCGGATGGAGTTTCAACACTTCAGCGCATTCGCGGACCCGGTCCGTGCGAGCGCGATTCCCGATCCACAGGCCGAAGAGACGTTCCGGAAAAGCACCCTGCGCTGGTCCGAACGGGACCAGTCTCCGCACGCGCAGATCTTGCGCCTCTACCGTGAGCTGCTCGCGCTCCGGAAAACCTTGAGTCCCGTGGCCGCCGGCGCAGTCGAGGCCATCGCGGTCGACCAGCACACGGTGTTGCTGAAGCGGGAACGAGCCGAAGGGTTCCTGGTGCTGATCGCTCACCTGGGTCAGGGCGGGACTGTCGTTCTGCCCGAACACCCGATGTCTTCCCATTCCGGTGCTCAGATTCGCCGCGTCCTGAGCACCGAGCATCAGACGTACGCGGTTGACGGCAAGGAGCCGGTCGTTCAGATCGCCGGAGCCGGAGTACAGGTGATCTTCGAACGGCCGGGCGCTATCGTGATCGGCGCGTAACCTCGCAGCATCAGTCTTCATCGGGCGCCGCGGCGCTCAAGGTGCCGGCGGCCTTCTTCATCAGGTATGTCCTGATGAACTGATCGAGGTCACCTTCGAGCACGCGCGTCACGTCGCCGACCTGCTCTTTGGTGCGGTGGTCCTTCACCATCTGGTATGGCTGGAGCACGTAGCTTCGAATCTGGCTGCCGAAGGCGATGTCCTTCTTTTCTCCGCTGATTTGATCGAGCCTCGCTTGCTGTTCCTTCAGCTTCTGATCGTACAGCCGCGACTTCAGGACCTTCATTGCGGAGTCGCGATTGCGATGCTGCGAGCGTTCGTTCTGACACGACACGACGATACCAGTCGGCAAATGGGTGAGGCGCACCGCCGAGTCCGTCACGTTGACGTGTTGACCGCCGGCGCCGCTGGATCGGTACGTGTCGATGCGAAGATCCTTCTCCGGGATCTCGATGTCGATGTCGTCGGGCAGCTCGGGCCACACGAACACCGACCCGAACGATGTGTGCCGGCGCTTGGCCTGATCGAAAGGCGAAATACGCACCAGACGGTGGACCCCGGCCTCGGCCGACAGTAGCCCATAGGCGTACTCACCAATGACGGTGAGCGTCGCGCTCTTGATACCCGCCTCCTCGGCTGGCTGGTAGTCGAGCATTTCCCGCTTGAAGCCGCGACGCTCCGTCCACTTCACGTACATCTTCAGCAGCATCTCGGCCCAGTCCTGCGACTCGGTGCCGCCGGCGCCTGGATGGATCGTGACGATGGCATTGCGGCGATCGTGCTCGCCGCCGAGCATCTTCCTGGTCTCGGCCGACTCGACGTCGGATTGGAATTCGTCGAGACCCTTCACCAGATCGTGTTCGACGGGCTCGCCCGAGCCCGCCCACTCCACGAGGACGCCCAGGTCGTCCGACCGGCGCTGGAGCGTTTCGCTGACCGTCAGCTCTTCCTCGAGACGGCGGCGGCGCTGCAGCAGCTTCTGCGCGTCGGCCTGGTCCTTCCAGAAATCGGGGTCGGCGACGCGCGCCTCTATCTTGTCGAGCTCGGCGCGGTGTCCTGGGGCGTCAAAGATAGCTCCGCAGATCGGCCGACCTTTTCACCAGATCCTGATATCGCCGAATCTGCTCTTCGATCACGAACGCCACGCGTGTCTCCTTTGAATCTTGAGGCCTGTGGCGGCGGGCCTTAAGGCCCGCGACGCCATCAGGCGCGGGGCTAAAGTCCCGCCTCCACAACAAACCGAGTCCGCTGTCAGGCCCGGGGCTCAAGCCCCGCTTGCACAATAGACGCAGATCTCCACATCATAACAGCTCACGGCGAGACCTTTTGTCGGCAGGCGAGAGCGACCGCCAATGCGGTCACGATGACCGACGCCCACGCCACGACATCGCCGATTTGGGCGTAGACGGTCCGGTCGTCGATGAGCCGAACATCGCTCGTCCACGTGCCCTCGACGAAGAGCGACGACGCCACCAGCACACGTCCATAGGGATCGACCACGCCGCTGATGCCCGTATTCGCCGCGCGCACGAGATAGCGTCCCTGCTCGATGGCCCGCATGGTCGCCATCTGGAAATGCTGCCACGGCGCCGACGATCGGCCGAACCACGCGTCGTTGGTGATCGTCGTCAGCAGCTCGCTGCCGCCGAGCACCCCTTCCCGAATCAGGCCGGGATACACCACTTCGTAGCAGATCGCGGTGGAGATTCGTCCGGACTCGATCGGTAGCGTGTTGACCGCGGTGCCTGCCGAAAAATCCGAGACGCCCTGAACCAGCGGCGCCGCGAAAAACAGGAGCGACTTGAGCGGTACGTATTCCCCGAACGGCACGAGACGGACCTTCCGATAGACGCCGCCGGTCGATCCATCGGGCCGCACCAGAAAGGCGGCGTTGTACACCTTCGGCGGTGTCGTCCTCTCCCACTGATCGCTGCCGATGAGAAGAGAGATCTTCCACCGGCGCGCCAACTGCCGCAGGACATCGGTCTCGTCAGGCGACACCTCGAAATAAAATGGCGTAGCCGATTCGGGCCAGATGACGAGCTTCGCACCCTCGTGAACCGCCTGGGCCGAGAGCCGAAGGTATCGATCGAAGATCTGGCGCGCTTCGGAAGGATCCCATTTCTGATCCTGCGGCACGTTGCCCTGGACGATGCCGACGCGCAGCGGCCGGCCGGCGCCGACGAGGACGTTCCCGGTCAGCCGACTCTGCCCCCAGGTCACGAGGGCGAGCACGACGGCAGCGGCGGCCGCCGGCAGCATCAGCCGTGTTCGTCCGCGACCGACGACGGCCCAGGCGAGCGACGTGCCAACCGCGGCGATGACGGCCGAAACGCCAAAGACGCCTGTCACGCTCGCCGCCTGCGCCACGGCGAGAAACGGCACCTGGCTATATCCGAGAAGCACCCACGGGAACCCGCTGAAGATGGCGAGGCGGCCATACTCGGACGCCGTCCACACCAGCGGTGCGAGGATCAGCCCGCGAGCGCCATAGCGGACGGTGAGCACGTGGAGAAACAGAGCGAAGAAGGCCGGGAAGAGCGCCAGATAGGCGACCAGCAACCCGGCGATCGATGCCGCAACGGGAACGCTCAGGCCACCGTACTGCGCCATCACGCCGCTGGTCCAGTAGACCGTGCCGGCGAAGTACGTGCCGCCCGTTGCCAGACCGAGTAGGAACGCGCGCCGAGACCAGGTGACACCGGAGGAGGCACCCTGCCAGACGGCGACGATGAGCGGGGTCAGCGCCACCCAGGCAAATGCTGGATGACCAAATCGAGGGAAGCTGAGCGCGAGAAGCGCGCCCCCGAGCAGGGCTAGCGGGTAACCCAGGGGCTGAACTGCTCTTCCTTTTGCAGCCGGCCCGCGATGCGGTCGGCGTCGCCGCGAACCTGATACCGCCCAACCTGCACGCGATAGACGGGCGGCTTCCCCGGCAGCGGGTTCAGCACGTAGGCAGGATAGCCCTTTGTGACCAGGCGCTTCACGATCGCGTCGGCTTCGCCGCGATCGCGTAACGCCGTGATCTGGACGGCGAACCCACCGGAAGTCACCGATGCCGGCTTGGATTGATCCGCGACGGGACTCGGTGCCTTCGCCTTCTCGGCCGGTGGTGGCGTGTTGGCGGCCGCGGGAGCCGACGCGGCCTTGTCGGCCCGCGCAGGGGCTTCCGCAGGCTTCGGCTTTGCCGGAGTCTTCAAGGATTCGTCCCCAGGCTTCGCGTCGGTCATTGACTTGTAATAGTCGTCTTCGTTGGGATCGGGCGGAACCGTCGGCTGGCTCTTGCCTGAAGGTGCAGGACTCGAGGGCGACGCGCTGGGCGGCGGGGTGGCACTTGGCGGCGCCGACGGAGTCGCGGATGTGGCTGCAGGCGCCGCGAGATCGGCCGCCTCGACCGCCTGTTCTCCTCCGCGTTCGGTTCTTACGCCGCGGCCCACCATCACGCCGCAGAGGAAAATCACCACCGAGACGACCGTCGCCGCCATGAACAGAAAGACGAGTTGCTTTCCGTTCAATTGGATTTCGTGAAAGCCTTCGTCGCTCATATGCTCTGGTTGCTTTGGGTTATTCTCCGAGATATTCGCCCATAGTGTATCACTGCGGCCACAGCGGTGATCCAGCCTCCACGTCGTCTATTGGGGCGAGACCACGGGTCCGCCACGGGCCCGTTCCAGAAGCCGCGTCGCGTCGCCCAGTCCGGGCACCATTTCCAGTGCACGTTCTGCCTCCCTGGCGGCCGCTTCGGAGTCCTTGGCCTGCAGAAACGCTTCGCCCAGAACCACGTGCGCGGCCGGTGTCTCTTCGCTCCAGAGCGAAATCTTCAAAGCGTCGATCGCCTCGCGGGTCCGGCCGGCCCGGAGGTGCAGGCGTCCGACCAGCAGGTGCGCCTCCGCCTGGTAGGGCGAGAGGTAGATCGCACGCTGCAGTTCCGCGAGGGCGCTGCGATCATCCTCTTTTTCGAAAAATCGGCGGCCGCGGTCGAGGTGAAAACCCGCGAGCTCGCGCTGCTCGCGCCGTTCTGTGGAGGCCATGGTCGAATCGGTTCTGGCCGCGCCTGGCCGATCGAGGTACTCGCGAACCCGCTCGAGCCGCTTGGGCACGGACTCACCGGGCGGCGGTGGGCCGCCTTCTTCGTAGCCGGCCGACAGCCGTCGGGCCAGTTCGCCTTCGCGATCAGCTTCGGTCCCGGCGCTCGTCGCCTTGAGCGATGCGGCGAGGACGAAGTGGGCGTCCGCATCTGCGGGCTGACGTCGCACCGCCTCGCGCAGCCAATAGACCGCGGCGGGATAGTCGTGCTCCTGCCAATACGCATAGCCCAGGTTGAACGTGTAGTCGGCGGAGCCTGAATTGAGCTCCACGGCCTTGTTGAAATAATAGGTCGCCTTGCCCGAGTGCGGGCTCGCGCCTCCGCGAAGCAGGACGACCCCGAGGTTATTGAACAGCTCGGGCGCGGGCGACTGGGTGGCCATGGCCTGCCATCGCCCGAATGCCTCGTCGTAGCGTTCGAGATTCAGCTCCGCAAGCGCGGCCGCGAACTGCGCCCGGCGCCTGAGTCCGGACGCTTCTGGCACGGCGAGCGCTGCCGTGCGCGACGCCTCCCAGTTCCCCGTGTCGGCGTGTGCCGCCGACAGGGCGAGGCGCGCACGATCAAATCGCGGATCGATGGCAATCGCCTTCTCCAGATATCCCACCTGGATTGCGGGGGTCTCGGCGA
Source organism: Vicinamibacteria bacterium (assembly GCA_963832135.1). Lineage (GTDB taxonomy): Bacteria > Acidobacteriota > Vicinamibacteria > Vicinamibacterales > JAENWD01 > JAENWD01. Next base: position 379,812 of record CAWHTD010000016.1, on the reverse strand, counting down.
GCAGCCCCTTGACGAAGTTCTCGAAGGCCGGAAGCGGCGGATGCTGCTGCTCGACGACGGCCGTGGGCACGGTGGAGGCGGGCAACAGGCGGCGGGCGGTGCGCTCGATTGTGGCGAGCAAGTCGGCGAGCTCGCCGCGCTCGGCAAAGTCTGCACTGACGCGTCCGGTATCGATGCGGAGCGCCTCGACGTGTACTGCCAGTCGATCGCCGTCGAAGTCGAGCCGCCCGCTGACAACCGTGGCCGCGCCCACCAGCTGCCCAATCTTGATGACCGTACCTCGCGTCAGCGTGGCGCGCACGGGAATTTGCAAGCGCTCGAGGGCACGGAGGCGCTCGTCGCGCGTGATTGCGTCGCCGCCCATCGTGTTGAGATCGTCGGCCAGCAGGAGGGCGACGCCCTCGCCCATCCACGAGGCGCGAGGATCCGTGCCACCGTCGAACGGGATCACGAGCGTAGGTCCCGCCACGCGTTGAGCGGCCGCGGATGCTGGAAGAGAGAGCGTCAAGCTGAGGGCGGCACAGACGACCGACAGGCAGGGCGCACTCAGGGCGCCCCGACAAACGACGCACAGGCGGCGCTTCATGCGGCCGGCACTCCCTCGGCATCGACCGAGTCGGTCGTTGCAGGAGTGGCTCGGCTCCCGAGCTGCACCTCAACGTGGCAGGCCGCGGCGCCTTCGGCCTGACACGCGGTGACCGCGGTAGAGGCCGCGACGTCGAGCTGTCGCAGGACGCGCTCGACGGCTGCAGCGTAGAAATAGCAGAGCGGCTGCGTGGTGCGATCGCGGACGCCGCAGAAGATCGAGCTCTTGATGTTGAACGCACCGATGCCGCGCCTGATCTTCACGGTTGCGCGGCTGCCCGTGTAGGACCGGTGGACCAGCTTCCGTGCCACGCGGAGTGCGAGCTTACGCCGCAAGTAGGCTGGGGACACGGCAATCACCCGCCGGCCGAAAGGCGACAGCTCGCCGACGGTCCACTCAGCCGCATACTCGCCCGCACGGGTCGTGACTCTTTCGTAGTCGGCGCCCTCGGTTCTGAGGAAACTGAGGACGGCACCAAGCGGCGCCAGCCCGATGGTGCCGTCGCGCAGCCCCTTGGCGTGCAGCCAGTTCTCGTAGAACTCGAGGCGATCGGGCAACACGTCGGCGATTGACTGATGGAGCGCGGCGACCAGCACGCGCCCGATTCCCGCGTCCCTCATTTTTCTGATAGATTGAGTGGCTCGAGGCACTCAGCCGGCATGAACTGGAGCGCGGCCATCCTCGCGGGCGGCCAGGCGCGGCGGCTCGGCGGGCAGGACAAAAGTGCGCTCATCGTCGATGGGATCCGGTTCATCGATCGGCAGATTGCCGCCCTTCGCCCGCTGACCGACCGGATCGTGCTGGTCGGCTATCGCGGGTCCGGCCCGGCGCCCCTTCCCGTTGAAATCGATCGATGGCCAGACACCGGCGCGCTGGGCGCGCTCGGGACTGCGCTGTCGGTCGCGCAGACTGACCGAGTCCTGGTGCTGGCATGCGACCTGCCGTTTGTCACCACCGAGTTTCTGGCGTTTCTCGCCGCTGTCGATCGTGCCGCGACAGCCGTGATCCCGGTCTGGCACGGGCAATGGCAGCCGCTCTGTGCAATGTATGCGCGACGTGCGGCTTCCCCGATTGGCGCCGCAATCGCGCGCGGCAATCGCGCGGTGATTACGACCGTCGAACAACTCGGCCCGCGGCTCGTCGACGCTGACGAGTTGGCGCCGTTCGATCGTGAGGGACGTCTGCTCGCCAACATCAACACGTTCGAAGAGCTCGCGCGATTCGGCCATGCAGAGACGCCGGCCGTGGGCGCGACTTCACTCGATGACGTGAGCGCGGCCGATCGTACCGCAGCGTCAGAACCGAGTCAAACGACCAGACGATGATTCTGCCCGTTCACGATGTCCTGCGTGCACGTCTCGCTGCCCTTCTGAGTGAGCGCTTCGGCCTGCCGCCATCCGACCATCCGTCAATCGCGATCGGCTACCCGCCGACACGAGCGCTCGGTGACCTCGCGTTGCCCGTGGCCTTCGAACTGGCTCGGCGCCTCCGAAAGCCGCCTCGCGCGATTGCCCAGGAGCTCGCCGACGCCTTGACAGGCGTGGAGGGCGTGGCACGCCTGGAGGCGACACCCAACGGATATCTCAACGTCTATCTCGATCGCGCCAGCTTCCTGCGCGCACGCCTCGAGCCGGGCACGCCCGCCGCCAGACCTGCCACCGACATCGGGAAAACGATCGTCGAGCACACCGCCATCAATCCGAACAAGGCGGCGCACATCGGGCACCTGCGCAACTCGGCGCTCGGCGACACGCTCGTGCGGGTCCTGCGCTTCCGTGGCGTCCCGGTCGAAGTACAAAACTACATCGACGATACCGGCGTACAGGTCGCCGACGTGGTCGTCGGATTCGACGTGCTCGAGCACAAGACGCTCGACGATGTTCGCGCGATCGCCGCCAAGCCGAGGTTCGATTACTACTGTTGGGATCTCTATGCGCGCGTGACCGAGTGGTACCAGGAGGACAAGGCCCGGCTGGAAGTGCGACAGCACGCGCTTCACGAAATCGAGCATGGCGGCAATCCCACGGCCGAAATGGGCGCCTTCATCGCCGAGGCCATCGTCCGGCGCCATCTCGAGACGATGCACCGGCTCGGTATCGAATACGACCTTCTGACGTGGGAAGGCGACATCCTGCGGCTCCGGTTCTGGGCACACGCCTTCGAGATCCTCAAGTCGCAGGGCACTATCTATCTGCAGACCGAAGGGCGCCTGAAAGGCTGCTGGGTCATGCCCATCGACGAGGACGGCGGGGTCGAGGGCTCTGGCGATACGACCGTTGCCGAGAGCGAAGAAGGCGACGACGATCGCGAGAAGGTGATCGTCCGTTCCAACGGGACCGTCACTTACGTGGGCAAGGACATCGCGTACCAGTTCTGGAAGTTCGGGCTGCTGGGCCGGGATTTCTTCTATCGCGCATTCACGACCAGAAGTGATGGCGCCACCTTGTGGGCGACCACCAGCCGTGCGGAGCTCGGCAGCGAGTCGCACCCGACATTTGGCAAGACGACCACCACCTACAACGTCATCGACGTCCGGCAGTCGTACTTGCAGAAGCTCCTGACGAAAGCGCTCGCCGCGATGGGCCATATGGCGGAAGCCGAGCGGTCGATTCACTTTTCATACGAGATGGTGGCGCTTTCGCATCAGACGGCTCGAGAGCTGGGGTATGAGCCGCCAGCCGAGGATTCTAAGAAGCCGTTCGTCGAAGTGTCGGGGCGCAAGGGGCTCGGGGTGAAGGCAGACGATCTGATGGACCTGCTCGAGCGCACCGCTTCAGCGGAAGTCGCGAAACGGAACCCGGAGCTGACGGCCGAGGAGATCTCGGCCGTGGGCCGCCAAATCGCCGTCGCGGCGGTGCGTTATTTCATGATCAAGTACTCGCGCGGCAAGGTGATCGCATTCGACATCGCCGAGGCTTTGAGCTTCGAAGGCGAGAGCGGACCGTATCTGCAATACGCCGTCGTTCGAGCGAACAACATCTTCGCGAAGCTGCGAGAGCGGATCGGGCTCGACGAGGAGACCATTCGAGCTGGTGCCGCCTCTCTGCCCGCCGACGCGCTGGCCGGCGCCGAAGGTGACGAGCTGTGGGGACTCGTGCTCGACGCATCGCGGCTCGACGAGGTCGTCGAGCAGGTGGTCCGGTCACTGGAGTTCTCGGTGCTCGCGAAACACACCTTCGGTCTGGCGCAGGCGTTCAACGCGTTCTATCATCGTGCGCCGATTCTGAACGAGGAGCGCGCCGACGTGCGCATCTGGCGTGCCGCGGGCGTTGCGTATGTCCGACTGCAGTTGACGCGCGCCCTGGATCTCATGGGCATCGCCGTTCCGGCGAGAATGTAGCCATGGCGCGCATCGCGATCACGCCCTGTGGCAAGCTCCCCGACTACGTCTCGGCGGTCCGCCGTGCAGGCGGCGATCCGCACGTCCTGGATCTGGCGGGGGCTGATGCGGCCGACCACCTGGCAGGCGCGGATGCGCTGCTCCTCACCGGCGGCGGCGACGTCGATCCGGTTTACTACGGCGAAGATCCACACCCCACCTTCTCGGCCGCCGAACCAGGCCGCGACGATGCCGAAATCGGGCTGGCACGGGAGGCGATGGCCAGGCGGCTCCCCATCCTCGCCATCTGCCGCGGCGTGCAGGTCCTCAACGTCGCCGCCGGCGGATCCCTCGTTCAGGACATCCCATCGTCGATCACAACGGCCGTGGCGCACCGCGTGGAGAGCTCCGCACCGGAGCCGGCACACGAGGTGAACGTTGCTCCCGGCACGCACCTCGCGGAGCTGCTCGCCGACGATCTGCGGGATGGCACCGCTCAGGTGAACAGCCGCCATCACCAGGCGGTCGATCGGCTGGCTCCTGGTTTTGTCGTCAGTGCCACGGCACCGGACGGGGTCGTCGAGGGGATCGAGGCGACAGACCAGCCCTTCTGCGTCGGCGTGCAGTGGCATCCAGAGAACTTCTGGTCGACGGGCAACTTTGGCGCGCTCTTCCGCGGACTCGTCGAAGCGGCCACTGCCTACGCGCGTGGCAACGCGCGGCGCTGAGCATTTGCGACGGAAGCTCACGGAGGGGACTAGCCACGGATCAACACGGACATACACGGAACAAGCCGCCAAGGACTTACACGGAACATCACACGAACGCGCCGGCCGAAGGCCGGCGACGGGAAGACGACCGGCTCTCGAATTCGGGCTCTTCGGCAATTTGAGGACGTGGAATTGAACGGGACCAATTCGCCGAGGATGTCCGGAATGGCTTTCAACGAAGCGCTGACCGCGTATACGGCCCAAGTGGCCCAAACGGTGGTTGGCGCTTACGACTTTCGGCCGTTCCAAAAGCTTGTCGACGTTGGCGCAGGTCACGGCACGCTCATGGCCACTATCCTGGCCGCGACACCTGGCCTGGCGGGCGTTGCCTTCGACATGGCGCATGCCGCCGATGGGGCGAGGAACACCCTTGAAGCCGCTGGCCTCGTGGCGTGTTGCGAGGTCGCGACCGGAGACTTTTTCGTTGCAGTGCCGGAGGGCGGCGACGCATATCTCCTGTCGCACGTGATCCATGACTGGGGCGATGAGCGCGCGCGTGCCATCCTTCGGAATTGCCGCCGCGTGATGAGATCTCAATCAAAACTGCTGCTCGTCGAGGCCGTTATCCCGCCCGGCAATGGACCGTTCTTCGGCAAGCTTCTCGACATGCAGATGTTGGTCGCGGCCAACGAGGGTATGGATCGGACCGAAGTCGAATACCGGGCACTACTCGATGCGGCAGGATTCAAGTTGCAGCGAGTGATTCCGACGGCGAGCGACGTCAGTATTGTTGAGAGTGTCCCTGCTTAACGGGCCTTTACCGACTTTGAGTGACCCGATCTGATCTGGGATGATACGCGTCGCCTTGCGCGGACCGCTCTTAGAGTGGGCGGTCTACTCGGCGACCTGACACTGAGAACGCGGATCCCATGTGGCGCCTGACGGTGGGCGATTTCTGTCCGTGATTATCCGTGATCAGATGAAAGGGCCGTCTCTCGGCCAGTCCCGGTAGCATGTGAGTTCCACCATCGCATGCCCGGGCTGAGAGGAGGACGGCCCATGCGTGATCAATACATCGGAATCGATTTGCACAAGGCGTTTTTCCAGGCGTGTGCAGTGACGGCGACAGGCGAGCGACTGTGGGAAGGCCGCTTCCCGCGCACCGCCGCGGGCGTGGCGGCGCTCACGGCTCGCTGTACGCCACGCAGCGCGTTGGCGGTCGAGGCGAGTACGCCCACCTGGCACTTTGCCGACGGCGTCGCGCCAGCGGTCGGCGACCTGCGGATCGTCGACCCGCTGAAGACGAAGCTGAAAGCCGGGTATGCGGCGAAGACGGACCGACTCGATGCTCGGCGGCTCGCCGACGCCTTGCGCCGGGACAGTGTCGTCGGCATTTACTACCCGCCGCTGGCGATGCGGGAGCTCCGCGAGCTGTGTCGCCAACGGCTCGCACTCGTGCAGGTCCGCACGGCGGTGATCAATCGCGTGCGGGCGGTGCTGCTGCGGCAGGGCCTGAGTGACGCGCGACGGCTCGCGAGGACGACCGACGACCGGTGGCTCGAGACCCTCGCCTTGCCGCCGCGCGCCGCGGCGAGTGTGACCGGGTTGCGCCAGGTGCTCGCGGTCGTCCGCACGCAGACGCAGCAGCTCGACGCCGAAGTGCAGGACGCCGCGGCCCGCGATCCCATTGCGACCGCGTTGCAGCAACTGCGCGGCATCGGCCCGGTCCTGGCGTTGGCGATCCGCGCCGAAGTGGGCGACATCGGCCGGTTCCCGACGCCGGGGCACCTGGCCAGCTATGCCGGACTCGTCCCGCGCGTCGACGCCAGTGCCGGGCGCATCCGCTATGGCCGCATCACGCGGCGCGGCTCGCCGTGGCTCCGCTGGGCGCTCGTGGAAGCCGCCGTGCATGGGACCCGGCGGACGGATCGCGTCGGCCGATGGGGACGCGGCTTGGCCGTCCGCAAAGGGGCGCTCAAAGCGCGTGTGGCGCTCGCGCGGGTCCTGGCGGAAGAGATCCATCGGTTGTGGACCGGGATCGCGTGATGCCTCTCCAGGACGGGACTGTCGAGGATGAACATGACCCCACGTGGTCGTTCCGTGAATGACGCCCGTCCTGGTCCAAACTGATGCTGAGCTCACGGGTGAGCTCGAATAGATGGCTGAATGAGACATCAGTGTCCCGGGCATGCGACGGTGGAACGTACGACCCGGCACACCTCGAGTGAGCGCGCGCGGACGGATGGCCAGTAGGCCGTCCCCGCGCGCTCACTCGACGTGTGCCTAGACAACGACGGCCCTTTCATAGATGTTCCATCCGTGGCCATCCCCTATCCGTGATTGTCCGTGTTCCATCCGTGGCCGATCCTCTGTCCGTGATTGCCCGTGTCTATCCGTGGCGATCCTCTGTCTGTGATTGTCCCGTGTCTACCCGTGGCTGATCTGATCCGCGGCCTAGCGCAAGAACTCGCCCAGCGCTCGCCCGGCATAGCCGGTCATCTCGAGGTATCCGCGGCCTTTGATCGGCGTTCCGTGGCGCGTGCCCTCGAGGTCGACGGCGCCTTCCCAATAGCTCACGCCCGTTCGATCACCCGCCATCTCCTGACCGTCGACCACGGGCCGAACCGCCAGATCGAGCCCCTCGCCCGGCAGTTGCACGCGCCACTCGACGGGATAGGTCGCGTTCGTCTTCGGCGAGGTCCACCGGCGGCCTGGAACGAGTGCGAATTCGCGGGGCACAAGGCGTCGCGACGAGCCGTCCCTCGCGACCAGCGTACCGCTCGACTGCGGATCGACCGAGCCATCGCGTCCTCGCAGCTGAAACAGCATCGCTCCGCTGCCGTCCTCGAGCTGCAGCGAGAACCAGTCCCAGCCCTGCTGGCTCTTCTCGAGAAAGCTCGTGCCGAACTCGTGATCCATCCAGCTCTCGCCCCGTACGGCGTAGCGTTCGCCGTCGACGAAGATCGCGCCTTCAGTGGGCATCCGCGTGAGCGAGTAGTAATACGACGCATTGCCCGGGCTCGTCCCTTTCTGGCTGTAGCCATGGTCGCCGTGCAGTACTGGCGGCCGATTCTCGTACAACAGCAGGTCGACGGCAAACCGGGGGTCGCGCGCCTGAAGGCGATGGCGGCCGTAGTCGAGGCGGACCTCCCAGTCTTCGTTCCAGACGTGAAAATCGGTGAGGGAGGCCCCTGCCCAGCCGACGCCGGCCCTGTTGATGCGCTCGGCAAAGAGATGCCGGCCGGTGGCCACGTCGGTCACGGCGACATGGGCGATGTACAGCTCGCGCACGGCAAAGCTCGATGGGTTCTTCGGCGCCGCGTCGATGCCGATACGAAAGAACGTGACCTGGTAACCAAACCGCCGACCGCGGTCGGTCTCGACATTCCCCGTGTAGTACCACCACTCGATCTTGTAAGCAGGATGGCTGACGTGATCGCGAGGCAGCGAGATCGTGTATCCAGGCGTCGCGTTCTTCCATTGTTGCGCCGTCACTGGAATCGTGACCAGCGCCGCCGCAAGATGGGTTATCCAGGCAATTCGCGCGGTGCGGCGGGCGCTCATTCCGTGGCCACTTCTTCCACCGGCCTCAGTTGCGCGGCGAAGCGCGCCGGATACAGGCCGGCCAGGGTCGTCGAGACGATCACGAGAGCGCCAGACTGTGCAAGAAACGCCAGCGGCACATGAAATTGAATCGTCCATCCGAAGCTCTGCACGTTCACGACGTAGATGAGGACGAGTGCGAGCGCAAAGCCGGCGACGAGGCCAAGGCCCTGGCCCACGAGCGCAAGGAATCCAGCCTCGATGACAATCATGCGCGTGATCTGACCGGGGTCGGCTCCTACAAGTCTCAGGAGGGACAGCTCACGGCGGCGCTCGATCATCAGCGTCATGAGCGTCCCGGTCACGCCGAGGATCGCGACGAGAATGGCGATCGCTTCGAGTCCGTACGTGATGGCGAACGTCGCGTCGAAGATTCGCAGCACTTCGGTGCGCAGCGACCGATTGGTGTGGATGAAGGTGCGGTGCGCCGTGCCGAGCTCGGTGAGCAGCCGCTCGCGAACCGTGTCGGCATTGGCCCCTTCCTTCAGGTAGATCGTCAGGCTGGTGGGCGCCAGGTCGCCGAAATGGCGCGCGAAAGTGGACCGGTCCATGACGACGACGCCGCGATCGGTTGAATAGTCGTAGTAGACCGCCTGCACGGCAAATCGGCGCGTGCCGTGCGCCGTCGGCAAGGACACGGAATCGCCAACGTCAACGCCAAATCGGAGCGCAAACGCCTCCGACACGAGCACCGCGTCGCGCCCGATCGCGTCGCGCATCGCGCGCGGGCCGTCCCGGGGGGCCTTGAAGGCAAGGGTGCTGTGCGACAGGAGAATCTCGAAATCGCCCGCGCCCGCCACGATGAGGCGCTCGCGATACGGAAGGGTCACGCTCCTGAAGCGGTCGACGGCTGCCACATCCGGATCGGCCCGAATCGCCGCTTCAAGGGCCGGCGAGATTGTCGCCTGCGCGTCGAGGCTCGACCGGCGCGCCGTCGAGACATACAGATCCGCCTGCAGCGTCTGGTTCACCCAGTAGATGACTGTCTCTCGAAAGCTGCCGATCATGACCGCGATCGCGACCAGCATCGCCAGGCTCACGGCGAGCGCCGCTACCGAAACCGACAGGCGCGGGATCGCGCCGGTCAGGTTCGCGTGGGCGAGCTGGCTCTCGATGCCGAGGGCTCGGGCGGACCGCCGGCCGTACCGGCCAAGCAGGAACAGCACCGAGGGCACGAGAAACGCCAGACCGAACACGATCGCGAGCGCCGCGATGAAGCCAAACACCGGAAGACCGTTCACCGGCGGCAGCCGCGCGAGCCCGAGCGCTCCGGCAAGGCAGAGGGCCGATGCCAGCTGGGTCGGAAGGCGCGGCCGTCCGCTCGCCGCCATCGGCTGCCCGGAACGAATCGAGTCGAGGGGACTGACGCGGGACGCTTCCATCGCCGGCGCCGCAGCCGCCGCCAGCGCCAATGGCACGCCTAGCATGAAGGCCGCGATCGGATGCCACCACGCGAGCCACGGCACCTGCGCCGCCTCTGCGACATAGAGGGTCGTCACGGTTGCCGACGTCAGGCCGACGGCGCCCCACGCCAGCAGCCAGCCGAGTGGCACGCCAACGCCGCAGCCGATCACGGCAAGCGCGCCCGCTTCTCCAAGGAACATTCCAAGGAGCACACGGCGCGACGTCCCGAGCGCACGGAGAACTCCAATCTCTTCGCGGCGCGAAATCACAGACGTCGCGACAGTGTTGTAGATGAGAAAGAGTCCCACGACGCAGCGCCACCAGGGAGAGCGCGCCGAGATTGAACTGGAACGCGGCCAGCATCTTCTCGACCTGCGCGCCGCGACGCGCCGGACGCTGAACCGCAAGCCCCGGCGGCAGACGCGCGCCTATGGCGCGCTCCGCGTGGTCCAGCGCCGCGGGATTCTTCAGCCGGACATCGATGCGATCCACGCGGCCAAGCCGATCGAACGCGAGCTGCGCTGCGGCGATATCAAGCAGCACGAAGTTGCCGTCCATTACCTTGGCCGGACCGTCGTTCCGCAGGATGCCGCGGATGGTGAACCGGCGCACGGCGTCGCCAATCGCCAGATCGAGGCGGCGGCCGATTGAAAGGCCACGGCGTCGGGCGAAGGCCTCGGTGATGATGGCCGCGTCGGGCTCGACGAGCAGCGTGAGGAGCTGTACTGGTCGAAGCTCCGTCGCGCCCGTTGCCGTCTGGAGCATGCGGTACTCGCGAAACGGCTGATCCTTCAGGATGTCGATGCCCAGGACCCGGACGGCCTCGGCCCGGCCGTCACCGCGAAGCGCCATCGCCTCCCCTTCGATAATGGGACTGACTTCTCCCCAGTCAGCGAGCCACCCCAGGCCCGCGAGGGCGTGCTCGTCCACCCCAACGCCGGCACCCACGATCTCGAGCGACGTCTTGCCGGACATCGAGTCGAGCGCGGCACGGAAACCGCCGAGCGCGCTCTGGTTGGCGATCTGAATGGCCAGGACGACGGCCACGCCGAGCGCAATGCCGGAAACGCTGAGCGCCCCTCGGATCGGCTCCGCCAGGAGCCGCCGGAGGATGAACCATTTAAAGAGTCGCACGCGTGGCCTTGGCGGCGTTGCGATCCGTGTCGATACGCTCGACGCGTCCGTCCCTGAGTGCGATGACGCGATCGGCTGCACCGGCGATATCGCTGGCATGCGTGGCCAGGATCAGCGTCACGCCGGATTCGCGGTTCAGCGTCTGGAGCAGCTCCAACACCCGCGCGCCATTCTCCGAGTCGAGGTTTCCGGTGGGCTCGTCGGCCACGACCAGCACCGGCGCGTGAATGACCGATCGTGCGATCGCCACGCGCTGCATCTCGCCCCCGGACAGCTGCGAGGGATAGTGATCGAGACGATGGGACAGGCCGACGCGCTCGGCGACCTCCGCCGCGCGCGACATAGCCGCGCGCGCGGAACAGCCGGAAAGAAGGAGCGGCAGGGCGATGTTTTCTGCCAGGGAGAGCGTTGGCAGAAGATTGAAGAACTGAAAGACGAAGCCGATCCGCGCCCGGCGCAGGCGCGTCAGGCCATCCTCTCCCATCGTGTCCAGCCGAATGCCGTCGAGCGTCAGGCGCCCGGTCGAAGGCCGGTCCATGGCGCCACACAGGTGCAGCAACGTGGACTTGCCACATCCAGAGGGCCCGACGATTGCGACGAACTCACCGGTGGCAATGGTCACGCTGACGTCGTCGAGCGCCGTGACGTGCGAATCACCGGCGGGGAACGTCTTGCCGACGTGCTCAGCGACGAGCAGGCTCATGAGCATAAGAGTGTCGCATGGGAAGAACCGAGCCCGAGCTAAAGCTCGGGCCTACGAGTGCGGAGATCGTAGGGCCGAGTACCGAGTGCGGGGATCGTAAGGCCGAGGACGAGTGCGGAGATCGTAGGGCCGAGGACGAGTGCGGAGATCGTAGGGCCGAGGACGAGTGCGGAGATCGTAGGGCCGAGTACGAGTGCGGGGATCGTAGGGCCGAGCTTTAGCTCGGCCAGACACTAGGCCGGGCTCGATTCGAGAATCTCCCGGATGCGGGAGACGAGCACCGTGGGCGTGAAGGGTTTCTGGAGAAACGCCACGCCGGCGTTGACCACGCCTCGCCGGACCATGGGGTGATCGGTATACCCCGACATGTACAGGACTTTGATCGCAGGGCGCCTCGCCAGCAGCTCCTGCGCGAGCTCCGGTCCGCCCATCCGTGGCATCACCACGTCGCTCAGCAGCAGATCGAGCGGCCCTTCGTGCCGTTCGGCCACCTTGAGCGCCTCTTCTCCGTTGGAGGCTTCGAGCACGGTATAGCCGTACTTCTCCAGGACTTCCCTTGTGAGGCTGCGGACACCATCTTCGTCTTCAGCCACGAGGATGGTTTCCGAACCGCGGAGTGCCAATGTGGAAGAACTCATCAGGGCAAGGCTGGGTCTCAAAGATATACAGCGTCGCGGGACAGCGTCAATCAATAGATTGGTGGCAATTTTTTCTGAAAACGGCGACTGTTTCAATATGCGCCGTATTTGGAAACAAATCGAACAATTCGACGCCGCCGAGCGCAAATCCACCGTCCACGAGCCGCCTCGCGTCGCGGGCAAACGTCGCGACGTCGCAAGACACATAAACGAGGCGCGGAATCCCGGACGCGACCAGCGCCGCCGACGCGCCGTTCGAGAGGCCGGTGCGGGGCGGATCAACGATCACGCTCGTCAAGCCTCCAGGATCTGCGCTTGCCAGGAATCGCTCGACCGATACGGCCGCGACCGTCGCACCGCCGCCGAGCGCCGCGGTGTTCGCTCTCAAATCGTCGATCGCGAGCCGGTCGCCTTCGACGAGTGTCACCGCACCGCGTCCCGCCGCGGAATGGGCGAGGCCGAACACTCCTGATCCAGCGTAAAGATCCAGCAAGCCGCCGTCCGGCACTTGCGCGAGCACACGACTGACCAGTCGGGACAAGAGATAGCGGTTTCCTTGAAAGAAGGCGCCGACCTGGCGGCGAAGGACGACCTCGGTCGCGCCCGTCGCGGTCTCGACGCGCACGACATCGCGCACGGTCAGATTCCCGCGCGACGCAAGCAGGTGTCCGCCGCGCGACACAGCGGCTCCCGTGACACCCGTCAATGCAAGCAGGTCGTCCCAGCGGCCGTGCTCGTGGCCCTCTCGCGCCAGGTCGAGGGCAATGACGCGCTCGCTCGCGTCGACGTTCTCGCTGACGTCGAGCGTGGCGCCTGTCGTCACGGCTCCGGCGCGCAGGACGTGGGCCGCCCCTTCCAGCACCGCGAGCGTCGAGTCGAGGAGCTGTCCCGTTGATGCCGGATCGCAGAGCGTATGTGTGCCCTCGCGATAAAAGCCGATCCGAGCCCCGTGCACGTGCAGACGCGCACGCATGCGGTAGCCTCGCTCGGGTGAATCCTGTACCTGGAACGTCGGCGGGCAATTGGAGATGGGCGATGCGCCTGAACGCGTCGCGGACGATTTCGCGCTTCAGAGCGAGCTGACGAGGATACGCGATGTGGGCAAAGACGCTGCCGCCGCACGATGCATCCGGCCCCGGAGGACGGCGATCAGCCGATGCCTCGTCGATTGCTCGCGTCGACGCAAAGGCGACACCGCCTTTCACCTGGTCGACGTGCGCCTGAACGCGCTCCCCAGGTATCGCCCCGGCGACCAGCACCACCTGGCCATCGTGCCGGGCCAGCATGCGCCCTCCGGCAGCGGGTTTCTCTATCGCCAGGGAAAGCATGTCGCCGGTGCAAAGCACGTCAGTCGACTCCCAGCGTCGGCAGCCGGGCCCGGTCGCGAACGGCACGATCAACCGCCGACGAGAGCGATCGATTCCACACCTCTGCCGTCATCCGGCCCTCGAACGGCGCGAGATCTGCCGCCGCCTCTTTGCGCAGATCGGCCAGGACTGAATCCGGCGTCGCCTCCCGCGCGGCGGTCAGCAGCCGGGTGTCCAGTTCAGCGAGCCGCTCGACCAGCGACTGACGCGTCCCTCCTCTCGCACCTCGAGCGGTGGTCGACCAATCGATCGAGGGCGTCAATCACGTCGGCGAGCACCGCGTCGGGCACGCCCTCGCCCGCGCCGGATCCACGCAATGCGACCAAACGCGCGAGCGCACGGTCGATGTGCGTCGCGAGCGACTCCCGCCGCCGGCCCTGGCTCTCTCCTTCAGCCCCTTCGGTCCGTCCCGCCGACAGCCCGACGGCGCGCCGCCACTCGTCGAAGACATCGAGAACATCCGCCTCGCAGAAATCGACGCGGACCGGCCGCCGCCGCGGGCCCTTGGCGTAGTAGCGCTCGAAATACCGATCGATCCCGACACACACCACCTTGAGAGGAATGCCGCGTTCGGCCCATCCCCGCACCAGCTCGAAGGAAGGGCCGACGATCCGCACCAGGTGCCCATCGTTCTTTCGCGTGAGATGCGCTTCGATCTCACGGCAGTACACATCGTCGGTCACAGCCAGACGACCTCGCCGGCCACCACCCGTCCAGTGGACCCAGCGGCGCGCACGAGAAGCGCTCCCTCACCGTCGATGCCGGCCGTGACGCCGCGAAGGCGTTCACCATCGTGCGTCCACTCCACGGCGGCCCCGGACGCGCCAACGGCCAACTCGCGCCACCGAGCGATGACCGCGTTCGTCTGCCCGTCACGCAGCCGCCGGAGCCAGGTGGAAAATCGCCGCAGACAGGCCGCGAGCACGCTCCCGCGATCGACGTCGCGTCCGAGCTCGTCTTCGAGCGACGTCGCGCGCGAGCTGATCTCGATCGGGAAGGAAGAGCGCCGCACATTCACGCCGAATCCGACGATCACATGCGTCAGTTTTCCGGCGTCGATCCGCGCTTCGGCGAGAATACCGCCAAGCTTTCGGGCCCCGCGGACTGTTCCCGAGGGCGCAATCACCAGATCGTTCGGCCACTTGATCGCAACTGGCAGCCCCGATGCGGCATGCAGCCCCTCGGAGATGGCGACACCGGCGGCGAGCGTGAGCCATCGAGGCCAATCTGACGAACTGGCGTCCTGCCGGGTATCGATCACAATGGAGGTGTAGAGGCCGGCGCCCGGAGGCGAGTACCACGTATGGCCGCCGCGACCGCGGCCGGCGACCTGTTCATCGGCCACAACCGTCGTTCCGTCCGCGAAGCCCTGATCGGCGAGCGTCGCGGCGACGTCATTGGTGGAGGTGACGATCGGGTAGTACACGAGCTCGCCACCGACGGGCCGCGCACCACCGGCCAATATGATCGCGAGTGCCGCATCGAGCTCGGGCGGCAGCGCCGCAGGACGATCGATCTCTTTCATTGCGGTGGCGCTCCAATCTCGAACGAAATGTCGGCCGACTGCACCGAGTGCGTGAGCGCTCCCACCGACACGGAATCAGCACCGGTCGAGGCGAGCTCCGGAATGCGATCGAGCGTCACGCCGCCGGAAATCTCCGTTCTCGCGCGGCCGGCGATCTGCCGAACGGCCGATCGAATCTCCGGCGTGGTCAGATTGTCCAGCAGCACGATGTCGGCTCCGGCCTCGGCGGCCTGAACGGCTTCGTCAACCGATTGGGCTTCGATCTCGATTGTCAGACCAGGCGCGTTGCGCCGGGCGGCGGCGATCGCGGCGCGCACGCCGCCGGCAAGCCGGACGTGGTTGTCCTTGATGAGCACGAGGTCGTACAGGCCGAAGCGATGATTCGTTCCGCCGCCAACGCGCACGGCGTATTTCTCGAGCGCCCGCAACGTCGGCGTCGTCTTGCGCGTATCGAGGATCGTGATTTGGCCACAGGCGGCGTCGACGAACCGCCGCGTCGCGGTCGCGATTCCGGAAAGGCGCTGGAGCAGATTGAGCGCAGTACGCTCGGCGGCAAGAAGGGCCGCGGCAGGTCCCTCCACAACAGCCAGCTCAGTGCCAGCCTCCACATCGTCGCCATCGGCTCACCCGAGGCGTAAACCCGATCGACCCTTCCCCGGCGACCGCCACGAACACGGCGCGCGCGACATCGAGCCCCGCGACGATGAGCGGAGCCTTCGCCAGAAGGACGCCGCTCCCGCGAGCGTGGCCGGGAACGGTTGCGCGCGTCGTTACGTCACCCGCACCAACGTCTTCGGCCAGCGCTCGGCGGATCAGCTCATCGTAGTCGGCAGGATCGAGTCGTGCGATAGCCATCATGGCGCCGACAGCGGGGGCGCCGGCGGATCCGGATCGCGCAGGCGCACCTCGACACTGAAGGCCTCAGCTTCCTCCGTGACGAGCTGCTCGACGAATCCCGACGACAGCAGATCGGCTTCGGCGGTCCCGAGCGCGGCCAGGTGCCGGCCAGTATCGCGGACGAGGAGCCGCTCGACCGGCGTCGACAGCTTTCGCTTCGCTTCCGACTTCGTCTTCCGCACTTCACCCAGCACGAGCGCCGCTCGTTCCAGGGCCAACGCGGCGCCATCGTCTGCCCCGCCAATCACCTCGAGCAGGTCGGCAGCGCGCGGCCATTTCGACTGATGCACGGAGCCCCTCTGCCACCACGACCAGACTTCTTCCGTGACGAACGGCAGAAACGGGGCGAACAGGCGAAGAAGCACCGACAGGCTCAGGACGAGCGCGCTGTTGGCCGACGCCGCGAGCTCAGGTCCTTGCGCGCCGTAGCGGCGTGATTTCACCAGCTCGAGATAGTCGTCGCAGAATGACCAGAACCAGCGTTCCGTGCGCTCGAGCACCGTCGCGTACTGACAGTCGTCGAACTGCGCCGTGCAGTCCGACACGAGGCGCGCCAGGCTCGTGAGCATGGCGCGGTCGACCGGGACGGTGACCGGTCCCCGCGGTTCGGCTTGTGACAACGCGAACCGCGAAGCGTTCAACAGCTTCATGGCGAGGCGCCGTCCCACCTTCATCTGGCCCGGATCGAATGCCGTGTCGGTGCCGGGCCGGCCGCTGGCGGCCCAGTACCGCACACCGTCGCTGCCGTGTTCCTCGAGCAGGCCCATGGGCGTGACGACATTGCCCTTGGACTTGGACATCTTCTTGCGATCGGGGTCGAGCACCCAGCCGGAGATGGTGGTCGTTTTCCAGGGCAGCGAGTCGTGCTCGTAGTGCGCCCGAGCGACGGTGTAGAACAGCCATGTGCGAATGATCTCGTGCGCCTGTGGACGCAGGTCCATGGGGAACACGCGTGCGAAGAGATCGGGATCGTCCTCCCAGCCGCCGGCGATCTGCGGCGTGAGCGAAGACGTGGCCCACGTGTCCATCACGTCGGGATCGCCGATGAAGCCTCCCGGTTGATCGCGCTCGTCGACGCGGTAACCGTCTGGCACATCAGTGGACGGATCGACCGGAAGCCGCGATTCGTCGGGCACAAGGGGAGCGCTGTACTGGATGGTGCCGTCAGCCGCGAGCGGGTACCACACCGGGAACGGCACGCCGAAGAACCGCTGGCGGCTGACGCACCAGTCGCCGGCCAGCCCCTCGACCCAGTTCTGATATCTCGATTGCATGAAGGGTGGGTACCACGTGAGCTCGCGCCCGCGAGCCAAAAGCCCCTCGCGATATTCGATCGTCTTCACGAACCACTGGCGGCTGGTGACGATCTCCAGCGGGCGATCGCCCTTTTCGTAGAACTTCACGGCGTGTGTGATCGGGCGGATCTCGCCCACGAGGTCGCCGCTTGCCTTGAGCAGATCCACGATGGTGGCGCGCGCCTTCGGCGGCGGCAGCCCTGCGACGTGATCGTAAACAGCCTGCGCCTCGGCGACCGCATCAGATTCCCATCCGGGGCTCCCCCACACGATGGGCCGGAGCCGTCCATCCGTCTGAAGGACCGCCCGCACCGGCAGGCTGAGCTCGCGCCACCAGATGACGTCCGTCACATCGCCGAACGTGCAGATCATCGCGATCCCGGTCCCTTTTTCCGGGTTCGCGAGCGCGTGCGCCCTGACCGGCACCCGGGCCTTGAAAAGCGGGGTGATGACCTCCGTGCCGAAAAGCGATTGAAAGCGCGGGTCGTCGGGATGCGCGACAAGAGCGACGCAGGCCGGCAGGAGCTCCGGGCGTGTCGTGTCGATCTCGAGAAAGCCGCCCTCTGGCCGGGCGAACCGAATCTTGTGGTACGCGGCCGGCACTTCGCGGTCCTCGAGCTCGGCCTGCGCGACGGCGGTTCGGAAATCGATGTCCCACAGCGTCGGCGCTTCGAGCTGGTAGGCGATGCCCCGCTTCTGGAGCCGGAGAAACGCTCGCTGCGAGACGCGCTGCGCGCGGCGGCCAACGGTCGAGTATGTCATCGCCCAGTCGACAGAAAGGCCGAGGTACTTCCAGAGTGTTTCGAACGCCTTTTCGTCTTCAGCCGTCAGGCGCTCGCAGAGCTCGATGAAGTTCGGGCGCGAGATCGAGATGGGATGTTTACCCGGCTTCTCCGGAGGCGCAAATCCCGGCTCATAGGCAAGCGACGGATCACAGCGCACACCGAAATAGTTCTGGACGCGCCGCTCGGTGGGCAGTCCGTTGTCGTCCCATCCCATCGGATAGAAGACTGCCTGCCCGCGCATGCGGTGATACCGCGCGAGGATGTCGGTGTGGGTATACGAAAACACATGGCCGACGTGCAGCGACCCGCTCACGGTCGGCGGCGGGGTATCGATCGCGTAGACGTCCGCGCGCTCGGCCCTCCGATCGAAACGGTACGTGCCCTCGACATCCCAGCGCTCCAGCCACTTCTGCTCCAGGCCCTCGAGCGCTGGCTTTTCCGGCAGCGCAATCGCGTCGCCACCGGTCTCGATCAGCTCCTTCATAACCCTCAATAGTACACCGGGACACTCGGACCGAGGTTCGACGGGTTCGACAGGTTTGGCAGGCTTGACGAGTTCGACGGGTTCGGGTCAGCGGGGTTCGACCGCGGCCTTGATGCGGTCGATTTCCTCTCGCACTAACCGCTCGGCGGTTCGCGACACGATGTCGGCGGCGAGATCGCGGACGGCGCGATCGCCCATCTGTTCCACGACACGCCGCGCGATGCGATCGACGAGCTCGTCCTCATTGACGGCCGACGGTGCGGCCAGTGCTGAAGGCGGAAGCTCGCCTTGCTCGACGGCAAGGAGTGTCGCGAAGGTTTGCGCGAGACCTGAGGGCGACGTAGTGGAAACGGCCGAATCTCGAGGGCGTGAGCCGCCGTCGCCCGTTTCAGGGGCGGCCATCACGTGGGACGAGATCTGCGCTGGCCACACAAGAGGGGCTGCGGCTGGTTCGGCGGGCGGCTGCGCGGGATCGGCGAGCGGCGCGGAAGGACGTGCCAACTCGCGCGGCTCGAGGGGCACGTTCAGACTGGCAAACGCCCGGTCGAGCCGCTCGAAGTAGTCATCCACAGATGGCGCGATCGCGGGCGCTGTCGCCGGAACGGCGGCCGGCGCGTCTGCGCCGGGAGTCGCCCGCTCGGATACCGGGGCCACAGCGGGTCGGGCACCCGTCGCCCCACGCAGCAAGTCGCGCACGCGCGCGACGAGCACCTGCGGATCGAAGGGTTTCGCGAGCACGGCGGACGCCCCCACTTCGGTCACTCGCGCGTCTTCGACGAGCTCGAACGCACCCGTCAGCAAAATGACCGGCACGTGCCCACCCGCTCGGGCTTTGACGAACGCCGCGACTTCGAAGCCATCTCTCCCTGGCATCCCGATGTCGGCGAGGACGATGTCGAAGTGCTCCGCCTCGAGCCGCGCGATCGCCTGCTCGCCGTCGCTGACAGCGACGACGTCGATGGGCTCGTCGGCGAAGATCAGCTCGATGACCTTCTGAATCGTGACGCTATCGTCGGCCAGCAGCAGCCGGTGAGGCATGGGCTAGACCTCTTCGCGCTCGCGCACGTGATCCTTGATGAAATCCACGATCTCCTGCATCGGCGTCCCGGGCAGAAAAATGCCCTTCACCCCAATCGCCTTCAGCTTCGGGATGTCGACGTCCGGAATGATGCCGCCAATCACCACCAGCACGTCGTCGAGCCCCTGCGCCTTCAGCAGCTCCATCACGCGCGGGCAGATGTGATTGTGCGCGCCCGAGAGGATCGACAGGCCGATCACGTCAGCGTCCTCTTGAAGCGCCGCCGACACGATCTGCTCGGGCGTCTGGCGAAGGCCCGTGTAGATGACCTCCATGCCCGCATCCCGCAGCGCACGCGCGATCACCTTCGCGCCACGATCGTGTCCGTCGAGGCCTGGTTTGGCGATGATTACACGAGTCTTGGACATTGCGTTAGGTTCGAGGTTCGCTGGTTCGTCGGTTCGACGCGCCGTTCGTCGTTCCCTGTTCGCTGTTCGTCGTTCGTCGCTCGTCGCTCGTCATTCGTCGTTCGTCATTCGTCGTTCGTCATTCGTCATTCGTCATTCGACAATTCTCGAGTTCTCGAGTTCTCATCCGGGCGCACGCAGTGCGCCCCTACACCTCTGCCCGTTCCTCCCACTCGCCCCACACCTCTCGCAGCACGTCGCACATCTCGCCCAGGGTGGCGTAGGCTCGAACGGCGTCGAGAATCGGCGGCATGAGGTTGTCGGTGCCTTGGGCGGCCAGGCGCATGGCGTCGAGCGCGCGCGACACTTCCCGCTGGTCGCGCCGTGCCTTGACGGCTGCAAGCCGCACGGCCTGCTCCTCGCCGGCGCCCTCATCGATGTACAACGTCCGGACCGGGTTGTCGTCCTCGGCAGGATATGCGTTTACGCCGACGATCACCTGCTCGCGGCGTTCGACGGCCTGCTGGAACCGATAAGCGCTGTCGGCGATTTCGCGCTGAGGAAATCCTTCCTCGATGGCGGGGACCATGCCGCCTAGCGCATCGATCCGCTCGAAATAGGCGAATGCCTCCCTCTCCAGATCGCGCGTCAGCGCCTCGACGAAATACGATCCGCCAAATGGATCGACGATGTCCGCGACGCCGCTCTCGTGCGCGATGATCTGCTGCGTGCGCAGCGCGAGCGTGGCAGCCTTCTCCGTGGGCAGCGCCAGCGCCTCGTCGAGCGAGTTGGTGTGCAGGGAGTTCGTGCCGCCGATCACGCCCGACAAGGCCTGCAGTGCGGTCCTGACGACGTTGTTGTAGGGCTGCTGCGCCGTCAGCGACACGCCGGCCGTCTGCGTGTGAAACCTCAGCTTCCACGATCGCTCGGACCGGGCGTGAAAGCGATCGCGCATGACGTGCGCCCAGATGCGCCGCGCCGCCCGATACTTCGCGATCTCTTCGAAAAAGTCGGAGTGCGCGTTGAAGAAGAACGACATCCGCGGCACGAACTCGTCCACGTCCAGCCCGGCCTCGATGCCCGCGCGCACGTATTCGATGCCGTCGGCCAGCGTGAAGGCCAGTTCCTGCGCTGCGGTCGCGCCGGCCTCGCGGATGTGATACCCGCTCACCGAGATCGTGTTCCACCGGGGCACCTGCCTGGCACAGAACGCGAACACGTCGGTGATGAGCCGCATCGACGGGCGCGGCGGGTAGATGTATTCCTTCTGAGCGATGAACTCCTTCAGGATGTCGTTCTGGATCGTGCCCGACAACGTCTCCCACGACGCGCCTTGCCGCTCCGCGACGACGAGATACATGGCGAAGATCATCGCCGCCGGAGAGTTGATCGTCATCGACGTCGTGATCTCGCCGAGCGGGATCCCGTCGAAGAGCGTTTCCATGTCGGCCAGCGACACGATCGAGACACCACACTTCCCGACCTCGCCCAGCGCGAGCGGATGGCCGGGATCGCGGCCCATCAGGGTCGGGAGATCGAACGCGACGCTGAGCCCGGTGCCGCCCGCGTCCAGCAGATGCCGATAGCGCTGGTTCGTGGATTTCGGCGTCCCGAACCCCGCGAACTGCCGCATCGTCCAGAGTTTTCCGGCATAGCCGGTGGCGTGGATGCCGCGTGTGTAGGGAAACGCCCCCGGGTCGCCGAGGTCGCGAGCATAGTCGAGGTCGGTGATGTCCGACGGCCCATACACGCGCTCGATGGGCCGAAGCGAGATCGTGCGAAACGCGCTGGCGCGTTCCGGGAGGTTCGCGGTGTCTGGGCGAGCGCCGATGGTCATGCGCGTTCACAGTATACGCTACGGTTTGCCGGCCAATCTCTCGTCAAGCCGCGTGAATTCAGTCAGTTGCGACGATGTTGCGCCGCTTGACGCGCTCGCGCGAGCGGCGCTACGCTCACTCGTTTGCCGGAAGGGCGATCTTGCGCTCGGGTGCACTGAGTACGGCACCTCTCGCCAGGCGCGGGGTGCGCCCCTTACCGGCGTAAAGGACGAGGCACATGGCGGCACAGGGGACCATCTTCGGCGCGATGCTTCAGGAGTTCGACGGCGCCGCGCGCATCCTGAACCTCGAGCCGGGCATCTGGCGCGTGCTGACGCAGCCCAAGCGCCAGATCACGGTCGCCTGCCCGGTCCAGATGGACAACGGCGAGATCGAAGTCTTCACCGGCTACCGCGTGCAGTACAACATCAGCCTCGGACCGGCCAAGGGCGGTATCCGGTACCACCCGGATGTCACGCTGGACGAAGTGACGGCCTTGGCGGCGTGGATGACCTGGAAGTGCGCCGTCGCGCAGATCCCGTTCGGCGGCGGCAAGGGCGGCGTGATCTGCGACCCGACGCGGATGTCGCGACGCGAGCTGGAAGCGCTGACGCGCCGTTACATCGCGGAGATCATCGACGCGATCGGGCCCGACAAGGACGTGCCCGCGCCCGACGTGAACACCAACGAGCAGGTCATGGCGTGGGTGATGGATACCTACTCGATGCACGTCGGCCGCACGGAAACGGCCATCGTGACCGGCAAGCCCGTCGTGCTCGGCGGCTCGCAGGGCCGGCGCGAGGCGACTGGACGCGGCGTGATGATTTGCACGCGCGAGTCGGCGCGCCATCTCGAGATCGACCTGCGCGGCGCGACCGTCGCCATTCAAGGGTTCGGGAACGTCGGATCGGTATCAGCCGATCTCCTCTCGAGGCTCGCGGCCCGCATTGTCGCCGTCACCGACTGGAGGGGCGGCGTCTACAACAAGGCCTACTTGGATGTCCCGAAACTCATCGACTGGGTCAAACAGCACAAGACCGTCGAGGACTTTCCGGGCGGCGAGCCCATCTCGAACGAGCAGCTCTTCGCCCTCGATGTCGACTTCCTGATTCCCGCCGCGCTCGAAAACCAGATCACCGTCGAGAATGCCAACGACATCAAGGCCAAGTCCATCGTCGAGGGAGCAAATGGACCCACGACGCCCGAGGCGAACCAGATCCTGCACCAGAAGGGCATCTTCGTCGTGCCAGACATCCTCGCCAACAGTGGCGGCGTGACTGGCTCGTACTTCGAGTGGGTCCAGAACCGCCACGGGTACTACTGGAGCGAGGCCGAGGTGAACCGGCAGCTCGAAGAGAAGATGGTGGAAGCCTACAACGCCGTGCTGAAGGTGTCGCTGAAGCACAAGACCGACATGCGCACGGCCGCGTACATCGTGGCCATCGACCGCGTCGCGACTGTCACACGGCTGCGTGGGATGTATGCGTGAACCCGACTAACCAGGTTGATCGGGTTGATCGGGTTGATCGGGTTGATCGGGTTGATCAGGTTGATCAGGTTGATCAGGTTGATCAGGTTGATCAGGTTAATCGGGTTGATCAGGTTTGGCAGGTTAGTAGGTCGATCGGGTTGGCCCGGTTCGGCGCGTTGTCGAACCCGACCAACTCGACCAACCTCTCGAGACTCTCAAGGTCGACCCTCTCAAGGCCGTGCGTTGGCGAACCGTTCGGCCACTTCGAACAGGTCGGGCGCCTTCTCGCAGTCCACGTGGTCCCAATCGTCATAGGGGTCGAGCAGCAGCGCGTGCACACCTGCCTGACGCGCTCCGGTGACGTCGGCGTGATACAGGTCGCCGATGTGGACCGTGCGCGCGGCATCGGATCCGACGAGGGCCAGCGCGTGCGTGAAGATGCGCGGATCCGGTTTCTCATAGCCGGCCAGGGCCGAATCGACCACGCAATCCAGACACGATCGCAGGCCGGCGACTTCGAGGCTATGTTCCACAGTCCCGTCGGAGTTGCTCACCACCGCGAGTCGGAGGCCGAGGCTCTGCAATCGGCGGAGGGCGTCTGGCACGCGTGGCATCACAGTGCGCCAGAGCGCGCTCGCCCGGCCATCAGGTCTGAGGACCTGGCGGAGGTCCGAGATGAGCGCGTCGAACGCCTCGGGCGCAAGCCCCACCCCCTCGACGCGCTCGAGGATCGCGGTCAAATAGGCGCGGAAGAAATCCGTGCCAGGCGCGACCGCCTCGACGAACAGCCGACGCGAGTACCCGGGCCGTGCAGCAGCTTCTGCCCGGCGAAGCGATTCGGCGTCGCACACGACGTTCCGCGCGGCCAGTTCGGCCGCCACCCAGTCGAAGTCAATCGAGATGAGCGTGTTGCCGACGTCGAGGAAGACGGTGTCAATCTGCGCGTACGGGACTGCAACCATTCGCGCGACGATCGTACATCAGGTGTCCCGCGCGGCGCGTGCGCGTCAGCCGTGGCGGCGGGGCTTCAGCCCCGCGTCTCAGTTGTGGAGGCGTAGGCTTCAGCCCCGCGTCACAGTTGTGAGCTCCGCTCCAGTTGTGGCGGCGAGACTTCAGCCCCGCAACTGGCGGCGCCCGCGGGCCTGAAGGCCCGCCTCCACAACTGTCAACCCAAGTGAGCGACTACAGCGTTGACAACCGTTTGATCAGCTGCACTTGTCCCGCGTGGTAGACCGCGTGGCAGGTGATGCCAAGCACCAGATCGAATCGTTCGGCGTCGGCCAATGGCGATTCAAGCTGGCCGGCTTCGACTTCGGCCACAACAGTTGCCAGCCGCCGCTGCTCGGCGTCCACCGCTTCCAGGATTGCGGGCCATGCGAGGGCCTTCTCGTCGGACAGTTCGAACCAATCGTCACCTTCCAGAATGAACGGCTCGATAGCGCCGCCCGATATCCGGCCGCGCACCGAGTGCGCAGAGTAGGCGTGATGCAGGGCGATCTCCGCGATGTTGTGACGCCCGGGTGCCGGACGCCAGAAGGCACCAGACGCGGCGACGTCGGCGAGCGCGGCCTTGAGGTCGGGGCCATGCCACGCACCGGGCCCATACCCCTCGTTCAGAACGCGCGTCCCGGTTCCCGCTGACGCGGCCTTTCTTGGTGTCGTTGTCGTCATCGTGTCCTCCATCTCAGCCTGGATGTGACCCACGGCTTCCAGCGAGCCTTCGGTGGGGTCAGCCTCATCACCCGTTGTACGCTGCGAGTGGGACCCGACTCTTGGCAAAAATTGCGCTCGGGGTTTTGCCCTATCACGATCGAACGAAGAACAAATTCAATCCACACATTGCACCGATTTCACCGATTCCTCGGGGTTTGATCAGCGCTCGAATATGTCGGTTCAGGCGAGCCACCAGACACCAGGGCCGGTCGCGGGCACAGCCCGCGACGGCGACGGAGCCGGCCGCTCCGCGGCCGGCTCCGGCCCTCGCATCTGTGTCATCGGTGCAATCTGTGGATAGCCTTGGAGATATGCGAGCGCGGAAACGCGCCGTCACTCAGACGTTCCGCCCGGCGATCCCGAGGCAAACCTTGGTGACGCGGATGAGGAGGCGGCCTTCCGCGAAGACGCTCGTGCGAGGATCCGTGATCACGTTCACGCGCTCATGAGCGCTTCTTCCGCCTTCGGCGCGACGAAAACCTGCGTCCCCGGACGCAACCCCAGCGCGCGATAGCGCTCCTGCGACAAGTCGACGCGGATTACGGCCCCCCACTCGCTCTCGAGCTCCACGCGCACGACCGGTCCTGCCGGGTTGACCATCAGCACGGCCGCGCGGAATTGCCGAGAGTCCGTCCATCCAAGGCTGATGTCGAGCAGGTGCGGCCGGATGTAGACGGTGGATGGATCGCGGAACGGGGATGTTTGTCCGGTGACGTCGGTCGATGGCGCGCCCAGATAGGCGCGGCCTCCCTCAATGCGACAGTGGAAGAGGTTTACGTCGCCGAGGAACTGGCAGACGAAGGGCGTCTGCGGGTTGTGATACACGGTCTCCGGCGTGCCCACCTGCTCCACACGGCCCTGCTGCATGATGACGACGCGATCCGAGAGCTCGAGCGCCTCCTCCTGGTCGTGCGTCACGAAGAGCGTCGTCACGTGCAGCCGCTCGTGAAGCGCCCGGAGCCAGCGCCGCAGATCCTTTCTGACGCGCGCATCCAGGGCGCCAAACGGCTCGTCGAGCAGCAGGATCTTCGGCTCGACGGCAAGCGCTCTTGCCAGTGCGACCCGCTGCCGCTGCCCGCCGGACAGCTGCGCCGGATACCGCTCGGCCATGGAGTCGAGCTGCACGAGCTGCAGCAGTTCATGGACCCGCCGCCGGATGGCATCCTTCGACGGCCTGATCTTCGACGGCTGCACGCGCAGGCCGAACGCCACGTTCTCGAAAACGGAAAGGTGGCGGAACAGGGCGTAGTGCTGGAACACGAATCCGACGCCACGCTCCGCGGCTCGACGATACGTGACGTCGGTGCCGGCCAGGTGAATGGTGCCCTGGTCTGGAACGTCGAGACCGCCGATCATGCGGAGCAGCGTCGTCTTGCCGGAGCCGGATGGCCCGAGAAGACCCACCAGTTCCCCTGACGCAACGTCCACGCTGACGTCGTCGACGGCGGTGAACCGCCCGAACCGCTTCGATAAGTGCCGGACCTCGATGCTCATCGCGGGTGTGCCATTTTCCACTCGACCGCGCTTTTGGCGGCCAGGCTGACAAGTGCGAACAGCGCCAGAATCGACGAGACTGCAAAGGCGCTGACGAATTGGTATTCGTTGTACAAAATCTCGACGTGGAGAGGTGCCGTGTTGGTCTGGCCGCGGATGTGGCCCGACACGACCGAGACGGCACCGAACTCACCCACCGCACGGGCGGTCAACAGCACCACGCCGTGCATGAGCCCCCACGAGATCTGCGGAAGCGTCACTCGCCGAAACATCTGCCAGGCGCTGGCGCCCAGCGCCAGCGCGGCCTCCTCGGCCTCTGCGCCCTGCTCCTGCATCATCGGAATGAGCTCCCGCGCGACGAACGGGAACGTCACGAAGATGGTGGCGAGCACGATGCCGGGAATCGCGAAAATGATCTTGATGTTGTGGTCCGTCAGCCACTCGCCGAACGTGCCCTGCGCGCCGAACAGCAGGACGAAGACAAGGCCCGAAATCACTGGCGATACCGCAAACGGCAGATCGATCAGCGTGATTAGCAGCTCCCGGCCCGGGAACGTGAACCGCGCAATGGCCCACGCAGCTGCCACGCCAAAGGCGACGTTCATCGGCACGGCAATGAGCACGACGATCAGGGTGAGCCGGAGCGATCGCAACGCTTCCGGCTCGCTGACCGCCGCCCAGTAGGCGCGGAGGCCCTGCTCCAGCGCCTGCGTGAACACTGCGATCAGCGGCAACAGCAGGAAGAGCGCGAGAAACGACACCGCGGTCGCAGTGAGCAGGAAGCGGACGATTCGCCCCCGCATCACGCCGCCTCCTCGGTCGCGCCATTCCGCCGCCGCAGCCATGCCTGACTGAGATTGATGACGAACAGCATGACGAACGACAGCCCCAGCATCACGGTCGCCAGGGCGGTCGCGCCGCGATAATCGTACTGCTCCAGCTTCGTCATGATGAGGAGCGTCGTTACCTCGGTCTTCAGCGGCAGGTTGCCAGAGATGAACACGATCGAGCCGTATTCGCCGAGCGCCCGCGCGAAGGCCAGCGCGGTTCCCGTGACGAGTGCCGGCAGCACCGTGGGCAGGATGATGCGACGGAAGGTCTGGCTTCTCGTGGCGCCCAGGCTGGCCGCGGCGTCCTCCACTTCGGCCTCGAGATCCTGGAGCACGGGCTGCACGGTTCGCACGACGAACGGCAACCCGATGAATGTCAGTGCGACGACGATCCCGAGTGGGGTGAAAGCCACTTTCCAGCCAACCTTCGCGAGGATGGCGCCCAGCCAGCCGTTCTCAGCGTAGAGCGACGTGAGCGCGATGCCGGCGACCGCAGTCGGCAGCGCCAGCGGCAGATCGATCAGCGAGTCGGCCAGCCGCCGTCCTGGAAACTCGTAGCGCACGAGCACCCAGGCCGACAGCATGCCGAACACTCCATTGATCAGCGCCGCGATGGCGGACGCGCCCATCGTGAGCTGATAAGACGCCACGGCGCGCGAACTGCTGATCGTGTGCCAATACTGAGACCATGAGAGCCCGGCGCTCTTCACGAAGACGCCGGACAGCGGGATCAGCACCAGCAGGCTGAGATACAGGATCGTGAATCCCAGCGCGGGCCGGAATCCGGGCAGTGCGCGCGCCGTCAATCAACCCTCCCTACGACCCTGGCTCGTAGATCTTGTCGAAGATGCCGCCGTCATCGAAGTGATCCTTCTGGGCCTTCGACCAGCCGCCGAACGCCTCGTCGATCGTGAACAGCGTGATCTTCGGAAACTTCGCGGCGTACTTCGCAAGCACATCGGCCTGACGCGGCCGGTAGTGGTGCTTCGCGGCGATCTCCTGCCCCTCCGGCGAATAGAGGAACTCCAGATACGCCTGCGCGACCTTGCGCGTCCCCCGACGATCGACGACCTTGTCGACAATCGTCACCGGCGGCTCGGCGAGAATGCTCACCGACGGGACCACAATCTCGAACTGGTCTCGCCCGAGCTTCTCGGTGGCGAGCAGCGCCTCGTTCTCCCACGCGATCAGCACGTCGCCGATGCCGCGCTGCACGAAGGTTGTCGTCGAGCCGCGGGCACCCGAATCGAGGACAGGGACGTTCCTGTACAGCCGGCTCACGAACTCCTGCGCCTTCTGGTCGCTGCCCCACTTCCTGCGCCCATACTCCCAGGCAGCCAGGTAGTTCCACCGCGCGCCGCCGGATGTCTTCGGATTCGGCGTCACGACCGAGATGCCCGGCTTTCCGAGGTCGTCCCAGTCCTTGATCTGCTTCGGGTTGCCCTTTCGGACGAGCAGCACGATGGTCGACGTGTACGGGGTCGAGTTCTGCGGCAGGCGCTTCTGCCAATCGGCCGGGATCAGTTTGCCTACCTTGTTGAGCGCATCGACGTCATACGCCAGCGCGAGCGTGACGACATCGGCCTCGAGGCCATCGATGACCGCACGCGCCTGCTTGCCGGATCCGCCGTGCGACTGGTTGATGGTCACGACCTCGCCGGTCTTGGCCTGCCACGACTTGGCGAACGCGGCATTGATGTCCTGATAGAGCTCGCGTGTCGGATCGTACGAAACGTTGAGCAAGCGTCGTTTTTCGCCTGGGCCGTGAGCCCGACGCTCGCGGCGGCCATCAGGCCGGCGGCGAGAAGCAATCGATTGAGTTTCATGATGACGTCCTTGCTGGCGGGGCTGAAGCCCTGCCCTACAAATCAATGAAATCGCCGCCCGCGGTTAGCCACAACCAGTTCGAATCAGAAAGCGAATTGCAGCCGGGTGAACACGCCCCGTTCCGTCGGCCGATCACCGCCGTCGGGCGCACCGCCATCGAACAGAATCTGCTCGTATTGGGCCGTGATTTTCACCATGCGGTTCAAGTACCAGTTGATCCCGCCCACCAGATCGTCTGCCTGTCGCGCGGCGCTGGCCGGGTTGGCGAACACCTGGAATACGTCGTCATCGACCTGGAACCGGCCGTAGCGACCGATCAGCTCGAACGCGCCCCAGCTATTGCCACCCGTCGAGCGCTCGAAACTGCGTCGGGCGTCACGCCGCGGTACGACGCGTTCTCCCCGGTGAGCACGTAGCTCGACTCGATCTGCCATGCCGTGGCCGTGTTGTCGCCGGTGACCACGCCTCGGCGCAGCTTCTGGTTGCTGATGCTGTACTCGGCCAGCAGCCCAACCGGCCCCCGGTAGTAATACGCCTGCGGTCCGACGCGCCAGTGATCGCCGTTCGCGATCGTCGTGCCCTCTGGCGTCAGATCGGAGCGATAGCGGAAGAACGTCTGCTGTGCGGCGGTGCGATACGTCGGCAGGTCCGGCGTTGTCACCGTCCCTCGCTGGCTGCCGCTGCTGACGGCAACGCCGACGCCGAGCTGTTTCCAGGTGTCGCTCTGCGCTTTGCGGAACGGATGGGTGAAGACGCGCGCGACCACGTCCTTGCCACTGCGATCATCGACATCGGCGCTGCCGCCATCGACAACCCCGTTGAAGACGCCGACCTGGTATGACACGCGTTCACCCAGCAAATCGCCAAACGCCATCACGCCGAGGTCGCGGTTCGGCGCGATCAGCGTCGGCGTGCCGCGCTCGATAAATGTCATTTCGGTGGCCGACTGGAGCCGCGACAACCCGAATGGCGCCTTGTACTTGCCCGCGCGAATGCTGAACCAGGAAGCAAATCGGGCATCTGCGTACGCATCCTGCAGCACCGTCATGCCGCCGCCGAAGTCCGGCATCACCTTGAAGTCGAAGATCTTGAATGCGGTCGCCTCGAGCACGGGTCTCACGCGCCGCATGACGAACGTCGACGGGCCGCTAGTGGCATCTGAATCGCCCACGAACCGTCCATCCGACTGGATGTAGCCGCGGAAGCGCACTTGAAAGCTGCCGTCGCTCGACCTGAGCGAATAGCCCTGCCCTCCCGCGGTCACCGCTGGCGTCGTCTTGGCTTTCTCTGTCGCCTGCTCGCGCTCGATCTCCAGCTTTCGTTCCAGCACGCGAAGCTGCTGATCGAGTTCCTCGATGCGCGCGGTGAGCGCTTCGAGCACCGCGCGGGCCTCCGCTGCGCTCTCGGCGTGAGGGCGCGCTCGCCCGCAGACTCGCGATCAGTTGTTGCAGCGTCGCCGCGCGAGCCGCCGCCTCGTCTTACGCCGTCCCTTGTGCGGTCAGCGTCGTCGGAACCATCAGTCCTACCACTACGACTCCTGCTCCAAAAGCCCGGAGTGCCTTCGTGCGCATGGCTATACCCTTCGCATGAGGACCCTCCGGTTGTCCGGTCGGATCGGGTTTCGTGCTTAGCGGCTCGAGGCCGCGGCAGGCGTGTGGCCCTCTTTGCCGCCGCTGTCGAACCGCACCTTTTCAGTGCGGATCACCTGCACTACCTTCGAGTCGTGAATAACGACCTCGACCGACCCGAAGCGGATGCCGCGCACCGCTTCGAGAATTTCCCGCTCCGCCAGCACGCTCGTGACGCCCATCGCCGTTCCCTCGCAACCTACGGCCTTCGAAATCTCGTTCCGTTCGTCCTGAGCTTGTCGAAGGACGAAACAACGGCCGATTCTCTGCATCGTGGTTCGACAGGCTCACCACGAACGGATTTGAACTAGCCTGCTAGCCCGCGCAATCGCATCGATGTCACAACCGCGCTACGCACTGCACTCGCCATCCTGGACTTCAGGATTGAACGCGGCGAGCTCGCCGAGGTCGATGAAGTCCTCCGGCACCGCGTTCTCGAGTGCGAGCGGCTCGAGATCGTCGAGCACTTCCTTGACGTCCTCGAGGGCGGCTCGCTGGAAAAACGCCATCGCGGACTCATCGGCACGACGCTGGCGCTGGTAGAGGCCGACGAGGCGCTCGATCGCCGCCGGCGCGCGTCGCGCCGGAATCTTCGCCGCCAGCCGGCCGAACAGCGCCCCGTCGTCGGTCGGGCCGCCACCGACGCACACGAAGTACTGCGGCACGGGCCGGTCGCCCAGCTTCCGGATGCTGCCCTGGAAGCCGATGCCGGCGACGTGATGCTGGCCGCACCCGTTCGGGCAGCCGCTCATCTTGATCTTCAGGCCGGGCACGGCGGCGACGAGGTCCGGGCGCTCGTGCAGGGCCTCGCTCAGCAACCGCCCGAGGCCGCGCGACTGGGTGACCGCCAGCCGGCAGGACTCCGCGCCGGGACAGCTCGTGACGTCGGCGACCGAGTTCGCCGTCCGCGATGGCCAGCCCGGCCGCCGCCAGGCGCGCGTGCAGCGCCTGGAGATCGCGAACGGGAACCCAGCGGAGGACGAGGTCCTGCTCCGCCGTCACGCGCACGGCGCCGTCGCCGTAGGCTCCCGCCAGATCCGCGACCACGCGCAGCTGTCCCGAGGTGATGTCGCCGAGCGGCAGGCTGATGGTGACGAGCGCGTAGCCCGCCTGTCGCTGCGGCGCGCACGTTCGCGCGCTGCCACTCGAGAAACGTCGGTCGGCGCGGACGGTGAGCTCAGCGTCACCACCGGATGAATGCCGGGGCCGCTGGTCGGTTCGGCCACACGCCGCGCAATCGTGATGACGTCGTCGCGGCGCGGACCGCGCCCAGTCTGGCGCGCGATTCCGACGGGCGGCTGCTCCGGATCGAAGGGCAGGGCGGCGCCGCCTTCCGTGAGAATGCCTGCGAGCTCGCGCTCGAACTCGTCGCGCCAGCGCTCCCAGCCGAGCGTCTTCATCAGGAACTTCATCCGGTTGCGCGCCTTGTGCTGATAGTCGCCCAGGCGCTGGAACACGCGCACGATCGCCTCGGCGACGTTCAGCATCTCGCCGCGGGCAGAAAGTCGTACAGCAGGTAGCCGGAGCGGCACAGGATCGACGTGCCGCCGGCCACGTTGACGCGGAAGCCGCGCGGGGCGCCCGTCTTCCTCCTGACGAGCGCGCGCCAGCCGATGTCGTGGATGCCGGTATAGGCGTGATCCTCCGGGCAGCCCTCGAACGCGATCTTGAACTTGCGCGGCAGGGCGGCGCCAGCGGATGGCGCAGGAAGTAGCGCGTCAGCGCCTCGGCGTACGGCGTCACGTCGAAGGCTTCGTCTGCCGCGACGCCGCTGTACGGGCAGGCCGTGATGTTGCGGACGGAGTTGCCGCAGGCCTCGCGCGTCGTGAGCCCGGCTTCGGCCAGCCGGCGCATGGCCGGCTCGACGTCGTGCAGCTTCAGGAAGTGGAGCTGCACGTTCTGGCGGGTGGTGATGTGGCCGAAGCCGCGCGAGTACGTGGCGGCCACGTCGGCCAGCGCGTGGAGCTGCTCGCCGTTCAGGATGCCCTGCGGGATCTTGACGCGCAGCATCTGGGCGTCGTCTGTCTGGCGCTGGCCGTAGGTGCCGCGCACCAGCCGGAAGGCGCGCCACTGGTCGGGGGTGATCTCGCCGCGCTCGAACCTGTCCAGCGTGCCCACGAACTCGTCGATCTCCGCCTCGTTCGCGAAGGACAGCCGGGCACGGCCGAGGGTGGTGACATCGTCGATGGGTGCCATGATTAACCCCGTCCCTGTCTTTCGAGTTCCTCGCCGGCCGAAGCCGCCGGCAGATTCACGGCGCCGCCGATGAGCGGCGGCCAGCGCCACGACCTCGCCGATGACCAGCGTGCCGGGCACTGGTCCGCCACTGTCAGGCCGGACAAGCCGTCCAGGCGTCCCGTCCAGGCGTGCGCCGCGGCGTGGCCGGCGCCGAAGACAATCGCGGCCGGCGTCGCTCCGGCCAGCCCGCCGCGAGCAACCGGACGCGCCACCGCCGCCCGCGTCGCCAGGCCCATCAGCACCACGACGGTCGCGGCGTGCGGCGCGACGCTGTCGAGCACCGGCATAGGCGGCCTCGGCGTGGCCGGAGACCACGACGAACGCCGGCGAGACGCCGCGATGCGTGACGGGAATGCCGGCGAGCGCGGGCGCGGCGAGCGCCGACGCTGACGCCGGGCACGACCTCGAACGGCACTGCCGGCGCCTCGCAGCGCGAGCGCCTCTTCGCCGCCGCGTCCGAACACGAACGGATCGCCGCCCTTCAGGCGCACCACGCGCTGGCCGCGCGCGGCCGCGCGGATCATCAGGCGGTGGATCGCCTCCTGCGTCATCGCGTGCCGGCCGGCGCGCTTGCCGACGAAGAAGCGCTGCGCGCGCGGCGCGAGCTCGACGACGCCGCCGGCGACCAGCGCGTCGTACAGCACGAGGTCGGCCTCGGCGCAGCACGGCAGCGCCGCCTTCGCGTCAGCAGATCGGGATCGCCGGGGCCGGCGCCGACCAGCGAGACGAAGCCGCTCATGCGTTGGCCTCCTGCGATCGTCGACGCTCGGCGTACGAGCCGGTTGAGCGCCGCCAGCAGCAGCGGCCGGCGCTCGGCGATGGGCATCGCCGCTCGCCGCCAGGCCTGCGCGCTCGCGCTCGCGCCACCGCGACCCAGCCTCGAGGTCTCGGGCAGCACCGCGTCGAGCCCCTCGCGCAGCAGGCCGGCCAGCGCCGGCGCCCGCCGCGGTCGAGATCGCCACCGTCACGCCGCCGCGGCGCACGCACGCCGCCGAGATAGGCGGTCGCGTCCGCGGGTCGTCGACGGCGTTGACGAAGACGCGGCGCGCCTCGGCCGCCGCGCCGACCTCGCGGTTCACCTCGGGCGGCGCCGCGGCCACCACGAACCACGCGCCGTCGAGGTCGGACGGCTCGAACGCGCGGCGCTCGATCGCACCGGAGCTCGGCGACCGCGCCGACCACGTCGGGCGCGACCACCGTGACGTGCGCCCCCGCCGTGGAGCGCCGTCGAGCTTTGACGCGGCGACCGCCCGCCGCCGACCACCAGGACCTGCGGCCCGCCAGCTTCAGGAAGACCGGAAAGAGTGGCGGCTCACGCTCGCCCCTCCGACACGGCCGGTCGCCGACGACGGCCGGCGGCCGATCGACGAGGCCCCGAGTCCGCCAGCGCCGACAGGATGCGGTCGAGGCTCTCCTCGACCGTCTCGCGGTCGCTGCGCACGACCACGTCGGCGTTGTCCGGCGCCTCGTACGGATCGGACACGCCGGTGAAGTTGCGCGATCTCGCCGGCCAGCGCCTTCTTGTAGAGGCCCTTCACGTCGCGCGCCACCAGCGCGTCGAGCTCGGCGTGCGCGAACACCTCGACGAACGGCGACGCCGTCTCGCTCGGCGGCCTGCCGCACCTCGTCGCGCGTGTCGGCGTAGGGCGAGATGGCGGCGGTGATCACGCCGACGCCGTTCGGCCAGCAGCCGCGCGACGTAGCCGATGCGGCGGATGTTGGTGTCGCGGTCCTCCCTCGAGAAGCCGAGGCCCTTCGACAGGTACGTGCGCACCTCGTCGCCGTCCAGGATCTCGACCGGCCGCTCGCCGAGCCGGCTCTGCAGCGCCTCGGCCAGCGTGCTCTTGCCGGCGCCGGACAGGCCGGTGAACCAGACGATGAAGCCGGGCGGCGCGTGCCGAATGCGGCAGCGGCGTCACGGCGGCGGCCGGTGGCGCGTCTGCCGCTCGCCTTGATGTAGTGCTCGCGCAGGATCTCGGCCACCTCGGGACGCGTGAACTCCGCCGGCAGGTGGCCGCCCGCGCGCAGGATCTCGCGCACCTTCGTGCCCGACAGCTCGAGCCGCTGGCCGCGTCGTGCGGGCAGGTGCGCGGCGAGGCGAGCGCGCCGCAGGCGCGGCAGAAGAACGTCGGCTCGAGACTTGAGCGGCGTCACGCCCAGCTCCGCGGGCGTGAACCGGTCGAAGATCTCGCTGCGCCTCGAGCGGCCCGTAGAACTTGCCCACGCCGGCGTGGTCGCGGCCCACGATGAGATGGTTGATGCCGTAGTTCTTGCGGACGAGGCGTGGAAGAGCGCCTCGCGCGGGCCGGCGTAGCGCATCGCGGCCGGGAAAGGCGGCCAGGAGCGTGCGCTCGCGCGGGTAGTACTTGTCGACCAGCACCTCGTACGCCCGGAAGCGCACGGCCGCCGGCACGTCGTCGCTCTTGGTCTCGCCGACGAGCGGATGGATGACGAGCCCGTCGCGCACCTCGAGCGCCAGCTTGGTCAGGTGCTCGTGGGCGCGGTGGATCGGGTTGCGCGTCTGGAAGCCGGCGACCGTGCGCCAGCCGCGCTCGGCGATCTCGCGCGCGCAGCTCGCGCGGCGTCAGCCGGTACTCGGCGAACGGGCAGGTCGGCGCGAGCGGCAGGACGCGCACCGTCCCGCCGACCAGGCGCCGCGGCCGCGCCAGCAGGTACGCCACGCCCGGATGGCCGGTCCTCGGTGCCGTAGACCGCGCGCGCCTCCGCCAGCGGATCGCGCGCGAAGATCTCGGTGACCGCGATCGTGCCCCAGAGACGGCCGGTGCCGTCGGGGAGCGCCGCTCGTCGCCGGCCTTCAGCGTGCAGTGTCCTCCGCGACCGCCAGCGTGAACGGCAGCGGCCAGACCGTGCCGTCGGCGAGGCGCAGGTTCGAGGACGCTCTGGTAGTCGGCGAGCCGAGGAAGCCGGTGAGCGGGCTCGCGGCGCCGGTCGCGATCAGCTCGAGGTCGGCCAGCTCGCGCGCGTCGAGCACGATCGGGGCAGCGTCGCCGCGCGTGCGGTAACGCGCCGCCTCGGCGGCCGGAACGAAGCGGTCGACCAGGGCGCCGCCGTGGGGGTCGACGAGATTCGAGGGACTCACGATAGCTTCATCTCCTGGATTCATGGGACCTGTGGCGTGCGGGTCCGGAGCTCCGCCGGCGGACCGCGCGTGCAGGCCGCATTCGGTTTCTCGCGGCCGCGCCAGCGGCCGGCACGGGGGTCTTCGCCCGCGGCACCGCGCTCGTGCAGGGCTGGCAGCCGATGCTCGGGTAGCCGGCGTCGTGCAGCGGGTTGAAGGGCACGTCGTGCGTCCGGTCGCCAGACTCGGCGTCGTCCAGCGACGAGGGTTGACCTTGACGAGCCCGAGCCCGTGTCGTGCTCGACGACGGACGCCGCGGCGCGGTCCGGCGTCTGCTCGCGGCGGATCGCGGTGATCCACGCGTCGAAGCCCGAGCGCGCGCGCAGCGGCTGGACCTTGCGCAGCTGGCAGCAGCGGTCGGGATCGCGCTCCCACAGCGCGGGCCGTGCTGGCCGCCTGCTGCTCGACGTTTGCTCGGGACGCACCGCGCGGATCTCGACGCCGTACGGTCTCGAGGGCCCCAGAGCGCGTAGGTCTCGGGGAAGAGCAGGCCCGTGTCGAGCGTGAAGACATCGATCGGCAGTGCGCCTGCGACGAGGTCAACGATCACGCAGCCCTCGGCCCCGAAGCCGGTGCGAAGGCGACCTTCGATCCGGCACCCGCCGCCCATGCCAGGATGCGATCCGGCGACCACGCTTCCATCTCGGCGGCGCGCGCGTGCAGGTCGGCTGCGGTCACCGTGACGCTCCCGTGCGGCTCGAGGCGAGCCTCGCCTGTACCGAAGGCCCAACCTGGACGTACGTAGGCCCAAGCTTTAGCTTGGGCATCTCGCCGAGGTGTGGACGTGTGGCATCGGCGGTCTCAGGCAAACAGCACGCGCGCGCGGCAGCGCGTCGGCAAAAACGAAAAAGGCCCGGAAGGTGTGATGTCCCTCCGAGCCTTTTCGCGTGATCTTGTGCTGGTCGTCTAGCCGCTGATTACCCTGTGACGACGCGGATCCGCTGGCCGGGGGCCCTTCCGAGCCTCGCGACAACAGCAGCAACAACACATCCGGGCAATCCGCGTGCTAGGCATGATGAATACCTGCCCACAGTAGGCCAGCGCCGGCCGTGATGTCAAATCCACGCATCTGATGACGGTGGGTCACCTTAAAAACTCATGACCGCCATTCCATCGGAGGCGGTGCGTCTGGGCCCGCGTCTCAACAGTCGGGGCGGGGGTTACCCCGGCGGGTCAAGCGCATGAGCTTCAGCCCGGTGTTCAGCGCGTCTGCAGCGTAACGGCCCGCGCGGTGGGCGCTCGTCGGCGCGTCCCGCTCGCGACGCTGGAGGATTGCGCCTCTGCGTCCTGCTTGAATGCTGATGACCCGCAGATACTACAATCACCCGTTTATTCCCGACGCACGTCGGCGCAGAGCTCTTTCAGTTTGTCGGCCTCCTCCTGGGTACCCCGGCCAGGGCGATGCGCTTGAGGCGCATATCCAAGTAGCCGGGTTGGGAACATACCGTGGGAGGCAATCGCGCTTCCGTCATCGCGGACGGCGGCCCGAGGGTACAGCACCGCATCAAGCTGATCTTCCGTTCGAAGCGTGCGCCACTCACGTCGGGGAATCGGCATGATTCTGCCATCGCGAACGGCAAACCGATACCTTCCAATGCCTTCACCGACAAACGATGAGGCGTCCACAGCTCCGAGCACCGTTCCGCGAACTGTGGCGAGGCTCGGGACGCGCCGCGAGGCAACATCCGCCTGAATGTCGGCCAGGCGCGGGTGCGCCCAGATCGTAAATACCCGCGTCGGGCCCGAGCGCTCGAGCAGACTCGACGATCGTCTGCGCCTGCCACGGGTCCATCTGGAAATTGCTCGAGCACGTTCTCTCGCTGGTAGTGCAGCTGGCCGTAAAGCAGGAGGGCGTGGCGCTCCTTGGCGAGGACCTTCGAGGCGTATCAGAGCTGCCGGATAGCTGTCTCGCATTTCGATCCACTTCTGGTGATCGGCTCTGCTCTGCACCTTTTCCCAGTCTATGGGGGGCTCGCCGAGCAGAACACGCAACTGGCGCTCGCGAGGCAGCGATGCGTTCACCGCTCGCACCGTCCGGAACACTTCTTCATACATCGGCAGATCGTTGGCAGCATGCGGCATTGTTGCGTTCTGCCAAACTTGGCGCAGGACCTCGTGCTCAATCTCTTCGCCCCTTACAAACCTGTCCATCACGCCTTGGTATCGGGCGCTGCCAAACTCCACAACGATGTCGTTAACAGTTGCCGCGAACCTGGGGGCGCGGATCGTGAGACAGCAGAAACGCGTGAGCCTGCTCGTTGCCGTGGGCATCACCGAGAGCGACCACGTCGTGGGACCGGAATGCGTCGAGAATCGCCGAAATCGGCTCGGACGGGGACGGCCGGCGTTGGCGGCCGCTGATCCTGTTGCCCGCCAACCAATCCGACGGAGGCGGCCCAGAGCACGGCGATGAGCGGGCTTCGACGCCACGGTGGTATCTGCGCCATACGAGCACCTCCAAACGATGCCGCACTCAACCGGCGGAGCACACATCCCACCCATGGGCATGAAGACGTGTGCGATGTGAGTACTTGGGCTCGCGGGCGGCTTGGATCCGCGCGCCGGGCGCCGGCGTTGTTTGCGAAGACGGCCGCGAATTGTCGAATCGTCGGCGCCTGTTGTCAGGACCAACCGGGGCCTGCAGCACGATGAGCAACAACGTCCACATTGACTTAAAGTACCTGAGTTCGAATAGTGCCAAGTACGTCAAGGGGCAACACCAAGGATGTGGTTCCGAACCTTCGGCTCAACCAGCGCCGCGAAGGCCGAGCTGTTAACGGCCTTTGGACTGCAAGCGTCCGAAAGGCCGGAGAGTGGTGTGCACCGATCACGCGCAGCCTACGGCCTCATCGCGATGGCACTAGTAACCGCGCTTTC
This sequence comes from Vicinamibacteria bacterium, assembly GCA_963832135.1. Classification (GTDB taxonomy): domain Bacteria; phylum Acidobacteriota; class Vicinamibacteria; order Vicinamibacterales; family JAENWD01; genus JAENWD01. The sequence continues at coordinate 340,903 of CAWHTD010000016.1, read as the reverse complement.
CGAATCAGTAGCCGCGAAGGGCCGAACAGTACCGCGCTGACCATATCTGGACCTGGATTGTCAGGAAATATTGAGACCATGGAGCCGAAGGCGCTGGCGAACGTGTGGGTCGGCAGCTTCATCGCCGGACCCGCAGCGGAACCAGACAAGACGCTGCCGCGATACGTGGTCACTTTCTACGTGCGACGCCCACACGAGAACGTCAGGGCAATGTATGTGGTGTATTACGTCCAAGATCCTCGGTCGCGAGAGGGATTCGTCTACCTGCCCGGGCGGCGAGGACGGGTACTCACTGAATGTCCGCACGATTCTCCGCGACGCACAGGACGGCAGATGGCACAACGCTTCAACCGAATGGAGCGACGCCATAGCGGTGACGCTGCGGTAGCGATCTGAGAACCACGCACGGCGGGTGGCGCTTTGCCTTATGTCGTACAGACATCGGCCGGGTGCATCAGACGCCTCGCGGCACGCCCGCGATGGAAGCCGGCCTGGCCACGCGCGGTGGGCGCTCGTCGGCGCGGCCCTTGAGCACGCCGGTCGCACGCGACAGACGAGGAATGCGCCGCCGGGCCGAGTCCGGGCCGGAGACGGCCCGCTGTGGACAGGACCCAGAGGCGCATTCCTCCGGCGTCGCGAGCGGGACGCGCCGACGAGCGCCCGCCGCGCGGGACGCCGTCACGTGACACCGAGCTGAGAGTCGCTGGATATGGGTCAAGACGTGGCTGAACCGGCGGGGCTAAAGCCCCGCCTCCACAACAGACGTATCGCGGCTCACGCCAACCAACGCGGCCTCGGCCATCCGTAACGCTGTCGCAATCGCTCCTGGACGCGCCACGGCAGCACGCGGCTCGCGGCACGCTCGAACGCTCCCCGGGGTTGCTCGCGGTGCACCGCGACGCGCGCCGTCGGATAGTTCGCGACGAGGTACGGCTGCGCCTTCCAGTCATGCGGCGCGTCAAGTCCTTCGCCGGTCTTGTGAAACGCCGCGAAACGGTTGGTCCGCGTCACCAATTGCCAACACGGTTCCGCCGTCAGGTAGTCGGCGAGGATGGTGCCGGTCGCAATCTGCACGTCATCGATGATGAGCAGGCCGCCGGGCTTCAAGGCCGCGGCCGTGAAATACCAATCGAGGAAAGGGTGCGGGAAGGCATGCGCCCCGTCGATGAGCACGATATCCAGCCTCGGCAGCGTGGTCCTCGGAAGGTAGTCCTGCGACCGTGCCACGATCGACTCCAGCCGATCGGTGGAAATTGCGTTGGCCTCGCAGAACTGGCGAATCGCGGCGAATTCGTCTGGGTCTGGTTGAATCGCGATGTGACGCGCCACGCCCGCGTGAAGCAGCACGAGGGTGCTGCGCCCAGACCCGGTTTCCAGAGTGACCGAGCCAGGCGAGGCGTGTTCGTGCAGCAAGTCCGCGACTTCCCGGCTAATTCCCCAGGTAAGGGTGCGGCCGGCATGGATATGGACGCGTGTTCCGAGAAGCTCTTCGTAGGTCATTGGTCGCGCCAGGCGTACCATGAAAAAGGCTACCAAGCCTACCAATGGGAGACAAAGGACGGCAAATCAGCGGCCGTGATTGACTACACTCGTGCCCGCGATGCTACCTGAACTGCCCCACTCCGACCCCACCCCGCTGTACCGCTTTCGCGACGGGCTTTATGCCACCGATCTGCTGACCACTGCGCTCGTCGAGCTCGACCTGTTTACACACCTCGACGCGCACCCCTCGGATCTGGCGACGATCTGTCAGTCACTAGGCATCGCCGAGCGGCCGACGGACGTCGCGCTGACGCTGTTTGTCGCGATGGGCCTGCTGTGGCGCGACGATGCGATCGTGCGTCTCACCGACGTCGCGCGCGATCACCTGGTGCGCGATTCTCCGTTTTTCCTTGGGCCCTACTATGCCTCGTTCAAGGACCGTCCGGTTGTCCGCGATTTCGCCGAGGTGCTGCGCACGGGCCGCCCCTCGAACTGGGCGAGCGCTCCGGGACGGCAGGACTGGGCGACACGCGATGCGCGAGCCGACATTCGCCGCGCAGTTCACCGCCGCCATGGACTGCCGCGGTCTCTACCTCGGTCGCGCCGTGGCCGACGCGCTCGATCTCGCACGGCCGCACGGCCGTACTCGACATCGCCGGCGGCTCTGGCATCTACGCCTGCTGTCTCGTCGAGCGACATTCACATCTCGAGGCCATGGTTCTCGAGCGGCCGCCCGTCGATGAAGTGGCCACACGCGCGATCGCGGAACGCGGCTTCGCGGATCGCGTGGGCGTGCACAGCGCCGACATGCTGACCGGCGATCTGCCCGCGCGGCTTCGACGTCCACCTCTTCTCGAATGTCCTGCACGACTGGGACGTGCCGACGGTGTCGCGCCTGTTTACGCGCTCGGCCGACGGCCTCCACGCTGGAGGGCTTCTCGTCGTCCACGACATGCACCTCGACGACGAACAAAGACGGTCCGCTTGCCGGTCGCCGCCTACTCGGCCTTGCTGATGCACTCGACGGAAGGACGCTGCTACGCGGTCTCGGAGATGCATGATCTCCTGGTCGCCGCCGGCTTTACCGACGTCCGATTCGTGCCGACGATCGCCGATCGCAGCGTGATCACTGCGGTGAGGAAGTGATCACGTGCTGGCGCGACGCGCCGACGAGCGCCCGGCGCGCGGGAGGCCGTTACGCTGCAGACGGTCTGATCGCGGGCTGACCCTGCCGCCAAATAGGATGGCGGGGCATGAGTGTTCAAACTGGATGACCACTACCCACACGCCTTGCCTGATAGGCGCCGCAAGGCCTACCATCACACCGGAGCATCCGCGTGCTCAGCCGTCGCCGATTCCTCGCTTCGCTTGCCGCGTCGGCCGCGTTCCGCCCCTTTGCCGCCGCAGCGCTTGGCGCATCTGAGGAATACGTACCGGGCCGGCTGCCCGATGAGTCCTGGAACTACAGCCGCGCGCACACCTTCGCCGTCCGGACAAATACGTCGGTGGCAGAACTGCTGCCACCGCGGCTGCCGGCAACGCCGCCGGAGCTCCCGCCGTTCGACGCGGCCGCCGTCGGACGCGTGCTTCGACAGCGGTTCCCGTCATTACGTCAGCACTTCGTGTTCGAGTACTACCCGTGGTACGCGCACCGACCCGCTGGCGCCACTGGGACCAGTGGGACCGCGTCCCCCGTTCGATCATCGCGGCATCGTCGGTACCGCGTGCTGGGGCCGTACGAGTTCCCGCGACACGCGCGTCATCGAGCAGCACGCCCGCTGGATCGATCGAGACCGGGCGTCGGCGCGATCAACGTCAGCTGGTGGGGCCGCGGCAGCCTACGAGGACCAGGCCGTCCCGCTGCATCATGGACGTGATGCGCGACCACGGCATCAAGGTCGACGTTCCATCTCGAGCCGTACGCGACGATCGCGCGCGCAGCATTATGCCGACCGACATCCTGTACCTGCTGACGCGAATACGGCGAGAAGCGGCGCTGGGACTGCTTCCTCATGCTCGCACGATGCCGACGGCGTCGAGGGCCCGGTGTTCAAGTCGTTTGCGACGATCCTCCCGGCCGAGGTCACGGACTGCCACGGTCGCACGTCGCCGATTGCACTCTATCGCGCCGGATGTCAGTCTGGCGGCAGCAGACCGACACGGTGCGCGACACGCTGCGCCGCGAGTTCGACCGCGTCACCGCTGCTGTGCCGACTCAGCAGACGTGTACCGCGTACGCGGCCGCGGGCTTTGACGGCATTGGCCATCTACGACAACTACGTGCGGCCCGACATGTGGCCGACGATCGCGGGCTGGTGCACGCGATGTGAACCTGGTGTTCTCGTTCAACATCAACGCGGGGTTCGACGGCATCGCGCAGCGAAACGTGCCGCCCGACTCCTGCTACCGCCCGCCGCGGTTCGAGCCGCCGCTTTCCGACGATGGCGCCCGTATTTGACTGGGACAATTGGATTCATCGCGAGGCCGCGCGCGGGCTGGCCCAGTGGCGCATCGACGATTCGATGCGCACGACGCTCAATCTCCAGACCGACAGTGCCCTGCCGCCCGCGCGCACGGGCTTCTTTCTGACCTACATCAACTCGTTCAACGAATGGCACGAGGGAACGGTCTTCGAGCCGATGAAGAACCGTGCGGCGCTGGCACCGGAGGAACGGCCCTACGGCTATCACAATACCGCCGACGGCGGATACCGGCTGGAGTACCCTGAAGTCGAGGCTGCAGCCGATTCTCGGATGAGTGGGGGGCGTCACCGCTTGTACACCACGCCGCCCTTCATCACGAACTTCACGCGCTCGAGCTCGGTGATGTCCGCGAGCGGATCGCCGTTCACCGCGATCAGGTCGGCGAAGCGGCCCGCCTGAACGAGCCGACCCTTCGCTCCAGCCCAGCACTCGGCCGCGTCGACGGTCGCCGCCTGGATCGCCTGCATCGGCGTCATGCCCCACTCGACCATCTTGGCAACTGCTTGCCGTTCTCGCCGTGCGGGTACACGCCGGCATCGGTGCCGAAGGCCATCTTCACGCCGGCCTTGCACGGCCTTCCGGAAGTTCTCGCGCTGCGTGCGGCCCACCCGCCGCTCCTTGTCGAGGATCTTCTGCGGATAGCGCGGCTTGCACTCCGCCAGGATCTAGTCGTCGTTGTAGATGTCCATCACGAGATAGGTGCCGTTGTCCTTCGCGAGCCGGATCCCCTCGTCGTCGATGAACGAGGCGTGCTCGACGGAGGCCACGCCGGCCTGCATGGCGCGCTTGATGCCTTCGGTGCCGTGGGCGTGCGCGGCCACGTGGCGCTCCCACATGCGCGCTTCTTCGACCACGGTGTTCATCTCTTCCTGGGAGTACTGCGGCGCGCCGACCGATTCCTCCTCGGAAAGCACGCCGGCGGTGGCGAGCATCTTGATGACGTCGGCGCCCTGCTTGATCTCGATGCGCACCAGCTTGCGGATCTCGTCGACGCCGTCGGCGATGCCGGTGAAGCTCTTGAACGTCAGGTACGGCGAGAAGCCGGTATGTCGCCGTGGCCGCCGGTCGCGCCAGCGACCAGGTGCCACCTGCATGCGCGGCCCGGCCATGTCGCCGCGTTGATGGCGTTGCGCAACGCCACGTCGATCAGCTCGCCGGCGCCGACGTCGCGGATCGTCGTGAAGCCGGCCTCGAGCGTCCGCCGCGCGTAGACGTGCGCCATCACGGCGACGTCGATCGGGACTCGCGGAAGATGTCGTCGTAGTAGTTCTCGCCGGCTGCGACGTCACATGCGTGTGGCAGTCGATGAAGCCCGGAAGCACGTGGCGCCGCCCAGGTCGATCACCTCGGCTCCGGCGGGAACCGCGAGCCCGGCGCCGACGGCCGTGATGCGGTCGTCTTCGATGACGATGACCGCATTGGCCAGCGGCGCGCCGCCTTGTCCGTCAATCAACCGCGCCGCTTTCACGGTGACCCTTCTTCGCCGCCGGCGGAGGCGCCTGGCCGACAAGCGTGACGGCCAGCGCGCTCCAACCAGTCCAACCAGTCCAACCAGTCCCAGCCACCCGCGGCGACTGCGAACCTGAGCCCCAACCCACCGGGCTTCGCTTTGGTTTCGCGCGGCAAGCTCCAGCCTGACCCCACCCGTTCATCACGTGTCATCAAGGCCTCCTCCTCATCTATCGCGATTGTAGATTGGCGCCGCGCACCAGCACCGTCGTGCCGGTCGACCGCTGGTCGGCCGCGCCAGTGGTAGCCAGTCGCACGGTGTGCGTGCCCGGGGCGAGGCCGTAGATGTGCCACAGCGCGTTGTCGTGGGTGCGCTGCGGGAAATCCACGCGTCGATGCGGGCGCAGGCTTGCCATCCAGGCTCACCTTCGCACGGCCGCCGTCAACCGCGTAGCCTGCCGGCGATCGTCACCGCTCTGCCGTGAAAGTCAACGTCGCCTCGGCGCCCTCTCGCTGGCCGCGCTGCCCCCCGGTTCGCCACGCCCGTCGCGTCCGGCCGGGCCGCGGCGGCTGCCACGGTCCGCCCATTGCCACGAAGCATCGTCCACCTCGACGATCCGATCCGGAACCCCCATGTCCCACTGTTCGAGCATCGGCGGCACAGCGACTGCGCCGGAATGTCGAGCCGGTCGCCGTTACCTGCCCTCCCGACTGGCGCACCACCTGCTCCGCGCGTCTTGAGCGTCGAGGCGACGATGTCGTCGAACGAGTAGTTCGTGTAGGCGAACTTGCGGCCGGCCAGCGCCGGAATCCCGGACTTCCACTCGTCGGGAATCTTCTAGTAGCCGAGCATCACGCCCAGAATCCCGGCGGCGTTGGAGGGGTTGCAGTCGGAATCCTGGCCCGCGCGCGTCGTGATCGTCCAGCGTGCGCGCGAAGTCGCCGTTGCCGTACAGCAGACCCCAGCGCGATGTAAGCGCCGTTGAGCCGCGCGTCGATGTTGAACGGGCGCAACGACCCGTCGGGGCACGAATCCTCGGTGTCCCACTTGTCCTGAATCCGCTGCCACGTGCGGCGCCAGTCGTCGGGGTTCGCGCGGTGCCACGCGAGCACGTCGCGGATGATCGCCGCGTACGTGCTGCCGGCGGCATCGCCAGCCCCGATTCGACGACACGCCTCACATCGCGTTCGAAGAACGCCGCCGCGTACATGCCGGTGACGAACATGCCGCCGTAGAGGCCGTCGCCGAAATTCATCACCTGCCCACCCGGATGCTGTAGTCGCGCGCGGCGTTGGGCAGTCCCGGCGCCATCAGGCCGATGAAGTCGGCCTCGATCTGGAAGTCGATGTCGTTGGCGTGGACGTTGTACTTCGGATGGCCCGACCACGGCGCCTTGATGCCGGTCTCGAGCAGCCGGCGCGCGCCGGCGTTGGCGTGCCAGAGGCTGTACTTCGACGTGCCGAAACGCCTCGCCGTACTGCTCGGTCGTCGCGTCGAGGCCCAGGCGATCCATCACCTCGGCAAACGTCATCTCGACGTACAGGTCGTCCTGGTCGATCGCGTTGGAGACTTGCTCGGGCCGCCACGCGGCAGGTCCCCCTCGATGATCTTGCCGTTGGACTTGAATTCGGTGGGCGCGCCAAACGACACGCCGATCATCTGGCCCGCCCAGCCCCCGCGCACCCGGTCGTCGAGTCTCGGCCGCGATATCGGGTGCGCGGCCTGGGCGGGGCATGCCCCAGCCACCGCAGGCGACCACCAAGCGGCAGCCCAGCAGAAGACGAGGTCACCAGCGCGCGCGATGACATGGCGGGCACAGTATCCCCCTGCGCGGATCGTGTCAACCGGTCAGAAACAACTTGAAACACGATCAGCGTTCGTCGCGGAAAGATCGTTCCTGCGCCGCGCGAATTCATTCCCCTGTAACGCGTGAGAATTGACCACAGGCTCGGGAGCGTCTAGGATTTGCCCGACGTGGACGACCAGAACCGACCCCGGGATCCCCCGCCCGGCCTCGTGACGCCCAGACGCCGCCGACGATTCGCCAGGTGGCGGCGCTGGCCGGCGTGTCCACCGCCACGGTCTCCCGGGTCCTGGCACGGTCGGGACGGGTCAGTCCCGACCTGGAAGAGCGCGTCCGCGCGCCGCCCACCAGCTGAACTACCAGCCCAATCGCGCGGCGCGAAACCTGCGGGCGCGGCAGGGCTCCACCGTCGGCGTCCTGATCCCCGACATCCAGAACCTGTTCTTCACCGCGATCGTCCGGGGCATCGACGACGAGGTGACCAAGTTCGGGTACACGCTGCTGCTGGCCAACTCCGATGGGTCGGCCGACCGAGAGCGCGTCTATCTGGATACCTTCCGCGCCGAAGGCGTCGCCGGCCTGCTGGCCGTCCCTTCGCAGAACGACGAGCGCGGCTTCCGCCAGTTCCTCGAAACCGGCGTGCCGCTGGTCATCCTCGATCGCACGGTCCACCTGCCCAACGTCGACATCGTCACGGTGACCAACCGCGAAGGCGCCGGCGCACGCCGTGCAGCACCTGGTGGCGCTGGGCCACAGCGCATCGCGATGATGGCCGGCCTCGAAGCCCACAATGTCGGCAGCGAGCGGCGCGCGGGGTTCTTTGCCGCGATGGAGGCGGCCGGACTGCGGCCGACCCGGCGCTCATCAAGGACGGCGCGTTCGAACGCGAGGCCGCGCGCACGGCCACCTTCGAGCTGCTCGATCTTCCCGAGCCTCCCACCGCCATCTTCAGCGCCAACAACACCATGTCGCTCGGCGTGCTGCAGGCGCTGCACGAGCGAGGCCACGCGCCCAGACGATGTGTCGATCGTCGGCTTCGACGACATGCCGTGGCAGGTCGCGATGCAACCGCCGCTGACCTGCATCGCGCAGCCGACCTACGACATCGGCGCCACCGCGGCGCGCCTGCTGCTCGAGCGCATCGCCGAACCCGAGCGCCCCGTGCGGCGCGTCGTCCTCGAGACTGCGCTGGTGGTTCGCGCCTCGTCGGCCCGCCCACCGCGCTAAGCCCGTCTGAGCCGTCGCGATGCGCCGCGCGGCTCGTTCTTTGCACGCTGTCTTGGCGGCCTTGGCGCCGGCCTGCACCGCCGCACGAGGCCCGCCGGTACCCGCGTCCGGTCGTCGCGCTGGTGATGAAGTCGCTGGCCAACGAGTTCTTCAAGACCATGGAAGACGGCGCGCGGCGGCATCAGGCCGCCCACCAGAGTCGTACGAACTGGTCGCCACCGGCATCAAGGACGAACAGGACGTCTCACGGCAGATTGCCCTGGTCGAGCAGATGATCGCGCGCCGCGTCCAGGCGATCGTCCTGGCGCCGGCCGACTCGAAAGCGCTGGTCGGCGTCACCGACGCGCGGTCGACGCCGGCATCGTCGTCGTCAACATCGACAACCGCCTGGATCGCGACGCGATGGCCGAGCGGCAGTTGACCGTGCCGTTTGTGGGCCCCGACAATCGCGCCGGCGCCCTGCCGTCGGCCGCGTCGTCGCGCCCCGTCTCAAGACGGGCGATCCCGATCGCCATCCTCGAAGGCGCACCCAACGCGTTCAACGGCATCGAGCGCACGCGCGGATTCCAGGATGCCGCCCGCGAGGCCGGCCTGCCGATCGTCCGATCGCAGACCGCCAACTGGGAAACGGCGCGAGCCAGCCAGGTCGTCTCGGCGCTGGTGGCCGAGCAGCCCGGCGTGAAGGCCATCCTGTGCGGCAACGACAGCATGGCGCTTGGCGCCGTCGCCGCGCTGAAAGCGCCGGACGCCAGGGCACTGTGCTCGTGGCCGGCTTCGACAACATCTCGGCGGTGCACGCGCCTGCTGATGTCCGGCGAGATCGTCGCCACTGCCGATCAACATGGCGATCAGCTCGCGGTCTACGGCATCGAGTACGCGCTTCAGCACCTAAGACGCCCGGCCGCTGCCCTGCCGGATCGCGAAACGCCGCGTCGACCTCATCACCGCCGAGACGCTCCACTGAGTGCCGTACCGCCCGCTCGCGAGTGGCTCGGGCTCGCCGTCGCGCTGGTGCTGCTGGTGACCGGCTTCTCCCTGGCCACCGACCACTTCTTCTCGTGGACGACGATGGTGGCGCTGGCCAACCAGGCGCCGGAGGCGTTGCTGCTGGCGACCGGGCATGACGCTTCGTCGTGCTCACCGGCGGCATCGACCTGTCGGTGGGATCGGTGCTCGCCTTGAGCGCGCGATGTTCGGCACGCTCGTCGGGTCGGGCATCTGGGCCTGCCGGCGGCCGCCGGCGCGCGCTGGTGGTTGGCGGCCGCGTGCGGCCTTGCCAACGGCTGGCTGTCGTCGCGCTGGCAGATCCCGTCGTTCATCGTGACGCTCGCGATGCTCGAGATCGCGCGCGGCGCGACGTATCTGGTCACCGAGTCGCAGACTCTCTATCTCGGGGCGCGCGTCGACGCCATCACGCGCGACGTCGTCGGCGGCCTGCGGCGCGCCGGTCTTGGTCGCCGTGGCGGTCGTCGCGCGCCTCACTGGGCGCTGACGCACACGGTGTTCGGCGGCGCATCTTCGCCGTCGGGGCCAACGACGAGGCCGCGCGGCTGGCGGGCATCGACCCGCGGCCGCGTCCGCACGGCGGCGTTCACGCTTTGCAGGCGCGCTGGCGGGCGTGGCCGCGGTCGCGCAGACCGGCCGGCTCGCGGCCGCCGATCCCAATGCCGGCATGGGCCTCGAGCTCGAGGCGATCGCGGCCGTCGTCATTGGTGGCACCAGCCTGGCAGGCGGACGCGGGGTCGGTGATATCGTCTGCCCTCGGCGCGATGGTGATGCTCGTGCTCGGCGCAGGCCTGGCGCAAATGGGCGTGCAGGAGCCCACGCGCCGGCTCATGACCGGCGCCGTCATCGTCGCGGCCGCCGTTGCAGACCAGCTCCGGCGCCGCGGCGCCCGGACCTGGAGACCTGAGGACCTATGACCGCTACCCTCCATCGTCGTCGTCGGCAGTCTGAACGCAGACTTCATCGTGCACGTGCCGCGGTTTCCCCGCGCCCGGCGAGACGCTGCGAGGCGATCGCTTCGACGTTCTTGCCGGCGGGAAGGGCGGCAACCAGGCGTGCCGCGGCCGCGCGGCTCGGTGGCGCGTGTCGCGATGGTCGGCCAGGTCGGCGGCGACGCTCACGGCGACCTGGCTGCGCCGCGCTCTCGAGGAGGCGGGCGTCGACGCGCACCTGCGTCGGCGTCGGACGACACGTGTCGAGCGGCGTGGCGCTCATCACGATCGACGTCCGACGGCGAGAACCACATCGTGCTCGTGGCGGGAGCCAATGGCACGTTCACGCCCGATCGGCTGGCGCCGGCCGTGCCACTGCTGCGCCAGGCGACGGTCGTGCTGCTGCAGCTGGAAGTCCCGATGGCCACAGTCGAGCGTGCGGCCGCCGAAGCCCGCGCCGCAGGCGCGACGGTGCTGCTCGATCCTGCGCCTGCCGCCGACGGTGCCCGAATCAGCTACTGGCTCTGCCTCGATTGCTGACGCCGAACGAATGCGAGCTGGCCGATTCTGACCGGCGAGCGCCCCGCTCGAGGACGATACGCCCCTCGACGTCATCGACTCGCGCGCCCGACGGCTGCTCGCGCGCGGATGCCAGCGGCGTCCTTGTGAAACTGGGCGCGCGCGGCGCCCGGCTGGTCGAGCCGTCACGGCGCATTCCACTGGTCCGCATTTCCACGTCGACGTCGTCGACACGACAGCGGCGGGCGACGCGTTCAACGGCGCGCTGGCCGTCGCCCTTGCCGAGCGCAGCCCGTCGAGATCGCGATACGTTCGCGTGCAGCGGCGGCGGCGCTCTCGGTCACGCGCAGCCGGCGCTCAGCCCTCGATGCCGACGACGCGAGGAAGTGGATCCACTCTGGCTCGAAGGGCCACCTCTGACATCGAGCCAACTCGGCCCATGCCCATTCAGTGTCGCCCTCATCGGAACCGGCAAACATCGCCGTCGCCAATCACATGCCTGGCATCGCGCTGTGCCGCGATGCCGAAGTTGTCGCGCTTGAGCGATCCCAATCCGGCGGCGCTGGCCGAGGCCTCGCGCGGTCACCGGCGTGACGCGACGTATGCCGACCCGTTCGCGCTGCTGAAAGACGCGCCGCGTCGACGCGGTGATCATCGCGACCCCCAACCGCTTTCACCGCGACCTCGCCGTGCCGCCGCCGAGAGCGGCCGCCATGTGCTCTGCGAGAAACCGCTGGCGCTGTCGGTGGCGGAGGCCAAGGAGATGCTCGGGGCCGCCGAGCGCGCCGGCGTGCGCCACATGACGGCATTCACGTATCGCTTCGTGCCGGCGATGCAGTACATGCATCACCTGGTCACCAGCGGCGCCATCGGCACGCCGTGGCATTTCCGCGCACAGCGGTTCCAGGACTGGGGCCGGCGTGCCATTGGCTGGCGGCAGCGGCTGTCGGAGGCCGGCTCGGGCGAGATCGGCGACATGCTCTCGCATCGGCTGGACTTCGCGCATCTTACGATGGGCCCGATGCGCGCGTGTCGCGGCGCAGACGAATCGCAGATCTGGCCGACGCGACTCGACGAGAGCCGGCAGCGAACACCCGTCGGACACCGAGGACTGGGTGGGCTGCCTGGCGCGAGTTCGTCAGCGGCGTCACGCGGCGTGTTCGAAAGCGTGAAGACGGCCACCGGCTATGCCGGCGGCGTCACGAGCCGCGACTTCTGCGAGGTCAATGGCAGTGACGGCGCGGTGATCTACGAGCTGTCGCATCCGCTGCGCGTCCTGCGCGCGGGCAAGGGCGCCGCAACTAGCCGAGGAGACGTGCCGACCGAGTTCCGGAAGATTCGCCGGCTCGCCCGCGCGACGCCGACGCCAACGCGTGGCAGGGTTCCGATACGATCAGGACTTCGAGTTCATCGAAGCCATTCACGCTGGTCGCCCGTGCCAGCCCTCGTTCGTCGACGGGCTTCGCGCGCAGGAAGTGATGGCGGCTATCGTGCGCTCGGCCGCCGAGCAGCGCACGGTTGACGTACCGAGCACGTAAGCCCGATCTATAGCTCGGGCAGCGGCCTTTCTCGCCCAAGCCAAAGCTTGGGTAACAATATACTTGACGCATCGGCGCATTCCAGCGACGATTTGCCGTCGGTAAGGGTATTCCGGTTTTCGGAATGGCCCACACCCCAGACGGGCGATATCGCTATGCAATTTCGACTGATTTACAAGGGCAGGCTACCCGCCGAGGGGCGCTCAGGCGGCCACGCTAAAGAGAAACACGAGATTAGGCGGCAATTTCACGGGCAACTTGCGGAACTATGGAAGACGCATCCGTTTCTACGGACGCTATTCGCGCCAGAGGGCACGCTTGAGCACGACAAGTATCGGGAACAGCTCTACAACCAGTACGTCCGTTGCGGGTATCGCTTCGTCCCACTACTTGGCGGGTTCTTCGATGAAGTGGCGTGCTCGCTGGACATTCTGTTTCTGCGGCGCGATGCTCCTGGCAACCTAGTCAAAAGCGGCGGCGATATCGACAACCGAATCAAGACGTTGCTCGATGGCCTCAAGGTGCCAGTTGATTGCGGACAGGTCGAGAAAATGCCAGCGCAAGACGGCGAAGACCCGTTCTACTGCTTGCTCCTAGACGACAGCCTGATAACTGAAATACGGATAACCACCGATAGGCTGTTGACACCCATCGAAGACGGCGAGGGGCTACATGACGTGCATCTGATTATTCACGTCAAAACGGTAACAACTGGCAGAAGCGCGTATTCGATATTTGCTGGCTAGTCGTTTCTATTCTTGCGTGCTCGCTTGCGCGCCTTGCGCCACTTGCGTTCTTCGCGTTCAACTGCGTCCTTAGGAACCGCTATGACTCGCTTTGTTAGGTTCGTGAGTCGTTCCATTGGCGTCTTGCCTGAGACGGTGATTTTCATTGCGGTTTCCTACTGGAACAGCAGTGGTTCAAGGATGCTGCGCGATAGATTGTCAATGCGTTCGCCGTCGGAAGATACAACGAAAATCGAGTCCCCCTCGCTGTCCCAACGAAATGAGTAGCGCTGGTGTCCAAACGGGCCCGATACATCAATAGCTGCAGCGACTTGGTTGAATTCGACTACCACGTCAAATCGCTGCTGCCCATTGAGGATGGTGACTAGCATGCGATTGCCATTCTCTAGCTTGCAATCGACCACAACTGTGCCACCGTGGTATTCTGTACTGAAACGTATGGCAGGCGTCTTGAATTTCGGCTCGCACCTTATTCCACGAATCTGGCGCGCCTTTCACGAGGGATCGCTCGGCTTCAGCGCGTCGGGCAACCCAATTGGTTGATTTGGAAAGTGGCATATTCGTCTATTTTACGTGCTTAACACTCCGGCTTCCGGCCGCGTCGCAATTGTGGCTTCGACCGTTCAGCACGTTTGCGGCAGTTTGCTTGCCGGTCAGCGCAACATAGGTGAGACGCTTGCCGAATACCGACGCGCACGCTTCAAGGAATCGGGTGGCAGTCGGTCTGCTTACGATTGTTGAAACGGTACACCTGCTCGTCGAGGTAGCGGAACAGATGGAACGGTTCGACGGATACGTAGGTGCCCTTGATGGCGCGCTTCAGGAGCGACCAGAAGTTCTCGCAGCCGTTGGTGTGGACGTTTCCATCGACGTACGCCTCGGCGTGGTCGATGACGTGGTGAACGTATTCGCCGTGCAGTCCTTCGTAGGACGCGAGCGCATCGGTGTGGAGATTGGAGTCGAGCGCGACATGCTTGCGGACGTGGCCCTGAAGATGGTCCTTGCGGACGTTCATCAGAATCTCGGTGCGGACGACGCTATGGCCGTCTTTGCCGTGTCGGTCGAGCAGCGCCATCACGGCCACCTTGCCGGCCATGCTGCGACCGCGCACCATGCCGAGCCGCTTGCGCTTGCCGACGTGCATGTTGCGACGCCTTGCCGCCGATGTAGGACTCGTCAACTTCCACGTCGCCACCGTCAACTTGTCGAACGACTTCGCCTGTAATCGCCATCCGCAGACGGTGCAGCATGAACCACGCGGTTTTCTGAGTGACGCCGATATCGCGGGCCACTTCGTAGCTGCTGACACCGTTCTTGCAGTTCACGAGCAGCCACATGGTGGGCAGCCACTTGGAGAGCGCGATCGGGCTGTCCTCGAAAATGCTGCCGACCTTGACCGAGAACTGCTTACGGCAACCCTTGCACTGCCAGATACGGCGAGACGCGACGAACGACACGTTCTTGGATTCGCAGTGCGGGCAGGTCACGCCATCGGGCCAGCGCAGACCGGCGACAAACATCGTCGCCACGTCCACGTCAGCGAAGTAGGTGATTGCGCCCAACAGGGTGTCTGGAGTGCCGTTCTCGGTAGCCATGAATAGAGTCTACCGAAAAGAGCGCGATGTGTCAAGTATATTGATTACCAAAGCTTGGGCCTACGCGTTGAGAAATCGAGAACTCGAGAACGATCGTAGGCCCGAGCTTTAGCTCGGGCAAACACCGTCTAGCGAAACTTCGCTCGCAACTCGTCGGTCGCCTTGCGCAGCAGACCGATCTCGCTGCCGACGGCCACGAACGAGAAGCCCATCTCGCGAAACATGTGAGCGTCGGCTTCGATCGGCGCGAGGATGCCGATGGGCATGCCGACGGCCTTTGCGCGGCGACAGGCATCGACGATGAGCGCGCGGGGCTCCGGGTGCGCATTCTGGCCGATGAACCCCATGCTCGCCGCCAGGTCCGAAGGGCCGATGAAGACGCCGTCGACGCCGTCGACTGCGGCAATTGCCTCGAGCGAGGCCACCGCGTCCGGCGTCTCGAGCTGCACGAGCACGCAGATCTCGTCGTTCGCCCGCGCATAATAGTCGCCGACGCGTCCATAACGGTTCGCTCGATGGGTGGTGGCGACGCCGCGCCGTCCCTGAGGCGGATACCGCACGGCATTCACGGCCCGCTGCGCTTCCTCCGCAGACTGCACGTAGGGCACGAGCAGGCTCTCGGCGCCGACGTCCAGCAGCCGCTTGAACAGAATCGGATCGTTCCACGCCGGACGGACGATGGCGGACGACGACGAAGGGCCAATGACGCGGAGCTGATCGATCACCGACGCGAGGTCGAGCGGCGCGTGCTCGGTGTCGACCAGGATCCAGTCGAACCCGGCATCGGCCACGATCTCTGTCGCCGAGGCGTTGCCGAACTGGCTCCACAGCCCGACGAGCGATTCGCCGGCCTTCAGGCGCGCCTTGAACCGGTTGGCCTGCAGGTCCATCAGTGAATCTCCGGTTCCGGCACCGCACCGCCGTCTTGCAGGAAATCGAAATCGCACCCTTCATCGGCCTGGAGCACGTGCTGCGCGTGCAGCAGCCCGTAGCCGCGTGGGTATTGCACTGGTGGTTGCGTCCATCCTTGCTCGCCGTTGGGCGAGCTCCTCGTCGCTGACCTCCAGCGTGAGCCGGCGCGCCGGAACGTCGAGCGCAATCATGTCGCCATCGCGCACGAGCGCGAGCGGCCCGCCGACGAACGATTCGGGTGCGACGTGCAGCACGCAGGTCGCCATACGCCGTGCCGCTCATCCGCGCATCCGAGATGCGCACCATGTCGCGGACGCCCTGCTTCAACAGTTTCTGCGGGATCGGCAACATGCCCCACTCGGGCATGCCGGGGCCGCCGAGCGGCCCCGCCTGCTGCAGGACGAGCACGGAGTCTCTGGTCACGGGCAGGGCCGGGTCGTCGATGCGGGCTGCCATGTCGTTGTAGTCGCGAAAGACCACTGCCCGGCCCGTATGGACGAGCAACTCGGAATCCGCCGCCGTCTGCTTGATGACGGCGCCTTTCGGTGCGAGGTTGCCCCGGAGCACGGCGACGCCACCCTCATGCGACAGTGGGCGCTCACGCGGACGAATCACCTCGTCGTTGTAGACCTGCGAGTCGCCGAGGCCGGCGCCAAGCGGCTCGCCACCGACCGTCGCGCACTCGAGGTCGAGCAGGTCCTGGAGGCGCCCCATCAAGCCGCGAAGACCTCCGGCGTAATAGAAGTCTTCCATCAGAAAGCGGCCCGACGGCCGGATATCGGCGAGCACCGGCGTGCGGCGCGACACGCGATCGAAGTGGTCGAGATCGAGCGCCACACCTGCGCGGCGCGCCATCGCAATGAGGTGCACGATGGCGTTGGTCGATCCGCCCAGCGACATCGTCACCGTGATCGCGTTGTCGAATGCCGCGGCAGTGAGCACGTCTCTGGGCTTCACATCCTCCCACACCAGATCGACGATGCGCCGGCCTGCGGCGGCGGCCATGCGTCCGTGCGCGGAGTCGGGGGCGGGAATCGACGATGCGCCGGCAAGCGTCAGGCCCAGCGATTCCGCGGCGGCGGCCATTGTCGACGCCGTGCCCATCGTCATGCAGGTGCCGTAGGAGCGCGCGATGCCGTCCTCCACCCCGTGCCACGTGCAGTCGTCCAATGTGCCGGCGCGACGCTCGGCCCAGAACTTCCACACGTCGCTTCCGCTGGCCAGGGTTTCCCCCTGGTAGTAGCCGCGCAGCATCGCGCCGGCGGGAACGAAGATCGCCGGCAGGTTCATCGACGTGGCGCCCATGATGAGGCCGGGCACTGTCTTGTCGCAGCCGCCGAGCAGGACGACGCCGTCGATCGGGTTGGCGCGAAGAAGCTCCTCTGTCTCCATCGCGAGCAGATTGCGATAGAGCATCGTGCTCGGCTTCATCAGCGTCTCGCCCAGCGATATCACCGGCACTTCGACCGGGAACCCACCAGCCTGCCACACGCCGCGCTTGACCTCGTCTGCGCGCAGGCGCAGGTGCGCGTGGCAGGGATTGAGGTCGCTCCACGTGTTCAGGATGCCGATGACGGGCTTGCCGGCGTAGTCCTCGGCGGAAAACCCCATCTGCTTCGTGCGGGATCGGTGTCCGAACGCGCGAAGGTCGTCGACGCCGAACCATCGATGAGAGCGGAGCGCTTCGGGTGTGAGACGGGGTCGTGACATGAATGTATGAGTCGCGGGGCTGACCAGCCTCCGCCAAGGCTACGGCGGTCCGCCGACCAGCCTCCGCTAAAGCTACGGCGGTCCGCCAAAGCCTTGGCGAAGGCGGAAGCTGCCGAGCGAAGGCGGAAGCCCCGCCGCCACAAAGACTGCGCAATGCCACCCGTGGAGGCGGGCCTTCAGGCCCGCGTCTCACCGGGGTTCGACTTACTTCAACGCTGAATAGTCCGTCGGAGCGAGAAACACCGAGTCCACCTTCTCGACCAGCTTTCCCTCTTTCTCCGATTCGTCGCGCGCGGCCTTCCACGCCGGATCATTCTGAAACCCGTCCCACGACTTCTTGCGCGCCTCGAGGGTCGGATACGAAAGGATGTAGACCAGCGTGTTGCCGGTGGCCGCGCCCGTGGTGCCGTCGATCGGCACCCAGTACCCGACGTTGGTCATCCCGTGCTTCTCGAACAGCTTCGTCGTGTGATCGCGGAACCGGGCGTGCAAGGCCTCGAGCTTGCCCGGGTTCGCGTAGTAGGTCCGCATCTCGAACACCCGTCCGCCCTTCGCCGTCGAGGGCGGCGCCTGGGCGATCGCAAATACCGAGGCCCCGAACAGCATGGTCAGCACGATTCCGATTGCGCGCATCGAACGCCCTTTCTAATACGCAACTTAATGGTTGCACGTTTATGCCCAAGCTGAAGCTCGGGCCTACGATCGTTCTTCTCGTGTTCTCGATTCCTCGTGTGCTCGGTAATCTCGATTTCTCGGCATTCTCGGTTTCTGGGTTTCTCGTGTTCTCGGTCTCTCGTGTTCTCGATTTCTGAGCACGTAGGCCCAAGCTTTAGCTTGGGTGTCTTCATGGCCTACGGGAGCTCCGTTTTTGGCGCGCACGCGTCGCTCGACAGATATCGAACCAATCCGTCCACGAGCCGCGTCGTGAACAGGTCCTTGCCGTACTGCTCCACGTCGAACGTCGTCACGATGACCTTCCCTTTCCCGAGCCGAAACTGCGCCGCGACGGCGTGGCTATCGTTCAACCATCCATAAAAGTTGCCCGCGAGGACATCGCTGTTCGTCCACGCGGCATCGGGAACCCCATCAAGGAGCCGTCTCGGTGTCGCGGCCGCGGCCTCGGCGCCGGTGATGTGCTCGACCGCCGCATCTTTGAACGCGGCACTGCCGGCATCCACCCACGGAAAGTTGCTGACCCAGTTTCCATCGAGCTCGTCCCGGCGCTCGACGGCGGCAAGACCGGGCGCAGCGGCAAACGTGAACAGCACCCCTCGCGCGATCACCAGGGCACGTCCACCCGCCTCCACGAAGCGGCGCATCCCGGCGTCGAGCGTCGCGCTCACCACGACACCGCCCGAGGCGGGTGCCTGCGCTTTCCATGGCAGCATGCCGAGCGCGCCATGCGGGTCGTGCGCGCGCGCTTCAACCGGTGCGCCCGCCGCAGGATATACGAAGACGTCCTGAAAGTTCTTCGCGATCACCTGCCCGGCCGCGGACCGCAGCGTCATCGCAACTCGTAGCCGGGTTGGGAAGGTCACTGCGATAAAGGGATGGATTGTCTTGATCTCGATGTCGGCAATGTGCCCTACTGCGGCGCGCGCCACTGTCGGCGTCGGCTTGACGGCGCCGACGACGCCTCCGCCCTCGTACTGCAGTTCACCGCCGGCAGGATCGATGTCTCCGTACCGCGACAGGTCCACCGAGATCCGAACCGGCTCTCCGACGGTGACACTCGTCTTTTCCGCAATCGGCAGCAGCACATCGTCTTGTTGGATGTCGGCGAGCGGCTCGGCATAGGCCTTCGGCTGCCGCCACATGTTCATGAGCCCGTTGGCCTCCCAGTTGATGTCGGTGAACTCCGTGATGACGTAGCCGCGAATCGTGCGGTTGCCGGCGCATCGACTCGATCTCGTGCTTCAGGCTCTGGAACTGGCGCCACTGCGTGTCTCGTGCGAGCGCGCCATAGTCCTTGAACAGCCGCTCGAAGCCCAACGTCTTGAACCTCTCGAACAGGCCGGCCGGCCGCGTGATCGCCCGCCCGTCGAAGTCGCGCGCGAACCACCACGGCAAGGTTTCGGGCAGGTCGGGCAATCCCCAATTACCGAACTCCGAGACCACGAGCGGCTCCTTGCCGCTGCGGCTGCCATCGCCGTGAGGGGTGTAGGACCATGCCGGACGCGACGCGAAGTCGGCGACCCACTTGTCCCATCGGTCGGCGTTGTCGGGAATCGAGTAGTACCTGATGGAAGTCGTCGATATCCGATTTCAGATGGAAGTTCTCGCAGCAGGCGCTGTTGTCGACAACGAGACGGCCGAGCGGCGCCACTCGCGCCTTCGCATCGTCGAACCATTTGACGCAGGCCAGCGCGCTGATCGGCCTTCGTCATGTCGATGCCCCATGCCTCGTTGATGAGGCTCTGGATCACGATCGACGGGTGATTCCAGTCGCGCGAGACCATGTCGTCGAAGGTCTTGCGGCCGCGGGCGACCGAGCCGGGCGTCCAGCGATCCCAGCTCGGCACTTCGTACCACACGAGCATGCCGACTTCGTCGGCGGCCTCGAGATACGTGGGATCGCAGACCTTGATGTGGCAGCGCAGCAGGTTGAGACCGAGCGTCCGTCCCTTGCGCATCATGTCGACGACGAACGCTTTGTCCGGCGTCGAGTAGATCGAGTCGGCGTAGAAATCCTGGTCGAGCGCACCCCGCATGTAGAACGGCTGACCGTTCAGGAAGAACTGGCCGTCGCGCGCGGTGAATTCGCGGAATCCGAACCTGGCCGTCGCGCGATCGGTCGAACCGCCCTGCAATGACACGTCGGCGCTGTAGAGCGTCGGCGATGCCGGTGACCAGAGCTTCGGCGAATCGACGGTGCCGGTGGCGACGACGTTTCCCGCTCCCGTCACGCGTGCGACCGGCAACGATGCCACCACTCGACCGTCGGGCCCGCGCACCTCGCACTTCACCATCGTCGTCGATCGCCTGACGGGTTGTCCGGCGATCTCAACGTCGACCTTCAGGGTGCCGGTCGTGTTCGGAGTGATGTGCACGCGCTCGATGTAGAGCGCGGGACGGATGTCGACGACGACAGGCTGCCAGAGACCGCCGTTCTGGATGTACCAGTTCTGTTTGCCGCGCGGCAGCTCTTCGTACGGTATCCCCGGAAATCGCGGAGTACCACCCGGCGGCGTAGGCGGCGGATCGATCACGCGGACGACCAGTTCGTTTGCGCCGGGACGCACGTGGTCCGACAGGTCGACCGTGAACGGTGTGTAGGCGCCCTCGTGTGTGCCTACCTGCACGCCATTGACGAAGACCTCCGCGAAGTGGTCCACCGCCCCGAACCGCACGAGGACCCGCTCGCCTCGCGAGCGCTTCGTCACTTGCACGGTGGCTTTGTACCAAGCGACCCCGAAGTAGTCGCGCAGGTCCTCGAACTGCGCATTCCAGGATCGATTGGCCACGGCCGGCCGCCACCCGTCCGCGGGCAAGGTTCCCACTTTCAAGACGGCCGAAGGATCGGTCAGAAATTGCCAGGCGTCCAATCTGCGCTCTTCTGCATGCGCAGATCCGGACGCGACGAGGTGGGCGAACGCGGCGACAAGACACACCGCGAGCCGTCGCGTGACGAGAACACGAAACACGTTAAGCGCCTCCTGAAGGTTCCTAATCCCAGAGCTCGCCTGCAACGGCGCGCCGCGCACGTGGCGGCGGGGCTTCCGCCTTCGCTCGGAAGCTTCCGCCTTCGCCAAGGCTACGGCGGTCCGCCGACCAGCCCCGCGACTCGCGGCGCACGCGGGCCTAAAGGCCCGCCTCCACATAGGTCAACACAAGCGAGCTCGCGACGAGATTCGCTGGACCACCCGCACGATCATTTCGACCCGCGGGTCTCGCGCCCCGCGATACGGATGCGGATCGGCGTCGACGTGTGCTCGGAAGAGGTGCCGCCATTGGTCTCGACGCGCGCCGTGACGTAGATAGTCTGTTCGACCGGCGACGCGTTTTCGTCGGCCACGATCTCGAATGTGCGGCTGTCCTGCTCTTCCGTGATCAGGATGCCGTTCAGACCGATGTCTGGAACCGTCACGCGAAACGGCAGGTTGTTCACAGACAAGGGCACGCGACCCGTAAACCCGTTCGCACGCGCGATCTTCGCGGTAACCTTCGCCCGCCCGCCCGCCGTGAGCTCGACCACATCGGGCGTGACCGACAGCACGCGCACGTCGGGCGGCATCGCCAGAGAGATGACGCTCACCTTCTCGTCCGGCCGTGCGGCGCGCTCGATGGCGCGCGAGCCCAGCATCGCGTGCCCGACGACGTTCAACGGCGCCGTCACATCTGCCGCGTCCTCGGTGGCCGCCAGCGTCACTGATACGCTGCTCTCCCCTGAAAGGACGGTGCCGGAGGTCGCCGTGATGCCGGCCGGCAGGCCCGTGAGCGTCACCCCGATTGGCGCATCGAAGCCGTCGCGACGCCACGCGAAGACCGTCACAGGCACCCGGCCACCGCGCGGCACGTTCGGGTTCGATGGCGACACGAACAGCTCGAAGTCAGGATCCGGTGGGGCGACCGTGAGTCGATATGCGTGGCGGGGACTGCCCGTGCCGCGCGAGTCCATCAGCCTGATGTAGTAGATCCCTGCCGCCGGCGCCGTGAATTCCAGCCGCGAGTCCTTGCCGTACGTCGGACCGCCATCGTCATTGCGGTACGTGAGATCGAAAACCGGCAGGCCATTCGGCGAGACACGCGTACCCGGCGGCAGGATCTCGACCTTGTACACCGGGCGGAGCAGTGCGTGGGCTTCTGCTGTCGTGTCCGCGAAGCTGAGACGCTCGCCCCTGAAGTGTGCGAAAAAGACGTCTTCATCCGGTCCCTTCGGAAGCTCCAGGACGCGCAAGAGTTCGCGATCGACGTACACGTAGTCGCCGCGATGGAGCTCGTTCCACGTGAGCAGGCGGATGCCGCTGCCGGTCGAGCCGTGATTGCGCAGATCGACTGTCGTCTCCCACACGGGACGGAGGCGCGCCCGCGGGACCTCGCGACCCTTCGCGTCGAGCACCTGGACGACCGAGTCGAGCGACGATCCGAGCCGCTCGGCGGCGACCTGGACGACGAGGCGCTGTCCTTTGCGTGCCGCGATCTGAAACACGTCGGCGTCCGACCGACCGCGGGCGACGTCGATACGGCCGTTGACCGTTACGGGCGTCGCGAGCGCCTGCGCGGTCTGCATGGTGTCGTTACCTTCGCGCTCCATCTGCTCCTGGTATCGGCCCAGGGCAATCTCGAGGCGATTCACCGGATCGTGCGCAAGACCCGTGACCTCCACCGGCGCGCTGGCAGGACGCTCGGGGACTGGCGCCCCAACCCGAGCGCGGGTTTTACCTCCGAGGTTCGCGCCCTCGATGCGGACCGGCGCCGTAGCGGCGCGCGGGCGGCCGAGCGGAAAGACGCTCGTCAGCACGGGCACCTCTCCGATGGTCACACGATATATGTGACGCCACCCGCTGCCGGCGTTCGCATCGCCGATGCGAACCAGCAGCGGGCCATCCTCGGGCGGCCGATAGATCAGCAGCGAGTCGCGATTCGCCGAGAAGTCGTCGTTCGACGCGAGCTCCTTGCCATCAGCCGAGACGACCGACACCTTCGCGTCCATCTCCGATCCGATCGGCCCGGCCACGACGCGGACGACGAGATCGCGACCGGCGCGGGCGTCGACGCGATACAAGTCGATATCGCCTTCCTTTTCGAGCTTGCCGTTGATCGTCGCCGGTGCGGTGACGGCCCCGGCCTGCGACGGCTCATCGTTCGGTTCCGTCTCGGTCTGTTCGGGCTCGCTGCCGATCCAGAGCGGCATGAAGCTGCTGGTGCCAAGCGGGGTGTGGATCCGAAAGCCCTGACGGCCGAGCGGCACGTCGGAGGTCGCGGTGACCGTGAGCATGAGCCGCGCCTTCACGGCCTTGTCCTGGATGATGGCGCCAGTTTCGCCCGGCTTGCGCTCCCTGACGTCGGGGCCGAGATCCTCGTAAGTGCCCAGCGTCGCGCTGAGGCCTGCCGCGGAAAAGATGATGCGGTCGGCCTCCGCGATGTTCGCACCTTCGACAATGAAGGTCGCACTGGTGCCGCGCTGGATTCCATAGGGGGTCACCGCGAACAGGACCGGCGGCCGCATCTGGGCGACGGCCGGCGCCGCCGCGCACGCGAACAGGATTGCCCCTATCGTCGTGCGCCAACAGCGCGCCATTGCGATTTGCCGAACGCGCGTCATTCCTGCGATCCCCTGTGAGAGTCGATCATGAGCGGCCCTGCAATCAGCTCGGCCACGCGCTTACCGGTGACCGGGTCGAACAGGCTGAGCGAACCGTCGTACCGTCCAACCGCGAGCCGGCGGCCGTCGGGACTGAACGCCAGCGCCTGCACCCAGTCGCTCTGGGCACGAAGCGCACGGACCTCTCGCCCGGAGCTTGCGTCCCACACCTTTACGACACGGTCGGTGGCTGCGGTCGCCAACGTCTTGCCGTCGGGCGAGAACGCCAGCCGAATGATAGTCGCGGTATGCGCCAGAATGTTTCTCACGGGGGTCGCCGCGGCCTTGCCGATCGCCCAGATCCGGATCCGCTTGTCGGCGCCTGCAGCCGCCAATTCGCTCGTCCCGGGGCGGAATGCCAGCGTCCAGACCGCGTCGGTGGGTTCCGTGATCGTATAGAGCCGCAACCCGCTCGCGACATCCCAAATCTTGACGGAGCGATCGGCAGCCCCCGACGCCAGGAGAGTGCCGTCGGCGTTGAACGCCACGGCGTAGACGGCCTCGGTATGCTCCTTCAACACCCCGGTCGGCTTCCCGGTGGCGGTGTCCCAGATACGAACGAGCTTGTCATAGCCGCAGGAGGCGAGGCGCTTGCCGTCTGGGCTGAAAGCCACGTGGTACACGTAGTCGCGGTGGCCCTCCAGCGTGAACTTCACGGCGCCGGTCGCGGCGTCGAACAACACGAGCTCTCCGAAGGCACCCGGCGTGCCGCCGCCGGCGGCAATCAGGCGACCGTCCGGGCTCCAGGCGACCGTGCGGACTTGATCGGCGAGTCCCGCGATCGAGGCGGCTGCATGACCGCGTCCCACGGCCTCGCCCGAACGAGTCGCGAAGCGCTTCACTTCTTTGTACCCAGCCGCCGCGATCTCCCGACCGTCGGGACTGAACGCCACCGACGGCACTTCCGCCAATACCGACGCGGTCTGCGCGATCGCCGGCACTCGCTCATCGAGCGGCACCCGCCGCGTCGGCGTGTAGGCCGCGCCTGCCGCGACCCACGCGCGCAGCACGCCAATGTCTTCGGGGCGAAGATCGCTCTTGGGCGGCATCTTCGGCTTTGCGCGGCCCTCCACCTGGCGGATCAGCGGGCTCTCATCGGCATTGCCCGGGACGATCGGCGAGCCATCGTCGCCGCCCTTCATCAAGTCTTCAAAGCTTTCGAGAAGCAGCCCGGCTTCCTGCTTCGCCGTGTTGTGGCACCGGAGGCAGTTCGTTTCGAGGATCGGCATCACGTCGCGGCCGAAGTCTGGCGCCGGGCTCGCCGCAGGCGCGGTCGGAGACTGCGCGGCGAGCGCCCCGGTGGCGACGATCGCGAGACCAACACTGATGACGAGTCGATGTTTCATTCGATCAGACGGCGGGGCTGAAGCCCCGCCTCCACAAACAGAGACGGGTGTGGCGGCGGCCCTTCAGGGCCGCCTGTCACGCGGGGCTGAAGCCCCGCCTCCACATCTGCGGTTGTTGTCATCAGTGATTGAACAAGAACTCGCGCGACGTGAGAATCGCCCACGCCAGATCCTCGATCCGCGCGCGACGCGATGCTTCGTCGCTGCCCGCCAGGGGCCCGGCGCCGAGTCGCGCCAGGAGTGCATCGCGTTCTCCCGCGGACGGCGGCCGGCTCAATGCCGACAGGTACAACTCGTCGACAGCGTCTCTGTCACTCTTCCCGTCCCGCACCAGACGCGCCACCACACCTTCGTCAGCCTTCAGCTTCCCGTTCAACGTCTCGCCGTTGATGGCGTGCAGCGCTTGCGGCAGCGTCGGGTCCTGCATGCGCTCGGCCGCCGACGTCACGATACGCTCGGGCCGCCCGAAGACGTTGAGGAAGTACGAGTCCACCCGCGTGTCTGGCAACTGCAGCGCCCGCGTGCCCTTCGGGTATCCGGTGAAGGCTTGCGGAACGCCGGTCACCTGTGAGAACGCGTCGAGGATGACCTCCGCCGGCAGGCGCCGAATGAGGTAATGCGAGTAGAAGCGATCGTCCTTCACGTTTTCGGTGCTGGTTGCCGCCGATCGCTGATAAGCCGCAGAAGTCATGATGCTGCGGATGAGCGCCTTCACATCGAACCGGTCGCGGACAAACTGCGCGGTGACCGCCCCAAGGAGCGGCTCGTTCGACGCCGGATTCGTGAACCGGAGATCGTCGACCGGGTGCACCAGTCCGCGCCCGAAGAAATTCGCCCAGACGCGATTGACGACGGCCCGCGCGAAGAGCGTGTTCGTAGGGCTCGTGGTCCACTGCGCCAGGTATTCGCGCCGATCCTGAACCGAGTGCGACGCCATCGGCCGGCCGTCGAGAGGCCTCGGGGGCATCGGCACGCCCAGCCGCGGGTGCAGCACGTCGCCTTCCGGCGTCGAGAAGATGGTAGCGGTATCAGACTTGGCGGCCATCGACGCGTCTTCTTTCACCGAGACCCGTGCGAAGAGATTGGCGAAGCCGTAGTAGTCGACCTGCGTCCACTTCTCCATCGGGTGGTTGTGGCAGCGGGCGCAGGTCAGCGTCAGGCCCAGAAACGCCTGCGTGTAGTTCTCGGCGAGATCGATCGGGCTGCGATGAATGAGGTAGTAGTTGGCCGCCCCGTTTTCATCGGTACGTCCGACGGCCGTGGTCAGGCTGTAGACGAACTTGTCCCACGGCACGTTCGACTTCACGGCGGCACGAATCCATCCGTAGAAATCGCGCACGTTGTTCTTGCCGAGCGCCCGGCTCGACACCAGCAGCAAGTCCGACCATTTGTAGGCCCAATAGTCGACGAACTCGTCTCTCTGGAGAAGGCGATCCACGAGCCTGGCGCGCTTGTCGGGCGATCCGTCGACGAGAAACGCCTCGACCTCCGTCCGCGTGGGCAGAATACCGGCCGCGTCGAGGTACGCGCGACGGATGAACTCGCTGTCGTTCGACATCGGCGCCGGCGCGATATGGAGCTGTCGCAGCTTGTCGACGACGTGATCGTCGATCGTGCCGGTCGAAGACGACGAGCCGTAGGCGGCCTCGGGAATTGCGGTGGGAAACGGCGATCTGATGCGCGCCAGCGCGACGCCTGTCAGGAAGCTCACGCTGACGGCCGTTTCGCCCGGGCCCTTGACCGTGACCTGTCCGTCGTCTTCGACGTGCGCAACGGTCTCGTCTGCTGAGCCGTACTTCGCCCAGCGCGTCACATCGGCGGTGGAGCCGTCGGTGAAGCGCGCCGTGACACGGAGCGCGACGGTGGCGCCGGGCGTGAGCGTCTGATCGCCGGGGGTGACGTCGATGCCCGAGAGTCGCGGATCCTTGTCCCGCGGCCCCGCCAGACCCGAGGCAATCCATCCCGAGAGAATGCCGTATTCCGCGGACCCGACGGCAAAGCGGCGTCCGCCCATGTGCGGCACCGTCTCGGTCGGTTTCAGGAGTATCAGGCTCTTGGCTGGCTCCAGCTTGTTCACCCGCCGTCCACCAGCCTGCCGCGTGATCGTGTCGTAGTCGGCCGCAGGATCGTAGCCTCGCAGGGTGAGCGCGAAGCCGTTCTTTCCGGCCGCGGCGCCGTGGCAGGCGCCCGAGTTGCAGCCGGCCTTCGTGAGGACCGGGATGACCTGATTTCGGAACGAGATCGGCTTGATGGCCGAACCGCGTGCCGGCGCCCCCTCGTGCGACGGAACGGGCGCAACAACCGCAAGGGCCCGCGCGCGTCTCGCGGGCGAAGGACCAGCCGCCGCGCCGGCAACGAGGAGTGATGTGAAGATTCCGACAAACGTTGCGAAGCGGGCGGACATCGCTAGAACAGTTCTTGCACCGGCTCGACGCCTCGGTCGACAATCGGCATCGGCCTGCCCTGCGGTCCCGGCAACTCCTCTTCGACCTTGATGCCGAGCGCATGCAGCATCGTCGCGGCGACCGCGGCCGCCGGCACGGGCCGATCCTTCGGGTAGCCGCCCATCTCGTCGGACGAGCCGACGACCTGGCCGCCCTTCACGCCTCCGCCCGCCATCGAGACTGTCCAGCACTGCGGCCAATGATCGCGCCCGCCGGCCGGATTGATCTTCGGCGTGCGGCCGAACTCGCCCATCGCCACGATCAGCGTGTTGTCGAGCATTCCCCGGCTCACCAGATCCTCGAGGAGCGACGCGTAGGCGTTGTCGAACATAGGACCGAGCAGGTCGCGGTACGCCTGAATCGGGCTGAACGGCGCCGAACCGTGGATGTCCCACGTGATCTCGTTGAACACCGTCTCGAACATGTTGACCGTCACGAAGCGCACGCCGGCCTCGATCAACCGGCGTGCGAGCAGGCAGCTCATGCCGAAGCGGTTGCGGCCGTATTTGTCCTTGAGCGCGTCGGGCTCCTTCGAAAGATCGAACGCGGCCCGCGCGTCGGCAGAGGAAATCAGCGTGTAGGCCTGATCGAACGACGAGTTGAGGAGCCGTGCGTCAGGGCTGGACTCGAAGCCCTTCACCGCGCCATCCACCAGATCGCGCAGATTGCGACGCTGGTCGGCGCGAATCGCCGTCAGGTAGTCGGGCGGGAGCAGGTCCGGGACCTTGAATGCAGGGTCGGCCGGATCGGAGCCGAGAACGAACGGATCGTACGCTTTGCCAAGGTAACCCGCCGACTGCCCGTGTGGCATGTTGCCGCCGGTATTCCCGATGGGTCTCGGCAGCAGCACATGCGGCGGGATGTCGCCCTTCCTGCCCTTCACGTATCCGAGAATCGATCCGACGTGCGGCGACTCGGTGCCGGCCTGAAAGAGGCGGCCCGTCTGCATCACCTGGTGCCCGGCGTCGTGCACCGCGACACCGGCGTAGTGGACCGATCGAATCAACGCGAACTTGTCGGCGTGTGTCGCCATCCTCGGGAAGATCTCGCTGATCTGAATTCCCGGGACGTTGGTCTTGATTGGCTTGTAAGGTCCGCGGATCTCGGACGGCGCATCGGGCTTCATGTCCCAGGTATCGAGCTGGCTCGGCGCGCCGACGAGGAACAGGCAGATGCAGTTGACGTCCTTGTCGGCCGGGATCGCACCCGACGCCTTCAGCGCGAACAGATCCGAGAGGGTCAGGCCAAAGCCTCCCAACCCGAGCGCCCCGGCGTGCAGAAAATCGCGCCTGGTCAGGCCGTCGCAGAAGTGGACGGCCTTGTGCGCGTCGAGCTTGATCATGAATCCTCCGGAACCGTCCAATGATACGCGCGCCGCGCACCTTCGCCAAGAGATCGACGGGGCTGTCAGTGAGTCGGTTTCGACGCCGTCCGGCAAGCTCAAATCAGCTCGAACCGTATGACTGGACGCGTCAATCCGAGTGCGGCCGGAGAGCGTATCGAGGCGCCGCCCGGTCGGACGCGCGGAAAACCGGCTCTGTCCCGACCTGTCGGCGGAAGCGCGGGGCCCCACTACGTCACCCCACGCGGATTTCGGGCGCTTTCGAGCCGGTTTTCGGCCGTCCTCCAACGGGCGGCGCCCCGACACGCTCTCCGGCCGCGATCGGATCCGACAAAAGGAGTATTGGCCTTCCGTGTTCTTCCCGTGTGAATCCGTGGCGGCCGTTTCCGTTCAGTCCGTAGCGATCTGATTGTCCGTGCGAGTCTGTGTACGTCCGCGGCAGACCGATTCCGTGTGATCCGTGGCAGACCGATTTTTTCCGTGTGCGTCCGTGGCCATGCTCAGCGCGACAACCAATAGCTCATCTTGATGAGAATGACGTCGTCCGATGGCGCGTGCCAGAGCGCGTTCACGCTTCGGGAAAAGTCGAACTCGCCGGGCGCGGATCGATCCTCTCCGAGGCGCGTCCAGACGAAATACAACGTCGAGCCCGGCCGGAATTCCCAGCGCGCGACGGCATTGACCCGAAGCGACTTGACGCTGAAATCCGGACGCGCCAGTCGAAACGGCGCGGCGGGTCCCGCGCCGTCGGGGTCGATGCTGACGTCCCCGGTGCCGGGATGCGTTTCAATGTTTCCAATGTCCTCACCGTAGCGGAGGAAATCGTAGGTGCGCGGCCGCGCAAGCTCGGTGATGGCGCCGTAGTCGCCGACCGACACGAACGGCTGCACGTACGCCTGGAGCGAGAGCGTGGGCCGGAGCGTGACGTTCACGCGCGTCGGGATCGACACCTCGGATTGCGCCAGCTCGCCGAAGACGTAGCGGTGCCCGAACGTCTCGACGGCCAGCGGGTCGGCGACCGTCGACAGGTACTGTGCGACAACGGAGCTTCGCAGCACCGACGGGCCGGCCGAGATCGACACGGCATCGGAGGGCCGCAGGTTCACGCTCCCGCCAAACGTGTGCTGCCAGGACCCGTGGTTGCGCTCTTGAATGGTGCCGTAGATGTCGAGCCATGCCCGGCGGCGCGTGTCGGACACAACAGAGGTGTTGATCGTCTTGATGCCCGGCCGCACAGTGGTGGGCCCGCCGCGCGTCAACTTGTCGTCCCACACGTCGCGCGACCAGCCGAACGTCAGGTTGTATCGCCAGTAATTGTGAAACTGCAGATTCGCCGTGGACTGGATCCCGTCGCCCTGCAGTTCGCGACCGTAGTTCCACGTCCACCACTTCGAGATCGACCACTGACGCGAACGCGTCAACCGATCGGGCGTGAGCTTGCGGATGAGCACCAGGCCGTGCGCGCCGGCGCGATCCGTCTGCGTGGCGAAGCCGAGATCGTTTGGTTCAAATCCCGGACTGATCCCCCAGACCATGGCATTCGCCGTCACGTTGCCGCGGTTCCGATTGACGGCCGCGCTTCCGCTCCACCCCGAAAGCGACGTGCGCGTGGGATCGAAGTGGACGTGAGGCGCGTCGGGCCGCTGGTAGTAGCGCTGGGCGGCGCGCTGGAGTCCGGCAAGAGCCGCCGCGTCCCCCGACACGCGACTGCCGGCCACGCCGCCACTGACGACCCAATCTCTGTTGCGGTCGATGAACCAGTAGCCGTCGCCACCAGCGACATAGGCCTGGCCCGGAAGCCGCTCCGACAGAGGGGTCGTCCGCAGATCGCGCACGACCATCGTCCCGATGGCGCCAAGCCCACCGCGTGGTCCGAGCTCGCGGTGCACACGGCCGACGAAGTTGTTCGTCAGCGGCTCCGCTTCGATCTCGTGCCGTGGAAATTCGCTCGCGACCTGCGAGGTACTCGCGGCCCGTGACCGCGTCGAGGAGCCCGACCGTCCACCCGTCGCGCGTCCGCCCGGTCAGCTTGGCGGCGCCCAGGATCGTGGTCGATGCGGGCGTCTCGACGAATGTGCCTGTCCCTGGTACCTGCGGCGCCCGGCCGATGCGGCGCGAGTAGAAGATCTGCGGTTCAGGGTAGAAGAAGCTGAACGGCTCACTCAAGCCATCCTTGGCAAAACGGGAGAAGATCTGGCTGCCTTCAGTGAAGAAGGGTCGCTTTTCCTCGAAGAAGGTCTCGAACGCCGTGAGGTTCACCACCGAGGGGTCGACCTCGACCTGCCCGAAGTCGGGATTCACCGTGGCGCTCAGCGTCATGTTGCTCGAAAGCCCGTATTTCAGATCGAGACCGGCGCCGCCGAACGCGCGTGCACCATCGTTGAACGGATCGCCGGCGCGATCCGGTTCGATGAACTCTCCACGGGCCGTCACATACGGAAGCAGCTCGACGTGCCGCGGAGTCCTGATGTCGGCCATGCCTTCGAGACTCGCCATCCGCGAGGCCAGGCCGTGCTCGTTGCTCGCCGTGAGGACCAGCCAGGAATCTTCGTTGCTCCGCTGAACGATCCGTTCCGCGTTGAAGCCCCACGTGAGCCGCGCCGCGGATGAAAAGCGCAGCTGCGAGAACGGAATGCGGATCTCGACGGTCCAACCCCGATCGTCGATGTCGACGGCCGATTGCCACACCGCGTCCCATGTGGGATCTCGACGAATATCGTCGTAAATCGCAGCATCCCATTGAACGCCCGCGGCGGTGACCCCGAAAAGCGCACCGGTCAATCGGTCGTGATGCGGGTCCAGGTAAATGACGAACCGATCGGCATCGCCCTCGACGTCCCGCCGCGAAAGGCGCCGGACGATTCGGTCGGGCTCGGGATCGAGCAGCCGGGCGCCCACGTAGAGCGCGTCGTCGTCGAAGGCGATTTGCAGAAGGGTCTGGGCGCGTGCCGGTTGCCCTTCGTCGGGCACGAGCTGTCGGAAGCCGGCGACGGTTGGAACCGTGCGCCACGCCTCATCGTCGAGCCGCCCGTCGATGCGAATGGCCGTCGCGTGATGCGCCTGCAGCGGAACCAGCGAACGGTTCGTGTTTTGCGCCAACGCCACGCCGCTCGACAGCAGCGCGGCGGTCATCAGAAACCCGCGGAGACGAATTCGCACCGCGACGATTCTATCCGGCGGCGAGCGTGCGTTCGTTTTCCGTGGAGGTGGGGCGCGCACGCGGCCAAAGAGTCTCCAACAGAACCCACCTCAGGGTTTTCGATTCAGCCAGTCATCCGACAACAGAACGGTTCGGTAGAGAACGTCGGCGCCGTTGGCGACGTCGGTGCCCGCCTCCACACCGCCGCCGACGTGCGCGTGTCGGACGGTGCGTCCCCAGCGCGCCCATATCGTGGGGAATCAGATATTGAAGAATGCCTTCGCCAGGTAGGTCCAGGCACCGCTTACGGCGAACGCACAGGCGGCAACGTACAGCACGATCAGGGCGGCATAGCCTGCCGCAAACCATCGGTCAAAGGCGCCAATCAGGAGGGAGCGCGCGAGCAGGAACGCGGCTCCTAGCGTGAAGATGGGACCAAAGATTCCGATCCATCCGCCCTCGCTGAAGATGGGAAAGAGGAACGGCATCCGGACGGTTGCGCCAGCCAGAATACTCAAGCCTGCCAGCAACATCATTGCCCGATGTCTCGCAGGTCGCTTCCGCGACAACACGCCCGCCAGTACGAAGAAAGTGAAGAGTCCGATCTCGGCCAGCATGATCAACAGGAACTGCCGGTACGCCATGCCCCAGAACGCGATCTCCGGAACGGGCCGCACGGATTGGACAGCAAGCATGAAGCCCGTGATCGCGACCCCGAGCGCGACCGCGATGGCGCCCCAGCCGAGTCTCATATGGAGCCGCCGGTTTCGAGTGGAGATCAGCAAGGCTTGCACCAGGAACAGAACAAACCAAGCCGTTGTGAACGTGCCATGAAGGAGAACCAGGGGGAACAGCTGAGCGGAAATCGTCCGTCCTCCCATGCCTTCACCCCTGAGGTAGAACGGTTGAAAGCCCACAAAGGCCACGACGAGCATTACGATCGCAGCGACGCTGTGAAAATAACGGTCCGACTTCTTCGAAGCAGCCCGTGCAGGCCTGTGACCTCGCACCAGCCTTGCATCCGCGTCCGAAGAAGTCCCTGAATTCATGGTCGATCCACCAGCACTCGGCCGAGACGACGCCCGAATAGCGCGACCAGCAGGCCTCCGTCTGTCGCGATGGCGGCGTGCATTATCCAGAATTGGGCCGGGCTCATCCTCTCGTAGAAACCGCCGATCCAGCCGATCAGGGTGTGTAACCGCGGCCCATTCCCCCTTCGCCGATCGGGTGACTTTGTAGACGCCGGGACGCGTGCCGGGTGTAAGGGCCAGTGAGGGTGATTATACGAGCGATGCGGCGAAGACCGCGGTGCCCTGCAGCCTCACCTCCGCCAGCGGTCAGCGCACACTACGACCACGCCATCCGCGAGCTCGTCGGATGGTACTTGTGCGAGGGGCAGACGTCGGTCAAACGGCGTATCAACCCGCGAACTGTCGTCAGCAGTAGATGCCGGTGCACGGAGGAGGCGTGCCGGCTGAATTTTTCACCGACCCGATCATGCTCGGGTGAAGCGAGCAGTGATAGTTCGTGCCCTCAGCCGCGACGGCCATCGCGGCGCTCGATGCGCCCGGCGGGAGATCTCCCGTATCGAAAGAATTGTCGTTCGCCACGATGCGGTGCACCACCGTGTCGGCGTTGCTCCAGGTCACCATGCCGTTTGCCGCCGGTGTACCGGGGTTTGGTGTGAACGACTGATTCGCGCGCTGCCCCACGATCGAGACCTGGCCTGGCTGGGGCGTCGGCGCGGGCGAGGGGCTGGGGCTCGGCGAGGGTGAAGGGCTGGGACCGGATCCGCCCCCGCCGCAATTCACAGCCATGAGCGCGAGAGCGAACGCGCCGTACCGGACGAGGGAGAGCACACGCATCGATGATTCCTCCTGGGAATGCGTCGATCGTGCGGAGCAGGAACCATACCGCGGCTCAAGCATGCGCAAACGCGGCAATTCCGCCTAAACAGCCGCGCGGCACTTACCTGAGCCGTAAAACGCTTTCGCATCGCGTCGAGCCGCCGAGCCAATCAGGGCGTGTCGAACGAGATGAGCATCGCCGTTGTCCACGTGATATCGACCTTGTCGCCGACCTTCACTTTCGCCAGCGCTTTCTTGTCCTCGACGCGCGAGCTGTACGTCCAGCCGTTCGGCCCGCTGAAGGTGATCGAAGGCACCGTCGAATCGATCGCCGTGATCGTCGCCGTAATCGTGCGCTGCTTGGCCGCGGTGCCCGTTGGCTTTGCTCCCGCCGTCGGTGTGACCGACTCGCTGCTCGTGTCAACGGAGGTTTCCCCCGGCAGCTTCAATCGCAGCACGATGTTTTCGTAGTACTTGGCGGTCACCTTGTCGCCAATCTTCAAGCTATCGAATCGCTTGGCTTCCTCCGGCACGTAGATCACCGCGTAGGTGCCATCCGCCTTCTTGAGTGTAACCTCCCGGCTGGCCTGCTCGATGGCCTCCACCGTGGCGGTGACCGTCTGGGTCTCGCCGGTGAGGGTCTTGGTGACCTGGGCCAGCGCTTGAGCGTTGAGCGCGAGACAGATTGTGAGAGCGCCGAAAGAGATTGGTGCCTTCATCGTTGTCCTTCCAGTGGAATACGTCAAAAGATTCGCCCGATGCCAACGTAGTATCGCCAGTTTCCGTCGAATCCGAAACTGCCGCCCACGAGCATCGGACCAATGAGCGTGTCGACCAGCGCCCCGACGCTGGCGTTGGTTTTGACCTCGGCGTCCTCGAGTCGATTGAAGGCCGAGCCGTTCTCGACCCAGCCTCCGATGAAGATTGGTCCCCCAAGAAAGTCAGGGAGGCGCCCGATACCCCGCAGATAGCCCGCAGTCACCAAGGCGTAGTGGTTACCACGGAACTCGCCGATGTTGTAGGCCCCGAGGCGCAGAGGTCGTCCGAGTGAAAACTGCTCGGTGGGAAGTGGATTGGCATCGAACGAGGTGCCGGCGCCTCCCACCAGAAATATCCGGTCGCGATCGCGCAACGACCAGAAGACCGCCGCGTTGAACTCGGCCTGCGTCAGGCCATCGTTCGAGAGATCGCTGTCGACAGCTTCGGCCAGTTCGGGCGACTCGAAGATGTGGCTGAGGGTGCCCTGGGCCAACACGCCGCCAGACGGCACGACAGGGCTGTCCTGTCCGTCGTGCAACCAGCGCAGCAACGCCCGCGTTTCTCCCCCTTCGACCTCGGGGAGGCTCGGGTCGCCGGCCCCGATTGCAGCGCTCAAGGAACCGGCTGTGAAGCCGACCCGAACTTCGTCCTCGCGACCGAGGTTGATGCCTCCCGCGACGCCCGCCCCTGTCCGCGTCTCGTTGTACTTCGCGATGATCGCGTTGTCCTGGATCAGACTGAGCGTTTGTCGCGTCGCAAACGCGGAGCCCGAAACAAAAAGCGGTGACTTGCCGAGTGGCCGATAGAGTTCGGCGGCAACGCGCGGCTGCGCGCCGACGGCTGCATCGACGCGAAGCTCGGAACCGGATCCCGCGACATCGAACGAGAGGTACCGGCCCGAGAGCTGGAAGGCAAATTCGTCGGTCGTCGTGTTCTGCAATGTCACGCCCAGCATCAGGAATGGCGGGGCGTAGCGTTTCGGCCGCGCTCGAATCTGGAGTCCCTGGCGGCCCCCCTCATCCACGAGCTGCCATCCGACCGTCTCGTACCGATCGAGCCCCGCGAAGGCTTCGAGCTCGTTCTCGAGCGTCGCGACGTCGATGGGCTGTCCGACATGGCTGCGTAACACTTCCTCCATGCGCCGCTGGTCGGACGCCACCGCGCCGACAATCGACACGAACTGGGGTATCGCAAGCTGCTTCCGCCGTCGCGCCTGACGCTCGGCCTGGTAGGCAGCCCATGCCTGCTCGTCGATCGCCAGCGGAAGGAGCGTGTCCTTCATCGCTTCGGCTGCCCGGTAGCCATCGGCGGCCAGCGCCTCGTTGCGCCGCCAGTCGAGACTGCCGAAACCCTCGAGCTTCGGGTTGATGATGATGTCGGCGGTCTGCATGGCGGCGCGCGTCGCCGCCTGCATCATCACGTCGACAGTACCGCCCATCAGACCGAGGATCGTGTAGTCGACCGTCCGCTTGTCGCCCATGTAGCCGACGTTGATCGCGATGACGACCTCGCCGCCCATGGCTCGAACGACATTTGCCGGAACGTTGTTCATCGCGCCGCCGTCGACGAGCACGCGGCCGTCGATTTCCACCGGGGGGAAAATGCCCGGGAGCGACATGGTGGCCCGCATGGCATCGGCGAGCGATCCGTGATCGAGCACCACGGACTGCGCCGTGATGAGGTCGACCGACAGGCAACGAAACGGTGTCGGCAGATCGTCGAAGCTTCGAAGCTGTGTGTAGGCGCCCGCGATCCGCGCGAGCAGGAAATCGACCTGCTGCCCGTTGTTGAGCGCAATCGGCGGCACGAGTCCGCGCTTGAGTCCGAACTCGATGCGAGACGGATATGCGCGGGCATCCAGCTTGCGCCGGATGTTCTTGTACCGAAACGCCGAGCTGCCGAACATCTCGTTCCAATTGGTGGTGTGCAGCAGCTGTGCGATCTCGTCGGCGGACATTCCCGACGCAAATGCCCCGCCGATCAGTCCGCCCATGCTCGTGCCGGCAATACGATCGATGGGGATGCGATGCTCTTCGAACCAGCGAATGACGCCAACGTGGGCCAGCCCTCGCGCGCTTCCCCCACCGAATGCCACCCCGACTCGAGATCTCCGCTGGGCTGGCTGCCGTTCCTCGGCGTTCACGCCGCCGCCCAACGCAATGGGCGCGAAGAGCACGGCAGCTGCGATGACCGCGAGGCGGCAGTTGGCCCACGAATGGGTAAGCAACATGGGGCGAAGGTATGAGGCGGCGGTTCCGGGGATTCGAGTCGTCCCCGGGGAGGCCGTCGAGGCGCGAATCATACCCGAGATTTCGGGGTTTCCACGACCGGCCGGAGTCGAGCTGCGCCGCAGGGCACATCGCCGGCGAACCGGGACAGCTGAATCTCTAACGAGATCGGCAGTTCCTGCCGTGTGCCGGGCACCTCTGTCAGCTGGCATACGACGTGCTCAACAGAGGTGAGGCGTCGACACAGACGAGCGGTCGTTGTGTGTCGCGCATCGAGTTCTCGCTGCCAGGGAGGGTTTCATGACTATCGCCCGTTGCGGCAGAAGAGCATCGAAAAGGCCGTGACGAAGCTGCTCAAGAACTATCCCCCGGCAATGAAGTGAGGGTCCGATTCACGCGAGGAGATTTGGAAATGACACAACGCTTTCGTGTTCACGTCGGAATCGTCGCCGTCGGTGCGGCGCTCGCGCTGGTGGCGCCCCTCATTGCGCAGCAGCCGGCCGCGCGTGAGGCGCCGACCAAGAAGGATCCGATCCGCTTCTCGGCCTTCAACGTCAGCATGCCGACCGGCAGGGCCGGTATGACCCAAATCGCCATCGAGCGCTGGACGGCCGATGACGAGCGCGCGTCGCTCCTCGATGTGCTCGCGGGTGCCAAATGGGGCGAGGAGGGCCAGGCCAAGCTGCTCAAGGCTCTGCAGGCGATCAAGCCGCGCGTCGGGTTCATCAGGACGCCCAACAGCCTCGGCTGGGACTTGAAATATGCACGAGAGACCACGCTCCCGGACGGGACCCGACAAATCGTCATCGCCACCGACAAGCCCGTGAGCATGGGCGCCGCGATGAGAGGCGGGCGCGCGATGGACTACCCGTTCACGTTCATCGAGATGCGCATGAAGCCCAATGACAAGGGAGAGGGGCGCATGCTGGCGGCCTCCTCGATCATCGTCAAGGACGGCAAGCTACAGCTCGAGAACTATGGGCAGGAGCCGGTGCGCCTGACGTCGATTACCGAGGAAGTAAAGAAGCCAAAGAGCTGACGAGCATCCTTTCGAGAAACGAGATGTAATGGCATTCCCTGCCGGAGACCGCTATCGGCGTCAGGCCGCGCGCACTACCGTCGTGGCCGTGCTGTCCGTGGTGTCCCTGACCGCGCAGAAGGGCGATGAGCCGCCGCCGGTATTCAAAGCCTCGGCGCTCCTCACGCCCGCTGTCGCGAAGGGCGCTCACCACACCGTAGGTGACACCGTCCGGACGGATGGCTACTTTCACGAGTTCACGCTGTCCTCACCGTTCGGCTCGTTCGAAGCGGTGGGCCGGAGCGAGCTGGCGGTGCGGATCCAGGAGATCAACGCGCTGGCGGCGCTGCAGGACGTGTCGAAAACAGAGGTGTTCCTCGCGGCGGCCGGTCAATCGGTGGTCAACATCGGCAAGAGCGCGGCTGGCGTCGTGACCGATCCGGCTGGAACCGTGAAAGGGCTGGGTTCTGGCATCAAGCGGTTCGGCGTCAATCTCGGGCGGCGCACACAGCGTGCCGTGGAATCGACCGACGATTCTGACGCGGCGGCCAAAGGCGACGCCAAAGAGAACGACAGCGCGGTGGAGAAGTACGGCCAAAGGCGTGCTCGGCGTCACCGCCGCCACGCGGCGATGGGCGCGCAAGGTCGGGGTCGACCCGTACACGACGAATGGCGTCCTGCGCCAAGCGCTCGCCGACATCGGAAAGGTTGACGCGGCCGGCTCGATCGCCACCAAGGTCGTGTTGCCGATCCCGGCGGTCGTGGGTATGACCTCCACCGTCGGAGACCTCGTGTGGAGCAAGGATCCCGAAGAGGTCCGGAAAATCAACGAGCAGCGCCTGAAAGAGCTGACGGTGAAGGACGATATCGCCAAGTCGCTGTTCAAGAACCCGTCGTTCACGCTCACCTATCAGACGCGTCTCATCGGAGCCCTGCGCGCCGTAAACGCGAGCGGCTGCGCCGACTACGTGGCGACCGCCGCCGAGGCTCGTAACGAGCGCGAAGCCCTGTTCTTCGTAGAAAGTGCCGAGATGCTACAACAATGGCACTCGCGACAATCGGTGCTGGCCGTGTTGACCGACTCCCGGGCGATGGTGGCGTCCGGCCGGGGCGGGCACGCACGCGCGTTGTTGCCGCTCGACTGGGTGCGCTGGACTGCCGCAACGGAGAAAGCCTTGGGCGAGATCGGCGCGCGCGCGCGAAGTGAGCTGAAGGCGAGCCACTTGCAAGTGGCGCTCACGGGGCGGCCATCGGATCGCGCGGCGGCTGAGATCAAAACGCGTGGGTGGGCGATCGTGCCACCAACCCAATAGCCGTGAAGTGAAAGGAC
The DNA here is from genome assembly GCA_963832135.1 of Vicinamibacteria bacterium. Classification (GTDB taxonomy): domain Bacteria; phylum Acidobacteriota; class Vicinamibacteria; order Vicinamibacterales; family JAENWD01; genus JAENWD01. The sequence continues at coordinate 301,743 of CAWHTD010000016.1, read as the reverse complement.
AGTCCCCTGCGCGGGGACTGTCCCGTCGCCTACTGATTCGCAGCTGGCTTGTCCGCAGATTCGGCGGGCTTGGCCGCCGAGCTCGTTCTCATCGCAGGCAGCTTCCAGAAATCCGGGCGCGCCTTCATCCACTCGTCGGGGACGTTGCTCATCTGAGGACTGATCTCGAACAGCGACGTGTCGACGCCAAGAATGCCATCGCGCTGAAACTGCTGGAGCTTGTTGCGCCCCTCGTCACCGAGCGCGTCGCGGTACGCGTCCGTGTGGGGATCGGTATCTTCGTCTTTCAGGGACATCGATCCCTGCAACATCAGATACGTGCCGGCGGGCATGCCCGACACGACCCGATAGAGCGCCCAGTGTTCGTCGACGTTCGCCTTCTCGTGGGCGGCTTTGCCGAGTTTCCGCGCCTCTTCGAAGGCGGTGCCCCATCCGGCCCGGACACGGATCGTCGATACGTGCATGTAGCGCATGTCTTGCACGGTCGGCCGCATGCGATAGCTCAGGTCCTCGACGAGCTCGGCAATCACCGTGCTCCCGCCCGTCCGGAACCCGGCATCCTGTTCGTCGGCCATTTCGAGCGCCTTGGACAGCGAGGCGTTCTTTGCCACGAGGTCGTTCTCCTGTTCCAGCGCCGCGTAGCTGTCGTAGCTGGAAAGGAACCAGGCTTCCGTGGGACCGGTCTGGGATCGGAGCCCGACGTAATACACGGGCGCCTTGGCAGCGCGGAACGCGCGCACGTACGCTTCTTCGGCTCGGCCGTGTGCCGTGCTCCGTGCGGCTTTGATCTCCTCGCGGAGGATCTGAATAACCTTGCGCGGGCCGGGACCCTGCTGCGCGCCAACGATTGCCACGAACGAAAACGCAATCGCTATCGCACAACAGGCGGTGGTCACATGTTTCATGAAAATCTCCTCGAAGCTCGGAATGTCTGGCGCGCGACGGCGCGAGACCAGGAAAACGAAGCGTTCTGCGGCTGCACCCGCCGCGCGCCAACCATGGGGATGGGCGCCTGGTTGACGAGCCAGGCGTTCTCGACTTTCGTCAAGATAGGATGTCTCGGATGAGCTTGGCGAGTATAGGCACTCAACCGACGAGACACAAGGACAATCCCTGAATCGGTCGAGAGCCGGGCCTCGCGATGGTCCCGGGCACCCGTTCAGGGTCCAGGGGACAGGGCTCAGAACCGGAAGGTCCATCCCGCCTGTACCTGACTGGATGTCCCCTGGGTCCCGTCCTTATTGACCCGCCGGCCTGTCAGGAACTCGACGACCAACTCCAGTTGTGGTACCGGTGTCCACGTGAGGTTGAGCGTAGCGCGCTGCGTCTCGCGCAGCGCGTCGTTCGGCTGGATGTCGAGAGTGTCCACGCGGACCAGCCCGTAGGTCAGGGCGGATGTAAAGGACGGCTTCCAGAGCCGCTCGTACCCGACATACGCGGAATAGACCGGCAGCGCCCGCAGGCTATCGGCCAGCGGATCGTACACGGCATCCTGTCCGCCCAGCGTGCCAAGGTCCGTGATGTAACGGCCGATTCCCCACCCGGTGTTCACAGCGAACTTGATCCGATCGCTCGCGTTCCACCGCGGCACGAGCACGCCGCTCACGTTTGCGCCGAATCCTCCCGTCGTCAGTGTCGTCTCGGGCCGACCCGTCACCTCGCCCCGCAGCGTGCGGACGAGAATTGCCGCTTGTACGTGTGCGGGACGGCCGAGCATGTGGGGCAGGAGCCCGCCGCTCGGCTCCCATCGCAGCCGGCCGATGAAATCGGGCGTGAGGTTCACGCCCGCGGCGCCCTCGAGGTCGGGGGCAGGGTTTTCGACCGCCACAGCCACGTTCATGTTGGCGCGGATTGGCTGCGTAAAGCGGATCTGGGGCTGTCGGAATAAAGAGATCGCGTTCAAACCCTCGAAGTCGATGCCGATGGGTTCGGCCTCCGGATCCGAGAACGTCGACCAGGTCTGGCCCACCGTCCAGCGGCGCGCCTGGATGAACGCGTGGCGCAGTCGGACCGTGTTCCCGGCGCCGGCAAAGTCGCCCTCGATGAACATGCGCACGTCGCCGATGCGGCTGGGCGAGCGCAGGTCCAGATTGAGACGCGACGCCGCCGGCGAGTACGTCGTTCGCTTGTCCTCGCCGACCGCCTGCGTCCCTTCCACGGGTATCGATGACGTGATGAACCGATCATCCACTCCCAAAGGCGCCAGCGTGTGCACCAGCGTCATGCGCGCCTGGCCACCCAGCTTGAACGCGGCATCCGTACCCGGCACCCGTATCGACCCTGGGAACTCACCCGCCGACACCGCCGCGGCGAGAATCTCGGGCGCCCGTTGCGCCGTTTTCTCGATCGCCTCGAGCCGCTGCTCGATTGCCATGGCGGCAGTCGGCGCCGTCGGCTGGTGTTTGAGCTCCGCGACGGCGTTGGTCGCACCGAGCGCCAGCGTGCTCACGTCATCGATCCGCGTGCGGAGGACGGCGAGCTCGCGATCCTGTGCGTCGAGCCGAGCGGCCTGACGTTCGATGAGCGCCCGCTGCTCGTCGAGCAGCTTCTGCAGGCCATCCAGGGTCGCGGACGCGACGGGTGCGACGGGGGCACTCGCCTTAACCCCAGAGCTCACTTGTGACGCGGCGCCGCGCACGTGGCGGCGGGGCTTTAGCCCCGCGACTCGCGGGCCTAAAGGCCCGCCTCCACAACTGTCAACACAAGTGAGCTCGCGACCAGGAGCCGTCTGCGCAACTGCCGCCTCCGAGAACGCGATGGCGAAAATGACCGCGGCGAGACTCTGGCCGGCACGCCACACGCTCCGTCGGGAGCACGAAGCACTGATTGACATTGAGATGCCGCTCCTTCTTGGCGTCCGCCACGCGCCGACGCGGGACGCCGAAGCGTGGCGGCATTTGTTATCGGCGCCGCCCGCCGGATCGCGCGCGGGACCCGGCGCCGCTCCGGTAGGTGCTGGCACCGCGTCCGCCGCTGCTGCGATAGTTCCCGTAGTCGCGCGTACGTTGCGCGCCCTCAGCTCGAGCCGACCGGTCCTTCTCGAGCTGTCCCATCGTCGACCGATCCAGCTGACCAGGCGTTGCCCCAGCCGCAGTCGCACGCTCGCGAGCGCCGCTGCCATCAGGATGCTGCGTGGCACGCCAGTCGCCGTTGTCGTACTTCTGCCAGCCTCCGCCCTCGGCGCGCTTGTAGACGTTGCCGTCGTGGCCCGCGTAGAGGTTGTCTTCGTTTCCAGCGACGAATCCTCCACCACCGGGCCCGCGACGGCTCACCATTCCCCCTTCGTCCGTACGCGTCACGCGGGTCATGTTGCCGGTCACGCGATTCGTGGCGCGGGCCGTGTGCGCCCAGTCGTCACCGCGCTGGACCGATGTGGAGCCCCAGCTTCCATAGACCCCCGATCCCTGGCGCGTCTGCGCGTAGGCCCCCGTGCGCGGGTTGTAGGCCTGCGCGGCACCGCGAGCGCCGTACGGACCCCACGCCATCGCGCCGCGTGCGTAGGTGCCGGTATACGGGTTGTAGCGTGCCGTCGCACCGAGGCCGCCATACGGGCCATAGGCGACGGCGCTACGGCCATAGGTGCCACTCCACGGGTTGTACCAGGCGGAGTAGCCGTAGGTTGGATAGAACGGGTAGTAGACGGGATAGTAGCCGCCGTACCCGAACGTACGGCGGATAGTACCACCCAGTGCCCCAGACCGCGCAGCCCCACGCCACCATCATGCCCGTGTAACCGGCGACGGCCGCGAAGGTGACCCAGTCGCTGTTGCTGTTGTCTTCGACCACGGTGACGTACGTGACGTTGTGGGCGGGCGAGCTAGCGGGAATTTCGTAAATCTGCTTCGGTATCGTGCTGGTCACTTCCCAGGGCCCCACCGCCGCCTTCGACATGAACCACACACCCTGGAAGCACATGTAGTACAGGTCGCCGACCTTGATGATGTCCTTGTCGGTGTTCACGGCGCGCGACAAGGTGGTCTGAGGGACTGGCTCGAACGTCGGGTCGCCTTGGTATTTCACCTCGGGCGCCTTCACCTCTTTCCTGCTCACTCGCGCGGTCTGTGGCACCTGGGCAAGGATCACCGCTTCGGCGGCCTGGGCCGTGCCAGGCACCGACGCCAGCACGCGCGACCGCGGGTGCTCCAGCGGGATCTGTTTGAATTCCGGAGGCAGGCTCGGCGTGGCAAACGTCCACGGTCCCTTGAAGTCCGGCGCCGAGAACCAGCGTCCCGCCACGAGGTAATAGACCGGTCCGGTGTTGCCAAGGCGGAACACGTCGCTCTCCGTGTTCTGTGCCCACAGCAGGGTCTTCGTGCCGTCGACGAGCAGATAACTCGGCGCCGCCCGCAGAATGATGAGCTCTGCAGGCGTCGTGCTGACGAAGACAGTCGGCACCTGACTGGCCTTGACTTTCCGTCCTGGCAGGCTGGCTTTCACGTCCTTCCAGTTGTCGTCGGCCGGCAGCTTCGCGAAGCTGCCGGGCAGCGTGCCCGCCGGCGTCCACGGTCCCACGACGGACGGGGCTTTCAGCCACACGTTCTCGTTCCGCAAGAACAGCGTCTTCGTTGGTCCGTGCTCGAAGACGTCCCAGTTCGTATTGATCGCGAACTTCAGGTCGTTTTCCTTAATCGGGCTCCAGATGGGATCGCCGTCGAAATTCACGAGCACGGCCGGTGTCGTGCTGAAGAAGATCGCGGGCGGGTCGGATTTCACGCCCTCGACGTTTCTCGGCATGATCTGGCTCTTGTCGACGCTCGCCAGCACGCGATCGAGCCCGATCACCCGCTCGCCGTCGGGAATCGCCGTGTCGATCTCGGCAACGATCTCTCGCGTCTCGTCGCGACCGAGCGAGCCGAAGCTCGTCTCCGTGATCTTGAAAGAGGCAAAACTGACCAGCCGTTCGTCGAGCGACACCATCGTGTTCGATTCAACCTTGACCGTGCCGAGCGTTGGCTTGTCCGCCCCTTTCGCGGTATAGGACACCGCGGCATACCCGACCATACGTTTCTGGTCCTCCCAACTCGCGATTTGCGGTTGGTACATCACAAGGCGGGCGTCGCTTGGCGTCGTATACGCGCGCGGCCAGCCCGGGTCAACCGCGCCGGCCGACTGCGGCACGGCAGCGGACTTGGGGCCCACGGCACTTGCGGGCGCCGGCCCGACGGGCGCCTGCGCGCAGAAGACGTCCACGAATGTTGAAAGCACGAGGCACGCGGCCGTTATCAGCGCAACTGCGCCGGTGATTATCGAGCGATGACGTGGCATGGTCCTCTGTTCCTCACTCACAATTGCCGCGAACCGGCGTCGGCCGCTTTCGCGCGAAGCTGCCGGTTGAGAAGCGTCACCACGCCGAGCCATCCGCCCACCAGCACAACGCTCACCGCCGCGAACGACGGTACGGCAAAGGCCAGCCGCTCGCCCACGAACACCAGCCCCGCCTGTACCACGTCGCCCATCCGGACGAAGAACGAATCCACGGCCTGCTTGGCCTTGTACTTCGCCTCGCGGCTCGTCGGCAGCCAGAGGGCCTGCTTGGTCGTGTTGCCGAGCGAGTAGTCGATGCTGTTGTCCACGACCTTCAACCACCCCATCGTCGTAATCGATGGCGCGCGTAGCATCATCAAGTACCCGAGCATGGCAACCATCGGGTGAATGAACAGCGACTTGCCGACGCCGAGGAACTTGAAGACTCTCGAGACGACGAACATCTGCAGGAGAAATCCCGCGAGGTTCACCGTGCTGAACAGGCGGCTGTAAGCGGCGCCGATGAACTGCTGGCGTGCGGCCTCGTCGGTGGGGTGCATCGCCAGCGCCGTCTCGACGACGTAGCGGCCGAAGAGATACTCGCCCATCGTGTTCACCACGTTGAGCAGCACCGCCAGCAGGGCGATCAGCATCAGGTAGCGGTCCGCGAAGATCATTGCGAACCCGTTACCTTTGCCGAGCGGTTTGTCGTCGGTGGTTGTCTTGGCGGTCGCGTCTCGCGTGGTCACCCGGTTGACGACGCGCGACAGGAAGGCACAGACAAGCAGCGTCACCGCCGCGCCCACCATCAAGCGGCGCGGGCCAATCGCCATCAACTGCCCGGCACGAACCGACCCGACCCAGGCGCCCAGGCTGGCACCCACGCCGATCAGGGGAAACAGACGTTTGCCTTGCTCGGGCGAATACAGATCGTTGGCAAATGCCCAGATCTGGGCAATGACCATCAGATTGAAGATGCCCACCCACAGGAAATACGCGATGCCGATATGCAGGCCGGCACCAAGCGCAAGAAGAAACAGCACGATGTGCGAGACGAAGAAGATCGTCACCCACTGCACGAGCTGCACGCGGTTCACGCGGGAGGCAAAGGCGCCATAGGCCGGCACGAGAAACAACAGCAACACGGCTTGTCCGGCCGACGAGTAGCTTTTGACCTCTGCCCCGCCCTCGCTCAGGATGAAGACCTCACGGGCCGTCTTGAGCATGTAATAGGCGGCAAGGATCAAGAAGATGAGGAGCGTCATGAGCAGGACGCTCGTCACCTCATTCCGCTTGACGTCGGCAATCGGGGCCAGCAAACGCTGGCCCCACGTCTTTGAGTCCTGCCCGGTCGAAGGGGTCATTCCGCGACCGCGGTTTCTGCCGCCTTGTCCCGCTTCCGGCCCTCACCTTCGAGCGCCTCGCGCGCGGCGTCGAGGTCCTTCTTCTTCGCCTTGTCCACGACGGGGAACTCGAGCTCCAGCGCTCGCAGCGCTGAGATGACGGCCGAACCCACCACGAGGCGGGCGAACCACTTGTTGTCGGCAGGGACGATCACCCAGGGCGCCTCGGGCGTCGCCGTTCGGCGAATGGCGTCCTCGTAGGCGTCCATGTAATCGTCCCAATGACCGCGCTCCTTGGCGTCGGCGAGCGAGAACTTCCAGTTCTTCTCGGGCATCGTGAGCCGCTCGAGAAAGCGCCGCTTCTGCTCCTTCTTCGAGACGTTCAGGAAGAACTTCCGGATGACATAGCCGTTGCGCGACAAATAGCGCTCGAAGGCGTTGATGTCCTCGCAGCGCTCCTTCCAGATCTGCTTTGTCACCAGCTCGGGCGGCACCTTCTGGCCCTTCAGGAACTCGGGATGCACACGGACAACCAGCACCTCCTCGTAATAAGAGCGATTGAAGATCCCGATGCGGCCGCGCTCGGGCACTGACTTCGAGGTGCGCCAGAGAAAATCGTGGTCGAGCTCTTCGGCCGATGGCGACTTGAAGGAATAGACCTGACAGCCCTGCGGGTTGATGCCGGACATGACGTGCTTGATCGCCCCATCCTTGCCGGCCGCGTCCATCGCCTGAAAGACGAGGAGGACGCCCCATTTGTCCTGCGCGTAGAGCCGCTCCTGCAGCTCGCACAACTGGTCGACGCCCTTTTGAAGCAGCTCACGCCCCTGCTCTTTGGATTTGACCCACCGCGTATCGCCGGGATCGTGGTCTTTGAGCTTGAACTTTCCGCCGTCCGTAATGACGTATGGCTCGACGAAGGATTCAGCGTTTTTCGCCACGATCGCCTCCCTCCTTGGCTGCAGCCGCAGGGCGGCTCGGCATCCGTTCGAGTCCGACCAGCTTCCAGCCGCTCGGTACCTTCCGGAAGTAGGCGTCGATCGGCTGCGCCCACGAAGGATGCGTCGTGCTTACAGCGCTCAGCGCCACCTTCACGTACGAACCGGGCGCACTCGGCAGACCGGCGGGAGCCTGTACCCGATCGCGGCCGGCCGTGTCCGCCACGTGTGTCGACTCTCCGCTGGCATTGTCGAACGTGGACCAGACCGCAAGGTACGACTCAGGTGCCGGGGCGAGGCCCCGTTCGACCGCGGCGTTCCCGAACGTGAGCTCGCCCGAGCCGCTCAGCGCAGGATTGATCATCGGGTTGACGGTGGTGAGGTAGGCCCGCCCGATCGCGTCGCGGCGCTTGATCAGCACCTCGGCCAGGTGCTGCTCCGCCGCCGCCTCGGCAATCTGCCCGGTCTTGACGATCGCGCGAATCAGATCGTCATTGAAAGCCATCACGCGCTGCGCCGCCCAGAACGCATCGTCTGCACGCATCTCGATATAGGCAGTCGTCGCCGTGTGCGGCTTCCATGTCGTCGGGTCGAAGCGGTCGCCTTCAAAGCGCCCGACGGCGTCGTAGGTCGTGTAGGGCGCCGTCTGCCACGGACTCAGCGCGAGCCCGAATGTCAGCAGACGCTTCCGCGTGGTGTTGCCCTGGTAGAAGTACTCCCAGCCCTCGTCCCAGTCGTGTGGCCCGTTCGCGCCCATGCCAAACGTGGAACCGACATCCTGCAGATAGTGCTTCACGACGGATCGGCCGTTCTCGGTGACCAGTGTATCGAGGGTATTGCCGGCTTTCAGATCCGTCAGGTTCGTCCATGCGCCAAAGACGCGCAGCGCGCGCAGCTCGCGCCGGTGCTCGTGCGGCACGGTGTCATTCGGGTCGTCCGGGCGCGTGCTCTCGTAGCGGAACGGACCCAGGATCTTTCCCGGAAGCAATCGAGCCGCCGCGGCTTCGTAGGTGCCGTCGGCGTTTCGGGCCGCGCGCTCGAGCACGGCATTGAGGTCGTCCTGCGTAAACGGCGTCCTGGCGCCGGAGGGCCGGTGAAACGTCGCCTTGGGATCGATCTCGAGGTGCTTCGGATCGATTCGCGTGAGAAACGTCTCCACCTGGTTGTAGCCCAGCGCCCAGAAGATCCTGTTGGCAATGACGACTGCCGCCGTCGCTCCCTTCGGGTTCGACGGAGGATCGAAGGACACGAACCATGTTTCGCCGTTGGCGTCGCGCGCCGTGAAGCCGGGGGCATAACCCGACGCCTTCTCCCGGACGATGACCCACTTCTCCGGTGCCGGCGGCGCGCCGACATTCGGACCACGCACGAGCTGTTCGACGCCGACCTGGCTCACGACGCGGTTGGTGAACCAGGTGGAGTCGGGCACTTCGTCGATGGTATTGACGTTCTGCGCGCGTGTGTTCGACGGGGGCCGGCCAGCCGTGACGAACAGATTTTTCGACAGATCGTAGAAGAGCCCCACTTGCCAGGGCTGTGCCTCCGACGCGTCTTCGGTGTCGGACTCGCGCGTGATCGGGTCGTCGTCATAAAAGCGCCGTTCCTGCATCGACGCGGTCGCGACCGAGACGGCGACGGCCAGGGCGACCAGGATCACCAGGCGCGGAGCGGTGTGTAGTATGCGCATGATGATCTCCTAGAACGCGGTCTTCGACGAGAACACAAGGGCGATGCCCTCGTTGCCTTTGGCCAGCTCGATGCGGAGAGGCGTCGCGGCGGGGCCGTGCAGCCTGAAGCCGATGCCGAAGTCGTTCTTGAGCCCGTCGAAGCTCACTTCGGCGCGTCGCGCCATGACTTTCCCGGCGTCGTAGAAGAGCGCCATGTCGAGAAAGCGGTTTGCCAGCACGCGCAACTCCGCTTGCATCAGAAGGCTGTTCTTGTCGCGGAAACGCCAGCTCGGGTAGCCGCGGAGCGTCGAGCCGCCACCAAGCGACGGGAGCATGAAAAACGGGATCTGTTCGTCATCGCCGGTGAACGTCGTCTCGATTCGACCGTGCAGCGAGAGCACCCAGGCATCGCGCAGTAGGGGGATGTGCTGAATCGCGTCGTAGTCGACACGCCGAAACCCGAACGTGCTGTCGTGATCAACAAAATCGTGCACCGTGACGCCGTAGTATCCGCCGCGGCGCGTGTAGCCGGGGGAGGTGCGCCAATCGATCCCAGCGGAACCTTCAGCGTGCAGGTACGTGGGGTTCGCGCCGAGCCCCGGCAAGGTTGCCGGCGTGTAGATCTCGTCTACTGACGGGGCCGCGCCGCTCCCCGTCCCTTGATCCCACTGCGAGTACTCGAGGCCGCCACCGACCACAAAGAGCTTCCGGGTCGGCCACACCTCGAGGCGTCCTGAGACGTACGGCTGCTTGAAGCTGTAGTTCGCGCGATCGTCACCGGATGTCTGTCCGGTCCCAATCCCGTAGAAACCAACCTGCGTGGCTTCGCGCCAGCCGCCGATCACCGACAGCGTGCCGCGCCGGTTGAACAGACGGGGCGCCAGGAATTCGGCCTCTATGCGCTTGTAGCCGGAAAACGTGATGCTGCCGCGTAAGTCGACCGTGTTGTAGGAGCTCACGAACCGCCTGTAGCCGGCGCCGAGCGTGAATCCCCCGCCGGCATAGGCGCTCTCGAAGAACGGGTGCCAGCGCAGGCCGCCTGAGAGCAGCAGGTCTTCGGCGCGATCGAGCCACTCTTCGGCCTTGCCGGGTTCGTAGGGGTGGGAGGCTTTCGCCTTTACCGCCTTCGCACTCGCGAGGACGGCGGCGCGCGTCTCTCCATCGGCCGCTTCCTGCGCCCGCGCCGGCGTCGGACCGAGCGCGACGGCGATCGCGACGGTCGCCGGAAGCCAGACTCGGATGGCTCTCGTCACTTCGCTCCTCCTACGTGCTTGTACTCGAAATTCTCGACGGTGAGCTCGACCTGCTTGTCGGGATACTGCAGCACCGAGCGTGCCTGATATGTCGGGCCGTTGTCCTGGCTGCGGTATTCGGACACAAGGCTCACCGGCTTCGTATCGAGCGACGTCGCGATCTCCACACGCCGCATCATGAAGCTCCCGGGATCGATCCAGATCGACATGCTGTCGCCGTCGACGAGCACGTTGCCGCCCTGAATGCGGACGGTTCCGGCCTCCGCGCCCTCGCCCTTCGTCGTGGTCGCGTTTTTCGCGAAGGCCTGCAGCTTGTCTGGCGGCAGCTGCCCGTAGGATGCGACGAGCGCCCCCAGGTTCTGCATCAACTCGGCAAACTCTTCCTTCTTGTTCTCGATGACCTTCGCCTTGAGGCGTCCTCCGCGACGCCCGCGGCCACTCGCCGCCTGTTCCGGCGGCGGTGGCTCGGGAGCCGCGCCGATCGGCGTCTTCTCCAGCTTGCCGTCGATGTCGTACCGGACTTGCTCCGTCGACACCTTCTTACTTTCGCCTTTGAGCTTCAGCTCGGTACGCCGCTGCCACGTGTACTCGTGCAGCGCCGCTTTGTTGGCCTGCTGGGCGGCGACGAACTGCTCCTTTTGCTCGGCTGCGGCGGCACCGGTCAGCAGGGTGAAGGCGAGAAAGACGGTTATTGGAATCAATTTGCTCATGTGCTTGTCTCACCGCTCGGACGGATTAGATGACGTTCCAGTCCATCTTCACATCCACGACTGTCCAGCCGCGGTTCTTGCCTGGTGCACCATCTCGATATCACCCGGCCGCCTGGTCCTATCGAACGTCGGTTCGAGCGGACCATAGAGTCGAAGAATGACGTTTCAGTTTGCATCGGTGGTCCGCTTACGACTTCACGCAGCGGAACCCGAGATGGTCGGCACCGGTGGTGACTTCGCCCTTGCCGCGCGTGCCGACCATGTAGCGGGAACGGTCCTGGTCGGTGCACAGAAACGATCCGCCCCGGTGTACGCGCTTCTTTTCTTTTGGTTCGAGCGGGTCGTACGGCATGTCGGGCCCTCGGGGGTTCCGCGCAACGCCGCCCTGTGCGGCGAGTTGCTCGTAGTAGTCCGATCGATACCAGTCGCTGCACCACTCCCAGACGTTCCCGGCCATGTCGAAGGCTCCGTAGCCGTTCGATTTGAACCGAGCGACAGGCGCAATGCCCGCGTAGCCGTCCTCGCCCTTGTCCTTCACCGGGAACCGCCCTTGGAACGTGTTCGCGGCATATTGCCCGCCGGGCTGCAGCTCATCGCCCCACTCGTACGGCTGACCCGACAGTCCGCCGCGCGCGGCGAATTCCCACTCGGCCTCGGTCGGGAGACGCTTGCCTGCCCACTCGGCGTACGCCAATGCGTCGGGATAGGCCACCTGCACGACCGGATACTGCTCGCGCCCTTTGATCGTGCTTCCGGGTCCTTCGGGATGACGCCAGCTCGCGCCCGGCTCATAGCGCCACCACCGAAAATGGTTGTCGAGCGGAACAGGGGCAGCAGTTGACGTGAACACGGTCGATCCGGCGACCAGGTTCTCGGGAGGCGCGTCAGGGAAATCCTCCGCCTTTGGCTTCTGCTCGGCGATGGTCACATAACCGGTCGCCCTGACGAACTCGGCGAACTGCGCGTTGGTGACTTCGGTCGCGTCCATCCAGAAGCCGTCGACGTACACTCGATGGACGGGCCGCGAATCCTCCGTCGCCTGCATGCCAACATGATCCATGCCGGGGGGGTCCGGCGCGCCCATTGAAAATTCGCCGCCGGGGATCCACACCATGCCTGTGGGTGCGACACTCGAGGATCGGGTGGCATTCGGGACGGTCGGGGCGAAGCGAGGCGGAGAGGCACTCGATGCCGTCGCTGACGGAGCCACAGTCGTCGTCTTCACGGCGGCCGGCTTCAGCCACACGGCACTGATGACGGAGACAGCCAGTCCCACCGCCCCCAATCCCACACCAGCGACCCAGATCCAGCGCACGCGTTGCGGCGGAACCGACTTGGCGGGCGATTTCCGGCTTTTTGATCCCATGGGTTTCGTCAGTGGCTCGCGAATCAAATCACACAGAGGCTCGCGGAGCTGGTGGGGTCAGATCTTGAATCTTGAAAAATTCACAATTCAAGATCTGACCCTACCCCATCAGTTTGACCCTACCCCATCAGTTGCCGGGGGCGCCGGCTTGCACGGTCACGGTCTTGTAAAACGTCGCGGTCTCCGCCGTCGTGAAGTCCAGCGTCGTCCCGGCCGCGAGTGTCACCTGTTTCTTCGACGCTGCCCCGGCGACACCGCCAGCCACGCCGCCGACGACGCCACCAATCGCCGCGCCCTCGCCGCCATCGGCGATCGCGCCAATCGTGGCGCCTATCGCTGCGCCGCCGAGCAGTTTGCGCCCGGCGTGCGACGCCTTGCCTTCCGCCTTGACGACCGGCGACGAGATCGGCACTATCCGGCCACCCGACGAGACGCCCGTCAACTGGAGTGCGAGGAGCGGCGCCGTCTTTCGACCCGCGGCTTTCGCTTCAGTCACGCGCCCCTGGACGCGACTCCCCTTCGGCGCAACGATCTGTCCGCCACTGACGAGGTCATGCTCGATGTTTGCCTCGAAGATCTGTCCGGCCTTCGCCTTTCCGGAATCGAGCGTCGTCGCGAGCCGAATCTTGAGGGGTGTGCCCGCGGCCAGGGAAATAGGAATGGCCTTGGTCGTGACAGGGCCAGTGGCCTCGGCCGCCGGCGCGTTCACCACGATGTAGAGCTCCTGGCCGGTGGGATCGAGGTACGACAGATAGTGCTGCCCGCCGGCGACGAAGTACGTGACGCCTCCCGCCTCCACTGGCTGGAAATCAGCCGGCAGCGCCCCGATCGCGGTAATGCCCGACGGCTTCGCGACCACGGCAAAACCCTGGGCGCCCGTCTGTCGATAGAACGTGTTGGCGCAGTAGTAATACGTGGTGCCACCCGCACTGACCGTCGCGCTCCCCACAGGCAAGGCGGTAATGCTGGCGCCGGCTGGAGCAGGCACGACTTCGTACGAGACCGACCCCTGCTTCGAGGTCTTCTTGTAATACGTGCCTGCGGAGTACATCAGCGCAACGCCTGCCACCATCAGTGCGATCGCACCCACGGGTACCGTCGAGTAATACGCGCCATAAGGCGGCGGCACGATGACGTACATGCCGCCCATCGGGCGGTAGTAGTGACCACCGTAGGCGTAGTAGGGTCGGCCGTAGTAGCGGTATGGGTGAGAGCCGGCCGGCAAGGTCGTCGCCCATGGGCGGCCACCGTAGTACCGCCCTGCCGCAACGTAGCGGTCGCCGTAACGCCCTCCCTCGACCTCCGCAACGACGCCGCGACCCCGCTCACCATACCCCTCGACCTCGACTTCGCGGCCGTATCGGTTCGTCCCTTCGCCTTCGAACTTCACGCCATACCCTTCACGCTCGGCCTTGCCTTTGTACTTTGCCGTTTGACCGTAGCGGTCGGTGGCCTGCGCGCTCCGTTCCACCGACTCCACGCGGCCGTCGTCTATCTCGTATTCCTTCTTCGAGCTGGCGCTGGCGCCCGATGTGCTCTGGGCGTTCCGGTTGACGGTGACGGTGTCGCCTTCCTTTGTGACGTTCTTCGAACCGGTCACCGTTTCGCCGCTGCGGGTGCGGGCGGTGGTGTTCCGTGTGGCGGAATCCCCGGTCCTCGTGCGCGTGGTGGTTCCGCTGGCGCGCCGGCCCTGCCAGCTGTTGGTGTTGCCTTCGCGGTTCGCCGAGCTCACGGACCCGCGGGACCGCTTCTGAGCGAACGCCTGCTGTGGCGCGATGAGCGCGATCGTGATCGGCAACAGGAGCGTTCGTGCGATTGGCTTGAGAGTGTCGCGCGTCATCGCTGGTCCTCAGGTTTCGGCTTGGCCTCTGTGGCACCGGGATTCGGTTTATCCGCCGACACGCCAGCCGGGGCCGCATCGTCGGAAGTCGTCGCCAGGTCCGGGTCGAGCACTTTGTCGATCTGCATCTTGCTGGCGCCTTCTGGAACCTCGAATCGGAACATCTCTGCCGGAAATGTCGGATGGAGATTCCACGAACGGATGAAGACGGTGTACTGCGGCTCACCGACTTCCGTCTTGTAAGCAATGGTCATCTTGCGAGGCACGGGCGAAGCGCCCGCGTCAATCCAAATCTGCCAGTCGATGGTTTCCTGTTCGAAGGCCAGGTGATGGCAGGGGGTGCCTTCCACCGCCTGGAGTCCGAGGTAATCGCCCCTGATCACCCCCTTTGTCAGCATCGCGTAGAGATCGGGATAAAACAGATCCGAGAGCGGCACGTCGATTCCGTACTCGTCGGCGGCCCAATCGAGCATCTCGTGAATGGTCTTCGGCGCGTCGAGCGCGGCGTAGGCGTTCTGCTCCTTATCGAGCACGGTCAGATGGCCGCCATCGAACCAGACGGAGCGGTTGGCCGATTCTCCGGTGACGTCGGAAATCGCCCGGTTCGGCCGCTCGATAGCGATGCGTCGCAGGTTCGAAAGCGAGCGCCGTGGTCCCGCATCCGGAATCTCGTCGAAGACTTCCTCCGCTTCGAGCGCGAACCGCTGGGTCCCGGTCAGCGTCGTGCTCATCGCACGGAGCAGACGGTCCGCTTCGCCGTCGATCACTGCACTCGGCGGCTCATCAGGAATGGCGCGCTCGTTCGAGACCGGGGCGGGACTTTGTGCCGCCGCCTGCGTCTGGTCCACGGCCCCCGCGGTCAGTAGTATCGCAAGGGGGGCAACTGCCGCCCTGAGACGTCGGCTCAACTTCATGGTTTGTTACTCCGTCACTTTCCGCGCGGCAGATCACCGTGCCGCTCCTATGGCCCGCACTGTAAGCCAGGCGACATTCGCTCGTGAAGGGCACGGCGCGTGCCACTTCAGCACGCGGAGCGAGGAACCTGCTAAGTCGCTGCTTCTCCAATAGTTTGTTCGAGAAACGAGACGGACCCTTCGCGCCCTGGGTCACGCGTATCTCTTCTTCTGTCGGGGAGAACCCGAAATATCGGGGGTTGTTCAGGAGGGACGGACTCGAACCGCCAGATCTTTGGCGCCGACACCCCAGCGTCAAGACTTGCGTCTTGACGCTCGCTGGGTGCGATCGCCTACTTCGCGCCTTCCACGGTGATCATCAGCGCGCGCGTGTAAGTGATCTCGATGCGGTCGCCGGGCTTGACGCCTTCCAGATTTTTCTTGTCTTCGACCTTGTACGTCATGCGACTGCCATCGTCGGTTTTCACGGCAATCGACGGCACTTCGAGATCGACCGCGTCGACGGTTACGGTCGCGTTCACCTGCTCCGCAATGGCACCACTCGGTTTCGGACCAGTGCCGCGCGCAATGCCGGCCTGGGCGGAGAGTCCGGACGAGGCCTCTCCGGGTTTCTTGACCTGGACGACGGCCGCCTCCTGGTATTGGAACGTCACCTTGTCACCGACCTTCAGCTCGTCGAACCGGCGCACCTCTGGTCCCGCCGATACGGTGTTCACGGTGCCGTCGTCGAACTTGAGCGTGACCAGTCGATTGGTCGGATCGATCGACTGGATCGTCGCGGTCGCTGTTGCCGTGCCGACAGCGCCAATCGTCTTCTGCCTCCCAGCGGCTGGCAGGACGACAACGGCTACCAGAGCGATGGCAATGAAACACTTCGCGCGAGAGAAATCGGTCACAGCTGGTTCCCTTTCATCTACGTTTTGACCTTCACCTTGACGTTGTTCAGTCGAACCGGCTCGCTTGCATAGTTCTCGAGCTCGATGACTTTCTTGTCCTTGTCGAAGCTGATCTTCGTAGCCACCGACATCTTCCCTTCGCCCTCGCCATCCTTGTTGGTGCGAATCTCGATCAACGTGAATGGGTAGTCGATCGAACGCGGCTGGTTGCGTGCTTCGCGCATGCCGATATAGCGATCCATCGCCAGGATAATCCGCCGGCCACCTTCCGGCAGCGGCATCTGGCGCGCGTAGCGAATGTCGAGGCCGAGCGCCAGATGGTGCGGGTCCGGCGGCCGCTGGCCGGGCACACGGAAACGCCCCTTCGCCGGCGCCTTTTGCAGCTCGCGCAGCAGAGCGTCGCTGCCCTTCGTCAACATCGTATTGATCAGCCGCTCGCGCTCAGCATCGGTGGACCACTGGTTCACGGTCATATCGACAACGGCATTCGAGCCAGTGCCGATATTGCTCATGTTGACGGCGAAGGCCGTGATCTCGAGTTTTTCGCCCGACGTCTGGGCGTCAACAAACGGGGCGATGCCGCAGCCGATCACCAACGCCGCTAAGCTTGCCTGCCAGGTTCTAGTCACAAGTGTTCTCCCTTACTGTCCCTTCTATTTCTCTGTCCAGTGCAGAGTCAAGGAAAACATCGGACCGTAGTGTGTGACGTCGTACGCGACCTCGTTGCTGTCCTCGCTTGCGTCACCCGTGTCGATCCCCAGGGCGTGATAGCCGAACATTAGGCCCGCCCAGGGCTTGACGCGATACTCAAAACCAAGCGTCGCGCTCCACGTGAAGGCCTCTCCGGCGCCGAGGTCGGCCCGTGTCAGAAGCACCCACTTTTCGGCCAATTTCGGCCGGAAGGTGAAGCCCCCGAAGACGCCGACGGATGTCTTGCTGGTATCGACTACGGTCAGCTCCCGGACGTCGCTTTCGAATTCGAGTTTTGGCGAGAGCGTATAGGTGCGGAGACCGCCGATGACGCTGAAGTTCTTGTCTGGCTTGAGAAGATACGATCCGCCCGCCTCGAACATCGTCATGTCGAGCTGGGCAGTGCCGTTGACCTGTCTCGAGAGGATCGGGGTCGTGAAGCTTGCATCAGTGGACAGTCGGATGAAATTGACATCGGCGAAGAGACCAATGCGGCTCTTCCGGGCTTCCCCGTGAAAAGCGAATGCTCCTGCCAGACTGTCTGCAGCGTCCGCGAAGTCGAGAAAAACAGGCACGCTTCTATCGCGCACAGAGATATTGCCGTTGGTTTCCGAGGCCCAGAGATACAGCGGCGCGACAACCACTTCCCACTTGTCGCTTTGTGCCATCGCGGGTTGCGAGGCGCCTAAGAGTGCGACGGCGAGCGTAGCCGCCGATATGAAATGTGCGATGGGACGTGCAGGAATGGTTGTCGCGCGTAAGGGGCGTTCCTGGGGCATCTCTCTTCGTCTCCAGCTCACTGCTCGTTTCTCCGGTGAAATGTGATCACGCTCGACCGGAGACGCCAATGCAGATTTCAGCGAACCACCTCGCGCACTTCCGCGACATAGTCGAGCCCACGGACACCGCCTGCCACGTCGAACCGAATCTCGGGTCGCTCAGACGCCTGTTCCATCACTGCCAGAATGCGTGGAAATCGCTCCGACCGCACCTGTTCACGCAGGTCCTCCTCGCTCGACCAGTCCTCGGTGTATTGGATGCGGGTGGGATCGCTCGATTCTGTTGACAAGTGCAGCTGGCAACCGACGCAGCCGTGCTCTCGGCGAGTGGGTACCATCAGGGATCGGAGGGCCTCAATCAGCCGCCACGACTCACCGGGGGAAGCGGTAAGCGTCAACGTCAGGCGTACCATTGCGGGAACATGACGAGCATGGTCCGTACCAGCTCGCCGAGCCACCGGTCGAACCGCGCCAATGCCTTGTAGCTGTTTAGCCTGACTCGTGCGAAGGAGGAATCGTCTTCTCAGGGGAGCGTCGGGCGTCCCACCGAATCTCGGGGGAACCCCGAAATGTCGGGGTTATTTCTGGGGCCGCAGAATTCCCAGCTTCGACATCCGGCTCTCGAGCGTGCTCGCCTTCATGCCCAGGAGCTCGGCGCCCCCGCCGGTGCCGCGGATGCGCCAGTTGACGCGACCGAGCACCGCGCGAATGTGTTCGCGTTCCATGTCGACGAGCGCGATGCTCGGCTGCTGCGCTGCGATCGACGACTTCGGCAGGTCGATGGTCAGCCTGGGGCTGTTTGCAACAATCACGGCCCGCTCGACCACGTTGCGCAGCTCCCGAACATTTCCCGGCCACGCGTAGCGTTGCAGCGCGAGCATGTTCTCCTTCGAAATCGACTCGACCTGCTTGCCGAACGACTTGCAGAGCTCATCGACGAAGCTCCACACGAGGAGCGGCAGATCCTCGGGCCGCTCGCGCAGCGGAGGCACTCGAAGAGGAAACACGTTGAGACGGTAGTAAAGGTCTTCACGGAATGTGCCGTGCGCAACCGCCTTCTCGAGATCGCGATTCGTGGCGGCGATGATGCGCAGATCCACGCTGATCGGCTTCGAGCTGCCGAGCCGCTCGATCTGGCGCTCCTGGAGAACCCGAAGCAGCTTCACCTGCACGTCCATTGGGAGCTCGCCAATCTCGTCCAGGAAGAGCGTCGACTTGTCGGCGATCTCGAATCTTCCTGCCTGTCTCGCAAGGGCTCCCGTGTAGGCGCCCTTCTCGCGGCCAAACAGCTCGCTTTCGATCAGAGCGGCCGGAATGGCCGCGCAATTGACGCGCACCATCGTGCGCTGGCGGCGCGGACTGAGGTTGTGAATGTGTGTCGCGAAAAGCTCTTTGCCCGTCCCGGTCTCACCCGTCAGCAGCACCGTCGCGACTGTTGGCGCCACTTGACTGGCCTGCGCCAACGCGGCCTCGATCGCGGCGCTCTTGCCGACGATGAGCGATGGTCCCTGCAGCGTGCTGACTTCGCTGCGAAGATAGGCGTTCTCGTCTCGTAACCGATCGCGGAGGGCCTTCACTTCCGACAGGGCTTTACGGAGCTCTTCGTCCGTTCGCTTTCTCGCCAGGGCGTTCGCGAACACTTCCGCAATCAGGCGCAGGCGCGTAACGATCTCCGGTGGCCACTCCCGCTCCGCTCGAAGAGCACCAAAGGCCACGGCGCCAATGACGTGTCCACCGACCACCATCGGAACGGTGACGTTCGACCTGACGTCGAACCGCCGCATCGAGTCGCGATCGGGTAACGGTATTTCATCGATGTTCGAGAACGCGATGATCTCGCCCTTCAGGACCTTCTCTGTCGCCCAGGGGAAGTGCTCCATCGCCGACGCTCTTGGTGGCGGTGGCGGCCACTCGGGGCGGGACCAGTAGTGAGTGAAGACCAAATCGCTCTCGGAGTCCGAGAACTGGAAGAGCACGCTGCGATCGAGCTCGAGGGCTTCGACGATGCTGCGCTGGGCGCTCTGGATGGCGTCGTCCACCTGGTCGGGCGGCAAGTTGACGAACTGTGCCGAAAGGTCGGCGAGCAAACCCTCGAAGTGAACACGCGTGGCCGCAAAGACGGTCATAGTTGGGGGGTCGTCTTCGAACGATTGCGCGAGGCGCCAACTGCCGAGCTGGCATCGCCTCTGGCAGGGCTATGATATGCCGGCCGCGTAACAATTCGACACGAGAGTGAGCCACTGAGCGCCGAAACCGAGCGCGGCGCCTGTGGCGGCGGACCTTCAGGTCCGCGACTGACTTCCGTAGTACTGCGCCCGTTTCGCCCGGCGCCAGTGGGGCGCGGGCGATTCGCCGCGCCACTCTGTGCATCCTGCTGCTCACGACGTCCGTAGAGATACTCGACACCGGCCCACGCGCTATCCTTCAAGAACGAATACAGCGGGTTCACGGCGCTGTAGTCGATGCGTTTGTTGATTGTGGGGGCCGCCGCAAACGCATTGTCGCCCCAGCCGATACTGTTGACGCCAGTGTTCGTATCCGCTGGTCAGTGCGACCACGTGCAACGTGCGAAGTTGACCAGATGCATCCGGCACGGCGGTCACGGCGCCGCGGTATTGCCCGATACCGTCCCATGCGGAACGCACTGCCGCTGCCGTAGAAATCGCCTTCGAGATACAACCGGAGCTCTTGACCCTCGGCAGCTCCCGAGACGTCGAGCGCCAGTTCGCCAGCTGACTGTCAATCTCGAGAGCCACGTCGCGACCGCTCATCGATCACGGCCGCGCAGGGATCAGTCGAACCAAGGAAGCTGTCCCTTCGACCGTCCCTCAATGCGCTGCTCGGAAATGGGTTCGCTCGCGCACGACGGGGCTGTGGAGCCCCCGATATTTCGGGGCCGGCGCCGACCGCGCGTCGGGGCAGCGAGGGCTGCGCCATCGGCAAATCGTTATGGACGCACTAGATTCGCCCTGTTCTTCGTTTTCATGTCGGTGGGCACGCTCCGTGCTCATGCCGGGTCGGGAGTTGGTTCAAATGACGTCGAATCCTCATGCCCGCGTCGCCGCGAGATGGTCGCATCGCGTCCCTCGGACGGTCGTGGTCGGTCTGCTCGCCTTCACGTGGTCGCTGTCCTGCCCCGTCGCCGCACACGCGTCGCTGCTGTCGCCTGAGCTCGAAGACAAGATGGCGACCTTCCTGGCCATCTTCGTCCTCTTCTTCGTCCCGGTCCTCGGGATCGTGCTCTTCTGGATCGTGCACGTCATGCCGGAGAAGATCGCGCACAAGCGCCATCACCCGCAGTTCGAGGCCATTCGGACGCTCTGCCTGCTGTCGCTGGTGTTCGGCGGCCTGCTTTGGCCCATTGCATGGCTGTGGGCGTATACCAAGCCGGTCGGCTACAAGCTGGCCTACGGCACAGACAAGCATCCCGACTACTACACGGACCCCACTGTCGACGAGCTCGATGCGCTCGCCGACCTTCGACAGCGTGTGGGCACCCTCGGCCAGCGGGGCGTGCCGGCCAGCGAACTCGAGGCCATGCGCGCCGATCTCGCGGCGCTGGAGTCGCGCATCACCGCCGGCCGTTCAGGGGAGGAGGACAAGTAAATGGAAGCCATCCTCCTGGCACTTTATTCGTTCGGCGTCTGGCTGGTCTTCATCAAGTTCAAGCTGCTGCCCTGGACGACGCCGTGGAAAGTGACGGTCGCCATCATCCCCGTCGTGGCCCTGTCGGCGATGATTCTACTTCTCAACATCTTCGCCCCCTCGAGCGCCGACGTTCGCGTCATCAAGTACGTCGTCCCGATCGTCTCTCAGGTAAAGGGGCGCGTCACCGACGTCCCTGCGGACAACAACAAGCCCATGAAGAAGGGCGACGTGCTCTTCCGAATCGACCCGACGCCCTACGAGATCGAGGTCCGATCGATCGAGGCCCAGATCGTGTCCGACGAGGCCAGGACTCGTGCCGATCGCGCGAAGGTCGCGGAAGCCGACGCGCGGTTGACCAACGCGGTGGCCGGAGGCAAGCAGGTGAACGAGCAGCTCAACGCGGCCACCGGCCAGGTCGCGGCGCTCGAGGCGTCGCTGGAGCTGGCACGTAAGCGGCTATCACAAAACCGGGAACTGGTCGCCGCCGGCGCGGGAAGCCGCTTCGATCTCGAGCAGAGCGAGACGAGCGTGAACGAGCTCACCGGGCAGCTCGCGGCGGCGCGTGCCAATAGCAGTCCGTGCGAGATGAGCTCTCCGGACAGGTGCGCGGCGACCTCGCGTCTGTGGCGGCCGTGAAGTCACAGGTGGCCACGGCGCGGGCGCAATTGGGTGTCTCCGAGGCGCAGCTCGAGACCACACGCGCGAAACTGGACAACGCGAAATGGGAACTCCTGCAGACAGTCACGCGCGCGCCGGCCGACGGCCTTGCCGTCAACGTGCAGCTGCGGCCAGGCGCTTTCGTCACCGGCATGCCGCTGAACGAAGTGATGACCTTTGTCGAGTACCGACTATCAGATCTACGCGCTGTACGCCCAGAACGAGCTGCATGCTGTCGAGCCCGGCAACGAAGCCGAGATCGCGCTCGAGACCTACCCGGGCCGGATCATCAAGGCCCACGTGGACTCCGTCCTCTGGGCTCAGGGTCTGGGGCAGCTCGATGCCTCGGGGAATCTGCCGCGCACCACGATTCCGACGCCACCCGGCCGCTTCCCGGTCAAGCTGGTCATCGGCGAGAAGGACAAGTCGCTGTTCCTTGCGGCTGGGGCCCACGGCCACGCCGCCATCTACACGGAGCACCTCTCGATCATTCATGTCGTCCGCAAGGTCATCCTCCGTGTGGGCTCGTTTACCGACTATCTGATTCTGAAGCTGCACTGATGGACGCCATGACCATACGTTTCCCGCATTCACCGCACGAGGGCACGCGACCCGTCGGGGTGCTGGCAGTCGTGGCACTGGCTCTCATGACTGCCACAGGCTGCGCCGTGAAGGCGCCACCCAACGCCGCGGAAATCAAGAAAGACGCGTTGCCGAACGTCACGCCGCCGGCGCAGTGGACGGCGGCGGCGGCTTCCGGCGCAGCCATCGACGGATGGGTCGCGACATTTCAGGATCCGCAGTTGACCGCGTTGGTGAACGAAGCCCTCGTGCACAACGCCGACTTGCGCGTCGGCGCCACGCGAGTCGAGCAGGCGCGCCTGTATGCGCGCCTCGCCGGCGCCCAGCTCGCCCCGTCTGTGGATTTGCTCGCCCGAGGCGGCGGCAAGCTCTCGGGTGACGGCTCCGGGCTTCAGGGCGGTGTGCTCTCGGCATCGTGGGAGATTGATTTATGGGCGCGCGTCCGGGCCGGTCGCGCGGCGGCCCTCGCTTCGGCGGCCGGCGCGCAGGCCGACTACGAGTACGCACGGCAGTCGATCGCGGCCGTCGTGGCCAGAGGCTGGGTCCTGCTCACCGAGACGGGGCTGCAACTCCAGGCGGCACGGGAGACCGTGGGCGCGTCAGACGAGTTGATCCGCCTGGCGGAGACGCGCCTGAAGGTCGGCGTCGGCGACGAGCAGGATGTGGCGAGCTCCAAGGCGAGTGCGGGCAGCTATCGCGACGCCCAGCGGCAGCTCGAACTGGCACGAGAGCAGGCGATCCGTTCGTTGGAAATCCTGCTCGGCCGATACCCGGCAGCCGCGCTGACGGAGGCCACGAGCCTTCCCACGCCACCCCAGGAGGTGCCGGCAGGACTCCCGTCGGAGCTGCTGGAGCGCCGGCCGGATGTCGTTGCCGCCGAGCGACGAGTGGCGGCGGCGTTCCATCGCATCCAGGAAGCGAAGGCCGCGCGCCTGCCTCGCATCGCGCTCACGGCCGGCGCGAGCGCGATCACGAGCGAACTGTTTCTGCTGAAGGAACGCGACAACCCGATATGGAATGCCGGTGCCAACCTGGTCGCGCCACTCTTCAAGGGTGGCGCGCTCAAGACGCAGGTCGAGATCCGCACCGCGGAGCAGCGACAGGCGATTGCCGAGTACGCGGCGGTCGGCGTGCGGGCGTTTGGCGAAGTCGAGAGCGCGCTGTCTGCCGAACGGGCCGCGCGCGATCGGGAACGGATCCTCACGGAGACGCTCACCGACAGCCAGCGCGCCCTCGACCTGGCGCAGTCCAGTTTCAGGATCGGCAAAACCGATTTGCGCGCGGTCGCGCAGCGTCAACTGGCGCTCGCGGCCACGCGATCGGCGCTCATCCGGGTGCAGGCTGAGCAGCGGGTGCAGCGCGTGAATCTCCATCTTGCGCTTGGAGGACGTTTCGAGTTGGCGCCAC
Source organism: Vicinamibacteria bacterium (assembly GCA_963832135.1). Classification (GTDB taxonomy): domain Bacteria; phylum Acidobacteriota; class Vicinamibacteria; order Vicinamibacterales; family JAENWD01; genus JAENWD01. The sequence goes on along the minus strand of CAWHTD010000016.1, from coordinate 277,809 downwards.
AGACACAGAGTGTGCCACCTCCAAGCGCCCGGGCCGTCTCCGAGCAGTGACCCAGGGCCGGTCGTGATGAGGGACGCGTGATTTCACGAGGCGCGACTCTACGCCGCCCCACGTTCCCCGCCGTGCTCGGCATGCTGATCGCAGTCATCGTGGTCGTGCCGCTCGTCGAAGGGCTGGCCCACCTGCGCGTGGGCGTCATGCTCGGCCTGGCCGGACTGGCGATCCCGATCGTGGCCGTGGCCGCAGCAAGCGATCGGGCGCGACTCCGTCGCGTCGCCTTTGCCCTTGCCGCGATCTCGGCCCTCGCCAACGGCGCGACGCTGCCAGAGAGCGGCATCCCGCTCTGGGCGGGCAGCGGCGCCTCGTTGATCTTCCTTGCGTACACCACGTACCTCGTGCTGCGCGCCGTGGTGGGGAGCGCGCGCGTGACTCCAGAGATCGTCGCGGGCGCGCTCGCCAGCTACGTGATGATCGGCTTGACCTGGGCGATCGCGTTCGGCGTTGTCGAGACGCACCGGCCCGGTTCGATTCACTTCCCCGGAGACAACGCGGCGGCGCGATTCTCCGATCTGCTGTATTTCAGCTACGTGTCGCTGCTGACGATTGGCTACGGCGACATCACGCCGGTGTCGCCGGCCGCTCGCACGTTGGTCGTGCTCGAAGGACTGCTCGGCATGGCGTTCACGACGGTGCTGCTCGCCGTGCTGGTGGCCAAGGGCCTCGGGCACAGAGAAGACGCGTGACACAAACACAGGCCACGCTCCCTCCCACGGACCTCCCTCGCGCCACACTGGGCGTTCTGATTATCGTGGCGCTGATCGCGCTGACGATCTGGATTCTCCGTCCTTTCCTCGGCGCGATCATCTGGGCCTCGATGATCGTCGTGGCGACGTGGCCCGTGATGCGGCAGCTGCAGGTGTGGCTCTGGGGCAGCCGGAAGCTGGCCGTGGCCGCCATGACCGGAGCGTCGCTGCTCGTGCTGGTCCTGCCGCTGTCGCTCGCCATCGGCACGATCGTTTCCAACGCCGGCGCGATCGTCGACTGGGCCGCGCGGCTGCGTTCGTTCACCATGCCGGCGCCGCCCGAGTGGCTGGGTACGCTGCCGATCGCTGGAACCGAGGCTGTGGAGGCATGGCAGAAGATCGCTGCCAGTCGTCTGGCCGACGTCGCATCTGCGGCAGCGCCGTACGCCGCGACGGCCATCATTTGGACGGCGGGCACGATGCAAGGCGTCGGTTGGCTCTTGGTGCAGTTCCTGCTCACGCTCGCCATTGCCGCCGTCCTGTTCGCGAAGGGCGAACACGCGGCTGATGGCCTGCTGCGCTTCGGCGGGCACCTTGCGGGAGACGCTGGCGACCGCGTCGTCCGGCTCGCCGCGCAGGCCATCCGCGGCGTCGCGCTTGGCGTGGTCGTTACGGCAGGTGTGCAGTCGGCACTCGCCGGCATCGGGCTGGCCGCCGCCGGCGTGCCCTTCGCGGCGCTCCTCGCGGCGGTGGCCTTCGTCTTGTGCATCGCCCAACTCGGTCCGGTGCTCGTGCTCGCGCCCGCAGTGGGGTGGCTCTACTGGCAGGGCGCCGCCGGGGCCGCGACCGGACTGCTGCTCTGGACGCTGGTGGTCGTCACGCTCGACAACGTCCTGCGCCCGTTCCTGATGACCAAGGGAGCGAATCTGCCAATGCTGCTCATGTTCGCCGGCGTGATGGGCGGCCTGCTGGCGTTCGGTCTCATCGGCATCTTCGTCGGTCCGGTGGTGCTCGCCGTGACCTACACCTTGCTCGGGGCCTGGATTGGCGAGCAGCCGCAGGCTCTCCCCAGGAGCGATGTTGAATGACTCCACACCTTGTTGGATCCGCGCCATGACCTCCACCACACTCGACCGACTGTGCGTAGACACCATCCGTACTCTGTCCATGGATGCCGTCCAGCAGGCGCACTCTGGGCATCCGGGAACCCCGATGGCGATGGCGCCCGTGGTTTACGCGCTCTGGCAGCGGCACCTGCGGTTCGATCCCAACGATCCGATCTGGCCGAATCGCGACCGGTTCGTGCTGTCGATGGGCCACGCCTCGATGCTGCTGTATTCGATGCTGCATCTGGCGGGCGTCAAGGCCGTGAATCCCAAGTACGAGACGCTGGGGCACGTGTCCGTGAGCCTCGAGGACATCATGCACTTCCGGCAGCTCGACAGCCGCTGTCCCGGGCATCCCGAGTACCGCTGGACGTCCGGTGTCGAGACCACGACGGGTCCGCTCGGCCAGGGCGTGGCGACCAGCGTCGGCATGGCGATCGCGTCGCAGTGGATGGCCGCGCACTTCAACCGTCCCGGGTTCGAGATGTTTGGCTTCGACGTGTACGCGCTCGCCGGCGATGGCTGCATGATGGAAGGGATCTCGAGCGAGGCCGCGTCGCTGGCCGGGCACCTGAAACTCGGCAACCTGCGCTGGATCTACGACAACAACCGCATCACGATCGAAGGTCCGACATCGCTGGCGTTCAGCGAAGACGTCGCCACTCGCTTCATCGCGTACGGCTGGAACGTCACGCGTGTGGGCGACGCCAACGATCTCGAGATGCTCGACCGGGCGATTGACACCTCGAAGAAGACGACGGACCGGCCCACCCTGATCATCGTGGACAGCCACATCGGCTACGGCGCCCCGACGAAACAGGACACTCACGCAGCGCATGGCGAGCCGCTGGGCGACGAGGAAATCCGGCTGGCAAAGCGCTTTTATGGCTGGCCCGAGGACGCGAAGTTCCTTGTGCCCGAGGGTGTGCGGGAGCACTTTGCGCAGGGAATTGGATCGCGCGGCGCAAAACTCCGCGCCGATTGGATGGCGCTGTTCGAGGCGTACAAGGCGGCATACCCGGAAGAGGCCGACGCCCTGAATCGAATGCAGCATCGGCAGCTGCCCGTCGGGTGGGACGCCGCCATTCCCTCCTTCGCCGCCGATCCGAAAGGAGTCGCCGGGCGCGACGCCTCGGCGAAGGTCCTGAACGCCGTGGCCGGAAACGTGCACTGGCTGCTTGGCGGTTCCGCCGATCTCACGCCATCGACCAAGACGCGGCTCACCTTCGACGGCGCTGGCGACCTGACGGCACATAGCTACGGCGGCCGGAACCTCCACTTCGGCGTGCGCGAGCACGCGATGGGCGCCGTGCTCAACGGCTTGTCGCTGGCCAAGGTACGGCCCTTCGGTTCCGGGTTTCTCATCTTCTCCGACTACGGCCGTTCAGTCTTGCGGCTCGCCGCGTTGATGGAGATCCCGGTCATCTACATCTTCACGCACGATTCAATTGGCGTGGGCGAGGACGGGCCCACCCATCAGCCCGTCGAGCAGCTGCTGTCATTGCGAGCGATTCCGGGGCTGATCACTCTTCGTCCGGGGGACGCCAACGAAGTGGCCGAAGCCTGGCGTGTCGTCATGCAGCTTCGTCACAAGCCAGCCGTGCTGGTTCTCTCACGACAGGCGCTGCCGACGTTCGACCGAACCAAGTACGCGCCGGCCAGTGGCGTCGCTCGCGGAGCTTACGTGCTCGCCGACGCGCCGGGCGGACCGCCGGAAGTTCTGCTGCTGGCGACAGGCAGCGAGGTGCACCTCTGCGTCGCCGCTCACGAGCACCTCCTGGCAAAGGGCATTCGGAGCCGTGTGGTCAGCATGCCCAGCTGGGAGCTGTTCGACGATCAGCCGCAGGAGTATCGCGACGAGGTTCTTCCGCCTTCCGTGACAGCGCGCGTCTCTGTCGAACAAGCCTCGTCGATCGGCTGGGACCGCTACGTCGGTCAGAACGGCCGAATCATCGCCATGACGACGTTCGGGGCCTCGGCACCATTGAAGGCACTGCAAAAGAAGTTCGGCTTCGAGCCCGAGCTCATCGTCGCGGCCGCAGAGGACGTCCGGCGGCGATCGATGGCCAATGACAACACGTGACGCCGTCTCGACTTTGAAGGTCGGGCACCGCCCTCCGCCCGCGTTGAAGGAAACGTTATGATCACCGGCCGACGGAACTCGCCACCAGGTCTCAGGTCCAAGCGCTCGTCTTCCGTACCGAATCCGCGGACGCTTTCCGTCGACATCGGCGGAAGCGGGATCAAGACGATCGTGCTCGATGCAGCAGGCACGCCCATTACGGCACGGATTCGGGTCGATACGCCACAACCCGCCACACCGCGGGCGGTCATCGCGGCGATTGTCAGGCTCGCGAAACAACAAGGCGAGGTCGACCGCGTCTCGGTCGGATTTCCTGGCGTTGTCAGAAAGGGTGTCGTAGAGACCGCGGAGAATCTCGGCAAGGGCTGGACCGGGTTCGATCTCGACCGGGCATTGACCAAGGCTCTCAGGAAGCCGGTGCGCGCCTGCAACGACGCCGACGTGCAGGGACTCGGCGTCTGCAAGGGCCGAGGTGTCGAGTTGGTCGTCACACTGGGGACCGGCTTCGGATCCGCGCTTTTCGTGGACGGGAGACTCGTGCCCAACATCGAGCTCGCGCACCATGCCGCCAGGGGCGGCAAGACCTACGAAGAAGTGTTAGGGCTGAAGGCCCTCGAGAATGCGGGCGACAAGAGATGGAACCGGAGACTGCGCCGGACGATTCGGAGCCTCGCGCTGCTGTTCAACTACGACACGCTCTACATCGGCGGGGGCAACGCCAGGAAGATCACCGGTAAACTGCCGGCCCGCGTGCGGGTCGTCTCGAACGTCGCCGGCCTCCTCGGCGGCATCGCCCTCTGGGGCGGCAAGGAAGACATCTATGGCATCCGCTGAGGCCGTGCCGGTTCGCTCCGACGCGCTCGTCTTCTTCGGCGCCACAGGCGACCTTGCCTACAAGAAGATCTTCCCGGCGCTACAGGGCATGATTCGGCATGGCACACTCACGGTGCCGCTCATCGGCGTGGCTGGTTCCGGCTGGACCCTCGATCAGCTGCGCGATCGGGCGCGCGCGAGCCTGCAGGAGTACGGCGGCGGTGTCGACGAAACGGCCTTCGCGAAGCTCCTTTCGCTGCTGCAATACATCGACGGCGACTATGGAGACCCAGCGACGTTCGCGAAGCTCCGCGGGGCGCTCGGCGGCGCAACGACGCCCACCCACTACCTCGCGATCCCGCCGAGCCTGTTCGGCGCCGTGATCGAGCAGCTCGACGCGTCGGGCTGCGCCACCGGGGCAAGGGTCGTCATCGAGAAACCGTTCGGGCACAACCTGGCCACGGCACGCGCCCTCAACCAGACACTGCATGCGGTGCTTCCGGAGTCGTCCGTCTTCCGCATCGACCACTACCTCGGAAAGGAGGCCGTTGAAAACCTCCTCTATTTCCGTTTCGCCAATACGTTCCTCGAGCCGATCTGGAACCGCAACTACGTCGACTGCGTGGAGATCACCATGGCCGAGGAATTCGGCATCCAGGGGCGCGGCAGGTTCTACGACGAGACCGGCGCGATCCGCGACGTCATCCAGAACCACCTGCTCCAGGTCGTTGGGTACCTCGCGATGGAGCCGCCGATCTCCGTCGATGCTGACCGGATCCGTGACGAGCAGGTCAAGGTCTTTCGCGCGATCCCGCCGCTGCGGCCTGAAGCCATCGTCCGAGGGCAATTCCGCGGATACCAGTCGGAAGCGGGTGTCGCGCCGAATTCCACGGTCGAAACTTTTGCGGCTGTACGCCTCGAAGTGGACTCCTGGCGCTGGGCGGGCGTGCCGTTCTTCATCCGGGCCGGCAAGAGCCTGCCGCTGACGGCGACCGAGGTCAACGTCGACCTCAAGCGCCCTCCGCTCTCGCGGTTGTCCCCAGATGAAAGCAATTATTTCCGCTTCCGGCTCGGGCCGAAGATCTCGATCTCGCTCGGGGCTCGCATCAAGAAGCCGGGGACCGAACTTGCGTCGATGGCGACGGAGCTGGTCGCGGTGCGCGACGCAGGCCGCGACGAGGTCGACGCCTACGAACGGCTCCTGACAGACGCGATGAAGGGAGACCCGACGCTCTTCGTCCGCGAGGATGCTGTCGAAGCGGCGTGGAAAGTCGTCGAAGGGATCCTCGACAACGCCGTGCCCGTGCATCCGTACGAGCCCGGAACCTGGGGGCCCGCCGAAGCGGACCGTCTGGTGGCCGACCTCGAAGGCTGGCACAACCCGTCGAAGGTGTCGTGAAGCCGCGGCAGCCCGGCACAGGTCGGAGACCGACGTGATCGACGACCCCGCGTTCTGGCATCGTGTTCAATTCGCGTTCACGATCACGTATCACTACCTGTTCCCCCAGGTCACCATGGGGATCGTGTGGTTGCTCGTGTTCTGGAAATGGCGCGCCCTTCGAACTGGAGACGAGCGATACGCAGCCGCGGTGCGATTCTGGGCCAAGATCCTCGGGCTTACTTTCGCCCTCGGTGTGGTGACGGGCATTCCCATGGAGTTCCAGTTCGGCACGAACTGGGCGGCCTTCACTCAATATTCCGGCGGTGTCATCGGCCAGACTCTCGCCATGGAGGGAATGTTCGCGTTCCTGCTCGAAAGCGCCTTCATTGGCGCGCTCGTTTGGGGAGAAAGGCGGCTGGGTCCCAAGAAACACTTTCTCGCTGCCCTGGGCGTCGCGGTTGGAAGCTGGCTTTCGGCGTATTTCATCATCGTGACGAACGCCTTCATGCAGCACCCTGTGGGGCACGCCGTTGCCGCAGACGGAACGCTGGTTATCGCCGACATGCGGGAGTATCTCCTCAATGAATGGGCCCTCGTGCAGTTCGCGCACAACCAGGCGGGAGCGCTCGTCACAGGAACCTTCCTGGTCAGCGCCGTCGGCGCGTTCTATGCCCTGCGCGGCGCCCACAGCGAACAGGCCCGCCTGTACCTGCGTCACGGGACGGCGGCCGGCCTGGCCGCTGCGCTCCTCGCCGCGTTTCCGACCGGGGACCTGCAAGCCAAGATCGTCGCGCGCTACCAGGAGCCGGCCCTGGCCGCGATGGAAGGGCGATTCGAAACCGGTCCGATGGCTGAAATTACGCTGATCGGACAGCCGAACGTGAAAGAGCGTCGCATCGATAACCCAATCAAGATTCCGGGCATGCTCAGTTTCCTCGCCTTTGGCACCTTTCACAGCGACGTACGCGGCCTGGATGCGTTCCCTGAAGAGGCATGGCCCGAGAACATCGAGCTTCTCTATTACGCGTTCCATGTCATGGCCGGCCTGGGAACGATGTTCATCGCCTTGATGGGCCTGGCCAACCTTCAGCGGCTTCGCCGGCGCCTGGAGGCCAGTCGTTCTCTGCTTTGGATCCTGATGCTTGCCTTCCCGTTCCCCTTCATCGCGAACACCGCGGGCTGGATAACGGCCGAACTCGGGCGGCAGCCATGGCTCGTTTATGGCTTGTTTCGAACCCGCGACGGTATCAGCCATGTGGTGAGCTCGGGCGACGTGCTCTTCACCCTGATCGGGCTCACGGGTCTCTACTTCGTGCTCGGCCTCTTGTATCTGTTCCTGGTCGGCCGCGAGATCGTGCACGGCCCCGACAGTGAGCCATCCGCTTCGCCCTACGGCACGTCCGGCGCTGTCTCGGCGGAGGTGAGGCGTGGCTGAAGTATGGTTTGCGCTCCTGTGCGTGACGCTGACGATGTTCGTCGTCCTTGACGGCTGGAACATCGGCGCAGGCGTGTTGCACCTGACCGTTGCAAAGAGTGATCTCGAGCGCCGCGAAGTGATCGCCGCGATAGGGCCGTTGTGGAGCTGGAATGAAGTGTGGCTCGTGGCAGCAGGTGGAACCTTCCTGCTGGCCTTCCCACGAATCATGGCGGTGTCGTTCGCGGGGTTCTACTTGGCACTCTGGCTGGTGCTCTGGTCGTTTGTCTTGCGCGGCATCTCTATTGAAGTCGGCGGCCACATCCACGACAAACTCTGGCACTCCGCCTGGGATTTCGTTTTCGCCCTCTCGAGCGTGCTCCTTGCGGTTCTATTTGGCACGGCGTTCGGCAACGTGATCCGCGGCGTGCCACTGGAAGGAACGGGACAGTTCAGCATGTCGCTCTTCACCGACTTCGGAGTCCGTGGCCGGGTAGGGATTCTCGACTGGTACACACTTTCCGTCGCGGTCTTCACGACGGCACTCCTTGCGGCGCACGGCGGGACCTACCTGAGCCTGAAAACGAAAGGGCGAGTGCATGAGCGGAGCGATCTCTGGGCTCGCCGGCTCTGGACCGCAACGGCCGTGCTATTCGTCATCATCACGCTACAAACGCAGGCGGTAAGACCCGACCTCTATGGAGCCATGATCCATCGGCCATTCGCCTGGGTCTCTCTGGTGGCGATATCCGCCGGTGCATTGGCAATCTGGACGGGGTTGCGCGGACGTGCCGAGCACCGCGCCTTTGCGGGCTCATGTGCCGTCATTTCTGGCCTGCTGCTCGGCGCCGCGGCGAGTGTCTTTCCGGTGATGCTCCACTCGACGCTTGCGCCTGAGCACTCCCTGACCATTTATGACGGTGCAACTGCCGAACGCGGACTTGTGGTCGCACTGATCTGGTGGCCAATTGCTTTCGTGCTCGCAATCACTTACTTCGTCGCCATCATGCGCAACTATGGCGGCAAGGTGCAGCCGGCCAACGACACGTTCTCTGGATGAGCGGGATTCGAGGAGACAGCGGAATGCAACCTTTGATGGATGTCACTGAGCAAAGGCGGTTGAACGAGGCGCGCGAGGCGCAGATTCCCTGGAAGAAATGGGGCCCCTACCTCAGTGAGCGACAGTGGGGCACCGTCCGCGAGGATTACAGCGCTGACGGCAACGCCTGGGACTATTTCTCCCATGACCAGGCTCGTTCCCGAGCCTACCGGTGGGGCGAGGATGGCCTCGGAGGACTCTGCGACGACAAGCAGCGGCTCTGCTTCGCCCTGGCGTTGTGGAACGAGCGGGATCCCATCCTGAAGGAGCGCCTGTTCGGGCTGACGAACAGTCAGGGCAATCACGGCGAGGACGTCAAGGAGTACTACTTTTACGTCGACAGCACGCCCACGCACTCGTACATGAAGTATCTCTACAAGTTCCCGCAGCGCGAGTATCCGTACGCGGACCTTATCGAGACGAACCGGAAGCGATCGCGGGAGGAGTTCGAGTACGAGCTGCTCGATACAGGAATATTCGACAACGACCGGTACTTCGATGTGTTCGTCGAGTATGCAAAGGAGGGCCCGGAAGACATCCTCGTCAAGATCACCGTTCACAATCGCGGCCCCGAAGCGGCCCGGCTCCGTGTCTTGCCGACGCTGTGGTTCCGAAACACATGGTCCTGGGGAGAGGACCATCCGAAGCCATCGCTCCGCGAATCGGGGCCCGGTGTCATTCACGTCGCGCACCATGAACTCGGCGAGTACCGACTGTTTTGCGATGGCGCCCCTGAGTTGCTCTTCACCGAGAATGAAAGCAACGCAAGTCGTCTCTGGGGCCAGCCCAATGCCACGCCCTACGTCAAGGACGCCTTCCACGCCTACATCATCTGGGGACAGCGCGAGGCCATTAACCCGGCCCAGGTCGGGACCAAAGCCGCGGCCCACTATCCCCTGGACGTGCCCGGCGGCGGGAGCCAGACCATCCGTCTGCGCCTGGTGCGTGACACCGTGGACGCATTCGGCGGATTCGCCGCGAGCATGGCACGGCGCATCGCCGAGGCCGACGAATTCTACGAGCGGATCACCCCTGAATCGCTGGGTGAGGATGAGCGCCGGGTCCACCGCCAGGCGCTGGCGGGCATGCTCTGGTCCAAGCGGTCCTACCTCTTCGACCTGGAACACTGGCTCCGTGAGCACGGCAGTCATCCGCTCATGGAATCGACTCGTAGCGGCGTGCGCAACACGGAATGGATTCACATGCTCAATAGCGACGTGATCTCCATGCCGGACAAATGGGAATACCCCTGGTATGCGGCGTGGGACCTCGCCTTCCATACCATCGCGCTGTCGATGGTGGATTTCGATTTCGCCAAGGAGCAGCTTCTGCTGATGCTGCGAAGTCTGTACTGCCACCCCAGTGGGCAGATTCCGGCCTACGAGTGGAACTTCAGCGACGTCAATCCTCCAGTGCACGCATGGGCGACGCTGTACCTCTACAAAGTGGAACGCACCCTCGGCAGGTCGGACCTTCGTTTCCTGGAACGATCGTTTCAGGGGTTGATGCTCAATTTCAACTGGTGGGTCAACCGCAAGGATCCCGCCGGACGGAACGTGTTCGCCGGGGGATTTCTCGGCCTCGACAACATCGGCATCTTCGATCGCAGCGCCCCGCTCCCAACCGGCGGAACGCTGGAGCAGGCGGACGGCACGGCGTGGATGGCGTTCTACTGCCAGAATATGCTGGAAATGGCCCTCATCCTGACTGAACACGACCCGATGTACGAAGAGATCGCTTTCAAGTTCCTCCAGCATTTCATGTGGATCTCTTACGCGATGGACCGCGTCGGCGTGCATCACGACGAGATGTGGGATGAAGAGGACGGGTTCTTCTACGATCTGTTGCGGCTGCCCGACGGCCAGGCAATGCGTCTGAAAGTGCGGTCGATGGTTGGGCTCCTGCCGCTCTGTGCGGCGACCGTGTTCGAGGGCAACGCAGCCGAGCGTCACCCGAAGCTGATGGAATTGATCGCCCTGTTCCGGAAGCGCCACCCCGAGCTGGTGTCTCATGTGGCCCCGACCAGCGACGGGTACGTCGGATATAAGGGACGACGCCTGCTGTCGGTCCTCAACCAGGCGAAGCTGGAGCGAGTGCTCGCGTACATGCTCGACGAAAACGAGTTTCTTGGGCCCCACGGTATTCGGTCGCTCTCCCGGTATCACCTGGACCATCCGTTTGTGTTTCACATCAGTGGCCAGGAATACAAAGTTCAGTACCTGCCTGGTGAATCGAATACGGGGATGTTTGGAGGGAACTCGAACTGGCGGGGCCCGGTCTGGCTACCAGTGAACGTGATCCTGATCCGCGGACTGTTGAACCTGTCCGGCTTTTACGGCGATGAATTCAAGGTGCAGTGCCCAACCGGTTCCGGGCAGTACATGACGTTGTTCGAGGTGGCTCAGGAACTCTCTCGTCGGCTGACGAGCACCTTCCTGCGCGGTGCCAACGGACGGCGGCCCGTCTATGGCGGCACCGCCAAGTTCCAGGACGATCCGTACTGGCGCGACCTGATCCTGTTCTATGAATTCTTCCAGGGCGACAACGGGGCAGGTCTCGGCGCCAGTCACCAGACTGGATGGACCGGCTTGACCGCGGCGCTCCTCGACCTGTTCGCGCGCCTCGAGCCCGAAGATGTGCAGATCGAACGCGAACAGGTCGCCGACCGACTCGTAAGGGAGCAAGTGGGCGGCAGACAGCCGCGCAAGAAGTGAAGCGGGCGATTCGTCATCCCGTGCTCTTCCCAATACGCGAGCCCGACTCTCGGGGCTCGCGGCCGCCTTGGGACGAAAGGTCACGCTCGACGACATCCCAGACGCGGAGCTCGACCGGCTGGCCACGGACGGGTTCGACATCGTGTGGTTCCTCGGTGTCTGGCAGACGGGCGATGCGGCCCGGCGCGTCTCGCGATCGCATCCCGAGTGGCTCGCTGAGTACCGCTCGCATCCTGCCCGACTTCTGTGAGGACGACGTCTGCGGCTCCTGCTTCGCGATCAGGGAATACCGGGTCCACGAGGACTTCGGCGGCGACGAGGCACTCGCCCGCCTCCGCAAGCGCCTCCGGCGTCGCGGCCTGCGCCTCGTCCTCGACTTCGTCCCAAACCACGTGGCGCCAGACCATCCGTGGGTCCGCGAGCACCCGCACTTCTTCGTGGCCGGCACGGAGGAGCAGCTCGTCGCATCGCCCCAGAACTACTGTCGTGTGGAGACGGGCCAGGGCGTGCGCGTCCTGGCATACGGGCGCGACCCGTACTTCGATGGCTGGCCGGACACGCTGCAGCTGAACTACGGCAACGCCTCACTTCAGGAGGCGAAGCTCGGCGAGCTTACGCAGATCGCCAGTCAGTGCGATGGAGTCCGGTGTGACATGGCGATGCTCGTCCTGCCTGAGGTCTTCGAGAAGACGTGGGGAATCGCCGCATCCGCGTTCTGGCCGCGGGCCACGGCGGCCATTCGTGCGCGGATCCCCGGCTTCCTCTTCCTCGCCGAGGTCTATTGGGACCTCGAATGGACCTTGCAGCAACAGGGCTTCGATTACACCTACGACAAGCGGCTTTACGACGGTCTTGCGGAGGGCCACGCGCGGCCGGTCCGCGAGCACCTTTATGCGGGCCTCGACTTCCAGAACCGCCTGGCCCGCTTCCTCGAGAACCACGACGAGCCACGGGCCGCCGCCACCTTCGCGCCGGAACAGCACCGTGCCGCCGCCATCCTCACCTTCCTCACGCCAGGGCTCCGCTTCCTCCACCAGGGCCAACGCGAGGGAAAGCGGGTACGCATCCCCGTCCACCTCGCCCGCGGGCCGATCGAAGTCCCCGAGGCCGGGATCGCCGACCTTCTACGCCGGCCTCCTGGAATGCCTGAAGGACCCGGCCTTCCGCGACGGCAACTGGCAGCTTCTCGCGTGCCGCCCGGCCTGGGACGGGAACGGGACGTGGGACTCGTTCGTGGCCTTCGCCTGGACCAGCCCCGACTTAGTCCGCCGCCTGATCGCCGTCAACTACGCCGCTCACTCGAGCCAATGCTATGTGACGATGCCGTGGCACGACCTCGACGGACGGACGTGGCGCCTTCACGATCTCACCGGGCCCGCTGTCTACGACCGCGAAGGAGCCGACCTGGCGCGTCGGGGCCTCTATCTCGACATGCCCGCGTGGGGCTACCACGCGTTCGCCGTCTCGCACGCAGGGTGACACCAAAAAGATCACACTATGAAAATCCTATACACACGTCCTGAGGTTTGTCGCGGCGTTGTCGCCCTGCTGCTGGTGGCGGCCGCCACGGCCTGCTCTGGTCAGCAGGAGGCACCGGCGACAACGGCCGCGAAACCAGCGGTGGCACCGGCGACAGCACCGGCGGCGACCGACGGGCCGATCGCGCCAACGGCGTCGCCGTACGACGCCCTGCCGGAAGCCGTACGTCTCACGATGGACAAGCCATTCACCGGCGACTTCGACGCGATGGTCAAGCGGCGCGCGATTCGCGTGGCCGTGACGTTCAACCGCACGCACTACTTCATCGACAAGGGACAGGAGCGCGGAATCACGTATGAGTCCTTGAAGTTGTTCGAGAACGACCTGAACGCGGACCTGAAGACGGGCAATCTCAAGGTGCACGTGGTGATCGTGCCGATGACGCGCGAACAGCTGTACCCCGCCCTCGCGAGCGGCAAGGTGGACATGGTGGCGGCCATGGTGACCGTCACCCCGGAGCGGGAGAAACTCGTCGCCTTCTCGGAGCCGACGCGTACCAACGTGAGCCAAGTCGTGGTCACCGGGCCAGGAGCGCCGCCGATTGCCACGGTGGACGATCTGGCCGGTCAGGAGGTCTTCGTCCGCAAAGGGAGCATTTATGACGAGAGCCTCGTCCGCCTGAACACCCAACTGAAGGCGCGCGGCAAGCCGGCGGTGGTCGTCGACGAGGCCCCCGGCGTGCTCAAAGACGATGACGTGCTCGAGATGGTCAACGCCGGCCTCGCCCCGATTACCGTCGTGGACGACTATCTGGCCGAGTTCTGGAGCCAGGTGTTCCCCAACATCAAGGTGCACCGGGACATCGCCGTGCGGTCCGGCGGCAGCCTGACAGTCGCATTTCGCAAGGAGAATCCGCGGCTCCGAGAGGTCGTCAACACGTGGCTTCGGAAGCACAGAGAGGGCGACGCCTTCCGAAACGTAATCGAGCGTCGCTATCTCAAGAACGTCAAGTACGTGAAAAACGCCGCGGCCGACGCCGAGCGCCGGAAGTTCCTGGCGGTGATCGAGCTGTTCAAGAAATACGGGACGCAGTACAACCTCGACTACCTCCCGATGGCGGCGCAGGGGTACCAGGAGTCGACGCTGGACCAGAACGTCAAGAGTCCTGTTGGCGCGATTGGCGTGATGCAGGTCATGCCTCCCACCGGGAAGGAGCTGAACGTCGGCGATATCACCAAGGTCGATGCCAACATCCACGCCGGCGTGAAGTACATGCGGTTCATGATGGACCAGTACTTCAAGGACGAGCCCATGGACACTCTGAACAAGGGCCTCATGACGTTCGCGGCCTACAACGCCGGGCCTGGACGCGTGCGACAGCTCCGGCGTGAGACGGAAAAGAGGGGGCTCAATCCCAACGTCTGGTTCGGCAACGTCGAGCGCGTGGCCTCGGAGGGGATCGGCCGCGAAACGGTCACCTACGTCAGCAACATTTACAAGTACTACATCACCTACCGTCTGCTCGCCCATCAGCAAGAGCGACGCAACGCGGCGAAGGCGGAGGTCGCGAAACGCAAGTGAGTACCAGATTGCAATTGACACTCCCAGCTCGCCTCCGTATGTTCACGCTGGACCGCATGGTCCGCAGGAGACTAAGGATGACCGACAGAACTCGCTGGCTTGCAGCAGCGCTCGTGGTGCTGGCACTTGCCGGATGGATCGCACCCGCTTCGCGCGCTCAGGCGCCCGTCGAAACATTCGTCGCGACGGCGTCGGTGCGCGGACCGTCGGCGACTCAGACGGCTCCTGTGACCATCGTCCTCACCCGGTTCACGACGGACCAGGAGCGGACCACAGTCGTCGACGCGTTGAAGACTGGAGGGACACCTGCTGTTGTCGCTCGGCTCAAAGCGATGGAGGACGTTGGCTACATTGAAGTTGGCGAGCGCCGGTCGCCGCTGAAGTACGCCTACGCGCGCGCCGCCGGCTCAGGTCGCCTCATCACCGTCATCTCCCCAAGCCCGATCGTGTATCTCGGCGCGGGACTCCCGGACGCCAAGCCCAAGGCCGGATTCGACCTGGCGCTGGCGTTGCTCGATCTCCCGAGCACTGGAACCGGCACCGGCGAGCTGGCTCCGGCGGCCAAGGTCAAGGTGACTGACGCCGGCGCGATTGAGACGGAGGACTACGGGGCCGAAGTCGTGCGCCTGACCGACGCACACGTCAAGAGGTGAAGCTCCTCATCGATCTGGCAGTTCCGGCAATCACGATACTGCTGCTGTTCGCCATCGGCCTGGACCTCGCTCCTGCCGACTTCTCTCGCGTTCGTCGCCGTCCGGGCATCGTCGTGCTCGGACTTGGCGCCCCCCTCGTGCTGCTGCCGCCGATTGCGTTGGCGCTGGTCGCTCTCTTCGAGCCTCCGGCGGCGGTGCTGACAGGACTGCTCCTGATCACCGCGTGTCCGATTGGGGGCATTTCGAACACCTACAGTTATCTGGCGAACGCCTCGACCGCGCTGTCAGTGACGCTGACCGCCCTGTCGAGCCTGCTTGCAGTGGTGACGATCCCTTTGCTGGATCAGGCGTTCGGGTTGGTCCTGGGGCAGCCGCTGGGACTAACGGCGCCGGAAGCGTCCATGGTGGCGCGATTGCTCCTCATGCTGGCTCTTCCGGTTTCCTTCGGTGTGTTGGTACGCGGCCGGTGGCCGCAGTTTGCCGATCGCTCGCGGCCGCATCTCAAAGGTGTGGGATTCGCCGCGCTCGCGGGCCTCCTGGTGCTCGTCGTCGCGAGCGATCGCGTCGTGTTCGTGAAGGGCCTTCGTGGCACCGTGCCGCTTGCCGCAGCGTTCGTGGTCGCCTCGTTCGCGGCTGGCTGGCTCGTCGGCACCGCAGCCCGAGCATCGGCCGCGGATCGATTCACGCTGGCTACGGAATTCGCCACTCGGAACGTCGCCGTGGCGACGGCCATCGCGGTCACGCTGGCCGGACACGTGGAGTTCGCTCTCTTTGCGACCACGTATTTCCTCACCGAGCTTCCCCTGATGCTCGGCGCTGCCGCGGTGTTTCGCCGGTACTCAGCGTGGGGTCAGATCTTGAATTGTGAATTTTTCGCAATTCAAGATCTGACCCCAAGGGCGTGATTGCAGTTAATGCCACTGGCCCGAGGGTGTCGGTACGCGGAACTTGCTCTTTCTGGAGTCGAAGTCCCTACGATGGCTGTTAGTCCGAGCTGGATCGAGTCGTGTATCCGTAAGGCGGCAAATGGCACGACCGCTACGACTGCAGGCACCTGGCTTGACGTATCACATCACGGCTCGGGGAAACGGGCGCATGGCGATCTATCGCGACGACACGGATTGTCATCGATTTCTCGAACTACTGTCGCGCAGCACAGAAACGCATCGGCTCGTTTGCCATGCGTACTGTCTCATGAGTAATCACTATCACCTGGTCGCGACCACGACGACTGCCAATCTGTCGGGGGCGATGCAACGATTAAACGGCACGTACGCACAGTGGTGGAACAGGCGCCACGGCAGCGTGGGCCACGTGTTTCAGGGACGCTTCGACGCTCAGGTGGTCGCGCAGGACACGTATCTAGTGACGGCTTGCCGGTACGTCGCCCTGAATCCAGTTCGTGCGAATCTTGTGAAAGCGCCGGAAGAGTGGCCATGGAGCAGTTACGGGGCGACTGCGGGTCTGACGTTCTCCGCCTTTCTGCGGCCCGAGTTGCTCCTCGCGCAATTCGACAACACCGACCGGACCCGTGCAATCCAGCGTTACCGAGAGTTCGTAATGACGCCGCCGAACCCGGACAATACGCTCGACAAGAACGGGAGCCCTGTGCTGGGCGACGACTTCTATGCCGCGCGCTTTCAATCGGTTATCGAACGCGCCTGTTCGGAAGTCCCTCGACGCGGCCGCCAGTTGGGGCCGCGTATCCCGCTCGATGTGCTCTTCAGTGGGAGCGGAACGCGCGCGACACGCAACCTGCAAATCGTCGAGGCCTACCGGCAGGGTTACGCCACGACGGAGATCGCGCGGCATCTGCGGCTTCACTACAGCACAGTCAGCAAACTCATCGCTGCCGGGCTGGGGTCAGATCTTGAATTGTGAATTTTTCGCAATTCAAGATCTGACCCCCAATCAGTCGAACCAGAGCAACTGCCAGGCGAGGGCGACGGTATTGAAGTCGGTCCCCGTGCGGGTCGAGGCGCCAGGACCTGTAGGCGACCTTCAGAGATTGCCGCCGGCCAACGGGCCACGACAGCGTGGCACCGACACGCGCGTTTCTCTGGGGGGACGATGGTGACCCATCATCGACGCGCGCCTTCCCGCCGCTATACCAGGTCGCGTCGAGCGCAGCCCAGGCGCGCGGCCGGATGGTATAGCTGGCGTGCGCCTGCAGCGAGAGGATCGGATCCTGACGCCGCACGGATTCGCCGGGAAAAAATTGGTGGTTCTCCGTGAAGAACCAGACCCCCGCGTACCCATCCAGATGCCACCGTCCCATCGGCCGCGACACGCCGACCTCCGGCTTGAACGACCACCGATTGCTTCCAAGATTAATCAGCTTCTGATTGTCGGTACTGACCGCTCGGCGCCGCCACGGTCAGGCTGGCCCCGACGATGGTCCGCTGCGGCGCGCGCACAAACGCCGCCGGCACCATCGCGGGATTCCCACGCATGTTCACCGAGAGCTTGACCCGCATGTCGGCCAGCCCCGACCGGGTGATCTGCCGCGCCTGCTCGGCGACGGTACCGTCTATGGTGCCCCAAGAGTACGGCAATGCGGCCGTGACGAGCGCCAGCCGGCCGGCCAGCCCAAACGTACGCCCAAGGCCGACCGTGACCGCATTGAGCCCCGCGCGAACGTCAGTGATCGGAACCGTCGGATCGAACAGCACCCCGCCAGTGGACCGGCCGATGCCGACGACAAGGAAGTTGGCGCCGACCGGCGAGGCCGAATACGCGCGCGCCTCGAGCTCCTGCGCGAAGGTGGGCGTGGCGGACGCGCACGCCGCAGCGACAAGCACGCGCGTGAGGACGACACGACTGCGCCGCGCCATCCGCGCGACTCGTTGCGAGCTCACTTGTGTTGACAGTTGTAGAGGCGGACCTTCAGGCCCGAATACGCCGCGAGTTGCGGGGCTAAAGCCCCGCCGCCACGTGCGCGGCACCACAGCGACAAGCACGCATGTCAGGCCGCCACTCGCCATCCAGGCCACTAGTACCTACTTTGTCAGATCAGCGGATTCATTCGGGAATCCGCGAGTGTTCACATTTGAGGACGTTGTACTTTTTCCTCGGATTCGATACGCTGCCAGGCGTTGCTGTCGCGACTGCCGCGCAATGCGCCGGCGTGGCTCGACCGCTTGAGCGAATGGCTCGAGCCATTCGAAGTGTGCTTCAGCCACGTGGCGCAGCGCGGGGCGTTTCGTCGCTACTTGCTCGGTCTGCTCAGCGACAGTCGACGCAAGTCGATGAGCGCGATGCTCGAGCGGGTCACCGATCCGGGGACCTATCAATCGTTCCAGCATTTCATCACCCATGCCCCTTGGAGTGCGGCACGCCTCTGGCGGCAACTGCGGGCGGTGGTCCCGGAGCGCACCGGGATGCTGATTCTCGATGGGACGAGTTTTCCCAAGCAGGGCCGGCGCTCGGTCGCCGTCGCGCGGCAGGTCCTGCGGCACGCTGGGCAAGGTCGCGAACTGCCAAGTGGCGGTCACCGCCGCGCTGTGGACGGGCGTGCGCGCGTGGATGCTGGGGGCGGCATTGTACGTGCCCGAGGAGTGGCTGACACCCGAGGCGCGGCAGCGCGCGCAGATTCCGGCGGCGCTGCGATTTCAGGAGAAGTGGCGCTTGGCGCTCACGCTGCTGCGCCAGATCCGGGCGGCGGGCTTTCAGATCACCGCCGTGCTCGGCGACGCGGAGTTCGGCGACAACGCGACGCTGCGGCGCACCCTGCATCGCCTGCAGCTGCCGTATGCCCTCGGCATCTCGTCGACGCTGACCGTGTTTCGCGGCACGCCGGCCGTCGCGGTCCCGCCGCGCAAACCGGGCCGCACGGCCACACCGACGCGACTCCAACTGACCGACGACACCCGGCCCGAAGCCGTCCGCACCATCGCCGCTACCTTGCCGTCGCGCGTGTGGCGACGCGTGTCGTGGCGCAACGGCGCGAATCGACCGTGGGCGGCCCATTTCGCGGCCGTGCGTGTCACCCCCGCCCACGACTGGCGCGGCCGACGACTCGCGCCCGAGGTGTGGTTGCTGTTCGAGCGCGACCTGGGCACCACCCCGCGCGTCAAGGCGTACCTCGTCGCGCTGCCCGCGACCGCGTCGCTGCGCACGTTGGTCCGCTTGGCGCATCATCGCTGGGCGATCGAACAGCAGTACATGGAGCTCAAAGACGAGCTCGGGCTCGATCACTTCGAAGGGCGCTCGTTTGTGGGCTGGCATCGCCACGTTGTGCTAACCGCCCTGGCCTACACCTGGCTGCAGGACGCTCGGCGTCGCGCCCGCTCGCGATTGCCGACGCTGCCGGTCGCGAGGGCGGTGATCACCGAAATCCTCACGGCCCACTTCTTTGTGACGCGACCGCATTACTTAGAAACCATGCGAAAACTCGCGGCAATCAACCTGCGAATCTAACAAAGTAGGACCAGTCCGCCCAATGCAGCACGTCGCGCAGGATCGACCATCGCGGCTTTCTCGCGGTGGCGGTTCTGCCGAGGATCCAGCGATCGTATAGGGCCTCGACCGTGCCGTCCTTGGTTTTCAGATCGATCCACGTGTTCACGATCGTCGCGAAGGCGTCGTCTTGCCGTGCGATCGGATACGCCAGGGGAACTTTCGACAGACCCGGACGAGGGACAGCGACCGAGAACTGCGGATACAAGAGCGTCCACGCCGACCCTCGTTCGGCAGGCAGTGCAAGCGCTTCGACCGAACGACCGAGCTCCCGAAACGCCACGTCAGCGGACGTCAAAGGAACGAACTTCGCGCCCGGCAGCTGGGCCCGAACCTTCTGCTCGTATTCGCGCAGGGGCGGCACCGCGATGGCGACGGCACCGCGGCGGCGGATGTCGTCCCAATTCGAATAGGCCTGCCGCAGGTGGTCGGGAACCACGAAGGCCAGCGTCTCGTCGAGATACGACCTGGAAAGGCGCACGTCCACGGCACGATCCGCGGTTACGACGATCCCGCCGATGAGCAGATCGCAGGTGCCCCCACGCAGCAGGCCCGTCATGTCTCCGCGTGGGACCTTGACAAATTCTGCCGTGGCGTTGAGCACGCTCGCCAAATCCTGGGCCATCTCGACGTCGAAGCCGACGAGCTCTCCGCGACTGTTGAGAAACGCGAACGGGAGCGCATCGGGGACCCAACAGACGCGCAGGACGCCGGTCGCGCGAACGCGGTCGACGGTCACGATCGAGCCATCCTGGGTCACCGCAGGCGTGCTGATCGTCTTCGCCGGACCGTGCCCGAGAGACGAGCGCATGCCCATCAGCATCTGGTCGCGGTCATAGCGGGTCGAGACCACCGCGTGGCAAAGCGCGCGAGCTGCGGTCACGGTCGCGGCCGTCAAAAGCACCGACATGACGACGTACCGGACGATCCGACGCGGGCTGATCTCCAGCCGGCCGGCAATCGCCCACGAGCCGACCAGCGCCATCACGATCGTGTGCGCCGCGGCCATCAATGTCCCGAATCGAGCGTTCACGACGCTGGTGGCAAGAAACAGTTGGAACGTGTCCGACGGAATCCGGAACAGATCAAGCAGGAACGGCATCGCCGCATTGATGTTGCCGAAGAGCACCACGAGTCCCGTGCCCGCCAGACGCGGATAGTCAGACACGGACACGCTCGCATCGGCGAACCAGCCGGCGAACAACACGAAACTGAGCGCCAGGAGTTTCCCGACGTGGGGAAAGTTGAACGAGGCCGGCACGATCACCTCGGGCAGCGCCGCGTCAGAACCCGAAAGCCCGTGCTTTCGCATCAGCGCCTGACTCTGCTCCACCAGCATCGGCAACACGATGAACAGGTTCCCCGTCATGAAAGCGGTCAGCAGCCCATCGCGCATCGTGCCAAGAATCTCGCGATATCGGATCGGCGTGACCGTCGTGATCAGGCCCGGAAGGATCCAGAGGCTCACGAGCAACGCGACGGCCACGTAGCCGATCAGGTACACCTGCAACCGCGCGAACTGCTCGATCGCGAGCGTGCCGGCCGCCGACGCGGCGATGGCGAAGATTCCCAGGGGTGTCAGGCGGACGATCAGATTGTTGGCTCGCGAAAAGGCCGCGTTGATGACGTCGAGCACCTCCAGCAGTCTCGCCTTCGTCGGGACCCCGATGAGCGCGACACCGAGCACGACGCTGAACAGGACCACGGCCGGCACGATGTTGTTGGCCAGCGAGTAGAAAGGATTCGCCGGGATGTACAGGTTGATCAGATCGAAGGGCTCGCGCTCCTGAACGAGCGTTGTGCTGAAAAACGAGGCCGTCTCGATCGACGGAAAGGTCAGCGGGAAAAGGAACACGCAACCGAGCGCGATGGCCCAGAGCACAGCGAGCACCGCGCCCGCCCGGAGGGCCAGCGATTTTGCCTGGTCGAAGTCGAGACGCCCCAGGCCCGCAACGAGCGAGACAGTCACATAGGGCAGGACCGTCATCTGCAGCAGCTTGACGTAGGCGTCGGCACCGATTTGCAGGAAGCCGACGCGCTCGCCGAAGAAGAGACCGACGAGGACTCCACCGACGACCCCGATCAGAATCTGCCGCGAGAGGCTCATCGCGTCGTGAGTCCCTGTTTCTTCAGTTCCTGGGCCGCGCTTCTCACCAGCTCGGCGACGACCTTCTGCACGCTGGAGGGGTTCTTCGTCTCGCTCACGCCCGCCCAGAGCAGCCTGTCCCGCGGGACGCTGTAGATCATCGTCTCGACGGTGAGCACCATTTCCTGGCCGACATAGCCCGAGGTGCCAATGTTTCCCCAGCCGTACCCGTAGTAACCCCAGAGCGAGCCGTAATACGGCGAGGCCCATAGATCCGGTGTGTACGTGCGCTTGTTCGCCAGCTCGATCGGGCGGAGCACCACAAGCCCCTCGATGGAGCCTCGCTCGAACCAGGGCCGGGCGGTGTCTGCCTTCTGGAGCTCCTCTCGGGGCACCAGGCGGTAGGCGGCGACGCCCTTGAGGCCGCGCGCGGTCAGCTCCGCCACCAGCGCCTCCTCACTGGACATCCTCAGGGACTCGTCGCTGCTGATCACGAGTGCTGCGACTTTCTTTCCAGCGAACGACAATTGTCCGGCATCCGATGCCCGCCAGGTGGTCTTATACTTCGACCCAGCGTGAGCAACGACCGAGATGAGGACAGCCATGAGGACAGCCCCCATGAATACAATGACCGCGCGTCGCATGTAGCCTCCGTGCGCCATTCTCCTCTGCCTTGCCCTCGTTGCCAACGTCGGGTATCTGACCGCCGCGCCGAAGGTCAACATCCGGACTCAGGCCGGCAAGACGTTTCGTTCAAGAACCTCCGCACGTGGAACTGGCACGCCGACGGCGCCGGTGCGGTAAAGCTGATGACAACGGCAATGGACATGCAACAGCCGTCGCGAGACCTGCGCCAGCCCGGGCGGTGCGGCGACCAGGCCGAAGGCGCCACCACGGTGCTCACCTACTGACAGTTCTGCCATAATGTCGCACCGAAGCTCTTGTCCGAGACCATGTGACATCCATCGGCGCCCTTCTTGTCGTCGTCGCAATTCAGGCCGCCGCGATCGTCGCCCTCCTGACCCAACGAACGCGGCGCGCTAGCGCCGATAGGGGGCTCCGCGCGAGCGACAAGCGGTTTCGCCTCATCGCGGAACACGCGCCCGTCATCATCTGGACAGGCACTCCCGAAGCGACAATCAATTACGTCAATCAGACTGGCGTGGAGTTCACGGGGCTGTCGCTCGACCAGCTGGTGGGCGATGGCTGGTTGAACGCCGTCCACCCGGACGACGTGGACCACTGCCTCCGGATCTACGTCCCGGCCTTCAAAGCGCGCCGGCCGTTCCTGATGGAGTACCGCATCCGCAGGGCCGACGGCGCCTATCGTTGGATCCTGGACTCCGGCATGCCGCAGTTCGAGCCGGACGGCAGCTATTCCGGCTTCATCGGCTCGAGCGTCGACATCACCGAGCGGAAAACCGCGGAGGCGCAGATTCGCGAGAGCCAGGCCGCGCTCGAGATGAGCCACCGAGAGATACGGCATCTTGCTGGCCGGCTGATCGAGGCCCAGGATGACGAGCGGGCGCGAATCGCGCGCGATCTGCACGACGACGTGAGCCAGCAGCTGGCCGGGCTGTCGATTGCGTTCAGCGGTCTGAAGCGCCGATTGGGCGAGTCGCGCGTCAGCGAGGACCTGCACGAGGAACTGCGGGGCCTTCAGCAGCGCACGCTCACGCTCGCGCAGAACGTGCGTCACCTGTCACACGACCTCCATCCCACGGTGCTCCGCCACGTCGGGCTGGTCGCCGCGCTGACCACCTACTGCGCCGAGCTCGAGCGCCCGCACGGTGTCGTGCTCACATGCAGCGCTGACGGCGATGCCACGGCCATCGCGCCGGACGCCGCAGTGTGCCTGTACCGGATCGCGCAGGAGGCGCTGCGCAACGTCATCGCGCACGCGGGGGCCCGCCGTGCGGACGTTCGACTGGTGTGCAGGGGCGACCACGCGGAGATCACTGTGACGGACGACGGCAAGGGATTCGACGCCGCCAGTTCCTCGAAGCGTGGCAAGGGGCTTGGGTTGGTCAGCATCACCGAGCGGGCCAAGCTCGCGGGGGGCGCGGTCACCATCGAGACGGAATTGGACAGGGGGACGCGGGTGCATGCCCGCATTCCGGTGAACGGCCGCGTGGAGACCGACGCCGATCCCGAGTCCGAAGGGTGGGTTGCGTGACCCGGCGGCACAGCGTGCTCCTCGCCGACGATCACACCATCGTCATCGAAGGCTTGGAGCGACTGCTGAAGGAGCAAGACTTCGATGTCGTTGGCGCGGTCCGCGACGGCCAGCAACTCGTCGACGCCGCCAGGCGGTTGCGGCCCGAGGTGATCGTAACGGACCTCTCCATGCCAGGACTCACCGGCCTGGACGTGCTCGCGCGGCTGAAATCAGAGCGGGTCGAGAGCAAGGTCATCGTTCTGACGATGCACCGCGACCCGGACGTGGCGACCCTCGCGATCCGCGGCGGCGCGTCCGGCTTTCTGCTGAAGGAATCGGCCGGGGACGAACTGCTCGTTGCCATTCGTCAAGTTCTACAGGGTCGGGTCTACCTCACGCCGGCGATGACGCAAGGGGTCATGGAACGAATGGCGAGCGCCCAAGGGCCGTCGGAGCCCCGGTTGACCGTGCGACAGCGTGACGTCCTGCGGCTGATCGTGAAGGGCCAGCGGATGAAGGAGATCGCCGCGAATCTCGGGCTCTCGGTGCGAACCGTCGAAACGCACAAATACGAGATGATGGAGACCCTCGGCCTGCATTCCACAGCCGAACTCGTCAGATACGCGCTCGACCGCCGGCTCACCTTGGACTAGTCGCACCCGTCGCACCTGACGCACCTGACTCAGTATTTTTCCGGACCCATCCGCCCGTAATTTTCGGGCGCGCACTAGCGTAGTTCTCCCCTTACCCCCTGCGGGGCACCAGAGCCAAGATGCCCGGTGCCAGGTTCGCCGCTCACGATGCCGCGTCCCCGAGTGCTGCTGGCCGACGACCACAGCGCCACGGCCGACCAGTTGCGAACGCTGCTTCAACCGCACTTCGACGTGATTGCGCTGGTGAAGGACGGCCGCGCGCTCGTGAGCGCCGCCGCACAGTTCTCGCCCGACGTGATCGTCGCCGACATTTCGATGCCGAGCCTGGACGGGATCGACGCCGCCAGGCTGATCCGGCGCCACAACCCCCGGGCTCGGATCGTCCTGGTGACGGTGCACGAGGAGCCGATCCTGGTGGAACGCGGCCTCGCTGCAGGGGCCCTGGGATACATCCTGAAGGATGCGGCTGGTGAGGAACTGGTGAACGCCGTCCATGCCGTGCTCGGCGGGCGAGGGTATGTCAGTCGCGCGCTCGGTGGACGCGACGGTGAAAGCGGGGGCGCGTGAGAGGGACAGGATCTATGAACTGGACGACGTGGATGTCTTCGAGTGCGTTGGCGCTGCTGCTGGTGCTGCCGCGTCCTGCCGCTGCACAGGACGCCGACGAACTGGCGAAGCAGACGCAGAACCCGGTCGCGAGCCTGATCAGCGTGCCGCTGCAGGGCAACTGGGATTTCGGTCTGGGCGACCGCGATGCTGTCGGCACGTTGCTCAACGTGCAGCCGGTCATGCCGTTCGGGATCAACAAGACCACAAACATCATCCTGCGCGTGATCATGCCGCTGGCGTCGCAGCCCGGACCGACCGACGCCCGGATCAACGGCCTGGGCGACATCGTCACCACCGCCTTCTTCTCGCCAGCCAAGTCCGGCCGGATCATCTGGGGCGTCGGTCCCGTCTTCCTGTTACCCGCCGCCACGAATGCGTCCCTCGGCTCGGAGAAGTTCGGCATCGGGCCTTCGGTGGTTGCCCTGACGCAGCCGGGCAAATGGACGATCGGCGCGCTCTACAACCAGATCTGGTCGGTGAGCGGTGCCAACGATCGCGCCGACGTCAGCTCGATGTTCCTGCAGCCGTTTGCCAACTACAACCTCGGAGGCGGGCTGTCGGTGGGGGCGGCGATCGAGGCCAGCGCCAACTTCGAGGCCGACGAGACCTGGACGGCGCCGCTGCTCTTCAACGTCAGCAAGGTGACGCTGCTCGGCAAGCGCCCCGTGAGCTTCGCGCTCGCGGCCGGGCCGATGATCACCAGCCCTGACGCCGGCGCCGACTGGCGGTTCCGACTCGCGGCGACCTTCCTCTTCCCCCGGTGACGCATGGCCTACGGTGAAGTTCCCGACGGATGGCGCCCCCCGATATTTCGGGGACCGCACGACATCCGAGAGTTCCCAAGCGGCGAGGGCGTCACTGGCGTCCCCCATGTTTCATCGACAAGTCGTGAGGCAGCCACGACTTACACGACAACATGGGCGGTCGACGACAGTGGCATCGGCTGTGCCCTGAATTGAGGGAGGCAACGTGCGGATCCCATTCAAACGCCTCATCATGTTCGCGCTGCTGGGAGGGTTGGCGGCGACGGCCGCAGCGCAGTCGGCAGACCCCTTGCCCTCGTGGAACGACGGCAAGACCAAACAGTCCATCCTGGACTTCGTGGCCAAGGTCACTAGAGAGGGCTCACCCGAGTTCGTTCCGCCCGCCGAACGCATCGCGACGTTCGACAACGACGGCACGCTCTGGGCGGAGCAGCCGTTGTATTTCCAGATCATTTTCGCGATCGACCGCGTCAAAACGCTTGCGCCCGAACACCCCGAGTGGAAAGAGAAAGACCCTTACAAATCGGTCCTCGCAGGCGACATGAAGGCGGCGTTCGCAGGCGGCTCACACTCGTTGGTCGAAATCGTGGCGGCCGGGGCCTCGAACATGACAATCGAGGAGTACGATCGCGTTGTCAAGACGTGGATCGCCACCGCGAAACACCCCGCGACGGGCCGCCTGTACTCGGAGATGGTGTACCAGCCGATGCTCGAATTGCTGGCCTATCTGCGGGCCAATCGCTTCAAGACGTTCATCGTCTCGGGCGGGGGCATCGACTTCATGCGTGCCTTTGCAGAAAAGGTGTATGGCATCCCGCCCGAACAGGTGGTCGGCAGCGAGGGTAAGCTGCAATTCGAGATGCGTGATGGCCAGCCGGTGATCGTAAAGCTGCCGGCGCTCGATTTCTTCGACGACAACGTGTTCAAGCCGGTCGCCATCCAAAGCCACATCGGCCGGCGACCGATCGCCGCGTTCGGCAATTCCGACGGTGATCTGCAGATGCTGCAGTGGACCTGCGCGGAACCGGGCACACGTTTCTGTCTGTTCGTTCGCCATACCGACGCCGAGCGCGAGTGGGCTTACGACGTGACGCCCTTGGGCAGATTTGAGAAAGGCCTCAGCGAAGCCGACGCCAAAGGCTGGACGATCGTTGACATGAAAAAGGACTGGAAAGTCGTTTACCCGTTCGAGAAGCAGTAGGACTCAGTCGACGAGGAGATCATGAAAGCACACGCCGTTCTTGCCGCAGCCGGCCTCACTGTCGCCCTTTCTGGGGCGATCGGCTACAGCCTTCGGGCGCAGCAACAGACGCCGCAAGCCGGGGCGACGGAGCTCGATCGCACGGTGCTGCCGATCGCGGAGCCCGACTATCCGCATGCCACCGAGCTCGACGCGCGCGATGCCAAGGCGCCGCCGCGGTTCGAGGTGAAGGCGCCGAAGGGCGCGCCGAACGTCATCATCTTCCTGATCGACGACATCGGCTTCGGTCACGCGAGCACCTTCGGCGGCGGCATTCCCATGCCGACGCTCGATCGTCTCGCCAGCCAGGGCCTCAAGTACAACCGCTTCCACACGACCGCGCTGTGCTCGCCGACGCGCGTGGCCCTCCTGACGGGCCGCAACCACCACACGAACAACGCCGGCGCGATCATGGAAGTGGCCACGGCGTTTCCGGGCAACACCGGCGCGCGGCCGCAAAGCGTCACGCCGCTGGCCGAGATCCTGCGCCAGAACGGCTACAGCACCTCCGCCTTCGGCAAGTATCACGAGACCGCGCCATGGGAGGTCAGCGTCTCCGGGCCGTTCGATCGCTGGCCCACGCATTCCGGGTTCGACAAGTTCTACGGCTTCATCGGCGGCGAGACCAATCAGTGGGCGCCGCTGGTCTTCGACGGCACGGTCAAGGTGGAGACTGCCGCACGACCCGAACTACCACTTCACGACCGACATGACCAACCAGGCGATCCAGTGGATCCGGAGCCAGCAGTCGCTGACGCCGGACAAGCCGTTCTTCACCTACTTCGCCACCGGCGCCACGCACGCGCCGCATCACGTGCCGAAGGACTGGATCGCGAAGTTCAAGGGCAAGTTCGACGGCGGCTGGGACAAGTACCGCGAGGAGACCTTCGCCCGGCAGAAGCAGCTGGGCATCATCCCGCAGAACGCCAAGCTGGCCGACAAGCCCGCCGACATCAAGGACTGGGACACGCTCACGGCGGACGAGAAGCGGCTGTTCGCGCGGCAGATGGAAGTGTTTGCGGCGTTTGCGGCGCACACCGACTACGAGATCGGCCGCGTCGTGAAGGCGATCGAGGACATGGGCGAGCTCGACAACACGCTGATCATCTACGAGGTCGGGCGACAACGGCGCCAGCGCCGAAGGCGGCATGTTCGGCATGTTCAACGAGATGACCTACTTCAACGGCGTCGCCGAGACGGTGCCGGAGATGCTGAAGAACATCGACAAGTGGGGCGGGCCCGAGACCTTCCCGCACATGGCGGCGGGCTGGGCGGTGGCCGGCAACACGCCGTTCATGTGGACCAAGCAGGTGGCGTCCAACTTCGGCGGCACGCGCAACCCGCTGGTCGTCAGCTGGCCGGCCCGCATCAAGGCGAAGGGCGAGATCCGCAGCCAGTTCCAGCACGTGGTCGACATCGCGCCGACGGTGCTCGAAGCGGCGGGCATTCCGGAGCCGAAGACGGTCAACGGCGTGAAGCAGACGCCGATGGAGGGCGTCAGCATGGTCTACACCTTCGACGATGCCGAAGGCCGCGGACCGGCACAAGACGCAGTACTTCGAGATCTTCGGCAACCGCGCCATCTACAACGACGGCTGGGTCGCGGCCACCGTGCACAAGGCGCCGTGGGAAGCGGCGCCGAGACACAAGCTCGCCGAGGACGTCTGGGAGCTCTACAACGTCGACGAGGACTTCAGCGAGACCAACGACCTCGCCGCCAGCAATCCGGCCAAGCTGAAGGAGCTGCAGGCGCTCTTCATGAAGGAAGCCGAGCGCTACCGCGTGCTGCCGATCGACGACCGCGTCGATCGAGCGGTTCGACCCGGCAACGGCGGGCCGTCCGGATCTGATGGCCGGCCGCAAGTCGCTCACCGTCTACGAGGGCATGACCGGCATGATGGAGAACGCGTTCATCAACGTGAAGAACCAGTCGGTGACGATCACCGCCGACGTGGAGATTCCCGCCGGCGGCGCCAACGGCGTGATCCTCTGCCAGGGCGGCCGCTTCGGCGGCTGGAGCCTGTACGTCAAGGACGGCAAGCCGGCCTACACCTACAACTTCGTGGGGCTGCAGGAGTACACGATCAACTCCAGCGAGCCGCTCGCGCCCGGCAAGGCGACGATCAAGCTCGACTTCGCCTACGACGGCAACGGCCGCGGCAAGGGCGGCACCGGCACGATCTCCGTCAACGGCAAGAAGGTCGGATCCGGGCGCGTCGAGCGCACCAACGCCAACATCTTCTCAGCCGACGACGCCGCCGATGTGGGCGTGGACGAGGGCACCAACGTGAGCTCGGCCTACCAGCAACACGGGAACAAGTTCACCGGCACCATCGAGAAGGTGCGCGTGGACGTGAAGTGAGGTCGCGCCTCGATATTTTCTGTGATGCAACTCGAATCCGAACACCGACTCATTCGACGAGGAGATCATGAAAGCACACGCCATTCTCGGAGCTCTCGGCCTCACGTTCGCCCTCTCCGGGGCGGCCGGCTCCGGCGTTCAGGCGCAGGGACAGACACCGAAACCCGCCGCTGAGCCCGATCGCACGGTGCTGCCGCTGGCGGAGCCCACACCCCCAACGTACACCGAGCTCGACGCCCGGAACGCCAAGCCACCGGCGCGGTTCGAGGTCAAAGCCCCGAAGGGCGCGCCAAATGTCGTGATCGTGCTGATCGACGACGTCGGGTTCGGCGGGCCCAGCACGTTCGGCGGCCCGATACGGACGCCGACCATGGACAAGCTTACCGCGTCGGGCCTCCGCTTCAACAACTTCCATACGACCGCGCTGTGCTCGCCGACCCGCAACGCCCTCAAGACCGGGCGGAACCATCACACCGTCAACACCGGGTCGATCATGGAGAGCTCCACGGCCTTCCCCGGCAACACGGGGCAGAACCCGAACAGCGTCGCGCCGCTGGCCGAGATGCTGCGCCTGAACGGCTACAGCACGGGCGCATTCGGCAAATGGCACGAGACCGCCGCCTGGGAGACCAGCGTCTCGGGCCCGTTCGATCGGTGGCCGACCCACCAGGGCTTCGACAAGTTCTACGGCTTCATTGGCGGCGAGACCGACCAGTGGTACCCGCTGATCTACGACGGGCTGATCAAAGTGGATCCGCCGAAGATGCCGAATTACCACTTCACTGTCGACATGACGAACCAGGCGATCAACTGGGTGAAGGCGCAGAAGTCGATGACGCCGGACAAGCCGTTCTTCGTCTACTTCGCGACCGGGGCGACGCATGCGCCGCATCACGTGCCGAAGGAGTGGGCGGACAAATACAAGGGGCAGTACGACAAGGGCTGGGACCAGGTCCGCGCCGAGACGCTCGAGCGGCAGAAGAAGCTGGGCGTGATCCCCGCCGGCACCAAGCTGGCCGACCGGCCGAAGGACATCAAGGCGTGGGACGCGCTGCCGGAAGATCAGCGGCGGCTCTTCGCCCGCCAGGCTGAAGTGTTCTCAGGCTTCCTGGAGCAGACCGACAGCGAGATCGGACGCTTCGCGAAGGCGATCGAGGACATCGGCCAGATGGACAACACGCTGTTCATCTACATCGCCGGCGACAACGGCACCAGCGCCGAGGGTGGCTTCGTCGGGATGTACAACGAGATGACCTATTTCAACGGCGTGGCCGAGAAGGTGGAAGACCTGATCCCCTTGATCGACAAGTGGGGCGGCCCGGAAACCTTCCCGCACATGTCGGCCGGCTGGGCGGTGGCGTTCGATACGCCGTTCACCTGGACCAAGCAGGTCGCCTCTGATTTCGGCGGCACCAGGAACGGCATGGTCATCCACTGGCCGAAGGGGATCAAGCAGCCGGGCGGCCTACGCTCGCAGTTCTCCCACGTCATCGACATCGCCCCGACGATTCTGGAAGCGGCCGGCTTGCCCGAGCCCAAGACTGTCAACGGCGTGGTGCAGACGCCAATCGAAGGCACCAGCCTGCTCTACGCGTTCAACGATGCGAAGGCGCCCGAGCGGCACACGACGCAGTACTTCGAGATGTTCGGCAACCGCGCGATCTACAGCGACGGCTGGATGGCACGCACCATCCACCGCGCACCGTGGGAAACGACCAACCTGCGGCCGCTGACCACCGATGTGTGGGACCTCTACAACGTGAAGGAGGACTTCAGCCTCACGAACAACCTTGCCGCGCAGCAGCCGGCGAAGCTGAAGGAGCTGCAGGCGCTGTTCATGAAGGAAGCCGAGAAGTACCACGTGCTGCCGATTGACGACCGGACCATCGAGCGCATGAATCCCGCGCAGGCGGGCCGCCCGGATCTTCTCGGCGATCGCACCTCGCTGACGCTGTACCCGGGCATGCAGGGCATGATGGAAAACACCTTCATGAACATCAAGAACCGCTCGAGCAAGATCACCGCGGAGCTCGACATCCCGACGAGTGGCGCCAACGGCGCCATCCTGTCGCAGGGCGGCCGCTTCGGCGGCTGGTCGCTGTTCATGAAGGACGGCAAGCCGACCTACACCTACAACTTCCTCGGCCTGGCGCGCTATAGCGTCACCGCACCGCAGGCCCTGCCCACCGGTCATGCCACGGTGGTCCTCGACTTCGCCTACGACGGCGGCGGCCCCGGCAAGGGTGGGAAGGCGACGCTCTCCGTGAATGGAAAGCCGGTCGCCGAGGGACGGATCGAGAAGACGCAGCCGAATATCTTTTCGGCGGACGAGACGGCTGATGTCGGCATCGACAACCAGACGCCGGTCGCCGAGGGCATAGGCATCGGCCCGGACACGCGCTTCACCGGAACGATCGACAAGATCACGCTCGAAGTGCGGTGACGAGCATCAACAGACGAAGGCGTCAATCATGAAACCCTTGTCCATGCAGTTTGGCGCGTTTCGCGGCGTTGCCGCCCTGCTCGTCGTGGCCAGCGCTGCCTGCTCCAGCCAGCAAGAGGCGGCGGCGCCGGCGTCAGCCCCGCCGGCCACGGCGGCGGCACCGTCGGCGGCCGATGACGCGCCAATCCCCGCAACCGCTTCCCCGTACGATGCGCTTCCGGAAGACGTACGAGGCCTCATCGACCGACCACTGACCGGTGACTTCGACGAGATGCTCAAGCGCCGTGCAATACGCGTCGGCGTGACCTTCAACCGCACGCACTATTTCATCGACAAGGGACAGGAGCACGGGATCACGTACGAGGCCCTGAAGTCGTTCGAGACCGATCTGAACACGGCCTTGAAGACGGGCAACCTCAAGGTGCACGTCGTGATCGTGCCGATCGCGCGCGATCAGTTGTATCCGGCACTCGCCAGCGGCAAGGTCGACATGGTCGCGGCGATGGTCACCGTCCGGCCCGAACTGGAGAAACTGGTGGTCTTTTCAGAGCCGACGCGCACCAATGTCAGTCAGGTCGTGGTCACCGGGCCGGGGGCACCGCCGATTGCCACGGTGGACGATCTCGCCGGGCAGGCGGTGTTCGTCCGAAAAGGGAGCGCCTACCACGAGTCCCTCACCCGCCTGAGCGCGCAGCTGAAGGCGCGCGGCAAGCCGGCCGTCGTGATCGACGAGGCGCCCGGCGTGCTCGAAGACGATGACGTGCTCGAGATGGTCAACGCCGGTCTCGCGCCGATCACGATCGTCGACGACTATCTGGCCGACTTCTGGAAACAGGTGCTCACCAGCATCACTGTCCACCCGGATGTCAGCGTGCGATCGGGGGGGCAACTCGCCGTGGCGTTTCGCAAGAACAATCCCCGGCTCCGCGAGCAGGTGAACGCGTGGATCCGGAAGCACGGCAAGGGCGACGCCTTCCGGAACGTGCTCGAGCGGAGGTACCTGCAGAACGTCAAGTACGTGAAGAACGCCGCGGCCGACGCCGAGCGTCAGAAGCTGCAGGCGGTGGTCGAACTGTTCAAGCAGTACGGAGCGCAATACGACCTCGATTACCTGTTGATGGCCGCGCAGGGCTACCAGGAGTCGACGCTGGATCAGAACGTCAAGAGCCCGGTTGGGGCAATCGGCGTGATGCAGGTCATGCCGCCGACAGGCAAGGAGCTGAACGTCGGCGACATCCACGAGGTCGACGCGAACATCCACGCCGGTGTCAAGTACATGCGGTTCATGATGGACCGGTACTACAAAGACGAGCCCATGGACAATCTGAACAAGGTCTTGATGACGTTTGCCTCCTACAACGCCGGCCCGGGACGGCTGCGACAGCTCCGGCGCGAGACGGCACAGCGAGGCCTCGATCCCAACGTGTGGTTCGGCAACGTCGAGCGTGTCGCCTCGGAGCGTATCGGCCGCGAAACCGTCACCTACGTCAGCAACATCTACAAGTACTACCTCACGTACCGCCTGCTCAGCGCTCAGCGGGACCGGCGCGACGCCGCGAAGGCGGCGGTCGCGAATCGCAAACCGCAATGAAGCGTCCTCACCGATCGAAGGATCGATCCCGACAGCGCGCGTGAACACGGCAGGGAGCGCGTCATGAAGCGGATATGGATGCTGGTTGTGATGATGAGCATGGCGAGCTCGATGGCGTTCGCCCAGACCAAGCCCAACGTCGTCATCCTGCTCGCCGACAACGTCGGCTACGGGGACATCGGTGCGTATGGCGCGGGCGAGGTCCGCGGCATGCCGACGCCGCGCCTCGACTCGATCGCCGCCCAGGGCCTGCGTCTCACGCAGTACCTGGTGGAACCGGCCTGTACGCCGTCGCGCGCGGCGCTGATGACCGGCCGCTATTCGCAGCGGCTGGGTCTCAGCACGGTCATCGTCGGCGGCACGCCGAATACGCTGCAGGCGAGCGAAATCACGCTGGGCGAGCTGTTCAAGAGCCAGGGCTATGCGACCGCGCTGGCCGGCAAGTGGCACCTCGGCTCGAGCGAGGTGAGCTGGCCGACGCGTCAGGGCTTCGACGAGCTGCACGTCGGCGTGTTCGAGTCCACGGACGGCACGTTGTATCGCGAGTCCATGCAGCGCGCCGGGATGCCAGAGGCAGCGATCGCGGCCGCCGAGCCCTGGATCTGGGAATCCGACGGCAGCGGCGGCGTGAAGAAGGTGCAGCCCTACACCGTGGAGTATCGCAAGCAGGTGGAGGGCGACATCGCCAAGGCGTCGGTGGGGTTCATCGAGCGGCAGGCGAAAGCGAAGCAGCCATTCTTTCTCTACGTCGGCTTCACGCAGACCCACTATCCGACGCGGACGGCGCCCGAGTTCGAGGGCAAGTCGCGCATCGGTCCGTATGGCGACGCGATCATGGA
Organism: Vicinamibacteria bacterium; assembly: GCA_963832135.1. GTDB lineage: Bacteria > Acidobacteriota > Vicinamibacteria > Vicinamibacterales > JAENWD01 > JAENWD01. The sequence goes on along the minus strand of CAWHTD010000016.1, from coordinate 243,540 downwards.
GCTCGACTACTGCACCGGCCAGGTGCTGGACGCGATCAAGACCGCCGGCGTCGAAGGCAACACCATCGTGCTCTGGCTCTCGGACAACGCGGCAGCACCAACCGCCGGTCCGTCCGACACGCGTCCGGGCTTCAACGGCCCGTTTCGCGGCGAGCTCGGCGATGCTCTCGAGGGCTCGATCCGCACCGTCGGCATGATCAAGTGGCCCGGAAGAATTGCGCCGCGCGTCAGCAACGAGATGATGTCAGTCCACGACTGGTTCCCAACCCTCGCCGGTTTCATCGGCGCGACAGTGCCCGCGGACCGGCCGATCGATGGTGTGGACCAGGGCGCCTTCCTGACCGGTAAGCAGGAGAAATCCAACCGCGAAAGTCTGATCAGCTTCATCGGTGAGGAAGTCGCAGCGGTGCGCTGGCGGGCGTACCGCATCTACCCGAAGGAGTTCATGATGACCGCGGGCAACCCGGCGATGAGCGGCCTCGCCGGCCACCGCGCCGAGGGGAACGGCTTCCCGGCGATCTTCAACATCGAGGCGGACCCGCGCGAAGAGGTGAACGTCGTCGGCACCAACGCCTGGGTGATCGGTCCGTACCTGAAAGTCATCGGCGATTACCTGAAGACGCTCGAGAAATACCCCAATCCCAAGGCGGTCAACATGACCGACTTTGGGAGATGACCCGGTCGCGAGAAGAGAGAAGACAATGATGAATCTGAAGAACGAGCTACAGTCAGCAGCACGAACGGGAGTGAAGCGCGCAGTCTACGCTGTGGGCTGCGTGATCAGCGCCCTCGTCCTCCAGACGACCGCGATTCCAGCCCGGACCGCGGCAACACCTGGGCCTCAAGCCGCGAAGAAGCCAAACATCCTCGTCATCTTCGGCGATGACATCGGCTACTGGAACGTCAGTGCCTATAACCGCGGGATGATGGGCTATCGCACGCCGAACATCGACCGCATCGCGCGGGAAGGCGCCATCTTCACCGACCATTACTCGCAACAGTCGTGCACGGCGGGGCGCGCGGCGTTCATCACCGGTCAATCCACCTTCCGCACTGGCTTGCTGAAAGTAGGCCTGCCGGGCGCCAAAGAAGGGCTCTCCGAGAAAGACCCGACGCTTGCCGAACTGCTGAAGCCGCAGGGGTATGCGACGGGTCAGTTCGGCAAGAACCATCTCGGCGATCGCAACGAGATGCTGCCGACGGCGCACGGGTTCGACGAGTTCTTCGGCAATCTCTATCACCTCAATGCCGAAGATGAGCCGGAACATCCCGACTACCCGAAGAATCCCGAATTCCGCGCCCGGTTCGGCCCACGCGGCGTCCTCAAGTGCAAAGCCACGGATACGGACGATGCCACCGAGGATCCGCGCTTCGGCCGCGTTGGCAAGCAGACATGCCAGGACACCGGCCCGCTGACCAAGAAACGGCAGGAAACGATCGACGAGGAGGTGCTCAACGCGTCGCTCGATTTCATCGAGCGTCAGCACAAGGCGGGTAAGCCGTTCTTCACCTGGTTCAACTCGACCCGCATGCACATCTACACGCATCTCCGGCCCGAATCGGAAGGCAAGACCGGGCTGGGCCTCGTGGCCGATGGAATGACCGAATTCGACGGCATGGTCGGCCAGCTCCTGAAGAAGCTGGATGACCTGGGCATCGCGGACAACACCATCGTCGTCTGGACGACCGACAACGGCGCGGAGACGTTCTCCTGGCCCGACGGCGGCACGACGCCGTTCAAGGGCGAGAAGAATACGAGCTGGGAAGGCGGCTACCGCGCGCCGCTGGTAATGCGCTGGCCGGGCGTGATCAAGCCTGGGACCGAAATCAACGACATCACGTCGCATGAAGACTTCGTGCCGACGCTCGTGGCCGCAGCGGGCGAGCCGAAGGGAAAGGACAAGCTGCTGACGGGGTATCAGGCCGCGGGCAAGACCTTCAAGGTGCACCTCGATGGCTACGATCTGCGCCCGCTGCTCGATAGCTCCGGCCCCGACCCTCGCAAGGAGTTCTTCTATTGGACGGACAGCGGCGAGCTCGCAGGCCTACGCTACGATCGCTGGAAGATTCTCTTCCTCGAGCAGCGTGCCGAAGGGTTCGACGTCTGGCAGGATCCGTTGGTCCCGCTCCGTTTCCCCAAACTCTTCGACCTGCGGGCCGATCCGTTCGAACTGGCCGTGCACGCGGGCGCCTGGGAACGCTGGCGCGCCGAGCATGCATTCGTGCTGGTCCCGGCGCAGGCCTTCGTGGCACAGCATTTGATGACCTACCGCGAGTTCCCGCCTCGACAGAAAGCCGGCAGCTTCTCGCTCGATCAGGTGTTGGAAAAACTCCAGCAGCCTGAGGGCGGTGCGAAGTAAACGAAAGGTCAAAGCACGGGCCAGGTTGAGACAACAACGATGACCTCTGCCGAAACCGCCGCCCCCCTGAGCTAGTCAATAGGAGAACACCGTGAGACGCTTATTGACAGGCATTTTCGCTCTCGTGCTCGCCGCACTACTGACGACGGCCTTGGCGTCCACGCATGCCACGCAAGCGCCGAGCGCGGGACCGGGAGGGGACGCCCTCGACCGGACCGTGCTGCCGATCGCGGAGCCGGTGTATCCCGCGATCACCGAGCTCGACGCCCGCAAAGCCAAGGCGCCACCCATCTTCGAGGTCAAAGCACCGGCGGGCGCGCCCAATGTGCTGGTGATCCTGCTCGATAATTTCGGCTACGCCGGCTCGACGACGTTCGGTGGCGTCATGCACCTGCCGACGATCGAGCGCCTCGCGAAGAACGGTTTGACCTACACCAACTTCCATACGTCGCCGATCTGCTCGGCGAGCCGTGTCGCGCTGCTCACGGGGCGCAATCCGCACAGCGCCAACATGGGCACCATCTCGGAAATGGCGACGGGGTTTCCGGGGCAGACGTCCGTCCTGCCGAACGGCGTGGCGCCCCTCGCCAAGATCCTGCGGTTCAACGGGTACAGCACGGCGATGTTCGGCAAGTCGCACGAATATGTGCCGTGGGAAAGCGGCCTCACGGGACCATTCGACCAGTGGCCCACGGGCCTCGGGTTCGAGAAGTTCTATGGCAACGTGATCGGCGAGTCCGACCAGTTCACGCCGGTGGCCCACGACAACACGACGCTCGCCCCTCCATCGAAGGACCCGAATTACTACTATCAGACCGATCTCGCCGATCGTGCGATCCAGTGGATCAGGGCTCAAAAGTCTCTGAATCCCGACAAGCCGTTCTTCATCTACTACCCGGCCCAGGGCATGCACGATCCGGTTCAGCTGCCCAAAGAGTGGCGGGACAAGTACAAGGGCAAGTTCGATGAGGGCTGGGACAAGTACCGCGAAGAGATTCTGGCCCGCCAGAAGAAACTCGGCATCGTCCCGCAGAACACCAAGCTCACCGCCAAAGCCGCCATTGCGCCGGATTGGGACACGCTGACGGCCGACGAGAAAAAGGTCGCGATCCGCTATCAGGAGCTGTTCGCGGCGTTTGCCGAGCTGACCGACCACGAGATCGGCCGCGTCGTACAAGCGATCGAAGACGTGGGCGTGCTGGACAACACCCTGATCATCTACGTGACAGGCGACAACGGCGCGAGCCCCAACGGCGGACGGCTCGGCGTGTTCAACACTATGAGCACGTTCAATCAGTCGCCGGAGACGCTGCAGTATCAACTCGAGACGCTCGATGAGGTTGGTGGGCCGCACTCCGCGATGACACCACCGGCGGGATGGTCGTTCGGGGACAACACGCCGTTTGCGTATTCGCAGCTCCACACGCAACTGGGCGGAACCTCTAACGGCGCGATCGTGTCCTGGCCGAAAGGGATCAAGGCGAAAGGCGAGCTCCGCGGCCAATATCACCACCTGATTGATGTCGCTCCGACGGTGCTCGCGGCAGCGGGGCTGCCACAGCCGAGGATGGTTAACGGCGTCGTCCAGAAGCCCATCGAAGGCGTGAGCATGATCTATTCGTTCGACGACGCGCAGGCGAAGTCGACGCACACGACCCAGTACTACGAGATCTACGGGAACCGCGGCATCTACAAGGACGGCTGGTACGCCACCACCCTGCACAAGGTCGCATGGGAGCCGAAACCGCGCGCCACCTCGTATGCCGACGACAAATGGGAACTGTGCAATAGGGCGGAAGACTACAGCTGTTCGACCGACGTCTCGGCGCAGTATCCCGACAAGCTCAAGGAACTGCAGGCGGCGTTCATGGCGGAGGCGATCAAGTACAACGTGCTGCCGCTCGATGATCGGGCCCAGGAGCGATTCAACGCCACGCTCGCCGGGCGTCCCGAGTACATGGGAGGCCGGACGTCGCTGACGCTCTACCCCGGCATGATCGGAATGAAGGAAAACGCCTTCATCGACGTGAAGAACCGGAGCTCCTCGATCACCGCCGAGCTCGAAAGCTGCGGTTCAGGCGTCATCGTCGCGCAAGGCGGCGCCCACAGCGGCTGGAGCCTGTACGTCAAGGACGGGAAGCCTGCGTTCGCCTACAACTTCCTGGGCCAGGTGACGACCATCACTTCCAGCGAGTCCCTGCCGGCGGGCCCGGTCACCGTCACCTACGACTTCGCCTATGACGGCGGCGGCAAGCCGGGAGCGGGCGGCACCGGGACGCTCTCGATCAACGGCAAGCAGGTCGGCACCGGCAAGTTCGCGCGCACGATTCCCTTCGTCTACGGAGTCGAGACGGCCGATGTGGGGATGGACCTGTACTCCGCCGTTACCACCGCCTATGCCACCGGGGAGAACCAGTTCACCGGAACGATCAAGCAGGTGACCGTCGCCGTGAAGTAGGCGAGGCGTTGCGATGCGAGCAAGAGCCTGACGCAAGATGACTAAGCGCCGCACCAAGCCGGTCGCACGTGTGCCACCTCAGAGCCGTTCCCGAAAGGCGTGGCCATGGGTGGCCGGCGTGATCGCCGCTGTCGCGGTTGTCCTCGTCGTTGGGGCGATGCGCTCGAAGACGGGCGCGAGCGCACCCAGCCCGCCCGCGAGCACGTCGAGTGCGCCGAGCGCGCCGGCGAAGGGGATGCCGGCGTCATCGCCGTTTCTTCCCACCGTCGAAAACAAGACTCCCCCGCCGGGCCCCGCGCCATCCGGCATGGTGTGGATTCCCGGCGGCGAGTTCTCAATGGGCGCGCAGGATCCGCCGGACATGCACGACACCGTCGGGATGCAGGCGACCACGGATTCGCGGCCGGTGCATCGCACTTACGTCGACGGTTTCTGGATAGATACCACCGAAATCACCAACGAGCAGTTTGCCGCCTTCGTCAAGGCGACCGGCTACCTGACCGTCGCCGAGCGAAAGCCGCGGCAAGAGGACTTCCCCACGGTGGCGCCGGCAGACCTGACGGCCGGTTCGGTGGTCTTCTCGCCTCCCAATCACGCCGTGCCGCTGAACGATCATTTTCAGTGGTGGGCGTACGTCGACGGCGCGAACTGGCGTCATCCGCTCGGCCCGAAAAGCTCGATCCAGGCGAAGGAACGGCTTCCGGTCGTGCATGTCGCGTATGAGGACGCCCTCGCCTACGCGCAGTGGGCTGGCAAGCGTCTGCCGACCGAGGCGGAGTGGGAATTCGCGGCGCGCGGCGGCTTGAGCGGCGCCGTCTTCCCCTGGGGGAACGAATTCAAGAAGAACGGCCGCTGGATGGCCAATACCCACCAGGGCCACTTCCCCGATCGCGACGCCGGCGCCGATACGTTCACCGGCATTGCGCCGGTAGCGCAGTTTCCCGCGAACGGCTACGGCCTGTATGACGTTGGCGGCAACGTCTGGGAGTGGGTCACCGATTGGTATCGCCCCGACTACTACGCGCAGCTGGCGTCGGCGGGAACCGTTGCCCGTAATCCGCACGGGCCTGACATCCCCTTCGATCCCGACGAACCCCACGAGAAGAAGCGCGTCCATCGCGGCGGTTCGTTTCTCTGCACCGACGAGTACTGCTCGCGCTACATGGTCGGGACGCGCGGCAAGGGAGAGGTCACAACCGGCACGAACCATCTCGGATTCCGTTGCGTGAAAGCGCCCCTCGGCGATTGAGTCATTTTCATTTTCACTATTCCTCGACACCTACAGATGACAAGCATCCAGGCACGTCTGACCATCACGATCGTCGCCGCCGCCGCGGCGCTCTTTCTGCTGCCTTCGACTGCGGCCGCGCAACTGAACGGCTCCAACCTCAAGGGCGATGCCGGCCTCAAGGCGGGATCACAGCCCCCTCCCGGGGTCTACATCGCGGTTCCGCTCTGGTTCTACACGGCCGACGCCGTGAAGGACCGCAACGGCGATCAGATCCTCACCGGCGACATCAACACGGCCATCTACGGTGTTGCCCTCAACGTCGTGACCCAGAAGAAGGTGTTCGGCGGCAACTACGGCTTTGTCGCCGTGCTGCCCTGGGCGAACAACCGCGTGCAGGGCGCCGAGGACTTCGATGCGAATCCCGGCGCCGGGCTGACCGACATGTACGTCCAGCCGATCAACATCGGCTGGACACGGCCCCGCGCCGACTTCACGGCCGCCTATGGCCTGGCCCTCCCGACGGGGCGCTACGAGGACGGCGCGTCGAACAATACCGGCCTCGGCATGTGGGGACAGGAGATCCTGCTGGGGACAACGGTGTACCTGAACGAGCGGCGGAGCGTGCACGCCGCGACCGCGGCGACGTTCGACTTCTTCTCCAAGAAGAAGGACAGCGACACGAAGGTCGGCAACATTCTCAACCTCGAGGGCGGTGTCGGCGCCGACTTCCTCGGCGGCGGACTGACGGCGGGTCTCGCCTACTTCGGCACTTTCAAGCTGACCGAGGATCAATTCGACTCGCGCCTGGGGTCGTTGCTGGTGCGTGGCAAGAACCGGATCTGGGGGCTGGGACCAGAAGTCTCGCTCGCGCTCGCCTCGAAGCGCGCGGTCTACGGTTTCGTCACCGTGCGCTACGAATGGGAGATCGCGGCGCGCACGTCGACCGAAGGCGCCGTCTGGAGCATCATGGCGACGTTCCCGCTCAAACCCATTCGACTTCCCTAACACCGAGATCGCTTCGGTCAGAACTCCCAACTCCCAATGTATCTGTTTAGCGGGTCAGTGTACTGCGAGAGCGGTGCGCAGTGAGCGCGGGACGGTCGGCGTTGGAGCAGTGAGGAGTGTGACGAGCACGTCGGTCGCATCGAGGTCGCGTTGGGCAGCGGTGCGGAGCACACTGGCGAGGACTTGCTGGCTGGCGGCGCCGCGTGACGTGCGGTTGCCGCCGCCACATGTTGTTCGGGTCACCACCGCGGGCCGGAGGGCCTGCTCGGCGCGCCAATTGGTCGCGTCAAGGGTCGGCTCGAAGAGAAAACTGAAGATCGCCGAGAATTCGTTCGTCAGATGTTGCTGAAACAGCGCAAGGCGGCGATGGCAACTGGGCCGACGCGCCAGCAGGCGCCCGAGCCGCTCGAGGTAGTGGCCGCGCGCGACGGCGAGGCCATGCTCCGACACGGCACCGACGTGATAGGCATCGCGCGTTGCGAGCGCGGCCTGCAGGAGGGCCTTCACGGCGGTGACCCAGGGATGCCCCGGATCGTCGAGGAGCAGGACACGACAGCGCCGCAGCAGATGCGCAAGACACGTCTGGTGGGCGGCGGCGGTGAAATAGCGATACGAATGCCAGCCGTCGTGCTGCAGCACGCCGGGATAGTCGAGCCCGATGACCGAGGCGGCCTGCGCCAGCCCGCGCCCTGGCAGAATCGCGTAGACGGTCGTGTCCGGTGTGGTCCCGACCCACAGCCACTGCAGCACCGCGTCCACGCGCCAGCTCGTTTCATCGACGCTCACGACGGGACTGCCGCGCACCGTCGCGCACAAGCCGTCGTAGGTGGGCTGCGCCTGGCGCGCGGCCCGATGGACGGTGTGGACGAGCCCGCCCCGCGTGACCGTCAGGCCGCAGCGGTCGTGCAACAGCGCGGCAATCTTGCCGTAGGCCAGTCCGTACCGCTTATTGAGCAACACCGCGAAGGCGGCGGCCTGGGGGCCCAGCTGCACGGCGGCGGCGCCGAGCGCATCGGAGGTTTGCAGCGGATGGCGCCCTTGCACGCGCCGACGACACTGCGTGCACTGTCCAATATGGACGTCAAAGCGGCGCACGTGCGGTCGCTGCACGGGGAGCTCTTCTTGGTATTGGGTGGCGACGCGCACGCGGCGCACCGTGCCGTGGCAGTACGGACACCAGGCGGGGAGCGGCGCCTCGTCGGTCTCGTCGATGTGCGTGGGCTGATGCCGATGCGCGCGGCGCCCATAGGCGGCGCCAGCCTTGCGTCCCGGTCGCTTCGGCGCGGTGACCCGTGTGTCGCGCGAAAAGGGCGCCGCCTGCCGATAGACCGCCCGCCGCGCCGCCTCGAGCTCGTCTTTCAGTTTCTCGTTTTCGCGACGCAGTCGCTGGCGCTCCGCTTCCGACCGGCGCAGATCCTCCCGCAACCGCGCGTTGTCGCGCTGCAGCTCGTCGATGATCTGCTCCGGGGGTCGCGGGGGCGGCGGCTCGTCACGCTGCGGCACGCCGCAGTTATGCCAAATCGCCGATCAAAGTACAAGCGGGAAATGCGGGTCAGCGTTCACTGACCCGCTAAACAGATACCTCCCAATTTCCAACTGCCAATCGTCATCGCCCGAGAGGAGTACCCTTTGGGTGTTGGTAGTTTGAGGTTGGGAGTTGACGAACTCACGTGAGTTCCTGGGTAGGCAGCGGCGCGTCTTCGTTTCTCCTTGACACCCCGTAGGGCTGCTCGTGTAGGTACGACGCGACAGTCCGTCTGATCACGCACCAAGGTCAAGAAAACGGGGCACTGATGATGAGACGCGTAGTCCTTTGGCTGGTCGTGCCGGTGCTTTGCAGCGCGGCATGGGTCACCGCGCAGCCGGCAGATGTCTCACCCGTCGAGGGCTTCCGGATGGTCGAAGTCGCCTCGGTGTCCGATGCCATGGAGCAGCTCTACGGACAGCGCGCCTACATGTCACATGACATGCGGCCGCTCTCTCCCACCAAGTTCGCTGGACCAGCCGTCACGGTCCAATTGAAGAAGGAAGAGCACAAGGAGGGCACCGCGGCGTCGCGAGGAATGCTGGACGCTATTGACTCCGCGCCGGCTGGATCTGTCTACGTCATGGTGCTCGAAAATGGTGACGACTTACGCGAGCATCGGAGGCCTGATGGCGACGGCCGTGCCGGTCACGTGCGCCGGCGTCCTGGTGAATCCTGGCGACATCGTGACGGCCGACGAAGACGGCGTCGCGGTGGTGCCCCTGGCTCAAGGAATCGTCACTGCTGATCACGAGCGCCGCGACTTTCTTTCCAGCAAACGACAATTGTCCGGCATCGGATGCCCTCCACGTGGTCTTATACTTCGACCCAGCGTGAGTAACGACCGAGATGAGGACAGCCCCCATGACCCCAATGACCGCGCGTCGCATACATCCTCCAGAAATTTGGGCCCAGGCTCCTGGCCCCGGGCCTCAGGGGCCGCCCCTGGATCTTCCGCAGGGCACGCGCGCGGACAGCAAGGCGTGTCTGAGCATCCGGCAGGCGAGGACGGGATGGCCTGCGGCAGTCGCGGGCGGGCTGGCGCTTGCGATCGGCGTTGGCGCCGCGTGTGCACCGGCGGCACGCCAGCGGCCAATCAAAGTTGGCACCGTCGACACCGGTGCCGGATCGCTCGAGTCCACGCGACGCCAGCTCGAGGGCACGTGGGAGCTGACCGGACTTGAAACCTATCCAGCGGGCGGCGAGAAAGTCGCGCACAAGGCGAATGCGGTGCTGACGTACGACGCGTACGGGAACCTGACGATCATGGGAAGGATCGAGCAGGAGGGCGCAACGGCCGGCGCGGGCGCGCCGCTCCTGTCGTTCAAGGGGCGGGCGGTCATCGATCCCGAGAAGCACCAGCTGCGGCTGATGGACGCGCAGGGCCCGGAAAAAGCGCTGCCGGCCGAAGTGAGCCCCGATCTCCTGCGCCGCTACGAGTTCGAAGGCGACGTGCTGAAACTTTCGACGATCGACGCCTCTGGACAGCCGACCGCAACGGCCAGCTGGAAGAAGCGCGCGCGGTAACGATGTCCAACCGCGACCGAGCGGTTGCTTGGAATGAAGGAGAAATACATGCGACACGTGATGGTGTGCTTCGCGCTCATTGCCGGCCTCGTGGGTGCCGCGTCGGCGGCGAAGGTGGAGATACGGACCCAGCGAGACAAGAGCTTCAGCTTCAGCAATCTCCACACGTGGGACTGGCATCCCGACGGCGCCGGCGACGTGAAGATGATGTCGACGTCGTTTGACGATCCGAAGCAGGTGAAGGAGCAGTTGGACCCTGTGATCACCCAGGCCGTGGAAAAGGAGCTGGCCACGCGCGGACTGAATCGCACGCCTGGTGGAAAGACCGACCTGCTCGTCAACTACTACCTGCTCGTCATGCCCGCCACATCGTCCACGGAGATGGGCCATTTCCTGCCGAGCGTGGCCGAATATGGGTTGCCGCCAATCAAGCAGGCGACCAACTACATGCGGGCGTTCGAGCGCGGCTCGCTGGTCATCGACGTTGTGGCGCCAGCGCTCAAGACCGTCGTGTGGCGCGGAATCGCGCAGACGGAAGTGAACCGCGAGCTGTCCGACGAGGCGCGATCCGCACGCATCAACAAGGCCGTGCAGGACATCATCAAGAAGCTGCCCGCGAAATAGTTTTGCTCCGGCAGCAACCTTTGTGGCGGCAGGGCTTCAGCCCCGCGTGCCCGCAGCGATCCGCCGTGAAGCCGGGGCTCCCTAATCTTGTGGATCCGGGGCTATAGCCCCGCCGGCGGGGACAATCCCCGGCCGATCGGCCCCCGCGGACGCCTCTGGTCGAGAGGGTGCGTCGAACCATCGCTCTTTCGGGACGATCTTCGGCCCGGCCGGATCGGCTTCGTAGTTGGGCGACATGATCTGCACGCCGTGCTCGTTGAACGCATCCTGAATGTTCGCGTGCAGCGCGTTCAGAATCGGACCGCGCAAATCCGGCTTCTCGAGCGACACAAGCAGCGTGTACTGGACGTAGAAGTCCTGGAGCGCCGTCTGAAAGACGACGGGCTTCGGCTGTCGCCGCACACCCGGCGTGCGATCGGCCGCCGTCAGGAGCAACCCTTCCACCTGACGCCACGGTGTGTCGTAGCCGATGGTGAGCGATGTCGGCACATAGACGCCGTCCGACTCCGCAAACTTCGAGTAGTTGGTGGTCGTGTTCGAGACGAGCACGGAATTGGGAATCGTGACTTCCTCTCGCTTTGGCGTCTTCACCTTCGTCGAAAGCATGCCCATGTGAGTCACGGTGCCTTCGACATCACCAACCCGGACGTAGTCGCCGACTTTGAGCGCCCGCGAGTAAGTGATCATGAAGCTGCTCATCATCTGGCTGATGATGCCGCTCGAACCGAGCGAAATCATCAGGCCAACGAACACGCTCACTCCCTTGAACGCGTCGGTTCCGCTCCCGGGAAGGTACGGGTAGGCCACCACAACGGCGAAAAGCCAGAGCAGCGCCACAACCAGGCGCCGTGTGGGCTGCGCCGTTTCCGGGTAGACCCAGGGCAGGCTGACACGATTCTGCTCCACGGCCTCGAACAGCAGGTTCGCCAGCCGGACGAAGAAGCGCGTGATCAGGAAGATGACGGCGACGGTGAAGAGGCCCGGCATCGCGCGCATGAACCCGAGGCCCAGGTGAGCCGCGGTGCTGAAGAAGAACTCCCGTAGCGACTCTCCCCAGGGTCGCGTGTACGGGAAGCGCCGAAGCACGAACGTCAGCCACGAGTAGGTGACGATCGCGGCCGCGCTCAGCGTGGCCAGCGTCACCAGCCGACGCGCGAACTCGAGCACACGCGAGGCGCGTACGAGCGCCGGGTCGCCTACCGGAAATCGCTCCAACTGATGTGACGCCATCTCAACGAGACGCGTCGCGGCCACGCGGTGTGCTCGCCGAATTCCCCAGAGCAGCACGAAAAAGGCGAGCGTCGCCCCGACCGCTTGAAGGGCGCCGCGCAACAAGATGGAGGGAGTCCGAAGCTCGACGGCTTCGTTCAGCGCCTGGCCCAGCGCAACGACAGCCTGATTCGCCCTCGCATCGAGCGTTTCACCGGCGAGCTCGTCCACGTCGGCCGGAGCGAGGCCGAAGACCGGCCGCGACGCCACGAGGACGAGAACGCCGTCGCTGCCCTTCTTTGTCGAGATCGGACCTGTGAGGCCATCGTCAACGAGCGCATCGAGCCGCCGGACGATTGCCTCGGCCCGTTCACGCGGCGGACGAAGGAGAACGCGGGCCCGAAGGGTCGTAATCGGCCGGTTGTTGTACGTGAGCGTGAAGTGTTCGCTTGCCGGTGCGGCCTCGGCGACTGGTGCGACCGGCTGGGCCGAGGCCGGCGGCTGGCGAGGGATTTCTGGCGGTTTGCTCTCGACGGTCGTCGGTTTCGGCACATCGGAGCCTTGGCCCACAGCGATGACTGGCTGCACCATTCCGGAGACCGACAGCAGGACGACAAGCAGAACACCGCTGGCCGAGTACCACCCGCGTTTAATCATTGCGACATCTCTCGCGCGCACGGACCATACCGCCTTCCTGGAACCTGACTGAGCTGTAAGGATAGGTGAAGTCGGGGCAACGCGCCCAAGACTATCCGGGCAGCAGCGGCAGGAGCCGCTTCGGGGCCACCATGCGGTATCCATCCCGGAGCCGGTCGGCCACGGCCTTCCAGTCGGTCTGCCGATCGAGGTAGATGCCGACCCATCCCTGTCCGCCGACGTACGGCGGCACGAAGAAGCGCTCCGGTTGCAAGCGCACGAGCAGGTCCTGGGTGACGTGCGACGACTTGCACCAGACGGCCGAGCGTCCGCTGCCATGGTGATTGCCGGCATCCGCATACATGGCAAACAGCTTGTTCCGCACGCGGAAGGTCGGCTCTCCCCAGGCTTTCACCTCGTGCGCTTCGGGCAGTGCCAGGCAGATCTTTCGCAGGCGATCGAGTGGGCGTCGGGCGGCCATTCACTTCTGTCCGGCCATCGGCTCGAGCTCCGGATCGTAGATCGCCGCCGCGCGCGTGCGCGATACGCGTTGGCTCGGCCTGCGCAAGGTTGGCCAGCACGATGACCGTGAACTGATCGTCCGGGAACCGCACGATGGCCGATCTGAATCCCTGCCACGACCCGCCGTGTTCGATGATGCGGTGGGTACGAATGCGGCCGAGCGCCCAGCCGAAACCATAGGGGTGGGTCTGGCCAGCACTGAGCTTCACGGGCGTCCACATCTGATCGAGGCTCGTCTTTCGAAGAATCGTCTCGGTGTAGAGGGCGGCATCCCATTTCACGAGATCGAGGATGCTCAGGTACAGCGAGCCGTCAGCCGTGGTGTTCAGGGTCGGCGACACCCATTCCTGGTTCTTCAGCTCCCCCTTGACCAGGCGATATCCGGCCGCACGGTTCGGGACAATGTCGGCTTCGCTGATTATGCGAGCCGTCGACATCTTCAGCGGGCGGAAGATCTTCTCCTGGAGGAAGTCGCCGTAGAACGTGCCGGTAACCCTTCGGATCAGCGCGCCGAGGATCATGTATCCGAGGTTGCTGTACGCCCACTTCGAACCCGGCGTGAACGCGAGGGGAATCAAGGCCGCACGCCTAATCAGGGCACGCTCGGTGTAGTCGCGACGGAAATCGAAGTCGTCGGGATAGTCGGTGGTGCCCGCCGTGTGGGTGAGAAGATGCCGGACGGTGATCCTCTGCCAACGCGGCGGCGCCTCGGGAAAACGCGTGGCGATACGGTCGTCGAGAGACAGGCGGCCGTGCTCGACGAGCATCATCACGGCGGCGGCCGTGAACTGCTTGCCGACGGATCCTGATTGGAACACGGTGTCGGCTCTGACGGGCACCTGATGCTCGACGTTGGCGAGCCCATAGCCTTTCGCCAGCACAATCTGCCCGGCCTTTACGACCGCAATCGAGACGCCCGGCACATGTGCCCTGGCCATTTCGCTCGCGACGTAGGCATCGACGCGCTCGGAGTAGCTGCCCTGCGCTCGCGCCGCGCCCGGCGCCAGCGCGACGAGCAGCAGCAGTGTGAGCCTCACCCTTCGACCCCGGCGCTGGCGAGCCAGCCGCCATCGATGACGAGCGACTGGCCGGTGATGTAGCTTCCCGCATCTGAGGCCAGGAGCACCGCGGCCCCGGCCAGATCTGCGGGCACGCCGGGCCGGCCCATCGGAATCACTCGCACCGCGCTCTCGTAGAGCCGATCGTCGGAAAAGATGGCGTCGGTCATCTTCGTCCAGAAGCGTCCCGGCGCGATCGCGTTGACGGTCACGCCGTCGCGCGCCCACTCGAGCGCCAGCGACTTCACCATCTGGCGAAGTCCGCCCTTCGACATCGCGTACAGCGCGATGTTCGGAATCGCCACCTCCGCGGCAATCGATCCGATGCAGATGATCCGCCCCCAGCGCCGCTCCCTCATCACCTGCCCGGCAGCCTGCGAGATGAAGAAGGCCGCCTCGAGGTTGATCCGCATCAGTCCCTCGAAATCCTCGCGGCGAAACGCCCCGGCAGGCTTCCGCAGGTTGATGCCGGCGCCGTTGATCAGCACGTCGAGGCTGCCCAGAGCGCTCACCGTCCGCTCGACGAGCATCTCCGGCGCGTCTCTCGCGCCGATGTCCACGGCGATCGGTAGCGCGCGGCGGCCTCGCGCGCGGATGGCGTCGGCCGCCTGCTCGAGCTCAGCCGCGCCGCGCGCCGCGATGGCGATATCGGCGCCTTGCTCGGCGAGGGCGAGCGCGATGCCCAGTCCCAGGCCCCGGCTTCCGCCGGTCACGAGGGCCACGCGACCATCGAGACGGAAAGAGGGAACGCTGAAATCGGAGTCGGAAGGACGTTGGCGGATTATGGACATCTACTGCAGTGCCAAGTGCAAAATGGGAAGTGCCAAGTGGAGTGGGAAGTGAGAAGTGGCGGGTGGATCCGGGCTAAGCACCTGTGCTAAGCACCTGCGCCAGCAAATCCGTCGTGGGGTCGAAGTTGCCGGCCCCATCAAACTGCCAGTCGGTCGGCGGCACGAGGACCTTCACGTCAGGCGCGAGAGACGGCCGACAGCCCTCAGAGAGGACGATCCGGTCGAGCGCGAGCGTGTGTCGAATGCGAGCGATGCGCGGTGCCACCGGATCGGCCGCCGCGATGCGCAGCGCCGCCCGCATGCACTCGGCGTCGGTCCGAAAGTTGATCGGGATACGCGCGGTCGCCGGCGTCAGCGCCGACACCGCGTTGGTGTAGGTGCTGATGGGATCCATGTCGTCGACGAGCGACGACAACACGATGTCGGCCAGCCCTATGCCGACCGCGTTGCCGCCGCTCTCCGGCGTGAGCCCCCGTACGACGATCACTTTGATGACCGACCGGCGGTTGGCCATCGGCCTTGTATCAACGCCGCGGCCCACGATATTCGTATCCATGCCCGACCCGCTGATGTTCTTCCCGATTTGATCGATGACGAGCACGTCGAGCTCCGGCAGCGGGAGTGCCGGCATCCATTTGCGCGCCATCGCCAGCAGCGCCGGCTCACGCTCCGCGATCTCCGGGCCGCGCAGCAATTCGACGCGCGCCAACTGGTGCGCGCCATCTTCGACGAGCGCGATGCCATACGGCCGAGGCAATCGCGCGAGCACGGCCGCCGATACCCCCCGAATCACCGTCTCGTGCCCAACAGCCGACGCCGCGCGATGGCAGCGGAACGCACCCTCGGCCTTGCCAAGCCCAATCGCCGACATCTTCAGGAGTCCGCTGCCGAGGACGGCACTGTCGAAGTCCGTGTGCGGCTTCACGCGATTCATCAACACGATGGCATCGGCGCCGAGCGCCACCGACGAAACCACGACACGGGCGCCGGCGATGGTCTCGCCAATTTCGGCGACGTCCATGGAGGCGTCGATGGAGCGCGAGCATTGCCGCCTCGGTGACACCATACGTCGCGAGGACGCCTCGTTGACCCTCCGGCGTGGCGCCGCCGTGACTGCCCATCGCGGGCATCACGAACGGGTCGGCACCTCGGGCCCGCAGCCACGCCACCACTGTCGCCGCCATGTCGGCGATGCGATCGATGCCCCGGCTCCCCACGGCGACAGCGACCCGCTTCCCCGCCCAGTCTTCGTTCGACCACGCGGCGCTGAGCCGATCTCGCAGGTCGGAAACCGGATCGACCAGCGCATGCTGTTCAATCGGTGGCGCCACGAGGATCTGGCGAGGGAGCATCGTCATCGCGTTTTCCGCAGCTGAATGACCTCGATCGGATCTGGCGACCCGTCTGTGGCAATGTCCAGCACCCGGCGCCAGTCTGTCAACGAGAACTTCACGACCGTATTTGCGCCCTGGGCGGACGCATAGCCAAAACCGCTCCTCGCGTCGAGGGTGACACCCTCGGCGGCGGCGCCAATGCGGAGTCGGGCAACTTCGCGCGACGACGCCGAATCGACCACCACGAGGTCGCCCGAGCCGATCAGCGTGACCACGAGATACCGGTCATCGGGCGTGAGCCGCAGTCGCGCGGGGCGTCCCTCGAGCGGAATCTGCCGAGCGACTCGACCTGTGCTGCACTCGATCACCGCAACGACGTTGGCTTCCCGCGTCGCCACGAACAGCCGCTCGCCGGCGCGGTCGAGCGCAAGGCCCATCGGGACTCCACCGACGCGGACGTGCTTCGTCGTACCGCTGGCTCGACGATCGATGATGGAAACCGTCCCAGAGCCGGCATTCGCCGCGTACAGAAACCGTTCGTCGGGACTGACGGCCACCATGTGCGGCAGGACCTGATCCAGCAGGTGCTCGCCGGCCACTCGCCGCGCCTCCAGATCTACTTCAATCACAGCGGCCGGGCGATCGACGGTCACGTACGCACGGCCCGACAATCCAAGCGTAATGCCGTGCGGACGGCGGAACCGACCCAAATCGATCGTGCCCACCCGGCGTCCTTGTGCAAGATCGACGACCGAGATGGTGCGCCCGCCCTCGGCCGTGTCGGTGTACGTATCGACGCCGTAGTCAGTGACATACGCGAACCGATCGCCCGCCGACAGCACCATCTCGTGCGGCTTGACGCCCACCGCTGCCGTCCAGATTCTCTGAGCCGTCATCGAGTCGTAGAGCCCCAGTGAGTCCGCCTTCTTCTGCAGCACGAGCACACCCGGCGCGGCTTGCGCGGACAGTTGTGGCCCGTTCTGAAAGGCGACTGCGAGAGCGATCGCGAAAAACGTTACCTTCATGCGATCCGTCGGTGTCCGGATTGTGGAGGCGGGCCCTCAGGCCCGCGGGCGCCGCTAGTTGCGGGGCAATCCCCGCCTCCACGTGAGCGGCGCGCGACACGTAATTTAACCAATTTCCCGAGATCCGTGCGTGTCCGTGTCCGTCCGTGGCGGCCGAATTCCGGTCCGTCCGCGGCGGCCCGAGATCCGTGTCTGCCCGTGTCCGTCCGTGGCGAACCCGAGATCCGTGGGTGTCCGTGTCCGTCCGTGGCCCCGAGATCCGTGGGTGTCCGTGTCCGTCCGTGGCGAACCCGAAATCCGTGGGTGTCCGTGTCCGTCCGTGGCCCCGAGATCCGTGGGTGTCCGTGTCCGTCCGTGGCCCCGAGATCCGTGGTGTGTCCGTGTCCGTCCGTGGCGCCCGAGATCCGTGTATGTCCGTGTCCGTCCGTGGCGAACCCGAAATCCGTGTTCTGTCCGTGGCTGAGCGTGTCCGTGGGCAGCAGCGGCTATCGCTCTGCCCAGTCGAGCGATCGTGCCACGGCCTTCTTCCAGCCAGCATATAGCCGCTCGCGGACGTCGGAGGCCATCTCCGGCTCGAACGTGCGGTCGACCGCCCAGTTCCGGCTGACGTCCTCAGTGCCGTCCCAATAGCCGACGGCAAGCCCCGCCAGATACGCGGCACCGAGCGCGGTCGTCTCCGCGACAATCGGGCGGCGCACAGCCGACCCGAGCAAATCCGCCTGGAACTGAAGCAGCGAGTTGTTCGCCGCCGCGCCCCCATCGACTTTCAGATTCGCCAACGGCAGCCCGGCTTCCTGCTGCATCAGCTCGAGCACGTCGCGCGTCTGATACGCCATCGAGTCGACCGTGGCACGGGCGATGTGCCCGATGCCCGTATCGCGCGTGAGACCGATGATGAGGCCGCGGGCATACGGATCCCAATAGGGCGCGCCGAGTCCCACGAAGGCCGGAACGACATAGACCCCGCAGGCATCATCGACCGTCGCGGCGAGGCGTTCGACTTCCGCGGAGCTCTGGATCGCCTTCAGTCCGTCGCGGACCCACTGGACCGCGGCGCCCGCGATGAACACCGCCCCCTCGAGGCAGTACGTCGTCTTGCCGTCGATGCGCCAGGCGACGGTGGTGAGCAGGCCGTTTTTCGACGGCACGGCCTGTTCGCCCGTGTTCAGGAGCAGGAAACAGCCCGTGCCGTAGGTGTTCTTCGCGGAGCCCGGCTCGAAGCACGCCTGGCCAAAGAGAGCCGCCTGCTGATCGCCGGCGGCGCCGGCGATCGGGATCGACGCGCCGAGCAGAGACGCCTCCGTCTCGCCATACCACTCGCTCGAGGCGCGAACCTCCGGCAGCATCGCGCGCGGCACGTCGAGCAGGTCCAGCAGCGTGTCGTCCCACTCGAGCGTGTGGATGTTGAACAGCAACGTCCGGCTCGCGTTGCTGACGTCGGTAATGTGACGCCGTCCGCCCGTCAATCGCCAGATGAGAAAGGAATCCACCGTGCCAAAGAGCACATCGCCGCGCTCGGCGCGCACTTTGAGGCCTGGAATGGAGTCGAGCAGGAACTTCAGCTTCGTTCCAGAGAAGTAGGGATCGAGCACGAGCCCGGTGCGTGAGCGAAACGTCTCTTCCAGCCCGTCGTCCTTCAGAGCCTCGCAAATGCGGGCGCTGATGCGGCTCTGCCACACGATGGCGTTCGTGACGGGCTTCCCCGTTTCCCGATCCCAGACGATGGTCGTCTCGCGCTGGTTGGTGACGCCGATGGCGGCAATCTGCCGGGCCGACAAGCCCGCGCTCGCGAGCGCCTCTTTCGCGGTCGCCAGTTGCGACGTCCAGATCGCCTCGGGGTCATGCTCCACGTGACCGGGCGATGGGAAGATCTGCGGAAACTCCTGCTGCGCGGCCGAGACGAGCTGGCCATCGCGCCGGAACACGATGGCGCGGCTCGAGGTCGTGCCCTGGTCCAGCGCGAGAATGAATTGGCTCATGCGTCATTTCTCATGGGCGCACGCAGTGCGCCCCTACGAATTCACGCCGAACATCCGGCGCCCATTGTCGCGATCCGCTACGGCGCGGGGTGCGGATGATGGCGGCCGATGAACAGATCGTAAACGAACCCGCCGACGAGGCCGCCAATCAACGGGCCCGCGACGGGCACCCACCACCAGCCGTTCGAGGCGCGAAACACGTCGGGGCCCCAGCCAGCCATCGCCGTGAACAAGCGCGGACCGAAGTCGCGCGCGGGGTTGATGGCATAGCCCGCGTTCAGACCATACGTTGCCCCAATCAGGACGACCAGCAGACCGACGATCAACGGGGCGACGTTGGGCGCCGGCGGAAGATTCCGTTGATCGCCAATCGCGAAGAGCACGCAGATCAGGAGCGCGGTGCCGAGGATCTGATCGACGAGACCTCCGAACGTCGAGAGCCATGGCTGCGGATACGTGGCAAAAATGCCGGCGGTGCGGAGTGGTCCCGCGATCTGGCGGATGCCGCTGTCGAAGTGATTCAAGGCTTCGTGGTAGGTCACGTAGACAACGGCGGAGGCGACAAAGGCGCCGGCCGTCTGCGCCACGACGTACGGAAGCACTTTCGCCCAGGGGAACCCTCGCCAGGCAGCGAGTGCCAGCGTCACCGCGGGATTCAGGTGCGCGCCAGAGACGCCGCCCGCGACGTACACCGCCATGGTGACCGCCAGGCCCCACCCCAGATTGATCGAGAGCCATTCACCCCTGGCTCCCCCACCAATCACTACCTGCGCGACGACGCCCACGCCAAAAACGATGAGCACGAAGGTCCCGAAGAATTCCGCCAGCGCTTCCCGTAGGGTGTTGGACAACGCGTTCACTCCTGATGAGCTCGGTGATTCAGGGATAGAGGACTTCCGCGCGCCAGAGGTCGCCATCGCGCAGGAAGATATGCCGCTCGTGGAGCCGGTACGTCCCGGCCCGCCAGAATTCGATGCGGTCGGGAGCAAGCCGATAGCCGCCCCAGTGCGGGGGCCGTGGCACGACCCGGTCGGCATATTGCGCATCGATCGCGCGATAGCGCTCTTCGAGGATGGCGCGATCGCCGAGGACGCGGCTCTGAGCCGATGCCCAGGCGCCAATCTGGCTGCCCCGTGGCCGCCCGGCGAAGTATTCGTCCGACTCGGACGCGCTCACGCGTTCGACGGCGCCTTCAATCCGCACCTGCTCGTCGAGCCAGGGCCAGTAACAGCAGAGGGCGGCGAACGGATTCTGGGCGAGATCGTCGGCCTTCCGGGACTCGTAGTTGGTGAAAAACACGAACCCCTGGGAGTCGACGCGCCTCAGCAGGACGATCCGCGCCGAGGGGCGGCCCGAGCGGCTGGCGGTGGCGAGGGTGACCGCAACCGGGTCGAACGGCGCGCGGTCGCTGGCACGCGCCAGGACCTCGTGGAACCTCTCGATCGGGTCGTCGGCGGCCACGGCGGGCAGTTTATATCATCGAGATTCACCGGAGCCGTCCCGAGTGTTCATCTGCGGCTCGCTAACGGAGCGCCGGATCCGGGCACCTGCTCGCCGCTCTCGGAACGCTGCCGCCGTCGGACCAGCATCACGAAGAGCGCCGCGGGATACGTCGCCATCCCGAGGAGAATGGCGCCTACGGTGGGTCCGAGGATGAACGGCACGACCCAGGGTCGGACGAGGACGAAAAGGTGGTGCCAAAAGCCGCGCGAGAGGACCGACCAGCCGAAAAGGATGCCAAACTCGCCGCGCAGGTCGGCGGGCAGCGGCACACCGAGCAGCGCCCCGGCGATCGCCGTGGTGGCCGTGTACCACGGCACCATGATCCAGGGCAGATTGGTGCACAGCCCCGCGAGAACCAGCAGCTTGTTCAGCCGAAAGACGACGGCGACCAGGAACGCGACGACGTACTGAACGCCAAAAAACGGCGAGAAACCGGCCGTAATGCCCCACGCGTACGCCGCCGCCAGCCGCGGGGGCGTGTCGTCGAGCCGCAGGACCTTGTCGGCCCAGCGGTAGAGCGTGTCGAGCGTCGCTTCAAACGCCACGTGCTCCAGTATGCCAAAGGCGAGGCGAGACCGAAACAGCAGGCGTCCCGGAATGGGTTGACTGACCACTTCCGGCGAGTCCTTGACACGGTGCCATGGGCACTCTACTAATGCCGCATGGCAGTTCCGGGCGCTGGTCCTGGCGCACTTGGCCAGTCCCGCTCCTTCCGTGATTACACCCTGGACCAGGCGTACGACGAGATGTTCGACGCCCTGGGCACCCCAAGGTCCGCCTACGCCACGATCTTCGAACGTCTCCTCACGCTCGACCCCACGGAGCTCCGGCAGCGCCAGTCCGCCGCTGACCTGGCGTTTCTGAACCAAGGCATTACCTTCACGGTCTACGGCCAGAAGGAGGGTACGGAGCGCATCTTTCCGTACGATCTGATTCCCAGGATCATCACGGCCGAGGAATGGGCGGTGATCGAGCGGGGCCTGACGCAGCGTCTGACGGCGCTGAACCTCTTCCTCAAGGACATCTACAACGAGGGCAGGATCTTCACTGAGGGGATCGTCCCGCGCGACATGGTGCTGAGCTGCCACCATTTTCGCCGCGAGATGCAGGGCGTGCCCGTGCGGCGTGACATTTATGTGTCGGTGGCGGGCACCGACCTCGTGCGGCTGCCCGACGGGCAATTCGCCGTGCTCGAAGACAACCTGCGCGTACCGAGCGGCGTGTCGTACATGTTGACGAACCGCCAGATCATCAAGCGCGTCTTCCCGCTGCTGTTCAACAAGTACGACGTGCGGCCGGTTGACCAGTATGGCCAGGCGCTACTCGCGACGCTGCGAGCGCTGGCGCCTGCCCAGCGGGCCGATCCGACGATCGTGCTCCTGACGCCGGGCGTCTACAACTCGGCGTATTTCGAGCACACGTTCCTGGCGCGCCAGATGGGCATCGAGCTGGTCGAGGGACGCGACCTGTTCGTCCACGACAACGTCGTCTTCATGCGGACCACTGGCGGGCCGCGGCGGGTCGACGTGATCTATCGCCGCGTGGACGATGATTTCATCGATCCGCTCGCGTTCCGGCAGGACTCGCAGCTCGGCGTCGCCGGGCTGTTCAACGCATTCCGCGCGGGCAATGTCGCCCTCACGAACGCCGTCGGAACAGGCGTGGCCGATGACAAGGCGATCTATGCCTATGTGCCGGCGATCATCCGCTTCTATCTGAGCGAAGAGCCGGTGTTGCCGAACATCTACACGTATGTGCTCTCGAAGCCCGATGATCTCGCCTATGTGCTCGAGCACCTGGACGAGCTGGTCGTCAAGGCCGTCGGCGAATCGGGCGGCTACGGGATGTTGATTGGCCCGCACAGCACCGCGGCCGATCGCGAGGACTTCCGCGCGCGCATCCTGGCCGATCCCCGGAACTACATCGCGCAGCCGACGCTCGCGCTCTCGCGCGCGCCGTGCTTCATCGGCGATGCCGTCGAAGCGCGGCACGTGGACCTGCGTCCGTACATCCTGTTCGGCGACCGCGTGACGATCATCCCCGGCGGGCTGACGCGGGTCGCCCTGCGGAAAGGCTCGCTCGTCGTCAATTCGAGCCAGGGCGGGGGAAGCAAAGACACGTGGGTGCTCAATGAATAGAGACTTGCAGTGCTAAGTGGAAAGTGCGAAGTGCTAAGTAGAGTGACAAGTGGACAGTGGCAAGTCAATTGCCGTCCTGGCGTTGCCCCTCACTTCGCACTTGCAACTTCCCACTCCACTTTGCACTTCCCACTTAGCACTTAGCACTTCTTTATGTTGTCCAGAGTCGCCGACAACCTTTACTGGATGGGACGCTATCTCGAGCGCGCCGAGCACACGGCGCGGCTCGTGAACGTCAACCTGTACCTGACGCTCGACCGTACGCCGATCGACGCAGCGCGGCATTGGGGGCGGCTCCTCGTGAGCTTGCGGATGCCGCCGCCGACCCCGGAGAGCGCGAACGCGGCCGTCGAGGCGACGGGCACAATCCTGGATCTCACCAATCGCGACTCGATTGCGGCCTGCGTCCAGGTCGCGCGCGAGAACGCGCGGCAGGTGCGCGAGCAGATCAGCTCCGAGATGTGGGAACAGATCAACCGGCTGTTCCTGAGTGTCCGGCGCGATGCGCCGAACCCCGAATGGCGCGCCGGCGCGAACGAGTTCCTGGCGTCGGTCATCGAAGGCGTGCACCTCTTTCAAGGCATCACCAACGCCACGATGACGCACGGCGAAGGATGGCAGTTCATCGAGCTCGGCCGTTACATCGAGCGGGCCGCGGCGACGGCAGCCCTCCTCGAGGAGCACTATCGCGACTTCGCGGGCCTTTCGGTCCAGCCGGCCGAGCTCGGCGAGTTCGTCGAGTGGGTGGGCCTCCTGCGATCGTGCTGTGCGTTCGAGGCCTACTGCCGGCAGTACACCGCTGACCTGCGCGCGGACCGGATCGCCGAGTTCCTCATACTGAGCGCGCAGTTCCCGCGCTCGATTCGCTACGCGTCGCGTCACATCCAGCTGTCACTGCAGGCTATTGCGCAACTCAACGGGCGTGGGGCCGGACGTCCGCAACGGCTCGCCGGTCGCCTGCTCGCCTCGCTCGACTACGGGCAAGTCGACGAGATCATGAGCGACAACCTGTTGGGTTATCTCGATTCGATCGTCCGCCAGGCCAACCTCATTGGCGCGGCCGTGCACCAACAGTACGTGAGCTATCCGGTCGATCAGGCGCTGACTTCCTGAAGGGACCTCGTGCCGACACGCTACGCCATCCGCCACATCACCCGCTTCAACTACGACGTCCCTGTCAGCGAAAGCCTGATGGAAGTGCGCATGCAGCCGCGCACCGAGGGCATGCAGCGCTGCCTGCGATTCGAGCTGGCCGTGGCTCCACGCGCCCGTGTGCTCGCGTATCGCGACCATCTGGGCAACTCCGTCCACCACTTCGACACCCCGGCGCGCCATACCCAACTGACCATCACCGCCCGCGCCTACGTGGAGCTGGACCCTCTGCCGGAGCTGCCCGCGGCGCTCGACGGCCGCGCCTGGAGGGAAGTGGACGCATGGTCGAGGCGCGGCGACATCTGGGACTTCCTGCAGCCGAGTCGATTTGCCGCATGGACGACAGCGCTGCGCGAGTACGCGGCGCCGCTCGTGGGCGAGAATGGCGGCCGCTCGGCCGATCCGCTGACGACGATTCGCGGCGTCATGAGCGCTGTCCATCGCGACTTCGAGTACGTGCCCCGGAGCACTCGCGTCGACTCGCCCATCGATGAAGCCCTCTCGGCGCGCCGCGGCGTCTGTCAGGACTTCGCGCATATCATGATTGCCGTCAGCCGCCTGCTTGGGCTGCCCTGCCGCTACGTGAGCGGCTACATCGCGCCAAAGCCAGACGACGAGATCTCGCGTCTCGAGGCGAGCGCCACCCATGCGTGGGTCGAAGTGCGGCTGCCGACGCTCGGCTGGGTTGGCCTCGACCCCACCCACGACGACAAGGCCGGCCTGCGCCATGTGCGAGTGGCCGTGGGCCGCGACTACGCGGATGTGCCTCCGACGCGCGGCATCTTCAAGGGCGGCGCCGGCAGCACGTTGACGGTGTCGGTCGACGTCAGCCCGTCCGACGCGCCGACCGCACTCGAGCCCATGCTGCCCGAACCGCAGTGGGCGACGGAGGAAGCCGCCGCCCCCGATGCCGACTTCGAGAGGCAAGCGCAGATGCAACAACAGCAGTAGGAGCGCATGGCAATGGCGCCCCGGTGAGTAGGCCCGAGCTTCCGCCTTCGCCAAGGCTTCGGCGGACCGCCGTAGCTTCTGCGGAGGCTGGTCAGCTCGCGCATTCGTAGACTCCGGTGTTGCCCGAGCTAAAGCTCGGGCCTACGTACACCACCTGAGCAACCCGCGGATAATAGCCGGCGTGCCACAGTCGCTCGTCTGGCTGATCGCCATCCTCGCCGTCGCTGTAGCGAACGCGCCCCGCGAGCCGGTGCTCAAGCAGATTCGTCTCCCGCACGCCTACTACTACCGCGAGATGTACGTGCCACAAGTGACGAGCGGACCGAGCAGTGCCACCTGGTCGCCGGATGGACAGGAGCTGATCTACTCGATGCAGGGATCACTCTGGCGACAGCGCGTCGGCTCGGTCGAGGCGACGCAGCTGACCTCCGGCGACGGATACGACTATCAGCCGGACTGGTCGCGGGATGGACGCCATGTCGTCTACGCGTCCTACCGGAGCGACGCGATTGAGCTCTGGCTGCTCGACCTCACAACCGGCGCGACCCGCTCGATCGTGGCCAACGGCGCCGTCAACGTCGACCCGCGGTGGTCGCCCGACAGCTCCCGGCTGGCCTTCGTGTCGACTGTGTACGAAGGCCGTTGGCACGTCTTCATCGCGCCGATCCACGAGCGACAGGTTGGCGCTCCCGTTCGCGTCACTGAGGACCACGACAGCGGCCTGCCACGCTACTACTACAGCGTCTGGGATCACTATCTCTCGCCCTCATGGAGCCCCGACGGGCGCGAGCTGACGTTTGTCTCGAATCGCGGGCACGTGTGGGGCACCGGCGGCGTCTGGCGCATGGCGGCGGCGCCAGGGGCGCCGGCTCGCGAGATTCGCGACGAGGAGACCACGTGGAAAGCGCGGCCCGATTGGTCGCCTGACGGGAAGCGCGTCGTCTATAGCAGCTATCTGGGACGACAGTGGAACCAGCTATGGCTCGCATCCGCCAGTGGCGGCGATGCCTTCCAGCTCACTTACGGCGACTTCGACGCCACGGCGCCGCGCTGGTCACCTGACGGCTCGCGCATCGCGTTTGTCTCGAACCAGGATGGCAATACGTCCCTGTGGGTGCTCACCGTCGCAGGCGGATCGCGCACGCGTGTCGACGCCACGAGGCGCCTCTATCGCGCGCCGGTCGGCAGCCTTCGGCTACGTGTGCTGGACGACAGCCGCACCGCGATACCCGCACGCATCTCGGTGTTCGACGCTTCGGGCAAGAGCTACGCCCCGGACGATGCGTGGCGCCATGCCGACGAAGCCTTCGTCAGAACCGAGCGGCGTCTCGAGTACGGCTATTTCCACGCGAACGGCGCATCAACCCTCACGCTGCCTGCCGGTCAGTACATCGTCGAAGCCTCGCACGGACCGGAGTTCGCGATCGGACGACTGGAGGTGCGCGTCGAGCCGGACCACTCGACCGAGCAGGATCTCGTCCTCGAACGACTCGACGACCTGCCGGCGCGCGGCTGGTGGAGCGGCGATCTGCATGTGCACATGAACTACGGGGGCACCTATCGGAACACGCCGGCGCGCCTCAAGTTCCAGGCCCGAGCCGAGGACCTTCACGTTGTCGAGAACCTCATCGTGAACAAGGAGCAGCGGATCCCCGACATCGGCTACTTCCAGACGACGGCAGATGCCGTGTCGGATTCGCAGTTCCTGCTGATGCACGCTGAGGAATTTCATACGAGCTTCTGGGGGCATACGGCGCTCCTGGGGCTCACACGGCACTTCCTTCTACCCAACTACGCCGGCTACGCCAACACTGCGGCGTCGAGCCTGGTCCCGACCAACAGCGATGTGTTCGATCTCGCGCACGCGCAGGGTGGCCTGACGGCGTACGCCCATCCGTTCGACGCGAAGCCCGATCCGCTGGACGTGAAGGAAAGCCGCGCGCTGCCGATCGACGCCGCGCTCGGCAAACTCGATTACCTCGAGGTGATGGGGTTCAGCGATCACCTGATCACATCGACGATCTGGTACCGGCTTCTCAACTGCGGCTTTCGGATCCCGGCAGGCGCGGGGACGGATGCGTTTCCCAATTTTGCGTCGCTTCGAGGGCCTGCCGGCCTGGTTCGCGTCTTCGCGCGCATTGGCGCGCGGCTCGATCACGGCGCGTTTCTCGCCGCCATCCGCCAGGGTCGAACGTTTGTGACGAATGGACCGCTGCTCGAGTTCGGGCTGGAGCGAGATCCGCGGATCGACGATCACGCCGCGTCCACGCGGGCCGACATTGGCGACGGCCTGGCGCTGAGCGCCGGACGGCACCGGCTGCGGGCACGGGTCTCGCTGACGTCGCACATCCCGGTCGACCACCTCGAGGTCGTCCGGAACGGAGTGGTGATCACGTCGATTCCGCTCAGTGCAGACCGCAAGCAGGCCCGTGCGGTCGTGCCACTCGACGTCGATCACAGCGGCTGGTACATCGTCCGCGCGTACGCCAATGGACCGCGCGCGCCCGTCCTCGATCTCTACCCGTTTGCGAGCACCAGCCCGATCTACGTGACCGTCGCCGATCGGCCCATGCGGTCGCGTCCTGACGCGGAATTCTTTCTCACGTGGATCGACGATGTGCGGAAGGAAGCGGAAGCGCATACCGGGTGGAATACGTTGGCGGAGCGGAATTCCACGCTGGATTTGATCGCGAAGGCGCGTGCCGAGTTCGAGCGCCGTCAACAGTAGGGGCGCATGGCAATGGAAGAAGTGCTAAGTGGGAAGTACCAAGTGCCAAGTGGAGTGATTAGTGGGAAGTGGAAAGTTGTGGGCAACCCCACCGACTTCTCACTGCTCACTTCCCATTCCACTTCGCACTCAGCACTTGGCACTCCGGAGTCGGATACAATCCTCCGCTTTGCGAGGAGGCGTGGATGCGGAAGGCCTGGCTGGTTCGAACGTTCGCGATGGTGGCCGTGCTATCCCTGGGCGGCGCGGGAAGAACCGCGGCACAAACCGCGACGCCGCCGGCACTCACGGCTCCCGTGACTCAGCCTGCCATGCCTGACTGTCCCGAGGTGGCGCGCGCGATGCGTGATCTGCTGGCACAGGACGCGCGCCTGGGGGATTGGCCGAACCTGACGCGTTACCGCACCAGCAACGACGAAGTGAAGCGCGCGGGCCAGCCCGTGCCGGTCGTTTTTCTCGGCGATTCCATTACTGACGCCTGGGACGATGAGGGCCGCGGCGGGTTCTTTCCTGGCAAGGGATATCTGAATCGCGGGATCGGCGGGCAGACCACGCCGCAAATGCTCGTCCGGCTGCGGCCAGACGTCCTCGTCCACAAACCCAAGGTGCTCGTCGTCCTCGCCGGAACGAATGACATTGCAGGCAATACGGGCCCGATGGAACATCGAACAGAACCTTGCGGCCATCGCCGAGCTCGCCCGCGCACACGGCGTGAAGGTCGTGCTCGCCGGAATTCTTCCCATCAGCGACTACCACCAGAAGCCGGACATCGCGCCGCAGGTCGTTCGACGGCCCATGAGCCGGATCAACGCCGTCAACGCGTGGCTGCGGCAGTTTGCGACTGAGCACGGACACGTGTATCTCGACTACGCTCCAGGAGTAGCCGACGCGCGAGGCATGCTGAAAACCGAGTTCAGCGACGACGATCTTCACCCGAATGCCCTCGGCTACGCCGCGATGGTGCCGCTTGCCGACGCAGCGATCGCACAGGCGATGAAGTAGCCCTCTTGACGGTGGCTGCTGCTTCGCCGCACCTGGCGTCGGATGTCCTGACGCGCTCACGGCGAGAGCTACTTGCCCTGGCGCAACGATTCCTGCCAGCCGAACAAGAGCCGAATCTCGCCCTTGTCCTTCGCGGCGTCCGGACTCACGCGGATGAGGATGCGGGAATGATCGCGCGTGGCCGAGCTGTACGCTGCGACGCTGCCGACGTCGCGCACGAGCGTCGTGGGCTGGCCGCGCGAGAAGCCGCCCTCGATCGACACCGGATAGGCCGCGATGTGCCCGGAGAGCGTCGCCACCAGGATCTCGCGACCATCGTTGCGCCAGCTCAGGACCTGTCCACCCTCGGTCGTGAGCTGCCAGGTCTGGCGATGGTCGGGGAACGTGGTCACGTACACCTCGGGCCGGCCGGACTCCTGCGAGCCGTAGGCGACGTAGTTGTCACGAGGCGAGAACGCCGCGCTTTCGAGAACCCCGGGGCCGACAAAGCGCGTGAGCGTGCGCGACGCGAACGACCACAGCGACAGATCCGCCTTGTCATCGTCGTAGGCGAAGACGAGGAGGGACCGACTGTCGTGGGACCACGCGACGGGGTGCTCGCCACGTGTCGGCGTCTCGATGACGGACTGAATCGCGCCCGTGCCGATATCCTTCACGTACACGTCGTCTACCTGGCCAGGAGGCTGGTACGTGTAGGCCAGTCTCTTGCCGTCGGCAGACCAGACCGGGTTCGAGGTATACCCTCGCGTCGTCGTCAGTGGGTCTGTGCGGTCGCTCGAGAGATCCATCAGCGAGAGGTCCTGCGTGGCGGCGCGCTGATCGAGAATCGCTGTGGCCAGCGTCCGGCTGCCTATCGGACTGAGTGCCATGAAGGAAGTGTAAAGCCGCGCGCTGCCCGCTCGATTGACGATGCCGTTGCGATCGACCAGACGCAGTTCCGCATTGAACGTGTTCGAATCGGGGAAGACAACCGCCGGCGGCGGTCGCACCGCAAGCGTCCCGTCGGCTGACGCAGAAATGCCGGCGAGGTAGTACGGAGCGTCGGTCGCGACAGGTCCTCCGATCGCGATCGGCGAGCCGGTGACGCGTCCCGCCGCCAAGTCGAAGGGCGCCGCTGAGAGCGTCCCCTCGCGCGCGAACACAAGATAGCCGGGCGACGCGTACACCGCGCTCGAGAGATCCGGCAGAAGCCGCTCGATCTTCGGGCTGTCCAGCGACCCCAGGTAGATGCCCTGTTCACTGGCTTCCGCGGTACGGGTCCAGAGCTTCGCAGTAAAGAGGAACCGCCGGCCGTCGGGCAGAAAACTCGGCCAGTAGTGCGCCCAGTCCTGGGTCGGGAGCTTCGTGAGGGCCGTGACGGCGCCGCCAGCTGCGGGCACGCGGACCAATCCGGCTTGCCTGCCGAGCGCGATCGTCCCATCGGCCCCCCAAGAGCCGCCATAGCCGGTCCAGGGGCCGACGTTGTCTGCCACGAGCCGGACCGGTCCCCCGTCGGCCGACACGCGCTTCAAGGTCGTGCCGGCAAAGAACCCGAGGTCGCGCGAGTCCGGTGACCAGAAGGGCAGGATGGCATCCTCGGTACTGGGCAGCGACCGCGATTCGCCGCTGGTGAGATCCCGCACCCACAGCAGCGGCATCCCGTCGCCGCGGCGTGCGCTGTACGCAACGCGCCGACCGTCGGGCGAGATCGCGGGTGCGGTCACTTCGCTGCCCTCGGGGTGAACGATCGAGACTCTGAGTGGGCGCGACTCGGACGGGCGCGCGCGTGGCCACACGCCGGACCACGCCAGTCCAGCGGCCAGAGATGCCCCCAGAGCGGTCCACAGCACTGCCCAGACGAGCTTCCCTGCGCGCGTCGCACCGGCGAGGCGCGCCGCACCTGACACTGATTCATCAGAGCGTGCGTCGCTGGATCCCCGCGCGATCGTCTCATCGATTTCGAACCGTACGTCCCCGATGTCGCGCACTCGGCGCTTCGGATCTTTCTCGAGACAGCGCGCCAGCAACCCCCTGATCGAGGCCGGTGTGCCGGCCGGCAACGCGGTCCACTCGGGCTCGCGCGTGACCACGGCTGCGATGATGTCGGTGATGGTATCGCCCGCGAACGCGGCACGGCCCGCGAGCATTTCATAGAGGACGACGCCGAATGCCCAGATGTCGGCGCGCTTGTCGACGATTTTGCCCTTGGCCTGCTCGGGCGCCATGTAGGCGGCCGTTCCGAGGATCATGCCGAGCGCCGTGGCGTGCGCGGTGAGCGTGGGCGAGTTGGCGGCGTTGGCGCCCGAGGCGCCGGCCGGGTCCATGGCCTTCGCGAGACCGAAGTCGAGCACCTTCACGGTGCCGTCGCCCCGCACCTTGATGTTCGCGGGCTTCAGATCGCGGTGGATGATCCCCTGCTCGTGCGCGGCTTCGAGCGCCTGCGCGATCTGGTTCGCGATGGGCAACGCTTCGTCGAGCGGCATGGCTCCGCGCGCGATGCGCTGCGACAGATCGTCGCCTTCGACGAGCTCCATCACCAGCGCGGTCATGCCCCCGCTTTCTTCGAGGCCGTAGATCGCGGCGATGTTCGGATGGTTCAGAGAGGCGAGCACTTCCGCTTCGCGCTGAAAGCGCGCGAGCCGATCGGCATCGACCGCGAGCGACGGCGGCAGGACCTTGATCGCGACCTGGCGCTTGAGTTTCGCGTCGGTCGCCCGATACACCTGCCCCATTCCGCCTTCGCCAAGCTTCGCGATGACTTCGTGGGCCCCGAATTTCTTGCCTACCAGCATCGCATCCCCTTGGCTTCGGCGAGACCTCGCCGTAGCTCGCGTTGGTTGCACTTGACGCGAGCGGAGGCGGGCCCGCCTTCGCCGATCGCCGCGGTGATGTCGTAGACGCCAAGGCGCGTGCCGGGAGTCAGGGCCAAGGTGACGTCAGTATAGGGGCGGAAGCAGCGAGGAGACGGGATTACTCTATGCAGGATCGTGGAGTGCAGATCGTACACATGCACGGGCTTGTCAATCCATTCAGCCAGTCGTCGGCATGAGCTCTCTCTCTCAGGACAACTGGACCTCCATCGGGCTCTCGGTCTCGCGCGTGACGCCGCTGTCTCGCACGGGTGCGGCGCGAGTCTTCCGCCTCGACCTCGACGACGGGCGCACGGTGAAGGGGCGAATCTTCCCGTCGACGTTCTGGGCGGCTCGGGTCGAGCGCTTGCTCAGGGCGCCGGGTGCGCTCAGCCTGCCTCGCCCCTTGACGCGAGCGGGCCCGGTGCTGGTGCTGGAGTTCGTCGAAGGCACTCCCCTTGATGAATGGTTGCCGGGGCGCGGCCGCGCGAGCGAGCGGCACGCCGCGCGGCGCGCGGGAAGGCTGATGGCGCGCCTTCACAGCGGGCGACCGCTGGAGGACGCGGCTCCGACGCCAGGGCGCTACGCAGCGCGCATGCGGGCCGTCCTCGCGGCACTGACGCGCCGCGCGGCATTGGAGCCAGACGTCGCCCATTGTTTGAGCGCGCTGAAGGTGCCGGCCCGCGCGAGAACCGCCCTTACGCACG
The DNA here is from genome assembly GCA_963832135.1 of Vicinamibacteria bacterium. GTDB lineage: Bacteria > Acidobacteriota > Vicinamibacteria > Vicinamibacterales > JAENWD01 > JAENWD01. The sequence continues at coordinate 211,247 of CAWHTD010000016.1, read as the reverse complement.
GCGACATCTGCCCGGAGAATCTCATTCGCACGCCGTCTGGCGACCTGCGGCCGATCGACGAGGAGCGGCTGGCCGTGCGGCCGCTCGCCTACGATCTCGCCAGGGCCGTGAACCGCTGGCCGCTCGACGCCGCGCTCGAGCGCGCGCTCCTGGATGGTTATGTCGCCGAGGGCGGTGAAGCTGGGGGATTTCGGAAGCACCGCGCGTTCTGGCTGAGCGCCGCGCTGGCGACGAGCGCCGAGTACCGCTTGAAGCAGCGGCCAGAAACGCTGCGCCCGATTCTGGAGGCGATGCGCGCGCTGGCGCTGGCGTTGTGAATATTGCGATTGCCCGAGCTTTAGCTCGGGCAATCACCTATGTTAGGCAAGATTTCTCACCCGCTGAATGACGTTCGGCCGGTCGGCGATCACGGCGAGCTCCCACGCGCGCGCGGTCTCGAGCGCCGCGCGCATCGCGTCGCGCTTGCGCTCGAACCGCTCCCATGTCGCGGCGACATCGGCCGCGGATACGTCGCCACGCGGCGTCTCCGTCAGCGGGAGCGCCAGCCCGAATCGCCGGCACTTCCCGGCCAGCGCCGGCTGATCCCAGAAGAACGGGTACGAGATCATCGGCACGCGATGGAAGATCGCCTCGTGCGTCGAGTTCAGTCCTTGATGCGTCACGAAGACGTCGGACTCCGAGAGCACCTGCCACTGATCGACGTTGCGCAGGACAGTGACGTTGGGCCGCGCCAACGCGGCGGCGTCCGCCTCCGCAACCGGCGCGCCACCGAGGCTGATGATCACCCGCACCTCTGGACGGCGACCGAACCACTCCGCGATCACCGCCAACGTCCGAAGCGCCTGTGCCGTGAAATACCTCCAGATGACCGTGCCGAAGCACACGTACACCCTGGTCGTCTGCCCGTCTGCAGGATCGAAATACGATGTGCCGCGCACGGCGCGCGTTTCTTCGGCAAGCGACCCGTAGAATGCCAGCGGTTCGAACGTGCCCCGCTCGTCCTCGTCCAAAAATGCGGGTGGCTCACTGTAGACGTTCAGCTGGCGGCTGAGCCCGGCCACGTAGGAGAACGGCGATGCGTCCCTCACACCGAGCTCGGTCCGCAGCCGTTCGACCGCGTCCAGGCAGCGACGCGACAGGCGAACCCGCGGATCGGTCCCGAGCATGGCCAGGAACCGTGCCGGCGCAACGTTGTGCCCGGAGCAGACGTTCACGCGCGGAACGGCGAGCAGGTCCGCGGCCACCCAGCCGGCGACTGCGAACGTGTCGTGAATGACGAGCGACGGATCGAAGGAGGCAAGATCGCGAGCAATCTGGTCTGCATAACACCCGGCATACGTCACGAGCCGACTCGGCATCGGCATCGACTCGGCATCGGCCGCCTCGAGCGGATATTTCGTGAACAGATCGACGAACGTCCCGCCGGCGTGCTCCACGTCGTCCTGGAACTGGCGATCGGTGAACACGAGCACGGGGACGTCGACCGCGGCGAGCCCCGAGACGAGCGGCCGCAGCCGTTGAAAGTGCGAACGGTCGGGCATCGAGAAGACGGCGACGGGGCGTTGCGGCACGGCCTGGGTCTCCCACGCTATCATCGCGGCGATGAGCTTCGAAACGTACGTCCGCGCGGCGCGGTTCGCCGCCTTGAAGCAATCAGAGGCCCTGGCCGATGCGCTCGGTGCGCTGGACGCGCCTCCCGCCGAGGTCGCGGCCACGCTTCGGGCGCATCATGTCTCTGGACTTGTGCGCGCCTCGCTCGAGGATGCCACGAATTACGAACCCACTCGGGCACTCATTGCCGCTATCGACACCGTCGTCCCTCCCCTCTTCCTTTCGGCGTCCGAGTATCTCGGAGGCTTCGCCGAGATTCGGCAGGCGCTCGGGCAGGAGTCCGTGCCCGTGCTGCTGCTGAAGGGAGTGTACTTCGCCGAGCGGCTGTACGGCGGCAGCCGCTGGCGTCCTCAGTACGACATCGACATCCTGATCCGCCCCGCGCATCGTCTTCGCGCACGACGCGTGCTCGACCGCGCGGGGTTTGCCCGAACGGCGTATGACCTTCACGCAGAGACGTTCACGCGCGCGCGCCTGAAGGTCGACGTGCACGGATGGCTACGGCGAGCGCCCGCCTATCACGTCGACGAAGACCACCTCTGGGAATCGGCGCGGCGCATCGACGTTGGGGGGCTCGACGCCGACACCCTGTCGGACGAGTTCACGCTGGTGCTGCTGGTGCTGGCGGCATTCGAAGACGTCGGCCAGGGCATGTCGCGGCTGAAGCAGCTGCTCGATTGCTATCTGCTGCTGCGACAGATGGACGAGTCGACCGATTGGGACCGGTTCTTCGAGCGCCGCGCCGGGGAGAACATCGATCGCGTCGCGCTGACGGTGATGGGACTGACGATCGCGCTCTTCGATGCCGACAGCGAAGTGCCTCGACTTATGAGCGCCATCGCGCGTCGCACGCAACCGACCGGTGACACGGGCCGCACGCGCGCGCTCGACCTGGTGTTCGCTCCACGGAAACATCCCGCGAACATGGCGTGGTTCGGCCGCGTGTATCCGGGACGCCTTCCGTATTACTTGCTGTGCTTCTGGCTCGGTGGCTTTCCGGCCAACGTGCGCGCGCCATCGCTGGTGCATGCCGCCGCGGCCGCGCGTGTCGCGCTAGGATGGCGAATTCGTATGTAGGCCGGACCTTTAGTCGGGAGCTTGTGTTGACAGTTGTGGAGGCGGGCCTTTAGGCCCGCGGTCAACTGGTCACGCGGAACGCGATGAGCTGCTTGGCTTCGCCGACCGCGCCCTTGGCCTTCAGCTCCACCAGGTACTCGCCTGGCGCGAGACCCGAGAGGGGCAGGTCGAGCTGCACCGCCCCGGACGCCGGGGGAATCGGCACCGGCAGGTCCTGCATCGGCGTGCCCGAGCGGTTGAGGAGCCGTGCCGTGACGGCAGGCACGTCAGTGCCCGGCCCGTAGGCCTGCGACCGGATGACCAGCCGTTCGGTGCGCCGGAACTCGCGCGCGATCGTGGGGACGGCGTTCGGATCCTTTCCGAGCGCCTGCGCCTCCGGACCCGTCCGAGCGCGGAATACGGCCGGTGTGCTGAGGCTCACGTCGGGCGCGGATAAATCCGGGACGTTCAGCTCGCGCGCGTCGCTGTCGAGCGTCATGCTGCCCTCGCCCTCGACGGCGACCTTCATCTGCACCTTCCCTGGCGGCACCTCGAACGTAACCACGTGCGGGCGACGGATTCCCGCCGTCTCGCTGGGCGGCGGACCGTCCACGCTGATCATCCCTTCGCTCACCGTCGCACCCGTGCCCGCGGAGGGACTCTTCCCGCGAAAGTACGGAGCGCCATCGGGACCGATGACCGTCAGCGTCACTTTCGCCGGGTCCTCGCGCTTGGTTCCCGAGCCGGCGGGTGCAGGCTCCCAGACGAAGGTGAGCTTGGTCTTCCCATTGCTGCCGCGCGACATGCCGAGCCATGAGCGGATGTAGTCGCCCCGAGGCGGCGTCACGACCGACGCGAGCGCGGCATCCACGTCTTTCGGACGATCCGGTCGCGAAGGCGTGAGCGCCCGCGTGAGATCCTCTTTGGTAAAGGCGACATACCCCTGGCGATGCCGCACCTCCACGCCGGGCCGGGCGACCTTCACCTTGATTTGGTGGAATTTGCCGTCGCTCGGCGCTCGAGTCGAGTTGTAGCCAATCAGGTAGTAGGCGCTCTGATCGCGGATGATCTGCCGCATGCCCTTGTCGAGATCGTTCGTGTTCACGATGGCGCGGCCATCGGTGTTCTCGGCCAGCACCTGAATCGAGTCCATCGTGAGGCGCAGCATTTCCTTGTCGGTCGTCAGGCTGATGCCAGCCGCGCCCTCGTCGATGTCGCCTTCGAAGGCGGCGAGCCCGCGCGGGTCGACCGCGTAGATGGAGACGTTGTTCCGGTTACAGAGATCGAACACGTCCTTGAGCCGCGACATCATCTCTGCCTGATTGAAGAAGCGCTCGCGCTGTTCGTTCATCGAGTCGCCGGCGAATGGATCCGCGCTGCCGGTGCCCTTGATCTGCGAGTTGAACGTGCGCATCTGCGGCGGCAGATAGTCAGTGTATCCCTCGCTCATGAGAACCAGCGCCTTGCGGCCTTCGCGCAGCCCGCCGAGCTTGATGACGAGGCCTTTGAGTGCCGAGAGCGACACGTCGTTTCTCACCTGCTCGACAATCGACGCGGGATAGTTGGCGTACTGGTCCTCGAACTGATTGCGTGGGGTGTAGTCGTACTTGCGGCCGTCGAATTGCTCTATCGCCTTCGCCAGCGACTCGTGATTCCGGCCCATGACGACATCGGCGGTCGGCGTGAGCGGATACATGATGCCCACCATGTCCTGGGGGGCGATGGAGGTCCGTACGAAGTTCCCGAGCGCGATGCGCGCCCGCATGCCGTTGCCGCGCCGCACGTGATAGTCGTCGAGAAAAAATGCGAAGAGCCGCACGTCAGATCGCTGCGCTTCGGATTCCTCGTCGAAGAGCGAGCGAATCGGACGCGCGGGCGTTGTCTGCGTCATCGCGTCGATCTTGAACAGCTTGAACGACTCGACCTGCTGCGGCTGTCCGTCTTCCCAGACCTGGAAATCCTTCTGCGCCAGATCGAGCACCGGCTCGCCCTTCTTTGTCGTGACGATCACGTCCACACGCACGAAGTTGATGTCGGTCCGGAACGTGGGTCGCTGCGGCTGGTCGCCCGCCTGCTGCCCGGCGGCTCCTGACTGATCGGGCGGGGGCTCCTGGCCGGGCGGCGGCGGAGCGGGCTTTTCCTGGCCCTCCTTCGGCGGAGGCGGCGGGGATTGCTGGTCGACGCGCGCACCGAGAGAGACAGAGGCGAGCGCCCCGGTCAGGAAAACGACGGCGGCGAGGCGATAACGATGGGTGGACATGGGCGAGCTCACGCTGATGATACCGTGTGTTTAGACGCTCACCGGGGGCCGAGAGCCTGCGGAACCGCGACGGATCCGGCTCCGCACCTGATGATAGTATCCGTCGGATTTGCCCGTCAGGAGTCTCCTTATCCGTGGCCGAGCCTAGCGCTGTTCCGCATCCGCCCCTCACCACGCTCAGCGACGACGAGCGTTTGCTGTTCGATTCGGTGCTCGAGTTTGCGAGGCGCGAGATCTCGCCGCGCGTCCGCCAGATGGACGAGGAGGCTGCGTTTCCCGCCGATCTCCTGCCCAAGCTCTTCGACCTTGGTGTCATGGGTATCGAGATTCCGGACGGCGCCGGAGGCGGCGGCGGCACGTTTTTCCATGCCGTGCTCGCCGTCGAGGCGCTCGCGCAGGTCGATGCGTCGGTCGCCGTCCTCGTGGACGTCCAGAACACGCTCGTCATCAACGCGCTGACGCGGTGGGGAAACGACGATTTGAAAGGACGCTATCTTCCTCGCCTGGCGAGCCGCATGGTGGGGGCGTACGCCCTCTCGGAGGCGGGATCAGGGAGCGATGCGTTCGCGCTGCAGACACGCGCCGTCGAGGCCGGCGACGATCTTGTTCTCACGGGCCGCAAGCTCTGGATCACGAACGCCAAGGAGGCCGATCTCTTCATCGTCTTTGCGACGGTGGATCCGTCCGCCGGCTACAAGGGGATCACCGCGTGCCTCGTGGAACGGGGCACGCCGGGCTTCACCGTCGGCAAGAAGGAAGACAAGCTGGGCATCCGCGCGAGCAGCACGTGCGAGCTGCTGCTCGAAGAGTGCCGCGTGCCGCGCGCGAACGTGCTCGGCGAGATCGGCAAGGGTTACAAGGTCGCGATCGAGACCCTCAACGAGGGCCGGATCGGCATCGGCGCGCAGATGATCGGCCTCGCGCAGGCCGCGCTCGATCACGCAGTGCGCTACACGAAAGAGCGGAAGCAGTTCGGCAAGGCCGTCGCCGACTTTCAGGGCGTGCAGTTCGAGCTCGCGCGCGCCGCGACCGACGTCGAAGCGGCGCGGCTGCTGGTCTACAACGCCGCGCGATTGCGTGATGCCGGGCGGCCTTTTCTGACCGAGGCCGCGATGTGCAAGCTGTTTGCGTCGGAGGCGGCCGAGCGGGTGACGTCACTGGCCGTGAACCTGTTTGGCGGGTACGGCTATGTGAAGGATTACCCGGTCGAGAAGCTGTTTCGCGACGCGAAGATCGGGCAGATTTACGAAGGCACGTCGAACCTGCAGCTGCAGACGATCGCCAAGGCGCTCCTCGCGTAGCCCCTCACCGACACTCGCGGTCGGACGGGTTGGTCAGGTTTGTCAGATTCGTCGGGTTCGGCAACCCCGCGGACCCGGCGAACCCGATCAACCCCTTCAACCCGATCAACCCCTTCAACCCGCCAAGACCCGATCAACCTGTCCAACCCGATCAACCTGTCCAGCTCGTCACGGTCCACCGAGCACGGACGCGGCAATGATCATCCTCTGCACTTCAGACGTGCCCTGGTAGATCTCCGTCGCCCGTGCGTCGCGAAAGAGCCGCTCGACGGTCGATCCCCGTCGATACCCGGCGGACGCGAGGACCTGCATGGCTTTATCGGCAGCGCGGTGCGCCGCTTCCGACGCGGCGAGCTTGGCCATCGCCGCCTCCGCACCCCAGGGCGCAGCTTCGTCGGCCGCCGCCGCGGCCTTGAGCGTCAAGAGCCGCGCGGCCTCGAGCTCCGTGGCCATGTCGGCCAGGAACCACTGAATCGCCTGATACTGCGCAATCGGCCGGCCGAACGTCTGTCGTGTGCGCGCGTGGGTCAACGCCTCGTCGAGCGCCGCCTGTCCAACACCGAGCGCTTGCGCGGCGATGGCGATGCGTCCCGATTCGAGCGCCTGGCGCGCGATCGCGAACCCGCCATGCTCCACGCCGACGCGCTCATCGTCTTTCACCTCGACGTCTTCGAGCACGAGGTCCACGCACCCCAGGCCCCGCACACCGAGCGAGTCGACGCCCGGCTCCCGCCTGATCCCGCCGCGGTCGAGAGGGATCAGAAATGCCGACACCCCGCGGCCGCGCGCGCCGGGGTCCGTGGCGGCAAACACCAGTGCCACGCCGGCAACCGCGCCATTCGCGACCCACACTTTCCGTCCACTGAGCCGATAACCGCCAGCGGCACGCGTGGCGATGGTCTGCTGGTTCGCGGCATCGGTGCCCGCATCCGCTTCTGATAGCGCGAAGGCCCCCAGCGTCTCGCCTGAGGCCAGTCGGCCGAGCCACTCGTCGCCGTTGATCGGGCGAGCCCACGTGCGCGACGACCTCCGCCACGAGCGAGTTGTGCACGGCGAGGATCACCGCCACCGTGGCACTGGCGCGCGCGATGGCTTCGATGGCGAGGGCGTAGCTGACGTGATCGCGCGCCGAGCCGCCGAACTCGCGCGGGGCGAGCATCCCGAGATATCCGCGGGAGGCGGCCTCGGCGATGAGCGTCGACGGAAATGCACCGGATTCGTCGATGCGGGCGGCCTCAGGCACCACGTGCTCGCGCGCGAATTCGGTCGCGTCGGCCTGGAAGGCTGCCTGTTCAGTGCTCAGCTCGAGACGCATGGCCCATTGATAACACGAGAACCGGACGGCCGGTTGATCGGGTCACGACAGGTCGATGGGGTTTGCCGGGTTGAGCGGCGTTGCCGGACCCGGCCAACCTGAGTAACCTGACCAACCCGACAAACTGCGAGGAGTCACTGCGTCCATTGACGGACGAGGACGACGCGGGTGTAGAGGACAGCGAAGCCGCGCCGCTGACTGTTGGCGTGCGACTTCGAGCCGGGCTGCGTGGTGACGACCGCGATGGTGCAACCGGCCTTTCGCGCCTCGGCCAGCCGGCGATCCAGCAAGGCGGTCTGGACTCCGCGCCGGCGATAGTCGCCCAGTGTTGCGGCCCCGCAGAGTTGCGCGATCGACCCGTCGATGCGCATGCTGGCGGCGCCGACCGGCCGCCCGTCGATCCGCGCCATGTAGCGTCGATAGCCGTCCGTGCATGCCATGTCGGCAAACACGCTCTCGAGCAGCTCGCGCGGAAAGGTCTCGTGCGGCGCGGCCGACCCATCAGGCTGCGCAAAACCGTCGACCGTCAGGTCAATCCATGTCGCCGTGTCAGCGGTCGCCAGAAGCTCGACGTCAATCGCGGACGGCGTGGCCGAGGCTTCAGCGCCGTCGAGCGATCGACCGAGCAGGTTCTCGAATCCGATGAGACGATACCCTCGAGCCGTCAGCATGGCCGCGGCGTCCGGATCCGCCAGCGACGAGAGCTCGATGCGCAGCGGCTCCTTGCGATCGCGCCACTCCTCCTCGACTGCGGCAAGGACATCCTCGACGAGCGGCTCGGAAAGCGCCAAGCCGATACCTTTGTTCGTCGGCGATCCGGGCCCTGCGTAGACGACGAGTCCGCCCGCAACCGGCGTAACCAGCGGGCGCACCTGCGGGCGGCGTTTCGCAGCGCCCTCGGCTATCCCGGCGCAGAGCCGGCCTTCGGCGCTGTCTATTTCCGCCGCAAGCTTCGCGTCAGCGAACATTGGGCGAGGCATCAGTCGTTCGGCGAGGCGTGCGAAGACGGGACGTAAGCGCTGCGCACTGACTGGGACTTCTTCCGGCAACACGCGCACGTCGCCGACGACGGACATGAAGTTGGTGTCGCCCATCCACCGCGGCACCAGGTGCACGTGCAGATGATCGGCAACGCCCGCGCCGGCCGCCTTGCCCAGATTCACACCGATGTTCAGGCCATGCGGCTGATAGACCTCCGTCAGCGCACGCTCGGCGCGCTGCGTCAGCAGCATCACGTCCAGGAGTTCTTCGTGTGCCAACTCGGCGAGCGATGCCACATGGCGGTTCGGCACCACCATCAAATGGCCGCTGTTGTAGGGATACAGGTTCAGAACGATGTAAGCGAACGGCTGCCGTGCCACGACGAGCGGTTCGTTGTCCCCCCCGGCAAACGCATCACAGAAGATGCAGGCTGAGAGGGGCTGGGCGCTGGTCACGTAGGCAAGACGCCAGGGAGAGTAGAGGCGGTCCATCTGGACCCTTACAGCTCGGGCGTGGTCTCTGCGACGGCGGCCTCGGGGCGCGGCGGCAGCGGCTCTTTGTTGATCAGCTCTTTCAGCTCTTTGCCCGGCTTGAAGTACGGGACCTTCTTCGGCGGCACATCCACCTTGTCGCCCGTCTTCGGGTTGCGGCCTTTGCGAGGCTCGCGCTGCCGCAGCCGGAAACTGCCAAACCCGCGCAGCTCGATCTTTTCGCCGCGCTGCAGCGCGTCGATGATGCTCTTGAAGACGGTATCGACGATCTGTTCGGAGTGTTTCTTGGTGAGATCCGAGACCCGCGAGACTTCCTCGACCAGCTCCGCCTTGGTCATTGGTCACCTTCACGCAAGTTCGCCAGGTTACTCAGGTGAGCCAGATTTGGTCGGGTTCGTGCTCGAACCCTTGCAACCTGATCAACCCGAGCAACCCGGCTAACCTGGAATCAGCCCTTGTACCGGATGTGGTCGCCCAGCGTCGCCTCGCCTGTGCCGGTCGACTCCTGGTACGCCTCCCAGTCGGCTCGGAATTCGTCGGACTTCATTGCCCGGATGCTCAGCCCGATCTTCCGCTCGGCGGGACTCAGCTTGATGATCTTCATCTGGTAGGTCTCGCCGACCTGCAACTCGACCTTCTCCTGGCCATGCGTATCGTCGAACTCCGACACGTGGATCAGACCCTCGATGCCCTCGTCGAGCTCGACGAACGCACCGAAATTGGTCATGCGGACGACCTTGCCTTCGATGGTGCCGCCCACGTGATGCCGTGAGAAGAAGTCGTCCCAGATATCTGTCGCCAGCTGCTTCAACCCGAGCGAGAGGCGCTGGTTCTCGGCGTCGATGTTCAGCACCATCGCGTCGACCACGTCGCCCTTCTTCAGGACCTCGGACGGGTGCTTGATCCGCTTGCTCCACGACATGTCGGAAATGTGGATCAGACCGTCGATGTCTTCCTCGACCTCGACGAACGCGCCGAACTCGGTCAGGTTGCGCACCTTGCCCTTGATGCGCGTCCCCACCGGATATTTCTCGGCGAGATCGTGCCAGGGGTTCTGCTCCACCTGCTTGAGTCCGAGCGAAATGCGCCGCGCGGTGGCATCGACGCCAAGCACCATCGCATCGACGCTGTCGCCCACGTTCAGGATCTTCGACGGGTGCTTGACGCGCTTGCTCCACGACATCTCGCTTACGTGGATCAGGCCCTCGACCCCCGGCTCGAGCTCGATGAAGGCGCCGTAATCCGTGAGGCTCACCACTTTCCCGCTGACGCGCAGGCCGACGGGATAGCGCTCCGAGACCGCGGACCAGGGATCGGCGACCAGCTGCTTGTGGCCGAGCGAGACACGTTCCGTGGCCGGGTCGTACTTGAGGACGATGACATCGATCTCGTCATTGACCTTGAGCACTTCCGACGGGTGCCCGACGCGGCCCCACGACATGTCCGTGATATGGAGCAGGCCATCGATGCCGCCGAGGTCGATGAACGCGCCGTAGTCGGTGATGTTCTTGACGACGCCGCGCAGGACCTTGCCCTCGGCGAGCGTCTCGAGCGTGTGCTTCTTCTTCTCGGCGTTCTCTTCCTCGAGAAGCACTTTGCGCGAAAGAACGATGTTGCCGCGCTTCTTGTTGACCTTGATGACGCGCATGCGGAGCTCTTGCCCCTTGAGCGCGTCGAGGTTGCGGACGGGACGGACATCGATCTGGCTGCCGGGTAGGAACGCGCGCACGCCGATGTCGACGGCAAGGCCGCCCTTGATGCGTTCGATGACGCGGCCAATGACGACCTTCTTGTCGGCATAGGCCTTCTCGACCTCATCCCAGATCTTCATCTTCTCCGCTTTTTCGCGGGAGAGGACGACATAGCCTTCGCGGTCCTCGGTGCGCTCGAGCAGAACGTCTACGACGTCGCCGGGCTGGACCGTGATCTGGCGATTCTCATCGAGGAACTCGTCCACGGCAATGATGCCCTCGGACTTGAACCCGACGTCGACGACCACCTCGGTATCCGTGACTTTCAGCACCGTCCCTTTGACGACCTCGCCTTCCGCGATGTGGCGGAAGCTGTTATCGTAAAGGTCCAGAAGACGCGCGTATTCCTGCGGATCTACGTTCTCGTCTTCGTAATGCGCTTGGCGACGGATGGTTGAGGCGTCACCTCCTCGAGTCCCGCTGCCGGGGGAAACGGCCGCAGCACGCTGCGGCTCTTGTTCAACGTTCGACATGCCGTACAAGTCCTCCTCGATCGATCGATTGCCGGAGTTGTCGGGGACCGGCGGCCCCAGGTATGTGCACTCCCCAGACAGCGCTTCTCAACAGGGCTCTTCAGTAGAGACTGTCAGCGAGCGGCGGCGCACGGGGCGCCTTACTGAATTTGGATAAGCAATAGAAGATACGATACTTAACGGCAGTTTGTCAATCGACGCCCGCTGAAAGGACGCCTTCATGGCCAAGTCGAGAACCCCACGCACGGCGGCTCGCAAGGCCGCCGGTAAAGCCAAGGCCGCGAGAAAAACGGCCAAGGCTCGCAAGACCGCCAGAAAGACCACCCCGGCGCGCGCACGGAGCGCCCCGACGCGGCGCCGCGTCACGGCGCCAAAGGGCAGGGCGAAAGCTCGAGCCAAAACGACCCGGCGGACGGCCAAGGCGGTAAGGAAGGCGACCCGGCCCGCGGCGAAGGCAGCAAAGAAGTAAGCACTGCGTAAGGCAGCTCGTCGCGTGAAAACGACCCGGAAAGCGCCCACGCGCAGTGCGGCAAGCCGACCCAGCCCAACGGCAGCCCGGAAGACAGCAGCCCGGAAGATACCCGCCAGAGAAGACACCTGCGGCCGTCCGCACCGCGACCGCGCGCAAGACCCCGGCAAAGAGCCTTCCAACACGCGCCGCACGTCCGGCACCAACGGCACCATGCGCCGTCCCGGTCGCGGCCAAGCCGGCCACCACGGGCGCCGCCACTGCCGCCCGACGCGTGCCGAGCCTCGACCACGCGGCGCCCCTCGCTCGATCGCGAACGCCGCCGACTCCCGGAGGCTGCGGTCCTCCCGTCGCCCCCGTCCTCGCTCGACCTCAACCAGCGCGCCTCCGCCGCACGGTCAGGCCAACGAGAGACTGAAGAGCACCTGTCCGAGCATAACGAGACGGGCCCGGCGCTCACGGCGGGTGACGTCGACGCGAACTGGGAAAGCGCCTACAGCACGGGCGACGAAGCGCCTGGCGGGGACAACCCGACGCCCGACCAGGATATCGTCGACGAAATCGGGCGATCCCTCGGCCTCGAGTACCGAGGACAACGAGGAACTGAAGGGCGCCGAGAAGGTCGAAGCCCGCGATCGTAAACGCTGGGAACTGGATCCGGCGTCGTCGGAAGACTATGAGGATAGGGATTAGAGGATTGCGGGCTGCGGGTTGCGGATTGGCGGACCGGCGGATTCAGTTGATTAGGTGCGCTCGCGCACGATCTGCATGACGCGCTCGACGACGGCGTCCACTGGGATGCCGGTCGTGTCGATGAGGATGGCGTCGGGCGCGATCATCAACGGCGAAACTGCACGCGTCGTGTCGATCCGATCGCGCGCGGCGAGCGCGGTGGCAACCGCCGCCAGTTCCTGCGGTCCCCCTCCATGCGCAGGATCCGCGGCGCGGCGCTTGGCGCGCTCCTCGGCCGACGCATCGAGGTAGATCTTCACATCGGCATCCGGGAACACGACCGTGCCGATGTCCCGGCCTTCCATCACCACCCCACCATCACGCCCGAGCAGGCGCTGGCGATCCACCAGGATCTCCCGCACGGTCGGCATGCGGGCGACGGCTGTCGCGGCCTTGTCGATTTCGGGAGTGCGCACCGCACGCGTGACGTCGGTGCCGTCGACGAGGACACGCCCGTCCTCGACGTCGAGCGCGGCACGCGCCGCCAGCGCGCTGACGGCGGGTTCGTCGGTCAGCGATAGCCCGCGCTCGAGCGCCAGCCACCCGACGGCCCGATACATGGCGCCGGTGTCGACGTGCTTGTACCCAAGCGATCGCGCCACCGCGCGCGACACCGTGCCCTTGCCGACACCCGACGGGCCGTCAATCGCGATGATGAGCCGACGCCCGGAAGTTGCGCTCGCCACGAATCGGTCAGTGTAACGCAGATTTGCGGTGCTGCGTTCGGCAGTGCCGCAGTGCTGCGGTGCGGCAGTGCTGCGGTGCGGCAGTGCTGAGATCCGGCGGGCAGCACCGCACCGTAGGGCCAGTCCATGTACTTGTCCTGCTCGATCTTGATCCGTGATCCGTGTTTGTGCGCGTCCGTCCATGGCTAATCGCCGTGCCCGTCCGTGGCTAGTCTGAATCCGTGCCCGTCGTGTCCTTTCGTGGCGAGTTTGATTCCGTGCCTGTCCGTGCCTGTCGGTGTCCGTCCGTGGCCAGTCTGATTCCGTGCCCGTCCGTGGCTAGTCTGAATCCGTGCCCGTCGTGTCCTTTCGTGGCGAGTTTGAGTCCGTGCCTGTCCGTGTCCGTCCGTGGCCATCTGATTCCGTGCCCGTCCGTGGCCAGTCTGATTCCGTGCCGTCCGTGGCTAGTCTGAATCCGTGCGTCGTGTCCGTGGCGAGTTGATCCATGCTGCCGTGTCGGTGTCATCGTGGCAGTCGATCCGTGCCGGTTCCGGACGTTCGTCAGCAGCTCCGACTTCGGCTACGATCCGCAGCCATGAAGCTGGCTCGACGTGCGGGTGTGGTCGCCGCGATCGCCATCGCGGTGATCATCGCCGTCTGGGGTCCCGCGTACGCCCGCGGACTGTCGCTCGTCGTCCGCGCCGCGCACATGGACGGCTGGCTTCGCCGCGCCGCCGACACGCAGGCGCGTCCATGGCAGGCCGGCCCGGCAGAGACCATTCCCACCAGGCACGGTCCGATACCGGCCCGGATCTATCGGCCGGCGGGCACGGCCCGTCGCGCGGTCGTCCTCACGCCGGGCGTGCATGCCATGGGGATCGAAGAGCCGCGCCTGAAGGGACTCGCAGGCGACTTGGCGGCCACCGGCTTGACGGTGTTGACGATCGCGTCTCCAGACCTGGTGCGCTACCGCTTCACTCCCGAGTCGGTGGATCAGATCGAGGACGCGGCCACGTGGCTGCTCGCACAGCCCGGCATGGCTCCGGGCGGCACTGTCGGTCTCATGGGCATCAGCTTCGCCGGTGGGTTGTCGATCGTCGCCGCGGGCAGGCCGTCGATTCGCGACCACGTCGCCTACGTATTCTCGTTCGGCGGCCACGGAGACTTATCGCGCGCGCTGCGATATCTCTGCACGGGCCTCGAGCCGCATGCGCCGGGAGAGCCGCCCGATCGGCCCCCGCATTATCGCGCGCCGCACGACTATGGCGTGGCGGTGATCCTTCTCGGCGTGGCGGACCGGATGGTGCCGCCGGATCAGGTGGCCGCCCTGCGCCACGGCGTCGAGACGTTCCTCACGGCCTCGCAGCTCACGCTCGTCGACATGGCGCGCGCGCGTAGCGTCTATAGCGAGTCGAAGGCCATCGCGGCACACCTGCCCGAGCCGTCCGCGACGCTGATGACGCTCGTGAACGATCGAAACACCAAAGCGCTCGGCGCGCGTCTGCTGCCAATCGTGACCGACCCTGGCGTCTACCCGCCGTCGCTCTCGCCAGAGAGCTCTCCCCTGCCATCAGCTCCGGTCTTCCTCCTGCATGGCACCGACGACACGGTGATTCCCGCCGTCGAGACTCTGCTCCTCGCGCGGCGACTCGAAGAGGCGCACGTTCAGGTGCATCCGCTGCTGAGCGGCCTCATCACGCACGCAGAGGTCGACAAGACGGCAGCTGCGGCCGAGACATGGAATCTCGTGAGGTTCTGGGCACGCCTGCTCGCCACCTGATCGCCGCAGGTACAGACTGCACCTCAACCGTGAGTGGCGGGATGGGCGTCTGAGTCCCATACCCTTTCCCGGCGCAACCCGCTACACTGCTGCCGAGTCTTACTCGGAACACCGATGCTGATTCGTCTCGCAGGGTTGTGGTGGCTGGTGTTCGCCAAGGGCGTTGTGACGATGGCTGCCGGCGTCGCCGCCCTGGCATCGGCTGGCGAGTCGCTGTGGGTGTTCGCTGTGGTGCTCGGGGTCGCCGCGCTCGCCGATGGCGTGATGAGCGTGGCGATCGGCGTCGGCGGAGGCTGGACGGATCGGCCGTGGTGGGAAATGGTCCTCGTGGGAGTGGTAGGCATCCTCGCGGGCCTCGCCACACTGGCGCCCGCGGAAATTACCGCCCTGATGCTGCTCGCCGTCTTCGGCTGCTGGGCACTGGCGCGCGGCCTCATCGAGATTGCGTCGGCCATCGCCCTTCGCAAGGTCATCGACGGAGAATGGCTGCTCGTGATGTCGGGGGCCGTGTCGGTCGCCTTTGGCGTCCTCCTCTTCACGCACCCGCCGAACAGCGCGCTTGCCGTCAGCACCTTCCTTGGCGCGTATCTGATTACGTTTGGCGCGGTCGGCGCCGGTCTGTCCCTGCGGCTCCGCCGCCTGAGTCAGGCACTCACTGCGTAACGCACAGTGCCATCGTTTGGCCACATACGAGCGGGGCATTCGCCGATCGGGAATTTTCGCCAGCAGGCGGCTTGGGCCGTTTCGGGATTGGCCGCGCGCACCTCGTAATCCGATCCGCCGCTCCACACCTGCAGCTCGGTGACGCGTGCACGACCTGTCAACATGCAGGTCGGCCTACTAATGGAACGATCGACAACAGGGAGCCGACGCAGAATGAAACAGCGACTCATGGAGGGGTGTGTCCTGGTGGTCGGAGTCGTTGCGATGATCGGCCTCCATTGGCCGATGCCGGTATCAGCTGAAAGCCAGAACGTGACTGAAGTCTGGGCTCGCGAAGACGACTACTGGCGCTTTGTCAAGGCCGGTGACGTCGAGAGCTAGGTGACCCTCTGGCACGAGAAGTTCATCGGTTGGCCATGTGACCAGGACCACCCCATGCGGAAGTCGTCGATTGGGGGTTGGGTTCAGGAGATCCGCGACAAGAAGATCACAGTCACCTCCGTTCTCACGCACGAGGGCGCAGAGGACTTCGGCGCCATCGTCGTCGTGCACTATCGCTTCACCAAGGTCGATACTTACCCGGATGGGCGAGTCGAGGGTCGTGGTCGCGAGTCGAAGATCACCCACACGTGGATGAGAGTGGGCAGCACCTGGCAGATCATTGGCGGCATGTGCGGCGGCCTCGCGCACCTCGGGAAATAGCGAGCCGTCCGCACCATTTTCGTCGGGCCACGCAAAGGAGAAGACCGCCATCGACATCTCACCTATGCGGGCGTTCCCCGCACTAATCGCCGCTGTCATCCTCACTGGACAGACGACGGCCCCGCCGTCTGGTGCGCTGCCGCGATCCCGCGGTTCGTTCGCCACGGTATTCACCGGCCACACGATTGACACCGGCCTCTCCGGCGGCTATCAGGTCGTCGTCACCGATCTCAACCGTGATCGCAGGCCGGACATCCTGGCGCTTGCCAGCGGCCTCAAAGAGCTTCGGTGGTACAAGAACCCGGGCTGGGAAAGACACGTTGTCGTCAACGGGATCAATCTGCCAATCAACACTGCAGCCGACGACGTCAACGGCGATGGGATTCCCGAGATCGCACTCGCGCACGAGTTCTCGAACGTGTTTGCAAGGAGCCTCGGCATCGTCTCGATCCTGACGCACCAGGGCGATCCAACCGGGCTGTGGTCGATCAAGCAGATCGACCGCGTGCCGACGTCGCACCGGCTGCGGTTCGCCGACATCGACGGCACGGGCAAGAAGGTGTTGGTGAACTTTCCACTCATCGGATCGCGGGCGATCGCGCCGGAGTATCGAGATCACGTCTCACTCCTCATGTATCGGCCGGGCGAGTGGACGCGTGAAGTGATCACCGACGCCGAAGAGGGTGTCGTGCACGGCATGGCCGACCTGGGACCGCGGTGCGCGCGAGTCGTTGCTGAGCGCGAGCTTTCTCGGCGTCAGCATGCTGCAGTTCGACGAAGGCCAGTGGACGCGCACGCTCGTCGTGAAGGGCGATCCGACCGACTGGCCGAAGAGCGGGTCGAGCGAGGTGATCGTCGGCCATCTCGGTCGCGAGCGCTTTCTCGCCACGATTGAGCCGTGGCATGGCAACAAGGTCGTGACGTATCGGCAGGGCACAGGCGTCTGGAAGCGTCACGTCATCGACGAGACGATTGCCGACGGTCACACGATCGTTGCAGGAGATTTCGACAGCGACGGCCAGGACGAGCTCGTCGTCGGCGAGCGGCAGGGCAAGCGCAGCGCCTATCTGTATCGGATGACGAATGCCAAGGAAGACACCTGGTCGAAGCAGCCGCTCGACGATGGGGGCATGGCGGCCGCGGGATGCGCAGTGGCGGATCTCAACGCCGACAAGCGCCCGGACGTTGTGTGCATCGGCACGGCAACCGCGAACGTGAAGTGGTACGAAAATCGAAGGTAGCCGTTGGTCTTTGGGGGGCCATCCGAGACAACTCGTGAGCTGGCCAGCAACGAATGGAGCGGCTGCCAGTTCTGCAGCAGCGCGGCGGCCCCGGGGCTGCCTGCGGTCATTCGGACCTTCCGGCGGCGAGCGTCCGTCGGCGCCACCGGAAGAAAGGGACACCGAGCGCCACCATCCCGACCCCGAGCAGTGACTGGACGGGCCGCTCCCGGAGGGTATTCAGGACAAGCCCCGTCATCGCGACCAGGAAAAACAGTGGCATCCAGGGGTACCCGACGACTCGGTAGGGCCGTGGGTATCCGGCTGTTTTCGTCGGAGAGTGAACAACGCCAAGGCGGTAACCGCGTGGAAGATGAAGCTCGAGAAGAGCGAGTAATCGAACAACTGCTCGTAGCTCCCCGACAAGACCAGCAACATCGACCAGACGCCGAGGGTCACGATCCCGGCCGTGGGAGTCCGGTACCGAGGATGAATCCGGGCCAGCCATCGGAAGGCCGGCGCGTCTTGGGACATCAGTCCCCGCCGTGATCGTGGTCACGTCCCACAATCCCAGCGCCCTGGTGAGGCCCGGGGATTCCGATTCCGGCATCTATCCCGCGTTCGCCGCGATGAGGAGTTCCACGGCAGAGACCGACGCCGCCGGGAACTCCCATACGCCATTGGCGCCGATTGGCTTCTCCACGGTCTGCATCACGGCATCACTATTCAAATACGACAGCTCCACCGCCGGGTCGGCGGTGATCTCGAACACCCGTCCGCTCCGGATGGTATAGCCCGCGATCCGGATGGTGGTGCTCACGGATCGTGTGCGCTGCGTGTTCGCAACATGAAGATACGCGGTCTCGCCGCGGCGACTCGCAACGACATCGAGACCGTCCGGCACAGCGCCCACCTGGATCGCGTGGCTCCCGATGTGGTGGCGATACAGCTGCATGACCCGCGCGACGGGCTGGAGATACGCGCGGTTGTTGCCCCTCGGCGTCGGGATGATCACCGCGTTGTTCTGCCATCGCGTCCCGCAGAAATCAGCAGCCGTGGCAATCTTCAGCACGTCAGCCGTGCCGCTGATGGTTGTTGAGGATGCGCGCGTAGGACACACCGGCGGCCCACGAGGCCAGCACGTCGCCGCGATCGCGGCCGGGAATGACGAAGTGGCACTCCGTCATCGCGAGCGGAATGTTCCGCGCGCCCAGACTCTCGCGAACGCTGCGAATCTTGGCGTCGGTGAGCTGCCACGCTTTCATCAGCTGATCCCAGGTCGCGTCCGGGTCGCGCCGGTACGCCTCGCCGCGGAGCACCGGCTGGCGCGGCGAATCAGGATCGAACATGTGGTGGAACGCGAGATATTGCACATGTTCCCCGGCCACTTCCGCCATGCGCGCCGCCCAACCGCTGTCGCCCCACGCGATCAATTGAATCGCCGGATCCGCCGTGCGCATGGTCCGGGCAAACTCGACGGTCTTGCGCGCCGCGGTCTCGAGGTCGAAGCCATTCTTGTCGTAGGAGGTTTCGTTGCCGATCTGCCAGTGCCGGACACCGAACGGCGCGGGGTTCCCGTGCGCCTTCCGGCTCGGGATTCCCGGGATCGTTGCAATACGCCACCCACTCGGCAGCTTCCCTGGCGTCAGCCGTGCGCACGCTGCCTTTGGCATTCATGTACTGCTTGCGGCCGTCCGACTCGAAGTTGACGCAGATCAATGGCTCCGCGCCCGCTCGTCGGCAGAGATCGACGAATTCGGCCGTGCCCACCTGGTTCGATTCGATCCCTCCCCACAGCAGGTTGAGCATGGAGGGACGCGTCGCGCGCGGCCCGACGCCTTCCCGCCACCGATAAAAATCCGCAAAGATCCCGCCCCACCGCATCATCGGCGGCCCGAGCTGACGGGTGATCTCCACGACATCTTCGCGCCAGTCATCGCGCAGGTGATCCCATGCCGCTTCGACGGAACCATCCGTGGCGCCCAACGGCTCCATGAACTGCATGTAGAGATAGGGCGACAATTCGAACAGGGGCTTCGGATCCACGCGGATCGAGTCACCGGCGTCATCCCGCGGGGGCGCGACCGCGCGAAGCGCTCCAGCAGAAGCGATGCCAACCGCCGCCATAGTGGATTCTTTTAAGAAGGTTCTTCTTTTCACGGTTAGTCGAGCCAGTAGAGAGCGCTGTCAAATCTGGACAAGGACAATTCCGGTGAGGACACCGAGCACCAGGCCGACCAAGAGCTCGTGAACGCGGTGACGCGCAAGCGCGATGCGCGACCAGCAGACCACGGGGACCACGGCGATGAGCGCGTAGCCGACCGCGGAACCGAGCAGGAAGAGAGTCGTTGCCGTAAGGGCAGCGAAGGCGACGTGCAGCGAGAGCTTGACCCAGCGAGTCAGGAGAGCGGCGAGCAGAAGAAACGCCGCCACCGTAAGCATGCCCCGCACGAGGAACGACTGCGGGTCGCTGAGGAGGAGCCACCCGAGCGCGGCAACCAGGCCAGCCAGAGCGACCATGAACAGTACCGGGCGTTCGGAAGGTTTCGAGGCATCAACATTCGACCATCGCCCGCGACGCACCTGACGGAACATGAGCACGGCGATTGGCACGACGACAGCAATCACGACGAGGAGCACCGACTGGACGGCGTTGCCAGACGATTGGCGCATCGCGGGCACGGCAACCAGCAAGGCCACCATGACGAACGGGTGAGCCAGGATCGAGACCCACCGAGCAAGCTGCTTCATTGAGAAATGTCACCACAGATGCTTCGCCGCACTCCACGGCGTGCCGAAGCTGCGGTCGTCAGCGCCCTCGCGGCCCGTTGGCATCGCCGCTCCTCACGTACTTGGCACTTCGCATCTGGCACTTCTATCGGGCCGCTGTCTGCGCCTTGCGAGCGATCGGTATCTGGTCGGGCAGCCGTTCGAATCCAACCAACGTCCAGCGTCCGCTATCCCGGCGGAAATAGGCGCGGACGGGCTGCTTCCACGTCGGATAGGCATCGCTGTCCGCGGCGATGTCGACCGCAACGAAGCCGCTCGAAGGGAGATCGCTCGGCGCCGCGATCGTCGTCGTCGCGCTTTTCGTTTCCGATAGTGGCTTGGTCGCGCCGGTTATGTTGTCGAACAGCATCCAGGATGCGCGGTAGGCCACCGAGCCCTCGGCGACGCCGCCCGTTACGGCCGCGTTCTCGAAGGTCAGCCCCTGCGCGTCGAGGCGCGCGTCGACGATCGGATTCACTTGCGTCAGGTAGATGCGCTTGATCGTCTCACGGCGCTGGATCAGGACGTCGGCAAGATATTTCGCGGCCGCCGAATCGCTGAACTGCCCGGTATGGACGACCGTCCTGATGATGTCGTCCGTAAACGCCGCGACACGCCGCGCCGCCCAGAAGGCATCGTCGGCACGCAGTTCCATATACGCGACCGTTGGAGTCTGCGGCCTCCACGTCCGCGGATCGAAGACCTTGCCTTCGAACTTGCCGACAGACGGGTACTCGGTGTAGCCGACCGTCTGCCACGGGCTCAGGCCGAACCCGAGCGTGAAGAAGCGCTTCCGTGACGCCGGCCCGTCATAGAAGTACTCGTAGCTCAGGTCCCACTCGTGGTAGTCGTTGCACATCCCGAAGGTCGAGCCGACGTCCTGCAGATAGTGTTTGACAGTGGTCTTGCCATTTTCGGTGATCAGCGAGTCGAGGGTGTTCGCGGCCTTGAGGTCGGTGAGATTCGTCCACGCGCCGAACACGCGCAGCGCTCGCAGCTCGCGACGGTGCTCGTGCGGCACGAGATCGTTGGGATCGTCGGGTCGGGTACCGGCGTACTGGAAGCCCCCGAGGATTTTGCCCGGTAGCAGCCGGCCGGCGATCACACGATAGGTGCCGTCGGCATTACGTGCGACGGTCTCCAGGATCGCGTTGACATCATCCTGGCTGAATGGCGTTCGCTTGCCGCTCGGCCGGCGGACTGTCGCCTTCGGGTCGATCGAGGACTTTTTCGGATCGAAGCTCGTCAGGAACGACTCGACCTGGTTATAGCCAAGCGCCCAGAAGATCTTGGTCGCGATCGCAACGGCACCCGTGGCACCTTCCGGGAAGTGCGGCGGATCGAACTCCAGGAACCAGGTCTGCCCCTTGGCGTCCATCGCGGTGAAGCCCGGGTGGGCGCCCGATGTCTTTTCCCGGATCAAGACCCACTTCGAGGGATCGGGCGGATCACCGACATTCTCGGCGCGCACGAGCTCGTCGTTCGTGATTGTCCTGGTGCCGATGCGATTGGTGAACCAGCTCGAGTCCGGTACCTCGTCGATCGTGTTGATGTTTTTCGCGCGCAGGCCGCTCGGTTTGTACTTGGACGTGACGAACAGGTTGAACAGCAGTTCGTACATCTGGGACGCGTCGTAGGGCGCCGCCTTCGACGCGTTCCGGGATTCGGGTTCGCGCGCGATCGGGTCGTCCGGATAGAAGCGCTGGCCCTGCGTCGAGACACTGGCGGTGACCAGGCCAATCGCGCCGAAAGACAGGACCAGGAACCCGACGCGGCGTGCACGTGACGAAAGGATTGATGTCAACATGAAAGCGTTACCTTAGAAGGCGGCCGACGACGAGAAGATGACGCGGAGGCGTTCGCCGCTCTTGGCCAGCTCGACGCGGAGCGGTGTGGCAAACGGCCCGTGGAATCGCAGGCCGAAGCCGTAATCGCTTTTCAGGCCGTCAAGGTCGAGATCCTTCGCGCGCGCCGCCACCTTGCCCGCGTCGTAGAAGAACGCCATGTCGAGATAGCGGTTGACCATGATGCGCCATTCCCCCTGCAGCAGCAGGCTGTTCTGATCGCTGAAGCGCCGGCTGCTGAACCCGCGCAATGTGGAACCGCCTCCAAGCGCGGGCAGCATGAAGAACGGCGTTTGCTGGTCGTCCTTTTCGCTCGAGGTCTGGACCCGGGCGCGGAAGGAGAGCACCCACGCCTCGCGCAGCAACGGGATGTGCTGAATGGCCTCGTACTCGACGATTTTGAAGCCAAAGTCATCATCCCGATCGTTGTAGTCGTGCAGCGTCACGCCGTAAAAGCCGCCGCGGCGCGAGTAACCGGGCGACGTGCGCCAGTCGATGCCGACGGTGCCCTGGGTGTGCAGGTAGGTGACGTCCGCGCCGAGCCCGGGAAGAGTCGTGGGCGTGTACTTGGTTTCAACCGACGGGAAGGTGCCCTCGCCGGGTTCCTGCGACCAGTTGGTGAACTCGGCCCCGCCGCGTATCATCAACACTTTCCGCGTCGGGAAGAGCGTCAGGAGTGCGTTGGCGTACGGCTGCCGGAACAGGTAGTTGGTGCGATCGTTTTTCGAAGTGTTGGTTCCGAAGCCGTAGAAGCCAACCTCGGTAGCTTCACGCCAACCGCCGATCGCCGACAGATGACCCCGGCGGTTGAACAGCCGCGGCGCGACGAACTCTGCTTCAGCGCGTTTGTAGCCGGCGATCGTGTAGCTGCCGCGCACGTCGATGTAGTTGTAGCCGCTCACATACGTGGCGTGGCCAACGCCAAGCGTGAAGCCTCCGCCCGCATAGGCGTTCTCCAGGAACGGGTGCCATCGCAGGGTGCCGCCCTCGAGCACGGTGTCGACTCTCTCGAAGATCCGCTCGGCCTTGTTGGGAACGTACGCGTGCAGGGACGTGTCCTTCGCGGCCTGCTGCTGCTCGATAACCGCCTGCCGCGACCCAGGGTCAGCGCCCTGGGGCGGAGACGCGTCGTCGGCGTTCGCGCTCGAGATCGTCGCCTCGGTTGCCCCCGACTGGGACGCCTGCGCAGCCGCCACCGTCGTGGACGCGACCGCCAGCACCGCCATCGTGAACACTTTCAACATGCCACAGCTACGCACAGGTGACCAGCCTTCCACACGACGTTTCCGACCCGAGGGGGAATGAGTAGTCGAGGACAATGGGTGTGAATGAGAAACGCGCCCTATTCTAAACACGAGCGGCCGCGACGCTGTCGAGGAATTTCGCCGTCCAGATCGATTACGCCCATCGGTTGACCATAGTCGCCAGCACGACGCACCATGGAAGCGCCTCGTGTGGGCCCGGAGGGTGGCCAACGAACAGATGGAGCGATTACAGAAACTCTTGTCCGGCGCCGGCGTCGCATCACGACGCGCATCGGAGGACCTGATCCGGCAGGGGCGCGTCAGCGTGAACGGCGTCGTGATTACCGAGCTGGGCACCAAGGCGGACCCTGCGCGGGACGAGATTCGCGTCGATGGCCGCAGGGTCAAGCCTCCGGCGCGGCGGCTCTATCTTCTGCTGAACAAGCCGCGCGGCTACGTGACGACCAGAAGCGATCCGCAAAAACGCCTCACGGTCATGAGTCTCGTCGGACATGTCGGTGAGTACGTCTATCCGGTCGGGCGGCTCGATTACGACTCGGAAGGTTTGCTGCTCCTGACAAACGACGGCGAGCTGGCAGCCGCGCTCACCCATCCTCGCCACAAGGTAGAGCGGGTTTACCGAGTCGAGGTCACGGGCTCGCCCGACGAGCGAAGCCTCGCGCGCCTGTCCCGAGGCATCGTCCTCGACGGAGAACGCACGGCGCCGGCGGAGGTGAAAGTCGTCTTCGGCGAGCGCGAGCGATCGGCCGACGCGGTGCTGCTCATGACGCTGCGAGAAGGCCGGAACCGACAGGTGCGCCGGATGTGTGAGGCAATCGGGCACCCCGTGAAGCGCCTGACCCGGATTCGTATCGGGCCGCTGACAGATAAGGCACTACGTCCGGGGCAAGTGCGCGACCTGACGCCGGGTGAAGTGCGCGCGCTGAAAAAGGCCGTGAGCTTGTAGGGGGCGCATGCCGTGCGCCCCTACTCTTCGTCTGGGTCGGCTCCGGTCAGTATTTCCAAATCCTCTGACGTCGCCGGTTCGTCGAGCAGACTCGTTTGCGCGCTGAGGCCCGCAGGCGGCTCGAAA
The DNA here is from genome assembly GCA_963832135.1 of Vicinamibacteria bacterium. Lineage (GTDB taxonomy): Bacteria > Acidobacteriota > Vicinamibacteria > Vicinamibacterales > JAENWD01 > JAENWD01. Next base: position 186,827 of record CAWHTD010000016.1, on the reverse strand, counting down.
CCGAGCGCGTCGGCCATGTCCTCGACTTTCGGCAGATCGGTCAAGTCTTTCAGTCCGAACCGATCGAGGAACTCGCGCGTGGTCGAGTAGAGGAACGGCCGGCCCACGACCTGCTTACGTCCGCTGATCTTCACGATCCCGCGCTCGAGCAGCGTCCCGATCACGCCTGAGGTATTCACACCCCGGATATCAGCGATCTCCATCGCCGTGACGGGCTGCTTGTAGGCAATCACCGCCAGCGTTTCGAGCGCCTGCACGGAGAGCTTGTGCGACGTGCGCTCGTGGAACAGGCGCCTCACCCACTCGTGCAATTCGGGTCGAGTGACGATTTGATAGCCTCCGGCGACTTCCACCAGCTGCAGGCCGCCGGACCGCTGGTAGCGGCGCGTCAGCTCCGCGAGCGCGGCCTGCACGTCCTCTTTTGGCTCCGTGTCGAGCAGCTTGAACAGCTGCTTCTGCGTGATGGGCTCCGGCGACGCGAATACCAGGGCCTCGACAATCGCGACGAGGCCCGAAGCGTCCGCCGTGGCAGGGGTCTCGTCCTCGGCCGCGCCTGGAGACGCCATGAAGGAGTCGAGCGACACGGCGTCCTTCCCGGCGTCGGCTTGTGAATCACCCTTGGGCTGTTCGTCGTTCATCATTCGTCGCTCTTTGGTTCGTCGTTCGTCCGTTCGTCGCTCGTTCGCTCGTCACTCGTTCGCTCGTGATGCGCCGTCGAGTGATGCTTCTGATACTCCGTTTCGGGGTCCAGGAGCGGGTGCGGGGCATCCGTGGGCCGCGCGCGCTTGTACACACGGATGGGCCCGAAACTCCCCGACTGGAAGACGCGAATCAGCTTCAGCCGGATCATCTCGAGCAGCGCGAGGAACGTGACGATCAGCGCCTGCCGCGAGCTCACATCGACGAACAAGTCCTCGAAACCCGCCGCTTCGGTTTCCGAGAGCCGTTCGAGGAGCTGTTCGATGCGCTCCTCGATCGAAATCTGTTCCGGCGGCAGGAGCATCCTGGGCCGCGCCTTGCCGCGTTCGAGCACGCCGCGAAACGCCGCCAGGAGGCTGAAGAGATCCACCTCGAGCTCGGGCTCCAGATCGTTTCCGGCGACGTCGGCAATCGCCGACTCGGACCGGAGGAACTGCGCGCTTCGAAGCGTTTCACGGTCGTGCAGGAGCTCGGCGGCCGCCTTGAACTTCTGGTGTTCGAGGAGCCGGCGGACCAGCGCCTCCCGCGGATCCTCTTCTTCGCCCTCGTCGAGCTGATCGGGGCCCGGTCTCGGAAGGAGCATCCGCGACTTGATGTGGATGAGCGTCGCCGCCATGACGAGGAACTCCCCTGCGACATCCAGGTTCAGCTCCTGCATCAGCCGGAGGTATTCAAGGTACTGGGCGGTGATGATCGCAATCGGGATGTCGTAGACATTCACCTCGTTTTTCTTGATGAGGTGAATGAGCAGATCGAGCGGCCCTTCGAAGCCCTCGAGGCGGACCGGATAGGCTTCGAGCGCCGATTCGAACTCGGGCTGGTCCTGCGCCATGGCGGGGATCACCTGTACTGCAGCTTTATCGACTCGCGCACGCGGCCCATCGTCTGCCGCGCCTCTTCCCGCGCGCGCGTAGAGCCCTCGAACAACACGTCCCTCAGGTATCCGGGCCTCGCCAGGACAGCCGCCCGGCGCTCGCGCATCGGCTCCAGCAGCACGTTGATCGCGGCGGCGAGCTTCGTCTTCACTTCGACGTCACCCACCGCGCCGGCGCGATAGCGTTCCTTGAGGTCGTCGACTTCGGCGACGTTCGGATTGAAGGCATCGTGATAGATGAAGACGGGATTGCCTTCGACCGTGCCGGGAATGTCAGCGCGCACGCGCTTCGGATCCGTGTACATCTGCCGCACTTTCTTCGTCACCGCTTCGGCGCTGTCGGTGAGATCGATGGTATTGCCGTAACTCTTGCTCATCTTGCGATTGTCGAGGCCAGGCAGCCGCGGCACAGGTGTCAGCAGTGGCTGCGGCTCAACGAACACGTCGCCGTAGAAGTTGTGGAACCGGCGGACGATCTCGCGCGACAGCTCGAGGTGCGGCACCTGATCCTCGCCCACTGGCACGAAGTGCGCGTTGTACATGATGACGTCGGCGGTCTGAAGCAGCGGGTAGCCGAGAAACCCGATCGACGACAAATCGAGCTCGACGAGCTGGTCCATCTGCTCTTTATACGTCGGCACGCGTTCGAGCCACGGGATCGGCGTGATCATCCCGAGCAGCAGGGCGAGCTCGGCATGTTCGGGCACGAGCGACTGGATGAACAGCGTCGACCGCTCCGGATCGAGGCCGGCCGCGATCCAGTCCGCGACGTTGTCGAGGGCGCTGTCGACGATCTCGCTGGTGTCGCTGTAGTGGCTGGTCAGTGCGTGCCAGTCGGCGATGAAATACCGGCATTCGTACGTGTCCTGCAGCTGGACCCAGTTGCGAAGCGCGCCGACCAGATGGCCAAGATGCAGCTTTCCGGTCGGGCGCATACCCGACACGACCTTCCGGCGCGGCGTCACAACATCCACGAGATGATCACACTAGTCACGGGACTCGACGATCCATCCCAAGCTCCGGACAGCATCAGCGCATAGAGAATAAGGAATCCCCAGGGTCGCAGACGGTCGTACTCCGACGCGCCAGTCGGTACGGCAGGAGCCCTCCAAGGACGTTGCCGCCATCGAGCGGCGGCACGGGAATCATGTTGAACACGGCCAGCAGCACGTTGATCTCGATGACGAGGAACAGGAAGAGCGCCGCCGGGCTGGCCAGAACGGTGCGGAGATCAACGGACGCGACGGACCCGCTCCAGACCTGCCAGACGATCGCGCCGGCCGCGGCAAGCAGCAGGTTGCTGAGCGGCCCGGCGGCAGCCACGAATACGTAGTCGCGGCGCGGCCGGCGGAGGTTCCGCAGGCTGACCGGTACGGGCTTGGCCCAACCGATGATCGGAAGATGTGTCAGGAGCGCAATGAGCGGAAAGAGCAGCGTCCCGATCGGGTCGACGTGAACGGCAGGGTTCAGCGACACGCGCCCCAGCATCCGCGCCGTGGGATCGCCCAATCGGTCTGCGGTCCACGCGTGTGCCGCCTCGTGCACGCTCAGCGAGCCGACCAGTACAGTAAACCCGATGAATACCTGAACGAAGTCGATGCCGCCCTGCAAAACATCACAGCGTACTGCAGTACGGGCTACGGGCTACGGGCTACGGGCTAGGGACTACGGGCTCAATGCTACGGGCTCCGGGAGCCCGGAGCCCGACCTCACCCGCTGAAGTACCGCAGAATCGCGTCAGCCAGCTTCGTCCCGACCTCCGTCTCGAGCTCTTCTCGCGTCGCGCGGCGGACGCCCGACAGGCTGCCGAAGCGGCGCAGCAGCGCGTTTCGCTTGCGCACCCCCACGCCTGGAATCGCGTCGAGCTCGGAGCCGAGCGTGCGCTTGGCACGCGAAGCGCGGTGAAACGTGATCGCAAAACGGTGAGCCTCGTCCCTTATGCGCTGCAGCAGCAGGAGCGCAGGATCCGCTTTCCCGAGCGCGATTGGCTCGTCGTGATCGCGCGTGAAGATCAGCTCCTCGCGCTTGGCGAGCCCAATCGCGACGAGATTGGCGAGCCCGAGCGACTCCAGGGCCTCGTAGGCGGCGGCGAGCTGGCCCTTGCCCCCATCGATCACAATCAGGTCCGGGAACGGCCCGCCGTCCTCCAGCACACGACGATACCGGCGCTGCACGACCTGGTGCATGGCGGCGAAGTCGTCCAGGAAGTGCTCAGGCGGTTCGGGATGCGAGGATCGCGGTTCGGAGTGCGGGGTTCGGGGTTCGAGGCCCGGCTCGCGGTTGGCGGTTCGCGGTTCGGCAGCCCGAATCCGGAACTTCTTGTATTCCCCCTTGCGCATCCGGCCGTCTTCACAGACCACCATCGACGCGACGGTCTCGCTGCCCTGGATCGTCGAGATGTCGAAGCAGTCGATCCGGCGCGGCAGCGCCCGGAGCGCCAGCACCGCGCGCAGCGTTTCGAGCGCCTCGTAGTTCGCCACGGTCTGCGCATTGAAGCGCACGTCGTAGGCGAGCGCCGCGTTACGGGCGGCGAGATCGAGCAGCCCCTTCTTCTCGCCACGGCGCGGGACGACCAGCCGAACTCGCCGCTGGGCGCGCTCGCCCAGCCAGGCCTCCAGCGCCTCGCCCTCCTCCACCGCCGACGGCAGGTGCACCTCCACGGGCACGGGGTTGTTCTCGTAGAACTGCGTCAGCGCCGCTGCGAGCACGTCCGCTTCGCGCGTGAGCGGGGCCTCGCCGGCTTCCGTGACCAGCTCCACCCGATCCACGACCCGGCCGCTTCGCACCTGAAAGACCTGCACGATCGCGCCTTCTGATCCGAGGTGGAGGCCGAACACATCGCGCGCGCCGAGATCGGGAGTCGCCATCTTCTGGTGGCGCTCGGCCAGCGTCTCCACAGTCTGCACCGCATCACGGAGCTCGGCGGCCTGTTCGAACCGCTCGGCCGAGGAGGCCTCCTGCATGCGCGCGCGCAGTTCGCGAGCGAGTTCCTCCGTCCGGCCTTCGAGAAACAGGCGCGTGTCGTCGACGGCCTGCTGGTACCGCTCCTCGCTGCAGATCGTGTCGACGCACGGGGCGATGCAGCGCTTGATGTCGTACTCGAGGCACGGCCGTGCGCGCTTGCCCGTGATCACCTCGTTGCAGGACCGGATTCCGAAGAGCCGATGCGTGAGCGCCATCGTTCGGCGGGCGAACCGCGCCGGCAGGAACGGACCCGCGTAGACGTGGTCGTCGCGTTCGACCCGGCGCGCCACCAGGACGCGTGGGAAGCGTTCGCCCGTCGTGAGCTGCAGGTACGGATAACTCTTGTCGTCGCGGAGCCGGATGTTGTACTTCGGATTGCGCGTCTTGATCAGATTGTTCTCGAGCGCCAGAGCTTCGACGACCGAGTCCGTGACGATGTATTCGAGGCGGTCGATCTCCTCGAGCAGCGCGTCCGTCTTGACGTGGCTGCCGCGCGCTCCGAGGTAGCTTCTGACGCGGTCCCTGCAGGGCGCGGGCCTTGCCCACGTAGATCGTGTCACCGGCCCGGTCGAAATACAGGTACACGCCGGGCTGCTCGGGCAGCCGGGCGATCTGGGCCTTGAGATCGTGAATCGCCATCGGGTACCATGCGGCGTTTGATGCCTGCCTGGGAACCTTCCATTATAGCGGCACCCGTCCACGCCGGGCGCCCATGACCTTTACTGGAGCGATCGGCGCGGCGTGCATGCTGCCGCTGCGCCTCATCATCAACGCCTGTGTTGCGCTTGGCGTCCACCCCAACGTCCTGACGCTCATCGGCGTGCTCATCAACATCGCCGCCGGCGTCGCGCTCGCGAGGAACCGGTTTCTGCTGGCGGGCGTGATCATGATCGTCGCCAACATCTTCGATTTCATCGACGGCAAGGTGGCGCACATCACCGGCACGCAGTCCGCGTTCGGCGCCTTCTGGGACTCGACCCTCGACCGCTTCTCGGACCTCGCGCTCTTCACCGGGCTCGTCTACCTGTATTCCACCCTGGGCCGGCACGACTACGTGCTCGTCACGACGCTGACCCTGATCTTCGCGACGATGACGAGCTATGCGCGTGCTCGCGCCGAATCGCTCGTCCAGAAATGCAAGGTCGGGTTCATGGAACGCCCGGAGCGGATCGTGCTCTTCATGATCGGCGCGTTCACGGATCGGATGGCGGCGGTGCTCTGGGTGATTTTCGTGCTGTCGGTGGTGACGGTCGCCAACCGGATCTACTACACCTATCTCGCGCTCAACGCGCTGCCGATGCCCTCGCAGGCGGGCGCGTCGGGCGCGTTCAAGCGCGCATTCTTCTGGACCGACGAGCGCGCGACGCTGGCCTACGATCTGTGGGTGATTGCGATTCTGGCGTTCGTCTGGCTGACCCCGCCCGCCTGGATCGGCGATCCCACGGCCACCGGGCCGGGTTTGGGCGGGCTTGCTCGCTGCGGGCGTTCGGGGCACGACCCGACTAATCCGGCTAACCTGACCCACCCGACAAACGGGCCGACCGGTTGATCGCGGTTACGTCAGGTTGCTCGGGTGTTGTCAGGTTACGCCCTCTTGCGCTTGGGCTCCGCCTTCGACGCGCCCTTTTTCAGCGTCAGGTCCGCTTTCGCGGGCTTCTTCTTGGACGCGCTCGCCGCGTCCAGGCTCTTTCTGAGCGCCGCCATCAGATCGACGACGTTGCTCGGCGCCTCCTCGACTTCGGCGCCGACATACTCCTCGCCCGCGACCCGCGCGTCGATGATCTTCCGCAGTTCCTCTTTGTATTCGTCCTTGTAGTCTTTCAGGTTCAGCTCGCCCTCGAACATCTCGACGACCTGCTTGGCGAGCTTCAGTTCCTGCGGCTTCACCGTCCGCGGCACGGTGCCCAGATCCTCGATCTGATCGATTGTCCGGATCTCGGCCGCGTGATGCAGCGTGTACATGACGAGCCCGTGCTGCTGGGGCTTGATGGCCACCAGGTACTCACGGCCGTACAACGCGACCTTCCCGATCCCGACCTTGCCTCGCATCCCTTCGCGCATGACGGCGTAGGCGTCGGCTGCCACCGCCCCGTCGGGCGCGAGGAAGTACGCGCGATCGACGTACATCGGATCAATGGCCGTTTCGTCGGTGAACTGCTCGAGGCTGATGACGCGCGTCGAGGGCACCGACACCTTCGCGAAGTCCTCTTCCTGCATCACCACGTAGCGGCCTTTCGAGACCTCGTAGCCCTTGACGACCTCGGTCAACGGCACCTCGCGCTCGCACTTCGGACACCAGCGCTTCTGCTGGATGCGCGTCTGGCACTCGCCGTGGAGCTGGTTGAACGAGAGGCTCGCAGCCGACTCGGTGGCCGGAAACACCCGGACCGGGATGTTCACGAGGCTGACCTTCAGATGACCCTTCCAGGTTGCACGGACCGCCATGGCGTCCCTTTCGATGAGGTGACTCTGGCCGATTCTACACGTCCTCGCGTTCGTCGTGCCCGCCGAGGTCCAGCGTCTCTCCCGCGAACATGATGTCGTGCGCACCGATCTTGTCGCGCAGCAGACGCCGAACGGCGCCGTAATGGTGGTCGGGCACCGGTAACGGCCGCGCCAGCTGCTTGAACCGCGGGATGAGCAGCAGCGTCACCGGCTCGCCTTCCCGCCACGCAATCCCGCCAATCTCGTGGTACGGGATGAACCCGTGCTCCGACCAGATCCCGTCGGCGTAGAAGCCCCGCCCGATCCGGCGCGTGAGAGGAACGGCGTAGCCGAAGTAAACGAACATCATGGCCTCGCCGAAGATGCCGCCGACGGCCCGATGCAGGACGACCACCTTTACGAAGATCAGGAGGCCGAGCGCCACGCCGAGGAACAGCACGAGACCGTAGTACGGCGGCGGTGGTCCCGGCCAGATGAGCAGCGCATCCTTGCGCCGGCGCCGGTACTGAATGATGTCGGCAAATGCACGCACGTTGGCCACCAGAAACCCCACGCCAAGGGCGGCGAGGACGTACGGCAGCACCCAGACCATCCGGAAATCTTAACCCGCGGACCTGGCTGGCCCCACCAACCCGATCAACCCCGTAACCTGGCCAACCCGGTCAACCAGACCAACCCGATTAACCCAGGTTCGACAGGTTGGTCAGGTTCACCCGGTTGCGTGTCGATCGATGAGCTCGACCAACTCGTTGTACATGGTGTCTGCCTCATCGCCGCCCTTGCGAATGGCCTCGCTGGCGCAGTGGCGCAGATGATTGCGCAGCAGCTCGCGGCCGACGGCGCGAAGCGCCTCCTGCACCGAGGAAAGCTGAACGAGAATATCGGCACAGTAGCGGTCGCCCTCGACCATCCGCTGCAGGCCGCGCACCTGTCCCTCGATGCGGCGCAGGCGATTGAGATTGCGTGCTTTGATGTCGGGATCCACCGCAATGGCGAGACGGCCTTCGCCAGGGCCGGCTCCACACCCACAGCCGGCCTGAACCTCAACCTTCGTCCCAGCCTTCCGCCTTGCCGTCGCCGCCACTTCCGCCTCCAATCCGATTTACGCGATGCGCGCCGTCTTCAGACGCAGGCTGTTCAGCACCACGCTCACCGAGCTGAACGCCATCGCGGCGCTGGCCAGGATCGGGCTCAACAGGACACCAAACGCCGGATACAGCGCCCCTGCCGCGACAGGAATGCCAACGACGTTGTAGACAAACGCCCAGAACAGGTTCTGCCGCATGGTCCGCATCGTCCGGCGCGACAAGACGATCGCCGCAACGACGCCATCGAGGTCGCCGCGCATGAGGGTGATGTCGGCCGCCTCGATCGCAATGTCGGTGCCCGTGCCGATCGCCAGCCCGACATCGGCACGCGCCAACGCGGGCGCGTCGTTGATGCCGTCGCCGACCATCGCGACAACGGCGCCCGCCTGCTGGAGTCGCTCGATCTCGCGGACCTTGCCATCCGGCAGCACACCGGCGATGACCTTCGAGATCCCGACCTGCCGCGCGACGGCATTGGCCGTTCCCGGTTGATCGCCCGTGAGAAGCACTACCTCGAGGCCCAACCCGCGCAGGCGCGAAACGGTGGCGGAGGCGGTGCCCTTCACCGCGTCGGCCACCGCCAGCACGCCGGCCAACTCTCCGTCCACTGCCACGAACATGGTCGTCCTCGCCTCCGACTCGAGGCGAACGGCCGTTTCGTCCAGCGGATCGGGGGAAATGCCGTCGGCTGCCATCAACCGCCTGTTGCCCACGACCACGTTGTGCCCGTCGACCCGCGCACGCGCGCCCTGGCCCGCTATCGCCTCGAACGCCGTGGCGGCGGCCACTGCGACACCCTGCGCTCGTGCGTGCCCGACCACGGCTGCTGCCAAGGGATGCTCCGAGAGCGCCTCGAGTCCCGCCGCCAGGCGCAGCAGGTCCCGCTCGTCACCATGCCAGTCCGGCGCCCGGACGATGTCAGTGACCGTGGGGCGCCCCTCGGTGATGGTCCCGGTCTTGTCGAAGACCACGGTTGTCACGTCGCCGGCGCGCTGGAGCGCTTCGCCGCCTTTGATCAGCATGCCAAGCGTGGCGCCTCGCCCTGTCGCCACCATGACGGCCGTCGGCACGGCCAGTCCCATCGCGCAGGGACATGCGATGATCAGTACCGCGACGGCGGCCGCGAATGCGCGCACGGCAGGCGCCGTGTCGGCGGCAACGAACCAGACGGCAAACGTCGCAATCGCGAGAGAGATCACGACCGGCACGAAGACACCGCTGATGCGGTCCGCCAGCGCCTGGATCGGGGCCCTCGCTCCCTGCGCCTCCCGCATGAGCCGCACGATGCGTGCAAGCACGCTGTCGGCGCCGATCGCCGTCGCGCGATACCGGATGGCGCCCGTGCGATTCACGGTACCTCCGATGACGGTTGCTCCGGTTGTTTTCGCGACCGGCATGGGCTCGCCCGTGAGCATCGACTCGTCGATGGCCGTGATCCCCTCGATCACTTCGCCGTCGACCGGCACGCGCTCGCCTGGCCGGAGGACGACGGAATCTCCGACTCGAACTTCGTCTGCCGGTACGTCGCTCTCCTGCCCTTCGCGGACGATGCGAGCGGTCTTGGGCTGCAGCGCCGCAAGACCCCGCAGGGCGCTGCTCGTCTGGCGCTTGGCGCGGGCTTCAACGGCGTTGCCCGTGAGAATGAACGCGATGATGAGCACCACGGCTTCGTAGTAAACGTCTGGCACGACGCCCCGCGAGACGAAAAAGCCGGGCGCTACGGTGGCGATAGCCGAGTACAGGAATGCGGCTCCCGTGCCGATGGCAATCAGCGTGTTCATGTCGGCGGCGTGGTGCTGAAAGCTCGCCCACGCGCGAACGTAGAAGTGCCGGCCGGCCCACACCATCACGCCGACGGTCAACGCAAGCAGCATCCACGAGGTGACCGAACCGTTGAGCGCGTAAAGCCATGGCAGTGCACGCTCGAGCGGCGGCGAGAGCCAGCGCTGGACCCAGTTCATGAAGGGATCCGGCGACACCACGCCGTGCGCCTTCCCGTCATCAACGGCATCGACAGGAGCACGACGACCACACCAGCCGCGCCACTGAACACCGCCTTCCGGCGCAGGTCCCGGTACTCGTGTTCCTGCGCACGATCGCGCGCCTCCTGCTCGGCGATGAGCGTCGTGACGGTCGGAGGGAAGCGTGGCGTCGTAGCCGGTGTCACGGATCGCCTGCACGAGCGCGTCCGGCGAGCACACCTCCGGGTCGTAGCTGACGGCGGCCTGATTGAGCAGCAGGTTCACCGCCGCATCGTGCACGCCGGGCTGTCGTGCGAGCGCATGCTGCACGTGGGCCTGGCAGGCCGCGCACGTCATGCCGCCGACCGGTATTGTGATTTGTTCTGTGGTGCTTACCATCGTCCTGACCGCGGTGTGTGCCCAAGCTAAAGCTTGGGCCTACGATCGTTGGTGCGGTGTTCTTCTGCGCACGTAGGCCCGAGCTTCAGCCCGGGCATCGCAAAATTGCAGCGTCGTACGTCCTTACTCCGCGACGATGGCGCCGTGGAGCATGCTCATGCCGCAGGTGAACTCGTAGCGGCCGGGCGCCATCGGCGGCAGGTCGATCGGCGTCCTCTTGAACGACGGCAGAAAAACACGACGGCCGAACGACGGGAACACCACCTCTTCGGAGCACCCCGACTCTTCCTGCCGGTCGAACACCAGCCGCACGGGCGTTCCTGCGGCCACCCTCACGACCGCGGGGTCATAGCCGCCACGAACGGTGACCACCTGTTCCTGCCTGCCTCCAGCGGCCTTCGCACGGGCGGTGGCCCTGGGAGCGAAGAAGAAATACCAGTTCACCCAGGCAATCGCAGCGGCGCTTGCGGCCACGACAAGCCACTCAGGAGCTGACATCGCACCCTCTACAGAAGAAACCGCATCGCGAGCTACTGGACGATGCGCGCCTCGTAGCCGGCCTTTCGAACCGCTTCGACGAGCGGGACCGAAGCCGGCACTCCCTTCGTCGATCTCGACCTCTGCGGATCCGATCGTTACGGTGTGGACCGTCACGCCTGGCAGTGCCGAGAGCGCCTTTTCGACGTGCGCCACGCAGCGCCCACATGACATGCCCGAGATGTTCAGCTTCACGGATGCCATGGCGACATTATACCCCCTACCCGTATATAGGAGCACGGGGTACGCATGCGGTGCGCACGCGAGTCAGACGCCACCATCAACGGCGCTTGCGCCCGACCGGTTATTGCGGATTGGCGAGGCTGGGATCGAAGCAGAACCGGCAGCGCGCTTCGTAGGTGCCCTGCGCGCCGAGAAGGACGCGGTCGCTGCTGGCGACGAGGCGCTGCGTGTGGTTCGCGGGGTTGCCGCAGACCACGCAGATCGCCAGCGTCTTGGTGATGTACTCGGCGATGGCGAGCAGCTGCGGCATCGGCTCGAAGGGCTTGCCCAGATAGTCCTGATCGAGGCCGGCGACAATCACGCGCTTGCCATCGTCTGCGAGGCTGCTGCAGATCATCGGCAGCTCCATGTCGAAGAACTGCCCTTCATCGATGCCGACGACTTCCGTGTCCGACTCGACGGCTTCAAGGAGCGCGCGTGCCGTTTCGACCGTTTCCGCGGCGCAGCGCAGGTCGCTGTGCGACACGACGTATTCGACGGCGTGGCGGGTATCGAGTCGCGGCTTGAAGACCTGCACGCGTTGACGCGCGATCTCGGCCCGGCGCACGCGGCGGATGAGCTCTTCGCTCTTGCCGCTGAACATGCTGCCGGTGATGACCTCGATCCACCCCTGATTGGGATTCTTCCGGACGACGTCCATGGTCGGCGGGGCCGCTCAGGCGCGGGCGAGGTACTCGCCGGTCTCGGTGTTCACCCGGATCTTGTCGCCCGTGCTGACGAAGGGCGGCACCTGCACGACCAGGCCGGTTTCGAGCGTCGCCGGCTTGAGCTGCGCGCTGGCGGTCGAGCCCTTGATGGCCGGCGGCGTGTCTTCGACGAGCAGATCCACCGTTTGCGGCAGCTCGATGCCCACCGGCTCATCGCCGTAGAACTCGACCTGAATCACCATTTCGGCGATCAGGTAGTTCACCGAGTCGCCCAGATTCTCGCCGGAGATGTGAATCTGCTCGAACGAGCTGGTGTCCATGAAGTAGTAGTCCGACCCGTCGTTGTACATGTACTGCATCGCGCGCTCGTCGAGCGTCGCGCGCTCGACGGAGTCTTCCGACCGCAGCTTGTTGTCCGCGAGCGAGCCGCTGCGCAGATTGCGCGCCTTGACGCGGACGAAGCCGCGCAGGTTGCCAGGCGTGACGTGATGGACCTCGAGCACGCGGAAGAGATCCTTCTCCAGCTTGAACAACATGCCCTTGCGGAGCTTCGTCGCCTGAATCGTGCTCATACTGTGTGGTTGGCCTCAGAGGGTAGAACCCGCGGATCGTACCACAGGTGGTCCGGTCCTTCAAACCGCCGGCCTGAACATGCTACGATCGGCTTTGTGGCGTTCACACGCTGGGATCCGCTGCGCGATCTGCTCGCGCTGCAGGAACGCATGGAACGGTTCTCGGGCCACGAAGGCGCAGGCTGGACGCCGCCCGTCGACCTCTACGAAACGACGGACGCCTACGTCGTCACCGCGGAGCTGCCTGGGCTCAGCCGCGAGCACATCGAGATTCGAGTTCACGACGGTCATCTGACCCTCCAGGGCACGCGTCCCAAGGCCGATGTCCCCTGCGAGCGGTTCCACCGCGTCGAGCGCGGCCACGGCGCGTTCTTCAGGCGCTTTGCCCTGCCGACCGCGGTCGATGTCGATCGCATCGCCGCGGACCTGCGCGACGGCGTCCTCACCGTGACCGTCCCCAAAACCGCGGGCACCGGGCCGCGCCGGATCGACGTCGAATAGGCTGATGCGCCGTCTGCTTCTCGTCCTGCTCCTCGTCGGCGCGGGCCTTGTGATGGGCCTTGTGCTGACGGGCCGCATGCGCTCGGCCGACCGCGCAACCGCCGAACCCGCCGACACCGCTTCAGGCGGCTCCAGCCGCGCCGCCTGCGGCCGCACCGGCCGGCCGCGTAAGCGCAGGGCCCGATTTCACGGACGTCGCGGCGCGCACGGTGAACGCCGTCACGAACATCTCGTCGCTCCAGCCTCTGAGACGGCCGAACTCGCCGTTCAGCAACGACCCGTTCTTTCAATACTTCTTCGGCGACATGGAGGGATTCGGCGATCGAGGCCGGCGGGAGCTGAGCCTGGGGTCCGGCGTCGTGGTCTCGCCGGACGGCTACATCCTGACGAACGTCCACGTGCTCGGCACGCTGGGCCGCGGGACCGAGGTACGCGTGGCGCTGGCCGACAAGCGCGAGCTCCGTGCGCAGGTCGTCGGAGCCGATCAGGCCACCGACATCGCGCTCGTCAAGATCGACGCGCGCAACCTGCCGGTCATTCCCTGGGGCGATTCCGGCCGACTCAAGGTCGCGGAATGGGTCCTCGCGATCGGCAATCCGTACCAGCTCAGTCAGACAGTCACGCTCGGGATCGTCTCGGCGCTCGGTCGGTCGAACATCGGCGCGGCCGGCTACGAAGACTTCATTCAGACCGATGCCGCCATCAACCCCGGCAACTCGGGCGGCGCGCTGATCAACAGCCGCGGCGAGCTCATCGGCATCAACACGGCCATCTTCTCGCAGAGCGGCGGCTACCAGGGCATCGGCTTTGCCGTCCCCAGCAACCTTGCGCGCAAAGTCATGGACGACCTGATCAAATACGGCGACGTCCAGCGCGGTTCGATCGGGTATTTCAACACGATCCCGCTCACGCCCGAGATTGCCGCCCAGCTCGAAACCGATCGCACCCGCGGGGTCGTCATCAATCGCATGGAGCGAAGCGGCGCCGCGTACGGCGCGGGCCTGCGTCCCGGCGATATCGTGATCGCGTTCAACGACATGCCCATCGCCGATGGCGCACAGCTCGAACGACTGATCGCCGACGCCAAGAGCGGGACGACGGTCCGTCTGCGCGTGGCGCGCGGCACGCGCGAGCTGACCATCAGCGTGCCGGTCGAGCAGGGCGCCCGCCGCCGCCAGGTCAACTACTAGCGCGGATCGCCCGCGTCCCCGGCCGATGCCCAATCCCCTCGCCATTTCTCTTTTCGACGGGAAGCCCGAAGGGTCCGAGATCGCGCTCGCCCTCGCGGTCGCCTTCGTGCTGGCGTCTCTGGCCTCGACGGCGATCTCACGCGTCGTGCGACTGATCCTGATCTCGATTTATGGGGCCGCCAGCACCGACTCCACGACGCTGGTGGCGCGGCCGGTGATCGTGACTCGCATCGTGACGTTCCTCGTGGCGTTCGCCGTCTCCGCGGTGCCGCTGCTCGATGCGATCGGGAAACAGCTGGATGTCGGCCTCGACGGCCGCACCGTGCTCCGCTGGGCGATCGCCTCGGGCCTCCGGATCGCGGTCATCGTCACCGTCGCCTGGCTGATCCTGCGCATCGTCGCCACGTCGATCCAGCGCCTCGAAATGGAAGTGGCGCGGAGCAGCCGGTCGGGGGTGGCGGAACACCTCAAGCGCGCGCAAACGCTCGGCGCGCTCGTGCAGAACGTCGCGGCGACCGTGGTCGTGAGCATCGCCCTCCTGATGATCCTGCGCGAGCTCAACGTCGACATCATGCCGATGCTCACGGGCGCCGGCATCGCAGGCGTCGCGCTCGGTTTCGGCGCTCAGTGGCTCGTGCGCGACCTGATTGCGGGATTCTTTCTGATTCTCGAGGACCAAGTGCGCGTCGGCGACTCGGTGGTCATCAACGGCCAGAGCGGCAGCGTCGAAGCGATCAACCTGCGGACGATCGTTCTGCGGGACGTGGAGGGCGCCGTGCACATCGTGCCGAACGGCGCGATCACCACTCTGGCGAACCGCAGTCGGGATTTCGCGTACTACCTGGTCGATCTCAACCTGGATTTCCGGCAGGACACCGACAAGGTGGTCCAGCTGCTGCGCGAGACCGCCGCCACGCTTCAAAGTGACGAACTCTATCGTGACGCCATCCTCGAGCCACTCGAAGTGCTGGGCGTCGAGAGCTTCAAGGATGGCCAGGTGGTGATCCGCTCGCGCCTGAAGACGATGCCGCAGCGGCAGTCCGAGGTGGGACGCGAGCTGCGGCGCCGCCTGCGGTATGCGCTCGACAAAGCCGGCATCGATCTGCCGGCGGCCGGCGTGCATGGGATGTTGGGGACACGCAGACAGTGACGCGACCTAACTAAGAAGGGGATCAAGGACACAAATCAAACCACAGATTCCACAGATTTTCACAGATTCATTCTTGTCAGCTTAGCTGCCGTGCGAAGGTATTCCAACTTCCCAAGCGCTGCGATCCAGCCAATGGCGAAGACCAACAGGCTGAGGGCAATTTTGAATACGCCGACCGCACCGGCACGTTGAAAAATCTGCGACCTCAAATGCGGCCCTCCATTGATTGCCAGCAAATCTGCGATGGCATGAGCCGTGCGCACGGCCTGAGCGTGCAACTAGGTTCCTCTGACACGGACCCAGAGACGTACACCGTGATCGGTGCGGCGATGGAAGTTCATCGGATTCTCGGATGCGGGTTTCTGGAGTCTGTGTACCGCGCGGCCTTAGTAGCGGAGCTTCAGCTGCGGGACGTGCCAACGGCGGCCGAAGTGCCCTTCAAAGTGTTCTACAGGACCCGGGAGCTCCCAGTGCTGTTTCGTGCTGATCTGGTGTGCTTCGAATCGATAGTCGTTGAAGTGAAATCAAAGGTCGGCCTCGGTGGAATCGACGTCGCCCAAGCGATCAACTACTTAAAGGTTTCGACTCTCCGGAAGGCTTTGTTACTGAACTTCGGCACTCTGAGCCTGCAGCACCGACGTGTGGTTCTCTAGCGAGAGCCCCCGCCTGCAATCAGCACCAGAATCTGTGGAAATCGGTGGTTAGCCTTTTTTTGACTAGTGCTCTATACTCGGCCCAATCCTTCTGACTCTCGGTCTCATGCGCGCACTATCATCCGTGCAATCGACCCGGAGACACAATCACACCCGGCTTCATAACATCGCCACGGCCTCTCCATCCCCACCCGGATGCCAATCCGCGGACTCCATGCGATCGAGATGTCATCAAGGCCCCAATCCTCAATCGTCAATCGATCGCGGATCAGGTCGCGACGGTTGTCGCGAAGCGAAATGCCGAGAGCCTTCGACAGGTTTCCGGGCCCGCGGCACAAATCGTCCTCGTCGATCGAGGCGGCCCGGCGGCCGGTGAGCCGGGCGCGGCGGCGGCGCATCAAATCAATCCCCTCGAGTGGCGCGAGCGCACGCAGCAGCACGGCCGCCGGGAATCCTTCCTGCTCGGTCACGACGTTGGTCAGATAGTGAATGCCGTAATTCAGGTAGACGTACGAGACGCCGGGGATGCCGTAGAGGGGGGCGTTCCTCGGCGTAGGACCGGGCGCGGCATGGCAGGCGGGATCGTCTTCGCCGATATACGCCTCGACTTCGACGATACGGCCGGCGGTTGGGCCGGACGGCGTGTAGTGGACCAGGACCTTGCCGAGGAGATCGGCGGCGACCTTCAGCGTGGGCCGCGCATAGAACTCGCGCGGCAGGCGCGACGTGCTCACTTCGTCGCGGGGGGCGCTCCGGCCTGCAGCCGCCGGATCGCTTCGGCCGTCACGGATACGACATCGGGTGCGGGATCCTGAAGGAGCGGCTGAAGCACCGCGACCTCGGATGGCTGGCGGCTGGCGCCAAGGACCTGCACGGCCATCATGCGGGTGGACGGGTTGGGCGTCTTGAGCAGGGGGTGAATGGCGGCAGGCCGCGTCATCGCGATCTCGCCCAGGTAGACGCGGGCCTGCACGTCCGTGCCCGACCGCTGGAGCGCATCGCCGATGGCGACGATGTCCGGCTGATTCAGCAGGAAGCGGGCGAATGCCTCCGCCAGTGTGACGCTGGCTTCGTTGGCCGTCGTCACCGACTCGGCGATCTGCGGCAGCGCCGTCTGGTCGCCGATGCGGCCGAGGCCTTCAATGGCGACCACGCGAAACGGCAGGTAGCCGTTTGCCAGCAGTGCGCGCAGCACGGGCGCGCTGGCGGGATTCGCGATACGCGCGAGCGCATGAAGCGCCGCCACGCCTTCTTCGCCCTTACCGTAGTAGCTGGAATGGTCGGTCAGCGCCTGCACAGCGCGGTCGTACTTGAGCCAGCCGAGCGAATCCATCGACCAGCGGCGGACCAGCGGATCGTCGTCGTTCATGGCGGCGACCAAAGCGTCGCCGATCGCCACCGAAGCTGTGGCTCCTGCCGTCGGAGCAAAGACGCGGCCCGCCACACGCGCCACCACCTGGCGCGTCGCTGGATCCCGGTGCGACAGCGCGAAGACC
Source organism: Vicinamibacteria bacterium (assembly GCA_963832135.1). Classification (GTDB taxonomy): domain Bacteria; phylum Acidobacteriota; class Vicinamibacteria; order Vicinamibacterales; family JAENWD01; genus JAENWD01. Next base: position 169,408 of record CAWHTD010000016.1, on the reverse strand, counting down.
GTGTTGTTCGTCACGATCGTGACTGCGGCCTCGGCCATCGGACCCATCGCGGGCGCGGCCAGGACACCAAACGCGTAGGCGGCGCCCAGCCGGATGCGGCCCGATTCGTCCTGCCGCATGACCGCCGACAAGTTGGCGAGCACCTCGGCGGGCACGGGCGCGGGAATGGTGGCGAGTGGGCCGGCTTCAAATGCTGCCTCAGGGAACGTCAGCGTCCTGGCAGTGCCCACGGTGGCGCCCGCGCCCCACTGGCGCCTGGTGAGGTCGGCGCGCACGGTGTACAGCTTCAATACCGCAGTGATGGCCTCGAACTGCACGTTGTCGTTGCCATCGAGCAGCAGCGCCGCCATGGGGACCGCGGCGTCGGCACGCGCGGCATCGCCGAGCTGACGGAGAGCCTGCACTCGCGTGCGCGTGCTCGGGTTCTGCAGGTCCTGCACCAGGGCGTCGCCGGGCGTCTGGGCGATGGCCAAACTGGCGGTGAAAAAACAGAGAACCACCAGCGCGCCGATCGTCCGCTCAATCATCCAGACCTCCCGCGTACGCATGCGCGCGGTTTGCCGCCAGCACGCTCCGGAGAAACCGTCCCGTATGGGATCCTTCATGCGCCGCCACCTGCTCCGGCGTGCCTGTCACGACCACGTACCCCCCGCCTCGCCGCCTTCGGGTCCGAGGTCGATGACGTAGTCGGCCACCTTGATGACGTCGAGATTATGCTCGATGACCAGCAGCGTGTGTCCCTGCTCCAGCAGCTTTCTGAACGCCGCGAGCAGCTTCGCGATGTCGTCGAAGTGGAGGCCGGTCGTCGGCTCGTCCAGCACATACAGCAGCCGCTCTCCGCCGGTCGCAGCCAGGTGCGCGGCGATTTTGATCCGCTGGGCCTCCCCGCCAGAAAGGGTCGTGGCGGGCTGTCCGAGCCGCACGTAACCCAGGCCGATCTCGTCGAGGACCTGCAGCCGCCGCAGCACCTTCGGCGACGTGCTGAAGAAGGTCAGCGCTTCGCGGACGGTGAGATCCAGGACCTGATGGACGTTCCGGCCGCGGTACTTGACGTCGAGCACCTGCTGCTTGAAGCGCTGCCCGTCGCACTCCTCGCACGGCACGAAGACGTCTGCCAGAAACTGCATCTCGACGCGCACTTCGCCTTCGCCCTCGCACGCCTCGCAGCGGCCACCCGGCACGTTGAACGAGAAGTGGCTGGCCGTGAGTCCGCGGCTGCGGGCATCCTTGGTCGAGGCAAAGAGCTCGCGGATGGGATCGAAGGCCTTCAGATACGTGACGGGATTGCTGCGCGGCGTCCGGCCGATCGGCGTCTGGTCCACGAGGATCGCGTTCGAGATGAACTCTGTGCCCTCGAGCGAGCGGAAGGCGCCGGCGCGACGGTCGCCCGACGACTCGCCCTTCGCGCGCTTCACCGCCGCGTAGATGATGTCGTGGACCAGGGTCGACTTGCCGGAGCCGCTGACGCCGGTGACGACCGTCAGCGCGCCAAGAGGGAACGACACGTCGATGTCCTTCAGATTGTGCTCGGAGGCGCCCCTGAGACGCAGCCGCTGCCCCGTCCCACGCCGCCTGATCGCGGGCACCGAAATCGACAGCTCCTCCCGCAGGTACTTCGCGGTGAGGGAGCGCGGCTCGCGCCGGAGTCCCTCGAGCGTTCCCTCGAACACGATGCGCCCGCCCTGCTCGCCGGCGCCAAGCCCGAGATCCACGATGTGGTCGCCCACGCTGATCATGTCGGCGTCGTGCTCGACCACGAGCACCGTGTTCCCCTGGTCGCGAAGCTGACGGAGGATCTCGATCAGGCGGAGATTGTCGCGCGGGTGCAGGCCGACCGACGGTTCGTCGAGCACATACAGAGTGTCGACCAGGGCCGAGCCGAGCGACGTGGCGAGATTGATGCGCTGCGATTCGCCGCCGGAAAGGGTCGACGACAACCGATCGAGCGTCAGGTAGTCGAGGCCGACGTCGGCGAGAAACTGCAGGCGCCGGGTAATCTCCTTGAGCACCTTGGCCGCAATCGCGGCGTCCTGTTCGGACAACGTCAGACTGCCGAAAAACGCCTGCGCCTTGCTCACGGTGAGCGCCGAGACCTGATCGATCGTGCGATCGCCGACCCGCACGTCGCGCGCTTCGCGCCGCAGCCGCGTGCCCTTGCAGTCGGGACACGTGAGATATCCGCGGTAGCGGCTCAGGAACACGCGGACGTGGACCTTGTATTTCTTGCGTTCGAGCCAGTTGAAGAAACCGCGGATTCCCGGGAAGCCCGCGCCGTCTCCCTCGGTGACCAGCAGCCGCTGCTCGTCGGTGAGCTGATTCCAAGGCGCGTCGAGCGGGATGGCGAGTCGCTTGGCCTCCCGCTTGAGCTCGGCCAGCTCGGCACGGTAGTGCGGCTTCGTCCACGGCTCGACGGCGCCTTGTCGGAGCGACTTCGCCGGATCCGGCACCACGAGGTCCATGTCGAGCTCGATGACGTTGCCAAAGCCGTGGCACGTGGGGCACGCGCCAAACGGGTTGTTGAACGAGAACAGGCGAGGCTGCGGATCCTCGTACATGATTCCGCATCGCCGGCACTCGAAGCGTTCGCTGAATTGGTGAAGCGTCGGCGCACCGCCTTCGTCGGTCGAAAGCTCGATAGCGAACGCCGCGCCACCGCCTTCACGGTAGGCTGTCTCGATCGACTCTGTCAGCCGTGGCGTCGCTTCGCTATCGACCTGCACACGGTCGACAATCACATCGAGGGTCGTGCGACCGGAAAGCGCCGGGATGTCCACATCCTCGAGGCCGACGGCCCTCCCGTCCACCAGGAGCCGCCTGAAGCCGCGGCGACCGAGCGAGTCGATCGTCTCGCTCAAGGCGCGGAGGGCAGGACTGACGACGGCGCCGCCAGATGTGACCGGCTGCTCCGACGAGATGTCGGCGTCGGCGTCCTCGAGAATCGGCCGGCGGCGGCGTGTCGGGGACCGAGACCACCGGCATCGCGAAGCCGACGAGGAGCCTTGTGCCGGGCGTCAGTTGCGCGAGGCGGCGCCCGACCACCTCGGCGGTCTCGCGCAGCACTTCCGCGCCGCACGACCGGCAGAACGTACGACCCACGCGGGCCCACAGCAGCCGCATGTAATCCTGGATTTCAGTGGTCGTGCCCACCGTCGATCGCGGGTTGCGGATGCTGTTTTTCTGGCGAATCGCAATCGCCGGGCAGATGCCTTCGATACGATCGACGTCGGGCTTCTCCATGCGCTCGAGGAACTGCCGCGCATACGCGGAGAGCGACTCGACGTATCGGCGCTGCCCCTCCGCGTAAATCGTGTCGAAAGCGAGCGACGACTTTCCCGATCCGCTCACGCCCGTGACGATCACGAGGGTGCCCAGGGGCAGAGACACGTCGACATCCTTCAGGTTGTGCGTGCGCGCGCCCCTGACGATGAGATGCGTGGCGGGAGAAACGGCGGGATCCGACATCAAGCTATCCGGGGCGGGTCCAGTCGAAGACCCCAAACAATCAATTGTAGGGGAGAACCGCGGATGGTGGAAGCCGGAGTCTACGCGGGGATATCGAGCGCCTGCGCCTCGAGCGACGTCGGCGCAGCCTGCCACGGGAGGGTGAGCGTCACCGTGAAGCCGCCGGAAGCCGGCGAGCTCACGCGTACCCCGTTTTGTCCCGGATACAGGTGCTCCAGCCGGGCGCGCGTGTTCGACAGACCCACGCCTTCCAGCATCGCGCCATGAAGGGACGGGGAGAGCCCGCTCCCGTTGTCGGTGACGATGAGCTCGAGGCGCTCGCCGACGCGGCGTGCCGAGACGCGGATGACCCCACCAGGCCGCCCGCTGAAGCCATGCTTGACAGCGTTTTCGACGAGCGGCTGGAGCGCGAGGATAGGGACGAGGGCCGACCGTGCCGCCAGCGGGACGTCGAGCTCGCAGGCGAGGGTGCCGCCGAAGCGGACGCGTTGAATTTCGAGATAGTGCTGCAGCAGGTCGAGCTCGCGGGCGAGGGGCACTTCCTGCTGGGCCTGACTGCGAAACACCGCGCGGAGCAGATCGCCGAGGCCGACGAGCATGCGTTCGGCGCGGTCGACGTCGCGATGCAGCAACCCGATGATCGCGTGCAGCGTGTTGAACACGAAGTGCGGATGAAGCTGCCGCTGGAGGGACTCGAGCTTCGCCTCCACGAACCGCGCCTCGAGCCGCGCTTCATGCAACTGGCGGCGCCGCAGCTCGCGCGACGCGCTGAGAGCGTGATTGGCGGCGAGCACCCCCCAGTAGAGAAGCACTTCCCACTCGAACGCATACAGCAGCGACCAAGTGAAGAGCGACTGATAGGACAGGACGCGATCGACGGGATCGGGCTGGCCCGAGACCCGCAGCACCCACAGCTTCAGCCCGGCGCTGACGGCGCAGTGGAGCGCGGCCATCGCGACCGACGCCGCTCCGTGAAACGCGAGCGGGGCGGCGCGCCGGCCGCTCGAGATCGGCACGCGCGATCCCAGCCGCCACACGAGAGGCAGCAGGACGAGCCACGACGTCCAGGCGAGAATGTTGAAAAGGACGACCCAGAAGTACTGGCCGCTGGGCTGTTGAACGATCTTCGGGTTCAGCCACACCTGCAGTGTGTAGGACAGCGTGCCCGACGCCACGCCCACCACGGGGCCGAGCGCCAGCAGCCGCCAGAACGTCACCGGAAAGTGGTCCGCTTCGAGCCCTGGGGAGTCCTGTGCCGTCATTCAGAGGGTCTGAAAACCATGATGCCACAGGGCATGGGCTCGGCAGGCGCCGACCAGGCTGGGCGCGCGACTTGGATGTGACGAACGACAGGAGAGGATACGCGTCGTCGACCGTGGCGGCGGACCTTTAGGTCCGCGACTTAACTCCCGTAGTACTGCGCCCGCTTCGCCTTCAGAAAATCGACCGATCGCCGCAGCTCGTCGAGGCCGTTCATGCCGTCTTCCACCGAAATCCAGCCATTGAAGCCGGCACCGTGCAGGATCCGGAAGATCGCGTCGTAGTCGTTGGCGCCCTGCCCGGTCTCTCCGTGCCGCAGCTTGTCGGGATACCCCACGGTCCCGTCGTGGAGACGGATCTCGTCGAGCGTCGTGCCCGGCACGAGATACCGATCCGAGGCATGCATGGTGACCACCCGATCCTTGATACGCTCCAGAAACGCGAGCGGGTCGAAGCCCCCAACAACGGCATTGGACGGATCGTATTGAACGCCGAAGTGCGACGACCGGCCGACGGCCTCGAGCAGCGCGAGAAACGGGTCCTCCTGCTGGGCGAACTCGGCGTAGATCCAGTCACCCACCTTGTAGTGATTCTCGAGGCAGAGCACGATATCGCGGCTGACGGCGTAGTCGATCGATCGCTTGATGCACTCGGCCGCCCGGGCGACGCCTTCCTCGATCGACAGATCAGGGTACTTCTGGCCGCTCAGGGTCCGGCAGTAGCGCGCGCCGATGCGCACCGACAGGTCGATGGCGCGCTTCTGGCGCTCGATCTGGCGCGCACGCTCCTCGGGGTCGGGGTGCGTGAAGTTCGGCGAGAAGCACAGCATCGACGAAATCTGCCCGGTGGCGCGCATCGCGTCCATGACGGGCGCGACATCGCGCTCGGCATAACTCGGGAAGAACTCGTCGTAGTGTTCGACGCCGTCGCCGCCGAGCGTGGCGGCATCGTGAATCCACTGCACGTAGCTGCGCTCTCCGCGAACGAGCTCGTCGAAGTAGCACTTGGGAAAGACCGAGATGCGGGGAATCGACATCTGTTTTATACAGTGCTGCAGTGCTGCAGTGCTGCAGTGCGGCTGTGCGGCTGTGCTGCTGTGGCGCTGTGCGGCAGTGCGCCTGCTGTGCTGCTGTGCTGCTGTGCTGCTGTGCTGCAGTGGCGCAGCCCCTACCAATTCGGCGGCGCCCCCACCGGATACTGCTCCAGATCCAGAATGGCGCCGGTGACGAGCTCGCTCTGATCCGAGGCGAAGTACACGGCGGCGTGCGCGATGTCGGCGGGCGTCAGGAGGCGCCCCCACGGCCGCGTGCGTTCGGCGTCCTCGAGCCAGCCATCCCCCTTCCCCTCCAGACGCTTCACCCGCTCCTCGCCCTCCGTCAGCGTCCAGCCCGCGTTGATCTGGTTGACGCGAATGCGATAGCGATTCAAATACGCCGCCGTGTTCTTGGTGAGCGTCATCAGTCCGCCCTTGGACACGGAATATGGACAGAGCTTCGGCTCGCCGATGTAGGCATTGACCGATCCGATGTTCACGATGGAGCCGCCTCCGCGCGCTTTCAGGCGCGGGATGGCGGCCTGCGTGAGGAGGAGTGGCGCGCGAAGGTTCACGGCCAGGATGGCGTCGACCACATCGAGCGTGACGTGCTCAATGTCGCCGCGCGTCGTGAGCGCGGCGTTGTTGACGAGGATGTCGAGCCCGCCAAACCGCTCGACAGCGAATGCGATGAGCGCGGCGCACGCGGCTGCCTCCGACAGGTCGGCACGGAACCACGCGGCTTCCCCGCCTTCGCCCGCAATGGCTTCGAGCGTCTGGTTGGCACCAATCTCGTCCCGCCCATGCACGACCACCGCCGCGCCGAGCGCGGCAAACCGAACCGCGATGCCGCGGCCAATGCCGGAGGTGGAGCCCGTGACGATCGCGATGCGATTGGAGAGGAGAGACATTGAGAGATGCATGCGCGCCAGACCCGGCTACTCGGGTTAGTCGGGTTAGTCGGGTTAATCGGGTCAATCGGGTTTAATCTGGTTTTAATCGGGTTAGTCGGGTTGATCGGGTTGGCTGGGTTGGCAGCGTTGCCGGACCCGATCAACCTGACGAACCCGCCGAACCCGACCAACTGGAGACTTCACCTGATCGGAATGCGCTCCTACGATGACGGTACCAGAACCGATTTTATGACCTTCCCGGTGTGCATCGCGTCAAAGGCACGATGCCATTCGGGAAGGTCTGCCTTGAGACCGACAATGTGTTCCGCCCCGGTCAGACCGGCGTCGAGCAGATGGATGACACGCTCCCAGATCGGGTAGTTGTGGCTGAACGATCCCTGCAGTCGGACGTTCTTCTGCACGAGCGGGTTGAGATCGATCGGCGTTTGATCGGGCGACCATCCGACCTTCACGACCTGCCCGTCGGGCCGCACCAGCTTCAAGGCGGCGTCGAGCGGCCTGCTCGCGCCGGACGCGTCGCACACCACATCCGCGCCCAGGGGCGCAAGCGCCTTCACCACATCCTCGAGCGTCTCCGCCTGAGTGTTCACGGTGTGCGTGGCGCCGAGCAGCTTCGCGGTCGCCAGACGATCGGCATCGCCCGACAGCCCGGCAACGATGAGCGGGCTGGCCCCTGACAGGGCGGCCATGCGGGCGCACAGAAGGCCGATGGGGCCGGGGCCGAGGACCAGCACGGCATCGCCCGGCCGAATCGACGCGTTCTCACACATCGCGTTGTAGGCGACCGAATGCGGCTCGGTCAGGCAGGCCAGCTCGAACGGCAGCGAATCGGGCACGTGATGCAGACAGCGGCTCGGCACCTTGACGTATTGGGCCATGGCGCCGTCGACGCCGTATCCGAAGCCTTTGCGCGAGGGACACAGGTTGTAGCGGCCAGTACGGCACATCAGGCAGGCGCCGCAGATGACCGCGGCCGTCTCGCTCACGACCCGATCGCCTTCGCGGAAATCCTTCACGTCGCGACCGGCTGCAGCCACCGTGCCGCCAAATTCGTGCCCCAACGCTACCGGGACGTTTACGGACCATGAGTGCGTGCCGTACGCCTGATGCACATCCGATCCGCACACGGAGACGGCGCCAACTTGCAAGAGCACATCGGACGGCCCGATGTCCGGCACGGGGACTTCTCTGAGCTCCACCGCCATCGGTGTGAGCGCGTACTGAACGACGGCTTGTTGTGTTCGCGTCACCGCTTACCCCAGCTCTTCGGGCGCTTGAACGGTGTCTTCCGGATCTCGCCGCAGATCTCCCGCAGGATCGAGTACAGGTCGCTGCCCGCGGGCTTGAAATCGTCGGCGTCGATCACCAGCGGCGCGCCGAGCACCACGAGCGGTGCGCCGTGTGCGGGGCACTCGATCGCCTGCGCGATCGTCAGCCCGCCTACCGCCTGCACCGGCACCGAGACGGCGGCGACGACCTCGTCGAGCTCCTCCATCGGCGTCAGCCCCTTGATCATACGGCGCTCGTCGTAGCCGATGTGATGGATGATGAAGTCGACGCCGAGCGTCTCGAGCCACTTCGCGTTCGCCACGCGATCGTCGGCGGCAAGATTGTCGCCCATCACCTGAATGCCATGGTCATGCGCGGCCTCCACTACCCGTCGCACGGTCGCTTCGTGCGCACGTCCCATCACCACCACGAAGCTGGCGCCCGCCTTCGCCATCATCTCCGTCTCCAAATACCCGCCGTCCATCGTCTTCAGGTCGGCGACGATGGGGTGATTCGGGAAGCGGATGTGCAGCGTCTCGACGGCGCGAAGGCCCTCGGCGAGCAGCAGCGGCGTGCCGGCTTCGAGCCAGTCGACGCCGGCGGCGACCGCGATTTCCGCCACCTCGATCGCCTCGGGCAGGTTCGTCAGGTCGAGCGAGACCTGCACGATCGGGAAGGACAGCGGGGGGAACGGGTTCGTCGGGTTGGTCGGGTGGGTCAGGTTGGTCGGGTTATTCAGGTTTGTCGGGTTCATCGGGTTCATGAGCGCGCGTGCCGGGCTAGTCTCTGCAGCTTATCAGAACGCTCCACGACTACGGTGCGACACAAACAAGCACCCGTCGCACCTGAGGACCACCGCAGGGGCTCGCCACGGACGGACACGGATAACCACGGATTCAATCCCGCCGCGGACAGACACGGATGGACACGGACAACCAGACATCGTCTGGTTCTGGTTTTCCGTCTACTTCCATGTGACTCCGTGGCTGATCGTGTCCGTGTGATTTCGTGGCGGATCGTACTCAGCGTCTTTCCGCGACCGCCTAAGTCCGTGGTTGGCGCCACTTCTCCGCGGCGAGCTTTTCGACGATGACGACTGCAGGGACTCGTGCACAGACGGACGCATAACCAAGGATCCACTCCCGCCGCGGACCAAGACGGATCGACACCGGCAACCAGAGATTCTGGTCTTCAAGTTTCCGTGTACCTCCGTGTGACTCCGTGGCTGATACCGTGTCCTTCCGCGACCGCCTAAGTCCGTGGTTGGCGCCACTTCTCCGCGGCGAGCTTTTCGACGATGACCACTGCAGGGACTCGTGCACAGACGGACGCATAACCAAGAATCCACTCCCGCCGCGGACCAAGACGGATCGACACCGGCAACCAGAGATTCTGGTCTTCACGTTTCCGTGTACTTCCGTGTAACTCCGTGGCTGATCGTGTCCGTGTGATTCCGTGGCTGATCGTTCAGTGTCTTCCCGCGACGGCATTAGTCCGTGGCTGGCGCCTCCTCCGCGGCGACGCACTCCATGCTCAAGCTCCGCTAAGCCTTCGCGCCGATCCGCTCGACGCGATAGCCACCGGCGGCCTTGTCGCGAAGGTAGATGGCACCGAACACCACGACGAGCGAGACAGGCAGAATCGCCCAGATGGCCAGCATCTCCGCGTGGTCCGTAGCGATCGTTCAGCCAGCCCATCACGGGGCCCGCGATCGCCGTCGCAAAACTGCCAGTGCCGCCGATAATCGCCAGCCCCAGGGCACCTGCTCGCGGGAAGCGCTCCGACGTAATCCCCAGCATGGTTGGCCACCAGAACGCGGTGCCGATGGCGAGCAGCGCCGCCGCCGCAAACGCCGCGGCGGGCGTCTGCGCGCCGCTGAACAGATAGAGTCCCAGCGCCGCCGGGATCGCGGTCAACGCGATGAGGCCGACCGGCGATAACCGGTGCGAGATGCCGCCGCCGAACTGCCGCATCAGATACATGATGCCGTTCACCCAGACGAGCTACCAGGATGCCGGCGCGCGCTGAGCTCTGCATCACCTCGTTGAAGACGTTCGCGTACCACTGGCCCGGTCCGAGCTCGGTTGCGGCCGTCAGGCACATGCAGACCCAGATCAGCAGAAACAGCGGCCGCAGAATCTCGCGAAACATGTCGCTGAAAGGGACGCCGGCCGCCGCGCGCTCGGTCTGCGGGAACTTCTGTCCGAGAAACATCGCCGTGTAGATGACCGACGGCACCAGGAGCAGCAGCATCTTCGCCTGCCAGCCCAGACCGATTCTCGTGAACAGGAACGCCAGCACGCCGCCAATCACGATGCCCGCCGGGGAACCAGGCGTGGAGCGCGGTGAGCCTCGAAGTCTTCTGGTCGGCGTAGATCGCCGTTATCAGGGGATTGATCGCGGCCTCGACGAGCCCGTTCGCGATGCCGATGATGACCGTCGCCAGGAACAGGATCGTGAAGTTCGGCGCGAAGATGGTGAGGAGCGTCCCGCCGATGTGCCCCGCCGCCGCCAGACGCATGATGGTGCCCATACCCAGCACGTCGCAGAGCGGCCCGCCGATGAAGATCGACAGCCCGAACCCCCAGAAAGCGGCACCCGCGATCCAGCCGACATTGGTCTTGTTCAACAGGAACAGCGTCTCGAATTCGCCCATGATGTCGCCGCGGATGGCAAACGACATTGCCGTCGCGATGAGCGAGATGCAGCTTGCCGTGAAGAGCCGTTGCTTGTTCATGGGGGCTCAATCCTCTCCGGACGTCGAGGCCCCGACGAATTGGTCGGACCGGATCCGGGCGCGACGGACTATAGGCCAGGCGAGTGTTTTCACACAAGCCAGGAGGGCAGACAGCGTCACACGGCCTTGCCGACGATGAGCGTGAGGTCGTCGAACTGCTCCAGACCGCCGTGCGCCTGTACTTCGTCGACAATCTGCTGAAGCACGAAACGGGCGCCTTCCTCGTGGCGCGCCGAGATCACGTCGATCAGCCGCTCCTCCCCGAATTCCACGCCGTCGGTCGAAGTCGCGTCGGTCACGCCGTCCGTGAAGATGACCAGCAGGTCGCCAACCGCGAGTGTCACCGTCCGCGTCTCGCACTTCCAGGGCTCGAACAACCCGACGACGGGCCCCGTGACCAAGAGGCGCTCGATTTCACCGGTGGCGCGGCGCAGGATGGGCGGCAGGTGCCCGCAGTTGGCATATCGGAACTCGCGGGTCTCCTGGTCGTACAGGCCGAAGAACAGCGTCGCGTAATGATTCGTGGCGGTCGAGTCGTAGAAGACCTTGTTCACGATGGCCAGCAGACCCGCCAGGTCCTGCTGCGCCTGCGCATATAGCGCGCGAAGGTTCGCCTGCAGCGTTGCCATCAGCAGCGCCGCCGAGATGCCCTTCCCCGAAATATCAGCCAGCACGAACCCGACGCGGCCCGGCGCCCGTCGAAACGAAGTCGAAGAAGTCGCCGCCGACGATCCTCGCCTGAAGACACGCCCCGGCGTAATCGAGCGTCGTCAGCGGCGGGCGGTCCTGCGGAAGAAGCTTCGACTGCACGTCGCGCGCGATTTCCAGATCCCGCGTCGTCCGGCGCTCGACTTCCATTCGCGCGGCCATGGTCTCGGCAAGCCTGATGTTCTCGAGCGCGAGACCGGCCTGCGTGCCGACCGACGCGAGCAGCGCGACGTCTTCGCCGGAATAGGGCTCGTCCGACAGGCGGCGGCCAAGCACCAGTAAGCCTTCCAGCTGCCCGGACCGGCCGATGAGCGGCACCAGGGCTTCCGGCGCCAGGGCGACGAAGGAGGCCCACGGCGCTTCCAGGCAGGAGGAGCGCGGGATCGATGAGCAGCGGCCGGCCGCGTCGCGCCAGCTCCGTGAGCTGCGATCGGCGTCGCCGGCAGCTGCGCGTCGGCGCCCGACAAGCCCTCGTGCGCCGCGGCAGTGAATGTCCAATCGTCCGATCCGCGCAGGAAGACGAGCAGCGACTGCGGATGGAGCGCCTGCACGACCGAATCGTCGATCAGGGCCGCGAGACTGCTGCGATCGGTGGCCGTCCGGGTCTGATAGGCCAGCGTTTGCAGCAGCCTCCGCGCATCGTACGCGCCACGAAAGAACGCCCGATCCAGCCGCTCGGCCGCCGGCAGCCAGACGCGCTGCCCCGCGAGTGCGAGCAGGCCGCCGAACAGCGATCCGGCGAGCAGTCCGACCGACAACTGGTCGCCGGGCAAGTCCGACACGTTCCCGACGACCCGCGCAAACCCGAACGTCACCGCCAGACCCACGAGGACCGCCATCGTCACCATGCCGCGGCGGACGAGGACGTAGCGCGCGCTGCGACGGAGAAGCGCGGGGATCTCCATCGCGCGGTGCTTGACGACGGCATAGCCGAGCGACACGGGAATCGCGAACAGCGCGAGCACTGACAGCGCCCAGGCCAGGAACGGGATCTGGGACGGCTGCACCAGCGTCGTCGAGATCAGGACCTGAAGCACCATGATCGGCAGCGTACCGATCGTCATGCCGAAGAGGATGACGCGCGTCTTGCGCCGCACGTCGGATTGGCCGAACGCATTGAGGGCGAGCGAGACCAGGGCCAGCACACAGAAACCGACGCTGTATCCACTGAGCAGCACGCCGACCTCGGGTCGCCATGCGATGGTTTGTTCCTCGAGCCACCAGAGCGGAAACGACCCGCCGTGAGCGATGCAGCTGATGGCAAGCGGCAGCGCCATGGCGAGTGACAGGCCGATCCCGACGTACTTCAACCAGGGAACCCGCCGATCGAGCGGGGAGTGTGCGGGAAACACGCTGAAGAAGGCATAGACGATCGCCGCCAGCGGCACGTCGAGCAGCGCCCAGAACGCGAAGATGATGCCGCGCCACGAGGGCGGCAGGCGGTGCTCGATCTCCATCAATGGCGGGGCTGCCATGAAGCCTCCCAGCATCACCGCGAGCAGCCAGGCGTGTGGATCATCGGGACGCTGCAACAACACCGTCACTGCGACGATCAGGAACGGAAGGGGAAAGAACGTCAACGCCTGTTGGATGGCGCTGCCAATGGCCGGCGGCAGCCATGAGCCCGTGAGATTCGGACGATAGTCGAGTGCGCGGGCCGTCAGGAAAAACGTGGAGGGCTTGCCACTCCGCTCCACGTCGAGCCGCACGAGGCCCCCCGGGCGCGCGCGGCTGCGCAGCGCCAGAAGCGGCTCGTTGCTGGTGATCGGCGCACCATCCACCGCACGAATGCGATCGTCTTTCCGGAGCCCGGCCCTGGCTGCAGGGCCATCGGGAACGATGTTCACCACGTCCAGCCTGGCAGCGACAGGCCTGTACCGTAACTCGAACCCCAGCGTGGCGGCAGGCGGCGTGCGGATCGCTCGCATCCACATGATGCTGTAGACGGCCAGCAGCACGCTGAAAATGAGCGCGAGGCGCTGTCGAGTGGCCACTGGGTTCAGTTTACTGTTTTCGATTGTGCAAATCGGGCGTGGGTGGCGCCTCGTTACGGCGCCCGCGTGACGCGTCGAATGAAGTCGATGACCTTCTGCTTGTACGGCTGCCATTCCGGCCGCCCCTCCCAGTTCTCCATGCCGTGCGGGGCACCCTTGAGGGGGTAGAGCTCGTGGCGCGCCTCGGCGGCCGTGAGCGCGCGAGACATGGCCTGTCCCTGCTTCCAGAGCTCCTCACCGGTACCATGGACCAGGAGGATGGGTGGCATCTCGCGCTGCACGTAGTTGATCGGCGAGTACCGCTTGAGCAGCCCCTCTCCGTCGGAGTCGATCGAGGTCAGGCCGAAAAGCCGGGTCGGCAATGAACGTGGCGTGAGTCGCCCCGTCGCAAACGCCATGAAGTCGTAGACGCCATAAAAACTGACGACGCCGGCAAGCTGGTAGTCTTCCGTGGCGAGCAGCGCCGCCATCTGGCCACTCGCGGACTCGCCGACGACAACGACGCGGCGCGGATCCACACGCAGCCGGTCCGCGTGCCGCCGGATGAACGCCAGAGCGCTGCGCAGATCATCCATCTGTGCCGGGTGCTTCACCGCTGGCGTCAACCGATAGTCGATGGAGAACCAGGCATAGCCTGCCCGCGCCAGCGGTTCAAAAAGTGGAGTGATGTAAGTCACCTTGTCGCCGGCCTCCCAGCCACCGCCATGCACCAGCACGATCGCGGGCGTACGGCCTGGGCCAGGCGGCAGCCACGCGTCGAGCGCAAGGCCCGTCGCCTCGTCGTACACGATGTTCTTCACGAGGCCCGGGCCGATCGTCGACGTGCCGTCGCGACCTTCGACGGTGATACGCTTCGGCGCCTCTACCGACGCACCGGGACCGAGCGCCGCACGAAGCCAGTCGACCAACCGCGTCTTATAGGTCCACTGGGCGGGATGCCAGTTTTCGACACGGTGCGAGGCGCCTGGCGCCACCACGAGATCGCAGCGGGCCGCAGGAGCCTTCGTGCCGCACCACGCCGCGGCGCGCGCCAGCGGCACGTCACTGTCGTCTTCGCCATGAATGACGAGCGACGGCAGCGTCTTCCGAGCGACGCCGTGAACGAACGTCCCACCAGCCAGCACGAGCGCGCGAATCGACGGATCACGTTGAGCCGCATCTGCCACGAGATCGGCGCCCGAGTCCTCGCCCAGGAGGGCAATCCGGGTGGGTTCGATTCCAAGCGCGGCGGCATGACACCGCACAAACGCCACCGCCGCCATCACATCGTCCACGCCTGCTGATCGATCAACCGGGGCCTCGGCGCGATAGTCGATCGAGACCCATGGGTACCCTGCGGCCGTGAGCGTCTCGAGCAACTGCCCCACGAAGGTCACTCGGCTGCCCGCGACACCGCCGCCGTGGACCACGATGACCGCCGGATACATGCCATCGCCTGGCGGCCGATACGCGTCGAGCGCAAGCTCTCGGGGTTCCCCCTTCGCGCGCGTCTCGATTCGCCGATACACAACATTTCCGCGTACGCCCGCAACGAGATAGTTGCCGTCCGGGTTTCGAGCCGTGAACGGCAGGCAGTCGGCCGTCTCAGCACTCGCCGTGCTAGAGAGAAAGCCGACGAGGACGACGACGGTTGCAAGAGCGGGGGACCGCATGAGATGACTGCGTGAGGATACCCGGGAAATGAGTCTCCCGCCCGGCGCGATCGTCGTCGGCGCGCACGCCAATGGCCTTGGCGTCGTCCGAAGCCTCGCGGCCCGCGGCATCCGAACGGCGATCGTCTCGACGCGGCCGTCGACGTGGCGCAGCATTCGCGCTGGGTCAGCGAGCGCCACACGCTGTTCGACGCAGATCCGCGTAGAGCATCTTGTCGACCGTGACGTCGACGTGCGCCTCCGGCAGGCCTCAGGATCGGACGATGCTGGCGATCTGATCGGCAAGCAGGGCGGGCGCCACGGCCACAGTCCGCCACAGCCGCCTGGCCCGAAACGGCGCGATGTGATCGGCCGCGAGCGTCAACGCCCAAAGCGTGCCCGACTCGCGGGCGACGCGCGAGAAACTCGCGAGCGCTCCGGCCTTCGCGATCACGAGCGGTGACCCAGGCCGACCTGCCGCCAACGGTGCACGCGACTTCGCAGCGGATGAAACCTCGATGCGGTCCAGCGAAGCGCGAGGGCCGGCAGGCCCGGGCTGCGGAGCGATCGGGCGGGCTGGTGCGCGATCTCGGGCAGGATCGCCGGAAACCGCTCGCGCAGCCATGCGTTGGCCACCAGATCGAACGACAGCGTGATCCGCTCGCCCGGACCGGGATTCACGAGCGTGTGCACGCGCGTCGTGTCGAAGTAGTGCAGACGGCCTGGCTCCAGATGGTGCTTCTCGAAGTGACCCGCGTTCGCGTCGGCGAACCGGGGGAACAGTTCAGCGGTGAGCACACGACCGACACCTCGGATCTCCTCGGGCCGCTCGTAGTCGGTGGTCACGAGAAACGCGTCGGCAGGCGAGACGATCGGAATCTGGAAACGGGCGACCCCTGGGCCTTTCGATCGATCGGTATGCCAGGCATAGGCGGAGGCCGGCTCACGACGGAGGAGCCGGAACGACACTTTGTGGCACCGGAAACACTCGAACAACTCGTGAAACGACGGGCACTGCGCCAGAAGGCCCGTGCAGGGGAAATTCTGATAGCTGTAGCGGCTCGATGGATGGAGATCGGACGGCGCGGGCAGCGACAGAGCGTGGCCGAAAGCCCCGCGCCGCCAGTCCCATCCGGCGACCGCACGCTCGGCGTCCCGAATCAAGCCCTCCAGTCGCACTCCGATATCGTAACGGTGCAACGTCACGAGTGGACATCCGCTCGGGGCCGCTCGGCGACGAGCGCCACGAAGTACCCGGTGAGAAATCGCGTCGGCCATCGATCCAGCTGCTCGAGGGTCAGCAGCCCCCGAATGAACGCGTCCCCTGCTCTCTCTCCGTCCAGGAATGCCGCCAGCGCCACGCACAGCAGGCGCGGACAGTGCATCAGGCCGCCGACGTGAATGGGCACGAGCCCGGCTGCAACGGCCATCTCGCGAAGCCGGCTCTTGCCGCAGTTCGCGCCGGTCTGGTACGGCACGATTCGAAGCGCGCGGAGCCAGCCCTGCGGGAGCACGCTTCGCAGCCAGACAATCGGGTTGTCGCGATTGTCGAGCGTGAGAATCAGACGCCCGCCTGGACGAAGCACTCGATGCAGCTCGGCCAGCGCGTCACCGATTTCTTCCACTGTCTCGAGATGATCGAGCGTCGAGGTCGAGACGACAAGGTCGAAGGAGGCGCTCTGAATCGGCAGGGCGCGGACGTCGCCGCCGACCGGAGCGAGGCGCGCGTGTCGGTCCCGTGCGAGCCGCAGCGCCGCCGTCGATACATCGAGGGTCACGAGCTTGCGCCGGTCGGTCGCAAGCAGCAGGTGGCGGCCCAGGTCGCCGTTGGCCTCGTCGAACGCGTCGGTCTTCAGCACACGACCCACCGGGGCGGATGGCAGCCACGTGGACAGAAGCCTGGCGTGCAGTTCATCGGAAAAACGCCGCCACAGCCGGTGCGGACGGTGCAGCGCCCACGTGTCGGCCACACTGTTCCAGTAGGCGGCGCGGCTGGAGGGCGCCGTCACCGGAGCCCTTTCGACAGCCGGCGCACCGCGAGGCGCGACACCAGCGCCTCCGGAATCCAGCGCCGATGGTAGGCCTCGAGACCCAGCTGCGCGAGACGCAGGAGCGGACTCGGCGCGGCGGATGCGGCCCTGATCGCGGCGTGGCGTTCAAGCGCGTCGACCTCCGCGGGCGCGCGGGGCGGTACCCCCAGTCGCTCGGCCTGGTCGAGGAGCTCGCTCACGCGCCGATAGACGACATCCTCGATGAGCGGGCCAATCTTTTTGAACGGGACGCCCGCGAACTCGAGCGTCCCGCCAAGCACACCGCCACAGTTACTGAGGAAATCAGGCGGATACACGGTGCCGCGGCGAAAGAGCGCCTCCGCCGCGTCCTCGCTGACCGGATCGTTTGCGCCCGCGACGATCGCCTTCGCCCGAACGCGGTCCACATTGCCCGCATGGATACTGTGGAACCGGGCGCACGGACAGAGGAGGTCCACCGGGATCTCGAGCAGTTCGGACCGTTCGATGACGTCCGGGTCCTGCTCCACGAATCGACTGCCGACGTGAGCGGCGCGCTCGATCAGACGGAGCACGTCAAGCCCGCGTTCGTTGTGGAGCGCACCCCGCGACGTGGAGACCGCCACCACGACCGCGCCGCGCTCGAAGAGCAGCCGCGCGAGCGCCGATCCGACCTTGCCGAAGCCTTCGATCGCGACGCGGCAGCCGTGGAACGACCCGCCCGCCCGCTCGACAACGGCACGCGCCGTAGCCAGGCACGATCGTGCGGTGTGCTCGCCCGATCGCGTCGCGCGCCATTCGCGTGGTCCAACCCGCGCCCCAATCGCCGTCATCATCCATCGCACGTCGTCTGCGCTGGTGCCAAGATCGGCATCGGGGATGTAGGCGCGGCTCTCGAGGAAAGGCCGGGCCGCTTCTCCGAACTCGCGAAGGAGCCGCTGCCGGGCGGGCGGATCGTCTTCACCGTCGCCGATAATCCCGGCCTTCGCGCCGCCCTGGGGCAGGCCCAGCAGCCCATACTTCAGCGTCATCGCGCGGGCGGCGCGCCGGACCTCGTCCTCCGACACGTCCGCCACCAGCCGCAGCCCGCCGCGCGATCGGCCCGCGACGGTGGAATCGATGACAATGAAGCCGAGCACTTGCGAACCGCGGGTGACGCGATGCACGGACGGGCCAGGCGACTCACCGGCAGTGGAGATCATGCAAGACGGGGAAATTGCACCGGAGAGTGTGCGGTATTCCCCTGAGGGATGCAAGACGGAGGACCGCGGCCCTTTAGCGCCGCGAATGTTGGAGCGACATCCGACACCGCAGGGCTGAAGCCCCGCCACCACAGCATCGGCGAACATGTGTGGCGGCGGCCCTTTAGGGCCGCGTGTGTGCGAACTGACACTGCAGGGCACTGCGTGCGCCCACTTAGAATCCGTATTCGAACCCGATGAGCGGTGTCACACGATCGGTCAACCCGTTCGTGCCCACCGTGAACCGCAGGTTGAAATCCACGAGCAGGCGGCCGATGAGATTGGCCTTGAAGCCGACGGCGGCGCTCGACGACCAGAAGGACTCGCGGTCGATGGCGATGTCGTCGAGAATGATCGTCGCGGCGGGGCCGCCCGCCGTGAAGGTCTGAAGGTGCACGCGCGGCGAATCGATGGCATTGCGCCCCAGCCAGTCGGCCGTCAGGCTGAATTTCTCATTGACGCCGACGTCGGCGCCGAACGCATACAACAACTGGTCGGGCAGGTCGGCCTTTGTCCCTGTCTCAGGGTCGCCCGCGAGGATGCTCGAGCCATTCCACTGATAGGAGAGATTCACGTGTGGCGAGATGCGGCCGAACGAGCCCGAATAGACGACGAACGGCTTGACGCCCGTCGCGCCCGACCCGAGCAGGTTACGCTCGTCGCCAGTTGGGAGCCGCAGGTCCAGACCCAGCGCGATGCCTCGGCGATTCTGCCGCGATACCGCGCCCTTCACGCGCACGATGAGGTCGCCCAGGCCGCTTGCCGTGCCGCCCAATTCGAATGTCCGCTCGTCGCCCACGCCCTCCGGCGCATCAGGATCTCGAAAGAAGTGAATGTCGTGCGCGTCACCGGTACCGACGCGCTCGATGGTCGCCGCGGATATCACGCTCAGGTGCGTCCGCACCAGCGGCACCGCAAGCGAGACGTCGAGCCGATCGGTGATGCCGTACGTGAGCGCGCCAGTCCACTGCCCCACCGACACGTCGATGGCGTTGCGCGTGGCGACGACGTCGGTGCGGCCGCCACCGAGTTCAAAATCGTCGTGCGTGAAGATCGACGGCACGCGGCTCAGATCGATGCCCTCGAGCTGATCGAATGAAAAGTACCTGATAGTTGTAACCGAAGGCGAACCGGCCGCGACCGATCGTCTCTGCGCGGTCGGTGAGAATGGGCCCGAAGCTCTGCGTGGATCGCACGAAAGTGCCCGTTGCCGAATCGAATCGGTACGTGAAGCCCGAGGCCGGCGACGGCAAGGGGAGCGACGTGAGCTGGCTGGCGAGCGCAATGTTGAACTGCGTGAAGTTCGACTGAAAGGCGCTGTTGAAGTGCGCGGAGTGCGTGGAGCCGTCCGGCAGGACGGCCTCGCTGTTCACCACGAGGCCGTTCGGTCCGAAGAGGTTGCGAAAGACCGACGACAGCGTGGTGGCACGGCTTTGTGCGGCCGCCGGAGCAGCCGACATCGTCATCAGCACGAACACGATTGCAATCCGTCGAAGCATTCCCCCTCCCCGTTTCGGCCTGTCATTATCGGGCCTGGTAACGGACCGATTCGATGTGCCAGCCGTTCCCCGCCTGGCGCAGCACCAGAATGGTCGTCGTTTCGCTGCGCAACTGCTGCCCATCGCGCGTCTTCAAGCCGTATCGGCGAAGGCCCGTCACCGTGGCCGTCGAGCCCGCCACGTCGATCTTCGGATCGACGAACTGGACGCTGATCGAGCGCGCGTTCTCGAAATCCTTTTCGATCGCCGCTTGCTGTGCGCCGCCCAAGCCGGGCCAGATCGCCTTGAGGCCCGCGAGGTCGCGTTGCTCCATGGCCACCGTGTAGCGTTCGAGCACGGCGGTGACAGCCGCTCTTGCCGCTTCCGCCGTGGCCGCCGGTGACGGCGGCGGCGGCGCCGCGGGCTTTGGCGGCGGACTGGGCAATGGCGCAGCCGGCGGCTCGGGCTTCGGCACGACCTCGGCGCGATGGCGCGCGGCCTCCGCCGCCTGCGCGCGCGCGGCACGCGCCTCGACTTCGGTGTGCGCGCCCGACTCGGCCGTCTTGAAGAGCGTGGTCGCCGCTTCCATCCGCGCGGCGGCCGATGTGAACTGCTGCCGGCTCTGGGCCTCCCGCGCGAGGGCTTCTTGTTTTTCGGCCGCCGAAAAAAGCGCCGGCACGAGTGTCCGCGCGTCCGCTGCGGTCGCGGCGGCCTTCGCCGCGTCCATGGCGGCCAATGCCGTTGCGGCATGGCCGCGTTCGACGGCCGTGATCCGCGCGACGATCTCGTTCGCCTCTTTGTTGGATTCGATTCGAGCGCGAGCGCTTCCGCCGCTCGCCGCGCCGCCTCGTCGTAGCGTCCAGCCTGGAACGACGCGCGCGCCTGCCGATTCGCGCGCGTGACCCGTGCGGCGATTTCGCTCGCCGCGCGCGACGACTCGTCCGTGCTGCTCGACGGCAACGCGGGCGTCGCGTGATTCGCGTCCGCCTCAGGCGGTTCTGGTTGCTCCGTCTGTTCGGGCCGCTCCTTCTGTTCAGGCCGCTCGGGCACTTCCGGCCGCTCTGCCGTTTCCCGCGCTGGAGGAGCGGGTGGGGGCGGCGTGCCTGGCGGTTGGGCTTGCGCACTCGGCGAGCCCGTCTCAACGGGCGTGGGCGGCTGGGAGCGCTCGCGCAAGACGAACACGCTCAGACCCGCCATCGCAATGCCCAACACGGTCGCGTAGACCCACCGTCGCGATGTCGAGGCGCGAGGCGGCAACGGCGACGCGAGCGACGGCTGCGGCTGTGGGGACATTGTGCCCGCTATTGGTGGCAGCATGGGCATGCCACCCGAGCCCGGGCGCACCACGCTCGGGACTGGACTCGCCATCGTCACTGCGTCCGGACTGCTCAGTTGATCGACTGGACGCGACTGCGAGCGTGATCCGGATGCCGGCCGCAGGACCGCGTCGAGCTGGTTGAGGACGCGCCGGTCCGATCCCCGCAGCGGCTCATACGCCACTTCGAGATCGCGCAGCAGATCCGTCATGTTCGGATACCGGTCTTCGCGCGCCTTCGCGATCGCGCGATCGACGATCGCCGTGAGACTGGCCGGCAGCGTGGGATCGATGCGTTCCAGCGCCTCCGGCATCTCGTTCAGGATCTTGTACATCGTCGAGGCGAACGAGTCGGCCTGGAACGGCTTCTTGCCGCTGAGCAACTCATAGAGGACGACGCCCAAGGAAAAAATGTCGGCGCGGTGATCGGACTTCTCGCCGCGCAACTGCTCGGGCGCCATGTAGTTCACGGTGCCGACCATCATGTTGCTGCGCGTGAGCTCGGAGGTCACCAGGCGCGCGAGGCCGAAGTCGAGGATTTTTGCCTGCCCATCGTCGGTAAGGAAGATGTTCGCCGGCTTGACGTCGCGGTGGATGACGCCGCAGGTGTGCGCATGCGCGAGGCCTTCGCAGACCATCAACGCCACCTCGAGCTTGCGCGACAGCTGCATGCCGTCTGCCTCGCGCATCCGCTGCTCGAGGTCGCGGCCCTCGAGGTACTGCATCGCGAGGAACGGGACGCCGTCCTGCTCGCCGAGATCGAAGATCGTGACGATGTTCCGGTGGGAGAGCTGCGCGGCAGCGCGGGCCTCGCGAAAGAAGCGCTCGCGCTGTTCCGGTTGACTGTCGAGCTGGGCCGAGATGACCTTGACGGCGACGACGCGGGTAAGCAGCGGGTCGAATGCCTTGTAGACGGTCCCCATTCCGCCCTGGCCGAGGCGTTCGGTAATTTCGTAGCGACCGACGCGGTTCACAAGGATCCCAGTGGATGCGCCCTACGGGGGATGCAACCTAGGAGGGTACTCGCTCGTTCGCGCGGACGCAATGCCTCGGGGCCGGAAGCGGCCGCTCGCTTCGATCGCGGGGAGGCGCCTCGCTCTCGCTCGGCGGGGGCGGCCTCGCGCACGCTCGGCCGAGGGGCCGCTCGCTTCATTCGCGGGAGGGGGCACTCACTCCGCTCGTGCGGCCGCGTCCAGAGACTACACAGTTCCGTCAGGCAGGCCGAGAAGCTGTCGCGCTTCAGAGAGCGACCTGCAGACGTGCGTGGTGCGCAGTTCCCTCTTCGCGAGGACGCCATACATCTGGCCCATGACCTGATCGACCGCGCGGGTTGCGGCGATGATGTCGCGGCCGGGACCCGACAGCTCTGCGAATTTCCGTTGGAGGGCCACGAACGAGACCAGGTCCGCGTGCTCGAGCAGCAGCTCGGTCGTCGCCGAATCGTCCCAGAGGGTGTCGAAGCCGAATTGCCACTGCGGGTCGCGGTAGACCGCCTCCACCGTCTCGGCGAGCGCCGGAGCCCTCGACGCGCCCCACCAGGCGGATCACCGCCAACCGCCAGGCGACATCGATCGTGTACGGAAAGGGCATCAGGTTCGTCTCAGGGTCGGAAGTCGCAGGCCATGTAGCGCCGTATCACGGGACGTGATGCGGCCGGACGGTCGCCGTTCGCTCGCGATTGTAGTGCATGCGGTAGAGGGAACCGGCCAGGTCGGCTGTGTTACGATACCGGGTCGCGCTTCGGTGCGGCCCCACCTTCCGGCCGGCGTAGCTCAGTTGGTAGAGCAGCTGATTCGTAATCAGCAGGTCGTCGGTTCGAGTCCGACCGCCGGCTCCAATAGTCTCAGGTAACCTCCGAGTACCGGGGATACAGTCTGAGGGCCGTCTCGCGACGGCCCTTGCTGTGTACGGCTATTCCAGTTGTCAAACAGCGTCATTAACCGGGACGCGATCTAGGCCGCGCGCTCCTCGCGTTCACACGCGCGGTTTGCGCACAGGTAGAACCGAACCGGAGAGACGTCCGCTTTGATGGCGCGCGTTTCCCGCGGGTCCGGATCGATCTCCAGTTTCATAATCCAGCCGCAACTCGGGCACTGGCGCGTTTCATGGAGCTTCGCTCTCAACATTCGGACTCCTTGCGACAATCGAACCCGCGCGAGCCAACACCGGACATACGCCGACGTACTCGCGCTGGCGCGCGATCGATGCTACGTGTGCTCTTTTGAACTGCCAGCGGTTGATCGCGTCGAGTAGGCTCCAGGATTGGAGGTTCCATGAACCCGCTGGATCCTCGACCCGGGAGGGTGACTGCATGCCGTCGAAATTACGGCGTCGAGACTACGGCTCCGGCAGGCATAGGCGAGCACATAACATGTCTTCACCGTCATCGAATGCCGCGCTCGAATCGGTGCTGCTGATGCTTGTGGCCGGTGGGCTCATCGTTGCGGGGATCGTCACCGCGTTTTTCTGAGCCATCCATCTCGCGACCTTCGACGCTGGCGACCGCCTGAGCGTCAGCCCCCCCCTCGCCGAAACCGCCACACTGTGAAAGGTCCGTCATGAATCGACCGTCCGCCCATGTACAGCCACCACCTCGTCCCACGTGTCCGTTCTGTCACTCGAAGGTGGTAGGCACGCTCGCGAAGACAATCACGCCCACGACCTACTGGCGTTGCCACACGTGTGGAGAGGGCTGGGATGCTGCCAGGCTTGCGCGCGAAAAGCCATCCGTCAGGTACTGAGCATGGATGCCCCTCCCGATCGCCGTCGCTCGGCCGATGTCATCCTGGACATCACGCTGTACTTCGAGTTAGCGCTGCTCGCCTGGATACTGTTCATGTGGGATGCGCCGATACGCCAGCTTCCCGCGTTTTTCGAGCCGGGACAAAATATTTGGCCCTGACGCGCGGCGCTCGCCGCGGCGCCCGCCGCTGGCTGTGACGGTTGAACGGCGAGCGCCGCGCGTGCCGGGCCGCCCCGACAGACAGGAGCGCGGCGCGCTCAGTGGGTACTGGATGGTGATCGGCATCAGTTTGAAATCCGCAGACCCGCGCGGCCCCTCGTTCGTGGCAAGATGAAGCATGCGGACCGGTTCACGCACGCCGAACCCCGCACCAAGGTCGACAGGTACGCTTGTCGTTGTACTGGCGTTAGCCAGCCTAACGGCCTGCGGTGAATATAGCCGCGATGTCACCGCCCAAGTAACAGGCCCAGCCACCGTACGTGTCGGTGAGGTTATCCAACTCGCTGTGACTTTGAGGTTTTCCGACGGCACGTCAAATCCGCTGCAACCATCGCAGATCGGCGAGGTCATCTTCGACTCATCCAATACGAGCGTTTTGACCGTCTCGGAGGCCGGTGAAGTGCGCGGCATCGGGCCAGGGACGGCGACCGTCACGGCCACGCCGTCGGTGACATCCACGGGAACGGGAAAGCGGACAGCGGGGACGATCGCGATCACAGTCGTAACGTAGCCAGCCCTTTCTAGAAATCTCGGGTTTGAAACTGACCCATTACTTATTGAATCGTCCACAGGGCTACGATCGCTTCTTTTCGATACCGGCCGCCGGGCGCCGGCCGCATCGTAAACCAGCGCGCGATCACGCCGAGCAGGAAAGCCATGATGAGGTCAGCGCCTCTGCGTTAGTGGCGGACCGGCGAGCCAAGCAAGGGTGTTGAGGGAGACTGCCAAGACCGGCGGATCGCTCACTGCACCAATCGTCGGCGGCTCGATCGTCAATCCAGATACCCGTGATCGCAGCTTCTCCAGTTGCCGGCGCCACAGAGCCGAATGCTCGCGCAATCGCTCCAGATCGCCCTCTGTAGGCTGACGGCCGGCCTCGAGTGCAACGCGCAGAATATCGAGCGCTTCGAGCAAGCCGGCCTCCATGTCCGCGGTGCGGCTCAGCGCGCCGATCAACTCCGCACGTTCCTCGTCGCTGAAGCTCACGGCCACACACCCTCCAACCGTCGCGCCATCAGCCTGCCGGCGCGCGTGCAGTGACGACGGAACCGACCGGGTTCCCGCCAGTGGTCAAGTGTGCTGCTGACCGTCCCGGCCCTTGGCCCGCGGGTTGGCGTGGCCTGCGCCATATTTTGATCCTTATTCGGTCCACACAAGTAGCCGGTCACCATTGGGCCGAGTCTCGTTAAGCACGACGCCCGCGCCGTACTGCTCCAGATCGGCCGGCGTCACGCCAAGGCGTTGTAGATCGAGCCCGGTATCGCGGAGTGCATATTGCACCGCCGACCCTTTAACCTTCAGGAACCAGAACGGCACGACCGCATGGACGAGTCGTTGCTCCCGCACTCGATAAACGAGCGCCTGAAACTTCGACAGCTGCGCCGGCTCTCTTGTCGGCATCACGCGGCGCGAGACGGTGCCGTCCGCCTTAATATGTAGCACTGGCTCCTTGGAGTTGAAACGGCTCTCGATCTGGGCAAAGCGCCGCAACGCATCGCTCGCTTCGGCCCGTTCGATGGTGACACTCCGCCATGTGAAAAACGCAAACACCGACAGGCCCACAGCGGCAACGACACCAATCGACCAGAACGGGCGAAAGCGCAACGGCCGCTTCATATCGCCATCGTCCGTTTGCCTCATGCGGTTGGTTCCTTCGGCTATCTCCAGCACTTTGGGCGTCCGGCTGATGCAGGATAACGCCGGCCGTCTCTCGCGTGGCCTGCAGCTGACTTGTAACTTCGTCCCTGCGAGTGAAACGTGACAACTACGGGAGGGGACCCTCCCTTACCCCGCAATCTGCCAAGCGTAAGCTCATTGGCGCCCGAACGTGCTGGCTTCTACAATGGACATTAGTCGGTCCATTTCTATGCAGAACCGTTTCTGGTTGCAAAAGGTCGCCGACGGCAGCACCGGGGAACGGTTCATCATTCTTCTGGAAGCTCCCGCAGGAAGGGATGCTGACTGCTCAAGACCGATGTCCGCGTCCGACGCGAGAACCGCCTTGCACAAGCTGGGTACGTCTCATGCGGTCATCGAGTCCATGTTCGACCGCGCGCGAAATGCTTCTAGAGAAGACACGCCTGACAAAGCCAGCCTGCGGAGCCGTTAGGTAGAAGCGGACGACGGACAGATCTGCTAGTGAAGAGCGGCGCGCCAATGCGGAAAAGGCGCTTCGTCACATCTGGCACGAGTTCGCCGACGAATCGACCGTCTACCAGAAAGACTCATTTTTCAGGATCGTTCCACGTTGCAGGACCACCCGCGCGACTCGAGCCGACTTAACGTCGCCGTTACCGCGTCGTTCAAGAGTGGCCCCTTAGCGCGGAACACGCGCGTCCGGCGCCAGCACTCGTTGACCGACAGGATCAGCTCCTCGCCCATCGTCGGTACGTCGCGCTTCTCCAGTGTGATCTCGTGCTCGTCCTTGCGCAGCGTGCAGAGCCGTTCGCGCTTGCGGATCTCGATCAGCGGCGGTCGCGGCGGAAGCTTCGCACGATCCCACCACCCGGAATTAGGCGTCATTGGAGTCCCGATCTAAGTGAGTCTCCACGCGTCAGTGAACGGCCGTAGTGAAGATCGATATTATGTCGAGCAGCACCCCATGCCTTCCCGAGCCTGCCCTCAGCTCGGAGTCGGAATTTGGCCGAGGCGCCCGACCAAGGCAATCAGCGCTTCGTCCCGTGTGACGAACGAGAACTCCGATGCCTTGTCCTTCGGCAACGGATCCGATCGGCGCCACCCATCCGGAATTTCCACGAGACACCAGGTCCCGTTGCGTGTTCGATACATTGCTACACCCTTCATTCGTCACCTGCCTGCGTGAACTGTCACCGCGGCGCCCAGGTATCGTCCGCTTGACATATTTGTTCCGCATGACGTTCATCGAACAACACTGCGCCGGGCGGATACAAACGGCCGCGCCCATCCAGACACGGACGGCGCGCCTGTGCCAGCGGGCCGGATAGCCAGTTCACGGCCGTAAACTCGCCGGCAATGGTTACGGGGCTCACCCACACCGAGCCACTGCGGTCCCGTACCTGAGCGACCCCGAGCGTGATCAGACACTCCTCGCGCCGCGCCGCCTTCGAGGTACCGCATCGCGGGACGTCGAACTTGGAGCGGGATACGATGTTCAATGTCTCCAGAAAAGGTCCCTTAAGTCCAACGTTAAGGCGATTTTTTTCCCCCTACGAACCGAGAGAGCGCGTTACCTCATCAGTCTAAGCGATTGGCACAACCTGACTTATATTCTTGCGCTACTTAGACCGCATGTGGTCGAGGCGGACTACGAATTGCACAGGGGCCAACTGGACAACAATACCCGCCGTCAATATTTTGGAGGCAGTGCGACCGTATTTCACCCCTGGGCCATTAATGCAGCGTCCGCGATGTGCCGGGAGCGCCATGACGGATTCGGATCATCGGTCGCCGCCGCTCGACGACTCGAGTGTTGCGCATGACCCCGACGCGGAGTTGTTGACAGCGCTCGACGTCTTCGCGTCAGAAGCAGATTTGGGCGTCACTGGACCCCCGACCGAAGCAACGGATGCTGTGACATCGGAAGGGGGAGTCGCCTCCGATCCCTCGACACCTATCCCAGCCCTTTTAGACAGGCGGACCGCCGCCCTAGACAGGCGGACCGCCGCCGGACACGGACGGCCAGTGACGACGGGTCGTCCAGTCGACGATCCCACCATCGAGACCCCTGCGGCGGGCGACACGATTTCCCGTGGCGTTGGACCTTCTGCGAGGTTGGCATCCAGTGCCCAGCCGGAGTTGAAGGCACTGATCCCACCATCCGGCCAAAGAGAAGCTGCTCTCGTTCGCGTCTCCGTTGTGCGGGTCGTGGCGCTTGGCCTGTTGCTGTTTGGGGTCGCTAGCGCCGTTTGGGAGTGGCGCACTGTCGACCCGATCGCGACGCGAGTCGCAGAGAGGACATCACCGGCCGACGCCGCTCGCGGCGGCCCCAACGAGAGCTCCGCAGATCGAAGCGGCGAGACTCCCTTGTCGCCGTCACGCCGTCAGTCGCCGACGCTGCCGCTGACCCGCCGGCAGGCACCGGGCACATCCGCGCGCCATGGCGGTCGTGCCATGCAGGCCGTGCACCCGCCGTCGCCACGCGAGAGGCGCGCGGCCGAGAGCGATGCATCCACTCGAAGGTCTCTCGCTGCTCGCACTATGAAGCCACCGGTTGCGGCACTGCCGCTCCCGTCGATCTCGCCGGCGATACCGCCAATCGGTGAGCACATCGCACCACCAGCGCGCGAGGTGACGACCGTTCCCGAAGTGCCCTCGCTCATCAGCCACGACGCGCGAGCCGCTGCGGCGGTCGACACCGCTGGGGTGCAGCAGACGCTCAGCCAGTACGCGAACGCGTACCGCGCGTTGAACGTCGGTGTGGCAGCGGAGGTGTGGCCATCGGTGGACCGTCAGGCGCTTGGACGGGCATTCGCGACGCTGAAATCGCAGGCGCTGCTCTTTGAGGACTGTGCGGTAAGCATCGACGGCTTGAGCGCGCGCGCGAGCTGCCGCGGCACGATTCAGTACGTGCCGAAAGTGGGAAGTTCGACTCCTCGCGTGCAAGCACAGCACTGGATTTTCACGATGCGCAAGGTGGGCGCTGACTGGAAGATCGAGCAGATGACCGGGTCGCAGCTCGCGCGCGATGCGAGGCGCCTCAAAGGATCGTAGCGGTAACCCGAGAGGGAGGATGCGGTGTCGAGACGTGCTGCGAGCGCCACCGTCACGTTCCTATTGCTGCTGTTGTACTGTCCCGCCAACCTCAGCGCACAGTCGCTGCTAGGTCAACTGGCGACACTGCTCACCGAGCAGCGGGCCTCCGGCCCGTTCGTGCCGGACCCGGCGGCGGCGGCCGCGACGCGTGACACGGTCGCTGGCCTCTTCCTGGTCGACTTGAACACCCTCCCAACCGCGTCCTCGTCCGGAGGCTTCGTCTACCGCTTTCGGCCCGACCTGGGCCTCTTCGAACGGACCACCGATGCCTTCGGCGCCTTCTTCACGGAGCGCGCCTTGAGCAACGGCCGCGGCCAGACCTCGGTCGGCCTCAACTATCAGTACGCCAGCTTCGGTTCGCTTCAGGGTGCGAGCCTGTCCAGTGGCACGTTCCCCTCCAATGCCGCCCGGTTCACGAATGCTCTCGATCCCTTCAGTGTCGACACGCTGCGCCTCGAGCTCGACTCGCGCTCCGTCACGCCTTTCATTAACTACGGCGTCACCGATGCGTTCACCGTCGGTGCGTCGCTGCCGATCGTGACCGTTCGCTTCAGCGGTACGCGGTTGCGGACCACGGACGGCGTGACGACGCTGCAGTCGTCGGAATCGGGCTCGGCGACTGGCCTGGGCGACATCGTGCTCAACGGCCGCTATCGGCTCGCCGGCAACGGCAATCGCGGCATCGCAGCCGGCGCCGACCTCCGCCTGCCGACTGGCAATCAAGCGAACTTGCTGGGCACTGACGAAGTCGCCGGCCGGATGTTGGTGATTGGCTCATGGGAGGACGGGCAGCTGGCCGTCCATCTCAACGGCGCGCTTGGACTGGGCGGCGTCTCACGCGACGTGTTCTGGAGCACTGCCATGACGTTTGCCGTGGCGCCGCGCGTAACGCTTGTCGGCGAGCTGATGGGGCGCTGGCTGTCCGAGCTCACTCACGTCAGCGCGGTTTATCAACCACACCCGGTGCTCGCCGGCATCGAGACGATGCGCTGGCTGCCCAGCGATCGGGGCGTGCACACCATGTTTGTCGTGACCGGGGCGAAGTGGAATGTCGGGGGCAGCTGTCTGCTGAACACGAGCCTCTTGATCCGCCTCACCGACACTGGCCTGCGAGCCATCGTAACGCCCACGATTTCTTTCGATTACTCTTTCAAACGCTGACGTCGGTGACCGACACTGTACGCAGTCCGGCTACGCGAAGGCGCGCAGTGCTACACCTGTAAGACCTGCATTACCCGGGCCGACTGGACGACAACCGCCTGTCTACCGAAGAAATGAATTAGCTTCGAGCGCGACTCGCAGAATATCCAGCGCATCGAGCAGGCCAGCCATCATGTCCGCGGTGCGGCTCAGCGCGCCTGACCGTCGTGACGAATGCCGGCCGTCTCCTACGCGACGGCCGGCTCCGTCTTAAATTGCCGTCGGACGTCAACGATCATCCGGATCATCCTGATGGTGACCATCCGCATCATCCTGATCGTCGTCCGCATCATCGTGAGCGTCGTCATTGCCGTGGAGCGGCCGGAGGAAGTGCTTGTTTGCCCATTTCGCCACCTCTCGGCCTTGGCGACGGGCAGCCTCGTCGGCGAAGCGAAAATGGATGCCCTCATAGATGCGGGCATCGACAACATCCTGAGCCGCGTCCGAAAAGTGGGTGTACGTGCGGACCTTTTGGACGGCGAGCGGGTGGTTACTATTGACCGTGAACGTCATCTTGTCGCCTTTGAAGAAGAGCGACAGCATTTTCGTGACCGAGCCGGCCACATTGTTTGCGCCGGACGTGTAATCAGGATAGTTCGGCGTATTGATCACCGGCTCCCAGTCTGGATCGCCGATCGTCCACGGATTCGTGTCGTTGTCGCCTTCCCGAATGGCCGTGATGGGCCGCCAAAGGTTGTAATGCTTCTTGCTGTCCCACGCCGTAATGCCGGCGTCGGCCTCGGCCAGATACACCAAGGCGAATAATCTGGCGGCATCGCCGAGATTCTGGACGTGCTGTGCGGCTATCGCGCTGACGGCCCTGTTCCAGAGCAGGATGGTGTTATCCGCGTAGAAATAGCCAAGATCCGTCTGTCCGGGATGCGCCGAGCCGCTCAGCGATCCCAACGCCTTGACCTCGTCGTACGCCCGCGCATATTCAGGACTGGTCAACGCCGGCGGCGGGTGCGCGCGGAACTGTGACGGGCTCGTTAAAGTGAAAGGAGTCACATTGCCGAGCCACGCAACGGCCATCGGTGCGAAGCTCGGGGGCGGGCCGGGATTGAACGACGGTGTGGGACGCCATTCGCCGGGACGAGTGCCGCCGATAAATGGGGGCAACTGCGCGAAGCGCCCGTCGTTGGTCCGAAGATTGATGATGTGGGTCGCGGCATCATCGCCTACGAGGATTCCGGGATCGCCTATCAGGCCATTGTCGGCGAGATACTGTGTGTATTTCGCCTCAACGTCTGAAACCACCCAAGGATAGCCGGCGTAGAGACTTACCAGCACGTCGTGCGCGGCGGCGGCCACGGCAGCGGCCGGAGATCCCGAGCCTGCCGGAACCTCTTCCACGTATTGCTCGAACCGTTGCTCGAATGCCTGGACTGCGTCGTGTACAGCGACCTGCACCATGGCAAAGTCGAGCCCACCAACCTGACCGGGACGCACTGGCGGTACCGGCAGTGGCGTTCCGGGCGGTGCCGGTGATGTGGCCGCCGCGAGTGCCGCCGCCGCTACGCCGTTCCAATAGATTACCGGATCGACACTCGCGGAGTGTACCGAAGTCAAATATCCGCAAGCGACTACGAATGGAAGCGCACGTACCAGTAACTTCTTCATGTGGGCCTCCTGATGAACACAAACCCGCAATGGTCAAACTCGATGGCCGAAATGGTTGCGTCTAATACGCAGAACGACCGTCGGACGCCGGTCCCGAGCGTGGGGACGAGGAGTATGCGACTGAGGCTGGTAGGTCAGGCTCTTGTCTCCTGCGACAGCGTGATTACCAGCCGCCTGGAGCAGACCCTCGATTAGCGGCGCTGATTATGGCTCACGGTAGACGCAAGTCAAGGTCAATCCGCGATACGAGGACGCCGGGCGAGACCCGTGTCGCGGCGTCAGAATTTCGCATCGAGGGCCACGCGATGGGAGCGACCTTCCGGTGCCCGCGCGGAGCGACTCATGCGTGGATTCCCGCTCGTAAACGAGATATGGCGAAAATTGGCTCACCGCACGGCACGATTTGCGACCCTGGTTAGCCTGTGTGAACGCGGCGGGACGCCGGGCGTGCCGGTCCGCGCCTGTCCAAGCCGACCGAGACAGGCGTGCGGCGCGCTCAATGCGTCACGCCGCGGCCGTGCAGCTCGTCGCGAATCTCATGACGCAGCCCCAGCATGCACCGCGCGACGCTCTCCGCCCTCGCGTCGTCGAAGCCCGGGCAGTGGTTCAAATTGCACAAAGTAGCCGTCGGTATCCAGAGTGAACGTCGCGCCGGCCTGCTCCAATATCCCGACGAGCCGGGCGGCTGCGTCGCGCGGCGTGATGGGTTCGGGCGCCGTCCGCTGCGTCTGTGCGCGCCGATGTTCGAATCGGCTGACGGAGACTTCGAGCTGGTGAATCCGCTCGAGCCGTTCGACGCGCTCGAGCTCGGCGACGCGCGCCTCGAGAATGGCGATGCGGCTCGCGGCCTCCGCTTGGGTGCGCCCGATAGTCTCGTTCACGGTGTCCGCAAAACCGCGAGCACGGCAACACTCACCGGCGTGAGTCCGTGGATGTCGGAGGAGTCCATCTCGCGTCCATTCCCACAAATAACACCTCGCGAATCGCGCCGCTTCGCGATCACTCCCTCAAGTTGAAGTTCGCGGACGGCGGCTTCGATTTGGGCTGGCGTCCCCGGCAGCGGTTCAGAGAGCAGAATGCGCGTGCCGTTGACGACCTTCGCGAGCGCGCGCCGTCGTTCCTCGAGCCGGAGCCGTGTGAGGTCACGGCCGTTCAGGTGCAACACATCGAAGGCGTGGAACACGACCGTGTGAGCCGCTTGGTGGTGAAGGGCCTGGAAGGACGGCCGACTGTGCTCGTCGACCGCGACAATCTCACCGTCGAGGACCGCAGCGTTGTCACGGATTTGCGCCACGGACCGCGCGACCATAGGGTACTGCGCGGTCGCATCTTTCAGATTGCGCGAGAGCAGCGTGACGCGTGCGCCATCTTTGATGGCGAGTGTGCGGTAGCCGCTCCCACTTCACTTCGTACGACCACTGCTCGCCATCCGGCAACCGAGCGGCGCTCGACGCCAGCATCGGCCGAACGTCTCTGAGGTTCACATCAAAAGCGTAGTCCGAAGCATCACACGTCATTCACACGACGCCGCTGCGCGCGAACGCTACCGCACCGGGACACTGCCATTGGCCGACTTCACGTTCAGTGAACTGAACAGGAACGTGAACGCCTTGCCTCCCCCGACGCGCTCCAGCCCGAGGAAACGCTGCCCATCAGCAGTCACGGTGTACTGAGGCTGCCCGCCGAAGGGTGAGATATTGGTCGTGAACAAGGGCGCCGGGCGGCTCGCCTTGAACTCTGTCCGTGCATCCACGCGCACGCTCATCAGCGAGCCGTCCGGGCTGAGGTAGAACAGTTCTCGGCCATCTCCGCGCCATTGCGGCTGCAAGCCGCCGCCGCTCGAGATCTGCCGTTTCGACGTGAAGGTCGGAAAGGCGGCGACGTAGATCTCCCACCGCCCCGATTCGTCCGCCTCAAAGGCCACCCAGCGCCCGTCGGGGGAGACATGCACTTCATCTTCGATGTACGGCGTGTCAGCGAGCAGACGCGGCGTGCGATCGCCGCTGAGCGGCATCGCATAGACGGCCTTGCCAAGGGTTCGGAACACGATGAAGCGGCCATCGCGCGTCCACTCGTCAATGACTGCCGGCTCGCTAAACGTACCAAGCGGCTCCTCTTTGCCGCTCACCACATCCTTCACGAACAAGGCTTGGCGTCCAGTGCGAAGGGAAGTGAACGCGAGCGCGCGCTCATCGGGCCCCCATGAGGGGTCGAGATCCTCGGCCGGGTGGGTCGTGAGCCGCGAGAAGATGCCGCTCGCGAGATCGACGTCCCAAAGATCCCAATTGGCCTGCGCATCGTACCGGACGACCGTGGCGCGCCGACCACGCGGCGACAGCACCACTTGGCCATACGGCGCCGGCTCCCCCACCGTGCCCGTGTGCCGCCCGCCGCGGTCAAACCACGTCAGCCTCGAGGCCGGGACGAGGTCTTCGGGCCGGTAGACGACCGTACCGCCGTCCGACACGGAAAACTCCCCGGCCCGTTCAGCGACCTGGACCTCGGCTCCAGACACCTTCAGCCGTTCAGGATCAAACGGCCGCCCGAACAGACCCGTTCCCCGCTTGTAGTACAAGTGCCCGGCCGCGTACCGAGCGGAGCCGCCCTCGTCGAGAATCTTTCGGACGCCGGTAGCATCGAGCGACGCCGCATACAGGGCGGGATCACCTTCCACGGCGACCAGCACGTGATGCCCATCCGGAAGCAACTGCACAGACTCGTATCGCCTCTGTCCCGGCTTCCACGGAAGCGTTTCGAGAGCGGTGGGCGTGCCTCCCGTGGCGGGGACGCGGAAAATGGGCCCCACGCCCCCGACCGCGAACAGGATCACGTCGCCGCGCCATGTACCGTGGTGAATGCCGAATTGCCAGAACTGGGTGTCGGCGATCATCCGCACGGGCCCGCCCGTGGCCGGGATTCGCTTGAGCTGTACCCGCTGTCCGTTCAGCGCAAAAAATGCGACCGACCGGTTGTCGGAAGACCAGAACGGACTGAAACCGGTCTCCGTTCCGGAGAGGACGACCAATCCCGTGGACGCCAGGTCTCGTAGGACCAACTGCGGGCGACCATCGACCGTGGCTTCGAAGACGAATCGTTGCCCATCCGGTGAAATCGCGCCGGCACCAGCGCCGCCACTGGCGTCCCCCTGCCGCATCTCCGCCGGCAGGACCAGGTCAAATCGTACGGGTGTCTGGGTGGCCGCGGGACGAGATGACAGCAGGAGCGCCGTCGCGACGAGTGCCGTGGAGACCCCCACCGCGGCAACGATCCACGGCACCCAGCCCGCGCGCCTCTGAGACATCACCGCTGAGGGCGCCGGAGCGGCCTGAGAGTCCTGCGCCTGAATCCATTGCAGCTGCATCTTCACGTCGTGCGCCGTCTGCCAGCGGTCAGCAGGCGCCTTTGCCAGGCACCCCTGGACGACGTGGTCGAGCGCGGGAGGCGTGAGGGGTGTGAGCGTCGACACGACGGGCGGTTCCGTCTCAAGAATTTTCGCAATGAGACTCGCCTGCGTGGTGGCCTCGAACGCCCGCCGACCGGTGGCCATCTCGTGCAGGATGGTGCCCAGCGCGAAGAGGTCGGTACGCGCGTCGACGGGCAACCCCTGTACTTGTTCGGGCGCCATGTACGGCAGCGTGCCGAGGATGGTGCCCTGTGCCGTGGCTGTCCGTGGCGACGTCGCAAGCTCTGAGAGCGCCTGCCCGGCAGGGCCGATCGTGTTCTTTGCGAGACCGAAGTCGAGGAGCTTGGTGCCCGCTGGCGTGAGCATCACGTTTCCCGGCTTCAAGTCCCGATGGACGATGCCTTGCCGGTGTGCGGCCTCGAGCGCGTCCGCGATCTCGAGACCGAAGCGGACCACCTGGCTGAGCGGCAGCGGACCCCGCTCGAGACGCGCCGCTAGCGTCTCCCCTTCGAGCAGTTCGAGCACGAGATAGTCAGTGTCGTGCGCGCGGCCGATGTCGTATAGCCCGCAGATATGCGGATGATTGAGTGATGAGATCGCCTTGGCCTCACGCTCGAAGCGGGCGCGGAACTGCGCGTCACTCGCCAGTTCCGGCGCGAGCACCTTGACGGCTACCTTGCGGTCGAGGCGCGTATCACGGGCCTGATACACCTCGCCCATCCCACCGGCGCCGATGAGGGAAAGGATCTCGTACGGCCCGAGCGTCGCGCCGGGCTGGAGGGCCATGTGTTCGGCGCCATTATAGGGGCGCGCGATGGTCTCGGCCGCTGGTTCTCCTGCGGCGTCCGCCGCTCTCTACGTGGTTCCTGCATGGACACGAACAAGGGGTCGCCGGTTTTACCGAGCAAAGGTAAGGGGCGGACAGCCTGACTGACAGCCTGGCTATGAACGCAGAAAGACAATGATGAAGCAAAGTGTTAGCTAGACGACAGTCTTGCCACGTGCCAATCCGGTAGGGTGCGGGTACCCCAGCGCTTTGGAGCACGTATGCCATCGCGCCACCCCACAGCGATTGACACGAGTCCTGTCCTTCCGCCCTGTCAAAATTGCGAGAGCGATGCCCGCGTGCGGCCGCTGCACTTTCAATGGGTGGCTGAGGGCGTCCGGTACTGGGCGTGTGCGGCCTGCGGCCTCGTTTGGGCGACACACAACGGCGAAGACAAGATTGTGCAGCGCGCGTAGGTTCACGTGGCTCCCTCACCCTCACGGGACGCGACGCTTGAATCGGTGCTGATGGTCGTGGCGTGTGCGCTCATCCTTCTGGCCGTGGCCAACGCGTTCTTCTGAGCGCAGCCGTTCAATGTCTTTCACTGATATGCCGTGATCGGTACCCCGCGCGGCGCCCGCCGCTGGCTGTGGGGTGTCGATCAGGATTCAGTGCGCCGCAGCGCACCTTTGGCCAACTGCTTGCCGCGTGAGTATTCCTCCCGCGCTCCCGGATCCCTCATTCATGCCGCAGTGCCACCAGCGGATCCACGCGCGACGCCCGGCGCGCGGGCAAGTACGCGGCAAGCGGTGCGGCCGTCGTCAGCAGCACGATCGCTCCGACGATGGCTGCGGGATCGGTCGGCGTCAAACCAAAAAGCATCGACTCAACCCAACGCGATGCCGCCCACGCCGCCGGCAATCCAAGCACGATTCCGATCAAGACGAGCCGAGCCCCATTCTTGAGCACCAGCGCGACGACGCGCGGCCCTTGTGCTCCCAGAGCCATCCGGATACCGATCTCTTTCGTGCGTTGCGCGACGCTGTACGCCAGCAGGCCGTAGAGCCCGACCGACGCCAGCGTCAGCGCGAGCAGCCCGAATCCGCCGGCAAGCGTCGCCATCATGCGCTCCTGGACGATCGTGGCCTCTACTTGCGCCGACAATGGGCGGACGTCGATCGGCGCGCCCGGCAGCTTCGATTGAAGCGCCTGCTGGATGGCTGAAGACACTCGATCCGAGCGGACCTGCTGCTCGGAGGGCTAACGTCGTCGGAAAGTCGCCGGTGAGCTGCGCATATGCCACGTACACAGTCGGAGGAGGCGCCGCGCGCAAGCCGGCCGCGTTCGTGTTCCTGGCGAGCCCAACGATCTCCAGGTCTTTGCGTTGCCCCCTCACGTTGGCCGAGAGATGCTGGCCGACGGGGTTCTGTTTGGCAAAGTACCGCTGCGCGAACGCCTCGTTGACAATCGCCACGGCGGGACCAGCCGCCGAGTCGCGATCCGTAAACTCTCGCCCGGCCAGCAGGTGGATCTGCATAGTCGCAAAGAACCGAGACCCGGCACCAATGAAGTACGCGTTGTCCCTCTCCGGGATCGGCTGTCCTCCAGGAACCGCCGGTTCGCTCCAGACCGAGCCACTCAAAGGCGTGTGGGTCGAAAGGCTTGCCGACACCACTCCCGGCAGGCGCTGAACCTCCTCGAGGAGCTGTCGAGGCACTGCTGTCCGGCGGCCCTCGAGATCTACCAGCAGCACACCTTCCGCACTGAAGCCGGGATCAAGATTCTGAAGATTGTGCAGCGTGCGGACGAAGAGGCCCGCTCCGGCGAGCAGCACCAGACGAGAGCGCCACCTGCGCGCTCACCAGCGACGGAAGCAGCCGCGATCGCGAACCGCTCGTCCTTGCGCCGGCCTTCAGTGCCGCGGATGGTCCCGCCGCGGTCGTCTGGAGCGCGGGCGCCACACCAAACAACAGACCGGTCGCGATCGCGACGGCACTGGTGAAGCCGAGCACGTGCCAGTTCGGCGCGAGATCGAACGCGACTTGACTCGGCCCGGTCGAAATCAGGCTGGACAAGAAAGCGACCCGACACCCAGGCCAAGCCGACACCAACTGCCGCCCCGATCAACGACAGCAACGTGCTTTCGATCAGAAGCTGGCGCACGATTCGCGCTCGACCTGCACCGATGGCCAGGCGCACCGCGATCTCTCTCTGCCGCGCCGACGCGCGCGCCAACAGCAAACTCGCGACGTTCGCGCAGGCGATGAGCAGCACCAATCCGACGACAGCCATCAACACGAAAAGCGGCTTCCGATAGACCTCCCGCAGGTAGGTCCAGCCGGTGCCGCCGGGGCTCAATTGAAACACCGAATCCGCCATGGCCTTTCGTCGGCTTGCGGACCAATGCGGCGCGATCACCGAGTCCGAGATCTGCGGCCAGACGGCGTTGAGACGCGCGGTCGCCTGCGGAATCGACATGCCCGGTCTCGGCCTCGCGAGAACGCGCAGCCAGAAGTTGCCTGGACCAAGCAGCGGCGCCGCGCTTGGGCTCACCTGTGGAAGAGCGGCGACCGCCATCGTGATATCGGCAATCGAGCCCACGTTTGCGCCCACGAAGCCGCGAGGACTGACGCCGACGATCGTCACGGGAACCCCATTGATCCGCACGGTCTGGCCGACCGCTCCGGGGCTGCGCGCGAGATTGGCGCTCCCAGTAGCCGTAGCTGGTCACGGCCACGAGTGGCGCGCCGGGCTCGTCGTCCTCGCGTGTGAGCAGACGCCCGATTACCGGATTCAGGCCGAGTGTCTCGTAGTAGCCGCCGGTGACGATGGCTCCAGGAACTCGACTGACGGAACCGGGAGCGCCCACGTCAAAACTGAAGCCGCTGAAACCCGCCACGCCCGTGAAGATCTCGTGCCGACTGGCCAGCGCACGGACGATGGCGTAGGAGAAGCTCCGCCAGCCGGACCTCTCGCGCCAGGCGTCTGGAGCGTGAGCTGAACGAGTTCCTGCGGATTCCGCACCGGCAGCCAGCGCAGCATCAACGCGTCAATCAAGCTGAAGATCGCCGTATTCGCTCCGATGCCCAGCGCCAGCGTCAGCACGATGATGACGGTGAAGCCGGGATTCCTGACGAACATGCGGAAGGCATACTGCACGTCGCGTCCGACCTCGTCGAGCAAGGCGCCGTGACGATACGTGCGGACACGTTCTTTGGCCTGTTCAATGCCGCCGAGTTCGAGCATCGCCAGGCGGCGCGCGTCCGCAGGCAGTAGTCCGTCGCGCATCTTCTCGGCCGCGGACATGTCGATGAATGCCTGGAGTTCGTCATCGAGGCGCTGCTCGGCCCTCTTCCGATGGAAGACCCAGCCCAGGACAGACGCGAGCCGATGCAGCAACGTCATGCCCCCTCCAACACGCTCGAACTTCCCCACGAACGCTCCCTTAGGGAAGCAAGATGAGATGAGACGAATGATAGGCAGCGCACCTTTAGGGTGTCAAGAGGAAGCGTCGCCGGAGGAGATGCGCCTCTGGATCGCTCCCAACGCCTCAGTCAGTCGAGGAGAACACCACGTCGAAGTGGTCGACGATCTCGCCTCGTTCGATCAGATAGTGATCGTCCTCCGGATAGAATACGGCCCGAGCCGGATCGTCCCCCGCGAACCTCCGCACCGCCTCTTCCGAGTCCCACAGGGTCAGCAGAACGAATTCCGCGCGTTCGCCGACGATCCGGCGGAACGCGAACACGCCACGATTTCCGGGTGTGGCGCGGTACTCTGCCAGCCCGGTTTCCTTCAGATATACGAGATATGGCTCGGCGTCGGCCGATGTCGTCACTCCCCGCCACACTCGAGCGATCATTCCCGCCTCCTCCGGACGTGAACCCGCCGATCAACCATCCCGCTCCCAGCCGGCGCCCGCGAGCCAGTCGAGCGCCTCATCGCGGGTGCGAAACACGGCCACCTTCTTCGTGCTGTCGGTCTTGAGCTCACGATACGACTGGTACATGCGTCCGAGGCCGAAGGCAAGATCTCCCGGCGCGACGATGGCGAACCGTGAGGCGCGCCCAGGCGTGTCCATGGACGCCGACAGCGCCGCCAGGTTGCGCATGCCTGCCACCGAGGGCATCTTGACCGCGGCCACGTCGGTCATGTCGACGAGCTCGCCGTATCCGGCGTGGGCCGGATCGGACCACGCGGTTTTCTGGTACGTGAACAAGTCGTCCTCGGTCAGCTCGCCATGCGCCGTCGCCAGCACGAGACGACGCTCGTGATCGATTCGGTAGTCGATCGGCATGTGAGGTAGCGTGAGAAGAGCGAGCAGTTGTATCACACGAGGGGTCGGGAGCCATGGCTGATTCGACGAGCTCCATCGGGCAGACGGACGACACTCCCGAGGTCGCGCGGGCGTACGACTTGTGGGCGGCCAGCTACGACACGGACAGCAATCCCACGCGAGATCTCGACGCGGAAGTAATCCGCACGGCGCCACTTGCGATGACCGGGCGCGACGTGCTCGAGCTCGGATGCGGCACCGGGAAGAACACGGTCTGGCTGGCCGCACACGCGCGCATGGTCGTCCCGCTCGATTTTTCGAGCGGGATGCTGGCCCGCGCCCGAGAGCGCGCTCACGCGGCGCACGTCCGCTTCGTGCAACACGATCTGCGGATGCCATGGCCGCTCACGGACGGAGCGGTCGACATCGTCGTTGGCAATCTCGTTCTCGAGCACGTGGAGCATCTAGCGCCCGTCTTTGCGGAGGCCGCCCGCGTATTGCGATCTGGCGGGCAACTCTGGTTCTGCGAGCTGCACCCGGATCGACAGCGGCGCGGCGGCCAGGCGCAGTTCACGACGTCCGAGGGCGAAACGGTTCTCGTAGCCGCCTACCTGCACAGCGTCGCTGACTATGTGAACGGAGGCATTGCGGCTGGCTTCACTCTTCGGCGCATTGGCGAATGGCTGGAGGCGGACGCTCCACGGAGAGACCCACCACGGCTTATGTCCGTGCTCTTCGAGCGCGTGGGCTCGCGTTGAGCGCCATCCGGCTGCATTTTTTTGGTCAGACCACTTCTCTGGCTGTCCTCTTTAGGGCTCAATCGGCCAATTTCCTGCGGGCGGAAATAGGCGGAATTCTGAAAATCTTCTTTTTCAGAGCCTTTATTCTTGCCGCCGGCAGGCCTTCCGCCTAAGATTGGGCGTCTTTAGGTCCGCTGATGTTCCCCTAGTGACGGTTTGTCCCAGCATTCTGGGACGGTGCCTCCCCGGTGGCACCATTCTTTGAAGGAGCTCCCCATGACTACGGTCCGTCCCTGGATTGGGTCGGCGGTTTTTCTCGCCACGATTCTGATTCCGGTCGCCCTTCGTGCGCAGCCGGCACAGGAGTGGGCGAGCGCTGCAGCCCTCGGCGATGTGTTTCAGGGCACGCACGATGCCTCAGGCTTTCCGCTGATCAAGGTCTTCGCTCATGGAGGCGGGACAAACCCGACACCCAAAGAGCAAATCACTCTCGGTTCGACTGCGGCATCCATAAGAGGATTCGCTTTCGTCACGGAAAGCGTGGCAACCGTCTCGCGGTACAACCTGTACGTTGCAACCGATGCCGGCGCGATCTTTAAGGTTAGTGGGACGCCTACTGGGAACGCCCACCAGGCTACTCCAGTCCTCCAGAATCTCTCCCCAGCGATAAATATTGGAACGCTGGCAGTCGATGAAGATGGCAACCTGTACGTCGGCTTTGGTGGCGATTCGCCCAGAATCGACAAATATCCAGCAGGATTCATTTCAACGACGACGCCGGTGACTTACAACGTGCAGTGCGACGTCAGCCCCGCACCGGGGCTCTGGTTCGATCTGACGGCTCGCACGCCATCAGGAAAGCAGTTCGCCGTGATCGCATGCGGCGGCAAGGAGGTCCGATACAGAGAGCTCGTTGCGAGTGGCGCGACACAACTCTTTGCGCTGCTCCCCGATCTGCCCGGCAGCGTCGAGTCAGCGCGGGACCTCAAGTTGCTCGCACCTATTGCCGCTCTTGGGGCCACTGACAATCCGGATGGAATCGAGGGAACCCAGGGCGGATTGGCCATCGCCTACGGTACGAATGTCCAATGGCGGGATCGGTACGGCGCCTTCATCGGGAGCTTCGATTTCAACGACGGCCCCACGTCGCAGAATTCATGGAGTTCCGTGGCAATCAGTCCAACGGGAGGAGCCGTGTGGGGCGCGGAGACCAACAGCTCGGCCTTGACTCGTTTCCGGCTCAGTATCGGGTTTTCACAGCCGGAGCGCAGGTTCGATTCCTCGAGCGTTCTGGTCACGGCGCTCGCCGTAAACGGCGAGCCGCGGCTGGCGCAGGCAATGCAACTCATCAACATCAATGGCGCCCCGGCTACTTTCTTGAAAAATACGACGTGGCGAAGCTTGTTCAGCGTCCAGGCAGATTTGGCGGCGACGGTTCGTCTGGCGGTGACCAGCTTCGAGGCGCGCAGCGGCGGGACGGATGCAGATCTAAACGTCAACGGCAGGTTCAACAACTTCCCGTTCACAACCGCCGTGAGCGCGTCCAGAGGCCGCGCGAACTTCTACCGCCTGATCAAGCAATCCACCCTGGACATCTCGCAGCTCGCCACGACGATCGCCGTGGATTACATTTTCCCGACCACCCCGACGGGGTTGATTACGGGTCTTTACAGCGATACGAATCACAGTAGCAGGGGTTTTGTTCAGGACAATGGAGGGATTGACCAGGTCGACAAGAACATCCGGACGGAGTGGTTCCAGACCCAGGAACTTGTGCGAGGCAAAACGATCGGCACGAATGATTTCATCGTGGCCACGCAGACTGGCTCGCCGGCCACATTATCGTTCCAAAACTCGAAGCAGCTCGGTAGTTCGCTGGCGATCAGAGCCATCTACTCGTTCCCTGTCACTGATGCATTCTGCGCCAGTCTGGTACTGACCGCCGCCCGCAGAGGCGGCCCGCCCTGGGTCATCGTTGGTAGCTCCCTTACCACACTGAACGATCTCGGCGAGGGGCACCCATTCTTCACGCCAGTTGGCCAAGGCTGCGGAGCGAACCTCCAAGTCGATGCGAATCAATCGGAAAGCGGTCTACCTGATTTCGCCGTTGGCCGCACGTACAACTTGTGCGTTGTGTCGACCGCTCAGGCCCCGAACCAGACACCTGTGACTGACAGGTGTGGGACGCTTCTAGTAAAGTAGTCGATGGACAGCGATCGAAAGACGGGGCGCGGCGACGGCCGCGCCCCCGGCCGCCGCTACTCGGCCGGCTGCACAGTAAGCGCTCGGAGGTCTGCTCGCTTCAGAACCTCGTCGGTCCGGGCCTCACGTCGTATTTCTTCGAGCACACTCTGTGCCCTGTCCAAGTGCCGGCGGGCGTCGGCCATTTTACCGGACGCCTCCGCGGAGTGAGCGAGCAGGCTATGGGCCTTGGCCATGAGGAGGAGCGCGCCCAGCCGTTCGGCCTGCGTGAGGGCCGCATTCAGCACCTCTTGTGCGGGATCCTGCCGCTTTAGACTCGAGAGCGCCTGGCCAAGATAGACCCCGCATTCGGTAGCGAAATAGGTGAGGCCTTCTCTATTGCCCTCCGCGCCGAGCTTTTGCAGGACGGATACAGCCGACTGAGATCGCCCTTCGGCGATGTCAACTTTTGCTAAAGCGAGTCGGGACGAGAGCTCAAACATTCTTATCTTGCCTCTGGTTGCGACTTCCAGCACTTGCTGAAATCGCGTTCGCGCGCCCCTGAAGTCCCCACGGTAGAACAGCTCCTCTGCGAACACCGTCTGAAGCTGCGCCGTCAGCTCGTCATTCTGAAGTTGCTTGGCGTAGCCCTGCGCCTCGTCCAGCAAGGCCTTGGCCTCGTTCGGCTGTCCCGAGGCAACGAACGCGCTCGCTTGGGCGGTGAGAAGTCTCGCCAGCCAGAGTCCGCGTTCGCCAGTCTCCCGGTAGATCTTGACGGCTTCCGCCTTCGAATCGCGAGCCCGACCAT
This sequence comes from Vicinamibacteria bacterium, assembly GCA_963832135.1. Classification (GTDB taxonomy): domain Bacteria; phylum Acidobacteriota; class Vicinamibacteria; order Vicinamibacterales; family JAENWD01; genus JAENWD01. The sequence continues at coordinate 125,667 of CAWHTD010000016.1, read as the reverse complement.
AGCGCCCCTGGTACTGGTACAGAGTTCCGATGCTGTGCAGCTCGATGGCGGTGCCGGCCTTGTCGCCGATCTGACGTCGAAGCTCCAGCGCCTTCAGGTAATGGCCGAGTGCCGTATCGTGCGCCCCGGTCCTGACGTAGTTCTCGGCCAGATTATGGAGCGAGTCGGCGATGTCGTGAGGTGAGTTGACCTTCTGTCGAAGCGTTAGCGCACGTTCCAGATAGGTCCGTGCTTCTTCGTACTCTCCTCTGGCCTGGTACATGTCGGCAATGTTGTTGAGGGCAAGGGCCTCGAGCGGCTCATTGCCGAGGCTGCGCTGGATCTGCAACGCCTCTCTGAGTTCGATCAGCGCTTCGTCATAGGCGCCCCCGTCCGCGTGGAAATTCGCCATATCGATCAACATGTTGCCGATTCCCTGGCTGTCACCGATCTGGCGTCGCAGTTGGAGGCCCTCGCGATAGTTCTTGAGAGCGTCGGATCTTTGTCCAAGCGCGTTTTGGGCTTCCGCGAGACCGTGCAGGTTGTCTGCTATTCCGCGCCGGTGTCCGAGCTTCCGATTGATAGTCAGCGCGTCCTGGTAGTAGCGCAACGCATCTTCGGGTTTTTCGAGGACGCGGTAACCGACGCCGAACGCAAACAGCACACCGGCCCGCGCCTCATCGTTTCCGACCTGCATGGTCAGTGTCAGAGCCCGATTCAGATAATCGAGCGCCTTGTTGGCGTTGCCGCTCCTGATCTCCACCCACGCAGCACCCTGAAGAGCATCAATGTGCTTCTCGTCGCGCGCAAGAAGGCGCGCGAAGCGCTCGCGAGCCTTCTCGGATGCGCCATTCTCCGCGTAGAGGGTCGCCAGCGTAAAGAGCACCTCGTCGTTGTCACGCAAAATCTTCTCAAGACCTTCGTAGTACTCAATGGCCTTCTGCTTGTCATTCAGAATGCGCGCGTGGTTGCCGAGGATGATGTACTTTTCCTGGGGTGGAAGCGCGTCCGCAAGGCCGACGGCAATCCGCGAGAACTTCTCGGCCTCGCTGGTGTGACCGAGCGTGGCGTAGGTCTGCCCGAGTTTCGAATAAGCCAGGGCGAATCGAGCATCCTCCTGCGTCGACGCCTCGAACTTCTTCACGGCGTCGAGGTGCTTACCCTGGCGGTTTACCTCGAGACCCTCGTTGTAGTACCGGAGCGCCATCACGTTGCTGGTGGACGGCTTGAACGCGGCTGCCGCCAGTTCCTTCATCGCGTTGTCGGAGAGCGACAGGTTTTCGCGAACCGTTACGGCAAGCCGTTCGATAGCGCTAAGGAGATCGGTCTGGTCAACCGCCAGAGCCTTCAGGGGGATCGTCCGCTGATGCTTCACATCCTGCAGCGTGGCGTCGATGCGGATCTCGGTGCCAAACTTCACGTACTGGCCCCACATCACGATGTCGGCGCTGCTGTATTCTGCAAGTCGCCGCAGCGTGGCGGGATCGAGCGCGTTATTTGGGGAGATCCTCAAATCACTGAGCATCTGCGCAACCCGCCCAGATGCGACAGTCCTCAAAGATTCCGACTGGCCGACTTCCGTTAGGAGCGTGGCAGCCAGGCTTCGGCCAAGCCAGTCGAGCGATTCGTCACCAGACGCATTCCGGAACGGAAGAATGGCGAGCGATACTGGCTGCGCAGCCCCAGCCGTCACCGGGGCCGATGGACGCAGAACCCTGTCGCGCAGCAGAAATGCACCGGCGCCCACGGTGAGAACCCCCAGCAACGCGAGCGCTCCGGCCATCGTCCGGCCCCGCGATCGTGCCTGCTTGCGGCGGGATGGCGACAGTCGAAACGGCCTGAACGGGCACAGTTTCCTGAGCCGTGGTTTGCGCAGTCGCGCGCGCCGTGGCGCGCGCAGTTGCCGCAAGCGGCACCGGCGTGGAAGCCTGCGAGGTCGCGCCGGTACGGCTGGGGCCAGCAAACGCGTCGAGATCGGCCACGAGCTCGTGCGTCGTCTGGTACCGGTGTCCTGGATCTGGATGCACGCACCCCGCGACGAGGTCGTCGAGTGCCTCGGGAATCGTGGGGTCCGTGGACTGGAGCGACGGCAACGGCTTGGCCATGCGCTCCAGCAGCTCAGCGAACGCGTTCTCGGCGCTGTCAAGTCGGCCGCGCCCGATGAGCATGTCCGAGAGAATCAGTCCGAACGCGTAGATGTCCGCCCGGTGATCCGCAGTGGATCCACGCGCCTGCTCAGGCGCCATGTACTCGAGCGTGCCCACCACCGAGCCAGCCATGGTGCCACCGCCAGGGCCCGAGACGGACCGCGCGATCCCGAAGTCCGTGATCAGCGCACGATCCTCCTCATCGAGGAGGATGTTCGCGGGCTTGAGATCGCGATGCACGATGCCGGCCTCGTGGGCGGCGACCAGGCCGGCGACGATCTGCCGCGCGATGGCGAGCGCGCGAGGGATCGGCAGTTTGTACTCGCGCTTGAGGACCGAGGCCAGGTCCTCTCCGTGCACGTACGGCATCGTGATGTACTTGATGCCGTCGATTTGCCCGAGGTCGTGGATGCGGACGACGTTCTTGTGCGTGACGTTTCGCGCGAGCAGCAGCTCGCGCTTGAACCGTCGTTCGAGATCGCGGGCGACTGCGGGATCCGCCATCGCCTCCGGCCGAATCACTTTGATGGCCACGACCACCGCGAGCTCTTCGTCCCAGGCCTGGTACACGGCACCCATCCCGCCGGAGCCGAGCGAGCGGATGATGTGATAGCGGCGGCCGAATGGCGTCCCGGGTTGGAGCGTGGCGGTGGAAGCGGCGCCAGAGGCGGAGTGCGCACCTGGCCGACTCTCGGGACTCACGCCAGCGCTGCGACTGGCAACAGAGACGGGAGGCGTGTAAGAGGACGGTGGAGCGATGGTCAGGTCGTCAGCCGGTCCTCGCGGTGCGCCGGGTGTTGAATCTGCGTCCGTCGGAGGGCGAGCCGTGTCTCATTCGGGACACCAACGTCGGGAAGGGGAGGCGTGAGCGTCGTGACGGCGACCTCATGGCCCGTCAGTGATGGCGGACGGCCACAGTGGCCACAGACACTCTGCGAGGCAGCCATGCCACCGCCGCAGTGCGGGCAGACCATCCAGAAACGTCCCTTTCCGTGCTCCTGTTGACTTGCGAGGCGCCTCATTATGGCCTGAAAGGCCGAGATAGACAACAGAGCGCGATCGCGATTCCAGGGTTCAGGGCCGCTTGGATCCTCCGTGCGAAACGGAGCTGGACACTGGGGGGCTATTGGGGCCTTGGCAACCTGCCTTCCAATGCCCGCGCCCACCCAACGCATTGGCGAAGTAGCCCATTGGATACGGGACCGAAGAAATCCTCCACATCCGCCTGAGTGCAGCCGGCCGTTGGCGCTCACCTTGGCCGGCCCCCCCCAACGTTGCGGAGACTGCCACGCTCCTTTAAGGCTGTCCAACAGCCGCCACGGCCTCGACCTCGAGCAGCACATCGTCTCTGAAAAGGCGACGGACCTCGACGAGCGTGCTTGCCGGGGGCGCGGCCGTATTGACGTATCGATCGCGCACGTCGCGAAGCGTCGCGATCTGGCCGACATCAACGACGTAGTAATTCAGCTTGATCACGTCGTTGAAGGTCGCGCCGGCTTCTGCCAGCGCCAGGCGAATGTTCTCGAACACCTGGACCGACTGGGCTTTCATGTCTCCAGGGCCCACGAGCGCGCCGGCCTTGTCGAGCGCGACCTGGCCGGCAATGAAGACGAGACGCTGCCCCGGCGGAACTTCAGCGACATGCGAGTACCCCCGCGGCGTGTGCAGCGTCGCGGGGTTCTTCAGCCGTGCCGCCGGCTGCGCGTCGAGGCGGATTGCGCTTGCCAGGATCACGAAGACGAGGGTGCAACCCAGTCGATAGGACATGTGGATACCCGCGGAATGAGATACGGAGTGCCTGGAGCTCAGTGCTCAATGCTCGTTTTCTGGTGCACGGCGGGAGGAGGCCGTCGGTCCGAACCGCCGGGCATAGTCACCAAACAGTACGTCGAAGCGTTCGGGCGTGAACGGCTCGGGCTCGCGACCGTCGAGCCGACCAGCCAGCGCGTCGAGACAGACATCCCAGCCCGACGCATCGCGCGCGGCTTTCGAGACGTCCTCGAAGGTGTGCGTGAAGACGAGGAGCGTGTGTCCGTCGCGCGGCTCGAGCTCGAACCGCAGAATCTCGCCGTTCCACGAGTACTCGAGTGCTCGCGGCGGATCGAACACCAGCATTGTGCCATCCATCGCAGGTGCGGCTGCCGAGTCCGGGTCTCCTGACGGATCGCTGGGAAAGACGAAGCGGAGCGCCGCACCCTGCTCGCGGGATCCATGAATTTCGGCTGGGAACCAATGCGCCAGCTCGGACGCGTCGGTCAGTGCGCGCCAGACCTTTTCAGGTGCATGGGCCAGACGACGCTCGAAGCGCAGCGTGTGGCGCGTGCCGGCGTGATGCAGCGTGCCCTTCATTTCGGTGCCCTCCTTCGCGGCCGGCGCGCCGAGGCGTCACCCTCGTCCAGGTGACGCTCCAGCGCGTCCAGGCGCGCGTTCCAGAATTGGCGGTACGGTTCGAGCCACGCATCGAGCTCGCGGAGCGGCTGCGAGCGGAGCTCGTAGAGCCGGCGTTGCGCCTCGGGATGGACATCGACGAGGCCGGCGTCCTTCAGCACGCGCAGATGTTTCGACACGTGCGGCTGGAGCAGACGGAGCCTCGTGGCGATTTCGCCGACCGGACGCGGCCCGCCGCGAAGAAGATCGACGATTCGCAGCCGGTTCGTTTCGGCGAGCGCGCCGAGCGTGGCAACGGTCATCGTAGTGTTCCGCGGGGCTGAAGCCCCGCCGCCACAGGCGTCGCACAGAGAACGCGCTGCGGCGGAGTCTCGCGAGGCGACAACCCGCTGCCGCCTCTTGTATATTCCAGTACCTGGAATATACGTGTCAAGAGGCACGTGCACCCGAAGCTCGTGTACTCTGTCGCGGAGCGCCACGGGCTCGATCTCGGGCCCATGACGAGGACAACCATGACCTGTCCCGGATGCCAGCAGGCGATGGAACGTGTGCCGCTCGAGGGCACGTATCGCGGACCGATGACGATCGACGTCTGCCCGGCGTGTCGCGGGTTCTGGTTCGATGCGGGCGAGCAGTTCCGACTGACGCCCGAGGCCACGCTCATCCTGGTGCGCCGCGTGGAGGCGAGCCGCGAGACGCCGCGCCAGCGCGTGGGCACGCGCATGCCCTGCCCCCGCTGCAATCTCGTGCTCGGCCTCACCTACGATCTGGTGAGAGACGACAAGTACCGCTACTTCAAGTGTCCGTCACAGCACGGCGTGTTCATGCCGTTCTTCGAGTTTCTTCGCAGCCAGGATCTGGTCCGCGGCCTGACGCCGCCAGAGCTCGACGCGTTGAAGAAGAAGATGACGTCCATCACGTGCTCGAGCTGCGGCGCGCCGATCGATCTCGGCACCCAGACGAAATGCGAGAGCTGCGGGAGCGGCATCGCCGTCATCGACTTGGATCACCTGGGCGATGCCCTGCGGCAGCTGGATGCCGACGCGCGCGCGGGCCGGTCGGCCGCGGGCGCTCCGCCGCCGCAGCCGCCGGAGGAAGTGATCGCCGACTGGCGCGCCGACCGGGACGAGCGGCGCCGTCTGGAGGAAGGCATCGATGACGATGAGGCCGAGCGCATGAAGACACAGGTCGATCTGCTCGACATCGGCGCCACGCTGCTGTCGCATCTGCTCGGTAAACACTGACGTCCCGGTCCACGTCAGACCTTCGCCGTTTTCCACCGGCCTTTGCGAAACAGGATCGCGCTGACCACCGCCAGCAGCGAATAGCAGACAGCCAGGGCCACGAACACACCGCTCGCCTGCAGGCCGCCCGTCCGCGAGAGCATCCACGCCAGCGGGATCTCGAGTACCCAGAAGACCAGCAGGTTGATCATCGTGGGCGTCCAGGTATCACCGGCGCCATTGAACGATTGCGTCAGCACCATCCCATACGCGTAGAACACGAACCCGAGGCTCACGATGCGGAGACAGGAGACCGCGTAGGACGCCACGATGGGATCGGTCGTGAACAGCGAGACAATCAGGCGCGCACCCGTCAAAAATATCAGTCCGACGATGCCCAGAAAGATCATGTTGTAGAACGCGGCCGTCCACACCGCGCTCTCGGCGCGATCGGGCCGGCCCGCGCCCAGGTTCTGCCCCACCATCGTTGCGGCCGCGTTGCTGATGCCGAAGGACGGCAACAGGGCGAACACGATCAAGCGGATGCCAATCGTGTAACCCGCCAGAGCTGCGCTCCCAAATGCCGAGAGGATCCTGACGAGTGCCACATAGCTGGCGGTGGCAATCAGGATCTGCAGCGTGCCCGAGCCCGAGAGGCGCAGAACCGTGCCCATCACGGGCACGTCGAGCTGCAGGTGCCGGCGAGCCACGCGCACTCGGCTGCTCCACCGCGTCAAGGTAATCAGCTGAACGATGACGGCGGTCCCGCGTCCGATGTTGGTCGCGATTGCGGCACCGGTGACGCCGAGCGCGGGGAAAGGCCCGGGGCCAAAAATGAGGCACGGTCCGAGCACGATGTTGATGGCGTTGCCCAGCCAGAGCACGCGCATCGCGATCGCCGCATCGCCGGCGCCGCGAAAGACCGCATTCATCAGGAACAAGAGCACGATGGTCGCATTGCCGCCCAACATCACGCGCGTGAAACCTGTGCCGGTGGCCACGACCGCGTCGGAGGCCCCCATCAACCGGAGCAAGTGTGGCGCCTGCCACGAGCCGATCACGCCAACGGCAAGCGCGATCAGCACACCGAGCGCGATGGACTGGACTCCTGCACGGGCGGCTCCGTCGGGATCGTGCTCACCCGTCCGGCGCGCGACGAGCGCAGTGGCGCCAATCGACAGACCCATTGCGAGGCTGTAGATCAGCGTGAGCATCGATTCGGTGAGGCCGACGGTCGCGACCGCATCGGCCCCCAGATGCGCTACCCAGAACACATCCGCGACGACGAAGATTGATTCCATGGCCATTTCCATGACCATGGGCACCGCAAGCATGACGATGGCGCTGCCGATCGGCGCGGTGGTGTAGTCGAGCGACGATCCGCGAATCGCCTGACGGACCGTCGTCCAGAGACCGTCAGGACCGACGACTTCCATGATGGGCGCGGGTGACCGTCGATCGGGATCCACGGCCATAGATTGGAACACGAATACAGTGCCGCTGAGCGTTGTGGTGGCGGGCCTTCAGGCCCGCGTGCGCCGCCGTTGCGGGGCTAACCGCCCGCGCCCACAGTTATGCCACGCGCGCCTGCGCGCCGAACTCGAGAAACCGAGACCTCGAGAAATCATCGGCGAATGATCCGCGCCAGCAGGTTCTGGGTGATGCGCTGAACGCGCGGATCGGCCCGCGCGAAATCCTTGTTCGGCGGATTGACGAACCCCGGCGGCGTCGACAGCACCATGCTCCACCAGCACGTGCCGGCGTTGAAGACGATGTTGCCCTTCGGCCCGTCATAGATGACAGCCGCGAAGTCATGCTCCTGTTTCTCTCGCTGCATGCCAACGACGGGACTGCTCGCCACGACGACGAGACTCGGATCATCGCGAAGCGGCGGGCCGTGATATTCCCACCCGACGAGCCCCGGCACGCCGTCGCCGGTCTTCATGCCCGTCCCCTCGAACAGCCAGTGCTCCGGCCGCTGCACGATCCAGTCGCCAAGCCCGACGCCGTAGGAGGTCGAGCCCATCAACGTCTGCTCGTCGGGCATGTCATCGTCGTCGGCGCGACCCTCGAATCGACCGAACACGCGATTCGGGCGTCCGTCGGTCGAGGGGCCGATCGTGATCTCGCCGTCCACCGCATTGCCGCTCAGAAACGCCAGGCTTACGCCCTGGTCGCGTGCCTGAGCGACGTTGTCGAACATCGTGCGGCTCCAGTACCTCGTCGTGGCCAACCGAGAGAAATCCCTTCACACGCAGCAATCCCTCCGCTATCGGCGTGGGTGTCGACGCCTGACGTATAGGTGACATCGTAGCCATGGGCTTCGAGCCAGAACGCCAGCGGAAACTCCCACAACAGAAACTCCCCCGACCCGTTGGAGAGCGGCGCCAGCGTCATCGGCAGCATGTTGTAGTAGAAGCTGTATGGCCGATCGAAGCCGACGCGCGCGCCCGGCGTCGTGTGCCACCGTTGGTCCTTCCAGTCATAGAGCGATCGCCATTCCGGCCACCGGTTGTAGGCCTGCCAGGTGAGGTCCGACACCTGGAACATCAGGTCGGCGCTGCCGATCGTCGCGAACCACCCAGATGAGGTAGCTCTGATAGCCCTCGCCGTCCGTCGTCATCTTTCCGAGATACACGCCGCTCGGCCAGTCGCCGGGAATCTGCAGCCGAAACGACGGGGTCCAGCGCGCCTCCATTAATTGCTTCTCGCCCTCGACGGGCTCGGCCTGCGGCGATCCGTGAAATGGGCCGATCGACGTCATCAGGCGGCCGCCTTTGCCGCCGTAGTAGCCGAGTCGATAGACGTCGACACGATACGAGGCGGCCGGGCTGCGCGCTGACGTAGCCGATGAGCGTCTCGCCGGCGCGGAGGCTGGCGTGCGACACGTAGCCTTCGATCGCGCGCTGACGGCGATATCGGTCGTCACGCACGTTCCCGGCGATGGGCTCGGTCTTCGTCAGCATCCAGTCGGTCGTGCCGGGCTTCGCGTTTTCGACCTGGACTCGATTGGCGGCGGCTTCGCTGGCTTGCTCGGCGGATGCTCGAGCGCCGCCGCGTGCCATCACGAGAGAGATCGCGAACAGGAACACGGCACAGGGTGCAACGAATTTCCCGATCGCGAGCCACATCGCGTCGGATATACCACAGGATTCCTTCCGGCAGATCGTGAGTGTCAATTGGTGGTACGATTTCGCGCGTGCAGCCACGGTCGGCACCTCGAGAACCTGCCCGCAGGCCGAACGATCCCATGTTGAGAAACGTGACGTCGGCCACGACGCGCGCCACCCAGTCGCTGCAGGGGTTCGCGCGGCAGTCGCAGTACCTCCTGGTCCCGCAACAGGTGATTTCGAGCCCCGAGAGCGGCCTCGAATACCGCATCGAGCGGCTGCTCGGTCAGGGCGGCTTCGGCCAGGTCTTTCTCGCGACGCGCCAGGGCAAATCCGTCACCGTGCCGCAGGTCGTCTGCGTCAAGGTGAGCGGCCGCATCGACGGCTGGCTGCGGGAGGCGTATTTCGGCGATCTGCTCGACGACCATCCGCGCGCGATCCGGGTGTTCGACACGTTCCCCCTCATCGGCAGCGGCCAGGTGCTCTACTGTCTCGCGATCGAGTACGCGTGTCACGGCGACCTGAGCGCGCATCTCGAACACACCGGCAAAGGCTTTTCAGAAGCCGCCGCGCGCCGCGAGATTGCGGGCATCCTGCAGGTGCTCGGCAAGCTCCATCGCGGCGAAATGCTGCATCGCGACCTGACGCCGCTCAACGTCTTCGTCTGTGATGGACGCCGGCTGAAGCTCGGCGACTTCGGCATTGCGCGGCAGCAAAGCGACGAGCGCGGCATCACCGCGCACACCCTGAACCCGTTCACCGCACCGAGCGACATCCTCGCGGGCGACGTTCCGAAATGGCAGGCGCGCGACGATGTGTATCAAGTGGGGCAATTGCTCGGCATCGTGATCAAGGGGAGTGCGCGGGCGCGAATCCGCACGAGTGAGGTGCGCCATCTCGTCGTGCAGCGATCACCTGAAGGAAATCATCTATCGATGCATCGGCGAACGGCGGAAGCGGTACGAAAGCGCCGAAGAGCTGATCGAGGCGCTGCGCACACCGCCGGCCGTGCTGAAGTCCGGAGTGCTGCGCTCGCTCGACGGCGTGCACCTCGCGTTCACGGGCATCCTCAGCGAAACGCGCGCCGTCGCGGCTCGAGCCGCGAAGCGCGCGGGCGCCGTCGTTCATGGCCACCCGTCCGCCCAGACCACCGTCGTCGTGCGCGGCCGGCCGAACTCGTTACAGGCCGCCGGGCGCGATGGCGGCCTGAAGCTGATGGAGATCAAGCGACTCCGCGAGAAGGGGCACCGCATCACGCTGCTGAACGAACAGCAGTTCTGGAAGCTGGTCGGCAAGAAGCGCTGAGCGGCTGGCCGCCGCACTCCCGGAGTCGACGACATGAGCCTGGTTCGTCTGTGGGGGATCGCCCTCACCATCACCCTCCTTCCGGCACCCCTGCTTTTCTCTCAAGGGACTGGCCGATCGCTCGACGGTCCGATTCGCGTCAGCCCCGACGGGCGCTATTTCGTCGATCGCGCCGGCAAGCCGTTCTTCTGGCTTGGCGACACGGCGTGGCCGCTCTTCGTCGAGTACACGACTGAACAGGCGGAGGCCTATCTCACGAACCGCGGGCAGAAGGGCTTCACGGTGGTGCAGGCGGTCGTGGCCTGGGGAGGCGGCTCCGGCTCCGAGGTCAACGCGCCGATGGCGAACAAGAATGGCCACAAGCCCTGGCTGAACGACGATCCGGCGACGCCGAACGACGTCTACTTCCGCGACGTCGACCGGCTCGTCGAGTTCGCGCAGAAACAGGGAGTCGTCCTTGCGATGCTGCCGACCTGGGGCTACTACGTGAACGACAAGCCGGTCATCACGACGAAGAACGCGCGCACGTACGGCCGCTGGCTCGGCGCACGTTACCGGAACGCGCCCAATGTGATCTGGGTCAACGGCGGCGATCGCATCGCGACCGGATTCGAAGAGGTGTATCGCGAGCTGGCCGGCGGACTTCGGGAGGGCGACGCCGGTGCGCACCTGATCACCTATCACCCTTGTGGCTGGCGCTCGTCGTCACAGGTACTTTCACGACGACCGATGGCTCGACTTCAATATGATCGAGACTTGGACCGAGTGGTCCAAGATTTATCCAGCCGTCATCGCCGATTCGCTGCTGACCCCGCGCAAACCGGTCGTCCTCGGCGAGGGCGCGTACGAAAACGGCCCCGAGTACCCGCAGGGTCCCATCACCCCGCTCATCGTGCGGCGGCAGGCCTGGTGGACAGTGATGGCGGGCGGCTTCCATACCTATGGCCAGAATCAGATGTGGCGCATGGAGCCGGGCTGGGAGACGACCTTCAATACGCCGGGCGCCGACCAGGTCGTGAAGATGAAAGAAATCGTGACCGCGCTCCCGTGGTGGGAGATGGTGCCGGACCAGGGACTGTTCGCTACCGGGATCGGCAGCGAACGGACCCTCAACACCGCGCTCCGATCGTGGCGTGGAAACCTGGCGCTGGTCTATCTTTCCAGCCAGTCGACGGTCCTGCTCCATCTGGACAAGATCGCGGCGAAGAGCACGCGAGTCACCTGGATCAGTCCCGTGAGCGGGGAGAAAAAGGACGCCGGGACGTTCCTGACCGGCAACTACAACGGCAAGGCCTTCCCGGAGATGCGCACTCAGATGTTCACCGTGCCGGGACATTGGGAGGATGCACTGCTGCTCCTCGCGGCCGAGCCGTAGCGAACATTGGCCGGACCTTCAGGTCCGGCAGGACGCAGTCGAGGAAGCGCGACTGAAGAACGCGCGTCGGCGCGTTCACGTATTGCACACAGACGCCGTTCGGCAGAGAATGCGCGTCGCCCACGGTTTCAGGAGGTTTGAGATGAGAGCTGCGCCCGCCGTCTTGTCGTGTATCGCGTTCTGTACTTTCCTTTCGACGGCGGTCTCCGCCCAGGACATGCCGAAACCCGGCCCGGAACACCAGATGTTCACCATGGACGAGGGCACCTGGGACGCCGTCATCGAGATGTCGCCGCCTGGCGGCGGGCCCGCGATGACCTCAAAGGGCATGCAGACCGACACCGTCGGCTGCGGTGGCCTATGCCTCATCACCGACTTCAAGGGCGAGCTCATGCCCGGCATGGCGTTTCACGGCCATGGCGTCACCGCGTACGACGGCGCCAAGAAGAAGTACGTGGGGAGCTGGACCGACTCCATGTCGAAGGGCCTCATGGTGAGCGAGTCGACCTACGATGCCGCCACGAAGTCGCTCACCGGCTGGATGGAAGTGCCCGACGCGACGGGCGCCGTCCAGAAGTCGAAGTCGACGAGCACCTTCGCCGACGCGGATCACAAGTCGATGACGATGTTCATGACGGCGCCGGACGGCAAGGAAATTCAGACGATGAAAATTTCGTATACGCGCCGCAAATAACCACAAATGGAGGCGGGGCTGCCCCCGCCTCCCCGACCTCTCGCTGAGGCATCATCCGTGCGCGTCCCGTATAATGGCTTTAGCCGGGCCTTGACCTGAGATCTGGCGTAAACTACGGGGCAGTACCGGCTAGACGACAGGAGCGACCGGCATGGCGACGATGAATGGCACGATCAAGCGGTTGGTGAGCGACAAAGGATTCGGATTCATCGCCGCTGACGACGGCAACGAGTACTTTTTCCATCAGTCCGCATGCACGCAGGTCCCGTTCAACTCTTTGCGAGAGGGCCAGGCGGTGACATTCGACCGGGGACAAGGTCCCAAGGGCCCGCGCGGCGAAAACGTCAAACCGGCCTAGTCGTCCCGTTCCACCCGACCGGCCATCCCGCCGTTCGGTTCTCGCGGCTGGCTTCTCGACCACAGCCGCTGTATACTTCGGCCGCCCGAACCTGAGTCGCCCCCTCCCGATCAGCCAGCGTCGTCGCAAAACGCGAGCGCTCTCAGGGCGGGCTCGTGGGCAGATGAAGCGCTGGCTAAATGACTGTACATCTGATTAACCCGAGTCATGTCTCCTTCGGCGTTGGCGTGATCACGCCACGCTGGCTATATGTTCTTGCCGCCGCCACGCCACGGGAGTATGGCGATCCGGTCCTCACCGACGAAACGCTCGAACAGCTCGATGTCTCGCGCATTCACACCGGCGACGTGGTGGGCATCGGCATTCACACCGGCAACGCCCTGCGCGGCTACGAGCTTGGCCGCGCCGCGCGAGCGGCGGGGGCGCAGGTCGTCTTCGGCGGGATCCACGCGACGCTCTATCCGGAGGAAGCGCACGAACTCGGCGGAGCGCACGCCGTCGTCAAGGGTGACGGCGACGTGGTATGGGGTCAGGTGATTGGCGATTGTCTGCGGCAGGCGCCTGCCCGGGTCTATGAAGGTGGCAAGGTCAGCGCCGAGTCGTTTCTCCCCGCCCGCTGGGATCTGCTGCCAGCCAACAGCTACATGTGGGCGTCGGTGCAGACCGTTCGAGGATGCCCGAAGCACTGCTCGTTCTGCTCGGTGTGGCGTACCGACGGCCAGCGTCCGCGGCAGCGCACGGCCGATGTCGTCGTGCGCGAGATTGTGGATCTGCGCCGGCGCGGTTTCCGTTTCGTGGCCCTCGCCGACGACAACTTCTATCCCGTTTCGATGGAAGATCTGCGCATGGCCGGCCGCCGCGCCAACACGGCGGAGCTCGAGCGGCTCACGGCCATCCGCAAGGAGCGTTTCGAGCTGATGGAGCGGCTCGCGCAGCTTCCAAGCGACATGGTGTTCTTCACCCAGATCACGATGGAAGCCGCAGAAGATCCGGATTTCCTCGATGCGATGCGGCGCGCCAACATCAAGGGCGCGCTCGTGGGCGTCGAGTCGGTCACGCCGGAAGGCCTGAAGGACGTCCACAAGCAGTTCAACGCCGCGGGGGATGCGCTGGTCGATCGCCTGCGCGTCTTCCAGCAGCACGGCGTGCACGTGCTCGGCTCGTTCATCTTCGGCTTGCCCAGCGACCGGCCACACACGTTCGATGCGACCGCGACCGTCGCCCAGCAGGCCGGCGTCACGTTCGCCCAGTTCGTGATGCTCACGCCCTTCCCCGGCACGCTCGACTTCGCCGCCTGGGAAGAGACGATGAAGTCCGAACGACACCACCATCGACGGCATCCCGCTGACGCGTCACTGGCTCATTCCGCAGGCGTCGCGTCCGAAGGTGTATGTGGACCATCCCGTGATGTCGCCCGACGAGATTCGCGCGCGCACGCAGGGCGTCTGGGATCAGTTCTACAGCCTGCCCCGGATCTGGGAACGGTCGCGCTGCGTGAAGAGCTTTAAGAGCCGGCTGGCGTTCGTCCTGGTCTCGAAGCTCTATCGCCAGATGTACGCGAACACGGGCATCGCCACCGACAGCGCCCGTGTCAGTCGCTCGGCCCAGTGGGCGCGGTTGATCGCAAAGCCGTGCCGCCGTTTGTTCTCTGCACCGCCATTGCCATCGCTGGAAGTGCCGACTGTCGGACAGGTCCAGCTGAACTGATAGTCCCGCACGCGCTCCGCGTGAAACGGACGGCGCACTAACCAAACGCCGGCTTCACGCGGTAAACTGCTATCGGCCCACGAATTGCAAGTCGGAATCTCGAGGGGTGGTTCATGAAGGACGATCGCCTTCACGCACTGTCTGTTCCCGATTCCTCCGCCGAGCAGGCGCTCAGCGGCTCGTTCTGGCTCGACCACTTGGCGCTCGAGCGCATCCAACACGCCGTCGCGCCGGCACCGCTCCGCCTTGTACTCGTGGGATGGCCATGCGATCGGGCCCACTGACGAAGCCCCGGTGGCCACGATCCTCATCAAGAACCGGCCAGCGCTTTTCAAGTGGCTGTGGAATCCCGACCTGAACTTCGGCGAAGGCTACATGTCGGGCGCGGTCGAAGTGCGGGGCGATCTGGTCGAAATGCTCGAGGCCGTGTATCGCGCCATGGGAGATGCCGTGCCGAGGCCCTGGTGGCTGCCGGCGCCCTCCAATGGCGTCCACGCCTCGCGAGAGAACGTCCATCACCACTACGATCTCGGCAACGAGTTCTACCGGCTGTGGCTGGATCGGGAGATGGTCTACACGTGCGCCTATTTCCAGACGCCGGCGCAGTCGCTCGAGGACGCGCAGGTTGCCAAGATGGCGCACATCTGCCGGAAGCTCCGTCTCGCGCCCGATGAGCGTGTGGTCGAGGCCGGCTGTGGGTGGGGATCGCTGGCGCTCTTCATGGCCCGCGAATACGGCGTTCGCGTGACGCGCCTTCAATATCTCGTCGGAACAGATTGCCTTTGCGCGCGAGCGCGCGGGCCGCGAAGGGCTGAGCGATCGCGTCGAGTTCATCGAGGACGACTATCGGAACGTCAGCGGCGTCTGTGACGCGTTCGTGTCGGTGGGCATGCTGGAGCACGTCGGACTCCCCGACTACTCCACGCTCAGCGACGTGATGCACCGCGTGCTCACCGAGAACGGCCGCGGCCTGCTGCACTTCATCGGCCGTAATAGACCGGCGCCGCTCAATCCGTGGATCGTGAAGCGGATTTTCCCGGGCGCCTATCCTCCCACGCTCACGGAGGTATTCGAGCGGGTACTCCAGCCGAACAGCTTTTCCGTGCTGGACGTCGAGAACCTGCGGCTGCACTACGCGAAGACCCTCGAACATTGGCGCTCACGGTACCTGCAGGCATCGGATCGCGTGACCGAGATGTTCGACGCCCCGTTCGCTCGTGCGTGGCATCTCTATCTTGCCGGCTCCGAGGTCGCGTTCATCACTGGCACGCTGCAGCTCTTTCAGGTGGTTTTCGCTCGCGGCGGCACGAACGCCATCCCGTGGACCCGCGTGGACGCCTGAGAGGCGGCGGGATTCATGATGGAAACGTGTGACGTCCTCGTGGTCGGCGGCGGGCCTGCCGGGTCCACCTGCGCCTGGAAGCTCCGGCAAGCCGGCGCCGACGTGACGGTCATGGACCAGGCGACGTTTCCGCGCGACAAGGTCTGCGCCGGATGGATTACGCCGCCGGTCATCGACGCACTCGAGCTCGACACCGACCGCCTACGCGCACGGCCGGACCTTCCAGCCAATCACCGGCTTTCGCACGGGCGTCATCGGACGCCGCACAGACGTCCAGACGCGGTACGCCGAGCCGGTGAGCTACGGGATCCGCCGCTGTGAGTTCGACGACTATCTGTTGAAGCGGTCGCGCGCCCGCCTTCTGCTGGGAACTCCGGTCAAGGCGCTCGAGCGCACGAACGGGCGCTGGCTCGTCAACGGTCGGATCAGCGCGGCGGTCATCGTCGGCGCGGGCGGGCACTTCTGTCCTGTCGCGCGCCTGCTGAACGGCGCACCCGCGCAAGCGGCGCTGGTGCGCGCGCAGGAAGCCGAGTTCCCCGTGACGGAGGACGAGGCCGATGGGTTTGCGATCGATCCCGAGCGACCGGAGCTGTACTTCTCGCCGGATCTGCGCGGTTACGGCTGGTGCTTTCGAAAGCAGGGATACCTGAACATCGGCATCGGCCGTCTCGGCACCGACCCGCTGCCGAAGGCACTATGCCGGCTTCATCGAGTTCCTGCGCGCAGGGGCACAAGATACCCGCGTCGGGAGCGTGGCGCCCGCGCGGGCACGCGTATCTGCTCTATCAGGGTCCGGCCAGGCAGGTCGTGGACGATGGCGCTGCTGCTCGTCGGCGATGCGGCCGGGCTGGCGGTACCGCAAAGCGGCGAGGGGATTCCGGCCCGCAATCGAATCAGGGCTGATGGCGGCCGATGCGCTGACGGCTGCGACGGGAGACTACTCGGAAGACCGATTGCGGCCGTACGAGACTCGCCTGCGCGCGCGGGCCTCGGCGGCGATCATGCACGGCGGCCAACCGCCGATGATCGAGCACCTGTCGGCGCAGAATCGGCGGCTGGCTCCTCGGGCAGGCCTGGTTCGTGCGCCACGTGGTCGTCGACCGGTGGTTCCTCGGCCGCCACCTGGACTCGACTTTCTGAGCCAACCGTGAGAAAATCAACGACATACGAGCTTCGGCGAAGCACCGCGATTGACTCTCCGGCCGAATGAGCGGCCGAACGAGCTCCCGCCGTTCATCACCGGAATTTTTGGACTCAACTTCGCCCGCTTCTCGCAGAGCGCTCGCTGCTTCCCAGGATGGCCGCTTCGCCGTCGCAGGGTCTGCATTCGCGCCTGAACCCGGTCGGCCGACGCCCATCGTGCCCTCCGTGCTTTTCGACCTTCCGTCGTGCCACACGGCAGGCGGTAGACGCGCCGCGGTGGAGGCGCGTTCGTAGGCCTCAACCAGGAGAGGGACATCATGGGCCGCAGACTCTACGTGGGCAACCTGCCCTTCGACGCTACTGAAGGCGACTTGCAGACGCTTTTCGAAGCCGCAGGAGCCGTGGAATCGGTTCGGGTCATGCGCGACATGGCGACGGGACGCGCTCGCGGTTTTGCCTTCGTCGAGATGGCGACCGATGCCGAAGCGCAGAAGGCCGTCGATCAGCTGCACGAGTCGCAGTTCGGCGGCCGCGCCCTCACGGTGAACGAAGCGCGGCCCCGGCCGGAATCGCCCGGTGGATTCGGTGGCGGCGGTGGTGGTCAGGGTCGCGGCGGGCGCGGGCGCGGTGGACGCGGCGGCCCGGGTGGCGGCGGTGGCGGTGGTCGTCGATCCGAACCCAGATGGTAGCGACGGCGCGGCACGCGCCGTGAGGAGATCTTGATGCGTATCTATACGATCGGTGACAGAGTCGCCCAGACACAGTACGGCCCCGGCACCGTGACCGATGCCAACGAGCGGTACACCGTGATCGATTTCGACAATCACGGCATCCACCGGTTCGTGACGTCGGTGGTGCGATTGGAGTCGACGACGGAGCCTGCCCCTCCGCGCGCCGCGAGAAAGCGGGTGTCGCGGAAGAAGACCGATGCGGCGGCGCGATAGGCGTGCTCGGCGATAAATCATCAGAGGAGCAGCTATGGTGAATCGATCGCGTCCGACACAATTGAAGCGACAGCGGGAACGGAACCTCGCCGAGAAGCGGAAAGAGAAGGAAGCGCGCCGGGAAGAAGCCAAGGCGCGACGGGCCTCGACTCCCCCGAAGAGTGGCGACGAAGATCCGGACATCGCCGGCATCGAGCCAGGTCCTCAGCCGCCGCTCTACGACATCGACTTTCCTCCGGAATGAACCACGCGCTCGCCCGTGTTCTGGCGCGACCGTCTGGCCGATGCGTGAGTGGAATGCCCAGGTCTATCATCGGGTCTCCGATCCTCAGGTCAAATGGGGACGCCCCGTGCTGGCGCGTCTGCCGCTTACGGGCACGGAGCTGGTACTCGACATTGGCTGCGGCACCGGCCGACTGACAGCCGAGTTGCTGGAGCGCCTGCCGCACGGCCGCGCGGTGGGCGTGGATCTCTCCTCCAATATGATTGAAACGGCCGGACGTCACCTGCGGCCGGCCTTTCCTGCGCAAATCACGTTCGTGCGTGCGGATGCGGCCGCGCTGCCGTTTCAGGCCGCCGCCGACGCGATCTTCAGCACCGCCACGTTCCATTGGATCCACGATCACGATCGCACGGGCTCGAACGATCAACAAAGTTGCACCCGGAGCGATCACAAGCGTGAGGCGGGCGTACCGCGGCCGCGGGTAAGGATCACGCGCTCCTCTACCTTCGGGAGCGTCCACTGTTCCGACGGACCTCCTGGCCAGTCCACGCGCACAGTCACTGGTCCGCGCCACTCGCCGAGTCCGAACTGCAGCGTCGGGTCCTGCGCGGAAAGATAACTGCCGTCCGCACGGACACGACGGACGAGCGACGGCGCGCCAGGCCGGTCCACGTGCACGAGCGCGCCGAGACCCAGCCGATTGGCAGGGCCGTTGTCGAGGCGCACCTGCAGCCACGAGGCACGTGTGCCCACCTGATTCAGCCACAAGCGGACGGGTCCGCTGTTGTCCGTCACCAGGACGTCGGTGTCGCCATCGTTGTCGATGTCGCCAAAGGCCGCGGCCCTGCCGACTTCTGCCAGCGCGAACGCTCGACCGCCCTGGCCTGACGTCTCGACGAACTTGGCGGCGCCCACATTGCGAAACAACTGGTTCCGCATCCTGTAGGGCACCGGTTGGCCGCGCAGGCCCTCGATGATGTTCACCGCGCCGTTGGCGACAAACAGATCCAGCCACCCGTCGTTGTCGTAGTCGAACCAGTCGGTGCCAAACCCGGTGAAGGCCGCCGTCGGCTCTGCGAGCCCCGACTGGACGCGCGTGTCGTCGAACCCCGCGCGGCCATCGTTGGTGTAGAGCGCAAAAGTCTCGCCGATGATGTTCGTGACAAACAGATCCTCATCCCCATCGCGGTCGTAGTCACCCGACGCGACCCCCATGCTCCCTTCCGGATTGCCTGCCAGATTGAGCGCCACCCCCGCGAGTGGACCTTCATCCAGAAAGATGCCGTTCTTCTGGTTCATCCACAACTGGTTCGGCGTGGCGTCGTTGGCGACATAGATGTCCAGCCATCCGTCGGCGTTGTAGTCCCCGATGGCGACGCCGAGCCCTGCGCCGTCGGCCTTCGTCATGCCGGCGGCTTCCGTCACGTCCATGAATCGGCCGCCGCCCTCGTTGCGGAACAGGCGATCGGGCACGGGCCTGTACGAACGCGGGCCGCAGTAATCGCGCGTGCCTGCCGGATCAAAGCACTGCTTGTTGGCCGTCGTCGAGAAGTCCAGGTAGTTGGCGACGAACAGGTCGAGGTCGCCATCGCGATCGTAGTCGACGAACGTCGCGGCCGTGCTCCAGCGGTCGTCGCCTACGCCGGCCGCCGCGGTCACGTCGCTGAACGTCCCGTCCCCGTTATTCCGGTACAGCGTGTCGGGCCCGAACGCTGTGACATAGAGATCCTGATCGCCGTCATTGTCGTAGTCACCCGTGGCGACGCCCATCGCGTAGGACGTGCCGCCGAGGCCACTGCCGGCAGTGACGTCGGAAAAGCGCAGCGTCTTGCCTTCGACGAGCTCATTGCGAAACAGGCGATGCGTTCGGGCCGGATCGCGCGGCGCCTTCGGGTCGAAGGGTTGGCCCTGCAACAGGAACACATCGAGATCGCCGTCATTGTCATAGTCCACGAACGCAGCGCCGGCGCCCATCATTTCCGGGATGTAGAACTGCCCGCTCGCGCCGTTGTCGTAGACGAACGTGAGACCGACGCGGGCGGCCACCTCGTCGAAGATGGCGCGATCGTCTCGGCCCTCCGCAGCGCCGAACGCTGCCAGACTCGCGGCGGCCAGCACTGCGATACGTTTCACTTGAGACTCGTCATGTCGCGGTCGATCGCTGCCATCAGCTCCTGCTGGCCGAACGCCTCTGCGAGGCGGCGCGCCTCGCGCGCCAGCGCCAGCCCCTCGTCCCGCCGGCCAGCCTGCACGTGTGCTACGGCCAGGCCGTACCAGTACCGCGGCGCCTCTGCATCCTGCGGCTCGCGCAGCTTCTCGAACTCGGCGATGGCGTCGTCGAAACGCCGCGCGGCAAGCAGCATTCGTCCGAGGTTGTAGCGCGCGAGGCGGAACTGCGGGTTCGCCGCCACGGCCTGACGATACTGGTCCATCGCCTCCTCCAGTTTCCGGTCGCCCTCGAGCAGCTGACCCAGATTGTTGCGCGCCTGCGCGTGCAGCGGGTTGGCCGCCAGTGCTAGACGATACTCGGCCGCGGCCTCGCTCCACCGTTGCCGCACGCCGAGCAGCACGCCGTAGTTGTAGTGGGCCTCGTCCACGTTGTAGCCGAGGGCGAGCACGGCCTTGTAGTGCTCCTCGGCCTTCGCCCACTGCTCCACCCGGCCGTAGAGTGAGATCAGATTGGCGTGGGCTTGCGCGAGCGACGGGTTGCGCGCAAGCGCGGCTTCGTGTGCTTCGATGGCGCCCGCGAGATCGCCGGCCTCGGCCAGACGCAGGCCGCGAAGCAGGTGGCCTCGCGGGTCATCGCGAACGGACGACACGCGTGCGGAGAGCGGGTCGTCGATGGCTGGCCATCGTGTGCCGTACGCGCGATGCCGTTCGAGCGCGGCACGGGCCTGGTCGCGGCGTTCGAGCGCGCGCAGCGACTGCGCGAGGCCGTAATAGGCCTCGCCAAACTCCGGAAAGAGCGCGATGGCACGCTCGAAATGCGCGACTGCGTCGGCGTGCCGGCCTTGGCGCGCTGCGACGCGCCCCAGGCCAAGCTCGCCCACGGGCGCCGCGGCCGGCTGCGTCGCGAGCGCCTCATACGCGCGCGCGCTCGCGTCGAGATCACCGGCGCGGAACAAGACCTCTGCCTGCCGCGCTCGTGCCGGCAACAGCGTGGGCGCCAGCCTGAGCGCCTGCTGGAACGCCGCGGCTGCCTCGGCGTCCCGCACCAGACGCTGCAACACCATGCCGTCGAGGTACTGCCAATCCGCATTGGTCGGCGCCAGCACCTGAGCCCGTTGATATGCGATGTGCGCCGGTTCCCACTGTTCCCACGCTTGAAGGGTGATTCCCAGCGCTCCGGCGGCAGTGGCATCTTGCGGACGCAGCCTCGCATCGCCGAGCGCGGTTTCAAGCGCGATCCGGACGTCGGAGGGGAACGTCTCGAGCGCGATGACGGGCAGCGCCGGCAGCTTGGGCTCGATCCGGGGCTGTGCGAGCGCGGGTGCGGCGGTCAACAGCGCGGAGACGAGAACCGTGGCCCAGGTTGGAACCGTCTTCACGGTTCTAGTCTAGACCGTGGATTCTCGTGGATCACTTGTGTCGACGCAGAGAAGGCTGAGCCCGCAGAGACGATTTCAACGCGGAGACCGCGGAGATCGCAGATGTTTACACATCTTCTCTGCGACTCCGCGAGCTCTGCGTTCCAGCCTTTTTTGGCGCGCTACCGTCCCTGCTTACGTCGTTCCAACGCAAGCGAACTCGGCGATTAGAAATTCAGACGCAAGCCGAAGCGGAACTCCCGCGAGCGGCCAAATCCAGCATCGCTATCGGTGGAGAACACCCTACCGAAGTCCGCGCTGTTGGCGTCGCTGTCCGGGAAGTCGAAATGCGGCGTGTTGCTCACGTTGAACGCCTCGGCCCGGAACTGCAGCTGGAACCGGTCCGTCAGTTTGAACGTGCGGAAGAGGCTCAAGTCCAGGTTCACCACGCCGGGACCGCGCAACGTGTTGCGGCCGACGTTGCCGAATCGAACGTCTGTCACCCGGGCAAATGCGGTAGTGTCGAAGTACGTGCCGGCATCACCAACGTTGCCCAGTGTTTCGACCGTCTCCTTAATCTGATCCGCGGTCTGCGCGTTGCCCGGCATGTTCAACGACGCGTCAGAGGCGAACACTGTGAACGGGCGTCCCTGGTAGGCGCTGAACACCCCGTTCAGCTGCCAGCCTCCCAGGATCGCGGCGCTGGTGCCGCTGGTCGCCCACTTCTTGTCAGGGCCGAGCGGCAGTTCGTACACGACCCCCAACTGGAAGTTCTGGGGGATATTGTGATCCGCCTGGGCGCGGTTGCGATGGAACACGCTCGGCGCGTTCCAGAGAAATTCCGTCCAGTCAGAGTACCCGGTCTCATCGATGGCCCGCGAGTAGGTGTACGCCGCTTTCACCATCAGGCCATCCGCGAAGCGCCGGTTCAGCGTGGCCTGCAGCGAATGATAGTTGCTGTGCGTGCGACCATCGAATTCTCGGGTTGTCGCCGTGCGTCCGAATCGAGCGAAGAGCGGCCGCCCTTCGTCGCCGGAGCCCGGTACTTGCGAGGCGTTGATGTTGAGGAACGCGAAGTTCCTGACGGACGCCGAGCCGACGTATCCCAGAGACCCAACCAACTCGCCAGGGAGCTTGCGCTCGACGATCAGGTTCCACGACTGGATATAGCCCCGGTGCAACTGCTGATTCGCAACAGGGTAACCAGTCTCGGCCACCCCCGGCAACGGAACCCGGCCCGTGCTGATGTCGGGACAGCAGATCGATGGAATCCCCACAGCGGGCCCCAGCGGTGCGTTCGGGACACCCGCCGAAACGTAACCGGGACTCGTGGTGACGGGTTGGAAGCCGTTGACGCTCTCGAACACCGCGATAACCGTCAGCGGAAACCAGCCACGCAACGCCTGAGCGCCCCAGGGATGGGGATTGTAGGTAATGCCGTAGCCGCCTCGGACCACTGTGGAATCGGTCATCTGGTAGGCGAAGCCGAGACGAGGAGCAAAGAGCTTTTTGCTGAAGCCGACCCCGTTGTCCTGGGGAATACCGCCGCGTCCGCCGATCAACGCTTCGTTGGTCGTGGGGTCATACGATTCAATACCCAGCCCGCCCGAGCGCGTCCGGTTGGGGTAGAGCTCCCATCGCAGTCCGAGGTCGAGCGTCAGCTTCGGCGTGACGCGCCAGCGATCTCGAGCGTAGAGCGCGTATTGGTTCTCGAAGCTGTTCATCTTGATGAATTGGCTGCTCTTCCCCGTAGCGGTGGGTGTGCCCAGCAGAAATCCAGCCAGGCCATTCCAGTCGTTCTCGAACGATGGGGTGTCACCCTGGAACCCGACCGTGGCCTCGAGCGCCTCGGGGTTCAGGGCGGTCACGCCGGGATCGAAGTGGAACGCACCGCGCGGACCCTCGCCCAGCTCCGGCTGCCAGTGATTCATCAGGTGGTGGACGAAGTCGAAGCCGAACCGCATGTCGTGATTGCCCTTCGTCCAGCTCGCGTTCGTGTTGAACGTGTAGGACTGGTCGTTGCGGTAGAGCGGATTCCAGCTTTCGTTGTTGCCGAGATCTGAATAGCCGGAGATGAACATCGGCGGCATGCCGCTTTCCCGCGGGTCAGGGCCGTTGGTTCCGGGGATCCCGAGCACGTCCAAACCGAAGTTGGTGCCGAGGTCGGGAGGCGTCACGTCCTGGCCAAAGCGGGTCCAGCCGAACGTCCCGTCAATCAGGAAGGTGGGCGAGACGGTGTAGGTATGGCCGATGCCCGCGATCTGCACGAGCGTGTTGCCGTCACCGACGCCGCCATCGCAGACGCATTCGCCCCCTGCCTCACCAAGACCGAAATCTCCGTGCACCAGAGCGGTCATGGCGCTGTACTTGAAAAAGAGCTGGTGCCGCTCGTTACGGTTCCAGTTGACCTTGGCGTCGAAGTTGTTGCGGTTCAGACGCTGGGTGCCGGAGTTGAAGTAGTTGTCGAGATCGCCGTCCTGATTGGGGAGCGGAACCAGCGCCAGCATCTTCATCATCGGGCCGTTCAGGCGAGCCTGAGGAATGACGTTCAGTCGCCCGCCGCTGGAAAATACCGAACGGCCCGTGCCATCCAGATTTCCAGAGAAAGGATCGAAGATCATGCCTTCCTGCAGACGGACGAGGCCGCCCTCGGTGGTCGGCACCAGAATGGCCCCTCCACTCGCATCCAGAATGTCCGCTCCCAGCGTGCGGGTGAAATCCCCGGTGCGGAAGTCAGCCGTCGGGACGGAATAGAGGTTGGAGCGGTTCACGCGGTCGAAGGTACCCTCCCAGTTCCCGAAAAAGAACAGCTTGTTCTTCATGATCGGTCCGCCGAGGTTCCCTCCGGTGATGTTCCGGCTCTCACTCGGCTTGTCCGTGACGCCAGAAAAATTCTCGTCCCAGGTGAAGGTCCGTAAGGCGTCGTTGCCGTACAGGGTAAGCAGCGTGCCGCGCAAATCGTTGGTGCCGGACTTGGTCACCACGGTGATCGCCGCGCCCCCGGTCATTCCCTGCTCGGCGTCGAAGTTGTTCGTGGAGATGTTGACTTCCTCGATGCTTTCCACCGGCGGGACGTACACCGCGTGGTGAGGCATCGTGACCAGGATGTCGGCCGAACCGTCCACACGAGTGTTGTTCGCGCCGCGCTCCTGGCCGTTGATGTTGGTCGTCAACGACCGTCCTGGCGTATCGGTGATGGCGTTCTGAAGTCGTCCCGGTGTGGCGCCGGGAACGAGATTGATCAGGGTCTGGTAGTTGCGGTAGTTGGAAAGCGGCAGATTCTCGATCGCCTTCGTATCAAGGTGCGTGTTGACGTCCGACTTGGTTGTCTGGAGAACCGTTGCACTGCCCTCGACGGTGACCTGATCAGTGATCGCGCCCACCTGGACCGTGACGTTGATGCGAGTGACGCTGTTGATCGGAACGTTCACGCCCGTTTGCGTATAAGGTTTGAACCCGCTTGCGTTGACCGAAACATCGTAAATACCCTCGACCAGGTTGCCAATCGAGTAATAGCCGCCGCCGTCCGTAGTGGCCTTGCGGGACAAGCCCGTGGAGGTGTTCGTCACCGTCACGTCGGCCGCGGGGACGACGGCACCTGTCTCGTCCGTCAAGGTCCCGACGATCGACCCGTAAAGCACCTGCGCTGACGCAGTACGTCCGGCATAGCCCATCACCATGAGGCAGATGGCCAAACAGGACAGAATGCTCCTCGCCAGGGAAGTACTCTTCGCGAATGTCACTGTGCACCTCCATGGGGCAGCGACCCGAGTAAGGGGCGCCGTTTCTCCCCGACGTCAGTCGCAAAATTTGTAGCTCTGCCTGCTGGAATGACCTCGAAGGCCTGCGGTTTATTAAAGGCCTTTAGGAAGTGTGATTGGGCCCGAGTGGGCCCGAGTTGTCAAGCGCTTTCTGCGGGCAGATCGCTCGAGCCTGACACCTGGAGGGGCGAATTTCATGCCCCAGTTTCCGCAGTTGATGCTCGAGGGGACAGTGGTGTCGCCACTCGCACGGCTCCCGGCCTGAGACGCGCGTCGGGGATCCTGTTAGCCCATGCGCACGCTCATCAGAATGTCAGACGAATGATCAGAAGACGGGACGCGCCAATCTCGCGAGCGCGCCATTCGAGCGATGTCAACGACTGTATGACGTCAACGACTGAATGATCAGCGGCGACGCACTCGCCAGTGAGGCTCGATGCTCGGACCCCAGCTGAGTCGCGCTCAGCCCCGGCCGTTCCGGAGCTGGCTTCTGAGCCGCTCCCGCGCTTCGGTCATCGCGAGGAGCACGCTGCCCCAGAGCGTGGCGGCCTCGCCGAGCGTCGACTGCATGATGCCGCTCGGCGTCAGCACGACGCGCGCCACGATGCGCCGGATCTCGTCGATCGTGTGAGGGGCCTGTGCGATGAGTGTGCCGCCGAGCACGATGAGCGAAGGGTCGAGGGCGAGGCTCAGGTTCGCCGCGGCAATCCCGATAAGGGTGACGGCTTCGTCCAGGATCGCGCGGGCGCGGCGATCGCCGGCCTGCGCCGCCTCGACGAGCGCGCGTGTGCCCGTCTCGCCCTCGCCGGCTGGATGCTTGGACCAGCGCGCCTCGAGCGCCTTCAGGCCGACGAGCGTCTCGAGGCACCCACGCGCGCCGAAGTCGCTGTCGACATACTGGGGCCCCATGCACATCAAGGCGATCTCACCGGCCTGGAAATGGTGCCCGTGATGGAGCTGCCCTTTGATGATGACGCCGGCGCCGATGCCGGTGCCCATGGTGATGAACGCGCACGTGTCGTGGCCGCGCGCCACGCCTCGCCAGCGCTCGCCGAGGATCGCGAGGTTGACGTCGTTGTCGACGAGGACCGGAGCGCCGAGCGCGCGCCGCAGCAGCGCAGCGACAGGCACCTGCGACCACCCTTTCAGATTGGGTGCCAGCGCCATCACGACGCCGTGGCCGGGGTCGACGGCTCCCGGCGCGCCGACACCGACGGCGAGAAGCCGGCTGACCGGCACGCGGGCCTGGCGAAGCAGGCCGCGCAGCTCCGAGGCCACCTGCGTGAGGAGGCCGGTGGGGCCGCGGTCGACCGGCGTGGGCATCGCGCGCTGCGCGATCATCTCGCCGCGCAGATCGGCGACCGCCAGCGACGTGTTGGACGAGGCGATGTGAATGCCGGCCACGAACCCGTAGCGGCCGTTGAATTCCATGAACGACGGGCGCCGCCCGCCGCGGGAAGGCCCCGTCCCGAGGTCCCGCAGGAGCCCGAGGCGAATCAGGTCCGCCGAAAGGCTGCCCACGGTGGGGGCGGAAAGCCCCGTGTCCCGAATCAGCTCGGCGCGCGTGAACGGGCCCTGGCGGTCCATGGCCACCAGCAGGGCGCGCTCGAGATTCAGCCCGCGAAGATGCGCGGCATGACGAGCCCCATCGCGGGTCACCGTTCGATCACGAGCGGGCAAACGGCGATCGCTGTCCATGTGGGACGGACTGTATGAGACTCGGCGGGGGATCGCAAGAAGTGCCAAGTGCGAATTGCGAAGTGCCAAGTAAGGGCGCATGGCAATGCGCCCGATTGCGTTGCCAATGTCGCGTCGCCGGGCTACGTACTCCCCGCGTACCTCTTCGCGCGACTGCTCAAGAGATCGAGCCATGCGGCCTCCCGCATGAACCCGTCGCGCACCCACTTGTGTGTGGACATGATCGTCGGCCAGTGGGCTCCCCAGTCGGGCCGGTGGCCGTCTGCGTCGGTGAGGTCGTAGTGGGCGCCGAGCTCCCATGAGCTCGTCACGTGTCCTGTGCGGGCGGCGCTCGCCGGATCCGCGGCCAGCGCCGCGATGCCGCGGCCGACGAAGAGCGGCGTTTCAGACACCAGAAAATTGGGATCTTTCTTTCCGCCGTCACGCCAGTTCGCCTCCGTCACCTTGAAGTGGTCCAGCATCGATTCCGAGCGGAGGAACCCGGGCGTGACCGACACCACGGTGATGCGGTGCTTTCTGAGCTCGTCGGCCATGGCGAATGCCAAGTGCTTCAGCGCCGTCTTCACGAGGTGATGCATCAAGGAGACTCCGCCCGAGAGCGTGTCCCCTTCAGTCACCTCGACGATCAGTCCCTGTTTCCGCCGGATCATCAGCGGCGCAACGTGCTTGGCGGTGCAGAGATGGGTGAAGACCGACTGTCTGAACATCGCGAGGCCGCGATCGATGTCGATTTTCGGGAGCGGCTGCTGCCATGGCACCGACGGATCTTCGCCGGCGACGCTCGAGACCAGCACATCCAGTCGGCCGCGCGCGTCGCGCGCGATGCGGGCCACAAGCTCGCGCACTTCCTCCTCGACGGTATGGTCTACACGCACCGCGATGCCGCGGCCCCCGGCGGCGGTCACGAGCTCGGCGGTCTCCTCGATGGTTTCGGGGCGCTTGTAGGGCGACGGGGCGCCGCGGATGCTGCGGCCGGTGCAGTACACGGTGGCACCCGCCTCGCCGAGTGCCCGCGCGATGCCGCGGCCGGCTCCACGGGTCGCGCCGGCCACGAGCGCGACGCGTCCGGAGAGCGGCCTGTCGGTGGCGCGCGTCCGGTGAGACGAGGGCGAGGCGGTCTTGCGGGTGGGCGTGGCAGTGCGGCGAGCCATGGCGGTCTCCTCCACCGCCGATAATAAATAAACGTTCATTCACAAATCAAGCGCCGTGCGAGCATAAGGGACTGATGGCCCCTCGTCCGCGCCTGGCAAGCGACGCCGACATCCTGGCCGGCGCGCTTCGGGCGATCACCCGCCTGGGCCCCTCCAGGCTCACGCTGGCCGATGTCGCTCGCGAGTCGGGCATCTCGGCGGCGGCCGTCGTCCAGCGCTTCGGCTCCAAGCGGAAGCTCCTGCTGGCCCTCGCCTCCCAGGCCCCCGAAGGCAACGCGTCGCTGTTCGAGATGCTCCGGGCGGCGCACCCTTCGCACGTCGACGCGCTGCTGGCGATGGCCGACTGCATGGCCCAGCTGGGCGCGACGCCGGAGGAAATCTCCAACACGCTCGCCTTCCTGCAGATCGATCTCACCGATCCGGACTTTCACCGCCTGGCGCTGGCCAGCTCCGCGGCGGTGCACGCGGGGATTCGTGCGCTCGTTCGCGACGCCGTGAAGGAGGGGGCGCTCGTGCGCTGCAACGCCGTCCGGCTCGCTCACGCGCTGCAGGCCGTGATGAACGGGTCCCTGCTCAACTGGGCCATCCATCGCGAGGGTACGCTGGAGGCGTGGATCCGGCGGGATATCGCGACTGTGCTCGCACCGTATCGCGTGGCGGGCACACATGGCCGGCGCCGCTCGCGATCGACGCGCACGCGAGCGCGGCGCTGACAAAGAATCAATCCACAGATTACACAGATTGCACGGATTCATCCGTGCTAAGAGCAGCGGTCTTGCTCGAATAGTTGCAACTCTCACTGGTACGGTATCGGTCCTTGCGTGCGCTGGAGACCGGCTGAAAAGTCTGTCCGGTTGCAGCCCCACGGCACCACTGAACCCGTAAGAATCGGTGAAATCGGTGTAATCAGTGGATAGCCTTTGTTCTTTAAAAACTACTTCGTTAAGGTGCACGCAAATCGATACTGACCCGACCCCATCTCGACGACCGAGGCATCGCCGTCCTGACGCGATCCGGTGACACCGGCCAGCCCCTGCAACGGACGGCCGCCTTCGGTGACCGAGTCGAGCCGGACGCCGGCGAGGCGGAGGGATGCCGACGTGTTGGGCGGCACATCGACGGCGAGCTCGAAGCGATCGCCGTTGCGCGTCCAGTGTGACGCCGCCGGCCCGTACGGGGTGTCGTGGCGCGCGTTGACCTCTGTAAACGTCCCGCCGGGGCGGGGCTGGATGAGAATGCGCTTGTAGCCCGGCGTCTTCTCGTCGAGCTCGAGCCCCGCCATCACGCGATACATCCACTCGCCAACAGCGCCATACGCGTAGTGGTTGAACGAGTTCATGCCGGCGTCCTGAAATGACCCGTCCGCCTTGATCCCGTCCCAGCGCTCCCAGATGGTCGTGGCGCCTTTGGTCACCGGGTAGAGCCACGACGGGTACTCCTTGCGCGCCAGCAGCATGTAGGCGTCATCCAGATACCCATAGTTCGCCAGCACGTGCAACAGGTAGGGCGTGCCGAGAAAACCGGTCGTGAGGTGCTTGCGCTCGCGAATCTCGCGGGCGAGCCGTGCCGCCGCATGCGGGCGGACGTCCGGCGGCAGCAGATCGAATTGGAGGGCGAGGACGTACGCCGTCTGCGTGTTCTCGCCTACCCGCCCTTCTGGCGTCACGAACTCCTTCACAAAGGCGGCTTTGATCTTTGCCAGCAGCGCCTCGTAGCGCGCCTGGTCGTCCGGCTTGCCCAGCACGGCGGCGGTTCGCGCCATCAGATCGGTCGAGTGCGCGAAAAACGCCGTCGCAATCAGATCCTTCCCCGTCGTCGCTCCCGGATAGTCCGAGCGGGTCGTCGCATACGCCAGCCAGTCGCCGAACGTGAAGTCCTCGGTCCACAGATAGTCATCGCCTGCGCGGCTCCGCACGTACTCGACCCACTTCGCCATGCTGGGGTATTGGGTCTCGAGCACGGCGCGGTCGCCGTAACTGAGATACATGTTCCATGGGATGATCACAGCGGCGTCGGCCCATCCCGCCGATCCGGCCTCCGGCTTTCCAGGCTTGCTCAACACGTCGGGCACGACATGCGGCACGCTCCCGGTGTCGATCTGATCGGCCGCGACGTCCTTCAGCCACTTCGTGAAAAACCCCGCCACGTTCATGTTGAAGGCGGCCGTGCGCGAGAACGCCTGGGCATCGCCTGTCCACCCGAGTCGTTCATCCCGCTGGGGACAGTCGGTCGGGACGTCGACGAAGTTGCCTTTCTGGCCCCACAGGATGTTGTGCTGCAACTGGTTGATGAGCGGCTCGGACGTCGAGAACTCGCCTGCGGGTGTCATCGCCGAGTGCACGACGACGCCCGTCAGGCTGTCGAGGGCGAGCGTGCCGGGATAGCCCTCGACGGCGACGTATCGAAACCCCTGGAACGTGAACCGTGGCTCGAAGACTTCCTTGCCTCCGCCCTTGAGCGTGTAAGTGACCTTCTGATCGGCCGCGCGGAGGTTGTCGGTGTACAGGTTGCCCTTCTGATCCAGCACCTCGGCGTGCCGCAGTGTGATTGTCGTCCCGGCCGGCCCCGCCGCGGCCAGACGCACCCAGCCGACCATGTTCTGTCCCATGTCGACAATCGCCTGGCCGCCAGGTGAGGTGATCAGCTTGACGGGCTTGATCTCTTCGACCCGTCGAATCGGCGGACCCTCCGGCGCGATGAGCGTGTTTGTCGGATACTCCGCGACCCGCACGCCCTTCCAGCTCCCATCGTCGTAGGCCGGCGTGTCCCAGCCCGCCTTCTCGAGGCGAGCGTCGTAGGCTTCGCCGCCGTAGATTTCCGACGTCAGGATGGGCCCGGTCGACGCCTTCCACTGCACGTCCGATCCGATCGACTCGCGGCTGCCGTCGCTGTAGGTCACGTCGAGCTGCGCGAGGAGCGCGACGCGATCGCCATAGTGGTTCCGGTGCTTCTGAAAGCCGATCTGCCCGCGATACCAGCCGTTGCCGAGGAGGGCTCCAACGGCGTTGTCACCCTTGCGGAGGAGGCTTGTGACATCGTAGGTCTGGTACTGCAGCCTGGTCTTGTAACTTGTCCATCCCGGCGTCAGCACGTCTTCGCCGACGCGATGGCCGTTGATCGACAGTTCGTACAGGCCGCGGCTCGTGACGTACGCGCGCGCAGAGCGCACGGGCGACTTCAAGCGAAACGCGCGCCGCAGCATGGGCGAGGGTCCCGGCTGCGACGGATCGTCTGGAATGTCGGCCTCGATCCACTTCGCCGTCCAGTCCGACGGGCTGAGAAGCCCCATCTCCCACCACGCGGGCGCGCTCCAGTTCGAGGCGCGCCCCTGCCCGTCCCACACGCGGACCTGCCACTGGTACCGCGCGCGAGCGTCGAGGGCGGGCCCGCCGTACGGACGGAGCGTGGACTCGCCGGATTTGACTCGACCGGAGTCCCACACGAGCTTCGTTCCGCGCGCCAGATCGGCCGCCGATCGCGCGACCCGCATCTGATAGTCGCCCTGAACAATGCCGCGCTCGTCGCCGCGGATCCACCAACTGAAGCGCGGCGCGCGCACGCCGAGCCCGAGCGGATTCTCGTGATACTCGACACGCAGGTGATCCACCGACAGAGGTGGCGAAGACTTTTCGGCAGCGACCAACGTCCGATGACCATGCGACGTTCCGGCCGTGAAGGCCAGAGCCAG
The DNA here is from genome assembly GCA_963832135.1 of Vicinamibacteria bacterium. Taxonomy (GTDB): domain Bacteria; phylum Acidobacteriota; class Vicinamibacteria; order Vicinamibacterales; family JAENWD01; genus JAENWD01. Next base: position 93,904 of record CAWHTD010000016.1, on the reverse strand, counting down.
CAGCAGCGATCGGGATAGTAACTTTTTCATCGTTGTGGCTCTCCGCTGAGGCGGGATCCCGCCTCAGGCGGCGCAATAATAGCTGATCAGGGCTGACCACGCGCGGGGCTAAAGCCCCGCCGCCACAAATGCAAAGGCGCGCAACTTGAGCCCCGTAGCGGCGGGACTTCAGCGCCGCGTTGTGGCGGCGGGACTTCAGCCCCGCGTGAAATATGCGCCAAGGACAGAAGGCTTGGATCAATGAGCGATTATCTTGATCGCGACCTCGATATCGAGACGCCTTCGTATACCGGGTACCGACGACCTCCGGAACCTCGTCGAGGCTGGTGGATCTGGATTGTGCTGATTGTGGCCGTGCTCGGTGGCGGGGCGTACTACTTCCTCAACCGCCGCGCGGCCCCGATGAGCCCAACAAAGGTCGTGACGCCCCCCACGGCTCGGGCGCCGCAGCCAACGCCTCCCCGAGCCTTGGGTCAACCGGGTGAAGTCATCGACCTTCCTCCGCTCGACGAGACCGATCCCACGGTCCGGGAGCTGGTGGGGCGTCTTTCCAGCGATCCAGTGGTCGCGGCGTGGCTCGCGACGACCGACCTCGTTCGAAACGTGGCGCGCGTGGTACAGGCAATCGCGGAGGACCGAGGAGTCGGCGGGTTCCTCGGCGTCGTTCGACCGAAGCGTCCGTTCGCAGTGCAGACCTCAGGAGGGAGGCTGGTGATCGACCCACGCAGCTATCAGCGATACGACGCGATCGCGACGGCGGTCACCGCGCTCGACGCGCAGGCGGCCGCGTCCCTGTATTCGACGTTCCAGCCGCGTCTGAATGAGGCCTACACCGAACTGGGATTCCCCAACACACCGTTCGACGCCACGCTCGAAGACGCCCTCGTCACCCTCGTCAGCACGCCCGTACCGGACGGTCCCATTGAAGTCGTTCCGAACGCCGGCACGTACGCGTTCGCGGATCCGCGGCTCGAAGCGCTCGCTCCGGCTCAGAAGCAGCTTCTGCGCATGGGCCCTGAGAACGCCCGCGCGGTAAAGGCGAAGCTTCGTGAGATCGCGCTGGCGCTGGGCGTTCCGGCGGAACGGTTGTCATAGCGAGGGGGTGGTCGGCAGGCCGTTGGGGACGAGCGGCAACGAGCGTAGCCGCACCTTGGTGGCGTCGAAGATGGCGTTGCCGATGGCCGGCGCAATGCCGACAATCGGTGTCTCACCTGCGCCCGCCGGAGCCAGGTCCAGGCGATTGACGAGCACGGTCTCGATCGCGGGCATGTCGCTGAACCGCGGCACCCTGTAGTCGGCGAATCGCGCATTTTGAACGGCGCCGCCTTCATAGCTCACGGCCTCGAACAGCGCGCCTCCGAGGCCCTGCACGATCGCGCCCTCCACCTGGTTCGTCAAACCGTCCGGATTCACGATGGCGCCGCACTCGAACGCGACGACCACGCGCTCCACACGAACGCTGGTCCCGTCGACCGAGACCTCGGCGCACGTCGCCACGTAGCCGCCCTTTTCCGTTCCCGCCGCCAGCCCATACCCTCGCCCTGCAATGCGTGAACGCTTCGCCCATTCGAACTTCGAGGCGGCCGCTTCGAGGACGGCGCGCATTCGCTCGTCGCGCAGGTGACGTATCCTGAACGCGAGCGGATCGACTTTGAGATGCACCGCGATCTCGTCCATGTGCGTCTCGCGCGCGAAGTGATTGGCTGTGGCCGCCAGTCCGCGATACGAACCCTGACGCAGAGGCGATTTCGCCGGATGGAAGGCGATGCGCTGGTTGGCCACGTCATAGGGCGTACGTATGCCCGAGGGCCCGGCGTTGTACGTATGGAATTCCCACGCCGTGAGCGCGCCATCCTCGCCAATCGCGCTGTGGATTTCAATGAGACCGGCCGGCCTGTAATAGGCCCATCTGAATTCCTCTTCGCGGGTCCACACGAGCTTCACCGGCCGACCCGCGGCCCTGGCCAGGCGCGCCGCTTGGACAGCGGCCTCTCCGGTGTGCTTTCCGCCGTAGCCTGAGCCCGTATCGGGAACGATGACACGCACGCGTTCGCGAGGCAGTCGAAACGCGTCTGCCAGCTCGCCCTGGACGCCAAACGGTCGCTGGCTTCCGGTCCAGACCGTGAGCTCCTCGCCTGTCCATTCGGCGACAGCCGCACGCGGCTCCAGCGGGCAATGCGCGATGTACGCCACCGTGTAGCGCGACTGGAACGTCCGCGCAGCGGCTGCGACCGCCGCCGCGAGGTCCCCGGTATCGCTTCCGCGGTTCGGCGACGGTGGTTCAGCACTGGACTTCAGGTCGTCGAACAGAGTGGCGGACGCCGCGGTGGATCCACCAGTCCAGTTCACGGTGATCGCGTCCGTCGCGGCCGCGGCGGCCGCTGTGCTGTCGGCGACGACACCGAGGAACGGGCCCTCATGCACCACTGTCACGCCCTGCATACGCCCGGCTGCCGATGCATCGACCGACGCCGGCTCGGCGTCGATGCGTGGCGGACGAATCATCCGCCCGAAGCGCATCCCGGGACGCGTCACATCGGAGGTGTACTCGTGCGTGCCGCAGACGAACGCCCGCCCATCCACCTTCTTGACTGGCGTGCCGGCGACGCGCCATTTCGACGGGTGGATTGTCGTCACGTCCTCGGTGACCGTCGCCACGAGCGGCTTGCCTTCGGTGAGTTCGCCGATGGCCATCTTCCTGGCGCCCTGCTGCGCCAGCGCATGGCCATCAGAGAGCGTCACCGCATGGGCCGCAACGCCCCAGCGCTCGGCGGCTCGCGCAATCAGGACCTGTCGCGCGGCGCTGGCAGCCTTGCGCAGCTGCGCGTTCATGATGGGCGTCGTGCGACTGCCGAACGTGCCGGCGTCGAACGGCGTGCGCGCGGTGTCCGCCATGACCAGCGCGATGGTGTCTAGAGGAACGTGGAGCTCTTCGGCGACGGCCTGCGTCAACGACGTGCGGATGTTCTGCCCGACTTCGGTCTTCCCGGTGAAAACGTTCACCTTGCCATCGCGGTCGATGTGCAGCCAGGCACTGACCTCCTGAGGCACGGCCTCGCGTCCGCCCCGGCCCGATTCCTGACCGCCGACGCGCGGCGCGACGAGGAGCACCACGAGGCCGGTACCGAAGATGCGAAGGAAATCGCGGCGATCCAGATCGAAGCGGTACCGGCCTGGCTCGTCGAGCTCGTAGCGTTCGATCTCGAAGTCCATCATGCGCGCTCCCGAACGCTCCTCGACGCCTGTTGCACGGCCGCGACGATGCGCGCGTAGGTGCCGCAACGGCACATGTTCCGATCCATCGCCTTGACGATGGCCGCTGGCGTGGGCGCGGGCGCGCTCTTCAACAGGGCCACAGCCGTCATGATCATGCCCGGCGTGCAGAACCCGCACTGCAGCGCCTCGTGGTCGAGAAACGCCTGCTGCACCGGGTGCAGGCTGCCGTCTCGCGCCAGACTCTCGATCGTCTCGATACGACGGCCCGCCATCGCCGAGACGCGCGCCGTGCAGGATCGCGTGGCACGTCCGTCGACGAGCACGGTGCAGGCGCCGCATTGACCTTCACCGCAGCCATACTTGGTGCCGGTCAGGTTCAGCGACTCGCGCAGCACCCAGAGGAGCCGCGCGTCGGGCGCTACCTCGACCGCGCGTGGAGACCCATTGACGTGCAGCGTCATCCTCGCCATATCCTCAAACTATACGCTCCGCGTGGGGGCGTCTGCAGTGCGCCCCTGCACGGTGAGCGAGTCATTGAATCCTTCATGGAGCACCCGCTATGACCATTGCCGCGAGAACGACGACCGTCGTGCTGTTTGTCATGAGCATCGGATGGCTGCACGCGCAGGACTCGGGATGGGTGTCTCTCTTCGACGGCAAGACGCTCGACGGTTGGCAGGCCAGTGACGCGCCCGGCACGTTCTCGGTCAAAGACGGCGCGATCGTCGTCCACGGCCCGCGATCCCACCTCTACTACATGGGGCCGATTGAGAATCACGACTTCACGAATTTCGAGTGGAAGGCCGACGTGATGACGACGCCGGGATCGAATTCCGGCATGTACTTTCACACGGTATTCGAGCCGACGGGCTGGCCGAGCAAGGGATACGAGGTGCAAGTCAACAACTCGCACACCGACCCCAAGCGGACTGGCGGGCTCTATGGCATTCAGGACGTGTTCGAAGCGCCCGCGCGCGACAACGAGTGGTTCACGCAGCAGATCGTCGTGCGGGGAAAACAGGTCACGGTGTCGGTCAACGGCAAGACGCTCGTCACCTACACGGAGCCCGACAATGTGAGCCGTCCCGCTGACATGAGCGGGCGCAAGCTCTCACACGGCACGTTCGCTCTTCAGGGACACGATCCGAAGAGCCTCGTGTATTACAAGAACATCATGGTCAAGGTGCTGCCGCGCTAGTCAGCGGGCGCGCGGACGATGCCGGCTTCGGCGAGCACGCGAAGCGCGGGTTCGCAGGCGAGACCGGGCGTTGCCGTCGCCAACGTCCAGACGAGACGGCCCATGCCGAGCTCGAGGATGTGCGTCTCCACGGACCGCTCGCGCGTGGCCAGCACGACGTAGAACTCGCCTTTGCGAACGCGTACCGGCCGATGGCCGTTGGCAAGTAGCGGTAGCAGTGCTGCCGGATCGTACTGGAATCTCATGAGGCGCACCGCCGAGCCGACATCGACGACGCGGCCCCGCGGCGTGAGCGTCCATGACGCCGCCGACGCGTACCGCAGCGTGTGACGCGCCAGCTCGAACTCCAGCACATCGACCGCGGCGCGTTCGCGCAGCGCGTTCTGCGCCAGTCGATCCCTCAGATGCCACGCGAACCGCTGGAGATCGCCGATCTCATCCGCGAAGCAATCCTCTGCCGGCCAGCAATGTTCGGTCTCCGAAATGAGACTATCGCCCAGCAGCGCGCATGTCAGCGGAAACGCGCGATACAGCGTTTTCAAACGCTCGAGGCGGTAGGGTGGGGCGTCGGTCGGCACGTCGCTAACGTCAGGAGAAACGATGGGGGGAAGGAAAGCGGACATCTGGCGGCTGGGCGCGCGTGTAATCGGTTGCTGACGAAGCGACGGCCGCGGTAGCCTCGGTCATGGGCGCGTCTGATGCGTTTTTCCGGTCTATCCAACTCGGCAGGGTGACGCTTCGCGTGCGCGACCTTGAACGGACGTTGGCGTTTTACGAGGAGGTTCTCGAATTCAGGACCATCGAGGCTCACAATGGCGTCGTGATGCTCGCGGCAGCCACTGGCGCACCGCCGCTTCTTGCGCTCGAGTCTTCCCCCAATGCGCCTCCGCGACAACCCGGCGAATCGGGGCTTTTTCACGTGGCCCTGCTCTATCCGGATCGCGGATCGCTGGGGCGCATGCTTTCGCGGCTGATGCGATCGGACGTGCGACTCGGGTCCGCCGACCACGGCGTCAGCGAAGCCCTGTACCTGACAGATCCGGAAGGCAATGGACTGGAACTCTACGCGGATCGTCCTGTCGATCGCTGGCCGGGCGCTGACGCCGATGGACAGGTCACGATGTTCACTGAGGCACTCGATACTCAGGGGCTCGCCGCCGAGGGCCGAGAAACGAGCGGTCCGCTGATGCCCGCGAACCTGCGTGTAGGGCACGTGCACCTTTCCGTGACGTCGCTTGATCACGCGGAAACGTTCTATGCGCAACGGCTCGGCTTTGCCGTGCGCCAGCGCAGCTACCCTGGCGCGCTCTTTCTGGCTCGCGACAGCTATCACCATCACCTGGGAGCGAACACATGGCGCAGCCGGAGCGCCGCGACACGAGGCTCGCTCGGCCTGGTCCGCTTCGGCCTCCATGTCTCGAGCGACCGCGATCTTGCGCAGATGATCGATGCCGCAGGAGACCGCGTCATCGGCCCCGGGCCGCAGGGTGGGACGCTTGTGCGCGATTTCGACGGAATCGAGATCGAGCTGCTCGGAGCGGCAACGTGACGGCGATACGCTGCCCTCGCGCCGTTGACCGCCCTGTCGCGACTCACTAGAGTCATCGCGTGCTGCGTGCGTCGGAGCTCGTCGGCGCCCTTCTGGGTACCCTTTTCATAACGCTCGGGCTCGCGGCGATCGTCGGGGCGCGCCTCCGTTCCGAGACGCGTGACCGGTCGCTCATCTGGTTCGGCGTCGTCACGCTGCTGTACGGCGCTCGACTCACGGTCCGCAGCGACATCATCCAGGCCGTCATCGCGCCTGGCAGCGCCGCGTGGGACTTCATCGAGGCCTGGATCACGTTCATCATCGTGGTGCCGATGGTGCTCCTGGCCAGGGCGGTATTCGGACCCGGACCTCACGGCCTGCGCAGTCGCCTCTGTCAGGCCGATCTGATCTATGCGCTGGTCGCCATCGCGTGCGATGTCATCACGCGCCGGCCGGGCGCGATCATGTTCGTGAACCCTGTGGCGGTCGTCGCGAATGTGGTCGTGCTCGTCGCCTCGCTGGCGGCAAACGCCAACCCCAGAACGTGGACGCGCGATGGCTGGCTCGTGGCCGGAGGGCTGGCCGTGTTCACGGTGACCGCGCTCATCGAGACGACTCGAGGGAGTTTCTTCGGCCGGTGGGATGCGGAGCCGTTCGCGATGCTCATCTTCGTGGTCTGCCTTGGGTACGCGGCGGCAAATCGCGTGTTCAGGAACGAGCGTCGTCTCGCGGCCGTCGCGCGAGAGCTGGACACGGCACGACGGATCCAGCAGTCGATTCTGCCGCGCCACGCGCCGACGGTGTTCGGGCTGCGCGTGGCATCGCACTACGAGCCGATGAGCGAGGTCGCCGGCGATCTCTTCGACTTCGTCGTGACGCCGTCCGGCCAGCTCGGTGTGCTCGTTGCGGACGTGTCGGGCCACGGCGTCCCGGCAGCGATCATCGCGTCGATGGTGAAGATTGCCCTCGTCACGCAACGCGACCGTGTCGACGATCCCGGCACCGTCCTCACCGAGATCAATCGTGCGCTCTATGGCCAGTTCGAGCTCGCCTATGTGACGGCGACTTTCCTGTTGATCGATCCGCGAGCGGGCCGACTGACGTACTCGTCGGCCGGGCATCCCCCGCCGATTCTCGCGCGGCGATCCGGATCGCTCGAGCGCCTCGATCAAGGCGGCATCGTCTTGGGCTTCCTCCCGGAGGCGCGCTATGAGACGGCCGTCGCCGGCAGGCTCGAACCCGGCGATCGCCTGGTGCTGTACACCGACGGTCTCACCGAGGCGTCCCGCGACGGGGGAGAGTTTTTTGGCGACCGCCAATTCCAGGATCATCTCAGCCACCACCAGGCCCTGCCGATCGGACAATTCACGTCACAGCTCGTCGACGCCGCGCGCGGGTGGGCGGGAGTCGCGACAGGCGCTCTCTCCGACGACGTGACGGTCGTCGTCGTCGAGTGCACGTAATCCGATTCACATGTAGGCCAGTGAGCCACCTTCACATGTAGACCGGACCTTCAGGTCCGGTCGCGGCGAGGACTCTTCAAAGAGGGGGGGAATGTGAACATCACGGAGTGGTTGCTCGATTCCGATCCATCGATCCGCTGGCAGGTGATGCGGGACCTGACCGACGCGTCTGCGGAAGCGGTCGCATCGGAACGAGCCCGTGTCGCCCGGGAGGGATGGGGTGCGCGCTTGCTCCGACTCCAGGATGCGAGCGGTCATTGGGCGGGCAGAGAGTACGACGTGCCGGACTGGACCTCGACCCACTTCACCCTGTTGGTTCTGCAACATCTCGGTCTCGATCCCGCGTCCGAACAGGCTCGGACGGCCGTAGATCGGATCAGAGACAACGTCGTGTGGAGGTACTGGGACGACCGGCCCTACTTCTCCGGAGAGGTGGAGCCCTGTATCAACGGGGGGGTGCTGGCTCTGGCCGCGTATTTCGGCGAGTTGGGCTCGGGAGACGGCCGCCTGCTGGATCGGCTGCTCGGCGAGCAGCTCGAAGACGGCGGATGGAACTGCGAGGCTCCCGATAAATCTCGACGATCGTCCTTCCACACGACGATCTCGGTGCTGGAGGGGCTATGGGAGTACGAGCGGGCGGCGGGCCAGCACCCTGCCGTGACCGCAGCGCGCTCTCGGGCCGAGGAGTACCTGTTGGAGCGTCGCCTGTTCCGGTCGCTGTCGACCGGGAAAGTGATCGACTGGGGCTGGACGCTGTTCTCGTTCCCGCCGCGGTGGCACTACGACGTTCTGAGGGGACTCGACTACTTCCGCCGCGCCGGTGCGCCGCCCGACGAGCGATGCGGGGAGGCCATCGAGCTGCTGCTCAGTAAGCGGCGGACCGACGGTCGATGGGCATTGGAGAACCCGCACGAAGGGGACGTCCACTTCGACATCGACTCGGGCGCAGGCAATGCCAGCCGCTGGAACACCCTCCGCGCCCTGCGCGTGCTGCGCTGGTACGACCGCACGCTTCTGTAACGGTCCTGGTCCTACTTTGTTAGATTCGCAGGTTGATTGCCGCGAGTTTTCGCATGGTTTCTAAGTAATGCGGTCGCGTCACAAAGAAGTGGGCCGTGAGGATTTCGGTGATCACCGCCCTCGCGACCGGCAGCGTCGGCAATCGCGAGCGGGCGCGACGCCGAGCGTCCTGCAGCCAGGTGTAGGCCAGGGCGGTTAGCACAACGTGGCGATGCCAGCCCACAAACGAGCGCCCTTCGAAGTGATCGAGCCCGAGCTCGTCTTTGAGCTCCATGTACTGCTGTTCGATCGCCCAGCGATGATGCGCCAAGCGGACCAACGTGCGCAGCGACGCGGTCGCGGGCAGCGCGACGAGGTACGCCTTGACGCGCGGGGTGGTGCCCAGGTCGCGCTCGAACAGCAACCACACCTCGGGCGCGAGTCGTCGGCCGCGCCAGTCGTGGGCGGGGGTGACACGCACGGCCGCGAAATGGGCCGCCCACGGTCGATTCGCGCCGTTGCGCCACGACACGCGTCGCCACACGCGCGACGGCAAGGTAGCGGCGATGGTGCGGACGGCTTCGGGCCGGGTGTCGTCGGTCAGTTGGAGTCGCGTCGGTGTGGCCGTGCGGCCCGGTTTGCGCGGCGGGACCGCGACGGCCGGCGTGCCGCGAAACACGGTCAGCGTCGACGAGATGCCGAGGGCATACGGCAGCTGCAGGCGATGCAGGGTGCGCCGCAGCGTCGCGTTGTCGCCGAACTCCGCGTCGCCGAGCACGGCGGTGATCTGAAAGCCCGCCGCCCGGATCTGGCGCAGCAGCGTGAGCGCCAAGCGCCACTTCTCCTGAAATCGCAGCGCCGCCGGAATCTGCGCGCGCTGCCGCGCCTCGGGTGTCAGCCACTCCTCGGGCACGTACAATGCCGCCCCCAGCATCCACGCGCGCACGCCCGTCCACAGCGCGGCGGTGACCGCCACTTGGCAGTTCGCGACCTTGCCCAGCGTGCCGCAGGTACTGCCGCGCGACGGCGACCGAGCGCCGGCCCTGCTTGGGAAAACTCGTCCCATCGAGAATCAGCATCCCGGTGCGCTCCGGGACCACCGCCCGCAGTTGCCGCCAGAGGCGTGCCGCACTCCAAGGGGCATGGGTGATGAAATGCTGGAACGATTGATAGGTCCCCGGATCGGTGACCCGCTCGAGCATCGCGCTCATCGACTTGCGTCGACTGTCGCTGAGCAGACCGAGCAAGTAGCGACGAAACGCCCCGCGCTGCGCCACGTGGCTGAAGCACACTTCGAATGGCTCGAGCCATTCGCTCAAGCGGTCGAGCCACGCCGGCGCATTGCGCGGCAGTCGCGACAGCAACGCCTGGCAGCGTATCGAATCCGAGGAAAAAGTACAACGTCCTCAAATGTGAACACTCGCGGATTCCCGAATGAATCCGCTGATCTGACAAAGTAGTACTTAGGCCGCCTCCAAGACCGCCTCCAGTTGGATCCATTGACGCCAGCTTCTCCGTCGCGATATATTACGTCGCGATATATGCCGTCGATGCCGTTCAGCCCTGAAGTGAAGAAAGGGAGCGCTGCGCTGCTGGTGCTGGCGCTGGTCGAGGATCGGCCGCGTCACGGCTACGAGATCAGCAAGCTGATCGAGGCGCGCTCGAAAGGGGCGCTCACGTTTCGCGTGGCGTCGCTCTACCCCATGCTCTATCGACTCGAGCGGCGCGGGTGGGTCGATGGACGCTGGGTCGAAAAGACCGGCCAGCGGCGCCGCCGGTACTACAAGCTGACGGCTGAGGGCCGCCGGGTGCTGGCGCGGCAGCGATCGATCTGGCAACAGTTCATGAGCGCCCTCGACCTCGTGGCGGGGCTGAGCCGGGGATAGACCGATGGAGTGGACGCGCCTCGTCCGCCGCGAGCTGACCGCCGTCACCGGCGATGCCGCCCATGACGCCGAGATCATCGAGGAGCTCGCCGAGGATCTCGCGCAGCGATTCGAGGAGCACCGCACGCACGAGGCCACCGAAAACGAGGTCCTCACCTACATTCGCCGAGAGATCGGCGATCCCGAACGGCTCAAGGCCCGGATTCGTCTCTCGCGCCCCGCACGCTCGCGGCCACCCGCACCACCTCCCGCTGGAACTGGAGCCCGAATGTCGTCTGATCTCTGGCAGGACGTCCGCTACGCGGCCCGCATCCTCAGGCGCAGCCCGGGCTTTACATTGCCGGCCGTCCTGACGCTCGCCGTCGGCATCGGCGCCGTCACGGCGATCTTCAGCGTGATCGATGCCGTGCTGCTGAAGCCGGTGCCCTATCCCGATGCCGCTCGCCTGGTCGCCGTGTGGGAGACCGATCGCGACAGCGCCACCCGGCGCGAACCGGCCTCGGTGCCGGACTTCCTCGACTTCCGCCACCGCTCGCGGCTTGTCGAGGCGTTTGGCGCGATCGCGGCGAACGAGTACAACCTGACGCCGCTCCTGGGAGATCCGGTCCGGCTCGCAGGCCTCGACGTCTCCCCAGGTCTCTTCGCGCTTCTCGGCGTCCGTCCGACTGTTGGGCGGCTCTTCTCTGAAGCGGAATACGACGCGCGGGCCAATGACGTGGTCCTCATCAGCGAACGGCTGTGGGACCGGATGTTCCAACGTGACGCTTCGGTAATTGGACGGACGATCCGGCTGGACGACCGGCCGAAAACCGTTGTGGGAATTCTGCCGGACACGGCGGACCTCGGCGTGTTGCAATGGCTGCTCGCCGCCGACTACAGCCGCGGCTTTGCCGATCGCGACGCCCGCAGCCGTGTCGATGCCTGGGTGCCGCTCTCCCTCGATCCGATCGCCCTCCCGCGGAGCACCCACCCGATTCTGGTCGTGGGGCGCGTGGCCTCCGGTGTCTCGCTCGACGCCGCGCAGAGCGAGATGGCGGCCATCATGGCCGCGCTCGAGCGCGAGTTTCCGGACGACAACAAGGCGCGTGGCGCGCACGTCGAGCCTCTGCTGACCGTGGTCTTCGGACCCGTGCGGCCCGCGCTTGGCGTCCTCGCGGCCGCTGTGGTGCTTGTGCTCCTGCTGGCGTCGGCGAACGTGGCGAACCTCGTGCTGGTGCGCGGGACGACGCGCGTGCGCGAAGTCGCGCTCAGGACAGCACTTGGAGCCACACCCGCGCGACTCACGCGTCAATTCGTGATCGAGAACGCGCTGCTGGCCACAGTCGCCGCGGCGGTGGGGTTGGCGATCGCCGGCATCGCGCTTCGACTGCTGGTCGTCGCAGCGCCCGCCGACGTGCCGCGCATCAGCACCGTAGGGCTCGATGTCAACCTGTTCGCGACGGGATTAGGACTGGCCGCATTCCTCGCCGTCGTGTTTGGCGCGATGCCGGCGCTTCAAGCCCGGCGGCTCGATGTCTCGAGCGTTCTCGCCAGCGATGAAACACGCACGGCCACCGGCAATCGCCGTTCGGGCACGGCGCGCGCGGCGCTCATCGTCGGCGAGATCGCGCTGGCGGTGGTGCTCACCGTGGGCGCGGGTCTGCTGATTCGAAGCCTCTGGACCTTGCAGGCCGTGGATCCGGGATTTCGCGCCGACGGCGTGCTGAAGGCGGAGTTCCAGCTGCCATCGAGCCGCTATCCGCAGGACTTCAAGCAGTGGCCCAACTTCGTCGAGATTCATCGGTTCAACACGTCGCTGCTGCGGTCGGTCGCGGGCCTTCCGGGCATCGGAGCGGCCGCGCTGGCGGCGCAGCATCCGCTCGACGCCGGCTTCACCAACTCGTTCACCGTCGTCGGCCGCGAAGCCGAAGGACGCGACTGGCCCGAGATCGCGCTGCGTCGCGTTACGCCTGGCTACTTCCGTACGATGCAGGTGCCGCTGGTCGAGGGACGCCTGTTCACAGACGGTGACGTGGTGACGTCGCAGAGCGTTGTGCTGATCAACGAAGCCGCGGCAGCTCGCTTTTTTCCGGGCCGCAGTCCCGTTGGCCAACAGATCCGCTTCTGGGGCACGACGCGGCTCGTCGTCGGACTGGTGGGCAACGAGCGCTTTCACGGCCTCGCGGAACCGCCGCCGCCGGCCACGTATGCGCCATTGGCACAGGCGCCGTCGTCGGCTGAAGTGCTGCTGATCCGAGCACCTGACGCCCTGGCGATGAGCGGGATCATTCGCGCGGCGATCACCCGTGAAGATCCGGAGCTCGCGATATTCGGCATGGAGCCGCTCCGCGCAACGCTCGAGGAATCCATGAGCCGCCGGCGCTTCGTGATGCTGCTTCTTGCGGTCCTGGCGGGGATGGCCATGGCGCTGGCCGCGGTCGGCATTCACGCCGTGCTGAGCTATGACGTCGCACGGCGGACGCGTGAAATCGGGATACGTATGGCGCTCGGCGCCCGTCCAGGCGACGTGATGCGTGGAATCATCGGACGCGGCGCGCGGCTGACCGCGATCGGCCTGGGGATCGGCGCGGCCGCCTCGCTCCTGCTCACCCGCTACCTGTCGAGCCTGCTTTTCGAGGTGAAGCCGACCGACGCCGCAACGCTCGTCGCGGCCGCCGGAGCGCTCGCGGCGATCGCGCTCATCGCCAGCTATTTGCCCGCACGTCGCGCGATCAGCACCGATCCGCTGGCCGCGATACGCGACGAGTAACATATGATTCTTCGCTCCGGAGAATCCGCGTGCCCAGAGGCGTCCCAGCGATTGTCTTTCTCGCGTGTCTGAGCGTCGGCGTGTCGCGCGGCCGAGAAGCCGAGCAGAAGAAAGTCGCCGCACCCGTGCCACCGCGAGTGGCCGACAAAATCGAGGCAGCCGCTTACCCGTTCAATCCGGAGGCGGTGCGGCTGCTCGACGGCCCCTTCAAAGAGGCGATGGCCCGCGATCAGGCATTTCTGCTGTCGCTCGATGCCGATCGCCTGCTGCACAGTTTCCGGATCAATGCGGGCCTGCCCTCGAATGCCCAACCGCTCGGCGGATGGGAGGCGCCGGATGTCGAGCTTCGCGGCCACAGCGTGGGCCACTATCTCAGCGCGCTCGCCCTGATGTATGCCAGCACGGGTGACGAGCGATTCAAGGCGCGCGCAGATGCGATGGTCCTCGAACTCTCGAAAGTACAGGCCGCGCTGGCGCAGCGCGGCCACCCAGGATATCTGTCGGCGTTTCCCGAAGAGCTCATAGATCGCGTCGAGGCGCGGACTCCCGTGTGGGCGCCCTACTACACCCTGCACAAGATGATGGCGGGCCTGCTCGACGTCTACGTGCACTGCGGGAATACGCAGGCGCTCGACGTGCTCAAGCGCCAGGTGGACTGGGTGAGGTTCCGAGTCGACCGGCTCACCTTCGAACAGCAGCAGGCGATGCTCGAGACCGAGTTCGGTGGCATGAACGAAGTGCTCGCCAACCTGTACGCGATTACTGGCGACCCGGAGCACCTGCGCCTGGCACAGACGTTCGACCATCGTGCCGTCTTCGATCCACTGGCCAGCCGGCGCGATCCGCTCGACGGGCTGCACGCGAATACACAGATTCCCAAGATCCTCGGCGCCGCGCGCGAGTACGAACTCACGGGCGAGCCGCGCTACCGCACAATCGCCACGACGTTCTGGTCACGAGTCGCCAAGTACCGGTCCTACGCAAACGGCGGACACAGCGACGACGAGCACTTCTTCCCTGTCGATGAGTTCCCTCTCCACCTCGGGGCGGAGTCGTCGGAAACCTGCAACACCTACAACATGCTCAAACTGACGCGGCATCTCTTCGCGTGGCTGCCGTCGGCTGATTTGATGGACTTCTATGAGCGCGGGCTCTACAACCACATCCTCGCGTCGCAGGATCCGGCTACTGGAGGCGTCATTTACTACTGTCCGCTCAAGCCAGGCGCGTTCAAGACGTTCTCGACGCCGTCGGGTGCCTTCTGGTGCTGCGTCGGGACAGGTATGGAGAACCACGCGAAGTACGCGGACGCGATCTACTTCGGTGGGGATCAGACGCTCTTCGTGAATCTCTTCATTCCGTCGGTGCTGACGTGGCGTGAACAGGGCCTCGTCGTCACGCAGGAGACGCGATTCCCCGAGCAGGACACCGTGAGGTTGAAGCTGACCGCGGCGCGCCCTGTACGCCTGGCTCTCAAAATCCGGAATCCGTCGTGGGCACGAGACGGAACGACAATCGCCGTCAATGGCAAGGCCGAGACGTTCGATGGCGCGGCCGGCTCGTACCTCACCGTCGTGCGACACTGGCAGAACGGCGACGTCGTCGACGTGCGGCTGCCGATGCGCCTCAGAACAGAACCGCTGCCTGGAGACCCGCGCACGATTGCCCTCTTCTATGGACCACTGCTCCTTGCCGGCGACCTCGGCAAGGAGGGCCTCAGCGAGAAGACCCGCTACGGCCCACTGTCTCCGCAACTTGCGAAAGTCCCGCTCGCGACGGTGCCCGGGTTCGTCCTGACGGGAGACGACGTCGTCGCGCGGATCCGGCCCATGGCGAATCGTCCATTGACGTTCCAGACCGAAGGGCTCGCACAACCTCACGACGTGACGCTGATTCCGTTCTATCGCGCGGCGGATCTGCGCTACACGGTGTACTGGCGCCGCTACACGCCGGCGGAATGGTCGGCCCACAGCGCAGATCTGGCCGCCGCCGCCGCGAGGCGGCGCAACACCGAACAGCGCACAGTCGACACCGTCGACGCCGATGACCTCGAAAGCGAGCGCGGCCATGGCATGGACGGCCAGATCGATCAGCGGCGGCCGGGGTTCGAAGGGCGCTCCGGCCGAGAGTCGAAGACGACGACGTTCAGCTATCAGTTGAAATTGCCTGCGAGCGGGCCCGCGGCGGTGGTCGTGACGTACCGTGGCGCCGACCGGCAGGCGCGCGTCTTCGATCTCGTCGTGGACGGTGAGGCGGTCTCACACGAGACCCTGCCGTTGAAGCCGACCGAGCTGATCGACATCGAGCGGGCAATCCCGCCGGCGCTCACGCGCGGCAAATCCTCGATTCGCGTGGGCTTCCGTCCCGCGCCGAACGCGATGACAGGCGCCGTGTTCGAAGTGCGAACGCTGCGAGCTGCCCGTGGGCCGGAGCTTTAGCTCGGGCAACACGATCGCCCGAGCTGAAGCTCGGGCCTACGAGGAGCCTCGGGCGCACGCAGTGCGCCCCTACGGCCGTCCCTGTTCTCGCGTTCTCCTGCTCTCCTGTTCTGTTTTCGTGTTCTCGGTTTCTCGGGTCCTCGATTTCTTCTGCAGCTACTCCGCCCGGAGCGCGACGACAGGATCGATCCGCGTCGCCCGGCGTGCGGGCAGATAGCTGGCCAGGAGCGCGATCGCACCCAGCAGAATGGAGACGACGGCGAGGGTCGCCGGATCGGCGGGACTCAGCTCGAACAGCATGCTGGACAACGCGCGGCCCGCGACCAGAGCAAGGCCGATACCGGCCACAACGCCGACAGCGACCAGCAACGCTGCGTGTCTGAGCACCATGCGGACCACGTCCGCACCGTTGGCGCCAAGCGCCATGCGAATCCCGATCTCTCGCGTCTGCTGCGTCACCGAGTAGGACATCACGCCGAAGATGCCAATCGCGGCGAGCGTCAATGCCACCGCCGCGAACAAGCCAACGAGCAGCACGTAGAAGCGGCGCCCGGACACCGAGGCGCTCACGATCTGATCGAGCGTCTTCATGCCGGCGATGGCGAGGCTCGGGTCGAGATCGTGTACGACGTCCTCGACGGCGCGAGAAAGTGAGGCGGCCGGCACATCGCCCCGGACCACGACGGTCATGCTGTTGAGCCCCATCTGGGCGTATGGGAGATAGATCTCTTCCGGTGACTCCTGGTCGAGCCCGGCGTCCTTGACGTCGCCAACGATGCCGACGACCGTCCCGCCGGCCTGCTTGCCATCGTCGAAGTGCCAGCCGATCTTGATCACGCGGCCCAGTGGGTCCTCATGAGGGAAGTAACGCTTGACCGCCGCCTCGCTGAGCAGCACGACTTGTGGCGCGCCCATCGCATCGGACGGTCCGAACAGCCGGCCGCGCTTCAGCGGAATCCCAATCGTCCCGAAATAACCGGGCGAGGTCACACGCACTTCCATCGAGGGCTCGTGGCCGGCGGGAGACGGCGGTCGTCCCTCGACGTCGAAGCTGATGTTGAAATGCATGTCGGTCAGCGGCGCCGCCATGACGGCGCCGGTTGACCGTACACCGGGCAGGGCATGCAGACGTTCGAGCAGGCGATCGTAGAACGCGAGCTTCTGCGCGCGTTCCTTGTAGGTCGACTCGGGCAGGCCGATTCGGAAGGTCAGCGCCTCACCCGTCTGAAATCCTGGGTCCACGCGGAGAATCCGAACAAAGCTGTTGATGAGGAGTCCCGCGCCGGCCAGCAGTGCTACCGCCAGCGCAAGCTCGGCGATCACGAGCGTGCTGCGCACGCGATGGCTGCCGCGACCGATGAGCGCACCGCGACCGCCTTCCTTCAGCGCGCCGACGAGCGCGCCGCGCGTTCCTTGAAACGCCGGAAGGCTGCCAAAGAGGAGACCGGTCACGATGGCGACGACCGCGGTAAACCCGACGACCACCGAGTCGACACGTACCTCCTCCAGCCGCGGAATGCCCTTTGGCTGCAGGTTGACCAGCGCATCGCTGCCCCAGATCGCGAGCAGGAGGCCGCCGACGGCTCCGGCGAGCGCCAGGAGAATGCTTTCCGTCAGCAGCTGACGAACCAGGCGCACACGGCCTGCGCCGAGCGCCGTGCGGATCGCAAGCTCGCTTTCGCGGGCAACGGCACGGGCGAGTGTCAGGTTCGCGACGTTGACGCAGGCGACGAGCAGCACGAAGCCAACCGCCCCAAGGAGCAGGAGGAGTGCGTTACGGGAGTGGTCCACCATCCAACCGTGCAGAGGCGCGGCCGTGATCTCGAGATCCGTGTTGGACTTGGGATACTGCCGTTCGAGCCGGCGCGCGATGGCTTGGACGTCGGTGGCGGCCTGGCCTGCGGGTACGCCTGGTTTCAGCCGGCCGATGACATTCAGATACCACGCGCCGCGATTGTCCGCGCGGAAGTCGGCGTCGTACTCGAAGGGCAGCCAGAGGGCCGTGTCATCGGGATACGAGAATCCCGCCGGCATCACGCCAATCACCGTGTGCGGCTTCGCATTGATCGTCACGGTTCGTCCAATGACGGCGCTGTCACCTCCGAAGCGCTGGACCCACAGGGTGTGCGCGAGGACGACGACCTGACTGCGGCCGGGCTCGTTCTCTTCAGGCCTGAACGCGCGCCCAAGAATCGGCCTCACGCGAAACACGCTGAAAAGGCTGGCGCTGACCTCTGCTCCGTCGAGCAGTACCCGGAGCTCCCGCGCCCGTCAAGGTACAGCTGGTCGTGTTTACGGCCGCGACGTCGGCCAAGGTGCGGTTCTGGGCGCGCACGTCGAGGAAATTCGGCGGCGACATCGTCGACAGATCGGTATCGCCCTTCATGCGATGGAAGAGCCCGACGAGCTGCTCGGGGTGATCGTACGGCAGCGGCCGGAGGAGTACCGCGTTGACTACGGTGAAAATGGCGGTATTGGCACCGATGCCGAGCGCGAGCGTCAACACTGCAATCGCAGTGAATCCCGGCGACCGGAACAGACGCCGGAAGCCGTAGCGGAGGTCCTGTTGAAAGGCGTCCATCAGGTCTTTCCTTGCGACTGCCGTGCCGGTTGCGGCGCCGGCCTGAGGCGCGTGAAGGCGCCAATTTCTAGGCGAATCAGCGACGGCGCCCAAACAGGAGCGGGCCCCGATTGTCCGAGGTTGGGACAATTCGTCCCGCCACCGAACAGTGGCGAACCCGCCTGCCAGCTGACCTGAAGGGGCCTGTCCCCCACACACGATGTTGCGGCTCATAACGGCAACACCGCATTTAGTGTCCTGGGGGACAGTCCCCCAATTGCGACTGACGCTCGAACGGGACCGTGGCGCGGCGGGCGCGCGTCGTAACCGTGATGAGGCGCCGATTCGTCAACCCGTGGCCGGGCAGCGTCGAGCATGGTCCGCAGGATGTCGCTCGATGGATGCTGGAGCGACGGCGCACGCCTCCACCGCCCGATCCGCCCGCGTCGGTTTTTCTCCCGGGCCAACCGGCCATCGATCGTCCACGCGCTTCCGGCGGGACACTCGCCGCGACCTGGGTCGGTCACGCAACCGTTCTTCTGCAGATCGGCACTCTCAACGTGTTGACCGATCCGATGTGGAGCGACCGCGCGTCGCCGGTGACGTTTGCCGGACCGCGTCGAATCGTGCCGCCAGGCGTACCGTTCGAGGCGCTCCCGTCTCTCGACCTGGTGCTGATCTCGCACAATCACTACGACCATCTGGATCGGCGAACCGTCGATCGCATCGCCGATCGTTTCCCGGATGTTGTCTGGGCGGTGCCGTCCGGCCTGGGGTCGTGGCTGTCACGGCGAGGCGCCCGCAATGTCCTGGAGCGTCAGTGGTGGGAGGAGGGCACGATTGGCGAGGTCCGCATCCACTGCACACCAGCGCGGCACTTCAGCGCGCGCACGCCGTGGGATCGAAACCGGACGCTCTGGTGCAGTTGGGTCGTGCAGGCCCCCGCGGGCGCGGTGTTCTTCGCCGGCGACACGGCCTATCATCCCGAGTTCGCCGCAATTGCCGAACGCCACGGCCCGTTCGATCTGGTGCTTGTTCCAATCGGCGCGTATGAACCGCGATGGTTCATGCAGGCCGTTCACATGAATCCCGAAGATGCATTGCAGGCGTATCGCGACCTCGCATCGGCTCACCAGCGCACCGGCCATGCCGCCCCCCCGTTCCTTGCCATTCACTGGGGCACATTCAAGCTGACAGACGAGCCGCTCGACGAGCCGCCCCGGCGCATGGCTGCGGCGTGGCGCGCCGCGGGACTGTCCTCGGATGGCTTGTGGCTGCTGGCACACGGCGAGACTCGCATCGCTGTGCTGCGTAAGGACTTTCGATCAGCGCAAGGCGTGCGAGCGCTGAAGCCCTCCAATTCCGAATAATTCCTACGCCTTCTTCCGTGGCAACCGACTTGCCAGGCGGGGTGCGACTCTCGCGCTTGGACGCGGAACTCTCAACTCGACCGTGGCGATTGAGGACAGGAGGCAGCGATGCGACTGTGGAAGCTGGAACTCAAGGACGAGAACATGGGAACGGAGAACCGAGAACGGTCAAACCGCCGGTTCTCGACTCTCGGCTCTGCGTGTTCTCGGTGTCTCGGTGTCTCGGTGTCTCGATTTCTGTAGTAGAGGCCGCACGGCCGCCATCAGGGCGAGCACGATGCCAAACGTGCACACGATCGTCGCGCCGGTCGGCAGGTCCAACGCCACCGACAGATACACGCCAAGCGCCGACACCACGGTCCCCATGGTCCATCCGATCGCCAGTCGTGGACCGATGCTGTCGGCATAAAGCATCGCCGCCACCGACGGGACGATCAGATAGCAGAACACCAGCAGCACGCCGGCAATCGAGACCGACGAGGTCACGACGAAGCCAAACGACGCATAGAACAGGAAGTCCCACATCCGAATCGACAGGCCCGAGGCTTCCGCGGCCTTCGGGTCCATCGAGATCGTCAGGAATTGGCGTCGGAACACGAAGTGGAACAACCCGACGATGCCGTAGAGAATCGCCGTCTTCCACACGTCGAACCACGAGACCGAGAGGATGTTGCCGACGAGCATGTCGTTCAGGTGCTCGGCCTGCGAGGTCGACTTGCTCATCGCGAGGATCGCGGCCGCCGAGGCCACGGCATAGCAGATGCCGATGATGGCTTCCTGGGGAATGTGAGCGCGCTTGCTGCGGATCGTGGAGAACACCGCCGCGCCGATGAAGGTGAACGCGAGGCTGACCCGGTACACCGACGGCGCGTGAGGATCGCCGCCCGAGAACGGCAGCAGCACCGCAATCGTCGCGCCCAGCGCGGCGATCTGCGCCAGCGACAGATCGACGAAGATCACGCCCCGCTCTACGACGTGCACGCCAAGGTAGGCATGGATGCCGGTGAGGATCAGGCTCGCGACGAAGGGAGCGGCCAGGAATTCCAGGATCGTCATGTCCACGGCTACTTGGCTCCCGACCGCTTGATGGCGGCGACAAGGGCGTTGACGTCGTAGTCGAAGAGGCCAATGTAGTCGGTGATTTCTTTCACGCCGCCGACCGACGGCGGAAGCACAATCACTTCGGCGCCCGTCGCGCGGCCAATCGATTGCGGCGTCTTCAGATCGAAATACGGCTCCACCAGAATGAGCTTCACGTTCTGGCGCCTCATTTCCTGAATCAGGTCGAGCGTGTGCGACGGCGTCGGCGGAATACCCGGCTTCGGCTCGACGTACCCGATGACGTCGATACCGAACCGATCCGCGAAGTTGGCCCAGGATCGGTGATAGGTGGCCACCTTGAGTCCCTTATACGGCGCCATCGCAGCGGTCCACCTCTTTTGCGCCTCACCAAGCCGCCGATCGAAGTCGGCGTAGCGCTGTGCGAAGTAGGCCGCGTCGGCGCGACTGATGGCCGATAACTTCGCCTGTACGGCCTGGGCGATCCGCCGGCCGTTCTCCGGATCGAGCCAGTAATGGGGATTACCCTGCGGATGCACGTCTCCCATCGCGCGGGTGACCTGGCCGGTGGGGATCTCGAGAATCCTGACGTTCAACGAGGCATCGAGATATCCGTCGGCGCCGGGTTGAATTCGCGAGTTGCGGCTCTGCTGCGTCAAGGGCGGCAGCCAGCCGATCTCCAGCTCGCGGCCGACGACGACCAGCAGGTCGGCGCTGTGCAGCTTCAGGATGAAGCTAGGTTTCGGCTCGACGAAGTGCGGATCCTGGTATCCGCGCGCGATGGCTTCGACCTTGACCTTCTCGCCTCCAATCTCCCTGACGATCGATGCCAGATCCTCCGTCGTCGCCACCACATTGACGGCTGCCAAGAGTGGAGCCGCGCTCAATGTCGATGCGAGCGCCAGGATGCCGACGATGCCGTGCCAACGCGTCTTCATGAAAACCATGACAGCCTCAGAAGGTGTGGGCGCCATGTGCGCCAATCGAGAACAGGAACTGGAAGAGCATCTCGTTGGCCACAACGCCCTCGGCATACGAGGTGCGGCGATACTGGCCCCGCACCTGGCTGAACTCGCTCGGCCAGAACGTGAGCGTCAGCGACGGGCCGCGATCGCGCTGGTCAGGGTTCGACGCGCGCTCCGACCAATCCCATCGGAGGCCGCTGAACCATCGGCGTGCGAACTGGTATTCGCCGCTGGCGTAGTAGCCGAACGACTTCGCGGTGATGTCCGGGGACGGCTGCTCGCGACGGCTCCACACGAGCTCGGTACGCCCGAGGAAGCGGTGATAGATGGCGCGCCGCAGCGGCCGGTACCGGAACGTGGCATCGACGCCAATGAGGCGCGTCGTGCTCTCGTCGGAGGCATCGTTGTGTCCATAGGCGAACGACCCGCCGAGGTCCACGTTCATGTTCTCGGTGAGATCCTGATACCCGCGCAGATGCGCCACGTAGGTGAGGTCACTTCTCGTGGGCGCCCGGAAGAGGTCCGACTCGCCTCGATAGACCTCCCCCGTCGCTTCGAGGAAGAAGAGCGGATTGAGGATCAGCTTCGAGACCGAGATGCCGCTGTCGGCGATGCCCTCCTCGCCGCCGAGGAGGTTGCGGGAGACGAGCGGTCGATCGGTCCAGGGCAGCACGTGACTGTGCATCTGATTGACCTTGCCGAACGCGCTCCGCATCTTGCCGACCTTCATCAGGATGCCGGCCGGCAGCGACGTGAGCGTGAGGTAGCCTTCCTCGAGCTCCGCGCCCTCGGGTCCGACGGCGATGAAGAAGTCGGCTTTCGCATACGGGTCCACGACCGCCTGGAATGAGGCCTCGGCTTCCTCGAGCGAGAGCGACGGCGCCGACTCGACGTCGTTTTTCCCGATCGCGCCCAGGAAGTTGCCGATGACGGCCACATCCGGGTTGAAGATCTTCGAGAGCGCGCTCGCGTTGCCGTAGACGGGCAAACTCCCCTCCGGCCCGCCGGCACTGGCGGCGCCCGACGGCACCTGGGCCTCGGTCGGCGGCGGCGCAGCGGCCGACGGAACCGGGGCCTCCGTGGGGGGTGTTGTGGGCGTCGGCCCCGGAGCCGCCGGGGCCGCGGCGGTCTGCGACGGGGTCTGCGCCGTGGGGCGGCCCTCGAGAATCGGCCAGTCGGCCCTCGAGAATCGGCCAGTCGCGCGCCGTACTGCTGGCGCACCTGATCGAACTCCTGACGCAGCTTCGCGACCTCGTCGCGGATGGCCTGCGCGTCCGGCGACGCAACAGGTGCGACGGCTGGGGGCGAGGGCGCCTGCGCCAGGGCCGTCGCGGCGAAACCTCCGAGCGCGAACACGACGAGTACGACGCGAGCGTGAAAGTCTCCCGACATTGGCGTTCCCTCGAGTGCGACAGCCGGCGCGTACCGGGCGTTTAGGCACACGCGCGGGGCCCAACCGAGCAGGGCAGCCGATGCGCTCACGCATCCGGCACGCCCCCCCGGCCGGGCGATCTTTCCTGGTGTAATGGACCTACAGGGTCAGAAAAGCGGGCGGAGAGCTGTCGGTGCCGAAGAAGAGCGGTACGGAAGACGTGCCGTTTTCGAGTGAAAACGCGATCAGAACGGGTCGCGGCGCGGGCAGGAACGGCTTGGGAACGGACGCGGCAACGCCCGCGGACCCTTGCGAAAACACGCAGCTCGTGCAGTGCGTGGACGACTTGCGGTGACAGTTGACGTCGTGATGGCTGAACCCGGCGCCAATCAGGACGAACGCGTACAGGAGCGCGCACGCGGCCGCGGTTTTCGTTCCCGCTCGAGCCGATTGGGCTCCTGCCATCCAATCCATCATAGAGGAGAAGCGGCGAAATCGAAAAATCCGGGCCTCCCCTTCTCGTGTTCCCGGTTTCTCGGTTTCTCGAGTTCTGTGCCGCCGGGTATCATCCGCCCATGACGCCTGCCGACACCGCCGGCTGGGGTGGCCACCCACGCGGTCTCTCCACGCTGTTCTTCATCGAGATGTGGGAGCGCTTCAGCTACTACGGGATGCGCGCGTTCCTCATCCTCTACATGGTCGCGCCCCCGGCGTCTGGCGGCCTGGGCTTCAGCGATGTGGACGCCGCGTCGATTTACGGCACCTACACGGGCAGCGTGTGGGGCGTCGCCATTCTCGGCGGCATTGTGGCCGATCGATTCCTGGGCCAATACCGCGCGGTGCTCGTGGGCGGCATCGTCATCGCGCTCGGCCACTTCACGCTGGCCTTCGAAGCCCTGCCGGCCTTCTACACGGGCCTGGCGCTCATCGTCATCGGTACGGGACTGCTGAAACCGAACGTGAGCACGCTTGTGGGCGCGCTGTATGAGGCTGGTGACCGGCGGCGCGATGCCGGCTTCTCGATCTTCTACATGGGCATCAACAGCGGTGCCTTCTTCGGCCCCATCATCGCCGGGTACCTGGCGCAGCGGGTCGACTGGCACGCAGGATTTGCGGCGGCAGGTTTCGGCATGGCGATCGGACTGCTGCAGTACTGGTTCGGTCGGCAGCGGCTGGAGCCCGGGCTCGCCCGCATCGCCGCGCAAGGCCCGGCAGCGCCTGCCGTGACGCAGCCGTCGGAGCGCGTGCGCTTCAGCGCGGACGACTGGAAGCGGATCGGCGCGATCGTGATCTTCTTTCTCTTCGCCAGCTTGTTCTGGGGCGCCTACGAGCAGGCCGGCTCGACGCTGAACCTCTTTGCTGACCGTTACACGCGCCTGTCGATCGGCGGCTTCTCGTTCCCGTCGTCGTGGTTTCAGTCGGTGCAGCCGATTTTCGTGATTCTGCTGGCGCCCGTGTTCGCGTGGCTATGGCTCCGGCTTGGCGATCGCGAGCCCTCGAGCCCCGCAAAGCTCGCGCTCGGGTTGTTCTTCGCGGGCCTGGCGTTTCTCGTCCTCGTGCCGGCCGGCAGCGCCGCGCAGTCGGCGGCAGGAGTACGCGTCAGCCCGTGGTGGCTGATCTGGGCCTACTTCATTACCGAACTCGGCGAGCTCTGTGTGAGCCCGGTAGGCCTCAGCCTCGTGACAAAGCTGTCTCCAGTGCGCATCGTCGGGCTGATGATGGGCGTGTGGTTCCTCTCCAATTCGTTCGGGAACAAGCTGGCAGGATGGGCGGCCGGGTTCTTCAGTTCAACACCGCTGCCCACGCTCTTTGGCACGGTTGCCACCGTCACGCTCGTCGCATCGCTTCTGCTTTTCGCGCTCATTCGACCCATCCGGCGCCTTATGGGAACGGTGCGTTGACCAAGGTTGATCGGGTTAGCCAGGTTCGTCGGGTTAGCCGGGTTTCGAACTCGATCAACCTGACGAACCCAATCAACCTGACCAACGTGGCTGAGGTCAGAACTCATACCTGAGCGCCTACATGCCCCCGATCTCGATGTAGTCGAGCACCGCGGGTTCGGCGCCGTCAGGGATGCCTTCGACGACGATGACGTCGCCAGGTGCGAGCGGCACGTCATGAATGACGCGCCGTGTCGATGAGTGGCCGTTCGGCTCCTTCGTCGGAAACGTGTCGCCGGCAGTCCACGCGTCGACTTCGCGCTGGCCGACGCGGACGCGGAACCGTGAGGCGCCATCGTTCTCGTCGAAGTACCGCACGATGATCTGGCGCAGGCCACTGGGCCCGTCAAAGATCGTCGATGCGGTGCACCCAGCCGCCGCGGCACACTGCACGCCGTTGCCCCCACTGGCGGTTTCCCACGGCGACACCTCGAGGGGCGCGTATCCGTGGAGGGTCATGGACTCGGCCTCGATGCGGCCGGGAAAGTGCCCGGCTCGTCCCTTCGCGTCGGGAATTCCGGACGTTCTCAGGAACCAGCTGTTGATCGCGTCGCGCCACACAATCGCGTGCCCCGCCTGATAGTCGAGGTGCTGCGCGATCGCCTCGTAACGCTCGGCATCGATGGCGCCTTTCAGGCGGCGCCACTGCGTCGCGAACGCCGCCGCTTCCGCCGCGCCCTCATAGTGGCTGTCGTAGACGTGTTGAATGACCGTCTTCCCCGAGTGCAGGACGTGTGAATACGGCACGTGGTGCATGAACAGCACGAGCTCGTCCGGACAGGTCT
Organism: Vicinamibacteria bacterium; assembly: GCA_963832135.1. Lineage (GTDB taxonomy): Bacteria > Acidobacteriota > Vicinamibacteria > Vicinamibacterales > JAENWD01 > JAENWD01. The sequence continues at coordinate 68,376 of CAWHTD010000016.1, read as the reverse complement.
CGAGCGACTCGTATCGAGCCGCGACGCGTCCCGAGTACTGGCCGACGAACCCCGTGCCCGTCGCCACGGTTCTGTCCATCCCGATGCCCTGCGCGTCGGCACGATGCCACTGGCCCCATCCATTGCGCTCGGAGGCTTCGACGGCCGGACCATAATGCGGGCCGACGATGTCGGTCAGTGTTTGCGCGCCGAGTGGCCCGGTGTAGCGCTCGTAGGCGGGCCACGAGTTCGAGCAGGATGCCGGTGATCATCTCGACGGCGAGCGGCTGGTGTCCGAACGTCTGGCGCGTCCACTCTCCGGCGATCGCCTCCGACGTGAGATCGGGGTTCCAAGCCAGCCGTCCGTATCCGTACAGATTCGCCATCGCGAGATCGTGCCCCAGCCAGTTCGGCATCTGGCCGACGTTCGACACCGCGACGAAGCCGCCCAGCGGCCGCCTGAAGGTCGCACCTGAGACGAGCGCCTTCACTGGCGTGCCCGGGCCCCGCGCTTCGAGATCGAAGTCCAGCACCTCCTTCCACATCGGAATCAGAAAGCAGACGTGCCGCTGCTGGCCGGTGTACTCCTGGGTGACCTGCAGCTCGATCGACTGGTTGGTCGCCTCGAGCGCGCCGAAGAGCGGCGACACCGGCTCGCGCGCCTGAAAGTCGATCGGGCCGTGTTTGATCTGCAGAACCACGTTCGCGTCGAACTCCCCGTCCAGCAGGTGAAAGTTGTCCCAGGCCGCACGCGCGCGATCGTTCTTCAGGTTTCGCCAGTCCATGTGGTGGTCGTAGACGAAACCCCGGTAGAAGATGACCCCCTGATGCGGCGCGAGCGCTCGCGCAATGACGTTGGCCGCGTCGGCATGCGTGCGGCCATAGGCGGACGGCCCGAGCCGGCCCTCCGAATCCGCTTTGACGACGAACCCGGCCAGGTCGGGAATCGCGCGGTAGATCGCGTCGACGCGGGCCTTCCAGAAGGACGCGACGCGCGGGTCCAGCGGATCGAACGTGTCGAGCCCGCCGAGCGACCTGGGACTGCTGAAGTCGACGGCGACCGCCAGGCGCACGCCCCACGGGCGAAAGGCATCGGCGATGCGCGCCAGGCTGGGCAGAAACGGATCGGAGATGACCTTCATGTTCGCGTTGACGTTGTTGATCGACGCGGCGTTGATGCCGACCGACGCCAGCAGGCGCGCGTACTCGCGTGCGAGCCGCAGGTCCTGCCGCACTTCCCCACCCTCGAAGAAGATCGACCGCCCGCCGTAGCCGCGCTCGATCGATCCGTCGAGATTGTTCCACTCGTTCACCCAGCGCAACGGCGCCGAAGGCCGCTGGATACCGTCAGGCAACGGCGCGTCTGGGGCAACCGCCAGATGGCGAAGCATCGCGAAAACGCCGTAGAGCGCACCGCGGTCGCCGCCGCCCAGGATCGCAACGATCGGCGTTCTGGTCTGGGTCGAGCGCTTCAATCGAAACCCTTCGGGGTTTCCGATCGGCGCGTCGCCTGTCATGTCATGCAGATACGGTCCGGCAGCCTCTTCCGTGCCCACGACAAAGGCGCCCTCCGCGCCCACGGATCGTGCAATCGTGATCTTCCGTCCGAGTAATCGCCGCAGGCCGCCTGCGAGCTCGTCGCGCGCGCTCGCGACGACGGGCGTCGCATGGCCGAACACGACTACCGTCGCGGGCAGGCTGTTGTAGACCTCCTGCGCGGCTGGCGTCAGTTTCGGCTGATAGCGGAGCCACGCGTCATGCCCTGTCTCGGCTCGCGCCGCGGTCCCAGGAAGAAGCACAAACAGCAGGCCGATGAGATATCGTCTAGCGCGCACGCCTCAGCATATGCGCGACCCTCGCATTCAAGAAGTCCCACGCCGCCACGGTGCGCTCTGGGCCATCGTCCGGCGCGCCGCGGCTGCCACGCTCGCCGTCGCCGCCACTGCGATGGCAGCAACGTTCGGTGGATCGGTCATCGCGCGAGCGCCCGGAAGTCTTGCCGCGCTCCGGCAGGCATTCCTCGAGCCCCCCGACGACAGCCGGATCATGATGCGCTGGTGGTGGTTCGGTCCGTCGGTGACGGAGCGCGAGCTCGCCCGCGAGCTCGAGGTCATGAAAGATGGCGGGATCGGGGGCGTCGAGGTCCAGCCCGTCTATCCCGTGGCGCTCGACGATCCCGCAAACGGCCTTCACACGTTTCCCTTTCTTTCCGACACGTTTCTGGAACGGCTCCGGTTCGCGGCCACCACGGCGCGGTCGCTCGGGCTCCGCGTCGATCTGACGCTTGGCAGCGGCTGGCCGTATGGTGGGCCGTCGGTGGCGATTGGCGATGCCGCCGGAAAGCTCCGCGTCGAGCGCGTCACGGTACCACTGGGTGCGGATCGTATCGCGGTGCCTGATATCGGCGCGGGCGAAGCGTGGATCGCGGGCTTTCTCGTGGCGCCCGGCACCAATGATCCGATCGAGGGAGCGCCAATCGTCCGGACCATCGACAAAGGGCAGGCCGCGATTCCGATTGCCAACCGCGAACGTGAATTGCTGGTCTTCCTCTCGAGCCGCACCGGCATGATGGTGAAGCGACCCGCACTCGGCGCGGAGGGTTTCGTCGTCAATCACTACGATCGGGCCGCGCTCGATCGGTACCTGGAAGCAGTCGGGCGGCCGCTCCTCTCGGCATTCTCCGGCGGGAAGGCGCCCGACGCGGTCTTCTGCGACAGCCTCGAGGTTTACGGCAGCGACTGGACGCCAGCCTTCCTGGAGGAGTTCCAGCGACGACGCGGCTACGATCTCGTGCCGCACCTGCCTGCGCTCGTGGGCGATGCCATGCCCGCTATGGCCGCGATCCGTCACGACTGGGGCCAGACGCTCACGGAGATGGTCGGCGACGAGTTCCTCACGCCACTTCGCGCGTGGGCGGATGCCCGCGGCACGAAGCTTCGGGCGCAGGTGTACGGCATCCCGCCGGCGTCGGTGTCGAGCGGCGCGCTCGTCGATCTACCGGACGGTGAAGGGGCGCAGTGGCGCGAGCTGCGTGCGACGCGGTGGGCCGCCTCCGCCAGCCATGTCGGCGGTGTGCCGGTAACCTCGTCGGAAACGTGGACGTGGCTCCACTCGCCGGCCTTCATGGCGTCGCCGCTCGACATGAAAGCGGAAGCCGACCGGCACTTCCTGCAGGGCGTCAACCAGCTGATTGGGCACGGCTGGCCGTACACCTCGCCTGACGCCGAGTATCCCGGCTGGCGTTTCTATGCGGCGGGCGTCTTCAGCGATCGGAACCCGTGGTGGATCGTGATGCCGGATCTGGCGCGTTCGCTTCAGCGCCTCAGTTTCGCGCTGCGTCAGGGAACGCCGCTGGTCGATGTAGCGCTGCTGCTGCCCGTCCATGACGCGTGGAGTGCCTTTGCGCCAGGCAAAGTGCATCTCATCGAAGAGCTGAAGGCTCGCGTCCGCCCCGACGTGATTCCGGCGATTCTCGGCGCAGGCTACAACGTGGACTTCGTCGATCCGATGACGCTTTCATCCAACACCGCCGTGGAGGGACGCATGCTCAAGGTCGGCGCGCAGCGGTATTCCGCTATCGTGCTGCCAGACGTCGAGCGTCTCGCGCCCGCAACCATGCGCCTGCTCGATCGCTTCGCACGGGCGGGCGGATCCGTCATCGCCGTGGGATCGACGCCGACACTCGCACCGGGCTTCCTGGCCGGCGGCACGGAGCGCGAAGAAGTACAGACGATCGCCGAGCGACTATTCGGAAGCGCGGCTCCCGGGCTGGCGGTCGCCAACGCGGACGCGCTCGGCCCGGCGCTCACGAAGGCCATCGCACCGGACGCGGTCTTCTCGCCCGCCACGCCTGCCATCGGCGCCGTCCATCGTCATCTCGACGCGGTCGACATCTACTTTGTCGCGAACACGGCAAACGTCCCGCACGCGGTCTCTGGCACGTTCCGCACCGCGCGACCGCACGCGGAATGGTGGGATCCGCAGACCGGCGCGGCCACGCCGCTCGCTGTGCGCCGCGAGCCGGATGGCCGGCGAACCGTGGCGTTGACGTTCGCGCCGTATACGTCGGGCCTCGTGGTGTTCTCCGACGACAAGGGCTCATCAACGGCTGGATCGCGAAAGCGCACGACGCGCGCGCCTCTCGATCTGTCCACGGGCTGGACGCTTACCTTTGCTGGCGGCTCGGCGGCAATGCCGCTGGATCGGCTGCGCTCGTGGATCGAGATTCCCGAGCGGCGCGGATATTCCGGGGTGGCGACGTACGAACGCGACGTAACACTGTCGGCGTCCGACCTCGCCGCTGGATCGATCGTCATCGATTTCGGGGAAGGCACGCCCATCGCCGAAACTCCGCTCAAAAACGGCATGCGAGCATGGCTGGATGCGCCCGTGCGTGATGCGGCAGTCGTGTACATCAACGGTGTGCGCGCCGGATCGACGTGGGCGCCACCCTATCGCGTTGCGCTGGACCGCCACCTTGTCGCCGGCAAGAACCACCTGCGCGTCGACGTGGGCAATTCGGCGATCAACGCGATGGCCGCGCGCGCGTTACCGGATTACCGCCTGCTCGGTCTGCGCTACGGTCTGCGCTTCGAGCCGCAGGACATGGATCAGGTCACACCGACTCCCTCTGGGCTCCTGGGGCCAATTTCGTTGGTTTGGGAATGAATCGGGGGCGTACGGTGCGTCAGGTGCGACAGGTGCGTCAGGTGCGACGGGTGCGGGGTGCGACGAGTGCCGGGGTGCGCAGGTGCATGGTGCACCCGTATCAGAGCACCTGATGCACTAATGCACCTGACGCACCCGACGCACCTGAGACACCCGTCGCTCCCGCCGCACCTGAAGCCGACTTTGCGAGTCACTGAAAAGCAGCGAGCAGAAAAACGAGCGGTGCATTCCAGTTGATCGCAATCTCATTGCTCGCGTAGCTCTCTTGATCGTCGACATACATCTTCGCGGGCGGCAGGTCCGGTAGCTTCTGCATGGCGGGATCCTGTCGACGGCCGTTCGGTCCTCCCGAGAGGAGCCCCGGCCAGGGCTCGAGGTTCGTGTCGGCTCCACTCGGCCGATGGTGCGGGTGTCGGAAGGGATTCGCTCCAATGCCCGTCAACCAGGATAACGAGAAGGTATTGCGTCCGAGCAGGTAGTGCAGGTTGTCGAGCGCCGCGTCGACATATGCGCGCTTCGGACTGAGGGCGTTCGCGACAAGAAGCTGCAGGCCGTAATTGGCCGCCACGGCATTCGATCCCCAGATGAAGTCACTCCGCACCAGGCTGATGCGATACGGGTGCGACGTCGTGCGCGCCGCGAGCGCATCGGCCGCCGCGAGGGCGGCGGCGCGAATCGCCTTCGCCATATCGCCTTGCGCCTTCGGCTCCAGTGCATAGGTCCAGAGCGCCAACGGCGCGACGCTCGCCCATGAGGGCGGCCCCGTCGGCCGAAGCGTGTCGCGGAACTCGCTTTCGTGCGCGAGGAAGTAGCGCTCGTAGCGGGCATCGCCGGTCGTCCGCCACAGTTCGGCCGCGGCCCACAGCACCTCGTCTCCACAGCGCCGGTCGCCGTACTCGCCGGTCGACACCCCGCCAGGGTTCCGGAAGAGGACGTCTGGATGCGCCTCGACCCATCGCCACGCGTTCACCGCAGCCTGACGCGTGCGCTCGGCATAAGCGGCATCGAAGGGCCGGAACACGCGACTGGCAATTGCCGCCACCGCGCCCAGATCCGCAGTGGCGCACGTGCTCTTGAACGGCTCAGCACCGGTGCCGATCACGTAACTCACCGTGGTGTCGTCGTCGGGCATGACGAATGGCGGAAACCGTGCGCTCGTCTGCTTGTGCCACACGCCGCCGTCTCTGTCCTGCATCGAGAGCATCCAGTCGAGATTCCAGCGCACCTCGTCGACGAGGTCCGGCGTGCCGTCGCCCGATTCCGGTAGATCGAGACTGATGTCCTTGAGGCGATGGCCAAACAACTCCCACGCCCACAGCAGTGTGCCGGTCGCAATCCCCGAGTTGACGACATAGCGGCCGTAGTCGCCCGCATCGTGCCAGCCTTTCATCACCGCATGCGGCCCCGACGTTCCAGACGACGCGTGAAAGGCGCCCTCCCGATGACATGCCGCGTACGCGTATCCAGGAAACGCTTTTCCAAGATCCACGGCCGTGCCGCATCGCTGCCCGTAGAACGACCGCATCGCCAGGTAGTAGGCGCGGCCGTACGGATCCGAATCGACGCGGAAAGGCCAGCTTCGTCCGACGCCGTCGACGCTGATCGCGTAGGTGCCCGACGCGCGCACGGACGAAAAATCTGCGCCGCGCACGCGATCGCCTGAATCCGGCTCGTCGGTGGCCGCGCCCAGTGTCCCGCGATACACGACGGCGCCATCAGTCGCATTGATGACCGTGAACGCTTCGCCTGCGCCATCAGCCACGACGAAGGCCAGCTTGGGCCCGTCGGACGGGTAACCCGCCTGATCGACCTTGATTGCAGGATTCGGCCCGTCTGCAACGAAGCCGCCCAGAACGATGGCGAGCAGCGCGATTGGCATCATGGACATTCCTCAGACCGACGCGAAGTCGCGGCCTTGGTGCCTCCGCGTCGCGGTGGCGCGGTCCGCACTGGGCAATGGCTTGACCACCATCCCGATAGCAACGAAAATCGTTCGAATCCCGTGCGAGTCAAAGCTCTGTGCGTGTTCGCACTCGTCGCCACGCTCCTGTCGGCCACCGGCGCGGGCCCCATCGCGAGCACGGCGCCTGCGCCGACGGCCGTCTTCGAGACGACCATCCGACCCTTTCTCGCGAATCATTGCTACGACTGCCACGACGCCAGGCACAAGAACGGGAACCTGAACCTCGAGCAGTACGAGTCGGTGGGCGCCGTCCTTGCCAATCCTGACACGTGGGACGAAGTGCTGTTGAAGTTGCGCACCGGTGAGATGCCGCCCGAGGATGAAATTCGTCCCGACCCCGCGGACCTGGCGCGCGTGACTACGTGGATCGACAGCCGGATCGCGGACGCCGACGAGCACGCGCGTCCCAATCCTGGACGGGTCACGGTTCGTCGCCTCAACCGGGCCGAGTACAACAACACGGTTCGCGATCTCGTCGGCGTGGATCTCAAACCCGCCGACGACTTTCCACAGGATGACACCGGCTACGGATTCGACACGATTGGCGCCGTACTCTCGGTGCCGCCGGTGTTGATGGAGAAGTATCTCGCGGCCGCCGAGCGGGTCTCGCGAACGGCGATTTTCGGGCCGGGCGCGCTCAAGCCGACGCTCGTCCGTCTCTCCGCACGCTCGCGAAAGATCGAGCCGAGTCCCGCCGTCGAGACAGACTACGACAAGACGGGTCTGACGCTGCCCAACGCGCTGCACGCGATGCACCGCATCCCGGTCGACGCCGAGTACTTCATTCGCGCGGTCGCCGGAGGCACGCGTCCCGCAGGATCCGAACCGATTCACGTCGCGCTCTGGATCGACGGCGCGCGCGTGCAGACGACGACGCTCGATCCGGAGCAGGGGGCGTCGTTTTTCGACGACCAGCAGGACTTCTCGGGCAAAGAGGTCCAGTTCCGGATGCGGCTGACGGCCGGTGAACACTGGATTGCTGTCACCATCCCCGAGCTGTACGAGGGGCTTCCTCCCAGCTACCACGGTCCATCTCCATCGTCGCGACCGGAGCCTCCGCCTCCAGTCTTCGTGCCGCCGACCGACAAGACGCCTGAAGAAGTCGAGCGGCGGCGGCTGAGATTCGAAGAAGAGCACAAGGAGCCGAGACCCGCCAACAACGCGCGCGTGAGCCACATCGAAGTCGGCGGTCCGTACAAGCAGACCGTCGAGCCTTCCCCGGAGAGCGCGCAGCGCATCTTCGTGTGCGGACATCGGCGCGGCCATCACGTCGCCGCGTGTGCGCGGCCCATCGTGACGGCCCTGGCGCGGCGAGCGTTTCGGCGGCCCGTGACGCCACGTGAAGTGTCGCGCTACATCGCGCTGGTGACGGCCGCCCGGCGCGACGGCGAGCCGTTCGAGCAGGGTATCGCGCTGGCGCTTCAAGGCCTCCTCGTGTCGCCCGACTTCCTGTTCCGCCTCGAAGGCGCGACCCCGACGCCAACCGGCGCCCCCCGGCTCCTGAACGAGCACGAGCTGGCCACGCGCCTGTCGGTACTTTCTCTGGGCGAGCATGCCCGACGCGCGGCTCCGGCGGCTGGCGAGCGCGGGGCGGCTTCGGACGCCAGGCGTTCTCGACGCCGAGGTTCGCCGCATGCTTGCCGACCCGAAGGCCCAGGCGCTCGTGGAGCAGTTCGGCGGCCAGTGGTTACAGACTCGCGCGCTTGAATCCGCGCGCCCCGACCCGGATCGGTTCCCCGACTTCGAAGACTATCTCCGCCTCTCGATGCAGCGCGAGACCGAGCTCTTCTTCGAGTCGGTGATGCGGGAGGATCGCAGCGTCCTCGACTTCCTCACGGCGCGCGACACGTTTCTCAACGAGCGCCTCGCGCGGCACTACGGTGTGAGCGGCGTGAGCGGTCCGGCGTTCAGAAAGGTCGATGTCTCTTCCGCGGGACGAACAGGCGTGTTGATGCACGGGAGCGTGCTGACGGTCTCGTCGTATGCCACCAGAACCTCGCCGGTCCTGCGCGGCAAGTGGATCCTCGACAACCTGCTCGCGTCTCCGCCGCCACCGCCGCCGCCCGACGTCACGCGCCTGGACGAAGCCGGCGTCGGCACGACGGTTTCGCTTCGCCAGCAGATGGAAGTGCACCGGAAGAACCCGACGTGCGCGTCGTGTCATCGGCGGATGGATCCGCTCGGCTTCGGACTCGAGAACTTCGACGGCGTCGGCGCCTGGCGCACGCTCGACGGCAAGTTCGCGGTTGACTCGTCGGGTCAGCTTCCCGACGGCCGGGCCTTCCATGGCCCAGCCGAATTGGCGACAATCCTTGGCAGCGAACGGGAGGCCTTTGCACGGGCGCTGACGTCGAAGCTTCTGGTCTATGCGCTCGGCCGCGGTCCCGAGCCTTCGGACCGGCGCACGGTGCGCACGATTTCACGACGGTTGGCGGCCGAGGATTACCGGTTTTCGAAGCTGATTCTCGAGATCGCCCAGAGCGTCCCATTCCAGATGCGCCCGGGAGTGTCGCCCGAATGATCGTCACCCGATGTCACCTCCCACGCCGTACGTTTCTGAAGGGCCTTGGCGCCGCCGTGGCATTGCCAATGCTCGATGCCATGACGCCCGCCTTTGCGGCGCCGGCCGCGCCCGGCGGACAGACACGCCTCGCCTTCGTCTACGTCCCGAACGGCGTGACGCTGGACCAGTGGACACCCGCGACCAGCGGCCGGGCGTTCGAGTTCTCGCGCATCCTGAAGCCACTCGAACGGTTCCGCGACCGCACCATGGTCCTGACGGGCCTTGCGCAGCAGAACGCGAACCAGCTCGGCGACGGCCCTGGCGACCACGCCCGCGCGGCGGCGTGTTATCTCACGGGCGTTCATCCACGGAAGACGGCGGGCGCCGACATTCAGAACGGCGTCTCGGTCGATCAGATCGCGGCCGCTCACCTGAGCGCCGAGACCCGATTTCCGTCGCTGGAGCTCGGCTGCGACGAGTCGCGGACGGTGGGAAACTGTGATTCCGGCTACAGCTGCGCCTACACCAACAGCGTCTCGTGGCGCAGCCCCACCTCGCCGATGCCGCCCGAGACGAATCCGCGGCTGGCATTCGAGCGGCTCTTCGGCGGATTGGACGCGGGCCTCGATCCGGAGACCCGCGCCCGCCGGCGCCGCCAGCGGCGCAGCATCCTGGATCTGGTCGCCGATCGTACGAACGCGCTCGTGTCGACACTTGGCCCATCCGATCGCCGGAAGATGGACGAGTACCTCACGTCCGTGCGCGAGATCGAGCGGCGCATCCAGGTCGCCGAGCAGGACACGCGAGAGGTCACGCCCGAATTCGAGATGCCGAGCGGCGTTCCGGTGTCATTTGGCGAGTACGCGACGCTGATGTACGACATCCAGGCGGTCGCGTTCCAGGCCGATCTGACCAGAGTGGCGACGCTGATGATCGGACGCGAGGGCAGCCTGCGCACGTATCCGGAGATTGGCGTGCCCGATCCCCACCACCCGCTCACCCATCACCGCAACAACCCGGAGTGGATCGAAAAGATCACCAAGGTCAACACGTTTCACGTCGACCTGTTCGCGGCCTTCGTCGCCAAGCTGCACGCCATGCCCGACGGCGACGGGACCGTGCTCGATCACTCGATCCTCGTCTATGGAAGCGGCATCTCGGACGGCGATAAGCACACGCACGACGACCTGCCCATCCTCCTCGTCGGCGGTGGCGGCGGCGTCCAGGGCGGGCGACACGTCATCTATGAGAGCGGCACGCCGATGACGAACCTCTATCTCACCGTGCTCGATCGGATAGGCGTCCGGCAGGACACGATCGGCGACAGCACGGGACGCATCGAGCATCTGAGCGAAGTCTAAGGGCGCGCTCACGCTAGTGCTGAGTGCAAAGTGCTAAGTGGAGTGAAGAGTGGGCAGTGGCAAGTGGCGGCTGGTTCGCCGGATCGTGGCGGTGGCTAGCACCTATCACCTATCACTATCCACTTCCCACTTCACTTAGCACTTGGCACTCAGCACTTGGCACTGCGAATTGCGGCTACTCCGGCGCAATTCTCTGCGCGGCCTTCGGCGGCGACTGGTGGCTCAGCTCCGTTCCGGTCGTCGTCACGAAGTACTTCGCGAGCATGTTCGGCCGTTCCCACGTAGGGAGCGTCGAGCGATCCCGGAGATAGCCGAGGAAGTTGCGCGTCACCTGCGCGAAGTGCGCCTCGTGACCGACGCGAAACCGCTCGGGAATGGCGATGTGGATTTCCTCCCCGCGCCGCTCCGCGGTCACTCCCGGATACGTGGCCTGAAGCGCGGCGAGCCTCGTCTCAATGGCCGCCTGAACGAGCGCGAGGTCCTGCGGCCGGTTCGGCATCACGTACACCTCCGGCTGGTACTTGTCGTTCTTCGTCTGGCGTACTTCGACGGCGGCCTTCGCGCCACGATAGACGGCATAGTGTCGATCGCCTGCACCCGCGGGCGCTTCCCAATCCCAGATTACGTTGAGGGCCGTGTGAACGCCGGCGACGGTGTAGGAGACGAGCGTATTGCAGTCGGTACTGCAGCGACCCGTTCACGACCTTGCGCTGGAGCGCAGGCGGGAAGGCGGGCGCGTTGGTGACGCGGCGGAAGTCGGCTTCCGGAATGGCCGTCGGCCACTGCTGCGCGGCCAGCACCTTCACGTCGGTCCGATAGTCGATGGCGCGATCCGGAAAGAGCGTCCATTGGACGAGGTCAACCAGGTGAGTGCCGATGTCGTTGAGCCCATCTCCCTGCTCAGAGGTATCGAAGAACCAGGGGGTCGGATGTTCGGGGCGCCCGCGACGACCTTCATTAAATGGTGGATGCTCTCCATGTACACGGAAGGCTTGTCGGCCGTTCCGGGTGGAATGCCGCCTGAGACCGCCGGGTCGTTGACGAGGGCGCGCTGGACGACGCTCGACACCTCGAACCGCTCCGTCATGATGTCGTAGGCGATCACGCCTTTCGCGTCGGCATCGGCGAGCGATTTCTCGAGCAGCGGCAGATCGGCGGACTGGAGGATCCACGGTTTGTCGGCGAGTACGTGCAGTCCGGATGCGGCCGACCGCGCAATCCGATCGATCTTTCCCTTATTGCGCCCCGACAGCACCACGACGTTGCCCGGCCGTTCGGCGAGCATGCGCTCGAAGAAATCGGGTCCGGTGTGCACCTCCAGCCGCCACGACGCGGGCTGATCGGCCCGGCTGTTGAACGCCTGGATACGAGCGAGGTGCCCGATGAGATCCGCGCCGAGGGGCGCATAGACGTCCACGCGCGCGGCGACACCCGGATACATTTCCTTCTGCACGAGGCCGGCATGGAAGTGGCCCGGATCGAGCGTCATGAAGCGCACGTCGGACATTTCGGACTCCTTCGAATCCGCAGAGTGCTGTCGCGCAATCAGCAGCACGGGCAGGACGAGCAGCGAAGCAAGCACTAGTTGACGCGGCACAGACATCGAGTCTCTCCGTTTAAACCACGTTCAAACCCAGAGCTCACTTGAGTAGACGACACAAGATGGCGCATTCCCTCGGCGGAGACCGCAGAGACGGATCAAACGCGGAGTACGCCGAGCCCGCAGAGAGCTCTCAGTACTTTGCGATCTCAGCGGGCTTCGGCGTTGAGATCGATTCGGCGTGCTCGGCCTCTTCTGCGCGCTGCACCAGCGTTGTGCATTGTCAATTCAAGCGAGTCGCGGTCTAATCCCTACAACCTCGGGATCGCGAGGCCGCCATCGACGTGGATCACCGAGCCGGTCGCGTACGGGACATCTCCGCGCACCAACGCAGCGACGACGCGGCCCACGTCGGAGGGGGTGCCCCACCGGCCGTCGGGCACCAATCCATCGTCGATGCGCCGATCGTAAACATCCTTGACGCTGGCGGTCATGTCGGTGGCGATAATGCCCGGCCGGACCTCGTACACCGCGACGCCGTGTGCCGCAAGCCGCACGGCAAAAAGGCTGGCGGCCATGGCGAGCCCCGCCTTGCTCACGCAGTACTCGCCTCGATTGAGCGACACCATCGCGGCCGAGACCGACGTGATGAACACGATCGTCGCCGGCGACGACGGATTGGCCGCCCGCGCATCGAGCAGCAGCGGCGCCACCTGCTGGGTGAGAAAGTACGGCCCTTGCAGATTGGTACGGAGTACCTCCTCGAAGCTGGCCTCGGTGGCGTCGAGCACATCCTTGCGCTCGCGTGGCGCGCGGCCGGCGTTGTTGACGAGCGCGTTGACGCGGCCGAAGCGCTCCCCGACGGAGGCGACCAAGCGCGCGCGATCGGCGGCGACGGATATGTCGGCGGGAGCATAACTCACCGTCGCGCCGGCGGCGGAGAGCTCCTCCACGACGTGCGCGACGTCGACCACCGGCCGGAGACCCGAGATCGCGAGATCCCATCCCGACCCGGCCAGCGCACGCGCGATGCCGAGGCCGATCCCCCGTGTCCCTCCCGTCACGATCGCGACCGGACGTCTGTTCTGTTGGTCAGTCATCGTTGTTGTTCAGGGACTCAGTTGTCGCCGGGCTAAAGCCCCGCCGCCACGAAAGACAGGCGCCCCACATGCACGACGGCGCTGTGCAGCGACAACAGACGCTGTGCCGTCACAAAAGATAGCTGTGGCGTCACAAAAAGGATAGCTGCGGCGGCGGGGCTTCCGCCTTCGCAATGCTTCGGCGGACTCGCCGTAGCCTTCGGCGGAGGCGGTCAGCCCCGCGATCAGAGATCGCCGTCAATCAATCGCCTTATCACGGGCCGAAAAACGTCAGGTACGGCTCGGCGCGCGCGAGCCGCTGCACGTACAGCGCGGCTTCACGCGCATGGTAGTCGCCCCATTGACTGGATTCGCCGCGCGGGATGCGACTCCCCGGCGGAATGTGATCCCAGCTGTTCGGCCGATGATAGACGGAGTGCAGCAACAGCCCTTCATGCGATGAGCTCGTCGACAGATAGGGGCCTGACGAATCGAACAGCGTGTCGAGCGTGTGAAGGCCCGCCTGTTCGTATCGCGACGCGTCTTCGCCCCGCGCTTGGATGATCCGTCCAAGCCGCAGTAAGCCCTGTGCCGCGATTGCCGCCGCGGAACTGTCGACGGGCTCATGATCGTTGAACGGATCGGCCGGCCGGCTGCCCCAGTCCCCAAGGGCCGCAAGCCCCGGCGCGCCGGTATCCCAATAGGGCACGCCGTCGCTCGCAGCGCTCTCGATGTAGTAGTCCGCCGTCGCGACCGCCGCCGACATCATCCAGCGGTCGATCTCTTCCCGGCCACCCACCTGCGACAACTCATCGTCTGACAACGTCGCGAGGAACTCGAGCTGCTCGGCAAACCCGAGAACCGCCCACGCCAACCCGCGCGTCCAGGTGGTGAACGCCGAGTAGCCTTGCTGGCTGTTTGGGCCTCGATAGGAACCGTTGGCGGGATTGAAGAGGCTCTCGTGAGCGGTGCGTCCGCGTACGTCATACGCATCGCGCCCGGTGCCATAATAGACGTTCCACTCGGCGGTGGCGCGCGCGTGCTGGATCAGCCGGTCCAGCAGGCTCACCTGGCGGTCCTGCTCCTCGGCCAATCGATGTCCGAGGCGATGCGCGAGCGCAAGGGCACGCAGCGATCGAATCGTGTCGACGAATAGGGAGTGCGCGCCGTTGAACGAGTGAATGAAGCCACCACCGGGAATGGGGGTCCACCGTCGCGCCTGCACGGCGCCGCTCACCTTGAGGGCCAGCTCGTAGAAGTGCACTTCCCAGTCGGCGGCGTCGATGCGCTCCTCGCGAGCCAGCCGCCACAGCGACCCGTACGCGCTGACGTTGTTGAAGCCGTGATCGTGGACGCCGACGTGGGTCAGGTGCGGCGCCATCCGCTCGACCGTCCGCGATCGTCCGAGATCCAGGAACTCGCGTTCGCCGGTCGCGTCGAACTGCAGGATGGCGGCCCCGAACTGAAAGCCTTGCGTCCACTCGGTCCAGCCCCGCGCGGCGTAGCGGCCGTCGATCGTGAAGACGGGCGCGCCGTCGGCCGCCGGCCATCGCGCTTCGAGCGCGCGGATCTTGACGGCGGATAACGCGAAGACCTGTTCGATTCGCGGCAACAGGTCGCGTGGCGTGCGTGCCTGGTCGATGCCGATCATGCTTGCCCCTTCATGGTCGTCATCTTGGATCAACTTCGGCTGTGCGCTTACCTGGACAAGTGTTGACAGTGTTCGTTTGTAAACCGGACCTTCAGGTCCGGCCCCGCGCAGAGGTCCTCCTTCGAGAGCTGAAGCTCCGCGCTACATTCGTATCAGGCTCGACAGCGGGCCCGGGCGTCGGCGAGTTTGGGTCCTCTAAGGTCTGGAGTACACTTTATCGGTTTGGCCCCAACGTGATGAGATCGTTCCCCAACGCGTCGGGGCCCACCCCGCTCGGCGACGGCGTCTCGCGCCGTGGGCTCCTGAGCCTCGGCCGCGCGCGGCCTGTCCGACCCGCGCCTGAAGGGCACTGGATTCGTGTATTTCGCCGCGCGATGGCGTGCCGGTTCGAGGTGACGCTGCCCGGCGAGCGGGCCGCGGATATCGCGACGGCGCGGGCCTCGCTCGAAGAGGCCGATCGCCTCGAGGCCGCGCTCTCGATCTTCCGTGCAACGAGCGAGCTCTCGCTCCTGAACCAGTCGGGCGCCGCGTCGGCGGTCGGCCTCAGCGACGAGCTGTTCGCGCTGCTGGCACGCTGTCACGAGCTCTCCGCCGCGACTGCGGGCGCCTTCGACATCACGTCCACACCCCTCAGCGCCTGTTGGGGATTCCTCCGCCGGCAGCCGCAGGTCCCTTCAGAGGCGGATCTCGCTGCGGCGCGGGCACTCGTGGGCATGCAGCAGATCGTGCTGGACGTCGACACGCGCACGGCCCGCCTGGCAGGCGCTGGCGTCTCTGTGAATCTCGGCGCCATCGGCAAGGGCTATGCCGTGCAGGCCGTGGCCCAGGCGTTGCGCGCTCATGGCGTCGCCGAGGCCCTCGTCTCGGCGGGCGGCAGTTCCGTCGTGGCGGTTGGCGGTGGACGGCCGGGCTGGCCTGTGGACGTGACCGCGGCGCGCGGCTCCCGCCGGCTCGTGCGCCTCCGTCTGCGCAACGCGGCGCTCGGCACGAGCGGCGCCGGCGAGCAGTATCTCGAGAATCGAGGGCGTGCGGCACGCGCACGTCCTCGACCCGCGCACGGGGCTTCCGTGTTCGGGTATCGTGAGCGCGTCGGTCGTCACCGCGGATGCGGCAACGGCGGATGCCCTGGCCACGGCATTCTTTGTGGGCGGTGTGGGGCTGGCGCAAAGCTATTGTGAGGCGCACCCCGGAACGCTGGCTCTCATCACACCGGACGATGGCCGCGAGCAGACGATTGCCTTGGGTGGCTGTCGAGGCGCAATCGTGGAGGACTGCAAGTGAACTTGACGCCGGAACAACAGACCGTCGGTCGGCGGAATTTTCTGAAGGCGGTGGCCGGCGTGCCTGCTCTCGCCGGACTCGGCGTGGCGGCAGCGGTGAAAGGACCCGTCAGCGGCGGCCCTGTCCGCATCGGGTTCATCGGCGTGGGCGGCGAGGGCCGCGTGCTCCTCGGCGAGGTCGATCCGCAGTTCGGCACTGTCCTCGCGATGGCCGATATCAACCCGAACCAGCTCGCCAAGGCCGACGAGGTCCTGCAGAAGCGAAAGCTGCCCGCCGCGAAGCACTACGCCGAGTGGCGCGACATGATCACGCACGAAGACGTCGAGGCGGTGATCATCGCCGTCCCCTTATGGACTCATGCCGACATCACGGCGGCCTGCCTCGAGGCCGACAAGCACGTGCTCTGCGAGAAGATGATGGCGTGGGACCTCGCCGGATGCGAGCGCATGCGCTCGGCCGCGGTCGCCAACAACCGCGTGCTCGAGATTGGCTATCAGCG
This sequence comes from Vicinamibacteria bacterium, assembly GCA_963832135.1. Lineage (GTDB taxonomy): Bacteria > Acidobacteriota > Vicinamibacteria > Vicinamibacterales > JAENWD01 > JAENWD01. The sequence goes on along the minus strand of CAWHTD010000016.1, from coordinate 51,852 downwards.
CAACTACAACGCCATGTACCAGGCGGCGTTCGAGGGCATCATCAAGCCCGGCGTCGCTCGGCGACGTGTATTTGTCGCGCATCGTGTGGCACCGCAACGGCAACTGGCGGCGACAGGGCGAACCCCCCTCCCCCGACTACGATCCGTCGAAGTGGGGCTACCCCACGTTCGACCACTTGATCAACTGGCGTCTCTACAAGCGCTACTCGCGAGGCCTTCTCGCCGAGCTCGCCAGCCACCAGGTGAACATCGTCAACTGGTTCTTCGGCGCAGAGCCCGTGGCGACCATGGGGACAGGCGGCGTCTACCGGTTCAAGGACGCGCAGCGGGAAGTGGGCGATCACGTGTACGCCACGTTCGAGTACCCGGGCGGACGAACCGCTGTTTTCTCGTCGATTGAGTCCAACGCGTTCGATCACTACTACGAAGCGTTTTTCGGCACGAAAGGGACACTCATCCTGCGCGGCGAAGCTGAGGCGTTCCTCTTCGATGAGGGCACGGGGCAACCGGCGGCCACGGGCATCGAGGTCACGCCTCGTGGCACGGGCCCGGCGCTCGAAGCCTCGGAGAGCCGGGCTGCCGATGCGGCTGGGCGCTCCGCGACGGCGGCGACCACGACCGGCGCGGACCGGCTGGTCGCCTATCGAAGCGAGATTTCCTCCTTCTGCACGACCATTCGTACCGGCCGACCGCTCGCCTGCGGGCCGGACCGCGCAATCGGATCGGCGCGCGCGTGCATCACGGCCTTCGACGCCGTCGAGCAGAAGACCCGCCTGGCAATCGACGCGTCACCGGCGGCACGTACCCTGACTCACGGGAGAGCCTTGGGATGACCCGACTGTCGCGCATGCAGGCGGTGAGCGTCGTTTTTTTGCGGACGCTCATCGGCTGGCACTTTCTGTACGAGGGCTTCTACAAGCTCGCGCTGCCAGGCTGGTCGAGCACGGGTCAGCCCCTCGCGCCCTGGAGCGCCGCAGGGTATCTCAGAGCGGCCACCGGCCCTTTCGCCAACGTGTTTCACTCGCTCGCGGCATCGCGGATGGTGCTATGGGTCGACGTCATCGTTCCGTTCGCCCTCGTGTTCGTCGGCCTGTCCCTCACGCTGGGGCTGTTCACGCGTCTCGGCTGCTGGGGAGCGATGGCGCTCCTCGCCCTGTTCTACGTCACGGCGATTCCCATGAGCGGTGCACCTGCCCCCGGCCAGGAAGGCACGTACCTCCTCGTGAGCAAGAATCTCATCGAGCTCGTCGCGGTGGTCGTCGTGCTCACGTTTCACACCGGGCGCATCGCCGGATTGGATCTGCTCTTCGCATCTCGAGGCGCGCGCCTCGAACCGGCGGCCCCGGCGGCGCGCTACACGGCGTGAGCCGTCCACCCGACTTCGCGTCGATCTCACGGCGCGCCTTCGTCCAGCGGGTCCTCGCGATGGCCAGCGTGCCCGCGCTGGCGCCGACGGCAGTCGCGCGACACTCCAGTCAGACAGCCGTATCCCCTGCGCTCCCGTCGCCGCTCTGGTATCGGCGGCCCGCAGAGCGCTGGGTCGAAGCCCTGCCCGTTGGCAACGGGCGCCTGGGCGCGATGGTCTTCGGCGGTGTCGCCGAGGAACGGCTGCAACTGAACGACGACACGCTGTGGTCCGGAGGTCCCAAGGACTGGAATAACCCGAAGGCGCGCGCGGTGCTGCCGGAGATCCGAAAGGCGATCTTTGCCGCCGATTATGTCACGGCGGATCGTCTGGCCAGGCAGATGATGGGACCGTTCACGCAGTCCTATCAGCCGCTCGGCGATTTGGCGCTTGTCTTCGAGCACGGCGACGTCGGGCGCGACTATCGTCGTGAACTCGATCTCTCGACAGGCATCGCGTCGCTGACTTACAAGGTGGGCGACGCCACGTTCACGCGCGAAGTCTTCTCGAGCCACCCGGCGCAGGTCCTCGCCATCCACCTCACGACCGATCGTCCTGGAAGGCTGACGTTCGTCGCGCGCCTCACGAGCCTGCTTCGCACCGCGACGGAACAGAGGGACCTGGATCTGCGCCTGCGCGGACGCGCGCCGGCTCACGTCGATCCGAGCTACCACGATCAAGCCGTGCCGGTTCGTGTACGACGACGCGGGCGGCATGCGGTTCGAGGCTCGGCTGCGCGCCATCGTGCGCGACGGGCGTACGCGCATCGACCGCGACGGCCTGCACGTGGAGGGCGCGACGGGCGCGGTGCTCGTTCTTGCGGCAGCGACCAGCTTCAACGGCTTCGACAAGTCGCCGGTGCGCGAGGGGCGTGACGAGGCGGCGCTCGTCGAGCGCCAGGTCGCGGCAGCGGCCGCGCAGTCATGGGACGAGCTGCGCGCCGCGCACGTGTCGGATCATCGCTCGTTGATGGGGCGCGTGACGCTGGACCTGGGAGCGACGACGGCGAAGACGGATCTTCCAACCGACGAGCGGATTGCCACGCTCGGCGCGACGGATCCGCAGCTGGTGACGATGCTGTTCGATTACGGTCGGTACCTGCTCGTCGCGAGCAGCCGGCCAGGAACGCAGCCGGCGAATCTCCAGGGCATCTGGAACGACCAGGTGCGGCCTCCGTGGAGCTCGAACTGGACCGTCAACATCAATACCGAGATGAACTACTGGCCGGCCGAGACCGCGAACCTCGCCGAGCTGCACGAGCCGCTGATCTCGCTTGTCGAGGACCTGTCGATCACCGGCGCAAAGACGGCGGCCACCAACTACGGGGCTCGGGGGTGGACCGCTCATCACAATGCCGATCTCTGGCGCCAGTCGGCGCCAGTCGGCAATTACGGTGACGGCGATCCGGTCTGGGCGCTATGGCCGATGGCCGGACCGTGGCTGGCGCAGCACCTCTGGGAGCACTACGCCTTCGGGGGCGACCGGGCCTACCTCCGAACGCGCGCCTATCCGGTGATGGCGGGCGCGGCCGAGTTCTGTCTCGACTGGCTCGTCGACAACGGGCACGGCCAACTCGTGACGGCGCCGTCGACGTCGCCCGAGCACAAGTTCGTGCTGCCCGATGGGACGCGCGCCGCCGTGACGCAAGCAGCGTCCATGGATCTGGCGCTCGTCTGGGATCTCTTCCGGAACCTGCTCCAGGCCGACGCGGTGCTGGGCACATGGCACGCCTCTTTCCGCCAGGCTCGAAGCTGCGCTCGCGCGGTTGCTGCCGTATCACATCAACTCCGTGGGCGCGCTGCAGGAATGGGCCGAAGACTTTCCGCCTGCCGAGCCCGAGCATCGCCACTTCTCACATCTGTTCGGGTTGTTCCCCGGGCGGCAGATCACGCCGGCGACGCCGGCGCTCTTCGCCGCCGCGCGCCGATCGCTGGAGCTGCGGGGAGACGGCGGCACGGGCTGGAGTCTGGCCTGGAAGGTCAACGCGTGGGCGCGGCTCCGCGATGGCGACCGCGCGTTCAGGTTCCTGAAGAACCTGCTCAGGCTGGTCGAGGAGAGCCTCGTCGAACGCTACGCGGGAGGCGGCGTGTACGCGAATCTCTTCGACGCGCATCCGCCGTTCCAGATCGACGGCAACTTCGGCGTGGTCGCGGGCATCGTCGAGATGCTCGTGCAGAGCCACGCAGAACAGATCGATCTGCTGCCGGCGCTGCCTTCGGCCTGGCCCTCGGGTCGTGTCCAGGGACTGCGAGCGCGCGGAGGATTCGAGTTGGACCTCGACTGGGCAGAGCGCCGGGTCGTCCGCGCGACGATCCGATCGCGGCTGGGAGGAGTGTGCCGCGTGCAAACGCCGTCGCCGGTGACCGTGACGGGCGCTTCGCCGCGGCCCGCCGACCGGGTCGAACGCCAATCCCGTTTTATCGCGTGCATCCCGTCGCCGATCCCATCGTCGCGCCTGGCGCCGTGCTCGGCACGCTCCCCCCGATTGGCGGCAACGTCATCGAGTTCGAGACCGGGCCCGGCCGGACTTACGAGCTGCGCGCGTAGAAATCGAGAACCCGAGGATCGGGCATTCTCGTGTTCGCCGACCAACCAAGAACAGAATTCAATCCACCGATTACACAGATTTCACGGATTCTCAGGGGCAACGCCGCTGGTCTTTTCACATTCGAAGCTGCTTGCCTTGTGTGTTCGCGCGCTCGCCAGGACACGCTCGACCGGCGGCGCGGCGGTAGCCGCGCGTGCGGGGTCGCGGGACCGAAGATGAGAGTCTTCAAGGAACTTCAAGAGCGGGCTCTCATCTTCGGGTCCCGCGTCCCCGCACGTCGTCGGCCGCTTCGCGGCCGACCGCCGGTCGAGCACGTATCTTGTCCTCTGTGCAATCTGTGGATAAAACTGACGCCAGCGCGCGAGGAACTCGATGCACATGGGATGACCACGACGGTGCGGATTGTCATCCGCCCGACCAACAGGATGCACCCTCGCTGGGCGCATTGCAATGCGCCCCTACTGGAGACGCAGCGGAACACGCACAATGAGATTGGTGCCGGGAGACGTATGCAAATTACGCACGTCGAGCTCGATCATGAAGTCCGTCGTGGCGGGGGCGTCAGACTCGAGACCGACCGAAAGCGCGAGCTCGCCGCGCTCGGGAATGACCCCTGTGCCCTGACCCACGCGTAGCCAGGCGGGCCGCTGCCGTATGTGGATCTGCATCGCGATTGCCGAGCGGTTCTGAAACACGATCATCGGCCCGGCCCCTGGTGTCCGGCGCACCTCGGCCCGTACCGTCACCGCGCCGTCCCAGAGGCCCCTTCAAAAACTCCTCGGCGCCCCATACGTCGTCGCCAAGCCAGGCCGCTGTGCGGCGGGTGTCGAGCGCCTCGCGAACGCCCTCGGCGTCGGCCGACCGTACGAACAGCAGCGTGATGGGACGCCGGAAGCCGGTGGTGCGCGGCGGCATCGGGTCGTGCCTGTCGCTCGTGGCGAGAATCGTGAGCTGCCGTTCGGCGATCCACGGGTACGCCTCGTCGTAGAAGTCCACGCCGTTCACGAGCTCCATGCCCTGGAACAGCCCTTCGTCGAACGCGCGTGCAATCGGCCGGAACCACTGCGCGCGCGCGACGCCATAGCGCGGGTGATCCCAGAAGACGAAGGCGTGCTGCGCCTTGGCCGCCCGCAGGGACTGCATCAGATCGGGGGTGTTCAGCGCGTTCGCGTCCGTGATGAAGAGCGCATTGAAGTGCGCCGATCCCTCAGGAAGGACGGAAGGCGCCGGAGGATCGGGCTTCGTGATCTCGACGCCTCGAATCAGAAGAAGGCCCAGTTGTTCGGCAAGGGGCCTCGCGATCTCGAACGACCTGTTGCCGTCGATGCGCACGTCCGGGGCGTTCGGGTGGTATTCGGCATGCTCGGTGAACGCGATGACGTCCAGACCATCGCGCCACGCCTCGCGCACGTGCACCGTCGGCCACACACGACCGTCGGAAAACACGCTGTGCAGATGGAAGTCGCCCTTGAGGGTCTTGTACGGGGCTACGTCCGGCACCGGCAGCGGATCGCGCGACTCGTTCTGCGCCGCCATCGGGTTGCACGAGCCCGGTCAACAAGGCAAACGTCAGCAGTGCCGACCCACTTCCCCGTCCAGTTACGCACGATCGTCCCCCTTAGCGACGTTGCCGCACTGCAGCACTGCAGCACAGTGCGGCACACACGGCACCGTCAGCCTGCAGGGGCTGAAGCCCCGCCTCCACAACTGTGGCGAATCTTCGAACGTCCGTAACCCGAAGCCCGTAGCCCGTAGCCCGTAGCCCGAGCCGTAGCCCGTAGCCCGAAGAATATCCGTCTTCAGTTACACTCTGCATCGCCATGCACCGACCAGCTGCTGTCCTCGTCGTCGTGTTGTTGATGTTCAGCCAGAGCCCGGCCCGCAGCCAGAACGCCTCGTCGGCATTCGATGCGCGGGTCGCCGAGATCGTCCACACGGTGGATGAGGTCGCCGCGAGGGGCCCCTTCGCGCCGTCCTGGGCCTCGCTCGAGCATTTCGTAGTGCCCGCGTGGTACGAAGACGCCAAGTTCGGCATCTTCATTCACTGGGGGCTCTACTCGGTGCCCGCGTTCGGCAACGAGTGGTACCCGCGGAACATGTACGACAAGAGCGAGAAGGAATTCGCGCATCACGTCAAGACCTACGGCCCGCAATCGCAGTTCGGCTACAAGGACTTCATCCCGCGCTTCAAGGCCGAGCGATTCGACCCGAGAGCGTGGGCGGCGCTCTTCAAGGCCTCAGGCGCGCGCTACGTGGTGCCGGTGGCCGAGCACCACGACGGCTTCCCGATGTACGACAGCGCACTCACCGAGTGGAGCGCGGCGAAGATGGGGCCGAAGCGCGACGTGATTGGCGAGCTGGCCGCCGCCGTCCGCGCCGAAGGGCTGGTCTTCGGCGTCTCGTCGCATCGCGCGGAGCACTGGTGGTTCTTCGACCAGGGCAAGACCTTCGATTCCGACGTGCGCGATCCCCGATACGCGGCGTTCTACGGTCCGGCCGTCGACCGCAAGACGTCGGAAGCGCAAAAGACGCCGCCGACGACGGCGTTTCTGAACGACTGGCTGGCGCGCACGGCGGAGCTCGTGGACAAGTATCACCCGCAGCTCGTCTGGTTCGACTGGTGGATCGCGCAGCCGGCCTTCCAGCCGCACCTGCAGAAGTTCGCCGCCTTTTACTACAACCGCGGCGCGCGAGTGGAACGCGGGCGTCGCCATCAACTACAAGAAGCACGGCGGCGAGTCGTTTCCGGACCGCGCCGGCGTCCTCGACATCGAGCGCGGACAGCTGGCCGCCATCCGTCCGCTCTTCTGGCAGACCGACACCTCCGTCTCGAAGAACTCCTGGGGCTACATCGCCAATCAGGACTACAAGACGCGTCGACTCGATCGTCGACGACCTGATCGACATCGTGAGCAAGAACGGCGCCTCCTGCTCAACATCGGCCCGCAGCCGGACGGCACGATTCCCGAGCCCGAGCAGCAGATGCTGCGGCGAGATCGGCGGATGGCTGGCGGTGAACGGCGAGGCGATCTACGGCACGCGGCCGTGGAAGGTCTTCGGCGAAGGGCCGACCGCGGTCGTCGAAGGGCCGTTCACCGACACGAAGCGGCAGGCGTTCACGCCGCAGGACGTCCGCTTCACGACGAAGGGCGACGACGCTCTACGCGATTCTGCTGGCGTGGCCGGCCGACGGGCGCGCCACCATCACGTCGCTCGCCACCGGCAGCGCCGCACGCAACGCGCGAGATTGTCGACGTAGCGCTGCTGGGATCGAAAACGAAGATCACGTGGAAACGCGATGCCTCTGGCCTGCACGTCACGCTCCCCGGCACGCCGCCGAGCGACTACGCCGCCACGCTGCGCGTGGCATTTAAGTAGGGGCGCACTGCGTGCGGCCCGTCCCTTGCCGCCAGGAGCCAATGCATGCGGTCGTTGATGTTTGCCATTCTCGACAAGGTCACCACGAACGGTCTTCCCCTCCCGGCGTGATGACGGCAGCGGATCAGTCGGCGTGGCACCGGACGGGCCGGTCGCCGGGGTACGTCCAGCGGGGATGTGACCGATCGAATACCTGCTGCTTGCCGAGATGCCCACCCCGCTCTCGAAGGCGCTCCGCGATGGCGTCTCGCACGAGCGGCCCGTCGTCGCCGGCGTCCACGACGCGAAGTATGCCCACGGGACCAAAGGCGCCGTCGCCGCCCGTGGCGAGGAAGTCGCTCGTCACCACCGTCAGTTCCTCGTCCTGCCGAATCGCAGCGCCGGACCGTCGAGTGACCGTCGTCTGGAGCACGCCCTCGTGGCACGCGGCGCGCACCACGACACCTGCCACCGACAGGATGCCGGTCGAGGCCCCGACATTCGCGGAAAGCACGCGCGTGAGCTCTTCCCCGGTGAGCCGCAGCCGCACGAGGCGATTGTCGAAGGGCATCGCCTCGTAGAGATCGCCAAACGTCAGCGGTCCGGGCCGAAGATCGGCGCGCAGCCCACCACCGTTGGTAATCGCCACGTCGGCGTGCTTCACCGATTCCAGCATCGAGTCGGCGAACAGATTCCCCAGCGCCGATTCCGCCGAGTGCGCACGGCGAATAGCGGTGTCGAGGTGGACGCCGAGGCTTGCCTCCTTCACATGACGCGCTTCTTCGATGGCCGGCGCCAGCACCGCCTCGACCGCGCGATCCGTCGCCACGTCCTTCCCTTCGTATTGCACGCGGACGGCTTCCTTGTTGCGGGACGGATCCGCACAGCGCCTCGTCTTCGGGTCCTCGCGTGCGCAGACGTCGCGCGGCGGGAAAATCCGCCGGCCGATGACGTGCGGACGCTCGCGGGTGACCGTCAGGTCCACTCGACCGAAGGCGCGCCCAGACATGAACGCTTCGATGATCGCCACACCGGCGATCTCGTGCGCGATGCCCGAATGCGTGTGGCCGGCGACGATCACGTCGACCAACCCTTTCGGAAGCCGAGACGCCACCTCGCCAATCTCCGACGGCTGCTCACAGGACGACGTGTTGGCGGGGTCTTCGAACCGCGTGCATCGGCCGCCTGCGTGCGCCACGACGACGATCACGGCGGCGCCCTCGGCGCGCAGACGTGTGGCTTGAGTGACGATCGTGGGGACGAGCGGCGCGATGGTGAGCCCAATCGTGTTGGCGGAAGTGGTCGACCTCAGCGTTCGGATCGTGGTCACCCCCACGACTCCGACGCTGATGCCTCCGGCACGGATGAGCGCGGAGGGCTGGACGTTCTTCCACCGCACGGCTTCGCCGGAGTTCGTGTCGATCAGGTTCGCGGCCAGAAACGGAAACCGCGCTTCCTGCGCGCGTGCCTTCAACGCGCCGCGCGGGTCGTCTGTCGCCTCCCGCGGGGTTGCGCGTTCGCCGGACGGGCCGAAATCGAACTCGTGATTGCCGATCGCGACGGCAGCGTAGCCCAGCCTGTTATACGCGGCGACGACAGCGGCTCCTTCGTTGAGGTTGGACTCGAGCGTGCCCTGAAACATGTCGCCGCCGTCGAACACGAGGACTGCGCCACCGTCGCGGGCGCGGGAGGCACGAAGATTTTCCAGGAAGCCGGCGAAGACAGCCAAGCCGCCGCGGCCGTCACGTGACACCACCGCGCCGTGGAGATCGTTGGTGCCGATGATCGACAGCGTTACGACGTCGGGTGCCGCGGAGATCAGAGCATGGAGCCCGACGGCGGCGAATGCGCCCGCTGCCAGAACGAGAACGATTGAGGCCACCGACGGCCGGCGCCACAACCACGCGTGGGGGCTCACGGCTCTGCGCCAACGGACCATTCGAGAATTCCCGCCGACCACGACGGCTGCAGGGTCACCTCCATCCGGAGCCCCGTGGTCAGGACCGGCGCGAAACCGACACGATTCGCACCGCCTTTCTCCGTGCCGTACGTCGAGCGCGCGTCGACCGGCATCCATCCATTAGAGGTCTTATACAAGAGACGCCAGGATCCGCACCAACCGTGCTCGATTTGGCATGGCCGATGATAACCCTGTAGGTGCGCATCGCTAAAAAGTCACGCCGAGCGTCAGGTGCGCACGCGTGCCGGCGTTCAGTCCGTGCGCCACGTCGAGCCTGAACGACAGCACGGGCAACTGCATGAACCAGCCGGCCCCGATACCGGTGTCGAACTTCGCGTGGTCGAGCGTCGTGTGCGCATCGTACACGGCGCCGGAATCGGCGAACACTGCGATGCCGGCTCGGCCTATATGGCGCGGAGACGAGACGGGAAGGCGGATTTCGAGTGTTCCGGCCGCCATCCGATCGCCGTACCGGAAGCCCAGGGGAAAGCCACGGAGCGACGACGTCCCGCCGAGCAAGGGCTGTTCGAACACGGGCAACGTGTCGGCGGCGCGCGTCTGCTGCAGGCGAACGGCCAGCACGCTCTGGCCGAAGAGGCCCAGGAAGCCTCGAATGTCTGTCGTAAGCCGACTGCTGTCCGCTGCCTGATCAAACCACAGGCGATCCCACCCGACCGACGCGTAGACGGCGTTGCGCGGGAAGGCCGGATCCCGTCGCGTATCGAGCGTAGCCACGATGCCGGCCGTGCGCAGCGTGTCGTTCGTGTCGCCGAAATGCACGGACTGCGCGCTGACGTTAGCGCCGATGCGGAACCACGGCGTGACCTCCCGGTCCGCGAGAAGCGCCGCTCCTTCGCGCCGGTCGGCGATATCGAGCGCGGGACTTTCGCGCTGCCACACACCGCCTGTCGCCTGGATGCGCGAGAGCGGCCCGCGCTCGAAGATGCGCTCGACCTCCGCCGTGGCGCGCCGCTCCCCGCCCCAGATGAGCGGCGCCGAGAGGCGGGAACGCGGCCCGAGCACCTCCACGAAGCTGGCGCGCGCACCGTACGAGAAGCCGTACCCGTCCTCGTACCGTAAGACCGGCAGCCACATCGTGTTCGCCCGCAGCCGGCGGAGCGGGCCAGGTGTAGGATCGGCCACCGAGATCCCCACGCGCTCCTCGATGACGATCACCAGCAGGACCGCGGACGGATCCGAGAGAGACTCATAGCGCTTCAGGACGTCCACGGACCGGAAGCGGTCGCTCTTCTCGAGCCGAGCCTTCACGACCGCCAGCGTGTCGGCGGCAAATGCATCCCCTACCCGGGCGCCTGCGAGGACAATGACGTCGGCATCAAGCGTCGTGTGGTTCCCGCGGACGCGAATGCCGGTGATGCGCTCCGTCACCGGAGGCGCCAGAGACGCCGCAGGCGTTTGCGCCGCACCGGCCGGCGCGAGGCGCACGACAAGGGCGAGGAGAACCACGATGGCCGGCGTCATCGGATCTTGACCTGAACGTCGGCGATGCGGTAGTTGAGATACGTCACCTTGTAGCGGGCGTCGTAGGTGCCGTTGGCCAGCGTAAAGCCGCCGCTGGCGTCGATGCCCTGTGGCAGCCAGATGCCGGCAAACGGCTGGCCCATCTTCATGGTCGCGCCGAACCCGTTGACGCGGACCATTGACCTTCCCGGCAAGAAATCGAGGCCCACGTTATCGAAGCGGTACTGCACGATCTGGTGCTCCGCCGGTTCGATCCAAAGCGTGACCCGAGCCACCTTGTTCATCTGCCGGCTGAGGCGTTCCTCGGTCGGATCTGGTTTTTCGGTGGAGGCGCCGTCGTTCTCGCCAGCGAAGAGCTTGCTGGGGTAGTACTCGATGCGCAGGACTTGCCGGCCTTGGTAGGTCTCACGCCCGACAAACGCGTAATGGCCAGCCTCGAATTTGAAACGCAGGAAATAGGCCGCCGACACGAACTTCGGCTCGCGCGTCGCTTGCAGCAGCGCCTCCACGCCTGCGGCGGTCTGCCCGCTCGACGCGTCAGCTCCTCGGGCGGCCTTGGCGGACTCGGTGCCCGAGGCGGCCTTGTCGCGGTCTCGGGACCGTTCCTGGTCGATCCATTCCTGCTCGGCGCGCCGGCGATCGGCCTCGCTGAGCGCGACCCGGTCTACTCGTACCGGGCTACGAACGAAGATGCCGTCGCGGATGTACCACGTGTACTCGCGGTCGAGGCCGAACAGGCGGACCTTGCCGGGCCCGAGGAACTCGGCAGTCTCGCGCTCGTCCAGTACGGTACTGCTGAAGTTTCTTCCAGTTCTCGTCGCGACGCGCCAGCACGACGGCCATGAACTGATCGAGATCCGACTCTCGACTCTGACTGTCTTGCCGCGCGGTCACAGGTCCTGTGCACAGCGCGAGCACCGCGAGTCCACGGAAGACACGCGAGAAGATCGAGCGACGTGGCACCATGCGGGTTATCCCCGGCGGGCGCTGGCGGTCCCACGCGGTTGGACGGCGGGCGATGACGCGATGTTCCGGGTCATCCGCGTTCATCGGGTTCATCGGGGTTGATCGGGTTGATCGGGTTGATCGGGTTCATCGGGTTGGCCAGGTGGCGCATTGCCGAACCCGCCAACCTGATTGACCTGCCTTCCCAACCCGACCAACTGGAGATTCGCTTTATCGGATCGGTGCGGGCGCATTGCCATCCGCGTCAGACCGGTTGCTCGGGTTATCCGCGTTCATCGGGTTGATCAGGTTCATCGGGTTGGCCAGGTGGCGCATTGCCGAACCCGATTAACCTGACTAACCTGCCTGCCCAACCCGACCAACTGGAGATTTGCTTAATCGGATCGATGCGGGGCACATTGCTATGCGGAGCGGGCGGTGATAAAAGCTTGGACGCTATGAACCGCCGCACATTCCTGACACACGCCAGCGCCGCGCTGGCGCTTTCCGCGCTGCCCGGCTATGCCGTCGCCCAGACAACCCGGGCCAAGCGGGTCGGACTCATTGGATCGGGGTGGTACGGCAAGTGCGACCTCTTTCGGTTGATGCAGGTCGCGCCCGTGGAAGTCGTCTCGCTCTGCGATGTCGATTCGCGCATGCTCGCCGATGCCGCAGCCCAGGTCGCCGCGCGGCAGGCGTCGAAGAAGACGCCGCGCACGTTCGCCGACTATCGCGAGATGCTGAAGCAGAAGGATCTCGACATCGTGCTCATCGCGACGCCCGACCATTGGCACGCGCTGCCGATGATCGAGGCGGTCAAGGCCGGCGCCGACGTCTACGTCCAGAAGCCCATCAGTGTCGACGTCACCGAAGGACAGGCGATGCTGGCCGCGGCGCGAAAATACCAGCGCGTCGTGCAGGTGGGAATGCAGCGGCGGAGCACGCCGCATCTGGTGACGGCGCGCGATCGAATCATTCGCGAGGGCAAGCTCGGGAAAGTGGCCTACGTCGAGACCTACTGCTACTACCACATGCGCGCGCGGGAGAACCCGCCCGATACGACCGCTCCTGCATCGCTCGACTACGAGATGTGGACCGGTCCGGCGCCCATGCGCCCATACAACAAGCTCGTCCACCCCAGGAGCTGGCGCGCCTTCATGGAATACGGCAACGGCATCGTCGGCGACATGTGCGTGCACATGCTGGACATGGTGCGCTGGATGCTCGACCTCGGCATGCCGACGCGCGTGAGCTCCACGGGCGGCATCCTCGTCGACAAGGCCAGCAAGGCCAACATCACCGACACACAGGAAGCAACGTTCGATTACGACGACCTGAAAATCGTCTGGACACACCGGAGCTGGGGCGATCCTCCCGATCCCAAATACCCATGGGGAGCCACGATCTACGGCGATAAGGGCACGCTCAAAGCCAGCGTTCACAGCTACGACTTCATCCCCGTCGGCGGCGGCACTCCAGTGCACGAGGACGTGACCTACGAGCTCGAGCAGTTTCCCGAGGACAAGACAGAGAAGGATCTGGAGAAGCACGTGGCCCCCGCCATCCGCGCGCATATGAAGAACCTGCTGCAGTCGATCGAGACGCGCGAGAGGCCCGTCGCCGACATCGAGCAGGGGTACATCTCCGCGACGGCGTGCATTCTGGCGAACATGTCCCAGCGCCTCGGGCGGTCGCTGGCGTGGGATCACCAGCGCGGCCAGGTGGTGGGAGACGAGGAGGCGAATCGCCTTCTGAGCCGACCCTACCGGGCGCCGTGGCAACATCCGGATGCGTCGGCGGTGTGATTGTGGGGGAATCAACGCCCACTCGCCGCGCCTTTCTGAAAACCATCGCGGCGGCATCCGCCGCAACGGCTGCCTCGAGCCGGCGAGTTCTCGGTGCGAACGACCGCGTCCGCGTCGGGTTCATCGGCATGGGGCTGATCGGCAAGCGTCACCTGCTCGACTTCCAGGCCGAACCCGACTGCGAGATCGCCGGTATCTCGGAGGTCTCGGACGAGCGGATGGACGAAGGCGTCGCCGCGGCAGGCAACAACCCCGCACGCTTCCCCGATTTTCGGAAGATGCTGGAGAGGCCCGACATCGATGCCGTGGTCGTGTCGACGCCCGACCATTGGCACGCGCTGATGACGATTCTCGCGTGCGCCGCAGGCAAGGACGTGTATGTCGAGAAGCCGCTGACACACGCGCTCCGTGAGGGCGAGTGGATGCTCGACGCGGCACGCGCGCGCAAGCGCGTGGTGCAGGTCGGCACGCAGCAACGGTCCGGCCGCCACTATCAGCGCGCGCTGGCGCTTCTGCGCGACGGGCACATCGGCGATGTGCGCGGCGCGCGCATCGGCGCGTTTCGCAACATCCTGCCGGGATTCACCAAGCCGGTCGGCCGACCGCTGTCGGCCGCCCAATGGGATCTCTGGCTCGGACCGGCACCCAAGGTGGCGTTCGACCCCGCCAGATGCCTCTATCACTTTCGATGGTTCAATGCCTACTCGGGCGGCCAGACCACGAACCTGCTGGCGCACGAGATCGACATCGTGCAGTGGGTCACGGGCGACGTGCCGCGACGAGTCGCCGCGTTCGCCCAACGGAAGTCGCTCACGGGCTTCGGCGAAACGCCGGACGTCTTCGATGCGATCTTCGAGTATCCCGACTTCCTGGCCAGCTGGTCGAGCCGCGAGATCGCCGCCGGCGGCAAGGCCGGTCTGGAGATCTACGGCACGAAGGGCACGCTCAGCATCAACCGCCGAGGCTTCGAAGTCGCTCCCGACCGCGCGTTGACGCCGGAATCGCAGATTCCGCGCTTCACGCAGCCAGCCTGCCGACACGGGGGCGCCGACGTATCGCACCGAGGCGGTCAAAGACGACGGATACGAACAGGTGCGCGATCAATTCCGGCCGCACGTCCGCAACTTTCTCGACAGCGTCAAGAGCCGGGCGCAGCCGGCCTCGGATCTCGCATCAGCGCATCAGACCGCCATCGCCTGCCACCTCGCCAACATCGCCGCCCGACTCGGCCGCGTCGTGAACTGGGACGCCGCCCGAAACTCGCTGACAGGCGATCCCGAAGCCAACGGCATGCTGACAAAAACGTACCGTGCGCCCTGGGATCGCGAGCTCGCCGCGGTGGTGAAGGTTTCACGAGGATGACGACGAGGCGCGAGTTTCTTGGGGTCGTGATGGCCGCGCCGCTCGGGCTGCGCGGTCGGGGGAATCGTACCGGCATGTGTCTCGCCTACACCTCGTTTGCCGTCCGCATGCTGCAGGGCCGCGACATCCTGAAATCCACCGCCGCGGCCCTGCCCGCCGAGGCGCTGCTCGATCTCTGTGACCGGTTCGGCTCGGGCGGCGCTCAGGTCGACTGGTCGCAACTGACGTCGACGGATCCGCCGACGCTCGCCGGCCTCCGGAAGCGGGTGGCAGAAGGCGGACTGACGGTGGAGCTGTCGGTGCCGTCGCGGTATCTGGAGAGCCCGGAGGCGTATCAGGAGATGGCGGGCGTGGCGACGGCCCTCGGCGTCGATCGCATTCGCGTTGCGCTCCTCTATGGCCGGCGGTACGAAACGTTCAAGACGCGTGAGGACTGGACCACGTGGGCGACGAAGTGGCGCACGACGCTCGTCGGCATGCGCAAGACGTTCAACGCGCATCCGATTCGGGTCGGCATCGAGAACCACAAGGACTGGCATGCCAGCGAGCTCGCCGAGCTGCTCAATCTCATCGACAGCCCGCGCGTCGGCGCGTGCGTCGACTTCGGCAACAACATCTCGCTGCTGGAGTCGCCGCTCGAGACCGTTCGCACGCTGGCGCCGTTTGCCGTCACCACCCATCTCAAGGACATGGCGGTGAAGCCAACCGCCGACGGCTTCGGATTGTCGGAGGTGCCGCTCGGTGACGGCTTTCTTCCGCTCGCCGAGATCATCGGTGTCCTTCGCGCCGCGCGGCCGGACGTTCCCCTGTGCCTCGAGATGATCACGCGCGACCCGCTGCCGGTGCCGTACAAGACGGATCGCTATTGGGTCGCGATCGATCGTCCGGCGCCAGAAGCGCTCGCCCGCTTCGAACACGACGTGCTCGGCAAAGCCTGGACTCGCGAGCTGCCGACCATCACGGGGCTGAGCCCCGAGGCGCAGATTGCGGCGGAGGATGAAAACGTCAGGCGGTCGGTGGAATACGCGAGAACGACGTTGAAGCTTTGACAAGCAGATCCTAGCGTAATAAGTCTCTATGCCGATCTCTGTCCTCGATCAGTTCCGTCTGACCAACCGCCGTGCGGTCGTTACCGGGGGTGCACGTGGCCTCGGCAGGGTAATGGCGGAAGCGCTGGCTCAGGCCGGCGCCGACGTGGTGCTGACCAGCCGCTCGCCGGAGACCGCCACTCTCGCGGCGCACGAGATCGCCACGGCAACGGGCCGACGGGTCGTCGGACTCGTCGCGAACGTTTCCGTCGCCGCCGATGTGACGCGGCTCGGTGAGGAGGCCGAGCGCGCGCTCGGTCCGATCGACATCCTGGTGAATAACGCCGGCGTGAACATCCGCGGCGCGAGCGAGACGCTGTCAGAAGCGGATTGGGATACAGTCCTCGACACGAACGCCAAGGGCCCGTTTCTCTGCGCCAGGCTGTTCGGACCCCGTATGGCCGCCCGGGGATGGGGCCGAATCATCAACCTGGGGTCCATCCTGAGCGTGATTGGGATTGCGGGCCGTGCGCCCTACGCGGCGTCGAAAGCGGCCGTCGCGAACCTGACGCGCGTGCTCGCCGTCGAGTGGGCCAGCCAGGGCGTGACGGTGAATGCGATCTGCCCGGGGCCGTTCGGTACCGAGATGAACCGGCCGCTGATGGACGACCCCGACAAGTACGCCGCGTTTGTCGCCAAGATTCCGCTCGGCCGCTGGGGCGAGCTGCATGAGATTGCCGGCGCCACGGTATTCCTGGCGTCGGGCGCCTCTTCGTTCGTCACCGGGAGCCTGCTCTTCGTCGATGGCGGCTGGACGGCGCAGTAACGTGGCGTGCGCAGGTACGGTACAGTCCTCACGGTGCAATTTTCAGATTGTTCGTCACTTCGAAAACGCCGCCCACCGATCGCGCCTGGACGTTCGCGATCGTCCGTTCCGCTTCAGAGGCGACCGCCCCTTCCAGCGTCACGCGACCATTCTTCGCGATGATGCGAATCGGCGGCGCATACTGGATCGCATAGCGCTCGAGCGACGGCTGCCGATAAATCGCGCGATAGACGCGCATGCGAATCCGATCGTCGTTCGGCGAGTTGGGCTGTACCTCGATGTTGTTCACGACCGTATCGACACCGGCGACGCGCTTGACTGCCGCTTCGGCGTCCTGCTTCGTAATCGGCCGCCACACGGAACCCGACAGCGTGACCGTGCCTTTCTCGTAACTCCATTGCAGCCAGTCGAACACGCTGATTCGTGGCAGGGCATTCAGTTGGTGACGAATCTCGATGTCAGTCGGTGTTTCCTGCGCTATAGCCGCTCGGCTGCCCGCGCCGACACCCAGCGTCAATCCAACGAGCCACGCCGCCACCACACGAGGCAAAGTGCGCATACGTTACCTCCTGGAACGGTTCACAGGCTGACGCGGGGCCAAAGCCTCGCCGCCACAACGGATCCACACTGAGCGAAGCTTCTAACAACTTCGACGCATGAAGCCGGCGCCAGGTTTCCAAGCGGAGGTCAGCCGATCATCTGCCGAACGATCAGCAGGCCTGCGCCAACCGCTATAGCCAGGAGGGTCCCCCGCTCACTGAAGGCGACGTCGCGCCAGGGGTGCATGGCGCTGGCGGCGAAGGCCGCCCCAAGCCGATCCACTCGTGGTCGCCAGCGCGGCGTCGCGGCTGCATAAGACGTATACGCCTCGCCAAAGCGATCCGCGAGCAGGGCCTCTTCCCAATCGATGATGCTGCGGTAATAGATCGCGAACAGGCCGAGCGTGGCCGGGAGCATCCACAGCAGCCCCGACCACACCGTGAAGCCGGCCCAGAGTATGAGGTTGCCGACGTAGAGGGGGTTTCGGCAGAGGGTAAACGGGCCCGACGTGATGAGTGGGCCGAGGCGGGTCGCCCGGGTGCGCGAAATCACGCCGATCTGCCCGACAGCCCACCATCGCACGCTCTCGCCGGCGATCACGAGCAGCGGACCCGCAATCCACACCGAGGGATGTCGCACCATGCCCCACCGCACGAGAAGGAGCACGATCGCAATCGGAACGGGGAGCCAGGATCGCTGGCGAAAGAGCCAGCCGCCGCCAGCCGGCGTGCTGGAGGCGGTCGCCGATTGGCCGGATGACACCGGAAGAGTGTATCAGTGCCGCGGTGCTGCAGTGCCACAGTGCTGCAGTGCTGTCGTGCTGTAGTGCTGTAGTGCTGAAGTGCCGCAGTGCTGCACTGCCGCAGTGCGGGACCGGCAGCACGCAGCACCGCAGCACGACAGCACTGCGGCACTGCAGCACCGCCGCACCGCCGCACCGCAGCACCGCCGCACCGCAGCACCCGCAGCACCGCGAGCAATCGTCTACCCTGCCAGCCCCTTCAGGAACTCGCCCGCCGCGCGGCGAACCGGCTCCGTCCACTCGTGACCGCCCTCATAGCCGACCTGTGCCGCCAGCGCGCCCGCGCGGTCGAGCAGCGACGCGTCGCGCGTGAACGCCTCGAGCGAATAGAACGTGTCGGTATCGCCGCGCCCCAGCACGACGCGCGGCCACGCGATCGTGGAATCGTGCGCCAGCTCGGGAGGAATGTCGCCGCCGAGTGCGATCACTCCTTCGCACGCGTGCCCCGCACGGACCGCCGCGCGAAACGCCATCGCAACGCCCTGCGAAAAGCCGGCGTAGACCAGGCGATTGAACGGCCACGCGTGCCTGACCGCATCGACGACGTCACTGATGTACCGGATGTTGTCGGCGATGGCGGCGTCCCGATCCTCGGAGGTCATCCAGCTCGCCACCACGGTGCGCCTGTCGAGCGCGTAAAACCGATGAAGCGCCTGCACCGAGACGAGCAGCCATGCCTCCGTGCCGGGAATCGCGTCGAGCTCGTCGAGCATCTGTGCCGCGTTCATCCCGTATCCGTGAAAGCCGACCACAGCCGGCCAGGGCGGCGTCGACAGTGGACGCCGCACCAGCACGCGGCCATGCGTACGCGCCGCGATCGTGAGCCGGTCGGGCATCGCGAGGAGGATAACATCTCGCGAAGCAATGGCGGTTTTGTCCCGGGTGTTGCCGATCGGAACTCAACGGTCGCCTGTACCGCCGTGAGATTGCGCACGCAATTTGCACGGCTGCTGCCGTCGCCGCGCCGTCGAGGCTGGACCCCCGCTCCTCGGTGAACCGGACGGCAGAGACGGATTCTCCTGCGATGACATGGCTGCTGCCATTCTGTGTGTTCTCGCTCCTCCTCCTCTCTGTTCCCCCAACCACCACATGCGCTCAACCAAGTGCGCCAGACGCACACGGCGGCGATCTATCCATCGACGTGAGGCCGAGCGTGCTGTTGCGCGGGCAGGACATTCGCGCGATCGTGCGTGTCCGGCCGGATGTCGGCAATCGCCTCCTCACGGTGGCTCTCGATGCGGCAGAGTTCTACTCGAGCACCGAGCGCCGCCTGGATGGCGCCGAGGCGGCGCGGACCTTCGAGTTCTTCTTTCGAACATTGCCCGCCGGTGAGTACCTCCTGCACGTGAAGGTCGCGGACGCCTCTGGAAGACTGCGCACAGCGGAGCGTCACCTCACCGTGCTTGGCGAACGGCGCGACATCGAGGAGCTGGACCGCCGCCGTCGTTGACGCGCGACGGAACCCGATACACGCGCCGGCTGTTCGACTTACCCCGTTCGCTCAGAACCTGAAGGTCACACCGCCAGTCCCGCGCCAGAAGTCGAAGTTTCCGACGGCCACGTCGAACTCGTCGTCTTCCTCGGGGTCCTGCAGACTGCGGAAGTAGCGGACGTCTCCTCGCAGGCCGACGTGCTCGTTGATGAACACGTAAATGCCGCCGCCTACGTCGAAGCCGAAGTCGTTGTTCGACACGTCGAATAGATCGCCCGCGCCCGTAACCGCCGACCGCAGCAGGCCGACTCCACCCACGACATACGGGCGCACCTGAGCCTCCGAGCCGCCGATTGGAACGCCGACGATCACGTTGGCCATCAGCGTCGTCACGTTGCTGTCGTCGATCAGATCGATGTCATTGTCATCAGGCTCGAAGAATTCCGGCGAGTACCCGAAATCCACCTCGAAGCCGACGACGCTGGCGCCCATGTAGGCGAGCGATCCGCCATACGTCAGGTTCTGCTTCTCGCTGTCGGCGCCGAACGTTGCGCCGGCAAACGGTGTCAGAAGCCAGTCTGCGTGAGCGGGAGCCGCGCCCACGAGCACGAGCGCGAGCGCCGTGGCGCCGAGCGAATAAGGATGTATGAGTCGCATACCACCTCTGCTGTGAAGGTCGCCAGAAAAGCGACCGTAGAGATTGCCTGTCACATTGCAAGGCGGGGGCCACGCGGTCCCGCGGGCACTCAATAGCTAGAATTTCCGATGATTCCGGCTGAAGAGGTCGCGTCTCCGGGGACTGCAGCCTGTCGCCGTTTGCGACACCCGCAGGCCTGAACTTAGACAGAGACTCGCTTGACTTGATGACGGAGAGCAGGCGCAGTGCGGAGGGAGCCGAGGGCGCAGAGACGATATCAACGCCGAGGCCGCGAAGCACGCATCTATGAAAGGGCCCCTCGCGTCAAGACACACGTCGAGTGAGCGGAGCGCGCCCGGCGTATCAAGCCATCCGGGCGCGCGCAGCGAACGGGTAGAAACGACCGACGAGGTTTGCTCGTTCACACATACTCCGGGCGCCTGACGTCTGCAATGCATCTATCCGAGTGCACCACCAGAGGCGCACGCACTCTCAGGTTGGCCCACGTGCGGCACATTCAGAGATCGACGCCGGCCCTGCGGGTCCGGCATCATGCGTGCTCGCGACACTCCGCACGTGGAGAGGACGTCACGACTCCACGGTCTTCTGCGGCCAGGTGCTCACGACCTGGTCGCACAGCACACGCGCCAACGCGACGCGCGCTGTGTAGAGGCCCTTTCGCACGGCCAGGCGGCGCGCCCAGCGCCCCACCGCATCCGGCCGTTTGATGGCGTGCCGTGCCATTTCGACCAGCGCCCAGCGCAGCCACGGTGACCCGTCGCGCGTGATGCGCCCGTGATACACGCGATCGCCACTGCTGTCGACGCGCGGCACCAGGCCGGCATAACACGCCAGCGCCGGCCCGCGCGTGAACCGCGCGATGTCGCCGATCTCCGCGCGGATCGTCAACGCCATCACCGGCCCGATCCCGACCAGCTCGGTCAAGGCCCCCGCGATCGGGTCGGCGGCGGCCCGTTGCCGCACCTCCGCATCGGCCGCCTGCGCGTCGATGTGGATCGCGCGATACAGGCGCTCGAGCCGCCGCAGGGTGCGGTCCGCGTCGGGCGGCAACGACACCGCGGCCAGCCACGCCAGCGCCCGCGGGGCGTACAAGTCGGGTGCCGGGCGGCTCGCCGGCATCGCACCGCAACAGCAGCGCCCGAATCATCTGCGCGAGCCGCGTGCGCAACCGCACCACTTGATGCCGGCCCCGACACACCTCGCGCAGTTCGCGGATCGCCGGCGGCGGAATGTAGATGCTCACGACGCTCTCACGCCGCAGTGCATCCGCCAGCCGGCGGGCATCGAGCCGATCGGTCTTCGCCGCGAACCCGGCCTTGAGCTTGGTCTTGCGCGGATCGACGACGCAGACCCGCGCGCCGGTCGGGCGCAGCGCGTCGACGAAGGCCCACGTCGGACCACTCGCTTCAACGGCCACGACCTGCGCGCTGCCGATGCCCCGCGCGATAAACCGCGCCACCCCCTCGGATGTCCGCGGGAACCGCCCCTCCCACGTCCGCTCGCCGGTGGGCCTCAGCGCGCACGCCTGGAAAAACGCCTTGTGCAAATCAACACCGATATATTCTTGGGTCATGGGCTGTCCTCCTCTCACAGCCCGGAGCATGCGGGGTTGAGCGACTGCATTATCTCCGGCGCCGCGAGTGGGCGACGGCCCTTTCATTTGATCAGAGGACTGTTAGAGTCTCGGCGGCCTCCGCGATCTCTGCGTTTGATCCGTCCCCGCAGGCTCCCCGAACGAATGCGCGATCTTGGAGTCATCCACTCAAGTGAGTTCTGTGTTTAGGAACGATAGCGTCGCACCAGTCGAGCGCAGAACTCGGCAAACTCGCCGGGCGAGCCCGGCGCGCTTGCGCGGTGCGCGGTTGGTCCGATGGAGTGCGGCGTGAGGCAGAAAGTCGCCGTGACGGAGAACTGATCGAGCGCCCGCATCTGTCGATCGAACCACGCGTCCGCCGCGGGCCGCAGGCTGTCTGCCCAGCTGAGACCCGTCCGCACGAAGCGGACGCCGAGCTGCGACAGCCACCGCTTCGCGTCCTCGAGACGTGGATCATCGAATTGAAACCGTTGGCAGATGCCGAGCTCCGGGGCGAATCCCAAAAATGCGTCGAGCGCGCGTTTCGGCGTGCCGTCTTCCCGGATGAGGCCCATGTGAAATTGACGGTCGTATGCCGATTCGTCGGCCTTGGGATGGGGGACCGTAGACGACCATGCGCGAGGAAGATCGAACAGGCTGCACCAGTGCACGCGAGGCGCGCGATTCACTACCAGAGCGGCCGTCCGTCGAAGGCCGAACTCCTGCACCTCCTCGGCGCCGAAACTCGAGGCTCCGGCTTCGGAAATCCAGACGGGCAATCGGGTCACCACGGAGACGTCATGCAGCCGGCGTGGCCATTCGTCGATCGGCCAGGGGTGCCAATCGAGCGGGAACCCGTGGACCGCGACGGCGTCGACCTCGTTCAGCACGCCCTGCGACTCGAGCAGCTTGAGACGGCCGGGATCAATTGGCGAGATGCCGCCGAGCACGATGGGCAGCTCCCGCGTCACGGCGCGGATGGCGCGGCTGGCATCGCGCACCACGCGGCTGGAAGCCGGCAACTCGGGATCGACATCGACGTCCCCCTGGGAGAGACTCCGCGGATCGTTCCACAACATGACGGCTTCAAGCATGGGACAACTCTCGAATCGGGTGGCGAGTCCGCAACGTCGTGGTCTCGGAGAGTGCAATGGACGTTCCAGGCGGAGATTGCGGCGGCCGCAGGCACGATCATCGATGCGATCGCGGCACTGGCGGTTGGACGGTTGGGTTACTGAACGGCTGAGAAATCGTCGTACACGTGCATGATCGTGGGACGATCGCGGCCTCCGGCGCGGCCGCCTTCGAACTTCAATCCGACGACGAGCTGGCACTTGTCATTTACGGCATATTCCTCGACGATCTTCATACCCCCTTCGAGCGCCGTTTCCACGATGAGCTGCTCTTTCTCCCACTTCGTTCTGGTCTCGACGGTGCCGTTGTCGAATTGATGTTTCTCTTTCCTGCCATCTGCCTTGTACTTGCGCACGCGGCCGTCCGATCGCGTGAACGCGATGACGTCGCCCTCGGTGGTGACGGTCAGACGAGGTGAGGGTTCGACGAGCTCGCGGACCAGTGCCCGGCCTCGTTCCATCGCCTCGCGATCCGGCGCCCCCCCGCGCATGCCCCCGCCCATCCCGCCGCCCGCGCGCCCCATTCCGCCGCTGAAGCCGCCGCCACGACGGCCCCCGTTCTCGGGCGCATCGGGCTCGCTCCCGAGGCCGCTGCTCTGGGGCCTGTTGAGCACCCACGCCCCGTCGATGCGCGGGCGTTCGGCCGGCGCCTGAGGCGAGGCGAGCAGGATGGCGGTCGACAGGATTGCCAGCGCGAATCCACACCCAATCGCGTTTCTGTCGTCGGCACCCTGCATCGGGACTCCATGTGATGCGTCAGAGGAGAGCCCGGGCGGCTGGGCCAGGTGCGGAGCCGCCCGGGGATGAAGGAAGAGAGCCAATGCTGCCCGACCGCAATGGAGCGCCCTGGCGAACACCCCAGGCATCACGAGCTCGTACTTGATTAGGACGCTGCAGAACCGGAACGGCCGGGACCACAGGCCTTAAGAAGTGTGGATATTCGGACCGTCTGCGGGGGTTTCGACGCAAAACACGTAGCCCACGCCGCGCACGGTGCGGATGAGGGATGCACGAAAGGTCAGTTTCCGCCGCAGTCGGCTCACGTGAACATCGAGCGAACGGTCGAGGCTCGACGCCTCCCGCTGGCAGAGCACGGCCATCAGCTCATCGCGCGGGACGATGCGGCGGGCGTGGCGGACGAGATACTCGAGCAGCTCGTATTCGGTGGACGTGACCGGCACGAGCTGGCCGCCGACGCGGACTTCACGCAGGCCGGTCTCGACCGTGATGCCGTTGATATCGAGGCGCGCCGGCCGCGAGTGGCTGGCGCGACCGCTCCGCCGCAGGACGGCGCGAATGCGCGCGAGCAATTCCTCGATGCCAAAGGGCTTGGAGAGAGACGTAGGGCGCACTGCGTGCGCCCATGATGGGATCAGTTTCCGACCGAGACCAGTATCTTCCCTACCGCAGCGGGCCGTTCCGCCCAGCGCGCCAGCATGGCGGGCGCTTCGTCGAGCGATACGCGATTGGTGACCAGTTGCAGCGGATCGATGGCCTGCGACTCGAAGAGCGCGATGACGTCTCGAAATTCGTCGGTGGCGTTGCGCGAGCCAAGGATCTCGATTTCCTTCGCCACGATCTGACGCGCTTCGATCGACACGTCACCCTTCACCCACCCAAGGCACACCACGCGGCCGCAGGACGCGGCCACGTCGACGGCGAGGCGGTACGTCGCCGGACTGCCCACCGCCTCGATCACCACGTCGGGCCCTTCGCCGCCGGTGCGATCGGAAATCCACTCGCGGAGGCCGGCATCGGCGCTGTTGTAGGCGTCGGCCGCGCCGAATGCGCGTGCCAGCCGTAACTTGCTCTCGTCGAGATCGATGGCAAAGACGCGGGCGCCCCGACTGGCCGCGGCGGCGACCGCCCCCGCCCCGACGCCGCCCGCTCCGATCACGAGCACCGAGTCCTCGGGAGCCACGCGGCCGCGCCTGACGGCGTGCATCCCGATCGAGAACGGCTCAACCAGAGCCAGCAGATCGACGCCGAGCGTCGCAGACGTGAAGAGCCGATCGGCGGGCACCGCCACGAATTCGGCAAGCGCGCCTTCGCGCTGCACGCCGAGCGTCTCGTTGTTGCGGCAGGCGTTCGGCCGGTTGCGTCGGCAGGCCACGCACGCGCCGCAATTCTTGTATGGGCTGATCGCCACGGCGGCGCCCTCGCTGATCGAGGCGACCTCGCGCCCGGCTTGTGCCACGGTCCCGGCAATCTCGTGCCCGATGAGCCGGGGATACGACACGAGCGGGTTCTTCCCGAGAAAGGTGCTCAAGTCGGTGCCGCATAAGCCGGCGCGCGCCACGCGGACAAGCACCTCGCCCTGGCGCGGCGAGGGCGTCGGGCGATCGACGATGCTGGCGGATCCAGGCGCATCGATGACGAGCGCCTTCATGACTGGGTTCCCGAGTCGGTCGTCGCCACCTTCGACTGAAGAACCGCGATGACATCGTTCAGCGCGCGAGCCAGCACGTCGGACACGGCGCTTCGTTCCTCAACCGTGAGTGCGGTCAGCAGGCTGTGCATTTTGGGCGAACGGCTCTGCAGGCCCAGCGAGATGTGCCAGTCGGCCGTGTCGTCCAGGTACCTGTCGCGTTCGATGAGCATGGCAACCTCCAATTGTAGGAGCACATGCCCGTTTTGTGGTATTCCTCCGGCAGCAGCCGCCGATGACGATGCCGCTCGATCGCCGCGCGTTTCTGCAGGCCAGTGCAGGCCTTGCGGGCTCTGGACGAGCCCTGACCGGAACGCGCTCCGGCGCAGCGGCCTCTGCACGGGATAGCGATACCCCGCCAGGACCGCTCGAGTGCGATGGATTCTGCGATCTGCAAGTGAACGGCTTTGCGGGGATCGACTTCAACGATCCCGCCATTGACGCGGATCGCGTCCACGAGGCGGCGGTGGCCATGGAGCGCACGGGCGTGACGCGCTTCCTCGCCACGCTCATCTCCTCGCCGCTGGATCGATTCTCAACCTGCGCACGCGTGCTCGCCGGCAGTCCGCTTCCAGCCCTGGCCGGCATCCACATGGAAGGGCCGTATATCTCTCCGGAGGATGGCCCGCGAGGCGCACACAGGCGCGAAGACATCGCGCCCGCGTCGATCGACGACTTCGCGCGCCGGCAGGAAGCCGCGAGCGGACGGATCAGGATCGTCACGGTCGCCCCCGAAGTGACTGGCGTCCTGCCGCTCATCGAGCGTCTCGCGCGCGACGGCGTTCTGGTCTCGATCGGCCACACCGGCGCGACGCCGCAACAGGTGCGCGACGCCATCAGCGCCGGAGCAACGCTTTCGACGCATCTCGGCAACGGCTGCGCGCAACTGCTGCCGCGTCATCCCAATTTCCTGTGGGAGCAACTCGCAGCCGACGAGCTCACCGCGGGCATCATCGTCGACGGCCACCATCTTCCGGCGGCGACGGTGAAGGCCATGGTGCGCGCGAAGACGCCGGGCCGCATCGTGCTCGTCAGCGACGCCACGACCGCCGCGGGACAACCGCCGGGCGACTACATGCTGGGCACCGTCAAGGTGCACCTCGATGAGCACGGGCGCGTCGCCGTGCCTGGCCAGCCGAACCTCGCTGGATCCGCCTTGTCCATCGATCGTGCGGTGGGCAACACGGTTCGCTTCACCGGCCTGCCGCTTGCCGAGGTCCTCGAGATGGCCGCGTCCCGACCGGCGCGCGTACTTGGGCTGAGCCCGCGCGGCCGGCTCGAGGCAGAGTGGAACGCCGAGGCGAGCCGTTTCACGGTCGCCCGAGTAAGGATGTAGGCGCGAAGCGGCCTATTCCGCCCTGAGCCCCTCCAGCGGCGAGACGCGGGCGGCGCGAGCGGCTGGCACGTACGCCGCGACGAGCGCAATCGCGGCGAGGATGGCCGCCGCGGCGGCGATCGTCGTGGGATCATTCGGCTCGAGGCCAAACAGGAGCGTCCGCGCGGTACGCCCTGCAGCCAGCGCCACGAGCGTGCCCATCACGAGGCCAACCACCAGCAGGCGCGTCGCGTGTCCGAGCATCAGGCGCAGGACGTCGGCGCGCGCGGCACCGAGCGCGACACGGATCGCAATCTCGTTGGACCGCCGTGCGACGGTGTACGACATCACCCCGTAAAGACCGATTGCGGCGAGCAATCCGGCGAGCACGCCAAAAAAGCCGGACAACCACGACATCAGCCGTTCGCGCGCGAGACTCTCGCGCACCTGCTGGCTCAGCACCGTCACCTCGGTGCTCATCGCATTTTCCTCGGCGAACACGCGGCGCAGGGCGGTGGCGACGCTGTCGGGAGGCGCCGACGTCCGAATGAGGATGCCCATTCCAGGCCGCTGCTGCGGATACTGCGTGTCCGGCGCGAAGGCGATTGGAGGAATCTCCTCCCGCAAGTCGGCGTACTTCGTATCCCCGACGACGCCGACGATCTCGTAGACGGCTTCCGGATATCCGGGTTCCTGACCCGTCCGGACGAAGGTCCCGATCGCTTGATGGCCTTTCACATAGCGACGGACGAACGTTTCGTTGACCAGCATCACTTCCCGAGCCAAGCCATCGTCGGAGCGCGCGATGTCGCGGCCGGCGAGAATCGGGATGCCCATCGTGCGAAAGTAGTCGGGACTCACCCAGGCCACCTTCGACCATTGCTTGGCGTCCGCGCCCGCGTTCCCGACCCTGACGCCCATCGTCCAACTCGAGCTCGTCAATAGTACCTTGGTGGACGTCGCCGCGGCCTCGACCTGGGGGAGCGCGCGGATGCGATCGAGGAGCGCCTGTTTGGCAGGACCGAGATGTTCGGGGGCAAGATTGCGCCTCCCAAGACTGCAGAACGCAAAAAGGATCCCGTCCTGCCTGATGCCCGTGTCGAGGGCCATGAGATTCTGGAAGCTTCGAACGAACAATAGCGCTCCGACCACGAGCACAAGCGAGATCGCAATCTGAGCGACGACCAGTAACCTCTGGAGCGAAAAGCGATCGGGGCTTCCGGTGATCCCGCGGCCACCGGATTTCATCACGTCGACCGGCTCGGTGCGCGCGGAGCGCAGTGCCGGGGCGAGCCCGCAGACGAGACACGTGATGAGCGCCACGCCCGTCGTGAAGGCCAACACGCGCCAGTCGAGGCCGAGATCGAGGTGCAGACCGTTCGCCTCTGTCGTGAGAAACGTCACGACTGTCTGGCTCAACATCTTCGCGAGAGCGATGCCAAGCGCGGCGCCAGTGGCCGCAACGAGCAGGCTTTCTGCCAGCGATTGCGAGATGAGTCGCGCGCGCGACGCGCCGATGGCGAGGCGTACCGCGAATTCGCGCTCACGGGCAGACGCCCTGGCGAGCATCAGGTTCGCGAGGTTCGCACACGCGATGAGCAGCACGAGCCCGGTGATGCCGAGCAGCAGCCACAGGGAGGTTTCGTACTGCTCACGCCACTGGCTGATGCCGCGCCCCGCGGGCACGGCGGTGAGCCGCAGCCGCTTCCAGTGGCTGTTGTCACTGTAGCCTGACGGTGCCGTCTGGTCGAAGAGCGCCGCGCTGAGGGTGCGAACGTGTTGAGCGGCCTGAGGAAGTCTCCAGGCGGGCTTCAGCCGTCCCATGGCGATCAGCCACCAGTAGTTCTTCTGGTCGAGCGCGCCGCCCCATTGCGCCGCCGCGCAAATCGGCAGCGCGATGTCGAAGCGCTGCCCTACTTCGAGCCCGAAGAACTCTGGCGGCGTCACGCCGGCCACTTGGAATGTGCGGTCGGCGATCACGAGGGGCTGGCCGACGATCGAGTCTCTGCCACCGTGCTCCCTGCGCCAGTACGCGTCGCTGAGGACCACCCCTCCTGGCGCGCATCCACGCCGATCGTCGGCAGGGCCGAGCAGGCGTCCACGCTGTGGGGCCACACCGAGCACAGGGAAGAAATCACCGCTCACCCACAGGGTGCGAGCGCTCCGCGCGTCGGCGCGTCCGACGGGAAGATCCGTCCTTCCCCAGGCAAAGAGACCCGAGAACGCCTGCTGGTTCGCTCGCAGGGCTTCCCAGAGCGGATTGGTCATATTGGATGCAGCAGTGTCGGACACCCCATAGCCACGATTGCCACCGTCGATATTGATCTCGACCAGCTCCTGCGGTCGTGGGATGGGCAGGCTCCTCAGGCGCACGGCGTCGAGCAACTGGAAGATCGCAGTGTTCGCCCCGATGCCGAGTGCGAGCGACAGAATCGCGGCAGTAGCAAAGCCGGGGCTGGCGGTGAGCACACGGGCAGCATAGCGAAAGTCATTGGACAGCCACTCGACCACCCGAACCGAATTCATCTCGTAGACCTGCTCACGGACGCGCGTCGCGTTCCCGAGCTTCCGCATCGCCGCCGCGCGGGCATCCTCAGGCGGCGCGCCGGCTGCCTGCCGCTGCTCCTCCTCGTGGGCGAGGTAGGACTCGAGCTCGCGGGCCAGGTCCTCGTCCCGTCGAGCGCGCTGCCAGAAACGGATCCATCGCATAAAGACGTCTCCCTCACCGCGCGGGGCCGAGCACGCGCGCCACGGCGCCCACGAGGGTTTCCCAGCGGCTGCGTTCCTTGGCCAGATAGGCCTTCCCGGCGGGGGTCAGCCGGTAGTACTTCGCTTTGCGGTTGCTCTCGGACGTGCCCCAGAACCCCGCGATCAAGCCCTTGTCTTCCAGCCGATGAAGCGCCGGGTAGAGCGACCCATGCTCGACCTGCAACACCTCGTCGGACGAGTGCTCGATCGCGTGGGCGATCGTATGGCCGTGCGCCGGCGCGAAGACCAGCGTGCGGAGCACGAGCATGTCCAGCGTGCCCGAAAGAATGTCGCCCTGAGCGTCGGACTGCCTGCGTCGCGCCATCCACATACCTTACACCAGAAGAATATCTAGTGGAAGCGCTTTGCTGCTATGACGAGCCAATCCGGCACGAGGTTCCATTGGACGACAAGATTTTCTAGCTGACCTTGGGCGCATGCAGAAACGGGCGATGGGTTGCCGCCCCGCGCGACCGCCTTCTCGTGTTCTCGGTTTTTCGTGTTCTCATTTCGTAGGGGCGCATGGCATGCGCCCAGGCAGCGTTGCCCGGCGGCAGCGGCCCATTTGACAACGGTTCTTACCGTATGTAATCTACAGTACGGTCGCTACTGTATGCACTCAAAAGACGACGGGCGGGAACTGCTCAAGGGAACGCTCGACATGCTCATCCTGAAGGCGCTGGAGCTGGCGCCCATGCACGGATGGGGCATCGGCGAACGCATCGCGCAACTGTCGCGCGATGTGTTTCACGTGCAGACGGGCACGCTCTACCCCGCTCTCCAGCGGCTGCTGCGACAGGGGCTCGTCGTGGCCGAGTGGCGAACGAGCGACAACAGCCGCCGCGCGCGCTACTACCGTCTCACGGCCTCGGGACGGAAGAAACTCGACCGAGAGCGCGCCTCGTGGGAGCGTGCGAGCCTGGCCGTCAAGCGGATCCTGAGCGCAGACGCATAGCCTTCTTCTCGAGTTCTGGGTTTCTCGGTTTCTAGGATGAGCCTCCTCCCTTCCCTCCGCCAGCGGTTGCGCGAGCTCGTTCAACCCGGGCGCATGGACGCCGAGCTCGACGAAGAGCTTCGCGACCATTTCGAACGTGAAGTGACACGGCAGACCACAGCCGGCGCCTCGCCTGACGAGGCACGACAGCGGGCGGGCCGTCGCGCCGGACGAATCGACCTGGCCCTGGAAGCGGCGGCGAGCGAGCGCACCGGCCACATGCTGGCCGACCTGGCGTGCGATCTGCGGATGGCCATACGCGGCTTCCGCCGCAGTCCAGGCTTCACGGCCGCGGTGGTGGTGTCTCTGGCGCTCGGCGTGGGCGGGACGACGGCGATCGTCAGCGTCGTGTACCGGCGTGCTCCTCAGGCCGCTTCCCTTTCCGCAGGCTGACGAGATCCACGTCGTTCGCGTCTGGTGGAACGACTTCTCCTCGTCGTTCTCGCCGGCCGACTACTTTGCCGTGCGCGAGACGAGCGGCCGCGCAACCGTGGTCGGCGCCTATGTTTTTCCAGACAACGGCTTTGCCCTGGCCGGCCCGGATGGTCCCGAGCTTCGCGAAGGCGGCCTCATCACGCCGGACCTGCTGCGGCTGTTGCGCGTGGCGCCTCGTGTCGGGCGCGGGCTCTCGGAAGCCTCGAAGGCCTGCGAGGCGGTCATTGGAGACACGTTGTGGCACGAGCGGTTCGGCGCGTCGTCCGGCGTGATCGGAAAGACGATCGTCCTCGACGATGCGCCATGTGCGATCGTCGGCGTCATGCCGCCGGGCTTCAATCTGCCGGGTCAGACCGACGGTAGCATCTGGATGCGTGCGCGGCTCGATGCGCCGACACGACGTGGGCCGTTCTATCTCACGATGCTCGCGCGCGTTCCGCGTGGCGGCTCGACGGAAACCACCGAAGCGGCGCTGACGGCCCGCGCGACGCCCGTCTTGCGCGACCGGTACGGCGTGAAGGATTCGTGGCGGTATGGTCTGAAGCCATTGCGAGAGGTGATGGTCGGCGACGTGCGCGAAACGCTCCTGCTGACGCTCGCCGCGGTAGGCATGGTGTTGCTGATTGCCATCGCCAACGTCGCAAACCTCTTGCTGGCGAGGGGAACGGTCCGCAGCCGCGAGCTGGCGGTACGTGCCTCGATCGGCGCGGGCCGCGGGCGCCTGGCCCGTCAACTGCTCGCTGAATCTGCCTTGCTGGGCATTGTCGGCGGTTTGTTGGGGATTCTGCTGGCGACTCTGTTGCTGCACCTCGCCAGGACGGCAGGCGCCGACATCGTGCCGAGGATGCACGAGGTTCGAGTGGATCTGGCGATGGCGGGCTTCGCACTGAGCCTCGGGATGGCCGCCGGCCTCGTCGCCGGAGTGCTGCCCGTGGTCCGTTTGCCATGGTCACGCCTGGGCGACTGGCTTCGCGAAGGCGGTCGCACCGCGGGCGAGACGATCGGCCACGGCCGCACGCGACGTGCGCTGGTGGTCGCCGAGATCGCGCTGACGCTCACCGTCGTCACCGGCGCAGCGCTGGTCGTCAAGAGTCTCGTCCGAGTCCAGAGTGAAGATCCCGGGTTCCGTCCCGACGGCGTCCTCTCGTTTCGCGCGGTGCTGCCCGATTCGCCGTATGACGACGACAACCAGTTGAGCGCGTTTCTGGCTCGCCTGGAAACGCGTCTGCGAGCGCTGCCCGGTGTCACCTCGGTCGCCTGCTCGTCATCGCTTCCGCCCAACCTGTTGTACTTCTCGAATAACTACACCATCGAAGGAGAGTTGCCGGACCATGCGGGTTCGGATGGCGTCGCGGAATGGAATGTCATCAGTGCAGACTATTTCCGCGCACTGGGGATCGAAGTGGCGCGCGGCCGCGCATTCA
The DNA here is from genome assembly GCA_963832135.1 of Vicinamibacteria bacterium. Classification (GTDB taxonomy): domain Bacteria; phylum Acidobacteriota; class Vicinamibacteria; order Vicinamibacterales; family JAENWD01; genus JAENWD01. The sequence goes on along the minus strand of CAWHTD010000016.1, from coordinate 19,652 downwards.
GCACCGCGGATCGTGCCGGCGCGCCTCCCGTCGCCATCGTCAACGAAGCGTTCGTGCGGCGCCACTACTCAGGCCGGACCGCTCTGGGAAAGCGGCTGAAGGGTGGCGACTGGAATCCGAAGGCGCCGTGGACGACGATCATCGGCGTCGTGCGCGACGTGCCGTACGCGGGCGGCGTCTGGAACGGTGCCAGCCCGATGGTCTACCTCGCGTTTGCGCAGGACCTCTGGCTTCAAAGTCCCTACGTGACCGTGCGGACTGCGGGTGATCCGTCGCGGCTCACGGCCCCTGTGCAAAAGGCGCTCGCGTCGATCGATCCGCGCGTACCGCTTCGCGATGTGGCGACGATGTCGGAGCGTGTGCACCGCTCGACGGCGACACCGCGATTCCGGGGACTGCTCTTCTCGCTATTCGGCGGTCTCGCGATGGCGCTCGCCGTGACGGGCATCTATGGCGTCATGGCGTACCACGTGGACCAGCGGCGCCGCGAGACGGCCATTCGGCGGGCGCTTGGAGCGTCCAGCGGCCAGGTAGTGAGCACGACGCTCGGCGCCGGCCTTCGACTGACCGCCCTCGGCATCGCCATCGGAACGGTATGTGCGCTCGCCTTGACACGCAGTCTGTCGGCGCTCCTCTATCACGTCGACCCGCGCGATCCGGGCGTGATGACATCGGTCGCGGCGCTCCTCGCAATCGCGGCCCTCGTAGCGTGCGCCGTGCCGGCCGCCCGCGCCGCCGCCATCGATCCCGCGATGATCTTGCGCGATGAATAAGGGAGATTGCCCGAGCTAAAGCTCGGGCCTACGAGCGTTCTTCTCGCGGGCTCGATTTCATCGTACGTAGGCCCAAGCTTTGGCTTGGCATCCACACAACTACGGTTTCCCGAACAGCCGTTTCAATCCCTTCTGCAGCTCCCCGGTCGCGCGTTTCTTGGCCTTGTCGATCTCGGTATTCATCTTGTTCTTCGCGGCACGCGCGAGCGCGCTCTCGACATCAGGCAATACGCGCGGCTGCTGCAGCGTGCCGCCGAGCGAGGCCGGCAATGTGATGCGGCCCTCCTCGAACAGCAGCTTGAGATCCTTGTTTCGGCTCTGTGCCTCTTTCGAGAGGGCATCCGAGAGCGTGAGCTGCGCATCGCCGCTCAGAGCGCCCGCCGGATCGACGCGCAGTTTGCCCGCGAGATCGAAGTCGGGCGAGTGCAGCAGGAAGTTGTCGGCCGACATGGCGCCGCCGGCCAGCGCCAGGCGCGCCGACATCGAGTCGAAGCGCTCACCGGCATTCGGTGGCGGCGCCGTGCCCAGGAGCGTAAATGTCTGACGCACGAGATCGAGGCCCTTGAGCGATCCCTTTGTCAGCATGACGTTCGCCGTGCCGCTGACGCCTTCAGCCGCGGTGGCAAAATCGCGCCCCGTCCCGCGGACCTGCATCGACAGTCCCAGCGTACCGGTTGCCAGGCCCGCGTGGCCGAACAAAGCCGCGAGCTGCGCGACGTTGGCGCCGGCGAGCTTGGCATGATGATCGAGGGAGGTCTTGCTCGCTGCCAGATCGAGCACGAGCGTCGACTCGTAGTGCCCACCGTACATGTCGAAGGCCAGCTTGTCGGCCTTGAGCGTCGTGCCCTGCAGGTCGAGCGCCGTCGTCAGCTTCGCGATCTGGTACCCGAGCGCGCGCGCCTTCTCGACGGCGGCATTCGCGGTGATGTGACCAAACGCAAACCCTTCGGGTTCAGCGTTTGCGAGACCCGACGTGCCGCGCGCCGACGGACCCGGCGGCACGAGCGCGGCCAGCACCGCGAGCACTTCGTCGACATCCACGAGCGGGCTCGTCAGGTCGAAGTTGCCGTCCAACTGCTCGATGCTCGTCAGCGTGCCTTTGGCGTTCAGCTCCGTCTGTCCCGACTTGGCCGACAGACTGTGCACGTCGAGGGCATCGCCTCGGAGCGACCCCTCCAGGTCGACCCGCAGCTCCTTGCCGCCGCCCGCCACGATGACGTTCTCGAACCTGATCTCTTTCACTGAGGCGATGGTGAAACCGCCAGACGATTGGCCTGGTGCCGACGCGGCGTCACCGGCGTCCGCGGCGGGCGCGCCCTCAGCGCGAGGCACCGACTTCGGTGGCGGTGAGCCGGGCGTCCCAGGCGGCCCCGCCGCCGCGTGCGCGTCCAGGACGATGCGCCCGTTTCTGACACGAATCAGCGCGTCCTCGACCCGTCGTTGGAAGAGTGGCTTCAGTCCCGTGCCAACGATGACCTCGTCGGCGGTCAGCGGCTGGGGACCGCCAATCGAGACGTTCGAGAGCTGAATGCGCGGCGAGGGAAAGATCCGTGCCCTGGCCGCGCCGATGTGCACCGGCCGTTCGAGCGCCTGGGCCGCCTGGGCCTCGATGGTGCGCCGCAGCATGTCTGGACTGAGCAGCATGCGGACGGCCAGCGCCGTGGCGCCGGCCAGCACCGCGAGGACGACACCCGCCACGATAAGTTTGCGCATGTGAAAGTCAGTCCGGGTCGAGGGTCAGGCGTCTGACCCTGGCGACACAGTTGGTGTATGAATACCAGAGTACTTGTCGAACAGGAGCGATATTCGTGAAGACGCGCAGACTCGGCAAATCCGACCTCGACCTCACGCTGATCGGCTTCGGCGCCTGGGCCATCGGCGGCGGTGACTGGATGTTCGGCTGGGGCCCCCAGGACGATACCGACTCGATCGCGGCCATTCACGGTGCGCTCGATCTGGGCGTCAACTGGATTGATACCGCTGCCGCCTACGGTCTCGGTCATTCCGAGGAAGTCGTCGGCCGGGCTCTCAAGACGCGACCGGCCGGCAAGCGGCCGTACGTTTTCACGAAGTGCAGTCTCGTCTGGAACGATCGGCGCGAGTTGTCGCACAACCTGCGGCCGGAGTCGATTCGCCGCGAGGTGGATGGCAGCCTGGCCCGGCTCGGTGTCGACGTCATCGACCTCTATCAGATTCACTGGCCCCGCTGGGGCAGCTCGCCACCCGGTTACGACCCGGGCAGCGTCGCGAAGGCCTGGCAGGCGCTCGCCAGCCTGCAGCACGAGGGCAAAGTGCGCTACATCGGCGCGTCGAACTTCACGGTCGCCGATCTGGAGGCAGCTGAGCAGGTGGCGCCGGTCACCAGCCTGCAGCCGCCATATTCCGCGCTCCGAAGGGACATCGAGGCCGATGTGCTGCCCTGGTGTCTCGCGCACGGCATCGGCGTCATCGTGTACTCGCCGATGCAGTCTGGCCTCCTCACCGGCGCGATGACGCGCGAGCGCGTCGCGGCGCTCCCGGACAACGACTGGCGCCGACGTGCGAAGTACTTCCAGGAGCCGTACCTGACCCAGGGTCTGGAGCTCGTCGACCGACTCAGGGCCGTCGGCACCAGGTACGGCCGGACGCCCGGCGAAGCCGCCATCGCCTGGACGCTGCGCCATCCCGCGGTTACCGCGGCGATTGTCGGAGCGCGGCGGCCGGACCAGCTCGACGGCATAATCGGAGCGGCCGACCTCGAGCTCACCGACGAGGACATGCGCGCAATCGATGGGGTCAGATCTTGAATTGCGAAAAATTCAAGATTCAAGACCTGACCCCGCAGCGCCCCCGGCGGCCCGGGCCATGGGGCACGTCCCGGACGACCGCAACGCCCATCCTCCGCAGATTCAGGCATTAGCAAGGATTTCACGGATGGTGTTGCCGTGCCCTCAATGCGTGGGGTCAGATCTTGAATTGTGAAAAATTCAAGATTCAAGATCTGACCCCACCCGATTCTGACAACCCGAGTTACCACGCGCTGAAGAAACCGGCACGCTCTTCGATGTCCACGTCGAGGTCGAAGACCTCCGACAGGACCTGCGACGTCAGGACGGACTCCTTCGGCCCGTCGCGGAAGACCCGGCCGTCCTTCAGCACCACCACACGATCGATTTCGGGAATGATGTCGGGCAAGTGGTGCGTGACGAGGATGATGTTGGTGTCCTGTTGCGCGAGGCGGCGCAGGCTGGTCGTCAGATCGCGGCAGGCGCGCAGATCGAGGCTGTTGGTCGGCTCGTCGAGCACGAGCGCCGCGGGACGGTGCGCCAGGGCACGCGCCACGAGCAGCCGGCGCGCCTCGCCCGAGGACAGCTGATTCACGCGGCGGTCAGCGAGGTGCGCGACCTCCATCATCTGTAGCGCCACCAGTGCCCGTCGGTCCATCTCCGCCGTGACCTCGTGGTGCGGCCACAATCCCACGCTTCCGAAAAACGCCGACAGCACCAGCTCCCGCCCGGTCATGTCGCGTGTGCAGGTCGTCATCAGATCGTTCGACACGATTCCGAGATGCTCGCGCAGCTCCGACAGCACCCAGCGATCGCGCCCGAGCACGCGAAGGTGCGCGTCTGGCGCCACCACGGGGTACACCTCTCGCGTGACCAGCTTCACAAGCGTCGACTTGCCAGACCCGTTCGGCCCCAGAATCGCCACGTTCTGCCGCGCAGGAATGTCGAGCGAGAATCGATCGAGCACGCGCGTCTCGTCGCGAAAGACTGTGAGGTTCCGGAATTCGAGCAGCGGAAGCATGCCGTATCATTTCTCATTTCGGCAATCGAGGCGCGCAATTGCATCCTCCTCTCCCAAGGCGCTACCCTCTCCGTTATGTTGACTGCCTCTTATTCCCGCCGGCGCTTTCTGCAGACGATGGGTGCGACCGTTCCTCTGCTCTCAATCCGATCGCAGACCGGGGCCGCCACAGTACGTCACGCCAGCATCGGAGCCTCGGGCCAGGCCTATTCGGACCTGATGGACTTCGCGAAACATCCTGCGTTCGATCTGGTCGCCGTGGCCGACGTCGACTTGTGCCGCATCGAGCGGCTGCAACAGCGCTTCCCGAAGGTCCGCGTGTACCAGGACTGGCGCGAGATGCTTCGCAAGGAGCACAAACACGTCGACTCGGTCAGCATCTCGACGCCCGACCACATGCACTGCCTGATGGCCATCGAGGCGATGAAACGAGGCAAGCCCGTCTACGTGCAGAAGCCGCTCTGCAACAACCTGAGGGAAACACGGCTGCTCGCCGAGTTCGCACGAAAAAAGGGGCTGACGACACAGATGGGCATTCAGGTGTCGTCGATGCGACCGCAGCGCTACGGCGAAGCGCTCGTCAGAAGCGGAATCGTCGGAAAGATTCGAGAGGTGCACACGTTTTCGAACAAGAACTGGGGCGACGACAAGCCGCTGCCCGCATCGACCGATCCAGTCCCAGCGCCATTCAACTGGGACGAGTGGCTCGGTGTGAGCAGCTCTCGTCCATTCAAACAGGGCGCGTATCACCCCGGTGAGTGGCGGCGGCGGATTGGGTTCGGCACCGGCGCACTCGGCGACATGGGCTGCCACATTTACAGTCCGCCGTATCGGGCGCTTGCTTTGACCTCGCCCCTCAACGTGACCGCGTACGGGCCGCCGCCAACAGCCGAGAGCTGGGCAATGAAGGCGCGCGTGAAGCTCACGTATCCTGGCACCGACCACACGGCTGGCAAGACCGTCGACATGTGGTGGTACGACGGGGGGGAACTGCCGCCCGAGGACCTTCGCGAGCAGGTCGGATCCCGGCTGCCCGAACAGGGAAGCATCGTCGTTGGCACCGACGGGGTGCTGGTCCTGCCCCACATGAGCGCCGATCCGTTCGTGCTGCCCGAGGCGAAAATGGCACAACTGCCCACGGTCGACATCCCGGAGCGCGATCACTACGCGGAGTTCCTGGACGCCGTCGCCGCCGGCGGCAAGGTCCGGTGCTCGGCGGGATTCGATTACGCGGGCCCTCTCACCGAGTCGGTCCTCATCGGCAACGTCGCCGCGCACTTCCCTGGTGAGACGCTCACGTTCGACGCCAAGGCGCTCCGATTCCCGGATAAGCCCGAGGCCGACCAGTTTCTGACGCGCGACTATCGCGACGGGTGGCGGATCAAGACGTGACGGTGCGGCAGTACCACAGTGCTGCGGTGCGGCAGTGCTCGCGATCGCGGGGCTGAAGCCCCGCCGCCACAGGCAGAATCCCCCTGAAACGAATGTAGCGCGGACCTTCAGGTCCGCGTCACACTGCAGCACTGCAGCACTGCAGCACTGCAGCACTGCAGCACCGCAGCACCGCAGCACCGCAGCACCGCAGCACCGCAGCACTGCAGCACCGCAGCACCGCAGCACCGCAGCACCGCAGCACTGCAGCACTGCAGCACTGCAGCACCGCAGCACCGCAGCACTGAGCTGTTCACGGATAGAATGCGCCCAGCATGAGCACCCTGTCTCCCTCCCGATCCACGAAGTCGCAGCCGCCCACGACCGGAGCCGCCGCACGTGTCCGCATTGCATCGATCGATGCCTTTCGCGGCCTCGTGATGTTTCTGATGCTCGCCGAGGTCATGCGGCTGTGGACGCTCCACGATGCCTTTCCGTCGAGCAGTTTGTGGGCACTCGTCGCGTTCAACACCACGCACGTGCCGTGGCAGGGCTGTTCGCTGCACGATCTCATTCAGCCGGCCTTCTCGTTTCTGGTGGGTGCATCGCTGCCGTTTTCGATCGCGAGCCGGAAAGCCTCCGGGCAGAGCTTCGCGCGCATGGTGGGCCACGCCGCGTGGCGCAGCGTGCTCCTGATCCTGCTCGGCATCTTCCTTCGATCGCTCGAGCGTCCTCAGACCTACTGGACGTTCGAAGACACGCTGTCGCAGATTGGGCTCGGCTATACATTCCTGTTCCTGCTGGCCTTCGCGTCCCTGCGGGTGCAGGCCGCGGTGTTCACCGCGATCCTCGTCGGTTTCTGGGCGGCATTTGCTCTATACCCAGTGCCCGGTCCAGGCTTCGACTACACGCAAGTGGGTGTGCCGGCCGACTGGCCGCATCTCTACACGGGCTTCCTGGCGCACTTCAACAAGAACTCCAATCTCGCCTGGGCATTCGACGTTTGGTTCCTGAACCTGTTCCCACGCGAGTCGCCGTTTCGCTTCAATGAAGGGGGATGGTCAACGCTCAGCTTCATCCCGACGCTCGCAACGATGATGCTGGGTATGTGGTGCGGCCAGTGGCTGAAGACCTCGCGCTCCACAGAAGAGAAACTGAAAGGTCTCGTCGTCGCAGGCGTGGCGCTGACGCTGTCGGGCCTCCTTCTGCAGTGGCTTCACATCTGCCCGATCGTGAAACGCATCTGGACTTCGTCGTACACGCTGTACAGCGGCGGACTGATCGTCCTCATCCTGGCGGGGCTCTACGCGATCATGGAGCTCAGAGGTTGGAAGCGCTGGGCGTTTCCATTCCTGGTGATCGGCGCCAACTCGATCGCGATCTACGTGATGAGCTGGACAATTGAGCGCTTCGTCACGTCGGCCATCCTCCGGCACGTTGGCACGGCGCCATTTGCGATTCTTGGCGCGCCGTACGAACCTGTGCTCCGCGGCGTTGCCGTCATGCTCGTGTTCTGGACGATCCTGTTCTGGATGTACCGGCGGAAGATCTTTTTGAGGATTTGAGGATTCACGAGGCGAGATACGGAATCGTCATCGGGCCTTCGGGCAGAACCGCAATCGCGGCGTCGGTGCCCCGGCGCGCGACTTCCCTGCTCACGACGACGCCGATGTCGTCGATCGGTTCCAGATGCGCGCGGCGCACCTCCTCGTCCGGCAGCTCGCTCAGGAGCCCGACGCGCGCCCTGAGCTGAATGTTGGCGAGCATCTGCGCCTCCCATTGGTCGTACAGCAGGAAGCCCGGCGCGAGGATCGTGTCGAGCAGCGCCTGCGGCGAGTCGTGCTCCATGAGCAGCGTCCTGAAGTTCCCGTGCGCCGGGAAGCCGTCGTTGCATCGCGCGGCAGTCGCGATATAGCCGTCGGACGCAATCACCTGCGCGGCGGCCGACATCCCCTTCACTGCCTGATAGAGGTTCTGATCGAGCGGATAGCCGCTGTTCGTCGTCACGACCACATCGAAGGGCCGGGGACAGGCGACCATCGCCGTCTCGCGTGAGAATGCGCATCCCGCGTCGTGAGCCGTCCTGACATCCCCGCAAAAGAAACGCGTGATGTGACGGTCGCGGTTCAGTGTCACGTTGATGCAGAAGTCCACCGGCAACAGAGCGCCGTCGTGGCGGATCCGCGCCTGCGTGGGATTGCCGTCGATGAGGCCCCAGGTGGTCTTGGGGTCGCCGATCATGCGCGCATCGTGGTACCGCATGATGGCACCGATATCGGCGAGCCCCGGAAAAACGGCTTTGTAGCCGCCCGAGAAGCCCGCCATGAAATGCGGCTCGATGAACCCGAGAACGATGCGGCGGTCCGCCTCGACGTACTCGCGGTTCAGCCGCACGGGGTGGCCGTCCTGGCCGAGTCCCGCGAGCGCGAGCGTACCGGCATCGTGAGAATCGTGATTCACGACGCGGACCGAGGCGAGCACGTCGGCGCCGACCATCGCGGCGAGCTCCTCCGGCGTGTTGGCGCGATGCGATCCCGTTCCGTTGATGATGACGATCTGGCGGGCGGGTACGTGGCGGATGGCGTCGAGCAGCCACGGCAGCAGGCGATCGCTTGGCAACGGACGTGTGATGTCGGGAATGACTATCGCGACACGATCGCGGGCGGACACGATCTCTGCCAGTGGCCTGGCGCCAAGCGGGTTCGCCATGGCGGCGTGGAACGCCGCACGCTCATCTCCTATCCCTGAAACATAGCGCGGCTCGAGAACGGTGATGTTCCGGTCGGGGAGCTCGACGTCGAGCCCGTCGCGTCCGTATTGAAGGTGCACACGCACGACTCGATTATGCGCGTGGAGTGCGGATTGTGGCTAGACGCGGTGGGCGGACGCGATGTCCGCCCACCGAGGGCGCCGGTGAATGGCGCAAGCGGTCAGCGTGAAGATTCGAGCTCGCTGTTGGCGAGGCGCAGCGCTCGTTCGGCTTCGGTCGCGGCGTCGGCGTGGGGCCGAAGCGTCCGAATCGAATCGTCCAGGCTCAGTCCCTGCGTCAGCAGCTTCGCTTTCAGCTCGTTGAAGGGGATGCCGAGACTGTTCGACACGTGCACCGCCGAGACGAACTGTATCTGCGTGCGGAACCCGAACGCGGCCTGATCGGCGGCCATGCCTGCGGGCAGTAACTCCTGAAGCCGCGTCACCAGCTGCGGATTCGCCGGGAGTGCCGCCGGTGCCAGTACCGCCGGAGTGGTGCGAAAGTCCGCCGGCGCGACGTCGGGAGTCGAGTTCGCGGCTGCCTGCGGTCCGGAGGCCTGAGTCCCGCCGTTCGCGCGTCCCGCCGCGGAGGCCGCGGACTTGCTCGCCGCGGCGGTGCCGCTCGCGCGGGCTCCGGACGTAATGGACGCGCGAACAACAGGCGGCTTCACCGACGACGAGCGCGCCTGTCGAGCAGGCTGACCAATCAGCGTCGTCTGAGACGGCCAGTTCCTCATCGGACTCGACTGGGTCCGCAGGGTGCCCGCGGTGGTCGCCGCAAGCGCCGCGCTGATGATCAAGATGGCCTTCATAGTGCCTCCCCGGACGCTGATGGCTGGTTTCAAACCAAGCTCCATGCCAAGGCGGGTTGGCGGACAGACCACCGTGATCTGCTGCCCCCGTGGCGTTTACACGCCAAAGGCCCTCGCAGCCTCCTATGGGGCCAATGCACTTTTGCCGTGGTCGCGTCAATCCTGCACGAGCTCTGGGGTCGAGGAATCGAGCTGTGGACCCCTGGATGTCTGGCCGTCAGGGATTTTTTCGGTGGGGTATGCGGGCTATCTCTACAGTGCGGGCCGAAGGACGCCGCGATCAAGATGGCGACAGGAGCTCCGATACAGTCTCACCGAGCGTCGCCAGGTTGACTGGCTTCGAGAGAACCTTGCGGACGCCCGTGGCCGCAATCACGCCGTCTGGGAACTCTTGCATATAACCGGTCATGAGCAGGACTGGAATGTCGGATCGAATCGCACTAACGCTGCGCGCGAACTCGAGGCCGTCCATTTTCGGCATCGAGTAGTCCGTAATGACGAGATCGAAACGGCCCGGCGCGTCTTGAAAGATCTCGAGGGCGTCGGCCGGGTCAGTGGTCGTCGTGACCTCGTAGCCAAGCGCCTGCAGCCGGCGCTCCCCGACGGCCGCAAGCGATCGCTCGTCGTCGACGAACAGAATGCGCTGCCCGTGGCCCCGCGGTACGGGCCGCACCTGTGACGGCTCTTCCGAGGCTTCGGCTTCGAGCGCCGGGAACACGCAGCTCACGGTCGTCCCCTCCCCGACCTCGCTCTCCAGCCACACGGTGCCGCCGTGATCCCGCAGGATGCCATGGACGAGCGCGAGGCCGAGGCCAGAGCCGGTCCCGGGTGCCTTCGTGGTGAAGAACGGCTCGAACGCCCGCGCCCGGGTCGCGGCGTCCATGCCGCGGCCCGTGTCGCGCACCGTGAGGAGCACGTGCAGGCCTTCTCGAACGCCGGGGTTGGCACGCGCAAAGCTGTCTCGGACGTGGAACGGCTGCACGTCGATGTCGAGCACACCGCCCAACTCCATGGCATGGGAAGCATTGGTCGCGAGGTTCATGAGTATCTGATGCACCGACGTCGCATCCGCCATGATCCGCGGGGTCGAGGGATTGAGTCCCAGGCGAATGTCAATCGACGCCGGCAGCGTGGCGCGCAGGAGCCGTGTGACTTCTCTGACGACTTGAGCGAGGTCCATCGCCCGAGGCACCACGTCCTGCCGGCGGCTGAAACGAAGGATCCGATCGACGAGCTCTTTCCCGCGCGCGGCGCCGCGCAGGACTTCGTCGACGTCGGCCACTACGGCGGGTGCGGTGATTTCCTCGCGCACGAGCTCCGCATAGCCGACGATGGCGCCAAGGATGTTGTTGAAGTCGTGTGCGATGCCTCCCGCCAGTCGCCCGAGGGCCTCCATCTTCTGCGACTGCCGCAGCTGCTCTTCGAGTCGCACGTGTTCCTGCTCGGCCTGTTTCCGTGCGCTGATGTCGACGATAGAGCTCAGCACGAAGACGCCTTCGTCGGTCATGATGGGATTCAGCCCGATCTCGACCGGAATCTCCGTGCCGTCCTGGCGCAACCCGAACAACTCTCGACCCGCACCCATGGAGCGCGTCTGCGGATCGGCGAAGAACGCGTCGCGAAACCCCGGATGCCGCGGCCGAAACCGCTCGGGCACCAGGATTTCGAGCGAGCGTCCCAGGAGGTCCTCGCGCGAATAGCCGAAGAGCCGCTCTACTTCTCGATTGACCAGGACGATACGGCCCTCGGGGTCGATCATCACCATGCCGTTCGGCGACGACTCGACCGCCGCCCGAAAGCGAGCTTCCGCCTGCCGGCGCGCGCTGATGTCGACAACCGAGGAAATCACGAAGAAGCCCTCGCTCGTGGCAATAGGCGTCAGGCCGATTTCGACAGGAACCTCCGAGCCGTCTTTCCTCAGTCCGAACAGCTCACGGCCGGCGCCCATGGCGCGGATGCGGGGGGCGCTGAGAAATCCGCTGCGGGAAGCCGGGTGGGCATCACGAAACCGATCGGGGACGAGCATCTCGACGGGCTGGCCGAGCAACTCTTCGCGCGAATAGCCGAAGAGCCGCTCGATTTCGCGATTGACGAGGACGATCATGCCGTGCTCGTCAATCATCAGCAGGCCGCTTGGCGAGGACTCGACCGCGGCCCTCAACTTCAGTTCGATCGTACCGCCGGGTTCCGGGGTCATGCTGCTCCTCCTCCGCGTGTCGGGCCGCGCTGAGGGAGGTGTCGGCGTCCGGCATCGGGTGCCCCGGTGTCGGACCAGAATCAATCAGTCTGCGATCGCGCGGCTAGCAGCCGCGGGAGTAGAACCAGGCGGCGACGTCGCCGCTTGCGGCATGGGCCGGGATCCATCCGGCGTCCAACACCGCGGCGGGTTCGTCGATAGTGCAACGTCCCTTACCGAAAACGACGACCAGGAACCACAACTCTCCGTTCACGACTGCACTCTCGGCCACGGTGGCGTCCGGCTGCTCCGCGTCCAGGCGCACGACGTGTGAACCTGCACCGGGCTTTCGATACAGACGACGATCCCAATCGGCCGTCAAATATGCGAGCCCATGTTGCACCAGTTCCTCCAACGGGCGATAGGTACCTGCGTCGTCGGGCGACAGCCAGACCAGTTGCTCCGACGAGGGACAGCGGATGCCGTACCAGCGATCCCGGACCTCATAAACGACGGCCGAGAGCTCCTCGTACCCGTGCTCGCGCGTTTCGAGATCGGTAACCTCACGGGCCGTGCAGACAACTGCCGCCGTGGTCGACGGCTCCGCCCTTAGGTTGATGGGGGCCGAACGCGGGCGCTCAGAGCCGCCGACGAGCAACGGAACCTCCACGAGCCCAACCAGCTTGAAAGCCCGGGACGGCCGGACTGTCCGAGCGGGTGACGGCGCGCCGCCACAACTGTCAACACAAGTGACCTCTCGGCTACGTGGCTGACTGGCCGCGAGGATGAAGAGGAGGACGACGATACTGGAAAGCCGCATGGCTCATCCCGCCTTGGCGTCTCGAGACAAGAGCTGCACCTCGAGGTCGTCGTCGAGGCGCCATGGCGTCGGGGGAGCAGCCTTGGCGGCAAAGGCTCGCAACACGCCGAGAAATACGGCCCGGGGCACCTCGCGCGCGCCGAACGCGGCGAGATGCGGTGTATTCATCTGGCAGTCGATGATGCCGAATTCCCACCGCTCGAGCTGTGCGACGACGTGGACCAGCGCCAGCTTCGAGGCATCGGTCACGCGCGCGAACATCGATTCGCCGAAGAAGGCGCGGCCAATCGCCACGCCGTACAGCCCGCCGACCAGGCTGCCGTCCATCCATGTTTCGATCGAGTGCGCGTAGCCGGCCGCGTGCAGCGCGACGTACGCCTCGACGATCTCGCTGGTGATCCACGTCCCGACCTGGCCGGGGCGCGGCGCGGCGCAAGACGTCATCACCTCGCGAAACGCCGTATCAGCGCGTACGGTGAACCCTCCGCGTCGGATTCGCTTGAGAAGCGAGCGCGAGACGTGCAGCGCCGTCGGCACGAGAATCATCCGCGGGTCCGGGCTCCACCACAACACCGGCTCGCCGTCGTTGAACCACGGGAAGCAACCGCGCGAATACGCTTCGAGGAGCCGAGGTAACGAGAGCCCGCCGCCGGCGGCAAGCAAGCCGTTCGGCCGCTCGAGCGCCCGTTCAACGGGCGGAAGCGGGTCGTCCGGGCCGAGCCACGGAATTTTCATGGCGCCTCGATCGCCGCAGGCAATCTCGGTTCAGGACGTCTTTTCAACCGGCTTGAAACCCGAGAGAAATCTGTCGACCCGCGCGATCACATCGGTGAGATAGGCGCGATCTCCGCCATCGATCTCGGTGGTGGCCCAGCCCTCGAACGAGGCGTCGGTCAGCGCGCGCCGCACTTCCTGCCAGTCGATGTCTCCGTCGCCGATGTTCTTCCACTCGAATCGTCCCGCACGTCGATCCATCTTGAAGTCCTTCAGGTGCAGCCGGACGATGCGCTTGCCGAGCGTCCGGATCCAGTCCTGCGGATAGCCGTAGAGGACGACGTTGCCGACGTCGAAATAGGCCTTCAAATACGGCGACTTGAAATCGTCGACGTAGCGCGCGAACTCGAGCGGGCTGAGCAGGAACTTGTTCCAGACTTCTTCCACCGCGATCGTGACCTTGAAACCGGCGGCGATCGGCAGGAGCTCTTCGCGAATGACCCGCTGCGATCGCGCCCAGGCGTCCGCATAGGTCGTCTTGCCGTCCACGACGGCGGGGACCAGCAGGACGACGCCCGCCTTCCAGAGGGCGGCGTTTGTCAGCGAGGTCTTCATCCCGGCAACGCTTCGCGGACCACTTCGGGATCGGGACTCGAAGTGGATACTGCCAATGGTCCATATTCATGACGGAATGGACGAGCAGACCGTCTCTTCCGACGCGCGCGCGACGGCGTCTGCTTCCGCCCGGTCGGTCATCGTCTGCATCTCGATGCCATCGAACCCGACGGCCTTCGCAAGGGCGAAGCGATCCTTCCACCCGAGTGACTCAGGCAACATTGAAACGAGCACGGCGCGTTTGATTCGGCCCGGGGGAGGCGCCGGCGGCGACGCCACGACATTGCCAGTCCACGCGGCGATGGGCAGGGCCGCGGCACCTTTCAGCACGGCACGTCGAGTGAGTGGTTGCATGCGGCGGATTATCGCGCAGATTGCCCGGACCTTCCACATAGCTGGCCGGACCTTCCATACGCAGGCGCAATATGTAGGCCCGGACCTTCAGGTCCGGCCTGCGACAGGCGGACCCACTGCTCTCGCCGACTGCATTCGGGCTGCGAGGGCCCACCCGCTAAGCCATCGGCGACGCCGGACGCAATCGCCGCAGCGCGATGCGCAGATCGGCGAGCGTCCGCTCGGCAAGGGATTCGAGCGCAAGGTCGTGTGCGGGAGCTCGAGCGGCTGGGTCAACAGGTTGGGCACGGCGACGGCCCACATCCCGGCGGCGCGCGCGGCGCGAAGGCCGTTCGGTGAATCCTCGAACACCACGCAATCCTGCGGCCGGACGCCGAGGCGTTCGGCTGCCAGCAGGAACAGGTCGGGTGCCGGCTTCACCGCGGCGACATCGTCGCGCGTGCACACCACGTCGAAGAGCGTGTCCAGGCCATGGTGCTCGAGCCATGGCATCACCCATCGCGCCTGGCTGCTGGATGCGACGGCGGTCAGAAGCCCCAGCGCACGCGCCTCGGCCAGCCGATCGCAACGCCGGGCAGGAGCGGCTGCGTTTCACATCGCCGCCAGTGCTCGCTGCCCACCCAGACGCCGAGCACGGCGTCGACCACGAGCGGCAGCCGCACGAGCCGCCGCTCGCGCGGCTCCTGCAGGCGCGGCGTGGACCACAGCGACGCGAGCGCGACGAACGAGACCACCAGGACGGCCGCCGCCGCGGCCGCGAACACGCCTTCGGGATCGGCAGATCCGCGCGGCCGACGAGGCCGTGGGCGAAGACGGGCGCGGGAGCAGCACCGGCCCAGTCTAAGAACGACGACGGCCCCGCCGGAGCGGGGCCGTCGCCTTCCTCGATCCGGTCTAGCGGACTACGAGCCTTCGCGGTCGACGTACCCACGGCGGTGGGCTTCGGCGGCGGAGCGGGGTTGGGGGCGAAGGTCAGCTTCGTCCCGAACGTGTGCTTCTTCTTGGCGCAGTCGTTGACCGAGATCAGGCTGTTCTTGCCCTTCTTGAGCGACAGCGTGCTCTTGAGGTCGGTCAGCGCGGCGTACAGGCCGGGAGCCGGCTGCTGCAGGTCCGGCGGGATCGTGATGACCAGCTTCTGCTTGAACTTGCCGCTGGCGCTGGAGATCTTGCCCTCGAGGGCCTTGGTCACCGAGCCGCCCTTCTGCTCGATGTAGAAGATGACCAGGTTGTTGCCGCCGACGTAGGCGGTCACGTTGAACACCAACGGCGTGCGCTCGGGGCCCACGACGGCGTTGGAGATGCCGCTGCCGGCCTTCGATTTGGCGTGGCAGTTGGCCTTGCCACCGGGCTTCGAGAACTCGGCCAGAGGCACACTTCGTGAGGCCCTTGCCAGAGATCTTGACCGTCTTGGGGAAGTCGATCTCGATCTTCGAGGCGGTGGTGTTGGGGACGTTGTTCGACGAACGTCGTCACCTTCGCGGCCTTGGGCTTCTTCTTCGTGCCGGCCTTCGACGGAGAAACCGTGGTGGTCGCCGAGACGTCCTCGGACTGCGCTACGGCCACGGAGGCCAGCGCGATGGACGCCAGCGCGGCGATCGCCGCGATCAGGTACTTGCGCAAATTGACTCCTCCTCAGGAGATTGCGTACGTGAGAAAGGGCGGACAGGGCCCCCGATGGGGCCAGCCTATCCGCATACCGGAGGTAACCCGCAAGGACCCGAAAGTTGCGCTGCTAGCGTCGCTCGGCGTGCGCGCACCGCCAAGCGCCATCCCCGCCCCGCCGTTCCCGCGCGACCTCGAATGGGTCAATGTCGCGCCGCTGCGCATGGACCAGCAGCGCGGTCGCCCGGTGCTCGTCGAGTTCTGGGACTTCTGCCGCGTGAACTCGCTGCGCACCCTCCCCTACCTGTCGGCGTGGCACGAGCGCTACGCCGCCGACGGCCTGCGCGTGATCGGCATCCACACCGGCGGCTTCCCGCCTGCGCGCGACACCGCCGCCGTGCGCGCCGCGGTCGCGCGGCTCGGCATCGAGTACCCCGTCGTCATCGACGAGCGACTGGAGCTCTGGGACTTCTACGGCAACGAGGGCTGGCCCGCGCGCTACCTCTGGGACCTGCAGGGCGCGCTGTACTCCCGCCACTACGGCGAGGGCGCCTACGACGAGACCGAGCGCGAGATCCAGGCGCTGCTCGGCGTCGAGCGCGAGCCGCTGGAGCCGATGCGCCCCGAGGACGCGCCCGGCGTCCTGATGCCCGCCCAGACCGCCGACCAGCCGGGCGCCTACAGCGGCCCCTACGAGGCGGCCGCCGTGTGGGCGGTGCTCGAGGGCGCCGGCGAGGTGCGGGTCAACGGGCGCGCGATCGCGGTCGCGCAACCAGGCGCGTACCCACTCCTCGAGCACGACCGCCACACGCGCGGCGAGCTCGCGCTCGAGATCGGCGACGGCGTGACCTGCACGCCACCTGCTTCACCCCCGGCGCTGCCTGAGGCCGTCGGCGCGCAGCTCGTCGTGCCCGCGGTCGCCGAGCAGGCCGATCAGCTCGGGCGGGCCGCTGTCACCGAGCCGGATCGCCGTGCCGGGCCAGTAGGGCGACTGGTTGGGGACGCCGGTGAGGAAGTGCGGCTGGTAGCACCAGCTGCCGGTGTTGAGCAGCCGCGTGCCGGCGGCCGTCGTCCACTCGGTCAGGTCGTCGCGCAGCCACGGCCCGGAGCGGTGGGAGTGCCCCCACAGCACCCACGGCGCCGTGACGTCGAGCCGCCGCAGCACCTCGCGCATGCCGCCGAGGCCGCCCTTGCGCAGCGCCTGGCCCGAGAGGTCGCGGTCGATCGGCCCGAGGCCCGATCGCGTTGATGGCGGCCGACGGCGCGGAGTAGCCGGCGCCCAGCGCCGCGGCCCGCAGCGGATGCTCGCGGCGGCCCTCCCCCGCCAGCACGACCCAGGCGCGCGCCGACGCGCCCGCCCCGCCGGTCAGCGCCCCGTTCTCCGAGCGCTGGACGAGCGTGTGCATCCAGGCGTAGATCGGCGCGAGCACCGCCTCGTAGGCGTCGGCCCGCGCGTGCTCGGGGAGGTGCACGACCCAGCGCGCCATCGCGCCCGCGGCGAGCCGCTCGAACGTCGGCACCGTCGTGTGCAGGTCGGAGTAGTGGCCGTGGATCGCGTAGACGTCGTCGCGCAGCCACACACCGGGGTAGGCGACGCTGACCCGCGCCGGGGCGGCGCGCTCGGCGAGGCGAACGGCGAGCGGCCCGGCGTCCTCGGGCGACATCCGCTGCTCGAGCTCGAGGAAGCCCGGCGGCTCGGTCTGCAGGCGGCCCTCGATCCAGCCCGCGACTAGCCCGTGATCGTGGTTGCCGCCGACCAGCACGAGCTCGCCGTCCGGGCCGAGCGCACGGCCGAGGTCGGCGAATACCGGGCCGGCGAGCTCGGCGGCGTCGCGCTGCGGCGTTCTCGCGCAGCTCCAGCCCGTCGCCGAGGATGACGAGCCGGTCGATGCCGTCGAGCGCCTCGAGCAGCGGCTCGCGCAGCTCCGGGCGGCGCAGCAGGTCCGAGCCGCGCATGGAGCCGAGGTGGAGGTCGGAGACGACGAGCGTTTGCATCGGCTCGGAGACTAGGCTCCGCGGCCGATGACCGCCTCCACCGGCCCGCTCGAGGGGCTTCTCGTCGCCGACTTCTCGCGCGTGCTCGCGGGTCCGTTCGCGCGCGACGATGCTCGGCGACCTGGGCGCCGACGTGGTCAAGGTCGAGCGCCCGGGGGCCGGCGACGACACGCGGCCTGGGGCCCGCCGTGGCACGGCGAGGATTCGACCTACTCCTCGGGCTGAACCGCAACAAGCGCTCGGTCGCGCTGGATCTCGGCGAGGCCGAGGATCGCGAGCTGGCGCGCGCGCTCGGGGAGCGCGCCGACGTGCTGATCGAGTCCTTCCGGCCCGGGCTGATGGCCTCGTGGGGGCTCGACGGCGACACGCTGCGCGAGCGCAACCCGCGGCTGGTTCGTGCTCGGTGACGGCGTTCGGCTCGTCGGAGCGCGCGGCCGGGCTGCCCGGCTACGACCTGCTGCTGCAGGCGATGGGCGGGCTGATGAGCGTCACCGGCGAGGCGGGCGGCGCGCCGGTGAAGGTCGGCGCGGCGATCGTCGACCTCGTCGCCGGCCTGCTCGCGGTGGCGGGGATCGAGGCGGCGCTCGTGGAGCGCGAGCGCACGGGCGAGGGCCGCCACGTCGAGGTCTCCCTGCTCGACTCCGTGCTGACGTCGCTGCTCAACCAGGGCTCGGGCTGGGTGTCGGCGGGCGCGCTGCCCTCGCGCCTCGGCAACCGCCACCCCAGCATCGCGCCGTACGAGACCTACGAGGCCGCCGACCGCCCGTTCGCGGTCGCGGCCGGCAACGACCGCCTGTTCGCGCGGCTGTGCGAGGCGGTCGGGCTGCCCGAGCTGCCGGCGGACGAGCGCTTCGCGACCAACACCGCGCGCGTCGCGAACATCGCCGAGCTCGGCGAGGCGCTCGAGGCGGTCTTCCGCACGCGGCCCGCCGCCCACTGGGTCGAGGCGCTGCGCGCGGCCAACGTCCCGGTCGGGCCGATCAACGACGTCGCCGAGGCCTACGCGCTCGCCGAGGAGCTCGGCCTCGAGCCGGTGATCGAGGCCGACGGCGTCCCGCTCGCCCGCCCGCCGGTCGGCACGCTGCGCCGCCGCCCGCCGCGCCTCGACGAGCACGGCGACGAGATCAGGGCCTGGCTGCGCGAGGGCTAGCCGCGGGCGACCCGTCTTCGGACCAGCACGCGTCCGTCCCGTTTGCCCGCGCGGGATCCACGTCGCGATCGTCGCTGACTCGCAGTCCCAGCGCGCGGATCCGACGGGGACCTTGCGGACCTTCGCGCGGCAGCGGGTGAGCCGCGCGCGCGGGTGCGTGCAGTGGATGTCGCGCGCCTTCGGCAGGATCCGCTTGACCTGACGCTGGTCCGCGGGGCTCGCCGTGCTCTCGCCGCACCCGCAGAGCGCGATGGCAAGAGCGCAGATCGCCCCCGCTGCAGCTCGCGCGCTCAGGATTCGCGCGCGGCGAGCGCCTGCCGGACCGTCTTCGGCAGCATGAAGCGCACGTCCTCGCGCATGACCTCGAACTCCGAGACGTCCTCGGTGCCGCGGGCGCGGAAGAACGCGACGAGGCGCTGGACGAGCTCCTCGGGCGCGCTGGCGCCGGAGGTGATGCCGACCACGCGCGCTCCCTCCAGCCACTCGTCGCGGACCTGGGCCTCGTTGTCGATCAGGTGCGCCTCGGCGCCGAGGTCGCGCGCGACGTCGACCAGGCGCTGCGAGTTGGAGGAGTTCTGCGACCCGATCACGAGCACGAGGTCGCACTCGGACGCCATCTGCTTGACGGCGGCCTGGCGGTTGGTGGTGGCGTAACAGATGTCGTCCGTGCGCGGCCCGGTGATGCTCGGGAACTTCTCGCGCAGGCGGTTGATGATCGTGCGCGTCTCGTCGACCG
>CAWHTD010000015.1:0-26987 GCA_963832135.1 Vicinamibacteria bacterium | reverse complement strand
TCGAATATGTCGGTTCAGGCGAGCCACCAGACACCAGGGCCGGTCGCGGGCACAGCCCGCGACGGCGACGGAGCCGGCCGCTCCGCGGCCGGCTCCGGCCCTCGCATCTGTGTCATCGGTGCAATCTGTGGATAGCCTTGGAGATATGCGAGCGCGGAAACGCGCCGTCACTCAGACGTTCCGCCCGGCGATCCCGAGGCAAACCTTGGTGACGCGGATGAGGAGGCGGCCTTCCGCGAAGACGCTCGTGCGAGGATCCGTGATCACGTTCACGCGCTCATGAGCGCTTCTTCCGCCTTCGGCGCGACGAAAACCTGCGTCCCCGGACGCAACCCCAGCGCGCGATAGCGCTCCTGCGACAAGTCGACGCGGATTACGGCCCCCCACTCGCTCTCGAGCTCCACGCGCACGACCGGTCCTGCCGGGTTGACCATCAGCACGGCCGCGCGGAATTGCCGAGAGTCCGTCCATCCAAGGCTGATGTCGAGCAGGTGCGGCCGGATGTAGACGGTGGATGGATCGCGGAACGGGGATGTTTGTCCGGTGACGTCGGTCGATGGCGCGCCCAGATAGGCGCGGCCTCCCTCAATGCGACAGTGGAAGAGGTTTACGTCGCCGAGGAACTGGCAGACGAAGGGCGTCTGCGGGTTGTGATACACGGTCTCCGGCGTGCCCACCTGCTCCACACGGCCCTGCTGCATGATGACGACGCGATCCGAGAGCTCGAGCGCCTCCTCCTGGTCGTGCGTCACGAAGAGCGTCGTCACGTGCAGCCGCTCGTGAAGCGCCCGGAGCCAGCGCCGCAGATCCTTTCTGACGCGCGCATCCAGGGCGCCAAACGGCTCGTCGAGCAGCAGGATCTTCGGCTCGACGGCAAGCGCTCTTGCCAGTGCGACCCGCTGCCGCTGCCCGCCGGACAGCTGCGCCGGATACCGCTCGGCCATGGAGTCGAGCTGCACGAGCTGCAGCAGTTCATGGACCCGCCGCCGGATGGCATCCTTCGACGGCCTGATCTTCGACGGCTGCACGCGCAGGCCGAACGCCACGTTCTCGAAAACGGAAAGGTGGCGGAACAGGGCGTAGTGCTGGAACACGAATCCGACGCCACGCTCCGCGGCTCGACGATACGTGACGTCGGTGCCGGCCAGGTGAATGGTGCCCTGGTCTGGAACGTCGAGACCGCCGATCATGCGGAGCAGCGTCGTCTTGCCGGAGCCGGATGGCCCGAGAAGACCCACCAGTTCCCCTGACGCAACGTCCACGCTGACGTCGTCGACGGCGGTGAACCGCCCGAACCGCTTCGATAAGTGCCGGACCTCGATGCTCATCGCGGGTGTGCCATTTTCCACTCGACCGCGCTTTTGGCGGCCAGGCTGACAAGTGCGAACAGCGCCAGAATCGACGAGACTGCAAAGGCGCTGACGAATTGGTATTCGTTGTACAAAATCTCGACGTGGAGAGGTGCCGTGTTGGTCTGGCCGCGGATGTGGCCCGACACGACCGAGACGGCACCGAACTCACCCACCGCACGGGCGGTCAAGAGCACCACGCCGTGCATGAGCCCCCACGAGATTTGCGGAAGCGTCACTCGCCGAAACATCTGCCAGGCGCTGGCGCCCAGCGCCAGCGCGGCCTCCTCGGCCTCTGCGCCCTGCTCCTGCATCATCGGAATGAGCTCCCGCGCGACGAACGGGAACGTCACGAAGATGGTGGCGAGCACGATGCCGGGAATCGCGAAAATGATCTTGATGTTGTGGTCCGTCAGCCACTCGCCGAACGTGCCCTGCGCGCCGAACAGCAGGACGAAGACAAGGCCCGAAATCACTGGCGATACCGCAAACGGCAGATCGATCAGCGTGATTAGCAGCTCCCGGCCAGGGAAGGTGAACCGCGCAATGGCCCACGCAGCTGCCACGCCAAAGGCGACGTTCATCGGCACGGCAATGAGCACGACGATCAGGGTGAGCCGGAGCGATCGCAACGCTTCCGGCTCGCTGACCGCCGCCCAGTAGGCGCGGAGGCCCTGCTCCAGCGCCTGCGTGAACACTGCGATCAGCGGCAACAGCAGGAAGAGCGCGAGAAACGACACCGCGGTCGCAGTGAGCAGGAAGCGGACGATTCGCCCCCGCATCACGCCGCCTCCTCGGTGGCGCCATTCCGCCGCCGCAGCCATGCCTGACTGAGATTGATGACGAACAGCATGACGAACGACAGCCCCAGCATCACGGTCGCCAGGGCGGTCGCGCCGCGATAATCGTACTGCTCCAGCTTCGTCATGATGAGAAGCGTCGTTACCTCGGTCTTCAGCGGCAGGTTGCCAGAGATGAACACGATCGAGCCGTATTCGCCGAGCGCCCGCGCGAAGGCCAGCGCGGTTCCCGTGACGAGTGCCGGCAGTACCGTGGGAAGGATGATGCGACGGAAGGTCTGGCTTCTCGTGGCGCCCAGGCTGGCCGCGGCGTCCTCCACTTCGGCCTCGAGATCCTGGAGCACGGGCTGCACGGTTCGCACGACGAACGGCAACCCGATGAATGTCAGTGCGACGACGATCCCGAGTGGGGTGAAAGCCACTTTCCAGCCAACCTTCGCGAGGATGGCACCCAGCCAGCCGTTCTCAGCGTAGAGCGACGTGAGCGCGATGCCGGCGACCGCAGTCGGCAGCGCCAGCGGGAGATCGATCAGCGAGTCGGCCAGCCGCCGTCCTGGAAATTGGTAGCGCACGAGCACCCAGGCCGACAGCATGCCAAACACTCCATTGATCAGCGCCGCGATGGCAGACGCGCCCATCGTGAGCTGATAAGACGCAACGGCGCGCGAACTGCTGATCGTGTGCCAGGTACTGAGACCATGAGAGCCCGGCGCTCTTCACAAAGACGCCGGACAGCGGGATCAGCACCAGCAGGCTGAGATACAGGAGCGTGAATCCCAGCGCGGGCCGGAATCCGGGCAGTGCGCGCGCCGTCAATCAACCCTCCCTACGACCCTGGCTCGTAGATTTTGTCGAAGATGCCGCCGTCATCGAAGTGATCCTTCTGGGCCTTCGACCAGCCGCCGAACGCCTCGTCGATCGTGAACAGCGTGATCTTCGGAAACTTCGCGGCGTACTTCGCAAGCACATCGGCCTGACGCGGCCGGTAGTGGTGGTTCGCGGCGATCTCCTGCCCCTCCGGCGAATAGAGGAACTCCAGATACGCCTGCGCGACCTTGCGCGTCCGCCGACGATCGACGACCTTGTCGACAATCGTCACTGGCGGCTCAGCGAGAATGCTCACCGACGGGACCACAATCTCGAACTGATCCCGACCGAGCTTCTCGGTGGCGAGCAGCGCCTCGTTCTCCCACGCGATCAGCACGTCGCCGATGCCGCGCTGCACGAAGGTTGTGGTCGAGCCGCGGGCCCCCGAATCGAGGACAGGGACGTTCCTGTACAGCCGGCTCACGAACTCCTGCGCCTTCTGGTCGCTGCCCCACTTCCTGCGCCCATACTCCCAGGCAGCCAGGTAGTTCCACCGCGCGCCCCCGGATGTCTTCGGATTCGGCGTCACGACCGAGATGCCCGGCTTTCCGAGGTCGTCCCAATCCTTGATCTGCTTCGGGTTGCCCTTTCGGACGAGGAGCACAATGGTCGACGTGTACGGGGTCGAGTTCTGCGGGAGGCGCTTCTGCCAATCGGCCGGGATCAGTTTGCCTACCTTGTTGAGCGCATCGAGGTCATACGCCAACGCGAGCGTGACGACATCGGCCTCGAGGCCATCGATGACCGCACGCGCCTGCTTGCCGGATCCACCGTGCGACTGGTTGATGGTCACGACCTCGCCGGTCTTGGCTTGCCACGACTTGGCGAAGGCGGCATTGATGTCCTGATAGAGCTCGCGTGTCGGATCGTACGAAACGTTGAGCAGCGTCTGTTTCGCCTGGGCCGTGAGCCCGACGCTCGCGGCGGCCATCAAGCCGGCGGCGAGAATCAATCGATTCAGTTTCATGATGACGTCCTTGCTGGCGGGGCTGAAGCCCTGCCCTACAAATCAATGAAATCGCCGCCCGCGGGGCTGAAGCCCCGACCACAACTGGTTCGAATCAGAAAGCGAATTGCAGCCGGGTGAACACGCCCCGTTCCGTCGGCCGATCACCGCCGTCGGGCGCACCGCCATCGAACAGAATCTGTTCGTATTGGGCCGTGATCTTCACCATGCGGTTCAAGTACCAGTTGATCCCGCCCACCAGATCGTCTGCCTGTCGCGCGGCGCTGGCCGGGTTGGCGAACACCTGGAATACGTCGTCATCGACCTGGAACCGGCCGTAGCGACCGATCAGCTCGAACGCGCCCCAGCTATTGCCACCCGTCGAGCGCTCGAAACTGCGTCGGGGCGTCACGCCGCGGTACGACGCGTTCTCCCCGGTGAGCACGTAGCTCGACTCGAGCTGCCATGCCGCGGCCGTGTTGTCGCCGGTGACCACGCCTCGGCGCAGCTTCTGGTTGCTGATGCTGTACTCGGCCAGCAGCCCAACCGGCCCCCGGTAGTAATACGCCTGCGGTCCGACGCGCCAGTGATCGCCGTTCGCGATCGTGGTGCCCTCTGGCGTCAGATCGGAGCGATAGCGGAAGAACGTCTGCTGTGCGGCGGTGCGATACGTCGGCAGGTCCGGCGTTGTCACAGTCCCTCGCTGGCTGCCGCTGCTGACGGCAATGCCAACGCCGAGCTGTTTCCAGGTGTCGCTCAGCGCTTTGCGGAACGGATGGGTGAAGACGCGCGCGACCACGTCCTTGCCGCTGCGATCGTCGACATCGGCGCTGCCGCCGTCGACAACCCCGTTGAAGACGCCGACCTGGTATGACACGCGTTCACCCAGCAAATCACCAAACGCCATCACGCCGAGGTCGCGGTTCGGCGCGATCAGCGTCGGTGTGCCGCGCTCGATAAAGGTCATTTCGGTGGCGGACTGGAGACGCGACAGCCCGAACGGCGCCTTGTATTTCCCGGCCCGAATGCGGAACCACGACGAAAATCGCGCGTCTGCGTACGCGTCCTGCAGCACCGTCGTCCCGCCGCCAAAGTCCGGCATCAGCTTGAAGTCGAAGATCTTGAACGCCGTCGCTTCGATCACGGGTCTCACGCGCCGCATCACGAACGTCGAGGGTCCGTTAGTGGCATCTGAATCGCCCACGAACCGTCCATCCGACTGGATGTAGCCGCGGAAGCGCACCTGAAAGCTGCCGTCGCTCGACCTGAGCGAATAGCCCTGCCCTCCCGCGGTCACCTGGGGCGTCGTCTTGGCCTTCTCTGTCGCCTGCTCGCGTTCGATCTCGAGCTTTCGTTCCAGCACGCGAAGCTGCTGATCGAGTTCCTCGATGCGAGCGGTGAGCGCTTCGAGTACCGCGCGGGCCTCGGCGGCGGGCGAGGGCGTGCTCGCCCGCAGGCTCGTGATCAGTTGTTGCAGCGTAGCCGCGCGAGCCGCCGCGTCGTCCGACGCCGTTCCTTGTGCGGTCAGCGTCGTCGGAACCATCAGTCCTACCACTACGACTCCTGCTCCAAAAGCCCGGAGTGCCTTCGTGCGCATGGCTGTACCCTTCGCATGAGGACCCTCCGGTTGTCCGGTCGGATCGAGTTTCGTGCTTAGCGGCTCGAGGCCGCGGCAGGCGCGAGGCCCTCTTTGCCGCTGCTGTCGAACCGCACCTTTTCAGTGCGGATCACCTGCACTACCTTCGAGTCGTGAATAACGACCTCGACCGACCCGAAGCGGATGCCGCGCACCGCTTCGAGAATTTCCCGCTCCGCTGGCACGCTCGTAACGCCCATTGCCGCCTCCCTCGTCACTCCTACGCACTGCACTCGCCATCCTGCACTTCAGGATTGAAGGCGGCGAGCTCGCCGAGATCGATGAAGTCTTCCGGCACCGCGTTCTCGAGTGCGAGTGGCTCCAGATCGTCGAGCACTTTCTTGACGTCCTCGAGGGCGGCTCTCTGGAAAAATGCCATCGCTGACTCATCGGCACGACGCTGGCGCTGGTAGAGGCCGACGAGACGCTCGACCGCCGCCGGCGCGCGACGCGCGGGAATCTTCGCCGCCAGCCGGCCGAACTGCGCCCCGTCGTCGGTCGGGCCGCCACCGACGTAGCACGAAGTACTGGGGCACGGGCCGGCCGCCCAGCTTCCGGATGCTGCCCTGAAAGCCGATGCCGGCGACGTGATGCTGCCCGCACCCGTTCGGACACCCGCTCATCTTGATCTTGAGGCCGGGCACAGCGGCGACGAGGTCCTGGCGTTCGTGCAGGGCCTCGCTCAGCAGCCGCCCGAGGCCGCGCGACTGCGTCACCGCCAGCTTGCAGGACTCCGCGCCAGGACAGCTCGTGACGTTGGCGACCGACTCGCCGTCCGCGAGGGCGAGACCGGCTGCCGCCAGGCGGGCGTGCAGCGCCTCGAGATCGCGAACGGGAATCCACCTCAGGACGAGGTCTTGATCCGCCGTCACGCGGACGGCGCCATCTCCGTAGGCTCCCGCCAGATCCGCGACCACGCGAAGCTGTCCGGAGGTGATGTCGCCGAGCGGCAGGCTGATGGTGACCAGCGCGTAGCCCGCCTGACGCTGCCCGCGCACGTTCGCGCGCTGCCACTCGAGAAACTCGGTCGAGCGGACGGTGAGCTCACGCTTCACCACCGGATGAATGCCGGGACCGCTGGTCGGTTCGGCCACACGCCGCGCAATCGTGATGACGTCGTCCGGCTCTGGTCGCGGCCAGTCTGGCCGCGATTCCGAAGGTGGCTGCTCCGGATCGAATAGCAGTGCCGCGCCGCCTTCGGTGAGAAAGCCCGCGAACTCGCGCTCGAACTCGTCACGGAAGCGTTCCCACCCGAGCGTCTTCACCAGAAACTTCATCCGGTTGCGGGCCTTGTGTTGATAGTCGCCCAGGCGATGAAAGACACGGACGATCGCCTCGGCGACGTTCAGCATTTCCGAGACGGGCAGAAAGTCATACAGCAGGAAGCCGGATCGGCACATGGTCGCCGTGCCGCCGGCCACGTTGACGCGGAAGCCGCGCACGCGGCGACCGTCTTCCTCCCTGACGAGCGCGCGCCAGCCGATGTCGTGGATGCCGGTGTAAGCGTGATCCTCCGGGCATCCCTCGAAGGCAATCTTGAACTTCCGCGGCAGCGCGGCGCTCAGTGGATGGCGAAGGAAGTAGCGCGTCAGTGCCTCGGCATACGGCGTCACATCGAACGCTTCGTCCGACGCGACGCCGCTGTACGGGCACGCCGTGATGTTGCGGACCGAGTTGCCGCAGGCTTCGCGCGTCGTCAGTCCGGCTGCCGCCAGTTGACGCATGGCAGGCTCGACGTCGTGCAGCCGGATGAAGTGAAGCTGCACGTTCTGGCGAGTGGTGATGTGACCGAAGCCGCGGGAGTAAGTGGCGGCCACGTCTGCCAGCGCATGAATCTGTTCGCCGGTCAGGATCCCCTGCGGAATCTTGATGCGCAGCATCTGGGCATCGTCTGTCTGACGCTGGCCATAGGTGCCGCGGACGAGCCGAAACGCACGCCACTGGTCGGCGGTGATTTCGCCGCGCTCGAACTTGTCGAGCGTGCTGGCGAACTCGTCGATCTCCGATTCGTTGGCGAATGTCAGCCGCGAACGGCCGAAGGTGGTGACATCGTCCATGGGTGCCATGATTAACCCCGTCCCTGTCTTTCGAGTTCCTCGCCGGCCGAAGCCGCCGGCAGATCCACAGCGCCGCCAATGAGCGCGGCCAGTGCCACGACCTGGCCGATCACCAGCGTGCCGGGCAACTGGTCCTCCACTGTCAGGCCGGACAAGCCGTCCAGGCGTCCCGTCCAGGCATGCGCCGACTCGTGTCCAGCGCCGAAGACAATCGCGGCCGGCGTCGCTCCGGACCAGCCCGCTGCGAGCAACCGATCCGCCACGGCCGCCCGCGTCGCCACTCCCATCAAGACGACGATGGTGGCGGCATGCGGCGCGACGCTGTCGAGCACCGCGGCGTAGGCGGATTCGTCGTGGCCCGATACGATGACGACGCCGGTCGAGACGCCGCGATGCGTCACCGGAATCCCGGCGAGCGCGGGAGCGGCGAGCGCCGACGAGATGCCAGGCACGACCTCCACGGAAAGGCCGGCAGCCTTGAGGGCGAGCACTTCTTCCCCGCCTCGTCCGAAGACGAAGGGGTCGCCGCCCTTCAGCCTCACCACCCGCTGACCGCGCGAGGCCGCGCGAATCATCAGGCGATGGATGGCCTCCTGCGTCATCGCGTGACGACCGGCGCGTTTCCCGACGTAGAAGCGCCGGGCGCGCCGCGCGAGATCGACGATCGACGCCGGCACGAGCGCGTCGTACAGCACCAGATCGGCGCGTCGCAGCAAGTGAAGCCCGCGCCGCGTCAGCAGGCCTGGATCGCCCGGACCCGCGCCGACGAGAGCGACTCGCGCGTTCATGCGTTTGTCTCCTGCGAATCGTCAGGGCGCACGCCCGACTTCGCTCTTCGACCTTCGTCGAGGTCGCGCCGAAGCGCTTCGCGCGGAGGCGGACGGCGCTCTCCTACGGCTTTACGGGAATCCTGTGAACCCCCGCGGTCCGTTCCTAACGCGCCGTTCGATCGGCGTTCGTCGTACAGCAGATTGATCGCCGCCAACAGGAGCGGTCGGCGTTCTCCGATCGGGATCTGCCGCTCGCGCCAGCCTTGCCGCTCGCGCTCGGACACCGCGAGCCACGCCTCGACGTCATCGGGCAGCAGCGTTTCCAGACCTTCGCGAAGAAGCCCCGCCAGCGCCGGTGCCCGTCCGTCTGTCGAAATTGCCAGCGTCACGCCTCGCTTGCGTACGACGCCGCCGAGATAGGCCGTGGCGTTCTCGAGATCGTCGACGGCATTGACGAACACGTGGCGCACCTCGGCGGCCGCGCCGACCTCGCGGTTGACGTCAGGAGGCGCCGCAGCGACGGCGAACCACGCGTCGTCCAGGTCGGACGGCTGAAAGCGCCGGCGCTCGATGCGCACCGGGGCATCTGCGACCGCGCTGATCACGTCCGGGGCAATCACTGTGACGTCCGCGCCAGCCGTGACGAGCGCCTCGATCTTCGACGCGCCGACAGGTCCCGCCCCCACCACGATCACCTTGCGGCCCTCGAGCTTGAGAAACGCCGGAAAGAGCGGCGTGCTCACGAGCCCCCCACCCCGACGCCGGCCGGTCCGACGACGACGGGCGACCGATCGACGAGCCCTTTGTCTGCAAGCGTGGAGAGGATGCGCTCGAGGCTCTCTTCGACGCTCTCGCGGTCGCTGCGAATCACAACGTCGGCGCTGATCGGCGCCTCGTACGGATCCGAGATGCCGGTGAAATTGCCGATCTCGCCGGCCAGCGCCTTTTTGTAGAGGCCCTTCACGTCGCGCGCCGCGAGCGCCTCGATGGTCGCGTGCGCGTGAACCTCGATGAAGGCGACGCCATCGCGCTCTGCAGCCTTCCGGACCTCGTCGCGCGTATCGGCGTACGGCGAGATCGCCGCGCCGATGGCGACGGCGCCGTTTCTCGCGAGGAGCCGCGCCACGAACCCGATCCGGCGAATGTTCGTATCGCGATCCTCCTTCGAGAAGCCAAGGCCTTTCGACAGGTGCGTGCGCACCTCATCGCCATCGAGAATCTCCACCGGCCGCTTCGATCCGAGCCGGGCCCTGAGCGCTTCGGCCAGCGTGCTCTTACCCGCACCCGACAGACCGGTAAACCATACGATGTAGCCGGCGTCGCGTACTGCATCCGGCCGCGGAGTCGCAACAGGGGCCGGTGGTGCCTCTCCGCTCACGTTGATGTAGTGCGCGCGCAGGACTTCGGCGACTTCCGGACGCGTGAACTCCGTCGGCAAGTGGCCGCCGGCGCGAAGGATCTCGCGTACCTTCGATCCCGACAGCTCGAGCCGCTCTGCCGGTCCATGCGGGCAGCTGCGCGACGAGGCGAGCGTGCCGCAGGCGCGGCAAAAAAACGTGGGATCCAGACGAAGAGGCGTCACGCCGAGATCGGCGGGCTCGAACTGATCGAAGATGCGCTGCGCGGCCAGCGGTTCGTAGTACTTGCCGACACCGGCATGATCGCGGCCCACGATGATCTGGTTGATGCCGTAGTTCTTTCGCGCGATCGCGTGGAACACGGCTTCGCGCGGTCCGGCGTAGCGCATGGCCGCGGGAAAGGCGGCGAGAATGGTGCGCCCGGGAGGATAGTACTTGTCGACCAGCACCCGATACGCCTGAAACCGCACGGATGCGGGCACATCGTCCTGCTTGGTCTCGCCGACGAGCGGGTGAATCACGAGCCCGTCACTCACCTCGAGCGCAATTTTCGTCAAGTGCTCGTGCGCGCGGTGAATGGGATTGCGTGTCTGGAAGCCGGCTACCGTGCGCCATCCGAGCTCGGCGATGCGCGCGCGAAGCTCGCGTGGCGAGAGTCGGTACTCGAGAAACGGACGGTCGTCGCCGAGCGGCAGGACGCGCACGGGCCCGCCCACCAGGCGCCGCGGCCGGGAGAGCAAATACGCCACGCCCGGATGTGCCGGATCCTCGGTGCCGTAGACCGCACGCGATTCCACCGGTGGATCGCGGGTGAACACGTCGGTGACCGTGATGGTGCCCCAGGTGCGGCCATTGCCATCGAGGAGCGCCCGCTCGTCACCGGCCTTCACATCGGTGTCTTCGGCGACTGCCAGCGTGAAGGGCAGCGGCCAGACCGTGCCATTCGCGAGCCGGAGGCGATCGAGGACCGATTGATAGTCCTGTGACTCCAGAAAACCAATGAGCGGGCTGGCGGCCCCGGTGGCGATCAGCTCGAGATCGGCCAGCTCACGTGCGTCGAGGACGAACTGTGGAAGCGTTGCCGCGCGTGCGGTAAACGCAGCCGCCTCAGCGGCCGGAACGAGACGGTCGACGAGGACGCCGCCGTGGGGTTCGACGAGATTCGAGGCACTCACGATCGTTTCTTCTCCTTGAAGTCATGGGACCTGTGGCGTGCGGAAGCGAAGCTCCGCCGGCTGAACCTCCACGTGCAGGCCACACTCGTTTTTCTGGTGGCCACGCCAGCGGCCGGCGCGCGGGTCCTCGCCCGGGGCGACTGGCGTCGTGCACGGCTGGCATCCGATGCTCGGGTAGCCAGCGTCATGAAGGGGGTTGTAGGGCACGTCGTTGGCGTGCAGAAATCGCCAGACATCTTTCATCGTCCAGCGAACGAGCGGATTCACCTTGATGAGGTCGTGATCTTCGTCGCGCTCGGCCACAGGCGCCGCTGCGCGCTCCGGCGTCTGATCGCGGCGAATCGCCGTAATCCAGACGTCGACGTCGCGGAGCACGTGGGCCAGAGGCTCGAGCTTGCGGAGCCGGCAGCACTCGTCCGGGTCACGGTCCCACAGTGCGGGGCCGAAGCTGGCCGCCTGCTCGTCGATGGTCTGCACGGGCCGCACGCCGCGAATAGAGATGCCGTATCGCTTCTCGAGGGCTTCCCACAGTTTGTAGGTTTCCGGGAACAACACGCCGGTATCGAGCGTGAAGACCTCAACAGGCAGACCCGCGGACGCGATGAGATGCACGATCGCGCATCCTTCGGCGCCAAAGCCGGTGCTGAACGCGACTTTTGGTCCGGCGCTCACCGCCCACGCCAGGATGCGATCTGGCGGCCACGCCTCCATCTCCTCGGACCGCGCGTGAAGTTCGGCTGCCGTCACCGCGACGCTCCCATGCGGCGTGAGGCGAACCCCGCCAATACGCAGGCCCACGCTGGACGTACGTAGGCCCAAGCTTCCGCCTTCGCTCGCTTCGGCGGACCGCCGTAGCCTTGGCGGGGGCGGTTCGCTTGGGCAGTTGCACGGAGCCCGCCTATGACTTGGGCATCTCGGGAGGTGTGGACGTGTTGTGACATCGGCGGTCTCTGGCAAACAGCACGGACGCTGGCGCTGGTGCGTCGGCAAAAACGAAAAAGGCCCGGAAGGTGTGATGTCCCTCCGAGCCTTTTCGCGTGATCTTGTGCTGGTCGTCTAGCCGATGATTACCCTATGACGACGCGGATCCGCTGGCCGGGGGCCCTTCCGAGCCTCACGACAACAGCAGCAACAACACATCTGGGCAATCCGCGTGCTAGGCATGATGAGTACCTGCCCACAGTAGGCCAGCGCTGGCCGTGATGTCAAATCCACGCATCTGATGGGCAGTGGGTCAGCTCGAAAACTCATGACCTGCCGGTCGCGCGTGAGGCCGGGCTTCAGCCGTCTGCCACCTGTGGAGGCGGGGCTTCAGCCCCGCGTTCGCCGACAGCAGCTTAACAGCGTCAGGCGGGGGCCGATCGCGGGGCTGAAGCCCCGCCTCCACAGCTGACCCGCCGGGTAAAGGCCCGCCACATTGGAGGAGTCGGGACGCGTCTTCGAGCTGAACCACCAAATCAGTCGACCTTGATTGCTACACTCTTGCCGCCATGCTGCCTGGACTCCCCCACTCCGACCCCACGCCGCTGTACCGCGTTCGCGACGGCCTCTATGCTGCGGATCTGCTGACCGCCGCGCTCGTCGAGTTCGACCTGTTCACACACCTCGAGGCGCACCCGTCGAATCTGGCCACGGTCTGTCAGTCACTGGGAGTCGCGGAGCGGCCCACGGATGTCGCGCTGACCTTGTTCGTCGCGATGGGCCTCCTGTGGCGCGACGGCTCGATCGTGCGTCTCACCGACGTCGCACGCGATCACCTCGTGCGCGATTCCCCGTTTTTTCTCGGGCCCTACTACGCTTCGTTCAAGGACCGTCCGGTTGTCCGCGATTTCGTCGGGGTCCTGCGGACCGGCCGTCCGTCGAACTGGGCGAGCGCCCCGGGAGGGCAGGACTGGGCGAACGCGATGCGGGAGCCGACATTCGCCGCGCAGTTCACCGCAGCGATGGATTGCCGCGGTCTTTATCTCGGTCGCGCCGTGGCCGACGCGCTCGATCTGCGCGGCCACACAGCCGTGCTCGACATCGCCGGCGGCTCGGGCATCTACGCCTGCTGTCTCGTCGAGCGGCATCCGCATCTCGAGGCCACGGTTCTCGAGCGGCCGCCCGTCGACGAAGTGGCCACACGGGCGATCGCGGAACGCGGCTTCGCGGACCGCGTTGGCGTGCACGGCGCCGACATGCTGACCGGCAACCTGCCCCGCGGCTTCGATGTGCACCTCTATTCGAATGTAGTGCACGACTGGGACGTGCCGACCGTGTCGCACCTGCTCACGCGGTCGGCCGACAGCCTCCCGGCTGGAGGACTCCTCGTCGTGCACGACATGCACCTCGACGAGCACAAGAACGGGCCGCTTCCTGTCGCCGCCTACTCGGCGTTGCTGATGCACTCGACCGAGGGACGCTGCTATGCGGTCTCGGAGATGCGTGATCTCCTGGCTGCCGCGGGCTTTACTGATGTCCGATTCATGCCGACGGTTGCGGATCGCAGCGTGATTACAGCGGAGGTCGCTCGAGTCGGGTGACTCAGATGGCGCATTCGCTCGGCGAAGACCGTAGAGCCGGATTTAACGCCGAGCACGCCGAGAGCCCGCAGAGTGCTTTTGGTACTTTGCGATCTCAGCGCGCTCTGCGTTGAAATCGGCTCTGCGCGCTCGGCCTCCTCCGCGCACAATCAGCGATTGTATTTGACCATGCCAGCAAGGACCACAAAGACGGCTCCGCACAGAAGGGCGAGAAGGATTGCGCGCAAGTCCCGGGTGAACACAAACGTAATGGCGAACCGAAAGGCGGCAAAGCCCGCCGCAACGCCGACGAGTAAGCTCCGTTTCGTGGCAAACGCCAAACAGAGCATCGCCAGAAACATTGCCCGAGACGCAAGGCAGGCTTACCATGACATCGGAGGCACCCACCTGCTCAGCCGTCGACGATTTCTCGCCTCCCTTGCCGCGTCGGCTGCGTTGCGCCCCCTTGCCGCCGCGGCGCTCAGCGTACCTGAGGAGTGGGTCCCCGGCCGGCTGCCTGATGAGTCCTGGAATTACAGCCGCGCCCACACCTACGCCGTCCGGACAAACACGTCGGTCGGAGAACTGGTACCACAGCGGCTGCCCGCAGCGCCGCCTGAGCTCCCGCCATTCGATGCGCCCGCCGTCGGACGGGTGCTTCGCCAGCGCTTCCCGTCATTACGCCAGCATTTCGTCTTCGAGTACTACCCGTGGTACTCGACCGACCCATGGCGCCACTGGAACCAGTGGGATCGCGTCCCCCCGTTCGATATCGCCGCATCCTCCGTACCGCGGCTGGGGCCATACGATTCCCGCGACGTGAAGGTCATCGAGCAGCACGCAGAGTGGATGATCGGGACCGGCGTCGGCTCGATCAACATCAGCTGGTGGGGGCGCGGCAGCCGCGAAGACCGGGCGGTCTCGCTCATCATGGACGTGATGCGCGATTACGGGATCAAGGTGACGTTTCATCTCGAGCCGTATACCACGACGCGCACAGAGAATTACGCGTCCGACATCCAATACCTCCTGACCGAATACGGCGAAAAGCGCCGCTGGGACTGCCTCCTCATGCTTCATGACGCCGACGGCGTCGAGGGGCCCGTGTTCAAGTCGTTTGCAACGATTCTCCCGGCCGAGAGCACGGATTGCCACGGCCGTACGTCGCCGATTGCACTCTATCGCCCTGACTCAGTGTGGCGGCGGCAGACCGACACGGTGCGCGACACGTTCCGCCACGATTTCGATCAGATCACCCTGCTGTGCGACGTCAGTAGCGTGTACCGAGTCCAGGCCGCGGGCTTTGACGGATTGGCCATCTACGACAACTACGTGCGGCCCGTGGTGTGGCCGACGATAGCGGGCTGGTGCCGCGATGTGAACCTCGTCTTCTCGTTCAACATCAACGCGGGCTTCGACGGGATCGCACAGCGAGACGTGCCAGCCGACTCCTGCTACCGCCCGCCGCGGTTCGAGCCGCCGATCTCCTACGTGGCGACGGAGTTTGACTGGGACAAGTGGATGGATCGCGAGGCGGCTCGCGGGCTGGCCCAGTGGCGCATCGACGACTCGATGCGCACGACTCTCAATCTTCAGACCGACAGTACTCTGCCGCCCGCGCGCACGGGCTTCTTTCTGACCTACATCAACTCCTTCAACGAATGGCACGAGGGGACGGCCTTCGAGCCGATGAAGAATCGGGCGGCGCTATCGCCGGAGGAACGGCGCTACGGCTATCACAATACGGCCGACGGCGGATACCGGTTGGAGTACCCTGAAATCGAGGCTGCAACCGATTCTAGGATGATGGGGTCAGACGCTGACCCCAGAATTCACCGCTTATGCACGACCCCGCCCTTCATCACGAACCGCACGTGCTCGAGCTCCGAGATCTTCCCGAGCGGATCGCCATTCACGGCGACCAGATCCGCGAATCGGCCTGCCTGAATCGTGCCGATGCGATCGCTCCAGCCGAGAAGATCCGCCGCTGACGCGGTCGCCGCCTGGATCGCCTCCATCGGCGTCATCCCCCACTCGACCATCTTGGCGAACTGCCTGCCGTTATCGCCGTGCGGGTACACGCCGGCATCCGTGCCAAACGCCATCTTCGCGCCGGCCTTCCACGCCTTGCGGAAGTTCTCGCGCTGCGCGCGGCCGACGCGCCGCTCCTTTTCGAGAATCGCCGGCGGATACCCGCGCCGCTCGTATTCCGTCATGATGTAGTCGTCGTTGTAGATGTCCATCACGAGGTACGTGCCCTTCTCCTTCGCCAGCTGAATCCCCTCATCATCGATGAACGAGGCGTGCTCCACGGAATTCACGCCGGCGCGGATCGCGCGCTTGATGCCCTCGGCGCCGTGGGCATGTGCGGCCACGCGGCGCTCCCACATGTGCGCTTCCTCGACGACGACGTTCAACTCCTCCTGTGAGTACCTGAGGCGCACCCACCGAGTCCTCTTCAGACAGGACGCCGGCGGTCGCGAGCACCTTGATGACGTCGGCGCCCTGCCGCACATTTGTCCGCACCAGCTTACGGATCTGGTCGACGCCATCAGCGATGCCGCTGAACGTCTTGAACGACAGATACGGCGAGTAGCCGCTGAGATCGCCGTGGCCGCCCGTCGCGCTCAGCGACAGGCCCGCCACGAGCAGGCGCGGCCCCGGAATGTCGCCGTGATTGATTGCCTTTTTCAGCGCCACGTCCACGTACTCCTCCGACCCGACGTCCCGGATCGTCGTGAAGCCCGCCTCGAGCGTCCGCCGCGCGTAGAGGTGCGCCATCACCGCATCGTCGAGGGGGCTGCGCTTGAACAGGTCCTCGTAGAAGTTTTCGCCGGGCTGCCCCGTGATGTGCGTATGGCAATCGATGAAACCGGGAAGGATTGTGTCGCTGCCCAAGTCGATCACCTCGGCGCCGGGGGGAATCGCGAGCCGGGACCCCACGGCCGTGATGTGATCGTTTTCGATCAGGATGACCGCGCTCGACAGCGGCGCGCCGCCGAGCCCATCGATCACTCGCGCGGCCTTCACGGCGATGATCTTTTTCGCCGGCGGCGTCGTCTGACCGGCCCCGGCTATTGAAAGGCATGCGAGAAAGATCACCAGCATCGCCGTCGCGCGCACGTCCCAGATTTTCACGAGTCCTCCGGTTATTGGCGTTTTTGGTGGCCCTTCAGGGCCATCTGTCTGCGGGGCTAAAGCCCCGCCGCCACAAGGTTCCTGTGGTGGCGGCCCTTTAGGGCCGCGTGTGCGCGAGCTAAAGCCCCACTTCAACAGAAACGAGTTGTCATCGGTCGCCGTACACCACGGCGGCGAGGATGATGACGTCCGTGCCGGTCGAGCGCGCGTCGGCCTGCCCCGTGGTGTCGATCCGTAGCGAGTGCCGACCGGGCGCCAGCCCGAATACGTGCCACAGCCCCGTGTCGTGCGTGCGGGCCGGCGTCCAGGCGTCCAGCGGGCGCGCGGGCTTCCCGTCGAGGGTCACCGTCGCCCGGCCCCCTCGCGGCGAAAACTCGCCGAGAATCGTCACAGCACTTCCCGTGAACGTCAGCGTCGCGGACGCGCCCGTGCCGGACGTCGTCTTGCCGGGCGGAAATGTCCGATCGCGGGTCGAGCGGAACGGCTGCCACGGCCCGCGCCACCGCCAGGCCACATCGTTGGCCTTGACAATCCGATCGGGGACGCCCATGTCCCACTGTTCGAGCGCAGGCGGCGACGGTGACTGTGCCGGAACGACGAGCGTATCGCCGTCTACTCGACCACCGGCACGGGTGATGACCATTTCCGCCCGTCGCAGCGTCGAGGCCACGATGTCGTTGAACGAGTAGCTGGTGAACGCGAACTTGCGGGTCGAGATGGCGGGAATGCCGCCTTTCCACTCGTCGGGAATGCCCTCGTACCCGAGCATCACACCGAGAATCCCGGCGGCGCTCGATGGATTGCAGTCCGAATCCTGTCCCGCGCGGGTCGACACGTCGATGGTGCGGCTGAAGTCGCCCTCACCGTACAGGAGACCCAACGCGACGTACGCGCCGTTCAAGCGCGCGTCGATGTTGAAGGGGCGGAGCGACCCGTCGGGACATGCGTCGTTTCTGTCCCACGTCGCCTCGATGCGGCGCCAGGTGAGACGCCAGTCATCGGGATGTGCCGTGTGCCAGGTCAGCAGGTCGCGAATGATGGCGGCGTAACCGCTCTTCTGCGGCAGCGCTGCGAGGCCCGCTTCGACGATCCGACGCGGATTCGTTTCAAAGAACGCCGACGAGTACATGCTGGTGATGAACAGGCCGCCGTAGAGGCCGTCGCCAGAGTTCATCACCGAGCCCACACGCTCGCAGAACTCGCGCGTCGCTCCGGGCAACCCCGGCGACATCAGGCCGATGAAATCCGACTCGATCTGGAAATCGATGTCGTTAGCATGAGCGTTGTATTGCGGCAGGCCCGACTGAGGTGGCGCAATGCCGGAGCTGAGGAGGCGGCGAGCGGCCGCGTTCGCGTGCCACAAGTCGTACTTCGAGGTGCGGAACGCCTCCCCGAAATCCGCGCTGGTCGCATCGAGTCCTTTGCGATCCAGGACCTCGGCGAACGTCATCTCGACGTACAGATCGTCCTGATCGATGGCGTTCGAGATCCGCTCGGGGCGCCACGCCGGCAGCGCACCCTCGATCATCCGGGCGTTGTACCTGAACTCGGTCGGTGCCCCGTACCAGACGCCGATCATTTGTCCCGCCCACCCGCCTCGGACTTTGTCTTCGAGGACCGGCCGCGACAAATTGCGGGTGCCGGCCTCACGAACATCGCCGGGAGCCGGGCCGCAGGCGATCACCCAGGGCAGCCCCGCGGACATGAGCACCCTCAAGGCGCGCGACGACATGGCAGAGGTTGTACCGCCTGCCTGGAACCGCTGTCAAACGAAGGGACAGACGACGGTGAGACCTGGGTGGCCGGCGTTTCGTCGCGGCCAGACTCGAAATGCGGCAACATACGCGAAGTGCTTTACAGGCAGCGTGAAACGCCATGTAGGCAATTGACCGCCATTCGTGTAACCGATTACGATTCACCCGCCGTGAGCGATGAACCCCGATCGGTTTCTGGGCCTGTCTACCCGCCTCGCAGCCGGGAGATGCCGAGCGCGCCGACGATTCGACAGGTCGCTGCCATGGCGGGCGTCTCGACGGCCACCGTATCGCGCGTGCTCGCCCAATCGGGCCGCGTCAGTCCGGATCTCGACGCTCGAGTGCGAGCGGCTGCGAAGGCGCTGAACTATCAACCCAACCGGGCGGCACGTACCCTGCGCGCTCGGCAGGGTTCCACCGTCGGCGTGCTCATTCCCGACATTCAAAACCTGTTCTTCACCGCCATCGTTCGCGGCATCGACGACGAGATTCAGAAGCACGGGTTCACGGTGCTGCTGGCGAATTCCGACGGCGCGCTCGAGCGCGAGCGCGTGTACCTCAACACCTTCCGCGCAGAAGGCGTGGCGGGGCTGCTGGTCGTCCCTTCGCAGCAGGACGAGCGCATCTATCGCGAATTCCTCCAGACGGGTGTGCCGCTCGTGGTCCTCGATCGCACGGTCCACCTGCCGAACGTCGACCTCGTATCGGTCACCAACGCCGAAGGATCGGCCGCGGCGGTCGCGCACCTGGTGTCGCTTGGCCACCGGCGGATCGCCCTCGTCGGTGGTCTCGAAGGCCACAACGTCGGCGCCGAGCGGCGGCGCGGATACGTGATGGGACTCGACGCCGCCGGACTGCCGTTCGATCCGGCGCTCGTGAAGGACGCCGGCTTCGAGCGGGAATCCGCCCGCAGGGCGACGCACGAACTGCTGGATCTTCCCGACCCGCCCACGGGCATCTTCAGCGCGAACAACACCATGTCGCTCGGCGTGCTCCAGGCAATTCACGAGCGCGGGCAGCGCGCGCCAGACGATGTGTCCATCGTGGGATTCGACGACATGCCATGGCAGGTCGCGACGCAGCCGCCGCTGACGTGCATCTCGCAGCCCACCTACGACCTCGGGGCGACGGCGGCCCGACTCCTCATCGCGCGGATCGGCGATCCAGAGCGACCGGTGCGGCGTGTTGTGCTCGAGACGGCGCTGATCGTGCGCGAATCGTCCGGCCCGCCCAAGCCACGCTGAACACCTTGGAACGGAGACAGGAACGATGCGCGCGATAGTGACTCGATATCTGTGCACGGCAGTCCTTGCGGCACTGGGCGCTCAGGCATGCACCGCCAATCAGGGTGGGGGCTCCCCTGAACACTCGCGTCCGGTCGTCGCACTGGTGATGAAGTCGCTGGCCAACGAGTTCTTTCAGACCATGGAACAGGGTGCGCGGCGCCACCAGGCCGCGCATCAGGAGACCTACGAGCTTCTTTCCGCGGGCATCAAGGACGAACAGGACGTCGCGCGGCAGATTGCCATCGTCGATCAGATGATTGCGCGCCGCGTCTCCGCGATCGTGCTGGCGCCGGCCGACTCGAAAGCCCTCGTCTCGGTCGCAAAGAAGGCCGCCGATGCCGGCATCATCGTCGTGAACATCGACAATCGCCTGGATCATGACGCCCTTGCCGACCGGCAGTTGTCGGTACCCTTTGTCGGACCCGACAATCGCAAGGGCGCCGCCGCGGTCGGCGCTTATGTGGCCAAGAGGCTGAAGCGGGGCGATCCCATCGCCATTCTGGAAGGCGCGCCGAACGCGTTCAACGGCATCGAGCGGCGCCGCGGCTTCGAGGATGCCGCACGTGGCGGCGGCCTCACGATCGCGCGATCGCAGACGGCCCAGTGGGAAACCTCGCGAGCCAACCAGGTCGTCTCCGCGCTCGTCGTCGAACGCCCCGACGTGAAGGCCATTTTCTGCGCCAACGACAGCATGGCCCTCGGCGCGGTGGCCGCGCTCAAGGCGGCCGGACGCGCGGGCCAGGTGCTCGTGGCCGGCTTCGACAACATCACGGCCGTTCGGGGCCTCGTGAAGAGCGGGGAGATCGTCGCCACGGCGGACCAGCACGGCGATCAGCTCGCCGTTTATGGCATCGAGTTCGCTCTCGAGCGCCTGCGAACGCCGGCGGCCCCGATGACGGATCGCGAGACGCCCGTTGACCTCGTGACCGCGGAGACCCTCCACTGAAGTCGCCGTTCACCGCCCGCACCGAGTGGGTGGGCCTCGTCGTCGTTCTGATCGCGCTGGTGGCGGGCTTCAGCCTCGCGACCGGGCACTTCTTTTCGCCGACGACGGCGCGATCGCTGGCCAATCAGGCGCCCGACGGGCTGCTCCTGGCCACTGGGCTCACCTTTGTGATCCTCACCGGCGGAATCGATCTGTCAGTGGGATCGGTCCTCGGCCTGTCGGGAGCGGTGTTCGGCACGCTCCTCGTGCAGAGCAAACTGCCGCTGCCCCTGGCGGCGGCCGGCGCCGTGGCGACCGGCAGCCTGTGCGGCCTCGCCAACGGCTGGGTGAGCGTCAGGTGGCGGCTGCCGTCGTTCATCGTGACGCTCGCGATGCTCGAGATGGCGCGGGGCGCCACGTATCTCGTCACCAACTCACAGACGCTCTATCTCGGCACCGCCGTGGACGCGATTACGCGCGACCTGGCCGGCGGCCTCGGCGCGCCGATTTTTTTCGCCATCGTCGTCGTCGCGGCCAGTCACGTGGTGCTCGGACACGTGGTCTTCGGCAGGCGCATCTTCGCCGTCGGGGTCAACGATGAGGCTGCACGGCTTGCGGGCATCGATCCCGGGCGCGTCCGCACGGCGGCTTTCCTGATTTCAGGCGCGCTCGCGGGCGCCGCCGCTGTCGTCCAGACCGGCCGGCTTGCCGCTGCCGATCCGAATGCCGGCATGGGCCTCGAGCTCGAGGCGATTGCGGCCGTTGTCATTGGCGGCGCGAGCCTCACTGGCGGACGCGGGTCGGTGATATCGTCTGCGCTCGGCGCTCTGGTGATGCTCGTGCTTGGCGCAGGGCTCGCACAGATGGGTGTGCAGGAGCCCACGCGGCGGCTCGTGACCGGAGCCGTCATCGTCACGGCCGCCGTTGCCGACCAGCTCCGGCGCCGCGGCGCACGGGCGGAGACTTAAAGACGCATGAACGCTCCCTCCATCGTCGTCGTCGGCAGTCTGAACGCAGA
This sequence comes from Vicinamibacteria bacterium, assembly GCA_963832135.1. GTDB lineage: Bacteria > Acidobacteriota > Vicinamibacteria > Vicinamibacterales > JAENWD01 > JAENWD01. Next base: position 5,407 of record CAWHTD010000015.1, on the reverse strand, counting down.
CTTCATCGTGCACGTCCCGCGGTTTCCAGTGCCTGGCGAGACGCTGCGCGGCGATCGATTCGCGATCATGCCGGGCGGGAAAGGCGGCAATCAGGCGTGCGCTGCCGCGCGGCTCGGCGGCGCTGTCGCATTGGCCGGCCAGGTCGGCAGGGACTCCCACGGCGAGTGGCTTCGTCGCGGTCTGGAGGAGGCGGGCGTCGACGCACACCTGGTCGCGTCGGACGAGCACGCGGCGACGGGAGTGGCGCTCATCACGATCGCGTCCGGAGGCGAGAACCACATCGTGCTCGCGTCGGGAGCCAACGGTACGTTTGGGCCCGATCGACTGGCGCAGGCCGTCCCCCTGCTGCGTGGAGCGAGCGTTGTGCTGCTGCAGTTGGAAGTCCCGTTGGACACGGTGATGCGGGCGGCCGTTGAAGCCCACGCTGCCGGCGCGACAGTGGTCCTCGATCCCGCGCCTGCCGCTTCGGTCCCCGATCAGTTGCTGGCGCTCTGTGGATTCCTGACGCCCAACGAAAGTGAGCTGGCGATCCTGACCGGCGAGCGGCCGTACGACGAAGAGACGCCACTAGACGTCATCGACTCGCGTGCTCGACGGTTGCTCGCGCGTGGATGCCAGCGGGTCCTCGTGAAGCTCGGAGCGCGTGGCGTGCGGCTGATAGAGCCGCACGACGCGTTTCACTGGTCGGCCTTCAACGTGAAGGCCGTCGACACGACAGCGGCCGGCGATGCGTTCAACGGCGCCCTCGCCGTCGCCCTGGCCGAGCGCCAGACCGTCCAGAGCGCGCTGACATTCGCGTCAGCGGCCGCGGCGATCTCGGTCACGCGCGCCGGCGCCCAGCCCGCGATGCCGACACGCGAGGAAGTTGACCATCTGCTCAAAGGGCACCTCTGACATAGAATTCGGCGCATGCCGATTCGTGTCGCCCTCATTGGAACCGGAAACATCGCAGTCGCCAATCACCTTCCGGGCATCGCGCTCTGCCGCGATGCCGTGGTGACCGCCCTCTGCGATCCCAATCCCGCGGCACTTGCCGCAGCGTCCCGCGCCAGCGGAATCGACGCCACATGGAGCGATCCGTTCGCACTCCTTCACGAGGCCGACGTCGATGCGGTCATCATCGCGACCCCCAACCGGTTCCATCGCGACCTCGCGGTGAAAGCCGCCGAGAGCGGCCGCCATGTCCTCTGCGAGAAACCACTTGCGCTGACGGTGGCCGAGGCCAGGGAGATGCTCGCAGCCGTGGAGCGTGCTGGCGTGCGTCATATGACGGCATTCACGTATCGATTCGTCCCGGCGATGCGATACCTGCGGCACCTCGTGACGAGCGGCGCGATCGGGACACCGTGGCATTTCCGCGCGCAGCGGTTTCAGGACTGGGGCCGCCGGGCGATCGGGTGGCGCCAGCGGCTCTCGGAGGCGGGCACGGGCGAAGTCGGCGACATGCTCTCGCACCGGCTCGACTTCGCGCATCACACGATGGGCCCGATTGCGCGTCTGGCCGCGCAGACGAATCAGATCTGGGCGACGCGACTCGATGAGAGCGGCCAGGAACACGCGTCCGACACCGAGGACTGGGTGGGCTGCCTGGCGCAGTTCGTGAACGGCGCGAGCGGCGTCTTCGAGAGCGTGAAGACGGCAACAGGGTACGCCGGCGATACCACGAGCCGCGATTGGTGCGAGGTCAATGGCAGTGACGGCGCGGTGGCCTACGAACTGTCGCAGCCGCTGCGTGTCCGCGTCGCGCGCAAGGGCGCCGCGTACGAGTTCGTCGACGTACCGGCGGAATTTCGAAAGATTCCAGGGTCGCCGCGCGATCCCGACGCGAACCCCTTTCAGGCGTTCAGGTACGACCAGGACTTCGAGTTCATCGAAGCGATTCACGCCGGCCGGCCGTGCGAACCGTCTTTCGTCGACGGGCTCCGCGCGCAGGAAGTGATGGCCGCCATCATGCGCTCGGCCGCCGAGCAGCGCACGGTGGAGGTGCCGGGCACGTAGCTCGGATCCGCGGGGCTAAAGCCCCGCCGCCACATTTGAGAGAGCCGGCCCGGGCAATCCGTGGCGGCGGGGCTTTAGAGCCCCGCGAATCATCGTCCTTGTCGAAATTTCGCTCGCAACTCGTCGGTCGCCTTGCGCAGCAGACCAATCTCGCTGCCAACGGCCACGAACGAGAAGCCCATCTCGCGAAACATGTGCGCGTCGGCTTCGATCGGCGCGAGGATGCCGATGGGCATGCCAACAGCCTGTGCGCGGCGACAGGCGTCGACGATGAGCGCGCGGGGCTCCGGGTGGGCGTTCTGGCCGATGAACCCCATGCTCGCCGCCAGGTCCGAAGGGCCGATGAAGACACCGTCGACGCCGTCGACTCCGGCAATGGCCTCGAGCGATGCCACCGCGTCCGGCGTCTCGAGCTGCACGAGCACGCAGATCTCGTCGTTCGCCCGCGCGTAATAGTCGCCGACGCGTCCATAACGGTTCGCTCGATGGGTGGTGGCGACACCGCGCCGTCCCTGAGGCGGATACCGCACGGCATTCACGGCCCGCTGCGCTTCCTCCGCAGACTGCACGTAGGGCACGAGCAGGCTCTCGGCGCCGACGTCCAGCAGCCGCTTGAACAGAATCGGATCGTTCCACGCCGGACGGACGATGGCGGACGACGACGAAGGGCCAATCACGCGGAGCTGATCGATCACCGACGCGAGGTCGAGCGGCGCGTGCTCGGTGTCGACCAGGATCCAGTCGAACCCGGCATCGGCCACGATCTCTGTCGCCGAAGCGTTGCCGAACTGGCTCCACAGCCCGACGAGCGATTCGCCGGCCTTCAGGCGCGCCTTGAACCGGTTGGCCTGGAGGTCCATCAGTGAATCTCCGGTTCCGGCACCGCACCGCCGTCCTGCAGGAAATCGAAATCGCACCCTTCATCGGCCTGGAGCACGTGCTGCGCGTGCAGTAGCCCGTAGCCGCGCGGGTATTGCACTGATGGTTGCGTCCAGCCTTCTCGCCGTTGGGCGAGCTCCTCGTCGCTGACCTCCAGCGTGAGCCGGCGCGCCGGTACGTCGAGCGCAATCATGTCGCCATCGCGCACGAGCGCGAGCGGCCCGCCGACGAACGATTCGGGTGCGACATGCAGCACGCAGGTGCCATACGCCGTGCCGCTCATCCGCGCATCCGAGATGCGCACCATGTCGCGGACGCCCTGCTTCAACAGTTTCTGCGGGATGGGCAACATGCCCCACTCGGGCATGCCGGGGCCGCCGAGTGGCCCCGCCTGCTGCAGGACGAGGACGGAGTCTCTGGTCACGGGCAGGGCCGGGTCATCGATGCGGGCTGCCATGTCGTTGTAGTCGCGAAAGACCACTGCCCTGCCCGTATGGACGAGCAACTCGGAATCCGCCGCCGTCTGCTTGATGACGGCGCCTTTCGGTGCGAGGTTACCCCGGAGCACGGCCACGCCGCCCTCATGCGACAGTGGGCGGTCCCTTGGCCGAATGACCTCGTCGTTGTAGACCTGCGAGTCGCCGAGGCCGGCGCCAAGCGGCTCACCACCGACCGTCGCGCACTCGAGGTCGAGCAGGTCCTGGAGGCGCCCCATCAAGCCGCGAAGACCTCCGGCGTAGTAGAAGTCTTCCATCAGAAAGCGGCCCGACGGCCGGATATCGGCGAGTACCGGCGTGCGGCGCGACACGCGATCGAAGTGGTCGAGATCGAGCGCCACACCTGCGCGGCGCGCCATCGCAATGAGGTGCACGATGGCGTTGGTCGATCCGCCCAGCGACATCGTCACCGTGATCGCGTTGTCGAATGCCGCGGCAGTGAGCACGTCTCTGGGCTTCACATCCTCCCACACCAGGTCGACGATGCGCCGGCCTGCGGCGGCGGCCATGCGTCCGTGCGCGGAGTCGGGGGCGGGAATCGACGATGCGCCGGCAAGCGTCAGGCCCAGCGATTCCGCGGCGGCGGCCATTGTCGACGCCGTGCCCATCGTCATGCAGGTGCCGTAGGAGCGCGCGATGCCGTCCTCCACCCCGTGCCACGTACAGTCGTCCAATGTGCCGGCGCGACGCTCGGCCCAGAACTTCCACACGTCGCTTCCGCTGGCCAGGGTTTCCCCCTGGTAGTAGCCGCGCAGCATCGCGCCGGCGGGAACGAAGATCGCCGGCAGGTTCATCGACGTGGCGCCCATGATGAGGCCGGGCACTGTCTTGTCGCAGCCGCCGAGCAGGACGACGCCGTCGATCGGGTTGGCGCGAAGAAGCTCCTCTGTCTCCATCGCGAGCAGATTGCGATAGAGCATCGTGCTCGGCTTCATCAGCGTCTCGCCCAGCGATATCACCGGCACTTCGACCGGGAACCCACCAGCCTGCCACACGCCGCGCTTGACCTCGTCTGCGCGCAGGCGCAGGTGCGCGTGGCAGGGATTGAGGTCGCTCCACGTGTTCAGGATGCCGATGACGGGCTTGCCGGCGTAGTCCTCGGCGGAAAACCCCATCTGCTTCGTGCGGGATCGGTGTCCGAACGCGCGAAGGTCGTCGACGCCGAACCATCGATGAGAGCGGAGCGCTTCGGGTGTGAGACGGGGTCGTGACATGAATGTATGAGTCGCGGGGCTGACCAGCCTCCGCCAAGGCTACGGCGGTCCGCCGACCAGCCTCCGCTAAAGCTACGGCGGTCCGCCAAAGCCTTGGCGAAGGCGGAAGCTGCCGAGCGAAGGCGGAAGCCCCGCCGCCACAAAGACTGCGCAATGCCACCCGTGGAGGCGGGCCTTCAGGCCCGCGTCTCACCGGGGTTCGACTTACTTCAACGCTGAATAGTCCGTCGGAGCGAGAAACACCGAGTCCACCTTCTCGACCAGCTTTCCCTCTTTCTCCGATTCGTCGCGCGCGGCCTTCCACGCCGGATCATGCTGAAACCCGTCCCACGACTTCTTGCGCGCCTCGAGGGTCGGATACGAAAGGATGTAGACCAGCGTGTTGCCGGTGGCCGCGCCCGTGGTGCCGTCAATCGGCACCCAGTACCCGACGTTGGTCATCCCGTGCTTCTCGAACAGCTTCGTCGTGTGATCGCGGAACCGGGCGTGCAAGGCCTCGAGCTTGCCCGGGTTCGCGTAGTAGGTCCGCATCTCGAACACCCGTCCGCCCTTCGCCGTCGAGGGCGGCGCCTGGGCGATCGCAAATACCGAGGCTCCGAACAGCATGGTCAGCACGATTCCGATTGCGCGCATCGAACGCCCTTTCTAATACGCAACTTAATGGTTGCACGTTTATGCCCAAGCTGAAGCTCGGGCCTACAATCGTTCTTCTCGTGTTCTCGATTCCTCGTGTGCTCGGTAATCTCGATTTCTCGGCATTCTCGGTTTCTGGGTTTCTCGTGTTCTCGGTCTCTCGTGTTCTCGATTTCTGAGCACGT
>CAWHTD010000014.1:0-390900 GCA_963832135.1 Vicinamibacteria bacterium | reverse complement strand
CATCGCCCACTTCGAGAATCGAAATATCGAACGTGCCGCCGCCAAAATCGTAGACGGCAATCGTCTCGTTCTTCTTTTTGTCGAGGCCATACGCCAACGCTGCCGCCGTGGGCTCGTTGATGATGCGCAGGACGTTCAGCCCCGCAATCTTGCCCGCGTCCTTCGTCGCCTGGCGCTGGGTATCGTTGAAGTACACCCGGCACGGTGATGACGGCGTCGGTCACCGGCTCGCCGAGATAGTCTTCCGCTGCCTGCTTCAACTTCTGGAGCACCATGGCCGAAATTTCCGGCGGCGAGTATTTGCGAGCCGCGGACCTCGACCCACGCATCGCCCTTGTCCGCCCGCACGACGCGGTACGGAACAGCGCGAAGCCTCTTCGAGTCACTTCGTCGAACCGGCGGCCCATGAAACGCTTGATGGAGAAGGAATACGTGTGTTCGGGGTTCGTCCACGGCCTGCCGCTTGGCGACCTGGCCCACCAGGCGTTCGCCATCCTTGCCGATGGCCACGACCGACGGGGTCGTCCGCGCGCCTTCCTGATTGACGATCACGGCGGGCTGCCCGCCTTCCATGACGGCAACGACGGAGTTCGTCGTACCCGAGGTCAATTCCAATCACCTTCCGTGGCATCTGTCGCTGTCCTCCCTCTCGAAGTCTAGAACGATTTTACGGATGATACGAGCGTATGTCAATAAGTAAATATCAGTCTATTATGACTAATATATTAGCCGGGCGCACGCAGTGCGCCCCCTATAGGGGATGTCGCCCCAGATTCGGATGAGGTCGTGCATTCGGTCGCGGCACTCGGATGAGGTCCGCCGCACGTAGGGGCGCACTGCGTGCGCCCGGAGTGGCCACGTCGTAGGGGCCACACTGCGTGCGCCGATCGCCCACGTTGGTTGGGGCGCACTGCGTGCGCCCCTACCCCAGTTATGCCAAGAGCTTCCACCCTGTGCGATCCTTAGGGCCATGGTGGGTTGGCCTGGGTGACTTACTGTCAGGGGAGCTCGGCGATCTGACCGACGACGTTCGCCGTCTCTTCCAGGAACTGGGGCATGGGTCAGTCTCGCGGCAGCCACGCCCCGCAGGAGACTACCTGCCGCCCCTCGACGTCCTCGAAACCGACGAGACGCTTCAGATCCTGATGAACGATCTCCCGGCTGTGCCGGCCTCGGCCATTCGGGTGCTGCTCAAAGGTGGCGTCGTGCTCATTGCCGGCGAGAAGTGGGCGGCTTCCCCGGCGTCGGTGCCGGCGGGTATCACCTCGTCGAGCGGGGCTCGGGACGGTTTGCGCGCGCGGTCAGGGTCGCTGGGGCGTTCGATGGCTCTCGCGTCCGCGCCACGCTGATTGGCGGGGAGCTGCGCATTACACTGCCGAAGCTGGCCGATCGCCGCGGGCGTGGCATCGACATCGCCATCAGCGTTGGCCAGGCGCCGCCGGCATGAAGCTGTTCTTCATCGGCGACATCTTCGGACGCCCCGGGCGCGACCTGGTCCGGGTCGGCCTCGACGGGCTCATCGCTCATCACGACGTGGATTTCGTCGTCGCGAATGGCGAGAACGCCGCGGGCGGGAGCGGGTCACGGGCAAGACCGCGTCAGTTGCTTGACGGCGGCATCGATGTGATCACGTCCGGCAATCACATCTGGGCGCAGAGGAAGTCTTGACTCATCGCCATCGACCGCGGCTGCTGCGGCCGGCGAACTACCCCGATGCGCCGGGCCGCGGCATTACGTGGAGCGGGCGCGCGACGGACGGGCGTGGGCGTCCTGAACCTGATGGGACGCGTGCACATGGCGAACCTCGACGATCCGTTTCGCGCCGCCGAGCGCGAGGTCGCGGCGCTCACCGAGCGCACGCGGATCATCTTCGTGGACTTTCACGCCGAGGTGACGAGCGAGAAGATTGCTATGGGCTGGTATCTCGACGGCGGTGGCGGCGGTTTTCGGCACGCACACGCACGTGCAGACGGCGGACGCGCGCATCTTGCCCGGCGGTACCGCCTATCTGACCGATGTCGGGATGACCGGACCTCATGATGGCGTCATCGGCGTGGAGAAGGCCGCGGTGCTTCAGCGGTTCTTGACCGGCCTTCCCGCCCGCTTCGAGCCGGCGTCGGGCGATCCCCGTCTTCACGCCGTCCTCATCACCGCCGACGAGGCGACCGGGCGCGCGACCGGGATCGAGCGACTTGGCTACTCGATGGACGATCTCGAGAGCTCGCCTCCGAGGTGCCGGACGAAAAGGCGGCCGCAGGGCGCGGCTGATGTCCTCGCTCTTCGACCTGCCCTTCGATGACGATCGGATCCGCCGCCCGGGAGAAAGCTGCATCGGATCCGCCGCCGATCCTTACCGTCAGCGACCTCACGGCCGATATTCGTGCCGCACTCGAGATGGGCTTCTGCGACGTGGCGGTCGAAGGCGAGATCTCCAACTGTCGGGCCTGGCACACCGGACCACCTGTATTTCACGCTCAAAGACGCCGGCGCGCACTCCGTGCGGTGATGTTTCGGTCCGCCGCCCGCGCGCTGAAGTTCCAGCCGGAGGACGGTCAGCACGTGGTCGCGCGCGGACGCCTGAGCGTCTATGACGCCAAGGGCGAATATCAGCTCGTCTGCGAATCGCTCGAGCCGCACGGGCTTGGAGCGCTGCAACTGGCCTTCGAACAGCTGAAGCGCCGGCTCGCGGCCGAAGGCCTTTTCGACCCGCGCGCAAGCGTCCGCTCCCGCTGCTGCCTCGCAAGATTGGCGTGGTCACTCGCTTGACGGCGCGGCGATTCGGGACGTGTTGTCGGTGCTGGCGCCGATATCCCAACGCGCACATCGTGATCTGGCCGGCGCGGGTGCAAGGCGATGGCGCCGCCCCGGATCTCGCGCGCGCCATCGGCGCCATCTGCCGGGTTCCTGCCGTCGATGTCGTCCTCGTGGTCCGCGGAGGCGGCTCGATTGAAGATCTCTGGGCGTTCAACGAGGAGGTGGTCGCTCGCGCGATTGCAGGATGCGACGTGCCGGTCATTTCTGGCGTGGGACACGAGACCGATGTGACCATCGCGGACTTTGCCGCCGACCTCCGCTCGGCGACACCGTCGGCGGCCGCGGAACCGTGGTGACGCGCCGGGACGAGTTCGTGGCTCGCATCGATTGCCAGTCGGAACGACTGCGCGCGGCGCTGGACCGCCGGCTGCTCGGCGCGCGGTCGCGCGTGCACGCGCTCGAGAGCCGCCGCGGCCTTGCGGCCGTGACCGCGAGCGTCGCGATGCGCGGGCGCCACGTCATGGAGCTTGGAGAAGTGTTGCGGCGCGCGATGACGGAGCGCGTCACCCGTGACGGCCGCCGGGTCACTGTCGCGGCGCGCGCCCTTGGCCGTCACGATCCGCGCGAGCGCCTCGCACGCACCCGCGGACGACTCGCGAATCTGGATACGCACCTTCACGCCCGCCTGCAGCGCCGCCACCAGCGCACTGTCGCCGCCTTTCGTGCGACGGTGGGTCAATTGCACTCGTTGAGCCCGCTTGCCGTGCTCGGTCGCGGATATGCGGTCTGCTGGAACGACACCCGGACGCGCATCATCCGGCGAGCCACGGATGTCACCGCCGGCGATGCCGTGCGCGTAACGCTCGGCGAAGGCGAGCTGGCGTGCAAGGTGACAGGGCTCGAGCCGGACTCTCAATCATGACCACCATGGAACCCACTCCCATCGAGACCATCAAGGACTTCGAGGCGGCGCTGTCGGAGCTCGAGTCGATCGTCAAGCGGCTCGAAGATGGCGACCTCACGCTCGAGTCGTCGCTGGCCCTCTACGAACGAGGCATCGAGCTGTCGCGCTTCTGCCATTCCCGCCTGGAACAGGCCGAGCGTCGCATCGAGATCCTGAACGAGCGCGGCGAGCTGAAGCCCGCGCCGCAGGGGCTGGGGGAGAACAAGTAGTGCCAAGTGCTGAGTGCGAAGTGCAAAGTAGAGTGGAAAGTGGACAGTGGCAAGTGGCGGGCAACGCCACGGCTGTGGAAGCCGGCATCCACTTTCCACTTGTCACTGCTCACTCCACTTTGCACTTCGCACTTCGCACTTAGCACTTCCGCCGTGTCCCGCCAGCGTCTCGATGTGCTGCTTGTGACCCTCAATCTGGCGCCGTCTCGCGAGCGGGCGCGGGCGCTCATCATGGCGGGCCAGGTCCGGGTCGATGGCACGCCGGTCACCAAGGCAGGCACCAGCGTGCGATCGGGCGCGGAGGTCACCCTCGTCACTCCCGATCACCCGTTCGTCGGTCGTGGCGGGCTCAAGCTCGCGCACGCGCTCGACGTGTTCGCCATCGATGTCACCGGCCGTTCGGCGCTCGACATCGGGGCGTCGACCGGCGGGTTCACCGATGTGCTCCTGCAGCGCGGCGCGCGCCAGGTCGTGGCGCTCGATGTCGGCCACGGGCAGCTCGACTGGCGGCTTCGCACCGATCCCCGCGTCGTGGTCATCGAACACGCGAATGCCCGGTTTCTGCAGCCGTCCGACGTGCCGGCCCCTGTCGACGTCGTGACCATCGACGTGTCGTTCATCTCGTTGCGGCACATCCTGCCGGTGGTTCCCGGGCTGCTGACGCCGCGGGCGGATGTCATCGTGCTGGTGAAGCCGCAGTTCGAGGCGGGCCGTGCGGACGTCGGCGAGGGCGGCCTCGTGCTCGATCCGGTGGTGCACGCGCGGGTCGTCGAGGAGATTCGAGCGGCGGCACGTGCGGTAGGATTGGAGCCCATCGCGATGACGCCTTCCCCGATCACCGGCGCCACCGGGAACCAGGAATTCCTGCTGCACCTGCGGAGCGCCGCATGAGCGTCCGCCGTGTCGGACTGATTGCGAAGCAGGGCCTCACGGCGGCGGCGCCGCATCTGGCGGCTGTCTCGAGTTGGCTGCACGCGCGCGGCATCGAGACCATCTTCGAGATTCAAACGGCCGCGCTCTCGAAGCTCTCGAACGAGCCCACATTGGCGCGCGATCAGCTGATCGCGCAAGTCGATCTGCTCCTCGTGCTCGGCGGCGATGGAACCATGCTGGGCACGGCGGCGCGTGTCGGCGAGGCGGGACTGCCGACGCCGATTCTCGGTGTGAACTTCGGCCGGCTAGGGTTTCTGACCGAAGTCACGCTCGAAGAGCTCTATCCGGCGCTCGAGGCCGTACTGGACGGGACCGCACCGATCCGCGAGCGGCGGCTGCTGCATGCCACGACGCTCCGATCCGGCGAAGCGCGCGCCGAGCACGTCGTGTTGAACGACGTCGTCGTCACCCGCGGCGAGATCTCGCGCGTCGTCGATCTGGCCGTGACCGTCGACGGCCGCTTCGTGACGCGCGTCAAGGCCGACGGCATCATCATCGCCACGCCGACCGGATCCACCGCATACAACCTGGCGGCGAGTGGACCGATCGTCCACCCGGACGTCGATGCGATCCTCATCACACCCATTGCGCCGCACACGCTTGCCAACCGGCCGATCGTGATTCCCGGCAGCGCGACGATAGACGTCGCACCGCTCGATGCCGGCCGTGCGGATGTCTTTGCCACCTTCGACGGTCAGAGCGGACACCGCCTGGAGGAGACCGACATCGTCCGGATCAAGCGGTCGACGGCCGCGGTTCGACTGGTCAGCTCCGCCTCCCGCGGCTACTTCGATACGCTCCGGGAAAAGCTCGGCTGGGGCGAACGGTAGCGGTGCTGCAGTGCTGCAGTGCTCGCGGTCGCTGCAGTGCTGCGGTGCTGCCTGTGCACGCGTAGTGCGGTGCAGCACCCGTCGCACCGAGAAATTACGGCGTCTTGTCCTTGAAGAAGTCGACCTGCCACTCCTTCACGTTCTTGTTGTGCTCCGCGAGCGTGGTGGCAAACGCGTGGCTGCCGTCGTTGCGGCTGACGAAGTACAAGTAGTCCACCGATGCCGGCTTCGAGGCGGCTTCGAGCGAGGCACGTCCAGGGGACGCAATGGGACCGGGCGGCAGGCCGGCGTATCTGTAGGTGTTGTACGGCGAGTCGAACCGCAGGTCCGCTTTCGTCAGGTTGCCCGTGTAGCGGCCGGCCTTCTGCAGCGCATAGATGACCGTGGGGTCGCACTGCAGGCCCATGCCGATCCGCAGACGATTCTGGTAGACAGCGGCGATGAGCGGGCGTTCTTCGGGGCGCGCCGCTTCCTTTTCCACCAGCGAGGCCAACGTCGCCATCTCGCGCAGCTTCATTCCGCGCGCCTCGGCATCCTGCCGGACCGGTCCGTCGTACGCGCGAAGAAACGCCTGCACCATCTGCCGAACGAGCGCCGCCGCGTTCATCTTCCGCGGCACGTTGTACGTATCGGGAAAGAGATACCCCTCGAGATCGCGAGCCGCGGGATCCAGCGCCTTGACCGCCGTGGTGTCGCGCGCGGCCGCGAGGAACGCGTCCTTGGTGCCGAGCCCCCGCGATTCATAGATGCCCGCCATCTCGTTCAGGCTGAGGCCTTCGGGGAACGTCACCGGGCGCAGAAAAATATCGCCGCGTGCCAGCTTCCGTGCAACGTCTTTCGCCGACTGAGGCGCGGCGAATCGATACTCCCCCGCCTTCAGCTGGCGCTGCGTGCCGGTCAGAAACACGGCAAGGCGGAACGTCCATTCGTCGCGGACGACGCCCGCATCCACCAGCGCCCGGCCAATGGCGCGCGAGCCGGTGCCAGGCGCGATCTCGACGAATCGGTCCGCGCCGCTATAGCCCTGATACTTCTCGTCCACCCGCGCATAGTAGACGCCCGCGACGGCCGCGAGGAGCGCGGCGACAGCCACGAGGACGAAGATGAATCGACGCATCAGTCGCTGTCGTCGGGGTGCCAGGCTGGGATTGGCGTGTGAGCGTCCAGATAATCCTGCAGGATGACGGCCGCGGCCGCGGCGTCGAGCCTGGCCTTGCGCTTCCGCCAGTCGCGCTCGCCGATCGCCAGACGCGAGTCGGCCTCATGACTCGTCAGCCGCTCGTCCTGGAGATGGACTGGCAGCGAAACGGTCGCGCGGAGGCGAGCCACGAACGCCTCGACGTGCGGCGTCTGCTGATTGGCGGTGCCATCGAGCCGCCGTGGGAGGCCGACGACCAGCGCGTCGACCGTATCACCGGTCGCGTCGAGCGCCGCGATAGCCTCGACAACCGCCGCAATCGCTCGAGCGTCGGTATCGCCGCCCGGGCGTTCGAGGGTCCGAAGCGGCCGCGCCAGCACGCCCGTCGCGTCGCTCACCGCGAGACCGATGCGCCGCAGGCCGAAGTCGATGGCAACGAACCGCACATTGGGCATGTTAGCAGACAGTGCTAAGTGCAAAGTGCGAAGTGCTGAGTGGAATGAAAAGTGGGAAGTGGTTGCTATCTCCCCAGGCCCGCGGCAGCAGCCGCCACTGTTCACTTGGCACTATTCACTCCATTTTGCACTTCGCACTCTGCACTTAGCACTTCTTTCACTCTACTTAGCATTTAGCACTTTGCACTTAGCACTGCGATAATGCCCCCAAAGTGTCTCGTCCTTCGTGCCGCTTCGCCGTCATCGCGCTGTTGTCGGTCGTGTCCTTGATGCCTGGTCCCCTCGCGGGCGCCCAGGATGTGCAGCGCCGCGCGTCGGAACGGCTTCGCACCTTGCGTGAGGAGTCCGAGGCTCTGGCCGGCAGGGAAAAATCGCTACTGGTCGACCTCCGACGGCTCGAGGTCGAACGAGACATCCGTGCGGAGCTCCTGCGCGACGCCGAGGCGGCGCTCGCCGCGGCAAACGCGGAGCTAGGCGCCACCGCAGCGCAGCTCGGCGCGCTCGAGGTGCGACAGACCTCGCAGGTGCCAGGGCTGGCGACGCGACTCGCCGAGCTGTACAAGCTCGGAAGCGGCGGCTATCTGCGGCTGCTGTTGAGCGTCAACGACCTGCGCGACATGGGCCGTGCCTACCGCACGGTTGCGGCGCTGGCGGCGATCGATCGCGAACGAGTACGCCAGCATGCTTCAACGGTCGCGTCGCTGCGCCAGGCGCGCGGCGATCTCAAGACGCGGCGCGAGCGGGCCGCGGCGCTCGAGGCCGAGGCGCGGCGCGCGAGCGCGGAAGCGGCCGCGGCAGTACAGGCACGAAGCGCGCTCATCACCGAGATCGACGCGCGCCGCGACCTCAACGCCCAGCTCGCCGGCGAGCTGCAGTCGGCGCGACAGAAGCTCACGGCCGCGGTCTCCTCGCTGACGACCGCCGGCGGCGGATTGCCGATTCGGCCGTTCCAGGGCGCGCTCGAGTGGCCAGTCAGCGGCCGGGTGATCGCGCGCTTCGGCCGAGGCGCGACCTCGCGCTTCGGCACCGAAATGACCCGCAGCGGCATCGAGATCGCGTCGCCATTGCGGCGCGCGGTCGCCGCGGTCCACGAAGGAACAGTCGCCTACGCGGCGCCTTTCACTGGCTTCGGCAACCTCGTCATCCTGGATCACGGCGCTCAGACGTACACGTTGTATGGGTATCTGTCGGCCATCGCGGCCAGCAAGGGCGCGCGGGTCGAGAAGGGGGCCCGGGTCGGCGACGTCGGCGTTTCGCCGACGGGCCAGGCGGTCCTCTATTTCGAGCTTCGCGTCGACGGCAAGGCGGTTGACCCGTTACAATGGCTGAAGGCCCGGTTCTGAAGGAATTCTTATGACCTTCCGTGCGCGCATGCTCGTCCTGCTCATCTCGGTCCCGGTCATCCTGCTCATCGTGGTCGGCGGAGTGCTCAGCCGCGCCATGCCCCGCACCGAGAGCTATCAGCACTTGCGGGTGTTCGACGATGTGGTGACGCTCGTGATGAACAACTACGTCGAGCAGGTCGAGACCGACAAGATCATGACGGGGGCAATGCGCGGGCTTGCCGAGGGCCTCGACCCCGACTGTGCATGGCTGACACCGGCCGAGGTCGCGACGCTGACCAAGCAGCCGGCGGGTTCAAAGGGGTCGATTGGCGTCGAGCTTACGCGGCAGTACTACCTGCGCGTCATCGCCGCGCGCGATGGCTCGCCAGCCGCACGCGCCGGTCTCAGGACCGGCGATTTCGTCCGCGCCATCGACGACAAGCCGACGCGCGAGATGTCGGTCTTCGCGGGAATGGGGCTCCTCAGAGGCGCGCCGGGGAGCAAAGTGAAGCTGACGGTCATCCGCGGCAACGCGGCCGAACCGCACGTCGTCGAGGTCGTCCGTGAAGAACCCGCTGCGGCCACCGTTTCGGGAAAAATTGTGAAGCCGGGCGTCGGGCTGATCCGTGTGGCGGGATTCAATGACCGCACGGTCGCCGAATTGAAGCAGCAAGTCGCGGCGCTGACGAAGGAAGGCGCTCACCACCTCCTGCTCGATCTCCGCGCCACCGCCGAAGGGGCCCCCGAGCTCGGCGTCGCCGCGGCGCGGCTGTTCGTCCGCGAAGGTGTTTTGGCGAGCCGGGAAACACGACCCGAGCAGAAACACGATCTCACCGCGGCGTCCGGCGACGGCGCCATCACGATACCCTTGAGCCTGCTCGTCGACAACGGCACGTCGCAGGCGGCGGAGGTCTTCGCGGCGTCGCTTGCCGGCCACAAGCGGGGCGAACTGATCGGCGAGCACACGCTTGGGCGGGCCGCGACACAGGAGCTCGTGCGGCTGCCCGACGGCAGCGGCCTCTGGCTCTCGACCGCGCGCTACAACGCGCCGAACGGCACGCCAATCCACGAGAAGGGCCTCACACCCGACGTCGCCGTCGCCGAACCGGAAGTGGAGTTCGGCGGCACGCCGCCCACCGGTGATCCGATTCTCGAAAAAGCGCTCGAGCGCATCGCGACGCCCACTGCGGCGGCCGCGTAGCGATCGACTCGAGTGCGCGCGAACGCCCGTAAAATCGGCGAATTCCGCTTGACACTGATCTGAGCCGTCGCGTATAACGCGGACGGTTTTCAATCGGTGCGTCTTTGCTGCTGTCGGGCGTCGACGCGCCGTCGCTCATGTATCCGGCACCAGGAGGTTCTCGTGAACAAGCAAGATCTCGTCGCGAAGATCGCGAAGGACGTGGAGCTGCCGAAGCGCTCGGCGGCCGCCGTCCTCGATTCGTTCATCGAAGGCGTCACCAAGGCACTGAAGAAGGGCGACTCGATCACGTTCGTCGGCTTTGGCACCTTCAAGACGTCGATGCGCAAGGCACGCACCGCACGCAACCCGCAGACCGGCGCCGCGATCAAGGTCCCGAAGCGGCGCGTCGTCCGGTTCTCGGCCGGCACGGCGCTGAAGAAGGCCGTTCGCTGACCGCATCGGCAGTCGTGGACGCCGTCAAACGCGAGACGGCCGACGCACTTCTCTTCGCAAAACGTAACGGCGGGGCAAAAGCCCCGCCGCCACGGATCGTCGAAGCGGGCTAAAGTCCCGCCGCCGCACGTGATAGCGCCTCCCAGGTGTTTGACGCCTCTTCCGTAGCATTGTTATACTGATCGTTCGTCTTAGCGCCCGTCGGAGACGCCTAGAGGCGCGTAGCTCAGTTGGTTAGAGCGCCTGCCTGACACGCAGGAGGTCGGCGGTTCGAGTCCGCCCGTGCCTACCACCTTTCGCCGTTTCGCCGGCCCGCCGGAGCTTCCGGGCATCTGGGGCCGTCGCCGCGCGAGGGACCTTGGTAGGACCGAGGCCAGACGCGGCATCACACCAGGACTGGCGGCGACAGGTGCTCACGGTTGGAATGAATCAGGTCACAGTCACGCTGCCCGACGGGGCCCAGCAGTCCGTCGTGCCCGGTACGCCCGTCATCGATGTCGCTGCGCGAATCTCGCCGCGGTTGGCCGATGCGGCGCTGGCGGCCGTGGTCGACGACCGGCTCGTCGATCTCGCCTTTCCGCTCACGACCGATGCCCGCGTGCGAATCGTGACCGACAAGAGCGCGGAAGCGCTGCCCCTCTACCGGCACAGCACCGCACATCTGCTGGCCGCGGCGGTGACGGCCCTCTTCCCCGGCACGCAGTGCGGCATCGGGCCGCCGACCGATGAGGGCTTCTTCTATGACTTCGTGGTGGGGCGCCCGTTCGTTCCCGAGGACCTCGACGCGATCGAGCAGAAAATGCGCGAGCTGGCGGCGGCCGATTTACCGTACGAGCGGCAGATGTGGCCGCGCGAGGAAGCGCGTGCGTTTTTCGCCAGCCGCGGCGAGCCGCTGAAGGTGCAGCTGATCGACGAGAAGACCGCGGGGCAGTCGCACGTCTCCTGCTACACGATCAAGGACAAGGAGACGTTCATCGACTTCTGCGTCGGGCCCCACGTCCCCTCTTCCGGGAAGCTGAAGGCGTTCAAGCTGCTGTCGACGTCGAACGCGTACTGGAAGGGCGACGCGAAGGGCGTCCCCATGCAGCGCGTCTACGGCACGGCGTTCGCCTCGGAGAAGGAGCTGAAGGCGCACCTCACGCAGATCGAGGAGGCGAAGACACGCGATCACCGCAAGGTCGGCCGGGAGACGGGCCTGTTCATGTTTCATCCCTGGGCGCCCGGCGCGGCGTTCTGGCTCGCGAAGGGCACGACCCTCTACAACACGCTCGCCGGTTATATGCGCGAGGTGCTGTTTCCGTCGGGCTACGTCGAGGTGAAGACGCCGCTCATCTTCAACAAGGCGCTGTGGGAAACATCGGGCCACTGGCAGCACTACCGGCAGAACATGTTCCTCGTCGAGGCCGAGAACGAGCCGATGGGCGTGAAGGCGATGAACTGCCCGGGCCACATGCTGGTCTTCGGCAGCGAAGTGCGCAGCTACCGCGATCTGCCGATCCGGCTCCACGAGCAGACGCCGCTTCATCGCAACGAAGCGTCCGGTGTCCTGTCGGGCCTGACGCGCGTCCGCCAGTTCGCGCAAGACGATGCCCACTGCTTCGTGACCGAAGATCAGATCGCGTCGGAAGTCGAATCCCTGCTGAAGCTGGTGCAGCGGGTGTACGCCGACTTCGGGCTCGAGGTACTCGGCGAAGCTCTCGACGAGGCCCGAGGAGTTCCTGGGCGAGATTGCGACGTGGGATCACGCCGAGGCGTCCTTGCGGCGCGCGCTCGAGGCGGCCAGACAGGCGTATACGATCAATGCCGGCGACGGCGCGTTCTACGGGCCGAAGGTCGATTTCGACGTGACGGACGCGCTCGGCCGGAAATGGCAGTGCGCGACGATTCAACTCGACTACCAGATCCCGCAGCGGTTCGACCTGAAATATATCGGCGCCGACAACGCCGAGCACCGTCCGGTCGTCATCCACCGGGCGATCTACGGCAGCTTCGAGCGCTTCATTGCCCTCCTGATCGAGCACTTTGGCGGGGCTTTTCCGTTGTGGCTCGCCCCGCTGCAGGTCCGTCTGCTGCCGATTGCCGACCGCCATCTGGACTACGCCCGGACGACGCGGGCGCGGCTGGTCGCGGGTGGATTACGGGCCGAGGTCGACGAGCGGCAGGAGAAGATCGGGTATAAAATTCGCGAGGCGCAGCTCCAGAAGATCCCGTACATGCTGGTGATCGGCGACCGCGAAGCGGCGGAAGGCAGCGTGGCCGTACGAACCCGCGCGGGCGGCGACCAGGGCGCGCAACCCGTCGAGACGTTTCTCGCCGCCGCGCAGACTGAAATACGAGAGAAGAAATAGGGCGTGCGAACGGCATTGGACGGATACGGGCCGGCGGCAGGAACACGAAAGAACGTGCGCAGCGGCGGGTGCCTGGTGGCTCCGCCGGGGGGCGCGCTGAACCTTGGAGGCAGTTATCGCTTTTGACCGAGGGTCGCGAGGCCCAAGACGTGATGATCGGGTGCGTGTGAACGAGCGCATCCGGGTGCGCGAGGTACGCGTAATCGACGATACGGGGCAGCAGCTTGGCATTATGCCGCCGCCCCAGGCCTTGACGATCGCACGTCAGAAAGGCCTCGACCTGGTAGAGATTTCCCCGACTGCCGTGCCGCCGGTCTGCCGGATCATGGACTACGGGAAGTATCAGTATCAGGAACAGAAGCGCGCGCGTGAAGCGAAGAAGCACCAGCGGATTATCGAGGTCAAGGAAATCAAGTTCCGTCCGAAGGTGGACGAACACGATTACCAATTCAAGAAGAAGCACATCGAGCGCTTTCTCGCCGACGGCGACAAGGTGAAGGCGACGATCTTCTTCCGCGGCCGCGAGATGGCCCATCCCGAGATCGGCCGCCGCATCCTCGAGCGCCTGATTGGCGAGCTGGGCGAGGCGGCAATCGTCGAATCGGCGCCGCGCCAGGAAGGGAATCAGATGCACACGATTCTCGCGCAGCGATCCGGCAAAGCGCCGAAGCCCGCCGCCGACGCGCCGCGTCGACCGGCGCCACAAACCGCCGGCGTTGCCGCCGGCGCGGGACCGACACCGGCGGATGAACCGCCGGCAACTGAGAGTTAGGGATCATGCCGAAGTTGAAAACGCATCGTGGCGCCGCCAAGCGGTTCAAGAAGTCCGCCGGGGGCAAGTTTCGTCGGTCCGCTGCGTTCAAGCGGCACATCCTGACCAGCAAGTCGACCAAGCGCAAGCGCGGCCTGCGCGGCACGCACGAGGTGTCGGAGCAGGACCAGGAGCGCGTCAGGAAGATGCTGCCGTACGACTAGGCTACGGGCTACGGGCAATCGTAGGGTTCGTATTTGACGACTGTGGTGGCGGGCCTTCACAGGCCCGCGCGCGCCGCCAGTTGCGGGGCTGACCAGCCTCCGCCAAGGCTACGGTGGTCCGCCGAAGCTTCAGCGAAGGCGGAAGCGCCGCCGCCACGTGAGTACGTAGGACCGAGCTTTAGCTCGGTCGAATTGGGAGCAGGTAATGCCTAGAGTGAAGCGTGGAACGGTTCGGCGGGCGAAGCGGAAGAAGCTGCTCGCGCGAACCAAGGGAATGTTCGGCAACAAGAGCAAGCTGTATCGCGCGGCCAAAGAAGCCGGCGACACGGCGGCCAAGTATGCCTTTGTCGGCCGGCGCCGGAAGAAGCGCGACTTCCGCCGGCTGTGGATCGTCCGGATCAACGCGGCCGCGCGCGAGCACGGGCTCACCTACCGCGACTTCATCTCGGGTTTGAAGCGCGCCGGCATCGCGCTGGACCGCAAGCAGCTCGCCGACATTGCCGCGCGCGACGCCGCGTCGTTCGGGAAGCTCGCCTCGCAGGTCAAAGACGCCCAGCCTGCGGCCTAACAGAAGTGCCAAGTGCGAAGTGCAAAGTGCAAAGTGGAGTGAGAAGTGAACAGTGGCAAGTGGGGGGGTGACCCCTTCACCTTGCCGATTGGACGAACGTCGCCCGGAGTTTTCACTTCCCACTTCCCGCGCCGGAACGTGTGCTTCGTGCCGACCACTTGTCACTTTCCACTGCCCAGTTCACTTAGCACTTAGCACTCCCCACTTAGCACTTCGACGTGTCCTCTTCTCCCATTGATCATCTCCGCGCGAAGTTCACTGCGGAGCTCGCCGCGGTTTCGTCCGAGCCGGGACTGAAGCAGCTCAAAGATCAGTATCTGGGACGGAAAGGCGGCGCCGTCGCGGCCCTCCTGAAAGACGTGGCGAGCGCGCCTCCTGACGAGCGGCCGGTCCTGGGCCGGCAGGCCAACGAACTGAAGCGCGAGATCGAAACCGCGCTCGATGAGAAGCGCGTCGCGCTGGAAGCCAGTCGCGCGCCCGCCGGATCAGTCGATGTCACGTTGCCTGGACGCCGGCCGGCGATCGGGCGCACTCACCCGCTGACCGCGCTTCGCACCCGCATCGAGGGCATCTTCGCCCGCCAGGGGTACGAGATTCTCGACGGCCCCGAAACGGAAGACGACTGGCACAACTTCGAAGCGCTGAACATGCCGCCCGAGCATCCCGCGCGCGACATGCAGGACACGCTCTACTTGAAGGAGCCGTGGGCGCGTCCAGTGCGCGGCGTTCACATCCGTGGTGGCGGGGCTTCAGCCCCGCGGGTGTCACGCGGCCCTAAAGGGCCGCCGCCACAGGAGGAAGGGCCGCCGCCACAGGCCCAGTCACGCGGCCCTGAAGGGCCGCCGGCACTGGAGGAAGGGCCGTCGCCAACAGAGGAAGGGCCACCGCCACAGGCAGATCGACCCGCAACGCTCCTGCGTACGCATACGTCGGCGATGCAGATCCGCTACATGGAAACGCATCAGCCGCCGGTGCGCATCATCGCCCCCGGCCGCGTGTACCGGCGCGACAATCTCGACCTCACCCATACCCCCATGTTCCAACAGGTCGAAGGCCTGGTCGTCGGCGAAGGTGTGACGATGGGGGATCTGAAGGGGACGATCATCGCGTTCGTGCGGGAGCTGTTTGCGCCGGATACACCTGTCGTGTTCCGTCCCAGCTTCTTTCCCTACACCGAGCCGAGCGCGGACGTGTTCATCGGGTGCCAGCAGTGCAAGGGCGCCGGCTGCGCGATGTGCAAGCGCACGGGCTTCCTGGAGGTCCTCGGCTGCGGCATGGTGCACCCGGCGCTGTTCGAAGCCGTGAACTACGACCCGGTCCGGATCACGGGCTTTGCGTTTGGCGTCGGAATCGAACGCCTGGCGCTGCTGATGCACGGCGTCGAAGATATCCGTCTGTTCTACGAGAACGACCTGCGCTTCCTGGAGCAGTTCCCGCTGTGAAAGTGCTCGTCTCGTGGCTGCGCGACCTCGTCGACGTGCCGGTCGACGCCGCGACCCTCGCGCAGGATCTCCACATGGCCGGTTTCGAGGTCGCCTCCGTCGAGCCGAGTACGTCGAATTCCGTACCATTGGGGTCAGACCCCGATGGCACGAATTTCGACGATGCGGACGCGGTGATCGATTTCGAAATTACTGCCAACCGCCCCGACTGCCTGAGCGTGATCGGGCTGGCGCGGGAGGTGGCGACGAAGTACGGGACCGTCTTGCACGTGCCCGCCGGCGCGGACCTCGGGCCACCCAATCCGGCAAAGGCGGGCCAGCTCACGGTGACGATCGAAGACGCCACGCGCTGCCCGCGCTACGCGGCGGCGCTGGCCGACGTCACCATCGGGCCATCGCCAGCATGGCTCTCGAACCGTCTCATCGCGACCGGGGTCCGCTCCATCAGCAACATCGTGGACGTGACGAACTACGTGCTGCTGGAGCTGGGGCATCCGCTCCATGCCTTCGATCTCGCGAGGCTCGAAGGGCCCGAGCTCCGCATTCGAACAGCGCGGCCGGGTGAGACCCTGACCACGCTGGACGGCCAGAAGCGCACGCTCGACCCCGAAATGCTCGTGATCGCGGACAAGTCCAGGGCGCAGGCGCTGGCAGGCGTCATGGGGGGTGGCGACAGCGAGGTCTCGGCGGGCACGCGGACAATAGTCCTTGAAAGCGCGTGGTTTCTCCCGGCCTCGATACGTCGAACGAGCAAGCGGCTCGGCCTGTCGACAGAGGCGTCGTACCGGTTCGAACGCGGCGCCGACTTCGCGGCCGCGCCCGAGGCGCTGGCCCGCGCCTGTGCGCTCATCGAGCAGATCGGCAGCGGAACCGTCCGACCCGGGTGGATCGATGCCTGCCCGGCCGTGAAGACGCCGACGATCGTGCAGTTCGACGTCGGTCGGGTGGCACACGTGCTCGGTGCCGAGGTGGCGCCCGAGGAAATTCGCCGCATTCTCACTGGCCTCGGGTTTTTGATCGGCGAAGACACGCTGGAGCGCTGGGTGGTATCGGTGCCGTCCTGGCGCGTCGACGTCGCCCGGGACGTGGACCTCATCGAAGAGATCGCTCGACACTACGGATACGATCGCTTGCCGACCACGTTCCCGCCCGTGCTGAAAGCGCCTGCGAAGCCTGACGAGCGATTGGAACAGAATCGGGTCGTCCGGCGGCTGGCGCAGGCGGCTGGCTTCAACGAGTGCGTGACGTTTTCGTTCATCAGCGAGAGATCCGCCGAGGAATTCGCCAGCCCGACCGAATCGGTCCCGATCGCGAACCCGCTGTCCGAGACCTTCGCCGTCCTGCGGCCGTCGCTTCTGCCGGGCCTCGTCGATTCACTGAGCCACAATCGCCGCCACGGACAGCGTGATGTCCGGCTGTTCGAGCTGGGCACGCGTTTCCTCAGGTCGGGTGGAGAAGATCGCACGCTGGCGCTGGGCTGGCTGGGCGCCGGGCAGGCCGAACACTGGAGCGCGCGGACGCGATCGGTGGATTTCTTCGACCTCAAGGGCGTGGTCGAGGAGCTCGGCGCGGCGCTCGGGCTGTCGATCAGCGCGAGACCGGCGTCGAGCCCGTTTCTGGCGGCGGGGCGCACGGCCGAAATTCTCGCCGCCGGACCAGACGGCACCACTCGCACGTTTGGCATCGTAGGTCAGCTGCAACCGCCGATGGCCTTGGCGCGCGACATTCCCGCGCAGGACGAGGTCTACCTCGCGGAGCTGGACCTCGATGCCGTGGCCGATCTCATCACGACGCTGGATGTGGCAACGGCGCGATCGCTTCCACGGTTCCCGGCAATCGTCCGCGACTTGTCGATTCTCGTCGCAGACACCTTGCCCGCAGCCGATGTTCGTGGCACGATTCGGACGGTGGCGCCCGCGACGCAGGCACGGGTCGTCGAGTTCGATCGCTACGTCGGGCCTGGCGTGCCGGAAGGTCGCGTCAGCCTGTCGTACCGGCTGACGTTCCAGGCGCCCGATCGCACGCTGACCGATGCAGAAGTCGACGCGGCGATGGAAACACTTGTTGCCGAACTGGCGCGCATTCACGGCGCCGTCCGACGTTGAGAGCGTTGAGCGGAGCGTCGAAGCCTGAAGCCCCGGAGCCTTCGTAGTCCGGAGCCCGAAGCCTGCTTTCATATAACGATTCCGAGGTTGCACATGGTAAAGACCGGAAGGACGGTCGAGCTCGAACCCATCGATCGGCTCGAGGAAAAGGTCAGACTGCTGGTCGAGATGATCGACCGTCTGAAAGGCGACGCCGCGCGGCTCGCCGACGACAACGCCCGGCTCTCGCGCGAGCTCGCAATGGCGCACACGCAGCTCAGCGAAGCCGAATCGACGAGCGGCGAGATGGTGGCGCTTCGTGAAGAGCGTGACCTCGTGCGCGCCCGCGTCGCGACGATGCTCGAGCAGCTCGAAGGCCTGTCACTCTGACGTGGCCGAACAGCTCGATCGCGTCGTTCCGGTCGTCATCCAGGGGCAGCGCTACCCTGTGCGGAGCAATCTCGACCCGAGCTATGTGGCGGAGCTCGCCGCCTATGTCGACGAGAAGATGCGGCTCGCCTCGGATGCGAACAACACGACGGATTCCCTGAGAGTGGCGGTGCTCGCCGCGCTGAACCTCGCGGACGAAATCTTCCGGCACCGCGCCGAGCGCGAGGGCAGCACGATGGCCATCGCCGCGCGGGCCGGGGAGCTCGAGCGGCTGCTCGACGCGGTCCTGGCAGGAGAACCCCGCCTGCGGTAGGGCGCACGCGGCGCGCCACTACATTTTCTGCTCGTCAGGGCTCATCCTTGGCTGGCTTTGTCCGATACAATGGGCACGGCCCTGCGGTGCGCGTGATGGCTCAGGAGGTTCGCTTGAGCCAACGCTAGACCCAAGCGAATCGCGACGCCGCCCCGTGTGCACGCCTCCGCCGTGAGGAAGCCTGACGGGCGGTTTTCAGACAGCGGTTCCACCTGCTTTCGCAGGTTCAAACGACCTCCCCACACGGCACCGCGGGGCCTTTCTCGACCCTTCCGTCAGTCTGAACCGTCGTGTAAGGTCCGGCAGCCCCGGTCCTCGCGCCGGGCCATCAGGCCCGAAAGTGGGCCCGTGCGGTGAGAGGACTCCTCGTGTCGGGCCAAATCCTCAACTACGCCCTCGACTTCGTCATCGCGCTCGTGGGTGCGGCAGCCGTATTTGGCTACTGGCTCGCCAACCGCAAGCGCATCGCCGCCGAAACCGTGGGACGTGCGGAAGAACAGGCGTCCCGGGTGCTGCGGGAGGCGGAGCGCGAGAACGATACGCGCCGCAAAGAGGCCCTGCTCGAAGCGAAGGAACGCGCGCACGAGCTGCGCGTCGAGGCCGAGCAATACGCGCGCGATCACCGGCAACAGATCGGTGGCATCGAACAGATGCTCACGAAACGCGAAGCCGTGCTGACCGAGCAGCACCTCGCCATCGAGGACCGCGACCGCGCCCTCTCCCGCCGCGAACAGGCCTTGAGCGGACGCGAACAGGAGGTGGCGACCAGTGCCGCGCGCTACGAAGAGCTCGTCGCGCGCCAGCGCAAGGACCTCGAGCTGCTCGCCGGATTGACCTCCGACGAAGCGCGAGAGTCTGTTGATCAAGCAGATCGAGGCCGATGCGAGGCGAGAATCGGCCGGCCTGGTCAAGCGGCTCGAGAGCGAAGCCCGCGAGCAGGCCGCAGAACGCGCACGCGCCATCGTCACGCAGGCCATTCAGCGGAGCGCCGCCGATCACACGATCGAGACGACGGTGACGGTCGTCGACCTTCCGAGCGACGACATGAAGGGACGGCTCATCGGACGCGAGGGCCGCAACATCCGCGCGCTCGAGCTCGCGACGGGGGTCGATCTGATCATCGACGACACGCCGGGCGCGATCATTCTTTCCGGATTCGACCCCTTCAGACGCGAGGTCGCGCGCAGGACAATCGAGCGCCTGATTGCCGACGGCCGCATCCACCCGGCGCGCATCGAGGAGGTCGTCGAGAAGGTCAAGCTCGAGATGGACGATGCCGTCCGCAAGGACGGCGAAGCCGCGGCTTTCGAGCTTGGCCTGCACGACCTCCACCCGGAAATTCTCACGCTGATGGGACGCCTGCAATTCCGCACCAGCTACGGCCAGAACATCCTTCGACACTCGAAAGAGGTCGCCTATCTCGCCGGCGTCATGGCGCGCGAGGTCGGATTGAACGCGCACGTCGCGATTCGCGCCGCGTTCCTGCACGACATCGGGAAGGCCATCGACCGCGATCTGCAGGGCTCGCACCTCGAGCTCGGGCTCGATTATCTCCGCAAGCGCGGCGAATCGGAGCCGGTGCTGCAGGCGGTGGCGGCGCACCACATGGACATCGACTGGCCATCGCTCGAAGCGATGATCGTGCAGGCGGCCGACGCGATCTCGGCAGCGCGTCCCGGGGCACGCCGGGACCTGCTCGAGACGTACGTGAAGCGGCTCGAAAAGCTCGAGGGGATCGCCGACTCCTTCAAGGGCGTCTCGAAGTCTTTCGCGCTCCAGGCGGGACGCGAGATCCGCATCATGGTCGAAAGCGAGAAGATCAGCGACGATGAAGCCGTGTGGCTGTCGCGCGACATCGCGCGGCGGATCGAAAGCGAGCTCGAGTACCCCGGGCAGATCAAAGTCACCGTGATTCGCGAGACGCGTGCCGTCGACTATGCCAAGTGAAGACCTGGCAGGGGCGAGCGGCCACGAGACGAGCGCCAGCGACGCCGGGTCGCGGGCAACGGTCTCGTCGGCCGGCGAGCACGCGCTCATTCAGCGAATTCGCGGCCGGCTCTCTCCCGCGCCCGACTGGCTAATCGTCGACGCCGGCGACGATGCGGCGGTCTACGAGCCGCCGAGAAATGCGCTCGAAGTGATCACGACCGACGCGATCGTCGAGGGCGTGCATTTCGATCGCCGGTTCACGCCGGCCACATCGATCGGATATCGGGCGCTCGCGGTGAATTTGAGCGACCTCGCCGCCATGGGCGCGGAGCCTCGCCTGGCCACGCTCTCGATGGCGCTGCCCCGCACACTGCCGCTCAGCGAGTTCGACGACATCGTGACGGGCCTTCTGGCGCTCGCCGAGCCATCGCGAACGCGGCTGGTCGGCGGCAACATCACGGCGACCGATGGACCGCTGGTGATCGACGTGACCGCCGTTGGCATTGTCGGTCGGCGGCGTGTGCTGACGCGCGCGGGCGCCCGTCCTGGCAATTACGTCTTCGTCAGCGGAACCCTCGGGGATGCACGCGCCGGGCTTGCGCAGCTCAGCTCGCCCCCGGCCGACGGCGGGTTGCGGTCGTCACAACTGGTGGCACGCTACCTGCACCCTGAACCTCGGTTGCGTCTGGGCCAGCAGCTCGGGCGGCGCCAGGCGGCCACCGCGGCCATTGACCTGAGCGATGGACTTGCGGATGGACTGTCGAGGCTTGCTGAAGCCTCGGGGGTCGGCATCGCCATTCAGGCGGGCGACCTGCCGGTGCATGCCGAGGCTCACGCACACTTTCGGGCGGCCGATCGCGATCCTGTGCGCGAGGCTGTCTCCGGCGGCGACGATTACGAGCTGCTGTTCACTGTCCATCCCCGCCGTCTGGGGCGGCTGAGGGCGGTCGAGCGGCTGATTTCCGGATTGCGACTGACCCGGATTGGCGTGGTGACGCGAGCGCTGGGGCTGGATATCATCCACCCCGACGGCCGGCGCGAAGCCGTGGCCCACGGTTACGAGCACTTCAAATAGTGATACTTGCCAATTCCACCTGGCGGACTCTTCTTGCGACGGCCTTCGTCGTCGGGGGGCTGGTGTGGCTCTACGAGGAAACGATTCTCGATTCTCGCTACGCGGTGAAGGGGGGGGCGACGGACCCGCAGCCGCCGCCAAAGCCGGGATCGCGGCTGTCCTTTTCTGCAACGGCCTACTGTAAAGGCAGCACGACCGCATCCGGCGTCAACGTGCGATCGGGTATCGCCGCGGCCGATCCGGATCTGCTGCCCGTGGGCTCCGTCGTGCAGGTCGACGCCCCCGGCGCGCGATACGACGGTGTGTACACCGTGATGGACACGGGCCCGAAGGTTCAGGGCCGGCACGTGGATCTCTACATGTGGAGCTGCCACGAGGCGCTGCGCTTCGGACGCGCAGCAGTACGGTTGAGTGTGTTGCGTCTGGGGTGGAGTCCGGCGCAGAGCGCGCCTGGGCTCGTGGATCGGCTCTTCAGACGCCGCGAAGCTGCCGCTCAGGCTGCTCCGCCCACGCCGCCCGTGGCACCTGTCGCCAGTCCTGCCCCGTCTCGCGATTCACAGCCGAACGCTTCTCCGAAGTAGCGAGCCCGCGCACTCCGTGCGCCTGACAAAACGTCGATCCACCGATTACATCGGTGGATAGCCTTTGTTGTTCAAAAGCCTGCGAAGCAATGAGCTCTCGCCTATCGTATTCCTTGCCTCACCGCTTCTTCCCGCTCGCGCGTTGCACCGGTCCTTCGCGCTCGAGCTCGGTCTGCACCAGCTTCAGCTCTTCGCGTTTGTGCGCGTCCACGACGGGATAGGTGAGCTCCAGCTCCTCGAGCGCGTCGACAATCGCCGCCGACACGACCATCCGCGTGAACCACTTGTGATCGGCTGGCACGACGAACCACGGCGCGTGCTCCGATGACGTGTGACGGATGACGTCTTCGTACGCCTCCTGATATTGATCCCAGCTGTTGCGGTCTTTGACATCCGCCAGCGAGAACTTCCAATTCTTGTCCGGCTCCCGAAGCCGGCTCAGGAAGCGCTGGCGCTGCTCTTCCTTCGACAGATGGAGGAAAAATTTCCGAATGATGATGCCGTTCCTCGTCAGGTACCGCTCGAAGTTCTGCATGTCTTCGAAGCGCTCGCTCCAGATGTCTTTCGTGATGAGGCTCGGGTGGAGTTTCTGCTTCTGGAGCAGCTCCTGGTGCACGCGCACGACGAGCACCTCCTCGTAGTACGAGCGGTTGAAGATGCCGATGCGCCCGCGCTCGGGCAGCGCACGCACGACGCGCCACAGATAGTCGTGATCGAGATCCTCTGAGGAGGGCGGCTTGAAGGAGAACACCTGGCAACCCTGCGGGTTCACGCCCGCCATCACGTGCTTGATGGTGCTGTCTTTCCCCGCGGCATCCATCGCCTGGAAGATGAGGAGCACCGACCAGTTGTCCTGTGCGTAGAGGCGATCCTGCAGCTCGCGCAGGCGATTGACGCCCTGGAGGAGCAGCTCCTGCGCACGTGCCTTGGACTTGATTCCGCCGGTGTCTTCCGGGTTGACGTCTTTCAAACGGAATTTCTTGCCGTCATCGACGCGAAACGGCTTTACGAACTTGTGCATATCCATGCGGGGCCTCGTGGGGGACTGGGTGCTTCGTGCTTCGTGCTTAGTGCTATGTGCTGGGTGCTCAGCGCGCACCGAGCCCCAAGCACGAAGCACCAAGCAGCCTTCACGCCGTCTTCGCGAATTGGAGCTGATACAGGCGGTAATAGATCCCGCGGCGGGCCAGCAGCGCCTGGTGGGTGCCTGCTTCGCGCAGCACGCCCTTGTGCAGCACGAGAATCGTGTCCATGTCCTGGATCGTCGAGAGGCGATGCGCGATGGCAATCGTGGTCCTGCCCTCCATGAGGACCTGAAGCGCCTGCTGAATGGTGTGCTCCGTCTCGGTGTCGACGCTGGAGGTCGCCTCGTCTAGGATCAGCACACGTCGATCGAAGGCGAGCGCGCGCGCGAACGACAGCAGCTGCTTCTGCCCCGTCGAGAGAGTGGCGCCTCGTTCGGCCACCGGAGCCTCGTATCCTCCCGCCAGAGCCCCAATGAATCGATCGGCGCGCACGGCCGTGGCAGCGCGCTTCACGGCCTCATCGTCAATGTGTTCGGCGCCGAGCCGGATGTTGCCGCCAATCGTGCCGGAGAAGAGGTGCACGTCCTGAAGGACGAGCGCGAACAGGCTCCGCAGCCGGTCGAGGTCGAGATTGCGCACGTCGATGCCATCGACCAGGATCCGCCCGCGCTGCACGTCGTAAAAGCGCAGCAGCAGGCTGATGATCGACGTCTTGCCGGCGCCGGTTGCGCCGACCAGCGCCACCCGCTCTCCCGGATGCACTTCGAACGAGAGATCCTTCAGGACCCAATCCTCGCCGTTGTAGGCGAACCAGACGCGGTCGAACACGATGTGCCCGCGAAGTGGCGCCGACGGTTCCACTGGACGCGGAGGACTCGAAATGACGACCGGCGTGTCGAGCAGCGTGAAGATCCGCTCAGACGACGCCATGGCCGACTGCAGGACGTTGAACTTCTCCGACATGTCGCTGATCGGCCGGTAGAACCGGGCGGAATATTGGAGGAAGGCCACGAGGACGCCGAGCGTGAGCGTGCCCTCCAGCACCTGCAGGCCGCCGAACCAGATGATGATTGACGCCGCCAATGCGCCCACGAGCTCGATCGCCGGGTAGAAGACCGCGTAGAAGAAGATCGACTGGATGTTGGCGTCGCGGTGGTCCCGGTTGATATCGTCGAACCGCGCGAAGTTCAGCGGTTCTCGCCGAAAGAGCTGCACCGTCGACATGCCGGTCAGGTTTTCCTGCAGGAACGCGTTGATCCGTGCGATGAGCGCGCGCACGA
Source organism: Vicinamibacteria bacterium (assembly GCA_963832135.1). Classification (GTDB taxonomy): domain Bacteria; phylum Acidobacteriota; class Vicinamibacteria; order Vicinamibacterales; family JAENWD01; genus JAENWD01. Next base: position 366,646 of record CAWHTD010000014.1, on the reverse strand, counting down.
CGCGATACGACTCGCGCACGTTCCTGCGGAACCATTGCGTCACGAACACGATGAGCGGCAGCACGACAAAGCTCGCCAGCGCCAGCTTCCAGCTCATGCCGAGCATGACGATCATGATGCCGGCCAGCGTAAAGACATCGCCGAAGATCGCCACGACTCCCGCGGTGAACAGGTCGTTCAGGACATCGACGTCGCTCGTGACGCGCGTCATCAGCCGCCCGACCGGATTGCGATCGTAGAACCGCAGGTCCAGGCGCTGCAGGTGCGCGTAGAGCTCCATTCGCAGGTCGTACATGATGCGCTGGCCGGTGAGCTGCATCATCCACGTCTGCAGATACTCGAGCCCGAACGAGGCAATGAGCACGGCGAGGAACTGCCACGCAATGATCGTCAGGCCGCTCAAGTCCTTGTTGGCGATGTATTTGTCGATGGCGAGATGCGTGAGATACGGCGGCGCAAGCTGGAGCACCGAGCTGGCAATGATCGCCACGAGCGCGACGAGCACCTGTCCTTTGTAAGGACGCAGATATCCCAGCAACCGCCGCATCAAACGGCTGTCGTACGCCTTGCCGACTACATCGTCATCGTGGACGGACATATCTGAATTGCTATTTGTGAAATGGGTCGCGTTACGTGCCTTCCGGTGCCAATGCGTCGTCTGCTTCGATTGCTTCGAGTTCTTCCTCCAATAGCTGCTTGCGATGGAGCTCCGCGTACATCCCGTCCAGCGCGATGAGCTCAGCGTGCGTACCGCGCTCGACGATGCGCCCGCGGTCGAGGACGACGATGAGATCGGCGTCGCGGACCGTGGAGACGCGGTGCGCTACGATGAGGCACGTGCGGCCGCGACGCACTTCCCTCAACCGCTCCAGAATCTCCTCTTCCGTATAGGTATCCACCGCCGACAGCGCATCGTCGAGCACCAGGATTCGCGGGTCCATCGCAAGGGCCCGCGCGAGGGCCGTGCGCTGCTTCTGTCCGCCCGACAGCGTGATCCCGCGCTCGCCGACGAGGGTGGCGAGGCCCTTCGGGAAGTCCGAGACATCTTTGTCGAGCCTGGCCATTGCCGCGTTCCGCTCGACGACTTCGCGCCGCGTGTCGGCCGAGAGACGCGCGACCTCCGGCGCAAACGCGATGTTCGCCTCGAGAGTATCGGAGAAAAGAAACGGCTCCTGGGGAGCCATGCCGACGATTCGCCGGAGCGTCACGAGCGGCAGATCGCGGACGTCGAAGCCGTCGATGAAGACGGTGTCCGGCGGCGGGTCCAGCAGCCGTGGGAGCAGTTGCAGGAGCGTCGACTTGCCGCTTCCCGTCGGACCGATGATGGCGGCCGTGCGGCCCGGCTCGACGACCATGCTCACGTCCTCGAGCACGCGCGTCGACCCGTACTGAAAAGTGAGATTGCGCAGCTCGATGCGGCCGCGCACCGACTCGGCGTCAACCGCAACAGGGTGCGCTGGGTCGGCGATGGACGCGGGTTCGTCAAGAATCTCGAGCATGCGCTTCCAGGACGCCATCCCGCGCTGCAGCATGTTGGTGACCCAGCCGAACGCAATCATCGGCCAGGCCAGCATCACGAGATACGCGTTGAAGGCGACCAGCTCGCCGACGCTGATGCGGCCTTGAATGACGTCACGGCTGCCCTGCCAGAGCACCAGCAGCGCCCCAAACCCGAGCAGCAGCGTCATGCTGGGATAGAACGCGCCCTGGAGGCGAATCAGGCCGCGGTTGCGCTCGATGTACTCCTCATTCGCGCGCCGGAACCGTGCAAGCTCGGCCCCGGCCTGTCCATAGGCGCGCACCACGCGAACTCCCGACAGATTTTCCTGGGCCACCGCGCTCAGCTCCGAGAGCTGCGCCTGGATTCGCTCGAACCGGCGGTGGATGGCCGCGCCGAAGAACTTCACGGCCACCGACACGAGCGGCAGCGGCAGCAGCCCGATCAGCGTCAGCCGGGCATCGATGGAGAGCATCAGCAGAATGGCCACCGCGAACACGAGCGTGGTCTGCGACGCGTACATGATCGACGGACCGGCCATCATGCGCACTGCGTTCAGATCGTTGGTCGCGCGCGACATCAGGTCGCCGGTGCGATGCCTCCGGAAGTATTCGGGCGGCAGACGCTGCAGGTGCGCGAAGAAGTCGTTGCGCAGGTCGTACTCGATCTCCCGCGACACGCCGATGATGATCCGGCGCATCAGAAAGCGGAAGATGCCGCCTCCCGCGGAAATCGCAAACAGGACGGCAGCATACAGACCGAGCTTGCCGCGGGTGACGCCAGTCGACAGATCGTCGACGGCGAATTTCAACACCCACGGAGCCAGGAGCTGAATGGCGGTGGTGATGAGGATGCAGCCGAAGCCAAGCGCGAGCGTCCGGCGATGGCGAGCGAAGTACGGCAGGAGGCGCCGATACGGTGCCTGTCCCGCCTCCGACGAGGACATCGTCGCAGTATAACGTGTGCTATTCTGGGCCCCGGCCTACCCCCAGCGGGTCCGGGCACGCGCGCTCGGTTCCTGTCGCTCGCTCTGCTTCCTTCCGCGGTTCCTCCCAGCGAACCCGCGTAGCCGGGCGATCAGTGTAGTTCGAGGCTCTCGGGGCCGAAAAGAGAGACTATGCGTACGTTTGTTTTCCGGCGCGCCGCCGGTATCGCGGCCGGCTCGCTCCTTCTCTGGACAGCGGCAGTCGCCCCTGCCAGTGGCCAATATGGCCGGCCGACCATGAGCGATCCGGCCACCGGTGAGAAATACCACATCGAGGCGTCGCTCGTTTTCTGGAACCCGAATCTCGAAGCCATCATCTCGAGCGAACAGCTGGGCATCCCTGGCACCGAGATCGACGTCAAGTCCGACCTCGGGTATGAAGACAAGACCATTCGTGAGTTCCGGCTCGTCCTCCGGCCGGGAAAGAAGCATAAGTTCCGCATCGCGTATACGCCGATCAGCTTCGACGGCGACACCGTTCTCAACCGGACGATCATCTTCAACGGGATCGAGTTCAACGTAGGTCTGCCGATCCAGACCGAGTTCAAGTGGAACACGTGGCGATTCGGCTACGAGTACGACTTCATCTACCGCGATCGGGTGTTCGCCGGTGTCATCCTCGAAGCCCGCCAGACGCACGCGACCCTGCAGCTTGCGAGCCCGATCGACAGCGAGTTCACGGAAGCGCGCGGACCGGTTCCGGGCATCGGCGGGATCGTCCGCGTCTACGTGGCCAAGAACGTCTCGATCACCGGTGAAGTCACCGGGTTGAAGGTCCCCGAGATTCAGGACTACGAAGGCTCGTTCTGGGACTTCGATCTTTACGGCACGGTCAACTTCAACCACTATGTGGGCGTGCAGGGCGGCTATCGCACGCTGGACGCCAGCTACATGGCCAAATTGGACAACGGCGATCTCAAGCTGAAAGGGCTCTACTTCGCCGGCGTCGTCCGCTTCTAGCTGACGGAGATGCCGACTGTGGAGGCAGGCCTTCCGCCTTCGCTCGGAAGCTTGGCGGACCGCCGTAGCCTTGGCGGAGGCTGGTTGGGCCTGCGAGTGCGCCGCGGGTTGCGGGACTGAAGCCCCGCCGCCACATGAGCGGCGCGCCAACGCAAGTGAACTCCACTCACCTCTTCCGAGCCCCCCAACGCGCCCCGCGATTGGCGCTCCTGGTCATATTCGTCGTTCTGGCCGTGGTCCACACCTGGCCGCTCGCCGCCAGGCCGTCGGTGTACCTCTCGACTCGACACGGCAGACGCGCAGCTCAACACGTGGGCGATGGCGTGGGTCGCTCACATCCTTCCTAGAGACCCACAGCGTCTGTTCGACGCGGGCATCTTCCATCCCGAAAAGCGGACGCTCGCGTATTCCGAGCCTCTACTGGTGCAAGGTACGCTGGCGATACCAATCCTCGAGCTCGGGGGATCGCCGGTGCTCGCCTACAACCTCGTCCTGCTCGCGGGCTTCGCGCTCACCGGATGGGCGACGGCGCTCCTGGCGCTCCGCGCGACCGGCAGCCTCTCGGCGGCGGCGGTTGCCGGATCGGTCGCCGCCTTCAACGCACAGTCGCTCGTGCGGCTTCCGCACATCCAGGCGCAGCATCTCGAGTTTCTGCCGCTGGCGCTCTTCGCGCTGGACCGGTTGCTCGAGCACGGACGGCTCAGGCACGCGCTGCTGCTCGGCGGCGCCGTGGCGCTCCAGGGCTTTGCATCGATCTATGCGTTGATCTTTACGGTATGGGCCCTTACGTGCGCCGCAGTCGTCCGCCTTCGCGAGTGGCTCGGCGCAGGGCGCTGGCGAGTGGCGTTGCGGTTGGTCGCGGCGGCCGCGTTTGCGGCCATCCTTCTTGCCCCGGTCTTGCGCCCCTACTACGTGCTCTCGAAGGAATACGGCCTGTCCCGGTCGGTCGCCGAATCGCGGCAGTTCTCATCGACGTGGACCGACTACCTGTACACGGGATCGCGTGTGCACTACTCGCTCTGGAGCCGCGCGTTCGACAAAAGCGCCGAAGCGAACTTCCCCGGCCTGGTTGCCCTGGCGCTGGCCGTTGTGGGACTCGCTGGGAGTCTGCGGTCGGATCGGTATGTGCGCATGGCCGCGGCGATTGCCGCCGGCGCCGTGTTGCTGTCTGTGGCGCCGCGCCTGCCTGGATTTGCCTGGGCCCATGATCATCTGCCGGGGATCGGCGCGATTCGCGCCTACGCACGGGCCGGTCAGATCGCAATGGTCGCGATTGGGCTGCTTGCCGCGGCGGGCATGGTCAAGCTGCGTGCGCGCCAGGGGACCGAGCGGTACTGGCCCGCCGTCGCGTGCGGTCTCGTCGCACTGGTGAACGTGGAAGCGCTGCGTGCGCCCCTGAAGTACAGGCCGTTCGAGGGTGTTCCGGCGATCTACGACGTCCTCCAGAGCGCGGACCACGTGGCGGTGTTGGAACTGCCAATCTATCCGCGGATGGGCGCGTCCGGAAACGCGATGTACATGGTGAACGCCACCGCGCATTGGAAGCCGCTGGTAAATGGGTACAGCGGTTTCGTGCCGCCCGCTTACTACGTGACGGCTCGGACGCTGAACCGCTTCCCCGATCCCGAATCGTTCGCATGGCTCCGAGCCAACGGCGTGACGACCGTGGTCGTGCACCGTGCCGACTTCGCCCGGCGTAAAGGGAAGCGCCAGCTCGCGATGGTCGATCGATCCCCAGAGCTGGAGCTCAATGCCAGTAGCGGCGACATCACGATCTTTCGCATCCGGCCGAACCACGAATAAAGGCTATCCACCGATGTAATCTGTGGATTGAATTTGTTCTTCAACCCATTCACCCTCATCGCAACTCCACCCACACGCCCAGCCACCTCAGATCGCGATTGCCCGGCTCCAGATCCGCCGGTCGAAACCCGGCTTCACTCCGCACCGCGACGAGGATCGGATGCCCGCGACGCGCCGCGGGCAACTGGACGTCGAACGCTTCTTGAGCGGCCATCCGACTCTCCTTCCGCCAATCCCCACTCGAGAGGCGGACTACGTTGGCGGCCGGGCCGTTGCGAATATGAAGTCGCGCCGGGCCGCGTGTCTGAACCGCGAGTCGGCCTTCGCCGGCGCCGACAATCCACAGGCCGCCGGGCTCCGCGAAGATATCCTCGCGCTGGGCGAAGATGGCGCCCGCTGGTGTGATCACGGCGCGATCGGCCCTCAGGCCGCATGTGTCGGCGGTGCCGAGCGCGATCGGCTGCAGGCGAATGCCGTCGACTGACAATCTCAGCGCCGGATCGGGCGTCAGCCACAGCCACGTCGCACCCGCTGGCAGACCGATCGCGCAATCTGTCGGGCCGGGCGACTGCTCGGTAAACGTACATCGCTGGAGCATCGCGTCCGGGCGACCCAAGGCGATTGAGATCGCGCCCGTCGCCCTCAGTCCTGAGTCGAGCACCACCCGATAACGTCCCGGCGGCACGTCGCGGCCGCTCCAGAGCGGACCATCGGGACGCGCGGGTCGCCGCGCCCCGTCGCCGATAGCGAGAGCAGCTCCCATCAGCGGTGTGACGCCGAGCCGCCACGGCGCGAGCTGCAATGCGGATCGGTTTCCATCGCACGCGTTGGCGAGCACCTCAATCGCGCTCGTCCCTGGCTCTGTGGCAGTCCGACCAGTCAAGAACCATGTCGCGCCGGCGCCAACCGTCAGCGTAAGGCACACCGTCAGCGCGGCGGTCAGATACCACGACCCGTGAGTGCGCACGCGACTCTCGGCTGCCCGCAACACGAACCACCCGAGTGCGATCGCGCCTCCCCAGAGAGCGGCCCTGGACCACGCGTCCGCCGGTCCGGCCTGAAACAGACTCGGCAGCGCGTGCGCGAGGTTCACGGCTGGCGCCACCCAGTCGAGCCAGCGGGCATAGCCGTCGCGTGTGTTGTAGAGCAGCGCACCATCGCCCGCACACGCGAGCGTGGCCGTGAGCGCGATGCTGCCGACAAGGCTTACGAGCAGGGCGGCTCGCGGCGTCGGCGTCTGATGCCGCTGCCAGAACAGCGCGACCGGAATCGCCATCGGCAGGAGCACGGGCACGAGAAACCGCGCCGGCGAGCTGAGCCCTGCCCACCACATGTGAAACGCCGCGACCGCGATGACATACGGCAGGGCGATGGCAGTGATCTCGAGCGTAAGCCGACCATGCAGCCGGAAGAGCGCCGTCATTCCCGTCAGCGCGATGACGTAGATCGGAGCGTTTGGCAGCAGGCCGAATTGCTGGTCCAGGACGAGGCCCGTCAGCGCGACCGGGACTCGCACCATCCGCAGGTCCGTCGACCCGCCGTACGGCGCGCGTGGGTCGAACGTGCCGTAGATGCTCTGAAAGAACAGCAGCCAGGCGACCGCGCTCAGCGCGGGCACCGCCACGAACGCGATTAGAAGACGTACGCGGCGGGCCGCTGGCACCGCGCGACCTTCTGATGGCGGCACCGCGATCCTCATGGCGACGACTACCGCAGCGGCGCCCGCCAAGGCGGCATAACGGGTGTGCAGCCACGGCAGCACCGCAAGCGCAGCGCCGAGCGACGCGATTCGTACGATCGATGACGGGATTGGCTCGCGCGCAAGCGCATACACCACGAGCACGATGATCAGCGCCGCCGGCGCGTCGGGGAATATCGTGAACGCCTGGAAGAAAAACGGCACCGAGAGCGCAACGGATGCCCACCCGACCCACGCGGCCGTCAGATCGCCGGTCACGTGGTACGCCGCGCGCCACGCGAGGAGGCTGCCGGCTGCGCTCATCAGCGCGAGAAACAGCGCGACCCCGGGGTAGCCTCCGACCGCAAACGCGGGCAGCACCAGCAGCGAAAGCCCGGGCGCGTGAATCGAGTAGATGCGCCCGTCGCGTCCGCGGCGCAGGTAGTCCGGCTTCAACTCGCCGCCCACGAACGCCAGGTAGCCGCGTTTCGCGTGATTGTTCTCGATGCGCAGATCCCCGTCCGCCAGGAGGCTCTCGGCGATCACCAGATAGTGGGGCTCGTCGCCGCTTGGAAGCACGTTCGAGAGCCGCCAGGCGGCGCCGGCGTAGACGATCGCGGCAAGGAGGATGGCGGCGATGAGGTGGCCGGAGAGTCGCGCTGGGCCTCGTATGGTGGAGCCCGCGAGCCGCCGCAAGCCGACGCCCACGACCGCTGCGATGACGAGCGCGATGGCGAGCGGGCCGGTCCAGAGGAGGGCAGCCGCGGGCATCGGCAAAGGAAGCCATGGCACCAGAGCGACCATCGGCAGCCAGAGCGGCGCAGCGTCTGACGCCGAAGGCCGAGCCACCGCGACGTAGGCCAGCGCGCACACCGCGGGCAGGATGAACGCCCACGGAGACGGCAGCAAAGCGACGCGCGGTGACGTCGCTCCGGTGTAGAGCCCTATGGTGCCGAAAGCGGCATAGGTGCCGGCGGCAAACCCGACCGCCGCCGTAACCGCGCCCCACCGGAGGCGGTCAGGCGCTGTTAAGGCGCGCATCGTCTCTTAACAGCGTCTGACCCCATTAAGTCAGTTTCCCTAAACGGCGATCCGCCTCGAGCATCGTCTCGTCGCGCTTCGAGAAACAGAACCGCACCTTCGTCCGGCCCCGGGCCGCGTCACGATAGAAGCTGCTGCCGGGCACCGACGCGACGCCAATCTGCTCGACGAGGTACCGGGCGAACTGCACATCGTCCGGAAAGCCGAACGCCGAAATGTCGGTCATCACGTAATACGCCCCTGCGGGGACGAAGCACTGAAAGCGATGACGCGTGAGGATCTCGACCAGGAGGTCGCGCCGGCGGCGATAGCCAGCGGCGAGGTCGGTGTAGTACCGTCTCCGGCAGCGCGAGGGCGGCGGCGCCGGCCTGCTGCAGCGGGGCCGGCGCACCGACCGTCAGGAAGTCGTGCAGCTTCCGGATCGCGCCAGTCAGGGCCGGCGGCGAAATGGCCCAGCCGACCCGCCAGCCGGTTACGCTGAACGTCTTCGACAACCCGTTGATCGTCACCGTCCGATCCGCCATGCCGTCGATGGACGCCATCGGCACATGCCGGTGGCCGTCAAAGACGATGTGCTCGTAGATTTCGTCGGTGATGGCAAGAACATCCCATTGGAGGCAGAGGCGCGCGATGGCGGTGAGCTCCTCGCGCGTGAAGACCTTGCCCGTCGGGTTGTTCGGCGTATTGATGATGATGGCGCGCGTCCGCGGACCAAAGGCCGACGCGAGCTCGTCGGGGTCGAAGTGCCAGTCTGGTTCGTGAAGCGTCACGTAACGCGGCACGGCCCCGGAGACGATCGCGTCCGGCCCGTAGTTCTCGTAGAAAGGCTCGAAGACGATCACCTCGTCGCCTGGATCCACCGTGGCGAGCAGCGTCGCCATCATGGTCTCGGTGGCGCCGCAGCAGACCGTGACCTGTGCGTCCGCATCGACGGGCACGCCGTACCGGGTCGTGAACTGCGCGGCGATCGCCTCGCGCAGCTCGCGAGCGCCCCAGGTGACCGCGTACTGGTTGATGTCGCCCTGAATGGCGGTACAGGCCGCGTCCTTGATGGCCCTGGGCGCGGGAAAATCAGGAAAGCCTTGCGAGAGGTTCACTGCCTGGTGCTGATGCGCGAGGCGCGTCATCTCGCGGATGACCGACTCGGTGAACTGTGCCGCTTTCTTCGAACCGCGTGGACGGAGCATGGTGTGTGTTTGAGTCGATCGTATCAGCCGCGGACTGACACGGATGTACACGGACAAGACGGTCGCGCGCCGGCCGTAGGCCGGCGCTTCGCGCGGCGCGACCGGGCATCACCGCAGACGACAGGTTCAAATTCCAGTTTTCTGTCTTTGTCCGCGTTTGTCCGTGTCCGTCCGCGGCGGGCCTCTGTCCGTGGCCGGCTTCTGTCCGTGATCAGATGAAAGGGCCGTCTCTCGGCCAGTCCCGGTAGCATGTGAGTTCCACCATCGCATGCCCGGGCTGAGAGGAGGACGGCCCATGCGTGATCAATACATCGGAATCGATTTGCACAAGGCGTTTTTCCAGGCGTGTGCAGTGACGGCGACAGGCGAGCGACTGTGGGAAGGCCGCTTCCCGCGCACCGCCGCGGGCGTGGCGGCGCTCACGGCTCGCTGTACGCCACGCAGCGCGTTGGCGGTCGAGGCGAGTACGCCCACCTGGCACTTTGCCGACGGCGTCGCGCCAGCGGTCGGCGACCTGCGGATTGTCGACCCGCTGAAGACGAAGCTGAAAGCCGGGTATGCGGCGAAGACGGACCGACTCGATGCTCGGCGGCTCGCCGACGCCTTGCGCCGGGACAGTGTCGTCGGCATTTACTACCCGCCGCTGGCGATGCGGGAGCTCCGCGAGCTGTGTCGCCAACGGCTCGCACTCGTGCAGGTCCGCACGGCGGTGATCAATCGCGTGCGGGCGGTGCTGCTGCGGCAGGGCCTGAGTGACGCGCGACGGCTCGCGAGGACGACCGACGACCGGTGGCTCGAGACCCTCGCCTTGCCGCCGCGCGCCGCGGCGAGTGTGACCGGGTTGCGCCAGGTGCTCGCGGTCGTCCGCACGCAGACGCAGCAGCTCGACGCCGAAGTGCAGGACGCCGCGGCCCGCGATCCCATTGCGACCGCGTTGCAGCAACTGCGCGGCATCGGCCCGGTCCTGGCGTTGGCGATCCGCGCCGAAGTGGGCGACATCGGCCGGTTCCCGACGCCGGGGCACCTGGCCAGCTATGCCGGACTCGTCCCGCGCGTCGACGCCAGTGCCGGGCGCATCCGCTATGGCCGCATCACGCGGCGCGGCTCGCCGTGGCTCCGCTGGGCGCTCGTGGAAGCCGCCGTGCATGGGACCCGGCGGACGGATCGCGTCGGCCGATGGGGACGCGGCTTGGCCGTCCGCAAAGGGGCGCTCAAAGCGCGTGTGGCGCTCGCGCGGGTCCTGGCGGAAGAGATCCATCGGTTGTGGACCGGGATCGCGTGATGCCTCTCCAGGACGGGACTGTCGAGGATGAACATGACCCCACGTGGTCGTTCCGTGAATGACGCCCGTCCTGGTCCAAACTGATGCTGAGCTCACGGGTGAGCTCGAATAGATGGCTGAATGAGACATCAGTGTCCCGGGCATGCGACGGTGGAACGTACGACCCGGCACACCTCGAGTGAGCGCGCGCGGACGGATGGCCAGTAGGCCGTCCCCGCGCGCTCACTCGACGTGTGCCTAGACAACGACGGCCCTTTCATAGATGTCCATCCGTGGCGGACTAAACCTTACCCGTGTCGTTCCGCGGCGGATTAGATCTTATCCGTGTCGTTCCGCGGCCGAAACCCGTCAGCAGACGACGACGTGGGGCCCATTCTATGGCGGTCAGTGCGATCGGTGCTTGCGCGACGTCGGCTTGGCCTTTTTCTTCTTCAGGGACGATTTGCGCGCGGGCGTCTTGCCGCTCGTCGTCGAGCTGAGGGTAGCGCCCGGCAGTGCCGTCCCCGGCGCGCCAGGCGATGGCGTGACGCCGAGCTCGCCGTAAACGCGACGGTAGTCTTCAGCCGTGCCGAGAATCTTTCGGACGTAGTTCTGCGTCTCGGGGTACGGAATGTCGTCGATGAACTCGTCGACGGCGATGCCGGGCCTCTCAGCCATCCACCGCGCGACCGCGCCGGGGCCGGCATTGTAGCTGGCAAGGGCATAGGAGACGCCGCCAAATCGATCGACGAGATCCGAGAAGTAGGCGGTGCCAATCCGCACGTTCGTGCCAGGATCCGTCAGCCGCGACGCCGAGAAGCGCGGGATGCGCAGCTTCCGCGCGTAGCTGCGTCCGGTTGCCGGCACGATCTGCATCAGGCCGATTGCGTTGGCGTGCGACGTGACGCCCGAGTCGAAGCTGGATTCCTGCGCGACGAGCGCGGCAATCAGATACGGATCCAGCTTCCGGGCCGGTGCGTGCCTGCGGATCAAGTCCCAATACGCCACTGGAAAGAGCACCTGCAGCACTTCGGCGGGCAGCTCCTCTTCGTTGGCCGCGAGATACTGTGGATACGCGCGCTTGATCGAGTTGATGCCCCTGCGCAGATCGCCTTGCCGGGCATACACGTATCCAAGCGTGGCGCGCACGGCCGGTGTATCCGCGTCGTTTTTCTGCAACCACAACAGCTCGTTGAGGGCGGCGTCCCACAGCTCCGCGGCGATGAGCTGCAGGACGACCTGCGCCGACGCCTGCTCGCGGGGCGGACGCGTCACGGCCGAGACGGCGTCCGCGCCGTTTCCCCTGACGGGCGCAACAGCAGCGGCCATCGTCATTGGCTCGACTTTGCGGGACGTCAGCGTCCGGGTGGCGAGACGGCCGTAGTACGAGTTCAAATAGTCGGCCACGAGAATCCCGTAAAGCCGGTTGGCGCGGGCGGCATCGCCAAGCTGATCGCGCGCTCGTGCGGACCAGTAGACCCACGAGGGCCGAAAGTCGGACCGCGCGTAGCGCGCCGCCGCCTGCTCGAAGACCTCGGCGGCCTCGGCCCAGCGGCCCTTGCGGTACGCGTTCCAGCCGATCTTCCACTGCGCGCGCGGCGCGTATCGGCTGTCCGGAAACCGGGCGGCCAGGTCGCGGAACGTCGCGTCCGCCTGATCGTCATCGTCCACCAGGATGTAGTGCGTCGCGAGATTGTTCAGCGTGTCTTCGGCCCACGACTCGGTGGGAAACTCCGCGACGAGCGCATTCGCCAGCCGTACGTACTCGGCGTGCTCGCCAAGCTCGCGGGTCGATCCGAGGTGGAAGAACCGTGCCTCGGCCTTGCGGCGTGCGTTGTCAATCCAGAAGGCCAGGCCATCGCGCGCAGTCGCATACCGCTTCAAGTAGTAGTCGGATTCGGCGACACGCAGGTCGGCCACCTCGCGATCGTCGCCCTCGGCCAGAGGCCGCAGCATCTCGAACGCTTCGCGCGCCTGGGCGTAGCGCGCGGCGCCGAACAGGCGTTGTGCGCGCCCGAACTCCAGCTTGAAGCGCGGCGATCCTTTCTCGAGCGGCTCCCATGCGTTCAGCGATCCGATCTCGGCAGCGGCAATCGTCGCCAGATCGCTGAGCGGAAACTCGTAGTAGACGTGGGCATACGCCTCGGCGGCCGCGGCCGTGTTGCCCGCGGCCCGTCGCACGCGCGCCAGCTTCACCCAGGCCTGATCGGGTGTGAGCCCGGTCTTCTGCGTGAGCGGCTCGTAGTACCGCGCAGCCTCGTCGAACTGACGCCGCGCTTCAGCGACCTCTCCTGCGCGAGTTCGGGAAGCATCGCGAAGTTGCCCCGGCGACTCCCGCGCCGCCAGCGTCGCGAACATCTGTTGCGCCGCGTCGAGATGACCCGTGCGGAACGCAAGCACACCGGTATAGTACTGGCGGTAGTCCGCGAGTGGTGTGCCCTCGAGCGTCGCCTTCGCCAGCGCAGCGACAGCATCCCCGTATTTCGCCTTATCGAGGAGCATCACCGCCCGGCCCAGGGCGCGGACTGCCGGCGATGGCTGTTCGTCCGGCACGAACCACACATCCGCGGCCTCGGCCGGTAGCGGCGGGTGCGCGGTGGCGGTGAGTGCAGGCGGGACGTCTGCGACGAGTGCCGTTGTTTGACCGGCAAGACGCGAACCGCCCATTGGCAGCAGTACGCCGATGGCACCGATCAACACCGCCAATCGCCATGCCCGCGTCATGAGTCGTGCCCCAGGAGCACCGGATCGCCGCCGGCAAGCGTACGGACCAGCTCCTGCTCGAAGTAATCGGTGTGGCCACGAACGCCAGGTGGCACTCGCTCCTCGTACAACTTCCGCGCGCGCTCGATTTCGGCATGCAGCCGGTGTCGCAGATCGCGCGCCCGGCGTCCTTCTTCGACGATGGGCTCGTGGTACAGCTTGATTTCCGAGACGAGCAGTCGCGCGAAGCGCTGAGCGCCCTCGTCGTCGACTTTCCCCGAATCGGGACGGACCTCTCCGGCCCGCCCGGATACTTTGCCTGTCGCCGTGTGGCGCGCTGTCACGCCCTCGAGACATCGGCTCGCATGTCGAGTCAACAGCTCGACGCGCTCGGGCCACGCGCTCGGCACCGTTCGCGGCGACTCACTGTCATCGTCTGCATAGAGCACGCCGACTGCGTGGTCGTCCACGAGAACGGGCACGGCGATCCCGACCCGGTCGTCTGAGGACAACGTGAACGGCGCTGGAAGGGACGCCGCCACATCGTGCGAGGCCCCCGCGGTGGTTCGCATGTCTTGTGCGGCAATGGCGGCACTGAGGAGACCTGCCTCCGACGCGGGGATCTCGACGTCGGCGGCCGACGGCGTGTCGTCGGGAAAGCCCGCGAGCGCCCAGCCGCGAAGCGAGGCGCCGCGGACCACGAGGAGCGCCGCGCGGCCGGCTTCGTCGCGCGCGGCGTTCACGAGACGGTCGAGGACGTCGCTCAGCGAGCTGGCAGCATCGAGCGCGCGAACGGCGCCAAGCAGCCGCTCGGACTGCACGAGCTCCGCCTGCCGCTCGCGGGTCTGGGCGATCATGCGCGCGTCGTCCATGTCTCGAGCCAGCCGCTCCGCGGCCATGGTCCGCTCGGCGGCGATGGCTTCAGACACCAGCGCGGTCGCCGCAGCCTCCGCGGCATGCCGAGCCTCGTCTGCAGCGCGTTGGGCGTCTTCCGCGGCGTGCCGGGCATTCTCGGCGGCGCGCGCCTGCTCCTCGGCCACGATGGCCTGGACGCTGGCGACGAGACCTGTGAGCTCGCCCGCCAGCGTGGCGCGCACGCGGTCCTCGACGCTCGTGGTCAATGCCCGCAGGCGATCATCGGACGCGCTCATAGCTCAGTTTATCGGCCGTTCCCCGGACAGCAGAGATGCCTCGGACAATCAATTTCGCTTCGCACATGGACCGGACCGACCTAATCGGTACTTTGTCAGATCCGACCGCGGCCGGAGCGCGTGTCGGGGCGCCGCCCGTTGGAGGACGCGCGACACGGCATGCCGAAAACCGGCTCGAAAGCGCCAGAAATCCGCGTGGGGTGACGTACTGGGGCCCCGCGCTTCCGCCGACATGTCGCGACAGAGCCGGTTTTCCGCGCGTCCGACCGGGCGGCGCACCGATACGCGCTCCGGCCGCACTCGCCAATCTGACAACGCAGTGATTAGGGTTCACTCCACATGAGTATGGATTGTCTGTTCACGCTGCAGGGTTTTCCGCATTATCGAGGTCCGGATCCGGCGAAGTCAACAGACTCGCCGACCCGCAACTTCCACTGAATCAACTATTTGACAGTGATATCGGTGCCGCGCTATCATGGTGTGTTGTTGAAGGCCTTGTCGTCAGCGACAAGGTCGCTCTATTTTCACAGAAGGGGCCGAATCAGCTTCGACGGAGGGACAGAGACACAGGATGCGTGCCGAGGACCATCACCCTCGTAAATCAGATGGAAAACAACAACAACTGCCAATCAGCAGCTTGCTCTCGCCGCCTAAATTTAGGTAGCGACGTTCCCTCCGGGCAGCCCGCGGCCCGGAATGGAATGCCATTTTAGCGGGCTGGCGGCCACTGGGTGCTCCGGACGGTGGCTGCGAGATTTCCTGGGGCTGGTTTCGGTCGGTTTTGCGACGTCTTCACGACCGCGACGAGACTTCAGACGACGCTACGCACGTAGATGCCTGTGGGTAAGTACTTTCGGACGGCGGTGCAATTCCGCCCGGCTCCACCAACCTTTTGATCGTGGCTCGTCGTCTGCTGCTGGCCGGCTGTCTCGCACTGCTCCTCGGGACGGCCGGACACGCCACCCTCCACAACACGCCTCGCGGTTCGGTCGTCCTCTGGGCGTGGGAACGTCCCGAAGACCTTCGCTTCCTCGAGCGGATCCGGCGTCGGCGTCGCGTTCCTCGACCGCACGATCGTCGTTCGCTCCGTACCGCACAAAAACCCGGCAGTCACGCAATTCGAAACCATGCTCCGGCGGCAGCCGTTACGGCTCGCGCGCGGGACGCCGCTCGTCGCCGTTGTTCGTATCGAGGCCGCGCATGTCGTCCTCGACGACCGGATCGTGCCGCGTCTCTCGCAAGAGATTCTCGGCGCCGCGCGGGTGCCGGGCGTGTCGGCGATCCAGATCGACTTCGACGCGACGCTGTCGCAGCGAGCGATGTACGCGAACGCTCCTGCGCACGGTCCGCAGCGGATTGCCGCGCAACATCCGCTTTCGGTCACGGCGCTGGCGTCCTGGTGCAGCGACGATCCGTGGATCGATCCGCACGATGTCGACGAAATCGTCCCGATGCTCTTTCGCATGGGACCCGAGGCTCGACGCGTGGTCACGCGGCTGAGCGAAGAGCGACGATGGCCCGTCGGCGCTTGTAATGGCGCGATGGGCGTGTCGACCGACGAGCTCTGGCGCGCCGTCCCGGCCGTCGAGCGCGTCTACGTGTTCAATCCCAGATCGTGGCGCGCGGAGGACCTGCGTACCAGCGGTCCGGCCGCTGGCCGACTGAGGACGAATCGGAGATGCGAGCGCCTCATCGTGTTATCGCTATCGCGCTGCTGATCGTCGGCGCAGGGGCTGTGCCGCTCGAGCGGTCCTCGCCAGGAACGGTCCGCGCCTGCGGTCCCATCGTGTCTTTTCCCGTCTTCACTCCGGTCGGTGCTCCCGACCACGCCAGCTACTTTGCCGGCGATCTCGGCATCCTGCAGCCCACTTACGCTCGGCGTTATCTTCTGGTCGCCTGGCGCACGCTGAACGGTCGGCCGCTCACGAACGGTGAGCAACAGGCGTTTGCCCCCGCGCCCGCCATGCTAGTGGATCCCGTCCAGGCCTGGCTTCAAACGCGAAAGACGGTTCCATACCGGCAATGGAGCAACTACCTCGGTCGAGAGACGCGCGTTGCGAAGACCTACACCTATATCGTCAACTGCGGAGACTCTGCGTTCCTGACCGCGGCGAAAACGCTGGAGGCGCGGCGTGCGGCGCTCGGCGGCACGAGCCCGGAGGTCGCCGCCTGGGCGGAAGCGCAGGACGTCGTGTTCTCCAATTGCGGCCGGACGTCTGATCAGCCGCCCGCTATCCCTGCGCCGCTCGGCCGGGACGCATCAGCGCAATCGCGCGCCGATCGCGCGTATCAAATCGCCGCTGCCCAGTTCTACGCAGGTCTGTTTGCGGATGCAGAGGCAAGCTTTACAGCAATCTCGAAAGACGTCTCCTCTCCTTGGCGGACGTGGGGATCGTTTCTGGCCGCGCGCGCCGCGATCAGGCAAGGGACCATGGGCGGAACGGAGGCAGAAGGGGATCCGGCCGCGCTACACCGAGCGGAAGAACAGCTGAGAGCCGTCCTTCGAGATCCGTCGCTCAGCGAGACACATGCTCCGGCGGAGCAGCTCCTCGATTTCATCGAGGCGCGCACGCGCCCGAACGACGCGCTCGCCCGCGCGGCGCGCGCGCTGAGCGCTCCTGACGAGCCCGCCCGGTTTCGCGCGCATTTGGGCACCTACGAATACCTCCTGAACCGCTTCGTGAATGGCGATACGGAGAAACTCGAGAGCGGCATCGCGAATCCCCGCGATGCCACCGATCTGCTGGATTGGGTGCTGACGTTCCAGGGGCACGGGGAAGACGGGGACGCAGTGGCCAGTGCGCTCGACCGCTTGCGGACGTCGGGTTCGCCTGCCTGGCTCGTCGCTGCCCTGTCGAAGGCCACGCCGCAGAGTCCGAAGCGTGTAGACGTATTGAACGCATCGGCATCGATCGATCCCGCGTCGCCCGCGTACCCGACCGTCGCCTTTCATCGTGCCCGGCTGCTGCTTCTCTCCGGAGAGGCGCCCGCAGCGCGCGACGTGCTCGATCGCGCGCTCGAGGCGCCGCATCTGCCCAAGTCGACGGTGAACCTGTTCTCGGCGGCACGGCTCGCAACGGCTCGTACTTTTGAAGAGTATTTGAACGACGCCTCGCGTGTGCCGGTGGACGCCTCGAACGGCGCTCCGGCGGCAGAGGCCCGCGCGATCGATCAAGACGTGACGAGGCGTCTTGAACGAGCGGCTCCCCTTATCGATGATCCGTCGCGCCGCGAAGAGCTCCAGCCTGCCGGAGAATGTCCGGCGGGATGTCGTTCTCGCGGCCTTCACGCGGGCGATCCTGCTGAACCGATCCAAGACGATTCGTGCGCTCCTGCCGGAAGTCGCGCGCATCGAACGACCGCTCGCGGCCGCCCTGAAGCCGATGACGTCGGCAGCCGACGATGCGGCGCTTCGAGACGAGGGGGCGTTGCTGCTCATGCGGCACCCCGGTCTACGTCCGTTCGTCACGATGGGACGAACGAGAGAGCCGGGAGCGCTCGCATTGATGGACGGGCTCCGAGACAACTGGTGGTGCGATTTCTCCGGCGACGGAGTCTTCCCGTACGAAACCGTCTATTGGCGCGGCCAGACGGACGAGCCGTGGCTCAGGATGCTTTACACCACCCTGGATGCTGCCCCGGATCCGTCGTTTCTCACCGACCGACGAGCGCCGCGAGGTCGAGAACGAGCGCCGGCAGCTGAAACAGATCGACGCAGCGCCCAACGAGCTCGGGCGCCGCGTGCTCGCGTGGGCGCGTGCCCATCCGGCGGACCGTCGCGTACCGGAAGCGCTGCACCTCGTCGTGCGGGCGACACGCTTCGGCTGCACGAACGACCGGACAGCGGCGGTCTCGAAGGCCGCCTTTACGTTGCTCCACGGGAAGTACGCGGCCAGCCCCTGGGCGAAAAAGACGCCGCTCTGGTTCAAGTAGGAACGGCACGACGCCAATGCGATCTCTTTGCGTGTTCTGTGGATCGAGCCCGGGCGCGCGGCGCGAATATGCGGACGCCGCCCGCGCGATGGGGCGAACGCTGGCCTCGCGCGGCATCCGCCTCGTCTACGGCGGAGGCCACGTCGGGCTCATGGGCGTGCTCGCCGACGCCACCCTCGCGGCCGGCGGCGATGTCGTCGGCATCATCACCGAGGGTCTTCAGCTTCTTGAGGTCGGACACCGGGGCCTCTCGGATCTGCGCGTCGTCCCGTCGATGCACGAACGGAAGGCGCTGATGGCGACGCTGTCAGAAGCGTTCGTCGCGCTCCCCGGCGGCGCCGGCACGCTCGACGAGTTCTTCGAGGCGTGGACGTGGACGCAGCTCGGCATCCACCGCAAGCCTGTTGGTATTTTGAACACCGGCGGGTTCTTCGATTCGCTGCTGACGTTCATCGATCACGCGGTGGCGGAGCGCTTCATTCGCGCGGAGTACCGCGACCTCATCGTCGTCGCGTCCCAGCCTGATGAACTCCTGGACGGTCTCGACGCCGTGGCGCTACCGACGACCGACAAGTGGATCGACCGCGCCGGCGGCGTCCGACCGTAATCGCCGCGCATGTGGCGGCGGGGCTTCCGCCTACGCGTAAAGCTTCGGCGGACGCGCCGTAGCCTTGGCGAAGGCGGTTAGCCCCGCGACTCGCGGCGGATATGGGCCGGAACACATCCTCAACCGTCAAAACAAAGTGGGATCTGAGTCACAAGTGAAATTGGGATCTGAGTCAGGGTAAGAGTGGGATCTGAGTCACAGGTAAGATGAGAGGAATGTATTTCGGCGTCCGGATGTCGCTGCTCGTCGTGATCGTGGCCTGCGCGACGTTCTCCATTGCCGGCCAGGGCGCGCCTCCACCAGCACCGCTTCGGCTCGTGGCGGCGGATGGCACGCGCACGATCCCGACAGTGATGAGCGGCGACACCGAGCTCGTCGCCCTCGACGATCTCGCCTCGCTGTTCAACCTGACCGTTCGCGAAGACACGGTCGCCCGCGCGATTACGGTGACCTACAAGGGCAAGACCATCGTCTTGTCGCAGAATCAGGCGCTTGCCTCGATCAGCGGCCGGCTCGTCTCGCTGCCCGCGGCGCCCGTGCGGATGGGCACGCGGTGGTATGTGCCCGTCGAGTTCATCGGACGTGCGCTGTCGGTGGTGTCCGACGTGCCTCTCGAGCTGCGAAAGGCATCCCGACTCGTCATTCTCGGCGTTCTTCGGATACCACGCATCGTCGTGCGTCACGACGCGGGCGGCAATCAGGCCCGCGTGACCCTCGACGTGACGCCGCGAACGCCTCACCAGGTGCAACAGGAGGCCTCGCGCCTCCTCGTGCGTTTCGAGGCCGATCTCCTCGACGTCACCACGTCGCCGTTCCAGTCGCAAGGCATCGTCCAGGCCATTCACGTCGGTGAAGTGCCGACGACGCTGGTCATCGATCTGGGTCCGCGCTTCGGCTCGTTGCGCGCGGCAGATGCTCCACTGGATCCGGATGGCACCCGCATCACCATCGACCTCTTCGCGACGCCCGATCAAACGGCCACGCCCACCGCACCCACACTGCCCGCCCCCGTTCAGCCGCTCTTCCCCACGCCCGGGGTCAGGACAATCGTCATCGATCCGGGTCACGGCGGCGAAGAGCTGGGCGCGAAGGGCGCCAAGGGAACGCTGGAGAAAACGCTGACGCTCAGCGTGGCGCGCCGGCTGAAGGCCTCGCTCGAGTCGCGGCTCGGCGCGCGCGTGCTGCTCACGCGGGAGGACGATCGCGCGGTGGGCCCGGACCAGCGGGCGGCGCTCGCCAACAACAACAAGGCCGACCTCTTCCTCAGCCTGCACGTGAACGCATCGCTGCGAAAGACGGCCTCTGGCGCGCAGATCTTCTACCTGAGTCTGGATCGCGCGGATGAAGAGGCGCGGCGCGTGGCCGAATCGGAAGGCGTCGCGATGCCGGTGTTCGGCGGCGGCACGCGCGAGATCGACGTCATTCTCTGGGAGATGGCACAGGCGCGACACCTCGATCAATCCGCGGCGCTCGCCCGCGCGGTCGAGCAGCAGATGCGAGCGGCGGTTCCGATGGGGCCGCAGGCGATCCAGCAGGCGCCGTTCCGCGTCCTGGTCGGCGCGAACATGCCCGCGGTGCTCGTCGAGATGGGCTACCTGACGAACGCCTCGCAGGAGGCGCAGCTCCTTGGCGGCGAGTTCCAGGCGCGCATCGCTCAGGCGCTCACCGACGCCGTGAGCCACTTTTTCGCCAGCCCTCCATCGCCGCCGTCGCCGCAGGCGGCCGCGACACCCGTCCCATCAGCCGGAGCGGCACCGAGATGACACGTCCCTCGGCTGATCCTCACGATTGCTGGCGTCATCCTGACCGTGGCGTTGGCCTGGGTGCTCTTCGTGGGCGTCGAGAGGTGGCGCGTGCGGCCGATTCAGCCGCCGCCAGACGAGGCGAGGGGCGCCCCGCCGGCTGCGACCGAGACGGCGCCCCCGGCGTCGCCGCATATCAAGGCGCATCTCTTCTATGTCTCGGAGAATGGCATGCGACTGAAGCCCGAAGAGCGCGAGGTGCTGTTCGGGGAAGGCACCGCCGAGCAGGCACGACGCATTATCGAGGCGCAGCTCGAGCCGCCGGAGGCGCCGACTGTGTCTGCGATTCCAAGCGGGACGACCCTGAAAGAGCTGTTCATCAGCGATCGCGGCGAGGCATACGTCAACCTCTCGGCCGAGGTCGCCCGCAATCATCCGGGCGGATCGATTGACGAGATCCTCACCGTGTATACGATCGTCGACGCGCTGACCGACAATCTGCCGGCGATCACCGCCGTGCAGATCCTCATCGACGGGCAGGAGGTCGACACGCTGGCCGGCCATGTCGATCTGCGCCGTCCACTCGGCAAGAGTCTCGAATGGGTCGAGGCTCCTGCTGCGCCAGCCAATTGAGAGATCCACAGTGCCAAGTGCTGAGTGCGAAGTGCCAAGTCGAGTGGAAAATGAGCGAGAAGCCGATTGTCACTTATGCGATTAGACAACCGACTCCCCGACCAGCTCCGCTCCTGTCACCCTGACACCGCATTCGATGATGCACGCCGAAGGCTCCGTCCTCGTCGAGGCCGGCAGCACGCGCGTGATCTGCACCGCCAGCGTGGAAGATCGCATTCCAGCGTTCCTCCGCGGAACGGGCAAGGGATGGGTCACTGCGGAATACGGCATGCTGCCGCGCGCCACAACGACCAGGACGACGCGTGAGGCGTCGGCGGGCAAGGTGGGGGGGCGGACACAGGAGATCCAGCGGCTGATCGGCCGATCGCTGCGGTCGGTCGTGAAGCTCGAGGAGCTTGGCGAGCGAACCATCTGGCTCGACTGCGACGTCCTGCAGGCCGACGGCGGCACCCGCACCGCGGCGATCAGCGGCGCGTTCGTCGCGCTGGTCCTGGCGTTGGACCGCCTGAAGCAGGCGAACACGATCAAGGCGATTCCCGTCTCGGACTACGTGGCGGCGACCAGCGTCGGGATCATCGGCGGCGTGCCGATGCTCGATCTTGCCTACGAGGAAGACTCGCGCGCCGAAGTCGACATGAACGTCGTGCAGACCGGCAATGGCCGGTTCATCGAGGTCCAGGGCACGGCGGAGACGACGCCATTCGATCGACAAGGACTCGATGCGCTGCTGGCGCTCGCCGAAAAGGGCATCCGCGAGATGGTGACGATCCAGCGCACGATCGTGGGATCGATTCTCGGTACGTAGGCCCGAGCGTCGACACACGTAGGCCCGAGCTGAAGCTCGGGCCTACGATCGCCGAGATGCGACTTCCCTCTCCGATCCTGCTGGCAACCACCAACCGCAACAAGATTCGCGAAATCCGCGTGATGCTCGACGGGGTGCCGTACGAGATCGTCGGCCTGGAGGATCACGAGCCGGTCGACGCGCCCGAGGAGACCGGCGCGACGTTTTCCGAAAACGCGCGGCTGAAGGCGCTCCACTATTCGGCGGCAACCGGGCGCCCGGCCATCGCGGAGGATTCCGGCCTGGAGATCGACGCGCTTGGCGGCATTCCCGGCGTGGCATCGGCGCGCTTTGCCGGCGAGGGCACGCCGTATCCTGAGAAGTTCGCCCGCCTGTACGCGATGCTCGACGCACGCGGCTCGCGCGACAGCACGGCCCGATTCGTCTGCGCGCTCGCCGTGGCATTCGAAGGCCGCATCGTGTTCGAAGCGACCGGCACGGTGGAAGGCGCCATCGCGCCCGAACCCCGCGGCACGCACGGCTTCGGCTACGACCCGATCTTCTTCTACCCTCCCGAAGGCTGCACGCTGGGCGAGGTGGCAGACGAAGTGAAGCGCGCCGTCAGCCACCGCGGCGCCGCATTCAAGCAGCTGCGCGCGTGGCTGATGGTGTGAGAGAGCTCATTTGTGGCGGCGGGGCTTCACCCGGATTATTCACAAGTCGCCAGGGCGTTGCGGCTCACTCGCTCCGGAAGACCCTGTGGAGCAGGCCGTCACTGACGCGAAAAACGCCGCGCAGGCCTGCGACAGGGCGTGGGGATGGGGGCCCCCACGCCGCGTGCTCCGGACGATAAGCCGAAGCGGCGTTTTTCCGGCCTGCGGAACCGGGGCTTCCGGAGCGAGTGAGCCGCAACGACACCACCATTCATGAATAATCATGTGTAGTCCGCAAGGGCGAACGCTGTCACACGATCGGGGGGCTAACCGCCTCCGCCAAAGGCGACGGCGAGTCCGCCGACCAGCCTCCGCTAAAGCTACGGCGCGTCCGCCGAAGCCATGTGAAGGCGGAAGCGCTGCGAAGGCGGAAGCCCCGCCTCCACCACTGATAGAACCACATGCCTTATTCGCTCGCGGCGCCAGGTGTACGTCAGATGCACGAGGCCGTCGTCGGTGGCGATGATTGCGGGATACGAGTACTCGCCCGGCCCCTCCTCGACAATCATCGGCGCGGACCAGGCGACGCCATCGGACGAGATCGCCAGCGCGATTGACCGGCGATTGTCGGGCGACGGGTTGTAGGCGAGGACGAAGCGGCCATCCGCAAGCCTCACGCTGTCGATCCCTGCGCTGGGATTCGGCAGCCGCGTGGCCTTCATCGCGCTCCACGTCGCGCCGCCGTCGTCCGACCACGATTCGGCGATCACGCGCTGCTGGGTACGACACAGAATCTGCAGCCGCGCCGGCCCATGCACGAGAATCGTCGGCTGAATCGCGCCGAACTCCTCCGGCGCGTTCAGCGGCGGCGTCTTCGTCCACGCCTCCGCCGACGCCACCCACGCGATCCACTGCTCTGCGTCGCTCGTCGTTCGGTCGTTCGTCGCTCGCTCGCTCGTCGTTCGCGCGCTCGTCGTTCGTTCGCTCGTCGCTTGCTCGTTCGTCACTCTCCTTCTTTCGCTCGTCGTTCGCGCGCTCGTCGCTCGTTCGTTCGTTTCGTTCGTCACTCGTCCGTTCAATCCGACGGCCCGAAGTCGTTCCATGTGCACACGCCATCCGTGGTCCTCGGTGCTCGATCCGGCCAGAGCGTGTTCGAGCCGAGCAGGACAGGCTTCGCGCGAATCGGTCCGAGAATGCCTTCCGGCAGGCGGCGCGGGCTGGTCCACGTCCGACCGCCGTCCGAGGAGGCCATCGCCATCCCCCACCAGTCGCTGGGGCTCGGCCCCACCTTGTAGAAGAGCGTCAGCGGGCCGTCGGGCACCTGGAAGAGCACGGGATTCCATGTCGGATAGCGCCGCCCGTCCGGCTGAACGCCGTTGGCGATTTCCTCGGGGCTGGACCAGCCGTTCCTCGTCTGCCGCGACAACCAGATCCCGACGTCCGGGTTCTTCTCTGCGGTGCCGCCGAACCAGGCGGCGACCAGCCCTTCGCGCGTGGCCACGATCGTCGACGCGTGAGCGGACGGAAATGGCGCCGTCTGGTAGATGAACTCACGGGATACGACAGCAAGCGGCGGCGCAGGACCCGATAGCGCGCTCAGGGCGAGGGCGCCGACAAAGACCGTCCAGATGCGCATGTGCCCGCAGTACGCCCCGGCCGACCGACAGTGTCAACCCCAGAGTGACGGTCGATAGTGGCATCAGTTTGAACACCATGCCTCCCGCGCGGCGGGCCCTCGTCAGCGCGTCCCGCTCGCGACGACGGAGGAATACGTCTCTGGGTCCTGTCCACAGCGGGCCGTCTCCGGCCCGGACTCAGCCCGACGGCGCATTCCTCGTCTGTCGCATGCGACCGGCGTGCTCAAGGGACGCGCTGACGAGGGACGCGCTGACGAGGGACCGCCGCGCGGGAGCGAGACGGAGCAGCAGCCCTACTCCACACGTCCAGAACGGCCGAGACGGCTAAGATGGGCCAGTGCAATGAATGACCTGGTCGACCTGAGCACTCAGCGGGGCTAAGCTACCGACTTTCGACGGCCACCCTACTGGCGGCCGATGTGACGAGAGGATCCTCTATGGTTCGGCGCATCGTTGCTGGCATTGTTGCCGTTGTGTTCGGTCCCCTTGCTCTCTGGATGTTGATTCATCTGTTGTTTGCGTCGACTCTTAATGCCTTAAATGTCGTCTTCATCGTCTTCGCCCTCTTCATCGCGACGGTTGCGATCCTCTGCGGGTGGTTCGCGCTGCGTGGTCATCTTCCGCAGAGCCGCCTACACATCAGGCTCACGATGTTCGGCGCCTTCATCGTCGGCGGCATCGCCTTTGTCGCAGGATTCGCTGGCCCGTTGATCTTCCAGCCGAAGTCGAACCAGGGACCCCTGTTGGGGATATTTTTCACCGGTCCGCTGGGCTTCGTATTGGGAGCCGTGATCGGCTGGTTCTATGGGCGATTCCGCCACGAGGTCCCGATGAAGTCCGCTTAGGACGATTCAACTCCGTGGATCGTCGTGCCAGGTGGGCGGTGGGCCATTTTTGGACTGACCCGTTGCCCGACACAGCTGTCGGCGTCGCACACGACGAAGGCCGATGGCACCGGACTCGGGCTCTCGACCGTGTTCGGCATCGTCTCGCGCACCGCCGGTGAGATCGACGTCGAGACCTCACCCGGCGGCGGCACGACCATCGTCCGCTTCCCCGCAGCGACCAGCTATCAATCGACCGCCCCGATGCCACTACGCCGCTCGGCGTGATTGGATCACAGCCCTCACTGCTTCTCGTAAATCGCTGTGAACGTCACTTTCGTGCCTTTCGGGTTCAGACCTGATCCGACGACTGTGGCCGTCTTCCCATCCGCAGACAAGGTGGCGCGGCTCTCACTCACGGGCTTACCGTCTTTCGTGCTCTTCATCTCACGCGTCTGCTCGTCGACCTTTTTCACCGAGACCATGTCGGCCACTGGTGAACCCTGCATCGGAGCTGGCGTCCCATCCAAGTTCGCCTTATAGGTCACCTTTATCGGCTTGCCCTCGAATGAGGATTCGGTCGTCACTGTCGTAGTGACGCCATCACTCTGGATCGTCACCGTCGCTTTATCAGGAGCTGGACCCGGGTCGTACTTCGATTTCGCCGTGTTCAGCTGCCAGGTGCCGGCGAACGGGTCGGCGGCTGCGGAAATGGTCGTCAGTGCGGCGCAAAAAGCGAATGCCAACATCAGTCGGAATCTAGTCATGCGCTCTCTCCTCGGTGCGGAACTCTGGCAGAAAATAGCGTTCCAGGCAAGAAGGTGCATGGACAGCGCCCCATCGCGACAAATCTGCCTCGTCGACTCCGCCAAAACGGGGTTCGCCCGGAATCGTGGGCTCGCGAGGAACGGCTCTTTCGTCAGAAAACCCCGCGATATACTCGCGCGCGTCGTCGCAGCTGTAGCGGCGGGGCTTTCCCCCCGCGTCGTCGCGGTTGTGGAGGCGGGGCAACCCCGCCGTCTGCGGGGCCTTGTCGAACATGTGGCGGCGGGGCTTCCGCCTTCGCAACACTTCCGCCTTCGCATGGCTTCCGCCTTCGCAACGCTTCGGCGGACGCGCCGTAGCTTTAGCGGAGGCTGGTCGGCGGACGCGCCGTAGCCTTCGGCGGAGGCGGTCAGCCCCGCGTCGTCGCAGTCGCGGAGGCGGTTAGCCCCGCCGTCTGTGGGGCCTTGTCAAAATGTGGCGGCGGGGCTTCAGCCCCGCGTCGTCGAATCAGTGGCGGTTAGCCCCGCGAGATGGAGAGCACATTGAAAATCGAGCACGTTGCCTTCCAGGTCGAAGATCCCGTCGCCGTCGCCAAGTGGTACGTCGCGAACCTTGGCCTGACCATGAAGCGCGCGTACCCCGAGCGCCCGTTCGGCCAGTTCCTGGCAGACGATGGCGATGCGGTGATGCTGGAGTTCTACAACAACCCGAAGGCGAGCGTCCCCGACTACCGGCAGATCGATCCGCTCGTGCTGCACGTGGCGTTCTACACCGACGACATCGCGTCGGTGCGCTCTCGGCTGCTCTCGGCGGGAGCCACGCCCGAAGGC
The DNA here is from genome assembly GCA_963832135.1 of Vicinamibacteria bacterium. Lineage (GTDB taxonomy): Bacteria > Acidobacteriota > Vicinamibacteria > Vicinamibacterales > JAENWD01 > JAENWD01. The sequence continues at coordinate 339,971 of CAWHTD010000014.1, read as the reverse complement.
GACATCGTCGCCACCGACAGCGGCGATCACCTCGCGATGCTGCGCGATCCGTGGGGAATGGCAGTACAGCTCGTCCACCGCGCGAAAAGGATGATTTGATTGCGCCGGTCCCGTGGAGGCGGGGCTCTTAGCCGTTCTTGTCAGATCGCCGAAATGCGGCCAGAGAGCGTGTCGCTCTCCGGCCCCGATGGCACTGACAAAGTAGACGTAGCGCCGCACCGAGTCGCACCCGCCGCACCCAGCACCCCGTTGCACCTGACGCACCCGACGCACCTGACGCACCTGACGCACCTGACGCACCCGTCGCACCCGTCGCACCCCGACCCCGTCGCACCTGACGCACCCGACGCACCCGTCGCACCCCGACGCACCCGACCCTGACGCACCTGACGCACCTGACGCACCTAGTGCGTAGTCCGCAGCGAGTAGCCCGTAGCGCCCCCGTTAGAGCGCCCTGAGTGTCGTTGAGACGTTCGCGCGGGCGGCGCGGATCGAGGGCGGGAGTCCGCCGAGCACGCCCATGAACAGCGCGAAGACGATCCCCCACAGCAGCAGGTCGGGCGTGATGCGGAACGCGAACGAGAGGTGCGAGAAGGTCTGCCAGTTGATCGTGCCCGTCGTGATGCCGTTCACCGGGAGCACCGCGATGCACCCGATGACGCCGCCCACGAGCGCGATCAAAATCGCCTCCGCGAGAAACGACGAGACGATGCTGCCGCCGCCGAAGCCGATGGCGCGCAGGATGGCAATCTCGCGCGCGCGTTCCGAGACCGCCGAGTACATCGTGTTGAGCGCCGCCAGAATCGCGCCGACCCCCATTACCACGGCGACGAGCCCGCCAAGCACCGTGATGAGCGTCGTCACCGTCCGCGACTGCCCTTCGTAGTACGCCGGCTCGCGGACCACCTGGACCTTCAGCCGCGGGTCGCGGGTGAGAGCGGCCTCGAACGCCGGAAAATCGTCTGCGGATCGCAGCCGCGCAGTGACCGACTGGAAGACGCCCGGCGGCCGCTGGAAGTTGCCGTTCAGGACGTTGGCGTCGGCCCAGATTTCCGAATCGAAGGCGCTGCCGTTCGAGTCGAAGATCCCCACCACCTTCCACCGGCCCGGCCCGATGCGTACCGTCGATCCGAGCGTCACGCCTTCGTATGCGCGCGCGGCGTTGGCGCCGGCCACGATCTCGTAGAGTCCCGGCGTGAAGAATCGTCCCTGAATGATGCGAACGTTGTCGCGCACGGCAACGACCCGAGGCGAGACGCCGCGCATCTGCACGTTCGCGTCGCTGTCGGTGCCGCGGAGCGGAAGCGCGGCGATCACCACCACCTCGGGGCTCACGAGCGGCTCCGATCCGCGCCGGGCGACCTGTGGCGCGTCTTCCACCACTCGGACGGCGGCGATCTCGATCGCGCTCGTCATCTCGTTGTCGGAGCCCGCCTGCTGGATGATGGCGTTCTGCGGCAGCCCCGACGAGACGAGCGTCGCTCTGAATCCCCGCGCCAGCGCGAGCATCGCGACGAACACGGCGACGGTTCCAGCGATGCCGAGCACCGCCACTATCGACGATGCCCATCGCTCCTTGGCGCTGCGCAGGTTGTAGACCAGCGGAATCGGCACGTCAGATCCTCCGGAGCGCGCTCACGACATTGAGCCGCATGGCGCCGACCGCGGGCAGCAGCCCCGCCAGAAAGCCGGTGACGAGGGCGATGGCTGCGCCAATCGCGAGCGCCGGGGCCGGCAGATACAGCAGGATCAGGCCCTGCGTGATGTCCTGCTTCACCAGGGCGCTGGCGAGCCACAGTCCAACCGTGCCGCCGACGGCCGCGATCAGGATCGATTCGGCCAGCACGATCGTCAGGACGAAGCGATCCGAATACCCGATCGCTTTGAGCACGGCGAGCTCGTTCGTCCGCTCGCGCACGGCGATCGCCATCGTGTTGCCCGTCACCAGGAGCAGCGTGAAAAAGACCACTGAGCCGATGGCGGTAATCAGGAACTCGATGTTGCCCATCTGCTTCACGAACGCCGCGGCGAACGCTGATTCGGTCTGCGTTCGCGACTCGGACGCCGAGTTCGCGAACTGCTCGTCGATCGCCTTGGCCATCGCAGCCGCTCGGTCTGGGTTTGAGATGCGCACGACGTACCAGCCGACGATGCCCTTCCAGATCTCGGGGCCTTTCTCGGCCAGATAGGTCCGTTGCATCCAGAACTGCGTCTCGTCGTCGTTGGGCCTCGTGCCGTGATAGATGCCGCGGATGTTGAACTCCCAGGCCGCGCCGCCGAGATATCCGGGCGATTTGAGCGGGATGTGATCGCCGATCTTCCAGCCGAACCGGGCAGCCAGCTTGGCGCCGACGACGGCGCCCTGGCGATCGGCTTTGAACGCCTTCCACTCTGCGTCATTGACCACGAACTCCGGATACATGCGCAGCCAGTCCTCGGGCTCGATCGCGAACTGGGGAAAGAAGTTTTTCACGTCCTGGTAGACGCCGCCGAACCACGTCGCGTGCGCGACGTCCTTCACGCCGGGAATGCGCTTGATGCGTTCCTGGTAGGGCAGCGGCAGCGGCTGGATGATGGACGTGCGGCCGATCACGACCAGCCGGTCCGCGCCGGCGACGTCGATGCCCTGGCGGAAGCCGTAGCGGATGGCGCCGAGAATGCCGAACAGGAAGAGCGCGACCGTAAAGGATCCGACTGTGAGGATCGTCCTGATCTTCTTTCGGCGCAGATTCGCGAAAAGCAACGGAAGAAACTTCATACCGACATCTCCTGCTGCGGCGACTCGGTAGTGCCGACGAGCACGCCCTTGTCGAGATGAAGGAGCCGGTGCGCGCGTTCGGCGGCGCGCGGGTCGTGCGTCACCATGAGGATCGTCGTCCCGCGATCGGTGGCGAGCAGCGTGAGCAGTTCGAGGATGTTGTCGGCCGCGGTGCGATCGAGATCGCCCGTCGGCTCGTCGCAGAGCAGCACTTCGGGATCCGAGACGATCGCGCGCGCGATGGCGGCCCGCTGTTCCTGTCCGCCCGAGAGCTGTCGTGGAAAGTGCCGCATGCGGTCCTCGAGGCCGACGAGGCGGAGCGCGGCCTCGACGCGTTTGCGCCGATCGGCGCGTGAGAGCGATGTGAGGAGGAGCGGCAGCTCGACGTTCTGAAAGGCTGTGAGCACCGGGATCAGGTTATAGGCCTGGAAGACGAGGCCGACGTGCCGTCCCCGCCATTCGGCCAGGGCGCGGCGCGACAGGCTCGTGATGTTGACGCCGTCGACCATGACCGTGCCCGTCGACGGGTTGTCGAGGCCGCCCAGGATGTTGAGGAGCGTCGTCTTGCCCGATCCGCTGGGCCCCATGAACGCGACGAACTCGCCCGGCTTCACGTCCAGGCTGAGGCCGCGGAGGACGTGAATCTCCTCGCCGCCGCGGTTGTAGCGTTTGTCGAGATTCCGGGCCTTGATGAGCGGCTCGGTGCCGCCTGTGGTGCTCGCGTTGGCCATGTGCGCTCCTGGGTTCTCTGCAGGACTCTATCATCCTGCGGCCGCTGGCCGGTTATCATGTCGCACCCCGCAATGCCCCCCCGGACAACTGTGGCGGCGGGGCCGGTGTTAGTGATGCCTGACCGACTTCTCACGGCGTGCGGCGTGCTGCTCTTCACCGCGCTCGGCATCCTGCCAGTCAGCGCGCAATCGATGTTGCGCCCGGAGGATCTCGAAGATCGGAAACAAGCCTGCGGCCGCGCTGTGAGTATCAGCTGCCGCGCCAACGGCTCGTCGACGATCTTGCTGGACATGTCCGCCCGCGACCCTCTGTCGATCGACGTGAAATCGGGAGGCGACATCGACACTGCCCGTCGCGTTCTCCGGGGCCTCCTCTTCCGGCGGGTCTGCGCGACCGGACAGCTGGTGAAGAAGGGCAACGCCTTCGACGTCCCCAAATTTTCTGTCAGGAGCCTCTCCGACGTCATAACGCAGGAAGGCGACCCGACCCGAGACTGGGTGCACGCCGGTGTGTATCGAACCTGCGATGCCGGCGTCAAGCTGCCGAAGCTCACACAGGAAATCCGGCCCCAGTATCCGTCGAGGGCCATGCAGGCCGGGTTGGAAGGGGCCGTCTGGGTCGAAGCCATCGTGGAGGCAGACGGCACCGTCGGCGACGTGCACGTCCTCCGCTCGCTCGACGCGGAGAACGGCCTCGATGAGGAGGCAATCAGAACGGCCAAGAGGTGGCGATTTGATCCCGCAATGAAGGATGGTCACGCCGTGCCGATGGTCGTCACGATCGAATTGACGTTCTCGCTGAGGAGCAAACCGCGGTAGAACCCGTTCGCGCCCGCGCGCCTCATCTGTCGGATAACGAGGTCTCCCCTTGCTTGTGCGGCGGAAACCGCATAGGCTGGCTTGTATCGCTTTCCTGAGAACTGCCGCGCCCGCCGGGGAACCCTCCCCGACCTGAGTCACAGCCTCACCAAGCTTTTCCTGTTCGTCGCACTCTCGCCAGGCGTCGCTCGATCTGAACTCGGCGATCGACAGGGGCGCCTTCGGCGCCTCACTAGAGATTCACTGATGAAAGGACGCGCATTGTGGCCGCACGTCTAGATTCGAACGTCTCATCTACAGCCCTCCTGCGCCGCATCCGCGCGGAATACCTGGAGATGCCCGGTCTCCAGCTCACCGCGCCCCAGGCCCAGTGCCTGTTCGGTGTCGATTCCGAAACCTGGAACGGAGTCCTTGCCGCACTGCTGGACGCGAAGTTCCTTTCCCGCACCCACAGCGGGCAGTTCGCGATGGCATCAATACCGGCCGAGCGACGAGCTGGTCCTCAGGATCGGCGTCGACCGAACCAGGCAATTCGCGCCGCTTCACGGCAGCCTGGAAAGCCATCCTGACTCTCTGCCTGTGGCGGCGGGGCTTTAGCCCCGCGGTCAACCTGTGGAGGCGGGACTTCCGCCTTCGTCCCGCTCTGTTCGACAGCGTTAAGGGAACAGTTATAGCAAGCGTCGGACGTCATCGCGCCGACAAAGAAAGAGAGAAACACCATGGGTAGCTTAGTTTCCGTCGCCAGTACACAGGTTCCGAGCTCGTACATTAGTGACTACGACGCCGTGCTCGAGGTGATGAACGGATACAACGAAGGCGTCCGAACGGGTCATAGCGCCGCCATGAAGCCAGCGTTCCACGAGAACTGCACGTTCTACGGGTACTTCGATGGGAAACTTCTGGCCGGGTCGATTCAGATGCTCTTTGACTGGGTCGATGGCAATGGTCCGTCGCGGGATATGCAGGTCCGTCTTGCGAGCGTCGACATTCTCGACACCATTGCTGTGGTCAGGCTTGAGATGGAGAACGTCAGCGGGAAGCTCGCGGGTGACTCAGGATCGAGAGTCTCGGATCTGTTTCAGCTCATCAAGATTGACGGTAAGTGGCTAATTTCTCAGAAGTCGTTCCATTGGCACACAAGCTGACGCGCGGCTGAGGCGTTTGCGCGAGGATAAATAGGGGTTCCCACCTTGCGTGTGTCTCCGAAACGGCATACGCTCGGCGGTACGGCTTTACTGAGCACTGCAATACCCTGCCGGGGAGCCCTCCCCGGCCCGAGTAACAGCCTCACCGAAGCTTTTCCTGTAAGTGCACTGACCTGAACTCAGTGCTTGACCTGAACTCAGTGATTGACGGGGGCGCATCGGCGCCCCACTGGAGTTACGTTGCTGAAAGGAGGCGCATTGTGACCTCATGTCTAGATTCGAACGTCGCATCTGCAGAACTGCTGCGCCGAATCCGCGCGGAGTACCTCGAGATGCCCGGTCTCCAGATCACCGCGCCCCAGGCGCAGTGCCTGTTCGGTCTCGATGCCGAAACATGGAATGCAGTTGTTGGCGCCCTTCTGGACGAGAAGTTCCTTTACCGTACTCACAACGGCCAGTTCGCGATGGCAGCCATAACGTCGGAGCGACGGGCTGAACGTCACGATCGGCGTCGACAGGGGACCGGCACCCCGCGCCACTTCACGGGGGCCTAGAAACGGCAGAAGGCCCATTCGCCGGTGGGCGGATGGGCCTTCGATTGCGCCTGGCGCGCCGCGACGGAACTGTTGCTCAGCTTCGCTGTCGCACACTCCCTATACGCCGGCCGCGACGCCTCTGTACGCGCGAACGAGCTGCGCGCTGTCGCAGTACTCCTGGAACTTCGCGATCTTCCCGTTGCGCACGGTGAACACCATCACCCAGGGGCTCGAATACGACCCCCCGCTCGGCTTCATGCGCGCCGAGTAGCTGCCCAGTGTCACGACGTTGTCGCCCTGCGCCACGAACTCTTTTGGCTCGAACGAGTTGAAGTCGGTCGACTCGGCCACCTGCTTGAAGAACTCCGCGACCGCGGCGCGGCCCTGCCGGAGGCCGGATTGCGGCAGGACGCCTTCCGTGCCGATGACCCCCTGCCACTCCACGTTCTCGTCGCACGCGTTCACAATCGCGGCGACGTCGCCGCGCTGGAACGCCGCGTAGGCGTCCTTGATCACCTTCGTGTTTTCCGCTTCCGCCATGTTTGTACCCTCCCGCCTCGACATAACGGCCGACAGGCCGCGCCGGATTCTAGCGCGGGCCGCGACCCGTCGTCACGCGCGTGAACTGCCATTGCGTTGACGGCTCGCGTCGACGTGGGAGTGACGCGAGGAGCGTCAGTAACGAAACCGCGCCGAAGGGAGCGAGTGTTTCGAGCGCGAGCTCCGTAAGGCCTCCTTCCGAATCTTTAGCAACCGCCAGGCCGCTTAGGAGCCGCGCTCTCGGCGGCAGTCTGAAACGCGAGCGGACCGCAGGCGCGGTTTCGAGCGTCAGCTCCCCGGAGGCGCGAGGCGTCAACGCAAGGGCAGTTCGGGCAGGGCTCCTGTGGCGAACGGTTAAGTGCGCGGGCTGCGGTGTCGCCATGGCGAACCGTTGGAGGCATGCCGTTCAGGCGTCAGACGGTCCACTCGCGAGCGCAGGCGGGTGACATCGGGTTGGGGATGGGGGCGACATGCGAAGCGGACCACCCCAACCCGCACTTTTATCCAGACGAATCGCCGGAGCCGCGGGTGGCCGGCGTGCCGACCGGTTCGCCACGGCGACACCGCGGCCCGCGCACGCGTCCGGCGCGTTGGGAGCGGACCCTGGAAGCTATGGGAGAATCGACCCGCCCGATGCGTCCGCGGACCTCGTACCTGCTCACGGCGTTGGTGGTGGCCGCCGCAGCCATCACCCTCTACGCGATGGGCCGGGTCCCCATCTGCGCGTGCGGTTCCGTCAAGCTATGGCACGGCGTCGTCCAGAGCTCTGAGAACTCGCAGCATCTCAGCGACTGGTACACGCCATCGCACGTCATTCATGGCTTTGGCTTCTACGCGCTGACGTGGCTGGTGGCGCGGCGCCTTCCGTTCGGCACGCGACTGCTGCTGGCGACGACCCTCGAGGCGTCCTGGGAGGTCATCGAGAACACCAGCTTCGTGATCAATCGCTATCGCGAGGCGACAATCGCGCTCGACTATTACGGCGACAGCATCCTCAACTCGCTGTCCGACATCTGCGCGATGCTCCTTGGCTTCTGGCTGGCGAGCCGTCTGCCGGTGGCGGCGACCGTTGCAGTGACCATCACCCTGGAGTTGTTCGTGGGCTACATGATCCACGACAATCTGACGCTGAACATCCTGATGCTGCTCTACCCGCTCGACGCCGTGCGCCGCTGGCAGTCCGGCGGGTGACGCAACGTCGTTCCACGTAACGTTACAGCGCAGCGGTATCATGGCCTTGATGCTCCCATTGCTCGTCACCGTCGCCGTCCTCGCAGGTCTGCAGGCCGGTCAAGCCGGCGATCGTCCTCCTGAGACTGCGGCCGCTCCGTCGACGACCGAAGGAACAGTAGCCGCCAGCGGCCACTACATGTACGCCTGGGCCGGCGACGCGGCCAAGAAGGGCAACGACTTTCTCGCCGTGATCGACGCCGACCCGGCGTCGGCGTTGTACGGGCGGCTCATCACGACCGTCGGAACCGACCAGCAGACCATGAACGCGCACCACACCGAGTACGTAATGCCGGCGAGCGGGATGCTGTTTGCGAACGATCACGATGCCGGCCGGACGTTCGTCTTCGACGTGCGGGACCCGATCCATCCGAAGGTTGCCACGTCGTTCACCGACAGGGGCGGCTACATGCACCCGCATTCGTATCTGCGGCTGCCCAACGGCAACGTGCTGGCCACCTTTCAGCATGCGCACCACGCGCCGAGCGGCGCAACGGCCGGCAAGAGCGGCGGCCTGGTGGAAATCGACGACAGCGGTCAAGTGGTCCGCTCGGCGAGTAGCGCCGATCCAGCGTTCTCCGACGCGCTTCTGACCCCGTATGGCCTGGTCGTGCTGCCCGACATCGATCGGGTCGTATCGACGAACTCCTCCATGCACCTCGACTGAGATCTTCGCGGGCGCGACCTACCAGGTGTGGCGCCTCTCCGATTTGAAGCTCCTCGAAACGGCACATTTCGACGTCGGGCCGAACCGCTACGCCCACATCGGCCCGCAAGAGCCTCGACTGGGGCCGGATGGATCGGTCTACGTGCAGACCCTCAGTTGCGGGATCGAGCGCATCAGTGGCCTGACCTCCGACGCGCCCGCGCTCACAGCTGGTCCACACGTTTCCCGGCAACTGGTGCGGCGTCCCCACCATCGTCGGCCACTACCTGATTGAGAGCGTGCCGGCGATACACGGCCTGATCGTGCTGGACATCACGGATGGAGCGAAGCCCGTGGAGGTGTCGCGACTGCAGATCAGCGACACCTTCGCGCCGCACTGGACGGGATGGGACGCCAAGACCGGGCGGCTGGTGGTGACCGGTTCCGAGCCGCGTCTCTACCTGCTGAAACTGGACGACGGCACCGGCGCCCTCACCGTCGACGATGCGTTCCGTGGCGCCGACGGCAAGAGCGGCTTCAGCTTTGACCAACGCGAGTGGCCGCATGGCTGGACCGGCGCGGGCAGTCCCCACGGGGTGGTGTTCACCCGCTAGAATTCGGCTCAAACCAGGAGACCGCCTGAATGCTGCGCAGCGTCGTGCTGCTCGTCGCTGTCGTCCTCGAGCTGCCGATCTCGGCAGCGGCGCAGGCTCCGTCGGATAAAGAGCCGGCCGTGCTCGTGGGCGCGGGCGACATCGCGAACTGCCAGATCGCCAATGGGGCCGGCGCGGCCGCAACGGCCAGTCTGCTGGATCGGATTCCGGGCACCGTGTTCACCGTCGGCGATCACGCGTACCCCTCAGGGACGTCCGACGAGTTTCACGACTGTTACGAGCCGCGCTGGGGCCGTCACAAAGCGCGCACACGCCCGGCTCCAGGCAACCACGACTACCTCACCGCCAACGCAAAGCCGTACTTCGACTACTTCGGCGAGAACGCCGGCAGCGACCGCCGCGGCTACTACAGCTACACGCTGGGGTCGTGGCACGTCGTGTCGTTGAACAGCTCGATCTCCGCCGGTCGCCGCTCGCCGCAGATCGAGTGGCTGCGGCGCGATCTCCAAGAGCACCGCTCCACGTGTACGCTCGCGTACTGGCATATCCCCGTGTTCAGCTCTGGACCGCACGGAGCGCAGCGTCAGGACACCTCATGGATGCGGGAGGCGTGGAAGGTCCTCTATGAGTTCGGTGCCGACGTGGTCGTCAATGGCCACGATCACGACTACGAGCGTTTCGCGCCGCAGAATCCCGATGGCAAGGCAGATCCGAAGGGCATCCGGGAATTCGTCGTGGGTACCGGCGGCGGCGGCCTCTACGACTTCAGGACCATCAGGGCAAACAGCGAGGCGCGTAGCAACCGATCGTACGGCGTCCTGAAGCTCGCGCTGGGCAGCGCCGACTACACCTGGGAATTCGTGGTCGCTGCCGGCGAGCCGTTTCGAGACAGCGGGAGCGCCGCCTGCGTCCCGTAGGTGCGGCGATAGTGCGCTGGCGCGCCGACGAGCGCAAACAGGTCCTGTCGTCTCATTACAATCTCCTTCCCATCGTTTCCGCCGATGGGCACACGAGCGGCGACGATCGCGGAACGGTCGTCACGCCGGTCGCGTGCACTACCACACAGGTGGCCATCAGCCCGAACGCGATGAGCAGCTTCCAGAGCACGGCGGTTTTCCACCGCCCGTCCACCATGCGCGCGTGTGTGGGCCGATTATCACCAAGCAGGCGGGAATACCAAAGGGAAATGACTCTCGGGGCGGTGCTCACCGCAGCTTCGCCGCGGCGGCTCATTGGTGATCCCTTTAAACCGGGCCTATGATCTTATGAACGTGCGGTTACGAAGAAAGGAAGGGTTATATGAACATGCCCGGATTTACCGCAGGTGCTGCTCTTTACCGGACGGAGGGGCACTCTCAGCGTGAAGCGACTCGAGATGGCCTTCGTGGCCACGACGAAGTTCTTGCCCAGAGCAAGGCAGCTGCTCAACACGTGCTGGACGTGGTGAAGTTTGGTCAAGTGCATTGCGACTGGGTCGAATATTGCGAAGGACGTATGCCAAAGATTTCGTGCGGAGCACGGGAGGTCTGCTATTGGTGGCCCTGGTGACATCTGTGAACGGGCGAGGACATCAGGCACGAGCGGCCCCGGTGCGGCCGCTCGTGGTTGTGGCAATGGAGAGCTGCGGGCCTGCCGTTGCTCTCTCAGGCTCTTTCCCGATCGGCACTTGCGTTGAGGCCTTGAGGCCTCAGGGGAGCTGACGCTCGAAACCGCGCCTGTCGTCCGCTCGCGTTTCAGACTGACGCCGAGAGCGCGACTCCTACCCGGCCTGGCGGAGGACAAGAACCGTGAGGGAGGCCTACGGAGCTCGCGCTGAAACACTCGCTGCCTTCGGCGCGGTTTCTGACTGACGCCCTTCGCGTCACTCCCATTCGGTCTCAAGCCATCAACGCAAGTGCCGATCGGAAGTTGTGCTGACCAGAGAGCGAGAGCCGTGTGGAGCACGCCGCTCGGCGGAGCCCGAAAATGCGTCGGAGCGAGTCGTCCGCGGCGGTCTGCGCGCAACAGCTCGGCGCATCGCACAACCCCGCTGCCGCTCATCGTTAGATGTCCTTGGAGGAGCCAGGACCGCCGCGCGAGCGACAGCGTACGGAGCCGGAGATGCATTTTCCGGCGTGCGGAACCGGCTCTCGCTCTACGTCAACACAACTGCCTTCCGGGCTGCTAGGTCGTCCGACAATCACCGGGCGGTTAGAACCGCGAGGCTTGGTCGGTCCACGTGCCCTTGCCCAGACAATTGTCCAGATAAATATTGCAGCGCATGAAGCACTCGTGCCGCCAATCGGCATCCTGCACGCCACCGCAGAACTGCGTGCAATTTGAGTCTTTCCAGTAACACCACCTCGCGGTCATCCTGGCCGGCGCGACGCCCATGCCGCTTTGATCGGTATGGGCCATACGATATTGCCCGCCCGTTCTGTAGAGTGATGCTTCCGCACTGAAACGTGGAATCGCCATGACGCAAGACCTCCAAACGCCATGCAGTCTATACGGGTTCGTCGACGGCGCCACTGCCATGAAGAGCCCTTCGCATCGCGCCGTAAGCTCATCTGCCAGCCATTTTGTAACCTCGACAACGGAATCTTGCTGCAACCCCGCGACGACTTGACGTAATCTGCGCGCCTCCCGCGCGAATGTGCGGCGAGCCATGTTGCGCGCACCACCAGCGGACACGTCAGTCGGTTCCGTCACAATCATGAGCGCTCTGGATCTGGTCGGACTCTCCCAGTTGATGCAACGCAGTGCTGGCAGGCCCGAGATCACGATCGCCCTCATCGACGGCCCCGTTTCAGTAGCCCATCCGGATCTCGCCGGCGCGTCGATCCGTGAGCTCACCAGTGAGCTTTCGTCGGTCTGCACTCGACTGGACAGTGCCGCCTGTGCACATGCGACGTTCGTCGCCGGCATGCTGTCGGGCCGCCGCGGCTCCACAGCTCCCGCCATCTGCCCCGGTTGCACGCTGCTGCTGCGCCCGATCTTTTCCGATGCGAAGAACGACAGCGCGCAGATGCCAGCCGCGACCCCCGAAGCGCTCGCCGACGCCATCGTCGACAGCGTGGATGCGGGCGCGCGCGTGATCAACTTGAGCTGCGCCGTTCTCCAGTCCTCGCCCAAAGGCGAACGCACGCTCGAGGCGGCCCTCGACCACGCGGCGCGCCGCCAGGCCATTGTCGTAGCGGCCGCGGGGAATCAAGGCACTGTCGGAAGCTCGGTGCTGACGCGTCACGCCTGGGTGATCCCGGTCGCCGCCTGCAACCGGCAAGGGCTGCTGTCGCCCGAATCGAACCTGGGAAAATCGATCGGCAGCCGAGGGCTGAGGGCGCCGGGCGAGAACGTCACCAGTCTGGGCACCTCGACACCCACGAACACGTTTGGCGGGACCAGCGTGGCAGCCCCGTTCGTCACCGGCGCGATTGCGCTGATGTGGTCTGAATATCCTGAAGCCAGCGCCGTCCATATCAAGTGGGCGATCCTGCACGCCGGCGGACCGCGGCGCGCAGCCATCGCTCCGCCCCTGCTCGATGCGTGGGCGGCGTATGGTGCGCTCGCGTCACCCGCGAGCGGAAGAAAAGTGTCGTGACGAAGAAAGTGCCGACCGAGCGGAAGAAGCCGTTAGCACGTGAGCCTCATCGCGTTCGCTTGCCCGGCTTCCTGATCGACGAAGACGTCGGCCTGGGCGATGCGATCAAGAGCGTCACGTACAGTATGGGCATCACGCCCTGCGGCGGGTGCGAACGCCGCGCTGCAGCGCTCAATCGGTGGATGCGTTTTACGCGGTGAGGGTTTCGAGGCCCGAGATCCGCGGGAGGTGTCAATGGCGCAAGGTCATGCGAACGAATCGATGGTTGTTCTCGCCAGCGAGCACGAGAGCGAGCCGCAGCTGCCGGTCTCTGCAAATTCGACAGGCGAGGCGACAGCGCCAACATGCCCTACCTGCGCTGCGAACGCGAAGGCCGCCGGGCCGCCCGCGTGGATTTACGCCCTCGGCCGTGTTGAACCTCGCTTTCCCAGGATTTCGGTGGAGAAAGAGTTCGCGCAGGCGCTCGGGAGAGAAAAGACGACGGACTTCTCCGACCGGCATGCGTTTCAGACGGCGTTGTCCAAACCCGAGAATCGATACCTCGTGCGGCAACTTTGCTGGGTCATGACGATCGGCGGGCTGGAAACCTACCTTTTGCTGCCCCGCGATCCAGCCGACATCGCTCTGCTGGTGGATACGCTGCGTTCGACGCCAGAGCCCTCGGATCTGGACTGCGTCATCGGCGCTCGAGGGCCAATCGCGCCGCCGGAAATGTGCAACGGGCTGATGGTGCCAATTGTCGCGTTCGACAAGATTTACTCGTTCGATCGCGACACGCTGATCAAGGCGATTCCGCGACCCGGGAAGGTGTCGGCGAAGGATTTCGAGCCAAAGGCGGCGGAAGTATTCCAGTCGATGACGCAAATGCGAGAAAACTCCGGCGCCACCGACGGGGACCGCGCCGTGAACTACCTGGCGGTTCGCTATCCGCGCATTTACGAAGCCGCGGCCGAGGCATTCGGCAGGAACCAATCGCTGAGCGCGATAGACGTAAGGCCCTCGACACTGAACGGTACGCGAACGCTCGTCGACGTGATCTTCTCGTTCCGTCACCGGACCAACGACGTCGTCGAAAAGCACGCCGTGCGAGTGGACGTGACCGACGAATTTCCGTTCCTCGCAAAGCCGCTGTCGCCGTACTACGACTTTTGATCGCGATGGCGAATTCGCCGTCTGCAAAGGAGGGGTTCGAGATGCTCCCAGGATTCACTGCTGATCGCGTCCTTGAACACCGAAAGAGCGCCTACTTCGGCGCGTCCCGAGCGGTCACCTCCCCTGCCAGCGTGGTGCGTCCGCAGCGGATATCAAGCCCGTACGGTCCGATCGGCCTGCCTGGCCAGAACCATTGCGAAGTGTGCTGGCACATGTGCATGTCGTTCGGCGGCGGCGGCTACGACCGATGCGCGCAGACGTGCAGCGCCGCGTGCGCCTCCTCCGCCTCCTTCGGGATGTTGCGAACTGCCTGAGGTCGAAAGGAAACGCACCATGTCTCTTCCAGGATTCTCCGCTCCTGCGGCTCTCACCGTGGGCAGCGGCCCCTATCTCGCGGTGAGCGGTCCTCCGGCGGCGGCCGGCGTGCAGCCGGCAATGCGCATCTCCTGTCATTGCAATGGCCCGGATCCCGACATCAATTGGTCGTGCATCTGCCGGTGGTGGGTGAGCCCCACCTGCGGTGGGTACAGCGAGTCGTATGTTGATGGAACCACGGAGTCGAACCACTGGTGCTATTGAAAGCCTCTTCCGCGGTGAGCCCGGCGTCGCGCGCCATGCCGTTCGCGCCGCCGAAGCCCTTCATGCCGATCGCGCCAACTTTCTTCTTCAGGCAGACGGGCAGCACCTGCTTTTGAAAGCTCCGGTAGTGCACGTCGAGCGCGTTCACCGGGAACTGGCACGCCTCCCAGTCGAAGGGTTTCGCCAGCATTGAGAGATGGATGCGCGGATCCTTGTGGCCGGTGAATCCGATGTAGCCCACCTTGCCGGCCTTCCGCGCCTCCAATGCGGCCTTGAGGCCGCCCCTCATAACGTTCTCCTTCCATGAACTGCACAGCACTTCCTACGCTGACGCACAATTTTGGCACGCGCTGAGTCTTCGTGCTCCACCTCGTGCTAAGCTGCAGCCACCTCTTCCGTAGTAAGCCGTCGGCGATACCGCTTTCGCACTCCCGCGCTCCCCCGCGTCGCGGCGTAGGCGTCGCTCACCCGTTCAGGAAACGAGCGCACGATGATGACCCTAGCGCGCACTGCCCTTGCCTGGTTGCTTGCTGGCTTTGTGATAGTTCCTTCCGCGCACGCGCAGATCGCGTCGGCCTGTCTCAAGCCCGTCGCGATCGCCGACAAGTGGGAAGAGGCCGAGACTCCACCATGGGACTGGTCGGATACCTATTCGACGGTCGATACCTATGGCAATGGGTTCGTTCAGCCCGACGATCAGGGCCGGCCGATCGCGCTCCGCCTTGGCGCGGCCTCGGGCACGGCGGTGCCGCTGCGTCTGGATCCGAACACGTCCGGCCCCCAGGCGTTCGTCGACGGCATCACGTCGTGTTCCGGCATCATGCACCCGATTGGCTCGACGTTGCCGATCGAAAGCGGCAATTTGACCGGAGCGATGATCGCGGCCTTCCAGCAGGTCATCGAGTCGGACCCGACTGCGGTCTGGGATCCCGCTGCCAGCGACGGCAAGGGAGCGGTGGTCGGCAGTGCATTTACGGTAAGCCCGAGGGTGGTCGCGCTGCCCGTGTATGACCCGGCGGCTTTTGCGGCGAGCCAGCCGGCCACGCTGGTGGCCGTAACCAAGATTGTCGGCTTCTTCGTGTCGCATACGACCAGCGCCGACGGCCCGGCGGCGGTCCATGGCTACCTGACTGGCGTGCTCGAGATCTCGTTGCCGCCGCTGAGCGGCGCGAGCGGCGATCGCGTGACGACGTACGCGATCCTGCACGGCCCTGGAACGCCCCTCAAAGACATACCGGTCGAGTTTGCGATTGATGGCGCGGTCGTCCGCACCGTGCTTACGTCAGACACGGGCCTCGCGCTGCTGGAGGACGTCGAGATCCCGAACCTGCCGGCGGGCTCCTATCCTGACGCGGTCACCGCGCGCGTGGGGGCCAACACGGGTTTCTTCATCTCCAACGTGCACACCGCCTGGCTCAACGTGATCGGCGTGCGGCCAACGACGACGTCGCTCGTTTCGACGCC
Organism: Vicinamibacteria bacterium; assembly: GCA_963832135.1. GTDB lineage: Bacteria > Acidobacteriota > Vicinamibacteria > Vicinamibacterales > JAENWD01 > JAENWD01. Next base: position 324,177 of record CAWHTD010000014.1, on the reverse strand, counting down.
GAACCCGTCGGTGTACGGCGGCACAGTGGTCCTTCAGGTCAGCGTGTTCGGTCAGGACCAAGTGCCAGGTGGCAGCGTCGAATTGTTCGACGGCGATACCTCGCTCGGCACCGCGACGCTGACGTCGGGCTCGGCCACGTTTGGTCCCGTGCTGCTGGCCGGCGGCACGCACATCCTGCGCGCCTTCTACGCCGGCGACGCCTTCAACGGGTCTAGCAGTTCGCCGCTCGTCACTCATGTCGTGCAACGCGCCGCGTCGAGCCTGGCCTTCAGCCGGACGCCTGTGCAGTCGATCTTCGGGCAGGCGGTGACACTGAGTGCGCGCGTCGCCTCGATCGCTGGCGTCCCGACGGGCGTGGTGACGTTCTCGGACGGCGGCATGGTGCTCGGCTCGGCGGCTTTGCTGCCGGCAGGCGGCGACGGCGCCGTCGCGACGCTGGTGACCACGTTACTTGGTGCCGGCAGCCACGGGCTATCGGCAATCTATCAGGGCAGCACGGACTTTCTCGGCAGCTCGAGTCCGCCCGTAACGCATGTCGTCGCCCGGGCGGCCACCACGACCCAGCTGTCGTCCTCGCCCAATCCCTCGACCGGCGGGCAGGTCGTCTTGCTCCGTGCCGCAGTCGCGGCGGTTGCACCCGGCGGGGGGATCCCGGCCGGCAGCGTCGAGTTTCTCGACGGCGCTGCCGTCATCGGCACAGCCAACGTGGTCAACGGAGTTGCGACCCTGTCGATCGGCTCCCTCAAGGCCGGCAAGCACCAGTTGCGCGCGCGCTATCTGGGCACCTCGAACCACGCCGCGAGCGTCTCAACCACGGTGACGCACAACGTGAAAGGGAAATGAAGGACGCGGCAGTTCGTCAGCCGACTTCGCGCCGTGCGCCTTTAGCCAGCTGACGAGGTCCGCGGCAGCTGTGCGACCGACAAGCCGCTCGGCATCCTCTCGACGCGCGACGTCCAACGGCGTCATGCCGCCGTGCCCGATCCAGTTGATGTCGGCGCCGCGAGCGAGGAGATACTCCGCCGCACCCAGCTGCCCACCGTGGCAGGCGCCCCAGCACGCGCGAGTAATGGCGTCACTCGTTGGCGTGTCAACGTTCCCGAAGTGCGCCTCCACCCGATCCATCAGACCCAGCGTGGCGGCATCTGTAAGTGAGGTCCTAGCTCCGCGGTCGATGAGTCGACGTGCGGCATCCCAACCCATCTCTGTCATGGATCCCTCCGCCTCAGTTCCTTTCAAGGACCCAGAGCGTCTTCAATCGCGTTCGTGACATCACGACCGGCCCGTCGAAGACGCTGGCCGGTGTGCATCTGCCGGTGGTGGGTGAGCCCCACCTGCGGTGGGTACAGCGAGTCGTATGTTGATGGAACCACGGAGTCGAACCACTGGTGCTATTGAGGCTCGCGCGCACTAAGGCGATGCCGACGCGGCGATGTGACCGACGATATGTTCGGCGTCCCGCCCCACACCGCCCACGAGCGCCGAGCTGAGCGAGTATGCGCCGAAAGCAGATAACCTCCGCGGGCATCGAGCGGGTCGGACGGACCACGGGCGTGAGGAACGGTTACCCGCTCCTCGAAGACGGCCGGGTGTTGAAGGTGTCGAACGTGATCTGGTGCACCGGATACACGCCGGACTTCAGCTGGATCGATCTCCCGGTGCCGACCCGCCACGGATTTCCCATCCAGAACCGAGGCATCGTCGAATCCGTTCCCGGTCTGTACCTTCATCGGGCTCTTGTTTCTGTACACGCGACCCAGCGGAATGCCGCGGGGAGGATCGAGAAAGTGGTCACGAAGCTTTCTTCCGAGCATGGTCTTGACCGTGAGACGAGTCGCGATCAGCCACACGATGGGTGTAAACAGGCGGTCGGGTAAGCTGCCGGCGCGGGTGGGCTCCTGGCCCGTGTCGGGACCCGACAGCCAGGTCTGGTGATGGCGGGCGAGCTCAACGGCGATCTCGGCGCCTGAATTGCCTGCACCGACAACCAGGACGCCGCCCTTGCGCAACTGGAAGTGGTTTCGGTATCCGCTGGCGTGGCATTGGAGGATGTCCCCATTGAGCCCTGCGGCGAAGGCCGGAATCCTCGGATGATGGTACGCGCCGGTGGCCACCACCACATGGTCGGCAGTCAATACCTCCTCGCTGCAGCGTGCCTCGAACCGATGACCTCCGGCCGAGAGCCGGTCGACTCTGACGCCGGTACGAACCGGTAGCGCGAACTGGCGGGCGTACGCTTCGAGATAATCGGCCATCTCGTCCTTGGTGGGATACGCGGACGGCGGGCCGGGCAACCGCAATCCCGGCAGCTCACTGTAGCGAGCCGGCGTGAAGAGCCGCAACGAATCCCACCTGTTTCGCCAGGCATCTCCGATTCTGTGGTTCTGGTCCAGAATGACAAACGGCACACGCTGCCGGCGGAGGTGATAGCCGACGGCGAGGCCCGCTTGGCCCCCACCGATGACCACCGTATCGACGCGATCTTCATTCATGTTGAGAGGCCCGATATAATCTCGGCGTCTACGACAGGGTACGCGAGCCGAAGCGCGCGGGCATCCGCAGAATTACCCAATTCCGCAGCGACCGTTGAATGGGTAATCCCTTGTATGGGTTCGATTGCTTCTGGGCTCACCAGCTCTTCAGTTTGCTGTGTCGTCCGGTGCTGACCGATGCGCGAGGGCTGCTCGGATGCACATTCTTTACTCTTCACCAATCTGTGGCATCGCCTGAGAGGTGGCCCATGAAGGGATCCACGAGCGCGACGGCGCTGTGTCTGATCGGTGCGCTGGCGCTCTGTGGCGCCACGCGCGGATCGCGGATCACTGGCAACATCGGTGAAGCGCGTGCCACCAAGGGGACTGTCGCCAGCACGTCTCGTCTGGCGCCGAGGCTCGCGGGGCTGCCGCTGCATTTCGAGAAGAACCGCGGCCAGCACGCGCGCGAGGTGCAATTCGCGACGCGCGGGCCAGGCTACGGGCTGTTTCTGACCGCGCGCGAGGCGGTGCTGGTGCTGCCCTCGTCTGCCGTTCCCCCCGCGGTCCGTTCGCGGCCGGCAGCGGTCGTGCGAATGTCATTCGCCGGCGCGACCCGAACGTCCGTCGTGTCCGGTCGCGAAGAACTTCCCGGGAAAACCAACTACCTGCTCGGCCGCAGTCCCAACGGCTGGCACACGAACGTGCCGACGTATGCACGCGTCGCGTATCGCGATCTCTATCCCGGCGTGGATCTGGTCTACCACGGCGACCAGCAGCAACTCGAATATGACTTCATCGTCGCCCCGCAGAGTGATCCGAGTGCGATTCAACTGAGCTTCGCAGGCGTGGATGGCCTCGAGGTGACGTCAGAGGGCGACCTCCGGCTGCGCACCGCCGCCGGCGAAATCCGGCAGCAGAAGCCGGTGATCTACCAGCAGGCTGGCGATGTGCGCCGGATCGTCGATGGCGGCTACGTGCGACGCGGCGCGCATCTCGTCGGCTTCGAACTGGGACCGTACGACGAGACCAGGCCGCTCGTGATCGACCCCGTGCTGGTGTTTTCCAGCTATCTCGGCGGAACGGGGACCGAGATCGGCCGGGGAATCGCGGTGGACGCGGCAGGCAACTCTTATCTCACGGGTTTGACGACGTCGGCCGACTTTCCCGTCACGACTGGCGGACCGATCGCAGGCGCCGACGACGTGTTTGTCGCGAAGCTGGCGCCGGACGGCCAGTCGCTGGTCTATGCCACGTATCTCGGAGGGACCGGCAGCGACCAGGGCCAGGGCATCGCCATCGATGCGGCCGGGCACGCGTATCTGACCGGCTCAACGACCTCCGCCGACTTTCCGGCTGTGAACGCGCTGCAACCGGCGATTGGCGGCGTGGGGACCGACGCATTCGTGGCGCGTCTGAATGCGGACGGCACAGCGCTGATCTACGCCACCTACCTTGGCGGCAACTTGCCGGACGGCGGCACCGGGATCGCTGTGGACGAGGACGGCCACGCCTACGTGGTGGGCACGACGCGGTCGCCGGACTTTCCAGTGCGGCACGGGGTCCAACCGATGCTCGCCGGCACCGCGCCAACACCCGACGCGTTCGTGAGCAAACTCACTCCGTCCGGCACGGCGCTCGTCTACTCGACGTTCCTCGGCGGAAGCGCACTTGAAGACGACGTTGCCATCGCCGTGAACCGGCGCGGCCATGCGTTCGTCACCGGGATGACGATGTCAGGCGACTTTCCGGTTTTCCGACCTTTCCAACCGACCGCGGTCCAGGTCACAACGGAAGCCTTCGTCACGAAGCTGTCCAAAGATGGATCGGCGTTCGTCTACTCCAGCACGCTCGGGGGGAGCCAGGCGGACCTCGCGCGGGACATAGCCGTCGATGCCTCCGATCGCGCGACAGTGGTGGGAGTGACCACGTCCACGGATTTTCCGATGGTGCTCCCCGTGAGCGGGACAATCAACGGCACCATCGATGCCTTCGTGACGACCGTCAATGACTCAGGCACCTCGCTGGTCTTCTCGAGCTACCTCGGCGGGTCGTCGTACGATGAAGCCCTCAGCGTCGCCGTGGACGCGAACGGCGATCCCTACATCGCAGGACAGACCGTGTCCTCTGATTTTCCCGTTTTCGATCCGCCGTTTCCGCTCACGCAAGGGGGCGGCTTCGATTCCTTCGTCGCGAAGATCGACATGCGTGTGCCGTTCATCGTCTACGCCACGTACCTGGGAGGCGAAGACCAGGACCTGCTCGGCGGTGTGGCGGTCGATCCTGCCGGCAGCGCGTACGTCATCGGCAGCACGATGTCGAACTTCTTTCCCGTCGCGAACCCGTTGCAGTCGAGCCGGGGCGGTTTCCCACGAGATGCGTTCTTTGCGAAGATCACCAACTTCGACGTCTGCGCGCAGGACGACGAAACCGGCCACACAGTGCAGTTCAATAGCTCGACCGGCGGATATCAGTTCACCGCATGCGGTACGAGCGGTACGACTCTGATGGGGACGGGCCGCATTACGCACCGCGGCAGCAGGGTGACCCTGAACGATAGCCGCGCGTTCTTGAGGTACGACAACTTCGCCAACACTGTATTCGCCACGATTGCCATTCCTGAGGCCGGGGCCTTCATCATTGACGACTCAAACACCTTCGACAACCCGTTCACGTGCACGTGTCCGTGACGCCAGCAAACGGCGTGAGCCTCGGCTTGACGCCGGTCATCGCCGGCACGATCAAGCCGATGCCTCCAAGAAACTCACAGACCCCGATGAAAATGAACGGGTCCTGCGGCACTGCGAAAACCACGGCACTTCCTGGAGCGCCTGGTGCCACAGGTCCGGCTTGTAACAGAGGACTTTCCCGAAGCCGTTGAGGCTCAAGAAGACGTCGCTCCGCCGCATTTTCGTGCCGCCGCCGAGCGGCGTGCTCCACACGGCTCTCGCTCTGCGTCAGCACAACTGCCGTCGCAGGATGCCGTGTCACGACAGGCAGTTGTAGTGGCGGCTCCAGGCCGACTGCGAGTGACGCGATACGCGTCAGTCTGAAACCGCGCCGAAGGCAGCGAGGGGTGCCGCGCCCGGCCACTTCTTGTGGACGGGCGCGCTCGGCGTCAGTGCGCAATCCGAGCGGACGACAGGCGCGGTTTCGAGCCGCCTTCGCACAGCTTCGGCGAGCCTCGCCGAAGCGCGGTATGACATCGGCCGCGCGGAGGCGGGCGTCAGCTCGCCGGAGGCCGTGAGACGCCACTACAAGTGCCTGTCGGGTTTAGGACTTCGTTTTCGTCGAAAGTTTCGACTTGCCAGAACTGTTGAGGGCGACTGCTTATCGCCCGTGCAGATGATGCCGTCGTGCGACCATACCGGGGTGCCGGGCTTGGTGGGTTTGCTTCCACTCTCTACGACGCCAGGGTCTGCTTCTTTGATGAGCTTGCGCATTCTGCCGAGGGGTTGAGCCATTGGAGACGCGTCGATTATCGGTCGACCGCATCGCTCACGCTGCCACTGTTATCGACCCTGTGTTTCTCAACTCTCCGCAGTTTCGGGCAGAGTTCCTGGAGAAACAGCTCGACTGCCCCCTGGTGGTCAAGGTCGAGACGCTGAATCCAATCCGCTCTTTCAAAGGGCGCGGAACGGAGTATCTGGCATCTTCCCTGCACGGACATCCTCATCTTGTCTGTGCGACCGCTGGCAACTTCGGTCAGGGGATGGCCTACTCCGCTCGCAAGCGTGGCCTGACGCTCACGATCTTTGCCAGCGTCACAGCGAATCCACTGAAGGTTGAGCGCATGCGTGCGCTCGGCGCTGACGTTCGACTCACGGGAGACGATTTCGATGCCGCCCACCTCGCAGCGACGGCGTTCGCTGCGGATACAGGCGCGCAGTTGATCGAGGATGGGCGTAGCGTACCCCTTGCCGAGGGCGCAGGCACGATCGGCTTGGAGCTACTCCGCTGGCCAGAACCTTTCGATGCCATTCTCGTTCCGCTGGGCGATGGTGCGTTGCTGGCGGGGGTGGCGCGATGGGTAAAGGCGCACCAGCCGGGCACGCAGGTGATTGGCGTGTGCGCGAGCGGCGCGCCAGCAATGGAGCGTTCGTGGCGTGCCGGACAGGTTCAGGAGCTCGAAAGTGCCAATACGATTGCGGACGGAATCTCCGTCCGGAGTCCATTTCCCGAGGCGCTGTTCGATCTCCTGGGTCTGGTCGATGACATCCTCCTTGTTGACGACGACGCGCTCGTGACGGCGATGCGGCTCGCTTACCGGGAGATCGGTGTCGTCCTGGAGCCGGCCGGCGCTGCTGCCCTGGCGGCGCTCCTCACCAATCGGCAGCGGTTCCGCGGGCAGCTGATTGGCACGATTTTGACCGGCGGAAATCTGACGAGGGAGCAGATGGAACGTTGGCTTGCTCCTGACCAATTGACCCCAAAGCTCACTTGAGTGTGTCAACTTCCAATTCCCAATTCCCAATTCCCAACTCCCAATCGTGCTTGCCCGCGGTTTGCAGGACTTCTTGGGCGTTGAGCGTTGGAGGTTGGGAGTTGACGCTCATGAACGCAAGTGAGCGGAACGCGGGCGGATGTTCTGGTTGTGGTGGAAGACGTTGTCGGGGTCGTACTTGGTTTTCACGTCCACCAGCCGGTCGTAGACGCCGCTGCCGTAGGCGTCGCGGATACGGTCGGGGTCTTCGTCGGCGCCGAGGAAGTTGACGTAGACGCCCCCGCGATAGCTGTCGAGGGCGGCGAAGAAGCGCCTGGTCCAGGCGATGTCCTGGTCGGCGTAGTCCTCGCCGGACCGCCACACGCCGTCGAGGGTGATGGCGTGTGACACCTGTCGATTCCCGAACGCGGTGGCGGCCTCTGGCACGCGGCTGACGGCGCCTCCCAAGTGGAACATGGCTGCGTACGACCGTGGTGACGTGCATGCGAATGCGTGTTCGGCGATCACGTCGATCAGGTCGTCGCGAAGCTCGGGGAGGTAGGTCGACTTCCAGTAGTAGTTCCAGCCGTGCAGCACCGTGGAGTCGAGGGCGCTCTGGTGGTTCACGTAGGGTGTGGGTGAGATCAGATCGAGGAGGGGCCTCCCGAAGGCGCGCAAGGGGCGGAGCACCACTTCAGCGTCCTCAACCGGTCCGACGTAGCAGGCGCCCACGAGGACGACCGGCCGCCAGCGCAGTTCCTCGCGGATGACCGATAGCGGCGGCGCGGTGCCGAATCTCACGACCGTGCCGAGCTCGTCGGGGGCGTTGCGCACGAAGTCGCGGTAGAAGCGGAGGACCTCGTCAGTGTCGCCAGCGTCCCAGAGGATGGCGCCGGCCAGGACGTTGGGGCCGACGGGGTGGAGCTGGAACTCGAACGAGGTGACCACACCGAAGTTGCCGCCTCCTCCCCGCAGCGCCCAAAAGAGGTCGGGGTGCTGGTCTTCGGATGCCCGCAGCAGTTCGCCGTCGGCGGTCACGACATCGGCGGCGAGCAGGTTGTCGACCGTGAGACCGTGCTTGCGCATGAGCCAGCCGATCCCACCGCCAAGGGTGAGTCCTGCGACGCCGGTATGGCTGACGATGCCCCCGGTGGTGGCCAGCCCATGGGCCTGTGTGTGTTGGTCGACGTCGCCCCACAGGGCACCACCCTGCACCTGGGCCGTGCCGCTGTCAGGGTCGACCCGGACGGCCCGCATCGCCGAGAGGTCGATGATGATCCCGTCGTCGCACACGGCGGTGCCGGCCACGTTGTGGCCCCCGCCCCGTACCGCGATCTCCAGGTCGTGTTCGCGGGCGAAACGCACGGCAGCGGTCACATCCGCTGTCCCGCTGCATCGAGCGATCAGTCGCGGGTAGCGGTCGATGGCGCCGTTCCACACGGCTCGGGCGGTGTCGTATTCGGCGTGGTCAGGCGTGATCTGCTGGCCCTCGAACTTGTCGATCTCCATGGTTGTCGCCTCCACCGACGGCTTCCATCGCACCACGGTGGAGGTGCTGCTGTGAAGTCAAGAATCTGGACTTCAAAACCGACCCTGAGTGCGTGACACTGGCGGCATGCGGACCTACGGCCAGTACTGCCCCATCGCCCGTGGTGCCGAGATCTTTGCCGAGCGTTGGACACCACTGATCGTCCGCAACCTGTCCCTGGGCTGCGGAAGTTTCAGCGCGATTCTGGAGGGCGCGCCGGGGCTCTCCCGCACCCTGCTCTCGCAGCGCCTCAAGGAGCTGGAAAGGCTCGCCATCGTTCGGTCTGCATCCAAACCTGCCGGGCGCGGGCGCTACTACGAGCTCACACCCGCCGGTCATGACCTGTTCAAGGTCTGCGTGTCGCTCGGCGAGTGGGGGGCACGATGGCTCGAGATCGCTCCGCAGAACCTCGATCCATTCGTGGCTCTGTGGTCGATGTGCAACGCGCTGCGCCGAGACCGGCTCCCGGATCGGCGCGTCGTCATTCAGTTCGACTTCCTTGGTCGCAAGTCTCCTGAGCGGTACTGGCTGCTGATCGAGTTCGGCGACACCGAGATCTGCAAGACGTACGCGGGCCTGGACGAGGACCTGTACATCACCGCAGAAGCCGAAGCCTTCGTGAAATGGCACGCCGGCCAGCTCAGTTGGGCCGCAGCCATCCGGGACCGCCGCATCCAACTTTGCGGCCCATCATGGCTTGTCCGCGCCTTCCCCACGTGGAATGCCCGGAGCATGTTCGCTCACATCAAGCCGGTCTCCCCGAGTACAGCGAGCGTCCTGGGCCTCTAACCAGCTGACGAGCTCCGCGGCAGCTGTGCGACCGACAAGCCGCTCGGCATCCTCTCGGCGCGCGACGTCCAACGGCGTCATGCTGCCGTGCCCGATCCAGTTGATGTCGGCGCCGCGAGCGAGGAGATACGCCGCCGTACGCAGCTGCCCACCGTGGCAGGCGCCCCAGAACGCGCGAGTAATGGCGTCACCCGTTGGCGTGTCAACGTTCCTGCAGTGCGCCTCCACTCGATCCATCAGACCCAGCGTGGCGGCATCTGTAAGTGAGGTCCGCGCTCCGCGGTCGACGAGTCGACGTGCGGCATCCCATTGGCCGAATCCGCGCGCGTCGGCGAGTGGAGACCCGCCGCCAATCACGCCGCCGGCGGCTTCGATATCGGCTCCCGCATCGAGTAAGGCGTCGAGCACCGCGACATCGTTGCTACTGGCCGCCCAATGCAGCGGTGTCTCAGTGTGCGAACCCTCGAAGCGGGCGTTCACGTCCGCGCCTGCCTGAACCAACGCCGCGATCACAGCCGGCCCGTTCGGATAGTGACCCGGCCAGTCGGTCGCGATGTGCAACAGGCTGCGTGATTGGACGCCGCAACGATCGTTGCGATCGACGCGCGCCGTCGCCAGATCCGGATATTCCGTCAGCAGCCGCATGAGCGTCGCGATATCACCGGCCTGAATCGCGTTCACCACCGCGCGCGTGGTCGGGTCTTCTGTGGTCATGTGCCACATCACCAATGTTCCATCTCTGTCATGGATCCCTCCGCATCAGTTCCTTTCGAGGACCGAGAGCGTCTTCAATCGCGTTCGTGACATCAACGACCGGCCCGTCGAAGACGCTGGCCGGTGGCATGCGATCCGACCAGATCGAACCGGGCGGGTACACAGCGGCCAGATCCCACAAAATCCCCGACCGAATGCAGCAGTCCTGCACCGGTTGCGGCTCTCGCGCGTCGTTCTTGATCCGCGTCGCGAGCAGATGATTCGGATCCCAGTACCTGCTGCACCCGACGGTCCGAAAGCCGACGAAGGACCGAGCTGGCAGGTGCCGCCCAGTCGGTTGGGAGCATCGGTTGCCAAACCGCAAACACATGAACCGCGTCATTTCCGTGTTGTTGCAGTAGCGACTCGACTGCGGAGGCCCCCCGCAGACACGTCCCTCAAGTCGGCGACAACAAGATGACGAGCCTCGTCTCGTTTCCGTGGCGGTTGAAGTCTGCCCTCAGACCTTCGAGGGCTTCCGCGTCGATCGTCGCAAGAGGCGGCTGGCCGTCGGGCGCTTCGCCAGGCGCGAACCGATACCACACGACGGCCGCAGCAAGCAGAACGAGCAGCCCCGCTACACCGAACGTGCGTCGTGCGTTCTTCATACCGTTATGGCAACCAGTCGGCCAGCAACCCAGCGATCACGTCTGGAAAGAGGACGACGAGCACCACGATGACAGCAGAGACACTGAAGACGATGACAGATGAATATCCGCGCGTCCCACACGCCCTCTGTGTCTGACGCAGTTGGACAGCTCCAACGAGCAGCAGCAGAACCGAGGCACCAAGAAACCATGGCTGATACGCCGCCACGGCCGTGCCGAGGCTGGCCGTTACGGCCGCTGCCGCGAAGCCCATGGGAAGGCAACACGCGATCGTTGCCAGGCCCGTCAGCGCCGCCATGACCGGCGCAGCCTTCTCACCGTGCTTCATGGCGTCGGTTCCCACGCTTGGGCTCATCCAAGGCGTCGATGGTCGGGCACGACGGTTCGGCAGCAGACGCCAGTGCCCGCTCGCACGCGGCGAGGTGCTCGTGCAGCGTGCGGCGGAACTCGCGGAGCTCCTTGATGCGTGTGACGATATCCTCGATTCGCCGGGTGAGCAGATCGCGGACTTTTCGGCAGGACGGCGCATGGTTCGTGCGCAACCGGCCGGCGGCGAGCTGCTGGATGTCGTCAAGCGTCAGCCCAAGCGATTGAGCCTGCTTGATGAACGTCACCTGGTGCACCACGGCGTCCGAGTACACCCGGAAGCCGCCTTCCGTGCGCCCCGGCGCACTCAGCAGTCGACGCTTCTCGTAGTACCGAAGCGTCTCAACCGACACGCCGGTGCGTTCGGCAATCTCTCCAATGCGGTAGTTTCGCGAAGCATCCATCAGTCTTCCTTCACGGACAGCATCGCGCCTTCGATGCGTTGCACCGCGGTAGTCACGTCACCCAGGCAGCACGCACCCCGCGGGTTCCGAATGTCACAGGCGCAGCGTTGAGCGGCGATGTGCTCGCGGATCCGCGCGACCGCGTCCGTGCGCCCATGCTCCAGGAGTTCGCTTCGGATACCAGACTCGGTTTCGCCGAAGCAGTAACACAGGAGCCGTTCGCCGCTGGGCAGCTTCTGCCACACAGGCACACGCAGGTCGTCGGTACCAAACTGATCGCCGGCGTCGCCGAAGTACACCGTTTCGCAGGCCGGATTGGCGCAGAATCGATAGTGCGTCAGCTGAACTCGTCGAAGGGCGACTTCCGTCAGCAGCGCTTTGACCGTCTGGAGTTGAACAGGTGTTCCGCGTTCAGCGCAGGCCGCGCAGGCGCGGGCACCTGGTTCCGCGCCGGGTGAATCGCAACGGTCGTTCATCACCCACGAGTATCAACCCTGAAGTGGACTTCAGAGTCAAGTGCCGATGACGCCAGGTACTCAGGTGATTGGCGTGTGCGCCAGCGGCGCACCAGCCATGGAGCGTTCGTGGCGGCCGCACAGGTTCAGGAGCTCGAAAGTACCAATACGATCGCGGACGGCCTTGACGTCCGGAGTCCATTTCCCGATCGAGCAGATCGAACGGTGGCTCTAACACGAAGGCAGTTGTGTTGACGCAGATCGACCGCCGGGTTCCGCACGCCGGAAAATGCGTCTCCGACTCGGTACTCTCTCGTTCGCGCGGCGGTCCGGGTGAATCAAAGGACATCTAACGCAGAGCCGCCGCGGGATGGTTACCTGCACCGAGCTGGTGCCCGCAGACCGCCGCGGACGCCTCGCTTCGACGCATTTTCGCGCTGGCGCCGAGCGGCGTGCTCCACACGGCGCTCGATCTGCGTCAATACAACATCCGAGCGGCACTTGCGTCGACGGCTGGTTTCGAGCGTCAGCTCCCCTGAGGCCTCAAGGCGTCGACGCAGGTGCTGACCGGTGTAAGGTTAGGGGCTTCGTTGTTGCAACTGACGCAATGACGGTGAAAGGAAGCCACCGAGCCCGGCGAGGATGCAGGCGACGCCAGAAATAGCGATCACCAGCGGCGCCGAGAGATACTGCAGCAGCACGCCACCGAACGCGGCTCCCAGCGGCGACGCCGCTCCGACCAGCGAATGCCGCGCACCGAAGACCTGGCCCCGCATCCCGGCCGGGACGAGGCGCTGGAGCAGCGTGGTTTCCATCGGCGTATACGGCGCCCAGGCTGCCCCGGCCACACCGAGGAACAGCATCGCGAGCGGGAGCTGTCGGATGAAAAACAGGGGGCACAGCAGCGCGCCCCAGAGCACTGCGATCATCGGTAAGGCAATGCTCGGCCGCCAGCGGTGCGACAGCCTGGTCAGCGTCAGCACACCAGCGAAGGCGCCGACGCCGAAGCCGGTCCACAGCAGCCCGTAGCCGCCGGCGTTGGCGTGCAATGTCTGGGCGCTGTAGACCGGCAGGGCCGCCTCCAGCGGGCCATAGGAAAAGAAGAACACCAGCGTGAGGAGCGTGATCGCGGGCACGTGGCGCACGCCGAACAACGCGCCGAAACCGAGCCAGCGATTGGCTGTCGCATGCTGCGGGAGACTCGGTTCGCGAGCGATCGCGGGCAGGGTCAGCATCAGCAGACCCATCAGCAAGAAGCTGGCAGCGTCGATGAACAGCGCCCAGGGACCGCCGAATCTGGCGACGGCGAAGCCTGCCGCCATTGGGCCAATGAAATACGAAAATTGCAGGCTGGTCGCAGTAAGCGTATTCGCGCGTTCGAGGGCCGCGTCGTCCACCAGGTGCGGCATGAACGTCCGTACACCAGCGGCGGTTGCTGGCGAGAGCGCTCCGGCCAGCAACGCCAGCACGAAGACGTGCCAGAGCTGCAACGATCCCAGGGCGTAGAGTGTGGGAATCGCCGCGATCAGTGCCGCCCGGGCGAGGTTGTCGAGACCCATCACCAGCCGCGGCTGGTAGCGATCCAGCAGACGCCCGACGACCGCCCCGGTGACGACGCCGGGGAGATCGAAGCAGAGGATGACGAGGCCCACCGCCGCACCAGAGCCGGTCAACTGGAGCACGAACCAGAGCAACGCGATGATCGTGAACTGATCGCCGAGATACGAGAGGCTCAGTCCCAGCCAGAGGCGCTGAAACGCAGGATGGCGCAATGGAGTGTTAACAGCAGCGGTTCGCGCCATTCGGAGTGATTGAACCAGTTTCTATCATCCCGCGCTCCAGGTGATCCGGATTACAACCCGAAGGGCCGTCGTGACGTGAGCCACGATGAGCCGGCGCATCCACCAGGCATGTTGGTTGGATGGCGCGAGCGTGTTCATCGGCGTGCTTCTTCCGCTGTTGAGGTCGTGAAGCACCAGCGACTCCCCCGTCACGAGATTTGCATCCAGTGATTGCATGCGCCGTAACGAATCAAGCCGCAGCTTGCTCAGCTATAGGAGTCTCTGGAGCGTACTGAGCGCGTCGAGCGTGTTGTCGGTCGCAAGCGCGGCGTCGCTCTTGAGCATCGGCAGCTTCGCGTCGATTCTCAGCATCGGAAGCAGCAATAGCATCCTCAGCATTGGCAGCGACGGCGGCTTTCTGTCGATCGGTGCACCTCGGCGTCGACGACGAATCGAGACCTCGACGCGCGCCGAATTGAACGACGCTCAGCCAGGATGATGATGGCCAGTTCGGCTGGGACCGGTCTCGCCGACGGAGGAAGCGCGTGCTGGCACTGTATCGTGAAATGACATCCGATTCACAATCCGCGGTCCGCTTCCCCCGACAACCGGTTCGCCGCTTGGAGAGCGGCAGTACTTCGAGATGACCGCCGGCACGCTGGTCGGCGATCGCATCAATGCGCGCATTGCGATGCCCGGCGGAGACTGGATGCGGCGGAGTCCTGATGGCTTCTGGCGTCCCGACGTTCGTGTTCAGCTCGTGACCGATGATGACGCGATCGTCCTGCTGCATTATCGCGGCCTCGTGCAGCAGACCGAGGCGTTCACGCGCGCGGCGAGCGAGAACCGCGAAACGGCGTGGACGGATCAGGTACATGCGCATGTTCATGACTTTCGATACGGGCGCCGGGAAGTATGTGTGGTTGAACCAGTCGCTGTTCGTCGCAGAAGGACGGCTGATCGGCGCGTCCGAGCTGGAGTATCAGATCTACAGAATCGGTTGATTGCGACGCCGGAGCAAGGAGGAAGAACGTGCGAAACCTTTTGCGAGATGAGCTTCGATGCCGTTTGCTCTTTGCTCGCGCCCGACTTTTTCATGGTCCCATCTTAATGGGAAGGCGGAACATCGTGGCGCGCACCAGGTGCTTCGCTATGGTCGCGGGCGGGATGAGAAAGGCGGCGGCAATCTCATCGGCGATAAAGCCGAGAATGGCCGGGGCAGCGCTTGGCCCCGAAAGCTGGTCCGTGTGATTGCACATATTTTTGTACGCCAGCTGTTCGTCCCGCGATCACGTGTCCCGATCGCGTGATACTCTGTCGGCCCCCGCAGCTGCGCCTCGGTCACCCAACTGCTTGCTGGCCCCGCAGCGGCACCGCCGAAACGCAGCGCGGTCGCACGCCGGACTGGTCGACGAATCGTGCGTCTCCGGCGGGCAGATCCCGGGAAGGCGACGCGATGATCGGCCAATCCCCCCGCTTTCGGGAGATGCTGTCGCTGTTGCGCCAGGTCGCCCGCTACGATGCGGCCGTGTTGCTCGAGGGCGAGACCGGTACCGGCAAAGAGCTGGCGGCGCGAGCCATTCACTACGACGGGCCGCGGCGCTCGCAGCCGTTCATGCCCATCAATTGCGGCGCGCTTCAGGACTCGCTGATCGAAAACGAGCTGTTCGGCCATTGCCGTGGCGCGTATACCGGCGCTCACAGCGACGAACCTGGACTGATCGACGCGGCGAGGGGCGGCACCTTGTTCCTTGACGAGGTGGACTCGCTCTCGCTGAAGGGGCAGATCACGCTGCTGCGCTTCCTCGAGGATCAGCAGTACCGGCCCGTCGGAGGGCGCGCCGAGCGCACGGCCGACGTGCGCGTCGTGGCCGCGAGCAACCGGTCGCTGGCGGAGCTCGTAAAGGCCGACAGGTTCCGTGCGGACCTGCTCTACCGGCTGAGCGTCATGCACGTCAACGTCCCGGCGCTGCGCGATCGAATCGGCGATCCGGCGCTGCTCGCGCAGCATTTCGTGCAGGTGTACAGCACGCGATTCCGCAAACCACCGATCCCCTTCACTGCGGGTGCCCTCAGCTGGATCGAGGCACATCATTGGCCAGGCAACGTGCGCGAGCTCCAGAATATCGTCTGCCAGGCCTTCCTGCTGTCGGCGGGATCGCAAATCGAGATCCCTGGCGAGACTGCGGTGTCCGACGACCAGCACCATGACGCCGTCTGGAACTATCGGCTCGCGAAGCAGCGCGCGATCGCCCATTTCGAGCGTCAGTTCCTGTCGCGCGTCATCGACAGCACCGCGGGAAACGTCTCGCAGGCCGCGCGACTCATCGAGACCGAGCGTCGACACCTCGGCCGGCTCCTGAAGAAGCACGGTATTGCTCGCCATTAGTTCCAGGTTGGCGTAGCAGGCAGCTGGCCGTTGGCAGCAGGCGGTGACCGCCTGGTCGCGGCGCCCTGCTATTGCTGCCAGCCGCCCGCTGCCAGCTGCCTGCTACTGCGTTGGGTCACCCCTCACCCAGACCGGGTGCAACGTTGCCGCTGTGCAGTCCGCCTCGATGAAACGCCGGTCGCACGGCAGCACGCCTTTCCAGGCGACGTCGCGCGCGGGTGTCCCCGCACCCGGCCTGTCCCCACGCCGTTAACGTTCACTGCCTTTGGCCGCCGATTCCCGTTGGCACCAAATGCGCTTATACGGGGTGGGCGCGGGCGATGGGCCATTCGGAAGCGGACCGGCGTCACGTGCACGACGCGATCGTCGGTCATCTGCAGGCGAACCCTGCTGCATCGGACACACCTGAGGGCATTCGGCAATGGTGGCTGGATGTGCGATCTCGTGCCGCGGATCTGGATCTGGTCACCGACGTGCTCAACGCGCTCGTGCTCGAAGGTGTCATGAAGCGAAGACAGCTGCCCGATGGCGGCGTCGTCTATTCGGGAGCGACAGGCTGATCGGCTAACCGTATGTACCAGGCACTTCATGCCACGAGCGTGACGCTGCAGCAGTTCGTGACCGCAGAGATCACCGGCGATTCGTTTCTCGCGGGACCGACGGCGCCGTTTACGACGCGTGGCATGACCGTCTCCCTGCAGACGCCCACCGAGATGATTGAGGCCGGGACGGAAGGCGTCTCGCTCTGGCTCTATCGCGTCATCCGCGACGACCAGCGCCTCAACGATCCGCCCAGGCGCCTGAGTGCGACGACGTTCGCGGCTGCTCCGCTGCCAATGCGGCTGCACTATCTGATCACGCCGATCACGACGCGCGCGAATCTCGGCGATCCCGACACTGAGCAGTATCTGCTCGGCAAGATCCTGCAAAGCTTTCATACCCGGCCCACGCTTCGTGGCAGCGATCTCCGCGGCGAGCTGACGGGTACGGACGCATCGCTTCACGTGAGGCTCGAGGCGCTCGACCTCGATGACATCGCGCGTATCTGGGATGCCCTCGAAGGTTCGTACCAGTTATCGGTGTCGTACGAGGTCGCGCTCGTGGACATCGCGTCGGCGCGCGAACCGGACAGCCGATCGCCCGTGCTGTCAGCGCTGGCGGAAACCGGCCACATCGTGAGCACGTCATGAGTCGGCGCACGATCCTCGTGGAGAGCCAATCGCTCACCGTCGCGCTCGACGATCCGCCGCCAATCGCGGAGCGGTGGTCAGCCCTCGGCGTCGGCCGTCTGCTCGACGAAGAGACGGGCCATCTGGCGGCCGCGCCGCTGCGCGGGCGCGCGGATCGCGCGGCAGTCACGGTGACGGGGCCCGGCGATGGCACCTTCTGCCTCGTCGCGCGGCCGTGGCTCGCGTGCCCTCCGCTGCTGGCGCCCTCCTACGACGTCAGCGCGACCATCGAGGTCGACGGCTACCTGCCCACCGACGTGACGATTACCGTGCCGATTCCGCAGCGGCAGATCGTCGCGCCGGCGCCGGTCGTCGGCAGTCCACTGCTCGCGCTCAACACGATCACGGGTCTCGTCCCCGGCCAGCTGCTCGCCATTGGACCGGCCAGCAAGCGAAGAGCGCGCCCGCATTCGCCATCTCGGTCCCGGTCCACAGCAGGTCACGCTCGATGGCGGCCTCGGCTTGCCGCATATGGTCGGCGATGCCGTTGTCGCGGACGAGTGGACGGCGGTCGACGCCGGCGTGGTTCCACTGCGTCGGCCGCCTGTCATCCTTCGCGGCCGTACGGTCCGGCGCAATCCGGCAACCAGCACGGTCACTCCGGTGCCAAACGCATCGGTCGTCCTCCTCGATTTCTGGACGACCCTCGCCTCGGTCAAGGCGTTGCTGCCAGGGTCGATGACGGATCCGAATCCTGCGACGCGGGCGTTCCTGGCAACGATCTTTCCCGGTCTTGTCGCGCCGCGTGCCCTCGGCCCCGGGCAAGTCGAGCCGGCAGGATCTGGCGCCTGTTGCCGGCGACATCCGCTTTCTGGTGCGCGCCGTCCCGGCGGGTGCGACGACCTTGCGCGTGTCGGATCGCCAGGCGATCGCGCCCGGCACCGTACTTCGTATCGAGGGCGACGACCCCGAGCGGAGAGAGGCGGTCACCGTCGTGTCGGTGACGGGCTTCGGACCACCCGACCAGGCGGGCGACGTGGTCGTGGAGTTGCCGTTCCGGATGCCCCATCGCGAGGGGACGCGCATCGAACGTGTGCTCCCCCAGCCGCCGGCGCCCACCGTTCCGCTGCGTCGTGAGGCCCGGCCGGCCGACCGATTGATCTTCGTCAGCAGCCTCGCTGGGCTGCCGGACAACATCGACGTGCGACTCACCGGCGGACCGTCAGCGGTCGAGCGGCAGCATCTCGAGCGCTACGAGACGAAGAGCGATGCCAATGGCTATTTCGCCTTGCCACCTGTGCATCGCGTCGCGGCGCTGCGGTTGCGGTTCACGGCACCGCCGCTGGCGCCCGTCGATCACACCGTTCATCCGGAATACGGACCGTTGGAGAACTGGCTCGACGTCGTGTTTGCCTAGCTATCGCACACGGGAGACGAACGATGCCCGAGTACCTTGCGCCTGATGTGTACGTCGAGGAGATCGACACCGGCTCTAAGCCGATTGAAGGTGTCAGCACGAGCACCGCGGGCTCGGTCGGCGTCACCGAGCGCGGACCCGTCGGCGTGCCGATCCTGACCACGAGTTGGGGCGAGTATCGCCGCTGGTTCGGCGATCGGCTGAACGCGGATCTCTACGGCGATCATCGCTTTTTCCCTCACGCGGTCGAAGGCTTCTTCACCAACGGCGGGAAGCGTTTGTACGTCGTACGCGTGTGCTCTCGCTGGAGGCTGCGTCGAACGCCGGCACGCTGCTCTTCGCTCATGAGAGCAGCAACGAAGGCGCCATTCTGCTGACGCGCTCGGCCGCAGGCAGTGCGAGCGTGCTGTTTGTCGGATCGGGCGCCGCATTTCCCGTCGCGCTGACGCGATGGATACGCGTCGGCACGGGATCGGACGCCGAGTACCGCCAGCCCAGCGCGCTGCCAGCTGCGGCGACGACCGCTGTGGTGAGCGGAATTCCCTTCCAGCGCACGCACGCGATCGGCGCGGCGAACGTCGAGCACTACGGCCTCCCGGCGCCGGGTCCCGCACGAACGCTGGTGGGTCCGCATCCGGCCGGCTCGAAGTGGCTCACCATCACCGGCGCCGGCGCCGCGCCGCTGGCGGATCGCGTGCTGCAGATTGCCGCTGCCGGCCCACCCGTCACCAACGAGGAACTCCACTACATACGGACGGCGATCGACCTCGGGAGCAACAACTGGCGCATCGAGCTCGAGACTCCACTGCAGTTCCTACACGCCGACGGCGAATCCGCCCGGATGCTGGGCGCACTGGCCGGACCAACGGTAACCGGCCTGACGCGGGTCGCGGTCCCGGCCGACTCCACGCTCGTCGTGACCGCCAGCGCCGGCTTCACGGCGGGTGATCTGGTCAGGGTCGTCGAGGGCCCCCGCGGCGAGATCCGCCGGATCGGCGCGATTCACGCGGTCACGCTCGGTGCTCCTCTGGGTCGCCCCGCCCCCGCAGGCGTGCTCGTCGAACACGTCACGCGTGCGGACAGCGGCGCGATTCGCAGCCTCGACCAGGCGGTGGCGGCCGGCGCGATGGCGCTGGCCGTCAACGATCGCCAAGGGCTCGCTCCTGGCGACGTCATTCGTGTCGGCGCGGCGACCGATCCCGACGTCGAGTACGCCGTCATTCGCGAGCTGCCGGAGCAGCTTTCAACCACTCCCGATCCGGGCCGCATCGTGCTCGCCTCGCCGCTGACCCGCGCGCACGGCGGCGCGACGCCGCCGTCGCTGCTGATCGTCGCGCTTCAGACCATCACGAACCAGACGCAGGCCGGCACGTTCGTTCACGCAGTGGCCGCCGGCGTTGCGGACACGCTGGTCAGCCGGCCGCTGCTCGCGGCGCCGCCCGGACCCACCGATCTGGCCCGGGTCCGCGTCAACGACGACATCTATTACGCGCGAATCGCGTCCCACGTTGCGCGACCCGTGCAGGAGCTCACCTTCACTGCGCCGCTGCTGCTCCCCCATTCGGCGCCGCAGCCGCTTGTCGTACGCGATCCGCTGCTCGACGTCGTGGCGCTCGATCCCGGCGTCTGGGGCAACCGGCTGCGCGTGGCGGCGCGCCGGGAGCCGACGCCGCTCGTGCGATCACGCATCCGCAACGATCCGAGCGGCATCCAAGACCCGACCCACATCCGCCTCGACTCGGCCGCCGGCGTGGAGCCGGGGACGATCCTCAGTCTTGCCGATGCGACCGGCACCGGCTTCGATACGCCGTTCAAAGTCGTCGCCATCGACCGGCAGAACGGCTACCTGCTGACGCTCGCTGCGGCGCTGCCCGCGGCCGCCGCGCTCGGATCGCCAATCGTCTCGCTGGAACTCGCGATTGGCGTCTACCTGCTTCGGCAACCGGACCCGGCGCAGCCCAGTCGGAATCTGCAGGTCCTCGACAGCGAGATGTTCCGGCATCTGTCGCTCGATCCGCGGCACAGCCACTACGTGCAGCGCGTGATTGGCACGACGTGGACGCCCGGGGCGCCTGGGGACGTGGACAATGACGGCCGGCCGCTGCGCCGCGTCGACCGGCGATCGGAAGGCGATTCGGCATACATCAGGGTGCGTGACCAGGCACAGGACCTGCCCGAGCCCGCACGGACCACGACGCTGCAGAGCATTCGCCTCGGCCCCGAGTTCCTCGTCGACGTGCTGCCTGACGGCAGGCGCGAGGCGGCACGTCGCGCGTTGACAGGCGGCGACGATCAGACGGCGGCCCTGACCGACGCCGATTACGTCGGCGCCGACGATCCCAATCCCGAGCGCCGCACCGGCCTCAACGCGCTCAGAAACCTCGACGAGGTCAGCATCGTCGTCGCACCGGGTCGCGTGAGCGCTGCGATGCAGGATGCCCTGATCGCGCACTGCGAGCTGATGCGCTACCGGTTCGCCGTGCTCGATGCAGTGCCGCCGCCCGGCGACTCGCTGGCCGACGTGCAGGCACAGCGGCAGCAGTTCGACACGAAGTATGCCGCTATCTACCACCCGTGGCTGCTCATTCCACATCCGTTTCCGCCGGGACCGGGAGCCGCGCCTGACTATGCGATTCCGCCGTCGGGCCATGTCCTCGGCGTCTACGCGCGCACGGACATCGAGCGCGGCGTCCACAAGGCGCCGGCCAACGAGGTCGTGCGCGGCATCACGGGGCTGCAGCGGCTGCTGACCAAGGGCGAGCACGACATCCTCAACCCCTACCCGGTGAACGTCAACGTCATCCGCGACTTTCGTCCGGACAACCGCGGGATCCGCGTCTACGGAGGCCGCGTGATCACCAGCGACTCCGATTGGAAGTACGTCAACGTGCGCCGGCTGCTGATCTTCATCGAGGCGTCGATCGATCGCGGGCTGCAGTGGGTCGTGTTCGAGCCGAACGCCGAGCCGCTGTGGGCGCGCGTGCGTCGTTCGATCTCCAACTTCCTGACGCTGGTCTGGCGCAATGGCGCGCTCGAAGGCACGAAGCCCGAGGAGGCTTTCTTCGTCAAATGCGATCGCACCACCATGACGCAGACGGACATCGACAGCGGACGCCTCATCTGCATGGTGGGCGTTGCCCCGGTGAAGCCGGCCGAGTTCGTGATTGTCCGCATCGGTCTCTGGACCGCTCACGCCGACGAATAGGAGCTGACCAATGGCTACCGCCGATCGCCGCGATCCCTACCGCTCGTTCAATTTCCAGCTC
The DNA here is from genome assembly GCA_963832135.1 of Vicinamibacteria bacterium. Taxonomy (GTDB): domain Bacteria; phylum Acidobacteriota; class Vicinamibacteria; order Vicinamibacterales; family JAENWD01; genus JAENWD01. Next base: position 302,357 of record CAWHTD010000014.1, on the reverse strand, counting down.
GAGATCGATGGCGTTCCGCTCGGCGCCTTTTCCGAAGCCAGCGGCCTGACCGCCGAAGGCGATGCCGTCGACTATCGCGAGGGCACCGACCTGCAGAACAACGTGCGGAAGCTGATGGGATTGCGCAAGTACACGAACATCACGCTGAAGCGCGGCTACACGGCGGACAAGTCGCTCTGGCGGTGGTACGGAAACATCGTCAACGGCAACGCCGACCGGCGCAACGTGACGATCGTGCTGATGAACGAGTCGCACGAGCCGGTGATGCGCTGGCACGCCGAGAACGCGTGGGTCAACAAGATCGAGGGCCCGACTTTCAAAGCGAGCGGCAACGAAGTGGCGATGGAATCCGTCGAGCTCGTTCACGAAGGCTTGACGCTCGACATGTAGCGTTTGCTGGCAGACGGATATGGCGGAGTACCTGACACCGGGGGTCTATTACGAGCACGTCGACTCGGGGGCCCCACCGATCGTGCCGCTGCGGACCGACGTCGCGGGCCTCGTCGGCATCGCGCGCCGCGGGCCCGTCCACACGGGGGTGCCGATCGATAGCTGGCGGCAGTTCCAAGCGTGGTTCGGCGACGTGACCGGCGCGGGCTACCTGGCCTATGCCGTGCGCGGTTTCTTCGAGTGTGGTGGCCGGCGTGCCTGGATCGTGCGGATCGCGTCCTCGTCTGCCGTCGCCGCCGAGTTCACGTTCGGCACACCGACCGTGCCAGCGGCATGGCGTGTCGTGGCGAGCAGTCCGGGCGTCTGGGGGAACGATCTCGACGTCCGTCTGCTCGAGACACACCGCGCCCACACGCGGACCCGCCTCGTCGGATCCTCGCCGGAGCATTCGACGGTGGGTACGGTCGCGGGCTTCGTGCGCGGCACGCACGTGCGGATACCCGTGTCTCCCAGCACGGCCGTGCATCGCATCGTCGCGCTCGTCGACGTCGATGCCAAGCGCCTCCACTGGATCCACCCGGATCCGGGCCAGCGTCAGCCATGGGAGCAACCGCTCACCGGCGTGGATCCGAACGTCTCGGCCATCATCGAAAGCGTCGAATACACGCTGCTCGTCTTCGCCGGCGGCAGGCTGGCGGCGCGATACGACGATCTCTCCCTCGTGCCCGTGCATCCGCGTTACGGTCCGGCGCTGCTTCCGGGCCTGCCGCAGCCGCCGAGGGACGAGCGCGGCTGGACGGTGCCGATGGCCCCGCCGCTCGTTGCGTTGGAGGAACAGCGCGATGCCGGCGCGATCGCGCTGGCCGAGCCGCTCGCCGCGCCTCTCGATGCGGTACCGCTCTCCGGCGGGCACGACGGGTTGGCGGCGCTGTCCGTCCGGGATTTCATCGGCGAGGTGAGTTCGCCGTTCGATTCGGATCTCGTGATCGCAGATCGACGCCGGGGCATTCGTGCGCTCGAGCGGGCGCGCGAGGTGGCGATCGTGAGCGTTCCCGATATCCACATTCAGCCCGTTCCACCGCGAGAGCACCGGCCGCCGGCGCCGTGCGTGCCCGATCCCTGTCTGCCGCCACCGCCGCCGGGACCGGCCGTACCCCGGTCCGCCGCGGTCGGCGATCTCCCCCCGAGATTCGATGAGGACGATGTGTACCGGGTACAGGCGGCACTCATCGACCATTGTGAGACGTGCCGCGATCGTGTCGCGATCCTGGACCCGCCATTCGAGACGGCCCGCGATCCGCGCCTCGGTCTCGCCGCGATTCGCGCGTGGCGGCGCCGCTTCGAGACGAGCTACGCGGCCCTGTACTTTCCGTGGCTGGCCGTCAGCGATCCGCTGCGAACGGGCGGCGCGCCGACCCGGGCGATCCCGCCGTCGGGCCACGTCTGCGGCTTCATCGCCGACACCGACCTTCACATCGGAGTCCACAAGGCCCCCGCCAACGGTCCGCTCTCGTGGGTCCAGGACGTGACGGTGCCAATCGACGACGCGTGGCACTCCGTGCTCAATCCGTCGCACGTCAATGCCATCCGGGCGTTCCCCGGCCGTGGCCTTCGTGTCTTCGGCGCCCGCACGTTGGCCTCGGATGCCGACTGGCGTTTTCTGAACGTGCGCCGGCTGCTGCTGATGATCGAGGAAGCCATTCAGCTGGCCATCCAGTGGGCCGTCTTCGAGCCGAACGACACCACGACTCGCACCAAGCTCCATCTCAGCATCAGCGCGTTCCTGGTCATGCTCTGGCAACGCGGCGCGCTCGCCGGCGAGACGCCGGAGCGTGCGTTCTACGTGTTGTGTAACGAGACGAACAACCCGCCCGACCAGCGGGCACGCGGCCAGCTGCTCGCGGAAGTCGGCGTCGCGCCGGTGGCGCCGTTCGAATTCGTCGTCCTGCGGGTCGGGCGCGTCGACAACCAGTTCGAGATCGCCGAGGCCGGGATGGTGACGGGGATGCTCGCATGATTCCGTTCGGTGACGTCTCCACGCGCCACGATCCGCCGCTGAATCACAACTTCGTGGTCAGCCTGATCGACTCCACCAGTCCGCTGGCGCTCGGCGGGGCGCTGGGTCTCGCGGGGGTTGCGCCGGCGGGCGGGTTCTCGGAAGTCACGGGGCTCGAGATGGCCATGCAGCCGGAGGAGTACAAGGAAGGCGGCCGCAACGGCGCTGTCTTGAAGTTCCCCAATCGGGTCACCTGGACGAATCTCACGCTGAAGAAGGGCGCCGCGCTCAGCACGGCCTTGTGGGAGTGGCACTACGGCTTCGTGATGGGTGCCGGCCGTCGTCGGGATGGCGTCATCACGCTGCTGAACGCCGCGCAACGGCCCGTCTCAGTCTGGTTCTTCAAGCGCGGCCTGCCGGTGAAATACACGGGCCCATCGCTCAACGCGACGCAGAACGTGGTGGCGATCGAAGCGATCGAGATCGCGCATGAGGGCCTGCACCTCGTGCCCGGCTTCGGTCTTGGCTCAATAGCCGGCGCGCTCGCCGGGAGCGTGGGGTAAGCGATGCCTGTCGAGATCCAGGAAGTGTCGAGCACGGTCCGGTCGGTGGACGGGCAGGCGCTGCTGTCGCCGCGGCTCCTCCAGGCCATCGTCGACGCCGTGACGAAGGCGCTGCGCGATGGCGACGAGCGCGAGAAGCGCGCCATGGCGGAACGAAAGATCACCGATGGGGTGAGCGCCGAACGGGACGAGGCGCGGTAGACGGCCATGGAGCAGCTGCAAAAGGCTTCGATCGTGGCGACCTACAGCGACGGATCCATGGAAATCATGGACGTCCAGTTCAATCCGACCGAGTTCACCCTCGACAAGAGCGCGCAGCTCGCGGAGATCGTGATTCCCGGTCTGGATTCGCCGCTCCTTCAGTTCGTCCGCGGCCAGAACGAGAAGCTCAACGTCGACCTGTTCTTCGACACGACCGAACACGGCACCGGCGCTGGCGCCACCAGCGTGACGACGCTCACCGATCCGATCTATTCCCTGGTGAAGATCGAGCCGGCGGGGCACGCGCCACCCGTGTGCACGTTTTTCTGGAACGCGAGCTTTCCCGGCGCCGATCTGCCGCCCGCCTCCGGCAATCAGCGGCGGACGTCCTTTCAGTGCGTCGTCGAAAGCATCAAGCAGAAGCTGACGTTCTTCAGTCCCGAGGGCGTGCCGTTGCGCGCCACGCTGACGCTGACGCTGCGCGAGTACAAGACGCTCGACGAACAGCTGGATCAGCTGAATCTGAGCTCGCCGAACCGGACACACAGTCACGTAACCAGGCTCGGCGACACGCTCGCCGGCGTTGCCGGCCGCTTTTACCGCCGTCCAGGCGAGTGGCGCGCGATCGCCCAGGCGAACGACATCGAGGATCCGCGCCGCCTCGCCACCGGCCGGTTCCTGCACGTGCCGCCTATCCGCTGAGCTATGAGCACCCAGACGCTGTCGGCCGAATCGATCCGCCAACACGGCTTCTACGTGCCGCAGTTCGAGGTGCGCATCGAAGGCGTCGGCCTGCCGCGCAACGTCCTGCGCGACGTGGTGCAAGTCACCTACAAGGACAGCATCAAGGAGATCGACAGCCTGGAGCTGACCATCAACAATTGGGACGCGGCGACACGGCGATTCAAGTACGTCGGCGACGAAACGCCCGACGATCTGAAGGGGTCGACGCGCGATAGCGAACGGTACCGGCTGTTCGATCCCTGCAACAAGCAGGTCGAACTGTGGATGGGCTATGCCGGTGACCTCCGCCTGATGATTCGCGCCACGTTCACCACGCTGGAGCCGACGTTCACATCGTCCGGCGCCCCGACCTTGGCAGTGCGTGGACTGAACGCGATCCACCAGCTGCGCCGGAAGCAGTACAGCCACACATGGCACGACAAGCGCGATGGCGAAATCGCGAAAGACATCGCCACGCTCGTCGACAAGGACCTCGGCAAGAACCACAAACGCTTTCCAATGCCGATCGTCGTGGACGAGCACGCCCTCGCGAACGAAGAGGTGCTGCCCTACGTCGCGCAGAAGAATCAGTACGACATCGATTTCCTGCTCTCACGCGCGCTGCGGCTTGGCTACGTGGTCTACCTGCGCGAAGCCGACCCGACTTCGTCGAACCCGGCCGCCCGCAAGCCGCACGTCTACTTCGGACCATCCGATGGCCGCATCCCGGGACAGCGTCACGTCGAGTTCCTGCTCCGCTGGGGCGCGTCGCTCAGCGAGTTCAAGCCGACGTTGACGACGGCGAACCAGATCAAGTCGGTGACGGTCAACGGGTGGGACCGCGGGAAGAAGAAGGCGATCTCGGCCAAGGCGTCTTTAGGCGACAAGGAGCTGAACATCAACGCCGATCTGCACGAGCTGCTGAAGGTGTGCGACCCGCGCGAGGAGCTGGTGGTCGACAAGCCGGTGCACTCGGAGAAGGAAGCCAAGAAGCTCGCACAGGCAATCCTGAAGGATCGCCAGAAGGAAATGGTCAAGGCCGCGGGGACAACGGTGGGCCTGCCCGATCTTCGTGCCGGGCGGAAGGTTCAGATCGACGGCCTGGGCGCACGCTTCAACGGCACCTACTTCGTCACCGACACGACACACACGCTGAACGACAGCGGCTACGTTCTTCGCTTCAATGCCCGCCGCGAGCAGACGGGGCTGCTGGAGGGCCTGCAGTGAAGGAAATGAAGGGCGTCGTCGTCGGCACGGTGCGCGAGGTGAATCCGGCGACTGCCGCAGTGATCGTGGATTTTCCCTGGATGAGCCCGGCACAGAAAAGTCATTGGGCGCCAATCGCGACGCTGATGAGCGGCAAGGAGCGGGGCACGTACTACATGCCCGAGATCGGCGACGAGGTGCTGGTCGCCTTCGAACACGGCGACTTCGACCATCCGTTCGTTGTCGGCTTTCTCTGGAACGGCGTGGACGTTCCGCCGTCGACGGACGGACATCTGCGGCTGATCCGCTCGGTCAATGGACATGAGATCGCGTTGTACGACCCGCCGGTCAGCGCCGGCAACCGCGGCTACATCCGCGTGAAGGACGCACACGGCAATCTCGTCGAGCTCACCAACGGAAAGGTCACGATTCGCGGCGTCGGCGTGATCACGATTCAGGCGCCGGTGGTCAGCATCAACGGCCGCGTGGTGGCGCCGACTGGGTCGCCGATCTGAGCGGCGTTCCCTTGAGCGAACGATACGGAGCAACACATGGCTGTGGCGATCGACATACCGTGCCCGAAGCTGCCGAAGATCCAGATTCCGAGCCTGACGCTGCTCGGCGGCGCCGAGCTCAAAGGTCTGCTCGATCTCTCGCTCGGTCCGGCAACCGACTGCCGCCTGACCTTCAGCCTGCTGCTGCAGCTGATGCCGCTCATCGCCAGCATGGCCTGCCTGCTGAAGCTGCTCAACTTCGTCGGCAAGATGCAGGACTTCCTGAACGCCGCCACCGATCCACCTTTCAACAAGCTCCCCGATGCGGCCAAGGGCGTTCTCGAGGTGGTGGCCGAGCTTCAGCAGTGCATCCCGATCTTCGTACCGGGCCAGCTGGTGATCATGCTCAAGGGCATCCTCAGTCTGATCGTCAACGTGCTCAGCTGCTTCATCAGTCAGCTCGAAGGCCTCCTGAAATTCGAGGCGTCGATCGATCTGAACGCGGCCGATGGGAATCCCGCGCTCACCTTCGCGCTGGAATGCGCGCGCGGCAACGCGAAAACGTCGAAGGACAACCTGATGGCGTCCCTCCAGATGCTGCAGCCGCTGCTGACGATGATCCCGATGCTGGCGTCGATGGCGAAGCAATCGGTGACGCTGCCCGATTTCGCCAGCATCTCCGCCACCGCCGACGCGTCCGATGCCGTGGCTCCATTGAAGGAGGCCATCGATTCGCTGAAGGCGACGATTGACCAGCTGCCGGGCTGACGAACGGAGCGAACGCCGTGGATTCGATGACACGTGATTTTCTCGGCATCGGCTGGAAGTTCCCGCCCCAGGTGACGCCCTCCGGCCGCATCGCCCAGGCACGCTACGAGCAGCGGATCGAGGAATCCATCTTCCTGATTCTCTCGACGTCGCGCGGCGAGCGGCCGATGCTGCCGGATTTCGGCTGCGGCATTCACGACCTGGTGTTCGAGAGCAACAACCCCGGCACGATCGCGATGGTCGTCCAGTCGGTGCGTTCGTCGTTGAGCACGTACGAGCCACGCATCGACGTCCTCGATGTCGAGGCCCAGGCAACGGGCGACCTCGGCAATCTGCTGCTCATTCGCATCAGCTATCGCGTTCGCGCCAACAACGCCATCGGCAACCTCGTTTACCCGTTCTATATCCGCGAGGTTGCCTGAGATGCCGCTGCAGGACCTGTTGCCGCAGATCGACGATCGCCGCTTCGACGATCTCGTCACCGAGATCCGCACGCGGATCGCCCGATACGCGCCGGAGTGGCGGCCGGGCGAGTCGGCCTGGAGCGACGTCAACGACAACGATCCGGGCGTCACCCTCGCGCAGGTGTTCGCGTGGCAGGCGGAGATGCTGCTCTATCGCATGAACCGCGTGCCGGCGTTGAACTACATCAAGTTCCTCGAGTTGATTGGCATCACCCTGCAGCCGGCTGCTCCGGCCACGGCGGAGGTGACGCTACTGGTAAAGGCCACGTCGACGTCGGCGCTGGTGCCGGTGCCGCTCCGCACGCAGCTCAGCGCCGATCCGGGTGACGGCGGGCCCACTTTGCTGTTCGAAACCACGCGGGCCATAACGGCCTGGCGCGCACGTCTCGACGCCGTGCTCGTCCGGGGCGCTGGCGACCCCGCCTACCAATCGGTCACGGCGGCGAACAGCGCCGCTGTGGACGGGTTCCTGCCGTTCGCCGATCCGGCACGGGACGGCGCCGAGCTCGCACTGGGGTTCGTCGACCCGTTCGTGCCGCCCGAGCCGTTGCCGGTTGGCACGCTGGATCTTGCATTCGTGGCGAAACGCGACGCGCGCTCCGCAGGAGCGCTCGCCTGCGCCGATACCCCCGCCTACCCGCCTGCGAGCGCGCGATGGGAGTACTGGAACGGGAGCCGGTGGGAGGCGCTTCGCCTGCTGAAGGACGAGACGCTCGCGTTCACCAGAACGGGACACGTGTATCTGAAGATGCCGCCGGGCGGCATTGCTGCCAAGGTCAGGCTCGAGACCGATCCGGCCGAGCCGCAGCGGCACTGGATTCGCGCCCGGCTCGAACGCAGCCAGTACGAGCGGGCGCCGGCGCTGCGTGCCGTGCGCACCAACACCGTACCCGTCGAGCAGGCTGAGACGATTCGCGACGAGGTGCTCGGCGGCAGCGATGGAAGCCGCAATCAGCGCTTCACGGTTGGCAGCCGGCCGGTTGTCGCAGGGTCGCTGCGACTCGAGATCGAAGCAAAGCGACGAGGGCTTCCAACCCTGGCGGGAGGTCGCGGACTTCTTCGCGTCTGGGCCGCGCGACAACGACTTCGTTCTCGATCGCGGCAGCGGTGTCGCCCTCACCGGCGACGGCGTCAACGGCAACATCCCCGTCGCCTACGTGCTCAACCCGGACGCCAACGTCGTGGCGCGCGAGTACCGCGCGGGCGGCGGCCGGCGCGGCAACGTCGGTCCGAGCCTGATTCAGCACGCTGGTCACCCGTGTCGAAGGTATCGACGACACCGGCGTCGGCAACCTGCTTGCCGGCTTCGGGCGGTCGGGACGAAGAGACGCTGGACGAAGTCCGTAAGCGGGCGCCGCGGGTCGTGCGGAGCCGTGAGCGCGCGGTCACGGCGGAAGACTACGAGTTCTTCGCGATGCAGGCGGGAAACGTCAAGCGCGCCAAGGCGCTGGCGCTCTTCCACCCGCGGTTTCCCGGACGTCCAGGTGCCCGGGGCAGTCTCCGTCATCATCGTCCCCGACTCCGACGATCCCGCTCCGGAACCGAGTGACGGGCTGCTTCGGACGGTCTGCGCATGTCTCGAACCGCGCCGGACTATCACCGCCGAGCTCTTCGTCCTGAGGCCGACCTATCAACGCGTCGCGGTGACCGTCGACGTCGTCGTCACCGACGAAGCAGACGTCACGGAAGTGGCCGAGCGCGTCGAGCAGATGCTGCTCACCTACTTCCACCCGCTGCGCGGCGGCGACGACGGGCAGGGCTGGCCGTTCGGCGGAACGATCTACTACTCCCGCGTGTATCAGCGTGTTTTCGAGGATGACGACATCGCCAGCATTACCAGCCTGACGATTGCTCTCGACGGTGAGGATCAGCCCGTCTGCACCGATGTTCCAGTCGCGCCTCATGCGCTGGTGTACTCGACCGCGCACTCGGTCTCAGCGCGCTATCGGGTCGAGGAGGGAGCATGATGGCCACCGCGCCCGCTCCGGTTCGCGTCCCGGTGATTCCCGAGCCGCCCTTCGACCCGACGTCGCTGCTGATCAATGACCGCATCGCCTGGTGGATTCAGCAGCCGGACGGGCTGGACGGTCTCGACGATCTCTCCGTGTGGCGGTTCACTGATCCTCGGCCCGGCAGCGGCGGCGCGTCGCGCATGGTCCGAACCCTCGGGCAGCTTCGGCGGACTGGCGCCACCGGCAAATGTCGCCATCGCCCCTGACGGCAGCGTGCTGCTGCTCGACCGGTCGACTCGGCGGCTGAAGCGATTCGACCCGTGTACCTGCTGCTTCGTCTCGCTGCCATGTCTGGGCCGGCGAAAGCCGGGTGGAGGACCTCGCGATCTGCGAAACCCGGGCGGTATCGCCGTGTGCGGGGATCGGCTGTACATCGCCGACACCGGACGCGACGGCCGGCTGCCTGCCGGCGCCAATGCACGCCGAACAGCACTTCGAGAACGGATCCGGAATGAGAACCATCGCGTTTCGGTTTTTCTCTTACCGGGCCTCGAGCTGGTCGGCCATCTGCGGCCGTCGCGCGGCGACTATCCGCGCTGGCGTCCGGTGGACGTCGCGTGCGATCGATGCGGCACCATCTGGGTTCTCGACGCACGGAATGGCGTAATTCACCGGTTTTCGCCAGGCGGACGCAGCGAAGCCGTCGTCACCGGCCTCGAGCAGCCCCAGCATCTCACGCTGGATCGTTGCGGTCGCCTCTATGTGCTCGATCGCGCGCTTTCCGATAATCGCGTGCGCCTCAGAGTGTTCGATCGCGAGGGCCAGGTGTGCCTTGCGCCCGACACGGTCGAAAGCGCAGCGCCGGACTTCCGCGTCCCTCCGTTCGAGGTGCATGCCGATGGATCGCTGGCAATGGCGGCGCTCTGTCAGGCCCCGTGCCCGTGCGACTCGACGTTCGATGCGAACGGCAATCCTGTTCCGGCCCCCGCACCGCCCGTCGCGATGTATGGCGTGAGCGGTACCTATCTGTCGCGCCCGCTCGACAGCAAGACGACCGGATGTCAGTGGCATCGCGTGGTGCTCCACGGCGAGCTGCCGCGGGGCACGCAGGTCGATGTCGAAACGTTCTGCGCCGACGAGGAGTACGACGCCGACCAGCTGGCGGGATTCGCTCAGTGGTCGCGGGCGCAGATCTCGAGCGCCACCACTGGTTCGCGACCTTCAACCCACGACTGCCTCGTCATGAGCGCGCCGGGCCGCTACCTGTGGCTGCAACTCACATTCGGGGGAACCGGCGTCGCGACGCCTGTCGTTCACGCCATCGAGATCGAATTCCCACGGTTGTCGTCACTGAGGTACCTGCCGGCGGTCTTCGCGGCCGAGCCGGTCAGCGCCGATTTCACCGCGCGCTTTCTCTCGCTGTTCGATACCACGCTTCGCGGCATCGAGCGGATCGTCGACACGGAAGCGCGCTTCTTCGATCCGGCGTCGACGCCGGCGACGCGCGTCGGCACGGCGCCGATCGATTTCCTCACCTGGCTCGCGTCGTGGATTGGCGTGACGTTCGATCGCAGCTGGAGCGCAGCGCAGCGCCGGAGCTTCCTCAAGAATGCCGGCCGACTGCTCGCCCGCCGCGGCACGGTCGCTGGCCTCAGGCAGCAGCTGCTGCAAGCGCTCGGCTGGGATCCCGCACCCGGCTGTGGAGATGAGGCTCGTCCGCGGCGCGCGTGCCACGAGCCGCCGCTGAACTGTGCGCCGCCACCCGAGTCGCCGGCGTATCGAGTGCCGCCGTTGATTCTCGAGCACTTCAAACTCCGGCGGTGGCTGATGCTGGGCATCGCGCGGCTCGGCGCGCAGGCGGTGCTGTGGGGCCGTCGCATCGTCAACCGGACGCAGCTGGATGAGAACGCCCAGGCCGGGTGCACACAACTCATCACGACGCCGGATCCGCGCCGGGATCCCCTGCATGTCTACGCACATCGGTTCACCGTCTTCCTGCCGGCGTGCGTCGGCCGAACGGACGTTGGGCGGAAATCGATGAGCAATCTGCTGCGGCGCGAGAGCCCGGCGCATACGCAGTGGGAAATCGTCTATGTCGAACCGCGATTCCGCATCGGCGTGCAATCGATGATCGGCTTCGATGCCGTCGTTGGCGGCCTGCCGCCGGCGGCGCAGCTCGGCGGAATGACGCTGGGCGACGGCACGCTCGTCGGCGGCCGGCGGCGGCTTGGCGGCCGAGGCGAGCTTCGGGTCGGCCGTTCTGGACGTATCGGCACCGGTTCAACGCTCAATTGACGACCGAAGGAGTAGCTCGCCATGGCGCACGACCACCATCATGCTGGAGCGGTTGCCACCGAGTGCCACAGTTGCGACTGCCAGCCGTTCCTGCGGAATGCGTACTGGACCGGCAAGCTGATGCTGGCGCGCGATTTCGTCGACGAGCAGCGATACCTGGTCGACAAGCTGCGGCATCACAATCAGCACCTTCACGGCGCCGGCGTCGTCTGCGGCCTCAAGGTAGTGCAACACGACGTCGAGGAGTGCCGCAAGTACTTCGTCTGCATCGAGCCCGGCACGGCGATCGACTGCTGCGGCCACGACATCATCGTGTGCGAGCGCGAGTGCATCGACCTGCGCACCTTTCCGCCGATCAAGAAGCTGTTCGACGACCGCGACGAGACGCCGCGCCTTCTGCAGGTGTGCATCCGCTACCGCGAGTGCCCGACGGAGGATATTCCGGTCCTGTACGACGAGTGCGGGTGCGACGATGCGCGCTGCGCACCGAATCGGATTCTCGAGTCGTACGAGATCTTCGTCGAGATTCTCGACAAGACCGCCGGAGCCGCCGCATTTCCCGGAGAACTGCTGCGATCTCTGGGCCAAAGGAGTCGACAAGTGCCCGCACTGCGACCAGCCCGACTGCGTCCGGCTCGCGACGATTCCCGACTTCGTCGCCGGGCAGCCAATCGTCGACAAGGCGCCGCCCGCCGGTGACGCCGCGGTCATCGACAACATCACGTTCCGGCCAATCCTGCCGAGCGTTCAGGCGATCAAGGAATTCCTCGACTGCCTGAAACTGTGCGAGCCGGGCGGCGGCGGACATGGCGGCGAGGGACCGCCCGGCAAAGGCATCGATGCCGTGGACGCGACCTTCGTCCCGTGCACGCAGCCCGGCACCGCGGCGATTGACGAAAGCGGTCCGCTCCGCACGCTCGTCCTCGAGATCCCTCGCGGCTGCGACGGCGCGCCCGGCAGCAACGGCGTCGGGCTCGAGGCTGACCTCACGCAGATCAAGGCGCTGTCCTGGAGGCACAACAAGCCGAGCGAACTCGCCGTCATCGACATGGGACCTGGCCAGCCGCACCAGCTTGGCGTGGTGATCGCGTTCACCAAGCCGGTGCAGGCGGCGACCGTCGATGCTGACCACGTCTTCCAGGTACTGCTCGCACGCGAGGAGCGGTTCGAGCGGCTGCGGCTCAAGTGCCGGTGTGCCGTCGACGAGGGAACGGTGATTGCCGTCGAGCAGCTCCAGATGAACGGTGACGTCATCGTCGGCGCGACGGTGTCGACGAGCGCAACGCCGGATGCCGTGGCATTCATCTTCAACCAGCCCGAGGAGCTCATTCGCGAACTGCTGCGGCGGCAGGAGCTGTGGATCGTGCTTCGCTGCGACTTCATCATCGACGCGAACGGCAAGGCGGTCGACGGCGAACACGCGCGGGCGACGCTCCTGAGCGGCGATCGTCCGGCGCCACCCGATCCGGCCGCGAAGTTCGGGGTCCAGGGCGGACTGTTCGAAAGCTGGTTCGTGTTCCAACAGGGCTGAGCGCGGGAGGAGCGACGCGATGTATCCAGGATCCAACGCTGTTGTTGCCGGCGCCCTTCGGCTGCCCGATTGCCACGGACGCCCGGTCTGCGACCCGACGCCCGTCTGCCCCGCGTGCGGAGGACTCGAGTGCCTGTGCCGGCCACGGTTCTTCGCCGGGCAACTCCTCACCGAAGAAGACCTGAATCGTCTCGACCATTACATCCAGGGCAAGAACCGGCTTCACAACCGCTTCCTCCACGGGTGGGGCGTCGCGTGCGGCCTCGAGGTCGTGTGCGGCGTCTGCGGCCCCGACCAGGGCCACGTCACTGTGAAGCCGGGCTACGCGCTGTCGCCATGCGGCAACGACATCATCGTCTGCAAGACCGAGTCGGTGGATGTCTGCGATCTGATCAATCGCTGCCGGCCGCCGCTCGACGACTGCCACGACGTGTTCGCTCAGCCGCAACCTGCGCCCGATCCGCATCACGATCCCGCGGTGCCCGGGCGTGGGCCGCTGCCAGGCGACCGGTTCGAGGAGTGCGGCGGCACCGAAGACTGGGTGCTCGCCATCTGCTACGTGGAGAAGCCGACGCGCGGCGTTGCGGCGCTTCGCGCGACGATTCCGGATCCGGAGTGCGGCTGCGGCTGCGGCGGGAAAGGTGGGTGCGGATGCGGCGGGAACGGCTCGAAGGGCCACGGGAGCTCGCATGCGGCCGGGTGCGGCTGCGGCTGCGGTGGTCACGCCCACGGCGCGAGCGGCAGAAAGAAATCGCAACAGGCGGCGACGCGGACACTGCCCGAACAGTGCGAGCCGACGGTTACCTGCGAGGGCTATCGGTTCGTCGTGTACAAGCTGCCGAAGAAGAATCCGAACGAGCAGCAATTCGGTGCTGCGCAGCGACGGTTTCTGTGCTGCATCGCACCGCTCATTCGTGAGCTGGGCACGGGCCCGGGCCTGTTCCAGAACCCGCAGCAGGGACAGGCCTGGGTAATCGCTTTCCGGGACGCGGTGCGGGAGTTCGTGTTGACCGAGGGACTCTACGACTGTCAGATCGCGGAGAAGCTCACCGCCGTCGCGATCCCTTCTGTCACTGGGCAGGCCCCAGGCGAGGCCCTTGCAGCGCTGAACCAGAGCGCGCTCTCGATCGCCGATATCGCCGGACTCGCGTGGCAGAAGTGTTTCTGTGCGGCGCTCCTGCCGCCCTGCCCCGAGCCCTCTCAGACCGACTGTGTGCCGCTCGCAACGATTACCGTCGCGCGCGGACATTGCCGCGTGTTGCGCATCTGCAACATCGCCGCGCGCAAGTTTCTCGTCACCTGGCCGAACATCGGCTACTGGCTGTCCTTCGTGGTGAGTGAGAACCCGCTCCGCGAATTTCTCGAGGAGATCTGCTGCAGATTCGATCCCGGCGACTGGAAGCTCGACGGCGTCAATTTCTTCGCCAAGGCCGAAGCGCGCCAGGCACGCCGCGCCGCCGCGCCAAAGACGCCGGGGTCACCAGCGGCGTCGTTGTTCTGGCGCTCGGTGACCGAGCCGGCACGGACAGTGCGACCGGAGCAATTGCTGCTCGGTGCCCTCGACGCGCGCGACGCGCGCGGCCGTCGATTCGTCACCGACGAGGAGCTCGCTCATCCCAGTGAGTTCCTGCTCTTCAACGATGTCGTCGCGCCGCTGATCCGGAAGCTGTTGCCGGAGGAGCTTCCGTTCGGCGCCATGCCCCGGCCTGCCGATCGGGGCCGCATGGACGACCTCGCGCAGGAGATCTCCAGCCTGAAGGCCACGGTCGAGAAGCAGCAACGGACGATGAACCGGCAGCAGAAGACGATCGACGTGCTGAAGCGGCGGCGCTGAGGAGACGGCCCATGGATCAGAACGTGCGACCCGATTTCTATGAGGGTCAGTACCTCGGCGCCGAGGACCTGGATGGCGTCGTCGACTACGACCGCGTCCAGCGCGCGCGACACGGGTTGGGCGCGCACACGTGGGGGATTGCCGCCGGTCTGGAACTGCGCGAGCGCAAGCTGCCGTCTGGCGACGTCGAGGTATCGATTCTGCCGGGAGTGGCGTGGGATGGCTACTATCGCACGATTGTCGTCCTCGCACCCGCCGTCGTGACGACGGACAAGTTCGCGAACTTTCTCGCCGACACCCCACCTGACGGCCTGCTGATCAAGGTATGGCTCCGTTACGCCGAGAAGGCCGGCCGGCCTCCCGCGCCGGGCTTCGAGGTGTGCCGGCCCGATGGGTCTGTACTCGCGCGTCGTCGAGAGCTTCACTATCGAGGTTGGCGAGCCCACGGAACCTCCTCATGGATTTGTGAACATTGGCGGCCGCACGGTGGAGGCCAGGAAAGCGCGTGCGGCATTTCAAACCGGCGCGCCCGATCTGTTCGACGAATCCGTGCCGCACCAGACGTTCCCGCTGGCCGGCAATCGTCCGCTGTGGCTGGTGCCGGTGGGCTACGTACGCTGGCTCAAGACGGGTGCGCAGCCTGGGCGACTCATCGCCCGTAATAACTCAGGGGCAGGCGGTATGCCGCCCGACTCTGATCTGATGCGCGCGTTCCGGCAGTACGTCGGGGACGGTGACCGAGAACGTCATTGCCGCCGACGGTCTGATTCGCCTGCGCGACCGTGGGAAAGATCCCGACACGGCGGTGTCGCACGTGAAGCTGCCGCGCATTACGACGGATCCGAAGAAGCCTCCCGAAAACGATCTCGTCTGGGTCGAGGGTCACCTGCACGTGTTGGGCGATGTTCGCGTCTCCGGCGGCAAGGCCGAGTTCAGGCGAGCCGTGGCCGATACCGATGGCGTGTTGCTGGCGGTACGTCGCATCGAGCCGAATGCGCTGGGCGGCAAAGACCTGCAGGTGGTGCTTGGAACAGAGGCTTCGCCCGCCGGCCTCCATGTGTTCGCCATCGGTCCCGGCTCGTTCGACGCGACCACTGGCCAGCTGAAACCCGCGATCGCCAGACGGTTCGTCGTGCGAGACGACGGCACGGTTGGCGTCGGCATCGACGCGCCGCCACAGCTCCTGACGCTCGGCGGAGACAAGAAGACGCGCCTGGAGCTGGCGCGCATCTCCGCCTCCTTGCCGTGGAGCAGCACGAACGCGGCGAAGAACGGCGACGGCTCGTTCGCCATCAATATGCAGTCGCAGGGGTCGGACAATCCAGGCGCCGATTTCGCGCTGATGCGCGACCGTCGTCAGCGGCTGGTGCTGCTCGATCACGACACACGTCTCAGCAGCCAGACCGGCGACGTCATCGTATCCATCAATCTGAGCGAGTCTGGCGAAGTGGAGGTCTTCCGCGTGACGCAGGCCGGCAACGTCGGCATCGCGACGGCGACCCCGGTCGCCAGGCTGCAGGTCGTCGGTGATGTCGCCTTGAACTCGATGGCCTCCGGTGCAGCGCGCCCGCTCCCAGTCGGTGCAACGCTCATCTGGAATGACGGCACGTGGCTGCGGCTGAATCAGAACCTGGATTTCACGAAGCCAATCTTCGGCGTGCATACTCCCGGGCTCTTCGCCAGCGGCTCGCTCAATGTCGGCGGCGCGGGCGGCTGGACGGATCCGGGGCCCGGGAATCTGCGCGTCAAAGGCACGAGTGAGCTCGGCGGTGCGACGACGATCAATTCCTCAACCACGATCAACGGCCCCACCACCATCAACGGCGCGACGTCGGTGAACGGCGGCACGAAGATCACGGGGGGAACGGTCGTGGACGGAGCGTTCAACGTGACCGGTTCGAAGAACTTCCTCATCCCCCATCCCATGAGTCCCGCCTCCAAGTGTCTCGTGCACAGCTCGCTGGAGGGGCCTGAGGTGGCGGTGTTCTATCGCGGTGAAGCGCAGCTCCAGAACGGGACCGCCACGGTGACGCTGCCGCCATATTTCGAAGCGCTGACGCGTGCCGAGGCACGCACCGTCCTGCTGACGCCGATCGTCGAGGACGACGAACCGGTCTCGGCGTTGGCGGCGACGCGCGTTCGCGATGGTCGTTTCTCGGTGCGCATGATCGCCGACGGCAATCCCTCACAATGCTTCTGGTGGGAGGTCAAAGCGCTCCGCGCCGACCTGCCCGCTCTCGAAGTCGAACTAGAGGCGCCGCTTGGTGATGCCGAGCGCGTGCTCGCGGGTTCACGGGGATGACCGGGTCGGCTGTCACGGCAACGCCCGCCTTGCGGGTCCGTCACTGGCGGAATCACGTGCTGGTGGCCGCCGATCATCCGTCTCCCTGGCGCGTCCGCGACCGTGTTGACGATGTGTGCCGAACAGAGCTCGGTCACCAGCTGGCAGCGGTCGCCGGCCTGATCGACCAGACCGGCGGCGAGCTGGTGTTCATCCGACGGCTGGCGCTGGAGTGGGCGATTGACGCCTCATGGCATCCCGAAGCGATTGCTAGCACCTGTGCAGGGGCACTCGCGCGCGAAGTGCTCGCCGAAATCGCGGCGCCGGAGGACGGCAACGTCGTCCGCTTTCGCGGCGCGGGCGACTATCTCGCCAGCTACGTCATCGCGCGCGCAAGCCCAGGCCATCACTCCGCCTGGTTTCATCGGACCTTCGACGGATGGGCCACGCTTCCGCCAGGGGCCGCCATCCGATCGGCGCTCTGTGCCGATTCGGACCTCGGCCTCGCGGCGTTGCGCGCGCTTCCGGCAAGGTCGCTGGCAAGCGTAATCGCGGTGTTGGGCGACGACGACATCGACGCGATCGTCGGAGCGCTCGCGGGCGGTCCATCCACCGCAACCTCGTTGGAGGGAACGCTCCGCGCCTGGCTCGCGGATCCGCCCGCGCTGTCGTTCTTTGACGGTCGCGGCCTCTCGTTATGGCTGCTCGCACGCAGCCGCGAGACGGTTGACGCTTCGCTCCTTCGGTCCGGCGTGCTCGTGTTTCGAACCTTGAACGCCGCCGCACGCGACGCGAATCGCGCGCTCGCTGAAGTGCTCGCACGCGCGCGCGACGACGTCAGTCTGGCAGCCCTCTGCGCGGCGGCACGAGCCGATGACACTTACCTGCTGCAGGTGCTCGCGAAAACGATCGCCGATGACGCCGGCGGAATCGTGGATCGGCCGTCGACTGCGTTCACTCGCTTCGGCGGCGGCTTCCTTCTCCTCGACGATCTCGCAGAAGTCGACTGGGAAGCGTGGTGTGTGAAAGGCGTATCCACGGATGACGCCAGGTCCGAGGCGATGCTGCGCCTCGTCACGCTGGGGCATTGTCTGCTCGGTGAGCGGTGGGACGATCTCCTCCGGGATCCGCTCTGGCGCGACCTCTTTCGAATTCCGCCGGCGCTCGAGGCAGCCAGCTCTACAGCCTGTCTCGACGCAAGTGAAGGACAGCTGCTGGCGGATTCGGTTCTCTCGCGTTTCGCCCGACGGCTTCCGGGGTTTGCACGATCGAGCCACGCTTATCTGCGTGGCAGCTTCCTGTGCATGGACGCGAGCGTCACGTTCGAACCGCATCGAATCGTGGTGACGCTCTCGCGGCCGCCGCTCGATCTCGTCCTCCGGCTGGCTGGCCAGACGAGCGGCAACCGCCAGTGGCGGTGGCTCGACGAGCGCCCCTTCCTGCTCGTTTCCGGAGAGTAGCGGCATGATGGCGGACGATCTGCGGCTGTATCGCGATGCGCTGGCGGCGCTGGATGCCCGCATCGGCCGCGAGATTGGCCGCCTCCGCGCGCGCTACCAACTGTCGCTCGACGAGTTTCACGGCCTCTACATCAGCGACGAGCAGGTCGATGCGTTGCTCGCGCAGGCAGAGCAGGACCCTGGCTCCGTGCGAGTCGTGCCGTCCGACGGAAACGAGGGTCCTTCGGCGGCACTGAGTGTTGAGTCGCGATGGGCACATGTGTCGGCGACGTTCGCGCTGTCAGCCGTCGAACAGGATCTGCTGCTGATCGCGCTGGCGCCCGAGCTCGATCTCAGGTACGAGACGCTCTTCGCCTACTTGAACGACGACGTCACGCGAAAGTGGCCGACCGCCGATCTCGCCGCTCGCTTGCTTACATCGCGCTCGGAATTGCGCGATGTGCTGCAGGCATTGGCGCCAACATCGAGGCTGCGCGCCAATCGCCTGATCGAGGCCATTGCGCCGCCAACGGGTCGCCCCTCGCAGCTCAATGAAGGGTTCGCGCTGACGCCGTCGGTTGCGCGGTTTCTGCAGGGCCTCCGACTGACGACCGTCACCGGCGACAGAGACACCGAGGCCGACGACTGGGCGGCGCTGGCCCTCTCGACCGCCGACGCCGATGCGCTAGGCCGTGTGGCGAAGCTCATTGCCAGAGGCGACGGTCAACCGCGCCCTGTAGTCCTCCAGGGATCGGCCGGAGCAGGACGCTGGCACGCGGCCCGAGCTCTTGCCCGGGAGCTGCGATTGCCAATTCGCTCTGTTGATCTTCGAGCGATACGCCGTGCCGGGATGCGGATTGCCGACGTCGTCTCCGATGTCGCGCTCGAGATGCGGCTGGAGCCGGCAGTCGTCTGCGTTCGCGGCCTGTCGGCGCTCTGCGACGCCGACGATCGGATCAGTCCGGAGATAGCAGGTACGCTCGCGGAGCTGACGTCATTGCCGGCGCCGCTCGTGATCCTGGCGACGCCGCTCGCCCCCTGGAGCGAGCTGCTCGGCGGCGCTCGCGCGCTGGTCCTCGAGCTCGGCCAACGCGACTATGACGAGCAGCTTCATCTCTGGAACGAGTGCCTTCGCCGCTCCGGTCTTGCGCTGCCTGAGGACGAGCGCCGGCTGTTGGCCGACGGCTTTCGTTTCACGCCGGCCCAGGTCCGTGACGCGGTCGCCACGGCGTGCGACTGGCTGACGATGCGGGGCGGCGGCGCCGCCGCGGATCTGTCGCTCGTTCGCGAAGCGGCGCGGGCACAGTCGCGGGTTTATCTCGGATCGCTCGCAACGCTGGCGCCCAGCCCGTTCGGATGGGACGATCTGGTGTTGCCGCCGGCAACCGTGTCGCGCCTCCGTGAGCTGACTGCCGCCATCCGGCTGCGTCATGTGGTGTACGGCGAGTGGGGCTTCGCGCGTCGCTTGCACGGGACGCTCGGCATCAAGGCGCTGTTCGCCGGCCCGTCGGGCACCGGGAAGACGATGGCGGCCGGGGTCATCGCGCGCGAGGCTGGTCTCGACCTGGTGAAAGTCGACCTGTCGGGTCTGGTGAGCAAATACATCGGCGAGACCGAAAAGAACCTCAATCGTGTATTCGCCAGCGCCCGCGCCGGCAATGCGCTGTTGTTCTTCGACGAGGCCGACGCGATCTTCGGCAAGCGGTCCGAAGTGCGGGATGCGCACGACCGCTACGCCAATATCGAGAGCGCCTACCTGCTGCAGATGCTCGACACCTTCGACGGCGGCGTCATCCTCGCGACCAATCTGCGCAAGAATATCGACGACGCTTTCGCGCGGCGCCTCCATTACACGATTGACTTCCCGAACCCCAACGCTCCGCTCAGAGAGCGGCTGTGGCGGGGAATGTTTCCGGTTGAGGCACCGCTCGCTGACGACCTCGACATCGAGTTCCTCGCAAGGCAATTCGACCTGTGCGGCGGCGACATCCGGAACGTCGTCCTCGAGGCCGCGTTCCTGGCGGCGGCCGATGGCGGCCGCATCGCCATGCCGCACGTGGTGACGGCCCTCGCCCGCCAATTGAACAAACAGGGGAAGACCGCAACGCGTCCCGAGTTCCAGCAGTATTTCTCGCTCATCGAGGACCATGCGCATGGCGAAGCACAGCACTCGGTCCGCTTCGACGCGTCAATCGCCGGCTCGTCAGGAAGCGAAGACTAGCCGCGCTCGCGGATCGGCTCCGGACGGTCGGAGCGCCGGCAACCAGGCGGTCCAGCAGCACCTTCACAAGCCGGCGCGAAGCGACGTCGACCGGATCGGGGTTCGCGGCAGCCGGCACGAGAAGCAGGCAGAGGAAATCGGCGGCGCCATCGACGCGCGGCCGGCCCGCGACGTACGCCGCCTGGTCTCGCGCGTCGACTCCGCGCACTCGGCGCCGACGTTCCAGTGGTCTCGCCCGCGCGACCCCGTCGGTCGCGACCGCGAGACCCCTTCAGCCGGACAGAGTCTGCCGCACCGTCCGTACTTCGAGGAGCGGTTCGGACGCGATCTCTCCGACGTGCGCGTCCATGACGATGGGGCGGCCAATCGCGCGGCGAGCGAGCTCGGGGCGCGTGCATTTACGCGCGGGTTGGACATCTTCTTCGCGCAGGGACGCTGGGCTCCGGAGACTGCGGCCGGCCGTCGCCTGCTGGCGCACGAGCTCGCGCACACCGTTCAGCAGCGAGGCGGCGCACTCCCCATCATTCAGGCTGACTTCGAGTCAGACTTCGCCGGCAAGCAGGAAGTGGCGGTGGAGGGAACGCCAGTGCAACCGCCCGGCACCGTCAGAGTCAAAACCTACGCAGCCGAAGGCGGCAAAGACGTATACGCGCCGTTTGGCATCTACTCACCTGGTGAGATCCCCGAGAAATACCAGGATCGGATCATGGAATCGTCGCAGGCGTTCAAATTCCGCGCACCAGATCTGCCGCCCGGGCAAGCTGCGGACCTGGAGGTACAGCGGAAGGCGAACGCGGGCGAGCTCACCGTGCGCGACATGAAGGCCTACAGCGGGGGACTGAGCAAGGGGACGGCCGTTCGCCTCATGATGGTACGAGTCGGCGGCGACTATCGGTTCGTCGGCCTCGACATATCGACGCTCACGGCGTCTGGAGCCGTCGTCAAAGGCTTCGTCGAATCCGAACCGGCGACGGGCGGCGTCGGCCGCGCGCTCTTTGCCGATCGCGTGGTCCGTGCGCTGTCGAGTGGCGCGACGGGCATGGACCTGACGGTATATACCACTCAGCGAACCGAAAGCTTCCACGCGCAGATCTTCGCGACGGTCGGCCGCCAGGGCGTTCCCAAGGAAGACGATCACTACACGCTCAACACGCGCGAGCTGATCCGCATCGCGCTTTCCTGGAGCGGCTCGCTGACCGCGCAGCAGCGGCTCGAGCTGGTCACGCTGGCGTCGCGCGACACGCCGCCCACGCCGGCCGAAGCGCAGGCCGCCCTCAGTCGTGTGACTGAAGGTGAAAAGCCAGTCCCGCCCGGCCAGCTGGCCCCCGAGACGCTGGAGAACATGCGACAGTTCGGCAAAAAAGTGTCGGGCAGCGTGAAGAAGGCGGTCGAGCTGAAGGAGTACGCGGAGCTCAGCGATCCTGCAACGGCGAAGCGCGTGATTGAAGCGAACGGCGGCTACGCGACGGTCGGCGGCCGGATGTACCGGCTGCAGCAGGAAGGCGCGAACATCAGGGTAGGCGAGATGAATCCCCTTGCCATCCGGCAGGCGATTCACGTCGGCGAAGCAGAGGCGCCTGCGCCAGCGCCGGCGGCGAGGAGTCGAAACGTCTTCGATCCGCCGCCGATGCCTGCGGCAACCGCGCCGGAGGGCGGCGTGCCCCAGGTCAAGGAAGGCGACGTCATCGTGGTTCCGTATCAGACCTTCATCGAGGCGCGGGATGCGAAGACGGGTGAGGTGTTCTTCGGCCTCTTCGAGGGCGCGCGTTGGTATCGCCTCGAGACCATCAAAGGCGAGGCGATGGCATTCGATCCGCTCACCGGCGAGCAACTGGTCAAGGTCAAGACGCCGGGAGGGCCGTCTTTCTACGCACGACCGTATGATCCCGAGCCGTACGCCCCAGGCCAGGCGGGTGGAGGCAGCCGGCTCGCGAAGGGCGCGGTTGGCGTCGGGGGCGCGATTCAAGTCATCAACGAGCTGCTGGGACCAATCGGCGCCGCGCTCAAGGCACAGGAGGCATGGATCGCCCGAGGCCGCGCCGAGATCTCGTTCTTCGCGGCGCTCGGCGCGGAGCCGCTGACCGGCATCTGGGATCGCCAGGGCGAACGCCCGGCTGCGCCCGGCCAGAAACCCGATACCGCAGTCTTCACGCATTGGTACTTCCCGTATGTCGTCGACATCAATGCCGATGGACTTCGCGCGAATCTTCCCAAGCGCGTCGCCAGCTATCAGGAGCTGCAGAACCTCCTGAGCATCGGCAAGGCTGTCGGCACTCTCAAGGGCGGCGAAGGAAAGTTCTCCGTTGTCGTGAATCGCTGGGATCGCGGCAAGGAAAAGACCTACGACATCACCGAGGCCGTCACCCAGACGATGACGCAGGCGGTGCAAGGCACAGAAGAGCGGCTCAAGGGCGAGCTGGCGGCGATGCCCGCGAGCGATCGCGCCGGCAAGATCTTCAGGCTCAACGCCGGGGCAAGCCTCTATCGATCCGAGCAGGGGCAGCAGATCATCATGAATTCGGCCGAACACCTCGGCGCCAACGCCTGGGTCCGCGAGCTGTCGCGCCGCTCGAGCAACATCGTGCAATACATCTGGACGGGATACCGCGGCACACGCGTGCTCGTTGCGCCCGTCAATGCCGCCGCTCACAACGCGGCAGCTTTCGCGCAGTATCGGATCTACAGGCCGATCGACGATGTATGGAAGGAGGTGAAGGATGCCGGCCGCACGGTGAGCCCGGCCTCGCTGCCGTCGTTCACCGACGACGTCTTGAATTCGTTCAGCGCCGGACCGGGGAAGGGCGCGGTCACTGACTTTGGGTTCACGACCTACACTCGCGATCCGTCAAACCCTGGCCAGTACACGCTCGGGACCGGAGAGCTGAAGTCGTTCTGGGTCAATGGCGAGGACCTGATACCGGTCGACGACAAGGACGTGGACGCCTTCGTGAAGAAATGATCGCAGGTGCCCACGCCCGCGTGGATGTCACCGAACCGCCGCCTGCGTCTCACCTATTGCCCGCCGCGACCCGGCTCCGCAAGCCGGAAAAATGCGCTTCGACTCGCTACCTCTGCCGCGAACGAGGCGGTCAGGGTTTATCGCAGGCCGCAGGCAAGCGAAGAGCGGCGATGGGGAGATCCCGGCATCCAGCTGCCGCGGCCAGACCGCCGCGGAACTCTCGCTTCGCGCATTTTTCGTGGTCGCTTGTCGGCCTGCTCCGACGGGTCGCTGCGCGCAACAGGTGACACGCAGGCCTGCGCCTGACCCGCTAGACTTCAACGCGGTCTTCGTCTAGACCAGAACTCAGTTGCGGTCGCGAGCCTCAACTTCCAACCTCCAACCTCCAACTCCCAACTCCCAACTCTCAACTCCCAAGAAGTCCTGCAAAACCTGGGCAAGCGCAATTGGAAGTTGGGAATTTGGAAGTTGACACACTCAAATGAGCTCTGGGCTGATACCCGAGCATGCGCTTGTCGGCACCGAGCGGTTCGATGGCGGCGAGGGCGGCCTCCGGTCCTTCGATTTCGGCGAGCGCCACGGCGCGGTTGAGCACCACAACCGGTGACCCCGTCAGCGCCAACAGGTGATCGTAGAGCTGGACCACGACCGGCCAGTTCGATCGTCCCGTCAAGCGTCGCACCGTATGGGCCGACTGGATCGCTGCCTCGAGCTGGTAGCGGCCGGTTGGGCCCGAGCGGCTGGCCTCGCGGAGCAGGTCCTCGGCGACAGCGATCTGTCCATCGTCCCAGAGCGTTGCGTCCTGCTCCTCGAGCGGCACGTACGCCCCGCTGGCGTCGCGCCGGGCGGCACGGCGCGCCTCGGCATAGAACATCAGCGCCAGCATGCCCTTGGCCTCGGGCTCTTCAGGCATCAGCGAGACCACGAGCCGTCCAAGCCAGATCGCTTCGTCGGCGATTTCGGGGACGCCTGCCTCGCCCACCTCGTTCCACCCCTTCGAATAAGCGGCATAGATGGCGTCGAGCACGGCCTGGAGCCGCTCGGGCAGTTCTTCCTTCTCGGGAATACGGAAAGGAATGCCCGCGTCGCGGGTGCGCATCTTGGCGCGCACCAGGCGCTTGCCCATGGTGGCGGGCGGAGTGAGAAAGGCGGCGGCAATCTCCTCGGCGGTGAGGCCGAGTATGGTCTGCAGGATCAGCGGCGCTCGCATGCCGCGCTCGATCGCCGGATGCGCGCAGGCGAACATCAGCGCCAGGCGCCGATCCGGGATCATCTCGCCCTCCCTGGCAGCGGCCTCGAGCTCGTCGGCCATTCGCGTCAGATGCTCCTGCCCCGCCGTTCGAGTCTGGCGTCGCCGTATCGCGTCAGTCTGCCGCCGCCGGGCGACGGTGAGCAACCAGGCGTCCGGGTTCTCTGGCACCCCGTCAACCGGCCACGTCCGAAGCGCCTCCGCGAAGGCGTCGCTGAGCGCATCCTCCGCCCCCGCCACGTCGCGCGTCCGGGCCGCAAGGAAGGCGACGAGGCGGCCATAGCTCTCTCGGGCTACACGCTCGGCGGCGCGGCCGGCCTCGTCGGCACGATTCATTTCCAGTTTGCTCGCAGTCCGTGGTGAAACCCTGGCTGCATTCGACGAACGATGCATCCTCGCGGGCTGCGTTGCTCCTCCCTTAAATACAACCCGGTATTCGCGGTCGTCGCGCCTTGCCGGCGAGGCGCCTCGTTCGTCTCGGTGCGACGCCAGGGTTTCATCACGGGCTGCTACGCTTCGAGCACCGGACGGATTTCGATCGAACC
Source organism: Vicinamibacteria bacterium (assembly GCA_963832135.1). Lineage (GTDB taxonomy): Bacteria > Acidobacteriota > Vicinamibacteria > Vicinamibacterales > JAENWD01 > JAENWD01. The sequence continues at coordinate 277,246 of CAWHTD010000014.1, read as the reverse complement.
GTACTTGCTCGAGGGGCAGCGCTTGGCCCAGGCGATCGCCTCATCGAGGTCGGGCACGGCGACGAAGAAATAGCCGGCGAACTGTTCCTTGGTATCGGCGTAAGGGCCATCGAGCACATCGGTCTTGCCATTCTTCTGGCGCACGGTGGTGGCCGCTGAGCTCGGCTGCAGCCGTTCGCCCGAGGCCATGCCGACGCCCGCCTTGCTCAGGGCGTCGTTGAACGCCCCGTATTCGGCCCAGAGTTCCTTCTGGGGGGCGGCGGCGAGGGCGGGTTCGTCATGGTGGATCAGCATCATGTATCGCATCGGTTTTTCTCCTGCTTCCGGCCGGGAGCATCGTCCGGCTGTCACAATGACGCGCGGGCGAGCCGGTTTTGGACACCGGCTATGCACGAACATATCTGACTGCCTGTTGATGTGATGAGCGGTAGGGCGGCCACGGACCTTGTGCCCTGACACAGGCGCTGCGACGGCAGTTGCGTTGACCCAGACCGAGCGCCGGGTTCCGCACTCCGGAAAATGCATCTCCGACTCGGTACACTATCGGTGGCGCGGCGGTCCGGGTTTCTCGCGAGAACATCTAACGAAGAGCGGCGTCGGGATGTTGCATGCGCCGAGCTGTTGCCCGCAGACCGCCGCGAAGCCTCGCTCCGCCGCATTTTCGGGCTGCCGCCGACGGAGTGCTCCACACGGCTCTCGCTCCGCGTCAACACAACTGCTTGTCACCAAACCTCAACAGCACGTAAGCGCTATCACTATAAGCTTCAGATTGCATGGCCAAGTTGATCTACCCGGGGATCATGTCGCTCGACGGCTACATCGCCGACCGGGACGGCAAGTTCGACTGGAGTGTGCCGGACGAGGAGTTGCACACCGTCATCAACGAGCTCACACGGTCGGTCGGCACGTTTCTTTTGGGCCGCCGGATGTACGAGGTGCTGGGGTGGGCGCAGTAAAGCGAGAAATCGAGAAATCGAGAACTCGAGAACTCGAGAACTCGAGAACTCGAGAACTCGAGAACTCGAGAATGAGACGAGTACACTTGTTCGTCAATCCGATCGCCGTCGGTGGTGGAACGTCGTACCTGCCCCTCGACATCCGTGTCGAGCTCGAGTTGGTGGACGAGTGCCGCTTCAGGAGTGGCGTCGTCTTTCTCCGCTATCGCGGCCGTTGAAGTTTCGAACGCATGCCACGCGGGTACACCTTCAAGAGCGTCGAGTCGATCGGTCGCACGCTTCCGGACGTGGAGGTGACGACCACGTGGGGCAAGCCCACATTGAAGGTCGGCGGAAAGATGTTCGTGTGCATTGCCTCCCACAAGTCCGCCGAGCCGAGCACGCTGGTCGTCATGATGGACTTCGCCGACCGCGACGCCCTCATCGAGGACGATCCTGACACGTACTACCTGAAGGACCATTACCTGAACTACCCCTGTGTGTTGGTCCGGCTTTCCCGCGTTCGGGCCGACGCGCTGCGCGATCTCGTCACCGGCGCGTACCGTTACATAGCCGCCAAGATGGGGAAATCGGGAGGACGGCGTCGGCGAGCGACAACTCGAGCGACGCGCGCTCGTTGACTCCCAACTTCAAATTCCCAATTCCCAACTCCCAACTCCCAATCGATTGCTCGCTCAAGGATCGACTTGGCCGTTGGACGTGGGAGGTTGGATCTTGGAGGTTGGCGTTGGGAGTTGGCGGTTGGCGTTGGGAGTTGGAGGTTGGAGCTTGGGAGTTGACGAACTCAAGGGAGTCCTGGGGCTAGAGCCAGCGACGGACCGAAGCCTTGTAGTCCAATGCGATGGCGGCCACGATGAGAGACGCTCCGAGCGGCACCGCGAGAGTCTGAGGAACAAACGGGAGTGGCGCGGCTAAACGGAACAGCAGTCGTATTGACGCGGATCGAGAGCCGGTTCCGCACGCCGGAAAATGCGTCTCCGGCTCGGTACACTGTCGCTCGCGCGGCGGTCCTGCTTCCCCAAAGGACATCTAACGATGAGCGGCAGCGGGGTTGTGCGATGCACCGAGCTGTTGCCCCTAGACCGCCGCGGACGACTCGCTCCGACGCATTTTCGTGTTGCGCCGGGCGGCGTGCTCCACACGGCTCTCGCTCTGCGTCAACACAACTGCCTTCCGGGTTTAGGTAGATCAGCGTCCCGAGGACAATTGACGTCAGATACACAAGCGGCGGGCGAACGAGCCCGAGCCTGGCGATGTCCCGCGCTGTCGGTTCGATTCGAGACACCGATCGACTTCCTAGCCCAGCGTGCCGAGACGTATCTGCCAAGGACTTATCTGCTTCGTCACGAGGATGCCGTTAGTCGTCCACGGATCCGTAGCAAGGCGCTCGAGAATCTCGGATGCTGTGGAGGCGCGAAGAATGAGGAGCGCATCGCGGGTGCCCTCCAACGGACCCACAAGGACGGCGAATCCCTGCTCGAACAATTGGTCCATGAATGCCGCATGGGCTACCCAGTCCAACTGATCCTCCAAAGGCTTCGAGTCGTCCCACGCCGGGCCGCGCGAGCGCAAGACCACGAATGCGTGTTCCATCCCGTACTCTAACCCGGGCTCAGGATCAGGGATTGGGGATCGCAGGAGGCGCGCGGCGCTCGGCTGCCGGCCGTCGTCGACCGACGGCGACCGGGAGTTCGGGGCGGTCAATTGCGTGCTGGGACAGTTCTGCGACGATTTCGCCAGGCAAGCGAAGCGGTCGAAGGGGCGAGCTGCAGAAACCGCAGTACAATGAGGAGCTTCAGATGTCGGGGCGTAGCGCAGCCTGGTAGCGCACCTGCCTTGGGCGCAGGGGGTCGCTGGTTCGAATCCAGTCGCCCCGACCAATTAATGCAAGGGTTTTCGATCTCCGGCAACGCTGAGCGGCGTCAGTTGTGACGTGGTTTGTGACGCAACCCATGCGGACTCACGAACGATGGCCCATAACTTCTGACCCGCACGCCTGGCTCGGTCCGTACTACCTCGAGTTAAAAAACTCCGCGTTCTGATGCTCGCCGGCCCGCAACGCTTCGAGGCCCTTTGCGCGAGAAAAATCATCCCGCTAAAGGGCTAGACGGTCCAACAACGCGCGCGCTGGCACACGACTTGGCGGTACACCGTTTCTTCGCTGTCCTGAACAGAACATCGCTATCGACACTAAAGGGCCAGTGTGGCGAGGTTGGCCCCTAGCGCCCAACGGCGTAGGGGATACCCGCGCACAATGCGTTGTTGTGTTGTCTTCATTGTTGCCGCCGCGGGTTTGGCCGCTGCGAGTGGCTGCGGTGGCGCCCCCAGCCCTGCTGGCCCGAGCCCTGCTGGCCCAAGCCCTGGCACGTCGTACGCTTCGGAGTTGGCGCTCTGTATCGATCTGACGAACGAGCGCAGAGCAAGCGTTGGCCGGCCCGGCCTCACGCGCTCAACCGACCTTGAGACATTCGCGGCGGTGTCCGCCCGCGTGGACGGCCTCGCCCATGTCGCCCATCAGCATTGGGACGCCACAGGCGGATCGACCGCGGAGAATGAGGCCCCTTGGTGGCCGTTGAGCCAGTTCGGCTCGGTGCGAAACGTCGTTACTGGCGCTATCGATGCCTTCTGGAGCGAAGGTCCAGGGGGAGGCCACTATCAAAACATGACAGGGCGCTACACCGAGATCGGTTGCGGCATCTTCGTGAATGGCGATGAAGTCACCGTCTGTCGGTTCTCAAAACGTAGGGACCCTTTCCTGACGACTTTCTCAAAACCTTTCCCCCCTCTGGGGTGAGGTTTTTCAAAACCTTTCCTCCCGTCGGGGAGGAGTTTTTCAAAACCTTTCCCCCCTTTCGCCTGACCGCGCGATAGACGTCTCCGGTCCTGGGCCGTGCCACGGGACCAGGAGGCGTGGATGTATCGCGAGGTCACGATGATCGAAATCCGGGAAGTCCTTCGGCTCCGAGGCGAGGGCCTGCCGAAGAAACGCATCGCCGCCCAGCTGGGGCTCGATCCAAAAACCGTGCGGCGCTATCTGGGCGCCGCCGCGACGGCGGGTGTCTGTGTGACGCCGACAGTCAGCGATGCGGAGGTCCGCCAGGTCCTCCTCGCGCTGCATCCGGCCGGCGGGCGGCCGCGAGGCGATAGCTGGGGCCGGTGTGTCGAGCAGCGCGCGGCGATCGCGCGCTGGCTGGGCGACGGGTCTTCGCCTCACCAAGATTCGCAAGCTGCTGGTGCGGCAGGGCGTCGACATTGCGTATCCCACCCTGCACCGCTTCGCGGTCCTCGAGCTGCAGTTTGGGAAGACGGCGACGACGATCCCGGTCCTCGACGGCGAGCCCGGGCACGAGCTGCAGCTCGACACGGGCTGGGTCGGCTGGCTCACGCTGCCGGGGAAGAAACGGCGGTTTCGCGCCTGGATCTTTACGGCGGTGCGCTCGCGCCACCGCTTCGTCTATCCCACCTTCGAGGAAACGACGGCGCGCGCGATCGAAGCCTGCGAGGCTGCGTGGGACTTCTTTGGCGGCGTCTTCAAAGTCATCATCCCCGATAACATCAAGGCGATCATCATCGACGCGGATCCCCTGACGCCCCGCATCACGCCGGCCTTTCTCGAATACGCGCAGGTCCGGCACTTTCACATCGACCCCGCGCGGGTCCGGTCGCCCCGCGACAAAGGGCGGGTCGAGCGCGCGGTGCCCGGCGTGCGCGATGACGGCTTTGCCGGTGAAGTCCTGACGACCCTCGAGGAGGCCCGCGCGCGGGGCCGAGATTGGTGCCTCAATGACTACGGCCTCCGCCGCCACAGTCGCACGCAACGCCGTCCGCTCGAGCACTTTCAGACCGAGGAGCAGGCGCGCCTGCTCCCGGCGCCGACCACGCCGTACGACATCCCGCTGTGGAGCGAGCCGAAGGTCGGGCGCGATCAGCTCGCCGTCGTCGCCAAAGCGCTCTACTCGATTCCGCACCCGTACGTCGGGCAGTGGATCACCGCGCGGGCTGACACCCAGCTCGTCCGCTTCTATGCGCGTGGGCTGCTGATCAAAACGCATCCGCGGCAGGCGCCCGGCGGCCGGTCGATCGACCCGAGCGATTATCCGGTCGAGCGCAGCGTCTACGCGATGCGCAATGTCGACGCACTCCGCCGGCAGGCCGAGGCCGCCGGCGAGGTGATCGGTCGCTACGCCGCGGCGCTGCTCGACAGCCCCTTGCCGTGGACGCGGATGCGGCGCGTCTACGCCCTGCTCGGTCTGGTACGCCGCTACGGCGCCCCGCGCGTCACCGCGGTCTGCACCGTCGCCCTCGACGCCGACATGCTCGACGTCCACCGCTTGACACGCATGCTCGAGCAAGGCGTCCCGCCGTCCCCACCCGCACCGCCCGCGCGCGTCATGCCACGCGCGCGCTATCTCCGCCCGGCGACGCAGTACGCCTTGCCGCTCCGTCCCGCGGCGTCATCCGAAGGAGAGGACTCGCAATGACGACCCCCGATGTGATTAGTCCGGATCTCAAAACCGTCCTGCGGCGGCTGAAGCTGTCGCGCATGCTCGACACGCTGCCCGAGCGCCTCACGCTGGCGCGCCAGCAGAAGATGCCACATCAGGATCTCCTGCTGCAGGTCCTGAGCGACGAAATCGCGCGGCGCGACACCCTCGCCGTCACGCTGCGCGTCCAGAAGGCTCGCCTGGATCCCTCCATGCGCCTCGACGCCTGGGACGCGACCGCGAAGGTCACCTTCGATCGCGCCCTCCTCAATGAGCTCGCCACGCTGCGCTTCCTCGACGCGCACGCCCATGTCACCCTGGTCGGCCCGGTCGGTGTCGGCAAAACGTTTCTCGCACATGCCCTCGGCCACATCGCCTGCCGGCGTGGCGCCACCGTGTGTGCCGTCCGCACCGACCAGATGCTCAAAACGCTGAAACACGCGCGGCTGGATCACAGCTACGAAGCGGAACTCCGCAAGCTGGTCGCGGTCGACTTGCTCATCCTCGATGATTTCGCCATCGACATCCTCGACCCCGTCGAGAGTCGCCCTCCTCGAGCGCTATCGCACCGCCTCCATCGTCGTCACCTCGAATCGCGGACCGGACGAATGGCTCGCCACCTTTGCCGACCCGGTCCGCGCGCAAAGCGCCATCGATCGCTTCACCAGTAATGCGTACGACTTGGTCATCGAGGGGGAATCGTATCGGCCTCGGCTCAAGCCACGGCTCGTCAAGGACGCGAAGGAGCGCTCGCGATGATGCGTGACGCCCGGCCCGCGCCACGACGGGGCACTCGGCGGCAACCCTCAACCGGCAGTCGCGCTCCCCCGACCGCCGCCGAGCGCCTGCAGGCTCTCCTCCGACCAGTCCAGGAGGCGAAAGTCTAGACAGAAACCGCGTGGATAGGGCACGCTGACGCCACACCACGCGCGCTCAGGCGAGTGGACAAGTCAGAGGGGAAAGGTTTTGAAAAGGCAGGGTCCCTTCCTGCTGAAAACCGACACCGTCCCAGAAGGTCTCGAACCGGATCGTTCTTCCGCGATGGAGGAGAACCGCGGGCGCTTCGCCGGCTCGGAAATATGAGCTTCTACTTGACTCTCTGCATAAACCGATGCATTCCGGGCCAGCACGGGACGATCGAGCTGCAAGGCATCTAGCACCTGTAGCACGTCGTCGGCCAGGCGCTGATCGTGGTACCCCAGTCGGGGGGTGGCTCGACATGCCGAAACCGCGTCGAGTGACACCGTAGACGTGGCAGCAGTCGCTCAGCTTGAGTGCGAAATCATCGAAGACGTGTGCGGTATTGCCGGACCCAGCGAGCAGAATGATCGCACCACCCGAGCCACCCCAGTCAAGCACCTCAAGCTGTACATCTTGATCGACGGTGATGAACTTCACTTGATCCTTCGACGGGTCGCGCATGCACCGTGTTCTTGAGCGCGCGCCACCGACGCCGGAAACGTCTGCACGACGAGAACGCCAAGCGCTACGGAGATGCCCGTGATCAAAGACGCTGGCCATCTCATTTGTTCTGCCTCCATGTTCGACCGACGAGGTCAACGCCCGGACGCATCTTTTACCGCAGGGAGCCGTCGAACCGCAGCAGCCGCAGGCCCCGGCCCACGACGTTGTGCGCACGTCTGAATCGTTGACGGCCACCACTTCGACGAAACGACCGTAAGTGCTCGCGCGACATTAGCAGGTCTGACACAATTCGGCGGACGGCTATCCTTGTCGCGCCTCAAACCACTCAATGCGAACGAGATGATCCGCAATTGCTCCGCGGCGCTCGCTATTCTCTTCGTGTCGTCGCCCTCATTGGCGCAGACGAACGCCGAAAATGTTCAAACGCGCGTGAAGGATGGTCAGAGGATGTCGATCACTGACGACGAGGAGCAGGAGTTCAAAGGCAGAATAGGCATCATCGCGGCTGACGGGCTCAGAATGCTCGTGGATGGAAAGAGCGTCGATGTTGCGTACCGACCGCATCGTCCGGATCGATCGCCCCAACGACGCTCTCGCGAACGGGGCTCTGATTGGATTGGGTGTCGGCGCAGCACTGGGACCGGCGGCGATCGCTACCGCGAGCGGCTGCGATCCGGCGGTAATAGGCTGTTCCGAGCCGGACGCGGGCAACTACGTAGCGGGCACGCTGTTATTTGGGCGGCCTGGGCACCGCTGTTGGCGTCGGGATCGATGCCCTCATCCACCGCGACCGCGAGATCTACAGGCGCGGTGCCGGCGCGCACGCAACAGCGGCACCTGCTCTCGGGCGAGGCGCCCTCGGCGCACTCGTTTCGGTGACATGGTAACCGCGCAACCGCCTAAACAGTCGGCTTTTGGCAGATGAAGGAGTGGGTCAATGGTGAGATGGATGCCGGAAGGCTACCGTCGTCGACGGCCACCATGACGTGAAGGTATTTCTCAGTGTTCTCTAAAAGCTCCACTTCTACCTGATACTGCTTCGACTCGAATTCCACCTCATACCCTTGCACTTCGTGGAGTTCTGAAACCAACTGCCCGCAAGACATGGCCGACCAACGCTTCACTTCGGAATCGAGAACCTTCTGCCACGCCTTCCGTCGATTCATGTCCGTAGCGTAGCGCGTTATGCCGATCGCTGGTCGCGGGCCGCCTGAGCTACGCGTTCAGACCGGGGAACTTCGCCTCGAATGCCAGCCCCCGCCGCGGCGCCCGCCGCTGGCTGTGGATGTTGAAACGGCGAGCGCCGCCGGGCCAGCTGGCGTAGGGGCGATGGAGCCGGCAACCGTGCTGTCGCGAGATCGCGTCGCTTTCACGCGATCATTCTTTGACGTCGATATCTACCGACTTCAGCCAGGCCGCCCCCCAGAACCCGTTGTCGCAGGGTCATTCGCCGACTTTCAACCTCAGTTTTCACCTGATGGCCGTCGCATCGCCTTCGGCACCGCGCGCGCTGGTGAGGTCTCTGAGATCTGGGTGGCGGCGGCCGACGGATCAAGAGCACGACAACCCACGGATGGGCCGGGTCGCTTTCTATTGTCGCTCAGTGGCGGTTCGCCGCGGCAACTCGTGAAGTGTGCCAAGCCGACTGCCTTTTCTGTTACGTCTGAACATTTACTACGTGGCGTGTGGTTCGGACCGCGATCCGGCTGTTCACGTCATGAAGCCGTCAACGGGTCAGGATCGGCTGATTGGCCGACTTGAGAGGTATTCGTCCTATTACTACCCCATGGGCCTTTCGGTTTCGCCAGATGGGACGACGATCCTGTACAACAAGGTGGTGAATGACGGCGCCGACCTGATGTTGATCGAGAACTTCCGGTGATCGCAAAGAGCGACCGCTATCTAGAGCAGGCTTCGCCGCGCTATCGCGCCGCTTGGAGAATGGCGCGTGAACCTAGCACGGGGGAACGCGCCGAGTTGATCGCCGCGCTGAGCCGCACCGCGGACATGGGGGCCGGCCTGCTCGATGCGCTCGACATTCTGCGCGTCGCGCTCGAAGCTGGCCGCCAGCCGACTGAGGGCGACTTGCGCGGCCACGCGAGCATTCGGCGCTGTGGCACCGGCAACTAGAGAAGCTGTTGCTCGCCGGTTCGCCACTAACGCAGAGGCGCTGCATGGCCTAATCGCCCCCACGAGCTCAAAGCGGTCGGCCGTCAGTTTAAAGAACCCGTCTTTAGGGCACCAGTAAAATGTACGTTTGGGTCGGCTTGTCGTTGGCGACATACGGCAAGGGTTTGCCGCACTGCGGGCAGTTGAGCGGGATTGGGCCCGACGTCTTCATGCGAACCTACGCGCTAGAACTTTCTCAGGTCCTCGCCATCATACGTCGCCCAGACGAAACCGCAGTCGGCGCAGCGCCAGTACTCGACGCCGGGAGACAAGTCCTGAAGCGCAACTGGATGCACGCGTTCCGATAGTTGGCAGTTCGTGCAGGGCGGGACCACGGGACCACGGGCCGATGTCTGGGTTGCATCGTGCGATGGCATACGTGCCTCCGAAACAGGGACGTACGAACCTACCTCACTCGGCGCGACGCGATCTGTCGGGTAGCTGACAATTCGCGCAGTGGGGCGCCGCGAGCGCCAGCGGCATCGTCCGAGGGGTCACGTGCGCGAGGCCGGCGATCGTTGACAGAAAGTGTGTGCTGCGCGTGGAAGGGTGGTGGGCTCGGGCGGCCTACGATCCCCCTAACCATGAAAACAGTGCATGTCGCACGAGCGTGCCTGACGCCGGCCGCGCAGAGATCACCTCGCCAGTACAGACGGCCATCCCCATCATCGAAGCGGTAGGTACTTGTCCAGGTACGCCTGCTCGTAATCAGTACGCGGCCCGATCCACGTAACCCGGTCGGTCTTGCCGTAATAGAGCAGCACGTCATGCACAGGCGCGAATTTCTTGGCGCTACTGGGGCCGTCGTTCGCTTCCAGACGATTTCGTTTCGGAATTGCTGAGGCGCGAACACGGCATCAAGTAGCAACTTCAGGTAGTGACTGGCAGTCGGGTCGCAGTGCAGGTAAAGGCTGCCGGTCTGTTTCAAGACGTGCCGAAACTCTGACAAGCGCGGCGCCATCATGGCGAGCTACGCCATCATGTCGGAGTCGCCGAGCAGCGTCCGAAACGCATTGCCTGAGACACGCGCCCGCCCTGCTCGACGACTTCCTCGTACGCACGCGCAGCGCTTTCGTCCCACTCCCAGGTGTCCTCGAAGGCTTTGATCTGCGATGCGGCCCGCGCACGTCCTTCTCAGCAAACAAGACGTTGTAGCTGGCGTTGGAATTGAACGGAGGATTGAGGTAGACGAGATTGACTGAGGCGCGCACGGCTCGCCGGCCACCGCACTTGACCACTACCGGCTGCAGTTATCGCTTGCGGGGCTTTCACCGGCTCATCCTGCGGCTGCGAGCTCCTTCAAGGCGGAGCGCCAGCACTCGGTCAGAGAGGTTCGGCGCACGTGCTCCGCCGGCCCCTAATTGAGCTCGATCGATGCGCTTTGCCGCCTGACATCCATGAAAGGGTTCTAAGCAACCACCACCACATCTGTGCAATAGCGAACAGCCTCCCCAGGGTTGGCGTTGAACGTCTCGCGGGTTCTTATCCGGTGCGAACAGCCGAACTCCGGCTGCGGGAGTAGGCCATCGCGGGTTCCACGAACGACGCCTCCACGACGATCCGCGCCTTCACCTACCGTTGCGGCATGTCGGCCTCGGTGATCCCCTATGTGCTCGACGCGGTCAGTGGGGGCGAGGACGGCCAATTCCCGCACGACATAATCACCGTCGCTGTCCAATACTCGTGGTGCGAGCCTGCGGTTACGTTGGAGGCGACCCAGCACGGCGAAGAACGGCGCAGCCCGATGCGCGGCCAGCCCGCCGGAGCGGTTGCTTCCGGCGCCCGTGGCGGATCGGCCGCGACTCTTGAGATTCCGTACCGATCCAATAGCGACGCCACCGCGTGCGAGAACCACGTCGCGTGCCTCGGCTCGCAAACCATAGGCCCCTTGTAAACCGTTCGCACTACGTCCAGAAATCGCGTCACTCTGGGGCTTCAAACGACAGCGACGGCGGCAACTGCACGAGTATCGGCCCTCGTTTCTCGGCCAGGCGGTCACTCTGGGGGTGGGCCAGAAGCGTGACAAATGGGTCTCGCGCGTCCGGTAGCTTCGTTCATGTGTAATCGTCCGCGGCATCTTGACGGCGAAAAGAAAATCTGGAGGGGTGCTGTCGCGCCATTTCGCGTTCGTGGCTGCGGCGTGCGGCCGGTGAAACGATGAGTTAATCTCAGTGCAACGGAGTAAGTGGGAGTAACGCTCCAGATGCGTTGCTGCGGACTCAAATCGGAATGCCACCGCGCGCGGGACTGCCCACCCCGCCGTTCCGATCCGAACGTCCGCAGTCCTACTCGTCGGCATCAGCGGTCCCATTAAGTCTCGCTCTTACGCTCCGGCTGCTGGACTCGCGCGTCAGTTGGGGCCACGGGCATGGGACACTGGGATCATGGTAGCGTCCCGAAGTCTCTTCGAACGCGATTGCCCGTTGGGCTTCAACTATTGCGAGGACTTCATCACTGAGGCCGATGAGCGACTTCTCCTCGAAGCGATCGCCGATGTCGCGTTTGCGGACTTCGAGATGCGCGGTGTCGTCGCACGGCGGCGAGTGGCGTTCTTCGGCCAGTCCTACGACCGGGCAGCAACTGGGCCGCTTCCAGCATTCCTCTTGCCCTTGCGCGCAAAAATTGCCCACTGGTCCGGCATCGATTCCGACGCGTTCGCCATGGCTCTGATCAATGAGTACCGCCCCGGCACTCCCATCGGATGGCATCGCGACGCACCCCAATACGACATCGTTGCCGGGATCTCGCTCCTGTCCGCCTGTCGAATGAAGTTCCGGCCGTACCGTTCCCCTTCGGTCCCGACGTCGCCTCGTCGGTCGGCGACACACGAGATTGTGCTGGACCGTCGCTCGGCGTACCTGATGGCGGGGGAATCGCGACAGACGTACGAACATCACATTCCGCCGGTGGCACAGTTGCGCTACTCGGTGACGTTTCGCACACTCCGCTGATCGCCCGGCGAAGCGCGCCGGCGGCCACGCAACCACGTCTTGGCGCCGTGCGAAGTGCAATAGCGCGGGTGCGCCGTTGACCGTCACGTCACTGGCCTCCGCCATGCTGTTCACGACGATTTCTGCGCGTGCCTCTTGGAGGGACCACGGCAGATGGTGAAGGTCCAGGCGGTACGGATGGCCGCGACGATTGTGATGGTACAGACAGTACCGCTCGGTGAGGAAGTACTCGATCGAACCAGGTGACACGTTGAACCGTCGGCCTGTGGGTTCGTAGGTGGCCTTGAACCTGCAGGCTCGCGCGTTCGACGCGCGCTCTCGTAACGTAGAACGTCGTGACGACGCTCGACCGTCATGTCCGCTGCGTAGTAGGGCAGATTCAGACACGCCCGCGCCGCAGCAACCGCCACCCAGCGGGCGGCATCAAGACTGAAAAAGTACACACCCGGCCGATCCGCCACTCGAACGTAGGTCCGGACATTGAGCTCGGGAAACGCCGAGATCCACGGCACCGCTGGTGTCGCCCGAAGGCCAACGTTCGTCATGTGGAACGGCACTACCCCCAGCCAGGCCTCACCGTTGAAGAGATCGAGGTCGAAAGCCGTCGGAACCGCTCGGCGCACCTCCGACACGTCGACGCGCCAGTGGGCAAAGAGCAGATCGTGCCACGATTGGGTCATAAGCCATGGCGAGCGAGGCATAGGCCAAGGCCGGTGCGCAGTACTCTCGACGATCGAGGAGTCGAAGTCGCCGGTCATCGCCTACTGCGGAGCGTCGAGACGCGCCGACGAGTAGCAAGCCGTACCACGGACCCACCTCGTTGGGCGACTTTGAGAACTGGATCATGCTTGAGAGCGGTGCACTGTACGATCAGCGTCCACATAGGCACTATTGAGAACAGCATGTTGCGTACCACTCTGGTGCGCACGGCACCTGTCCCTACCAGAAACTCCATCTCGGCGAATTCGGAAACGGTGATGGGTTCTAAGGAACGCGTGCGGTTCGATTAAACAGAAGTGGCCGGTCATTCCTTCCGAGATCGCCAGCCGGCGATCAGCCGCAGTCGTCGGCGACCGTCGGCGGCTAGCGGGTATCAACGCTTAGTGTCCCACCACTCGGTCGACGGCACTTGGGCAGTCGATCTCGCTCCTTGCTATAGTCTCCCGGCGTGATTGACGCGTTGGCTTTCCAGATGGTACTCGCGGTCCTGACCGGGTTGGTTGGATCGCCAGGAGCGACAGGGCGTCGCGTATCTGATGGAAGAGAATCGCGTCCTTCGAGGGCAGCTGGGTCGGCAGCGGCTCGAGTTCACCGATGCCGAGCGGTGCCGCCTGGCCACGCTGGGTATCGGGTGGGACGGCGGGGTCTTGCGCCAGATCGCCACGGTCGTGCGCCGGACACGATTCTCCGATGGCATCGCGAGTTTATCGCGCGAAAGTGGACCTACGCGAGGAAGCGCTCCGGTCGCCAGGGTGTGCTCGTCGAGATCCGCCGGTTGGTGGGTGCGGATGGCGGAAGAGAATCCCACGTGGGGCTACACGCGGAAGGCGGCTCACGAATGTCGGGCATTTCGTCGGCCACTTGACGATTGCCCGGATACTCAAGGCACGAGTGCCTCGATCGGACGATGCCCCTCGGCGAGCGCCACTATCGACGCGCCCTCAGGGAATTCGTCGATCACTACCACCGCGAGTGGAATCACCAAGGACTCGAGTATCGAGTTATCGATAGGAGCACGCCAAGGCGACACGAGGGCGGGATCCGTCGGCGTCCGCGGCTCGGTGGCTTGCTGAACTACTATGAGCGAGCCGCGTGAAGTGTTCGGCCGCATGCTGCACACGCTCGGCAGCGATTTGGAACAGTACGGGGTCCCTCACAAGCCTGGGCAGGATCACCACGGCGACGTCCGAGGTGGCACATCTCTTCGTCGGACACGCCTTTCAGGCACGTGGCGTGACCTCCTCAGTTCCATGAGGACGGCGTCCGTCCCGTCCTCGCGTCTACCCGCTAACGGGTGATGCGACAGCCGCGTGTCGGGAACGAGGGCAGGCGGCCGGCCACTGGTGCCCGGCACGAAGCGTGCAGCTAGGGCAATGCCAGGACGCGAACGGAGCATGGATCAGTCTTCAACGGAACTGGGGCCACAGCTTGATGCCCTTTTGACGGAACTGCGTCTGATTAACACGAGACTGGGCGCCTTTAACGGCGGTGTCGCCGCGGCCACCTTCGGCCAGGAACTCGGACACCTTCTGAGAACCCTAAGCGCACTCTCGGAGACCCTCATGATCGTGGTGAATCATCTGCCGTCACTGAACACCACCACTGACAAACCTTGAGACAAGCGTTCCGGGAACAGGAGTCTGGACCATGGCGCGGAAGAAGTCCACGACGACACGTGAACGGCTGACGACACCGACGAGCAGGCAGTACGCGAAGCGGACCAGAACCGGGCAATTCAAAGAGATGGATGAAGTCGGCCGGTCAGAGAAGGGCGATCGCCGAAAGAAAGTTGACGACGATCGCGAAACCGGACATGGCGACCAGGGAGACCAGAGGAAGCGTACCGAGTCTATAAAGGCATTTTGGTTTGCATATGTTTTTTCTCTTTTCGAACCGCCTTGGCTGTCTTGGATCACTCGTCGTCTCGATCGTGCTTACCGTGCTGTTGGTCCTCGCAATGAGGGCCTGCAGGTACTGGTCCCGCGTGGTAGCCACGGAATCGCCTCGACTGCCTTAGATCGCTTGGCACGCTGCCGCTCGTCGTCCTGCGGGCCCTGCACCCAGGTTCTGGCTGGTAGCAGCGGCCTGAAGCGACGACTCAACGAAGGAATGCGACATGCCCACCGCCGTGCCCGTAGTGGCCATTTTCCACAGCAGCGACGACATCACCGAAATGCTGCGTGACCTCCTTGAGCGCAACGGCTTCGTCGCCGTCTCCGCGCACGTGGACGACGTGCGCCGCGCGCGAAGCGACGTCAAGGCCTTCATGGAGCAACACGACCCGTTCGTCGTCGTGTACGACCTGATAGCGCCCTATGCGCGCCACTGGCAGTTTCTGAGCCATTTGCGCCAGACCCCCGACTTCGAACGTCGCGTTTTTGTCCTCACGAGCGCCAACGCGACGGCGGCGCAGGAGCTCGGCGGCCACAGCGAGCCCGTCATCGAGCTACTTGGACGACCGTCTGACTTTGACGCGGTGCTCGACGCGGTCAGGGTCGGGGCGGGGACGGCGAATTCCCGCACGACCTAATCACTGTCGCCGTCCACCGATTCCGCGTGAGCGGTGAGTAAGCCGACCTCGAGGACGCAACCGTTACGGTTGAGGTCATCCTCTTTGCAGTCGCCGTCGGGGGCTCTATGTCTGTTCGCGAGGAGGCTTGCCATGAAGAGGCTCGGGTTTCTGTCGTTCGCCCTGGGTGCGACACTGATCGCCGGGTGCTCGAGTGACAAGGGCAAGGAGCTCGGCCAGGCCAGCGAGCCGCCCCCGGTCGAGACAGGCGCTCCGGCCGACCTCGTCCGTCAAGATGCCAAGGATTTCATTCACCACGTCGCCCTTGTCAACATGGCCGAGATCGAACTCGGAAAGCTGGCGACCGATCGTGGGACCGCAGTTGCGGTCAAGAAGTTCGCGCAAATGATGATCGGCGATCACACGGCGTCCGCTGACAAGCTCAAAACCCTCGCCTCGGATCTCAAGATCGCCGCTCCAGCCCAGCTCGACGACAAGCACAAGGATCAGCGGGACACGCTCGCCAAGCGGCCGGGGGCGGACTTCGATCGCGAGTATGCGAGCGCGATGGTCGATGGCCACAAGGACCTGCTCGACCAGCTCGAGCCGCGGCTCGACAAGAAAACGCTCGACTCATGGAAGGCCGAGATCAACGGCAAGACGACGGTGGCGGGCGGCACCATCCCCATTCTTCCGGACCCGAGCGACAACCCGACGACGATGCGGGTCAATCAGTTCGCGGCCGATCTCTACCCGACTGTGTGGGCGCACCTGGAAGCGGCCAAATCGCTCGAGAGCTCGCTCAAGAAGCGCGACACGAGGCCGTAGCGGCCGGCAAGAGCCGCAGGAAGAGGAACGCCTCGCCACGAAATGACGGTATGCCGACGCTTTGGTCCAAACGTTGCTGTCCGCCAGAGCGTGAAGATTGCACTGATAGCCCCGCCGTTCATCGCGGTCCCGCCGCCGGGCTATGGCGGCACTGAACTCTTCATTGGTTCGTTAGCGACGGCATTGCTGGAGCGTGGCCACGAAGTCGTCGTGTACGCCAATGGGGAGTCGTACGGTCGGTTCGAGGTCCGGGCGCTGTACCCCACGAGTGAGTGGCCACCTGCGCCGGGTGCCGCGGGGCACTTTCGGAATCTGGCGCACTACGCGTGGGCGATTCGCGACGCCGCCTCCACCTGCGATGTCGTTCACATCAATGACGTGGCTGGTGTCTTCTTCTCGGCGTACATTCCTCAACCCGTGCTCCTGACGCTGCATCATTCACATGACGCGATATCCTCCAACCCGTATGCGCTGCATACAGACGTGACGTACGTCGCGATCAGCGACGCACAGCGACGGCGCGAACGGATGCCTCGGCTGGTCACCGTGCATCACGGCATCGACTGTCGTCAGTACCGCGTGGGAGAAGACAAAGACGAGTTCGTCGCGTTTCTCGGGCGGATTGCCCCCTGTAAGGGCGTGGACGTCGCGATCAACGTGGCTCGGACGTCAGGGGTGCCCCTGAAGATTGCCGGCCAGATTCAGGCCGAGTTTCGACAGTTCTGGGAATCCAAGGTGAAACCTCAGGTTGATGGCCAGCTCATCGAGTATGTGGGCGAAGCGGATCTGTCCGTGAAGAACGAACTGCTCGGACGAGCCAAAGCCCTCCTGTTTCCGATTCAGTGGGACGAGCCGTTCGGTCTGGTCATGCTCGAGGCCATGGCGTGCGGCACGCCGGTCATCGCCTTCGACCGTGGCTCCGTTGGAGAGGTGATCGTCCACGGGTCAACGGGATGGATTTGTCAGACTGCGGATGAAATGGTGGCCGTGATGGGTGACCTCGCGACGATCTCGTCCGGGGCCTGCCGACGGCACGTGGAAGACCACTTCAGCGTCGAACGCATGGCGTCAGAGGACGAACGGGTGTACCGATGGGCGCTGTCCAACCGCGAAGGGCCTGGCGATCAATTCGTCCCGGTCATCGAAGCGCCCGGAGCGTCGGAGGACCATGCCAAACGGCGCAGGCAGGATAGTTCCCACTGATACCCGGCCTTGCCATAGGGCATCTCGTACGGAGTCAGTCTGGTGGCAGGTCGAGCATTCCGGAATGACTGCCACGAGACGACGATCTCAGAGAGCCATTGTGCGGGCATACGTCCCTCCGAAAAGGAGCTACCAATCGGCGCACGGAAGACCGTCGTCTGACTGACGCTTCGGCCAGTAGAGCGCGCTCGTCCGTTACAACGTGACAAACACGTTCGTCGCACGGAGCACGGCGCGCTCCTGTGTCGGAGCGGCCCGGCGCGCGCGGCCCTTTCCCTTCAACCGTCAGCCAGCGGCGCCGCGGCGGCCTCGGTGGTCGCGCGGCAGGGCCAGAGATTGTGTCCCGGCTTGATGAACGCGGGAATCTGCGTATCGGCGCATCCTCCATGACAGTATCCAGGCGAGCAGCGCTCACGCGAAGTACAGCGTATGTTCAGGATGACACCAGCCGATCAACGACGATCGAGAATGGCATCCCTGCTCAGTACCAGATCACGAGCAGGGCGGCCAGGAGCACAATTCCGAGGACGCGCGCCTCGTCCATGATGAGATCTGGCCCGGGAGCGACGCGCGCGGGTGACCGATGTCCACATATACCCTGTGGACCTGCCGAGGTAGCGCGTCAAAGCTCCATCGGCATGCGTGCCTCCGAAACAGGGACGTACAGAACCTACTGCAATGGGCGCGACGCGGTCTGGGGGCGCCGCGAGCGCAAGCGGCGCTGGAAATGCTCAACGACGGCACTCTGACGACGGATCTGACAACCAGGCCAGCACCCGATCCAGCGGCCAGCAGTTGACGATCCTGTCGACAGGAATCGCGGCCAGTCGCGCGTGCGCTAATGCGGTCTCGGCATAGGACAGCTGTGCCGTGGTATGTGCATCGCTGTCGAGCGCAAAGATACAGCCGGACGTGAGTGCCTGTCGCCCGAGCGTGTAGTCGAGATCTTGGCGCGCTGGATCGCCGTCGATTTCGATAGCTATACCACGTTGCGCGGCGGCCTCGAACACGGCATCCCAGTTCGCAATCACGCCGGCGCGCGAACCGGAGATCCGGCCACGCGGGTGCGCCAGGATTCGCACCGCCGGGTGCTGAAGTGCGGTGAGCATACGATCCGTCTGATCGTCGTTCTTCCGTAGCCGTGAGTGCGGCGCGGCCAGCACGACGTCGAAGGTTGTCGCCTCGTCGTCAGTCAGATCGAGGTGGCCCGCCGAGTCGATATTCGCCTCGATACCCTGCAACAGTCGGAATCGGCCTCTGTGTCGCGCGTTGACGCCTTCAATGGCCAGACGCTGCGCCGCGGCTTCCGCCATCGACATTCCGCCGGCGATCTTCAGCCCGTACGAATGGTCGGTCACCGCCGCGTATTGATAGCCTCGATCAACGCAGGCGTCGGCGATCTCCTGGACCGTCGGCGAACCATCGCTCCATTCAGAGTGCATTTGCAGATCACCGCGGTACTGTTCAACGGTGGGGCCCTCGAAGGTGGAATCCGCGAGAACCCGCCGTACGTTCGCGCGGCTCAGAAAGTGTCTCCGAAGCTCCCGCCTTCGCTGGATATCGGCGCGACGCTCGCTACGTTCAATGGCCTGTTCGACGGTCGGCGATGCGCCGGTCTCGAGAATCTCCCGTATCACGCGCGTCGAACCTGGTCCGATGCCCGTAATTCGCGGCAAGGCGCCGTCGGGTCCCAGCAGTTCGGTCAAGGGCCTGTCCAACGAGAGGATCGCGGCGGCCGCCCGCTTGTAGCCGAACATCTTCTGTTGCGATGATTGCGCGAACGCCAGATCGCGCAAGGTACCCGCCCACGAGTGCGTTCACGTCCGCATATGCTCGAGGCTCCTGCACCGCCATCGCACAGCCCGGGTCTCAGTCCACTTGAGAGCACAGCGACTTGCCCGCCCCGGTCGGCATGATGCCCAGGGTATGGCGTTTGGCCAGCACCGCGTCGATCACCGCCTGCCGTCCTAGCAGAAGGTCTGCGAGGCCGAACACGTTACGAATGACCTTCGACACACGAGCACCGCTGCCTCTCGACCTCATCGGCGCCTCGTGGTCCGGGCACGGCCGTTCGAATGAAATGTGAGCCGTGTCGACGCCGCGACGTCGCCTTTCAGCACCGTCTTGATTTGGCGGAGAGCATGATCGTTGTCAGCGGCCGTGTTCGACACGATGCAGTCGGCGGGCGCGAAGATCTTGTATTCGCGCATGTGGGCATCGTTGGCCGTGAAGAGCACACAGATATTGCCTGCCATGCCTGTGAGAATCACGCGCCGGATGCGCAGGGTCTCGAGCAAGGTATCCAAGGTGGTGTCGAAGAAGCCCGAATGTTTGGGCTTCAACACGAAGTAGTCACGCGCTGTTGGTCGGAGACGCGTTGACACGCGATGGCCTCGAGAGGAGCGCGCGGTGCAGTGTGCGACGGTGCGGCGGAAGTCCGACCGCCACTGCCCGAAGTTATCGTTGATATAGATCGTCGGCACGCCGGCGGCCGTAGCGCGACGTTTGAGACGCGCGAGTGGCCCGGCCATCGATTCCGCCTGCGCGACGATAGCTTCCGAGCCGTCGAACGCAAGGTCGTTAATGACGTCGATCAGCAAGAGCGCCGTCCCTAACACCGGGACCGCGACCGGAGCCTCGCCGGCAGTGGCGCGCGTCGTCCCACGGGGATCTGCCGAGCGCGCCATCGCACTGAGGCCCTACTCGTTGGCTTTCTCGGCAGACCCCGGCTCGGCCATGCGCCGATGCTGTTCGGCGAGGACCCCGGCGGGCGTGACGTTGGCGATGGCTGACTGGAGCTTGTTCTTCCAGCCGCTCACGACGTCCCCGTCGCCGCGCATCATGGCCTCGAAGCCCACACGTGCCACATCCGCGGGGTCGTCCTTTGTCCCCTGGCCAACCTTGGTATCGAGCATATCGGCCCGTTCGAAGAAATCGGTCTCGGTGGCGCCTGGCATGAGGCACGTGACCGTCACCCCCGTATCCTTCAGCTCAGCACGCAACGCAAACGAGAACGAGTCAACGAAAGCCTTGGTGCCGTTATAGACCGCTTGATAGGTTCCGGGCATGAAGCCCGCGATCGAACCGGTCAGCAGGATGCGTCCCTGCCCCCGGCTGCGCATGGCCCGGCCGACGAGCTGCACCAGGTACACCGTGCCCGTCACGTTCGTGTCGATCACGTGACGTACGTCCGCGAAGTCCTGATCCAGAAAGGCACGCCCCAGTCCATGTCCTGCATTGGCCAAGAGCGCATCGACCGGCCTACCCGCAGCCGCCGCCCATAGGCGATCGACGCCCTCCGTCGTCGCGAGATCCGTTTCCACCACGGTGACGTCGGCGGCGAGCCTGCGGAAGCGGTCAGCAGCCGCCTGAATCTCTGGTCGATCGGCGGCCACCAGCAGATCGAAGCCTTCTTGCGCACAAATCGCAGCCAAATCGAGTCCGATGCCCGACGACGCCCCGGTGACGATTGCGAATGGTTTACTCATCGATGTCCTCGTCTAACATGTCCACGGTCATAGCTCGCACATGAATGCTCTCTTGGCGAAAACGCTCGGCCAGCGTGGCCGTATAGGTTCGCCACCATGTCCGGTCGAATCTGTCCGCTACGACCTCCACCATGATCACGTTGTCCTGTTCCCTATGGCCGTCAGGGGCGGTCCACAATCCCTTCGCGGGCGATCGCAGGTACGCCGTGAGGCCGTTGAACCGTTCCGCCAGCTCGCGCCGCGTCTCGCCAAGGAGCGCCAGGCCGTCAGCGTCTGCCGCGCCGCTCGTCGGCAACAGCAGCTGAATCAGTACCATGGCACCCCTGAGCGCACTCGTCGTTACCGGCGACCGGCCTTCGTAGAAGTCTTCTTGGCACGGCTGGCGGTGGCGCGTGCCGGTTCCTCGTCACCCTCAGCGTGCGCCGCATCAGCCGCACCCTGATTGATACCGCCTTCGGCCAAACCGGACAGCTTCTTGTCGGCGGCTTTCTCCTCGTCGAGCGTCTGCTGCAAAAGCTTGGCGGCCTCGGTGTGACCCATCGCCTGCGCCCACGCGACGAGCGTGCCGTACGCCGCCATCTCATAGTGCTCGGCGCGCTGACCCGCCGCGATCAGGCAGGCGTCCATCGTGGTCTCATCGAAATCCTCCTCCATGACTGACTTTCCCTCTTCGATGATCCCGGCGATGCCGTCGCAGTGCTTGCCTCGGACTTTTTCGTCCAAGCTCTCAAACACCTGTTCCAAGCGTGCGATCTGGCCCTGCGTCTCCTTGAGATGGCTTTCGAACGCCGCACGGAGCTTCGCATTCGCCGCGGCTTTCGCCAGCTTCGGCAAGGCCTTCGTCAGCTGCTTTTCTGCGTCGTACGCGTCGCGCAATTCATCAATGAAGGCGTCGTGGAGCGTGCCTGCTTCCGCCATGTTGTCTCTCCTCGTGATGGTGGGGACCGCCGCGCCGTGCATCACACGCGCGGCGGATCGGTTTCTCTTGCGAAGTGCCGATGCGTCGAGATGGCAACGATGAACCCATCGCTCGCCGTGCTCGCGTCCGGCCTCGGGTCACTGCTGCCGAAAAGACGGCGGATCTGTGTGGTGAGGCGTCGCCACACCAGGTTTCATGACCACCTTGATGCACGCGTCGTGTTTGTCGCGGAACGTGCGATACATGGCCGGCGCATCTTCGAGACCAATCCGGTGCGTGATGATGAAGGACGGATCGATCTCGCCGCGTTCGATGCGCTCGAGCAAAACGGGCATGTACTTGTGCATATGCGTCTGGCCCGTCTTGAGGGTCAGGCCCTTGGCGAACGCAGCGCCCAATGGAAACTTGTCCAGCCATCCGCCGTAGACACCAGGAATCGAGACGGTTCCGCCCTTACGACACGCGCTGATCGCTTGCCGAAGCGCATGTGGTCGATCGGTCGCCAGAAGCATCGAGGTTTTTGCTCGGTCGTACCACGAGTCGAGCGCGGTCCCGTGGGCCTCAAGTCCGACAGCGTCGATGCAGGCGTCAGGACCTTGGCCGCCGGTCATGTGACGAAGCGCGCCCAGCACGTCGACATCCTCATAATTCAGCGTCTCAGCTCCGCCCTGTGAGGACGCCAATTCGAGCCTCTCGATAAAGCGATCAATCGCGATGACACGCTCAGCGCCCAGGAGATAGGCGCTCTTGATCGCGAACTGGCCAACCGGGCCACAGCCCCAGACCGCTACGGTGTCGCCTGGTTTGATCTGGCAGTTCTCGGCCGCCATGTAGCCGGTGGGGAAGATGTCCGAGAGAAAGAGGACCTGCTCGTCCGTGAGGTTCTGGGGCACCTTCAGCGGGCCGATGTCTGCAAACGGGACGCGCGCATATTCCGCCTGGCCACCGGGATAGCCGCCGTACATATGCGAGTAGCCGAACAGGCCGGACCCCGAATAGCCGTAGAGCTTTTCAGCCATCCACGCATTCGGATTCGAGTTGTCACATAGCGACCAGAGCTGCTCCTTGCAGAAGTAGCAGCGACCGCACGCGATGGTGAATGGGACCACGACGCGATCACCAACCCTGAGGCGTGTGTTCTCCTTACCGATCTCGACGACCTCGCCCATGAACTCATGGCCGAGCACGTCGCCCTTTTGCATCGTCGGGATGTAGCCGTCGTAGATGTGCAAATCGGACCCGCAGATCGCCGTGGTGGTGACCTTGATGATGGCGTCGCGCGCATTGAGGATGACCGGGTCCGGCACGTTCTCGACTCGAATGGTCTCTTTGCCGTCCCAGCAGACGGCTCGCATGATTTGCTCCTAGAGGGTCGCCGTCGTTCGAGGAATCTCGCCGGCTTCAAGCAACTGCTTGAAGTGCCTCAGATCCTCGCGGATTGTCTGAGAAGGCTCGCGGCCAAAGAGCGACGCAATCAGCACTCCGGTCTTCCCTGCTGGTGACGCGCATTGCAGGTGGACGGTGACTTGGGTGCTCCGGCCGCCACGTGCCGCGTCGAAGTTCACCGAGCCTGCGGTGACGACGTCGGATCCGGGAAGCGAACGCCAGGCGAGTACCTTGTTCTCGACCTCGTTAATGATCTCGGCGTCCCATTCGACGACCAGCCCGGCGAAGCCTGAAGTAACCCAGTGCGACGTGCCGTCAGAGGCTTCGCTCACACGGTCGAGGTGTGTCATGAATTGCGGCAGATTTTTGAGGCGACGCCAGAATCGGTAGACGTCGACTACGGGCACCTCCAACCGAATCGATTCTCGGACGTGGACGCCGCGATCGCCGCCGAGGGCGCTCTTCGTACTGTCGGGCTGGGCATAGCCGTGTAGAACATCCGGCCAGCGGCCAGTGATGCCGCGGTATAGCAGTGGGGCCGATGACACCGCGAGGCAGGCACCGAGCGTCGACCGCCGAGAGGTACCAACGAGCAGGAGCAATGCGCCGGCACCAAGCGCCAGCCAGGTTTCCGCATCGGCCAGTGACGGGGAGCGGTCGTACAGAGCCTCGACATCCATAGGTACTGTCGAGAACAGCATGTTGCGTACCATCGCAGAAGGGTCGGAATCACATCTGCTTGAGAGGACTTCGGGAAGGCCGCATTGAAGAACTCGCATGCAATTTTTTGCCACAGCGCACTGCGAGAAGGAGCGGCGCTTCCGGACGGGTGCGAAGCGACCGACGCGCCAGGGTGCCTGTCGATCGAACACGTTGCAGCAATCAACGACAGGTCACTCAGTCCCAATCGTTCGTCCGCACTGGAAGAGAACGTTCAGGCGATCAAACGATGAGAGAGGGCCATTCTGCTGGCGCGTTCGAAAGCAGAGCAGATCGGCGACTGGATTGCCTGCACCGCCGGCAGCGGTCGGGAGTCCTCGTTCTTCACGTCGTCTGGTTCGGCGCGTGGGTAACCGTGAATGCCGGCGCAATCCGCGGAATTCGGCCGTTCGATCCGTTCCCATTCCCTTTCTTGACGATGATGGTCTCGCTCGAGGCCATCTTTCTGGCCTTATTCGTTCTCGCCAGCCAGAACCGACTCGCGAGTCAGGCGGAAACAAGCGCAGTCATCTCGATCTACAAATCGATTTGCTCGCGGAGCGAGAGATGACGGCGGTGCTGCAGTTGCTACAGGACATCGCGCGGCACTTGAACGTTCAGACCACCGTGACGCATGAGCAGTTGCGAGATCTGGTGGCGAAGACGGATCTTCGATGCTTGACAAACCGGATGGAGGGGCTGGCCGAACCAGCCACACCGGCTGCCTCGACCGCGGCAGATTCCAATGCCAAGGCTCCGAATGCGGCGACGTCCTGACTCCGGAACGACAAGGATCGACGCAGAGACTCGGCTCAGCATTTGCACAACGCTCAACCGCTCCGAACAAGTGTCGAGTCAAACGCTACAGAGAGGATACGATCGATCTGGAGATGCTCAATGAGCGAACAGGATAGTCGTGCGCAGCATAGCGGACATGATTTGATACGTGCGGAGATCGACGTGCCACCCACTCCACACGATCCAAATAGGCCCCTGCCGATTCGAAAGACGCCGCCGGCGCCGCCGACCCCCACCGACGAGCCACCACCAGAGCCGGTCGAGGATCCGCCAGCGGAATCCGAGCCGAAGCCTCCGTACACCGTGGAGAACAGGACGCGATAGCGTTTACCTGCACTGGCGACGTCGAGATCGTCGGGACAAGTTCGCCAAGCAGTCCGGGGCCGACTTCGATCGCGAACATGCGAGCGCGATGGTCGATGGCCAGAAGGATCTGATCGCCAGCTCGAGCCGCGCATCGACCAAGAAAACACTCGACCAGTGGAAGGTCGCCATCACGAGCAAGACGATTGCGGCACGAGCGTCGTCATTCCGCCGGACCGGAGCGACAATCCGACGCAGATGCGGATCAATCAGTTCGCGGCGGATATCTACCCGACCGTGTACGCCCACTTGGAGCCGCCAATCCGCTGGAGAGTTCGCTCAAGAAACGCGACCCGAGGCCGTAGCGCAGCGTCAGGCATCATCACGCCGACGTAGCAGCATCTCATCAAGTCCAAAGAAAACGCCACCTGACCTATCCGCCATAGCTCTCTAGGTGGAGCGAAGCCTCGATTGGCTTGCATGATTGGCATGCATCTCAGCGCTGGTATGCAGCGGTGCGCTGCAGCGCTGCCGAGATCAACGGCGCTCAGAATCAATCGCCACCCCATTCTGAGGCGATTCCTCGACCGTCTCTCTCTGTGGTTCCATCTTTGCAGCAGCGGCGAGATGACTCGATCCCGGCAAGAGGGGGAGCCTGGATTTTTCGAATCGGAGGGAGAGTAGCAATGCCCAATGAAAACCGACCCATAGGGACGACGTTAGCCGACAGCGCCAAGGCAGTCGGCGATGAAGTTTCTGACCGGGCAGCAAAGGCGAAGGACGCCATGTCGAACATGGCGCGAACCGCCGCGGATCAACTTTCTGATACGCGGGCGACGACCGCGGATGGTCTTGAAACGGCCGCGTCGGCTCTTCACAAGGGAGCGGAAGGCCTCCCGGGCGATGCCGTAAGCGGGCTCGCGCACTCGGCGGCGGACCGCCTGAGTTCGACAGCTGATTACGTACGCCGCAACGACGTCAACCGAATGGTGGCGGACGTGGAAACGCTGGTGAAGAACAATCCGGGCCTGGCGCTGGGCATTGCGGCGGCGTTCGGGTTTCTGTTGGGCCGCGCGATGATCCGCGACTGACACCCGCGCGCGATTGGAGATACGAGTGGCAGAGACCCGAACCTTCGCCGCGGTCCTGGAGGACATTCTTCACAACATTCAGGAGATTGTCCGGTCGGAGATGCGCCTCGCCAAGGTGGAGATTCGAGACGAGGCGATCGAGGTGGGCTCGTCCGCGCTGTGGATCACCGCGGGAGCCGTCGCTGCTTTGGGTTCCTCCATGTTTCTCTTATGGACCGCCGTCTACGCTCTGGCCCTGTTGATCTCGATGTGGGCGGCCACACTCGTGGTCGCCGTCGCGCTGGGGGCTCTCGCCAGCGTGTTACTCGTCGTCGGACGGCGTCGCTTCAAGCGGCTCCGTCCGATCCAGGAACGTACCGTTGAAACGTTGAAGGAGAACGTCGAATGGATCAAACGGTCAACCAAATAGAGGCGCACATCGATCAAACCCGACAACGCCTCGGTTCGAACCTCCAAGAGCTCGAGCGGAGGGTCGATGCGGCGACTGATTGGCGCGAGCAGTTTCGTGTGCGGCCCTATATCGGTTTGGGACTCGCCTTTGCCGGAGGCGCAGCGATTGCGACCCTCCTGCGGCCTCGTTCGCCGGGGTCTTCTGGCCCTCGGAGAGAGACCGCCGTCGGACCGCGGCCGCGTCACGATAGCGATGCACTGGAGCAGGCCCTCGAGGTGTGGAACCACATCAAAGGCGCCCTCATCGGCGTCGCCACGACTCGCGTCAAGGATTACATCGGGGAGCTGGTCCCAGGGTTCCAAGAGCAGCTGCAACGGACGGAACAGCGAACGGCCGCGACGCGAAGCCGTGGCCTCGACGACGACAGGACATAGGCGGAAGTCAATCGCCTGCTGCCAGGCGAGTTTTCGCGGCGTCCGCTCGGCGCGATGGACCGACGTTGGATTCATGCGGGTCGGATCATATGGATCGCAAAGCAATCGGCTCTACCACCAAACCGGCGCATGGAATGATGCGAGCACGACGCGTCGGCACGATTCTGTCGTTAGTCGCGGGCGGAATCGTGCTCAGCCGCGCGTGGCGCTCGCGACGCGCGATCGACTTTTCGGCGACGACCGTGGTGATCGTCGGCGGTTCGCGGGGACTGGGCCTGGTAATCGCCAGGGAGTTTGCTTCGGAGCGCGCTCATCTGGTTCTCGTCGCCCGCGACGCGGAAGAGCTTGAACATGCGCGATTCGACCTCGAAAGCCGCGGTGCACAGGTAGTCACCTGCGTCTGTGACATCCGAAACCGCAAAGAGGTGCACGACACCGTTGAGCGGATCGCGGCGGAACGCGGCACGATCGACGTGCTCATCAACAACGCGGGGATCATGCAGGTAGGGCCACTCCTGCACATGACCGTCGACGATTTTGAGAACGCGATGGCGACGCATTTCTGGGGACCGCTCTTTGCCACTCTCGCGGTACTGCCACATATGCGACGCGGGGGCGCGCGGCGCATCGTGAACATCTCATCCATCGGCGGCAGGATCGCCGTACCACATCTTGCACCCTACAGCGCCAGCAAGTTTGCCCTCACAGGGCTCTCCGAAGGTTTGCATGCGGAGCTCGCCCGCGAAGGAATTCGTGTCACGACTGTCAGCCCTGGTCTGATGAGGACGGGATCGACCTACAACGCGCGCTTCAAAGGCCAGCATCGACGCGAATTCGCTTGGTTCCATCTCGCGGATTCGATTCCCGGCCTTTCCATCGACGCGAAGCGGGCGGCTCGACAGATCATTGACGCGTGTCGCCATGGTGACGCGGAGCTCACAATCACCACGCCCGCACGATTGGCCGTGCTTCTCAATGCGGCGTGCCCAGAGACGATGGCCCGGATACTGTCGCTCACGAATTGGCTGCTGCCGTCGGCGGGAGCGGAAGGCGGCGACGAGGTGCGGTCGGGTTGGCAGAGCGTCTCACGGTTCGTTCCCTCCGCAGTCACGAGGCTTGCGGACCGTGCCAGCATCGAGAACAACGAATTGCCGACCGGGACGACGAGTATTGGAACATCGCACGCGTAAACGATCACCGTCGAGGTCTCGGCCCAACTCCATCGCGCAAACAAAATGTGCAACTGCTCTCACCGCGATGCTGTTCTGGCTCGACTGGGCGGAGGCGGACGGCACGCGGTAAGAGTCATCGAACGCGAGGCCAGCTCGCGCCGGGTCTTGGCGTGCGCATGGCCCTTCGGCGGTGTTATGGGCAGCAGGAGCTGGATCAACACCATGGCGCCAGTCCCCGTGCGCTAGATGATGGGATTGACACACCTATCTTCGCCAATAGCTGAGAAGCGCGGCGGGGTCATCGAAGATCGCCACCGCACCCGCAAGCTCCGCATCCGACCAGTAACCGCCGCATCGCAACGCAATCGAGCGAATCCCGGCTCGGCGTGCGGCTTCTATGTCATATGGCGTATCCCCGATCATCACGGCGTCCGCCCGCCCCGCGCCCGCCTTTGCCAGAGCGGCCACTACGATATCGGGGTCAGGCTTTGATTGAGCGGCATCGTCCTTTGATGTTCGACGCGGTATCAGGTCAGCGACGCCCGCACGGTCGAGGAGCGCGTCCATCTCGCGATCGTCCGCGGAGGTCGCGACGACGACACGCTTCGATTTTCTCAGGTAAGACACCAGCAGACGACCTCCGCGCGTGGGTGCCAGCCGCGGCAACAATTCAGAAAACAGCGCCTTCTTTCGCGTAATGATGGCCTTCCCTTGAGGCGAATCCTGGGCAATACCGGCGACCGCCGGCAGCAGCTTGTCACCACCCATGCCGACGAACGGACGAACCCGTGACGCCTCGCACGGAAAGCCGTGCTCACTCAACGCCTGCGCCCACGTCTGTGCGTGCGCGGCGTTGCTGTCGATCAGCGTCCCATCGACATCGAAAAGAAGCGCTGACACGTCGTCGAGATCGGGGACGTGTTGCAGGCGCATGCGCGCCTCGCGCTGCCGGCGTCGTCGCGAGGTCAGCAGGAATGAGAGGCCGGCAACGGCAAGCAGTCCGGAGCCGATAGCGAATTGAGGTGAGTTACGGATGGCGAATCCCTCACCGGCGCGCCGAAGCACGCTGAACGCGTGACCTGCGATCATTCCGATGCTGGGCACAGTCCGATCACTGCGCTCGGACTCAGGGCTGGCGCGGAAAACGGAGGGCAGCCGGTCGGCCGTGCGGTCGATGGTGGCGGCGATGCGATTGCGCGTCTCGGCGATTTCCGCCTTGACCTGCGCGATGGATTTTGGCGCCGCGGACGGATGCGATCCGTCCCTTGCGGCTAGTGGTTCGCCTGCGTCTTCAGCCATTCAATGGTCTCCTGGATGCTTTCGCGGGTCTCGCTCAGAGTGACGCTGACACTCCTCAGTTTGCCAAGGAACCGACGCGTTGAGAGGGCGCCACCCATCGCTAGGACGAGGCCCACTCCCGTCGCCGCCGCCCAGGCTGGAAGCCCGAGCGCGATCGCGATCAGGACCAAAGCGCTCATCAACACGCCGATGCCACCGAGGACGATGACGAGGCTGAGGGCGATGCCCACCACCGACGTGACGAGCGCGGAGGTGGCCGCCGCGAATTCCAGGCGCGCCAGCGCGACGGTCTGCGACATCAGCGCGTGCAGTTCTTCGGATACGGCTCCGAATAGTTCACGTAGCGGGGGCGATTGGGCTTGTTGCGTCATCGGTCTGTCGAACCGGTAGCTGCCGGCGTCAGGGGATGCGTGTCGCGTCGCCCTCGCTTGCGATGCCGCAACCGACTCAGAAGGATCCCGCCGACGAACAGCGCTCCCAGGGCGGGCCGAGGTTTCGGATCGTGCATCGATGGCGACGCGGGCTTGGCCGGCGTAGTCAGCGGCTCCGTTTGCCGGGCGCGAAACGCGCGTTCGGCCCGGCGTCCGAGCAGGAGTTTGCCTTGGGCGCTCTTCTGGCCTGGCGCCTTGCCGTACGGCGACGCGTGTTCGATTTCGGCGTTCAGTTCGGCGCCGACGAGAATCGTCAGGCTCGAGACATAAAACCAGAGCAGTAATACGATGACGCCGCCGACCGCCCCATATGTGGCGTTGTAATCGGTGAAGTTCGCGATGTACACCTTGAAAAGCAACGACACCACCACCCAGAGAAGAGTTCCCACCACGGCGCCAGGCGTGATCCAGCTCCAGTCCTGCTCGGCATCAGGAGCGAAGTAGTAGACCAGGCCGAGGGCCGTTGCGACCAGGGCAAAGACGAGCGGCCACTGCAGGACCAGCCACGTCCATTCGAAGGCGCGGCCCCAGCCGGTCGTGTCCCCCAGCCAGTCAGCCAGTGTCGGTCCGACCAGGACCAGCGAGAACGCCACCAGCACGAACAGGGATGCGCCGATGGTCAGTCCGATGGACACGAGCCGCACTTTCCACCACGGCCGACCTTCTTCAATGTCGTAGGCCTTGTTGAGCGCCCCGACGATCGAGACCAGGGCGGCGGAGCTGCTCCACAGCGCTCCCGCCACGCCAAACGTCAGCAATCCGCCGCTCTCGCCTTCCCCGAGCCGGCGCATCTGGTCCTGAATGAGCTCGAGGACCTGCGGGGACACAAATGGCCCGATCGATCGCGCGACGTCGTCGGTGACATTCGAGAGCGGAAAGAAGCTGGCGAGCGCGAGTAAGAAGAGGATCGCGGGAAACAATGCCAGAAACAGGTAGTACGCGAGCTGTGCGGCAAGCCCGAGGATATCGTCGTCCAGCGCCTCGCGCCAGGTCCGCCGCGTCAGTTCCGACCAGGACAAGGGCAGGGTCTCAAACACGGCAACGCTGATGTGCAAAGCGTGCGCCGCGGGCGCCCATAACCAACGCAGAACCCGTCTTGTTGCTTGATAGGTTCGCGAACGGGCATCGGCTCAAAAACCGAAGCACGCAACTCACATAGAAAATCGGTAGCGATCTTTCCTCAATGTCTGGCTACGCGTCATGAAGTGCCCTATCGTTCGCGATTGATGCAACCAGCAGAGGTGGTCTCACGCTGAGCCATCTGTCTGTAGCAGATCACGTAGACGGCACCCACATTGCTCTACAACATTGACCGGTCTTCACGAGTCGACATGTCGTCGAGCTGGTGGCGGCCCATAGCGCAATTTTGGAGGACGGCAAATGAGCAATGAACGAAAGGATTCGATGACCGAGGAAGCATCCGCATTCGGCCAGCGAGTCAAAGGCACCGCCAAGGACGCGGCAGGGGCCGTAACGGGCAACGAGGCGCTGGAGCGCGAAGGCGAGGCGGAGAACGCTGAAGGGCGAGCGCGCCAAGGTCGAAACGAGGTACTGGGGCTCAACACCGTGACCCCGGGCTCGCTTCGCAGCGAATCCAGGTACGTCACCGGGCTCTATCGGTCGCCTGAGGAGGCCACGCGAGCGTACGAAGGCCTCACGTCGCGGCACGGATACCAGGCGGAGGACGTTGATGTCCTCATGTCAGACGAAACCAGAGCTCGCTACTTTGGTGAGGCCCAGCCAGGACAGGAGCTGAAGTCCGGCTCGAAGATGGCGGAGGGTTTGGGTAAGGGCAGCGCCATCGGCGGCGGCGTGGGTGCGGCCCTCGCGGCCGTGTTCGCTGTCGGCTCCTCGATAGTTGTACCCGGTTTGGGTCTGGTCGTTGCCGGGCCGATCGCTGCGGCGCTCGCCGGGGCTGGAGCGGGTGCCGCAACCGGCGGCTTGGTTGGTGCTTTGATCGGCGCGGGCATTCCCGAAGATCGGGCCACCGAGTACGAGCGCGGGCTTCGAGAAGGTGGAATTGTTGTCGGCGCGCGGGCGCGGGACGAGGAGCATGCCGCACAGCTCGAGCGCGATTTCGGCGAAAGCGGCGGGAGCAGGATCCTGCGTTGATAGAACCGGAAACGTCTTACAAGGACCGAGTCGCCGCGGGTGCCTCGGTCCCCGTTTCTACGAAGCAGCGGCGAGTCAGTCTGCCTGTAGGCGGGGTCCTGCGAGTGTTCTGCGACCGTCAAGAAGCACTTCGATTCGTCTCGGTCGCTGAGTCCTCGGACTCGTGCTGATTATTCAACTGATCCTCTCGCTCACCGACAACTGGATTTCTTCGAGTCGGCTGGATTGCGTGACTCGTACCGCGCCGTGAATTGCGTTCCACACTGCAGGCGCCTATAGACCGTAAGTTTCGCTCGTTGTTCACTGTCTCAGCACCGCTCTTCGTGCGCGCCAACCCAGGTCAATAGTCGAATCGATCGATTGCAACGTGGGGCGGCGCGCCGGAGGGTACCTAGGCTGACTCGCCTGACGTCGCCTTCTTTGGGGCGGCAGGATCCTTCGTCGCGAACGGCTCCGGTCGCGGCCTCCTTCCTTCATGATGCGTGTAGATGCGCGTGAACTCTGCGCCGAGCAGCACCACTTGAGACGAGTAGTAGACCCAAAGAAGAAGCACGATCACGGACCCGGCCGCGCCGTAGGTGGATGCGGTGGTACTCTGTCCGAGATAGAGGCCGATCAGCTGTTTGCCAATGCTGAACAAGACGGCCGTGACAAAGGCGCCCACCACCACATCGCGCCAGCGAAGCTTGACGTCGGGGAGAAACGAGTACAACAACGTGAAGAGTGCGGTGATGACGGCGAGCGACACCACCACATTCACGGCATTCCACACCAGGGGCATACCAGGCGAGACTCGATCGAGCCAGGTGCCCAGGGCCGCCAGCGCCGCGCTCACGGCAAGCGAGACGAGCAACAGAAAGCCAATCGCCACGACGAGGCCGAAGGAACGGACGCGATCCATCACGAACGCTTTGAAGGTGGCGTTGCTCGGGTTCGGCTTCACTCGCCAGATGGTGTTCAGGGCCGTCTGAAGTTCGAGAAACGCTCCAGTCGCCGCCAACATCAATGTGACGCTCCCGACAATCGTCGCGAGATGCCCCGCGCGTCGTTGACTCGCGCCTTCGAGAAGGCTCTGCACCGCCTGGGCGCCCTCACGGCCGACCAACTGATCGATCTGGCCGACGATCTCTCCTCGCACTGCCTCCGCGCCGAACGCCAAACCAGCAATGGCGATCGCCACCAGCAACACGGGAGCGATCGCGAAGAGCGTGTAGTAGGCGAGCGATGCCCCAAGCCTCGGGACGTTGTCGTCCCACGACGCGCGAAGCGCACTCTGGAACATTTCAAGGATTGGTGGGATCGTCACTCTTCGATGGTGCCACACTACCGCGTGGATACAGGCGGCATCCCGTCAGACATACGGTCGAGCTTGCGAGGACTGCAAAACCTCGAGCGCCGCGGCGATCGGACCCGAAACCACGAGCGCTCGATGGAGCAGCCTCAACACACAGTAGTCCTCCGTAGGCTCGGCTTGGTGCAACGCAGCCGGAGTCATCACCCGGACAAATTCTGCCGGACCTCCGGGGTTCGCGACGGACTGGCAGATCGCTGGCCTACCGGCCGGCCCCGAGCGCGGTGACCGCCTCCCATCGGGATTTCGCTAACCCCGTCGGGCGCACATCCTTGACCAACGCGATATAAAGCTTGGCAATCGCTTCATCGAGTGGCCGATGGATGACGATCACATCACGTCCCGGCCCCGCACGGCCGCCGAAGGATCGCTGCAGCGCGACGAAGCCTGCGATGTCGTCTTTTTCGAACAGCAACTCGGTAATGCTGAGTCCATCCCAGACCACGCCGAAGCCGGACCGCCAGCCAGGATCAGCGTAGATTGCGCGCATGCTGTCAGCGATGTCGGCGCCGCGGACGCGGCCCGCCATTGTGACGACCACGACGCCCTGTGCTGCGTCGATGACATACGGCAGGATCATTCGCCAAGAATTCTAGGGCACCAACGAGCGAGGAGATCACCGTCTGACGACGAGCCAGCGATTTTCTGTGCACGCAAGAGGTCAGTCAAGACGGAAACGCTAGCGCGCGACCGGAATGCAATGGTTCGTCTCTGTTCGCGTCAGTCGTCGATGTCCTCTTCGCCGCCTTCGACCTCGAGCGGCTCTCCCGTTCGGGCTGCGATCTCGCGTGCATATCGGACGGCCGCCCCCTTAGTAATGTGGACCCCCGAGCTGCCGCCTTCTTGGACGGGAACGCCATCGCGCAGCACGCTCCAGCCAGCGCCACGATTGACCACGTTGAGCGTGGGCGGGCGTGAAGCCGCTGCGGCGACCATTCGGGCGACGGTCGCGCCGCAAAATGGACACGTGGTGACTTCGCTCCCGGTGGATTTCTCGCAGGAGGGGCAACCAATCAATGGAGTCATTCGACGAGGACCTCGGTACATGATTACTATCGGTAGGTAGTGGGTCACGTTGACCGGGGCCGCCGCAACGGCCTGTGCCAGCCCGCGAGCGCCCCGCTTGAGGTCGATGACGATCTTGCGGGGATCCTGACTGCGCGTCTCGTTGCTCCAGTCACACGAAAAGCGAACAGCTCGTCTGACACAATTTGGAACGCTTCTCCTTTGTTGCCGGCGTCAAACCCGGACTCTCTCTTACCAGCAGAGTAGTGGGCGACGCCGGCAACCAGCCATCTGGACTTAGTCGTTTTCGCCGGTGATCCCGACCTCCTCGTCTTCATCGGCGTCCGGTTCGATTTCGTCCGGGTCTTCGTCCTCATCTCCAGGCGACTTGAGATCCCCCGCTCGTCGCCTGGAACGCCGGTATCCCCGTCACCGGTATCTCCGAGCGGGACACTTTAGCCCCTCTTGGCGCGTTCTTCTGCAGTCAGGACATCCGTTTTCTGCGGCATGGTGCCTCCGGGTCTCTCCGGAGCAAGGGACATACCGACACTGGCCAGCAGCGCGACCAGAACGCCTGCACTCCACCCTAACCTAGCTACTCGCGCCGCACCTCGCGTGCCAGTTTGTCGTTGCGCAGCGCAATGAACGTGGTGTGTCGGAGGTGATTTTCGCCCGTCCATTCCAGGAACTCGATCTGGGCGACCAGCACCGGCTTGAGCCACCGACAGTCGTTCATTTTCGCCGCCGTCAGCCCCGCCCCCCATCGGCCGCTCTTTGCTTCCGGGAGATTCACGAACGGGCAATCCCTGATCTCCAACCCGCGGAATTCTTGAATAGCTGCTCCCGGACGACCGGCGTGAATCCGTTTCGGGTGCGCCGCGGCGTACATGAGGCGGTCACCTTCGTAGTATCCGAAGATGAGTGCGTCGAACGTCTTCGTTCCGACCGTGTAGCCACCAATCACGAACTCCTGTCCGCGGTTGACGCGCATCTTTTGCCAAGCGCCCGATCGCAGGCCGGCTTCGTACCGGCTGTCTAGACGCTTCGCGACCAGGCCTTCAAGCCCCTGCGCTTTCACGGATTCAATCAGGACTGGCGTTGGCTCATCCATTGACTGACAAATGACTGACAATCGGTAGCGGCTCGGGGTGGTTTCGGGTAGCCACCCTATGTCCAAAAGGGCCCGTAAACAATGGGGCAGCGGCGTCCCGCTGCCCCAAGTCGTCTCCTCTCTTCAGGCTACGAACCAGGAGGTCGCAGGTTCGAGTCCTGCAGGGCGCGCCATTCCAGTCAACAACTTGCAGTCTTTCGCGATGTCGCGCGGACTCACCCTGTAGTAGGTTTTGTAGTAACCGCCAGCCAGGCACCGTACAGACCTTGCGGCTGCCACCATTACAGACCACGAAGGGCCGTCAGGGGCAGCGATGAGGAACCCTGCTATCTGGCAAGCAGGAGGCGCCACCACTTCATCGACCCTACTGCCAGTGGGCAACGTACATCCCCGCAACTCCTGGAGTTTGGCTCTCACCGGGAGGCGGTCGAGGCCGGATATCGACCGTGTAAGACCTGTCGCGCGTAAGGATTTTCGCCAGCCGACGTTCCGCCCAACCCCCTTGTTGTCCCACCCGGTCCCCTCCCGCGGTTGTTAGAGCGGGTGTTCACAATGAAACAGACACCCGACAGGCGTTGTTCTCTAGTGGGGACTCTGACCCGGATGGTGGCTCGGTCTTCGACCAGCGCTGAGGTGCCTATCCTCCGGTAGTTCTCACCTTCCATGGCGATTCGCGTTTGAGATCGGACATGAAAGACCGGTACACAGCGGGAGGAGCTGTGATCCGTGTACATCGATGACTGTAAGCACACGTGCGAGGAGTTGGCCTCACGGATACTCCCCGGTGACACGGAGCGCCTAAAGGTTGCTCTGAGCCAGCGGCTGGGCGGCCCGCCTCGCCGTTAGAATGCACCCCGTGACCAGATGGCACTCGAAGATCTCCAACCAAATGCCGCGGTTCGCGGCATCATCCCTGACGCGCTGGCAACCGTGATCAGCGTGCAGTGGTTCGGGTCCGACGCCCTTGAGCTGACGTACAAGAACCCCTCAGGCAAAGTGGCGAACGAACTGCTCTATCGCCAGGATGAGCCCCGCCTTGAGGTCGTCGAGCACGGCCGGCCATGGAGCTTCGATGGTGACGGGAGCCTGTTCCGTCTCGTCTCCGAGGCACAGCGGATTCGCCTCGCGCACCTCTTCGACCCAGTGCTAGCGGTTCATACGTCGGTGGTCGAGCCATTACCGCACCAGATCACGGCCGTGTACGAATCGATGTTGCCGCGCCAACCCCTGCGCTTCCTCCTCGCCGACGACCCTGGCGCCGGCAAGACGATCATGGCGGGCCTGCTGACCAAGGAGCTGATCGCCAGGGGCGACCTCCAGCGGTGCCTAATCGTCTGCCCAGGCAGCCTAGCGGAGCAGTGGCAGGACGAGCTCTATCACCGCTTCCATCTGCCCTTCGAGATTCTCACGAATGACAAGCTCGAGGCGGCGCGCACCGGCAACTGGTTTCTGGAAACCAACCTCGTGATCGCGCGTCTCGACAAGCTCTCGCGCAACGAGGATGTCCAACAGAAGCTTCAGGCACCCGATTGCCGGTGGGACCTCATTGTGTGCGATGAGGCGCACAAGATGTCCGCCACGGTGTTTGGCGGCGAGACGAAGTACACGAAGCGATACCGGCTCGGGCAATTGCTCTCAACTCTGACGCGACACTTCCTCCTGATGACGGCAACGCCGCACAACGGCAAGGAAGAGGACTTCCAGTTGTTCATGGCGTTACTCGACGGCGATCGGTTCGAGGGGCGCTTTCGCGACGGCGTCCATGTCGCCGATGTCTCGGACCTTATGCGCCGCATGGTCAAGGAGAACCTGCTCAAGTTCGACGGCACACCGCTCTTCCCCGAGCGAATCGCCCACACCGTCCCCTATAAGCTGTCGACGGCCGAGGCTGCCCGGGCCGAAAGCGCGGATCGATTAGGACGCGTTGCAGTTTCGCTTCAAACGCGGCAGGCGTCGGTGCGAAGGGCACAATCATCCGCACCAGGTCCGTCTCGATCGTGTACGCGAATGCCCCCACCGGGCGCCGCCATCCTGCATAGTCCATCGCGTATGTCTCTCCAACTCCAAGTGAGCTAGTTTTTCACGCAATACATCGGAATAGTAAACCGCGTGGCAAACGTGCTCAGAATGAGCAGGTTCTCCGAAGACAATGCCGGACCTTGAGGCGCTTATCGCTCAGGCTTGACTTAACTCGACTGCAGGTCCATGCTCGAAGATTCAGAGCTCCCTTAACCCACGGGACGCTCTTCCCGCTCGTCTCCGCGCTCATCGCTCTCGGCGTCCTCACTTCGTTCCTCTGATCGACTCGGAGGGTGAATGTATGCCGCGCCTGTCGAAGGAACTGACCTACGAGGCATGCGTGTTCGTTGGCGTGCTGCTCCTCGCCGTGGGTGTGATTCTCGCGTTCCTCTGACCTCGCCACCTTCGACGCTTGGGAACCGCCTGAGCGTCAGAAACGCCTCGCCGAAACAGCCACACCGTGAAAGGGGTCCGTCCTGAATCGACCCATGAATCGACCGTCCGATTATCCACAGCCGCCACCTCGTCCCACGTGTCCGTTCTGTCACTCGAAGGTGGTAGGCACGCTCGCGAAGACAATCACGCCCACGACCTACTGGCGTTGCCAGACGTGTGGGGAGGGCTGGGATGCGGCCAAGCTTGCGCGAGAAAAGCCATTCCGTTAGGTACCGAGCATGGATGGCCCTACCGATCACCGTCGCTCGGCCGATGTCATCCTGGATATCACGCTGTACTTCGAGTTGGCGCTGCTCGCCTGCGTACTGTTCATGTGGGATGCGCCGATACGCCAGCTTCCCTCGTTCTTCGAGCCGGGAAAAGATATTTGGCCCTGACGCGCAACCCCGCCGCGGCGCCCGCCGTTGGCTGTGACGGATTGAAAACGACGGGCGCCGCGCGTGCCTAGTCCACTCCGAGATAGGAGCGCGGCGCGCTCAGTGGATCGTGCTTACCACGGCCTTCGCCACTCCAGGTTTCGCGTCGGAGGCGGTCTCCGACTCCCAGTTGCGCAAACTGTTCGCCACCCCACCACGGTCGTGTCTGGGTGGGGTGGCATGTGCTCACTGAATCGGGTCTTCCGGTACTAGCAACGTGATCCGCTTCCGGTGGTTCACATAGGCGACACATTCGCCTTGATTGGCGAACGGGGCCGGATGGCTGAATGCGACCCAACCGTCGTTCGTGCATTCACCGATGGTGCTCGGCGGCCCGCACCGGTGCTCGTTATTGGGAATATTGATGCCGATGGGCCTGCCCGGCGGGCCGACGAACATGTTGTATTCGATCGCATCTTCGCTCCCCAGGTTGTAGGCGCGATGGACGCGGCCTTCGGAGGTTTCAAAGGCTTGTCCCTTGGAATACTCGCGGACTTGTCCGCACCCGTCCTCGATTGTGATCCTGCCCTGCGTGACCACGTTGTAGACATACCCGGGGTGGTAATGCCAGAGGCCGGTGGTTTCGCCGACAGGCGTCCTGAGCACTCGGGCCGTGAGCTGAGCCGGTCCACCCCGCAATCCGATGTATTCGCTGGAGCCGTCTTGTCTGAACTCGACGATGGCCGCGTAGACGATGACGCTGCCGATGGCGAGGAGGGCCGTACCGATTGAGAGGATGCGGATGATTCGTGGGCGAATAGCGTCCATAGTGCTTCTCCTGTTCCCCCGGCGGATTCGTGCGAGCTTCCGCACCTTGCGGGCCGCCGGTTCCGCCGTCCGAACGGTAATCCCTCTGCCCGAGGGAGTCTTTGGATTGGTATGGTCAAACCGTGGTTTTCTTCGCTCGCGTCGCCCGTTACCGCGCCTTCCGATGGCAAGGCGAGGACGAAGAACAGCACGACCAGCCCGAGTCGTGCCAGACGGCGTTCTTCTTCAATGTCGGCAGGGTGCTGGCTCTAGAGGAAACCCGTAAAGGCAGGATAGCCCCAGGCGGCTCGCTGGGCCGTTCAAAACAGCACACGCAGGCCGTCGGCAGGTGACCATCTGACGTGGAGCCTCCGCTGAAAGCCTTATCGACGGAGGTTCTCTCTCGCGACTCGCCCCGAGACGAGCAGCATTCAAGTTATTCCGCCCTGTCCCACTGCAATCACGCCGATCGGGTCAAACCCGTCTCGGTCAGCGACGTGGCTGACGGCGTTCGCTATTACGCCTGCGACGGATGCGGCCGCGTATGGGCCATGCGCACGCCAGAGCCACTCTGGACGCGTGCCAGCCCGCACGGCTGACGCAGTGAAACGTGACCACTACTGGCCCTGGAATACCTCAACTCGATCGCGGTGGAGGCGTCCCGGTGCCGGCAGGAGTTCGCGCTCCAAAGCCGAGGCCCTCAAGGCCGCCGTTGCCGGGCAAGCGGCCAATTCTCTCGATTCGTGTGCGCCGTTTGATGATGGAGGATCTGAAGAGACGGCCGGCCGGCTCGTCGACCGCGACGACCTCACTTTGACGGCGAGTGTGCGGTAGCCGTCCCACTTCACTTCGTACCGACCATTGATCACCGTCCGGCAACTGTGCGGCGCTCGAGGCCAGCATCGGCCGAATGCCTGTGAGCCTCACTTGCTTATCGGAAGTTCTCGATCAACATCAGGTCAGCACGTGAGAGCACCTGCCTGGGGTAGATGATCGTGTTGCCGTCGGGCGACACACTGAGCCCCAGGGGGCGCTGCGCCAATCCGTCCAATCTGCCAATGCGCGCGTTTCGACCGGTCTTCGGATCGAGCACGTACAGCTGTGGGTCGGGGGTGGGATCGCAAGGCACGTAGTACACGCCCCGAGAGCCGACGCCAAACGCGCTGTGCCTGACGCACGCTACTAGTTGGCGCGCGTAGCCGCTCGGCAGCGCCATTCGTCATCAAAGGCGAATCGGCGTCCTTCGATTGAAACAACAGGCTCTTGCCGTCCGCCGACTCGCACGCGAATGGGCCGCCCGCCTCGTGGGTCAGCCGCTGTGGGACACCGCCATCGGCGGGGATTCGCCAGATGTCGCGTGTGTCCGTCTGCGACGAGGAGTAGTAGATCCACCGCCCGTCTCGCGACCACGTAGGCACGACCTGTTCGTCCTTGTCGGTCGTGAGCTGACGCGGGGCTCCGCCATCCGCATTAATCATCCACAGGTGTCGAAGAGAGTCCTTTCCCAATGCGTCAAAGGCGATGCGCCGTCCATCGGGCGACCAGGACGGCGAGCCCTGAAAGACTCCAGGACCATGGGTGAGTTGCTGCGGGTTCGACCCGTCAGCATCGGCAACCCAGATCTCCGCTATGTTGCCGGCCGCCCGATCGGAGGAAAACGCGACCCGACGGCCGTCGAACGATAGGCGTGCAGTGGACTCCATAAGGCTGGATCCCGCCACCAGCTGCACAGGCCCCCCCGCCTGGTATCGATAGATGTCGCTGTCAAGCGACATGCGTGTGAACGCGAGCCGATCGCGCGACCGGGCGAGGGCTGGCGCGGTGGCCAGCTCGCCGCCGTCCTCGATGCGCTCGGGCGCACGATTGCCCTCGATAGTCACGCGCCACAATCCGGAAAGGCTCTGCCAGTCCGTCCGCTCAAGGACAGCGTAGACGATGGCGCTGCCGTCCCGCGTCCAAGCCACGGAGTAGATGTAGTTGGACCGCTGCGTCGTGAGGCGCCGCGGACGCTGCGCAGTGGCGTGGGACGTATCGACTTCGACCAGAGCCACATCACAATCCCGCATCCCTGCCAAGCCCACGTCGGAAGAGCCGCAGGAGACATATGCGAGGTGCCGGCCGTCCGGCGAAAAGGCTGGCTTCGAATCGACACGATTCCCGTTCGAGACGATGAGCGGGCGCGCGGCGCCGCCTTCAACGGAAACCAGGTAAATGCCTCGCTGACCCTTGCCACCAGGGCGCGGTAAAAGGGTCAGATAGCCGAAGTTCAGTTGCCCGGAGTTCCCGGCCGCCAGCCACTTACCGTCCGGTGACCAGTCCAATGACTCGGCGCCGCTGAAGTCGCCCACTCGTCTTTCCGCACCGCCGAGGGGCGAGACCAAGTGAATGGTGGAATCGTCGCCTCGTTGTCGGACGAACGCGATCTGGCGTCCTTCGGGCGACCATGTCGGCCTGGCATCTTCGGCCGAATCGCTCGTGAGCCGGCGCACGTCCGAAGACCCCACGAGAGTGACGTACACGTCCCAGTTGTCCTGCTTCGTCCCGTTCCAGGAAAATACCACTTGCTCGCCATCAGGCGAGAAGTTCGGATAAAACTCCCAACCGGACAACGACGTGAGCGCCACAGGACGCATTGGCGCCGGTGCCTGGGGACGCCGGTCCAAACGCGGCAGCAGCCATGCCGTTCCGCCTACGACGATGACGAGGGCAACCGCAACCAGCGCCGCGATCGGGGCGCGACGACGGGCGCGCCGGACCGAGGTAGGCGCCGTCACGCCGGACTCGAACTCGTCCTTGACATCCTGCAGCGTCACCTTTACGTCGCCGATGTGCTGGTACCGCCGCTGCGGATCCTTGCGGAGACACCGAAGAATGATCTTCTCAAGGTCCCCCGGGATCGCGACAACGGTGCTGGGTGGCGTCGGTTGCGCGCGGATCACGGCACTGAGGGTGTCGGCGGTGGACGACCCCGGAAAGGCGCGTGATCCCGTCACCATCTCGTAAAGCATCGCGCCGAAGCTGAAGATGTCGCTCCGCGTATCCACCTTCTCGCCAGTAGCTTGTTCCGGTGACATGTAGGCAGCGGTTCCGGCAATCATGCCGGGCACGCTCAACG
This sequence comes from Vicinamibacteria bacterium, assembly GCA_963832135.1. Lineage (GTDB taxonomy): Bacteria > Acidobacteriota > Vicinamibacteria > Vicinamibacterales > JAENWD01 > JAENWD01. Next base: position 235,258 of record CAWHTD010000014.1, on the reverse strand, counting down.
CCACATCTGTGTGCGTCAGTTCCGTTTCCTCCGCGTCCTCGCGTCCGATCAGTTTGGCCAGACCAAAGTCGAGCACCTTCACGGCGCCGTCCGAGCCGACCATGACGTTGGCCGGTTTCAGATCGCGATGAATGATGCCGCGCGCATGCGCAGCGGCAAGCGCATCGGCGACGGGAATCGCGACGCGTAGCACCTCGCCGAGGCGCATGCCGTGCCGCGGAATGTGGGCATCCACGCTCTTCCCACGCACGTACTCCATCACGATGAAATCGTTGCCGTTAGCCGACTCGATCTCGTAGATGGTGACGATGTGCGGGTGATTGAGGGCCGAGGCGGCGTGCGCTTCCTGGACAAACTGGCGGCGGCGGTCCTCGTCACTGACGCGGTCTGCGGGTAGCACCTTGATGGCCACCTCACGATTCAGACGCGGATCACGCGCACGATATACCTCGCCCATTCCACCCGCGCCAATAAGCGAGATGATTTCGTACGGCCCGAGTGTCGCGCCAGGCTGGAGGGGCATGCGTCCGTGTTCGGCGCCATTATAGGGGCTGGCGACGGGCCTTGCTGGAGCGAATCAGCGCGGATACCGGCCGATTGCGGTACCCTCGCTGTCGACAGTCTTCAGTTGTCAACGAGCGAGCGATTAGTGGGGGATCGGCGAAAGAGGCGGCCAGGACCGCTGAATCACGTCGCGCAATCCGCGCTCGCGAAGCAGCTGTCGGATCTCGTCGCGCAACACGCGGATCCCGTCCGCGTACGCATCGAGGTGGAGACCGCCGATCGCGAGGTCGCAGCACAGGCACTCGTCGTCATCGAGCCAAAAGACGGCCCCGCGCGCTTCGAGGGCGGCCAGCAAGACGACGGCTGCCTCTCGCACGGTGAGAGACTGCTCGCCCGCGACGATCGCGTCTTCGAGTCTCATCGCGCCGCCTCTGGGCGGTGATGCAGCCGGCTCGGCGGGTCGCGGCGCTTCCGCCAGGTCGTGTGCGCGCATCATGGTGACTCGTGCGCGTCGCCATCCTGGACGGTCGTGGATATGAAGGCGAATTGGAAAGTGATCCATTCATCCAACGGTGACTGGGGTTTATTGGGTTTGCCAACCGGATAATTACCGCTTCGTCATCGGATTGCGCCGGTAAGTCAGTCAGGTCTGGTGCGTTGCCCTCAAGACTTCCCGTCGCTCAGGATCCGCTCCGCCGACGCTTGTGAGCGTTGCTGACGCGCCAAGACAGTCGCAGCCTCGCCCCAGGAACCCAGAGGTACGCGAATGGACCCCGAACGCTGTAGTCGGCCTTGCGGGACTCGTACGTGAGGCCCCAGCACCGCCGGCAGCTCAGCGACGACGTTTCGGGAGGCTCGGGCCTCGTACCTTGGGGCGGCGACTGCGGGCAGACCAGGAGAAGTGCCCCACGCCCCGGCGGATCGCTGAACAATGGCCAAAGAGCTGGTCCGCCAATCGGGGGAAGCGCGAGCCCATCACCCCGCACGGATTGTCGGTCTCTTGAAAGCCGCCTCACTCGTCCGCCCGCGCCAGGCACGCAGCGACCCGTATAATGCGCCCGATCAATGGCCCTGCCCCCAGGCTCCACGCTGGGTCCGTACGAAATCCTGTCCTTCCTCGGTGCCGGAGGGATGGGTGAGGTCTATCGTGCCCGCGATCCGCGACTCAACCGTGAGGTCGCGATCAAGGTACTACCGGCGGATCGCGTCGGCGACGACGACCGCCGGCGTCGATTTGTGCAGGAGGCCCATGCCGCCTCCGCGCTCAATCATCCCCACATCATCACGATTCACGAGATCGAGTCGGCCAACGGCGCCGACTTCATCGTGATGGAGTACGTGCGGGGCAAGAGCCTCGATGCGTTGATTCCTCGCCACGGGATGAGGCTGAGCGAGCTGCTACGGATCGCGATGCCCGTTGCTGACGCACTCGCCGCCGCACACGCCCGCGGCATCATCCATCGCGACCTGAAGCCCGCCAACGTGATGGTCGGGACTGGCGGCACGGTGAAGGTGCTCGATTTCGGGCTTGCCAAGCTGATTGGACGCGAGGAGGCAGAAGAAGCGGATCTGACGCACACAGCCGACGTGGCGCTAAGCGTGCCCGGCACGATTGCCGGAACCGCCGCGTACATGTCACCGGAGCAGGCGACCGCTGGCAAGGTCGACGCGCGAAGCGATGTGTTCAGCTTCGGGGCGATGTTGTACGAGATGGTAACCGGCGTCCGTGCGTTCGCGGGCACGTCCGTCGCGGACACGCTGAGCGCCGTCATGCGAGCGCAGCCGAAACCGCCGACCGCGATGGTGGCCGGCCTGCCGACCGATCTGGAAAAAGTCATCCTGCGCTGCTTGCGCAAAGATCGGGAGCGGCGCTTCCAGCACATGGCCGATGTGAAGGTGGCGTTGCAGGAGATCAAGGAGGACTCAGAGTCCGGCATCCCAGCGGCCGCGACAGTCCCGCGCGGCCGGCGTCGATCACTGATAGCCACGTTCGCTGGAACAATGCTATTCCTCGTCGCGGCCGTAGCGTGGTTTCTGCGGTCGCATCCGAAAATTGAGCCGGCGGCTTTACGAGTAGTGCCGCTCACGACTCTCAGGGGATTCGAGTACTCGCCAAGCTTCTCGCCCGACGGGCAGCAGATTGCATTCTCGTGGAATGGAGAGAGGGAGGACAATTTCGACATCTACGTCAAGATAGTCGGTTCGGTGGAGCTGCGACGGCTCACCACCGATGCCGCAGACGACAGTTTCCCAGCGTGGTCGCCCGATGGTCGGCAGATCGCATTCGTGCGGGCTGAACAGGGAGGAGCGCAGGTTCACCTTGTCTCGCCTCTGGCCGGAACAGATCGAAGACTGAGCGACATGCCGGTCGTCGGGAGGGTTGCCTGGTCGCCTGACGGCCGGTGGCTGGCAGTCGGACACGACACGCCCACGCCGATTACGGCCCAGGAACCTGCTGGGATTTATTTGATCCCGTTTGGCGGCGGAGAACCCCGCCGACTCACAACACGGTGGGACTACGACCCCGCATTCTCGCCCAACGGGCATCGACTGGCGTACGCGTCATGTGTGAGCGTGCGCAATTGCGATGTTTACATGCTCGATCTAGGCGCCAGCAACGTTTCGAGGGACTCCCGGCCCAGACGGCTGACGAAGCAGGCCGTCGAAATTCATTCCTTTGCATGGACCCGCGACGCGACCTCGATCATCTATGAGGCTGAGATCGCGCCGGGAACCTTTTACCTCTGGCGAGTATTGGCGGATGGAGATCGGACCCCTGAAAGGATAGAGCTGGCCGGAGCGGGATCGGTCTCGCCAGCGACGACCCCGTCGCGTGACCGTCTCGCATTCGGACGGATGATTCTCGAGCAGGGTATTTACCGATTCGTCGCTGGGCGCACACCTCAGCCCGTGCTGGTGTCGTCAACGCGAGACAGTGAACCCCGCTTCTCACCCGATGGCCGTCGCATTGTCTTCAGTTCGGCGCGTACGGGCGACGCTACGGAGATCTGGCTCGCCTCAGCTGACGGTACCGCCGTGGAACAGTTGACCCATGGACCCGGTGATTGGCAGGGCTCGCCGGCCTGGTCGCCTGATGGCCGGCAGATTGTGTTCGACTCAAGAACGGTAGACGGCCACACGGACCTCTGGCTGATTGATGCGGACGGCAGCATGCCGCATCAACTGACGAGAGAATCCGGAGACGAGAACATGCCGTGGTGGTCACGCGACGGGCATTGGATCTATTTTTCGGCGGATCAGGGGAAGGGGCGGGATATCTGGCGCGTGCCGGCTTCGGGCGGTCCACTGCAACAGATCACCCGAGGCGGTAGCGGGCTCTTTTCCTGCGAATCACCGGATGCCAAACAAATTCTCTATCAGTCGGCAATGTTCCGTGAATCGCCCCTGCTGGCTCAGCCCATCTCCGGAGGCCCCGTACGGCAGCTCGTAAAGTGCGTGCAGATCTACGCCTTCGGTGCTAACGCGGCACGTATCTATTACGCTCCCTGCGGCACTGGACCGGATATCCCAGTTCACGAGCTTGATCCCAAAACCGGCCAAGACCGAATGCTCGGTAGCGTTGAGCAGGCGTTCTATCCGAGCCGACCCGCTATATCGCCTGATGGCAAGACGATATTGATCGAGCACGGCGCTAACAGCTCGGATCTGATGTTGATCGAGAACTTTCGGTAACCCGTGCGGCTCTCGAGGCGCGCGGATGGGAGGCACGGTGAAGACGCTCAAAGACAGCAGTGCCAGGATGCAGCAGCTGGGGCGGCGGGAACAGATTCCCGAGGCTGCCACCGCCGCAGGTAGTTTGAAGCCCGACACGCGTTCGTGGTCCTTCCTGAAGGATTTCAAGTGGGTGGCGCCGCCTCCAATGGCGCCGACCTGGTCGGACGCGCTGCGGCTGATCGAAGCGGCGCGTAAGCGGCAGGCCCACGACCTCGCGCAACTCCGCGACTGGTTGAACAACGAAGATGCGCAATTTCGAAACCTCGGTGGCGATCCGTTGCACGAAGACTGGGCGGCGTTCTGGCCGCTCCGCCTTTCGCGTGAAGAGGACTGGTCAAATTGGCTGGCACACCTCATCGCGACATCGAGTACCCGGCGCCTTCTGGTCGGCGACTCTGCGCGACAAGCGCCCGAGCTGCACCTTCGCCCACCCTCGCGTCCGCCGAGAGTGGCCGCTACCGAACCGGTACCGCGCGGACCTTGGCATCGAGCTTCAAGACGGCACCTGGATCCACCTGGAGGTGAAGATCGGGGACAAAGACTTGAAAAAGACTATCGCCACGGGTGAGGCAATGCGGACCCAAGTAGGTACCGCCACTGTTCAGGATCTGTTGCTGCTGCCAGCAGACGATAAGCCGCTATGGGATATGGTCATCGAGGAAGTCGCGAAGCAGCCAGATCAGTCAGACAAGACACCGTCGCTCGCTGGAGCTGTGAAGGTGATTGACTGGCACGACGTGACTCGCGGACTTCGCACGGCCTCGCGTGAGGCTGACGAATCCCTCGGTTGGCGTGTGTTCGCGCGTGCCTTTTGCGGAGTCGTCGAACAGACGCTAATCGGCCTTCCGAGGATCCCAAGCGAAGGCGCGCTCGGCAGTCTTTCACTGCTAGACGTCGAACGCCTAATCCGATACTGCACCGGCCACGAGATAGAGGAGAGTGATCAGTGACTCAACCATACCCCGATGCCAATTTTCTAGCCGCCGGCGTCCGGCATTTTCCTGACGCAAAGGCGGCTACTGCAGCCTTTCGGCGTCTTATTACTGAGAGAGTCGACATGATCCTGAATTCGTCGCGACCCGATCTCTGGAAACCAAAGAGCGTGAAACTTACGCGAAGCGAGAGCAACGGACTTTGGGCGGGAGCGGGCGGACCGATGGCGCTCAAGGGGATTCCCGGTCGGACGCTTGTCATCGACGTCGGGATTTGGTGGAAATCATCGCATTTCAAAGAACCTAGGATGGCCAGGATGGCCGCCGCTGTGGTCTATTCCGCCAAGGAAACGATTGGCCAAACTCAAAGGACCCGATGACGCCGAGGTGCGTTTCGTACGCAGTGGCAGGCAGTATATTTTCGGCATTCCACTGGCGGACGACATGGCTGACGTCGAGGATGGGCTCAGGAGAGTCGTCGAGGCGGCAAGTAATGCTGTGGCGACCGCAATCGCCGCGGCGAAGACAACGGGCCTCACGGCCCCTGAGGAGGGACCAGCGACCGGCGCTGTCACACCGTCCACGTAGACTTCTCTTCGCCGACCTGCACCTACTGGTGACAGAGATATTTCGCAAGTGGCAGGCCCGTGAAGGCGTGCCAGACGAGGAGTCGAGCAGGAGCTATGGAAACGACAGAGAAGATCGTCGAATCGTACTGTCGCTATGTGAAGCAGTGGTTCACAATACCTAATATCAAATGCGAGGGACAGTACGAGGTGGACTTACTGGCCGTCGACACCACAAACCCGAAACGACTGACTCGATATCACATCGAGTGTGGCGTGTCGATTTCTGGGGCGTTCTCCAAGCTCACAGCCAAGGAGTTCTCGACCGTCCAGTTGAAGCATCGGGTACAAGCGCCCGCACAGCGCCGCACGCTCGGCTTCTTCATTCAGCGAAAATTTGGCGTTCCTCAAGTACAAGCGGAACTAGCCAAGTACGGCTTCAAGGCTAACAACTACTCCCGAGTCGTAGTGACCTGGGACACGACCGCGGAAGCGCGAGAGCTGGCAGTAAAGAGCGACGTTATTGTTTGGGATTTTCGTGAGTTGCTCCTCGAGATTGCACACGCCTATCGAGACCACCGGACCTACTTTACGGACGATACTGCGCGGACGATTCAGCTTTTTGCCATGGCGGCGAAATTGAAGACGCCGCAGAAGACCTGAGCCAAAACGACTTTTGCCGTGGGCGGGCGACTCGCCTACCACTGCCAAGTGTGGGGCATCAAACTCGACACGACCACGGGATCCTACGCCGAGGCAGCCATTCTGCCACTGGACACATCGCACGATGGGCCTGACATCCACGCCAACATCCTATGCCTCTGCCCGAACCATCATGCTCGACAGCTCGGAACGGCTCACTCGAACGACCGGAACCACGCCCGCAGGGCGCGCGTCTCGATATGAGTGGCTGACCGTAGGTAGCGCGATAGCCGCCGCGGAATAGAACCCGTGAATGGTGCGCGCCCGAGGTATGCGCTCGACGCCGTCGGCCGTCCTCGGCCCCGTGCTGAGCCCGCCGTGCAGTGGGCATCGGCCGTTGCGCGCATCGCCGCGCGGCGGCATGGCTGCGCCTGCCGAGTCTTCGCGCCGCATGTCGGAACGCCGCTCAGGTCGCCGACCGGGCTGCCGTTTTTGAGCCATCCCCGCCGCTTACTATGGGGGGGGCTTCCATCATTTCTTCGCCCCTCCCCCCTTCCCCGACCCCCGTCTGACGATGCTGGTCTGTCGGTCCCATCGCCGCAGCCTGTGGCCTTGGCGTTGTCGTGTACGGAGCGTCCGGGTTCCTGGGACCCCGCTCAACCGCGGAGCCGACGCCGCACCTGCCGGAGCAGTCGCTTCTCTCGATGTCCGAGTTCGGGCACCGCGAGCTTCAGGCCCTCGAGCGTTCTGATCGCAATCTGGGCGACGGCGAGGTGCGTGTACCACTTGTTGTCGGCCGGCACCACGTACCAGGGAGCTTTCTCGGACGTCGTTTCTTGAATCGCCTCTTCGTAGGCGCCGATATAGTGATCCCATTTGCTGCGCTCATTAACGTCACCAGGCGACAGCTTCCAGCGCTTGGCGGGATCGTCCATGCGCGCCAGGAAGCGCCGCCGCTGTTCGGACTTCGAGACGTTCAGGAAGATCTTGCAGATGATTGTGCCGTTGCGTGACAGGTAACGCTCTATGGCCCGGATGTCGGTGAACCGGTCCTTCCACAGCGTCGGACCGGTGACCGATTTGGGCAGCTTGCGCGAGGCGAGCAGTTCCGGGCGCACCCGCGTCACCAGTACGTCTTCATAGTAAGAGCGGTTGAAGACTCCGATGCGGCCGCGCTCCGGCAGGTTCTTCAAGCAGCGCCACATGAAGTCGTGTTTCAATTCCTCCGACGAGGGGGCCTTGAAGCTGAAGACCTGCGTCGATTTCGGATCGAGGCCGCGCATGACGTGCTTTACCGCGCTGTCCTTGCCGGCGCCATCCATCGCCTGAATGACGAACAGCACCGACCAGCGGTCCTGTGCATAGAGGAGTTCGGTCAGCGTGTAGAGACGCCGTGCGGCGCGGCGCAGCAGGCGCGTCGCAGCAGGCTTGGTCTCCCAGGGCATGGTGTCAGACGGCGCATACTTCGCGAGCGATAGCTTGCCGTTCGATTTGACAAGGAAGCGGCGGATGTCGATCTGTCGTTGGGCCACATGCAGCCCGTCAGCAAAACGCGGACCAACCTCAGCCGCGATGGCAATCTCCCATTGCTCCCTGCTGACGTCATGACGTTGTGCTGGCTGAGAACTCAAGCTGGTGTAGCATCCACGAACTGCTCCTGCTCATCTGTGTATGCGAATCGAACGTTCGCCTTTCTGCACGTCGCGTTGCTGACCCCAGCCCGTTCGGAAGTGGAGCGTGATTGATGCGATCGCGCTCGCCCAGATAGTGGCAGACCGAGACCGAGCCCTCGGTGTGACCAGCGAAGACCATGCTAGAAGCCATCTAGCGTTCTAGGGGCCGGCGAGGCGGCGGACAATCGTCGTGCCAAGTGCGCGCGCGTGGCCTCAGGCAAACTTGACCACTACCGACTATCGAACTGGAGTAACGTGGGTGCCAAATGAAAGGACAGGGTGAACCATGTCAACGATTCTGATTATCGTCTTGCTGGTACTACTCTTGGGCGGCGGCGGTGCCTTCTACGGATCGCGGGCAGGTTGGGGAGGCCCCCATTACGGCGGCGGACTGCTCGGACTTGTGCTGATCATACTGTTGATTCTGTGGCTCACGGGAAACCTAGGATCACGAGTCGTCCCTTAACCTTCCACCAGGACCAGGCTCGCTGCCCGCCGTAAACCGCCGCCAGTCCGGTTCTACAAATCGTCGCCCACCCTGGCACTACCAACCACCGCCGAGGCACCGTTCCGCCTCGAGCCGTGCGCGCTGGGAGTCGGGGTCTCTGAGCGCGGCGAGCTCCCGCTCCACGAGTGCCATCACCTCATCTCTCCGCCGCAGACATGGTCAGGTAGCGGACAGTTTCCTCGGCGTCAATCGCGCTAGTCTCGGCCTACTCGGGTGGGAGGGGCTGATGACTGATGTAGGTGGGAAGGGTTTTGGTGTCACCGTCGAACTCTCTGACGCTCACCAACTCGTCATCACGGTGGCTGGCCTTAGCTTGGGACTGGGCGGGGCTCAAGTGAGCCTGTCCGCACCTGATGCACGCAAGCTGGCCAACACTCTACTGCGACAGGCCGAGAAGGCAGAAGATGAGGGCAAGTTGAATCCGATCGCCCGCGTCAAAAAACGGTCAATCCGGTAGTGGTCAAGTTTGACTGAGCCAGGTCCAAGAGCGGGCAGCGATTATGCTCGACCTAGCCTAGCGAGGCGCGTAAACTCGTAGCACCTTTCCCTGAGGCATCCGCCCGTATCGCGGTTCCTCACCAAAGGAGGAACCCGACGTTGACAGCCATCAATCCGACCAACGATCAGACTTGCACATACTGCAACAAGTCTGGACACGTACATCCGATCACCCTGCACGATCTCTCGCCTGGTATTCAGTACTGGCGCTGTGATGGCTGTGGATTCGTGTGGGCGACACACGACGGGGTAGACCTGAGAGCACGCGAATGAACCGACCGTCCGACTATCAACCGCCGGTACGTCGTCCAGGCGCGTGTCCGTTCTGCCACTCGAAGGTGGTAGGCACGCTCGCTAAGGAAATCACGAGCGCAACCTACTGGCGTTGCCACACGTGTGGAGAGGGCTGGGATGCTGCCAAGCTTGCGCGAGAAAAATCGGTCCGCTAAGAACAGCATTGCCAGCGAACCCATTCGCGAAACCGACCTGCGCGCTATCCGCTCAACCTAACTGCGACACTACCCAGGCGGCTCCTGGGTCGTCCCATGCGTTTGCGTCGGGTCAGAAGTTTTAATCCGCGGTGGCAATGAGGCGCCAATACCCACGATGCACCAGTACCGCGCGACACTCGGATGCGTCGCGGGGGAGCGTTCTCGCAAGCGAGTCCAAGGCCCCCCGCGCCGGCACGTGAACCTCCTGATCGCCACATCCCGGGCATTTCCAAGACGACACGCCGCGCAATTCGACGACCCGACACCCTGGCGCCATGTAGGGGACTGTCACCTGCGTCTCGCGCTTTCGCGCTCCGCATTCCTGGCACACCAAACCGACGTGTAGAGCAAGGCGCGCGCCGACTTGAGATGCGCCGCGCGCGATTCTTAGCGTCACGCCGGTCGAATTTCACGTGACGGCAAGATTGAATGGTGCATCCGGCAAGACTATGAAGCCAGACGCGTATGCGCCCGTGGGCGCGCCGCTCAGAAAGTATACCAAACGCCGCTCGGAAAGCAGACCATCTGAGGGCCTGATGCGGGTTTGCCGGATCGAAGGATCCGCGGTTCGCTGGAGGATGCTCAGGATGGATCAGGACGGCCTGGAGCGCCGGACTGCGGACGGCTCACGGATCGAGCCGAGTCGTAACGCGAGTGACGCGGCACCGCCCGGCATCAGATTTCCCCGTCCTTCGTCGACTCATAGCGCCTGCGGGCGTTCAGGTTGATGCCATTAATCGGCGGGGCCTCCTCAGTCATCGTCCTCGGTCTCATCGATTCCGAATAACTCGCGCAGCTTGACAGCCTGTTCGGCCGTAATTTCAGCGATGGCTCGAATCTCCTCAGGCGCAATCCAGCGCCTGTTATGCTTCAACACGCCACGGGCTTGGACGGTGTACGTCATCGGCGAGCCGTAGCTGCCAGTTATCCAACGCCCGTGGATAACTTCGTTACGGCGCCCAGACACTCCTCCCTCGATTACCCTGCGGATCGCCTTCAACGCGACGAGCCGATTGTCTGGCTTATCTCGATTCACGGCGAGGCTGAGCACGGTCTCCAATATGTCAAGCCGCGTCTTTAGGGTGAGGTGCGCTGTGATCGCTTTACCGACGTTCTCATTCCCGATGTCAGCATTGGTCCAGATCGCCGCGTCGATAACGCTTTCGAGATACGACCACTCGGCGGCGACCATGCCGATGGCCTCGAGCTGCTCACTGGTTACTGGGAGCCCGAACGTGTAATTCGTCATGGTAGCACCGAGTCCATCCGCCGTACGATCAGCGACCGCCTCACGCCGCGGCCCAGCCCTTCGCCTCGAGTTCACGCCGCTTCTCTTCGGCCGCCGCCTCGAGTTCCGATGCCAGTCGGCACACGCGGCCGACGCGTAAATCGCCATCGAGCAACAGCCGCAGCTCCACGCCGATGCCGACAACGCCGCGCACCTTGGCCTGGGCGACGTGCCGCCCCTTCGCGAGCCGCCAGAGCTGCAGCTCAGTCACCGGCGAGCTGGCCTCCGCTCGGCCGCGGCGTACCTCGTCCCACCATGCACTGTTCGTCATTGCGAGCGCTCCGGCGGTTCGATCGTCGCACTTGTGAGCCGCTGCCGCATCCGCTCCAGTTGGGTGCGCCACACGGCCGTATGGCGTCGAATTTCCTCGACCCTCTCGGCCGATGGGGGCGCCTGCGTCTCCACCGAGACCAGCAACTCCTCGAGCAGCCCTAATAGCCCCTCGACCATAAAGGCCGTGTGCTGCCATGCCGCGATCAACTCGGTGCGTTCGTCGGTGTTCATCATCCACCCACTCTTATTTGAACGCCGCGATCTCTTTCAGCGCTGACGCGACGGTCATCGGCCTGATGTCCACGACCGTCTCCCCACACTCGGCGAGTTCGTCGTTATTCTAACCAGAGTTCTCGAACCGCAATCCGCCGCCAGGGCGAGAACGTCCCGAGCATCCCTTATCGGCCATGCGTCCGCACCGAGCGATCTGTCAGAAGTCGACAGTATCGGCTATCCCAAGTGCGCTAACGTCTCTCTGTCTGGAGAACCCTATGCCATCGCCCGATGTAGTCCCCGACATCGGCCGAGGCCGGTGTCTCTGACATCCCACCCTGCACGAATTGCCAGCGGTCTGACGGACATCAATGGCGTGGAGCTCATTCGAGAGCTGCGTCTGGCCGATCCTGACGTGAAAATCATCATTTCCTGCGGCGGAGAAGCGCCTGAGGGGTATCTTGCCCTGGCCGTGAAGTTAGAGGCCGCACAATGCAAAACTCGCTGGTCGCAGTCGTCGACGGCATCCTTGCCACGTAAGTAATGCAAGCCTCTGGTTGATGCCCTTGCGCGCGTCGATGGCGGCGGTCATGTTGGTAATCCCCAACCCTCGCTTCTAGCTCGCACCGCTTCTCTTCGGCCGCCACGCTTGTAGCCGGAGCGCACAGTCGTAATCCTGCGGTTGCGCGCGCTGCCGCGTGACCTCGCTCGCTATCAGATTTCTACCGGCATGCCGGTAAGCGACATGATCGACCCTACTTTCATGACGCCCTTCAGACGCGCGGCAAAACCGAACACGCACGCGCGGTGCGGCTCAACGCCCAACTGCAGCACGCATCGGGCCCGCGACCACTTGGTGCGACCGGCGCTGAATCATCTCGACGACGTTGAACAGCTCTGGCTGCCGCACGCCGCCGGCGTTCATGCGGCGAAGGACGAGCACTATGCGCTGGAGTCCGCGCAATTGTTTCTCAAATTCGCGACGGACGTACTCGATCATGCAGAGAAAGCAATCGCGGCGTACGGACCCGATTTCCGGCCGATGGGCGACGGGTAGTGCCTTTGCCGCGCGGTCATGGGGAGGCGTCCCGCCGCCAGCCACCGCTAACGTCGCACGGCATCGCTTAACGGGGGCATGAAGAGCAGATTGCCGAAACGCTCCGTATCATGCACTCCCGACTCGATGCGGTGCGGAGACCAAGCCGTCTGTTCGAGGCCATCGTTAACCCGCTTGACGCGATACAGAGCCGCCCGCCATTGGTCGCCTGGTTTCGGGGCCGCTGTCGTGCCTGCGGCGGCGAGCGCGGGCCAGGGAATGGCGATTTCCGCGACCCAGCCAGCCCGGTGGCGCTGGACCGCCGTCTTGAGGCCTGCGATGTTCCAGGCGAGATTCGCGGTCGCGATCGACGACGCATCTGGGACGAGGCGATCGGCGACGGCGTTGTGGGCGTTGACCGCGAGTTGCACGTAGTTGTGGCCATCTCCCCCCGGATCGAGGAGGACCTGGATGGCCTCGTCGCTCCACAGCGGGTCGTCGCGCCTTCGGAGACGGGGCGCGGGCGCGGCGTCAGTGCAGGCAAACGCCACATACAGATTGTCCTCGTCCCCACGCCAGCGTGGCCTCGGACGGGAACGCAGGCCGCTGCGAGGGGTTGTCGATCCTGCGGATCTCTCCGACTCGCGACGCCAATACCCATGTGCTCTCGTTCAGGACGCCGTCGATCCGCACCGTGTCCGTGACGTGGCGCACGCCGTAGACCGGCAGCCGCACGGGTTGCGCGCTGGTGCCGCCCGCGACGCACAGAAGGGCCAGGACGCTCAGCATCGTCAGTGTCATGATTCTTCCTGGACCCCTCCGGCCTGAGCCACCGACAGCCCTCGCATGCTCGCTGAACCAGTTCCGTGATCATCGCAAGGTGGGCGGCAACGTTAGAGACCACCGTCCTGGGTGGGCTGTTAGTTTTATCGCACAAATGCGACAAAACAAACAGATCCGTGCGGCCTCCAGTCAACTCCAGGCCGATGCCGTGGATGGCGCGTGGTCGCTCTTAACTTCCACACCGGCTCGCCGAGGACCGGCAGCCGCACGCGGTCACGATTGCTCAGGCGCGTCCATGACAGGGGTAAGAACTTCTCCTGGGATCAGAGTGCCCCCGAATCAGGATCGTAGTCTCTCGCCTTGGTCAGCGCGCGGGTTCATGCTCTCGCTATGTCTTCACAAAGAGGCGCAGACCCCGAGAGGGTTATGTTGCTCGTGGCGTGTGCGCTCATCCTGGTGGGCGCCTTTCTTACGTTGATCTAAGAGGCTCGCATGAATACCTCGGGTGGCCCCATCCCGCTCAACTGTCCGCAGTGCGGCAAACCCTTGCAGTTTATCGCCAACGACAAGCCGACCCAGACGTACCTTTACGCGTGCCTCACAGACGGCTTTTTTGAACTGACGGGCGAACGGTTTGTGTGCGCGGCAGGCCCACGACATTGACTCGCCGCCAAAGAGCCTCGCCAACTCGCAAGACGGCCTCAGTCGAACTGACCCACTCCCGGAATGGCGTCCAGTTCTCATCACGATTTCCTCTTCAAGAGCACCCGACGTTCTGCATACGGATCGGCCGGCGCTTGTGACCGTCGCTCACGCGCCAGGACGGTCGCAGCCTCGCCCCCACGATTCCAGGTACGCGAATGGGCCCCTGACCCTGTAGTCGGCCTTGCGGGACTCGTACGTGAGGCCCCAGCACCGCCGGCAGCTCAGCGACGACGTTTCGGGAGGCTCGGGCCTCGTACCTTGGAGCGGCGACTGCGGGCAGACCAAGAGAAGTGCCCGACGCCCCGTCGGATCGCTGAAAAATGGCCAAAGAGCTGGTCCGCCAATCGGGGAAAGCCGAGCCCATCACCCTGCACGGATGGTCGGTCTCAGAAAGCCGCCTCACTCGTCCGCCCACGCTAATCACGCAGCGACCCGTATAATGCGCCCGATCAATGGCCCTGCCCCCAGGCTCCACGCTGGGTCCCTACGAAATCCTGTCCTTCCTCGGTGCCGGAGGGATGGGCGAGGTCTATCGCGCTCGCGATCCGCGTCTCAACCGTGAGGTCGCGATCAAGGTATTCCCGGCGGATCGTGTCGGCGACGACGACCGCCGGCGCCGATTTGTGCAGGAGGCCCATGCCGCCTCCGCGCTGAATCATCCCCACATCATCACGATTCACGAGATCGAGTCGGCCAACGGCGCCGACTTCATCGTGATGGAGTACGTGCGGGGCAAGAGCCTCGATGCGCTCATCCCACCGCGGGGGTTGCGCCTAGGGGAAGTACTGCGCATAGCGATTCCGGTGGCGGATGCGTTAAGGGCTGCGCACGCGCGCCGCATCATTCACCGTGATCTCAAACCTGCAAATGTCATCGTCGGAACTGACGGCGCCGTTAAGGTACTCGACTTCGGCTTGGCGAAACTGGTCGGCGACGACACCACGACCGAAGATGGTGGTGACCTGACCCGCACGGCGGACATGGCTCTGAGCGCGCCGGGCCGGATCGCCGGCACCGCCGCGTATATGGCACCCGAGCAAGCAACGGGCGGCAAGGTGGATGCGCGAAGCGACATCTTCAGTTTCGGCGCTCTGCTGTATGAAATGGTGACCGGCGTGCGCGCCTTTGAGGGTGCGAGTACGGCCGACACGTTAGCCGCTGTTGTACGCGCACAACCAAAGCCGCCCGCCGAGATCGTTCCAAACTTTCCCAGCGACCTGCAAAAAGTCATTTTGCGCTGTTTGCGCAAAGACCCGGAGCGGCGGTTTCAGCACATCGATGATGTGAAGGTCGCGTTGGAGGAAATCAAGGAAGACTCGGAATCCGGCTCCGCAGCCGCGGTGCCGTCCGCGCGTTATCGTCACTCATGGGCAATCGCCGCACTCGTTGGCGTCGTCATCCTCGTCGCAGCGATGGTTTGGCTGCAACGCTACCGACGTGAAACGGAGGCACCGCCGCCGCGGGTCGCGCCGCTCACGGCGTTGCCAGGTTCCGAGCAGTGGCCTGCGCTCTCTCCCGACGGCAATCAAGTCGCGTTCGCGTGGTCGGGCGCAAAAGGGGACAACTGGGACCTCTACCTCAAGTTTGTCGGGTCATCCGAGATGCGCCGGCTGACCACCGACCCGCTGTTTGAGGCCTTTCCTCATTGGTCGCCTGACGGGCGACACATCGCGTTCCTCCGGTGCCGACCAGAGGCCGGGTGTCAGATACGCCTGATCTCGGCCATGGGTGGCGCTGATTCCAAGGTCAGTGACCTCCGCGTTGCCGAGTCTCAGATCGATTGGTCGCCTGATGGCCGCTTCCTCGTTGCTGCAATCAACGCAAGGGTCGCGAGCCAGCAGGCAGCAGGCCTCTACCTCTTGCCGGTCGCCGGCGGCACGGTTCGTCGGCTCACGACGCCGAAGGTGTCGACGGATCAGGCCGCTGCATTTTCACCCGATGGACATCGATTGGCATATGCGTCGTGCAGCGCCTCTAGTCATTCCCCTTGCGACGTGTATGTGCTCGATCTTGACACTACGTTCGCACCAACCGGCCCGGCCCGCCGGCTCACATCGCAGGCCGTGGCGATTTTTGGGCTCGCGTGGAGTCGCAACGGACAATTCATCATTTACGACGCCCAAGCGGTCCCACTGCTTAGCTATCTCTGGCGGGTCGAGGTGGAGGGACACAGTCCGCCAGCGCGAATCGAAGTGGCGGGCGCGGAAGCGGGCGCGCCCGCTACTACTGCTGCTGCGGACCGTCTGGTCTTCTCGCGGTCTCTGCTTGATGGTGATGTCTACGGGATGGCGTGGGGGCAGGCGCCGCAGCCGATCGCCGCGTCATCGTTCTACGATTTTCTCCCACAGTTCTCGCCAGACGGCCGCCAGATGGTTTTCTGTTCCGAACGGTCTGGCGAGTCGACCGAGCTCTGGATCGCATCGGCGGACGGCTCTGGTGCCCGGCAACTCACTCGTGGCATGGGTCTTTCCCAGTGCGCGGGGAACTGGTCGCCAAACGGCCAACAGATCGCGTTGGACTCGGCAGGGGATGACGGTCACGAGCATATCTGGGTGATCGATCCGGACGGCGGGACGCCGCGGCAGGTGACGAAAGAGTCCGGCAGTCAACGGGCGCCCACTTGGTCTCACGACGGGCAATGGATCTACTACTGGCGCCAACAGTCAGACCATCACGATATCTGGCGGACGCGTCTATCGGACGGCGTCAAGGAGCAAGTGACGCACACCGGGAACACTGTATTCGGGGTAGAGTCGGCCGACGGCAACCATTTCCTCTATCAGGCCGCATCCGGGGCGTTGGTGGAACAACCGCTCGCCGGCGGGAATGAACGACAAGTAGTGAAGTGCGCGTTTGCGACGGGGTTGTTCGCCGTTCGGGCGCAGGGCATCTACTATGCGGGATGCGAACCCGGTCCGGATGTGCCCGTGTATTTGCTCAATCCTGCGAGTGGCAAACAACAGGTGATTGGCAAACTCGAGAAGGTGAAACGCGGCGTGCCTCATTGTGGCCTGGCCGTGTCGCCCGACGGTGCGCGCGTTCTTTACACTCGCGAAGTCAGCAACGGAGCCGACCTGATGTTGATCGAGAACTTCCGGTAAACCCGCGCGTACGTCGCGCAGAGGGCGGTGCGCTACACGCCCGGCGCGTTTTCACGGTTACGCTCGCATCCGTATCTGCCGCCGTTCGGCCCACCTCTACGCGCCGCCCGCGGGCACTGCTCGTCTCGTCGTACGACATTTCCCGATGGCCCCAGAGACGGCCGTAGGACCAGCGCGGTTTCCCGTCCTGGTAGTTCCGACGCTGCCGCGACAAATACGTTGGGCCCCAGCACCGACGACAGCCCGCGGGCGATGCCGCTCTGGGCAGATAGCCGCGCGTGGCTCTTCCGGAGCCCATCGCGGCCATGGGGATTCGCGAGAGTTGGTTCATCGTCATCGTCCTGAACGCCTCGCCGTGTCGCATCGCGCGGTCGATGCTATGCGTCGCCGTGTTCGTCCATGCGGCGGCGTGGCCGATGGACAAGGGCAGGCAACTGCGATGTCGCATTTTCAGTGAGTTCTTCTGTGGAATTGGAAGGTCCACTCGCAGCCCAGTGGGGGCCCTACGACCCGCCACGGTCCGCCCCTGGTCTTCTGTGCCGTCCTGAGGGATGGCAGCCCATTCAATTTGATCCTGCGAACCTCTTCATCTGACACGAGCACGCGTCGTCCGATGCGAGTCACTGCAACGGACTTGCGCGCGATGTGCTTCCGCAGCGTCCAGGCGCTGATCCCGAGCCTTCTGGCTGCCTCAGGGACGTTGAAAAGATTCGGCGCCTGCAGTTCGGTGTCCATAGTCCATTCCTTATTCGTCAGGGCGCCCGTGCGTCCGTAGCACGGCGACATTCGTCTGCCCGCTGGTTGTGTGATCAAAAGTTCGTGCGGTGGGTCGGTGAGTGTCGACGAACGCCGATGGCCCGAGCCTCCGTGATGTGCGGGTCTGACGCCCGTGGGTACGAACATGACCCGGAGAAGCAAAACATGTGCCCGGCGGGTCGAAATCGTCGCGTCCGGAATTGGTGCGCCGGCGCGGGAGCCGTTGCAACGCAATCCTCGTGAGTCCTGCCCAGTGCCAATCGATCAGCGGAAAGCGCGGTCTTCGCCGGAACCTCCCAGGCGGCACCGTCTTTGCCCAATCGACCCCCGTTCGTACCTACGACGCTTCGGCCCCGTCTCCACGAGGGTGCCGAAGCGCGCCCGAGGAGGGGCGCAGATGGGGATTTTCAAGCGAGGTCGAGTCTATTGGTTCAACTTCTGGTTCAATGGCCAGCACATCTCGAATACGCGCAGGTCCGGCACTTTCACATCGACCCCGCGCGGGTCCGGTCGCCCCGCGACAAAGGGCGGGTCGAGCGCGCGGTGCCCGGCGTGCGCGATGACGGCTTTGCCGGTGAAGTCCTGACGACCCTCGAGGAGGCCCGCGCGCGGGGCCGAGATTGGTGCCTCAATGACTACGGCCTCCGCCGCCACAGTCGCACGCAACGCCGTCCGCTCGAGCACTTTCAGACCGAGGAGCAGGCGCGCCTGCTCCCGGCGCCGACCACGCCGTACGACATCCCGCTGTGGAGCGAGCCGAAGGTCGGGCGCGATCAGCTCGCCGTCGTCGCCAAAGCGCTCTACTCGATTCCGCACCCGTACGTCGGGCAGTGGATCACCGCGCGGGCTGACACCCAGCTCGTCCGCTTCTATGCGCGTGGGCTGCCGATCAAAACGCATCCGCGGCAGGCGCCCGGCGGCCGGTCGATCGACCCGAGCGATTATCCGGTCGAGCGCAGCGTCTACGCGATGCGCAATGTCGACGCACTCCGCCGGCAGGCCGAGGCCGCCGGCGAGGTGATCGGTCGCTACGCCGCGGCGCTGCTCGACAGCCCCTTGCCGTGGACGCGGATGCGGCGCGTCTACGCCCTGCTCGGTCTGGTACGCCGCTACGGCGCCCCGCGCGTCACCGCGGTCTGCACCGTCGCCCTCGACGCCGACATGCTCGACGTCCACCGCTTGACACGCATGCTCGAGCAAGGCGTCCCGCCGTCCCCACCCGCACCGCCCGCGCGCGTCATGCCACGCGCGCGCTATCTCCGCCCGGCGACGCAGTACGCCTTGCCGCTCCGTCCCGCGGCGTCATCCGAAGGAGAGGACTCGCAATGACGACCCCCGATGTGATTAGTCCGGATCTCAAAACCGTCCTGCGGCGGCTGAAGCTGTCGCGCATGCTCGACACGCTGCCCGAGCGCCTCACGCTGGCGCGCCAGCAGAAGATGCCACATCAGGATCTCCTGCTGCAGGTCCTGAGCGACGAAATCGCGCGGCGCGACACCCTCGCCGTCACGCTGCGCGTCCAGAAGGCTCGCCTGGATCCCTCCATGCGCCTCGACGCCTGGGACGCGACCGCGAAGGTCACCTTCGATCGCGCCCTCCTCAATGAGCTCGCCACGCTGCGCTTCCTCGACGCGCACGCCCATGTCACCCTGGTCGGCCCGGTCGGTGTCGGCAAAACGTTTCTCGCACATGCCCTCGGCCACATCGCCTGCCGGCGTGGCGCCACCGTGTGTGCCGTCCGCACCGACCAGATGCTCAAAACGCTGAAACACGCGCGGCTGGATCACAGCTACGAAGCGGAACTCCGCAAGCTGGTCGCGGTCGACTTGCTCATCCTCGATGATTTCGCCATCGACATCCTCGACCCCGTCGAGAGTCGCCCTCCTCGAGCGCTATCGCACCGCCTCCATCGTCGTCACCTCGAATCGCGGACCGGACGAATGGCTCGCCACCTTTGCCGACCCGGTCCGCGCGCAAAGCGCCATCGATCGCTTCACCAGTAATGCGTACGACTTGGTCATCGAGGGGGAATCGTATCGGCCTCGGCTCAAGCCACGGCTCGTCAAGGACGCGAAGGAGCGCTCGCGATGATGCGTGACGCCCGGCCCGCGCCACGACGGGGCACTCGGCGGCAACCCTCAACCGGCAGTCGCGCTCCCCCGACCGCCGCCGAGCGCCTGCAGGCTCTCCTCCGACCAGTCCAGGAGGCGAAAGTCTAGACAGAAACCGCGTGGATAGGGCACGCTGACGCCACACCACGCGCGCTCAGGCGAGTGGACAAGTCAGAGGGGAAAGGTTTTGAAAAGGCAGGGTCCCTTCCTGCTGAAAACCGACACCGTCGTCCAGGAGTTCAGATGACCGTGCCCGTTCGTCATTGATGCTGGCACAATCGGAATGTCGATGCGCCAGACCCTGCCGGTTGTCCTCTGTGTTGTTGCGCTACGTCGCCTGCACCCGAGCACGTGACCGACTCTCCATCAGTGGCGTGGAACCGGCCTCAGAATTTCTCGATCACGTAAAGAGCTAGTGTCATGTAATCGTAGAAGCTGAAACAAATAGCGTAGCCCGCTCGTACTGCTCTACAAGGAGGCGAGCATGCGAACGGGACGCCCCAAGGTTGCGTTGATCTTGACGGAGGACGAACGGCGACGCCTGGACTCGTTGGCGCATCGGTCGCGATCGGCGCCGCACCTCGCGCGGCGCGCGCGCCTCATCCTGGCGTGCGCCGACGGCACCGACAGCAAGGTCGTTGCTCGGCGCCTGCATGTGACGCCAGGCACCGTGTGCAAGTGGCGTGGTCGCTTCATCACGCACCGGCTCGACGGACTCTACGATGAGCCGCGACCAGGGGCGAAGCGCACGATCACCGACGAGCAGGTGGAGCAAGTGATCATCCGGACGCTCGAAACCACGCCGCGCGGGGCGACGCATTGGAGTACGCGCGAGATGGCGAAAGCTGTCGGGCTCAGTCATACCGCCATCAGCCGCATTTGGCAGACGTTTGGGCTGCAGCCGCATCGGACCGAGACCTTTAAGCTGTCGAACGATCCCTTGCTCGTCGAGAAGGTACGGGACATCGTCGGGCTCTATCTGGATCCGCCCGCGCACGCCGCGGTGTTCTGCGTCGATGAGAAACCGCAGATTCAAGCCCTCGACCGCACCCAGCCGCTGCTGCCGATGCAGCCGGGGCAAGTCGAGCGCCGGACGCACGACTACAGGCGGCACGGGACGACGACCTTGTTTGCCGCCCTCAATGCGAAGACCAGCGAAGTGATCACGCAGTTTCATCAACGCCACCGCTCGGCGCAGTTTCGGGCATTCCTCGATCTGATTGAGACGCGGGTCCCCCGTCGGCTCGACGTGCACATCATCATGGATAACTACAGCGCCCATAAGACGGCGCTGATCCGCAACTGGTTCGCCAAACGCCCGCGATTCCATGTCCACTACACGCCCACCTACGGCTCGTGGCTGAGTCTTGTCGAGCGATGGTTCGCCGAGCTGACCATGAAACAGATCCGTCGCGGCGCCTACCGCAGCGTGGCGCAGCTGAAAGCCGGCATCCAGGAGTTCATTGATGCCCATCACGAGAGTCCGAAGCCGTTCGTTTGGACGAAATCGGCCGACGAAATCCTCGCGAGCATCGCTCGATTCGCCCAGCGGACCGCAGACGTGCGGGCCGCGCAACAAATGTCACGAACCATGGTTACGGGACACTAGTGGCCTGTAACAGCTGAATCGGTAGTTATTCGATGCGCTGGATTGCTGTAGGTCCAGCGGATCGGTTTCGGGTCGTCGTTGTAGCGCGTGATGTATCGGCGAATCTTGCGCGCGAGATCGGGGAGCGACGTAAAGATCCCGCGCGCGAGCAGGTCGCGTTCGATCTTGGCGAACCAGAGTTCGACTTGATTCAGCCAGGAGGAGTAGGTCGGCGTGAAGTGCAAATGCACGCGCGGATGCGCGTCGAGGAACGCGTCCACGCCTTTGGTTTTGTGCGCAGCGAGGTTGTCGACAATCACATGAATCTCACGCCGGCGCGGTTGCGACGCCACCAGGTCGCCCAAGAAGTCCACGAACGCGGCACTGGTGTGCCGTGGCACGGTCTGGCCGACGATCTCACCGGTGCTCGTATTGAGGGCCGCATACAGCGAGAGGGTGCCATGCCGGTAGTATTCAAACCCGTGACGTTCCGCACGGCCCGGCGACAGCGGCAATACCGGATCCAAGCGGTCCAGGGCTTGGATCGCCGTCTTTTCATCCGCGGCAAAGACCACGGCGTGCTGGGGCGGATTCAAGTAGAGGCCGATCACATCTGCCGCCTTCTGCTCGAACTGCGGATCGTCCGACAGCATGTAGCGCTCCAATCGATGCGGCTGATAGCCGGCGCGGCGCCAGACGCGTGCGACCAGCATGTGACTGATACCCAGGACCTTGCCCAACTTGCGCGTACTCCAGTGCGTGCTGCCATCGGGCGGCTTCTGACGCGTCTGGGCCAAGACCCGTGCCTCCAGCGCTGGGGTCCGCACCGTCGCGGGCTGTCCGCGATACTTCGCGCGCAGGCCGGCCACGCCCTCGGTTTCGAACCGCTCTCGCCATCGGGTGATGTACGCCGGATAGCAGCCCACGGCCTTACCGATCGTCGTGAACGACTCGCCGTCCGCCAGCATCAGGATGACCTGCGCGCGCCGCGCGTCTTCCGCCCGAATTCTCCGGCTACGCGTCCGCCGTTGCAATTCCGTCCGTTCATCGGCCGTCACAATCAGCGCCATATGGCTGCAGTATACCACTATCGATTCAGTGGTTACAGGCCACTAGTAACGCGCGAATCAATCGACCATGCAAATTCAACCACTGTTTCTCACACTAGGATCGCTTCTCAACGGCCGGCTCTTCAGAATTCCCCAATACCAACGAGCGTATAGCTGGGGTACGAAGCAGCGAAGGGATCTTTTCGACGATATCGACAAGGTCTTTGAGGGAGGCGAAGAGGCCTCTCACTTCATGGCGACGATCGTCGCCTTGCGGAGAAAGAAGCGTCGGATCGCCGCAGACGAATTTGTGGAGCTTGAAGTCGTCGACGGCCAGCAGCGTTTGACTACTCTTCTCATTTTGATGAGAGCCACCGCCAAGGCACTAAATCCTAAGGCCAAGCAGCATCTAAAGCTCGCGGACGAAATACAGTCACTGCTCGTCAAGGGCGACGATCTGAGCCTACTGCTCCTCCAGACGAATCACGATTCGAGTCACATCTTTGCCAATTATCTGCGTGACGGACTCGTGCCGACAAAGGACATCGCCACGACGACCGCCGATCGGAATCTGTGTGACGCGATTGAGGAGTGTGAACACTTCGTCAACGACTGGGCCCAGCGAACAAAAGCCGACCCGCTCTCTCTCGTGAGCCTTCTCCGAAATCAACTGTCGGTAATTTTTCACGAGATCGAAGATGAAGGCCTCGTGTACACCGTCTTCGAGGTCCTGAACAGCCGTGGCTTGGACGTCACCTGGTTCGACAAGTTGAAGAGTCTCCTGATGGCAATTGTGTTCGAGTACGGGGATACAGGTGGGCGGTCCGGCACGCTGGATGAACTTCACAATATCTGGCGAGACATCTACGGAACGATAGGCCTTCGGCAGAATCTAAATCGCGAAACAGTTCGTTTTGCCGGCACTCTCTACGCGAAGGCCAAGCCGAGTCGTCCCTTGGGCGAAGAGGATTCCGTTCGAGAGATCGTTGCCGCCTGTGGCAAAAAAGCGACGCGCGTCGTTCAATACAGCAAATGGCTGCTCAGGATCGTCGCGGCAGAGGATCGACTGCTTTCGAACTATCGGATGAGGGCGACCAGAGAGATCGTGCAGGCGCGGCTGGTCGCTATCGCAGTGTTTCTCCAAGGGTTTGACGCCCCTCAAGAAGCCGCCATAATTCGCCGATGGGAAAATGTGACATTTCGCATGTACGGAATGCTGGGAAATGACGCCAGGACTGGCGTCGGCGACTTCGTGCGGCTGGGCTGGGAGATTCAGAATTCACATTTGACATACAAGGACATCTTGGCGGGATTGTCCGAGATTGGCAAAGACTATCCGATAGATGAAGCAGTTGAGGGGCCTTGTAAACGAGGACTGCTATAGCCGCTGGAAGGAGCAGTTGCGCTACTTCTTCTTCCGCTATGAGGAGGCCCTGGCTGAATCGAAGGGGCAGAAGCTGAACGAGTCCCAGTGGAACAAGATCTGGCAGGACGAGCCATCGAAATCGATCGAGCACATCAGGCCTCAGAGTTTTGGTTCAGATGATCCTAAGACTTCTGGTATTTTTGTTCATCGCTTGGGCAATCTCACGATGCTTCCTCCTGGCGTGAACTCAAAACTTCAGGATGCTGAGCCTCATGACAAGGCCAAGACCTACAAGTCCTGTGGTCTCTTGGGGGCTATCGAGGTTGCTGATTTGATCCAGACTGGAAGGAAGTGGAACCGAGCCGCCGTCGACCGGCGTGAGAAAGTGCTGGTCGAATGGGCTCGTAAGGAATGGAGCGGATAGCTTGCGCTATCACCCAAGAAGGGCGTGCTTGAACACGTTCACGCGGTGGTATTCCAAGTACGCGTTCTGCTCTTTGGAGAAGTCGCCGACGCGCACGCCCGCGTCAATTCCCCACGCATCCAGAAGCTTGTCTCTGACCTCCGGGACGATAACCAGTTCCTGGCTGCTGGAGAAGGTGATGTAGCCCTCGTCGAACAGGTGGTCGATGTGCGGCGACAATAGGAGGCCGTTGGCGCCGTCGAGGCGCTCAGCATCATTCGCGTCCCGCCATGGCTTGATGTGACTCGCCTTCAGATGTCTTGGCTCGTGCACGCGCGTGACGCGACAGAATTCTTCCCGGAGGAGAACGTTTGCCCTGAACACACCTTGGCCACGCCGCGCTCTTACAAGCTGCTCCTTGAACGTCGATCCCGTAATGCCGGCGTCCACAACCGCTACCTCGAGGTCGGTCGGCTCGGGCGCGCTCTGAAGAACGGCGATGGTCGAGTACGCGTCCCAGTACGACTGGCCGATGAGACCGATGAGAGCGTCAGCAAGGGCAGACGGGACCTGGGCGAGGTAGACGGATTGGAGCCCGTCTCCGCTCTCCTGAAGCGGGGAGTACTTCGCCGGCAGGAATGGACGAAGTATCGCGGCGTGATCCTTGGGTCGGATCTGATTGTTCAAAGCGCAATAGTCGACCGGGACGAACCAGCCTTCGCGTGACCAGTTCGAGCCGGCGGCGCCGAAGTCGGGCTTGGGGCCGGCCTGCGCTCCCCCGATCACGACGCCGATCGCCTTGATGCGCGCATCGCAGAACGAGAACACGACGTCGCCGCGCGACACCTCTCGCATGTTCTCGTAGAACTGATTGCGAGCTCCGTTCGCGTTCTGCTTCGGGGACCACATGAAGCTCCCGCGGACTTCAGCCCGAAACGTCTGGTTCTGGTTGACCCACCAGTACCGCATCGCTCTGATCGCTGCCGCTCACTATACGCTGCCGTTCGCGGAATTGACTCCGGCTTCTGCGGGGTGTTTGCTGTAGCCTGTGGACTGATCGCCGTACCTGCCCCTCACTGTCAGGTACGCTACGCGATCCCCATCGCAATCGTGGCGCGAAGAGCCCCCGCGACATGTAGCAGTGATAGACGGGAATGGTGACTCGAGGTCCGGCTCGCGTCGTCAGGAGCCATCAATGAACGGTGGGAAACCGAATCGCGCCACCGCGAAGCGACCACTGCTGGTGCAGGTGATTGGGCGAAACATCGCAAGGAAACAGCCGCCAGCCATCGAAACACAGGGTCTTGTCGAAACGAAACTTAAGCCATGCAGGAGAACTGCAGGGTCTTCGCGTAGAAGTCCCTGATCTGTTCACCGAGTCTAGAATCAGCCTGCTCTATACGCCGTACACTCTCCTCCCAAGACCAGCAGCCCAGTTCGACTGTCACAACCGTCGGCTTGACCCACTGCTCGTACCAGCTGTCCAACACTGCGCGTCTGGTTCCGCTGTATCGCTGGACGCGTTCGTTAATTCCCGCCGCAAGGCTCTCAGGCTTCAGTGCAGCTGCGAACGAGCCCTTGGCGATCGCGGCCTCCGGAGCAAACACCCAAAATCCGCAGCTGACGTCCTGAGGTGGTCGCTCTGCCTCCGCGAGTGTGTGAGCGATACATGCCACATTGCGCGTCGCTTGATTGAACGTCTTCGCGTTCGTAGTCCCTACAGACAGTCGGCTGCCGATTTTGGCCTCCACCACCACGAATTGGGTCGCGTCCTTTCGCAACACGAGCCCGGTCTTCGCAGCCGGAGCCACCACACCGCCAGTTTGCTCAGGCCGTAAAGCGCATGAGCCGACGCAAACGGCACCTTGCTGTCGCTCCGGATCGTCTCCGGCAACCCGCCGTCAGATTCGGAAGTGACTCTTCGTGAGCAAGGCTCTACGCTCTGCCCAGCGCCTTTTGGACACTTTCCGCTGAGGCTAGTACTACTTTGTTAGATTCGCAGGTTGATTGCCGCGAGTTTTCGCATGGTTTCTAAGTAATGCGGTCGCGTCACAAAGAAGTGGGCCGTGAGGATTTCGGTGATCACCGCCCTCGCGACCGGCAGCGTCGGCAATCGCGAGCGGGCGCGACGCCGAGCGTCCTGCAGCCAGGTGTAGGCCAGGGCGGTTAGCACAACGTGGCGATGCCAGCCCACAAACGAGCGCCCTTCGAAGTGATCGAGCCCGAGCTCGTCTTTGAGCTCCATGTACTGCTGTTCGATCGCCCAGCGATGATGCGCCAAGCGGACCAACGTGCGCAGCGACGCGGTCGCGGGCAGCGCGACGAGGTACGCCTTGACGCGCGGGGTGGTGCCCAGGTCGCGCTCGAACAGCAACCACACCTCGGGCGCGAGTCGTCGGCCGCGCCAGTCGTGGGCGGGGGTGACACGCACGGCCGCGAAATGGGCCGCCCACGGTCGATTCGCGCCGTTGCGCCACGACACGCGTCGCCACACGCGCGACGGCAAGGTAGCGGCGATGGTGCGGACGGCTTCGGGCCGGGTGTCGTCGGTCAGTTGGAGTCGCGTCGGTGTGGCCGTGCGGCCCGGTTTGCGCGGCGGGACCGCGACGGCCGGCGTGCCGCGAAACACGGTCAGCGTCGACGAGATGCCGAGGGCATACGGCAGCTGCAGGCGATGCAGGGTGCGCCGCAGCGTCGCGTTGTCGCCGAACTCCGCGTCGCCGAGCACGGCGGTGATCTGAAAGCCCGCCGCCCGGATCTGGCGCAGCAGCGTGAGCGCCAAGCGCCACTTCTCCTGAAATCGCAGCGCCGCCGGAATCTGCGCGCGCTGCCGCGCCTCGGGTGTCAGCCACTCCTCGGGCACGTACAATGCCGCCCCCAGCATCCACGCGCGCACGCCCGTCCACAGCGCGGCGGTGACCGCCACTTGGCAGTTCGCGACCTTGCCCAGCGTGCCGCAGGTACCTGCCGCGCGACGGCGACCGAGCGCCGGCCCTGCTTGGGAAAACTCGTCCCATCGAGAATCAGCATCCCGGTGCGCTCCGGGACCACCGCCCGCAGTTGCCGCCAGAGGCGTGCCGCACTCCAAGGGGCATGGGTGATGAAATGCTGGAACGATTGATAGGTCCCCGGATCGGTGACCCGCTCGAGCATCGCGCTCATCGACTTGCGTCGACTGTCGCTGAGCAGACCGAGCAAGTAGCGACGAAACGCCCCGCGCTGCGCCACGTGGCTGAAGCACACTTCGAATGGCTCGAGCCATTCGCTCAAGCGGTCGAGCCACGCCGGCGCATTGCGCGGCAGTCGCGACAGCAACGCCTGGCAGCGTATCGAATCCGAGGAAAAAGTACAACGTCCTCAAATGTGAACACTCGCGGATTCCCGAATGAATCCGCTGATCTGACAAAGTAGTACTAGTGCGCTGCCTCTGTCGCCAATCTCAGTTCTTTTGCGAGTCCCGCAACTTGCGCCAGTAGAAGATCTGGCTGGAGAGCGAGGTCCAGCGTCCGGACGGCTACTCGAACGGCGGCGTTCGTGATCGTGTGGTTTGTTTGCGCCGCTTCTGTAACCGGGTAGATCAGAAACGTCGCTGGCAGACCAAGTCCGACGGCATAGGCGAGTGATTGGTACACGTCGGCATTGGGAAGACCGGTGATATCAAGTCGCTTGTACTTGGCGTCGCCCACCATCACGGGCACGCCGTGGCGCTCCAGGACGAGATCGGGTTTGAGGCGAATGATGCGGTCGCCGTCCAGTGCGTGCCGCGTGTCCTGCCCCTTCACGGAGATGCCGAAAAGCGCCGACGCTTCCCCGAGCGCGATCTGCACGAAGTCCTGGAATACCTGATTCATGTTAACGAGGAGACCGCTCGCGCGAACCCCGCCCCCACGCGCCTCGAACGCCGACAGGCGCAGCACGAGCCGCGCGAGTTCGACGGCAGTCCTGTAGTGTTCGTTGAGTCTGGTGTAGATGACAGCGGGGACTGTGGACCGCGGAAAATGGAGCGCGGTAATGGGCGCGAGCAAAGTGTCTACATGGCGAAGCGCCTCCCACGTAGCCCGCTGACGGATCGGCCATCGGAGCAGCGCAGAGGTCGCGGCCTTCAGCAGGCGATGCTCGAGGATGTCATCCGTGAACTCCTGAAACCCCACCTCGATGGGTGGCATGCGGCCCTGCCATCTGGAAAGCTGGCGGCCTATCTGAATCCGCCCACGTACCGTTTGCAGGGAGTCCTCGCGATCCACGTAACCGTGCAGCCGGCCGCGGGCCAGCGCGCGGCTCGCCTGTCTCGTGGCGGCCGCGGCTACGGCGTCCACGAGGGACACGTCCTCAGCAAATCGCGTGATCGGATCTCGCCAAAACCGGCGATTGAGTGCGTACCCGATCAGAAAAAGGAGCCGGCTAACCTCCAGCTTCGGCCGGATTTCCACATGCACGCCAGCGATGTCGAGAACGCCGGCTATGGGTCCCGCCGCGAGTTGGTACGAGCCGGGAATATCGATGACAGCTTCCAGGCTGAGGCCGTCGGGCAGTGCGGCCTGTAGGCGCTCACGTTGGGCGTTGTCCGCCTGAAATGGATCGGAACGACCGTGTTCCTGGAATGGCGCAATAACAAGCAAACGGCGTTCAGGCTTTTCCACTGGTGCGCTGGATCGCCTGTTCGTGAAGCGCCCTCAGGTCGAAGTCGGCAAGTGCTCCTTCGCGCCCAAAGAATTGCTCCTCGAGGTACGGCAGGATAGAGTACTTCCAGATTCGCTCGATCGCGGCCTGTGTGAGGTCCTTGCTCATAAAGTGGCTCGGGCCGATCTGGAGGTGACGCCCGACGTCTGGCATCGCTTCGAGGCGCTCGTTCACGAGATCCAGAACAGCCGCGATCCACGCCACTTCAGCCGAGCCACGGTTGTTGTCGAACCAACGCGCGAGCAGGCCTTTCACCGGATCCTGATTCGGGAAAAACGGCACGAAAGCGAAGCGTCGTCGTAGCGCGGCATCGATAAGCGCAATCGAGCGGTCAGCCGTGTTCATTGTGCCGATGACCCACAGGTTTTCCGGTAGCGAGAAGTCCTGCTCCGGCGAATACTGCAACGCGACGCTGCGGCCGCGATACTCGAGCAGGAAGAACAGTTCACCGAACACGCGCGCTAGGTTGCCGCGGTTGATTTCGTCGATGACGAGGATGTACCGACCCATCGGGTCCTTCCGCGCCCGCTCGGCAATCTGCTTCAGTGGACCATCAACGAGCTTGAACCCGGCCTGGCCTTCAACCTTGCGCGGCCGGTAGCCCTCGACGAAATCCTCGTACGCGTATGACGGATGGAACTGCACCAGCAGCACGTCGTCTTCGTCCTGAGTCAGCGCTTCGGCGAGCTTTATCGCGACAAATGTTTTCCCGGTCCCAGGCGGACCGTAGAAGATAACTTGCCGCTTCTCGACGAGCAGTGTGCGGACATCTTCCAGAAACGACAGGGGCAGCAGCAGTTCGTCGGCCGCGGCCTCCAAACTCTTCGGAGGAGATGGCGGTGGCGGTGGTTCTTCCGGCGGCGGGACAATCCGTGGGTCAGTTGGGCCTTCGCCCTCGCGGAACGCCACGAGAGCTTCCCACTGCTCGTCGGCCCAGTCGTCTGGCTTCTTTGCCCAGTGGAGAATCATCCACAACGCCGACTGAGCGTCCAGACGGTCCCGGAGCTGAGCGTCGGCTTTGCGCGCTCGCGTCAACAGTTCGTCGAGGTATCGCAGGGAGTGTTCGTAGAAGGCGACAGCGTCGGACGGCGCAGCCGGGTAGCCAACCAGATCGAAGGCGTGCTTGAAGACCGCAACTTTCACTGGAGGATGTTCTCCGCCATCGGCCATCAGCAGGACGCTGACAATCTGCAGCGCGCGTCCGCGATCCTTGAGGATGTCTCCAGGGACGGTGGCAACAAACCGCTGCGCTCGGTCACGGAACGGCGCACCTTCGCGCCAAATCTCCTGAAGCGCAGCCAGGGATTCCGCGGGGTACATGTCGATCCAGCCAACGAAATCACCCAGCACCCGAAAGTTGATGAGGTTGCTGTCCTTGCGGAGCGCCCTTTTGGTGAGAGTGGACCAATCGTTCCGACCTGTTCGAACTGCGGCCCTGGCCTCGCGCAGGCGCTCGGCGATTTCCAGCTTGTACGTGCGTTCGCTCGACTCGAAATTCTTTGAGAGAAACGCCAGGCGGACCCATCCCACTAACGCGTCCCAGCCAGTCAGGCTCTGGAGCTCTTCCCACGAGCCTCCGGTTATCGTCTTCCTGAACCACGTACCTGAGCACAGGTTCGACCCAGTAATCGAAGTCCTCGCCGAACTTTGGAGTGAGCTGATGGCGGAGTCGCAGCAGCCGGCGATCGATGTCCGGTTCGACTCCATTCGGGTCGAAGTGCTCGGCAATCCGTTTCTTGAAAGTGAGCGAACTCATTTTCTCGAACGTCTCGGGATGCACCATGTTGAGGAGGATTTCGCGCTGCGACTGCGCGAGCGGAGCCTCGAGAGAAAACGCGAACTGCTTGAAGACCCAAGGATCGGCGAGCATCGCCTCGCGGTCAGCAGATGACCGCTGCTGCCAGGCGACGGTCAGGCGTGTGAGGTAGGCAATGCAATCGGGCGGCCGCATGCTGAGTGCTTGATCCATCACCAGCTCTCCGTCGAGGTCTGCCATTGCAGCTTCATCGATCCCTGTGATTGGCTCTGGTGACCAGGTCAGGACCTCACGGATGCGGTTCCGCTTTGTCTCTCCCTTCATCGCGGCGCTTGCGATCAGATTCGTGTAGAAAAGTTCCGCGGCAAGCTGAATGGTGTGGGCTGGTGCGCCGGTCAACTGAATCTTGAACTTCTCGAGAAACGACAGCTTCCCCGCCAGCGGATTCGCCAGAAAGCGCTTCGAAAAGTCAGATAGGTTCTGTTCCGTCCAGATGGAGTGATCAGGCGTCAGAATCGAGTCGTGACTCTGCAACGCGTTTACGAATCGTCGCGATGCCGAATACGCACGTTGGTGTTGTTGCTCAGTGTGTCGGGCCACAGTCCCGTGCCTCAGACGTCAAGAAGGGACGCGCCGTATTTCGAAGGGCGCTGCGGTTTGGGCCGAGCCTTCATTGTTCCTCTCATGCAGTTTTGTACAAACGCGAAGGCGGGTCGATGCCGATGCTCCTCGTGGACGTTGACCGCCTCAATCACATCAACGGTAACGTACGGCCACGCCTCCGGCGATCTGGTGCTGAGCAAAGTCAGCCGCAGCATTCAGTCTCGGGTCAGGGATTACGACGAGAGCGGTCCCTATGGCGGCGAGATGCGTCACTCTCGAGACCGGACACTGACGACTGCTGCGTCAACGACAGTGCAACCGACTTTGCGCAGCGCTGCGCGATACGCCTCGAGCTGCGCTTCGTGCGATTCGTCACCCAGCGTCACGATCTGTCTTGTAGTCCACGACCTGCCAGCCGCTCGTCTGACTGAAACAGCAAGTCGATGACGCCGTTTGTCAGCCGATTCGCCGGTTCCAAGACAAAGAATGGCGTCTCCACAGAATGCTCATGCCTCTGCGCCCGCTGCCAGAAGTCGGCTCGGGCGGCTCGTTCGACGGTGTCGAGCGCTTCGTCGATGACCGCACGCAGCTGCGGCTCCTCGACGGTCAGCCACATCGCGAGCCGGCGGAGATCGTCCCGCGTCGCGGACGTGTGGCGCATGGCGTGCTCGAGCAGGCCGTGAATGAGCGTGCCCCACGCCATGCCGGCGTCGGCACGATGCGCCGGCGTGTCGGTGCCGACCACCTTCGTCGGATCGTCAACCGACGCTTCCGCAGTGCGGGTCATGCGCGCGATGTGGTGGGCTTCGGCGGTGACGGACGTCACTGACCAGGACGGCTCGCGGGCGAGGTCGTGCGCCGCGACGCGAATCGTCCCCGCCAGCTCCTGCGACTCGCGCGAGCAGTCGAGAGGCGCCACGCGAAGCGGAGCGGCCGGTTGCGCGATCGGAAGCTCCTTCGCGCCGGCCAGGAAGTTGTTCAGGACGCCCCACGCGGTGAACTTCTGGTTGCCCGTCCACCGGCTGACGACGAGCAGCTCCCGTGCGCGGGTGGCGGCGACATAGAGAAGCCGATCCTCCTCGGCCTGCAGATACGGCAGCTCCGCGGCCTTGTGCGCGGGCCAGTCGGCATGCTCGCCAAGGAGCTGTCCTCCCCAGGACTTCCCCTCCGCTTTCTTCACGACCTTGAACCAGCCCTGCGCCTTCAGATCTCTGCGCTCGATGTGAACGTCCACACGCGGCGGGAAGCCGCCGTTCGGATCGGCGAGGAACACGACATCCGCTTCCAGCCCCTTGGCCTTGTGCAGGTTCATGACGCGGACGACGTCGGTGCGGCCCGGGCTCGAGCGGGAGCGACTCCACTTCGTTCGTCGCCTCGCGGTCGGCCTCGAGCGCGTCGGCAGCGTCGGCCAGGCTTCCGCCGTCCTCGACCACCTGACGCACGCGGTCGACGGCGTGCAGCGAGATCACCCGCCTCGACACCGCCGGGCGTCGTCGCCGCCAGCGCGAGGTAGCCGGTGTGATCGAGGATGCGGTCCAACGCGGCGGCGGCGGGAAGGACGCGCGTCCAGCGGTAGTACTGGCGCAATGCCGCGAGCGCGTCGCAGACGGCGGTCGGGCCGGCATCCGGGGTTGGGGCGGCGTTCGCGGTCCGTTCGGAGCCCAAGGTCCGTCGAGCCAAGCTAGAGCTTGGGCCTACGCGAATCGGTCGGCGGAGGCGGACGCATTCGATGTGGTCTCGGCGAAGAGGCTGAACCAGCCGCCTGCCTGCTTGAACGCGAACAGCTCGGGGTCGCTGATGCCGAACAGCGGCCGCGAAGCACGGCGACGAGCGACAGGGCATCCTGCGGATCGGCCAGCGCGCGCAGCAGCACGGTCAGCGCTTCGACCTCCGCCGACTTGCCGAAGGCGCCGGCGCCGCTCACCTCGATCGGGATGTTCAAGGCCTCGAGCGCATTGCGCGTACGGGACGATGCGGTCGCGCTTCTTTCTGGTGAGGATGAGGAAATCGCTGAACTTGCGGCGCCCGGCGTCGACTTCGGCCCTGATGTAGCTCGCAATCTTTTCGGCGTCCTGCGCCAGCGACCTCGTGGCGGCCGCCCGCGTGCGTCAGCGTGAAGACGCCGCCGGAGCTGCTCCCCTCCTCCTTCGGATCGAGCGCGGCGAAGCGCGGCGAATGGGTCGTGGGCTCCGCGGGGAAACGCGTCTCGAATACCTGGTTCGCCCAGTCGCACAGCGGCCGGCACGGACCGGAAGTTCATCGTCAGCGGCAGGACACGCCCGATCGCGGGGTCGCTGAAGCGCTCGCGGACGATGTTGTAGATGTCGATGTCGGCGCGGCGGAAGCGATAGATCGACTGCTTCGGATCGCCGACGACGAAGAGAGCGCCGGGACGCAGCGGCAGCGTCGCGCCAGTCGACGGTGGCCAGTCGGCCTGTCGAGCGTCGGCATCGTCGCGGCGAGCAGGAACACGATCTCCGCCTGGACCGGATCGGTGTCCTGGAACTCGTCGACGAACAGATGCACGATACTTCTGCTGCAGCGCGTGGCGGACCTGCGCATTCTCGCGCAGCACCCGGGCGGACAGGTTCAGCAGATCGCCGTAGTTGAGAGAGTTCAACCGGCGCCGCTCGCTGGCCGCAAGGTCGCGGGCGCGCGCAAGCACGGTCACCGAGAGGCGGTAGACATACTGACGCCACTGCGCGAGATACGGCGCCACAGTCTCGCTATGGAAATCGGCGTGCAGCGCGCTGATGAGATGCTTGAACCGCTTCTTCTCCGCCGCCGAGTTCGCCCACCGAATTCTGGATGATCCTGGACTCGCAGTCCCACGTCTCGCAGCAACGACGCGATGACGGCCGGCCGATCCAGCCGGTAGCGCGACACGCGCATCTGGCCGCGGAACGTGACGGCAGCCTTCTGAATGCCGCAGGTCGTCGCGGGATCGATCGCCGCCGGCAGGTGCTTCTGCAGCTCCTTCCAGAACGTCTCGAGCGCCTTCCACGCCGCGCTTCGGATCGGGACAATCCGCGTCGCCCGGAGGAAACTCGACGTCCTCGTTCAGACAGATCGTGGCGAACGCGGAGTCCAGATCCTTCGGGCGCACGTCCGCGTCGAGCAGCGCCAGCATGTCCGGATCGCCGGCGCTGCGCGCGCTGGGTGATGAAATCGCGCCACGCGCGCTTGCGAAGCTCCAGGTCCTGCACCTCGTCCAGCTCGGTGAAGCCCGGAGACACGCCGGATTCGACGGGGCGCTCGCGCAGCAGGCGCGCGCAGAAGGAGTGAATGGTGCCGGCGAAGAAGCGCTCGAGATTCGAGAGCGCGTGCTCGATTCGGGCGGTGCGGGCTTCTCCATCGCGCCCGATGCTCGGTGTCGGGCCGACGACGTTCACTTTCCAGCGCGAGGTGGAATCGCCCGCGCAGCTCGGAGGCGGCCTTGCGCGTGAACGTGACGGCCGCCATGTGCTCGATCTGGTAGACGCCCGCGGCGACGCCGGCCGCCATGCGCTCGGCCAGCATCTGCGTCTTGCCGGAGCCGGCGCCGGCCTCGACGAGGATGTTCGTCAGCAAGTCCTCGCGAATGACGCGGCGGGACTCGCGATCGATCGCGCGCGATTCAGACATGCGCGGCCGAGCCTCCCATACGCCTTCAGCCTCGAATCCTGCAGTTTGGCTTCGGCCTGCTGCGTGCACATCCTCGCCGCACGCGGCGGTGTAGTCGCAGAACTTGCAGTCGTCCTCGCTGCGGCGAATGGACGAAGGCGCCTTCCACGATCAACTCGCGCAGATCTCCGAGCACGCCGGCAATCGCCGCCTGCCCCGGCGCAGCGATCCTCACGCGCTCCTGGCGTCCCTTGTGGCTGGAGAAGTAATACACGCCTGCGGTGACCTTGGGGTTCTTGTACTGCGCTCCGAAGCAGTTCGACCGCGGCCAGGCCGTAGAGCGCGTGCTGAAGACGACGGCCGCCGTCGAACGTGCCCTTCCAGCTGTCGCGCCAGAAGCCGCCCGTCTTGTAGTCGAGCACCTCGAACGAGCCGGCGCCGACCTTGTCGATGCGATCGATGCGACCGGCGATCGCGGAACGTGAGTCCCTTGCCGAGATCGATTTCCACCGGCTCGGCACGCGCCAGCGGCTCGAGCGCGTCTTCCAGCGGCCGCCCGAACGAGACCTCGAAGCCGATGGGCGTGGAGACCGAGTTCCCGCACTCGGCCTCGAGAAACAGCTCGACGTCCGCGAGGAAGTCCTTCGACTCGCGCTCGAGGATCTCCATCGTCGCCGCCGGCATCTCGCGCTGGAGCTCGCTCAGCCGCGCCTGCGCCAGGCTCGTCAGCCAGGCGCCATCCTGCTTTTCGTCGGGCCGGCGGCCGGCGTCGCGGCATCGGCGCAGAAGCGACGCATACAGGTCGTGCAGCTCGGAGCCGCGCGTGAGCGGATCGAGCCAGACATCCCTGTCGCGCTCGCGCTCGTCGACGGGACGAATGCCGAGGCCGCGCTTCAGGAAGAAACGGAAGGGACATTCCGCGGCCTTCTCCAGCTCCGTCACCGAGAGGGCGGTGCCGTCCGCGCAGGGATCGAGCACCGCGCCGGCCTCGGGCACATACCCGTCGAACTCGGTGAACTCCTCGGACGCGCGCGCCTGCTGCGGCGTCGCGACCGAGCGCCACGCCGCCGAACGCGGCGCCGACCGCCTCGACACCCTCGGTGCCCGTGCCGAGGACGCTGCGCAGCCACCATCCGCCCGCAGAGGACGCAGCATCCCGCTGCGTCGACACGACCGACTTCGGCTCGCCAAGCGCCGCCTTCATCTGTTGATACGAGAGGCCAGCGTTGCCCTGCTGCACTCGAAACACCTGCAGCATCAGCCAGGACGCATACGTCTCACGGAACTCACGCGTGTCCCGACACGAATAGCTGAACGTGATGCTCGCCTTGCCAGACACCGCGAGGCGCGCCAGCGCGGCGTAGACGGCTTCGTCAATCCTGTCGGTCGAAGACCGCAGCACAGGCGAAATCGCCGCGCGCTCCGCGTCGAGCAGGACGGCATCTTCGGCCGCCGACGGAAACACGCGTCCTTCTTCGAGGCCGACGACGAAGACATGCGGACGTCCGGCGTAGCCGGCATGTGCCAGCGTGCAGGCGTAGAGATGACCGGGACGTGGACGTTCGGGCGCGACCTGCAGCGACTGCACGCGTTCGCGGATGAAGCGCAGCGCTCCGGGCAGCGAGCACGAGAACGGCCCGAGGGCGCGCAACTCCCCGACGTAGTCGATGAGCGCCGATGCCGCACGATGATCGAGCGCGCTCTTCCGTGCCGTCGTCTGTTCGATGAACCGAAGAGCGGCGTCGACAACGGTCTGCAAGCGGGACCTGACCGTCGGTCGCAGGCTCGGGAATCGATTCCACGAGCCCGGTGATCCAGGCGAGGACGCGTGCCGTGAGGTCCGCCTTCGCGCGTGCATCCGCGCGGTCTTCGTCGGACTCGTCCGGATCCTCCGCGCGTGACTCGTAGTCTCGGCGCAGCCGTCCGAGCGCGAGGCCGTAGGTCGCGCGTCCCCAGCCGGCCTCGGCGCGGGCAAGAAGGCGCGCGGCCTGCCCGGCGGTGAAGCCCTCGTCCTCCGCTTCAACACCAAGATCGCCCGATTGGAGCAGACGACGGAAGTGGCCGGCGGCGAAGTCGGTTTCAATCCAGTCGCAGAGACCGATGAGCGCGCGGCCGGGACGAGTCTGGGCCGCGGCGATGCCCGGCCCGAGCGTGACTGCCCAGTCGTGCCGAAGCGCTTTCTCCCAGACCAACGCGACGTGAGCGTCCGAGGCGCACGCGATCTCCACCTGATCGAGCGAGACGCCGGCGTTCAGGATGCGGCGGAAGACTTCCTCGATTTCTGCCTCCCGGCCGCCGGCGTGGAACAGCTCGATATTCGGAGCTGGGGACGAACAGTGGGTTCATCAGAAACGCTAGCGGATTTGCCGCGTGTTCCGGTTCGGCGAGCTCGACATGCGACGCGATCAGCCGCCGTGGAAGCAGGCGGCCAGGAAGCGCGAGCGCACGCGGTTGGATGCGTTCGCCCGGCATCCCGTCGATCAGACGACGCTGCAGCGGGTTCCAGGCTGCGTGCGGCAGCTCGGTCCAGCAGTCCTGCGGCTGGATCGGGCACCACGTGGGATGCGCCAGCGCCTCTTCGTAGACCAGCGCCATGTCCCCGCGGCGCTCAACGTTCCAGGTGCCGTTCGTATGCCGCGAGCAAGGCGCGCAGCTCCGCGTGCTTCGCGGGCGACTCGAACGCCTCCGCCTTCAGGTCGCCCGACTTGACGCCCGCCATCCGCAGCTCGCGCACCGTCGACCACAGCGCCTGCGCCATCGTCGGCTGGTCCGCGAGGGCGCGGAAGTAGCCGTCCTGCTCGGGCAGATCGAGCAGCAGCCGCATCATCAGCGCGGGGCCGAGGCCTTCTTCAGACGGATCGATGCCGCGCTCGACGAGGAACGGCGCGCCCATGCGGAGCGCGATGTCGAGCGGCGTGACGAAGCGGAGGTTGAGCCAGTTGGTGCCCTCGAGCGCGATCCGCTCGCCGAGCGTGCGGCCGAGCGCGTGGGTCGGGACAAAGACCCACTTCGCGCGGGTGCGATGTGCCGTGCAGAGACGAGCGAGCTGGGCGACGAATGGATCCACGCCACCTCCCTGCGCCGACTTACTGAGGGCAGCGTTCGGCGGGTCTGCACGAGGGACGCAGACCGCCAATGAAGGATTGTGGCCCTTGGCCGCGGGGAGGACGTGTTCAGTTCCGCACACGTTGCGAAGATAGTCTGGTGAGGCGGACGGGATAGGTCATACGCCCGATGTTCGCCCAGAGCCCGGAACCGCGTGGGCCTGATCTATACTAATGGTATATACCTGGAGAAACGATGACGACCACCGCCAAACTGTTCAAGAACGGGCGAAGTCAGGCCGTGCGGCTGCCCCGCGAGTTCAGGTTCGAGGGGGACCGCGTCCGTGTTCGTCGCGCCGGACGAGGCGTGCTCGTCGAGCCGATGTTCACGGATGTCTCCGCGTGGTTCGCCGAACTCGACCGTCTGGCCTCCGAGCCCTTCATGCCGGAAGGCCGGCAACAGCCGCCTACGCCGACGCGAGGCGTGTTCGATGACGACGTACCTGCTTGATACGAACGCGTGCATCGCGTTGATCAACGGCAACGAGGCGAACGTTCGCCGGCGACTTCAACGAGCGATCGCACGGGACAGCGTGATTCTGGTGTCGTCGGTCGTTGCATTCGAGCTCTGGTACGGCGTCGCGAAGAGCCAGCGCAAGGAGAGCAACGCTGCGCGGGTCGACGCGTTCCTTGCCGGCCCGCTTGAATGGACGCTATTCGACGAGGAAGACGCGCGCGCAGCCGGGACCATCCGGGCCGAACTCGAGGCGATCGGGAAGCCGATCGGTGCCTACGACGTCCTCCTTGCCGGTCAGGCACGGCGACATGGCGCGACGCTGGTGACGTCCAACACGAAGGAGTTCGCGCGGGTCTCGGGTCTGAAGTGGGAAGACTGGTCAGCTTCTCGCCGCTGAGAAAGTCACGTTGTCTCGCGGGGCTCAGGTGGCCTCTCCCCAACGTGTTTCATGTCTGCGGTCGTCATTTCTGCTCCGGCACCGTTCCGTGGCGCAGGCGACACTCATACGAGTCCTCCTTTCTGCACCGGTTTATGACGTCGTCGCCTCTATGGGTGAGCCCATCGTCCAGTAAGTCATTCCCCCTTCATCGAAGTAGTTTCCGGTAGACCTCGATCGTCCAAGTGGGTGCGGAAGGCGGGTCGATCTCGCTGGAGGGCCAGCGTGGTGCCAGGGGTGCCCGGCGGTTGAACCAGGCGTCCGTTCGGCTCATGCTGCTTGACGTGTAACGCCTGGCGTTATAGTGAGATCGTGGACTATCACTAGCGCAGGGAGGAAATGATGGCGAAGAGTCGCCGACTACCGCCAGTGCATCCGGGGGAAGTCCTACGAGAAGATCTCATGACGCCGCTCGGACTCAGTATCAATAGGCTCGCTCGTGACCTGCGGGTGCCCGTCACCAGGATGAGCGAGATCGTGAACCGCCGCCGCAGCATCACGGCTGACACCGCGTTGCGCCTGGCGCGCTACTTTGCCATGACACCGCAGTTCTGGATGAATCTGCAGGCGGCGTACGATCTCGAGGTGGCCACGCGCGCATCGGCAGACCGGATCAGGCGGGACGTGCACCCGCGCGAGGCCGCGTAGGTACACCGCGTTGATTAACGGCACCGAGGCCAACGTGGGTCGGCGATTCCTGCGTGCGGTGGCCCGCGACAGCGTGATGCTGCTGTCCTCGATCGTCGCGTTCGAGCTC
Source organism: Vicinamibacteria bacterium (assembly GCA_963832135.1). Classification (GTDB taxonomy): domain Bacteria; phylum Acidobacteriota; class Vicinamibacteria; order Vicinamibacterales; family JAENWD01; genus JAENWD01. Next base: position 195,641 of record CAWHTD010000014.1, on the reverse strand, counting down.
TGGTACGGTGTCGCGAAGAGCGTGAAACGATTGGGCGGTTTCTCGCCGCTGAATTCATCAAGGCACACCGATGGACTTGAACTCTGACCCTGTCGATCGGACGTCGTCGTCCCAGGCCAAGATCGCCCTCTTCCGGTCGCTCTTCCGAGGTCGGGAAGACGTGTACGCGCGTAGGTTCGAGAGCCGGAAGACGGGCAAGTCCGGTTATGCGCCCGCCTGCGCAAACGAATGGGTGCGCGGCATCTGCGAGAAGCCGCGTATCAAGTGCGCCGAGTGTCCCAACCGCCGATTCCTTCCAGTGACCGACGAGGTCATTCGCTGGCACCTGTCCGGTTGCGACAACACGGGGCAACCTTTCGTCGCGGGTGTGTATCCGCTGCTGCAGGATGAGACGTGCTTCTTCCTCGCCGTAGATTTCGACAAGGCCGGCTGGCGCGAAGATGCTGTGGCCTTTCTCGAAAGCTGTCGCCGCCTGAACCTCCCAGCCGTCCTCGAACGGTCGCGCTCTGGGCGAGGCGCGCATGTCTGGTTGTTCTTCGAGGAAGCCATTTCGGCCGCGCTGGCTCGGAGGCTGGGATCGCACGCCCTCACCGAGACGATGGAGCGTCGACCGGACATCGGCCTGGATTCGTACGACCGTCTGTTTCCGAATCAGGACACGATGCCGCAAGGAGGATTCGGAAACCTGATTGCCTTGCCACTGCAGAAGGCACCACGCAAGCAGGGCAACAGCGTCTTTCTCGACGTTGACATGGTTCCCTGGGTCGACCAGTGGGCATATCTCGCGAGCGTGCGCAAGATAAGCCGCGCGCAGGTGGAAAGGATCGTCCAGGAAGCCGAACGCCGTGGTCGGATCCTCGACGTGCGCCTGCCGCCGCAGGACGACGGAGAAGATGAGCCGTGGACGGCGCCGCCGTCGCGGCACCGCAAGGAGCCGTCGATCGTCGGCGAACTGCCTCAGACATTGGAACTGGTTCTCGGCAATCAGATCTACATTGCCAAGGAAGGGTTGCATCCGGGTCTCAAAAACCGGCTGCTTCGCCTGGCGGCGTTTCAGAATCCGGAGTTCTACAAGACTCAGGCGATGCGGTTGTCCACCTACGACAAGCCGCGCGTCGTCGCCTGCGCTGAAGATCACCCGCAACACATCGGACTGCCTCGCGGGTGCCTCGAGGATGTTCGCCAGGCGCTGACCGACCTGGGCGTCCGTACAGCCATTCGCGACGAACGCCACACTGGCAACCGCTTCGACTTCAACTTTCAGGGCGAGCTCCGGCCCGATCAGGAGTTGGCGGCGGAAGCGATGCTGACGCACGACACCGGTGTGCTCGCCGCCACAACAGCATTTGGCAAGACAGTGGTCGCCGCCTGGCTCATCGCACAGCGCGGTGTCAGCACCCTCGTGCTCGTGCATCGGCGACAACTGCTCGACCAATGGATCGAGCGGCTGTCGACGTTCCTCGACATGCCCGCCAGGTCGATCGGTCGAATCGGCGGCGGGCGAACCCGACCAACCGGGGTGCTCGACGTCGGGGTCATTCAGAGTCTCGTCCGAGGAGGCGTTGTCGATGACCGTGTGGCCGACTACGGCCATCTGATAATCGACGAGTGTCATCACGTGTCGGCACACAGCTTCGAGCAGGTGGCGCGCCAGGCAAAGGCTCGATTCGTTTTGGGGCTGTCCGCGACCGTGGCGCGCAAGGACGGCCACCATCCCATCATCTTCATGCAATGCGGACCGGTGCGACACCGAGTGAACGCCCGGGCGCAGGCGGCCGCGAGACCGTTCGAGCATCTCGTCCTCGTGCAGCCGACAGAATTCCAGCCGAGCTGCAGCACTGATTCCGACAAGCGCGTTGAGTTCCAGTTTCTCTACCAAGAACTGATCGACGACGAGCTGCGTACTCGTCGCATCTGTGAACAGGTTATTGAGTCGGTTCGTAGTGGGCGTTCGCCACTGGTTCTAACGGAGCGGAACGATCACCTCGATCGCCTTGAGCAGGGGGCTCGCGGCGAGTATTCGTCACCTGGTCGTGTTGCGAGCCGGGATGGGCAAGAAGCAGCGTCAGGCTGTAGCCGATCGGCTCGCGGCTATCCCTCGGGATGAGGCACGGGCCATCCTGGCTACCGGCAAGTACGTCGGAGAGGGTTTCGACGATCCGCGCCTGGACACGTTGTTCCTGACGCTTCCGGTCTCGTGGCGTGGGACCATCGCTCAGTATGCTGGCCGCCTACACCGCCTCTACGACGGCAAGCGTGAGGTGCGCGTGTACGATTACGCGGACCTGAACGTGCCAATGCTGGCACGGATGTTCGACCGCCGCTGCCGCGGTTATGAAGCAGTCGGCTACACGATTCTTCTACCGGCCAGTGCCATCCCAGGATGGCCCGCCGATGTAGTCCTTCCGGCGGACCCGTTGTGGAAGCGCGACTATTCAGGCAGCGTCCGAAGGCTCGTCCGAGACGGCGTCGACACTCCGCTCGCGAGCCTTTTCGCGCACGTCGCTCGGACAGTGCCTCCAGACGCCGACGGCGCGGACCGAGCGCGAAGTGCCACCGAAGCGTTCCTCTACCGGCGCTTGGAGACTCTATCGGAGACGAAGGGGTCCTTCCGCGTGAACGTTGCGCTGCCGATCGCGTTCGATGGCTTCGGAAGGCTGGAAGTCGATCTGCTGTGCGCCGATGCCCGTGTGGCAGTGGAGTTGGACGGGGCTCAGCATTTGGCGGATCCGGTTGCGTACCGCCGTGACAGACGCAAGGATCAGTTGTTACAGGAGAACGGTTATCTGGTGTTGCGCTTCCTTGCGGAAGATGTGGGCAGGGACCTGGACCTGGTGCTCGATGCGATCCTGAGAGCGCTCAGTCAGCGCCGATCAGGGGTTCCGACGACCACAACTCTCCAGTTTGTACGGCGAGGTCGGACCTGAGATCGTCGATCGTCGCGTAAGCCGGCTACAGCTTGCCCTCGTATCCATTGGATCGAATGTGGACAACGAATCGCAAAACTCGAGGGCGTTCCACAACACGACTCATCAGGAGTCGTTCGCGCTGGGCACACATGTTACATTCGGCCTCGCTCCTACGCGGCCCACGTCGCGACTGAGGCAGGCTGGCCGTGTAGAATCGCCTGGTCACTTATGCCCGAAACGATTGCTCACTACCGCGTGATGTCGAAGCTCGGCGAAGGAGGGATGGGCATCGTGTATGCCGCCTCTGATGAGCGCCTCCACCGCCAGGTCGCCATCAAGATGATCCGCGAGACGGGTGGCGATCCGCAATCACGGGAGCGCTTCTGGCGGGAGGCGCGCGCCGCCGCGAGCGTGTCACACCCCAACGTGTGCCAGTTGTATGAAGTCGGCGAGGCAAACGGAGAGCTGTTCATCGCGATGGAGCTGCTCGAGGGCGAGTCACTTTCGGCACGGCTCGCGCTCGGGCCGATTCCGCTTGCCGAGAGCGTCGATATCACGCTGGCAATGCTCTCGGCGCTCGGTGCGATTCACGCGCGAGGGCTGGTGCATCGCGACTTGAAGCCGTCGAACATCTTCCTCACGGCCCATGGCGTCAAGCTGCTCGACTTCGGTCTGGCACGCAGCGTACAGGAGGCCGGCGACCAGACGCACGCCGGCATCACAATGCCCGGAATGGTCATGGGCACGCCGCACTACATGTCTCCCGAGCAGATCACCGGCGATCCGCTCGACGGGCGATCCGATCTGTTCGCGGTAGGGGCGATCCTTTTTGAGTTGCTGGTGGGCAAGGCGGCGTTCCCGGGAAAAACGGCGCCTCAAGTCTTCCACGCCATCATGTATGAGCCGCTGCCGGCTGTGGGCGGCTCGCCCGCGCTTGCGGCCGTCGACCGGATCATCCAGCGAGCCACCGTAAAGCGGCTGAGCGACCGGTACTCCGATGCGGCCATGATGGCGGAGGAGATTCGCGCCGCCGTGCGGTTGGCCGACTCCGGAGAGACTCCGGCCGCCCGCACGGTCACGCGGCTGATCGTGCTGCCGTTCCGAATGCTTCGCCCCGATGCGGAGATCGACTTCCTGTCGTTCAGCCTCGCCGATGCGATCACCGCTTCGCTCGGCAGCCTCGAGTCGGTGGTCGTGTGCTCCAGCCTCGCGGCGGCCCGATTCAAGGCCGACGCCCCGGACCTGACTGCGCTCGCATCCGAACTGAACGTGGATGTGGCAGTGACGGGCACGTTGCTCCGCGCGGGCACGGAGGTACGCGTGGCCACGCAACTCATCGAGGTCCAAAGCGGCCGGCTGCTCTGGTCGAAGACGGCGCAAGTGACCCTCAACGACATCTTCCAGCTCCAAGACGATCTCACCCGTCACATCGTCGAATCGCTCTCGCTGCCGCTCTCCGCGCGCGAGCAGCGACTGCTCTCGCATGACGCGCCGGCGACCGCCCGGTCGTACGAGTACTACCTCCGCGCCAATGAGCTGGCCTCCGATCCCAAGAGCTGGGGGATCGCGCGCGATCTTTACCAGCAGGCGGTCGATGAAGATCCCCGTTATGCGCCTGCCTGGGCGCGGCTTGGCGGTCTACTCCGGCGCATCGGCAAGATCGGCGGCGGCAGCAAGGAGGACCTCGTTCGTGCCGAGGCCGCTCTGCGGCGCGCCCTCGAGTTGAATCCGGATCTGCCCCTGGCCCACAATCTGACGGCCCAGTTCGACATCGATGGCGGCCGAGCGCGCGATGCCATGGTGAGACTCACCGCGCTCGCCAACCGCCGGAGCACGGATCCGGAGCTGTTTGCCGGCCTCGTGTACGCCTGCCGATATTGCGGTCTGCTCGGCGCGTCGCTGCGAGCCGACATGCGTGCGCGCCGCCTCGAGCCGTCGATCAAGACCTCGGCGATCCACACGCTCTGGATGTTGAGCAAGCACGACGCGGTGCTGGCGAGCACGGTGGAAGCGCCGGTCGTCGTCGCCTTTTCGCTCGTCGCGCTTGGCCGTGCGCCAGATGCCATAGCGTTCCTGGCAGAGAAGGACAAGAAGGTGCCGCCGAGGATTCGGCAGATCATTGGTGCGTTGAGGGCGCTGCTGGAGGGCCGGCGAGATGAGGCGATTGCCGGGATTCAAGCCATCGCCTCATCCGACTTCCGCGATGCCGAAGGCCTCTACTATCTCGCGCGCCAACTGGCGTATGCCGGCGCCGCCGAAGAGGCGATGCGGCTGCTGGAGCGCGCCACAGGCGCGGGCTTCTGGTGCTATCCGCTGCTTGCGTCAGACGAATGGCTCGATCCGGTACGCGACCGGCCGGACTTTGTCGGACTGCTCCGGCGCGCGGAGCAAGAACGCGATCTCGCGTTGGCCGCTTTTGCCTCCGTCGGCGGTGATCAGATCCTCGGCTCGGATTGAGTCGATTCGCCGGCGAGTGAGAATCCGGCCCGTCTACGCCGGGCGGATGTTGACGTTTGCGTGGAAGAAGTTCTCGGGATCGTATTTAGCTTTGAGCTCCCGCAGCCGGCTGTAATTGGCCCCGTAAGCGGCGGCCGCTGGATCGCCTGCCTCGTCGTGATCGAGATAGTTGACATAGCGAGTCTCCGCGAAAAACGGCTTCAATGCGTCGAACGTCCCGCGACACCAGCCGATGCACGAATCGTTCTGGCGGGGATCCATCCACTGCGAGATGATGCCGACGTTGTAGCTGCTCAGGCGCATCGCGCACGCCGTTGCCGATACCGGGATCCTGCTCGCCGCGCCATGAAAATGCTCGATCAGCACTTGGCTCATCGGCGATTCACACGACTCGAAGCGATCCACCATGACGCGAATCGCCTCGTCACTGAGGTCGATGAGAAACTGGGACTTCCAGTAGTTGAGCGCGCCCTTGGGTAAGGCCGCGTCGAAGAGAGCATTCTGCGCGCAGTAGGGAATCGGGCCCATCGCATCCATGATCGGCGGCCCGAACGCCTTGAACGGCCGGAGCGCTGCCTCGCCGTCGGGAAGGGACCCGCAATGCGCGGCCACAATGGCAGCGAGCTTCGCGCCGGATCCGTCGGGCGCGTTGATGAGTCCTGCGATCAGCATCAGCTCGTCTGGTGCTGACGCGCACTGATCGCGGAAAAACTTCAGGACATCCATCGCGTTCGCGTGCGGGTGCGCAACGAGCCCGCCCGCGATGATCGGACCGACTGGATGGACAACGTACTCGAGCGACGCCGCAATCCCGAAGTTGCCGCCGCCACCGCGAATTGCCCAGAACAAATCCGCGTTCTCGTCGGCGCTCGCGCGTTTGACGCTGGCGTCCGCCATCACGATCTCGGCCGATCGCAGGTTATCGAGCGCCAGACCGTACTTCGGCATCAACCAACCCAGACCGCCACCGAGCGTCAGCCCGGCGATGCCCGTGCTTCCGACGACACCGCCGGTCGTCGCCAGACCGTGGACCTGTGTTTCGCGATTGAACTCGGTCCAGAGGACACCACCTTGTGCGCGCGTCACGCGGGCGCGCGGGTCGACGTGGATTCCCTTCATCGGCGCCAGGTCGATCATCAACCCGCCGTCGATGGTGGCATGACCTGCGACGTTGTGCCCGCCGCCACGGACCGCGACATCCATGTTGAGCGCTCGCGCCAGCTTGATGGCATCGCATATGTCTGCGACACCACGGCAGCGCGCAATGATCGCGGGACGCTTGTCGACGAGTCCATTGTGAACGCGCCGTGCGTCCTCGTATTCCGCGTCGGTAGGCTGCAGCAATCGGCCGCTGAACCCGGGGGCAATCTGCGCCAGGGTGGTCGTGTCTACAGACATGGGTGTGCTCCTTCACCGCAGAGGGCGAAATCTTAGCACTCACCTTTCAACGGCTGACGAAGCTTGGACAGAAACGGGCCGCATCCCACCCTTTATACCTGCGCATGGTCGCGGGCAGCTTCGAGATGAAGCGTGGCAGCCTTGACCGCCTCGTCGGGAGTTTGCCCGCGCTCGCGCGCGACGATGTAGGCGGCGTACCACCCCGACCAGTGGTGCTTCGGAGCGGTCGGTTCGTACTCGCCATGGTGCTCCTCTGTCTCTCGCAGCAACTCGGTCAGCGTCGCGACGTCCAGGCTGAGGCCTCGGCCGGGAAGCCGCGTCTTCACCTCTTGCAGCAGCCAGCCGTTGCCGTCCGGATCACTGAACGACGCCCAGGAGCGGTAGGAGTGACCTTCCGGGTCCGGGCCCGGCACACGCCCGTTCGTCCCGGAAACACGCAGGACGCCGTCGAAATGGAACACCTCACCGACGTCGACGCCGTGTTCCCTGAGCTGAGCGCGTGCCGCCTCGATGTCGGAAACCACGAGGAAAAGTCCCTGCACTGAGCCCGGCACCGCCGTCGTGACGCCTTTGCCGAAGATGATCGAGCACGGTGAGCCGGGAGGGGTGAGCTGCACCGCCCGCCAGTCCGAACCGTTGGTGAAATCAGCGTCCAGCCGCCACCCGAGGCCCTCGTAGAAACGCTTGGCGCGATCGACGTCCGCCACCGGAATGACGATGACCTCGAGCTTCGTCTCTGTGGTCCCGGCGCTCGGGGCTGGGTGTTCATTGCTCACTTGTGCAGTGCTCATTGTGACCTCCGTGGTTTGGTGGTGAAGCGCCTCGCCTCACTCGGCCGGCTTCATCTCGGAGAGCAGTGTCGGAATCAACTCGGACACCGTCGGATGAATCGGTACCGCGCGTTGCAGCACGTCATAGGTGACGCCGGCGTTGATGATGTCGAGCAGACCGTGTATGGCTTCGTCGCCACCCGTCCCGAGGATCGCCGCGCCAAGGATCTTCTTCGTCGCCGCATCGGCGACGACCTTCATGAACCCCTGTTTCTCGTCCTTTTCGATCGCCCGCCCGACTCGGCTCATGGGGCGCTTCCCGATCATCAGCTTTTGGCAGGTCGCCCGGGCTTGTGCGTCGGTCATCCCCACACGTCCCAGCGGCGGATCGATGTACAAGGCATACGCCGGCACGCGGTCGCTCACCACGCGATGTTCGCCGTCGAGCAGGTTGGCGGCGACGATCTCGAAGTCGTTGTAGGCGGTGTGCGTGAAGGCGCCCTTGCCATTGCAGTCGCCGAGGGCCCAGATGCCGGACACGGTGGTCGAGAGGTCATCGTTCACCGTGATGTAGCCTCTCGGGTCGGTCGCCACCCCAGCCTTGTCCAAGCCGAGGTCGTCGGTGTTCGGCCGCCGGCCTACGGCGAGGAGAACGGCTGTTCCCACATACTCAGGTGGACCGTGGGTGCAGTCGACCGACACGGCGACGCCTTGATCGTGTCTTGCAAGTCCGATACATGTCGCACCGGTGTGAACGGTGATGCCTTCGCGCTCCAGGATGCTGCGCACCTCCTCCGACACGTCCTCGTCCTCGCGGCCGATGAGACGCGGCCCCTTCTCGACGACGGTGACGTCAGCGCCAAAGCGACGATACATCTGCGCGAACTCGAGGCCGACGTAGCTACCACCGATGACGATGAGATGCTTCGGTACCTGATCGAGCGCGAGGATGGACGTGTTCGTCAGGAACGGCACGTCGCCGATGCCGGGCATCTCGGGCACCAGCGCGCGGCCGCCGACGTTGATGAAGATGCGCGGCGCCGTCAACTGCTGTTCATCGACGCGAAGGACGCTCGCGGATTCGAATCGCGCGTGTCCTTTGAAGACGGTGCAGCCCTTCATGTTTCCCAGCCACTGCTCGATACTCGTGCGTGAGTCGGCGGACACCTTATCCGCCCGCGCCTTGACCTTACGCATATCGATCTGCGGCGGGTTCTCCAGGACGACGCCATAGTCCGCTGCCCTCCGCGCGAGATGCGCGGCGTAGGCGCTCGCGACCAGCGTCTTGGTCGGCATGCAGCCGGTGTTGACGCACGTGCCGCCAAAGAGGTGGCGTTCGACGAACGCGACGGTCATTCCTTTGGCCGTGAGCCGTCCCGCCAGCGATGGACCGGCCTGGCCCGCGCCGATGATGATCGCGTCGAGCCTCGTCACAGCCACACCCCCACGATTAGAAACGCGCCGCCGATCGCGATCGCGTCCTCGATCACCGCAGCGGGGCGATCGCTGCCGAACGCGGCCGCGAGGCGCGCGCGAACGGCGCGTCCGCTCAATGTTCCAATGATCGCGCCGACGATGCCGGCGATGACGCCGATCACCAGCGCTCCGCCGCTGGCGCCGATCGCGCCCCCGGTCAAACCACCCACCAGGATTCGCGTGCCGAACTGGATCGGAACGGTACGGCTCGGCGTCGTCGGCAGCTGATCGGTGACGAGCTCAACCAGCGCCAGGACGGTGAAGATCCATGGGGTGTACGCATAGCCCAGGAACGCGAGCGGCGTGGTCGTCAGGTCGAGCCGACCGGCGTGTGCAGCCAGACTAATCGCCGCTGGGGCGGTCATCGCTCGCAGCCCGGCGATCACGCCGATCAGCAATGGAAGGACGATGGCGGTCGTGGCGTTCATGGCCGCTCATCATCGCTCGACGGGCGTGCGGATGTCTCGGGAATTTTTGGTTCGGCTTGCAGAAAACCGTGGCTGGATGACATGGTCATCGTAGAGACCGATGGAGGATGTCATCATGCTGGAACGCTTCGGAGCCGTCGCGACGATCGCCGTCAAGGACATAGGCGTCGCATCCACTTTCTATGAAAAGACGCTCGGCTTGAGCCGCATTCCTACGCGCGAGCACGGCGTGCAGATGTTCAAGAGCGGAGACTCCCGGATTCTGGTCTACGAGTCAGCCTATGCGGGCACCAACAAAGCCACCGCAGCCACCTGGACGGTTGGCGGCGACATCAAGAACGTGGTCGCGGGGCTCGCGGCCAAAGGCGTGCGCTTCGAGCATTACGATCTGCCCGGCATGACGCTCGACGGTGACATCCACATCACTGGAACCATCAAAGCCGCGTGGTGCAAGGATCCGGATGGGAACATCCTGGCGCTCGTGAGCGAATGAACGACGGCGCCCGCAGGGTTCAGACAACTTATCTGATCCTGCTGCTCCTGCATACGCTGGCGGCCTCGTTCATCTGGGGCATCAACACGCTGTTCCTGCTCGATGCCGGGCTGAGCAACACGCAGGCCTTCACGGCCAATGCGTTCTTCACGGCGGGCATGGTCATTTTCGAGGTGCCCACCGGCGTAGTCGCAGACACGCGGGGCCGCCGCACGTCTTATCTGCTCGGCACGGTCACCCTGTCGATTGCGACGCTGCTCTATTTGCTGTTGTGGTGGCGGCAAGCGCCATTCTGGGCCTGGGCGGCGACGTCGGCGCTGCTGGGGCTCGGCTTCACCTTCTTCTCGGGCGCCGTTGACGCGTGGCTGGTGGACGCGCTGACGTTCCACGGGTACACGAAGGAGGGCGGCCGGCTCGAGGATGTGTTCGCACGAGGCGAGATCGTCGAAGGCGTGGCGATGCTCGGCGGCTCCGTCGCCGGCGGTCTCATCGCGCAGGCCACCAACCTGGGCGTGCCTTACCTGCTGCGCGCGGCGTTTCTCGTGCTTTCCTTCGTCACCGCGTTCGCCCTGATGCGCGACACCGGCTTCACACCACGCCACGGCAAACAGCCGTTCCAGGAAATCAAGACCGTGCTGCGCGAGTCGATTGCGCACGGGCTCGGCAATCGTCCGGTGCGCTGGGTGATGCTGATGGCGCCGTTCACCGGAGGCGTTTCGATCTACGGCTTCTATGCGATGCAGCCCTACCTGCTCGAGTTGTGGGGCAACGAACGGGCGTATGCGATCGCCGGGCTCGCCGCCGCGATCGTCGCGGGCGCGCAGATTGCCGGCGGCCTGCTGGTGCCGCATTTCAGTCGCGTGTTCAGCCGGCGCACGATCGTCCTCCTGTGCGGCACGATCGTGAGCAGCGCGATGTTGGCCCTCATCGGCCTTGCGCAGACGTTCTGGGTCGTGATCGCACTGCTCTCGCTCTGGGGGCTGATGTTTGCCGCGCTGACGCCCGTCCGTCAGTCGTACCTCAATGCGCTCATCCAGTCGGAACAGCGCGCCACGGTCTTGTCGTTCGACTCTCTCCTCGGGTCGTCCGGAGCTGTGGTGATCCAGCCGGTTCTCGGGAAAACGGCGGACGTCTGGGGCTATCCAGCCTCGTATCTCGCGAGCGCGGCCATTCAGGCGCTTGCCCTCCCGTTCTGCTGGCTGGCCGTGCGCGAGCGGACGGCCGCCGACGCGATGAACGAAATTCAGTCGCCCTAATTGGAGGACTAACCGCAGAGCTCACTTGTGACGCGGCGCCGCGCACGTGGCGGCGGGGCTTTAGCCCCGCAACTCGCGGCGCACGCGGGCCTAAAGGCCCGCCTCCACAACTGTCACCACAAGTGAGCTCGCGACTAGACGCGCTAGCTGACCCGCTTCAACAGATGGATAGTCACGCGGGTTCCCGCCTCCTTGCCTATCGCCTTGCGCACGTCGGCTTTGATCGGCAGTTTGTGGGTCCCATCCCCCAGCGCCATGAAGGCGCTCTGGAAGGGCTGGCCATCCGCGGTCCCGCTCACTTTCACCAAGCCGCGCGTGCCGAAATACTCGACGGACTTGGGCCAGACGACATAGGTCCATCCGCCCTTGCGCGGGCTTTTCTGCAGGGTTGCCGTGAATTTCTTGTCGATGCTGTTTTGACGGATCGAACGGTCTGAAGCCATTGCTCCCCCCGGCCCATGCGCTCATGCGCCTTTTGCGCCCTTGCGCCTATAGTGAACGAATGGGCGGCCTCGAATTCGACAATGTGTTTCCACTGAGGCCACCTCAGCGCCATATCGGAAACCTGTAACGCGGCGTCGGAGTCAAAACTAAACGTCGGCGAGGCGCGATTGGCGTCCCCAGCCCGTCCGACTACGAGGTAGAGGGCATGGCAACGGTAGCGACAGCACTGAACCGGGAGGCGCTTGCAGATTGGTACCGGCGCAACCGCCAACATTCGCGGCAGTTGTTCGACCTCGTCCGGCCGGAGGCCTATTACTCCCGCCCGATCGCTCTTCGCAACCCAATCGTGTTCTACGAGGGGCACCTGCCGGGGTTCAGCGTCAACACGCTCGTCAAGAAGGCGCTCGGCCGTCCGGGTGTTGACGAGCGGCTCGAGCGCCTGTTCGCTCGTGGCATCGATCCGGAAGACGAGGCAGCCGCCAGCCGAAGCCAGCGCGACCAGTGGCCGTCGCGCGACGAAGTGCAGCGCTTCGCGGAGCAATGCGATGCCCTCATCCTGGAGGCGCTTGCCAGTGCGCCGCTCGAGCAGCCAGGACATCCGCTGTTGCACGAGGCGCAGGCGGTGTACGCCATCCTCGAGCACGAGGCGATGCACCAGGAAACGATGCTCTACATGTGGCATCAGCTGCCTCATGAACAGAAGCAGGCGCCGGCCGGAACGAACACAGACGACTCGGGGACCACGCCGGCAGCGAAGAGGGTAACGGTCCCGGCCGGCCGCGCGACGCTTGGCGCACGCCCGGGTGAGATTCCCTTCGGCTGGGACAACGAGTTCCCCGGCCTCGTCGTCGACGTGCCCGCCTTCGAGATCGACGTCCACAACGTGACGAACGAGCAGTTCATGGAGTTTGTCGATGCGGGCGGCTACGGTCAGGCGGACTGGTGGACGCCCGAAGCCTTCGCTTGGGTTCGTCAGGAAGGCATCGAGCATCCGCGGTTCTGGACGCGCCGGAACGGCACGTGGCTGTGGCATGGCATGTTCGACGAGATCGACCTGCCACCGGCGTGGCCTGTTTACGTCAGCCAGGCGGAGGCTGCGGCGTACGCCCGATGGAAGGGCGCGCGCCTGCCGACCGAACCTGAATACCACCGAGCGGCTTTTGCCGAACCGTCAGGAGACGAGCGGCAATATCCCTGGGGCGATGCGGCGCCGGATGCATCGCGCGGGCTCTTCGACTTTGCGTCCTGGAATCCTGTCGCGGTCGGACGACATCCAGCGGGCCAAAGCGCCTGGGGCGTCCACGACCTGATCGGGAACGGATGGGAGTGGACGTCCACCGAGTTCGCGCCGTTCGACGGATTCCAGCCGATGGCTTCCTATCCGGAGTACTCGGCGGACTTTTTCGACGGCCAGCATGTGGTGATGAAAGGGGCTTCGCCCGCAACAGCCGCCCCGCTTTTGAGACGCAGCTTTCGCAACTGGTTCCGCACGAACTATCCCTACGTGTATGCCACGTTCCGCTGCGTCAAGCCCATCGAGTAGCCGATGCAAGAACACACCTCAGTCGCATCATCGACAGCGCACAGTGCGGCCGACGGGCATCCGCCGGACGTCCGCGATGATCGCGCCGATTTCGCGAAGGCTGCCCGGTTCTACCTGCAGCTGGACCCGAGGCAACTGCCATCGCGATTCCTGTACGATGCGCTCGGCTCCGCCCTGTTCGACGCGATCTGTCACCTGCCGTGGTACCGCATCACGCGAGCCGAACGGCAGATGCTCCAGCGGCATGCGGCCACGATCGGACAGGTATTCCGGCCGGGCGGGCGCGTGGTCGAATTGGGTTGTGGCAACGGCGAGAAGCTCGCCACGCTGTTGACACATGCCGACGTGCCCGGTATGCACGCGCACCTGATCGATCTGTCCGAGGCTGCCCTCGCGCGTTCCGTGCAGGTGCTCACGACGATCGAGCGGCTGGACGTGCGTGTCACCACGCACCAGGCGACCTACGAGGACGGGTTGTTGTCACTGCCTTCGGGGCATGTGCGTCCGACGCTCGTGGCGTTTCTCGGATCGAATATCGGGAACTTCGATCCCCCCGGCGCCGTCGCGTTCCTCGGCCTGATCCGCGCCGCGGTTCAGCCGGCCGATTACCTGCTGCTTGGCGCGGACCTCGTCAAGCCGGAACGCGAGCTGCTGCTCGCGTATGACGATCCGCTGGGCCTGACCGCCGCGTTCAACAAGAATCTCCTTCTCCGCATCAACACCGAGCTGAACGCAGACTTCGAGCTGGATCGCTTCGCGCACCGCGCGGTCTGGAATCGCGGCGCGTCGCGCGTCGAAATGCACCTCGTCAGTGTGGGGGCTCAGGACGTCGAGGTCGCTGACGCCGATTTACGTTTCCGACTCGACGACGGCGAGACAATCTGGACCGAGAGCTCGTATAAGTACGAACCAGAAGGGATCCCTCAGCTGGTTGAACCCGCGGGCTTCGTGCAGCGGAATCAGTGGATCGACGAGCGCGCGCGGTTTGCGCTGACGCTCTTCGAGGCGGTTTGAGTCATTGCTGACTCGGCTCGGTCACGGGGTCGTTGGCTCAGATTCTGCGACTCGTCCGTGAGAATTCTTTGACAACCAGTACAGCCAGGTGTAGCGTGCGCTCCTGAAAAGGAGCGCCCTATGAGAAAAGCCAACGCGCTCGCGCCGTCCGTCCTTCTGGCAGTTCTCTTTTTCGGCATCCCCAGCTCGGTTTCTGGCGCCAGCATCACGCTGGCGGCCATCGACGCAGACCGCGGTAGTGGGCCGTTCCCCGGCCCGATGACGAGCCTGTTCCAGAACGACAATTCGATCGCGATATTGGCGCCTCCATCTGATGTAGACCCGATGACGTTGCCCAGCCATGAGCGGGGCGGCGTGGAATTCAAGGTCGCTGGAATCCCTGCGGGCTCATCGATCACGTCGGCCACGCTGTTTCTCACCTTGTCAGAGTCTGGAATTTCAGACGGCGATACCGCGGAGGTACACGGCTTCAGTGGCGACGGGGTCATCAATGTTCCTGCGGACCTCAACGTCGTCCCCAACCTGGTCGGCAACCTTACGGGACCAGTGCTGGGCGATACGACGGTTGAAGTTGCGATCGATGCGAGCTTCATCCAATCGCTGCTCGACACAAACAGTGAATTTGCGGGGTTCCTGGTCCATGGCGTCGGGACTCCGGGCAACTCGGTCGTCTTTACCTTCTGGGGCACGTCTTCCTTGGTTCCGATTGAGGACCGGAAACCTGCGCCGGAGCTACAGATCGAGTTCGAGTCGGCCGTGCCGGAACCCGGAACCCTGCTTTTCCTGGGGACTGGTCTCGGATTGCTGCTCTCGCGTCGAAAACTGTTGCGCTGAAGCGTTTCGCCAGCGGTGGTCATCCTGCTGACGGCGCGAGCCTGAATTCCGCTAAACCCCTACTCCGAGGTTCGCCCTGACTTGATGATGCAGAAACGCTGGTGCAGGGCGCAGAGAAGGCCGAGCACGCAGAGGCGATTTCAACGCAGAGCCCGCTGAGATCGCAAAGTACAAAGCACTCTGCGATCTCGGCGCGCTCCGCGTTTGATCCGTCTCTGCGGGCTCCGCCGAACGAAGCCGCCATCTTGAGTCATCTACCTAAGTGAACTCCTGATTAGCGCCGCCTTGGCGGCGTCGCGCGAGCGTGCCTCGATACACGCCGCCTGACTGTTGGCGACCGCCATAACGGTGCACCCGATCTTGCGGAGCCTCGATCTTCGAGTAGTCCAGCACGTCGTCGACCAACGCGAGCAGAACGTCGCCACTGACGCGCAGCAGCTCGAGCAGCTCGCGCTGTTCGCCCGTGCCGCTTCATCCGCCGCCGCGCGCACCCTGAAGAGGGTCAGGTTTGATGTCAATTTTTGACATTTATAGATAAATTTTGTTATCGTGCGCCATCGACACCTCATGAACGTGTCACTGACGCCGGAGCTCGAGGAACTCGTGAACGAAAAGGTCCGCAGCGGCCTGTATCAGACGGCGAGCGAGGTCGTGCGCGAAGCGCTTCGACTGCTGAAGCAACGCGACGACGACGTCCGCCGGGCCGATCAGCGGGCAGGGCTGGTGTCTGTGGACGCGACTTCGGGGCGCACGTCGCGCGGTCGCGTGAAGCCAGGCGGCAGGCGGTGAACAGGTCTTGGTCGATCGATCGACGCTCGCAAGAGGAGGAGTAATGGGACGCGTACACCGGCAGGCCGCCGTGATTCCGTATCGGATCCGCAAGGAGCGTGTTGAGGTCGCCCTGGTGACGACCTCTCGCGGGAAGGGATGGATCGTGCCGAAGGGCTCCGTCGACGAAGGGGAACTACCGCGCGACGCGGCCATCCGCGAGGCTGAGGAAGAGGCCGGCCTCCTGGGCGTCGTCACGCGAAAGCCGCTCGGCCGCTATGTCCACACCAACGACTCGGGCCGCTGCCACGTGGACGTCTACGTGATGCGCGTCACCGCTGTCCTGGAGCATTGGCTCGAAAAGCGCCTTCGCCGGCGGCGGTGGATGCGTGTCCCTGCCGCCGCGGCCTGTCTGCGCGCAGAGCTGCAGACGTTCGTGAATGCTGTCGAAGGCGTCGCCCAACAGGACGCCTGACACGGACACACACGATGAGCAGCAGCACCCACAGCGCCGCAGAGTCCGTGTACGTCATTCGCGATGGCGCGCCTCCCGGGGCCATCACCAGCAGCCTCCAGGCGCTCTTCCCCACACGCCACCGTTCGATCGCCCGCCACCGGTTCACGCTTCTCGACACGTTCGATGGCCGGGTCGCCCGTGCGGGGGCACGCCTGACGTCGAGCGGCGTCAATGGCACCATCACCTGGTCGTGGCAGCCGTCCGGCCACGGCAGCCGTCTGGAAGTCCGGGCACAGCACCCGATGCACTTCGCCTGGGATCTGCCCGAAGGCCCGCTCCAGCGACTGCTGGAATCCGTCGTCGGCGTGCGCCGCCTGATCACGCAGGCGGAGGCCGAAGGATACGGCTCACAGCTCGACGTGCTGGGCGACAGCACCAAGACCGTCGCGCGCGTGCGCATCGAGTCGGGCCGCGCGCGATTGCCGCAGTCCCGCGATGGCTGGCACCCGCTCCCGACGACCATCACCGTTTCGCGGCTGCGCGGATTTCAGGACGAGTACGAGCGGCTCGTGCCGGTGATCGAAAGCCGCCCCGGAGTCGAGGTCTGCCCTGTCGGCATCGACGGCGTGCTGCTCCGGACGATCGGTGCCCCGGAGCCATGCGATGCGTCGCTGCGTCGGCTCGACGTGGCGTCGACGGCCCACGCCGAGGCGGGCGTCAGACAGATTCACCTGGCGCTCCTCGGCATCATCGTCGCCAACGAGCCCGGCCTCCGGGCGAACCTCGACGTGGAATTCCTGCATGACTTCCGGGTCGCCGTACGTCGCACACGCTCGCTCCTCGGCCAGGTCAGACAGGTCCTGCCGGCTCGCGCCGTCGAGCACTTCTCCACCGAGTTCTCCTGGCTTGGGCGCCTCACGGGCCCGCCGCGCGATATGGACGTCCTCGTCCTCGCGCTTCGACAACATCCTGTGGATCTGCCGGTCGACGACCTTGCCGCGCTGACCGCTTCGCTTGGTGACGCCCAGCAGCAGGAGCACCGTCGGCTCGTCGAGGCGCTCGACAGCGATCGCTACCGCCAGCTGATCTCGGACTGGCAGGCGTTTCTTCAGCAGCCGACGCCGTCCGAGATGGTGCCCGTCAACGCCGTACGTCCGCTCGTGCAGGTGGTGGCTCGACGGGCCTGGGTCCTGAGCCGGCGAATCCTGCGCATCGCGGCAAGTGTTGACGATGGCACAGTCCCTGAGCGTCTTCACGAGCTGCGGATTCTCGCGAAGAAGCTGCGCTATCTGGTGGATGTCACCCCGTCTTTCTACGAGGCCGCGGATCGCGAACGCATCCTTGGCGGCCTGAAGAAACTGCAGCGCGTGCTGGGCGACTTCAACGATGCCGAAATCCAGGCGCACCGGCTGCTCGAGTGCGGGCGGGCACTGGGCGATGTCGGCGGATCGGCGGGCGCGCTGCTGGCCTTCGGACGTCTCGCAGAACGCAGCTGTCAACGCGGCGAACGACTGCGCGAACAGGTCGCCGGCGAGCTCGCGCGGTTCTGCGCGCACGAAATGCGAGCCGCGTGCCGGCGCGCATTCAAGCGCCTGGGCCAAGTGGAGAAGGTCAGATGAGCATTGTCGCCGTTTACAACCTGAAAGGCGGTGTCGGGAAGACCACCACCGCCGTCAATCTGTCGTATCTCTCCGCGGCCGCCGGACGACGCACGCTGCTCTGGGATCTCGACCCTCAAGGCGCGTCCAGCTTCGCCTTCCGCGTCCAGCCCAGCGTGCCTGGCTTCGGGCGGAAGAGTCTCGAGAGCGGACAGGCGCTTGCGACGGCGATCAAGGGAACCGACTTCGATGGCCTCGACCTGCTGCCAGCGGACTTCGCGTATCGGAAGCTGGATCGCCTGCTCGGTGGCTTCGGAAAGCCGCACCGCGTCATGGCCGGCCTGCTCCGTGCGCTTGGTCGCGACTACGACGTCATCCTCCTTGATTGCCCGCCGGGCTTTTCGCTGCTGATTGAAGCGGTGTTCGCGACGTCGGACCTGATCGTGGTGCCGACCATTCCAACAGTCCTGTCGCTGCGAACGCTTGCCCGGCTGATCAAGTGGGCCGATCGCCGCGATCGCATGCCGGCACTGGCCGCGTTCCTCAGCATGGTGGACCGCCGGAAGACCATCCACCGGCGAGCCTGTCAGTGGGCGACCCTCCATCCCGAGATCTTCCTGGCTGGGCAAATCCCCTACGCAAGCATCGTCGAACAGATGGCCGTCCGGCGCATGCCGCTGCCGGCATTCGCGTCGGGCGATCGGGCCGCGCTCGCATTCCACAGCGTCTGGACGGAGTTGCAGCAGCGTCTGGATTCGCGCTTTACGCCGGTGACTTCTGCAGCGGGGGCCTCGATGCCCCTGATCCAATCGATCGAGGCGCTGATTGCCGGGTTCGATTCGCCAGAGGCCGATTTGTCAGGCGGGACAGAATCGGCGCACAGCGAAATACAGTTCGTCCACAGCTTCGATACCGACCTCCAGGACCTGCAGCGGTGCGGGTGCGCGCTGGAGTTGCGCGAGCGTTCGGACAGCTTCATCCTCACGGCCTCGCGGTCGCACGCTGATCGTGTTGAAGGGCCGAACGACGGGGCCACATCCGTGCAGGCTCAAGTCGACGCGCGCTGGGCGATGCAGATTCTTTCAGGAGCGCTCTCGCCACTCGTGGCGCTCGAACGAAGGCTGGGACAGCCGACGCCGCCGCTGGTGGGGCACCTGCGCGCCGCCGTCAGCGACGGCGCGCTTCGCCGCGTCAATTCGTCAGCGACAACCAGCGCGTCCCGGGTAGCCTGAGAACCCATCTCGTGCGTGATGAGCACCAGGCGCACGACGCCGTTCGCGCGGCCTGGCGCTCGAGGGCCTGTTCGCTATTTTCGCGGCGGCGCCTGGACGTAATCGACGAGCACCAATAGCTCTCCTCGCACGAGATCACGCGCCTTCGCGGTCTTGTCACCGACTTCGTTCGGGCTCATCCCGAGGCCGGCTTTCTGCACGACGCCGGCGAAATCGAGCCCGTTGAGATCCTTGAAGCGGCTGTAGCCGCTGGCGGTCGCGAAGTTGTAGGGGTAATCGCTCCCTCCGGGGAAGACACGAGCATAGGCACCCCAGTTGGCCAGCGTCCCTTCCTTGATTCGCAATTCATGGATCTTCTTCCACAATTTTTCGACCTCGTCGTACGCGGCAAACCCGCCTTCCGGCACTTTCATGTACTCGACCATCAGGAAGGGCGCCGGTTTGTCGAGTGGAGCTTCGGGCAGGCTCCCGAAGCCTTGCCACGTTTCCGAACGCACGAGGTCGCGGGCCGCATTCGTCTTCTTAAAGAACTCCGGGAGACTTTGAGCCGGCACGATCTTCGAGAGGAGTTCATCGGGGTACGGGTTCTCGAGTGCTTCGAAATTCGCGTAGACGGCAACGGTCACGTAGTTGTGATCGGCGGCAGTGCCCGCCGGTGAGTCGACTCTGTACAGATACCACCCCAACGCATTGCCGGCTTTGATCCTCGCCTCGTGAATTGGCTTCCACGTTTTCTGCTCGACTTGCAGGTATGCGTCATCCTGCCCGGGTGCCACTTTCATGTAGTCAACGGTCACGAACGGGCCCTGCGCCATCACGGGCGTGGCGCGAACCATGAATCCCGCAACCAACAGCGCGGCCACGGCTTTTGACAGTCTGTCGATCTTCATCGTCCCGACCTCCTCTAGTAACGGCCGCCCAGCGCCGTCTGACATTGTTGAGCTAGCGCGCGGAGGATATCACGAGCGGTCGTGGCCCTGCTTGCGATCCAGTCGCGAGATGAGAAAACACTTAACGGAGGACCCGCTCAGCCGAGCTGCAACGCGACGCGGACGAATGAAGACTTGAACCCAAAAGGCAGTTGTGTTGACGCAGAGCGAGAGCCGTGTGGAGCACGCCGCTCGGCGCAGCACGAAAATGCGTCGGAGCGAGTCGTCCGCGGCGGTCTGCGCGCAACAGCTCGGTGCATCGCACAACCTCGCTGCCGCTCATCGTTAGATGTCCTTGGGGGAGCCAGGACCGCCGCGCGAGCGACAGTGTACCGAGCCGGAGACGCATTTTCCGGTGTGCGGAACCGGCTCTCGATCTGCGTCAATACAACTGCCGTTCCGTTTAACGGAGGACACGATGAATGCGACTCAGTCCGAGCTGACGGCGCTGTTTGACGATCAAGTCAAGGCCATTTGTACCAAGGACATTGACCGGCTCATGTCACTGTATTCCCCAGACATCCTCTACTTCGACGTTGTGCCTCCTCTCCGATACTCCGGAACTGCCGCGCTCCGCGGGAGGTTCTTGCAATGGTTTGATGCCTATAAAGGCTCGACGAAAGTTGAAACCCGCGACGTCAATATTTCGGCAAGCGGAGATATCGCCGTCGCCCACTGGCTGAGCCGAGTAAGCGGAACGCTGAAGAACGGTCACGAAGCCGGATTCTGGGTACGTGTGACCAGTTGCTGCCAACGGTCGAATGACCGATGGTTGGTTACGCACGAACACGTCTCGCTGCCTGTTGATGTGATGAGCGGGAAAGCGGGCACGGACCTTGTGCCCTGACCGCTATTCCGAGCGGGCACTTGCCCTAACCCAAAGGCAGTTGTGTTGGCGCAGAGCGAGAGCCAGACACCACGGCGTCGAGAAAATGGGCGCCCACCTTCGCGCTGCGCGCTACGGCGGACAAGCCCAGTTCGCGGGTCGGCCGGTGTCGATATTGGGAGAGGGCCCGCCTTCGCTAAAGCTACGGCGGGCAAGCGAGAGGGAATGTCGACGACCGACCTGATCACTAGTGGACCGTATCAGCTGAATGAGTAGTAATGCGATGCGCGGGATGGCTGTAGGTCCAGCGGATCGGTTTCGGGTCTTCGTTGTAGTGCGTGATGTAGCGACGAATCTTCCGGGCGAGGTCGGGCAGCGAGGTGAAGACGCCCCGCGCGAGCAAGTCCCGTTCGATCTTGGCAAACCAGAGCTCGACTTGATTGAGCCAGGAGGCGTACGTCGGCGTGAAATGCAGCTGGACCCGGGGATACGCCTGGAGAAACGCCTGGACCTTCTTGGTCTTGTGCGCCGAGAGGTTATCGACGATGACGTGGATCTCGCGCCGCCGCGGTTGGGTGCCCACGATATCGGTCAGGAAGTCGACAAAGGCGTCGCTGGTGTGCCGGGGCACGGTGTGGCCAATGATCTCGCCCGTCCGGGTGTTCAGCGCGGCGTACAACGGAGAGCGTGCCGTGTCGGTAGTATTCAAAGCCGTGGCGTTCGGCACGCCCGGGCGAGAGCGGCAGCACGGGATCCAAGCGATCCAGGGCTTGAATCGCAGTCTTTTCATCGGCCGCAAACACGACCGCGTGTTGCGGGGGATTCAGATACAGCCCAATGACGTCGGCCGCTTTCTGCTCAAACGCGGGGTCGTCGGAGAGCATGTACCGCTCGAGCCGATGCGGTTGCAGGCCTGCACGTCGCCAGACGCGCGCCACCAACACATGACTGACGCCGAGCACTTTCGCCAGTTTCCGGGTGCTCCAATGCGTGCTCCCATCGGGCGGACGCTGCCGGGTCTTCGACAGGATCCGCGCCTCCATCGCCGGGGTTCGCACGGTCGGCGGTTGCCCGCGGTACTTCGCACGCAGGCCGGTGAGCCGCTCGGCTTCGAAGCGCTGTTTCCAGCGGTTGATGTAGTCCGGGTAGCACCCGACCGTCGCCGTGATCGTCCTGAACGAGTCGCCCTGCGCGAGCATCAGAATCACCTGCGCGCGCCGGGCATCTTCCGCGCGGATCTTGCGGCTTCGGACGCGGCGTTCCAATTCGGTGCGTTCATCGGCAGTCAATACCAGCGCCATATGGCGCAGCAGTATACCACTACTGATTCAGTGGATACGAGCCACTAGAGCCCGGGCCGGAGACGACGAGGCGTTCCGAGAGCTGACCGAACCCCACCGTCGAGAGCTCCAGGTGCACTGCTACCGGATGCTCGGATCCTTGCAGGACTCCGAGGACGCCCTCCAGGACACGCTGCTGGCGGCGTGGCAAGGCCTTGGAGGATTCGAGGGACGCGCCGCGATCCGCACCTGGCTCTACCGGATCGCCACCAACCGGTGCCTCAACGCGCTCCGCACGGCCCGTCGGCGCCCGGCCAAGGAGTGGGACATCCCGCAGGTTGAACCGCCCGAGCCGACGCGGCTCGGCGAAGTCGTCTGGCTCGAGCCCTATCCCGACGCGCTTCTCGAGGGTGCGATCGCGATTCCGCTCGGCCCGGAGGCACGCTACGAGCAGACCGAAGCCATCTCGCTGGCCTTCGTGACCGCCCTGCAGCTCCTCCCCGCTCGCCAGCGCGCGGTGTTGATCCTGCGCGAGGTCATCGGCTACCACGCCACCGAAGTCGCCGACATGCTCGACTCGACGGTCGAATCGGTGACCAGTGCCCTGAAGCGGGCGCGCGCCAGCCTGCGCCGTCTGCCGCCGATCGAAGATCGCGAACCGCCGCCTGCGCTGGACTCACCCGCAGAGCACGCGGTTGCCGCACGCTTCGTTCGCGCGTGGGAGTCCGGTGACGTCGACGCGCTGGTGGCCTTGCTCACCACCGACGTCGGCATCTCGATGCCACCCATTCCTCTCGAGTACCACGGCCGCGAGGTCGTCGCCCGCTTCTGCGACCTCATCATGCGGAGCCGACGGCACGACCTCGTACCGACGCGGGCGAATGGTCAGCCGGCGTTCGGGATTTACCTTCGCGCGCCCACCGGCGGCATCCGCCATGGGACCGGCCTCGTCGTCCTCACCCTCACCAGCGACCGGATCTGCGCCATGACCCGCTTCGAAAACAGCGTGCTCCCCTGGTTCGGGCTGCCGCAATCGCTGCCTGAGTGAGGATTCAGCTCTCGCGTGCACTCATGTGAGAATGCCCAGAGGCGGGGGCGCATGATTGCACGGCATTGGACCGGTTGGACCCGTCCAGACGATGCGGACGCATACGAGCAGCTGCTGCGGGACACGGTGCTGCCGGGGCTCCGCCAGATCGAGGGCTATCGCGGCGGATACGTGCTGCGCCGCGAGGAGGCCGGAGAGGTCCGCTTCGTCGTCGTGAACCTGTTCGACTCGCTCGAGGCTCTCAAGAGGTTCGCGGGGCCGGACTACGACACACCAGTGTTCGAGCCGGAGGCGCGGCGGCTGTTGTCGCGCTACGAGCCGAAGGCGCTGCATTATGACGTCCGCGTCGCCTCAGTGTGACGCTGGCTGATATTCAGAAAGCGCTCTAGTCCCGGTCGGCACTTGCGTTGACGCCTCGCGGCCTCAGGGGAGCTGACGCTCGAAACCGAGCCTCCGTCCGCTCGCGTTTCAGACTGCCGCCGAGAGCGCGACTCCTACCCGGCCTGGCGGCGGACAAAGCTGTGAAGGAGGCCTAAGACCCGGACCGCCGCGCGAACGAGGGGTACCGAGTCGGAGACGCATTTTCCGGCGTGCGGAACCCGGCGCTCGATCTGCGTCAACACAACTGCCTGATGCCCTAGTCGTTGACGCTGCCCAGCGTCAGATTCACGGTCGTTCCCTATCGCTGGCAGTGCGATACTCACCGTGGTGACGACGACGCAACCGGCATTCGGCAATCGACTCTGGCTTCGCCTCCCCGTCGTCGGGCGCGCGCTTCTCATCGGCGTGGCTGCCGCTGGCGCGGGTACCATGCCGTGGGCCGCTTTGATGTCGGCAAACACCAGGCATCAATCGGCGATCCCATGGGCCGTCCCGATCATGGCGCTGTACCTGTGGGTGTATTGGCGCTACCTCGTGCGAGGATCGGGATGGCCGCGGTCGACAGCCGATGCGCGCCGGATGAATGCCCGTGCCAAGGCACTGCCGCACGAAGCCTGGGGGCCGGCGCTCCTGGCGGGGATGCTCGGCCTCGCCAGTGTGCTGCTCCTTCAGGGAGTATTGAGCCGGCTCGTCGCGCTCCCCCAGCAACGAGATCTCGACGTGTCGCAGTACCCCGCTGTCACGGTTCTGATGTGGGTCGTGATGAGTGCCATCGTCGTCGGAGTCGTGGAGGAGACATCCTTCCGTGGGTATCTGCAGAGGCCGATTGAGCGCCGGCACGGGCCGGTGATTGCGATCCTGATAACCGGAGGCCTCTTCGGGTTTGCGCATTTTGCGCACCCGGAGGTGGGCCTCGTGCTGCTGCCGTTCTACATCGCCGTGGCCGCAGTGTACGGCGCCCTGGCTTACCTCACAGATTCCACCTTGCCGGGAATCGTCCTCCATGCCGGCGGCAACATGTTCAGCGCGTTCGACCTCTTTACGCGCGGTCGGTCCGAGTGGCAGCTGTCGCCCGAAGCCAGGCCTCTCATTTGGGAAACGGGGGCCGATGTGGCGTTCTGGGGCACTGTGGCGGCTCTCGTGATCTTCGCCGCTCTGACGGTGTGGGCGTACTCGACGCTAGCGCGCACTATGGGCAAAGCCCGGTCATGGAGTGCTGCCTAAAACTGATACGTTTTTAGCAAGCTCCTGGTCGCGCCGCACCGGCTTCAATGTGATGCCGTTCCATCGTCTGCGCGATCCTTCGCATCCCGGGCTCCAGGTTCGGCTCGAATGCCGATTTGATGTCGTCGACATAGGCGCCGGCATTCTCGCCGAGCAATTCCATCCGCTGGGTGAGTCTCGCCGTGCGTTCGGATAGCGGATCGAATCGCCAGTGAGCAAGGAGCACCGCTCGTTCCAAGAACGAGCCCTCAATCGTGTACCCACGGCCCGGCTCCACGTCACGAATGGTCCAGAATGCCGGTGGCTGTCCGGGCATCCGGGTCGTGCCCCGAGTGCCCTCGACGAATGGCCCCTCGAGAGCAAACTCGGCGGGCGGATCGTTCCAGTTGCGAATGTCCGTCATGTACGCCCAGGCAAACAAGACCGGCACGTCGACATCGATCGAACGCTGACATTCCCATGTTGGTGCGCCGCTCATGCTCACCTCACAGTCGATGAGAGAGCCTGAAGATGCCCCCGCGACGTCATCCGCGTCAAACCTTACTTCTGAGCTTTTCGTGCGCTACAATTGTTGTGCAAACCGAACCTCTGTCGCCTTGCCTTGGAGTGGCTCACTCTCGTCCAACAGTCGTGAGTCCTTCCAGCAGAACGATGTCGGAATCGCCCTCGCCGACTGCGGCCAAGATGGAGCGCCCGTCGGAGGACCAGGACACGCGGCGGGCGATGAATGTCGGGCGTTCACCGAAATCGGTGATCTGACGCCATTCAGCGGTCGTAGTCGAGAGCGCCCAGACGTTGGTGGTAGGCCCGTCGGTCAGTGCCTGGGCCAGCCATTTCCCGTCGGGGGACAGCGCGGGATTGACAATCTGCCAGATCGGCACACGCGAGGCTGGAATGCGCGCGAGCACGCGAAACGGCGCGTTTTCGGGAGTGGCCACTCGGATTTCGACTTCCGGCGTGCCATCCCTGAGCGGCCGAACGTAGGAATAGTACAGCGTCGTGCCATCCGAGCCGATCACGTTGAAAAGCCGCTCGGTCGTCACAGTGACGGCCGGCCCTCCCTCCACAGGCACTTTTCTCAACACGACACCCGTGCCCGCCACGTCGCCCCGCGTCGAGTAATACACCCAGCGGCCGTCCGGCGACCACGCAGGGCCGAGACCGGGGTTCGCGACATTGCGCATGTTGCTACCATCCGGATCCACCAGCCAGACGCCAAAAGTCCACCCTTGATTCCCGCGAGAGGAGACGAACGCGATGGCGCGGCCATCGGGCGACCATACCGGAACGCCCACGGCCACGTTCGGATCGCGCTCGTGAGTGATCTGGCGCAACTCGCCATTCTGGGTGTTCACGACCCACAGGTTTGCATGACCGCCGCTGTCCGAGAGAAACGCGACCTCATTGTCGCGGGGGCTGGCCGTGGGGGTGAGGACTTGTCCCGTCTGTCGAGTCAGACGAACGCCGCGGCGCACGTTCTCGGCGGGTAGACCGTCGGCTGGGAACTTCCAGATGTCGGTCTGCAGCTTCATGCGGCTGACCAATATCGCGCCACTCTTTGAGATGTCCGGACTGACGTACGACGTCTCGCCCGATGTGACCCGCCGTACGCTTCCATCACGCAACGTCACCTGCCACAGGCCTAACGCGGGCAAATACGGCATCGTGCCGCCGCGGCTCGAGCTGTAGATGATGCCCGTGCTGTCGGGCAGCCAGGCAAAACCGCTCATCAGGTTGTTGTCATGCGTCAACTGGCGTGGTTCGCCTCCCGCTGCTGGCGCGACGAAGACGTCGAACCTGACACCGTCTCCTCGCTGAAGGGCAATCCATCTGCCGTCCGGCGACCAGCGGGGGTACAAGTAGTAGGTGGCCGGCGGGAACTGGGCGACCACGTCGAACTTGGAACCGTCCGTTGGCGCGGTCACCAGCTGAATGCCTTCCTTCGCGAGCCGGAAGAGCGCCAGCCGCCCATCCGTCGGGTTGACGTCGGCGCCGCCCACGCTGTTGACAACGCGCCGTGGTACGCCGCCAAGCGCCGGGATCTCCCAGATGCTTCCCTGGCGTTCTCCCGATGCCGACGCCGAAAAATAGAAGATCGAGCTCGAGTCGGGCGACCAGCGAGGGTACTCATGATCGATTGGATCGCGCGTGATTTGCAACGGCGCGCCGCCCGCAATGAGCTGCACGAAGAGCTGTCGTTTGCCGCCCACGCCGGCGGTGAACACCACAGACCTGCCGTCTGGTGAAATCGCCGGAGACTCCTCGAGGCCGGGAAGATCCGTGAGCCGTACGACGCGCGTATCCGGCGGCGGCGACTCCACCGGCCGCCCGAACCTGTCGCGCACAGCCCAGAGGAAGACGAGGGCGGCCGCGATCCCGAGCGACAGCGCCGAAAGCGTCAGAGTGGACCAGCGTCGCGGCGCCGGCACGGGAGCCGGTTCGGCAGGCGTGGCCATTGCCTCTTCGAGCTCGATCCGCGCGTCTGCGATGTCATGGAGCCGCCGCCTGACATCCTTCTGGAGACAACGCGTCAACAAACGTCGGATGCTCGCCGGTGTGGCGGCCGGCAACCGCGTCCACTCTGGTTCGGTGCCGACGACGGCGGCGATCGTGTCGGTGACAGTCTCGCGCGCGAAAGCTGGCGAGCCCGTCAGCATCTCGAAGAGCACACAGCCGAAGGCCCAGATGTCGGTGCGCTTGTCGACCTGGTGCCCTCTCGCCTGCTCCGGGCTCATGTACGCGGCGGTGCCGAGGACCACACCCGCGATCGTCCCGTCCGACGTCATGGTCATCGACGAATCTGGACCGGAGCCATCGACCACCAGGGCTTTCGCGAGCCCGAAGTCGAGCACCTTGACCAAGCCACCGGGCGTGATCTTGATGTTTGAGGGTTTGAGATCGCGATGGATGATTCCGGCCCCGTGGGCGGCATCGAGCGCATCAGCGATCTGTTGCGCGACCGCGAGAGCCTCAGGGAGCCGGAGCGGGCCCCGGCGCACCCGATCGTGCAGCGTGTCGCCCTCGACCAACTCGAGCACGAGGGCCGGCACGTTGCCGGTGTCTTCGAACCCGAAGATGGCTCCGATGTGCGGATGATTGAGCGAGGCGAGCACTCGCGCTTCGCGTTCGAAGCGCGCAACGCGATCGGCGTCGGCAGTGAACGCCGGCAGGAGAATCTTCAGCGCAACGTCTCGCCCGAGCTTCGTATCGCGCGCGCGATACACTTCGCCCATCCCGCCGGCGCCGACGAGCGCGACGATCTCGTGGACGCCGATTTTGGTTCCGACCGACAGCGCCATGCGTCCCGGCTCATTCTAGTCGGTTGCCGTGCCCGCGACACGGTCTTCGGGCTCGCTTCACCAGCCATCGCTGCCGAGGTACCGTCTTCGCAATCCTGATGGCGGGGTCCGTTCACATGGATGGAGGTTCTGGCGGGGCGCTGTGGGGTATCGTGTGCGGACCATGAGCAAGGACACTGCCTTTGAAATGGCCATCTCCACCCTCCGCTTCGGCGTCGGCGTCACGCGCGAAGTGGGAATGGATCTGAAAGAGATGGGCGCACGCCTCGTGCTTGTCTTGACGGATCCGCGGGTTGGCGAGCTGGCGCCCCTGCGGACGGTCCTGGATTCACTCGAGCAGCATGGCGTCTCGTTCATCTTGTATAGTCGCGTCCGCGTCGAGCCCACCGATGCCTCGTTCCTCGACGCGATCGAGTTCGCGCGCGCGAGCGCCTACGACGCGTACGTGGCCGTCGGTGGTGGGTCGACGATCGATACCGCGAAGGCCGTCAACCTCTACGCGACCTATCCTCCCGCGGACTTTCTCGACTATGTGAACCCGCCCATCGGCAGAGGCCTGCCAGTACCCGGGCCATTGAAACCGCTGATGGCGATTCCCACGACCGCCGGAACCGGGAGCGAAACGACCGGCGTGGCGATCTTTGATTTGGCGCGCATGCACGCCAAGACGGGCGTCGCCAATCGGCGCCTGAAGCCGACGCTTGGCTATCTCGATCCCGACAACACCCGCACGATGCCGCCGCAAGTGGCGGCCTCTGCTGGCCTCGACGTCCTGAGTCACGCGGTCGAGTCCTACACGGCGCTGCCTTTCACCGAACGGCCGCGGCCCGAACGTCCTGCGCTGCGGCCGGCCTATCAGGGATCGAACCCGATCAGCGACGTGTGGGCGATTCAGGCGCTGCGAATGGTCGCGCAGTTTCTCGTGCGGGCGGTCGATGATCCGTCGGACGACGAGGCGCGAGCGAATATGCTCCTGGCGGCGTCATATGCGGGGGTGGGATTCGGGAACGCGGGCGTGCACTTACCGCACGGCATGTCGTATCCGGTCTCTGGGAATGTGAAGAGCTATCGCGCACCGGGTTATGTCACCGATCATCCGCTGGTGCCCCACGGCGTCTCGGTCATCCTCAATGCGCCTGCCGTCTTCCGGTTCACGGCCAGCGCCAATCCGGTCCGTCATCTGAAGGCGGCTGAGGCGCTCGGGGCAGATGTGTCGAGAGCGCGTGCGGAAGACGCCGGGAAGATCCTCGCAGACCGAATCACGTGGTTCATGCAACGGTTGAAGATGCCGAACGGCCTGCGCGAGATCGGCTACTCAACGGCCGATATCCCGGCGCTGGTAGAAGGCACACTGCCGCAGCATCGCGTGACGAAGCTGTCGCCCCGATACGCGGATGCGGATCAATTGAGCGCGCTCTTCGAAGAGGCCATGGTCGTGTGGTGAAGGTTCGGGAAATTCTCGACCCGTCAGGCATCACAACCTCATCTGATTAGCGTACGTAGGATTACCCCTGGATCGATCTCCCGCTACCTGCTCGCAACGGGGTTCCGATTCACGATCGCGGCGTTGTTGAGTCCTGTCCGGGCCTTTACTTCGTGGGACTTCCCTTTCTCTACTCGCTCGGGTCAGCACTCGTCGGAGGTGTTGGCCATGACGCCGAACGCACCGTCGATCACATCGCGACGCGAGCTCGACGTGACGAAGAGTGACGATTCTAAGGCTGTTCCAGCCGAAGTCACATGTAGCGGCCTTACACTGTGCTCGTAATTCAGATACGTCCTTCGTAATTCTCCTGAGCAGTTAGTCTCGACGGGATCAAAAATGGCGAAATGCTGAGACAGCAGTTGCTCGACACGAGCCGTGGACGAATCGTCGCTTTGCTTCGTGCGGGCGGATCTACCGCGGAGGAGATCGCCACCAAGCTCGGCCTGACCCCAAGCGCAGTCCGCCTTCAGATCGGCGCGTTGGAGCGCGACGGCGTCGTGAGGAAGGCTGGAAAGAGACCCGGGACGACGAGGCCCTTCGTTGTCTATGAGTTGACACCTGAAATCGACCAACTCCTGTCGAAAGCGTACGTGCCATTGCTGACGCACTTGGTCGACGTCTTCGCCGACGCCTTACCAGCCCAACAGCTAGAGACACTCTTGAGAAGGACGGGCAAGGGGTTGGCGCACGAGTTGTCCCGAGAAACGCGACTCTCGGGAAAACTCGAGGCCCGAGTTGCCGCCGCAAGCGAGCTGATGAATGCGCACCTCGGAGCGCTCACCCATATCGAGCGCAACGGTGGGATCGTGATCCGCGGCGCCGGCTGCCCGCTGGCGGCACTGACGGGGAAGCATCCGGGCGTTTGTCTCGCAATGGAAAGCCTGGTGACCGCAATCATTGGCGTCGCTGTCCGCGAATGCTGCGATCGCGATCAGCGCCCTCGCTGCTGTTTCAAGGTCGATAGTCCCCAATAACGGCTCGCGTCTTTGCTAAGATACGCAAGCTAGTGCTTTCGTATCTCGCTAGTAACTCAGCCATTCTACGGGCTGAACCACTGGCAGAAAGGACGTGACCCGTGTTGCGAGTGATCGCCGCAGCAGCGACCATCTGTGTTTCGACACTGGCGGTCGTGCTTCCCACCGCCAAGTCACAACCGGATGGCAAAGCGATTTTCCAGTTCGACACGTTTGGCAGCGAGCAGCTCTGGACCGATGTACTCCAGATGCAGCACGTGATCGCCGACACGGTCAGTCCCGCAACGGCCCTGTCCGTCGGTTTGAAGGTGGATGTCGACGCGTTACCGCCGCCGGTGATCGAGGCGCTGAAGGCCGGCCAGGTCGACCTCAACGATCCTGCAATGACGATTCAGCTGCTGAAGCTCAATGCGGTCGTTGGCGTCGTGGGAAGGGTCGTAAGCGCGAACAATCATCTGAAGACGGTCGGAATCACCTGCGCGCTCTGCCACTCGACGGTCGACAACTCCTTTGCGCCAGGTATCGGCAAACGTCTCGACGGCTGGCCCAACACCACGCTCAATCCGGGAGCGATCATCGCGTTGTCCCCGTTCATTACGAACAAGGCGCCATTTCTCAGCTGGGGACCGGGGAAGTACGACCCACGATTCCGTATTTTCGACGGCAGGAGCTCAATTGAGATCAACAGCCCGACGCTTCCCGTCGTCATACCGCCGGCCTTTGGGCTGAAGGGAGTCGGCTTCGAAACTTTCAATGGCGACGGTCCGATTTCGTATTGGAACAGCTATGTTGCAGTCACCCAAATGGGCGGCCACGGCAGCTTCAGCGACCCGCGCATTGGCGTGAGTGTCAGGCAGAGGCCAGATCTGGTGACGCCGAAGCTGCCCGCACTCTTGCAGTATCAACTGAGTCTGCAAACTCCCCCGCCGCCGGCTGGAAGCTTCGACCAGGCAGCCGCGGCGCGTGGCGCACAGCTGTTCGAGGGCGCAGCGGCGTGCGCCACCTGCCACAAGCCACCAACGTTCACGGACGTCTTGAGCGGACAGGATCCAACCGTGCCGTTTCTCCATCACCCGTCCGACATCCCAACTGATCCCGACTACGCGGAGCGAAGTGCCACGAAGGCATGGCGGACGACGCCGTTGCGCGCGCTGTGGCAGCACCCGCCGTACTTTCATGATGGCAGCGCCGCGACGCTCCTGGACGTCGTCAATCGCTATAACAACGACCCACGGTTTGCGTTGGGCCTTACCGAGGAGCAGAAGGCCGATCTTGTCGAGTTCCTGAAATCGCTCTGACGGTAGATTGCCTCTGGACGAGGGGGCGCAATGACTTTTGGCGATCGACTTTGGCATCGCCTCCCCGTCGTCGCGCGCGCGCTTCTCATCGGCGTGGCTGTCGCTGGCGCGGGTACCATGCCGCGGGCCGCTTTGATGTCGGCAAACACCAGGCATCAATCGGCGATCCCATGGGCCGTCTCGATCATGGCGCTGTACCTGTGGGTGTATTGGCGCTACCTCGTGCGAGGATCGGGATGGCCGCGGTCGACAGCCGATGCGCGCCGGATGAATGCCCGTGCCAAGGCACTGCCGCACGAAGCCTGGGGGCCGGCGTTCCTGGCGGGGCTCCTCGGCCTCGCCAGCGTGCTGCTCCTTCAGGGAGTATTGAGCCGACTGGTCGCGCTCCCCCAGCAACGAGATCTCGACGTGTCGCAGTACCCCGCTGTCACGGTTCTGATGTGGGTCGTAATGAGTGCCGTCGTCGCCGGCGTCGTGGAAGAGACATCCTTCCGTGGGTATCTGCAGAGGCCGATTGAGCGCCCCAAACGACATCTAACGACGAGCAGTAGCGGAGGTTTGATCTGACCCGGACCGCCGCGCGAGCGAGAGGCTACCGAGTCGGAGACGCATTTTCCGGCGTGCGGAACCCGGCGCTCGATCTCGGGTCAACACAACTGCTTTCCGATTGAGCGCTAGTCCTCGAGGCTGCCCATGGTCAGATTGACGGTCGTTCCCGTCATCCCGCTTGCCTTATTGGAAGCCATGAAGCCGCTTGCGGTGGCGCGACCGATCGAGTCAACTCTTGAACGAGTAGTCGCGCACGGCATCGCAGACAGTGATTCGATACTCCGTGAACCACCGCTCTTTGCCGAGCCGCTGTGCCTCGCGATGCTCAGGATGCGCGCGCCACGCCGCAGCCGTTTCGTGCGACTCGAACTCCACGACTGCGACCCCCTCGCCATCTGCGGATGCGTATTGGCGATACGAGACGAATCCCGGCATGGTCGCAGCTAGCGCGGCCATCCTGGCATCGGTCTCCTCGATCTCCTTCTCGATGCCGGGCTTGAGCCGGGAGCGAAATACGACGACAACCATGAACTTCTCCCTCAATCAACGCGGCCGGCTGCGAACCAGGGGCTGCACCTTTGGCGAAGCCAAACCAAGATGGGGCTCGATGGCTGCGCGTATCAGCTGCGTCCGGGGATCAACTGTCCGTGAGGGCGCCCAGCGCCTATCTTACGACGGTCGGCGAACTACTCCTCGCTCCTAGACGTCAGCTCCGTTGAGGCCCCCGACCCGCCAACGCAAGGGCGGGTCGGCGAAGCCGGGCGGGCGTGTGTCGAACGTGCCGACCGGTTCGCCACGGCAACACCACACCCCGCGACCCCATTGGACCCGATCAACCTGATCCGACCCGATCGGACCCGATCTGACCCGCAGGCGCACTCTACTCTGCCGAGAGCACCGACACCGGATTAACCCGCGCCGCACGACGCGCCGGCGGATAACTGGCCGCCACTGTGGCCGTTGCGAGCAGCGCGGCCGCGGCACCGAGCGTTGCCGGATCCCAGGCAGACACCTGGAACAGCACCGACGACAACGTGTGGCCGATGACCAACGTCGCAGCCGTACCGATCGTCAGGCCAAGGCACGCGATCGCGACTGCCTGTCGAAGCACCAGGCGAGTAATATCGCGAGGGCTCGCGCCGACGGCAAGGCGCACACCGAGTTCCCGCGTGCGGCGCCGCACGCGATACGACATCATGCCGTAGACGCCGATCACCGCGAGCACGAATGCGATCGCTGCGAAGCCAGCGAGGAGACGCGTGGCCAGCCTGGTCACGGCCGCCGACTCCTCTGCGATGTGCGCCATGGTGCGCGTCTCATACAGCACCGCGTGCGGCTCGAGCCGGCGGACCGCCGCCCGCACTGCAGGAAGCACTGCCACGGGATCCCCGCTCGCGCGGATGAAGAGGGTCGTCTGCGGGCTGTTCACGCGCTCGAAGGGGAAATAGAGATCGGCACGCGGCTCGTCGGTCAGCGAGGCCCGGCGAATGTTGCCCACAACGCCGACGATCTCGGCCTCCATGTCGCCCAGGCTGACGCGGCGCCCGACGGGTGTCTCACCCTGGAAGAAGCGCGTGGCGACCGCCTCACTGACGATGACAACCGGCGGTCCCGTGGCATCACGCGCCTCGAACAGGCGTCCGGCACGGAGCGCAATCCGCAGCGCGCGGAAATAGCCCTCCGAGGCGAGCTGCCAGCCGACTTCGGGCGGGCGCTGTCCAGGGGCGACGGGATGCTCGACGCGTTGCAGCGGCACGCTCCAGTTGTTCCCGGTGAGCGGCGTCACCATCGCTGCCCCTACCGTCGTGACATCAGGCTGCGCGTTGATGTCCGCAAATGCTCGCGCGTAGAAGGCGCGACGCGCCTCGTCTCCGTCGTAACGGCCCTCGGGGAGCACAAGCTGCACGGTCAAGACGCCGTCCGACGTGAAGCCTGGATCCACCGCGAGCAGATTGGCAAAGCTCCGCAGTGTCAGACCGGCGCCGGCCAGGAGGACGACCGCCAACGCGATCTCCGCGGCCACGAGGCCGGATGCCGTCGTCCTCGCCTCGGGTGTCATGGTGCCGCCGCGCTGGCCCGGCAGTGCACGGCTGTCGATGCGCGAGAGCCGCACGCAGGGGATCGCGCTGAAGAGCAGGCCCGATGCCACGGAGGCGGCAACCGCAAACAGCAGAACCCCCGCACTGATGCCGACGTGCTCGAGTCCAGGCACCAACGATGCGTTCGGAACCAGCGCCGCCAGCGCCGGTGCCACACGCCAGGCCACGACGACACCGGCCACGCCGCCGGCAAGTCCGAGCGCGAGCCCCTCGGTCAGCAGCTGCACGACGAGATGGCGGCGGCTGGCACCGAGCGCAAGCCGAAGCGCGAGTTCCTGCTGACGCCCAAGCGCGCGGGCGAGCAGCAGGTTGCCGACGTTTGCGCACGCGATCAGCAGGACGAACCCGACGGCTGCCAGCAACAGCAGCAGCGGCCGCCGTGTGTCGCCCACCAGCGCGTCGCGCAGCGCCAGCACTTCGTACCGCGACCCTCGATTCTGCTGCGGAAACTCCGCTTCGAACTGGCGCGAGAGCGCCGCGACCTCCGCCTGCACCCGCGCGAGCGTTTCACCGCGGTTGAGACGTCCAATGCCATAGATCCATCCGGCCCTCCGTTGCGCCGGTGCGGCGGCGGGCAGCGCCTGGGTCAC
The DNA here is from genome assembly GCA_963832135.1 of Vicinamibacteria bacterium. GTDB lineage: Bacteria > Acidobacteriota > Vicinamibacteria > Vicinamibacterales > JAENWD01 > JAENWD01. The sequence continues at coordinate 160,581 of CAWHTD010000014.1, read as the reverse complement.
GACGACGTCGGTTCTCGGCATCGCCGGAAAGCGAAAGCCGGCAGGAAGGACACCAACCACCATCCGTCGCGTCGTACCCAGCTGAATCGAACGCGTCAGCACCCGCGGATCCGACCCGAGGTGCGTCCGCCAGAATTCATGGCTCACGAGCACCACCGGCGCGGCCCCCTCCCGTGCATCGTCATTCTGGAGCAGCCGGCCAAGCGATGGCCGGAGGCGCAGCGCACGGAGCGCGTCGGGCGTGGCCACGGCGCCGTCCACGTGGAGCGGCTCGCCTTCGCCGAAGAACGTGGACTGAAAGCCGCCGAACCCGGCGAGAGACTCGAGCGAACGCTGCCGGGTACGCATGTCCACGAAATCGCCTATCGCAATATCGGGCTTGGTGAGACCGGTCTCGACGTCGCGGTGGCGGAGCACCACGAGTCGATCTGCGTCGTCGAACGGCAGCGGTCGCAGCAACACGGCCTCGACCACCGCAAACAGCGCCGTGTTTGCGCCGATTCCCAGAGTGAGTGTGAGCACGGCAGCCATCGCGAAGGCCGGCTCTCTTCGGAACATCCGCAAGGTCTGACGCATGTCGTGGGTTCGCATGGAACGGTTAGACGACAAGAGCACTCCCGATGTTGAGCGCGGGGACGAGCCGATGATTTCAGGTGATGACCAACCGCAGCACCGGTGCGGAATGCGAGACAGGAGCGCGCACGTGAACTGGGCCACGCATTCGCCATGGACGACGTGATGCAGATCTGGGGCTGCAAGAAGATGACGCAATCGAGGCTCCGCTCCTCGGTCAGCGGTTTCGTCTGCGCCAGGCACCCGCGAGCCTCATGCTGACCAGCATCAGGGTTTTCGCCGCCGCTTCCTCGGTCAGCGGCGCAATCTGGTGCCTGCCTGGTTCTGGCACGAGAGGCGCAGGATTGGCGCAATCAGCTCCCTGAGGGGCGTCATGTTGAGAGACAAGAGAGGCAAAACGCGAGGAACCGCCAGAAGAAGTGGGAAGAAGTGTGAAGGCGGCGCCCGCTCGGCGCGTCGGCGGGGCGACCGTTGCGGAGCATAAGTGGACGAGAACAAAAATGGCATGAAGGCGGGCGTACACAGCGATATAGTTCGCCGTGGCGTCCGTCACGAAGGTCCGAGTCGACCAAGGCAAGTGGTTGATCAAGGTTCGTATCGGCCATGAAGATCCTGATCGCCGACGATGAACGCGTGTCGCGCACCGTGCTGAAGTCATTGCTGATTCGGCTCGGTCACGAGGTCGTGGCAGTCGACAACGGCGCCGAGGCGACCCGTGTGCTGCTCGAGCCCGACGGTCCACGGCTCGCGATTCTCGACTGGATGATGCCCGGCGCCGACGGCCCGACGGTGTGCCGCACGATCCGGCAGCGTCCAACGCCCTACGTCTACGTCATTCTGCTGACGGCGCGCGATCGCCAGGACGACATGGTCGAGGGTCTTGGTGCCGGCGCCGACGATTTCCTGACCAAGCCGCTCAACGTCGTCGAGCTCACCGCGCGGCTCCGATCGGGTGAGCGCGTGATCGAGCTGCAGCAGCGGCTGCTCGAATCGCAATCCGCGCTCCAGCACGAGGCCAGTCATGATCGGCTGACCGGGCTGTGGAACCGCGGCACGATCCTCGATCACCTGGCCCGGGAGTTGAGTCGGACACGGCGCGAAGGCGGATCGATGTCGGTGCTCCTCGCGGACATAGACCGCTTCAAGCACATCAACGATACCTACGGCCATTCCGCGGGCGACCAGGTGCTGTGCGAAATCAGCCGCCGCATCCGGTCTCCGCTAAGGGATTACGACACGGCCGGCCGCTATGGCGGCGAGGAGTTCCTCCTGGTGCTGCCGGGGACAGACGCGGGCAAGGCGCGAGTCGTGGCCGAGCGCCTCCGCGAACACGTGCACGCAACGCCGGTAACAGGCGAATCCTTCACCCACGAGGTCAGTGTCAGCATCGGCGTGGCCTGCACCTACGCCGTCGGGTTCGAATCGACGGCGCTCATCCACGTCGCCGACCAGGCGCTGTACCGGGCGAAGGCCGCCGGACGCAATCGCGTCGAGGTGTGAACTGCAGTGCTGCAGTGCTGCAGTGCTGCGGTGCTGCGGTGCTCGGTTAGAGCGCGGCCTCAGTGGCCCCGCGGCGGGATCACCGGCAGAAGAATATGCGACGGACGACTGGCGTCGTGAAAGATGGTCTGCTGCGCGACCCGCACCTCTTTCGTCGTACCAAACGCAGCGCCTGTGTTGGGATTCCGGTCGAATTGCGGGAAATGGCTGCTGGTGACGTGCACCCGGATCTGATGACCCTTCTGGAACGCCACCGATGTGCCAACCAGGTCAATCTCGAACCGGGTCACCTCGCCCGGCGTGAGCGGCCGCGGCTTGCTGACGCTCTCGCGATAGCGGGCCCGCACAATACCCTCGGCCATGTTGTAGCTGGCGCCGTCGGGATGCACGTCGACCAACTTGGCCACAAAGTCGGTGTCTGGGCCATCCGACGCGGCAAACAGCACGACCTTCACCGGGCCGGTTACTTCGATCTCCTGCTGCAGGATGTCGGATGTATAGAGGAGCACGTCTCGCCGGCCCTCGATCTGACGCTGATCCTGCGGACCGGACGACGTGGGTGTGCCGCAGCAGTTGTTGCCGCCAACCGACGGCACCGGATCGTCAGGGTCGTAGCGGAAGCGATCCGGCGATGAGGATCCGGCCGGCTTCGTCCACGTCAGGCGCCCATCTCCCCTGACGCCGTTCGCGCTGCCGCCGCTGGCGAGGTAGAGCGGACGGTACTCGGTGCGCGCCAGCGGGTACTCGCGCTCGTGCACCCACTCGTTGCGCCCCATCACGAACAGGGTCACAGGAGGTTCCGCCGAAAACCCGTCGTCAATCCCCTTGAGCCAGTAGTCGTACCAACGAAGCTGGATCGCCATCGCATCGACGTTCGCGTCGGGTCCGAAATCGAGCGCTCCGGTCTTCTGAGAGGGGCCGTGCCCCCAGGGTCCAATCACCAGGCGGCTGCGGCGCGCCTTTTCCGTCGCACCCTTCTGGCTCATCCCGACATAGCCACGCAGAGTCCCCTGGCTGAAGATGTCGAACCAGCCGCCCAGCGTGTGAACGGGGACGGCGATCTTGTCGAACATCTCCTCGACGTTGTACGGCTTCCAATACTCGTCGTAGTCGGGATGCGCCAGCCAGTCGTCGTAGAACCGTGCCTGGCGCCCGACGATCTGCTGCATGGTGTTGAGCGGCAGGTGCCATTGCACCTGATCGTAATGAATCGCCCGGACACCGGGAGTGGTGTGAGGCCCCGGATTCTGCATGATGCGCGATTCCATGCGCACCGGTCCCCACCCGAAGTTGAACGAGAGGCGCCATCCGCCGTTCAACGTGATCCAATCGTGATAGATGCTGGTGGACGCCACCATTGGAAATATGGTGACCAGGCTCGGCGGCGCAGCCTGCGCGGCTCGCCACTGGTTCTGCCCCAGATACGACCCACCCTGCATCGCAACCTTTCCGTTTGACCACGGCTGTCTGGCGGACCACTCGATGGTGTCGTAGCCGTCTCGCTCCCCGTCGCGGAATGGCTCCCAGATTCCGTCGGATTCGTGACGTCCTCTGACGTCCTGATACACGTAGACGTACCCGCGCTGGGCGAAGTACACGGCGGCATCGTACGCGGTCGGAAAGCGCTCGGTGCTGTAGGGCGTTCTGGACACGAGGACGGGATACTTCCCGTCCCCCACCGGTCGATAGACGTCGGCGTACAGGACGACACCGTCGCGCATGGAGATCGCCACGCGGTTCTCGAGGACGATGTCGTTTCGTGGCGGAAAATCGGCCGGAAACTGTACCTTTCCCGATTCAGGTAAGGCGGAGGGACGGCTCGGATAGATAGTCCAAACCAACAGCACAAAGACGAACAGCGCGACACGTGGCATCCGTCAGCCCCGCTTCTCCAGCGCCTCGCGCAGCCGCTTCGCGACCACTTTCTCCTCGCCTCGTCTCATCATCCACACGCCCACGACGAGGCGCTGCTCTTCCGAGCGAATCGAGATCGACGGCTCGCCATCACGCAGGGCCTTGACCACATCGTCTGCGGTAATTCCCTTCGCGGCGGCGTCCCACCAGATCCGCACGTGAGGCACGTGGTTCGCGACCTCGGGCACGAAGATCTCGGCCTGGACGCCAGGGACGCTGACCGCGCTTTTCTGGACCACCTCGGCGCGTTTATCGAACTCGCGCGCTTCCTCCGCGTGGTCCTTCTCGACGAACAGCTGAAGCGCCACCAGCATGCCCAGCATCTCTTCCTTGTTCACCTTCATGCCCCGGCCGATCGACTCGGAGTTCGGAGGCGCGTTCAGGCGCGCGGCGGCGATGACCGGCTTGGACGCCAGCAGAAGACCCGCGCTCTGGGGCCCTCGGATGCCCTTGCCGCCGGAAAACGTCACGAGATCGAAACCCATCTTCGTGTACTTCCAGAGGTTGTCTACGGGTGGGACGTCAGCCGCGCAGTCGTTGAATGTCGGGATGCCGTGTTTCTTGCCGAGCGCCACGAACTCCTGATCCCGAATCTGCCCGACTGCGTTGTTGTTGTTGTAGAAGAGCATCATGGCGGTATTCGGGTTGACCGCTTGCTCCAGCTCCCCGGGTGTCTCGACTTCGACGAGACGGACGCCGCAGTTGCGCACCGCGTGGTCGTAGCCGAACCGGTGAGACTTCTGCACGATGACTTCGCTCTTCATCCCGGAAAGATTCGGAAGATCGACAATTTTTTTCCGGTCCGACCCCGTGAGCACGGCGGCCGTGCCCAGCGTCAGCGCCGACGCGGCCCCGGCGGTCACCATGGCGGCTTCACATCGGAGCAGCGATGCGATCCGTTCTCCGACACGATCGTGAAGCTCGTCCAGCATCACGTAATGTTTGGACGCGTACTTGATCGCGTCCATCACTTCCGGAGGCATGAGCGAGGCTGTCATGCTCGTGTAGGTCCCGGCAGCGTTGATGAACGGTCGCACGCCGAGCTCTTTGAAATAGTCGCCGCCCAGTTTTCGAGCTGGCGTCGTCTGCGCAGCGGCAGTGCGCCCACCTATGAGGCCTGTCAGCGGCAGTCCTGACAGGGTGCGTAGAAAACGCCTTCGCGGCCACATCCTGCACCTCCCTTCGACGGCTGAACCCGCCGATTATCCGTGAGCCCGGATCGTTGTCAAACCGCAACCGCAATCGTCGCGATGGTTGAGCTAAAAACTTGGCCGGCGTTGACAACGCGTCTGACGTAGCGGAATATCCCGCGCTGACACTGCCCTTAGAGAAAAACCCTGAGAGGATAGCTTCATGGCGAGCCGATCCCCCTGGCACAGCGCGACGGCGGCGCGTCGCCCGATACTCTGCGTCTGCCTGGTTGTTGTCTGTGTCGGTCTGCACAGTCAATCCACTTTCGCGCAAACGACCTCCACGACAATCCAGGGTGCGGTCGTGGACACGTCGGGGGCCGTGCTCGCTGGCGCCAAAGTGAGCGCGGTCAATACGAAGACCGGCATTCGTCGAGAGGCCGTCGCGTCATCCACGGGCGACTACACGTTTCCGCTGCTCGATGTGGGGGTGTACGACGTGACGGTGGAGGCCGACGGCTTTCGACCCGAAACCCGCCGCAACATCGTGCTCGAGATCAACGAAAAGGTCCGTGCCGACTTCGAACTGCAGATCGGCGGTACGCAGGAACGGGTGGAAGTGACCGCCTCATCGTCGACGCTCCGGACCGACGATGCGACGCTGGGGCAGACGATCGAGCAGCGCCGCGTCGAAGAGCTGCCGCTCAACAACCGGAGTCTCGGAGCGCTGGCGATCCTCCAGCCGGGCGTGCAGTATGGGCCGCGCAGCGGACCCGACGGGCAGGGCTTCGGACAGCGACAGGGTGGACAAGGCATCCCCATTCCCGGCATCGGCTTTCGTTCGTCGCCAATGGGCAGCGCGAAACGAACCAGCACGCCACGCTCGACGGGGTCGTCGTCACCGAAGCGCGGGTAAACACCGTGACCTTCAACCCGTCGCCAGAGGCGGTGGCGGAATTCAAGGTGCTCTCGGGCAGCTACTCGGCCGAATACGGGTTCAACGCCGGCGCGCAGACCATCATCGTCACCAAGGCGGGCGGGAACGAGTTCAACGGCTCGGTGTTCGAGTTCCTGCGCAACGACATGTTCGACGCCGAGAACTTTTTCCAGAACTATTTCAATGCGCCCGGAGCGCCACGCTCTGAGAAAGACAGCCTCCGTCAGAACAACTTCGGCGGGGTGATCTCCGGACCGCTCACGATTCCAAAGCTCTACGACGGCCGCAACAAGACGTTCTTCATGGGCAACTATGAGGGCCGACGGCGGCGGCAGGGGCGGCTCGCGCAGACGGCGAATCATCCGCCAGCGGCATTCCGGCGCGGCGATTTCAGCTCCTTGCTCACACTGCCCACGCCGATTCTGATTGCCGATCCGCTCAGCCCGAATTCCTGCACTGTCGCCGATCGCACGGGTTGCTTCGCGGGCAACGTCATCCCGGACGACCGCATTTCGCCGGTGGCCCAGGAACTGATGGCGTTCTGGCCCGACGCCCAGACGACCAACGCCAACCCACTCGTCGGAGTCAACTTCACCGGCTTCGAGCAGCGCGATCTGGATGACGACCAGACATTCGTGCGCGTCGATCACAACATCTCGCAGAAGGACCGGATCTTCGCCCGGTACGCCTTCGACGATGTGACCTACACCGTCATACCCGGGGACAACCCCAACTTCACTTATTTCGTCGCGGGACGGTCGCAGAATGTGGGCCTCACGTGGATTCACATGTTCTCGTCGAACATCATCAACGAGGCGCGCTACGGGTACAACCGGTCGGTCGACAATACGCTGAACCCGCGCGCCAACACCGACTTCGACGTGCAGGCGCTGGGGCTCACCGGGTTCACCGTGGTGAACGACAACAACCGTCCGTTCACACCGCGGGAAACGGGCGTGCCCACAATCACGGTGAACAGCTTCTCGGTGCTGGCCGAACAGGACGGCGGGAACGGCTTCGACTACAACAACCTGCACCAGTTCAACGACAACGTGACATGGGCGCACGGATCGCACACCACGAAGTTCGGATTCGACTATCGATGGGTGTCGCTTTTCCGGGGCGCCGCGAACGTGCCGCGGGGCGGCCTGACCTTCAACGGCGACATCGCCAACAACGGCTTTGCGGCGTTTCTGCTCGGGCTCCCGTCGAGCACGGTCACGCCTGAGGGCCTGCCGCTGACCGACACGCGGCAGAATCGCTTCGCCGTGTATGCGACCGACGACTGGAAAGCCGGGCGCAAGCTGACGCTGAACTATGGCGTGCGGTGGGAATACAACACGCCCGCGGTGGACATCGACGGATTGTGGCGCAGCCTCACCTTCTCGGAACTCACAAACGGTCTGCCCACGCTCATTCCCGACATTGGCACCGAGTTCGAGTTCTACAAATCGCAAAAGTCGCTGTTCATGCCACGGCTAGGGCTTGCGTACCGCCCGACCGACGACTGGGTGCTGCGATCCGGGTTGGGCATTTACTACAACGTGCACCAGTTGAACAACTACACGATCCTCAACCTGAATCCGCCGAAGTCTGGCACGAGCAATTTCACGAACACGTCGGCGGGCGGCAAGATCACGAACAGCCCGACTCAGCCCGTGCTGACGTTTGCCGCGCCATTCGGGACGGTGAACCCGACAAGTGCCACCGGCATCAACGCGCTCAGCCCCGACAACAACCAGCCATACGTCACCCAATGGAGCCTCGACGTGCAGCGGCGGCTGCCTCTCGACGTCGTGCTTTCCGTGGGGTACGTCGGCAACAAGGGGACGCACATCGATCAGACGGTCGAGTTGAATGCGCCGTCGCCGGCCGTCGGCGGCAACGCGAATGCACGGCGACCGATCCCGTCGTTCGCAGACGGAGCGAATGGGCCGGTACGGCCGCTCAACCGGCTACGATGGCTGACGTCCGACGGCAATTCGTGGTACCACGCTCTGCAGGTGAATGCTCAGCGACGGTTCAGCGCCGGGTTCCTGATCAATGTGGCCTACACCTACAGCAAGGCCATGGGCGAAGGCTACGGGCGCAATGAAAGCGGGGGAGCAGCCATCCCGAACTCGTATCAGAACCCGCGGGACCGTGCGGCCGAAAAGACGCGTTACGGCTTTGACGTGCGGCACAACGCGGTGATCAACTTCCTGTACGAACTGCCAACCATCCCGGCGTTCCGGGACAATGCCGCGCGGCACATCTTTGGAGGCTGGCAGGCCAACGGGATCATCCAGTTGCGAACGGGACTGCCTTTCACGATCACCCAGAACAACACCATCAATACAATCGAGGGCCACGTTCGACCCGATCGGCTGCAAGACGGCTCGCTCGCGCAACCCACAATCGACAAGTGGTTCGATCCGGATGCCTTCCGCGTGGTCACGTGCGCAGAGCCTGGCGTCAAAGGCACGGCCGGAGGCGACGCCCTGAACCAGTACCTGACGCAGTTCTGCCATTACGGCGACGCCGGCCAAGGCATCCTCGAGGGCCCCGGCTTCAAGAACGTCGACTTCTCGCTGATGAAGAACATCGAGCTGACCGGCAACGCGCGGCTCCAGTTCCGCTGGGAGGTGTTCAACCTGTTCAACACGCCGCAGTTCGGCGTGCCGAACGCGGCGCTGAACGGATCGGCGGCGTTCCTGCCGAGCGCAGCCGACGGCGCGTTCCCGACACAGGTCGCGCCATCGCGTGGCCCGGGATCGATTTCGACTCTCGTCGCGCCGATGCGGCAGATGCAGTTTGGATTGAAGGTGTTGTTTTAGTGCTGCCCAGTCTGGCGCCGCCGGGTCGCTCACGGGAGTGCGCAGAGGAGGCCGATGACGCCGAAATTTCAACGCCGAAGCTCGCGGAGATCGCAAAGGCACCAAAAGTCCGCTGCGAACTCGGCGCGCGTTTGATCCGTCTCTGCGGGCTCCCCGAGCGAAGGCGCCATCGTGAGTCGTCGAACTCGAGAGGGGCAGTGCGCAGAGGAGGCCGAGCACGCCGAATTTCAACGCCGAAGCTCGCGGAGATCGCAAAGGCACCAAAAGTTCTCTGCGGACTCGGCGTTTGATCCGTCTCTGCGGGCTCTCCGAGCGAAGGCGCCATCGTGAGCCATCGAACTCGAGAGGCGCAGTGCGCAGAGGAGGCCGAGCACGCCGAATTTTCAACGCCGAAGCTCGCGGAGATCGCAAAGGCACCAAACGCCCTCTGCGGACTCGGCGCGCTCCGCGTTTGATCCGTCTCTGCGGGCTCCCCGAGCGAAGGCGCCATCGTGAGTCGTCGAACTCAAGAGGGGCAGTGCGCAGAGGAGGCCGAGCACGCCGAATTTCAACGCCGAATCCCGCCGAGATCGCAAAGGCACCAAACGCCCTCTGCGGACTCGGCGCGCTCCGCGTTTGATCCGTCTCTGCGGGCTCCCCGAGCGAAGGCGCCATCGTGAGTCGTCGAACTCAAGAGGGGCAGTGCGCAGAGGAGGCCGAGCACGCCGAATTTCAACGCCGAAGCCCGCGGAGATCGCAAAGGCACGAAAAGTTCTCTGCGGACTCGGCGCGCTCCGCGTTTGATCCGTCTCTGCGGGCTCCCCGAGCGAAGGCGCCATCGTGAGTCGTCGAACTCGAGAGGGGCAGTGCGCAGAGGAGGCCGATGACGGGTGCCTGAAAGGCCAACCGACGCGTGCCGCGATCTCAGGGCTGGCGGGACGATTGCGGCCACACGGGGCTCACCAGCTCGATGCGCCACAGCGGCCCCCCAAGATAGAGGGGCAATTCCGCCTTCACGAACGCGGGCGCTTCGCCACCGAGCACCCAGATGTGCGAGTCCGGCGGCTGCTTGCCAAGGAGCGGCGCCAGAAGGCCTGCAATGCCTCCGATGTCAACCTTCACGACATAGTGCAGAGCCTCTCGCGACGTTCCGCCGGTGGAAAAGGGCTCCCGCCCTGATCGAGAGATCTCGAGCGTCACCACTCGGGGCTTCGGCGTGGCTGCGACCAGGGAAACTGTCGCTGGCTTGTCGTCGACGCTGAGATTCTTCACCAGCGTGAGAATCATGCCATTGGCGAGATCAGAGGGCAGGTCGAGCTTTTCATCTTCTGTTTTCTCATCGCCGTCCTTTTCCTTCTCCGAGTAACGCACCTTGACGCGGTCTTTCGCGGCGTCAACCGACATGTCGAGAGCTCGTGGAAACGTCGGGCCCTTCTGTACCAGTCGAGCGCTGAGCAGCCGGAAGTGCCGTCGCTGCGTGTAGACGGCCGATTCTTCGTGGATCGATCCGTCCTTGAACCGGAAGATCAGGCGCGTGCTGACCCGGCCGCCGGTGGGCACCTGGATCAGATCGCCATCGGCGAGCCGCTCGCCGTCGAGCGTCCGCAGCACCAGGAACCCGTGCAGGACGCCTTCGGTACGTCGCACGGCGACGGGCTCGGCGATTAGAGCGAGCTGATGGAAGAAGAGAAAGCTGCAGGTGAGCACCGTCGCTCGTGTTTTCGAAAGCATGTCACGAACCGAGCGCCTCACTTCACGCCCTTTTCCGGATCCCACGACCCCTGCAGCCGCCGGATGTACACCATCTGACCGATGTGATACGCGTTGTGGGCGCCGATGTGCGCGATCGTGGACGCCCACTTCTGCAGCTTCTGCTCGTCCGCGCCTTCGACGGCTCGCTCCCATGCCACCATAACGTCGTTCAGATCGCGCACGGTGGCGGTCCACCTGGCGGCATCGAAGCTATTGAACGTCTCGTTGTTGTCGCCGCTGAACGCTGGCGGCGCCTCGCCATTGAACTTGGCCAGCTGCTGCCGGTTCCAGAACACCAGGTGCGCCGCCAGCTGGCCGACAGAGTGATTGCCCTTTCCGTCACGCCAGCTGGCCTGCTCCGCGGTCAGGCCATCCACGGCCTCGCTCGCGGACGCAAACCAGTCTTTCTTGTTGTGCGTCGTCTGCAGCTGTTCGAGGAGGACTCCCTTGAGCGTGGTAGGCGGGTCGGCCAGCGCCCGCGGGGAGGCGGACGCCACAAGCATCACAGAGAGCACGATCGGAACCATAGGCGCGACTCCTTTGTCAGTACGCCATGATAGACCCGGCGGTTGAGTCTCACGCGCCCAGGAGGCCTTATGGCATTGTTCGTCGTCCGGCACCAGCACGCACCTGATCGGTGTCCCGCGCAGGATCCGTACATGGGCGCCACGCTGCTGAATTATCTGAGCCGGCCGAACGTCCACCGACACGGCGTGAAGATCCAGGCCGAGGCGGTCGTACAAGGACAGCACACTTTCTACCTGATCGCGGAGGCCGCTGACGAGGAACACCTGCGGGCGTTCCTGCAGCCGTTCCAGATGGCCGGCAGTCTCGACATCTACCCCGCCTCGACGTGTGCGCGCGTGGTGGCCAGCGGTGGGTGTGGTGCGCCCTTGCCGTCTAGTGGGGGGGTCGCGAGCCTGAATCCGGCAGAAGCTTGCCAGCAGGCTATTGAGGCGGGACTCGTCGTCCATTGCGCGCATCCGCTCAACTGCGAAACGTCGATTCCCGAGCTCACGGGTGGCGTCGTGATGCCGAATGCGCACTTCTACGTGCGTAATCACTTCCAGATTCCCACGCTGGACCCGGCGACGTTTCAGCTTCGCGTTGGCGGCATCGTCGACCGGCCTCTCAGCCTGTCGCTGCGCGACTTGCACAACATGCCGTCGCAGACCGATATCGTCACGCTGGAGTGCGCGGGCAACGGCCGCACGCTGTTCGAGCCGGCCATTGCCGGTGAAAAGTGGAACCTGGGAGCGGTCAGCACCGCGGAGTGGACGGGCGTACCGCTCGTTGAAGTGTTGGATCGCGCGGGCGTGCACACCAGCGCGCGCGAGGTGCTGTTCAAGGGCGCGGATGGCGGCGGCGTCGACGGACACGTGGATCCGATTCGCTTCGAGCGCAGTCTTTCGGTGGCCGATGCTCGCGGCGAAGGCGTCCTGCTGGCGTACGCCATGAACGGCGAGCCACTGCCCTTTCACCACGGCTATCCGCTGCGACTCATCGTCCCTGGCTGGTATGCCGTGGCATCAGTCAAGTGGCTGACGGAGATCGAGCTGATTGATTACGACTTCGCGGGTCACTACCAGACGGACAAGTACTGGTATGAGTGGGACCGCGACGGCAAGACTGTCCGCGAACCAGTCGCGGTGCAGCGCGTGCGCGCGCTGATCGCCGAACCGGCGCCAAACGCGGAGGTGCCGAACGGTGACGCAGTCATCCGCGGCGTCGCCTGGTCCGGAGCAGCACCGATTGCGCGAGTGGAGGTCTCGGTCGGTGACGGTGACTGGCGCGATGCGCGCCTGGTCGGCGAGCGCAGGCGTCACGGGTGGCAATGGTGGGAACTGGTTGCCCGATTCGAAACGCCGGGCGCAATGACGTTGCGGGCCCGTGCCACGGACCTGGCCGGCCGAACGCAACCCGAGCGCGCCGAATGGAACCGGCTTGGCTACGGCAATAACTCTGTCCAGCAGATAGCGATTCGGGTCGTCTAGCCTCCTTCAGCGCTTTTGAAGACGGCCAGGTACACATCCCCGGAGGCAGCGAGGCGCCAACGCAAGTGCGGTACGATATAGACGATGGTTCTGAAGCAGTTCTATCTCAATTGCCTCGCGCATGCCTCGTACCTGGTCGGCGACGAGCAGGCGCACATCGCGGCGGTGGTCGATCCGCAGCGCGACGTCGAGCAGTACCTGGCTTTCGCGGCCGAGCACGATCTGCGCATCGCGCACGTCGTCCTCACCCACTTTCACGCCGATTTCATCGCCGGGCACCTCGAGCTGCGCGACCGCACCGGTGCCACGATTTACCTGGGCGCCGCGGCCCAGGCCGAGTATCCGTTCACCCCGCTCAGCGATGGCGACGTGGTTTCGCTCGGTCGGGTGGAGCTGCGAGCGCTCGAGACGCCCGGCCACACCGCGGAGTCGATCTCACTCACGGTCTACGACCTCGATCGCAGCGCGACAGAGCCACAGGCCGTGCTGACGGGAGACACGCTGTTCGTTGGCGACGTCGGCCGTCCGGACTTGCGCGTGGCGCTCGGCTGGTCGGCGCGCGAGCTCGGTGAACGGCTCTACGATTCGCTCCGGACGAAGCTCCTGACCTTACCCGATCAGACCGGCGTGTACCCGGCGCACGGCGCGGGGTCGTTGTGCGGCAAGGCGTTGAGCAAGGAAACGTTCTCGACGATCGGTGAGCAACGGCGCTCCAACTACGCCCTGCAGCCGATGACCAAGACGGCGTTCGTCGATCTCGTCACCGCCGATCAGCCCGACGCGCCGTCTTACTTCACGTACGACGCCGTGCTGAACAGCAAGGAGCGGCCGACGCTGGACGAGACGCTCGAGCGCGTCAACCCGCTCACGTTCGACCACGTGCTGGCGCTGCAGGCCGTCGGCGCGCAGGTCCTCGACACGCGCGATCCAGCGGAGTTTGCCGCCGCTCACCTCGCCGGGAGCCTCAACATTGGCCTGAGCGGCCAATACGCGACCTGGGCCGGCACGGTATTGAACCACGAGCACCCCATCGTGATCATCGCCGCCCCTGGACACGAACACGAGGCGGCGACGCGGCTCGGCCGCATCGGGTTCGATCACGTGGTCGGCTATCTCGCCGACGGGCTCCACAGTCTCGAATCACGACCGGATCTGACGATGACGACCGAGCGCCTCAGCGCGCAGGTCGCGTCGGAACGCGTGAGCGGTGGACCGGTCGACAAGGCTCCTCTTCTGGTCGATGTGCGCGGTCCACGCGAGCGCCAACAGAAACGAATTGGCGGCAGCGTCAGCGTCCCGCTGAATCATCTCGCAGAGCACCTGTCGGAGCTGCCGGCGGATCGGCCGCTGATCGTCTATTGCGCCGGCGGCTATCGATCGTCGATCGCCGCGAGCCTCTTACAGCGACATGGATTCGCCGGGGTCAGCGAGATCGCGGGCGGTATCACCGCGTGGGAAGCGGCGAATCTGCCGATCGAGGCGGACGCGGCAGGTTGACGCTCGAAACCCGCGCATCCGCCGTAGGGCGCACGCAGTGCGCCCCTACATTTGTCCTGTGCGCCTTCGCGCTGTCGTTATAGCGTCACCGTCCTCCACCGTGAGCGACACGGCTCGATCGCCTTCCAACTGAAACCTGATCTTCACGGCTTCCGCGCCGGCAGGGTTGAAGACCAGCCCGCCCTGATGGAACACGATGCGCTCGACCATCACGTCGGGACCAGAGACGGTCAAATCGCCACGGACGTTCGTCTCGACTCGCAGTTGCACGAGCGCTCCACTCTCGACGGCGTAGTCACCGGTGAGCGCCGCCCGTTCCGCATTCGAGAGCGGCAGATCGGGATACTTCGGGACGTCACGCGATCAGACATTGGCACATGCTCCTGCATATCGCATGCATTCACGCCGTTGGCAAGCTTCAATGTACTCTCCTTCCGGACCAGTGGGCGACGCCGACTCACGTCAGCCGGCGACCGCTGCCTCCTTCTGTAGAGTGTGGAACGATTTTTGAGGCACGACATAGACGCATGCTCGATCTGCAACGATTCCGACAGGCACAAGAGACCAAGCCCTCGACCTTCGCTACGGCGTTGTCCGAAATCCGGAGCGGCGGCAAGCGAAGCCACTGGATCTGGTACGTCTTTCCGCAGCTGGAGGGACTCGGGACGTCTGACTACGCACGGACGTACGCCATCCACGACATGGCGGAGGCGATCGCGTATCTGGACGATGCGCTTCTTGGTGAGCGCCTGATGACAATCACCCGGTCCGTCGCCGATCAGCTGCGGAAGGGCGTCGATCTCGAGACGCTCATGGGCTCGCACATCGACGCGATCAAGCTGGTCTCGTCCCTGACGCTCTTCGCGGAGGCGGCAGACGCACCGACTGGATCGTCGAGTCTGACGAACCACCAGGACTTCGCGGCGGTCGCGCGCGACGTCCTGACGACGGCCGCGGCACAAGGCTTTCCGGCGTGCCAGCGCACCCTGGATCGACTTCGCAGCAGCAACGCCTGACCCTCCTCGCCCGACACCCATCGAATCACCGCCCAGCCCTTCCTAGGACCGTCCGTGAGCCGCTTTGCGGCCGGTTGTCACATTCCCTCTTGAAGGATCGGCACGCCCCCTTCGCCGCGTGTGCGCGGGGCTAAGCCCCGCCGCCACAAGGGGTGGCGGCCCTTCAGGGCCGCGTGGCCCGCTCTGAGACAAAGGAGGCAGTTCGTGCGCAACTGTCGGCTGACGCTGGCGCCCGCGATCATCATCACGTTCCTGTTCATTCCGACAGGAGCTCACGCGCAATCCGCCGCGTCCGAGTCGGAAGCGACGGCCACACGCTTCGATGCGGCTGCCTATGTGGGATGGTTCGGCGGCAATCGCGGAAATGTGGGCGGCGACACCTATCGCGACTGGTATTCCACGCTGCTCGGCAGCGGAGGCGTCGGCCATTATTGGACCGAGCACCTCAAGACCGAGGTCGAGGTCGCGGTCACCGGCCGCGGCAACCTGGTCAGCTTCGAAGAGCAACCGAGCGACCTGTTCGTGACGCGCTACGCGTATCGAGACCACCACTATCGGGTCCGCACGCTGTCGCTCGTCCAGTCCTACCAGTTTCGGCCGGAACGCCTGGGTCCATCCATTCGTCGGCGCAGGGCTCGATCTCGACTGGGAACAGCGAACGGTCCAGGGAACCGTGCAGATCATCAGAAAGCCACCCGGACGACCCGCCAACCTTCTTGATCGAGCCGTTGCCGCGAGAAGCGAGCACCCGCCTCATTGCCACGCGGTGGCCGTGGTCGCGGGCTTCAAGGCGTATATCACGCGCCACGCCTTCTTCCGAATGGACCTGCGCGCCTCTGTTGCGGATCGCCTCGATCACGTTGCCTGGCGATTCGGGTTCGGCTGGGACTTTTGATTTGCTCGGGCCGAGGCCTCTGGCCGGAGCTGAAGTTCCGGCCTGCATATGGAGGGGCTCCGACCTGCACATGAGGGGATGGACAGGCTTCAAGGAGGACAACATGCGGCGCATTGTGTTACTCGCCCTGATTGCGGCACTCCTCGGCTCCGGCTGCGCGCAACGGCGCGCGACGCCGGCCGCGTTTTCGATCGCTCACGCTCAGGCTCGCGCGATCCGGGATGCCGCCGACCCGCGCGACCTCGAGGACCGGCGCAAGTACATCGAACAGTTGCCAGCCGGGACTGCGGTCCTGATCGATCTTGCGGACGGAACGCAGCTGAAGGCCACCCTGATTGGCGTCGAGCACGACATCGTCATCGTGCAGCCCAGAACGCGGCTGCCGGAGCCCTATCGGCGCATTCCGCTGCAGGCGATTGTCTCGCTGTCACCGGAGTCGCGGAACCTCGACGTCTCAAACGCGATGGCAATTGGCGTCGGCGCCGGAGTGGCATCGTTCGTCGCGCTCTTCTTGATCGTGATGGACGATGCTCGACAACTAGAGCGGCGGCCGGCGATGGTATAGTCCGGCCTCAATGCAGCCGTTAAGAAGTGGAAACGCGTGAAGGCGGTCAGAATCGGCATCATCGGCGCCGGCATCTGGGGCACCAACCACGCCCTGGCGCTCACGACACATCCCCGTGCCACGGTCGCCATCGTCTGCGACCGTGACGAGGGGCGCGCACGCGCGCTTGCCGAGAAGTTCGGCTGCGCATGGACGACCAGCGTCGACGAGCTGGCAGCGAGCGACGTCGAGGCCGTGACCATCGCCACGCCGGATCACCTGCACCTGGAGCCGACGCTCGCGATGCTGCGCGCCGGCAAGCACGTGATGGTCGAAAAGCCGCTCGCCACCAACGTCGCAGACGGCCGCGCGATGGTCGACGCCGCCGAGAATGCCGGCCTCAAGTTGATGGTCGACTTCCATGCCCGCTGGCACCCGCTCTTCATGAGCGCGAAGGGCTATGTCGAGCGCGGCGAGCTTGGAAAGCCCGTGATGGCGTATGCGCGGCTCAGCGATACGATTTACGTCCCGACCGAGATGCTGAATTGGAGCGGCCAGTCCGGGCCCGAATGGTTCCTCTTCCCGCACACGATGGACGTCGTGCGCTGGCTGTTCGGACGCGACCCGGTCGAGGTCTATGCCAAAGGCTATCGCGGCGTGCTGGACGGCAAGGGCATCAATTGCTGGGACGCCATCCAGACGATGATCGAGTTCGAAGGCAAGGCATTCTGCACGTTCGAGACGTCGTGGATCCTTCCCAACAGCTACAGCAACGTCGTCGACAATCGGCTTTCGATTTACGGCGAGACCGGCGGCCTCGAGATCAAGAACGAGCCCTCGCTCTGGGCATTTACGGATCGCTTCCACACGCCGTTCTCGTCTACGTCCGTCACGCGCTACGGCAAGGTCTGGGGCTACCAGTACCGAATCGATCCGCTACTTCGTCGACTGCGTGGCCGACGATGTGACGCCGGAAGCGAACGGCCGGGACGGGCTGATGGTGACGGCGATGATCGAGGCGACCTTGAAGTCACTGGCAGAGCGGCGGCCGGTCGCTATCGCCGAAGTGCTCGGCGTGGGCAGTGCGAGTTCCGCACATTAGGAGTTAGCGATGAGCACGCTGGATCTCTTTCGGCTCGATGGCAAGCGGGCGGTCGTCACCGGCGCGAGCCGCGGTCTTGGCCGCGTCATGGCGCTCGCTCTGGCAGACGCCGGCGCGGACGTCGCGATCACCGGCCGCACCCAGGAGACCCTCGACGCCACGGCCGCGGAGATTCGCGCGCGTGGCCGGGAGGCCTGGACGTTCAAGGCGGATATGGGCGTGCCGGACGCCTGCGCGCAGACGTGCGAGCGGATACTCGAGGAGGCCGGTCCGATCGACATCCTTATCAACAATGTCGGCAATCGCGAAGTGAGCGTGCCAATCGAAGCGGAAACGCTCGAGACGTGGCAGGGCTCCGTCAACCTCAACCTGACAAGCTGCTTTCTCGGCACGAAGATCATCGGCGGGGCGATGTTCGCTCGCGGCCAGGGCGGTCGCATCATCAACATCGCGTCGATCAGCGCGATGATCGTCAATCGCGGCATCGGCGGACGCGACTACGAGACCGGAAAGGCGGCCGTGCTGCACTTCACGCGGTGCGCCGCGGCCGACTGGGCACCCCACGGGATCACCGTCAATGCGATCTGTCCAGGCTTGTTCATGACCGATATCAACAGGGACTGGAACGAGAAGCGTCCGGATGTGATCGAGGCGTTCGTGAAGAACGTGCCGATGGGGCGGGCCGGCGAACCGGAGGAAATCGGGCCGCTGGCCGTCTTTCTTGCGAGCCCCGCATCCGCCTACGTCACCGGCGCCGCGTACGTGATCGATGGCGGATACACGGTCTGGTAGGCCCGCCGAGCGAGCTACACTCCGACTGATTCTTATTGTCTGAGATCGACACTCACGCGATTGAGGACGTCCGCTCGGACGACCGTTGTCGCACGTCGCTCGCCCAACTCCGGATGGCGAAACACCAGTTCGTGCACACCAAGAGCAAGCGAAAGATTCCCGAGAGGAGTTTCTCCGACCAGCGCGTCGTCGATCCACACCTGGGCCCATGGCAGGGCGTTGAGATTGATCCGCCCCGGTGGAGGCGACACGGACAGGCGAAGGACCTCGCCAGGCTCGATCTCGATGCTGCGGCGGGAGCGATAACCAACCGCACTATTCACGAGCTCGAGCTCGTGGTGGCCAGGGGCCATCAGGATCGGAATCCGTGCGCTGGATGCCAGAAGTCGCTCCCCTTCGAGCACCTGCAGCTCGATCGGCGACATCAGCGCGAGTTCACCCCATCGTTGCACCGATGGCACAGCGTCCGGACCGTGCCCAGCCAGAGTGCCGACGGTTGACTCGGATGCCTCGGAGCTCATGACCTGGGCGTGACGGCTCATTACCCGAGCCGGACGCGTTTTGGAACCGAGCGTCAACGCGAGCGGCGTCGTGTTCACTGACTGACTGTTTACCCACACGTCGGCCCGCGGCGGAGGAGACGCGACAACAACGGCCGGAAGCGGCGGTGCCGACGGTCCAGTGCTGGGGGCGCCGATGAAGACACCAATGAGAACGCCTTCCGCGACGGTAAGTATTCCAAGGGCGGCCGTTAACAACGCGACGGGACCGACGCGGGCCTCGATCTGTTCCGGCGCCGCCGCGGGAGGCAGGGCCCCGGACATTCGTAGTCCGGCCGCGCCCGCAGTGGTGACCGAAGACGCACCTGCCGGCACTTGCGGCAACTGCGTTCGCCACTGCCACCGCACTGCCCCATAATCGCCAGTCTGCGAATCCGCGGCCGCCTCTCTTGTGACGCCAAGCTTCGGAAGCAGTGTTCGGCACTCGTCGCCGGTTTGGGCCTGGCAGTAATGTATGAGCCCGCCGAGGGCATCGCAGGCGTCTCGAGCCGACTCGAAGGCATGGTCGTCGAGCTGAAGCGCTCGTTCAAGCCACACTCGCAGATGTGTGAATGCAATCGCCGATTCAGGTCTGATCTCAAGAGCGGACCGGTCGAGCAGCTCCCCGACCCTCTGAGGGTAATCATCCGGCGTGATGCGCCGTCCGACCACGAGCGACAGCGCAACCAGCGCCAGCTGGATGACATCCGTTCTGCTTTCCAGTTTCAGGACGGAGTGACGGGTCGGGTGCACGACAATGCCCAGCTGAGTCCAGAGGCGACCTGCGGAGAGCTGAAGGCTTTCCAGCGCCGACCCAAGCGCGTGCTCGACCATCATCCATCGACCCTCGGGCGTCAACACGATTCGATCCGCGGTGAGCGCGCCGTGAGCCATTCCGTCGTCGTGCTGGTGCAGCATGGCGAGCGCGGGCGTAAGCTGGTGAATCAGTTGTGCAGCGGACGCGGGTCCCCTCGCACGATCGAGGACCTCGGACAAACGCCGCCCCGGCACGTATCGCGACACCAGGGCCAGACGGTCGTCGACGGGCTCGACAGCACAGACGCTCGGAAAGCAGGGGTGGTGAAACTCACGGAGCCGCTCGACGCGCGCGCGTAGCGCGTGCTCGAAGTGTGGCGTCGCGGTGAACTCGGCACGGAAGCGCAGAATCTCCCATGCGGGTGCGCGGCTGTTGTCGAACATGAGCAGGCGATCGCCAAGGCCGTCAGACGGCCCTTGCGCATACCAGCTTGCGAGAGGCGTTTGGGACGCCTCCAATTGCGGGGTTGAGTCGACGATGAGATCGTGACCGTCTTTCAGAGGGTCAGGCATCGTCAGCGCGTTCGCGGCTACAAGATTGGACCTCTAGCATTTTGCACGAACGAATCTGAGCGTCAAGATCTTCTCTCGATCCTCTTTGTCTTCGAGTTCGTCGTCGCGCTGCGCCTGTTGCTCATGGGTACGCGACGACGCCGCGCGTCGTCGCTTGACGTGCCAGTCTGCTGGCGCGATGATTCCAGCGTTCCCTGAGAAATACCTTTTTTCTCAAAGCTGAGCTGGTGAGAGTGAGCGGAGTCGTGCCGCCACAGTTTACGACCGCGCTCGTGTTGCTCTTCTGGTGTGTCCTGACGTCGGTCACGGCGGCGCAGGATCACATGGCGCGCGTGAGGGAGTTGTACGCGTCAGCGGCCTACGAGGAGGCGCTCGCCGAGCTCGAGACGTCGGGATTGGCACCAGGCGGGGACTCGCTCGAACCTGGGGAGTACAGGATCTTGTGCCTTCTCGCGCTGGGACGATCCGAAAGCGCTCAGCTCGACATCGAGCAGCTCATCCTGCGCCATCCGATGTATCGGCCCGACCCTTCCCTGGTTTCACCCCGCGTACGGGCGACGTTCCAGGCGGTCAGGCGGCGCTTGCTGCCCCGGATCATCGAGAGCCAATACGTTGTGGCGATGCGCAGCCTGGATGCAAGGCACTACAGCGCCGCGCTTCCGCAGTTCGATCTCGTGCTCAGTCTGCTCGACGATGTTGGAGATGATCCCCGACTCGCTAAGCTGCGGAGGTCCGCGTCGGGATTCCGTGACGTTGCAAGCGCCGCGGCCTCTCCGGCTGACGCCGTGTCGCCATCCGACAGCGCCGAGACCCCAGGCGTGCCTGACGCTGGTGCGAGCGACATCGTCTATGACGCTCTGGCGCGCGAGGTGGTGCCACCCGTTCCGGCGAAGCAGGTTTTGCCGGCGGTGCCGGACAAGAGAGTGCTTTCCACGACGACGCCGGGAGTGATCGAGATCGTGATCGACGAAAGTGGGCACGTCGAATCCGCTATTGTTCGGCGCTCCTTCGATCCGGTGTGCCGTGCTGAGGTATGGGCTTCTATATTGCGGTACGACACGCTACTCATGCAGGAAGCCCGGACCTGGCGTTATCGGCCGGCCAGGCGCTACGGGACCGCAGTGAAATTCCGGAAACTCATCGAGATCTACTCGGCACCGTAGGGGAAGAACCGCACATGGCGCTCGCACCGTCACGAAGGTAACGGCGAATCGCAGCAGGAAAAGGAGGAAGTTGTGCGAAGCCGCTCTATTGCGCTTGCAGGTACTCGCTGCCTTATTTCTCGTGAGTGTGGCGACGCCCGCGGGGGCCCAATCGATCGGAGCGGGTTTGTCGGCACTGCTGACCGAACAAACTCCACCGCCGCCTGGGTATGTCCGCGACATGGCGGCGGCCCAAGCGACCTTCCAGACGGTGGCAGGCCTATTCCAGGTCGAGTTGACGAGCATCCCGGTGGCTTCATCGTCGGGTGGCTTCGTCTATCGTTTCAGTCCGACGCTCGGGTACTGTGGAGCGCGCCAGCGATAGTTTCGGTCCCTTCTTCACCGAGCGGGTTCTCCGCAACGGCAAGGGCCAGCTTGCAGTGGGAATGACCTACCAGTATTCAAACTTCGAGACGCTCCAGGGCGCCGATCTGACCTCCGGCTCGTTTCCGACCAACACGGCTCGATTCCGCGATCAGCTGCAGCCATTCAGCGTCGATACCTTGTCGCTCAAACTCGACGTGCAGACCGTTACGGCATTCGCGAGCTACGGCGTGACCGACCGGCTGGACGTTGGCGGGACCGTCCCATTCACCAGGCTGTACTTCTCGGGTCAGCGGGTGAACACGTTCAACGGGACCTCGGTTCTGCAGTCTTCACAAGCGCGCTCGGCACGTGGGCTTGGTGATATGACCGTGAACGCGCGATATCGACTGACGGGCCATACTGGAACCGGATTGGCCGTCGGCACCGATCTGCGGATGCCAACGGGCCGCGAGGAGGACCTGCTCGGTACGGGGAAGACAGCCTGGCGACTCTTTGGCATCGGGTCGTGGGAGGGAGCGCGTGTGTCGGCACACGCCAATGGAGGCTTCGGGCTGGGCGGAGTGTCCCGGGAGGGCTTCTGGACAGGAGCCGCCACGTTCGTTGCGTTTCCTAAGCTGACGCTGGTCGGCGAGCTGATGGGTCGGCGGATCAGCAAACTGACGCGTGTGGCCGACGTCTATCAGCCACATCCCGTGCTGGCTGGCGTGGAAACCATGCGGTGGCTCCCGACGGGAGGCAGTCTCTACACCTCGTATCTCGTGACCGGCTGCAAGCTCAATATCGGCGCGGGCTGGCTGCTGAACGCGAATCTGCTCATGCGGCTGACGGATACAGGCCTCAGGGCTCGCGTGACGCCGTCGATCGGGATCGATTACGCTCAGGTCTTCTGACGCCGAGGAAGGTGTGCCATGCCAGGGCTGCAGCCGCCGGAGGAGCCGCGACGCGTCTCATCCAGCACGCACCCTGCGAACAGCGCTCTCGCCGACGAGAGCGGCGCAGGACGCGACGCTCCTTTCACCGGCCCCAAATCCTCACACGACCAATTCGCACGACGTGAGTCGGCCCCGGGTGCGCCGATTCGACAGCAGCGGTCGGCCATATCGAGGTAGAGAATGATTTCCCTCGCCGATGTGCGCGCCCGCAACGTCCAGCCTTCGTGGCAGGAAGCGGTCTCCGTCATCCAGGAATTGATTCAGACCGTGTCGGCCACCTCGCCCCTGCCGGATCTGGAGCACATCGCGCTCTGCCCGAACGGAGACGTCGTGGCGCTGCCAGGGAGTCCGGTACCGTCGGACCCGGTACATCATGCGGCGGAGGTGTTGAAAGTGCTCGTCGAAGGCGTCGCGACGCCGCCAGAGCTCGAGCGGTTTCTCGAGCGCAATCTGACGACCCCGCCTCAGATCGGTTCGATCGCCGAGTTCTCGCGCAACCTGGCCTTCTTCGAGAGGCCTGGACGCCGATCCGACGTGGAGCGTCTAGCTAACGCCGCCGTGGCCGGACAACTTACACGGGCGGATGACGAACTGAAGCGCCTGATCGAAAAGGTGAACGAGGCCGATCCGAAGACATCCAAGGATATGTTCCCTCAGGGGCAGCGCACACTCCGACGGGTGCTGCCCGTACTGGTCGTTGGCGTCCTCGTCGTCGGCGCAGTCGCGCTTGCTGCCTTGTGGTGGCGCACGCGCATGAGAGAGGCGCAGCCGGCTCAGTCGACCACTGCGCAGGCAGGTGACGCACATGGTGCACGCGGCGGGACTGCCGCGCCTCCGACTGACAGGTTGAAACCTCGAGCTCCCACCACTGCGATCATTACCGAGATGGAAACGCGAGGCGGGAGCGCTTATCGTGAGGCGCCGGGGCGGGGAAAGCGCGCACAGACCAATCCTGAGCTGAAAAACCTGCCTCCCGTCGCGGCACTCGCCCCTATGGATCGAACTGCGGCGGCGGTCGAAATCTCGAGCATTGAAGTTGGCGGGACCAAACCGGTAGTCACCCTTCCGCCAGCAACGCGGGAGGGGAGCCCGCTCTCGCCTCCGCGCAGGCTCTTCGAGAAGGAGTCGACCGCGCTCGAACGGGTTCTCGTAAGCTACGCGCAGGCGTACAACCGACTCGACGTCAACGGCGCTGTCGCGCTTTGGCCTTCAGCTGATTCTCGGGCTCTTGCGAGAGCGTTCGCGCGCCTTCAGCACCAGGATCTCAAGTTCGATAACTGCATGTTCGCCGTATCCGAGAATGACGGCACCGCACAGTGCGCGGGAGTGCTTCAGTACGTGCGGCGCATCGGGAAGCCGACGCCGCAGATCGAGCATCACGTGTGGACGATCGAGTTCGCGCGCGCGGGCGAGGAGTGGCGAATCGTGCGGGTCACCGCGCAGTAGGCGAAACGGCAGGACCCAGAGGCGCATTCCTCCGGCGTCGCGAGCGGGACGCGCCGACGAGAGCCCACCGCGCGACACAGCGCGAGGCGATTGGGCAGCAGGGGAAGCGCGTCGGTCAAGATGCCGAGCTAGGTCTGCGCGCGCGCACCTGCGACGACACGTGCGACTGTCGGGGTGCTGCGCTACATCGTCGTCTGAACGCGTCGTCGCAAGCGCTGTTTTTCTCTTGCGTCACATCAGACGCGAGAATACCCTTCCCGCTGCGTCGGCCCCGCAAGCCTCGCACTCCAGGAAGGACCGTGAGACATGGCATCAGATAAAACACCAACCACGGTAGTGGCAGACGAAGCGCGCCTTCTCGATTCATTACAGGTCCTGCTGCAAGCCGCGAATCGCCAGCACGCACCGGGCATCGAAACCAGGGCGAGTCTCAATCACCTCGAGATCACGCTGCGATTCGACAACAAATCGATGTCCGTCGACACCCTTCGGAAGCTGGCGGCGGTCGCGGCCGATCGCGCTGAATAAGGGCTTCGATGCCCTTTCCGCTTCCGCAGACGCTCAGCGACCGGCTGAACGAGAAGCAGGAGCTCGTGCGCCTGCTCAACGCGACGCTGACCCATGCCGCGGAGCACTGTCCCTACTACGCGCGAATGTTCGACGGAGACGCCGTCGAGGTGCACGACCCGGCGGAGCTTCGCCGGTTCCCCATCCTGACTCGCGAGATCGTCGCCAGGCACGAGATGGATCTCCTGGTTCGCGGCGTCTTCCCCGAGTACGTCGCGTGCACGGGCGGCACGACGCTGGGCTCTCATGGACAAGGACCGCTGCGGAGATTTCAGACCGAGCGCGAGCGGGGCTTCTGGGTATCGCTTCACGAGTCGATGCGCAGTGCGTTCCCCGGCGAATGGCCGGTCGAGGTGCGCTTGATCACGATGGAGCATGGCCTCGACTTCCCGGGCGCGCTGCGCGGGGTCCTGCCGATGCCCCTCGAGCGTCCGTCGCATTTTCTCGCCCTGACGTCGCTCCTCGAGACCGAGTTCGCGGTCACTGGGTTCTCGCGTCGCGTTCGGTGGCTCAGCGGTTCTCTGACGGGCATCAAACCACTGACGTTGCTGTGCATGGAGCGCGGCATCGAGGGGGCACGCTTTGGTCTCGAGCTGATCTGCGTCCATGGATGGCATGTCACCCCGCGATGGCAGAAGCTGCTGCAGGAGTTCTGGAACGCGCCGCTCGGAGAGTCCTACGGTCTGTCCGAGGTGCCGGGACTCCACGCGGTCCGGTGTGGCAGCTGCGGTCACTTCCATTTCTCACCGCTCGCGGTGAACGAGGTGCTCGATCTCGACTCCGACGACCCCGTGGAAAGTGGAGTCGGGCGCGTCGTGTCGACATCGCTCTACCCACTCAACCAGACCCAACCGCTGCTGCGCTACGACACCGAGGATGTGATCGAGGTCGTTTCCGGCCAATGCGATCAGACGGATCGTTTCGGCTTCGAGTACCTCGGGCGGAAGCGCGACATCGTCCGGCGACATCGAGGCGCGGCGTCCGAGATCCTCTGTCATCCGATCATGCTCAGCGAAGTCCTCGGCGACCTGCCCGACATCGCCGTACGACCCCACTTTCGGGTTGCTGCGCTCGAGCTCTCGGCGACGTTCGGCTGGCAGAAATACAGGCTCCTGTCTGGTGACCGAGGAGCCAGGCAACTGGTCGGGCTGGAGATCGAGCTGGTCTGGTCTCCTCGCAGCTTTCCCGATGCTGCAAGGGAGCTCTCGGAGAGGATCGAGAGGGCCCTGCTCAACCGATCTCCGGCGCTGCGACGCGCGATCTCAGACGGCGACGTCGAGCTCGCCATCGTGCTCCGCGAGCCGAACAGCACCGACTTTGCGCAGCTGGTCTAGGCGCGGACACACAACGTCTCCATCTCAGAGAGGAACATGGCTGGGTCCACCGCGGTCGTTCAACCGAACCTCGACTCCGTCGGCTCCACCGGCCGTTCCATTCGGGTGCTGTTCATCTATCCGAATCTGATGTTGCAGACGATGCTGCCGGCATCCATGACGGTGCTGTCGGCCGTGCTGAAGGGCCGTGGGCACGCCGTCGATGTGTTCGATACGACGTTCTACGCGACCGAAGCCCACAGTTCGAACGAGTACCGCGTCCAGCGGCTCCAGATGCGGCCGTTCGACGCGGAGCGGCAGCGGAAGCTGATGAAGCCGATGGAATCGATGGTCCCGGATCTTCGGGCCAAGATTGAGGAGTTTCGGCCCCACCTGATCGCGCTGTCAGCGCTCGAAGACACGTTCATTCTCGGCGCCACGCTTCTGCAGGCCGTCAGAGACTACGGGGTGCCACACCTGGTGGGCGGCGTCTATCCCACGTTCGCGCCGCAGCTCGTGATCGCACATCCGAGCGTGGACATGATCTGCATCGGCGAAGGCGAGGGGGCGATGGTCGACCTCTGCGACGCGATGGCGCGCGGCGCGGACGCCTCGGACATCCCCAACCTCT
This sequence comes from Vicinamibacteria bacterium, assembly GCA_963832135.1. Classification (GTDB taxonomy): domain Bacteria; phylum Acidobacteriota; class Vicinamibacteria; order Vicinamibacterales; family JAENWD01; genus JAENWD01. The sequence continues at coordinate 133,854 of CAWHTD010000014.1, read as the reverse complement.
GGATCAAGGCGCCAGACGGCAGCGTGCGCGCGAACCCGATCCGCCCGGCACTCGACCTCGACGCGCTTCCGCTCCCGGACTACTCGCTCTTTCCCGAGGAGCGGATGTACTTCCCGATGGGCGGGCAGATGTTGCGGATCGGCGCCGTCGAGACGCATCGCGGGTGCCCGTACCGCTGCGCGTTCTGCAACTCTCCCGGACAGATTGACCTGTACGGCGACGCGGCCGCGGGACACTTCTTCCGCTTGAAGAGCGTGGCGAATGTGCACCGCGAGCTCCGGTATCTCATCGACGAGAAGCAGGTTGAATACATCCGGTTTCCGGCAGACACGTTTCTGGCAATGCCCAACGCCTACTTCCACGAGTTCGCCGAGATGTACAAGGGGGTGCGCGTCCCCTTCTGGTGCCAGACGCGGCCCGAGACCCTGACACGGGAGCGGGTGAAGATCCTCGACGAGATTGGGTGCGCAGACATCTCGATCGGCATCGAGCACGGCAATGAAGACTTCCGTCGTGAGGTCGTGGGTCGGAACTATTCGAATGAGCTCCTGCTCGAGCGAATCGAGAACGTCCGGGAGGCCTCCTTCGGCGTGCGCGTCAACAACATCGTCGGACTCCCGAAAGAGACACGCGCCCTCACCGACGACACGATCGAGATCAACCGGAAGATCCAGTCGGTCGTCGAGAGCGCGAACGCGTTTCACTTCGCGCCGTACCGAGGCACACGCCTGCGCGAGCTCGCGCTCAGCCTGGGGTACATCACCGAAGACACGGTGGTCGAACACAACACGAAAGACACCGTGCTCGACATGCCCCAGTATTCGCGCGACGCCATCAACGGCGCCATCCGCACGTTCAACATGTACCTGCGGTTTCCGGAGTCCTATTTCCCGAAGATCGCCGTGGCCGAGAGGTTCGACGACGAGGGAAATGCGATGTTCGAGTCGCTCAGAGAAGAGTTCGTTGAGCGCTACTACCGGGCGACGAACGCGGTGGAGGATCTCGAGCACTCTGCCACGCCGTAGCCCTCGGGAGGGTCGCATGCCGGACTTGATCCAGATTCGGCCGACGCAGATGAGCCTGAACGGCGTGCCGCGCTATCAGCGCGAGCCGCTGCCATCTGAATTCTCGCCCGAGGCGTATGTGCGGGACATCCTCGATCGGGTCCAGTACCCGAGGCGTCTGCTGGTCGGTCTCGACGACATCGCGCTGCCCACGCTCGAGGCATATCTCCGCGGAACGCAGTTCTTCATTCTCGGCCTCCGGCTCACCAACGTCTGCAATTACGACTGCGTCTACTGCGGCACCGCCGCGCGCCGGGGGCGCGATACGGACTCGGTGCTCAAGACGGCCGAATATCTGGATCTGATTGCTCAAGCGTCCGAGCTCGGCGTCCACACGATTCTTTTCGGGGCCAACGGCGAGCCGCTGATGACGCGGGACCTGCTGACGATTGTGGAGTGCGTGGCCGAACACGGGATGGTGCCGCTCATCTTCACGAATGCCTCGCTTCTCGGCAACGATGCGCTGTGCGCCCGATGGCATGGCATCTCCGGGCGCGAGCTCCTCCGGCGCCTCGACGCGGCGGGCACATCGCTGATGATCAGCTGCGAGTCACTTGAGCGCGAGCGCTACAACGCGATCATGCGGGTCGACGGCTACGAACACTTCATGACCGCGATCGAGCGGATCCGGAATGAGTCGTCGTTCTGCGAGCGCCGCACGTTCGAAGGCCGGCCGCTCTGCCGGATCGGGTTCTCGATCCTCATGATGCCGGAAAACTACGACGAGCGTCATGCGCTGGTCGAGTTCGTCCACGGCCTCAACGCGCTCGCCACCCTCAAGCTCCCTAGTCTTCATGGCGCCGCGAAGACGAACAGCGATCGGATGTTTTCGGTCGACGAAGGGCGAGAGCTCAGACGCGAGCTCGAGGAGCTCTCGGACAAGCAGGCGACGCTTCAGATCCTCACACTCGGCTGCGCCTCGTGGACACTGGGGATGTCCATCGACAACGAAGGCCGGTTCATGGCCTGCATGACCGAGGAGAACAACCCCTTCGAGCCCGGCCAGAACGCGAGAAACACGCGCCTCGCGACGCTCCTCGGCCGGAGGGTCGAGCTCCTGAAGCTGCGAAACACGATCTGCCCGGTGAAGGACAAGTTCTATCGGCCGGGCGAGGCCGACGGCGCCAGGTCATGAGCGATATTCCTGCTTACGAAGAACTGGTCCATTCCTGGGGAGACCCGGTGTGTCCGCGCACGTTTCGCGGCGTCGTCGACGAGACGATTCGCGACGGCCTGCAGATGCCATACGCGCCGGCGCTGTCGGTCGCCGCCAGGTGCCGGCTCCTCGACCACATGATCGCGACGGGGATCTCGGACGTCATCGTCGGGATGGTTCAGCGGAAGGACGCCGAGTCGGATGTCGTCGCGCTGCTCCAGCACTGCCGGCGATCCGGCGCGAAGATCCAGACGTGGATCCTCTCGCGCCTTGACCTGACCGATCTCGAGACGCTTGTCCGTCTTCGCGACCGGTCGGGGCTCGACCTCGGCGCCAACGTATTCGTCTCGCTCAGCCCGCTGCGACGGTTCGTGGAGCGCTGGGAAGAAGAGCCGCAGCTCCAGCGGCTCGACGAGGGGCTCGCCTTCGCCCGGAGGCACTTTTCGCAGATTCGGGTCGCATTTGAAGACGCCACACGGACGCCACCGCCCTCGATCGCTCGGGCCTCGCGCCTCGTCGCCGAGCATCGCGCGACACGCCTCGTCGTCGCCGATACGGCGGGCGTCGCGACCCCGGACGGCGTGGCGCGCCTTTTCGACTTCATCAACACGCAGTGCCCGTGGCTCGCACGTGCGAGTGTCGCGCTCGAGTGGCACGGCCACAACGATCGCGGGATGGCGGTCGCGAACACGCTCGCGAGCATCGCCCGCGGCGCGCATTACGCGCACGGCACGATGCTGGGCATCGGCGAACGCAATGGCAACGCGGCGCTCGACACGATCCTGTTGAACTTGTCGATGACGATCGATTTCATCCGCTGGGACGCCCTGTGCGCGTATCAGCGAGAGTGCCAGTCGCTCTTTGCGGAACACTTCGGCGGGCTCTACCCCTTCTTCGGCGACTACACGTTCGCGACCGCCACGGGGACCCACTGCGCGGCGGCGCGGAAGGCCATCCGGCGCCAGCGATCCGATCTCGCGGTGCTGCTGTTCTCGCCGCCGTCTGTGCTGTCGAAAGGCGCGCGACCCCGGTTTCTCCTGTCTCCGATGAGTGGACGCGCCGCGGCTCTTGCGATGCTCGAAGAGATGGGGCTCCATCCGGGCGACTCGCTCGTCGAGAAGCTCCTGGTGCACATCCGCCAGATCAACCGCACGGTCGACTCCGACGAGTTGAAGCAGCTGATCGAGTCGATGGAACTGGAATCGGCGGGGAGCCGGCGATGAAGATTGCGGCGGTCCAGATGGACGTGGAGCTTGCGCACCCGAAGCGCAATGTCGACCGGATGATCGCGCGCTTCCGCGACGCCGCGGCCGCGGGGGCCGAGTTGGTGATCTTCCCCGAATGTGCGGTCACGGGCTACTGCTTCGAGGACGCCGCCGAGGCGCTGTCGGTCGCGCAGCCGATCCCTGGACCCACGCTCGATCGTTTGTGGGCAGCGTGTGCGGAGGTCGGACGCTTTGTCCTCTTTGGCACGCTCGAGCGAGACGAGGAACGAATCTTCAATACGGCCGTCCTCATTGGTCCGCCTGGGATCGTGGCGACCTATCGAAAGATTCATCTGCCGCTGCTGGGGGCCGATCGTTTCGCGTCTTATGGCGACCGGCCCTTCGCCGTGCACTCTGTTGGTGACTTGCGGCTGGGAATCAACATCTGCTACGACGCGAACTTTCCAGAGGCCGCCCGTTGTCTCGCACTCCTGGGCGCCGACCTGATCGCACTGCCTACCAACTGGGTCGTGGGTCCGGGGTCGTCCTGCACGGTCGAGCACGTGATTCATGCCAGAGCGCTCGACAGCAAGGTCTTTTATTGCGCGGTGAATCGCGTCGGCACCGAGCGCGGATTCACGTTCTTCGGCCGCAGCAAAATCGTCGATCCTGGCGGCCAGACGATTGTCGCCCTCGACGACGATTCGGAGTCGACGATTTATGCCGACATCGACGTCGCGCTGGCACGAGCAAAGCACGTCGTTCGCATCCCGGGCAGGCACGAGTCTCACCGGTTTGCCGATCGCCGCCCCGAGAAATACGGCCTACTCGCCCAGCCTCACGAGCTACGATCGCCTTGGCGCGGATGAGCGCGCCAGAACGAGGTGACGAATCTTGACCACTGAGACATCCCCGGCAACACCGTCCGTGCCGCTGGCACGGTCCGTGCCGCTTACATCGATCGTCGTCTTTCTCCTGTTGATCGCACTGGCCGCTGTGCCGGCGATCGTGCTGGACCGCACGCTGCCTCCGCGGCTGCACGCGCACGACCTGCTGCGACTGCTGGTGGCGACGGTCGTCTTCGTGCCGGTCTCAATGCTGCTGTGCCGTCTGTTTCTGTCGATCTTCCCGTTACCGATCGGCCCAATTGTCCCGCGCTCGCGCGGCGAGTTCGCTTACTGCGTCTACATGCTCTTCATCATCCTGATCCTGCCGGTCCTCCACATTTCTGTGTTCCCATTTCTGCTGCGGCGCCACGCCTACATCCTGTTCGGTGCCCGCATCGGCAGAAACTCCCACTGTTCGGGCTACATCATGGATCCGCCTCTTGTCGAGATCGGCGACGACGTCCTGATTGGCTTCGAGTCGTTGTTTTCCGCGCACGCCTTCGATCGCGGCTCGTACGAGCTATTGCCAATCACCATCGGTCGCGACGTGACGATCGGCGCGCGCGCGATGATCCTGCCAGGCGTCACTATTGGCGACGGCGCGGTCGTCGCGGTCGGCGCCGTCGTGACCAAACGGACGCGGATTGGAGCCGGTGAGGTGTGGGGAGGCGTGCCGGCACGCCTCATCAAGAGTCAAGAACCGTCCCACGAACTGGGCGCGGGGGCTGCGTTGGCGCAAGAAGCCGAGCTTCACGAGCTGCGATAGCCGTGGCGCGAGTGAGCGCGCCGGCGGGCAGCGCATGCGGCGGCAAGAGCACTTGTCACGAGCACGATCGAGCCCGGCTCGGGAACGACCCGCGTCTCGTCGACTTCCAGCTTCAAGACCGGATTGAACTGCTCGAATCCGGAGTCGACGGTAGCGAACGTGAACACGCCTGAAGGAACCGTCACGTTCCACAGCGAAAAACCTGCATAGGCGTCGTCCGGCATCAGAAGGACCTGGATGAAGGACGCGTCGATCGGAATCACCACCGAGCCCATCGCGCCGACCTGAAACTCCGTCAGTGGGCTCTCGAGTGTCAGGTCCTCCGCCGTGATCTCGCCGTCTCCGGCGTATCCATGCACTTGCGCCGTGTTGACCACTGCCGGCGCCACCGGAATGAACAGGGTGAGCGTGGCCGAAGTGATGACGGCGTCGATCGGTAGGACGGGCAAAAGAAACTCGAGCGCCGCGCGCTCTTCGAAAGTGGTCCGGGTCACCGTCGCCGTTCCGATATCCAACTGACAACAGAGGAAGTTCCCGTCGAACAACCCATCGATGCCCCGATCGTCGTCTGTCGGGAAAATCGTAATGGTTATCGCGGCCGCTCGCGTCGGGAAGAGAGCGCCCACGATGACAAGACCAAGCAGCACTCGGAGCAGACGCGACAGCAATGGTGAGAACAGCACGACGAGCCCCTTTCACTGGCGATGATGAGGCGTAAAAGCCCCACGGGCGAAGTGCGAAGTGTAACGCCAGCCGACCAGCTGGGCTTGCTTGGAAGCGGTGGGCGTGCCCCGCCGGCGGATCGCGCTCAGCAAGCTCTGGCTATTCCGCGTGCTCCCCGGTCCGGACGTCTCGCAGCAGCATCACGGTCATGACCCCCGTCGCCACCACGATGGCGACGCTGATGAGCGCGCCCAGTTCCAGCGCGTGCGCGAACGCTCCCCGCGCAGTGCCCAGCAGCTCCGTGCCGAGCTGGTCGGGCAATCGCCCCGCCACCGCCACGGCGCCGCCAAGCGTATCCCGGGCGGCCGCTGCGGCCTCTCGCGGGATGGCACTCGACACGCCATCGGCCATTGCGCCGCGATACACCGCGGTCCCGATGCTGCCGAGGATCGCCACGCCGAGGGCGCCGCCGAGCTCCGAGCCGGTCTCGGAAATTGCCGACGCCGCTCCAGCGCGCTCGGGTGGAGCGCTCCCGATGATGATGTCGGTCGTCAACGTGAAGACCGGGGCGAGGCCCAGGGAAAACACCACGAACGCACTCACCAGGATCGCGAGACCGGAGGGCCCCTCGACCCGCGTCAGCATGCCGAAGCCGATCGCAGAGATCGCCAGACCGGCAGCCATCACGAACGCCGGGCGGGCGCGGCGCACGAGGGCCGGAGTGATCATCGACCCGACGATGAAGGCCGCGCCAAAGGGCATCGTCCAGAGCCCCGCGTGCAACGGCGATAGCCCGAGGACCAGTTGCAGGTACTGTGCGATGAAGACAAAGACGCCGAACGCCACGAATGTCGCAAGCGTATAAGCAGCCAATGCCGCGCTGAACGCTGGCACCTGGAAGAGCCGCAGGTCGATCAGCGGGTCGGCCAGCCGCTTCTGCCGGCGCACGAACACGACGCCCATCGCAACCCCGAGCGCAATCGACACAAGCGGGACCCATCCGATGCCGTTCTGTGCGATCTGCTTGAGGCCATAGATCGCGAGCAGCACGCAGGCGAGCGACAGGCCCGCGCTGACGATGTCTATCCGGCCTGCCTCGGGATCCCGGAACTCGGGAAGAAGCACCGGTCCAACCACGAGCAGCAACACCATCACCGGCACGCCTATCAGGAACACCGATCCCCACCAGAAATGCTCCAGCAGCGCGCCGCCGACGAGCGGGCCAATCGCGGCGCCAACCGAATAGCTGGAAATCCACACGCCAATGGCGACGGTGCGCTGCTGCGGGTCGAGGAACATGTTGCGAATCAGCGACAGGGTGGATGGCGCCAAGGTCGCGCCGGCCAGCCCGAGCAGTGCGCGTGTGGCAATGAGCATCTCGGCGCTGGTCGAGAGCGCGGCGATCACGGAGGCGACGCCGAAGGCCGCAGCGCCGATCAGCAGAAGCCTGCGGCGCCCGATGCGGTCGCCCAGCGTGCCCATCGTGATGAGCGAGCCCGCGACCAGGAACCCGTAGATGTCGACGATCCACAACAGCTGGGCACTGGTCGGCTCGAGGTCCGTACTGAGCGACGGCACTGCAAGATTCAAGACCGTGAGGTCCATCGAGTAAAGCAGGCACGGGAGGGCGATGACCCCAAGGCCGATCCACTCGCGCCGCCCCGCCTTCGGTCCAACAGTCGTGTTCATTACGGTTTCTACCAGGCGGCGGCCGGCGCCGAACGCGATATCATCGGACCGTCGATTGACCTGGCTTCGATCAATTCATATCAGTCTTGGCTCCACGTTCCAACCTTCCGCCGCGTCTCGCCCGTCGTCTCATCCGCATATGGCTGCGAGCGACGGCCGTGCTGGCGAGCGGCATTTTCCTCTCCCCTGCGTGTCATCGAAACCAAGCGCCACCGCCGCCTGCATCTCGTCCCGATGTCATTTTCATCACGATCGACACGCTTCGCGCCGACAGGGTGGGACGCGGGCTGACTCCTGCGCTCGATACGCTGGCACGACGTGCCGTCCGCTTCACGAACGCACGGACAACCGTCCCGCTGACACTGCCATCCCATGTCACGATGATGACCGGCGCGCTTCCGCCAGCGCATGGCGTGCGCGAGAACGGGGTCGTATTCAAGGGGACGCCGGCACCGATCGCGCGCGTCCTGCACGAGGCGGGTTATGCCACGGCGGCGTTCGTCGGCGCCTACGTGCTGGACCGCCGCTTCGGTCTTGCGGAAGGGTTCGACCGCTATGACGACAAGATTGCGCGCGACCCCGCGCGCGTCTTGCGCCTCGAGGCGGAGCGCCGGGGCGGCGACGTCACCAACGCCGCGCTCGCCTGGCTGGCCGCGGCCAGGCGGCCGTTCTTTCTGTGGGTCCATCTCTACGATCCGCATGCCCCTTATGCGCCGCCGCCCGAATGGCTCACCAAAGCCGGCGGCAACGCGTACGACGGGGAGGTCGCGTATGCCGACGCCCAGGTTGCGCGACTGCTGGACGGATTGAAGAGCCGCGGCGTCCTCGATACATCGGTCATCGTCGCGGCCGGCGATCACGGCGAAGGACTTGGCGAGCACGGCGAAGACACGCACGGCATGCTCGCCTACGACTCGACGCTGAGGGTCCCGCTCATCGTGGCCGCGCCGGGTCTCAGCGCCGCGAACGTCACGGCGCCTGTGTCACTGTCCGACCTGGCCCCATCGATCCTGCGCCAGATCGGTGTGGGCGATCTCGGACCGAAGGCGGACCTCTTCTCGAACACGCGGCTTGGGCAGAACGCCTATGCGGAGACGCTTTACCCGCGCACCGCAGGCTGGCACTCGATTACGGCACTGGCGGGCGAGCAGTGGAAGCTGGTGCTGTCGTCGGACGCGGAGCTCTACGACGTGGCCGCCGATCCCAGGGAAACGCGCAACCTCGCCGGCGAGCGCACGGCAATCGTTCAGCGCATGACGCGGAGTTTGAATGACCTGCAGCACACCTCGAACGTGCAGCCGGCGCCTGCTCTGCCCTCCGAGTCAATCGAGCGGCTGAGGAGCCTCGGTTACGTCAGCGGACCAACAACGCCCAAGCCGGAGTCCGACGCGCCGAACCCGGCGAAGGTCATCGACGCGTGGCGCGAATTCGAAGCGGCGTTGACACGCGTGAACGCCGGGCACGCTCGCGAGTCGCTGCCGGCGCTGAAAGCGCTCGCGACGCGCTTCCCATCCGCGTCCGTCTTTCAATCGAGCTATGCGCGCGCCCTGATGGAGGCCGGCAAGCCGTCCGAAGCCCTCGAGCAGTATCGGGCTGCGGTCGCCCGTTGGCCTCGAGATGGGACGCTGCTGCACGACCTAGCGGTGGCGGCGCGCACGGCTGGCGAGACCGCCGAAGCGATGCGGGCCGAGCAGGCCGCCCTTGTGGTCGACAGCGGCAATCCGGCCGCGCTGAACGGCCTGGGTCTGCTGCACGCCGACGCGGGGCGCGCAAGAGACGCGGCCGCCTGGTTCGAGCGCGCGGCCAAAGGCGATCCGTCGAACGCGTCGTATTGGACGAACCTCGGCAACGCACGCCGGGAACTGCGCGACGCGACTGGCGCCGAATCTGCTTATCGACGCGCGCTCGAAGCCGACGCGGCATATGCGGATGCCGCAAACGGCCTTGGCGTGATGCTGGTGCAGCAGCAGCGAGCCGCGGACGCGATCCCGTGGTTCGAGCGCGCGCTCCAAAGCGATCCGAACTTCTACGAAGCGCGACTCAATCTCGGCATCGCGTATCAGCAGAGTGGCAATCGAGAACGGGCGGGCGCCATTTATCGCGAGCTCATCGCCAAGGCTCCGTCACGATTCCAACGCGAGCGCCGCGCCGCGGCGGAACTGCTGCGGAGTCTGCGTTAGGGGTACGGGACAGCAGCAAATCTCCTAGCCTCCTGCCCTTCTGTGCCCACCCCTCTTCGCGACGGAGCCAATGCCAGCACGCGGCAGGCCGGCACCCTCGTCCAAGTCCTCGTATTCGCTCGCTATCTGTGCAGGAAGGGGCCAGGATTGGGGCCCTGCAAGCCTCCCCTCGATTCCTCCCTCGCCGGGTCATCGTCTTGTTCGTCCTGATCGTTGCCGCACAACCATCAGCCTTTGCCGCCGACAAGCAGCAGAGGAAGGCGAAGGAGTCGGAAGCGAAGCGGCTGAACAGCCTGGGCAAGACCGCGGAGAAGCAGGGCAAACTGCTCGAGGCCCGGCAGCAGTATCTCGCCTCGGAGCACGTGGTGTTCAACACGGATGCCGAAAGGGGATTGGAGCGCATCGCGGAGACGGCCGAGCAGCAAGTCAAAGCGTTGATGGCTGACGCGGCGCAGGCGTATGCGGCGGAGAATTTCGCGAAGACATCCCAGCTCCTGGAGCGCGCCGGCGCACTGCATCCCGGAAATCTCGCCATCGGCTGCAACCCTGGCGCTGACAAGATATCAGCAGGGCAACCGCGACGAGGCCCTCGCGCTGCTCGATCAATGCGTGGGCGCACTCCGCAACGCAGAGATGCGGCGCCAATTGGCGGAGGTGCGGGACCCGGCGCACGCCGCCACGTGAACAACTACATCAACATCGCCGAAACCTATGGTGGCGTGGAAAAGACCAAGCTCGGGAAGGAATCCACGACCGCCGGCGAGAAATTCAAGATGGTCTACAACATCGCCACGATTGGGCTCAGCGTGACTGGCGTGATGTTCGGCGACTTCTTCTCCCTCATCGACGTCGCCACGGGGAGTCTCGGGGCTCGGTCACAAGGTCGGCCCTCTCGCAACGGCAAGTACCGGAACGCACATAGTTCGTGTGTGTCTGGCCGCGTGATCACGTGTGCGCGACGACGAGGAGGCTGTTCGCGAGCCGGGCGGCTTCGGGGAGGCATCGCTGCAGGCTCTCGGGATCGAGCTCGGCGAAGCTCTCGTCGAGCATCACGAGATCGGCGCCCTGCAGCAGCGCGCGCGCCATGAAGACCCGGCTGCGCTCGCCGTGAGAAAGCTGCCAGCCGGTGTCGCCGACCACTTGAAAGAGCCCGGCCGGCATCCGATCGACCACCTCGCCGAGACCCAGCCTGCGGCACACAGTGTCGGCCCAGCGAAGGTCCTCATCGGTGGGCGGCCAGCGGCGTGCCAAGAGCAGGTTGAACGCGAGCGTATCGTTGAACAGGTGATTCTCGTGGAACTGCGGAGCGGCGGCGATGCGCCGCCGCCAGCCGCGAACACCAAGCGTCGCGCGGTCGAGGCCATCGAGTAGCAACAGACCGGAGTCCTGCACCCGCAGGCCCGTGAGCAGCGAGACAAGCGTCGACTTGCCGCCGCCGGACGCTCCGCTCAGATGAATGCAGTCGCCGGTCGTGATCTTGAAACTACAGCCGCGCAGCACCGGCTCGGCGCGATCGGCATAGCGATAGCCGACGTCCTGAGCTGTCAGGAGCGGGCTGCTCCGCGGGCCGCGCGCACGGATCGGCGCGACCGTTGTATCGATGTGCCCCAACGGCTCCGAGGTCCTGAGCGCGCGCAGCAGCGGCTCCAGCTGGCGCCATCCGATGATCGCGTCCACGAACGCGCCGACGCTGGAGTGCATCTTCCCGAGGGCGCTGAACGCGAGGAGCGTCGCGCCAATCCCCGCGCCCAGGATCGCGGGATCGGCCTCCGCTCTGACGAACTGCGGCGCCAGCGCCGCCATCCCGATCAGGAGCCACGCGCGCGGCGTCGCCGACAACAGCACCGCCGCGCGATCCATGGGCCGTGAGACCGCGACGTAGCGTTCGAGCAGATCGTCCTGCTCGTCGTGCGCGCGTGCTGGCGACTCCTGCACCAAACGCGTGCGATGGCCGGCCATCCGTTCGATCATGTCGTCGGTCAATTGCAGCCGCGCCGCGGTCCAGCGCTCCCGGCGACGGAAATAGATGCCGCCCATCGCGACATTGACGGCCAGCGAAAGCAGAAACAGCAGCAAAGGCAGGTAATCGCCGACTGCGAGGAAAATCGCTGCGGCCAGCGCCAGGTCGAGAAGCCCGGCCAGCGCGTAGAAGCCGCCCGTCAGAGCCAGCGCCTCTACCGACTCGCTCTCGACGACACGCGCCAGGTGGCCGCCGATGCCATGACGACGGCTGTCGTCGAGATCGAGCTTCAGCGCCCCGGCCAGGAGCTGCAGCTTGAGCAGGCCGCCGGTGCCGAGAATGAAGACGCCCTGCGACCACATCGCGAAGAGACTCAGCGGCACCAGGCTCAAGAGCAGAAAGCTCCAGGCGAGCAGCGTCCCCGGATCGAAGCGGCCCTCGAGCGCGGCGCCGCCGATCAGCCACCACGATCCGATCGACGCCAGGGACGCGCCCGCATAGGCGATGCTGAACACGGCCAGGCGCCTCGTCAAACACGCGTGGCGCATGTGCTGCCACAACGACGCGCTCGGCGCCGGACGCAGCATCCAGCAACGCGTCACAGTCGTGGATTCCAGGCGAGCGCTGAGGAGCGCGGCCCGCGCCGCGGACCGCCGGGCCGGAGGCACCTTCGCGTCTTCGAGCAGACCATCGATCTGCCACTTGAGCGGCGTGTCGGCATGATTCCGCAGCCACGCGGCCACCGACGCGATCGGCACCCGCACGCGCTGTCCGCTGGGCGCGAGCAGGCGCACGCCTCTCCCCGACGACCCGATCAGCGCAAGGAAGGACTCGCCGCCGTCCACGGTCAGCTTCAGCAGCGCCGGACCCGACGTGCCGAGCGTGCGCTCGACGTCGCCGTACGCGACGTCGCCCGATTCGGTCTCGAATTCATTTCCGCCGATGCCGATGCCGTCCGGCGACATGTCGTGAGACAGCCGACGGGAACGCGTCGCGGGAGCGATGAGGCCCGTGGCGCGCGCCAGCGCTTCGACAGCGTCAGCGAGCCTATCTACCGGCCACGCGAGACCGACTTGGACGTCCATGAGACCTCCGCCTGCGGGTTCTCCACGAGTGTGCCCCCCTCGACCCGCCACCGCCGCCAGCGCGGGCTCGCCCACAAGTCCTCGGCGACGGCCCGCTCGGCGGCCAGCAGCCTGGCGTAGCCGGAGCCGAGCACACGCGCGAGCGCGGCAGGATTGCCGTCCTCGACGATCCGTCCGTCTTCGACGACGAGCACGCGATCGAACGTCTGCGTCTCGTCGATGTCGTGCGTCACGCAGAGCATCGTCGTCTCGTGCCACACGTCGCGCGCCCTGGCGAGCAGCCGGCGACGCCGGTCCCGGTCGAGACCCCGGAACGGCTCGTCCAGGAGCGCCAGACGGACATGCTCGCGGCCGAGCGCGCGGCCAAACCGTACGCGCTGCCCCTCGCCACCGGCCGTCAGGCCGCCGCCCTCGCCGAGCGGAGACTGCAAACCGTCGGGCAGCTTTTCCAGGAGCTCGCTCAGCTCGGCGCTGTCGATCACCGAGCCGATCTGCGAGATGACCGGCGAGGGGTCGGCATAGCGGAGGTTGTCGAAGAGCGATCGATTCCAGAGATGGACGGACGGATCGACCCAGGCGGTCGCGCGACGCAGGGCGATCAGGCGCTCACCCGCCAGCGGCTCGCCATCGATCAACATTTCGCCCGAGGTCGGCGCTCGCCATCCGAGCAGGAGGCCGAGCAGCGTCGACTTGCCCGCGCCCGAATGCCCCACGATCGCGACGTGCTCGCCAGGCCGGATCGAGAGATCCACGTCCTCGAGAATCGACCGGCCGGCGACCTGCACCTGCACTTTGGCAAACTGGATTGACGCGGGGCTAAAGCCCCGGCGCGACATGGTGTCGCTCTGTGCGGATGCGGGATCGAGCGCGGGCTCTTCAGGTGCGCTCAGCGGCTCGAGGATGCGCCCGACCACGTTGCGCTGGGCCGGCAGGCGGCGAATGATGCCCGCCACCTCCCGTCCGAGCAGCGGCAGGTTCAGCGCCCAGTAGACGAGCAGCAGCGTCCCGCCCGGCCGTCCGCCGCGACCGACGTAATCGAGCACGAGCCATGCGGCGAGCGTGGACCCGACCAGCATCTGCAGCCCTTCGATCACCACGCTGCCTCGCACCAGGTGCAGGCCCGAACGGCCCCATTCGACGAGGAGCGACTCGTGGCGACGCCGCAGCACGCGCTCCGCGCCATGCGTCCGAGCCGCGGTCAGCCCGAGCAGGCTGTCGAGATAGTGTCCGCTCAACGCGGCCGCATGGTTGCGCTGCCGCAGCTCGCGCTCGCCGAGCATGCGCGTCGTCGACAGCGGAATCGCCAGCGCGAGCCCTGCGCCGCCAATCGCAATCCACGCACTTGGCGGGTCGAGCCATGCGAGCGCGGCAGCCGTGAAGACCAGCTGCAGCGACGTGCGCGCGAGGCGCCCTGCCGTATCGGGCAGCGAGCGCACGACGTCCACGCTGTGCGCGCGGTGCGCGAGGTCCGAGATGAGACGCGTGCGGAAATAGCGGTCGCCGAGTCGCGGCAGCTTCTCCAGGAGCGTCGTGCGCAGGCGCGCCTCGAGCTGCCGGCCCATGCCGAGGAGGCCGACGCCGGTCGCGATCTCGAGCACCACCATCGCGGCCATGAAGGCGGCGACCAGCGCCACCGCAACGAAGCGCTGTTCTCGCAGGCTGAGGATGTTGCTGATTTCCAGCAGGCCGCGCAGCATGAGCATCTCGAAGACCGCGGCCGCGGCGGCAAGCACTCCGGCCACCGCCAGGATCGACGGCGTCAGCGTTCCGCGCTCCCGAACCATCCGCCACATCTCGGCGAACGGTCGCGGCTGCGGCGCTCGTATGGCATCGATCAGCCCTTCGGGAAGCGCAGGCGCACTCGCGTGAGGCAGATCGCCCGGGGCAGCCGTCGAGCGCGCCCGGGCTCGCAGCAGGACCGAGCCTCTCAGGAAGATCTGCTCACCGTTCGAGGCGGTGTCCGGCAGCACCGACCAGTACACCGGCGGCACGAGCGACTGGGGATTCTCACCGCCAGCCACCCGCTTCGCGATCGTCTCGAGGACCTCGGCCGCTTCGCCCCCGCGCTTCACGCCGCCGGCGCGGACCAGCGCCGAAGCCATGCGCGTCGACGCGTCCAGTGTTGCCAGGCCAAGCAGGCTCGTGTCCGTCGTCGCGCGGTCGACCAGGTGCTCGACGGCGTCCGCGGACACCCCGAGCACGCCGAGACGTTCCCTGATGCTGGCGAGACACTCGGCCGACCCGGCCCATTCCCGCCAGTCGCTCGGGGCCACGCGCTGCGTATGGACATACAGCTCCGAGACCAGCGCTTCATGCGTGAGCCACCGTCGTCCCTTTGCGGGATCCATCACCTGCACGAAGGGCCCATGCCGGCGCCAGACCACCAGGAAGTGCGACGCATTCTCGCGGCGTGTCACGACGAGCGCAGGCAGCGTGCGTGCCACCTCGAGCAGCACGTGGTCGGCGGGCACCATGATCTGCTCGGCCTCGAGGCCGAGCGTCAGCGTGATCTGTTCGAGCGTATCGATCGAGGTGCCGTCGAGATCGGTGTGACAGGCGTCCTGCAGCCGGGGATAGCTGACCGGAATGCCGAAGCCTTCGAGCAGACTCTTGAGCGCCGCCGGGCCGCAGTCCATCGCCGAGGTCTGCACGACCTCTGGCGCCAGCAGGCGTCGATCCGGCCACGCGGCCCTGAAGGGCTGCCGCCACGACAACCGGCGCGGCATCCTCATGGATTCGGCGGCTCCGGCTTCCTGTTGGTTTCCGTCGCCTCAGGCGACGGGTCGGAGAGGCTCTGGCCAAGCGATCGCAGCAGCAGCGCGAATGGCGCGACGCGCTCCACTTCCACTTCCACCGCTCCAGGCATTCCGTGCTGGAGCGGGATCGACGCATTGCTCCGGCGATCCACCGAAAGCTCCACGCGCACGCGCTGCTCGCGCGTCTCGCTCGCCACGCGCGTCACGGTTGCCCGGACGTGACCGTACTGGGTCCAGGGAAACCCATCGAGTCGAAGACGCGCCGGTTGTCCAGGATGAAGCTTCCCGAGCGCCGGCGCAGTGAACTCGGCAACGACGCGTACCTGTCCCGCGGGGATGATGGAGGCCAGCTGCTGGCCTTCGAGGATGACGGCGCCGACCTGAACGGGATTGACCTCACCGAGGTGCCCTGAGACGGGCGCCTTGATACGGCGCAGCTCCACCTCGCGTTCGGCGCGCGCAAAGGTGGATGTCGCCGCCGCCTTCAGCCCTTCGAGATTGGCGCGCTGGCGATTCAAGGCGGCCAGCTGTCCGCGCTTGTCGCGCTGGGCGCCTACCTGCTCCGCACGCAGGCGATCGACTCCGGCGCGGGCCGCGGCGAGGTCTGCCACGCGCGCCTGCTCTTCGCTCCGCGCCGTTTCCACATCCGCGACGGAGGTCAGGCCCTGGCGCTGCAGCTGTACCGAGCCGCGCCAGCTTGCTCTGCGCCTGCCTGGCGGCGGCGTCCGCGGCGACCGCACCCTGCGACGCCTCGACGAGCGCCGCCTTGGCCGCGAGCCGCGATTCGTCAGTGGCCTGCTGCTGCGACAGGATTTCGTGCTGGAGGGCATCGATCTCACGGCTAACGGCCGCAAGACGCGTGCGCTCGCCGGTGGTTTCGAGCCATTGCCGATCGGCTTCGATCTCGACGAGCACGTCGCCCTGATTGACCGCGCGGCCCAGGACCAGCGCCGTCTTCACGACGCGGCCCGCGACGGTCGCGGCGACGGGATGGACGCGCTCGACTTCGAGGCGAGCCGAATCGCTGCGCTGATAGACGGGGACTCGTGCCGCGAGCAGCCAGCCGCTCCAGACACCGGCGAGCCCGGCCAGAAGGGTCACGGCCAGGAGCGTCGGACTCATTCCTTCCGCGTCCAGCGCGCGCATCGTGCGAGAGAACGTGAAGGAATCTCGCATCATTGGGAAGACCGGAGTCGAGGCGCGAGGTATCCAGTCGTCACCTCACGCCTCGCCCTGGGTTCGGATGTCGGTCGGGCGGATGCCCGGATTACCCTGCGATCACTTGCACGGGCTGGAGCAGGAGCTGTAACAGGGCTGCTTGCAGCCACCCAGCAGATTGAGATCGACCACGACGATCGCAATCAGGTTGAGACCCAGCAACCCGCCGCCCTTGACGTCAGTCTTCACCTTCATGTGCCTGTTCCTCTTGGAAGGTCGGACGATCGCTGCCCTCACCGTTGAGAACCGCCGTCGCCCGAGTTGACGGTAAGGGCGAACTATAACGGCCGGTCGCGGCTTACTCTATCGCGTAAGGATTGAAAGTGACGTCGCGGAAAACACGAAACGCGTGTCGTGGAATTTGTGACAAGGGCGCACGCAGTGCGCCCCTACGCCGTTCTGTGCCGCGAATCCATCAATCGACGAGACCGTGCCTGATGGCGTAGCGGATGATTTCTGCATCCGTCTTCACGCCGAGCTTGCCGCAGACTCGCGATCGATACGTCGAGATCGTGTTGTAGCTCAGCGACAGGTCGTCGGCGACCTGCTTGACGCTCTTGCCCGACGCAAGCAGGCTCAGCACCTCGAACTCGCGATCGGACAACGTCTCGTGCGGCGATCGATCGCTCGGGCGGTCGAGGTCGTCGGCCAGGCGCTCTGCAACATCCGCCGTGACATACCGGCGGCCGGAGACGACGGTGCGGATGGCTTTTACGAGCTCCTCGGTCGCCAGGTTTTTCGTGAGATAGCCCGACGCGCCCGCGCGCAGCGAGCGGAGCGCGTACTGATCGGCCGCGTGCACACTGAGCATGAGGACCGGCGTTCGGGGCCGCTCCTGTTTCAACTGGCGCAGCACATCGAGGCCGTTTCGTCCGGGCAGCCCGATATCGAGCACCACGACATCACAGCGCTGATCGCGTACCAGATCGAGCAGCGCCTGGCCGCTGTCGGCTTCTCTGATCGAGGCGATATCCAGGTGCGACAGCAGGATCCTGGTCAAGCCTTCGCGGACGACGGGGTGATCGTCACAGAGAATGATGTCCATCACGATTCAGGGTGACGCCAAATCGTCGGTGGGCAGCGGCACACGCACCCGCACGCTCGTGCCGCACCGTGGCGCGTTAGAGACGATGACGTGGCCGTTGAAGGCCGCTGCGCGCTCCTGCATTCCCAGCAGCCCGAGCTGCCTGCGGCGAGAACCCGGCAGCTCGCCGATGCCCTTTCCGTTGTCGCGCACGTCCAGACGCACCGACGCTTTGCCGATCGTCAGTGCGATGTCGACGCGACTTGCCGCGGCGTGCCGCGCGACGTTGGTCAGGATTTCCTGGAGGATGCGAAAGAGTGCCGTCGATCGGTCGGCGTCCACCGCGACCGAGGTGTCGCCCTTACAGCGCACGCGACACCGCACACCAGTCCGCTTCTCGAACTCCTGCGCTTGCCATTCGATCGTGGCGACCAGACCCAGATCATCGAGAATCTGCGGACGCAGCTCGCTCGCGATGCGCCTGACGGTGTCGACCATGCCATCGACCATGACCAGCAGCCGACCCGAATCGAGGGCGAATCCGCGCTCGTCGATGAGGCGCGCGAGATCGATCTTCAACGCCGTGAGCGATTGTCCGAGCTGATCGTGAATCTCCCGCGCGATCTGCGTGCGCTCGCCCTCGCGTAGGCGTTCCATATGCGTCGAGAGCGCGCGCAGCTCGCGCCGGGACGCGCGCAGTTCCGCCGATGTCCGTTTCAATCTGGCGGTCCGATCGACGACACGCCGTTCCAATTGTTCGTTGAGCTGCCCGATCTCGGCCACGAGTGCCGCGTTCTCGATCGCGATGGCCGCCTGCTGGGTCACGGCATCGACGAGGCGGAGCTCCACCGGCTCGAAATGATGCCGCGCGCGCGTCCAGATGAACACGAAGATGCCGGCGAGGTGCCCCCTGACACGCAGCGGATGCATCAGCACCGAGCGGTGATGCAGGATCCCGAGGAGCGGGTACTCGAACCGCGCGTCGTGGGCACTGTCGCTGCTGTACACGGGCACGCCGGTCTGGCAGATCCCGCTGGTCAAGAGACGATGGGACGCGTTCAGAAACGAGATCGCGGCATCCGGCACGTTGGTCGGCGCGGGATAACGGGCGACCGGCTCGGGATCGGGATCGCGCACCGTCGCATTGAGACGCCACACGCTGCCGATGTCGGCGCCGAGCGCGCGTGCCAGCTCTGAAGTGGTTTGCCTGAGGACCTCCTCGAGACCAAGCCGCGAGCCGACCGCCTTCGAAACGTTCAGCAGCGTTTCAGCCGGCCGCGGCCGCGGCACACCCGACCCCGCGAGCGGCTCGGCCGAGAGCAAGATCCGGCCATCCTCACGTGTGTAAATCTTCGGGGACGCCGCGTGGCCCGCACTCTTGTCGTTGGCCGTGTGCGGAACGCTCCTCGGGCCGGACGGCTTCGACTTGCGGACGAGCTTCATGGCCACGTTCCTCACCTCTACGCAAGCGCTGTTCCTCACCGGCGAGGCGAGCTCCTCCTCGCGAACATCACGAGTGTCGCAAAACCAAACAGGACGGCCGCTGTCGCTACACGACTACACGCCCGCCCGATGAACCACGGCCAGACGAATCGAGCGAGAGGGCGAAACGCACGCTCCAGCAGCGACGAGCCGGCGGGACGTATTTTGCTTAGACGAACGCCCGCGCTTATGAGCAAACGCAACGATCACGATTCTGATCCGGAGCAGCCACGGAGCGCCGACACCGTACCACCACCGGCCCCGAGCGACATCGATGCGGTCGTGGACGCCGTCTCGTCGGGCGTCCGGCGCGCCGCACCGCGATCGACGTCGGAGCCAACGGCATCAACGCAGGATGCCCAGGGCCGGACGAGGCCACCACTCCGGCGCGGCGCGTGGGTGCAGCCGCAGGCCGTGCGCCGCATCACGATTACGCTCGTGGCCTTCCTGCTGGGCATCGCGATGTCCGTGTGGGGACTGCGCACATTTCAACCCGCTCCTGTTCAGGTATCGCAAAGGACACACAGCGAGGAGCCGACGGCGCGTAATCGGGCCACTGTGCCAGCACAAAAGCCAGTTGCGAAGGCGCTCCCGAGGCCGACTTTGGTCGCGCCGATCGTTCCATTCGAGCGGCCCCCGATTGAGCCGCCGAGCATCGATCGTCCGTCCACTCCACTCATGCCACGTCCGCGCGACGTGCGCAAGTCGAGTCCTCCGTCACTGCCGTCGCTTCCGGCGATCGCCGCAGCGTCTGGGCCCGCGCCCGAGACAGTGGCCCTGGCCCGCGTCGCACCCATGGCCGCGGTGGCGCCTGTTGGCGGGCTTTCGGAGGTGTCGTTGAGCGCGGTCGATGCGGACGCAGTGCGTCAAACGCTCGGCCACTACGTCACCGCGTACGCCGAACTCGACGTCGTGGCCGCCGCGGCCGTGTGGCCATCCGTGGATCGGCGGGCATTGTCCAGAGCGTTCGCCACGCTGAAGTCACAAGGCCTGGTCTTCGATCAGTGTGACGTCAGCGTGGAGGGCGAGACGGCGAGCGCGCGATGCCGCGGCAAGATTCAGTACGTCAGAAAGGTGGGCGCCCCAGCACCCCGTGTCGCCTCGCAGCAGTGGCTCTTCAAGATGCGCAAAGTAGGAGCCGAATGGAAGATTGAGGCCGTCAACGCGTCGTGACGGCATGCTGCGCCGCTTCAACGCCACTGCTACAAGGAGGTTCTCGTGACGAAGCGCGCTCCGCTGATTGCGCTCGCCTTCGGATGCTCTCTCCTCTGCACGACGGTTGAATCGGAGGCGCAGTCGATTCTGGGGCAGCTCGCAACCCTGCTCACCGAACAGCGGGCGTCTGGGACGTTCGTGCCCGATCCGGCGGCCGCCGTGGCGACTACCAACACGGTCGCGTCGCTCTTCCTGGTTGAAGTCGCGACGCTGCCCACGGCTGCGTCAACCGGCGGGTTCGTGTATCGCCTGAGGCCGGACCTGGGACTCTTCGAACGGGCGAGCAACGAGTTCGGACCGTTCTTCACCGAACGCACGCTGCGCAACGGCCGCGGACAGGCGTCCATGGGTATTAGCTATCAGTACGCCAGTTTTGGATCGCTGCAGGGCGCCGACCTCGGCGCCGGCACGTTTCCCACGAATGCGGCCAGAGGCACTGGCGCGGTGGACCCTTTCAGCATCGACACGCTCACGTTGGACTTCGTGTCTAGTTCCGTCACGCCATTTTTCACCTACGGCCTGACCGACCGGGTCTCGGTCGGCGCCAGCGTGCCCATCGTGAGCATCCGGTTCTCCGGTCAGCGCATGCGCACCGTCAGCGGCGTCCCATCGCTCCAGTCGCGTCAGTCAGGCGTCGCCACCGGCCTCGGCGACATCGTCGTGAATGGCCGATACCACCTGCTTGGCGGCGACAGTCGCGGTTTCTCCGTGGGCGCCGACCTGCGTCTCCCGACGGGGCGTCAAGAGGATCTGCTCGGCACCGAAGGGGTCGGCAGCCGGATGCTGGCCATCGGATCGTGGGAGGAGGGCCAGCTCGCACTCCACGCCAACGGCGGCGTCGGTGTGGGCGGCGTCTCGCGCGAAGTGTTCTGGAGCACCGCCACCACCTTCGCCGCCAGCTCGCGCGTCACGATCGTCGGCGAGCTGATGGGACGGTATCTCTCGGAGCTGACGCGGGTGAGCGACGTCTACCAGCCGCATCCGGTTCTGCCAAACGTAGAAACGATGCGCTGGCTCCCAAGCGACCGCGGTGTTCACACGATGTTCATCGTCACCGGGGCGAAGTGGAATATCGGCGGCAGCTGGCTCGTGAACACGAGCCTGTTGTTCCGCATCACCGACGTCGGTCTGGGCGCCGACGTCACGCCGGCGGTCTCGATCGACTATGCGTTCGAGCGGTGAGGAACAGGTGCGCCGTTCACGTGGAGGCGGGGCTTCAGCCCCGCAACAGGCGGCGCACGCGGGCCTGAAGGCCCGCCACCAGAACAGTCAGCACAAGTGAGCACTGGGTCCAAATGTCGCGGACTGACGGGGCGGTTATGGCAAGGCATCTCGATCTGCATGGCGGTGATCTGGACAGGCGCGGGTTCTTGCGGGCGGGCGTGACCGGCGCCGGATTGTTCGTGCCTGCCGCCCTGGTGCAGAGCGGGCAGGCCACGGAGCACCGCACTGCGCGGGCCGAAGAGGAAGACGAGGAAGACGTAGCGCCTCCAGAAGATCTCATGCGCGAGCATGGCGTCCTGAAGCGTGTGCTGCTCGTCTACGAGGAAGCTATCCGCCGCATCGACGGCAAGCAGGATCTCCCGCCCGAGGCCGTGCGCGACAGCGCAGAGATCATCCGCACGTTTATCGAGGACTACCACGAGAGGCTGGAAGAGGACTATCTGTTCCCGCGCTTCGAGAAGGCCGGGCGCCTCACGGATCTCACAAAGGTCCTTCGAGCGCAGCACATGGCCGGTCGTGAAGTCACCGATCACATCACGGAGCTGGCGACGGCGCAGGCGCTCAAGGATCTGCACTCGGCGTCAACGCTGAAGGAGTTGATGCAGCAGTTCGTTCGCATGTATGCGCCGCACGAGGCGCGCGAGGATACGGTGCTCTTTCCGGCGCTCAGGACCGTTGTGTCGAAACAGGAGTTCGGGGCACTGGGTGAGGACTTCGAGAAGAAGGAACACCAGCTGTTCGGTGAAGACGGCTTCGAGAAGATGGTCGATCGCGTGGCCTCGATCGAGAAGATGCTCGGCATCTACGATCTGGCGCAGTTCACGCCGAAGTTATGACACACGACCGTGAAATCCAGTCGCGTCACTGGACCGATGTGGAGGCGGGACTTTTAGCTCCGCGTGGACGCCAAGAACAAATTCAATCCACCGATTTCACAGATTTCACCGATTCTTACGGGCTCATTGAAGCAACTCGGCGTGACGCTCTTTGACGACCGGCGCCGGTCGTCACGCGGAGCGTCACGCAGGATCGCGTACCTGAGCGCCGTCAGAGACCACTTCACACTTGGTCTCCTGCCGTGAGCATCGAACTAGAGCCGATGTCTGTCAAACCCGTAAGAATCCGTGAAATCTGAGTAATCTATGGATAGACTTGCTGGCTTTGGCTTTCGGTCCATATCGTTAAATACGTCACCCAAGGAGAGATCGATGCGATACGTCGACGGCTATGTCGTGCCCGTTCCGAAGAAGAATCTGCCCGCCTACCGCCGCATGGCCCAGAAGGCCGGCAAAGTCTGGCGTGAACACGGCGCGCTCGAGGTGAAGGAGTGTGTCGGCGAGGACCTCGATGTGAAGTGGGGGAGTACATTCCCGCGACAGATGAAGCTGAAGCCAGGCGAGACGGTGATGTTTTCCTGGATCGTGTTCAGGTCGCGGCGTGATCGCGATCGTGTCAACGCAAAGGTCATGAAAGACCCGCGTCTGGCAAAAATGATGGACCAGAAGGCCATGCCCTTCGACGGTAAACGCATGGTCTATGGCGGATTTGACGTTCTGGTCGACGTCTAGCGATTGCGCTTCAGATCAGACCGGGGCGCCCTTGCGCAAAAGGTAGGCTGGCGTGCAGCTCCACGCATGGCAATAGCTGTTCGTGAGGACGTTGCCGTAAGGTGAGAGGAGCGGGCTTTTCGGATCGTAGACTTCCCAGAAGGTGTCGGCGCCCGCATCCACCATCCCGCCCCAGTACCCGCGGATCAGGTCGAGGGCCTCAGCCTTGAGACCGCACTGAATCATCGCCTCGGCGACATGGTGATACAGGTACGGCGCGCCGGGCCTGACCGCGTCGGTCGCCGCCTTCACGGCCGTCAAGGCCTGCGCGCCTTCTTCACGCGAGGCAATGCCGGAGAGCGCCATCCAAGCCTGCGTTGCCCACGAGATCTGTCGCTTTGGGCCGCTGACGAACAGGCGGCGCGTCGGATCGAAAAACGCCTTGTGACCGGCGACTGTCATCTGCTCGATCCGGTGGCTGTACTCGTCGACCTCGGGCGCACCAACTTTCCGCGCCAGCTCGAGTGCCTGCCGCAGCGAATACAGCAGCACGCCGTGCATGGACGCGGTGCGCTCGAGCGGCTCGCTCCAGTCGATGAAGATCCACCATTTGCCGGGATCGACGAACACGCCCGCGGGAGAGACGTATGGAGTCAGGAGCTGCATCTGACGTCGGACGACGGGCCAGAGCCGAGATGCGGTCTCCCAGTCGTTCGAGGCGACCGCGTAGTCGAGCACGGTGGCGCCATAGAGGGCCGCATAGTCCATGATGTACTCGTGACCGCGCAGCGGGCGCGGATCCTCGAAGACGCACGCGGCGACCAGACCGTCCTCGCGGGGGAGCCCGGCAAACAGAAAGAGACAGCGCTTCACCAGGTCGAAGTTACGGAAAGTCACGTAGTTCGTGAGCGCCTGCAGACGCAGGTCGCCAATCCACAATCGGCGATCGCGCTTCGGCCCATCCTCGAACACGGTCTGCATGCATTCTCGCAGCGTGTGGATGCTGACCTCGTCGATTCGCCGCAGGAGCTCCGGTGTGGATGCCGGCAACGGCGTCACCGTTTCAGCCGCCGATGTCACCGCCGTGGCCTTCACGTCGCTGATGCGGACCGCATAATTGGCGGAGGTCGCGACGACGTCGATCCTCGCGTAGCGGAACGCATACCGGCGCGGCAGCTCGATAACGGCTGGGAGCACATCAGCGTTGATGACTTCGTCCTGCAGCCACGCGCGGCTCAGCCAGCCTTTGTACGGATCGAGTGGTTCAGCGACCTCGCCCGGCACCTCGCCAAAAGTGCACTTCAACCGCGCGGGCGCGTCGATGCCGCGGCCCTCGCCTTTGAGCGAGAACGAGAAATAGCCGGTCAGATGGGTGCCGAAGTCGAGGACGACCGTATCGCCCGCCTTCAACAACCGCTCTCGAAGCGACTCGGCGGCGGCGACACGATCCATGCGCCACCGAAGAAAAGCGCTCGGATCGGCCGTCGGCTGCACGACGGCGACTGGCGCCCTGAGCGTGCGCCGAAGTGACGGCTTCAGCCGCTCGGCTAATACGACCCACTCGGCGTCGGACGCCTGTCCTCCGGACGCGACGCGCTCCAGCATCGGCAGAGATGCCGTCGTCACCACTCCACGCAGGAAGTCCCGCCGGTTCATATGCTCTCCTCGGCACGAACAGGTTGCGGCACTGCAGCACTGCGGCACTGCGGCACTGCGGCACTGCGGCAGCGCTGCGGCACTGCCAAGAACAAATTCGATCCACAGATTTCACAGCGTCGGGCATCTCCGAATAGTGAACGTGCACAAGCAGTTTGACCTGTGCTGTTCCCCGGCACGCATCCTAGCGTAGGATGACAGGGGTTTTACCACGAGGACGACGGTTTCCTGGAGCTCGCCGACCGTGCACAACGTGATTACCTGTCTCGGTGTATGGCTGGCGCTGGCCTCCCCCGCCCAGGCGCAACCGAGCTCCGCCCCTCCGGAAATCAGGCAGGCAAAAGCCGCTATGACGACCCACGCGACCGGTACGTTCGATGTGAAGCTGAATCCGCTGGAGGCGTACGACAAGACCGAAGGCACGACGCTCGGCCGGATGTCGATCGACAAGCAGTTCCACGGCGATCTCGAGGCGACGAGCAAGGGCGAGATGCTCACCGGCCTCACAAGCGTGAAGAGCTCCGCCGGGTATGTCGCGATCGAGCGCGTCACCGGCACGCTTGCGGGACGCACGGGAACGTTCATCCTGCAGCACACCGGAATCATGAGCCGCGGCACGCCGCAATTGACCGTCACCGTCGTGCCAGATTCCGGCACCGGGCAACTCGTGGGCCTTTCCGGCAAGATGGCCATCATCATCGCCGACGGCAAGCACTCGTACGAGTTCGATTACACTCTCGACGCTGTACCCTGACCAACCGCAACGATCCAGCCGAAGGAGCGTGCCGATGTCCGACCACACCATGCACGGAACCACGTCGACCGGACCCGACGGACGCACGCCGCGCGCCGCTGCGCGTTGGACGCTCGTCGCCCCGGCGCTATTCTGCCTGGTCGTCGCAGCCGCGCAACTCCTCGCGCAAGCACTGCCTGTCACCGGCACCATCACCGTCGGCGCGACGAAGATTCCCGCGAAGTCCATTTCAGCGATTGCCTACACGGGCGGGTTGGGATCGCTGGTGAGTGTCCTCGTCTCGGACAAACCGGCCGACAAGAAGGAGTTTCTCGATAGAACCCGTGTGGGCGCGAACGAGCCGCTGGTGCCGGGTATCTTCGAGGGCGCCTGGAAGAGCCTCTTCATGGAGAAGGCCCTGTCCGGCCTTTCGTTCACCGTCAATGGCGACGGCAAACTCCTGACCAACGAGTTTCTCGTCGGAGGGCAAGACGACGCGTTCTCGATCTTCGACGATGACCTCGTGCTCGAGCTGAAATCGGCGACGCCACGCCTCGTGGGCACGCTGCGGACGTCGGCGCCAATGGTCGAGGCGGGCGACCACAAAGTGGGTGTGGACCTGACGTTTGACGTCGCCGTCAGCGAGCCCGGCAAGTAAGAGATTCGCCTGCCCGCCCGGGAGATTCGGCATGACGCCCGACCACTTGATTCAGCGGTACTGCGAGTGCGCGCGCTCGGTGTGGAATTCGTTTCTGCTGAGCGAGGACCCGGACGAATCCGCGGTGAAGCGCTTCGACCAGATTCGCCGCCTGTTGTTCCAGGCGATCGTGCTCGCCCCATTGGATCTGGATGACGAGCGCCAGGCCGATGACGAGCCGTTCACGCACCTGCAGGTGATCGCCGGTACAGGCCCGCTCACCGTCCTCGTGGAGCGGCCTTCCGAAGACGGCGACCGCTACTGGGAAGCAGCGCCAAAGGACCTCGACTTCTCAGGCGCGCAAATGCAGTTCGTCGATCTGTTCGACTGGGACCCTCGGGGGTTCCGCGACATGTCGCTCGTCATGGTCTGGATCATCAGTGGCCCGCAGGGCGCCGATCTGGAGCGCCAGTACGCCCTCTTCGAGCGTCAGAGCGTCACCGTGGTCGTCAAGGACATGAGCGCGATCTGACGCGCGAGCGCTACGCGCGCCTCTGATAGAGCGACAACAGTGCGGCACCAATCGCCTGCGACAGATCGCCGAGCGCGGCGGGGACGATCGTCATCCTCGAGCGCTGCGCCGGCCACAGGTAAGGATCGGCAGCTTCGCGAAGGACGCGAAGGTATCGCTCGCGAAAGGCCGCCGTCGTCGACTCGGGATCCATCAGGCCGCCGCCAATCACGACGAACAGCGGGTCCAGCGCCATCGCAAGCGACGCCAGATGCAGGCCGAGCGCTCGCGCCTGGAAGTCGAACAGTTCCACGGCGAGCGGGTCGCCCTCATTGGCGAGCCCGCGTACGGCAAACGCACGCTCCCTGGGCCCGAGCGGCGACTGCGCGAGCGGATGCTCCGGGTGGCCGCCCAGCTTTTCCTCCAGCAGGTACGGCAGGCCAGAGAGGGTCGTATAGGCCTCGACGCACCCCCAGTTGCGGCCACAGCCGCACGGGAGGGGCTTGACGCCCAGCAGGTGCAACGCCGCGGGCATGTGACCGGCTTCCATTCCCGCGAGGCTGTCGCCTGTGAGTGGCAGGCCCTGTCGGTCGACAAACGCGCACCCGAGCCCGGAGCCCGGTGCGAGCATCAACACGGTCGCCATCGTCGATCCGCGGACGCGCTGCGCTTCGGCCACACCGCCGCAATCGCCGTCGTTTCCCACGGCCACGGGGACAGGCCGCTGCACCCGATCGGTCAGCGCGTTGCTGTACGCCGTGTGCACGTCGAACCCGGCAAAGCTCGATGGCAGATTGGCAGAACGGTCCAACACGCCGTAGCGCTGAAACGGCCCGGGAATGGCAAGGCCCACGCCTTTCACCTGATCCCATTGCAGATCGTTGGCCGCGAGGTAATCCGCCATGGCGTCTATCCAGGACGAGACGACGGCCTGGGGCCCGAGATCGGCGTTCGTCCGCCGCTGCAGCAGCTCGGTTGATACCGTGGTGCCATCGTCCCAGATAGCGCCAATTTTCGAGGTGGTGGCGCCGCAATCGGTGCCGATGTACACGTCGCGCGAGGGGCTCATCGCGTGGAGCTTATCTCAGAGTCGCGCGCGAGAGCGAAAGAGGCGTCGGGCCGGTTGTGTCCGGCCCGACGGGTGGAAGAACGGCGCGCAGGAGCGCACTCGGGCGCCCTGGAGCTTATGAGCAGGTGGTCGCGACCATCGTCACCGACTTCACTTTCAATGTCGGACCGCCGGCGGCGCTGTCCGTGCCGCTCGCCGCGGTCTTGTCGGCATCCTTGGCCATGTCGTCGTGCTTCATCTTTCCGCTCATCGAGCCCGTGACCGTCACTTTGTGACCCACGTGCGCGGCGAGGTCCACGTCCGTGGCGCTCAACATGATCGGCCCCGTGCCCGCCTTCGCGGCACCCATCGCGTCGGCGCCCATCTTCTCGTCACCCATGGTCGGTGTGGCGTTGGTGAGCATGAACGTGCCCGGCGAGGAGCCCGCCTGCACGCAGCCGGTCATGCTCTGCGCCTTCTTGTCCATCTTGGCCGCAGGCTTGTCCATTGCATCCTGCGCAGTCACCGTCACGGCGGCGAGCATCATCGCCGCCGACATACACATCGCGGAACGCATACGGGTCATGTCTTCACTCCTTGACGTCTGCTGAGGCGACGTCACAGCTGAGCCGCTGGGGCGGCTCATGTTTCACTTTCACTATGGCAGACACTGAGGCCATCCTGAATGCTTAATTCAGACCGACGCGCGGCGAAGCTCGTGCGCTGTTGGCGGATGAGCTGTTGCCAGCCGCGCACGCCGTTGACTAGGATTGCCCCGGTCCATTCGAAAAGAGGTAAGCGGAATGTTTACGGCGACTGCGAATCTGATGCTGCCAAGTACCGTGACCGGCTCGTGGCCTCGTCCACGGTGGTTCGACGTGAGCATGTGGGGCCAGCCGCTCGACACCTGCATGCAGGACGTGCGGTTCCGGGAGAAATTCCAGGACGCCCTTGCGGTGGTCGTCAGCGACCAGGAGCGCGCGGGCCTCGACCTGCTGACGCACGGCGACTATCACTGCGACGAGGACATGGCGGGCCGCGCGTGGCACCACTATCCGCTGCAGCGCTGGGCGGGCTTCGAGGGCGATTACCTGCAGCCCGACGCCACGCGCGCGCCATGGCTACTCTACCCGCCCGGAACGCTCCTCAACGAGATCTACACCGGCTGGCGGTGGCCGCATGTCGTCGACACGATCGAACATCGGCCGCTCGGGTATCCGAAGATCTGGCGCATCACCCAAGGCAAGACGCCGAAGCCGGTGCGCTTCGGCACGTGCTGTTCGCAGGTGATGGCGCTGTTCCTCGACATCCACACGTCGAAATACCGCGACAAGCGCGAAGTGATCTGGGACATGGCAGTCGCGATGAACGCCGAGCTCCTGGCGCTGCGCGATGCCGGCTGCCGCCTCATACAGATCGAAGAGCCCACGTTTCACTTCATGGCGAACACGTTCGGCAAGGATCACGAAGAGGTGCTGTTCCTCATCGACGCCTTCAACCGCGAAGTGCAGGGGCTGGACGATGTGGAGCTGTGGATTCATACCTGCTGGGGCAATCCGAACATGCAGCGGGTGATGGAAGACACGAGCTACGCGAACTCCATCGAGATCTACCTGGAACGCTGCCGCGGGGATGTGTGGACGCTCGAGATGAAGGATCGCAATCAGCGCGACATCGAGCTCTTTGCGCCGTTCCGCAACGACCTGAAGAAGAAGATTTGCGTCGGCGCGGTCAGCCATCGCACGCTGCAGGCCGATCGCGCCGAGGATGTGGCCGGCGAGATCCGAAGCGCGCTGAAGCACATTCCGGTCGAACAGCTCATCGTGTCGAGCGACTGCGGCTTCGGCCGGCAGGGATGCAACCGCGAGATCGCCTTCTACAAAGCGAGCGCGATCGCGCAAGGCTGCAACATCGTCCGTAGTGAGTTGGGTTTGCCGGTCACCCACGTCCCGGCGACGAATCCGGAACTGCAGATTGACGTCGTCGAGGGTGCCGCGCGCGGGCCTCAGGCGTCGCCTTCTCACGCAGTGAAAGGTTAGAAAGCCTGGTGGAGAGTAGACACCGCCGCCGCGCGAAATACGATTGAGTTTTTTTGTGGTGGCGGCTTTAGCCCCGCCTCTGTCTAGCCGCTCGCAAGGTCCACGTCGGCGACGATGGCCGTGACGTTGTCGGTGGCGCCGGACACAAGCGCGCGATCGACGAGCGCGTTGCAGGCAGCATCGCAGTCACCGTTGGAGGCAATCAACGCCAGATCGGCATCGCCGAGCGCATCGGTCAGCCCGTCGGTCGTCAACACCAGACGGTCGCCGTGTTGGAGCCGCACGAGGCGCAGCTCGAAATCGGCATTTCCTCGGCCAATCACCTGCGTGAGGACGTGGCTGGCGGGATGTTTCTTCATGTCGCCGGCATCCATCAGACCCGCGTCCACGAGCTCCTGCGCCATCGTGTCATCTCGCGTGAGTCGACTCAGATGGCCGCCTCGGAGCAAGTAGATGCGCGAATCGCCGGCATGACAGACGAAGAGGCAATCGCCGGCCGCTGCAGCGGCGGTCAGCGTCGTCCCCATCCCGGCGTAGTGTTCGCGGCTCGATCCATGCTCACTGACGGCGCGGTCGACGGACGTGAGGACGGACTCGAGGCGCGCCATGATTTCTTTGGCCTCTTCGTCGCCGATCGACACGAACCAACGCGAGCCTTGCTGCGACAACTCGAGGGCCCGACTGAGCGCGAGCGTGCTGGCCACTTCCCCGGCCGCGTGGCCTCCCATGCCGTCGGCCACGGCAAGGGCCCAGAACGTCTGGGCGGGCACGAAACGCAGGTCCTCAGGACCGATGTTGGTGGCAATTGGCGTGGTCGCCCGCTCCAGTCGAACCGCCAGGAACCGATCCTCGTTGTTTGCGCGCACCGGGCCGCACTCCGAGCGTCCCGCGACGCGCAGATTGAGAGATGGCAGCTGGGCGGACGACTGACGCGGATCGGCACTCGGGGGGGGCGCGGTTTTGACGTCAGGGGCCGCTCATGGCGCCAATCCTACACCCGAATCCGGCGCGTGAGCGCTCGAACCGAAATCGCGTCGGCCGTGCACGGGAATTTTTGGGAGCGCGGCGCGAATCACGTGCAGCGGTCCCCCAGAAATGCGTGCGAAGCGATTCCTCGAGATCTTCGACATGCGCGTGCTCGAACGGTGTGAGCTGAACGACGCCGGCGTTGTTCACCACCACGTCGAGCCTCCCACTCTGGTTGACGATGGCCGACACCGTGGCGGCCATGGGCGTTACGATCAGTCCGCGGACAGACGCCCAATAGATCGGGTGTGAATCCCACGGTGTGTAACGAATGCCAACGCGTCCGCTCTGTGCCCATGAGGACTGGAGGCAGGGAGCGCGCCCTGCGACGGGCTGTTTGCAATTCCGGCCTCAGCCATGCGCCATGGAACATGCCTTGCACGCCTGGCTTCCAAAACCGATCCATGTCGAAAGGAGTGAGAGTATGGCTACCGACACCCCCATAAGCCGCGCCAAGCTCATTGAGCTGCTGAATGGGGATCTCGCGCGTGAGTACCAGGCGATCATTGCGTATGTGACCTACTCTCAAGTGCTCAAGGGCGCGGCGTACATGAGCATCGCTCAGGAACTGACAAAGCACGCGTCGGAGGAACTCGCCCACGCACTTACCATCGCCAAGCAGATCGACTATCTCGGCGGCACGCCGACCGTGAAGGCCGAGCCCGTCAAGACCTCCGAGGACGCCGAACAGATGCTGCGGTTCGACCTGGAGAACGAGAACGCGACGGTTCGCAACTATCGGGAGCGCGTGAAGCAGTGCGAGGCGCTGGGAGAGTACGCCCTGGCCGAAGAGATTCGAGAGATTTTACGGCAAGAGCAGGAGCACCAGATCGATCTCGCCACCGCGCTCGGCGAGGACGTACCGGATGTTTCCAAGCCGGCGGGAACGAGCAAACGCAAGTAGCCGGCTATGGCAGCACGCAACGTTTCCGATCGCCCAATCAGATTCTTTGCGTCGGGCGACACGTTTCGATCCTGGCTCGTGAAGAACCACGACCGCGTGCACGAGCTGTATGTCGCCTTCTACAAGAAGTCGTCGGGCAAGAACAGCGTCACGTACCCCGAAGCGCTGGATCACGCGCTGGCCTTCGGCTGGATTGACGGCGTCAGGAAGGCGCTCGATGAATCGAGTTATACGATCCGTTTCACGCCACGGAAGGCCGGCAGCACGTGGAGCGCTGTCAACATCAAGCGCGTGAAAGAGCTGACCGCGTCTGGCGCGATGATGCCAGCCGGTCTTGCCGCATTTCAGAACCGCGTCGCGAAAAATACGGGCCGCTATTCGTACGAACAGCGGCCGCGGACCCTCGAGGCAGCCGACGAGAAGATCTTTCGCGGGAACCCGCAGGCATGGACGTTCTTCGAGGCGCAGCCCGCGGGCTATCGCCGAACGGCGATCTGGTATGTGGTGAGCGCGGTGAAAGAGGAGACGCGTCGGAAGCGGCTCGACATCCTCATTCGCGATTCGGCCGAAGGTCGCCGACTCGGCTTGATGACTTCCAAGTCGGCGACCGCGAGCGGATCTCCAGGCGTCAGTAGCTCGGCCCCTTCGCCGCGTCGCACGACGAAGAGATCATCCGGACGGACGTGACCATCAGCGCCCGACTTCCTACCGCAGCGATCGTCACGGACGGCCATCGATGGCTCATAGCGTACTCCCGTGCGGCCTCTCCGCCACTGGCAACCTGTGATGCTAGACGCGAACCCGGCCGTGCCCTTCGCTCTCCTCGATACGAACGCGGTCGCCGGTCATATAAGCCTTTGCCGCTTCGAAGAGATAACGGAAGCGGTTGACGCCGCTCACGTCCCAGAATTCAGCGATCTCAGGCTCCACCGACACGAGCACGATCTCCTGGTCATCGGGTCCAACCGGAAACCAGACCTTGTACGATTCCTTCCACAGGCGGCGCGTTCGGAGCGGTTCGTCGACGACGCGTGCCGTTCCCGCGATTGAGAGGTACTGCCCACCGGGGTCCTGAGAGACGAGCAGGACCCTCGGATCCTGCACGATCTCGTCAACCTTCTTGCTCGCGCGTGAGGTCAGAAACCAGAGAGGGCCGCTGGGCTCGACCTCGGCGATCCGCATCGGACGCGCCTCGAGGTGCCCCGTGGTGGCTCGGGTAACGAGCATCGCCGACTCGAGGCTCTCGAGCATCTCGTAGATCTTCTGCCGATCGTTCACGGTGTTCTCCTCCGTCTCGGCCCGGTGTCGATCACTTGCACTTCGCACTGGCAGGCCGCAGTGACGTGACGATCACTGGCTGAAGCTCAGTGGCGTCGATCGTGCCGGCCCCTTTGGTCTTCGGACCGATGACCATCGGCGCCCGCAGCGTGCCTGCGACCTCCACGGGCTTGCCAACACGACGCTCCAACTGGATGGTCTCGTTGGCAGCAATGAGGCCCGTGACACGCGAACCCGTGTTGGCGCCCTTTGATGGCGCTCCGTCCGAGGCCCCCTTGTCCCGAGCGTCCGTCGCGGATCCAGCGGCCGGGTCGAGAAGGTACGCCGTCAAGGGCCGATTGATCACATCAGCGATGGTCGCCGAGTTGGTGCTGGTGCGCTCGACCCGCCGCACGCAGCCAGTCAACGTGACTTGCGGCCCGGAGATGCCGGGCGGGACTTCGTCGGTCACGACGCGCGGCGTGCCTACGCCGGTGCCCGCGTGCGGGGCAACTCCGGGAGTGGCCGGCGTGCCTGTGGCAGGCGTCGACGGCGTGCCGGGCGTTGCCGGCGTACCTGGCGTTGTCGGCGTACCAGGAGTCCCCGGTGTCGTCGGCGTTCCTGGTGTGGTTGGGGTTGTTGGCGTCGCGGGTGTCGACGGCGTTGATGGCACTGGCGCGGCGGGGTTCGGCGGCGTGACGGGCGGTGCCTGCGCCTGGGCGGAGAGCTCAGCGGCAGCAATCGCGCTCGCCAATGCCGCGGCACCGGCACTACGCACAACGCGCTGAATCAGAATTCGTCCGGTCATGCCGACTCGAGGTGCAAGCCGCAAGCCACGGCTCCGAGCTCAATGGCTGGATTCAGGCCGCGTCAGGTCGCGTTCTGGTGTTCACATCCGCGACACACCCGGACGAGCGCTATGACAAAATCCCACCATGCGCACTTCGATTGTTGGGATCGCTACTCGGCTGTTGGGCGCGCGCAGTGCACCTCTACAAGTGGCAGCGTTGAACGCACGCAGAGCTCTTCTTGTCCTGGCGGTCGGGCTCCTGCAACTCGTGCCGGCGTCGGCTCAGGAAGGACCCAATCCTGCGCGCTGGGAACAGGACATCCGGGCATTCGAGGCCGCCGATCTCTCCGATCCGCCCGTGCGCGGGGGCATCGTCTTTACGGGCAGCTCCAGCATCCGGATGTGGACGACTTTGAAGGAGGACTTCGCGGGCCTGCCGGTAGTGAACCGCGGCTTCGGCGGATCGATGCTCCCCGAGGTCACCGCCTTTGTCGATCGGACGGTCATCCCGCACCAGCCGCAGCTTGTCGTCGTCTATTGCGGCGGCAACGATATCAACTCGGGCCGAAGCGCGGATCAAGTACTGCGGGACTTCCAGGCGCTGGTCTCCGCGATCCACCGCGCGCTTCCCACCACGCGAATCGCCTACATCTCGATCGCGCCGAACCCGGCCCGCTGGGCGCAGATCGAGACGGTGAAAGCCGCGAATCGCGCCATCCAGGAGTTCGTCAGCACGGATTCCCGGCTCGATTTCATCGATGTGTTCCCGCACATGCTCGGTCCCGACGGTCTGCCGAAGCCCGACATCTTCCTGGACGACCGGCTGCACATGAACCGAAAGGGATACGAAATCTGGACCGAGGTCGTGAGACCACACCTACGCACCGCGCGGGGCCGATGAGCTCCGCCTTCGCGGGTCCCGAAACTTTCGTCCCAGGCTTTCGTAAAATCTCTTCTAGAGGTGCCCGCATCGTGATCAAGACCTATCGCGCAGTGAAGTTCCTCTTCACCGCACCGTTGATCCTGGCGTTCCTGTTCATTGTCAATTTGATGACGTCGCCCGGACACTGGTGGGTGCAGTGGGCCGCGCTCGGGTTGGGTATCGCGTGGTTCGCCAACCTGCTGCATGTCATTCGCGCCGTCGTGCTCGCCGGCGGGCTCGCCGCACTTGGCGCCTATCTGATGAACCGGCAGGCGCGGGGCTAAGCAACTCGCGGGACTAAAGCCCCGCCTCCACAAGAAGCGGGCGCCGGCGCGACTTGTGGCGGCGGGGCTTTAGCCCCGCGAGTTCCCGTCTGCTCCGCGAGCAGCTCGGTCGAGCTCCGCGGGCGGAAGTGGCTCTGCCCTTGCATTTCTCGAGGCATGGCCAGAGCTTTGTGGAAGGGCACGCTGTCGTTCGGGCTCGTGGCGATTCCCGTCGAGCTTCACACCGCGGTCCGGGATGCCAGGCCGAAATTCCGCCTGCTGCATGCGAAAGACAAGTCCCCTATCTCCTACGAGCGCGTCTGCCGCAAGGAGGGCAAGGCCGTCGCGTGGGAAGACCTCGTCAAGGGTTACGAATACGAAAAGGGCCACTTCGTCACGCTGACGAAGGAGGACCTCAAGACGGCCGCGCTCGAAAAGTCGCGAGTGATCGACGTGCTCGACTTCGTCGCCGCACCCGAGATCGATCCTCGCTTCTTCGATGTCCCCTACTATCTCGTGCCGGCAAAAGGCAGCGAGCGCGCGTACGCCGTGCTGCGCGCCGCACTGGCCGACGCCGACAAGGTCGGGATCGCTCGGATTCTGCTGCGCGAGGTCCAGCACCTCGCCGGCGTCGCGGTCGTCGAGGACGCGATCGTGCTGACGCTGATGCGATTCGCCGACGAGCTCGTCGACGAGAGTACGCTGACACTGCCGAAGCAGACCGAGGTCAGGCCCAAAGAGCTGCAGCTGGCGCGGTCACTCGTCGACAGCATGACATCTGAGTGGGAGCCCGAAAAGTACAAGGACGAGTACAAGGAAAACCTGATGCGCGTGCTGAAGGCGAAGATGAAGGGCAGAACCCCGAAGCTGCACGCCGAAGCGCCTCGCCAGAGCGCCGAAGTCATCGACCTGATGACGCGCTTGAGAGAGAGCCTGGCGCAGACAAAGCGGCGTGGCCCGAAGGCCCCGCGCAAGGTGGCGTCAACCCGGAAGCGTCGGTCCCGGTCGGCAGCCTAGCGCAGTGCAGCAGTGCAGCCGTGCAGCCGTGCAGCAGTGCCGCCGTGCAGCAGTGCAGCAGTGCCGCCGTGCAGCAGTGCAGCAGTGCAACAGTGCCGCCGTGCAGCACGCGCAGCAGCACGGCAGCACGGCAGCACGGCAGCACGGCAGCACCAGCACGGCAGCACTGCAGCACTGCGGCACTGCAGCACTGCGGCACTGCCTATTGCGATTTCGTTCGCGGATCGTCGGCCGGGTTGACGTAGGTCAGCACGAAGGGCCCCACGGTGTGGATCTGAATGATCGTCGGCCCCTTGGCTCGCGCGAAGTGGCGCATCTCCTTCGCCGCGACGAAGTACGAACCGACGGGGTACGTGCGGAGCGCCGCCGCATCGAACTTCTCGCCCATGCCGAACTGAAGTGCACCCTGGAGCACCGTGACGTGCTCGTCGGTCGGGTGCCAATGAGGCGGAATCTTGTAGCCGGCGGGGAACTTTACGCGAAGCACGAAAGGACCGTCCTTCGTGGGATCGCCTTCGAGGACCGCCACCTGCGCACCCGGCGGAAGCGCCGGTGGGGCGGGCCCCCACTTCAGCGCAGCAGGGGTAAACGCGACATGGTCCGGCGCGGGCGCGGGCGCGGGCGATTGCGCCCGCCCCGTGGCTGCAGCAGCGAGGAGAACCGCGGTAGCAAGCAGCACTGAACGTCTCACGATCGCCTCCTTGGCCGCGAGACGAGTTGACGTTACCGGTCGGTCAGCCGGATGGAATTTCCAATCCGCTGGAACGCCGGGTTGAATCTGCTTACGTCTTCGTCTGGCGCGACGGTCAGATAGTAGAACAAGTTCCCATCCGACAGAAACGTCGTGTAGATGCCGACGCGCTCCCGCCCACCGGTCGCCGACCGGTTCTCGAGCTCGTGGGCGATTGCCGTCCGCTGCGACAGGCGGGTGACCTGCGGCTCGCGCACTTCGCGCAGATTCGGATTGCCCTGGGCGAAGGCCTGCACCAGGTCGTTGGTGGCCTCGCTGAGGTCGCGCGACGATGCCCTCGCAACACCCACCTCCACTCCGTGGGTGAACACGGTCTGTCCGTTCAGATCGCCGTAGCCGTTCTGCGGCACGAACTTGATGCTGTTGTTCGACGACAGCGCCTGCCAGTTCGAGGGCACGCTGGCTTGGAACAGTTGGCCGCCGCGAACACTCCTGAACGACGACGAAGGCGGCGGCACGGGGTCACCGACGCGCCCGACGGATGCCGGCGTTTCGCCCTCCTGCCCACTCTGGGCAGTCCGCTCGACGTCCTTCATGGACTTCGCAGCCGGCAGCGACGCCATCTGTTGCTTCACTCGCTGCAGGTCGGTATTGTCCGTCCGGCGATTCTCGACGCGCAGCTGGCGCGCTTCCTGATCGATATAGGCCGACCGGTTGCCGGGGTTGGGATGGTCGCTCATCCACTGCGGCGCGCCGCTCCCGCCCTGCTTCTCGATGTTCTCGAACACCCGCGCGAGATCTCGTGGGTCGTAGCCTGCGCGTGCCATCAACTGCACGCCGAGGATGTCGGCCTGCTTTTCGTACTCGCGGCTGTACTTCATCATCCAGGTGCCAAGACCGAACTGGCTGCCCTGGCTGATCACCTGGCCAAGCCCTCCGCCGACGATGGCGCCGGCAATCGCGCCGGCGACGGCGCCGATCTGGAACTTCTGCGCCTTGGTTGCATTGGCCGTGCCGTGCCGGAGGAGCACATGCGAGAGCTCGTGCGCCATGACGCCCGCGACTTCGCCTTCGCTCCGGGCCGATTCGATCATGCCTCGGTTGATGAACATGGGGCCGCCCGGCAGCGCGAAGGCGTTGATCTCCTTCACGTTGACGACCGTGAAGTCGTATCGAAACGCGGGCTGATTCAGGTTCGCCGGAGACGCCGCCACGAGCCGCTCGCCGAGACGGTCGACGTAGTCGTCGATAGCGTCATTGGCGACCACCGGATAGGCCTTCTTCACTTCGGCCGCAGCTTCCTGGCCGATCTTCACGTCCTGTTCGGGCGTGAACTTGTTCTTCGGCGGCGTGACGGTCGTTTGCGCCAGCGCGGGACCGGCCCCAAGCGCAACCGCGAGCGAGATCCCGACGATGCGCGAACGGACGTGTGCGAGGCGAAAGCTTCTGGTCACCATGATGGAGGAATGTAGCAAAGAGCGATCCGATCGGAAATTGGCCAATTTTAAGGCGATCTCAGCGGAGAGCGTCGCCTGGGGGCGTCACTCTGTAGCTCAGCAAGACAAGTTCCCAAAAGAGTTCTCACAGGAGACAACAAAGGAAACGGAGTTCCTTGCGCAAGTCTCCTCTGTTATCTCCGTTACCTCCTGTTAGGCCTTAGCGCCGGATTTCGCGCCTAGACAATCTCTAATACATCCTTCGCCGGCAATGCGGGGAACGGCGCATGCGGTTCGGCCTGGTACCAGTACGCCACCGACGCGATGTCGTCCTGCAGCGGCAAGTACGTGCCATCCGCCCGCCAGCCAAGCGCCTGAATGGTCACGCGCAGATCGCGCTCGAAGCGAATGGGGTCCACGATGTGCCATCGGTACAGGCTGAAGCGCTCCTGCGATTGGTATTGGCCGTCGGGGCGAAGCACCAGTGGCAACCCGGAATACGGCGTGGTGAACTCCTGGTAGCGCTTGGTCTCGCGGTTCTCGAAATTGTACGAACCGCAGAAGTAATCCTCGGTGCCCGTACCGCAGATCGTCGGAAATTCGGTGTCGCCATCCATGAAGAACTTGATCTCGCCTTCGCCCCACCAGCCGTTGTTCCGCACGCCCCACGAGAGGTGCGTGCCGACATAGTGGCCCTCGCCTTTCACGCCGTCGACGATCGGGTAGACGTCTTTGTAGGGGAGTGGATTCACCCGCCGGAACTGCGCATGCAGATACGCCGCGTCTTCCGGGATATCGGTCAGCGCGTAGTCGATCTGGTAGTACAGCGTCATCGCCTCGGGCGCGATGTTCGTCATGGTCATCCGGCAACTTTTGCGGAACGGCATCGCCCAATAGCAATTGAAGGCGCTGCCAGGGTTCACCGCGACCGCGAGCGAGCTGATCTGTCCGTACTGTCCCCACCCCGAGGCGAAGAAGTCGCCGACAGGCACTTCGATCGACGGCGTGGTTTCGCCGTCCCAGTACACGCGAAGAATCGAGAACCGCCAATGGCCCGTCGGCGTCATCCAGATGTGTTGAATCGCGCCCGAGCCGGCGATCTCGGCGAGCGTGAAGGTCTGGCCTGGCTCGATACGCACCGACGGCGACACCTTCCACCCTTTGCCAAGGTCGCGCGCGGCCTTCTCGCCCGTGCCGGTCACGGCCTGTCCGCCGCCGCCTTTTGGCGCCGGTGAAATTCTCGGGACTGATCGAACGGGTCTTCGCGCGTGAGAGCCGGGCGAGATCGGTGACGCCGGTCGTGAGCCCGTTGAATGGTCGCGCCGATTGAGTCGGCTGCGCGGAGGCGCCGCGAGAAAGGGAAAGAAGACCAGTGGCGCTGAGGGCGGAGAAGAGAGCGCGGCGGGCAATCACGTGAGCCTCCCGGAGATGGGTGCCGGACGTCAGTCGATGGTGCCAGGCACTGTTAAGAATGTTAACGGGCCGGGATAAATTAACATTCTTAAACAGTGCCTGGCACCAGGTTGGTCAGGTTGGTCGGGTTTGTCGGGTTGCCCTTGCGTTGGAGAGCCGTCCCGGCATCAAATACCGGCCGAGGAGTGCTCCGAGATGGTGCGAATGACCGGCATGCTGACGTCTTTCCTGCTCGTCACCTTTGGACTGGCCCTCGGCGCGTCGGCCGAGCCCCGCGGGATACGCCGGCAGGCGTGGGGCAAGGGGCCCGGCGGAGCCCCAGTGGAACTGTTCACCCTCACCAACGCCAAAGGCGCGTCGGTGGCGATCACGACGTACGGCGGCATCGTTGTCTCGGTCATGGTGCCAGACAAAGCGGGCGCGCTCGGCGATGTCGTGCTTGGCTTCGATTCGCTCGACGGCTATCTCGGGACGCATCCTTTCTTCGGCGCAATCGTCGGGCGATATGGCAATCGCATCGGCGGCGCGACGTTCACACTGGACGGGAAGACCTACACGCTCGCGAAGAACAACGGCGCCAATTCCCTCCACGGCGGACGGAAGGGATTCGATAAGTACGTCTGGAAGGGCCGCGAGCTCCAGTCGAAGGATGGGCTCGCCATCGAGCTCACTCACATCAGCCCCGATGGTGATGAAGGCTTCCCCGGGCAGCTGACGGCGCACGTGACGTACACCTGGACGGATGCCAACGAGCTGCGCGTCGACTATCGTGCGACGACCGACAAGCCGACGGTCGTGAATCTCACGAATCACTCCTACTTCAATCTTGCGGGCCAGGGCACTGGGACGATTCTCGCGCACACGCTGCAGTTGTTCGCGGACCGGTTCACGCCCGTGGTGAACGGATTGATTACGACAGGCGAGCTCGCGCCGGTCGACGGCACGCCGTTCGACTTTCGTCAGGCGACGCCGATTGGCGCGCGCATCGACGCCGCAAACGATCAGATCAAGCTCGGCGGCGGGTACGACCACAACTTCGTGGTAAACGGCCAGGCGGGAACGCTGCGCCCGGCGGCGCGCGTCGAAGAGCCGACGACCGGGCGGACGCTCGACGTCCTGACGACCGAGCCGGGCGTCCAGTTCTACACCGGCAACTTTCTCGACGGCACCATCAAGGGCAAAGGCGGAAAGGTCTATCCCAAGCGCGCCGCCCTCTGCCTCGAGACGCAGCACTACCCCGATTCGCCCAACAAGCCGTCGTTTCCGTCCGTTGTCCTGCGCCCCGGCGAGGCATACAAAACCACGACGGTGTATCGGTTTGGAGTGAAGTAGTTAACCTACCTGTGACGCAGCAGGTTCGGCAGGTTGATCGGGTTTGGCAGGTTACGCAGGTTGATCGGGTTTGGCAGGTTGGCGGCGTTGCCGGACCCGACAAACCCGACAAACCTGACCAACCCGGCTAACCCGGCTAACGGGTCGATTCAGTTCGTTCCTTTCCCGAACATCTTTCCAAAAAAATTCCCCGGCTTCCAGGTCGGCGCGACGGGATCGTTGGCGATCGCCTCGAGGACACGGTAGTTGACGCGCGTGAACCGCGTCACGGCGTCGAGATCCATCGGCAGCGACAGATCGTCGCTGGGCTTGTGATAGTTCGACTTCAGGAAATCCTGGAAGCGCGGCGTCGTGGACTTCGGGTCTTTCGGCGTGAAGCCGGGCATCAGATACACGGATGGCACGCCCTGCTTCACGAACGAATACTGATCGCTTCGGACGAAGATGTTCTCCTCCGGCATCGGATCAGGGCTGAGCGTGTAGCCTTCGGCCTCGCTGGCGCGCTTCACGAGGGCATCGAGCGTCGAATTCTCCGACCCAAACGCTACCAGATCGCTGCTGGGCGTCATGAACACAGGCATGTCGAGGTTCACGTCGGCGATCATCTGTCCGGCCGCTTTCACCGGGTGACGCGCGAAATAGTCCGATCCGATCAGCCCCTTCTCTTCAGCCGTCACGAAGACCACCAGCGTCGAGCGCTTCGGCGCACGCGCGCGGCTCGCGAGCGCGCGCGCGACTTCCAACAGGATCGCGCTGCCGCTGGCATTGTCGTACGCCCCGTTGTTGATCCGATCGCCATTCACTTCGTGTCCGAGGCCCAGATGATCGAGATGCGCCGTCAGCAGGACCGACGTCTTCGCGAGCGCCGGATCGGATCCTTCGAGCTTTGCCACGACGTTCGCGCTCGCGGCATCGGAGTGGGTCGTGACTGCCTTGATCGTGACCGATGTCCCGAGCGCGACGGGTCGCGATTCGCCCCGGACCGCCGACGCGATGGCGTCGTCCATCGATGCCGAGGCGCCGGCAAAGAGCTTGCGCGCGCCGGTGTCGCTCACGTAGGCGGCGGCGTGCATCCGAGGCTCGTTGACGAAGGGCGTGCCGTCGGGCTGTATCGACGTGAAGCCGGGCTCCGTGGCGCGCGTCTTCGCGTACTCCCACGGAATGCGCTTCTGGTCGTCCGGCGTGAACATGGAGATGATGCCGGTCGCGCCGTGATCGGCGGCGTTTTTCATCTTCTGCACTGGTGACGCATAGTGCGCCTTGATCTCGCTCGGGAACTTCGCCGGAGCGTTGTACAGCACCAGCACAATCTTTCCGTGCACATCGACGCCCGCATAGTCGTCGTACGAAACCTCCGGCGCGGTCACCCCGTATCCGACGAAGACGACCGGCCCGGTCACGTCGACCTGTGGCAGCGTGTGACTCGCAAGGACGATGGCCTCGTCTGGGATGGAGAGTGGTTGCGCGGCGCCACCCGACACCGGCGAGACAGAGACGCCGCTCGACGACAATGTGCTCTTCCGCAGCGGCACCTTCTGAAAATACGTCCCATCGTCGGCCGCTGGCTTCAGGCCGACCAGCTCGAGCTCCGTCGCCACGTAGCGCGCGGCGAGATCGTACCCACGCGTACCCGCTTCACGCCCTTCGAGCAGGTCGTCGGCGAGAAACTCCACGTGTGCGCGAACGCGCGCGCCGGAGATATCAGGCGTGCCAGCGGTCGCCGCCGTCGGCCCGGCGGCCCGAACAGTCGATCCGGGCGTCGCCAGCGCAAGGGAAAGCAATGAGAGACCGAGCAGGGCGCGGATGTGCACGAGCCTGTCCTCCAACGTGATTGTGCCTCAATCCCCCGCGCCGCGTTCGACCCACAACTCGTCCCTGCCAGTTGGAGG
Source organism: Vicinamibacteria bacterium (assembly GCA_963832135.1). Classification (GTDB taxonomy): domain Bacteria; phylum Acidobacteriota; class Vicinamibacteria; order Vicinamibacterales; family JAENWD01; genus JAENWD01. Next base: position 91,169 of record CAWHTD010000014.1, on the reverse strand, counting down.
CTCCCATTTGGGCCAAACGCCGCTTTTCCGTAGAATCGCTGATCGCTCCGCCACCTGTGGCTCACGGCCGGCTTCGAAAGCGCCCGGCAGAAGGTTTCAAGAATCGCCATGACACGACTGCGCTCGCTCCTCACGCTGGCGTCGATGATTCTGATCTCCGCGGTGCTGGCCGCTCAGGCCCCGGCACCCGCCGTCCCGGCTCTCCCGACGGTGGAGTTCGAGAAGTACACGCTGCCGAACGGCCTGCAGGTCATCCTGCACGTGGACCGCAAGCTGCCGATTGTTCACGTTAACGAGTGGTTCCACGTCGGTTCGAAGAACGAGCAGACAGGACGGACCGGATTCGCGCACCTGTTCGAGCACCTGATGTTCCAGGGATCGAAGAACGCATCGCAGGACTATTTCGAGTACGCCGAGAAGGCCGGCGCCAACCTGGCGGAAGGCGGCGTCAACGGGACGACGAACCAGGACCGCACGAACTACTTCGTCACCGCGCCGTCGGCGAACCTCGAGCACCTGCTCTGGCTGGAATCCGATCGTCTTGCGACGCTCGGTGAGTCGACCTCGCAGGAAAAGCTCGACGAGCAGCGGAAGGTGGTGAAGAACGAGCGCCGTCAGGGTCTGGAGAACCAGCCGTACGGCCGGTGGTTCCCGCTGATGTTCGCCGCGGCGTACCCCAAAGGCCATCCGTATTCCTGGCCGGTGATCGGAAGCCAGGAAGACCTGACCGCCGCCACGCTGGATGATGTGAAGGAGTTTTTCCGGCAGTACTACTCGCCGAATAACGTCTCGCTCGTAATCGCCGGCGACTTTGATCTCGCGGACGCCAAGCGTCTCGTTCAGAAATACTTCGCCGACATTCCTCCTGGCCCGGCGCTCGATCGCCCCGCACGCTGGGTCGAGACGCTCACGACCGAGAAAGTGATCGAGGTCAACGATCGCGTTTCCCTGGAGCGGGTGTACATCGGATGGCCCACCCCCGAGTACTTCTCCCCGGACGATGCCGCGATCGACATCGCGGCGAGGGTCATGACCGACGGGCTCTCGTCGCGTCTCACCAAGGCGCTCGTCTACGACAAGCAGCTCGCGACGGCCGTCACCTCCTTCAACATCAGCGGCGAGATCGCCAGCGTCTTCGTCGTGCAGGCCACGGCGCGCCCAGGCGCGCGCCTCGCGGAGATCGAACGTTCAGTGAGCGACGAGATCACGCGGCTCGCCAAGGAGGGACCGACGGCGGCCGAGCTCGATCGCGCCAAGACGAAACAGGAATCCGAGTACGTCTCCGGTCTCGAACGGATCGGCGGCTTCGGCGGCAAGGCCGACGTCCTGAACAGGTACAACACGCTTCTCGGCACGCCGGATCGACTGGCCGCCGATCTCGAACGCTACCGCGCGCTCACGCCCGCCGCCGTGCAGCAGGCCGTGGCGCGCTGGCTCGACACGCGAAATCGCGTGCTCGTGCGCTTCCATCCAGAGAAGTCGGGACGTCCGCCCAACGCCTTGACGCTCGACCGTTCGACGATGCCGCCGCTTGGAGTGGATCGGCCATTCATGGCGCCGACCGTGCAGACAGCCAAGCTGCCCAATGGGATGGAGCTTCTCGTCATCGAGCGCCACGACCTTCCCAAGAGCGACGTGACGCTGGTGTCGCGCGCAGGCGCCATCGCGGACCCGGCAGGCAAACCGGGCGTCGCCAATCTGACGACGATCACGATGGATCTCGGCACCAGGACGCGGAAAGCGCTCGAGATCGAGGACGCGCTTGGCGCGCTCGGCACGACCCTCTCGGGCTTTGCGGGCCGCGAGATCGCCGCGCTGAACGTCGACGTACTCTCGCGGAACCTGCAGGCGGCGCTCGAGATCGTCGCCGACGTGGCGCAGAACCCCACGTTTCCGGAAGAGGAGGTCTCGCGCGAACGCAAGCGGCTTCTTGACACGCTGACGCAGGCGGAGAGAAGCGGCAGCGCGCTGGCCGCGCGTATCCAGCCCATCCTCGCGTTCGGCGCCGATCATCCATACGGCCGACCAGTGCAAGGGCTGAAGAGCGTCGCGGAGAAGATTACCCGCGACGATCTGGTAGCCTTCCATCGCGCGCGCTGGAAGCCGGGATCGACGGCGCTCGTGATTGCGGGCGACATCACGCTGGCGCGTGCCATCGAGCTTGCGACGAAGGCATTTGGCGGATGGACAGGCGGCGCGGCCGCGGCGATTGCCGTGCCACCGCCTGCGCCGTCGGCAGCCGGCCGCATCTATCTCGTCGATCGGCCCGATGCCGCGCAGACTGTCGTCTCGCAGTACCTGCCGGCGCCGGCGCGCAACTCTCCCGACTACGACGCCCTGTCGCTCGTGGACGCCGTGTGGGGCGGCGGCGGGTTCGGCACTCGACTCAATCTCAATCTTCGCGAGAAGCACGGCTACTCGTACGGCGTGTTCTCGAACTTCAACCCGATGCGCTCGTCTGGCAACTGGTCGGCCGGGGGCGGCGTGCAGACCGACAAGACGGCGGAAGCCGTCACGGAATTCGACAAGGAGCTGAAGGGGCTGGCGGCTGCAGGCCCCGTTACGGAGAGCGAACTGGCTACGGCGAAGGCGCGCCGCGTCCGCGGCTACGCGCAGCAGTTCGAGTCGTTGGGCCGCATCGCGAACAAGGTCGCGAACCTGTGGGCCCTCAGCCTGCCGCTGACGGAGCTGCAGCGCGAATACGATGCCACGCAAGCGGTGACCCTGCCGCAGGTGCTCGTGGCCGCCAAGAAGTACGTGCTGCCTTCATCGTCCTCCATCCTCCTGGTCGGGGACCGGACGAAGATTGAGCCGGGCCTCAAGGCACTGAACCTCGGCGAGATCGTCGTGCTCGACGTTGAAGGGAAACCGGTCGTCGCCGGCACCAAGTAGGGGCGCATCCGGCAGTGTAGGGGCGCACTGCGTGCGCCCCGTATGGGGTCACGGCGATCGCGCGGTTGCTCGGGTTCGGCGGGTTTGTCAGGTTGATCGGGTTCGGCAACGTCAGGCCCGCATGCCATACTTGCCGACACGCCGGGGCGCGCACGCGGTGCGCCCCTACGACGTCCTCACAAATTCGGCCTCTGCGTGGAGCCTGAATGTTGAGAACTGTTGCTCGGCTATTGCTTGGTGCGCTCGTCTCGTTGACGCTGCCGGCCATCGCCAGCGCGCAGATCGACGCGCGCATGTTCCGCCAGCCGGACGTCTCGGCGACGCACATCGCGTTTGTCTATGCCGGCGACATCTGGGTCGTACCGAAGACCGGCGGCCTGGCGACGCGGCTCACATCGGCGCCCGGTGAAGAGCTGTTCCCGCGCTTCTCGCCCGACGGATCCCAGATCGCCTTCAGCGCCAACTACGACGGCAACCTCGAGATCTACGTCGTCGCTGCCCTCGGCGGCGATCCAGCGCGCCTGACCCATCACCCGATGGACGACCGCGTCATCGACTGGCACCCTGATGGCAAGCGGGTCCTGTTCGCGTCCAGCCGCGAGTCCGGGCGGCAGCGCTATAACCAGTTCTACCTTGTCGCGTCCACCGGCGGGATGCCGGAGAAGCTGCCCGTGCCGTACGGCGAGTTCGCGTCGTTCGCGCCCGACGGCAGCGAGCTGGCGTATGTGCCGCAGACGCAGTCCAATCGGACGTGGAAGCGGTACCGCGGCGGGTGGGCGGCCGACATCTGGCGGTTTCCGCTCCGCTCGTTCGCGGCGACCAATGTCACGAAGAACGACGCGAACGACGAGTTCCCGATGTGGCACGGCAAGACGATCTACTTCCTGTCGGACCGCGGCAGCGACGAGCACTACAACATCTGGGCGATCGACACGACATCGAACGCGGTGCGCCAGGTCACGCACGTCGCCGACTACGACATCACGTACCCCGCCATCGGCGCAGACGATATCGTGTTCCAGGCAGGCGGCCGCTTGTACCTGCTGGACCTGAAGACCGAGAAGACGCGCGAGATCGTGGTGCAGGTCGTGACCGACCGGATGACGCTGAAGCCGCGCAGCGAGAAGGTGACCAAGCTGATCACGTGGGGCGCCGTCTCCCCCACCGGAAAACGCGCCGTGTTTCAGGCGCGTGGCGACGTGTTCACGGTCCCCGCGGAGTTCGGACCCGTGCTGGACGTGACCCGCAGCTCGGACGCCGCCGAACGATACCCGGCCTGGTCGCCGGACGGAAAGACGCTGGCGTACTGGAGCGATCGATCGGGCGAATACGAGCTGACGATCAGGCCCGCCGACGGATCCGCTGCCGAGCAGGTGCTGACCACTCTCGGCGGCGGATTCCGATACGCGCCGTTCTGGTCGCCCGACAACTCGCACATCGCGTTCATCGACCAGGCGACTCGAATCCGCGTCCTCGACGTCCGGAAGCGGTCGGTCGCCGACGTCGATGAGAGCCCGCTGTTCCTGAACCATGGCCGGCTCGAGGGCTTCACGTTCCGATGGTCACCTGATTCGCGTTGGGTGGCCTGGTCCCGTCCCGTGGCGTCCGGCAACACGGCGCTCTTCGTGTACGACACGAAAGCGGGCACGAAGCACCAGGTGACTTCCGGGTATTTCAGCGACGCGCAGCCCGTCTTCGATCCGGAGGGCAAGTACTTGTACTTCTTCTCGGACCGCAACTTCGAGCCGGTTTACAGCGACTTCGACAACGCATGGTCGTATCCGAACGCGACCCGGCTCGTCGCGGTACCGCTTCGGCGAGACGTGCCATCGCCGCTCTCCGCGCGCAATGACGCCGAAGGCGGCGACAAGGCCAAAGACGACGAGAAGAAGAGTGAGAGCGGCGACGCGTCTGAAGCCGCGCCGCCCGATGCATCGAAGGACAAGGCGCCGGACGCGAAAGACAAGAAGGACGACAGCGCCGACAAGAAGCCGCAGCCTGTTTCGATTGACCTCGACGGGCTCGAAGCGCGGGTCGTCGTGCTGCCGCCGAAGCCGGGCAACTTCGGAGAGCTCTTCGCCGCGAAGGGCAAGGTGGTGTATCGACGCGTCCCGCGCACCGGTTCCGGCGACACGAAGTCGTCGCTCGTCTTCTTCGATCTCGGAGAGCGCGATGAAAAGACGGTACTCGAGGACGTCGATGGCTTCGCGCTGACCGCCGACGGCAAGAAGGCCCTCGTCGACCGCGACGACAAGTACGCCATCGTCGAGCTGAAGAAGGAAGTGAAGTTCGAAAAGCCGCTGCGTATCGACGAGATGGAGATGACCGTCGACCCGCGCGCCGAATGGCGGCAGATGTTCGCCGACGCGTACCGCTTCGAGCGCGATTACTTCTACGACCCCAACATGCACGGCGTCGACTGGAAGGCGACCCGCGAGCGATATGCCGCGCTCCTCGGCGATGCGGTGACGCGCTGGGACGTCAACTTCGTGCTTGGTGAGTTCATCGGCGAGCTGAACGCGTCGCACACGTATCGGGGCGGCGGCGATCAGGAAGAAGCGCCGGAGCGGGGGGTGGGCATGCTCGGCGTCGATTGGGAGATGGCCGACGGCGCCTATCGCATCAAGCGGATCGTCTCGGGAGGCGCCTGGGACGCCGAGGCGCGATCGGCGGTCGCGGAGCCCGGTGTCGATGTGAAGGTTGGCGACTACGTTCTGGCCGTGAACGGCGTGCCGCTCGACCCGCGCGAGGATCCGTGGGGCGCGTTCGGCGGCCTGGCAAACGAGACGGTCGTCCTGACCGTGAACCGCGCGCCCGTCATGACCGGCGCGCGTCAGGTCACGGTGAAGTGTCTCTCGAGCGAGGTCGAGCCGCGATTTCGCGAGTGGATTGAAGCGCGCCGCGCACGGGTCGACGCCGCCACGAACGGGCGCGTCGGCTACGTGTATGTCCAGAGCACCGGCACCGACGCGCAGAACGAGCTGGTCCGCCAGTTCATGGCGCAGTGGGCGCGCGACGGGCTGATCGTCGACGAGCGCTTCAATAGCGGCGGCCAGATTCCGGATCGCTTCATCGAGCTCCTGAACCGGCCGATGTTGAGCTATTGGGCGGTGCGCACGGGCCAGCCGCGGCAGTGGCCGCCCGTCGCTCACCGCGGTCCGATGGCCATGCTGATCAACGGCTGGAGCGGATCCGGCGGGGATGCCTTCCCGTTCTATTTCCGCGCGGCGAAACTCGGGCCGCTGGTCGGCACGAGGACATGGGGCGGGCTCATCGGCATCAGCGGTGCGCCGGGTCTCGTCGACGGCGGCCAGGTGACCGTGCCGACGTTCAGGATGTATGGCCCTGATGGGCGGTGGTTTGCGGAAGGCCACGGAGTGGAGCCGGACATTCCGGTCGACGAAGATCCGGGTCAGCTCGCCAAGGGCGTGGATCCGCAGCTCGAACGGGCGATTCGCGAAGTGCTGGAGCGCCTGAAGACCGCGCCGCCCGCGCCGAAGCGGCCCGACTACGAGCGCCGCGTGCCGTCGTCGACGCCTGCCACGGCACAGCAGTAGGGGCCACGGTCATACGCGGATCGGAGCGGCCACGGAGGGACACGGACGGACACGGATCCCATTCCATCGGATCCGCCACGGACGGACACGGATCCAAATTCATTCGGATCAGCCACGGAGGGACACGGACGGGCACCGATCCAGATTGATCAGCCACGGGCGGACACGGGCTACACGGACTTCGTCCTTTAATGCTAGAGCCAGGATTCGATCTGACTGTCAATCTGGATTCCGCGCGGTAGCGCGGCTACTTGACGCCCATTCGCCGGGCGATTCGGTCACGTCACCGCGGCTTCCTACGCTCTGCCTCGTACAGAGACCGCGACGTTGTCACTTTCACGATTTGTCGTTCGGCCCACACTCTCAACCCTTCCACAACGCCGTAGAGCGGCTTTCCCAATGGCGTGAGGCGGTACTCCACGCGCAACGGGGAGCCGGTATAGACCGTGTGAACCTCCGCGTCGGTCCTTGGTTGATCCGACCCGTGAATATCCGTGTCCGTCCGTGGCGGATCTGACCGTGAACGTCCGCGTCGGTCCGTGGTTGATCCGACCCGTGAATATTCGTGTCCGTCCGTGGCCGATCCGACCCGTGATGATCCGTGTCCGTCCGTGGCCGATCCGACCCGTGATGATCCGTGTCCGTCCGTGGCCGATCCGACCCGTGATGATCCGTGTCCGTCTCGTGGCCGATCCGACCCGTGATGATCCGTGTCCGTCCGTGGCCGATCCGACCCGTGATGATCCGTGTCCGTCCGTGGCCGATCCGACCCGTGATGATCCGTGTCCGTCCGTGGCCGATCCGACCCGTGATGATCCGCGTCCGTCCGTGGCCGATCCGACCCGTGATGATCCGTGTCCGTCCGTGGCCGATCCGACCCGTGATGATCCGTGTCCGTCCGTGGCCGATCCGACCCGTGATGATCCGCGTCCGTCCGTGGCCGATCCGTGTCCGTCCGTGGCCGATCCGACCCGTGATGATCCGTGTCCGTCCGTGGCCGATCCGACCCGTGATGATCCGCGTCCGTCCGTGGCCGATCCGACCCGCGATGATCCGTGTCCGTCCGTGGCCGATCCGACCCGTGATGATCCGTGTCCGTCCGTGGCCGATCCGACCCGTGATGATCCGTGTCCGTCCGTGGCCGATCCGACCCGTGATGATCCGTGTCGGTCCGTGGCTGATCCGAATTCCGTGTTCGTCAGCGGCCAAGCGCCTGGCGAAAGTCGTCGATGAGGTCTTCGGGGTGTTCGAGGCCGACGGAGACTCGCAGCAGATTCTCCGGCGCCTTCGTCAGCGGCCCTTCGATCGACGCGCGATGCTCGATGAGCGTTTCCGGACCGCCCAGGCTCGTCGCGCGCTTAACCAGCTTCAGCCGCGCGGCCAGCGCGAATGCCTCCGCCCGCCCACCGCGGACGCCAATCGACAGCATCCCGCCGAAGTCGTCCATCTGCCGCCGCGCGACGGCGTGGCCGGGGTCCGATTCGAGCCCCGGAAAGTACACGCGCTCGATCGCCGGATGCCCGTCGAGAAACGCGGCCAGGCGACGAGCGCCGTCGGCGTGGCCGCGCATGCGATACGGCAGCGATCGAATGCCGCGCAGGACCAACCAGCAATCGAAGGGTGAAGGCACAGCGCCTCCCGCGCCCTGGATATCGCGCACGCGGCCGAACCACGCGTTCGCCTCCCGCGCGATCACGATGCCGCCCAGCACATCGCTGTGCCCACCCAGATACTTGGTGGTCGAGTGCATCACGAGATCGACGCCGAGCGCGAAGGGCCGCTGAAGGATCGGCGTCGCCCACGTGTTGTCCACGACGGTGATGGCGCCGCATCGCGTCGCAATGCCAACCGTCGCGGCGATGTCGGTGACGTGCAGCCGGGGATTCGAGGGCGTCTCGATCCAGATCAGGCGTGTCCGCGGCGTCACCGCGCGCTCAATCGCGCCGGGCTGCTGCATGTCGACGAAGGTCGCCGTCAGGCCCCATCGGGAGAAGTGATCCCTCAGCAGCACCGGCGTGCCGTAGTACGCATCGTCGGGCGCAATGACGTGATCGCCAGGATCGAGCGCCTGGAAGATGGCGACCGTCGCCGCCGAGCCCGAGGCAAAGGCGGCCGCGGCCGCGCCGCCTTCGAGCTGCGTCAGGCACTGCTCGAGCGCCAGACGCGTGGGATTGCCAGAACGTGTGTAGATGAAGCCGCCGGGGAACGTCCCGTCGTCTGCGCGCTCGAACGTGGTCGAGAGGTGAATGGGCGGTGTCAGCGCGCGCGTGCCGGGATCGATCGCCGCTCCGGCGTGGACTGCGAGTGTTTCTAGGCGCATGGCAAGACTATACTCAATAGGGATTCAGGCAATGAAACGCGCGTCTGCTCTCCTCCTCGTTCTTCTCGTCTTGACGTCGTGCCGGCAGGTGACTCCGCTGCCGGAGACGGCATTACGCGATCTGATGTCGCTCGACGAGTTCCGCGCGGCATTCAACGCCCGGACCGATACGCCGCGGCTGCTGATCCTCCTCTCGCCCACGTGAGCGGAATGCCTGGCCGGCGCCCGGTGGGTGCAGGATGACGCTCTCGGAAAGCTCCCCGATCGCCGCGTCGCGGTGTTCGTCGTCTGGTTCAATATGGTGCGCACGGACGAGCGCGGGCGATGGCCGCGCGATGAAATCGTGGATCCACGCGCGATGCATTTCTGGGATGCTCGGAAAACCGTGGGCACAGCGCTCGCCGCGCGTGAAGAGCTGAAGGCCTGGCGCCCGGTGGCCTGGGACGTCTGGGCGCTCTACCCTGTCGGGGCCCAGTGGGACGCTGCCGTCCCCGCTCCGGCGTCCTCTGGCCGCACGATCATCAGGACGCGGAAAGAGCTCGCGGCCGCCATTGCGGCGCTCCCGGTCGAGCGCACGCAGTAGCCACGTGGCACTCATGATCAAGGTCGAGCTCCACGCACACACCAAAGACGATCCATCCGACCGAATCTTCCACGGCCCCGAACAATTGATCGATCGGGCTGCCACGCTCGGCTATGGCGCCGTGGCGATCACGCTGCACAACCGCTGGACGGATCCGGCGCCACTCCGTGAGCACGCCGAGTCGCGCGGTATCACGGTCATTGCGGGCATCGAGCGCAACATCGGCCGCAAGCACGTGCTGCTGATCAACGCGCCGCGCGACGCCGAGCGCGTACGCACGTTCGCCGATGTCGCGGCGCTCAAAGCCGCCACGGGCACGCTTGTCGTCGTACCCCACGCGTTCTATCCCATTCCGACCGCGATGGGACCGCTGCTCGACGACATGCCCGACCTCGTCGATGCAATCGAGGTCAACTCGATGTACGTTCGCGGCATCGACTTCAACCGCAAAGCTATTGAGTGGGCGGCACGCCACGGCAAGCCGGTGGTCGGCAACACCGACCTGCACCTGTTGGCGCAGCTGGGTACCACCTATTCGCTGGTGGAAAGCCCCAGCCGTGACGCAGGCGCGATCTGCGACGCGATCCGTGCCGGCCTGGTCCGGGTCGTCAGCGAGCCGCTCGGCTGGGTGCGTGCGGCCCTGATCTTTTCGTGCATGGTCGCTGGCGGCTTAGGCCCGTCGCCCGGTAGACGGCGTGAGCAACAAGAGCAGGAAGGCTAACCACAGACTAAGAGCCTGTAACAAAACAGGTGCGACGGCAGAATAGACCCATTCAGTGCTGCGCGGTAACGTCCGCTGTCGAAAGCACCGTCAGATCGGTCCACACGGCACGCCTGCGTCGCGGGGATACGCGCGACGTGCTCGTCGACCTACTGCGCGCACGTCAGCCAATCGTCTCTCCGGCGCTCGCCGTGACACAGTAGACTGAACCCGCTAACCAGTTACTTCAAACGCAGCCGCTCACACCGACGCTGAGAGTACTCTCGATCTGGGCGTGCGAGCCACTGGGCTGAGGATCACTTCTTGAGCTCGGCAGGCCAGTTCGTGACCAGAGTGAGGGGCGACGAAGTTTCACCCGATGTCGTTACGAACAGAAACCGCTCGCCATCGGCTGAAACGTCGTACGGGTATCCCATTCCGGTTATCGGTCGGGTGGCGAACAGTGTGCTTGTCCTCGTGACCCGAAAGCTCTCTTCCGTGGGGGCGACCTCGGCGGCAAAAACGGTTCGATGGTCCCGGCTGAGGTAGAAGATCTCGCGGCCGTCGCCGCGCCACTTCGGCATGATGCCCCCCTGCTGAGACACCTGCCACTTACTCTCTCCCTTGGGGAAGGGCGTTACGTATACCTCGGAACTGCCCGTCTCGTTCGAATCGTATGCCAGCCAGCGACCGTCGGGGGAGAACTGGGCAAATGTCTGGTTGCCTTCAGCTGCGATGAACGGGCGGGCGCGACCGTCGCCGAATGGCACCAGCCAGAGATCGTAGTCCCCCGAGGATAGATTGGCATCGGTATAGATGAGATATCGCCCATTCGGCGATATGGCCTGAGGGTATTTGTTCGCTCGGGACTCAAGGAGGACGTACGACGCGCCGCTTCCATCGGCAGCTTTCCACAAGATGTCCCGTACGCCTTTCCTTGTCGAGTTGAAGGCGATACGGCTGCCATCCGGAAACCATGTCGGATTCCCCTCAAGGCTTGAGTCGAAGGTCAGCCGCTGCTCGTCGATCCAGATGTCCGTGTTGCCGGTGGCATCCGTAATATTCACGGCGACGCGCTTTCCGTCGGGTGAGATGCGCGGCCATGAGTATGCCGCAGGTTTTCCGAGTGCGGACACTTCACTGCCGCTCCGGTTGAGCCATACCATCCTCGATTCGCCAACGGTTCCACCGGTTTGATAGACCAGGGTACCCTCTGCCGAGACCGAGAACACCGAGCGCGCCATGATCGCATCCTCAAGCACCTGCTCGGCCAACGGCACGGCTTCCCCGGTCAGCTTCACAGTCTCCAGATCGAATGGCTGCGCCAAAAGGATGCCCTTACGGACGAAGAGCAGATAGCCGTCGTGATAGACCGCGTTGGATCGTGCTTCCAGGACGAATGTCGAAGCGGTCGAATCGAGAGATCCCACTCGAATGGACCAGCGGCTTGGCGGACCTTCCTCGCTCGAGAGGTAAAGGAAGCGTCGCCCATCGGGGAGAAAGAACGGCCACCAGTGCAACCGTTCGCGTCGCTCAGCGGCGAGGGCTGTGGCAGGCACCGCGCTTCCTCCCGAATCCGGGATGCGGACTAGCGCCCCCTGTAGATTTGGGGCAAAAACAATGCCGGCCTGGCTCCAAGCACCACCCGCGGCAAAGGGGGCATCGCTGAGCGTGACGACCGCGCCGCCTGAGGCCGGGACCTTCTTTAGTTTCTGATCCGAAAAGAAGCCGACGAACGCGCCGTCTGGAGACCAGAATGGATAGGACGCCCCATCGGTGCTACTGAGGAACTGCGCCGAGAGCGAGTCCAGGCGCCGGACCCAGAGCAGCCGCCTGCCGTCGGGAGTCGAAGCGACGAACGCGATGGAGCTACCATCGGGGGAAAACACAGCAGGGCCAGCGCCGATGCCCACTGAGACGAAGTTCGAATTCTCGGGTGCGGATAAGAGAGAACGAATCGTACGTGCGGGAGCCGCAGCTCGATAAAACTGCCGTACCGTGAGAAGGCCCGCAATCACGATCAGCATTAGGACTGCTGCAACCCAGAAGCGCTCCCGAGCGCGCCCAGCCGGCAGGGCTTGCGCCTCTCGCAACCGCGCGCTCCCGTCGGCGAGCCAGCGCAGCTCGATTTCCAGGTCCCGCGCGCTTTGCCACCGGGCCTCGCGATCCTTCACTAGGCACGCGCTCACGATGTGGTCGAGGGCGTCAGGAGCGGCCGCGTGCAGCGCGGAGACCGGCGGAGGCAGCTCCTTCAGAATGGCGGCCACGAGGCTCGCCTGCGTCTGGCCCTCGAAGGCCCTGCGCCCGGTGAGCATCTCAAAGATCATCGCGCCGAAGCTGAAGATGTCCGCGCGCGCGTCCGCCTCTCGTCCCTCGAGCTGCTCCGGGGCCATGTACTGGAAAGTGCCCAGGACCGTCCCCGCCTGAGTCAGGCCCACGTCGTCGGTCGGCGACGCCGTTGCCGGAGCCGCGCCTGCCGCCGGCGATGCCATTTTTGCCAGACCGAAGTCGAGCAGCTTCGCCCCCGACGCCGTGAGCATCACGTTCGCCGGCTTCAGGTCCCGGTGCACGACCCGGTGCCGGTGCGCCGAGTCGAGAGCGCCCGCGATCTCGACGCCGAAGCCCAGCACCTCCGTCAACGACAGCGGTCCCCGCTTGAGCCGCGCCTGGAGCGTTTCACCTTCGAGGTACTCCATTACCAGGAATGTCGTCCTCTCGTGTTCGCCGATGTCGTACAGCGTGCAGATGTGCGGATGGTTCAGGCTCGAGATCGTGCGCGCCTCGCGCTCGAAGCGCTGCCGGAGCTCCGCGCTCCGCTCCCGGCCCGCGGGCAGCACCTTTATCGCGACGGTGCGATCGAGCCGCGTGTCGCGCGCTTTGTACACCTCACCCATCCCGCCGGCGCCGAGCGGGGCAAGGATCTCGTAGGGGCCGAGGCGCGCGCCTGCCGAAACGGCCATGTGGCTCGATTCTAGCGATGGGGCCGGTGCCGGCCAAGGGGAAACGGGCGTGAGCGTTCAGCCCGTCACCCAACCTTTGCGCAGCGACTGCCAGCAGATCCACGCACAGCCGATCGAAAGAAATGCCTCGTGAATGTCGGCCCGTTTGTCATAGCGGATGCGCAACCGGCGAAACTGATTGAGCCAGGCAAACGTCCGCTCCACGACCCATCGCCAGCGGCCGAGACCACTGCCATGTTTAGCGCGGCGCACGGCCAGCAGCGGAAGGATGTGGCGTGCTCGCAAACCATGCCGTATGACCTCCGCGTCATAAGCGCGGTCGCCCAGCACGCAGTCGGGACGACAGCGCGGTCGTCCTCGCTCGTCCTGTAAAGGTGGAATCGCATCGACGAGCGGCAACGCTTCTCGGGAGTCGTGCCGATTCGCCCCGGTCAGGCGGACGGCGAGTGGCACGCCCCGCCCGTCGCAGATCAGGTGACGTTTGCTCCCTCGCTTTGCGCGATCGGTTGGATTCGGACCGGCCTGCGTGCCACCACACACCGCGCGCACCGAGCAACTGTCCACGATGGCGCGGGACTTGAATCGCTCGAGCCGAACATCGTCCGCGACATTCCGCCCTGACGACCGCGGCTTCGCCGCGAGCCGGTCGTCAGATCAGGTCGCGTCGAGTGCTTCGCTAAACCCGTAAGAATCTGTGTAATCGGTGGGATGCATTTGTTCTTGGCTGTCGACCTAACGTGCAGCTGTCACACGATAGTCACGACTGAGCGTACCCAGGAGATCGCGCCGCCGAGGCCGAGGCCCGTGCGCTCGGCCGATCGAGCGAGAAGATTGCGGCGTCCGGCGTTCGACGTCCGAGATACGCGTCCTTCAGCAGCTGTGCGGCCACGACGCTGAACGTGATGCCGTTGCCGCCATAGCCGAGCGCGTACCAGGTCCGCGGATCGCCGGGCACGGATCCAATGAACGGCAAGCCATCGATGGTCGAGCCAAACGTCCCCGCCCAGGCGTAGGCCACGTCGAATCGGAGCGCGGGGAAGAGCGCTCGCACCCGCGAAGCCAGCCGATCGGTCTTCGTCGCAAGCAGCGAGACGTCCTGGTGCGTCGTGGCATAAGGCTCGTCCTCACCTCCCGCCAAGAGGCGATTGTCGTCGGTGGTGCGCAGGTACAAGTACGGTCGCGCCGTCTCCCAGATGACGGATCGTTCCGGCCAGGGTAGCATCTCGAGCGGCTCGCTGATGAACGCCCAGGTGCTGCTCAGAGATGTTGCCGGTGGATGCAGATACTCGGCGGCTTCGTAGCCGGTTGCCGACACGAGCCATCGTGCGCGCACTGCGTGCCCGGTCACCGTCGACATCGTGACGCCGCCCGCGTGTCTGGTGACGCCTCTGATGGCGGTCCGATCGTAGATGCGTGCCCCTCGGGCGTGCGCGGCCGCAATCAGGCGGTGCGTGAGCCGGTAACAGTCGATCTCGGCGCCGAAGCTGTAGAGGCCGGTCGGCGCTTCGATGCCCCAGCGCCGCTCGATGGCTTCCCTGTTCAGCAGGTCCACATCAAAGCCATGCCGCCGGCGGAGCGCATGTTCCTCAACGAGCGCCGGCACATCATCGTCACGCGACGCCAGATAGAGACTCGGCCGTCTGGCGAAGCCGCAGGGATCGCCAATGCCGACCGTCATCGACTCGATGCGGCCGATCGCCTCCAGCCCCAAGCGGTACGCCCGCACTGCCGACCGCTCGCCGACATGCGCCGACAACTCGAGCAGCGACGTGTCGACTTCGTACAGCAGGAGGCCGGTCGTCGCCGCCGAACTGCCCATGGCAATGTCGCGCTTGTCGAAGACGATGACGTCGGCGCCGGCGTGTGTCAGTTCGTAGGCCGCCAGCGCGCCCGTGATGCCGCCGCCAACGATCGCAACGTCGGCGACCTCGTCTCGATCGAGCGACGGATAGCTGGCGAGCAGGCCGTTCCTGAGAGGCCAGTACGCGATGCCCGTCCGAAGGTCCATGTCGAAGGTCGCGGTCAGACCGCGCGCGTTGCAGCCCTGGGCACCTCGCTCAAAGGTGACTCCGCGGGACCTGAAATGACGCGACCGTCAGGCGCGAATCGCGATCCATGGCAAGGGCAATCCCAGGTCCGCTCGGCGGGGTTCCACGCCACAGTGCACCCCAGATGCGTGCAGGTGGCCGAGCGCACCGAGACCGAACCGTCTGGCGCACGATACGCTGCCACACGATCTCCGTCGAGGTCGAGGATCCCTCCTTCTCCGCGCTTCAGGACCCGCAGCGACTTTCCTTCCGCGCCGGCGAAGCGATCGCGGACGAGATAGTACGGGTAGTCCTTGTTCTCGATCAGGTAGTCCCAGACGACGCCGGCGGCCAGCTTCGCGCGGCCGGGATCGAAAAGCGCGGCCCACGGGTTTCGAATGCCGAGCACGCGGTCGCGCGCCATCATCGCGCCGAGGGTGCCGAACGTCATGCCATTGCCCGAAAAGCCGGTGGCGACGAACTGCCGATCTGCAATCGTGCCGATGAACGGCAGACCGTCGACCGTCTCGAGCACCTGGCCCGACCACCGATGGGTGATCTGGACGTCCGGAAGCAGTTGCTTCAGGCGCGCTTCTACCCGGGTGAAGCGCGCGAGGGTGTCTGGCTCCTGTCCCGTCTTATGATCCTCCCCGCCGAAGATCACGTAGTCGAAGCCTCGGTGGCGCTCTACGCGCAAGTAAGAGTACGGATCGGCCGTGTCCCAGAAGAGCGCGTCCGGCACGCGGCCCGGCGCAACGCGTCCTCCAACGACGTAGCTGGTATAGAGCGCAAGCTTGGTCTGGAGCAGCGACGCCGTCAGCAGGTTCGCCTTCCCAACGATGGGATTGTGCGTCGCAATGATCACGAAATCGCATGTGACCGTGTGCCCATTCGACTTGACGGCCAGTGGCGAGTCGCTGACCTCCTCGACATCCGAGTGCTCGAACGCATAGCTGCCTTTCCCGGAAATACCGCCGAGAAGACCGGCGAGATACTCGCGAGGGTGGAAGCGAGCCTGGCCGTCGAACCGCACGCCGGGAGCATCCATGAACGGCACACGATCGAGGTACTCCGCATCAAAGCCGAGCGCGGCGGCCAACTGCGATTCCTGGCGCAGCGTGTCGGCTTCAGCATCGATGCTCTCTGCGCCAGGTTCACGCGGCGGCGCATGCAAGTAGCCCGGGACCCACGCGAAATGGCAGTCGATGTTCTCGGCGCGCACGCAGTCGTCGATCTGCGCGATGGCCGCAAAGCCCGCGTCCCACACGGCCCTCGCGTGATCGCGTCCGAAGTCGTCCACCAACGCCGACAACCGCGTGTCGATGACTGCTGTCGCGTGCGCCGTGGTGCGCGCTGTGTCGACGCCTGCCATGCGTTCACGTTCCAGCAGCGCCACTGTGCGTCCCGCCGCCTTCAGGAGGTAGGCGGCCGTAATACCGGTGATGCCTCCCCCAACAATGGCCACGTCGACGTGAATGTCGTTGTCGAGCCGCGCGAGTCGAGGCATCGAGGACGAGTCTTGCCAGTACGGCGTTGTATTGGGCTCAGTCACTGGATCCCTCCTCCTGAAGCCAGGAAGCAAGTCAGGGACCAGGGTAAATCGGCCAAGCCCTTGCGTTCCTTTCAGCCGGAGAGAAGCTATGCGCGTCCCACCCGAGCCGTCGTGCTGTGCGCCCACAGTCGAGTTGGGGCACACTGCTCAGCAATGCGCGTTGGTCCACGAGCCTACTCCGTCGCTCCTGCCGATCCGCGGCCCCGCATGGCCATCGCGCTCGCGGTGACGCTGCTGACCCTGTATGCGGCAGCCCTTCGTGCCGACGCGCTCGTCACCACGTTGGGACCAATAGGCGAAGGCGGCGTGGTGGATAAAAGCCGCGCATCTCGCGTGCGTATCGAATGTAGTTGATCGGATCGCCGGTGTACGGCGTTTGGTTGTGCCGCCAGACGATCGATCGAGGCCGGAGCCTGGCGCCGATCGGCGCCGCGACGCGCTCGACACTGAAGATGGATCCGGCCGAAACCGCCGACGCCGGGCGCCAGCCGTCAGTGACGGTGCTTTGGAATCGCCAACGCCTTGGCGAGGTTCACATGTCTCGCGACCCGTCGCGGATGGGCGCGTACCGCTTCCAGGTGCCCGAGGGCCTGACGCGCCGCGGTCTCAACTCGCTCGAGCTCGTCGGCTCGCACACGGTGGCCGCCTCCGAAGCTGGCCCGATGTTCGCCTGGCTCGATCGCCAGACACCGGTGGCCTTTCGCCTGTGGTACGTGCGCTTCCAACCTTCGACGAGATAGCATGGACCTTTGGAGAACCAGAGTCATGCTGCGTGTCAATGGGCTTCATCACATCACCGCGATTGCCGGACCGGCTCAGGAAAATCTGGACTTCTATGCCGGCGTGCTCGGCATGCGCCTGGTCAAGAAGAGCATCAACCAGGACGACCCGGGCACATATCACCTGTTCTACGCGGACGCCGAGGGCCATCCGGGAAGCGATCTGACGTTTTTTCCCTGGGCGCACCTCGCGCCACCGCGAATGGGTCATGGCCTTGCGGTCGAAGTGAGCCTCGAGATTCCGCCGGACAGCCTCGCATTCTGGGGCTCCCGTCTCGAACAATACGGCGCCCAGGTGAGCGACGCCGAGATGCGATTCGGCAACCGGGTCCTCCCGCTGGTCGATCCACATGGTCTTCACCTGACGCTGGTCGAATCGACGACGCCCCGGCAGTGGTTCACGCCCTGGGAGGGCGGCCCGGTCACGGCCGAACATCAGATTCGCGGCCTGTACGGCGCGCGGTTGTGGGAGCGTGAGCTCGCGCCGACGACCGCCTTCCTCACGGGCGCGCTCGGCTTCGAGGCACTGGCCACAGAGGATGGCTGGACGCGCTATGGCTTCCGCGATGCCGCGGGCAGCGTCGACGTCCGCGAGACACCGGAGGCGCGACGCGGCGCCTGGGGCGTCGGCAGCGTGCACCACCTGGCCTGGCGTGTCGACGACGAGGCCCACCAGCTCGCGGTTCGAACGCAGGCAGAAGCGGGCGGCGCGCACGCAACGCCCGTGATCGATCGCTTCTGGTTCAAGTCGGTGTACTTCAAAGAGCCGGGCGGGGTCTTGTTCGAGCTCGCGACGGACGGGCCGGGATTCGCCGTCGACGAAGACGTGCAGCACCTGGGCGAGTCGCTGGTGCTGCCGCCATGGTTCGAGCCGTCGCGCCGCGAGATCGAGGCCGGCCTGCCGCCGCTGAACGCGCCTGTGGCGCGTGTGTAGCCGCCGGACTCGGGATCGGCCAGATCAGCCACGGAAGGACGCGGATCCCGATCCGCCGCGGACGGACACGGAAGTACGCGGACTGGGTTCGGATCCAGATCTGCCGCGGACGGACACGGAAGTACACGGACGGGTTTCGAATCCAGATCCGCCACGAACGGACACGGAAGTACGCGGACTGGGTTCGGATCCAGATCTGCCGCGGACGGACACGGAAGTACACGGACGGGTTTCGAATCCAGATCCGCCACGGACGGACACGGAAGTACGCGGACTGGGTTCGGATCCAGATCTGCCGCGGACGGACACGGAAGTACACGGACGGGTTCGAATCCAGATCCGCAACGGACGGACATCTATGAAAGGGCCGTCGTTGTCTAGGCACACGTCGAGTGAGCGCGCGGGGACGGCCTACTGGCCATCCGTCCGCGCGCGCTCACTCGAGGTGTGCCGGGTCGTACGTTCCACCGTCGCATGCCCGGGACACTGATGTCTCATTCAGCCATCTATTCGAGCTCACCCGTGAGCTCAGCATCAGTTTGGACCAGGACGGGCGTCATTCACGGAACGACCACGTGGGGTCATGTTCATCCTCGACAGTCCCGTCCTGGAGAGGCATCACGCGATCCCGGTCCACAACCGATGGATCTCTTCCGCCAGGACCCGCGCGAGCGCCACACGCGCTTTGAGCGCCCCTTTGCGGACGGCCAAGCCGCGTCCCCATCGGCCGACGCGATCCGTCCGCCGGGTCCCATGCACGGCGGCTTCCACGAGCGCCCAGCGGAGCCACGGCGAGCCGCGCCGCGTGATGCGGCCATAGCGGATGCGCCCGGCACTGGCGTCGACGCGCGGGACGAGTCCGGCATAGCTGGCCAGGTGCCCCGGCGTCGGGAACCGGCCGATGTCGCCCACTTCGGCGCGGATCGCCAACGCCAGGACCGGGCCGATGCCGCGCAGTTGCTGCAACGCGGTCGCAATGGGATCGCGGGCCGCGGCGTCCTGCACTTCGGCGTCGAGCTGCTGCGTCTGCGTGCGGACGACCGCGAGCACCTGGCGCAACCCGGTCACACTCGCCGCGGCGCGCGGCGGCAAGGCGAGGGTCTCGAGCCACCGGTCGTCGGTCGTCCTCGCGAGCCGTCGCGCGTCACTCAGGCCCTGCCGCAGCAGCACCGCCCGCACGCGATTGATCACCGCCGTGCGGACCTGCACGAGTGCGAGCCGTTGGCGACACAGCTCGCGGAGCTCCCGCATCGCCAGCGGCGGGTAGTAAATGCCGACGACACTGTCCCGGCGCAAGGCGTCGGCGAGCCGCCGAGCATCGAGTCGGTCCGTCTTCGCCGCATACCCGGCTTTCAGCTTCGTCTTCAGCGGGTCGACGATCCGCAGGTCGCCGACCGCTGGCGCGACGCCGTCGGCAAAGTGCCAGGTGGGCGTACTCGCCTCGACCGCCAACGCGCTGCGTGGCGTACAGCGAGCCGTGAGCGCCGCCACGCCCGCGGCGGTGCGCGGGAAGCGGCCTTCCCACAGTCGCTCGCCTGTCGCCGTCACTGCACACGCCTGGAAAAACGCCTTGTGCAAATCGATTCCGATGTATTGATCACGCATGGGCCGTCCTCCTCTCAGCCCGGGCATGCGATGGTGGAACTCACATGCTACCGGGACTGGCCGAGAGACGGCCCTTTCATCTGATCACGGAAGTACACGGACTGGGTTCGGATCCAGATCCGCCACGGACGGACACGGAAGTACACGGACGGGTTCGAATCCCGATCCGCCACGGACGGACACGGAAGTACGCGGACTGGGTTCGGATCCAGATCTGCCGCGGACGGACACGGAAGTACACGGACGGGTTCGAATCCAGATCCGCAACGGACGGACACGGAAGTACACGGACTGGGTTCGGATCCAGATCCGCCACGGACGGACACGGAAGTACACGGACGGGTTCGAATCCCGATCCGCCACGGACGGACACGGAAGTACACGGACTGGGTTCGGATCCAGATCCGCCACGGACGGACACGGAAGTACACGGACGGGTTCGAATCCCGATCCGCCGCGGACGGACACGGAAGTACACGGACTGGGTTCGGATCCAGATCTGCCGCGGACGGACACGGAAGTACACGGATTGGTTCGAATCCAGATCCACCACGGACGGACACGAAAGTACACGGATTGGTTTAAGCAAATTCGTGCACGCGGCCCTGAAGGGCCGCCGCCACACACAGCTGTGGAGGCGGGGCTTTAGCCCGCGTGCGCCAATAGCCGCTCGAAACCCAACGAACTTCTCTTGCAATCCGTCTAATCCGGTGGCTTCGCGCGACCTGCGATTTGGGAGAGATATCCGATGGCTCATGTCCTCGCCGACCTTCGCTTCGCGGTCCGCACATTCCGGCGCAGCCCCGGGTTCACGGCCATCGCCGTCTTTTCGATCGCGCTCGGCATCGGCGCCAACACTGCCATCTTCACGCTGGTCGATCAGGTGCTGCTGCGGCTGCTCCCGGTAAAAGATCCGCAACAGCTCGTCCAGGTGACGCTCGAAGGCAGCAAATATGGCAACAACTGGGGCGATGGCAGCGAGCTGTCCTATCCCATGTATGCCGAGCTCCGCGACCGCAACCAGGTCTTTGCCGGCATGTTCGGCCGGTTCGGCTACGACGTGCACATCGGCGTGCAGGGGAAGACCGACAAGGCCAGCGGGGAAATCGTCACGGGAACCTACTTCCCGGTACTTGGCGTGCGGCCGGCTGTCGGACGGCTCATCTCGCCGGCCGACGATCGAGTGAAGGGTGCTGCTCCGGTGGCCGTGCTGAGCCACGCCTTCTGGACATCCCGGTTCGGTGCCGATCCGGCGATCGTCGGACGATCGGCCACCATCAACGGCCACCCTTTCACGATCATCGGCGTCGCGCAGGCAGGGTTCGACGGGATCGAAGTCGGCGAGCCGGTTCAGGTCTTCGTGCCGATGATGATGAAGGCGCAGCTGACGCCGGGATGGGACGCGCTCGACGATCGCCTCTATCAATGGGTCCGCGCTTTCGGACGACTGCGCGAAGGCGTCACCACGGACGCGGCCCATGCCGCACTCCTGCCCTTGGTGCGCTCGGGACTCGACCGGGACCTCGCCGCCCCCGCGTTTGGCAGCGCCTCGAGTGCGACGCGAAAGCGTTACGCGGAAAACCGGCTGGTGCTCGCGGCCGCGGCGCAGGGACGGTCGCACTTCCGGGAGGACATGGCCAAGCCGCTCTGGGTGCTGATGGCCATTGCCTGCGCCGTGCTGCTCATCGCGTGCGCGAACGTCGCCAACCTGCTGCTGGCCAGAGCCGCGGGGCGGCAGCGGGAGATCGCCACCCGTCTGGCGCTCGGCGCCAGTCGCGGCCGCCTCGCGCAGCAGTTGCTGGCCGAGAGCCTGCTGCTCGCCCTTGTTGGCGGCGTGGCAGGGTTGGCGCTGGCCCTCGCCGGGGCGCCGCTCGTTCTGAGCTTCTTCGTTGATCCGAGCCAGCCGGCGGTCGTCTCGACGCTGCCAGACGCCCGCATCCTCGCCTTCACGTT
This sequence comes from Vicinamibacteria bacterium, assembly GCA_963832135.1. Taxonomy (GTDB): domain Bacteria; phylum Acidobacteriota; class Vicinamibacteria; order Vicinamibacterales; family JAENWD01; genus JAENWD01. The sequence continues at coordinate 69,307 of CAWHTD010000014.1, read as the reverse complement.
CGGGCTGTCGACGTTGACGGGCGTCTTTTTCGGCCTCGCCCCCGCCTTCCAGTCGAGCCGCACGGAGCTTTCGCCGACGCTCAAGACCGAGTCGACGTCGGTTGTCGGCGGTCAGGCGCGGCTGCGGAAGACGCTGGTCGCCTCGCAAGTTGCGGTCTCTCTCCTGCTGCTGATGGGCGCCGCACTGTTTACGCGGACCTTGAGCAATCTGGCGTTGGTCAACATCGGACTGAACCCCTCGAATCTGATTACGTTCGACGTCGATCCCGCGCGGAACGGATACGACGCGCCGCGGACCAAGCAGTTCGCCAAGACGCTACTGATGCGCCTCGGGACGATGCCGGAGGTCGACACGGCGGGCCTTGCGATGATTCGGATCCTCGAGGGCAACCAATGGAGCAGCGGGATGACAGTCGAGGGCGTCGCGACGAAGGCGGAAGACGACAATCAACAACTGTGCAACGCGGTCAGTCCCGGATACTTCCGCGCACTGGGCCTGCCGCTCGTGGCGGGGCGAGATTTCACGGACCGCGACGAATACACGGTCGATCCGGGCGAAGGACAACAGGAGTTCCGCGTGGCCATCGTCAACGAGCAGTTCGCGAAGCGGTATTTCGGATCGGGCAACGCGATCGGCCGCCGCATCGGCTTCGGCACCGATCCGGGAACCCGCACGCCAATCGAGATCATCGGCGTGGTCAGAGACGCCAAGTACACGGATGTGCGCTCCGACATGCGACGGCAGGTCTTCTTCCCCTACCTGGAAACGACCCAGCCTTCGGGCTTCACCGTGTATCTCCGGACATCGCGGGGCGCAGAGCCAGCGTTCGTGTCGGCGCGCCGCGTCGTCCAAGAGCTCGATGCGAACCTGCCCGTGAGCGACATGCGCACGCTCGAGGCGCAGGTCTCGCAGTCGCTCAGCAGCGAGCGGCTGATGGCGACGATGTCTACCGTGTTCGGCGTGCTGGCGACAACGCTGGCAGTCGTGGGGCTGTACGGGGTGATGGCCTACACGGTTGCACGCCGGACGCGTGAGATCGGCATTCGGATGGCGCTCGGCGCGCGGGGCCTGGACGTCGGCTGGCTCGTCATGCGCGAGACGCTGACGATAGCGGCCATTGGCGCCGCGGTGGGCCTGCCGGCCGCGTGGTGGCTCAGTCGCTTCGTCGAGAGCCAGCTTTTTGGCGTGAAGCCGATGGACGGGCTTGCCGTGGCGATTGCGCTCGGCTCGCTCGGCCTCGCGGCTCTCGTGGCCGGCCTGGCACCGACGCGGCGAGCCGTGCGAGTGGAGCCGATGCAGGCGCTGCGCCTGGATTGACCTTCGACGCCACACTGCAGTTGATCGGGTTAGTCCGGTTGATCGGGTTCGCCAGGTTGGCGGCGTTGCCGAACCCGACCAACCTGACCAACCGTCAAACTATCACCCGCCCACTCGATCAACCACGAGGATCTGTGTAACCTCTGTAATCTGTGGATACCCTTCCTCCGTGTAATCCCCTCTTGAATCCGCGTAATCCCCTCCTTCTGGCCGCGCTGCTCCTGATCGCCTCCTGCGGCGGCACGCCGGGCGGCACAGGCGCCAGGGAGATCCGGATCGGCATGGTGCCCAAAGGCTCGACGCACGAGCACTGGAAGCGCGTCCACCTTGGCGCCGAGAAGGCCGCGGCAGAATTCCGCAAGGCCGGCGTTCCGGTGACGGTCCTCTGGAAATCTCCCCTGCGCGAAGACGATCGCGAGCAGCAGGTGGAAGTGGTCGAGGGCTTCATCAGTCAGGGCGTGAGCGGCCTCGTGCTGGCGCCGCTCGACAGCCGCGCGCTGATGCGGCCGGTCGAGGAAGCCGGGCGCGCCGGCATCCCGACGGTGATTTTCGATTCGGCGCTCGCCGATCCCGCCCAGACGGTGAGCTACGTCTCGACCGACAACCGGCAAGGCGGCCGGCTTGCGGCGGGTCGCATGGGCGATGTGCTGAAGGGGCGCGGCACAGTGCTGATGTTGCGCTATCAGGAGGGCTCGGCCGCCACTGAAGAACGCGAGCAGGGGTTTCTGGAGGAGTTGAAGGCCGCGTTCCCGGGCGTCACCGTCATCTCGTCGGATCAATACGCGGGCGCGACGCGCGATACCGCCAAGCGGACGTCCGAGAACCTGCTGAACCGCTTCGCCGATCGCGTGGACGGCATCTTCACGCCGAACGAATCCTCGACGGCCGGCATGCTTCTCGCGCTCCAGGACATCGGCAAGGCCGGCAAGATCGCGTTCGTCGGGTTCGACTACAGCGCCAGCTTTCTCGCGCCGCTCGAACGGGGCGAGCTTGCAGGGTTCGTGGTGCAGAACCCGGTAAATATGGGCTATCTGAGCGTGAAGACGATCGTCGATCACCTGCAGGGGCGCGCGGTGCCGCCGCAGGTCGATACCGGCGTGCTGATGGTCACGCTCGCCAACCTGCACGATCGCCAGGTCGACGCGGTCATCCACCCGCCCGAGGCCGCGGGCCAGTGATCGTTTGGGAAAGGGCGAGTGGCGGCGCGGACAGCGTTCGAATCGCGCGTTGCCCCGGCCAGGACGGTCCGATGATGGCGCGCACGTCGATTTGTCGTGGCATCCTCGTTGCTACGTGATATTTTTTTGACCTCGCCCGTGCCATCCGCCCGGACCTCCGACGACCTTCCATCACAGACGAGACGACACCGTGAACGAAATCACGCCGACCATGCAGCAGGAATCGCTTCTGTGGACGCTCGAGGAAATCAGCCGTCTCGTGTCGAACAGCGGCAACCCGACCGAGACCTTGACGAACATCGTCGATCTCATCCAACGCCGCTTCGAAACCGACGCGTGCTCGGTCTATCTCCTCGAGCCGGATCGCTCGACGCTGGTTCTGGCCGCGACCGTCGGCCTGCGCGCCGAAAGCGTCGGCCGCGTCCGGATGCGTCTCAGCGAGGGGCTGGCTGGCCTGGTTGGCGAGCAGCTTCGTCCCCAGGTGGTCGAGGACGCGACGCGCCATCCGCGCTTCAAGTACTTCAAGGAGGCGGGCGAAGACCCCTATTCCTCGTTCCTCGGCGTTCCGGTGGTCGATCGCGGCCTCCTTCAGGGCGTGCTGGTCCTTCAGACGATCGAGCCGCGAGTGTTCGACGAGGCGGTCGTCCGCATGCTGGTGACCGCGGGCACACAGCTGGCGCCGCTTGTCAGCGAGGCACGAACGCTCGGACAATTCGTGGCGCCTGCGCACAGGCGCCTCGCCACGATCTCGCGGAACCTCTGGTGGAGCTGGGATTCGGAGGCAGCTAGCCTCTTTCGTGATCTCGACCCCGTGCTGTGGCGCGATCTGGCACACAACCCCATCGCCCTCCTGCAGCGCATTCCGATCGAAAAGCTCGAAGATCGCGCCTCGCAGCTCGCCCTGCACGGGCGAATCAACTACACCTATCGCCGGATGCAGGAGTACCCTGACGTCGACCCACACGTGGGGCGCGCGTGATGCGGGCGTGCTCTGGGCGCGGCCTGTCGCCTACTTTTCCGCGGAGTTCGGGCTGCATGAGTCGGTGCCCATCTATTCCGGCGGCCTCGGCATTCTGTCGGGCGACCACGTGAAAGCGGCATCCGATCTGGGTATCCCGCTCGTCGGCGTAGGCCTTTACTACTCGCAGGGCTATTTCAAGCAGCGGCTCGATCTCGATGGCTACCAGCACGAGGAGTACATCGACGTCGACAGCCGCGTCCTGCCGATCGAGCCGGCCGTCGGCGTCGACGGCAGTGCCGTCACCATCACGATTGAAACCCGCACGGGCACGATCTCGGCTCGAGTCTGGATGCTCGCCGTCGGCCGGAACACGGTGCTCCTGCTCGATTCCGATGTCGACGGCAATCTTCCCGAGGATCGCGAGCTGACGGCGCGCCTCTACGGCGGCGACGACCGCATCCGTATCCGGCAGGAGCTGCTCCTTGGCGTGGGCGGCGTCCGCGCGTTGAAGGCGCTCGGCATTTCTCCCGGTGTCGCGCATCTCAACGAAGGCCACAGCGCCTTTGCGGCGCTCGAGCTCGTGCGCCACCGCATGATTCGCGAGGGCATCGACGCCACCGAGGCGATGAGCCGTGTCTCCTCGCAGATCGTCTTCACCACGCACACGCCGGTGCCGGCCGGACACGATCGTTTTTCCGCGCATGCCGTCGAAGAACACCTCGGCCCGCTGCGCGACGCCCTCGGTCTGGGCCACGAGCAGCTGATGGCGCTCGGCCGGGTGAATCCGTCGGATGCCAACGAGACGTTCTGCATGACGGTGCTCGCGCTCAAGGTCTCGCGGCGCGCCAATGCCGTGTCGTCCCTCCACGGCCAGGTCTCGCGGGCGATGTGGACGGGCCTTTTCCCGGGCCTGCGCGAAGAGCGCGTCCCCATCGGCCACATCACCAACGGCGTGCACGTCCCGAGCTGGCTGGCGGCGCCGATGCACAAAGTCTTCGACCGCCATCTGGGCGCCGACTGGCCACGGCGCTGCGCGGAAGCGGGCTGCTGGGAAGCCGTCGAGTCCGTGGACGATGGAGAGTTGTGGGAGACGCATCAGGCGCTCAAGGCGCGCCTGGTGAACTTCGCGCGACGGCGCGCGGCGGCGAGCGCCGAACGCCGCGGCGAAGCGCCCGAAACGGTCGCACACGTTCGTCAGGCGCTCAGCCTGGACGCCCTGACGATCGGGTTCGCGCGCCGGTTCGCCACCTACAAGCGCGCCAACCTGATACTGCAGGACGTCGAGCGAATCGCGTCGCTCGTCAATGATCCCCAGGTGCCGATTCAACTCGTCTTCGCCGGCAAGGCTCACCCGCTCGACGGGCCGGGCAAGGCGGTGCTGCAGGAGGTCAGCCACCTGATGCGGGACGCCCGCTTCGCGGGCAAGGTGCTGTTCGTGGAAGACTACGACATCAACGTCGGACGGCACCTGGTGCAAGGCGTCGACGTCTGGCTCAACACACCACGGAGGCCGCTGGAGGCGTCGGGCACGAGCGGCCAGAAGGTCGTGCTCAACGGCGGACTGAACCTCTCGGTGCTGGACGGCTGGTGGGCGGAAGCCTACGACGGGCTGAACGGCTTCGCGATCGGCATGGGCGAGACGCACTCGTCCGTCGCCGTGCACGACACGCGCGACGGCGAAGCGCTCCGTGCCGTGCTGGTCGACGAGGTCATCCCGCTGTACTACGACAGGGATCGGGACGGCCTGCCCCGCAAATGGATCGCACGGATGAAGCGCGCCATCCGCACGCTCGGCTGGCGCTTCAGCGCCGACCGCATGGTCACCGATTATGTGTTGAAGTCGTACGTGCCCGCCGGCGGCGGCACCAGCAGCGACATGTCTCGATCCTGAAAGGCCGCTCAGTGTAAGTTCAAGGCCGGAACGCGCGCCGGCATGAGCATTGCGCGCCCTCAGCCTGTTGATGTCTCGCCACACGCGGCGCGTCGCACCCTATAGATACTCTGCCGGCTTTCGGCCGCGCAGGGTCCCGCGCAAATGGCGGCATCGCCTGGAGCCGCCCGCCGCCCGAGCGCGCCGACCCAAGGGCCTGCCAGGCATCTGGACGCGATTCCGCCGGCTGATCTGGGCGTGGTGGCCGTGGGCCGGAGCGACGATCTGGGCGCTCATCGTCGACGCCTGGGGCTGGGCGGTTGGCTTCGGCGGCCTGACACTGGTGGCGTACTTGTCCGCGTCGCGGGAGCGGTCGCCGACCTACGGCCTCGAACACACGCTTGCCTCCGACGACCCCGCGTTCCTCGACAGCGTCGTCGGGCTCACCGGGGTCACGTTTCTCGAGGGTAACCGCGTCGAGCTCCTGAACAACGGAGACGAGTTCTATCCCGCGATGCTTCGCGCGATTGGCGACGCGCAGCGCACGATCACCATCGAAGCGTACATCTATTGGGCCGGAAAAATCGGGAAGCAGTTCGCGGAGGCACTGGCCCAGCGCGCTCGCGCCGGCGTGACGGTCAAAGTCCTGCTGGATGCGGTGGGGTCGTCGAACATCGGCAACGATATTCTCGAGACGCTCGAGTCGGGCGGCTGCCAGCTCGCATGGTTCAATCCGATCAAGTGGTACTCGATCGGCCAGTTCAATTACCGCACGCACCGCAAGTCCCTCATCATCGATGGGCGGATCGGCTTCACGGGTGGGGCAGGCATTGCCGACCACTGGGTGGGTCGGGCACAGGACCCGGCGCACTGGCGCGACATGCAGATTCGCCTGGAGGGCCCGGGGGTCGCACCGCTTCAGACCGGCTTCGCACGCAACTGGCTGCAGACGACGAGCGAGATGGTGAGCGGGCCGGCCTACTTCCCGCCGCTCGAGACCGCTGGCAACATTCCGGTCCACACGGTGCTGAGCTCGCCGGCGATCGGCGCGTCGGCCGCGCGAACGCTCTACCTCTTCTCGATCATCTGCGCGAGGCGCTCGATTCACATCGCCAACCCCTACTTCGTGCCCGACCAGACGGCCATCGACGCGCTCGTCGAAGCCGCCGCACGCGGAGTCGGCGTCACGATCCTCGTCTCGGGGCGCCATAACGACAACTGGATCGCGCGGCGTAACAGCACCAGGCTGTTCGGTCGGCTTCTCGAGGCCGGCGTCGAGATTTTCGAGTACAACCGCACGATGCTCCATCACAAGACGATGGTGATCGATGGCGAATGGGGCACGATCGGGACGACGAATTTCGACAACCGGTCGTTTGCCTTCAACGAGGAGAGCAACGTCTCGTTCGTCGACCGGAAGCTAGTTGGAGAGCTGGAAGGGACGTTCGAGCGGGACCGGGTGGCGAGCGATCAGGTGACGCTGGCCGCATGGCGGCAGCGCGGCGCATGGGTCCGGGCCGCGGAGGCCATGGTGTGGCTCCTCCAGGACCAGGTCTGAGCGGAGGGTTATCTCGATCGCCGCGTCTTCGGCGCCATGGCTTCGGCGCGTGCCGGCGTCGCGGGCAAAAGCGCCAAGACGCCAGACAGTGCGACGTGGGCCAGCCCGAGCCCCGCACCAAGCGATCCGAGAACCACGCCAGCTATCAACAGCACTTCGGTCAACACGATATCCATATCGGCATTTCCGGTCCCAACTTGCAGGGGCCGCCCCTTGAAATCGGTAAGTGCAAACGGAAGGCCAGAATTCTTCAGGAATTTCGCTGGATTTCGGGAGCGCGGCGGACCTGTCCGTGTAAGGACGCCACGATACGAGCACTTCTGGCTGGGGTGGCGGTCAGCGGGCGGCCAGGTCGACGGCGATCGTGTCGACTTCCGAGGGGCGCTCGCCAGGTGGTGGAGCCGCCGGGCGGAACCCGGCCCACCAGCGGCGGGCGTCTTCCGCCGACCACCCCGGCGCAGCGCCGCTCGCAGAAAGAGCGTCGTGCAGGGCCTGCGCGCTTGCTGGACGCTCGTTCGGGTTCTTGGCGAGGCATGCGAGAATCGCCGCCTCGAGCCGCTCATCCACCGGGCGGCCCATCCGCACGGACGGAGGCGTCGGCACGGTGTGGAGATGGTGCGCGCAGAGCTCCAGGATCGTGTGGCCCTCGAAGAGCGGTTCCCCGGTCAGCAGGAAATAGCCGACGGCCCCGACGGCGTAGAGATCGCTGCGCGCCTCGACCTGGTCCGGCATCGTGATCGCCTCAGGCGACAGATAAAGCGGCGTTCCAACCAGGACGTTGCCCTCCCCCTCCACCGACGCCCCGGCGAGACTTCGCCGCGGTCGTGGCCAGGGCGAGTCGATCGACGTCGTCTCGGTCCCATCGGTCGCATCGAGCTCCTTGACCAGCCCGAAATCCACGACCTTGGCAACATCCGGCTCGCCGCCGCGAACGGTGAGGATGATGTTGCCTGGCTTGATGTCGCGGTGAATCACGCCCAGGCCATGCGCTTCGGCCAGCGCGCGGCACACCTGACGCAGGATATGGATCACGCGACCCTCGGGCTGTGCACCGTGGCGCCGCACGAGATCCTCGAGGTCGATGCCGTCCAGGTATTCCATGGCGTAATAGAACACGCCGTCGGGCGTACAGGCCGTAGTCATAGATCGCGACGGTGTTCGGGTGGGTCAGCATGGCGGTCAGCTGCACCTCGCGCTCGAACCGCTGCACGTTCCGCTGGCCCATACGCTGTGGCGCCAGCAGCTTGATCGCCGTTGGCCGCCGGAGCATCGCGTGGTGCGCGCGGTATACGATGCCCATGGCGCCTTCGCCAATCTTCTCGTCGAGGGTGTACTGTCCGAGCCGGCGGGCGCGTTGCACCTCCCGTCGAAGGCCGAACACAACGTTGGAGGCCACGACCGCGATGGCTAACGTAACCAGCGCCCACAACACCGCGAACGCCGCAGTAGCAGGATGGCTCGCCATTGATGGCCGCGCGACGGCAAGAACCAGGATGTCGGCCACGATGAGCGGAGCGATGGCCAGCGTGGTCAGCGCGGCGGTCCGGCGCGGCGTGGAGGGGACGACAACCGCCCGCCAGATCAGGGTGAAGGCAATCCCCAGCGTTGCGGTCAGCATGGCGACCATCGGGTCGCTGATCAGCAAACCGCCGCGATACGCCAACGCCGCGGCCATGATCGCGAAGGCGATGCCGACAGTGAATGTCGCGACCACGTCAAGGGCGGCAAGCGTTCGGATCCCAAGCACGCGCGCCCGTCGCGCGACGAGCCAGACCACGGCCATGGTCATGGACGCAGTCACGTGCGCCGCGACCCCTGGCCTGCCCAGCACGCCTGTCCACTCGAAGTCCGGCGAGAACACCGCTTCAAGGCCCAGGCGCAGTGGAAGAAAGCTGAACGACAGGATGCTGTTCCAGAAGGCGAAGATGGCCAGTCGCTCCTGGAAGAACTGCCGGCCTTCGGCGGTATCGAGGCCGCCGGACGAGATCGCGATGTGGAAATGCGAGCGCGAGGCCGCCATCAGATGGAGTATAGCGGTGTCAGGAGTCGAGCTATGACCATCGTCGAGTGCGAGGTGCTGTTGTTGGATATGGACGGCACGCTCGTCGATTCGACGGCAGTCGTCGAACGCCATTGGGGAAGATGGGCCGCAAGACACGGCCTCGGCCTCGCGGAAATCCTGAGAGTCTCGCATGGCCGGCCCACGCTCGAGACGTTGCGGCTGGTAGCGCCGCACCTCGCCACGGCAGACGAGGCAGCCCGTCTCGACGCCGGCGAAGCCGAAGACTCGGATGGCCTGCGGCCTGTGGCTGGTGCAGGGGCGCTGGTCGCGTCCCTTCCGCGGAACCGCTGGGCGGTCGTGACGTCGGCGGGACGCGCGCTGGCCACGAAGAGGCTTGTCGCCGCGTCGCTGCCGATCCCGGACGTCCTCGTCACCTCGGACGATGTCGCGAGAGGAAAACCTGATCCGGCGTCTTACCTTGAAGCGGCGCGACGACTCGGCGCACTCGCGACGCGATCGATCGTGCTGGAGGATGCGCCCGTGGGCGTTGAAGCCGGCCGCGCCGCCGGCGCCACGGTGATCGGCGTCACCACGACATTCCCCTCGCTGGCCGGCTGCGACTATCTCGTGCCGGATCTCCGCGCGGTTCGACTTCTGGAGTCATCGGCAGCCGGCTTGCGATTGCAGGTGGAACAGGGATAGCTACAGTTTCCACCCCTTCCGAAACTCCGGCTTCAGGATCGGATCCGCCTCAGGGCAGTTCGCCGCACGCATCCCAGCCGCATCCCACTCGATCGCTTTGCCGGTCCGGAGCGCGACGTTGCCGAGGAGCAGCGATTCCGTGAGCTTTGACGCGTAGCCGAAATTGGAAAGGGTGGCGCCCTGACCGCGGCAGGCGTCCACCCACTCGCGATGATGGCTCGCCGTGCGCGGGAGTGACGGTGCAGGTGGGGCCACGCCCTCGAATTGCTTCCGTGGCAGCAGCACGAACATGTCCGCTTCCGTCTCGCCGCCGTGCCACGTCCGGGTAAACAGCGTGCCCTTCGACCCTATCACCAGCGAGCCGCCGTCCCTGCCGATGAGCTTCTCTCCTTGAAAGAGGTCGCTCGGCGGGAGCTTGCCACCGTCGTACCAGGTCATCTTTACCGCAGGCTTTCCGGGCCGCGCGGGGAACTCGAGCTCGATCACACTCCAGAGAGGCGCCGTCTCTGTCGTCTCAGGAGCGGAGAGTCCTGGCGAGCTCTCCTTCACGGCGACCCTGGTCGGCGTGCCCATTTCCAAAGCCCAGTACGCCGTATCCAGGTTGTGAATGCCCATGTCACCGATCGCGCCGGTGCCGAAGTCCCAGAATCCTCGCCACTTGAACGGCACATATGCCGGGTTGAACGGACGCTCGGGAGCCGGGCCGAGCCACACGTCCCATTCGAGGCCAGGGGGGACGGGCGGCGTGTCGGTCGGGCGCAAGACTCCCTGCGGCCACCAACCCGCGGGTCGATCGGTCCAGACGTGCAGCTCGGCGACATCTCCAATGAGACCGGAACGGATCGCTTCTACCGCGCGCCGTGTGCCTTCGAAGGCGTGCCCCTGCGTGCCCATCTGCGTCGCCACCTTCTTCTCCGCGGCGACGCGCGCCATCTCGCGGACTTCCCAGATGCTGTGGGCAAGCGGCTTCTCGCAGTACACGTGCTTGCCAATCGACATCGCGGCGACCGAGATGATTGCGTGGTTGTGATCGGGCGTCGCCACGAGCACCGCGTCGAATTCCTTCTCGGAGTCGAGCAGCCGGCGCCAATCTGCGTAGCGCTTTGCGCCGGGGAACTTCGCGAACGATTCAGCGGCCTGTTGCTCGTCGCAATCGCAGAGCGCGACGATGTTGACCGCGCCGGTGGCGACAAGGCCGTTGATATTGTCGGCGCCGCGGCCGCCAGCGCCCACGACGGCGACGTTCAGCATGTCGGCCGCCTGGACGCGCCGGGCTCCGTACGCATGGCGGCCGATGCCGACCCCGCCTGTCAGGGCTGCCGCGCCGGCGAGAAACGAACGACGGGTCAGCGCGCGGCCCGGTCTACGCGTTTTGGTCATGAGAGCCTCGTTTCGTCGTTGGAACATACATCAGCGTGCGCGGGGTCGGACCTGGCGCAGGGCCGGAACTAAAGGTCCGGCCTACATGAGTAAGATCGAGTGTAGCGCGGACCTTCCGCCATCGCTCGGAAGCCTCCGTCTTCGCATGGCTTCGGCGGACCGCCGCAGCCTTGGCGGAGGCTGGTCAGGTCCGCGCCTCTGGCCGGAGCCCGTTATGCAGACAGTTCGAACGATTGCCGAAGTCCGCGCCGCTCTCGACGGGCGGCGATCGGGACGGATCGGCCTGGTGCCGACGATGGGGGCATTCCATCCCGGGCACGAGTCGCTCTTCGCGGCGGCCCGCCGCGAGTGCGATACCGTGGTCGTGAGTCTCTTCGTCAACCCGGCCCAGTTCGGCGAATCCTCCGACCTCGATCGATATCCGCGGGACGAACCGCGGGACGTCGAGATCGCCGATCGCGCGGGGGTGGATGTGGTCTTCATCCCCGTCGCCGGCGAGATGTACCCGACCGGTTTCGAGACCTGGGTCGACGTCGAGTCAATCGGCCACGAGTTCGAAGGAGCCTTCCGCCCGGGCCATTTTCGCGGCGTCGCCACGGTCTGCCTGAAGCTGTTCAACATCGTTGCGCCCGACACAGTGTACTTTGGACAAAAAGACGCACAGCAGGTCGAGGTGATCCGTCGCATGATTCGAGACTTGAACCTGCCAATCGCCCTGCGCGTGTTGCCCACGGTGCGCGACGCCGACGGCTTGGCGTTGTCGTCACGCAACGTGCGGCTGAGCTCTGCCGATCGTGAGCGCGCCCTGGCGCTGCCGCGGGCGCTGGCGACGAAGAACCTGGCGAAAGCGCGGGCTCTCCTGGCAGACCTCGATGTGGAATACATTGAAGTGGCGCCATTCGACCCGCCGGTGCTGGCTGCGGCCGTCCGCGTCGGTGGCGTGCGGTTGATCGACAATGTAGTTCTGGAGGGAGAGAAACGATGAGCCCGCGTGTCGACAAGCTATCGCTGCTGCGCCTCGCCGAAATGAAGCGCAGTGGCGAGAAGATTGCAATGGTGACCGCGTATGACGCGCCCAGTGCGCGACTGGCCGACGGCGCGGGCGTCGACCTGATTCTCGTCGGCGATTCGGCGGCGATGGTGGTGCTCGGCCACGATTCGACTCTGCCGGTCTCGCTCGACGAGATGCTCCTCCTGACCTCCGCCGTCGCTCGCACGACGCGGCGCGCGCTCATCGTCGGCGACCTGCCGTTTGGCTCGTACCAGGAGTCGGATGAAAAGGCGGTGGCGAGCGCGGTACGCATGGTGAAAGAAGGCGGCGCCGATATCGTCAAGCTCGAAGGCTCCGATCGACGGCTGTCCCGCGTGCGCGCCATCGTCGATGCTGGGATCCCGGTGATGGGGCACATCGGTCTGACCCCGCAGTCTGCGACGATGCTCGGAGGATACAAGCCGCAGGGCCGGACGGCAGCCAAGGCGCGGCATCTTCACGACGCCGCGCTGGCCCTCGAAGCGGCCGGATGCTGCGGCCTCGTGCTGGAGGCGGTGCCGCCGCCAGTGGCCACGAGAATCGCGGCCGCCGTCGCGATTCCGGTGATTGGCATCGGCGCGGGGGCTGGTTGCGACGGCCAGGTCCTGGTGTGGCACGACCTGCTCGGCATCTCAGAGGACCCCGTGCCACGCTTCGTGAAGCGCTACGCGGACCTGTCGACCGAGATTCGTCGCGCGCTCGGGGCGTACGTCGAAGAAGTTCGCAGCGGGACGTATCCCGAGGACAAGCACACCTACACGATGCCCGACGACGAGCGCGAACGGTTTGAGGCACTTCTTGGAAGTGCTAAGTGATCAGTGCTAAGTGGAGTGAAAAGTGGCCAGCTTGAAGAAGTGCCAAGTTTTGAGTGCAGAGTGCCAAGTGGAGTGGAAAGGTGGGCAGTGAGAAGTGGAAAGCCGGGCCCCGAGACTTTCCACTACTCACTTCTCACTCCACTTTGCACTTCGCACTCTGCACTTAGCACTTCGACGGCGCCGCGTCAGGCCCCCGGCGCACGGTAGTTGATCGACTTCTTGACCGCGGCGTCCACTTCCTCTGCGGTAATGAGCGGGATGGTCGACACGTTTGCGAAGCCCGAGGCATTCACCGTCAGGCTGATGGCAATCGCCGAGGCAGTGTCCGGCACATCGCAGATCACATAGGCATCCGCGTCACCGAACGCGAAGTAGAACGAATCAACTTTGCCCCCGACGCCCGCGAGCGCCTTTTCCACGGCCGCCCGTCGACTCGTCCCGCCTTCCTTCAGCACTCCCTTGGTGCCCTCGGTCGTGTACGACGCGCGAATCAGAAACTTGGACATGGCAACCCTCCTTCGACAAGTCTGTATTGTTAACGAAGGCCTTGCAGAAGTGTAAAGTGCTAAGTGCGAAGTGCCAAGTGAAGTGGCAAGTGGACGGTGAGAAGTGGGCGCTGTGGCGGCGGCCTTTAGGGCCACGATGGTGCGGGCTAAAGCAGGGCTAAAGGCCCGCCTCCACAACAGCACTTTCACTACTCACTTCTCACTCCACTTAACACTTAGCACTTCGCACTTGGCACTTCGGGGTGCTCATCATCGGCTGCGCAAACATCGCCAACCTGCAGCTTGCCCGCGCGTCGGCCCGAGAGCGGGACATCGCCAATCGCCGAGCGCTCGGCGCGAGCGCGACGCGGATGATGCGCGAGCAACTTGCGGAAAGCCTGCTCGTCTCGCTGGCGGGCGGCCTCTTCGGACTCGTGCTCACGCTGTGGGCGCTGGACCTCCTGATGCAGCTCGCGCCGGATCGACACGGACAGCACATGGATCCAAGATCAGCCACGGATCGACACGGATAGCATACGGATCCAAGATCAGCCACGGATCGACACGGATAGCACACGGATCCAGATCAGCCACGGATCGACACGGACAGCACATGGATCCAGGAGCAGCGACGAATCCACGTGGACAAGCACGGACAGTAACAGCGAGCCACGGTCCGCACGGACGAACTCGGACAGTCAGTCCGCCACGGATCCATACCGACAGACGCCGACAGCAGCTGGCCTCGGATTCCCGCGGACGGGCCATTTGTGAGAGAACGCGGGGCCGCCTGCTTGCGACATGCCCGTCCCATGCAATAACGTAACTGCGGATCGGAGTAGCTATGTCGACGGTTCCGGTGGTGGTGATGCCGCGCGGGTTCGGCCGCACGGCCCGGCGCGACGCCTGGTGGGTCATACCAGGCGTGCAGTTCCTGGTGCTGTCGGCGTTCGTGCTGTATGCGACGTGGGCGGCGTTTCAGAATCAGTACCTACGCGTCCGGCCCCTACTTGTCGCCGCTGTATTCGCCGGAGCTCTTCGGCGACTCGCCGCACGCCTGGTTCGGACCAAAGCCGTCTGTCTGGCCCGCGTGGCTGCCCTTCTCAGCGGCGCTCCTCATCCTTCCCTTTCCCGGGCTCTTTCGCGTCACCTGCTACTACTATCGCGGCGCCTACTACAAGTCGTTCTGGGCGGACCCGCCGTCGTGTGCCGTCGGTGAGCCCAGGAGCACATATCGTGGCGAGAACTCGTTTCCGCTGGTGCTGCAGAACGTGCACCGCTACTTTCTGTACGCCGCTCTGCTCTTTCTGATCGTGCTCACCTACGACGTCTGGAAGGCGATGTGGTTCATCAATGCGGCCGGGCAGCGGTCGTTCGGCATCGGCATCGGTACCCTGGTGCTCGCCACGAATCTCGTCCTGCTCACGGGCTACACGTTCGGGTGCCACTCGCTGCGACATCTGGTCGGCGGCGTGCGCGACGAGCTGTCGGCGTCTCGCGCGTCGGTCTATCGGTGCGCGACGTGCTTCAACCGGCGCCACATGGTCTGGGCATGGTGCAGCCTCGTTTCGGTGGCGTTCGCCGATGTCTACGTGCGTCTGTGCGCGATGGGTGTGTGGACCGACTGGAGACTTCTCTGACCATGGCGTCGCACACGCGGTACGACTACGACGTCCTGGTCGTCGGCGCCGGGGGCGCAGGCCTTCGGGCTGCAATCGAGGCGGCGTCGGGCGGTGTGTCGGTCGGGCTCATCTGCAAGTCGCTGCTCGGGAAGGCGCACACGGTGATGGCGGAAGGCGGCATCGCGGCCGCGCTGGCCAATGTGGACGATCGCGACAACTGGAAAGTGCACTTCGCCGACACGATGCGCGGTGGCCAGTACGTCAACAACTGGCGAATGGCCGAAATTCACGCCAAGGAAGCGCCCGACCGCGTGCGCGAGCTCGAGGCGTGGGGCGCGGTCTTCGACCGCACGTCCGACGGCCGGATCCTCCAGCGGAACTTCGGCGGCCACCGCTATCCGCGATTGGCGCACGTGGGCGATCGCACGGGATTGGAATTGATCCGCACGCTCCAGGATCACGCGATCGACACTGGAGTCACTGTGCACATGGAGTGCACGCTCCTGGATCTGCTCACCGACGACACGGGTGTGACGGGAGCCTTCGGCTACGAGCGCGAGCGCGGGCGCTTCCAGCTGTTCGGCGCCAAGACGATCGTGCTGGCCACGGGCGGCATCGGCCGCGCCTATCGCATCACCAGCAACAGTTGGGAAGGCACCGGCGACGGGCACGCGCTCGCGTACCGCGCGGGGGCAGATCTCATCGACATGGAGTTCGTCCAGTTCCACCCGACAGGCATGGTGTGGCCGCCCAGCGTGCAGGGCATCCTCGTCACCGAGGGCGTGCGCGGCGAGGGCGGCGTGCTGCGGAACAGCGCGGGCAAGCGGTTCATGTTCGGCGACATCCCCGAGAACTACCGCGCGCAGACGGCCGACAACGAAGAAGAAGGCTGGCGCTACACCCAGGGCGACAAGACGGCGCGGCGCCCGCCCGAGCTCCTGACGCGCGATCACGTCGCGAGGTCGATCGTCCGCGAGCTGCGCGAGGGCCGGGGCAGTCCGCATGGCGGCGTGTTCCTCGACATCTCGTGGATCAAGGCGCGCATCCCGAACGGCGAGGAGCACATCAAGCGCAAGCTGCCGAGCATGTACCACCAGTTCAAGCAGCTCGCCGACATCGACATCACCAAGGAGCCGATGGAAGTGGGCCCGACCACCCACTACATCATGGGCGGGATTCAGGTGGACGCCGACTCGCAGATGTCGACGATTCCGGGTCTGTTTGCCGCCGGCGAGTGCGCCTCGGGTATCAACGGCGCGAATCGCCTTGGCGGCAACTCGCTGTCCGATATCGTCGTCTTCGGCAAACGCGCGGGCGAGTACGCGGCGAATTTTGCGCGCGAGCGGGCGGCGCGACCGATCAGCGATGCGCAGGTCACAGACCTCGCCGCCGCGGCGCTGGCGCCGTTCGACCGCGGGGCGCAGGGCGAAACTCCGTACAAGATCCAGCAGGATCTCCAGGCCATGATGCAGGACCTGGTCGGCATCGTCCGCACCGAGGGCGAGATGACGGAAGCCCTGACCCACCTGGACGAGCTGAAGGCGCGGGCCGAACGCATGGGCGTGACCGGCCATCGCGAGTACCACTCGGGATGGCACACCGCGCTCGACCTCCGCAATCTCCTGACCGTGTCGGAGGCCATCGCGCGATCGGCCATCGAACGCAAGGAAAGCCGCGGCGGCCACTTTCGCGAGGACTACCCCGGGCAGGTCAAAGAGTGGAGCCAGGTGAACGTGCAGGTCGCACGCGACTCCGACGGCCGCATGATTGTCAGAACGGTGCCGATTCCGGAAATGCCCGACCATCTCAAGCAGGTGATCGAGGAGATGAAGTGACCGCGGAGGACAGAATAGGTTGATCGGGTTGGTTGATCGGGTGGTTGATCGGGTTCGTCGGGTTCGTCGGGTTCGTCGGGTTCGTCGGGTTCGTCGGGTTCGTCGGGTTCGTCGGGTTCGTCGGGTTCGTCGGTCGAAGATAGCGTAGGGGCGCACTGCGTGCGCCCTGCCGAAGCGGGCAAAGTTTGTGGAGCGGGGCTTCAGCCCCGCAAGCGCGCGGCCCTGACCAGCCTCCGCCAAGGCTACGGCGGTCCGCCGAAGCTTTTGAGCGAAGGCGGAAGGGCCGCCTCTACAGACAATTCGGAGGTATTGATGGCGACGGCGACGTTCCGCGTCTGGCGGACTTCGGGGTCGGAAGGCGCGTTTGCGGACTACACGACCGAGGTGTCCGAGGGGATGGTCGTCCTCGACGCCATTCATCGCATCCAGGCCGAGCAGGCGCCGGATCTCGCGTGCCGATGGAACTGCAAGGCCGGCAAGTGCGGCTCGTGTTCGGCGGAGATCAACGGGATGCCGAAGCTGATGTGTATGACGCGGCTGAACGATCTGCCGCTCGACCAGCCGGTCACCGTGGAGCCGATGCGCGCATTTCCGCCGATCCGCGATCTCGTGTCGGACGTCTCCTGGAACTACAGGGTGAAGCCAACGATCCGGAAATTCGCGCCACGGACGCCGGATGCTTCGGATGGCACGTGGCGCATGCAGCAGCGCGACATCGATCGCGTGCAGGAATTCCGCAAGTGCATCGAGTGCTTCCTTTGTCAGGACGTGTGCCACGTGGTGCGCGACCACCAGCTCAAGGAACAGTTCGTCGGCCCGCGGTACCTGCTCTATGCGGCGGCGCTCGAGATGCACCCGCTCGACACGGCCGATCGCGTGCCCGAGCTCAAAAACGACCACGGCATCGGCTTCTGCAACATCACGAAATGCTGCACCAAAGTCTGCCCCGAGCACATCGAAATCACCGATAACGCCATCATCCCGCTCAAAGAACGGACGGTGGATCGGTTCTACGATCCGGTGACGCGGATATTGCGGATCTTCAAGGGGTCGGGATGAATTTCATCCCGACTCCGGTTTGGCAGGAGTTGTCCATGTTCGAACTGCGACCTCTCTCCCCGAGCGCCATCCCTGCGGCGTTGGCGAAGGCCGAGCGGTATCGTCTGCTCAACGAGGGCAGCGAAGCCGAAAGCATCTGCCTGGACGTGCTGACGATCGATCCAGGAAACCAGGACGCAATCACGACGATGATCCTGGCCATCACGGATCAATTCCGCGACGACAGCGGCGCCGGGCACGCGGCTCGCGCCGAGCAGATGCTGCGGCGGCTCACCGAGGACTATGCCCGCGCCTATTATGGCGCGCTGATCCACGAACGGCGCGCACGAGCGTACTGGAGCCACGGCCGCGGGTCGCTCGCCTACGAATGGCTCGTCGAAGCCCTGCACGGCTTCGAACGGGCAATGAACCTGCGTCCGTCTGGAAATGACGATGCGGTCTTGAGGTGGAATGCCTGCGTGCGGCTGCTGCGGCGGATGCCCGAGCCCGCACGAGGACACGATCACACGGAGGCTGCGATCACGTCGGAATGAGGATCGCCGTACTCTGTGGGCGGGCGCACACGCGGCCCTGAAGGACCGCCGCCACAACCTGCTACTTCCACACGCGGCCCTGAAGGGCCGCCGCCACAACTGCTACTTCGCGAATGCCGCGGTGTTGGTCACGGCGGACGCGGGCGAGGTGCCGTGCTCGGGCACCAGCGAGACGTTCACCTTCGTCTGCCTGGAGGGCGTGACGTACACCGCCCACGACCAGCGCCGGTAGCCGTCCAGCTCCACGCGAACCAGACGATTCCCCGCGCGAAGGCGACGAATCGAGACAGGTGCCTGACCCTGCGGGATCCCGTCGACCGAGACGTTTGCGCCCTTCGGTGCCGAGGCAATCAACAGCGACCCGAGCATCGCGTCCGTCTGGCGCACCGGGGCGTCAACACGGGCGGATCCGATGCTCGCGCCTGCAGGATCGACCGGGCGACCGGGCCGTCCTTCGGCGGCTGGCGTCAAGAGCTCGATTGAACGTCCCTTGATCGTGCGCAGAAGCTCGATGGCCTCGGCGTTGCCTGGCGCGGGGCCGACTGCAGCCAGCGCCGAACTGCCTGTGGGCAGCTTGGCGGCCACCGGAGCGGACACCGGCTGGTACAGAAGATTGAATGAGCCGTACGCCGCCACCGCGATAAGAGCGACCACCACCGCCATCGCGGCGCGCGTCGGCTGGGAGGCCAGTCGAAAGGTCCGCCCGATCTGATCGACGAAGGCGGCGGTTGCCGCGTTCACGCGCGGCCTCGCCGATCGCGAGTGCCACCGGACCGTGACGCGCAGACGCGCGATCTCGGCAAGAAAACGTGTACCGAGCGATGCTGCGCGTGGCGAATGGAGACTCACCGGCTCGACCTCGGTCCGCGTCGCTTTGAAGCGAGCCCGCGATTCACGAATCGCGCTCAGCAGGACCTCGAGACCGGACCTGGATACGCCAACCAGGCCAATAACTATTGCCGCCAGGGCAAGACCCACCGCTAGCAGCGCCAGGCTCGCGCCCAGGAGAATCTTCGTCGTCCAGCGCCACGTGAAAACGACGGCCTGTGCGACCGTGGCAATCGAATGACGCACGGCACGTCCCGTCAGCGGCACGGCAACGCGCAGGAAAGAGACGATGCCGGCGCACAGCGAGCGCCAGATCACGAGCGAGCTCACTGCGACGGCGAGACCCGCGCGGCCCGCGCCACGCTTCGTCACGGACGCCGCAACGACTGAGGCTCGAACGCCACTATCGCGGAAACGTGTCAGTCCCTGGCTCAAGGTGAGCCTGGCGTGAAGAGCGCCGGTCCGCGTGTGGGAGGCCGCGGCCGCGAGCGGCCTGGCGATCCCTGCGACCGTCGCGCGCGTGCCGGTCGCGATGACGCGGAACCCGAGCGACAACAACTGGACGATTTTCCGGCCGGCTTCAGAGATCAGCATTGCGCCAACGTATGCGCCCTCGCGCATGTCGCTGTTCACGCGCGAGAGCGAAGACGATGCGTGATGGCGCAGTACCTCGGCTTGTGCGGCCAAGACGGCGTCGGTGTGTTCAGACGCCACGAACACGCGCGCCTCGGGGTCCGGGGGCGGGCGCTTCATCGGGGCATCCGGCAGGAACTCGAAGCGGGCGTTGTGCGACTGGTCCGCGCCGCCGGACGGCAGAGGAGGCGCGAAGGGGCCCGGTGGCACACGAGGGGCGCGACCAGACCGATCAGGGGAAGACGGTGGGCTCATTGCCGACACTACTAGTTTCATGGGGGCACGCGACCTAATGCAGATCGCCTGCCGCCGTGTGGAACATGCTTCGCGGGCAGTGTAGCGCCGTTAATGCGATTCGGAGCTCATCGGTAGGCGCGATTCCGAGACAAAAGGCGGCGAGAAGCAAAACTTTCGTGCAATGGTGTGCAAGACGCTAACATGTCGTCCCAAGCTCTACCGCAGAGCCGCCGGCGCACTTCCCACTTCCCACTCCACTTGGCACTTCGCACTTGGCACTTAGCACTTCCGTCATCCCGTCCTGCCGACGTAGCCGCTCATGACCGGCGGCACAGGGCGTCCGGCCAGCGCGTTTGCGACCGCTCCCGCGTCGGCGGCATCGATGACCGCGAGCGATCGGATGTAGTCGCCCTCCATCGCGGCGAGCGCCACGCCATCGCGATACACGACACGGTTCGACGCGATCGCGCGCACGCGATCGCCGGGTGTGACGATGCCCGTGAGATTCAACGGATCCGCGGCGCTGATGACGACGAGCGCCCGATCGCCCGGCGTGCGCCGGATTTCTCGCAGCTCGGTCACGGCGTCGGGCAGCGCGAACTGTTCGCCGCTCAGACCCGCCACGAATCGGCCGCCCCGAACCTCGCCGCGCCATTCGAGCCGTCGATACACGCGCGCCAGCGCGCGCCAGGCCGTGGCATTCGCTTCCCGAGAGAGGACGCGCCGACAGACGATGCCATAGCGCCGCAGGAGCGACCAGGCCTGCACCTCCACGGCCCTCTCATCGATCTCCTGTCCAGCGGCGGGAAGCCTCGACCACCGGCCGGCCTGGCTCGCCGATCGCCGGTCGCCCCGATGTCGCGCGTCGCCCGCGATCGATCGCAGGCCGGCGAAGCCGTCCGATGTGACCAGCCCCAACGCGACGAGCTCGCCCAGTGCGCGGCGGACCTCGATCGGATCCAGCATGGTCTCGCGAGCCAGGTCTTCGAAGAAGCAGGCCCCCCGGCCAGCGAGCGCGTCCAGCACGAGGCGAGCAGCCTCGCTGGCGGTGTCGCGGACGTCGCCGCGTTCCGCTGCGGCGGACTGTCCCGCGCGCCACGCGTCCGCATTACCGCGGATGAAGAGCGCGATCGGCGTCGCGCCGACCAGCTGCGTGGGCCCGGCCGAAAGTCTCGCCCAGCCGACCTGACCCGCGAGGCACAGCATGTCGAGGAGCGCAGGATCGTAGCGATCCATCCGAGCAGGCAGGATCGAGCGCTCCCACGCGCTCGCCGCCAGCTCGAACCCATCGAGACTCTCGATCACGGCCTGCAGCCCATCGCTCCCCGCAAGCCGGCGTGACGGCAGGACGTGCTGCCAGCCAAACAGAAACCGCATGAAGTCGGCCTGGCTCACCGGATCGATCTCGGCGCGCAGCCGTCCGAGAGTCGCGCGGTGAATGCGCGCCAACAGCCGCCGGTCGCACCATTCCATTCGTGTCTGCGGATCGTCCGATGGCACGGCAACGCCTGGCGAGAAGGACCCGCGGAGCACGATGCCTTCGCCCTCGAGCGCCAGGAGCGCACTCTCGATCGCGTCCACACCAAGCGCCAGCGATGCGGCCAACGCCACAGACGTGACGGGTCCGACGAGCGACAGTCGGCCGCGAACGAGCTCCGTCACGGCCTCGTCACGCGTCCACACCTTCGCCGCGCGTCGCGCCGGCGCGGCGATGTCGGGATCGACGACGGCATCGGGGTGCACGGCTCGCAGCTCGGGGAGTCGTTCGGCTGACACGTGAACCGTCGCACCGGACGGCAGCGTGACGCAGCCGGCGCGGCCATTCTCCACCAGCGTCGCAAAGTACGACGGCTCGAGCGACGACAGCTCGTCCGGCAAGAGGAATCCCACGGTCAGCAGGACGTCGTGGAGCTCGTCGGCGTCCCGCGGGTCGGGCCGCTGCTCGTCTCGGACGCGTTCGATCGCGGCCGCGTCGAGCGCGCCCAGATCGCCTGCCGTCGACGGCTCGCTCGTTCGGCGCGCATACACCGCTTGCGCGCGGCGCTCCTCGAGCGGGGCATCGTCCAGGAACGCATACGGACGCGCGTTCAGAATTTCGTGCGCGAGGACCGACGGCTCCACTGTGTCGCACGCGACCAGCCGCACCTCGCCGGCGTGAATGCGTGTGAGCACACCGGCCAGGCCGTCGAAGTCCATGGCCTCTTCGAGGCAATCGCGGACGGTCTGCTTGACAAGGGGGTGATCGGGAATCTCGCGGTCCCCCGGAATATTCTCCAGACACGCTGCCGCATCGGGGAACACGGCCGCCATCAGATCGTCGGCGAGCATCCGTTGCAGCTGTGGCGGCACCTTGCGGCCTGCCCGATTCCGTGGAACGGCGAGCGAGATCGTCGTGTTCCAGCGCCATCGGGTCTGAAAGACCGGCGCATCGAGAAACGCCTGCACGAGCACGTCGCGCGCCGTGGCTGGATGAAGGTATCGGAACACGTCGGCGAGCGGAAACGAATGCTGAGGGCCGAGCGAGAGCATCAACGCATCTTCCGTCGCGGCCGCCTGCAGCTCGAAGTTGAACTGACGGCAGAAACGCTTCCGAAGCGCCAGGCCCCAGGCGCGGTTGATGCGGCTGCCGAACGGCGCGTGCAGCACGAGCTGCATGCCACCCGATTCGTCGAAGAACCGCTCGAGGACGAGCGTGTGCACGGTCGGAAGCACGCCGAGCGTGCGGCGGCCGTCGGCCAGGTAAGCGACCGCCTGCTCCGCTGCGTCGCGCGGCAGTCCAGCCTCGGCCGACATCCAGTCGACGGCCGCGTCGGGATCGTCCAGCAAGTGTTCGATGTCGGAGCGCACGTCGCTCACGGCGCGAGAGAGCTCGTCGCTTCTCCCTGGCGCTTCGCCCAGCCAGAACGGAAGATTCGGCGGCGCTCCCTTCGCGTCGGCAACGCGAACGACACCCTGACCGACCTGAAGCACGCGCCACGAGGCGTTGCCCAGCTGAAAGATGTCGCCCGCATTGCTCTCGATGGCGAAGTCCTCGTTCAGCGCGCCAATGAAGGTCTCTTCCGGATCAAGCACCACACGGTAATCGGCCACCTCGGGAATCGCGCCGCCCGACGCGATCGCCAGGAGCCGCGATCCGCGGCGCCCCCGCAGCATGCCGTGAACCTCGTCGCGATGGACGAGCGCGCTTCTTCGACCGCGCTTGGTGGCAAACCCGTCGGACGCCATGGCCACCACGGCATCGAAATCTGTTCTTGTGAGGTGGCGATACGGCCACGCGCGCCGCACGAGCGCGAAGAGCGCATCTTCGCCGTACTCGACCGCGGATGTTTCCGCCACGATCTGTTGCGCGAGCACGTCGAGTGGCGCCTCGTGCGAGACGATGCGATCGAGCTCGCCGTGACGAATGGATCGCAGGAGCGCCGCAGACTCGATCAAGTCGTCGCGCGAGATTGGAAAGAGCCGGCCTTTTGGCGTTCCCACGATCGAATGGCCGGACCGCCCGACCCGCTGCAGCAGCGTGGCGATGCGGTGCGGCGACCCAATCTGACACACGAGATCGACCGATCCGATGTCGATCCCCAGCTCCAGCGACGCGGTGGCCACGAGCGCCTTGAGTGCGCCGGCTTTGAGCCGGGCTTCGGCATCGAGCCGCCGCTCTTTCGAGAGGCTCCCGTGGTGCGCCGTGACCGCCTCGTCGCCGAGCCGCTCGCTCAGCTCGTGAGCGATACGCTCGGCCAGCCGTCGCGTGTTCACGAAGACCAGCGTCGTCCGATGCGCTTGGATGAGCGCCGTCAGGCGTTCGTAGTACTCGGACCAGATCTCGTTCGACAGGACCGCTTCGAGTGAGGAACGCGGAATCTCGACGTCGAGATCCAGTGCGCGGCGATGCCCTTCGTCGACGATCGCGCAATCGGCGCGCCCCGCCTCGTCGACGTTGGCCGTGCCGACCAGAAAACGCGCGACCTCCTCGATGGGCCTCTGCGTCGCAGAGAGGCCGATGCGCTGCACCGGACCGGTCGCGACCTGCTGCAGCCGCTCCAGCGAGAGCGCCAGGTGCGCGCCGCGACGCGTGCCGATCACGGCATGGATTTCGTCGACGATCACCGTGCGGACGGTGCGCAGCATGTCGCGGCTGCGCTCGGCGGTCAGCAGCAGATACAGCGACTCGGGCGTCGTGACCAGGATATGCGGCGGCGTGCGCAGCATCGCCGCCCGCTCGGTTTGCGGCGTGTCGCCCGTCCGCACGGCACTGGTCACGTGACATGGCTCGAGGCCCATGGCCGACATCACGCGGCGGATGCCGCGGCGCGGCTCGGCCAGGTTCTTGTGAATGTCTGCGCTCAACGCCTTCAGCGGCGATACGTAGACGACGCGGACCTCGTCGGGCAAGGGGCCGCGGCACGCCTCGCAGACGAGCTGATCGAGGGCCGTGAGAAACGCCGCGAGCGTCTTCCCCGACCCGGTGGGCGCCGCGATCAGCGTCGCATGCCCTTCGTGGATGGCCGCCCACCCGCGGCGCTGGGCCGAGGTCGGCTCTCCAAACGTGTCGTCGAACCAGCGGCGAACCGCAGGATGCAGGTGATCCATCATGTCCGTCCAGGCTTCGCGTCCGTGATGATCTCGTGCACCACGTGAAGCTTCTCCACGGCAGGCGCCGACAGCACGAACGGATACGCGTCGGCCAGGCCCATGCCCCGGTTCAGCTCGTTGAGCACGTAGGTGAGCGGGAACCAGCTTTCAATCAGGCGGTTGAACGGGCTGTCGGGCGTCCCGACCGACGCCGGTATCTTCGTCAGCGCAGGCTCGTCCGATCGCTTCGGCTTCAACGAGAGCCCGAATGCGCCCGCCGCCTCCAACGTGTCGGTCATGTGGAGATAGTGAGCCCACGTCTCGGCCCAATCCTCCCAGGGATGCACGCTCGCGTACCCCGTCACGAACTGCTGCTGCCACTCGGGCGACGGGCCGTTCGCATAGTGCGCCTGCAGGGCCTGCGCGTAGTCCTGCCGCTCGTCGCCGAACGCCTGCCGGAAGCGTTCGAGCCGATCGGTGTGGCTCACGAGACGATCCCAATAATAGTGCCCGCTTTCATGACGAAAATGCCCGAGCAGCGTGCGGTACGGCTCATGGAGTGCCTGGCGTCGCCTCTCCCGCTCGGCGTCGTCCGCCTCCGCGACGTTGATCGAGATGACGCCGCCGGCGTGGCCGGTCAACGCGGGCGCGTCGCCGGGGCTCGCTGGGTCGGTCAGGAATTCAAACGCCAGGCCGCCGTCCGGATCCTCGGCCTTGCCCACGAGCGGCAACCTGAGGCTGAGCACACTGTAAATCAGCCGCCGCTTCGCGACTTCGAGTCGATACCAGGCGTCTCGCTGCCCGGATTGCGTCAGATCGGGAATCACCCGCGTGAGTCGGCACGATCGACAGAGATCCTGCTCGTCGTCGGGGAGAACGGCCCAATTGCAGACGTTGGCCTCCCGGTAGTTGCGGCACAGGCCGTACGTCCGCCCTTTCGCCGCCGCCAGCGGTGAACGCCAGGCATCGTCGTCGTCCCGTTCGAGCGACCCGATTTCGGCCAGATCCGGAAGAAACGCCAGAAGGTGACCGCAGTTCACGCACTGCGTGTTCTCGAAGAACACGAGTTGCTCGCAGTGATCGCAATGGAAGATCTTCATCAGAGTGGTAATGCCAGATCCGGGCGCGACGCGACGTCGATGGCATAATTGCGCTTAGTTTGGCTATTCATGTCGCGCTGAATCACGTCACCTCGTACCAGTACGATCGGCTCGTTGGCCTCTCGCCCCAGCTCGTACGGCTGAGGCCCGCGCCGCACTGCCGAACCCCAATCCTGTCGTACTCGCTGCGCATCACGCCAAAGGCGCACTTCATCAACTGGCAACAGGACCCGCAGAGCAACTATCTCGCACGGCTCACGTTTCCCGAGCGGGTCAAGGAATTCCGCCTCGAAGTCGACCTCGTCGCCGAGTTGGCGGTTTATAACCCGTTCGACTTTTTCCTCGAACCGCACGCCGAAGCGTACCCGTTCTCATACGACGACTGGCAGCTCCGCGAGCTGCAGCCATACTTGCGGAAAGAAGCGCTGTCGCCGCAACTTGCCGAATATCTCGGGATGCCTCCGACAGCGCCGCAGAGAACCATCGACTTTCTCGTGGCGCTCAACCAGCGGCTTCAGACAGAGATCAAGTATCTGATTCGGCTGGATCCTGGAATTCAGACCATCGATCAGACGCTCGAGTCGCGTAGCGGATCGTGCCGCGACACGACGTGGCTCCTCGTGCAGCTTCTGCGGCATCGGGGGCTGGCGGCGCGCTTCGTTTCAGGATATCTCATCCAGCTTTCGCCCGACGTGAAGGCGCTCGACGGGCCTACGGGCGTCGAGCGGGACTTCACCGATCTCCACGCCTGGTGCGAAGTGTATCTGCCGGGCGCGGGCTGGATCGGGCTCGACCCAACGTCGGGACTGCTCGCCGGCGAAGGCCACGTCCCGCTGTCGTGCACGCCCGAGCCGGCGAGCGCCGCGCCGGTCACAGGCGCCGTGGATGAGAGCGAGGTGGAGTTCCATCACGCCATGTCGGTGAGGCGCATTTTCGAATCGCCCCGCGTCACCAAGCCGTACAGCGAACAGGAATGGCAGGCGATTGTGACGCTCGGCAGGCACGTGGACGCCGAACTTCAGCGGAGCGACGTGCGCCTCACGATGGGCGGCGAGCCCACGTTCGTGTCGGTCGACGATCGCGACGGCGAAGAGTGGACGACCGCGGCACTCGGACACACCAAACGCCTGCTGGCGGCCGACCTGCTGCACCGGCTGCACCGTCACTATGGCGTGAACGGCTTCGTCCACTTCGGCCAGGGCAAGTGGTATCCCGGCGAACAGCTCCCGCGGTGGGCGCTCGGGTGCTACTGGCGCAAAGACGGCGAGGCGGCGTGGCGAGAGCCGCGGCTCGTGGCCGATGAACGCAGCTCGTACGGCTATGGCCCGACCGAGGCCGAGCGATTCGTTCGCGCTATCGCCGTGAGGCTGGGCGTGGGCGACGCGCACGTGCAGGCGGGCTACGAGGACGTCTGGTACTACCTGTGGCGCGAACGCCGGCTCCCCGTGAACGTCGATCCGTTCGACTCGCGTCTGGACGACGAGCTCGAGCGCGAGCGGTTGCGTCGCGTGTTCACACAGGGTCTTCAGACGGTCGTCGGGTACACGCTGCCCCTGCGCCGCACGAAGGACCATGGCGCGGCGCGCTGGCAATCCGGGGCCTGGTTCATTCGCGACGAGCGCCTGTATCTTTTCCCGGGCGATTCGCCGATGGGATACCGGCTGCCGCTCGATTCGCTTCCGTGGGCGAGCGCCATCGATCGCGACCTGATCGAACCGCAGGATCCGATGGCACCGCGCGAACCGCTGCCACCGCTCTCCGCGCTGCGGGCCTCGGTGGAGCCGCGCCTGCAGGAGCCCGGGGGCCCGCCCGTTCAATGGCCGGTGGACACCGGGACCGAGCCGATGCTGGAACGAGGCGTCTCGGTGCCCGACCTCGCACGCACGGCACTCTGCGCTGAAACGCGCAACGGCGTCCTCTACGTGTTCATGCCGCCGGTGTCGGCGCTCGAAGACTATCTGGAGCTCGTGGCGGCCGTCGAGGCGACCGCGGGAGATCTCGGCCTGCCGGTGCTGATGGAAGGCTACCCTCCGCCGAGCGATCACCGCCTGCTGAACTTCGTCATCACGCCAGATCCCGGCGTCCTCGAGGTGAACATTCAGCCGGCCCGGAATTGGGACGAGGTCGTCGAGCAGACCACGACCTTGTATGAAGAGGCGCACCAGACCCGGCTCAGCTCCGAGAAGTTCCTGCTGGACGGACGGCACACCGGCACTGGAGGCGGCAATCACTTCGTGCTTGGTGGCGTGACGCCCGCCGACAGCCCCTTCCTGCGGCGGCCCGACCTGCTGCGCAGCCTGGTCGGCTACTGGCACAACCATCCGTCGTTGTCGTACCTCTTCTCGGGGCTCTTTCTCGGTCCAACCAGTCAGGCGCCGCGCGTCGACGAGGCGCGGCACGACAGTGTCTACGAGCTCGAGATCGCATTCGACCAGATCCCGACGCGTGCCGAGTGCTCCGCCCTGGCTCGTCGATCGCGTGTTCCGCCATCTGCTGGTCGACGTGACGGGCAACACCCATCGAGCCGAGTTCTGCATCGACAAGCTGTATGCGCCAGAGAGCGCGGCGGGCCGCCGGGGCCTGGTCGAGATGCGCGCGTTCGAGATGCCGCCGCACGCCCGCATGAGCGTCGCACAGCAGTTGTTGTTGCGCGCCCTGGTCGCCCGCTTCTGGCGCGCACCTTACAGAGAACGGCTGACCCGCTGGGGAACGGAGCTCCACGACCGCTTCATGCTCCCCTACTTCGTCGGCCTCGATTTCGAGGACGTTCTGGATGATTTGCGCGATCACGGCCATGCCTTCGACTCGGCGTGGTTTGCGCCGCACCTCGAGTTTCGTTTCCCGCTCGCCGGCGAGCTGGCCGTCCGCGGCATTCACGTGACGCTGCGCCAGGCGCTCGAGCCCTGGCACGTGCTCGGCGAGGAAAGCGCGACCGGCGGCACCGTGCGCTACGTCGATTCGTCGGTGGAACGCCTGCAGGTGCTCGTCACGGGACTCACGCCGGACCGCTATCACTTCTCGTGCAATCAGCGCGCGGTGCCGCTGCAGCCGACGGGCCGCAACGGGGAGTACGTCGCCGGCGTCCGCTATCGCGCGTGGCAGCCACCCTCCGGTCTCCACCCGACGATTCCCGTTCATGCCCCTCTGACCTTCGACATCGTCGACACCTGGATGGGGCGCTCGCTTGGCGGCTGTCAGTATCACGTGATGCACCCGGGAGGCCGGAACTACGACACGTTCCCGGTCAACAGCTACGAAGCGGAGAGCCGGCGGCTCGCGCGGTTTTTCAAGGTCGGGCACACGCCAGGCCTCTTTGCCGTCGGCAGGCCCGAGCGCACCCGCGAGTTTCCGTATACGCTCGATTTACGTACGTAGGCAACGCGCCCACGCTAAAGCTTGGGCCTACGTACGCTGCGATCCGTTGTACGTAGGCCCGAGCTTTAGCTCGGGCATCTCGAACAACCGTTGTAACGCGCCCACGCTAAAGCTTGGGCATACGTACGCTGCACACGATGCCGGACGATCACGACGCCGCCCCTCCGCTGCGACCTGCCGCGAACGGCCTCGAGGCGCTGCTGTCGTCATATGACGTCGCGCCGCAGCACCACGACGAGCTGTTGAGCGATGCCGGCGTGCCGAAGGCATATTGGCAGGCGTTTGCGCGCCACGCGGGCGATCTGAGCGCCACGCGGCTTTCCGACGCCCAGGATCGCGTCGAGCGTCAGATCTTCGAGAACGGCGTCACCTACAACGTCTATGCGGCCACAGACGGCCCGACGCGTCCGTGGGGCCTCGACGTGCTTCCGTTCATCGTTCCCGCGGTTGAATGGGAACATCTGGCACGGGGGCTGCGCCAGCGTGCCCGCCTCCTGAATGCCGTAGCCGGCGACCTCTATGGGGCGCAGCGGCTGCTCGGCGAAGGGTTGATTCCCGCAGCTCTGGTGCTGGCGCATCCAGGATTCCTGAGAGCGTGCCACGGGACCGTGCCGCCACAGGGCACCTTCCTGCACCTCCTCGCCTTCGACATCGGCCGCGGCCCGGATGGGCATTGGCGCGTGATCGGCACGCGCACGCAGGCGCCTTCCGGCGCCGGGTACGCGCTCGAGAACCGCATCAGCGTGTCGCGCCTCTTTCCTGAGGCGTTTCGCGAGCAACGGGTCCAGCTGCTCGCGCGCTTTTTCAGGACGGTTCAGGAGACGCTGATTGCGGCGTCTCACTGCGGCCACGAGTCGCCGCACATCGTGCTGCTGACGCCGGGTCCCTATAACGAGACGTATTTCGAGCATGCCTATCTGGCCCGCTATCTCGGGTTCACGCTCGCCGAGGGCGGCGATCTCGTGGTGCGCGATGACCGTGTGCACCTGAAGACGCTCGCCGGCCTGCGTCGCGTCCATGCCATCGTCCGGCGGCTGGACGACGACTTCTGCGATCCGCTGGAGCTGCGCGCGGACTCGACGCTTGGTGTGACGGGGTTGTTACGCGCATGGCGCGCCGGAAATGTGCTGGTCGCCAACGCGCTCGGCACGAGCGTGCTCGAGTCGCCGTCCCTGCTCGCGTTTCTGCCCGCCATCTGCAAGCGCCTCCTCGGCGAGACGCTCGACCTGTCGTCGATCGCCACGTGGTGGTGCGGCGAGGCAGCGGCGCGCGCGGATGTCGAATCACGGCTCGACGAGATGATCATCAAGCCGGCATTTCCGAGCCTGGCGCTCGAGCCTGTCTTTCTCGGCGGCGTCGGCTCGGACGAACGGACGTCCTGGCTGGCGCGCATCGACGATGCGCCGGAGCAATACGTCCTCGAGGAGTTCCTGCCGCTGTCGCACGCTCCCGTCTGGCACGACGGGAGACTGGAAAGTCGCGCCGTCATGCTTCGTGTGTTTGCGGTAGCCGACGGCCGCGGCGATTACCAGGTCATGCCCGGCGGGCTGTGCCGCATCGCGGGCAGCGACCGTCAGATCGTTTCGAGCCAGCGCGGCGGCAGCAGCAAAGACATGTGGGTGCTCTCGGATGCGCCGGTCGAGCGCTTCTCGATGCTGCCAGGACGCGTGCTGCCCGAAGACGCGGCAAATCACACGCGGCTCGTGTCGAGCCGCGCGGGCGAGAACCTGTTCTGGCTGGGGCGCTATGCCGAGCGAAGCGAAAACTGCGCACGCCTGCTGCGCGCTGTCCTGTCGCGCATGCCCGACAGCGACGCCTTCCCCGACGAGCTGTCGCGGCTGGTGGCCAGCGTCTCGACACGACAGGGGCTGCTGGCCGCGGCAAGCGGCAACGGCAACGGAGCCGACACCGAGACCCGACTCGTCGTTCCAGCCGTCGAGGCCAGCCATACCGCGCACATGCTCGAGCAGTCGCTGATTGCTGGGCTGTTCGACCGCGAGGGCTGTCGCAGCCTGGCCTTCAATGTCGAACAGATGGTGCGAGTCGCCGGCACGGTGCGCGACCGCCTGTCGTCGGACAACTGGCGCGTGCTGAATCAGTTGTTCCTGTCGCTGCGCACTCGTCTACGGCGCGACGGACTGGCGGACGTGCTGGAGCTGCTCGATCGTACCGTCGTGGCGCTCGTTGCGGTGGGCGGCCTCGAAATGGCGCACATGACCCGAGACGACGGCTGGCGATTCCTGAGCCTGGGACGCCATCTCGAGCGGGCGCTGTATGTGACGACCAGCGTCGCGGCCGTTGCTTCGTCCGGCGAGGCCGAGGATCCGACCCTTCTCGAATGGCTGCTGGATCTCTCCGACAGCTTGATCACCTATCGCGCACGGTACATGCGACATCCCGAGTGGGTCCCCGTCGCCGAGCTGCTCGTCTTCGATCGGCACAATCCACGGTCCGCCCTGTTTCAGCTCGCGAAGCTCGCGAAACACGTGCGACTGCTGCCGGATGCAAACTTTCAGGACCTGCTTGCCGGCCTGGACCGTGCGTGCGCGGCGTCCTATCGCACGAACGGATCCCAGCGCGAGCTGTTCGACCGCGATGTGACGCTCGAGCTGTTCCTCGACACATGCGAGAAGCTGGCGCTCAGCCTCTCGGACGCATTGACCCTGCGCTACTTCAGCCACGTCTACGAGCCGACGCGGGCGACGGCCCTTCTCTGATGCCGGCCCTCTACGCTATCGAGCACGAGACGCGATACCGATACCGCACGCGCGTGTCGACGTCGCAGCACGTGGCCTACCTGCGGCCGCGCGATCTGAACAACCAACAGGTCCATTCGTACTCGCTGACGTTGATGCCACAGCCCGCCGAAAGGAGCGAACGCGTCGACTACTTCGGAAACCGTGCGACGCACTTCACGATGCTGGCGCCGCATGCGGATCTTTGCGTCACGAGCCGGAGCCTGGTCGAGGTCAGCGGTCGAGTGGTGGACCTGGATCCCGAGCTGAGCGATCCGTGGGAGCGCGTCCGCGACGCGCTGGTGTATCGCAAAGGCATGGCCGTCGGCGAGTCGGCCCAGTTCGCGTATGCCTCGCCCTACATCACGATCGCGCCGGAGATGGCTGCATTCGGGCGCGACGCATTCACGCCGGGCCGTCCACTCGTGGCCGCGTCCCTTGCGCTGATGCATAGGATTTACACCGAGTTCACTTTCGATCCGGCCTCCACGACGATTACGACACCGGTCACACAGGTGCTCGCCGATCGCCACGGCGTCTGTCAGGATTTCGCGCATCTGCAGATTTCTTGCATGCGCTCGCTCGGGTTGGCGGCCAGGTACGTGAGCGGCTACCTGCTGACCAATCCATCGCCTGGCAAACCGCGACTGACGGGGGCCGATGCGTCGCACGCGTGGGTGTCGGTACACTGCCCGGTGCTCGGCTGGGTTGATCTCGATCCGACCAACGATCTGATCTGTGATCTCCGGCACATCACCGTCGCCTGGGGTCGCGACTACGGCGATGTGAGCCCGTTGCGCGGCGTCATGCTCGGCGGCACGCAGCACACGCTCAAGGTCGGTGTGAGCGTGGTACCTGTCGACGTGGACGCTGTACGACCACGCTGAGGCGCGGGGCCGAAGCCCCGCCGCCACAGGAGACGGTCTGAGACTATTTGTGGCGGCGGGGCTTTTAGCCCCGCGACGCGTCCGTGTTCCGTTTCTCGTGTTCTCGATTTCTCAATGGTTACTCTCCCAGAAACTGTCCGACCGGCTGCAAATCCTCCACGTGATCGCAGACCGACTTCACGACCATCAGCATCGGCACCGCGAGGAGCAGACCCCAGATGCCCCAGATCCAGCTCCAGAAAATGAGTCCAACGAACACCGCGACCTGATTCATGTTCGCCGCACGGCTTAAAAGCATCGGCGTCAGCAGCCACCCTTCGAGCGACGTAATGGCCAGGGCGATTGCGGCCACAGCCAACGCCATCGGAATCGTGCCGAATTGAAGGAATGCAACGACGGTCAGAGCGCACGTGACGATCACGGGACCGAAGTACGGGATCGAATTGAGCACACCCGCCGTGAGGCCCCACACCGCGGCCTGCTGAAGGCCGACGGCCCAGAGAGCCGCCCACGTGACGACGCCCACGACGGCGCTGGTGAACAGCTGCACGAGGAGGAAACGCTCGATCTGATCGGCAATCTGGTCGAGCATCTGCACCGTGAGCCGCTTGTGCGTGAACGTGGGCACGCCTTCAACGAGTTTGCGCTTGAACAGATCGTCCGACAACAACAGAAAGAACGTCAGCAGCAGGACCATCACACCTTGCCCTGCGACCGACAGAGCCCCAATCGACCCGGCCCAGAGGTACGCGCGGGCGGCAAACGCCGGCGCCTCGATTTGTACCCGTGTGGCTCGCTGCCTGTCCCCTCCGTTGACCGCATCTGCCGTCTTCTCGATTTCTCTCGCCGCCTGCTGCACCTTGTCGAGTGTGCTGGGCCCACCTGGCTGCGCACGGAGCATCGCGCGAAAGCGCTGCGCCGCGATCGGCATCTCTTCAACGACGGCCAACACCTGGAAACGGAGCGTGTATGCGGCCGAGGCGCTTGCCGCGACGAGAAGAAGCAACACACAACCTGCCGCCAGCGCCCGCGGCACCTTCAGGCGTTCGAGGCGATCGACGAAGGGATCCAACGCATAAAACAACAGGCCGGCCAGGACCACCGGGATGAACACCTCCTGCATGTACCGGAGCAGCATGATCGCCGCGGCGCAGGCGATGAGAGAGAGCGCCACGCTCCGAATGTCGACGGGCATCTGCACGGCAATCGGTTGTGGCCCGTCTGCGGCTGGCACGGCCGTCGGCGGCGCCGGCATGCTCGTTTCGTCCCCCCTCATTCGCCCTCTCCTGTGCCGGCGGTGTCCACACACCCGACACGACACGCTCAGGTGTATTCGGACTGGACCACGGCAATCGTTGTTGTGGCCCTCGCGGCTCGAACGGCTCAGATGTGCAAAGCGGCTACCAACACGGCTTTTCGCCCGTTCTCGCCCGCACAGGCCAGCTCGGCCTCTGCCTTGCAACGCATCGCAGGATGCGATCGCGGCGGCGGCGATGGCCGTGGGTGGTCCTTGGATGCATCGCCGTCGTGGCCGGTCTGCTGCTGATCGCGCAGGACCAGGAGACTCTTCGCGTCCGCAGCCCGCTGGGAGCGTCGGACCCGCGATTTGGAGCGTACGTCGCGTCTCTCCTGGGTGCCCCGATCAGCGAGGGCGATGCATATGAAGTGCTCGAGAACGGCGACCAGTTCTTCCCGGCCATGCTCGAGGCAATCCGCCAGGCCCGCCGACGAATCAGCTTCGAAAGCTTCATCTATTCCGACGGCGTGATCGCGCAAGCGTTCACCGAGGCGCTGGCGTCCGCCGGGCGTCGCGGCGTCCGTGTGCGCCTCGTCTTCGACAGTTTCGGATCGCTCAACCTCTCGAAATCGACGATCGACCAGCTCCACTCGGCTGGCGTCGAGATCGTGTGGTTCAACCCGTTGACGTCATGGACGATCGAGGAAGTGAACTACCGCACCCACCGCAAGGTGCTCGTCGTGGACGGGACGGTTGCCTTCACTGGAGGCGTCGGGGTCGCCGATCACTGGCGCGGTAACGCACGTACTGAGGACGAGTGGCGCGACACGCAGTTTCAATTGACGGGACCGGTCGTCCGCTCAATCGAAGCGGCGTTTTACGAGAACTGGCTCGAGTCCGGGGGACGTGAAGCGCCGGTCCTCGACCCGCCGATCCCGCCCCGCGCGCAGGGAGCCCGATCGATCGTGGTCTGGAGCAATCCGACAGCCGGCGTAAGCAATGTGAAGCTACTGTACTTGCTCTCGATTGCCGGCGCCCGTCACTCGATCGACATCCAGTCGCCGTACTTCGTGCTCGACTCCTCGACACGCGACGCGCTCGACGCCGCTCTCCGGCGCCGGGTGCGCGTGCGGATTCTCACGGAGGGTGACAAGACGGACACGCGCTCCGTCAAGGCGGCCAGCCGCGCCGCGTATCAGGACCTGCTCGACACCGGCTACGAGATCCACGAATATCAGCCGACGATGATGCACGTGAAAGCGGTGATCGTCGATCGGCAATGGGCGCTCATCGGATCGGCCAATTTCGACAACCGTTCGTTCGAGCTGAACGACGAGTTGACCGTCGCCGTCGGCGATGCCGGCCTGTCGCAGTCGCTCACCGCAGCGTTCGAGCGCGATCTCACTCGCGCGCACCGGCTCACCGCAACGGAGTGGCGGCAGCGGCCAGTGATCGCGCGGGCGTTTGACGCCTTCTGGGGGCTGTTCAACGAAGTGCTCTGACGACGACGCGTGACCGGACCAGATGGACGCCATTATCGGAAGCGGCTGACGAGGGCGAACACTCCCAGCAGCACCAGCACGACGATGATCACGCCCGACCACACACCGGCCTTGAAGATGCCTTCGACCACCTGGCAGCCAGCTAATGTGACCGTACTCGCAATCACCAGGGTCAGCGGGGCAGCTTGACGGACATTCACGGGTCACCTCCGCGCTCGGCCGTGCAACGGACGTGCCGGGATCGAGAAACCGAGAAACCCGGGAACTCGAACACGAGAACATCGGAACAGGAGAGTAGAGACTCGAGCGCGCATGTCGTCTTCGCTGGAGCCTGCCGCCTGCGCATCTTCCGGCCTCTTCGGCTTCTGATTCTTCATGTCGCACGTCTATTCGAGAGCCGTCTCGATCACCGACGGAAGCGGAGGAACGCACCAACGCCTCCGATCTCCGACAAGAGCGCGGGGTCTTCGATGAACCGGATCGCTGCCGCCGTACGCCGCGCCTGACGCACCAGTTCGCTCGCGGTCTGCTCCGTCGCCGGCATTTCCGGCGTGTCACGATGGGGGCGCTCCACCGCATCATCCACGGCCGCCAGACCGGCCGCCACCGATCCGGTCTGCGAGTTCGTGGGCGCCGCGCCGATGGCCACGTCCGCCTGTTCGATGAGATTGGGTGATGTCGTGAGCACGAGCGTGTCGACCTGTCCGTGCCGGAATGCGGCCAGCGTGTCTGCGGCGCCAATGGCGGCGAGTCCGCCGCCACGGTACTCATCGAGCAGCCGCGCCGCCACGGCTTTGTCCGACTCGGCGTCCTTCTGTCGCATTTGTGCCAGCGTGCGCGTGAGCACGCCGTGGTCGGGGGTGTGAGCATCGAGCCGCATGACATCGACGACCTTATCGGCAAGGTGCTTCGGCAGCGCCTTCTGCACGAGCGGCACGACCACCTCGTCGCCGGCGAGAATCACGTGGGCGATCCGATCCTGACGCACGACGCGCTCCAGAACCTCAACTACCTCCTTCACGTGTTGAAGATGGAAGTTCTCGACGTGCCGCTGATAGCGCGCCTGCGACCAGCCGCCGACCTTGACGCGTTTGGTCTTCTGGCCTGCGACATCGATCGCCTGTTCGCGACGGCCGGTGCTGAACACGAAAATCCGCGCGAGATTGGTGTTCACGACGACCGCGGCATATCGCGGGTATTGGTCATCGACCAGGGCGAGTGGATAGAAGTGCGGCCGATCGCCGACCACGACCACGTTCTTTTCGAGGCGAATTTCCAACGGAACGGCTTCGAACAGCCCCGCTTCCGCACATGCGAATATTGCGACGGTCTTGTGCTCGGGCCTGAGGTCCGCTTGGAGGTAGCGCAGGATCCGGTCGGCGTCCTTCTCGAGGCTCTTCCGATCGGTTGAGCCTGCGGGGAATGTGTCGAGCCGTCGCGTCAGTTCCTGCCTGAGAAATGGATCGAAGATGCGATGCCCGGTTTCGTTTGGCGCCGTGTCGAGATAGACGCTCAGCACTGGATACGGCTGTGGTTCGACGTCTGCCAGCGTGTCGAGACGTTCGGCGAGCATAGGTCCCTCCCGAGAGTCCTGTCGATGCAAGTCAGGTGCCCGGGCCCGCATGGGCTATTGGTACTGTGGAGGCGGCGAGTATGCGATAGCCCGTAGGGGTGCGCCGCCTGCGCCCGCGGTCAGGGGCACATCGCCAGCAGCCGATCCGCGAGCGACAGCGTCGCGGCGCGTGCGGGCGTGGCAGGTGATTCGGCAATGGCACCGCGGAGCGCCGAGAGCGGCGGCTTCAGATCGCCGCAATCGTGCGAGGCGTCGAAAAACCGCTTGCCGTCAGGTTCCGACATGAGCCGCAGCGATTGCTCCAAGCTTCCCTTGGTAGTCTCGACCGCTTCGGCGACATGCGCTCCGCGCGGGTGGCGGCGAAGGTACTCGCCGTCGAGCCCGTTCAGACCGTGCGCATAACACGGCACATATCCTTCGCACTCGCCCGCCAGGCCGTTTGTCACCGCAAGCCACGCGATCTCGTCGGCGACCGACGATTCCCGATGCGTGTCGTGAATCTGCCAGATGACTTCGGGAACGATCAGCCACTCGCCGGCCGGTTCGCTGAACATCACCAGCTCGCTGTGCTCCTTGATCCAGTCGTTGTGAGGCTCGCCGTCGCGATCGGCCAGCGGGATGCCAGAAAGCATCCATTTCACGGCGCGAAGCCAGAGAAGCGCCAGGCGGGCGCCAGGTTCACCGCCCGGAGCCCCACCGCGCGCGGCACGAAGACGTTCGACGAGCGCCACTCGTTCGGGGAACGGCGTGGTCTCTCCCAGCAACGCGCGCTCCGCGTCGGCTTCGAGTCGCCCGGCGGCCTCGCCGGTGACGCCTTGACCGTCCGTTGAGAATGCCGGGACGGAGCGAGCGGCGGCCGGCAGGCGGGTCACTTGCGTGAACTCGATCACACCAGCCAGAATCGCGGCGACTGCGATGAAAATCCTCAACACGATGCCTCACATCTTAGCGGGCGAATCGTCAAAGAGCGCGTCGAACTGCGATCTGCAGGACCATTAAGTGACGCCAACTCGAGTCGCTGTATTCGGCGGCCGGGCTCCCGCCGTCCTTCTCTGTGCCTTGCTCGCGACGTCCGGCCTGGAAGCGCAGGGTCAGCAAGACGACGAGGTTACTGCGCTGCTAGAGAAGCCGGTTTCGCCCGGAACCTTGACGGTGCTTATTCCTCACGCAAAGGACCAGAGGGTGCCGGAGCGCTGGCGGCGATCCTTGTGGAACGCCGACGCGCGTGTACGGGCAGTCGCCGCGCGCCTGCTCCACGTGGGGGCGCGACCTTCGCCGCAAGCTCGCTCCAACAGGTTCTGGAGACGGAGTCCGATCCGGCCGCGGCCTACGAGATGGCTCGCGCGGTTCTCACCTTTGGCGGCCCGGCGGCTGATGCCGACGTGTTCGCGGCGGCTGTTCGGTTCGATTCTGGCCGCTTCGCGCTGGCGATCGCCGATGCTCGAGGTCACGAGGGACTCGCGATGCTCGACAAGTTCAGGGCGTTGACGATGCGGTCTGCCGATCGCGCTGCGGTGACCGCGGCGCTGGTCGGACAATCGCCAGACGATCTGAACATCGTCGCCCGCGCCGCGCTTCGGCGGCGGACAACGACCTCTGGCTTTCAGCGCTGAACGTGGCCGATGACAAATCGCTCGACCTCGACGGCGCGGTACTTGAAACGGCGCTCGCCTCGACATCCGCCAGCATTCGCGATCTCACCTGGTGGAAGGTCGCGGCGCTTCTCGCCGACGACAAACTCGTACCGGCCTCCGCGACGATGCCGCCGTCCGTCACCATGACAGCCGGTGACACTCGGCCGGAGATCGCGTTCGGGCGCGAGATGGCGGCCCGGGTCTTGAAGCAGCCGCGCGCCGAGAGTCAGGCACTGATCGTGCGCCTGCATGAGACCGCCGACAACTCGCCGCTGCCCCCCTTTGTGCGGAAAGCGCTGGTTGGGCCGCTGTTCCGATTCCTGACCGAGCGAGAACAGGAGGCGCTCAACACCGGCAGGCCGCCGGACCACCGTCTGACCGGAAAACGCGCGCGAGTTCCCGATTGGCCCAAGGACTACGGCGCGTATCGGCGCCTGCGCACCGTGTCCGATCTGCCGAACGGCCTCACGCTGGATCTTCTGCGGCAGCTGGGATGTCCGGCAAGCGATACGGGGATCGTCGGCGCCGCCGTCGTGCAGTACGGCGCCGATCGATCGGTCAAGGGCATCGAGTTCTTCGCGACGCGTCTCTCGAAACCCTGCGCGACTGCGGTACGCTATCTGAGCATCGTCAGTGCGATTCCGGCGCCGCGCGAGATGAGCGCCGAAAAGAAGGACATCATCCTGGTGCCGATGCACGAGGCATTTCTGACGTGCCTCGATGGACCGGCGACGTCTGTCTCGCCTGACTTCCTTCCGTCGGTACCAGTGCCACCAATCGGCATCGTCCCGCCCAAGAAGACGCGAAACGTGCAACCCGTCTACCCGAAAGACGCCCAATCGCGCGGCCGGCAGGGCCTCGTCATCGTCGAAACGGTGATCTCGCCGGAGGGTTGCGTCAATCGCGGCGAAATCCTGCAAGGCGTCTCGTTCGACCTCGACGTCTCGGCGATGCTCGCGGTCACCGGCTGGCAGTACACGCCGACGCTGCTGAACGGCAAGCCAGTGCCAGTGCTGATGGCCGTAACCGTGCAGTTTTCGTTGCGGTGATCGCTCGTCAGCGAGGAGCGTGGGGGGTTCGGCTACACTGGAACCACGCGCCCGTAGCTCAGTTGGATAGAGCATCGGCCTTCTAAGCCGAGGGTCGCAGGTTCGAGCCCTGCCGGGCGCGCCAAACTCGCCAGATTCCGCAGCATTCGTTTTTCAATCGCGCAGAAATTCGGCCGATGTGTACTGAAATGGAGCGGTCACTCTCGGCAGTTTTCAACAGGTCGGCGGACGCACTCGACGAATCAGCCTTTGATTTGGGCGTTTCACGATCGCGTGAGAATCGGCCACAGAGGCCGGAGGTCAGGGCGACGATCTTCACTTCGCGCCGCACGCATGACACGCTGTGAACGATGGCCGTGCTCAAATCACGTGCGCCGCTGATGTCTTTAACACTGCGGCAGTGTCGCAAGGCGTTAGGCCGTTCGCAGGCACAGTTCGCGGCGGAACTCGGTGTCCCACTCGAAACGTACCGGACCTGGGATTCCGGACGGCGGCACGTCCGCCCCGAGGTGCTGAACCTCGCAAATACGTGCGCTCTCCGCCACGACCCGCACGCGTTGCTCCCGCTCGATACCTTGGCGCTGCTGATCCACGTGCACGTGCGGACACTGCACGCCGCCGCGAAAGACGGACGACTTCGCGTCACCTACGACACGCGCACGACGTTTCGTCGCCTCCGAACGCGCGCCACGTTGGCCGACGCCGAGTACTCTTGCACGCGTACTTCGAAACCGCGGTCTGGCCGAAACAACGCCCGGCACCCTTGCGCTGGGATACCGTTCCGCCCGATTGTGCCGTTCGGATCCGGAACCTACGCTCAACAACTGGGAATGACCCTGACGGAGTTCGCCGCACAGGTGGGCGCGGCGTGCAAGGCCGTGGTGTACCAGTGGGAATCGCAGAAGCGCCGCCCGTCGCCGCTATTCTGGCAACGCATTCAAGATATGGAAGCGGGTAGCGAGATGATCGCCGCGAGAGCGGGCGACAGTTGACCAGGTCCTCGGCGGCGGGAGTTAACTCAACACTGCGGCGTTAATCGATACTTAACGCCGTCCCGACGCGGTCAGTGATGTCAAGCCACTGGCTCATTGATGCGCAGCAGCCACGGAAGTATCAAGCCCGTCGACCAGCATTTCCGCGACGCGACAGACCGCAGAAAACTCTTCCACAACTCAGGCGAGAGCGACGCGTTGGGTCGTAAGCCGCTCGTTATCACGAGCGATCGAATTTCTTCCCCAGAGGGGTGGAATAGCGGGCGATGATCTGCCAGTTACCTGCCGTCTTTCTCCAGATGTCTACAACGTAGAAATCGCCGCTGCGATCGCGCCCGCGAAAAGTGGCCTTCTGGCTGAGCACCAAACTCACAACCGCCAGATCGTTCGTAAGCTTGCGAGCTGCCTGGTGCCGCTCCTCGAAAGAGTCAATCTTGTAGGCACGTGTCGCGTGGGGCCGCAGATCCTCGCGGAGGACGCGCGGGACGCTGCGCTCGGGGGCATCTCCTACGCGGAGCGTGAATTCGGCGCCCATCAAACGATCCACGACTTGTGTATCCCCATGCATGCTGGCTTCGCCGAATTGTTGTTCGAGCTGCCGGAGATGTTCCGTGAGCAAGGCGTCTACGTCGCTAGCGGGCGGCAGTTGGCGCGCCCGCCGCTCGGGAAACTTGCCGAGCGGAGTGGAGTACCGGGCGATAATCTGCCAATTCCCCTCGCTCCTCTTCCAAAAATCGACCAGATAAAAGTCGCCGCTGAAATCCCGTCCATCAAACGTCCCTTTGTGACTGGAGACCAAGCTGACAGCCGCGAGATCAGCGGCCAGTTTGCGCGCGACGATGTGATGTTGCTCGCAATATTCGCCCGTGATCCGGTGTAGGGTGTTGTCCATCCACACGGTGCGCGGCAGGCTGCTTTGGGGCACGTCCGCCACACGCAGCGTAAAGCTCGGACTCACAAGACTGTCCAAAGTCCGCGCATCCTTGTTCAGGATGGCCTCACAGAATTGCCGTTCAACTTGGCGCAGCTGTTCGGTGAACTGCGCGTCGATGTCCGTCGGAGGAGGCAGCGAACGCTGCGCGCTGCCGGCTTGTCCTTGAAACGTGAACAGCGCGAGAGTGGCGCCTAGCACCCAAACGGATCGTGCAAGTGGCACTATCACCCTACCCCACGCGGGCGACATTCTAGATCACGCGTCGCGCCGCCGCAGACCATGGAAGGCTAGGGCGCGCGACGCTCCCCACATCGTGTACCGAGCTCATGTGTAGTCGCCTTATAGCGACCGTTGTACGCTGGCAGCTCGCTCGCCACTGCGGCGTTACTGGCGAGTAACGCCTGCGTTTCAGCCGCGGCGCTTCAGCAGCACACCGAGCGCCGACGGCTGCAAACGCGGGGTGAGGCATCGACGAAGATTGAGGCGCGCGAGTCAGCTAGGGAACCCTCACGCTAGCCCTCTCTCGGGACGAGAGGGGACGGGATGCCCTTACCCTCTGCCGGAGGAAGAAGGAAGCTGCCCTGTGGCTCAGGCGGGCACGGCCATGCGGTGGCGGGCGAGGAACGGCGTCATGGCCTCGGCGACACCACGGGGGTCCCTCTCCTGTAGCGCGTGGTTCGAACCTGCGAGCACGAACGGCTCGGTCTGCGGCAGCCACTCACGCAGCCGCTCCTGAGCCTCGTTCCAGCCGGGCCAAGTCGAGGCGCTCTCGGCCCCGAGCACGCAGAGAACGGGCGCGGTGATCCGCCGGGCGTCCTCCCGCGTGAAGAGCCACTCCTGCATGGACGGAAGCTCGACGCCGAAGAAAGTGTCGGCGTCGCCAACCACCTGCTGAATCGCGCCCGGAATGAGCCGATCGAGCCACGCGCGGTAGTCTGACCCGATCGCCCAGCGAGCGAAGCTGTCGGCCGCGCCCTCCTTGTCACCGGCACCGTACTGCTCCAGCACCGGTTCGAGCGCTTCGGTGAGCAGGGCTCCGCTTGGGACGTCGAGCAGCGTCGGCTCGAGCAGGACGAGGGAGTGGACGACCTCCGGCGCGTCGAGCGCCAGCCGCAGGGCGATCACCCCGCCGGAGGAGTGGCCGACGATGTGTGCGCGCTCGATGCCGAGATGCCGCAGCAGGGCGCGGCAATCGGCGGCCTGCTCGGCGAGACTGAACGGCGCGCTGACCGGGCTGCTGCCGGCGTAGCCGCGCCGATGAATTCGCACCAGGCGGTAGCGGCTGTTCAGGGCCGGCTCCGCGCATAGCGGCGCGTATGCCTCCGCGATCAAGGCACCGTGGATCAGCAGAACCGGCTCGCCGGCGCCCGTGACCGCGAACTCGAGCTCCGCGCCGTCAACGCGCGCCCGCTGCATAGGTTTGCTGCTCATTGCTCTCGTCCTTTCTGAGTCAACAACACGGACAGTCGAACGATCGAGGCTCCGGAGCCACTGCGACACTACAGGGCGCCGTGCGGGCATCGGGTCAAGTCATCGAAGGCCGCGATCTGGCTTGGGGGCCGTCAGATCTCCACCTCGAGATACCTGACGATCATCCCAGTCGGCATCGTGTTCCAATGCTGTTGTGCTCCCGGGCGGAGGCGCCCACGACGCCGTGATCTCCTCCATCGCCTGACCTCGAATGCCTAACAAGTATTGAAGTAGACCGCACGGCGTTGCTCACACGGCCAACCGGCACCGCCACTCGGTCGACTTCACTCCGAGGTATCCAGAACAGCGGATGTTAGCACGCTGTGCCGATTGTCCTTCTGCGGATTCTACTCGGCGTATTCGCCGCCGACCGGCCCCGAGATTGGCCCGGCGGATCTCCAGACCGCGGCGGGTTCTCGACGGGCCAGATGCACCACCGTCTGGGCCACTACCGAATTTGGCAACTTGTCGACGAGGTTGTCGTTGCTGCGGTTCATCGCTGTAGCTGACGAGATGGATCGTACCGGGTTTGTCGGACAGCGGATTGACTCAGTTCTGCCCCGTGGCCGAGCGCTGCCAGATAAGTAACGATCAGTCGCCCACTGGTTACTCTTGAACGGATTCCGGACGCGTTTCGCGAGCGCCCGTAGCTCAGTTGGATAAAGGTCCCGTGATCACTGAGCTTCTAAGCCGGGGGTCGCAGGTTCGAGCCCTGCCGGGCGCGCCATTTCCTAAAGAATTCGCCGATTTCTCGCTCAGAGAAAATCGATGGTGAATGTTCATCGAACAAAGTGATCAGTCTCGCAAGTTCGCGCCACAACTCC
Source organism: Vicinamibacteria bacterium (assembly GCA_963832135.1). Lineage (GTDB taxonomy): Bacteria > Acidobacteriota > Vicinamibacteria > Vicinamibacterales > JAENWD01 > JAENWD01. Next base: position 25,380 of record CAWHTD010000014.1, on the reverse strand, counting down.
GCGAATGTGCGATCGGCGCATTTCCCTCAGCAATGTTGCTCGGCACATTTTCGGGCCACCGCCGAAACTGCTCAAAGATGTCGCTGATCATCGGCCTGGCATTCCGCAGGTCGCTTTGCGAATTTGGCCGCGAATGGCACTGTGTGAGCATGAACGAACTACGCGAACTACGCTGCGACGCGAACCTTTCGCAACAACACTTGGCCGCGTTGCTCAACGTTCCTGTGAACACGTTTCGCATGTGGGACAGCGGACTCCGACGCCTTCCCGCGTACGTCATCGCCCAGGCCCGCGAAGCGATCGCCGCGCAAGCTCAACGACACGAGCTGCTGTCACTCGCGGAACTGGCCAAGGAACTTGGCGTGCACATTCGCACGCTGCAGGGGGCAGCTCGCACGGGTCGACTGGAGGCTCAGTTCAGCGTGCGGTCGGTATTCGGACGTCCGATTCGCTCTGCCTCTCGCGACGCCGGGCAGCGGTTCATCGCCGAGCACTACCGTTGCTTCAGCGGGCAGGAAATATGCAGGACTCCGCTACCGGCCGTGCCTCACGACTATGACAGGCGGCTTCGAGACGTGCGTCGCCGGAGAGGCCTGACCCAAGCTGCCTTGGCTCGACGCATTGGCGCCGCTGGCAAAGCCGTCGTCTATCAGTGGGAATCACGGAAGCGAACGCCGTCGCCCGTGCTGTGGCAACGTCTCCTCGACTTGGACGGACGGGCGACTAATGGTGCGCGTAAGAGTGGATAAGGGTGGCAATCCGAACGTCGAAATCCGAACTCGCGATGCCTGCTCAAACACGAGGAGACGCAGCAGCTTGCGGTGCACGAGTCGCCGCGAGCGAAGGCCCCTGCTTTCGAACGAAGCGACGAGCATATAGAGCATGCCCCCGCGGTGAGAGCGAGCAAATGCTATCTAGGAGGTCGCTGAAAAACGCATCGTAGGGGATCGACAGATCCGCGATCGCGTACTACTATGGCGGCCATGCGAGGAGACGATCGTCAGCCGCGTGCGATGTTCAGCTATGTGTCCGCCGAAGAGCGTGTGCCCCCGGATCACCCGCTCCGCGCCATTCGCACCTTTGTCGATGAGATCCTGCGGGAGATGACGCGCGAGTTCGATGCGCTCTATGCGCAGCACGGGCGCCCGTCGATTCCGCCCGAGCGTCTCCTGCGAGCGCAGTTGCTGCAGCTGTTCTACTCGATTCGGAGTGAGCGGCTGCTGATGGAGCAACTCGATTACAACATTCTGTTTCGCTGGTTCGTGGGCCTGGAGATGGACGAACCGATCTGGGTGCCGACGGTGTTCACCAAGAACCGCGATCGGTTGCTGCAGCACGCCGTCGCCCACAGCTTTTTCCAGCGCGTGGTCGCGCGCGCGTCCGATCTGATGTCGGACGAGCACTTCACCGTGGACGGCACGCTGCTCGAGGCGTGGGCCAGTCAGAAGAGTTTCCAGCGGAAAGACGGGGATACCGATGGCGATGGGCGCGACTTCCGGGGGCAGGACCGGAAGAACGACACGCATGCGTCGACGACGGATCCCGACGCGCGGTTGTATCGGAAGTCGCACAATGCGGAGGCGCGCCTCGCCTATCTGGGGCACCTGCTGATGGAGAATCGCCACGGGCTGATCGTCGACGCGCAAGCGACGGTCGCCGACGGCTTTGCCGAGCGCGAGGCCGCGACGACGATGCTCAGTACGCATTGGCGGTTTGCGCCGCGGCGGTCTCGCACCGTCGGGGCCGACAAAGCCTATGACACGGTCGACTTCGTCGACCAGGTGCGCGAGGTCGACATGACGCCACACGTCGCGCAGAACGACAGCCGGCGCGGTGGGAGCGCGATCGATGCCCGCACGACGCGACACGCCGGCTACCGCGATGAGTCAGCATGCCCGGCCTCGCATCGAGCGGGCGTTTGCGTGGCTCAAGACGATTGCTGGCCTGCGCAAGGTGAAGCTGCGCGGCCTCGCGACGGTGGACGCGCTCTTCGTCTTCGCCAGCGCTGCGTTCAACATCAAACGGCTCGTCTCGTTGCGCGCGGCGGCCGCATGAGACGCGACGCCGGCGTCACGATTCGCTCCGGTCCAGCGCGACGAACGGAACACTGACCGTCCTTGTTTCGAGGGATTGCCCACACACGCAACAGAGATCGAGCGCATGATTAGTCGTTTTTCAGCGACTTCCTAGGGCTTGATGATGGCCTTGAAAGGGAGCTGGTAGGTCTCCGTCAGATAGTTTTCGGTGACGCTGAGCAGGCGTAGCTGCGCTTCGCTGATCGCAGCCTTCGACACACCGGGCTGCACCACGACGATCTTCATCGTGATTCGCGTTGTGTGGCTCATTTCTCGGAGCGTCTCGAGTAGCGCGCGATCCCCGCGCTCGATTCTGGTTGAGGCGCCGCGGTCCCGTCGCTGCGCCTCGCGGCGGAGCAGGTGGGTGAAGAGGTCGGTTCGCTTCTCACCAGACGACATCCACCGGATGCTCGTCTGCGCTTGACCACACACGACGTACAGATCGTCGATGCGGCCACCGGCCTCCGCCTTCTTTGAGTACTTGCAGTGATACAACTCGACGTCGATTTGTTCTGGCGCGTCGAAGGTACCAACGACCGTCACCGCCGCGACGTCGGCCGCTTCGCCTGATCCGTCGTCGTCGAAAATCAGATGGTAGGCTCCGGCCTTGAGCCGCGCGATGACCGCCGCTTGGACGGAGTCTGGCTCCTTGGCTTCGCCCTGGGATTCTTTCCGAATGTTGATGCCACTCCAGTCCCAATCGTCGACAAGCTTTTCCTTGGAATAGGGCGGGAGGACAGTCTTCAGCGGCGTGTGTTCGTTGCCGTCGAGCGATGCGCCGTCAGCAAGCCACACGCGCGGTGGGTTCCTAGTGAAGAACTCCTCCACGGGAATCTCGGTTTCGGCTCGAAGGACGTGCACCGGTTTGTCTCCGAGCAGGTTGTACCGGAAATCCGACGTCTCCCCGACGGTATAGATCTCAAGCTCGAGTTCCGCCCGAGCTCGATCGTTCACGAGGGCGAACCTGACCGGCCCGGCGAGCGTCGGATCGACCGGCTCGAGGTCGAGCTCGCTGATGTGGAACGTCGTGCCGTCTATCGACACTGACCAGGGTGTCTCGCCGCTTGTGTAGATCTCCTCGGGCCAGTCGACGCTTACCGGTATCCCCAGGGGGCGCGTCTTGACGATCTTTGTCTCGAGCGTGCCGCGTAGCACCGCATCGGGGTCAATCCTCGCATCTACCAACTTTGCGCCAACATGCTTGCACCATTCGACGAGCTGCTGGACGCGATCGCGTCGATGGGACCAGATGCGGCCCTTCCGCGATGCTCCGACGGTCGCCGTCTCCCCGCCCTCGTAGCCACTGCCGGAGAGGTCCGACTTGCGGGCCTTGCGGCGCTGCGCGTCGGCGAGGACCGGCGCGACGTCCGAGCCCATCCGGCTTGTGTAGCTCACATTTCGCCCAAGCTGCTCCGAAAGCCCGACGCTCTTCAAGCGCAGTCGAGTCACACCGTGGAACGAACGAAACACGTCTTGACCCTTGATCAGGACCACTTCGGTGCCGGCGACGACCTGTGCGAGTGCTTTGAACTCGCCGGCATTCGTCGAGCCGTTGACAAACAGGAGCTTCTTCTCGGGCCACCAGATGATGACGTAGAGTTCCCACTGCCAGCTGAATAGCTTCTCGACCTCGGTCCAGGCCAGCGGCACCCGTCGTGCGGTCACAACAATCGCCGTGTGCTCCCTTTCGTTGACTGTGATGTGGATCTGCTCGCAGGAGCTGACGTTCGGAATGCCGGCGCGGATGTTGTCGATCTTCCAGTCGGCGCACTGCGTCTTGTAGACGACGGTGCTGAGCGCCGGGCGCACTGTCTTCAAGGGAATCTCTTGGGCGAAGTCGGTGAAGCCCTTCAGGAACTCTTGCAGTGACTGCTGCTCGCCGATCATGGTGTCACTGAGCTGCGGCAGTAGCACGTTCCAATCGGGGTCGCGAGTGTAGAGTTTTCGCAGCTCGTCTTGAACCGAGACGTCAGCAGTGTTCGCCACGAATGTCGCGTCTCCGAGGTCCGGTCGTGACCGCGTGAAGCGTCCCGCGAGCTGCAATGTCACGGAAAGCGTTTTTCTGATGTCGTGGAACGCAGCGATCTTGAGCTCTGGGAGGTCGAATCCCTCGCCAAGCATGTCGACGCATACTACGATTCGCGCCTGCTTTGTCAGAATCCTCTGCCGGGCCTCCTCACGTGCCCGAACGCCCTTGACGCCCGTGTGTAGCTGAACGACCTCGAGGTCAGGCGCGAGCTGCTTGTAGATCTCGAACACCTTTTCGGCACGAGTTACGGTCTCGACGCGCGCCATCAGTATGTGCCCCTTGTCGTAATCCGAGCGCAGCTGCTCGATCGCTTTAGTCGCGATCGCCGCATCGGCCCGGTTGGGGTCGAACTCCACGACCTTCAGGAATCGGATCGGCTTGAAGTAGCCCTCGGCTTGGGCCTTCTTCAGCGGATACACGTAGACGATCTCACCATCGAGCGGCTTACCGTCCTCTCGAAACGGTGTCGCCGTGAATTGCAAGACGCGCTTTTCGGCGAACCGGCCCTTGAAGGTGCTCCACGTCGGCGCCTCAGCGTGGTGCGCTTCGTCGATAAAGAGATGACTGCACTGAGCCGCTATTGCTTTCTGAACGTCAGGTTCGCACGAGCCCGCGACGCTGCTGGTCGTAACGATGACGTGTGCCGGAGAAAACAGCGCGTCGACCTCTGCGACCGTCGTCGGAATGTGCCGCAGCACGCATACCGAGGGGTGGAGGGCCCCGTCGCCGAGAATCCGTGCACCCTGGATCTTCAGCACGCCAAGAGTTATGAACTTCTCTGCAATCTGCGTTCTGAGAGCATCGGTTGGGACGATCAGCAATACCCGGTCGCAGCACGCAGAGACGAGAATCGAGAGCATCGTCTCGGTCTTGCCCGTTCCGGTCGGCATGACCACTGTCGCCGGCGTCTCCGTGACCGACCAATGAGCGTGAACGGCATGCACCGCCCCGATCTGTGGCGGCCGCAGCCCGATCACGCCAGCTGCAGTGTCTTCGACAATGTACGAAAATGTGCCCTTCCATGAACCAAGCACTTTCTGGTGTTCCTGCGCTTCGTTCCTAGCCTGGCCGTCGCTGAGCAGAGGGTGACGAAGCCAAATCTCCTCTCTTACGTCGACAAGAGGCGCCGCAGCGTCTGCGATGTCAGCCGCGATGACTCGAGCGTGATTATTTGGCACCTTGGCGAGCTTCGTCTTCGATGGAACGACGAGAATCGTCTCGTCGCCAGCCGCGGGCTGAAACAGCCAGCCCTGAGTCTTGTTCGCCATGAAGGCCGTGAGCGTTCCGTCAAGCTTCGTGCTTGGTACGGCAATCTGCTGGAGTGTTTGCAGTCCGAGGGGAGACGGCCCGGTAATGCGGGTGTCTTCAAATCGCTGAAGTCATGGACCGGTAGTACGGCGTTATCGTAGTGAACCTGCCACGTCCGCCACTCTGGTCGATGCCAGAATATGCGGGCCACAAGGGAATCATTGGGCGAGGAACGGAGGCACAGGGTATGGGGATTCGAACGCCGCTCGCAATCGTGGCCCTCGGCACTGCAGTGTTCCTGTCAGACGCCCGCGTTTTAACACAGCAGTCGCCTGTGCGTCCTGTCAGTTCCGCGGCCGATCCGGCAGTTGACGCGTTTACCACATTCATCGCCGGAAAACGGCTTGATGTTCCTGTTGACCGAAGCTTTGTTGTCGCGGCTCTGGACCGGCTGGTCTCGGCACTCGAAGCTCTGGCGTTGCGCTCGGCAGCGCCGGACGAAAAGGTCTTTTCCACGGCGCACCGACTGCGGCGTGAAATTCGGCGTCTCCAGCCCATCGCCGGTGACAAGCCGTCGCAAATCAAGGAACGGTGGGACGTCTTCATGGCCGCCGCGCAGCTCGCCGCCGACGTCTCTCGGGAGATCGGCCAACCTGGCGCCAGGGAGGATGTGATCAACTCATTGCTGAGGTCAGCTGACGGCCTGGACTACGACTATCCGCTCCGATGGCAGCCTGGCAACATCGGAAACTACTTCGACCTCGCATCGCGGGCGCTCGAGCAGATGACGCGTTAGCGATGGCGGTGAAATTCCGCTGACCCGCTACGACCGTCACAGTCGCCGACCCGCGATTCGCTCAATCGGCAGCGCGCAATTTACGACGAAGATCTCCGCGTTCGACTCGACGCTGCCCTTGCGAGGACGCGACGATTCATCACTAGCACGCAGCTCGTTCGAGCCAGCGATCCACCACAGTTGCGCTCATTCTTGGCAGTATCGTCGCGTCGTTCTGGTAGCGCGCGATGAACCGGCTGCCCCAACTTCGACCAGTGGATCGACCCGAAGCCTGTTTACCGTCAGGGGCGTCGCTAGCGAGCGACTGTCAACATTGAGGTTTGCGGCGGACCGCGCCGCTAAACGACCCGCGGAGCGTCGAGACGAAGGCTGGTGCATAGCGCGAGCACGCTCGTTCCGTCGGGCGATACCGAGAAACCCAGTCGAGACTCGCGTCATGGCTTCGGGCGAATTGCTTGAGCGTCCTGAGTCCGCGGTCTATGCGCGGCTCGGAGAGCTGGGTCCTCCACGACGCATGCCTTCATCTTGAAATACCCATTTCATTCTGCAGACAGCCACATCGGACAGCCGTCACACGTTGGGCGCCTTCTTCACCATTTGGCCGTGGTTTCGGCGGAACCGATGTTGCTCTGTCAACTGGCATGCCACAGATCTGGCTGAGGAGACCCTGAGTAATGTCCGTCGTCACGACGTTGAGCGTTGTTCTGTTCGTCGGCCTGATTGCCACTGGACTGGTGGGATTTCTTGGATGGCGTCAACGGATGCTCGAAAGCGCAGGTGTCAGCGAACATCAGCCTCAGACGCTCTCAAGATCACCACGCTGACACGCTGGCGAAAGATGAAGCAGTACGACCTCGAAGGAGCACGCTTGTGACCATCGCGTTGATCACCGTCGGCTTTCTCGCCCTCGTGGTGGCCATCATTGCGGTCCACGACCTCACTCAGCGCAAGCACGCGGTTACGCGAAATTTTCCGGTGATCGGGCATTTTCGGTACTTCTTCGAGGAAATGGGGCAGCCCCTGCGTCAGTATCTCTTCGCGGGCGACCGCGACGAGCGACCGTACAACCGCGTCACGCGGTCATGGGTGTACGCTTCGGCAAAGGGGCAGAACAACTTCATTGGGTTCGGATCCCAGGTTGATCACAACGAACCGGGACGGATGGCCATCGTGCCGTCAATGTACCCGACGCTCACGCACCCCGGCACGAGCGAGGCCGATCTTCCGCGCCCGAGGGTCATCGGCGCAAAACGGGCTCAGCCATATCAGCCCAGACGATTCGCGAACATTGCCGGCATGAGTTTCGGAGCACTCTCGCCTAACGCGGTCCGAGCCCTCTCACGCGGCGCCAAGATGGCCGGGTGCTACATGAGCACGGGCGAGGGCTCGCTCTCGCAATATCACAGTGAGGGCGACTGCGACATCCTGTACCAGATTGGTCCCGCGAAGTTCGGCTGCCGCACTCCGGACGGCCGGTTCGACGATGCGAAGGCGGCCGCGATCCTAGCGCTCCCGCAGGTCAAGATGGTGGAAATCAAGCTGGCGCAGGGTGCGAAACCTGGCAAAGGCGGAGTGCTCCCCAAGGAGAAGATCACCAAAGAAATCGCCGCGATCCGCGGGATTCCGATGGGTGTGGACTGCCATTCTCCAAACCGCTTCGAGGAGTTCGATGATGCGCCATCTCTCCTCGAATTCGTCGAGCGGGTCCGCAGGCTCACGGGCAAGCCCATCGGCCTCAAGATGGTTGTGGGGTCAGCCGTCGAGATCATCGAGCTCTGTCGTGAAATGCGCAGGCGCGGTGATGGACCAGACTTCATCGCAGTGGATGGCCATGAGGGCGGGTCGGGGGCCGCTCCTTTGGCGCTCGTCGACTACGTCGGGCTGCCGTTGGTCGACGCACTCATCGCAGTTGACAGCGCACTCCGGCGCGAGGGCTTGCGTGATGACGTCACGGTGATTGCCTCGGGCAAAATCGCGACAGGTGGCGAGGTCGCAACCCATATCGCCCTTGGCGCCGACATCGTACACATCGGCCGCGGGTTTCTGTTTTCGATCGGCTGCATCCAGGCAATGCGCTGCCACACCAATACGTGCCCGACCGGCGTAACGACGCAGAATCGATGGCTCCAGTCGGGCTTGGACCCCACGGATAAGGGAGTGAGAGTCCACAACTACGCGCTTGCGCTCGAGCGGGACCTCCAGATGATCACACACGCGTGCGGTTTGAGACATCCAAGCCAGCTTCACCGCGGACATGTCGTCATGAACATCTCGCCGGGCGTGAGAAAGTCACTCGTCGAGCTGTTCCCCTACCCCTCGAACCACTCCGAGCCGCCGACGGCCACGGACCCGAAAATCGAACGTGAGCGCCTAGTCGCGCTATATGCGGCGTCCTAAAGGGTTTCGACGCTCCGGCTCTTCCGTCGCGTGGCCACAGGCACGTGGCAGCGCGTTTCAGCGCTGAAGCGGCGCCTTTAGCGGCTTTCGCCAAGGGTAACGGCCCTCTTCGTCGGCTACGGTGGTGCGTTTTCTTGTGTCGGGTCGTCCGCCGAACAGCTCAGAGGAGCGCGCTCAGACCCTGCGGTCGCATGGCGCAATATCTGCAGGACTCCACGATGAGTACCAGCAAGGCAAACAATGTCCATCGAAGAGACAATTCCGGTACGAGACGCCGTCGAGGCTTACCTGAGTGCCACTGGTTCGTCGCCATCACTCGTGTATCAGATTCTGGCCGAGTTGCACGAACCAGGCGTACTGTCTTTAGATCTGCTCGGCGACCCGTTGCCGTACTTCATCGAGGACGGTCGTCCGGTTGTGGAGCGTGCGCGGTTCGACGCCCTCATGGCCCACGTCCGGACCGGGGCACGCTGAAGCGCAGGGCGAGTGTCAGTACATTCTACCCGCTGCTGTGTTGTTACGTGACCCGCAGCGAGGTGACGGACCACAGTCACGACCTTCACATTTGGTACGAGGCTTTTCACTTTGAAACGATCGACGAAGCCAGAACCCTCGGCTGTGTCCGCGTGGTCCCACAAGTAACTCCAGCACCGACAGTTCACGCCCATCAACCCTGGAGCAGCACTGGCCTAGCAGTTGCCTATCGAGAGTGGGGCGAGCGGAACACAAACTAGTGGCCTGTAACAGCTGAATCGGTAGTTATTCGATGCGCTGGATTGCTGTAGGTCCAGCGGATCGGTTTCGGGTCGTCGTTGTAGCGCGTGATGTATCGGCGAATCTTGCGCGCGAGATCGGGGAGCGACGTAAAGATCCCGCGCGCGAGCAGGTCGCGTTCGATCTTGGCGAACCAGAGTTCGACTTGATTCAGCCAGGAGGAGTAGGTCGGCGTGAAGTGCAAATGCACGCGCGGATGCGCGTCGAGGAACGCGTCCACGCCTTTGGTTTTGTGCGCAGCGAGGTTGTCGACAATCACATGAATCTCACGCCGGCGCGGTTGCGACGCCACCAGGTCGCCCAAGAAGTCCACGAACGCGGCACTGGTGTGCCGTGGCACGGTCTGGCCGACGATCTCACCGGTGCTCGTATTGAGGGCCGCATACAGCGAGAGGGTGCCATGCCGGTAGTATTCAAACCCGTGACGTTCCGCACGGCCCGGCGACAGCGGCAATACCGGATCCAAGCGGTCCAGGGCTTGGATCGCCGTCTTTTCATCCGCGGCAAAGACCACGGCGTGCTGGGGCGGATTCAAGTAGAGGCCGATCACATCTGCCGCCTTCTGCTCGAACTGCGGATCGTCCGACAGCATGTAGCGCTCCAATCGATGCCGCTGATAGCCGGCGCGGCGCCAGACGCGTGCGACCAGCATGTGACTGATACCCAGGACCTTGCCCAACTTGCGCGTACTCCAGTGCGTGCTGCCATCGGGCGGCTTCTGACGCGTCTGGGCCAAGACCCGTGCCTCCAGCGCTGGGGTCCGCACCGTCGCGGGCTGTCCGCGATACTTCGCGCGCAGGCCGGCCACGCCCTCGGTTTCGAACCGCTCTCGCCATCGGGTGATGTACGCCGGATAGCAGCCCACGGCCTTACCGATCGTCGTGAACGACTCGCCGTCCGCCAGCATCAGGATGACCTGCGCGCGCCGCGCGTCTTCCGCCCGAATTCTCCGGCTACGCGTCCGCCGTTGCAATTCCGTCCGTTCATCGGCCGTCACAATCAGCGCCATATGGCGCTGCAGTATACCACTATCGATTCAGTGGTTACAGGCCACTAGCGGCGACGTCAGATTCATAGCGGCTCTCCTACCAGGATGCAGCTGCGCGAATCTTTGCGAACAAAAGAGCCGTCTCGCGCGCCAAGTTTACGAGGGCACTGGATCCTAGGCACCGCTGGCAATCCCTGAGGGAATTGCTGGCTGTCTACTTGCCGCCCTGTACTTGACATCAAGGGCTGCTGCCTTTGATGTGACGGCGTTAAAGAAGTAGAGACCTCGAGGGAGCGAATCACGATGTCGACCGACCGAGCTGCGAGCGGCCGCGATACCAAGCCATGCATCACGCTGGCGATCCAACAACTGGCTCGGCAGATCCATTCTGAGTACCGCGAGATGCCTTGTCTCAGCCTCACGACATCCCAAGCAGAGCGCCTGTGGGGACTCGACAGCACGACGTGCGCATTGGTCCTAGCAACGCTTTTGGAACGCCGCATCCTTAGACGAACATCTGAGGGCGTGTATCTTCGAGGTCCGGCAGCCTGACCGGCGGATTTGGCGATTATTGGACGAAGCGTCTTTGCCCGGCGTTGCTAGGCATCCGTTTGGGGACCGTGTCCCTACGGTTTGGCGCCGTCAAATTCCTTCCAGCCCGCATCCGTCTCCGCAACGACGATACGATCGCATTAACAATGCTGCGCATACGCCGCGATTGTGTCGGACGCCTGCCGCGGATCTGACCCACGATAGAGTGAATCGATCATCAGTTTGACTCTGAATCCCGAACTCTTTCAGAGTGAGCCGCTAGCTTTCAATTTGAAGCGATGAGCCGTAACGAGCGTCTTCACGCCGTGCCTGACGCGCCCCTCATGGCACAGCAATGCCCATAGTTCTTGTCAATCCGCAAACGTAGTGACGATGGCTCGCTGCTTGCCTCGATCCCTCGTAGACAGGCCACAACCACAAGGGCAGCAATCGCGGATGAGCGATAGAAAGGGCATCATGGCGACGTGGGCCACGGCAACGTCAAAGGGAAGTTGCGGCAACGAGCTCAGGAACATGCTCGAAGATCACCACCACCAGCTGGTGCACGAGGTTCAGGGCAACATTCGCGACGTGCGGGGCGACAGCACCATGGAGCGCACAGTGGTCGACGAGGGCGAGAATGCCGACCTTGGTGTCCAGCAGGAGATCGCGTTCGCGTTGATCCAGCTGAAGGCCGAAACGCTAAACGCGATCGGGGCGGCGCTCCATCGGCTCGAGGCCGGCACTTACGGCGACTGTTTCGATTGCGGCGGCGAGATCGCCGAAGCACGCCTACGTGCCCTTCCCTTTACGGTGCGGTGCATTGATTGCGAAAAGGCTCGTGAGACGGCCCATCAGCGTGACCGCATCATCGCGCAGCGTCGCTCGTCACCACTCGCTCTCGAAATGTCCATCTAAGCGCTGAAGCACCTTTGGCGCTGAAAGCAGCGGCAGGCGAGGAAGTTATGATCGACGTGCGCCAACGGTTAAAACTGCCCTCCGGAACGTCGAAGACCTACTACTCGCTGCCACAGCTCGAGAAGAAAGGGTTTGCGGGTGTCTCGAGGTTGCCAGTAAGTCTCCGCATCCTCCTCGAGGCAGCGCTACGCCATCGAGACGGCCGGCGCATTCGCGACGAAGACGTCGAGGCGCTCATCCGATGGCAGCCCGGTGCCGCGCGGACGGCGGAGGTGCCGTTCGTCGTCGGTCGTGTGCTGCTGCAGGACTTCACAGGAGTCCCGCTGCTCGTCGATCTCGCTGCGATGCGCTCGGCAGTGGCGCGCCGGGGTCTTGATGTCCAGTTAGTACAGCCGTCGGTTCCTGTTGATCTGGTGATCGATCATTCCGTGCAGGTCGACTACTTCGGGCGTGACGATGCGCTCCAGCTCAACGTTGAGATGGAGTTCCACCGCAACAGCGAGCGATATCGGTTCCTCAAGTGGGGAACTCAGGCCTTTGATGGCCTGCGGATCGTCCCGCCGGGGTTCGGCATCTGTCACCAGGTAAATCTCGAGTTCCTGGCGCGCAGCGTTCTGGAGAAGGACGGTGTCCTGTATCCCGATACGCTGGTCGGTACCGACTCCCACACGCCGATGATCAACGGGCTCGGCGTGGTCGGTTGGGGCGTCGGCGGTATCGAAGCCGAGGCGGCGATGCTCGGCCAGCCGGTTTATCTTCTCCTCCCCGATGTTGTGGGCGTGCATCTCCATGGCCAGCTACGCGAGGGGGTTACCGCCACAGACCTGGTCCTGCGCATTACCGAGCTGTTGCGACAGGCGGATGTCGTCGGGAAGTTTGTCGAGTACCACGGCGATGGGGCCGCGAACCTGTCCGTGCCGGACCGCGCCACACTCGGTAACATGGCGCCTGAATACGGCGCCACGATCGGCCTTTTCCCCGTCGACGAGCAGACGTGTCGCTATCTCCACGCAACAGGTCGCAGCGAGGAGCACGTCGACACGGTGCGCCGTTACTTCCAGGCCCAGGGGTTGTTCGGAATGCCCGCGCGCGACGAGTGCGACTACACGACTGTGCTCGACGTCGATCTCGCGGCCATCGAATCGTCGGTCGCGGGCCCCAAGCGTCCACAGGACCGTATTGCGCTCGGTCAGCTCAAGGAGCAATTCCTCGCGCTACTGACTAGCCCGCATGGTTACGGCAAGCCGGATGTTGCTCGTCGCGCGACTGTGCAGCTCGCGCACGGGAGGTCGCCGCGACTCGGTGGCGGCCAGCAATCGGAAGACGCGCTTGCCGACGAGTGCGCACACAATACCAACACGCTGACCGAAATCGAGATGATCAACAACCGGCCAACGCCGGACCTGCTCGGCCAGTCGAGCACGCTACCGCCGCGGCCGTCCGTCATCGAGCTGACCCATGGTGACGTAGTGATCGCGGCCATCACCTCGTGCACGAACACCTCCAATCCGGCGGTGATGCTGGCCGCAGGACTGCTGGCGAGGAAGGCGGTCGAGCAGGGACTCAGCGTCAAGCCATGGGTGAAGACCTCGCTCGCGCCCGGTTCGCGTGCCGTGAGCGATTACCTCACCAAGACTGGCTTGCAGCCGTTTCTTGACCGACTAGGCTTCAACGTTGTGGGATTCGGCTGCACGACGTGCATCGGCAATTCGGGCCCGCTCGATCGCGAGCTTGAAGACGCTCTAACCGGGAATGATCTCATTGCGGCAAGCGTCCTGTCGGGAAACCGCAACTTCGAAGCTCGCATCCACCAGAGTGTGAAGGCCAACTTCCTCATGAGCCCCCCGCTGGTTGTGGCGTTCGCGATTGCCGGCCGTATCGATATCGATCTCACGCGCGAGCCGCTAGCGAGGAGCGATGGACACGACGTCTACCTGCGCGATATATGGCCGTCGATGCGGGAGATCGATGCGCTTCTTGGGAGCGCGTTCGATCCTGTCGAGTACCGACGCGTGTATGCAGATTTTGCCAACCAGAATCCGCTATGGAATCAGATAACGGCGGGAACGGGTCATCTCTACGAATGGGATCCGGCATCGCTCTATATCCGCGAACCGCCGTACTTCTCTTCCTCGATGGCAACGGCCCCTGCTGTCGAGTTCTCCGGTGCGCGGACGCTTGCGATCTTCGATGATTCCATAACGACGGACCACATCAGCCCGGCCGGCGCAATTACTGCGACCTCACGGGCGGGCGACTACCTGCGCGATCGGAACGTCCCGGTGCCGTATTTCAACAGCTACGGCGCCCGCCGTGGCAACCACGAGATTATGGTTCGCGGAACGTTTGCTAACGTCCGTATCCGGAACCTGATGGTGCCCGGCGTCGAGGGCGGCGTTACGGCGCACCAACCCGACGGCGAGCGTATGAGCATCTACGATGCGGCCAAGCGGTACCGCGCCGATGGTGTGCCTCTGATCGTGATAGCGGGGCAGGACTACGGGGCGGGCAGCTCGCGCGACTGGGCTGCCAAGGGGACCCGCCTGCTCGGCGTACGCGCGGTGATTGCTCGGGGATTCGAGCGGATCCACCGGTCTAATTTAATCGGCATGGGCGTCCTGCCCTGTCAGTTCCCGGAAAGAGTGACCGCACAGTCGCTCGCGCTCGACGGTACCGAACGGTTTGGCCTTACGCTTGGTGAGCCTCTGCGCCCGCGCCAGCCGGCGACCCTTCACATCGAACGCCCGGACGGCGCGTGCAAGTCAGTGCCGGTACTGATTCGAATCGACACGCCGATCGAAGTGGCCTACTTCTTGGCGGGCGGCATCCTTCCGTATGTGCTAGAACAGTTGCTGGCGCAGCGCCAGAGAGACGTGAACGTGACAATCGGCACGTGACCGCGCGCTTCGCCGCTCGGATACGGTAGTCGGCTAGCATCCATCCCGGCCGTTTACCTGGCATTTTGCCTGACTCAGGCTCGGCTCCGCCTGTGATATGACACAACATTCGTCTGGCCCATCGAATATGCGAGCGAAGCGCGTCCCTCGGAAGGGCTCAGATGAACGGGCGGTCGCACGGGAGCAGACTCATCGGTCGCGTCAGTCGATACGACCGAAACGGCTCGCCGCGCTCGTTCGCCGCACGCGGCAAATCGGCTGGACACCCACATCTACACGACTAGCGGGCGAAGAGATTCGTCTTCGCCAAATCGATGACCTCGTCACCGCGTCCGTTGAGCACCGCTCGAATCATATATAGGCTGAACCCTACGGCCTGCTCTGCGGTAATCGTCGGTGGCATCGAAAGCTCCTGCCGGTTGACGACTACGTCTACCAGGCACGGTCCTTCGTGCGCGAAGGCCGTCTGGAGGGCCGGTCGCAGATCCTTGGGATCCTCGACGCCAATCCCGAGAATTCCGGCGGATTCAGCTAGCTTGGCAAAGTCTGGATTCACAAGGTCCGTCCCGTACGGCAACCATCCGGCCGCTTTCATCTCCAGTTCGACAAAGCCCAGCGTGCTGTTATTAAACACGACCACCTTCACCGGGAGCCGAAGCTGCCTCAAAGTGAGCAGATCACCGAGCAGCATCGCGATTCCCCCGTCGCCAGACAGGCTGATGACCTGTCGATCGGGCAACGCGGCCTGCACACCGATAGCTTGCGGGAGAGCATTCGCCATCGAGCCGTGAACGAACGATCCCAAAACGCGCCGCTTGCCGTTCATGCGCAGGTACCTTGCCGCCCACACGGTGGGTGTCCCCACGTCACATGTAACGATGGCACTGTCAGACGCGAGTTCGTTCACCAGCTTCGCCACGTACTGCGGATGAATCGGCGTGCGTCCCGGCTCCCCTGTTGCGAGGTCGTCGAGATCCTCTCGGGTGCGTGCATAGTGCTCCAGACATCGGTCCAGATAGGCGCGATCCGCCTTCTCCTCGAGTAATGGCATGAGCGCACGCAAGGTCTCCTTCACGTGCCCAACGAGCCCGAGATCGACCCGTGTTCGACGCCCAATCTGTTCGCCACGCAGATCCACTTGCACGACCTTCGCGTCTTTCGGATAGAACTGTTGATAGGGAAAGTCGGTACCAAGCATCAAGAGGGCATCGCAGTCCATCATCGCGTGATAGCCGGACGAGAAGCCCAAGAGTCCGGTCATGCCGACGTCATACGGGTTGTCGTACTCGATGAACTCCTTGCCGCGCATAGCGTGGACGATCGGGGCCTTCAGACGGCCGGCAACCTCGATGAGCTCGGCATGAGCGCCCGCGCAGCCTGCACCACCGAGAATCGCCACCTTTCGCGCAGCGTTGAGGATGCCTGCTGCCGTCTCCAATCCATCCGACGGAGGACGGGTGCTCGATTCGCGTTGATCCAGTCCCAAAGTCAGCGTTGGAGAAGTGCACGCGCGCAAGGCCACGTCGCCGGGCAGGATTACGACCGCCACGCCGCGCTTCGCGACCGCCGTTCGCATCGCGATGCCGAGCACGCGCGGCATCTGTTCGGCCTGAGATACCAGTTCGCAGTAGTAACTGCAGTCCTTGAACAGATGTTCCGGATGGGTCTCCTGGAAATAGCCGCTTCCGATCTCGCCACTGGGCACTTGGGCCGCAATGGCCAGAACGGGGACTCTGTTGCGATGACAATCGTAGAGGCCGTTGATGAGGTGAAGGTTTCCCGGGCCACAGCTGCCGGCGCACACACCAAGCCGACCTGTAACTTGCGCATCCGCGCCCGCGGCGAACGCGGCCACCTCCTCATGCCGTACGTGCAACCACTCGATGGCCTCACTCTTTCGGATGGCATCAGTCAGGCCGTTGAGCGAGTCCCCTACGACACCGTACACACGCGTAACACCAGCGGCAACCAACGTCTGGATGAAGACGTCACTCACATTTCGGAACATCATCGTGTCTCGGCCGAGTAGTTCAGGTACGGAGGACTGACAGTCAGGAAGTGTGCGAATGTCGGTGTCTGCAACGTCATTCTCGTCTGATCACCGAGGCTATACTCTAAGCCGTCGTCGTGATTCTGGGATCCTGCCCGAAGTTCATCGTAACCACGTCCTCGAGATGTGAGGGCATGCGTTCCTGTCTGAGCCTGCTCAACTCCTGCGCCTTTGTCTCGACAGTCGCCGGCAATGCGTTCTCGCTCGGACATTGGGTTCCCTCACTCGACCAGGCGGACTCAGCACCGTGCGCGACGTTCTTGACACGGGCAACAAGGACCGAGCATGGTGCTTCTGTGAGGACTGACCTCGCGACCGAGCCTAGCAGCACGCTCCGCACCCGGCCGTACCCGTGAGATCCGACGACGATCAGGTCGGCACCCCACTCACTCGCCTCCTGCACGATCAGATCTTTTGGAACACCTTCCACGACCCTCAGTATCACACTCACATTCGGTGCGCCGTGTCGGATCTGTTCGCACGCAGTGCCCAACAGTATCGGCGCTTGGTGTCGCAGTTCTTCCGCCTCTTCCACATGGATGGCCGCGATCGCAAACGCCGGATCGGGAAAGACCGGTACTGCTGGATGAATCACTGTAAGTATTTTGACTTCAGTGCCCGCCGGCCAGGGCCGTCGAGCCACCTCGGCGACCGCCGCGTCGCTGTGGTGTGAATGGTCGATAGCAAGTAGTACTTTCATAATAACTCCTGCACCAGTGCGAACGCGGCCCGAGCTGGTACGTCGATGTCCACCGCGCAGGGTAAACGCGAGAGTCCGTTGACGAGTTCTCCTGCATTCTGAATGGTGCCGACGACCGCCGCTCTAAAAGGGAGCAAATTGTGGTCCGCCGGATATAGGCTATAACCGGCTGCGATCGCTGTTCGTCCACGCGAATGAGATTTCACTCTGAAACGGCCCCTTCACACTGAACTGAAGGACCACCGCTTGTTCACGTGTCTTGCGTTGAAAATGGGGGGATCGGAATTTGCTGTAGAACACAGCGAATGTACGTCGGTCCGTGCGCGCCGCTAAGTGCACGTGCGCCCGAACCCTTACGTGCAGATTGTCATGTTCATCTGCTTTAG
This sequence comes from Vicinamibacteria bacterium, assembly GCA_963832135.1. Taxonomy (GTDB): domain Bacteria; phylum Acidobacteriota; class Vicinamibacteria; order Vicinamibacterales; family JAENWD01; genus JAENWD01. The sequence goes on along the minus strand of CAWHTD010000014.1, from coordinate 7,591 downwards.
CCCTGCTCCAAGCCCTCCATCACCACGGCGGCGCCGGCGGCGCCTTTATCACCAGGCAACAGCGCTTTCCTCGCTGACAATCGCGCCCATGCCGCAAGGCGCCGACGCCGCCGCCCCGCTCACCGGCGTAACCCGTAAGTTCGTCTCGCACTGATCTGACGCCGCGAAGCCCATATCCGCCAGCAGGCTCGGGCCTGGTCGTTGAGGTATTACGCCGGTTGATCAAGGCGTTGACCGGCGGCTGGCACGGATTCGATCCCCAGCCCGTTGAGAGTGGATGGTCAGTTGCATCGGCTCCGTCACTGTCGGTGTCTCGCACGCAGCGGTGCTGCCAGCGATGCGAAAAAACCGTGCCCCTCCGCGCGCAAGGCCGTCCGAGCATAGCCCGTGGAATCGGCAGGCAGACGGCGACCTGGTGCATTTCCGGCACGGACGTTGCTGAAGGACGAGACGAGCTGACGTGAGACTTCGGCCGAGGAGCGCGGTTGTCGTGGCCTCGCGAGGCTACTTTCCCTGGAGTGTCAAGTAATGAGCGTTCGATCTTTCGGAATTGCGATGATGGCAGCGGTGGTGGCGTGCTGGAGCGAGGGGCCTGCGGCAGCTACGGGAAGGCTGGTCGAGATCACCGGTAACGATCAGATGAAGTTCAACGTGATGACGATCACCGCTAAGCCGGGTGAGCTGCTGCACCTGCGGCTGAAGTCCGCGGGCACATTGCCGAAGATTGCGATGGCGCACAACTTCGTCCTGCTTGCGAAGGGCACCGACGCTGCCGCGTTCGCGAACGCGTCGGCCACGGCATCGGCGACCGGCTATATTCCGGCGCAACTCAAGGCCAAGGTGCTCGCCTCCACTGCGCTCGTCGGCCCCGGCGAAACCGTGGATGTGACGTTCAAGGCGCCTTCGGTGCGCGGCCAGTACACATACCTGTGCAGTTTCCCGGGCCATTTCATCGCCGGCATGAAAGGCGTGCTCGTCGTCAAGTGAGAGGCCGTCGCGAGGCCAGTACAGTGCGCCGCGACCGGCGCCAAGGCACCCTACAGCCGATAGAAGCGCAAGAAGAATGGCAATCCCACGAGGAGCGGAGCCGCTGCGCGAAAACCGTGCAGCACAATCATCATCCCCTTCACTGCGTACACCAGTTAACCGACGCGTTGCGGCCGCAGGTGCACCGAGCCGCACCTTCTCTCACGGCGATCCGCTCGAACGTGGCAGGGAGAGACCACCGCGCCCGTCATGACGATGCCACACTGAATGAGCCAGACGCGATTGTCGCGACGGATAGCCATGCGGAGGCCGCTCTTCGCACTTGACGTCGAGCGCGTCGGAGTCAGCGGCCTGCAGAGGCAAACGTATCCAAGTCCTCAGCCACGCGGCCGAATCTCTTTCGTCATTTCTGCGGATGGTGAATCTTCAGGAGTTGACGACCTGAATTTCCCTCGAGGCGACGCAACTGGCCCAAGCCGCCTTCTCACGACGCGTTTCCAGCTGTCGAGGTCGTCGTATCGAGTCTCTCTCACGTACGTCCCGGACGGACCGTGGGCCAAGCAGCGGGCATTCACCAGCTTGTTCAAAAGTCCCTCACAAGTCGGCGCATCCAAGCCCAACAGACGGGACGCTTGCGCCACAGAGAGGCTGAGCCCCGGCAAATCGAGGTATTCGCGAAGGAGCCGGCGTTCCACATATTCCAAAGTCAACAATTCCACTCTCCACTCGACGCAACATCACGACGCAAGGCTCACGCCAATGCGGTTAGTTCAATCCGCTCTTTCTCAATGTCGGACATCTCGTCAGATGTCAGCCAAGACGATTGAGACCTGTTCGCCCGCCTTTGAATGCCCCGCAGTCCTCAATACCCCGCTACGGCAAGCAACGCGCCACAAGTCAGCGGCGCGGAATTGGGGCACAGTCGACACAACGGCCTTTCGCTTTGAAAGCTCGCGGTTTCATTCTGAACTGCCTGCTCGTTGCTTTGTCGCGCGCAGCACCCTCCAATGCTCATTTCGCGCCGAACTTCTGGCGCGCTGAGTGCAGTTCACTAAAGCAGGTGACGAACGGTCATCGCTACGTAAGCAGACGATAGAAGTCCAGAAGAACTGCGGCCGAATGTGCCATCGCGTTGCGCGCTCTCGGTCGATCCGGCACCCACAAAGGCGAGACTACAGGCTTATGGCCGTGAGTCGCCGCGACATGCTTGTCATCTTCACGATCGGGCATTCGACACGGACGCTAGCGGACTTCATCCGCCTGGTGAAGGCACATGGCATCCGGCGGGTCATCGATGTGCGCACGATCCCGAGATCGCGGCACAACCCGCAGTTCAATCGAGATCAACTGTCTCCGGCTCTTCACAGCGCTCGGCTTCACTACAGGCACATGCCTGGATTGGGCGGCTTGCGGCGCGCATTGCCCTACTCGAGGAATACGGGTTGGCGAAACGCCGGCTTTCGCGGTTATGCGGATTACATGCAGACGTCGATGTTCAGCGCGAGCCTGGACAAGTGCATAGAGCTCGCGAAGCGCGAGCGCGTCGTGCTGATGTGTGCAGAGGCCGTGCCGTGGCGCTGCCATCGTTCATTGATTGCGGACGCTCTGCTGGTCAGAGGCATCGAAGTACGGGAGATCACCAGCGGCGTTCGCACGCGGCCGCACTCGCTGACGCCGTGGGCACACGTGGACGGCGTTCAGGTAACCTATCCGAAGAGCCCGTGAGCGAGCAATGAAGCCACCGAGATACGGCGGTGTTATCGGGCAACCTACTGCTCGTTGAGTTCTGGCTTGGATTGAGTCATGTCCACTCTTGCCACGATCGTATGTCCGGTTGATTTCTCTGACCATTCCAGGACGGCCCTTGCGCGGGCGTATGCATGGGCTCAGGCACTTCAGGACGCGGCTTGTCGTGGTGACGGTCGTTGAACCACTCCTGGCGAACGCCGCCGATGCAACTTATGACATGAATTTCGTGCGGGACGAAATACTTCCCGAATTACGGGAATTCGTTGAACGGGTATCCGTCACGGCAGAATCGAAAATGGCCGCGCCCGAGGTCATGGTCCTTGTGGGCGATCCCTCCGCCGAAATCACCGCAGTCGCACGGCGAGAGAACGCAGACTTGGTCATCATGGCGACCCACGGTCTGACTGGGTACCGCAAGATGTTGCTGGGATCGACGACCGAAAAGGTGCTCCGCCAGACAACCATTCCAGTACTCGTTGTACCTGCGTCCGAACAGACGGTAACGGCCATGGAAGACCCAATGACTGTGGTTCGTCGTGTCTTGGCGCCGGTCGATTTCATGGACGGAACCGTGACGGATGTGCGAGTCGCTGCTGCTATCGCACGAACACTCGACGTTCCGTTGGTGCTCCTGCATGTCGTCCTCCCCGTCAAGGGCCCTGAACGGCTCCAGACACAACGGGATACGCACAACCGCATCCAGCTTGAGCGGGCACGCCAGCAGATCCAAAGGCTCATCTCTGAGGCAGGGGAATCGATAGCTATCGAAACTGTCGTCGCGGTCGGGTCGCCTGCCGAGGAGATCGCTCAGATCGCTGTCGCGCGAGACGTCGGGCTAATTGTGATGGGACTTCGAACTCAGGCGCACATGTTTGGACCGCGGCCAGGGTCGATCGCGTATCGCGTCCTGGGACTGGCGCCAGCAATGGTGTTAGCACTTCCGCCAGGAGAGACGGAAGTGGGCGCGCTGCGGGCGCTGGTCCAGCGCTACAAAGAGTCACTCTCCAGTCAAAGTCCGCGCGAGCGCGAGCTCTTCATGCCAGGCATTCGGAAATCGACGATGACGCAGACGACGTGGTGGCTGCGGTCCGAGCTGAGGAAGACATCCACCGATTCGAAGACCGTCGTCTGATATTCCAGGGATTCGCGAGACCCTAGAAACAATCGGTGTGCGCGGCGATACGGGCCGTTTCAAAACGAAATCGTTCTCTCAAACTGAAACGTGGTCAGAGCGCACAAAGTGGTCATTCGTTGGACTTTTTGGCGGATCGCGAATTGCTCTATTCCGAAAGCGAGGGCGAGACTACTCGCTCTGACCGGACGTCAGCCGGCAGCGGGCGCGTGATCGCTATGACCCTTTCCTTGAAATCCTCGTTTGTCGTCCTCCTTCGTCAGGGCGGTGTCGGAGGCGCGAATCGAAATGACCGACGTCTGTGGCGGTCGGTTCGGTTCGCGCCGATGCCTGGCAGCACCGACACCGCCCGTCCTGCCGATCTTTAAGATTCGGCACTCAATCGCGCAGAACTAGTCGGCCGATACCGCCCGCGCGGCGTGCGCAGCGCGCTCGTCGCCACGTACGTGTACGACGGGAGTTGGGGAGAGATTTTCAGGGTTTTCGTTTCGCTTCGCGATGCCGCTTACTTGACCGCCCTGGAGCGCGTGGCTCGTGCCTGTCGCGAGAGAGGATGTCTGACATGAATCCGTATGCAATTCTGGGCTCGGCCGTTGGGACCGCAGAGGCCGCATCGCTGTGCGCGCGGGTGACGGTGTGGCACGATGCGATGGTGGCACATGAACGCCGACTTCGGATGGGTCGAGCAGGTGACGCGTGCGACGACGAGTGCCCTCATGTCGAAGCGCGCACGCTGTGGGCCGAGGCGGTGACAACGCTGGGCTCGCGCGCAAACGAACTGACGTTCCTGCGGTCTCGCGCCGTCGCGAGCGGACGCAACTCCGAGGAGGTTGTCGCGCCGGCGGAGGCGCTGTCGCAGGCCGTCGACACCGCTCACGGTCTAGAGGCCACTCGTAAGCATCGGCGCGGCTATCGAATCGATCACCATTCGTCGGATCCGTCGCCAACGGCGACGGTGGACCTGTGAGCCGTGACGCTCAGAAGCGTCCTGGGCGACGACGTACGGCGCGTTCATGAGCAGATCGATGACCTGCTGGATCGCGAGGATGGCCTCATTGTGCTTTTCGACAGAGGTCGAATGGTGAGTTACGCACAGGGGTTTGGGCTTTCCGGGTGCCAGATCGAGTTACTGACCGTCGAGATTGAACGGGCAGTTCGGGACGTCGTCGGCGCGGAGCCAACAATCAACAAGAGGAAGAAGAGGAGGAACAGTGAAACGACAACAAAGGCAACAATCGTGGCACTGGTCCTGCTCGTCGCGAGCATTTTCGTCGTCATGACCGCGGCCATCACAGCGGCGTGGTTGCCGGCAGCCGTGAAAGCCTTCAGCTTTGGTGATTCTGCTGCCAGCAACAGTCGCATTACTGCTAGTCGTGTACTTCGATTGGCGGGCAAACTTGCTCCGTCGAACCGAGCGTGACGAGCACCAGGAGGCCGCCTAGGGAGGAATCGTGCAGCCAACAAGAACCGCAAGCGAATATCGAAATGGTACCCTGGCGGCAATCCTGCCGGCGACCATAGGGGTCGACGCGTTTGCGCGCGAGTTCAGCGAGCGACGCACCCGTCCTGCCACCGAAATGGAGCTGGATGACGTCCTCGCGGACTCGTTTCCCGCAAGCGATCCTCCGTCGTGGAATCCAGGCATCGCGCGTCCAATGCCAATCGGTCACGCGCGGCAAGCACCGCTTTCTAGACCGCTGACGGATGCCGACGACGGCGAACCGGCAGCTCTATAAAGGGAAAACATGCACCTTGTCAGTGCCGCCGTTCTGGAACAGTGGAATGCGCTTAGCGATGAGCAGGTCGTCGCGCGTGTCCTAAGTGGGCAGACGGCGCTCTTTGAAGTACTGATGCGGCGTCACAACGAACGCCTCTACCGCACGGCGCGCGCGATTACGCGCGACGATGCGGAGGCTGAGGACGTAGTGCAGCAGTCGTACGTGAACGCGTACGCGAACCTCCGTCAGTGCGGTGGCAACGCTCGGTTCGTCACGTGGCTCACGCGAATCGCATTTAACGAAGCGCTCGGGCGGGTTCGCCGCCAACGTCGGTACGAGCCCTTCGATGACGGCGTGTCGGACGCGGTCATGTCGCGAACGTCGCCTGACAACCCAGAAGGTCAGAGGCTCCGAGGAGAACTGCGCGAGGTGCTGGAAGGCGCAATCGATGGCCTTCCGGATGGAACTCGTGAGGTGTTCATGTTGCGGGAAGTCGATGGGCTGAGTACGGCGGAAGTATCCGAGTCCGTAGGTGTCTCGGAAGATGTGGTCAGGACGCGCTTGTCTCGCGCACGTTTCAGGCTGCGGCGGCTTCTCATCGAGCGAACGGGCACGATAACTCCCGAAGTCTTTCGGTTCCATCGACCGAGCTGCGATGGTGTCGTCGCGTTCGTCCTGTCTCGAATACTGGCGTTGCCGCGATAGAGCGGGACCAGGCGCCTGGTCGCCATATTGATGTCTACTCAGGCCGTTATCTGCCAGTGCGATCGCTCCAGGATGCTGTTGACTCCGTAGGCCGGCACGTCCTCACGCACTTCAGCCAGCCGCGCCAGGGTGAATGCGGCAAGTGACATCACGACGTCGCGCACGGCCACGTCATAGAGACCTGCAGCCACGAGGTTCGCGGCAATGCCAAGGAGCCACGCACTCGCCACATACGCGCCGAGCCGCGTCCATCCGGCCAGAATCGCCGCGCCGACCGCGAATTCCACGATCCCCACCATTCCCATGAACGTGCCGGTAGACACGGGCAGCAACTGCGCAGCCAAGGGGCTGACGTACGAGCTCCAGTCCGCGAGCAGATTGAAGAATTTGTCGATTCCGGCGAGCGTAGCTGTGAGGCCAATGCCGTACCGCAGCGCAATCCATGGCGTGTTGAGTCGATCGTCCATTTGAAATTGCCTCCTGCTCATTTGAGCCGGAGAGAGGGAGAACGTGACAACGCGTCGAATGTCACCTTTTGGGCGGTGCGGACTCTCTAGACTGGAGTGATCGCTATGATGACGGGAACGAGCTCTGCAGTTGCGTGCGAACGCGCCGAACAGCGGGACGAAGAGATCATCGGGCAGGTTCTTAACGGGAACGCGGCCATGTTCGAGCTGTTGATGCGACGGTACAACGAGCGAGTCTACAGGGCGGCTCGCGCGATCGTGCACGACGAGCAGGAGGCTGAGGACGTCATGCAGCAAGCATATGTCAATGCCTTCACACACCTGCGGCAATTTAACGGTGCGGCGCGGTTCTCGACATGGCTGACGAAGATCGCGATTAACGAGTCCCTGGCTCGCGTCCGTCGTCGAGGCAGGTACGAGGCCTTCGACGATGAACTCTCGAAGGTGGACCCATTCATGTCTCGCAACCCCGCAGAGAACCCGGAACGACAGACCTTCACTGGCGAGCTTCGAAGACTCCTCGAGTGGGCCATCGATACCCTGCCGGACGGCATGCGCGAAGTCTTCGTTCTCCGTGAAGTCGAGGGCCTGAGCACCTCGAAAGTAGCCGAGTCGCTGGGCGTGTCGGAGGACGTCGTCAAGACGCGGCTGTCACGCGGGCGCGCGGCGTTGCGTCGGGTGCTGCTGGACCGCACCGGCGCGACGGCTCCGGAAGCGTTTCGGTTCTACCGTCCTCGCTGCGATAGAGTGGTTCACCACGTTCTCGCCCAGATTGCCGGTCAGCGGCCCTGACGACATTGCCAACCAGTCGTCGGCACGCTCGTGACAGTGCC
>CAWHTD010000013.1:0-421205 GCA_963832135.1 Vicinamibacteria bacterium | reverse complement strand
AAGGCCTGAGAGACATCTACCTCCCGTCGAGTAGTGGCGGCCAGGTGCCTCTCAGCGCGTTAGCGCGGTATGCGGCGTCCACTGCGCCCCTGTCCGTCAGTCATCAGGGACAGTTCCCATCGGTCACTATCTCGTTCAATCTTGGGCCAGGCGTCGCGCTCGGCGATGCGGTGACCGCGATCGGAGCGACGGAGCGGCAAATGGGGTTGCCCTCGTCCATCCGGGGCAGCTTCCAAGGTACCGCACAGGCCTATCAGCAGTCGCTGGCAAGTCAGCCATGGCTGGTGGCCGCCGCAATTGCCGCCGTCTACGTCGTGCTCGGTGTGCTGGACCAAAGCTATATTCATCCCATCACTATCCTGTCAACGCTTCCGTCAGCTGGCGTCGGCGCTCTCGTCGCGCTCATGCTGTGCCACACGGAGCTGACCGTCATTGCGCTCGTCGGCATCATCCTGCTCATCGGCATCGTCAAGAAGAACGCGATTCTGATGATCGACTTCGCGCTCGAGGCCGAGCGCGTGGAAGGCAAACGCCCCGAAGACGCCATCTTTCAGGCGTGTGCGCTTCGCTTTCGTCCGATCCTGATGACCACGATGGCGGCACTATTCGGTGCGCTCCCGCTCGCGATTGGATTCGGAACCGGTGCCGAGCTGCGACGCCCGCTCGGCATCGCCATCGTCGGCGGCCTGATTTTCAGTCAGCTACTCACCCTGTACACCACGCCTGTCGTCTATCTGTATCTCGACCGGATCAAGGGGCGCGCGTCGGGCCCAGCGGTGGTCAGAAGATGAACGTGACGCCTCGGCGTGGTTACGTCGTCCTGGCCGCGTTGGGGCTTCTCTGCACTGGGTGTGCCGTCGGCCCCAACTACAAGCGACCGCCGACGACGATGCCGTCGGTGTTCAAGGAACGTGCGGCGGCGGACAGCACGCTCGCCGGCGAGTGGCAGGCCGCTCAGCCCAGCGACGATATCGTCCGCGCGAAGTGGTGGGAGGCGTTTCAGGATCCGCTCCTGAACGCCCTCGAGGAGCAGGTCGCCATTTCCAATCAAACGGTGGCGCAGGCCGAGGCGCAGTTCCGGGCGGCTCGCGCGGCGATCCGCACGGCGCGCGCGGATTTGTTCCCGACGGTCACGGCCGGTGCCTCTGCAACCAGGTCGCGCAGCTCGTCGACGAGAGGGCGGGTGCCTGTCGCCGTGGGCACGATCGCAGACTATCAGTTGCCGATCGACTTCTGGTACCAGGCTGACCTCTGGGGGCGCGTGCGGCGCAACGTGGAAGCGAGCGTTGCCAGTGCGCAGGCGTCGAGCGCCGACGTCCAGACGGCGCTGCTCAGCAGCCGAGCCGAGCTGGCGGTGGATTATTTCGAGCTGCGCGGGCTCGATGCGCAGATCGCGCTGCTGCAAACGACGATTGCCGCCTACGAACGCGCGGTGCACCTCACGAGAGCGCGGTACGACCAGGGCGTGGCGTCTGGTGTGGACGTCGCACAGGCGCAAACACAGCTCGATACCACACGAGTTCAGGCGACCGACCTCCAGGTCGCGCGGGCACAGTTCGAGCACGCCATCGCGATTCTCGTCGGAAAAGCACCGGCGGATCTGACCATCTCCCCGGCGAAAATGAGCGTTCCGCCGCCCGCAATTCCCGTCACGCTCCCCTCGCGGCTCGTCGAGCGCCGGCCGGACGTCGCCGCAGCCGAGCGGCGCGTCGCCGCGGCTAACGCGCAGATCGGCGTCGCCAGCGCGGCGTTCTTCCCAACGCTGGCGTTGACGGCGAGCGGCGGGTTGCAGAGCTCCAGCCTGACGACGCTCCTGACGCTGCCGAGCCGATTCTGGGCGATCGGCCCCTCGCTCGTCGAAACAGTTTTCGACGGCGGCCGCCGCAGGTCGGTTAAACAGCAGGCAGTTGCCAATTACGACGAGGCGGTGGCCGTTTACCGCCAGAACACGCTGACGGCGTTTCAGGATGTGGAAGACAACCTTGCGGCATTGCGGGTGCTGGCGGACGAAGCGTCTCAGGCACGCGCGGCGGTCGCATCGGCGAATCGTTCGCTCGAGCTCGCCAACTACCGGTATGTCGGCGGCGTCACCACGTACCTCGAGGTCATCACGGCACAGACCGCAGCGCTTGCGAACCAGATCACCGCCGCCGAGGTGCTGACGCGACGGATGACGGCGAGCGCCCTGCTGATCAAGGCGCTCGGCGGCGGCTGGACGACTGCGGATGTGCCTCACCTGGATTGAGAGGGCTACCACCGGTTCGCTGTTGGGGAATTGGCGTCGCTCTGGACAGTGGAAGAGAAAGGATCAGGACATGAAGTCGCGCAATCTGCCAGTGGTGAGTCTGTGCGTCGTGGCGACGTTGTGTTGGACGGCCACGGCATTTGCGCGGACCCCATCCCCTGGAAAGAATGTCGTCACCATCCGTGGCGAACGCCAGGAGATTTACTATCTCCCGGCCAGCGGCACGCCGTTGCATCAGAGCGTGCTCTTCGTGCCTGGCGTCGGCGGATGGCGAGGCTGGGCCGTCACCATCGACGAGACCATGGCCTCGTGGGGCTACGCTGTCTACGGCGTCGACACCAAGACGTATCTCGATGGCTTCAGCGGCCGCGGTACGCTCACGGAAGCCGACGTGACGAATGACATGTGTGCGCTCGCGGGCTGGGCGGCCAACGGCTCCGGAAAACTCGTGACATTCGTCGGGTGGTCGGAGGGAGCTGGGCTGGGAGTGCTGGGCGCTGCCGGTGTCGCAAGCAAGAACACGTTCGCCGGCCTGATCACATTCGGGTTGACCGACGAGAATGTCATTGCGTGGCACTGGTCGGAGAACCTCATGTCTCTCATTAAGAAGCCGCACGAACCGACATTCCGGGCCGAGGAGTACATGGGCAAATTGGCGCCGCTTCCGCTGTGGATGATTCAGTCGAGTCACGACCAGTACGTGGAGCTCGACGAAGCCAAGAGGCTTTTCGCCGCGGCTCATGAACCGAAGCGATTCGAGCTCGTTGAGGGAGACAATCATCGCTTCGACGGCAATCACCAGGGGTTCTTCCTCGAGCTCCGCAACGGTCTGCAGTGGGTGAGTCACGCCCGCCCGGCGTCCTTGCAGACGGCAAAGTGATGCGATCGCGAGATCGCCCCTTGCGAAGGCGAGGACGAGACGGGTTGTCAAGGCAGAGGAGTCCAAGGCTCCTCACGAGCATCACCACTATCGTGCTGTCTTGAAGTAGTGTGCGACCCTGGTCCCACCATCGTCCGCGTAATACACGATGACCCTCGTTCTCTTCATGACGTCCCTCCCGACATCATGCGCTGCTCGATCCGTGAGGCGGAGCGTTATTGAGGAGTCGTCGGCAAGTTGTATCGTCAGCTTCTTAGCCACGCGATCCATGCCCACCACGGTGCCCTCTACGAGATTCAGCCCACCGTCGCCCACACGATCGATTTCGACCGCGGTGTTCGTATCGCCGTTCACTACGTAGTGCATGACAACGTGGCTGCCCTCCTCGAGTCCACTGAACGGGTCCTCCGTTGGTCTCTTTCCATGGACAGCGGTCCGATCCGTCCAGTGGACGAGGTGGCGGACCCCGTCAGCCGTCTTCACGAGCGCGCTATGGGTGCCCGCATAGAATTTTTCCACCGTGCCGTCGAGCCCCATCGTACCGGTGACGCCGGACACGGGCACGTCCTGCGCAGTGGCCGAGGCTGAACGGATGACAAGCGTTGCGATGACGATCGCGACATTCCTCGACATACCCATTCGCGTTCCCCATTCTGGCGCGTACGTCCTGAACGAGAGGCCTGACAAAGGACCTCGTGTGCTCACCGATGAGAGCAAGATGGCTGCCGTTGGTGGCGCGAACCCTGCCATGGTTGCCGCTCACTCAGATCGCGTCGTGCTTGGAGATACCCACAAGTGTGCGGTCGGAGCCGCGCCGTCCCGCGACAGCTCTCAAGAGTGGAGCATGCGGCGGGCAAGCCCGCCCGCCGGCGCGGCATTGCCGTGGCTAGGACCCGCGATGGTTGAACCTAAGACGCTTCATTCGCAGGATTCCATCAGACAGGGCACGAGAGCTGATAGCCAATGGCACTGAACAAGTCCACTGCCTCAGCCGCTGCACAGGGCATAGGCGAGGAGCATCAGGACGATCGCGGCAATCCCTACATACATCCAGTCGCGCTGCCTGACGAAGCCACCGACCGAGAACGCCACTCGCGCGATGGGCGTGGCGATTAGCAGGAGGACGCCCAACTGAATCAGTCCGCGGCCACTGAGCGACCGGGCATCGGACACAGTCCCGCTGACAGATCGCAGGTCGCCGGGCTCACCTCGGAAGACGCTGGTACTCAGGCGCCGATAGACCGTGTCTGAGCAAGTACAGCAGCCCACCGCAGAAGACGACTGTCGCTGAGACGAGGACTCCGGTCCGGAGCACCACCCCGAGCAACATATCGAATTGCTCGTCGATCCATCCTGGATGCCGTTGGTCCACGGTCACCTCGTCCCGGTTACACCGCTGTAGAGCATCTCTAGCGCGAGCGCGGCGATCACCCACCTGAACACTTCGCGAAGTAGAGCGGTCCTCGCCGCGTTCAGCACGCGCGCGCCCACCATCGAGCCGAGCAGCACACCAAGAACGACCGGCATCGCAAGACCCGGATCGACATACCCTCGCCGGAGGTAAATGCCTGCACTGGCGGCCGCGGTGACGCCAATCATGAAGTTGCTGGTGGTGGTCGAGACCTTGAAGGGGAGTCGCATGACCCGGTCCAGCGCGAGGACCTTCACCGCACCAGAGCCGATGCCGAGCAGCCCCGAGAGAATGCCGGCGGCGTACATCAACCCAAAGCCGCTTGACACTCGGCGCACGTGGTACGGCCGGAGACCTTCTGGTGTCGGGTAGGTCGAATCCAGCTGCAGCATCGCCGCGAGGCGATCGGACGGCCCGTCCGACCTGTCATCGCTTCTACGACGACCTGAGAGGCAGGCGGAGTACATCAACACCGCGGCGAACACGATCGCGAGGCCGTTTACGGGGACGTGGGCCGCGAGCACCGCGCCGGATATTGCGCCCAACGTCGTGGCAATTTCGAGAAACATCGCCACCCTGATATTTGAATAGCCCTCCCTCACGTAGGCTGCCGCCGCGCCGGACGAGGTCGCGATGACGGACACGAGCGAGGCGCCGATTGCATAGCGAATGTCGACGCCAAACGCCATCACGAGCAGAGGAACGATCACGACCCCGCCGCCGAGACCGGTGAGAGCTCCGACGAGGCCGGCGACGCATGACGCCATGCCTACGACGATGGTGAATGTCAAGATATTCATCTGACCCGGGCTGCAATGTCTGAATGCACGTCGGGCAACTGGGTGGCGCTGCTCGATGCGCGCCGGCCGTCCTCCCACCCGCCGCCCAGGGCTTTGATCAGATGAATGCTGGCTCCGACCTGCAGGTTGACGTTCTGTGCGAGCGTCAGTTGGTTGGTGAGGAGTGTCCGCTCGGCGTCGATGACCGTGAGGTAGTCGGCCAGGCCGATCTTGTACTGCACCTGACCCATGCGCAGGTACTCCTGAGACGCCGTGACTGCGTTGCGCAGGTTGACGATCTCGTCGGTGTACGCATGCAGATCGGTCAGCGCGTCCTCGACGTCGCCATACGCGATCAGGACCTGATTGACGTAGGCGGCGACCGTTTGCCGGTGTTGCGCTCGGGCCGCGGCGAGATTGGCCTTGAGGCGGCCGCCCTGAAAGATCGGCAGCGTCACGCCCGGGATGATCGACGCCACGCGGCTTTGCCAGTTGCCCAGGGTGTTGAGGTTTGCGCTCTCGAATCCGACGAAGCTCGAGAGCGAGAACGTCGGATAGAACGCCGCCGTCGCCACCCCAATCTGGGCATTGGACGCGACGACCGCCTGCTCTGCCGCCGCCACGTCGGGCCGCCGCGTCAGCAGCATCGCCGGCAGCCCCGCGGGAACCTCCGGCGGCGACACGTCGCGCAGCGGATTGGCGGCGACCGAGAACGAGGGCGCCGGCTGGCCGCAGAGTATTGCCAAGGCGTGCTCCTCATCTGCGCGGGCGCGCTCGACGTCCCGTTGCTGCGCGACTGTCGACTGCAGCAGGGCCTCGGCTTGCGCCAACACGATTGGGCTCGTGAGCCCCGTCTTGACTTGAACGGACAAGATTCGCACCTGCTCTCGATACGAGGCAACGGTCCGCGTCAGGATATCGGCCTGGCTGTCGAGGAAGCGAAGCGCGTAGTAGGACCTGCGCGACGTCGGTCTGCACCGTGAGGCGCACCATCGCCTCGTCATCCGCGCTTGCCACGACTTGCGCACGGGCGGATTGGAGCCCTCGACGAATACCACCCCATACGTCGAGCTCGTACGTCAGGTCGACCGGCACCAGCCAGTCGTTGACGGTGGCGGCAATTCCCACCGGCTGGCCCGTGAAGGTGCTCTTCCGATTCGCGGAGGTGCGCTGGCGAGTGAACGTCGGCGCGGTCGAGATCGTCGGAGCGAGATAGCTGGCGGCGACACGCGCCAGCGCACGCGCCTGGTCGACGGCGGCCACGGCCTGCTTCAGCGTCTGGTTCGATGCGGTCGCCATCGCGACTAACCGGTCGAGCTCCGGCTCACGATAGAGTCGCCACCATTCCGGCGCGATCAGGGGAGCGTCTCGTTTCTCCGCTCGCGACCCTTCGGCACGCTCAGGGTCGTCCCGAGCAGGGTCGAGGGACGACTTGAAGCTTCCGGGCGTCTCGAGCGGCGGCCGCTTGTAGTCGGGGCCCACCATGCAACCGGCGAGCGCGACGCTCAGCGCGACGAGCGCAGCAAGCGCGACGTGTCGTCGATCCCACCGCTGCGTCTCAGTGAGGCTGTTGAACTGCCATCGGTTTGACAACCTGCCCCTCCTTGAGTGCTACCGTCGGCTGCGCGACGATGATCTCGTTGCCGTGCAACCCAGCCTGAATGTCGATCGAGTCGCCGAAGTCGCGCCCCAGCTCGACGTGGTGAAAACGGATGGTGTTCCCTTGGGCAACCGTTGCCACTCGAGTGCCCTGAGCGTCGAAGATGACCGCCGTCGCGGGAACACGCCAGCGCGTTCCGGTGGGCGCAATCCGGAAGTCCACGTAGATGAACATTCCAGGCATCAGCAGACCCGACGGGTTGGGGATGTCGACCTGCGTCAGCAGCGTGCGAGTGCCTGGATCGAGTGCGCCCGCCGTGCGCGTCACGGATGCGGCGACGGGCTCGTCGAGGTGCCCGCGGGCCCTCACCTTCACCGGCAGGCCCGGCCGCACGTTTGGCGCGAAGGCCTGTGGCACATTGACGAACACACGAAGCTTCGCGATCTGCGCGACCTCGAACAGCCCGTTCGGCGCGCCTGTGAGATTCGACGGTGCGACGGCGGTGTTGTCGGTGGGGCTGCCTGCCGTAATCAAGGCGCCCACGTCGACGTTCCGCTGGATGATCGTGCCGTCGAACGGTGCGACCACGCGCTGAAACGACGTCAGGTCCATGAACTGGCGAACGGTGGCGCGATTCGCCTCGACGGTGGCCTCGGCCGCGGCGACGGATGCCTGAGCCGTGCGATGGGCTGCAACACTCTGATCGACGGCCTCGACGGCGACGGCCTTTTCGGCACCGGCGGCGACGTTCCGATCCATGGTTATCTTCGCGAGGTCGCGGTTGGCGATCTGCAAATCGAGTGTCTTCTGCGCCTGCAGGAGATTGGCTTGGGCCTGGCGCAGCTGCGCGTCGACCTCGGGCGATTCGATTTCCGCGAGGCGCTGGCCGGCCTTCACGCGGTCGCCGATGTCGACGAAGCGCCTCTTGAGATACCCGCTGGTCCGAGCGTAGATGATGGAGTCCTGACTGGCCTGCGTCGTGGCCGCCAGGGAAAGGCCTGCTTCGGCCGCGGTCGTCGGCTGCAAGACCTGCACAGTCGGCACCGCTGTGCGAACCTCCTCAGCGCTGGCGGCGAGCGCCCGGCTATTGCGCAGACGTGGAATGACGCCGGCCGCGAGAAGGATCAGGAGCAGCGCGAGCAGCGCGATGCCGATCGCTGCCATGGTTTGCGTGCGCGCCCGCGGGGGACGTTCGCTCGGTGCGGCCTCGGCCCCCTGCGCGGTACTCATGCGTCATCCTCGCTGTCGTAGTCCTTCGGCGGCTTCCGCTGAAGTACGCTGTAAGCCGTCGGCACGAAGAACAGCGTGTAGAACGTGGCGACCAGGAGCCCACCGATCACGGCCCGACCGAGCGGCGCGTTCTGTTCCCCTCCTTCGCCGAGCCCGAGGCTCATCGGAAGCATGCCGATCAGCATCGCCAGTGCCGTCATCAACACCGGGCGAAGCCGCGTGCGACCCGCCAGGAGCGCGGCGGTTCGCGCATCGTGTCCGCCGCCGGCCGGCTGCCGCTGCTCGTTGGCGAACGTCACCATCAGAATGCTGTTCGAGGTGGCGACACCGATCGCCATGATGCAGCCCATGAGCGAAGGTACGCTGAGGGTTGTGCCAGTGATGAAGAGCGCCCAGAGAATGCCCGCCAGCGCGCCGGGCAGCGCCATGAGGATGATGAACGGATCGAGCCAGGACTGAAAATTGACCACGATCAGGAAATACACGAGCAACACCGCAAAGCCGATCCCCAGCGCCAATCCGAAGAACGCCTGCTTCATGCTCTGCACCTGACCGCGAACGGTGATCGTGGTCGCCTTGGAGACCTGCCCGCTGTACTTGGCGACGAGCCGGTCGACCGCATCCGAGACGCTGCCGAGATCCGTGTCCTGCACGTTGGCGAGCACGTCGAACACCGGCTGCACGTTGTAGTGATTCAGCGAGAGCGGCGTGGTCGTGCGACTGAACGTGGCAAGATTGCTCAGCAGCTGCGGCTGGCCCTGGCCGGCCACGGCGACTGGCATGCGGTGGAGATCGTCCATTGTGTCGACGCGATATTGTGGCGTCTGCACGACGACCGGATACCTCACGCCGTTTTTGTAATTGAGCCAGAAATTCTGCGTCGCCGTGCCACTGCCGGCCAGCGAGAAGGACAAATTGTTGGAGATGTCCGACTCCGTGAGGCCGCTCTGCAGGGCGATCTGACGGTCGGTGTTGACCATGATCCGTGGCGAGTCGAGGATCTGCTTGATGTGCACATCCACGGCGCCGGGCACGCGCGACAGCTCCTGCGAGATCTGTTGCCCGATCCGGTAGTTCTTGTCACTTTCCTGAATCGGCCCGCTGATCTGGATGTCGATCGGCGCGGGCAGGCCGAAGTTGAGGATCTGGCTCACGATGTCGGCCGGCTGCGTGAAGAACTCGAGGTTCGGGAACCGTTGCGGGAGCTCCCTCCGGAGCGTGCGGAGGTAGTCTGCTGTCGGGCGGTGATTGTCGTTGAGCGCAACGAGAATCTCCCCCTCTGATGGGGCGACCGAGACGTTGTCGCTCAGTGCCAGGTTGATGTTGTTCGGCACGCCGATGTTGTCGTTGATCACGCTGATCTCGCCGGCCGGAATCACCTGACGGATGTAGTCTTCGACCTGCTGGAAATACAACTCTGTCTGTTCGATCCGCGTGCTTGGCGGGCATCGCACGTGGAGCCGGAGCTGTCCCGCGTCGACGGTCGGGAAGAAGTCACGGCCAACGAATGGGAACAGCGCCAGCGACAGGATTGCGAACGCGACGAAGCCCACCATCGCGCCGAAACGATATTCGAGCACCCAGTCGAGGGCGCCCTGGTACGCGTTGGCGAGCCGGAGGAACGCGGCCTCGAACCGACTCGAGATTCGGCCGAACATCGATGGGCGCGTCCGGCCACTGGCCTGCGCCTCCCGTGCCCGTACTTCGGCAGGCATCAAGTACCAGAACATGGTCGGGACGAGCGTGCGCGAGAGGAGGTAGCTGGCGAGCATCGCGAATACGACCGACATGGCGAGCGGCGAGAACAGGAACCCGCCGACGCCAGTCAGGAGGAAGATCGGCACGAACACGATGCAAATGGACAGCGTCGCCACGATCGCGGGCGTGGCGACCTCCGCCGCCCCGTCGAGGATCGCGTGCTTGATCGGCTTCCCCATGTCCATGTGTCGATGGTTGTTCTCGATCTCGACCGTCGCATCGTCCACCAGAATGCCCACGGCAAGCGCCAGACCGCCCAGGGTCATCACGTTGAGCGTCTGGCCGAATAGGTACAGCACCGAGATCGACGCGAGAATCGATAGCGGGATGGATGTGGCGACGATCAGCGTGCTCCGCCACGACCCCAGGAACGCCAGGATCATCAGTCCCGTGAGGCAGGCGGCAATGGCGCCCTCACGGACCACGCCGGAGATGGAGGCGCGCACGAAGACGCTCTGATCGAACAGATAGTCCAGTTTCAGGCTCTTGGGCATACCGGCCATGACGGTCGGCATCAGGTTGCGCACGGCGCTGACGACCGACAGCGTGGACGCGCTGCCGCTCGTCAGCACCGGCATCAGGACTGAATGCCGCCCGTCACGTCGCACCAGGTTGGTCTGCGGCTGATATCCGTCGTGCACGAATCCCACGTCACGCACGTACACCAGCGTCCCGTTGACATACTTGATGGGGATGTTGTTCAGGTCGTCCAACGCCGCGGGACTGCTGTCGATTGCCACGTCGTACTCGATCGACCCCATCTTGGCGGTACCTGGCGCGACCGTCAGGTTCTGCAGCTGCATGGCGTTCACGACGTCCTGCGCCGACAGGCCACGCGCGTAGAGCGCGTCGGGATCGACGTCGACGTTCACGACGCGGCTCTTGCCGCCATAGGGGAGCGGGACGGCGGCGCCCTGGACCGCCACCAGTTGCGTGCGAATGAAGTTGGTGCCGAGGTCGGAGAGCTCCTGCTCGGACAAGTGATTGCCGCCCAGGCTGAGCATGAGCACCGGCACGTCGGAGGCGTTGTATTGCAGGATCAGCGGTGGCGTGATCCCGGGCGGCAGTGGCTTGATGATGGTCTGGCTGAGCGCCGTTACCTGCGCCACGGATCCGTTGACGTCCGTGCCGGGCTGAAAATACATCTTGATCACGCTGTTGCCGCGGATGGACTGTGACTCGATGTGCTCGATGTCGTTGACCGTCGTTGTCAAGGCGCGCTCGACTATGGTCGTGATGCGGTCCTGCATTTCGGTCGGCGACAGCCCACCGTAGGTCCAGATGCTGCTGACGACGGGGATGTTGATCTTCGGGAAGATATCCACCGACATCGTCGTGATCGACAGCACGCCCATGACGGCGATGAGCAGCGACATGACGACGAACGTATAAGGCCGGCTCAGCGCGAGCCGGACGATCCACATCATTTGGCGTCAGAGTGGCAACCGGCGCGCCACATTGGATTCGCGACGATTACGCGAGAACAGGCGGCATCCTCCACCCGAAGGTGCGCAGGCATACCCACGCGTGCGCAGTCGCACGCACAGACTCAGTTCGAGAACAGTCCACAGGGCAGAACAGTTGCTTCAGCGGCTCGCGCGAGACTGGCGCGAGTGTTGCCCCTCCTGCATTCGAGTTCCGAGAGGAGGCGACATGTCACAACGAATGGTTGGAATCGTGATCGACCGATTGCTCAATGACGAAGATCTCAGGGTTCGATTTGTCCGCGATCGGATCGAGACGCTGGGCGCCCTCAGTTTCCTCGGCGTCAAGCTCACGCGGGCGGAGCTGGACGTGTTCATTCAAACGGACGCGCGGCTCTGGTTCTGGGGCAGCGGAATGGTGGGCGATCGGACTCACTGAAAGGCCCGCCAAGGCCGGCAGTAGGCCGGCACGAGACGCATTTTCTGTTTGCGCAGTGCGTCCATTACTTCTGTTTGCGCAGTGCGTCCATTACCTGTGGTCCAGCTTCAGGTGTGCGCTCACGAGCGCCGACGTCGACCGTGCGCAAGGACAGTGCCAACTGTCCTTGGCACTGACGACACCGTTTCTTCAGTCGCAGGCCGCCACGTTCTGCGTGCGAACGCTCAAGAGTGGTTACAGAGACACATCGGCCTGGCGCCAAAGGCGGCTGTTGGTCGAGCCTGCCTGGCGTGGCACTTGCTGCTCTCTCGACCATGCCCGAGATGATCTCGAGCTGGTCGCCTCTCGACGTGGCTCGGAACGACCGGATTAGCCGGACGTGCCCTCGCCGTGCTGCTGATCGTGCTGTGGTCCGCGAGCGCACCGAGTATTACAACGAGTTTCAGTTTGGTAACTCGCAGCCCGCGCCGTCGGGGCCGCCGGCCAGTTTGCCTTCGAGCTCGAGGCGGCCGGTCAGTTTGGCACGCTGGGCGCCACTGACATCCGTGCATCGATGTGCTCGCTGAACGGCGGATACACGTTCGACGCGCCCCTCAAGCCGAGCCTCGTGGTGACCATGGATTTTGCAAGCGGTGATGGGGACGCCGGCGGCGAGGTCGGCACCTTCAACCAGCTCTATCCCACCAATCACACGTACCTCGGGAATACGGATTACGTTGGGCGGCAGAATATCCTGAGTCCGAGTGCCGGCGTCAGCCTGCGGCCGGCCCCCAGGCTGACCGTGTCGGTGCTGCAATACGGCTTCTGGCGCGCCAGCATTCACGACGCGCTCTACAATTCCGGCGGATCGGTGCTACGGCCTGGAACGGGCACGACCGAGCGCTACATCGGCGCCGAAACGGATCTGGTCGCGACGTACCAGTTCGACCGGCACATGCTCGGGTACGCCAGCTACAACCACTTCTTCCCTGGGGACTTCATCCGGACGACAGGACCCGCTCGAGGGAGCGACTACGCGTACGCCGCGCTGCAGTTCACGTACTGAGGCACCGCCACGCGGCGACGTGGTCGGGCATGAGTATGTGCTCTTCGAAGCGGAGAACACACAGGCGCGCGAGACGCCTTCCACGTCCGAGATTGTTTCAAGCGCTACGGCAACGGATACGTCCTGAAGGACATCTGGGTCGAGGGCTCAGACGGCGGCGCCGAAGCCGTTACCCTCGAGAGTGAACGGCACGTGGCGAAGCGCGGTTCGGCCTGCGGCATCAAAATCGGCAGCGCCATTGCGTGTGCGATACGATGCTTCCTGCAGCGACTGAAAGGAGCCGCGATGTCGCCGACGCCCCGGGCACCCGCGCCATCCACCAGCTCCAAGCAGGGAAGCCAGGCCCACCGATTCTGGCATTCGGCCGCGCAGGCCGCGCTTGGGAGCGTGGCCCTGGGAGTGGCGACCGTCGTCGGGTTTCTCCTTCAGGCTGACACAGCGGCCGCCGCCCTTCTGTATCTCTTTGTCGTCGTCCTCACATCCCTGCGGGCCGGCCTGGTGCCCGCGCTCGTCGTCTCGATCATGGCTGTCGTCTGCTTCGACTACTTCTTCACGCCGCCGCCGTTCAAGCTGAGTCTCGGCGAGATTGACGCTGTCGCGGGGATTGTCTTTGGGGGCACGGCGTCGGTCACCGCCCACCTGATGGGCAGAGTGCGCAAGTCGGCCCAGGAAAACCTGGCGCTGCAAAGCGAACTTCGCGTGGCCATCGACACGATCCCCGCACTGGTCTGGAGCGCGCTGCCGCACGGCTCATTTGATTTCATCAGCCGGCGCTGGCTCGAATACGCCGGCCTCTCTCCGACTGACGGCCTCGGCTGGGGCTGGACAGCTGTCATCCATCCGGAGGACAAGGCCGCGTTCGTGGACTATTGGAAGGAGGCCCTGGCGGCCGGAGAACCGTTCGAGGTTGAAACACGCTTGCGACGGGCTGACGGCCAGCATCGCTGGTTCCTGATTCGTGCCAGGCCAATGCGCGACGAACGGAGAACGATTCAGAAATGGTATGGAACGGCGTCAGACATCGAAGACCGGAAGCTGGCCGAGGACGCCCTGCGTCAACGCGAAGCGAGACTGCGGGAGCAGGCCAACCTGCTCGACCTCACGCATGACACAGTGTTCGTCCGCGACATGAACGATGTCATTACGTACTGGAATCGCGGCGCCGAGGAGCTGTATGGGTGGAAGCGCGAGGAGGCGGTGGGCACCGTCTCTCATGAGCTGCTACAGACGGTTTTCCAGGCGTCCCTGGAAGAGGTGACGTCGACGTTGCTCCGCACCGGCCGTTGGGAGGGAGAGCTCGTCCACACCAAGCGAGATCGCACGCGGGTGACTGTGGCGAGCCGCTGGTCGCTGCAGCGGGGCAAGACGGGGCAGCCTCTCGGCACGCTCGAGACCAACAACGACATCAGCGAGCATAAGCGGGCCGAGGAAGTCCTGCGACGACAAGCGGCCCTGCTTGATCAGACCCACGACGCGATCCTGGTGTGGGAATTCCCTCAAACAATCGTCTTTTGGAATCGCGCCGCCGAGGAGCTCTATGGCTTCTCGAAGGAAGAGGCGATAGGCCGTTCCAGCCACGAGCTCCTGCACACAGCGCACCCGCTCCCGACGCGAGTCTTCGAGGCGGCGCTGGAGCGGGACGGCGAATGGGTCGGTGAGCTGACACATACAACCCGCGAGGGCCGCAAGATCCTCGTTGAAAGTCGGCATGTGCTGATACGCGAAGCGGATCGCCGCCTGGTGCTGGAAACGAACCGCGACATCACCGAACGGAAGCAGGCAGAAGAGGCCATGCGCAAGGCGCAGGCAGAGCTGGCCCATGTTGCACGCGTCACGACCCTGGGAGAGATGGCTGCGTCCATCGCGCACGAGGTCGACCAGCCGCTCTCGGGCGTCGTCATCAACGCAAACGCCAGCCTGCGGTTCCTGACAGGTCCGTCGCCGAATCTCGACGAAGTGCGCGATGGCCTGCAGGCCATCGCCCGCGACGGCCGGCGGGCGAGTGACGTGATCGGGCGGATTCGCGCGCTGGCGCGCAGGACGCCGACCGAGAAGGAGCCGTTGGACATCGACGAGGTCATTCGCGAGGTGGTCGCACTGGCGGAGGGTGAGACGCGGAGGATGGGCGCGAGACTCCGGACCGAGCTCGCCGGCAATCTCCCGCGTGTGCTGGGCGACCGGGTGCAGCTGCAGCAGGTGGTGCTCAACCTGCTCCTGAACGGACTGGAAGCCATGCACGCAGTCGTCGGTCGTCCGCGCGAGCTGATCATCACGACGCAACGGGAGGCGAACGGTCGCGTCCGCGTCGCAGTCCAGGACTCTGGAGCCGGCATCGACCCGCAGCTCGCGCCCCGCATGTTCGAGGCGTTCTACAGCACGAAGCGCGATGGGATGGGGATGGGCCTCTCGATCAGCCGGTCCATTGTCGAGCAGCACGGTGGACGACTCTGGGCGGTAGCCGAATGCCGAGGGATCCGGCACGACGTTCCAGTTCACGCTATGAGATCTGCCCGCCCCGTTTGTCTGGTGCTGCTTTCCGTGCTTGGCTGTGGCCGGCCATCTGTGCCTGAACCGGTGACATTGACTCTGCTGGAGGAGTGGACCAACAAGACAGTCAGCGAGGGACGACAGCAGGAGCTGCAGCAATTCACCCGGCAAACAGGAATCCGAGTCACGCTCCTTCCGTCTCCGGAGTCCGCTCGGGAAAAGTTGGCGTTGTGGCAAGAGCTACTCGGGACAGGCGCCTCTGGTCCCGACGTGTACGGCATCGATGTGATCTGGCCGCGGATTCTGAGCGAGGACTTCATAGACCTGAAGCCATTTTTCACCAGCGAAATCTCGGCCCAGTTTCCGGGAATATTCGCGAGCTACACCGTGAATGACAAGCTGGTGGCCATGCCGTATCGTGCCGACATTGGGCTTCTGTTTTATCGCCCCGACCTCTTGCGCAGGTATGGATATCGTGAGCCACCTGCGACCTGGGATGACCTGGAGACCATGGCGGCTCGGATTCAGGCGGGCGAGCGAGCCAGAGGCAAGAAAGATTTCTGGGGCTTTGTGTGGCAGGGAGCCCCTGCTGAAGCGTTGACCTGCAATGCGCTGGAATGGCAGGCCGCCGAAGGCGGCGGACAGATTATCGAGGAGGACAAGACGATCAGCGTCAATAACCCGGACGCGATTCGGGCGTGGCAAAGGGCGGCACGCTGGGTTGGTTCGATCTCACCACCCAGTGTGGTGGGATACCAGGAGTGGGACGCGCTGAACGTGTGGGTCGGAGGCGACGCAGCATTCATGCGGAATTGGCCGACAGCCTACGTCGGCAGCCAGGCGGCAGGGTCGTCAATCCGAAATCAGTTCGATATAACCCTGCTGCCTGGTGGTAAGGCAGGCCGCGTGGGTACCTTGGGAGGAGCCGGCCTGGCGGTGTCGCGATTTTCGCGTCATCCCCGTGAAGCCTTGGAGCTGGTCCGGTATCTCAGCAGCCGAGACGTGCAGGTGAAGCGGGCCCGCATGCTCTCGGAGCCCCCCACTCTCCCGGAACTCTACGACCTGCCTGAAGTACTCGAGGCAAATCCCCGTTTCGTCCTATTGAGGCACGCCTTCCGTAGCGGCATGGTTTCGCGTCCCTCGGGCGTCACCGGCAAAAAGTACGAAGGCGTGACGGAAGCCTACATCCGGGCAGTTCACACCGTGCTGACTGGCGAGAAGACTGCGCCGTCAGCCGCCGCCGCCCTGGAGCGTGAGTTGGGTCGCATCACCGGTTTCAAAAAGGGATTGCCGCCAGGGGGATCAACCCGCCGCTGAACAACTGTGAGAGGCCTGACGTGAAGACTCATCGTGTCGGTCGGCTCAACATCGGGCCACGTTTGATACTCGGCTTCGTGTTCATTATCCTCTTGATGTTAGCCTCGGATGCCGTTGTTCTTTGGCAATTCCATGTCGTCCGTACTCAGGCAGGACGCCTGAACGATATCGACCAGAAGCTGGTTGCGGTCTTACGCGTGCACAGCAGTCTGTTAGCGTTTTACGAGCGGCTGGATGCGCTCGCCGACTCCCAAGACGCCGCTCGGCTGGTGAGAGAAGCTGGACCCCTTCCGACCGCGGTTCTCGAGCAGATCCGACGCGCCACGAGCACCCTCAAACTCCTGCCTGTCGACCTGCAGCGAGATCCGACCATCCTGCCTACTCTTCACGTCATTCAGAGCTCGTTGCCCTCGCAGCTCGAGGGCATCACCACACTGGCCACGTCCGGCGACTGGCGGGCCGTGCATCTGCGTCTGGCGAACCAAGTACGGCCAATGGAATCCCAGGCCTCGGCGCTGGTCGAGAGAGTCGCCCACGAGGCCAGCGAACAGCAGGCGCACATCGTGCTGAACATCAGGCGCACGCAACGTCTCGTGTTTCTGGTGGTGCCGCTGACCGCCGTCTTCACGTTGCTGATCGCCGCGACCCTCGGTCTGGCCATTACCCGCAGCATCACTCAGCCACTGGCGCGATTGGTGGAGGGCTCCGAGGCACTGGCGCGAGGCGAATTTGAACATCAAGTGGCGATCGGGGGCGAGGACGAGCTCGCTCACGTTGGCCGGGTATTCAACGACACTGCCCGGCGGCTGCAAGATCTCTACTCGACGCTGCAGAACAATGAAGATCGGCTGCGTCGTGTCATCGATACAATTCCGGCGCATGCGTGGAGCACGTTGCCTGACGGCTCCGTTGACTTCACCAACAAACGTTTCCTGGAATTTACGGGACGATCTCTGGAGGACCTGCTCGGCTGGGAGTGGGACGCCGTGGTTCATCCCGATGATCACGCGAGGTACGTCAACCAGTGGCGTGCAGCCGTGGCGGCCGGGGAACCGATGGAGAGTCAAACACGGGTGCGGCGAGCAGACGGTGAGTATCGGTGGCTGCTGATCCGCAACGTGCCGCTGCGCGATGAGCTGGGAAACATCATCAGTTGGTATGGAACCGCTATCGACATCGAGGAGCGGCACCAGGCAGAGGAGGCCCTGCAGCGCAGCGAAGCCGATTTGAATGAGGCGCAACGCATCAGCCGCACGGCCAGCTGGAGACACGATCTTGCATCGGGAGCCATGACGATCTCGCCGGAGGGGCTTCGGATATGGGGCGTCACGCCCGATGAGGACGCATCGATCATTGAATTCTTTTACGGGAGAATGCATCCCGAAGACACGCCGGTCGTCGAACAGGAGTATGCCGCGGCCAGGCTCGCGAAAGGCGAGTTTCAGTCGGACTTTCGCATTGTTCTTCCGGACGGGGCCGTCAAGAACATCCACTCCGTCGGTCATCCCATCCTGAACCAGTCGGGTGATGTCGTCGAATTCGTCGGGGCAGCCATGGACGTCACCGAACGCAAGCAGGCCGAAGAGGCGTTGCGTCAGGCGCAGGTGGATCTCGCTCACGTCAGCCGGGTGACCACGCTGGGCGAGATGGCCGCGTCGATCGCGCACGAGGTCGACCAGCCGCTCTCGGGCGTGGTCATCAACGCGAACGCCTGCCTGCGCTTCCTGGCCGGAGCGTCGCCGAATCTCGGCGAGGTGCGCGACGGCCTGCAGGCGATCGCCCGCGACGGGCGGCGGGCCAGCGAGGTCATTGGCCGGATTCGCGCGCTCGCGCGCCGAACGGTGCCCGAGAAGGCGCTGGTGGATATCAATGCGGTCATACGCGAGGTGGTCGCGCTGGCCGAGGGCGAAGCGCAGAGGACACGCGCAAGGCTGCGGACCGAGCTCGCTTGGGATCTGCCGCGTGTGCAGGGCGACCCGGTTCAGTTGCAACAAGTCGTGCTCAACCTGCTGCTGAACGGACTGGACGCCATGCATGCCGTCGTAGGCCGCCCGCGCGAGGTGGTGATCCGCACGCAGCGGGAAGCCACCGACGGCGTGCGCGTCGCGGTGCAGGACTCGGGATCGGGCATCGACCCGCAACACGCGGATCGCATCTTCGAGGCGTTTTACACCACGAAGCGCAGTGGGATGGGCATGGGCCTGTCGATCAGCCGGTCGATCATCGAGCAGCACGGCGGACGTCTCTGGGCCGTGCCGAACGACGGTCCCGGCACGACGTTTCAGTTCACGGTGTGAGGCACGAACGGCGAGTTCAGCCGTGCGTGAGGAGGACGATCAGTATGGCGAATCCCGCGCCCATCACCATACCCACCGAGCCAATTGGCAGTATTCCACGACCTGGTGATCTCATCGAGAGAGTCACCAAAAGCGACCGTGACGATCCTGACCTCGCTGCTCTGTATGAAAAGGCGATTCGAGACACGATCGAGCGGTTTGAAGCCACGGGCTCTCCGGTCGTGACGGACGGCGAACAGAGGAAGCATCACGGGTTCGCGGACTACTGCGTGCATGGGCTTCCAAACACGGCCCCGGACGGTTTCACAATCCCGTTTGCAGACGGTCATACGCGCCGCCTGTCGCGGCTCACACGGGGCCCGTTCCGCTACGCGCGATACGCAGACTCTTATCTGGATGTTGCGATGCGCTACGCCCACGTCCCGGTCAAGCAGGCGGTGATATCGCCGTCGGCCTTGAGTCTGATGTATCCAGCCGAGACGATTGCCGATTATTCGCGCGAGCAGTTCATCGACGATGTGCTGCACGAGCATGAAACCGAGATCCGGCGCTGCCTGAACAAAGGCGCTCACAAGGTTCAGGTAGATTTCACCGAAGGCCGCCTGGCCCTCAAGCTCGATCCGTCGGGGCATCTCCTGCACCGCTTCATTGACCTCAACAATCTCGCGCTGTCGCGGTTCTCGACAGACGAGCGCCGGCGCATCGGGATCCATACCTGTCCGGGGAACGATCTCTATTCGACGCACAGCGCGGACATCGATTACGCGGAGTTGCTGCCCGGTTTGTTTGAGCTGAAGGCGGGGAGTCTCTACATCGCGCTGGCGGGTGAGCGCGACCGCCGGCGCGTCCTGAAAGTCATCCGCACATTGCTGAGACCGGGTCAGCGGATTTTCGTCGGCGTCATTGCACCGAGTCATCCATACATCGAGACTCCAGAGGACGTGCGGGACCGCGTCCTCGAAGCGGCAGAGTTCATACCGATTGAGCAACTTGGCACCACCGACGACTGCGGATTCGCGCCTTTCATGGATAACACGTCGACGAGCCGTGACGCGGCGTTTGCCAAGATCCATGCGCGTGTGCTTGGTACGGCGCTGGCGGAGACGCTCATTGGAGCCCACAAGTGACCCCGAAGGATGACGACAACGAGTTGCTGCGAGCGGCGGCCCTGCAGACGGCCAACAGCATCCTCATCGCACGTCAGCGTGCCGAGCGGCGAAGCGAAGCGTACCTGGCGGAGGCTCAACGCCTCAGTCACACGGGGAGCTTCGGCTGGACGGTGTCGACGGGCGAGATTCTCTGGTCGGACGAAACGTTTCGCATCTACGAGTACGACCGAACGACGACACCGACTTTGGAACGCGTTCTCCAGCGAGTTCACCCGGAAGACGCGGCCTTCACCAAACAGACAATCGACCGCGCCTCGCGGGAAGGGAAGGGTTTTGATGTTGAACACCGGTTGCTGATGCCGGATGGTTCCGTCAAGTATGTCCGTGTCGTGGCTCATGCCGTCGGCGATGGATCGGACGGCATCGAGTTTGTCGGGGCGGTAATGGACGTCACCGAAGCGCATCAGGTGAACGCGTCTCTCCAACGCGCTGTCGACGAAATCACCAGGTCGCAGCATCGCCTCCGCCTTGTCATCGACACCATCCCAGGTATGGTCTGGAGCGGTCTGCCCGACGGCTCGTTCGATTTCATCAATGAACCCTGGCTCAGAGTACCTCGGTTGCTCCTGGGAAGAGCTTTCCGCGCGAGGCGGCTTGCTGTCCATGGTCCATCCGGACGACGTCGAGGAGAGCGTTGAGAGGTGGAAAACGACCCGCGCGACCGGGAAACATACCGACCATGAGTTCCGAATGCGGGGAGCCGACGGTCAATATCGCTGGTTTCTCGCCCGCGTCCTCCCGCTGCGCGACGAAGAGGGCGACATCGTTCGATGGTACGGGACGGCCACCGACATCGAGGATCGAAAGCGAGCCGAGATGCTCTTCGCCGGGGAGAAACGCCTGCTCGAGATGATCGCTCGTGGCGAGCCTTGCGCGCTCAGCCTCGAGGGCATGTGCCGGCTCGTCGAAGAACTGGCAAGCAGTTCTCTGTCCTCGATCCTGTTGTTGGATGCGAACACGAACCGCCTGCGGCACGGCGCCGCGCCGAGCCTGCCGCCGCACTACATCGCGGCGATCGATGGCATTCTCATCGGCCCAAGTGTCGGGTCGTGTGGAACCGCGGCGTACCGCGCCGAACCGGTGATCGTGTCCGATATCGAACACGATCCGCTCTGGGCCGATTTCCGCGATCTCGCGCTTGGCTGCGGGTTGCGAGCCTGCTGGTCGACGCCGATACGCTCGTCGGAAGGCAAGGTGCTGGGGACCTTCGCGATTTACTATCGTGAACCACACAGCCCGAGTGCCGAGGAACACAAGGTCGTCGAGCAGATCACGCATCTTGCGAGCATCGCCATCGAGCGCGGCCAAAGTGCGGACGCGCTGCGTGATCAGGCCCGCCTTCTCGATCTTACCCACGACACCATCTTTGTACGTGATCTCAACGACATCATCACCTACTGGAATCGCGGGGCCGAGGAGCTCTACGGATGGAGATCTCACGAGGTGCTCGGCAAGGTCACGCACACGCTGCTGCAGACGATCTTTCCAGTGCCTCTGTCAGACATCAATGCGGAGCTGTTCCGCACCGGCCGCTGGGAAGGAGAGCTGGTGCACACGAAGCGAGACGGGACGTCGGTCGTCGTCGCGAGCCGCTGGTCACTGCAGGGAGACGAGCAGGACGCAGCCGTTGCGATCCTCGAGACCAACAACGACGTCACCGAGCGCAGGCGGGCAGAGGCGGAGCTGCTCGACAGTGAGAGAAGATACCGCTACATCTTCCAATCAACGGGGGTGTCGATCTGGGAAGAAGACTTCTCGCAGGTCAGGAGCGCCATTGATGATCTCAGGGCCGCTGGCGTAAGGAACTTCCGTGGATACTTCGCTGCGCACCCGGAATTCGTCGAGCAGGCCATAGGAATGGTCAGAATTCTGGATGTCAATGACGCAACCGTCGAGCTGTTCGGCGCTCGGGACAAACAGGAGCTTTTGATCTCGCTGGGCGAGATATTCACGAGCGAAGCGCGCCAGGTGTTCGTGGAGGAACTCATCGCGCTTGCCGAGGGAAAGACCTGGTTTGAATCACAGACGTCTCTGAAGACACTGAAAGGCGATCACATCACGGTGGTGTTCACCATCACGTTCCCGGCCGATAGCGCCACGTGGGACAGCGTGCTGGTGAGCATCATGGACGTGACGGTGCAGAAGCGCGCGGAAGAGGCGCTGCGACAGGCCCAGGCGGACCTCGCCCATGTCGCACGCGTCACGACCCTGGGAGAGATGGCTGCGTCCATCGCGCACGAGGTCGACCAGCCGCTCTCGGGCGTCATCATCAACGCCAACGCGTGCCTGCGGTTCTTGACCGGTCCGTCGGCGGATCTCGACGAAGTGCGCGAGGGGCTCCAGGCCATCGCCCGGGACGGCCGGCGGGCGAGTGACGTGATCGGACGGATTCGCGCGCTGGCGCTCCGGACGACGGCCGAGAAGGAGCTCCTGGACATCGACGAGGTCATTCGCGAGGTGGTCGGCCTGGCGGAGGGCGAGACGAGGAGGATGGGCGCGAGACTCCGGACCGAACTCGCCGGCAATCTCCCGCGTGTGCTTGCGGACCGGGTGCAGCTGCAGCAGGTGGTGCTCAACCTGCTCTTGAACGGACTGGAAGCCATGCACGCAGTCGTCGGTCGTCCGCGGGAGCTGGTCATCACGACGCAACCGGAGACGAACGGGCGCGTCCGCGTCGCGGTGCGCGACTCCGGCGCCGGCCTCGACCCGCAGCTCGCGCCTCGCATGTTCGAGGCGTTCTACAGCACGAAGCGCGATGGGATGGGGATGGGCCTCTCGATCAGCCGGTCCATTGTCGAGCAGCACGGTGGACGGCTCTGGGCCGAGGCGAATGCCGAGGGATCCGGCACGACGTTCCAGTTCACGCTATGAGGCGATCGTTCATGCCCGAAACCCAAGCAGTCGTCTTCGTCGTGGATGACGATGCGTCGGTGCGAGAGGCGCTGCAGCGCCTCGTTCGGTCAGCAGGGCTGCGGGTCGAGGCCTTCGCGTCGGCCGAAGAATTCTTGAATCGCCCCCGCGCGGATGTTCCGAGCTGCCTGGTGCTAGATGTTCGGCTGCCCGATCTAAGTGGACTCGATTTGCAGCGTCGGATGGTCGACGCCAACAACGAGATGCCGATCGTGTTCATTACCGGCCACGGCGACATTCCGACTACGGTCAGGGCAATGAAGGCTGGAGCGGTGGAGTTCCTGACGAAGCCCCTCGTCGATGGCGACGTCCTGGAATCGATTCGGCACGCAATCGCCCGCGATCGCGCCGGCCGCGCGCACCACGCCGAAACAGCGGACGTGCGTGCTCGGTTCGCGTCGCTCACGCCGCGCGAGGAGGAGGTGATGGCGTGGGTGGTGTCCGGTCTCCTCAACAAGCAAATCGCCGGCGAGCTTGGCATTAGCGAAGAGACTGTCAAGGTGCATCGCGGCCACATGATGCGCAAGATGGGAGTCGACTCGGTGGCGGAGCTGGTCCGAATGTCGGAGCGGCTTGGCCTACCCGAACGAAGAAAATCGTAACGATCCTCCCGCCATCGGGTCCCCTACCACGAAGGTGTAATGGCGCCCCACTCTCACAGCTGCTCTAATGAGAGTAGATGGCCCCAGCAATGATTTCTGTCGTGGACGACGATCACTCGGTCCGTGAATCCCTGGCCAGGCTGATCCGATCTGTCGGGTTTGGCGTGATGGCCTTCGGATCGGCCGAGGAGTTCCTGAGCGCGGACCGAGGCCTCAAGGCGGACTGCCTGATCCTCGACATCCGCATGCCGGGAATGAATGGGCTCGAGCTGCAGCGTGAGCTGTCGGTGACTGGTCATCTTCTGCCGGTGATCTTCATCACCGCGCACGGATCGGACCCCGAAGTACGCGCGCGGGCGCTTGGCGCCGGGGCGGTGGATTACCTGCTCAAGCCGCTCAAAGAAGAGGAAGTGCTGAAGGCCATCGATGCGGCCCTGAGCTCGAAATGACGGTACCAGGAAGGCGGTGCTCACATGACGACACCAACGGCTCCTGTCTACATCGTCGATGACGATGCGTCGGTGCGCGACGCAGTGGCTCGGCTCGTCCGGTCCGCCGGGTGGGCGGTGGAGACGTTTGCGTCGGCCCAGGAGTTTCTCGCCAGTTCCTGGGCGAATGTCCCGAGCTGTCTGATATTGGACGTGCGACTCCCTGGCCTGAGTGGTCTCGATCTGCAGCAGCGGCTCACGAAGGCCGGCGCCGGCGTCTCGATCATCTTTCTCACCGGCCACGGTGACATTCCCATGTCGGTGCGGGCGATCAAGGCCGGCGCGCTGGAGTTCTTGACGAAACCGTACGCCGATGCGGACTTGGTCGCCGCGATCGAGCACGGATTTGCGCTCATGGAGAGCCATCGGGGGGAAGCTCGCGGCCGCGCCGATCGGCTCGACGCGCGTATCCAGTCAGTTGCGGCGGGACGTGACGGCGGTCGGCCGGCAATCGGGCAGTCGCCGGAATGGAAGGACGTGCTGCGAAAGGCGACGCAGGTGGCCTCGACCGAGACGACCGTCCTTCTCCAGGGCAAGTCGGGGACCGGGAAGGAAGTGGTCGCACGCCTGATTCACCGTGCGTCGCCTCGCAAGGCAGGACCGTTCGTCGCGATCAACTGCGCCGCCCTGCCAGACCAGCTCCTGGAATCTGAGTTGTTCGGATTCGAACGGGGCGCATTCACCAGCGCGCAGCAGCAGAAGCCCGGCCAGATCGAGCTGGCATCCGGAGGCGTCCTGTTTCTCGACGAGGTCAGCGAGATGAGCGCGGCCGCCCAGGCGAAGCTGCTCCGCGTGCTGCAGGAACGCGAGTTCCAGCGCCTTGGTGGGACGCGCTTGCTGAAGGCCAATATCCGTGTGATCGCGGCCACCAACCGCGATCTGGGCGACGCGGTCACGCGCGGGGCTTTTCGCGAAGACCTCTATTACCGCCTGCGAGTCTTTGACATTCAGATGCCGTCGTTGCGCGAGAGGGCTCGGGACATTCCGTTGCTCATCGAGACTTTTCTTCAAGATATCAGCCGGGCGATCGGCCGGCCGCCCACGGGTGTGACGCCGGAAGCGAAAGACATGCTGATGAAGTACGCCTGGCCGGGGAACGTCCGAGAACTGCGCAATGTGCTGGAGCGCGCCGTGATTCTAAGCGACGGAGGTCTGATTACGCCCGATCACTTGTCGCTGCAAAATGAACCTATCGTGCCTGCCTCGGAACTGACGACGGACCTGCGCGAAGCGGAGCGCCGGACCATCGAAAAGGTTCTGCGGGAGACGGACGGGAACAAAGCGAAGACCGCCCGGCGCCTGGGCCTCACGCGGACGCAGCTCTACGTCCGCCTCCGCAAGTACGACATCGACGCGCCCGCCTTGTCGTAACGCCGTCGCGCAGAGCCAGTGATTAATCGGAGGCTTTAGCGCTTCCGGCGCCGGCACCGACAGCGTCCCTGACGCGTGCGGAAACACGAGCGCGGCGCCGCTGAGCTCCCTATATCCTCGTACCGTCGGCCGCATTCCACTCCGAACGTGCGATCCGGCCTGGCCTCAAGTTTGCCAGCCGGTAACAAAAGAGGGCTGACGGTCTGCGTCGTTGGGATGAAGGCAGATGCGGACGCTTGGCCCGGAGGCGGGCTGTTCTTCACGATCGGCCTGCGCCTGTAGACAGAGATGACGATCGGGTGACTCCGATGAAACACCATCGCGCAGCATTGACAGTCGTTCTCTGTGGAGTGGCCGGCGCCGCGATCGTCCGCGGCGCGCCCGAGCAGACGTACACGATCGACGTCGGTCGAAGCCGCGCCACCATCGAAGTCGGCAAGTCCGGAGTGCTCAGTTTCGCGGCCGGTCACAAGCACGAAGTCGTCGCCTCCGGGATCGCCGGAGCAATCACCGTCGACACGGCTGATCCCGCGCGTTCGACCGGCCGGGTGACGATCGAGGCGTCCGCGCTGAAAGTCAGCGGCAAAGGTGAACCAGCCGACGATGTGCCCAAAGTACAGGCGACAATGGTGGGCCCGCAGGTCATGGACGTGGAACATTACCCGACAATCACATTCGTCATCATGAGCATCGCCATCAATCAGGAGGGGAGGCTGGACGGCATGGTCACCGGCCGGCTGACGCTGCGCGACGTGACCCGCTCCATCACGGTGCCGGTCGCGGCCCGCCTGGAAGGCCAGACCCTGATCGCCACCGGACGCTTCGCGCTCAAACAGACCGACTACGGGATCAAGCCGGTCAGCGTCGGCGGCGTCGTCTCGGTGAAGGACACCGTGAACATCTCGTTCGACATCGTGGGGCGGTGAGCCAGACTTCGGCCAGCCCGTCTCAAACGGGACGCGCCACGCGCTTGCGTGCCCATACACCTGAGGAGCCGAATGAACCTCATGAACCTGCTGAACGGGGTGAGCCTTTGGAACTGGTTGCCCACGGTCGTAGTCGTGGCGGCGGCGGCGAGCTTGTCAGCCGCGCAGCCGACCGGTCGTGCTGATGACGATGGGATCGTGTCGCAGTTGGCTGAGATCGAACCGATCGACACGCACCTTCACGCCTACCAGAACGTGCCTGAGGTCGCCGACCTGTTCTCGCGCTTCAACCTGCGCGCGCTGAACATCACGCTGATCGACGACCGCGATCCGTTTGCGAAGAGCATGGAGCCGCAATGGACCGATGCGCTGACGGTCCGCCGTCTGACGAAGGGCCGCGCCTCCGTCTCCACCACCATCGATCCGTATGACTTCGAGCAGCCGGGTTTTGTGGCTCGCGTGAACAAGCGGCTGAATGCCGATTTCGACGCCGGCGCGATCGCGGTGAAGCTGTACAAGGTCGTGGGGATGGAGCTCAAGCGAAAAGACGGGACTTTCGTGCTCCCCGATGACCCCGTGTTCGGGCCCATCTTCGACAACATCGCCGCTCATCACAAGACGGTCGTGGCGCACGTCGCCGAGCCAGACTCCTGCTGGAAGGCGCCCGACCCCAGGAGCCCGGACTACAGCTACTACAACGAGCATCCGGAGGAGTACGCCTACAAGCACCCCGAATGGCCGGCCAAGGACGCCATCCTCGCCGCTCGCGATCACCTGCTGCAGCTGCACCCGAACTTGAAGGTCGTGGGCGCGCACCTCGGCAGCATGGAAGTGGACGTCGATCAGATCGCGCAGCGCTTCGACAATTACCCGAACTTCGCGGTCGATACCGCGGCGCGCGTTGACTATCTGATGATGCAGAAGCCCGAGAAAGTCCGCGCGTTCCTCATCAAGTACCCAGGATCGCGTGGTCTACGGTACCGACAACGTGCTGTACCCGTCAGACAAGACGGAGAACGTGCTCAAGGACTGGGCGGCCAGATACGAGCGCGATTGGCGATATTTCTCGGGCGACCGCGACGTGAAGTTCGAGGAGGGGACCACGAAGGGCCTGCACCTGCCGAGGGATGTCCTGCGCAAGTTCTATCACGACAACGCCGTGAAGTGGATTCCGGGGATCGAGTGATCTCGCCTTCGTGCGGGACGTCGCTTTGCTCAGCTCGTGATGTCTGCCGAACCGTTGCGTTCCTCATTGAACGTGTCTCCTAAGAGCTCCTCACAGAATGATCGTGGAAGCCGCTGCGCGACGCCGCAGTAGGCGGTCCGAACCAGGTGGTCAACGCGTCAGCGAGCCCCAGCTGACTCTTGTCTCCCACCCACGCCACATATCCGTCGGGCCGAATCAACACGGCGGTGGGAGCAGTGACCGCTCCGATCGCCGGAAGCTCCCACGGACCATCGTATCTGGCCTCGATCAGCTGCACGCGATCCGCCCACGGAGTGATGTCGAAGCCGCCGGGCTCACCGAGGTTGAGGAGCACCGGCCGGGCATCGTGCAGCAGGGTGAAAACCCGAAGCGGGCCGTTGGCGGTGACCAGGTCGAGATCAGGCATGCGGCGTCCGAGCAGCGGGTGTCCCTCGCCGAGGTCGTAATGGATGTCCAGACCGGACATCCTCGCGGCGAATCGTTTGCGCGGCTCGTCCATGCTCAGCAGCTCGGACACGGTGTCGCGCAGCGCCTCGACGCGATCGTCGACCCGCATGAGCACGACTTGCGCCATCGTGTTGCGCAGCACGCGGGCAGCGACCGGGTGGCGCTCGGCGTGGTAGGTATCCAGCAGGCTTTCCGGCGCTGTCCGGTGGACCACCTGGGCCAGCTTCCATCCAAGGTTCACCGCATCCTGCACACCGGTGTTGAGGCCCTGTCCACCCACCGGGGAATGCACGTGTGCGGCGTCGCCGGCCAGCAGGACCCGCCTCTCGCGGTAGGCCGCGGCCTGCCGGGTCATATCGGTGAACCTGGAGACGAACGTGGGACTGTGGATCCCGTAATCGGTCCCGTAGACCTCGACGAGCGCCTCGCTCAGATCGCGCAGGGTGGGCTCGGTCGTGGCTCCGACGTGCTCTTCGGTCACCATGACCCCGACCGTCCCCCCTTCTTTGTAGACCACCTCGCCGTCGCGGATCTGGTACTCCACCTTGCCGAGGGCATGGGTGCCGCGGGCGTCGTGGCGGATGCCCAATTCCGGCTCCTCGGCCATCTCGACCTGGGCGATCAGGGCGCTGGTTGTCGGATCCCACCCGGGGAACTCGATGCCGGCTGCTTTGCGGATCAGACTGCGTCCTCCGTCGCAACCGACGAGATAGTCCGCCCGCAGCGACTGGCCGTCGGAAAGCTGGACGTCGACGCCGGTGTCGTCCTGCGCGAAACCCGTCACTTCACGTCCGCGATAGAACGTCACCGGCAGCTCGCCGACCCAGCCGGCCAGGATGCGCTCGATGTGGTTCTGCCACAGCCCGAGCCCGTAGTTGTGCCGGGTGGGGAAGTCGCTGATGTCCAAACGGATCATGGAGAATCCCGCGACCTGGGCCACCTGTCCCTCCGACAGGAACCGATCGGCGATTCCGCGCTGATCGAGAATCTCGATGGTGCGCGAGTGCAGGCCGCCCGCCCGCGAGCCGGCGAGATCCTGGCTGGGACGCCGCTCGACGATGGCAACGTCCACGCCCGCCAGCGCCAGCTCGCCCGCCAACATCAGCCCTGTCGGACCTCCTCCGGCAATCACCACCGCGTGCTCGATCATCGCCACCCTCCGATCGGCACCAGAGGCACGCCCACATTGGCCAGCAGCTCCGCGCAGTCCGGCGGCGCGCACACCCGCACCACCGCGCCGAGGGTCCGCAACTGCACCGCGAGTCCAGCCATCGGTTCGACGTCCCCGCGCGATTCATACGTCAACAACACCACACGCATCTCGTCACTCCATTTCCGCCGGTTCTGGCATCGACCCCGCGATGCTGCAGCACGACCCGGCCTTACCGCAAGCCCCCCGGTGCGCTATACTCTGAGAGTGAGAGGAGCGGGTACTCTCCTTTCCCTTCCTCGTCCGTTTTGAACGGACAACTTCCTCGCGAAGCGGCGGCTCGCCAAACGCCTGCACGCAGCGGTTCAGCGCGTTGCGGCGCGTCCGCGTTCGAGCTCTTCGATGGCCGCCGCGATAAACGGGTCCCTACCGTCGGCACGTCCCGGCGGATCAACGACGACCTCGGGTTCCAGCTCCCACCGTGGCGTGCCATCAATGGCATAGACCGGCTCCGTGGAGATCTGAACCGCGATCTTGGAATACGGAAGCTCGATCCGGCCCACCGCTGCGCCCAGCCTGGCCATTCGCGTGCCCACGATGCGCGCACGTCCGAGTCCCGAGAGCGCCATTGCGAATCCCTCCGCCATGCTCACCGAGAACCGATCCACGAGAACCACCACGGGGGCCGAGTAGGTCCACGGTCCGCGCCGATCAACGAACTCCGGATGACGAGGGCCGAGACCGGGTCCATTGCGGCTTGTCATCCACGCGTACTGTCTCCGCGCTGTGATGAGTCGCCCGATGGTCGGGCGGGCAATCGCCGTGTCGCCGCCTCCGTTCGAGCGCACGTCCACCATCAGCCCCCGCGTGTTCCGAAGCGCCTCCAGCGCGCGATCGAAGGCACGCACCACCCCACGATCCGGTGCGAACGTCGAGATCGCAACCAGTCCGATATCGCTTTCCACGCGCTTCCATTCCACGGCATCCCGTGCCGGCGTTGTTCCGCTGGGCGTCAGCACCGATTCGCGACCGGCCCTTCGGATGAGGAGCTCGTAGCGCGAATTGTGACGGCCTGCGACGGCGCTGGCCAGCGCCCACTCGTCGGCAACCGGGTCGGCACGCGTCAGGAAGCGCGGCCGGCGGGACTCGTACAACTGGGATACCGACACTCCGTCAATCGCCACAAGTTCATCGCCAGGCCGAACGCCCGTGCGCTCCGGCCGCGAACCCCGCTGTACTGCTGTCACGACATAGCGTCCATCGTTCGGCTGCACCCAGAGACCATAAGGCACCGGCCGCCACGAATCGGGCGCATTTGTGTTCAGCTGCGCATGGCCGTCATAGAGCGCGTCCAGCGCCTCTTCGAGCAGGTGCAGCCAGGCTGTGTCGTCGCGCGCGGCACGCGCCCGAGGCGACAGCGCGCTGATTACCGCATTCCAGTCTGTCGCCTTCATGGGAAGGAAGGCGTACGAATCGCGAACGAATCGGTCGAGAGCGGCAAAGTCCGCAGCGCGTTGATCCGGCAGGCTTGGTGCGGGTTGCGCGGAGGCCTGAAACACGACGCCGGCGAGGACGAGCACGCCGACGCACCGAGACCCGCGCATCACGATTCGGTTCACAGTGCGCGGAGTCTACTCCTGTAGGCCCCGGTCCCACGCGCCCGACAACCGGTGCTGCCGGCGGGAACTCAGCTATTCGGCGTGTCTCTAGATCTGCGGGCGGCACGTGGCGCCAGACGAACGGGTCGCGTTCATCCGGATATTCCATAGGAGCGATGGTATGCTCATTTGGACAATCCAAATGAACGGCGGCAGGGTCGAGGCCGAAGGAACAGGAACGGAACGCAGATGGACACGAAGACATCAGAAGTGCTGCAGGGGACCTTGGACCTCATGATCTTGAAGACGCTGCACGCGCTGGGGCCACAGCACGGGTTCGGCATTGCGCGGCGCATCGAGCAGGTGAGCCGCGACGTGCTCCAGCTGAACGAGGGCACGGTGTACACCTCGCTGCTGCGGTTGCAACAGCAGGGATGGATTGCGGCGGAGTGGGGCACGTCGGAGAACAACCGGAAGGCGAAGTTCTATTCCATCACCAGGCGCGGCCAGAAGCAGCTCGAGGTCGAAACGGAGAACTGGGAGCGCATTTCTGATGTGATTCGTCGCGTGCTGCGGCAGGAAGCGGAAGGATAGCCATGCACTCGTTCGGACTCCGCGCGTTCGCGGCGAAGCTGCGCGGTTCTCTGCGCGGACAACGACAAGCCGTTGCAGAAACCGGATCACAAATCCGTGTCCGACGAGACACAGCGTGATGCCAGTTCGATAGCAGCTTGACGGAGCGGCACTAGAAATACTCGCAGCTCATCAGTACTGTGAGACCCCCCAGGCGCTTCCGCTGTAGGGCGTTGCGGGCTTTCTCTGAGTTATGCCCCTCGGGCTTTCCAAGGAGGAGAGTTGACCATGGGTTGTCGATGCTGTGGTGGCGCCAGTATGGAAGCGCGTGAGACCGTGCCCTACGTCGGCGCCGGGCGTGTCGTCGAATTGCGAGATGTGCAAGTCCTGCGCTGCATGGCCTGTGGTCAGATGAGCATCGAGGTACCGGAGCCGCGGTCCTTGGATACCCTGGTCCGGTGTCTGGCCTCCGAACTGTCCGGAACATTACCGCAATTGACGTTCGATCAAGGGCGCTGGTGCATCGTGCCGCGCGAACAGCACGCCACCGCTGGCGTCTAGCGTCTGAGACCGTCCCTGACGGTCGTTGCCCTGGAAGCCCCAATGAGTTCTCAAGTGGACGAGATCCGTGGCGCCACCTCGGCCGGCGGAGCCTGAACATGATCCGGGACCCAGCCTGCCGTGCTTGATATGGGTTTCATTTCTGGAGAACTTTTGCCAACCGGATCTTCACGGTCGTTCATCAAGCTAACAGCCTGTCCAGTCACATATTCAAGAATCAAATAGTTTCGAACGGCAAATGCCTTGCAGTCGACTATCGCGTGAACGACGAGGTGGCTCGCGCAGCGTCGGCCGCGGACATTCACGATGCAAACTCCCGCGCTGTACCGGTCGAGATGTCCGAACTGTCATCAGTGGGGGCGTGAGTACCAGGTGGCCGCCGACTATAGGCAGCATCACATTTGCTCGAAGTGCGGCACGCGGTGGACCGTGCCGCCTCCAGAGCCCTAGGACAGAATTGCTATGGAGACCGTCTGGATTGCGCCCGTTGCGGCCGTGCTGATTGTGGCGCTCTGTGCCGCTGCGGCGTACGTCACACGACCCAAGGTGCGGCGAGTACGCCGGAAGTTCTAGGCGCCAGTCTTATGCGGCGGGTTCCCCTCGGCCAGCTCAGTTAGACTCGACCATTACTGAACGGCTAGCTTCGCAAAACGGTTTGCGCCTATCACCGCAGCCACACCGTGCGTGGTTCGTTTGCACGCCCCAAGACCGTCGAGCAGGGCTCGCGTAGGGACGGCACGCACCCTGCCATTGTCCCTCGCGTGCGGGGATGCCAGACCACATTCGTGGAGCAACAACGCTACAACCTGCCCACTCTGCGCCTGGATGACGACCATGGCATTCGTGTATCTCGTGTGAGACGCGCGGGATATTGCTGACGACGGCAAGATTTCCGAGCATACGCCACAGTCATCGACTCAGGCGATATGCTTCTGCTCACCCCCCGACGCTGGTCCGAGACTGTCGGTTCAGTCGTGAGCTCCATGACGGCGAACGAGACTCCTATACCGCTGGACAGTCCGTGCCCTCGGCGTGTCTCGACCGAATTGCCCGTCGTGATGTTGCTCACAATGTGCGCGCGGTTCGTCCGCTGCGTAGGGTGCGGCTTTGTCTTTCTTCTCACGCCTTTCTCACGCCCGTCCGCGGCCGTGAGGTGGCGGTGAGTAACTCATGCACTGCGGGAGATGCGGGGGCGTGTTAATCGAAGTTCGAGAGACCGTTCCGTACGTTGGCCCAGGTCCGTGTGTCGTGGATCTCGAGAACGTGAGCGCGCTGACGTGTAGGGCGTGCCGCCGGAACAATCTTCAGTTGCCCGAGCGGCGCGCGCTCGATCTACTGATCCGCACGCTCCACACTGAGAGTGCGCAGGGCACCTATCGCCTGGCGTTCCTCAGCAATCGCTGGCGCATCGTGGCGATGACCCAAGGTCTTGGCGAGACCAAGCTGTCGTGACAGAACGGGTTCTCCGCTTCGCCGCCGTGTTCCTCGCCGTTGTTGGACCAGTGGGACGGCTGTCGCGCCATCGTTGGCGACGTGGCATCAATGCGAGCGGTCCTGCCGGCCGCAATGAGTGGGCAGAGGACGGCAAGCCATGAGTGTGCTGAACCCTGCGCGCTTGCCGGCCACACGGTTTCGAGTCGTCACAAACGGCGTGCGGTTTGGACTGGAGCGCCTCGAACACCGCTGGTTTCGCCGGTTTGGGCCGATGGTCTGGCGTCGGACGCCGGACGTCCGCGGAGAATGGCACCACTATCTCACCTATGACCAAGCGGCCGCCGCGCTCCGTGCGCTCCTGGCGAAGGGCGGCGAAACCTGAAGGACGACGACGTCGTCATGCATCGGGCGTTCAGAAATCACGTTTGTGAGGGCCGCTCTGGATCGCGCCTTAGCGCATCGACCTCCGTGCGTGGCTACAATTGCCCATGATGCCGACTCGAGCCACTGAAGCCCGCCGCAATCCTCTGGTCATCATGTGTCTTGGTGGCGCGATCGCGGCCTGTACCTTGCCGCTTTTCATCGCGACGCCGCGAGCGAACCTGCCGGACCGCAGCTTGAGCGTCCCCGCAGGCCTTGAGATCAAGCTCGTTGCCGGTCCACCGTTGGTGAATCGCCCTATCGCCGCCGACTTCGACGAGCAGGGGCGGCTGTACGTCGCCGACTCCTCCGGATCGAACGACAAGGTGGAGAAGCAGCTCGAGGAGAAATCGCACCGGATCGTCAGGCTGGAGGACAGTAATGGTGACGGCGTGTTCGACCGGAGTCGCGTCTTCGCCGATCGCATGATGCTGCCTGAAGGGGCCATGTGGTTCGACGGATCGCTGTACGTCGCGGCGCCGCCGAGCATCTGGAAGCTGACCGACACCAACGATGACGGTGTCGCCGATCGGCGAGAGGAGTGGTTCGCCGGCAAGACGCTGACGTTCTGCGCCAACGATCTGCACGGTCCGTACCTTGGCCCGGATGGATGGATCTACTGGACCAAGGGCGCTTTCGCGTCGCAAACCTACGACAGGCCTGGCAAGGCGCCTCTGGAGACGCGGGCCGCCCATATTTTCAGACGCCGGCCCGGCAACTCTCTCGTGGAGGCCGTGATGACCGGCGGCATGGACAATCCTGTGGAGGTGGCGTTCACGCCGAGCGGCGAGCGACTGTTCACGACCACCTTCGTCGAGCACCCGCAGCTCGGTCGCCGTGACGCGATCGTGCACGCCATCTACGGCGGCGTGTATGGCAAGCCGCATGATGTGATCGACGGCCATCCGCAGACCGGAGACCTGATGCCGGTGCTGGCTCACCTGGGCGCCGCGGTGCCTTCAGGCCTTGCGCGATACGCTTCCGGCGCCTTCGGAGCCGGTTACAGGGACAACCTGTTCGTCGCGCAGTTCAACACGCAGAAAGTGACGCGTCATGTGCTGCTCCCGGCCGGCGCGACGTTCACCGCCAGGAACACGGATTTCGTCACGTCGACGAATCGCGACTTCCACCCGACCGACGTGCTCGAAGACGCCGACGGCAGTCTGCTCGTGATAGACACGGGCGCCTGGTACAAGCTGTGCTGCCCCACCTCACAGTTGGCCAAGCCTGACGTCCTTGGCGGCATTTATCGCGTTGCCCGGCGCGGAGCGTTGACGCCGCGCGACGCGCGCGGTCTCACACTCGACTGGCCCGCGATGCAGACAGGCCGCCTCGTACCTCTGCTCGACGATCCACGACCGGCGGTCCGGCAGCGGGCGATTCAGCAGCTCGCAAAGACGGGTGCCGACGCGATCGTCGCGCTGAGCGCCTCGCTGACGGGACCACACTCAGTGGAGGCCCGCCGCAATGCCGTATGGACACTCACGCGCATTGACGGTCCCGACGCGCGTGCTGCAGTCAGGGCGGGACTGGACGATCGAGATCCCACCGTGCGTCACGCGGCGCTGCATGCCGCGGCCCTTTGGAGGGATGCAGACGCCCTGCCCCAGGTGCGCGCCGCCCTCGCATCGAAGCTGCCCGCCATCCAGCGCGTGGCTGCGGAGGCACTCGGCCGCATCGGCGACGCGCGTGCAGTGCCGGACCTGCTTGCAGCGGCTGCGCCGAGGCTGGACCGGTCCCTTGAACACGCTGTGACCTACGCGCTCATCGAAATCGCCGACGCACCATCGACACGAGTGGGATTGACTGCGACGTCGGGGCGGACCCGGCGGACGGCACTCATCGCGCTCGACCAGATGAGGCCCTCGGCCCTGGAGGCGGACGCGGTCGTGCCGCTCCTCGATTCATCCGATTCGATGACGAGCAAAACCGCATGGTGGATTGCGGGGCACCACCGCGAGTGGGGCACACAACTGCGCGGCTATTTCGACCACCGGCTGGCGCAAGGCGGCAGCAAGGCCGAGCGCGACAAGCTGGTCGTGAGGCTCACGCAATTCAGCAGGAATCCGGCGATCGAGGAGCTGCTGGCCAGCCTGGTCGACGGCACAGCGGCGCAACCGCGGCTGATCGCACTGCAAGCGATGGCCGCGAGCCGCGCCCGCGAGCTTCCCCAAACCTGGATCGCGCCGCTGTCAGGGGCGCTCACGACTGGCAGGTCCGACGTGGTTCGCGCGGCGGTCGCCGTGGCGCGAGCGGTGCCGCGGGCTGCAGATTCGGGCGCAGCGCTGAACGAGGCGCTGGTTCGCGTCGCTCACGACGGCGGCATCGCCCCTGACGTCCGCCTCGACGCGCTCGCGGCCGTCGCCGGCGGCCTGCCGAGTGTCAGTTCCGATCTGTTCGAGCTGTTACGCGGCTATCTGGCGCCGGCCGTGCCGGCCACGACCCGCCTTGCGGCGGCCGGCGTCCTCGAAAAGGCTGTACTCGATCGCAACCAGCTTCTGATGCTGGCTGAGCACCTCAAATCAAGCGGTCCCCTGGAGCTGCCGCGCCTGCTGCCCCCGTTCGACCGCAGCGGCGACGACGCCGTGGGCTTGGCATTGGTGTCGGCGCTGTCGGAGGCGGTCGCGCGGTCGAGCGTGCGGCCCGACGTGCTGCGTCCACGGCTGGCAAAATATTCGGCTGCGGTGCAGCAGCGCGGTGAAGCCCTGCTCGCGTCGCTGTCCGAAGACACCGCGGCGCAGCTGCGAAAGCTCGAGGAGCTGCTCGCTGCGGTGCGCGATGGCGATCCCATGCGAGGGCAGTTCCTGTTCA
This sequence comes from Vicinamibacteria bacterium, assembly GCA_963832135.1. Classification (GTDB taxonomy): domain Bacteria; phylum Acidobacteriota; class Vicinamibacteria; order Vicinamibacterales; family JAENWD01; genus JAENWD01. The sequence goes on along the minus strand of CAWHTD010000013.1, from coordinate 384,626 downwards.
ATAGCCCGAAAGCGGCATGCGGCACCTGCCACACCATTGGCTATCAGGGCGGGACCATTGGCCCGGACCTGACGTCGATCGGCCAGATCCGCACCGAGCGCGATCTGCTCGAAGCCATCGTCTTCCCGAATGCCAGCTTCGCGCGCGGCTACGAGCCGGTCGTCGTGACGACGAAGAGCGGACAGGTGATTGGCGGGATGCTTCGGAGCGATGGACCCGAGGAGATCGTGGTGTTGACCGGTCCTCAGGGCGAAACCCGCATCGACAAGTCCACCATTGCGAACATGGAACCCGGTGCGGTGTCGCTCATGCCAACTGGCTTCGGCGATCAGCTGTCTCGCAATGAGCTGGCGGACCTGCTCGCGTTCCTGAAGGGAACGCGCTGGGGCGCGAACTAGAGACGCCACCTCTTCGCGTCACCGGCAGATGACGTCGCCGTCGTCGATCGCCCTGCCAATCAGCGCCCCAGCGCCAGCGCCGATGATTGTGCCGAGCGTCTTCGATCCGCCGGGAGCGATAATGTGGCCGAGCACGCCTCCACCGATACCGCCGATGATCAACCCGGTGGTGCCATCGTCGCGTCGGCAGTAGTAGCGGTTGTCCGAGCCTCGATAGATGCGGTCGTTTCTGTGCAACCGCCGCGGACCATAGCCGCGACTGTCGCGTCTGTAAGACCGCGCCGGATCCCAGTAGCCGTTGCGCGCATCGTAGCGATCTTCACGGCGGTCCCAGCGATCCTCACGACGATCCCGCCGATCTTCCCGGCGATCCCGCCGGTCTTCACGACGATCCCACTGGTCCTCGGAGTGGCCCCGATGCTTCTGCGCCTGGGCCATCGCAGGCGCCGGCTGCAGGCCGACGAATGACGCCAGGAGTGCTGCCACGGTTGCCGTTCTGATGCGGTTCACTTGGCCCTTCCTTCCGACGGTCCCGATTGACCTGGAAACCGAAAGGGCAAGCGCTGTGCCGCCCGAGGTTGCGAGAAAGGGCGGATTTTTCGGGAGCTTTTCACGATGAGCTGCCGCAAGGGCCTGGCCCCTTCGGTGGACACACCGGTACTCGACTGATGACTGCGTCCATCTGATTGGCCGCGACGAGATGGCCATCACTTGAAACGAGGGGCGTCAGCCGGCCCTGCGTCCACTCCTATTGACATCCCAAAGGTAATTGCGATACTCATTTGGTGTGGCCAAAGGACGCGCCGACGCTCCTGAGAAGACGGACGTACTGCAAGGCACCCTCGATCTGATGGTGCTGCAGACCCTCGAGAGCATGGGGCCGCAGCACGGCTACGGAATCGCACGTCGCATCGAGCAGATCAGCGACGACGTTTTGAAGCTGAATGAAGGAACCGTGTACGCGTCCCTCATGCGTCTCCTTCATCGACATTGGATTTCCGCAAATTGGGGCATATCGGAAAACAACCGCAAGGCGAGGTTCTACGCACTCACGAAGGCGGGGCGCCAACAGCTGGCGACGGAGACGGAAAACTGGGAGCGCATCGCCTCGGTGATGGCTCGCCTCCTGCGGAGCGCCGCGCAACACTGACATGTGGGCCAGACTCGTGGCATTGGCCTGGCGGCTTCGCTTCACGTTGGCGCGCCGACGTGTGGACGAGGAAACCCAAAATGAGCTCGAGACCCATTTTGACCTGCTCGTCGACAGATACGTCCGCTCGGGCCTTGCGCCGCAGGCGGCATCGACCGCTGCACGGCGGCAGTTAGGGAGCACGCTCCTGATTCGGGAGGAGGTCTATCAGATGAACAGCATCGGATGGCTTGAACGGCTGACGGCCGATCTCCGATTCGCGTTCCGCACGCTCCGCCGGAACATTGGCTTTGCTCTTGCGGCCATCGGAACGTTGGCCCTCGGTATCGGCGCAACCACGACGATCTTCAGCGTCGTCAACGGCGTACTGATCCGGCCTTTGCCGTACCCGCAACCTGACACATTGGTCGCGATCTGGCACTCCGCGCAGTTCCAGGGGGTGACCTCCAGCAACATCAAGCTCTCATCGACGATGTACCTCACCTACCGTGAACACAACCAGACCTTTCAAGAGTTCGGCGTGTGGCACACCGAGGCCGCGAACGTCACTGGGCTTGGAGAGCCGGAAGAAATCCGGACCTTGGTCGTGACAGACGGGACTCTCCCCGCGGTCGGAGTGGTACCAGTTCTCGGACGGTGGTTCTCGTCGACTGACGATACGGCGGGCACCACAGAAACCGTGATCCTGGCCCATGGGTACTGGCAGCGCCGGTTCGGCGGAGACAGCGCGGCAGTTGGGCGGACCATCACGATCGACTCGCGGCCTCGGGAAGTCATTGGGGTCATGCCGCAGGGATTCCGGTTTCTGAACGCGGATCCGGACGTGATTCTGCCGCAGCGCTTTGAGGGAGACCAGCTCCTGCCGAACGATGTCCATCTGTATGCGGGGATCGCCCGGCTGAAGCCTGGCGTCTCGCTGCAGCAGGCCAACGCTGATGTTCGTCGGATGCTGCCAATCTGGATCACGGAGTACGGCACCAGCGGCCCGGTTCTTCGGGCCGCACGCTTCGAGCCGTCCGTTCGGCCGCTGAAGGAGGATGTGGTCGGCGATGTGGGGTCGGTGCTGTGGGTGCTGATGGGCACCATCGGCATCGTGCTGTTGATTGCCTGCGCGAACGTTGCCAATCTGCTGCTCGTCCGAGCAGAGAGTCGGCAGCAGGAACTCACGATTCGCGCGGCGCTGGGCGCTGGCTGGGGCCGCATCGCGCACCAGCTCCTGGTTGAGAGCGTGACCCTCGGCGTGTTGGGCGGCGCGTTCGGACTGGCGCTCGCCTACGGCGGCCTCCAGCTCCTCGCCGCCATGGCTCCCGCGAATCTGCCCCGGCAGGCCGAAATCTCGATTGATCCAGTGGTACTGGCGTTCACGCTGGCCGTGTCGCTCCTGTCGGGCCTTCTCTTCGGACTCATACCGGTTCTCAAGTACGTGGGACCGATGATGTCCACGGCTCTCCGCGGCGCGCTGCATGGCGGCAGCCGGACGCTGAGCCAGGGCCAGGAGCGGCATCGCTCGCAGAACGCGCTGGTGGTGGCACAGGTGGCATTGGCGGTGGTGCTGCTGGTTGCCGCCGGTCTGATGATCCGCACGTTTGACGCCATGAGGAATGTCCGGCCTGGATTCGCGCAGCCGGAGACGGTCCAGATGGTGCGCCTCTCGATTCCGGACGCTCAGGTGGCGGAGCCAGAACGGGTCGTGCGGATGCAGCGGGAGATCGCGGAGAGCATCGCCGCCATTCCGGGTGTGACGTCGGTGGCGTTCGCCACGGCAATGCCTATCGAGACGGAGTTCGAGAACAACGTGCCGGTGACCGCAGAAAACAAGACATACGACCAGGGGATTCCGCCCCTGCGGCGCTCCAAGTCGATTTCCCCCGGATTGTTCAGGACGCTCGGGACGCCGCTCGTCGCTGGTCGGGATTTCACATGGACCGACATCGACGACCACCGGCAGGTTGCTGTCGTCTCGAAGAACCTGGCGCGTGAGATGTGGGGCGCGCCATCCGACGCTCTCGGGAAGCGAATTCGCATCGGACGCGTTGGCGCGTGGAACGAGATCATCGGCGTGGTCGAAGACGTCTACGACAGCGGCGTACACCTGAAGGCTCCGACCATCGTGTATTGGCGAGCAGGACCACAACGTCACCCGGGTGTCTCCGGCACCTTTGTCCCCCGCTCTGTGACATTTGCCATTCGCAGCGAGCGGGCAGGGACCGACGATCTCGCGATGCGGATCAGCAGGGCTGTCTGGGCGGTGAACCCGAATCTTCCACTCGGCCGGGTCCAGACCCTTGCCGAGGTCTACAGCCAGTCGATGTCCAGAACATCGTTCACGCTCGTGATGCTCGCCCTCGCCGGGTCCATGGCACTGGCGCTGGGGATCGTCGGCATTTATGCAGTACTCTCGTACGTCGTGTCGCAGCGAAGACGTGAAGTCGGCATTCGATTAGCGCTGGGCGCGCAACACGGCGAGCTTCGGCGCGGGTTTGTGCGCCACGGTCTCGTCTTGACCGGCGTCGGCATCGTGATCGGGTTGCTGGCCGCCGCCGGGCTCACGCAACCGCTGTCATCGCTGTTGTTTGGAGTCAGTCCGCTGGATCCGGTGACTTACACTGGGGTGCCGATCATCCTGGCGATGGCGGCCGCCTTGGCGAGCTATGTGGCGGTTCATCGCGCGACAGCCGTCGATCCCGTCGAGGCTCTCAAGGCCGAGTAGCGGGCGGTTTGGAATTGAGCGGGGGCGCTAACCGCGCTTTCGTAAAGGGCGATCGGGTGTCCGAGAACGGATCTTCTTTCAATGCGCGAGGAACCACGGTCCAGACGGCGAGGATGGCGGTAGCTGCGCAAGCCTCGCTCCCGACGGGAAGACGCATCGGGCGTTGGGCGTCGCTAGGAGCGGCCGGGCTCGTGATGATGGTGCTGCTCGCCCGGCTCGTCGCGGGCTCGGCGCTCGTGCACGAGGGAGGCTTCCTTGACGGGGTCGACTATTTGCCCCCGTGGTCGTTGGTGGTGCTCGTGCTCCCGCTCGTCGTGGCGTGCTGGGCGCTCCGCCAGCGGCGCACCGCGCTCGTGTTGGCGGCGACATTCCTTGTATTGGTGATCCTCGAGGAGGACCTCTCGTGGCGCCGTCCGAAGCTGTCACCGATGCAGGGCGCGTCTGTGCTCAAGGTGGCGGCCTTGAACGTCCAGTTCTACCTCGCGGGTCGCAAGCAGGTGGCAGAGGCAATCAAGAGCATGGATGCGGACGTGGTGCTTTTGTCCGAGAACCTCGTGCCTCCGGAAGAGGTCCCCGAGCTCCAGGCACTCTTCGCTCCGCTGCATTATTACGCGGGCCGTTCCGAGGAGACGGCGATCGTTTCGCGCAATGCCCTTCGCGAGGTGAAAGAGGTGGAGCTGCCAAGCTTCCAGGCCTCGCTCCGCCGTCCCAACCGATTGGAGGATCAACCCAGCCATCGGCACCGCAGCTTCGTCCACGCGCAGCTCGATGTGGACGGAGTCCTCGTCCACGTCATCTCCATCCGTTTCATCGCCGGGCGCCCTCCGTCCAAGAGACCGGGGGATCAGCTCGCGTGGGGACGTTACCTCGTGAAGACGCACCACGAGGAGGGCCGCTTTTTCGTCGATTACCTCTCCCGTCTACGGGGCCCCATCGTCTTTGGTGGGGATCTGAATGCGCCCCCCTCGGCGACGTTGATCCAACGTCTCAACGGGGTGGCGCAGGACGCGTACCTGGCGACACATTGGTGGGGACGCCCCACGTTCGATCTGAAGCTGCCGTTGTTGCGGCTCGACTACCTGTTTGGAATGAACGGGGCCGTCCCACTCGAAGCCACGCGTCTTCCGCATCGCGTTTCGGATCACTATCCAGTCTGGGCACGTTTCGCCCTGTCACCGTCCATCGAACCAGCAGCCGCCCCCACTCGCTAATCCGACGGGAGCTGGCGGTGGAGGTTCTCAGCGTTTTCCTCGCCGATGACGTTCAGCTTGTGATATCGCCCATGCGACATCGAAAAAGTTCGAAGCGTCCGCCGTGTTGCCGTAGAATTCGGCGAGGGCCGAAGGGCGGCCCACGGTCCGCGTAAAGGGTCGAACCCACCCTGAGAGCTCGTCATAGTCAGAAACCCTGACTTCCAGCCCGAGAGACGCGGACGCCGGGCGACAATGGAAGGAAGGGTGTATGTCGAACTCGAAACTCCCCGAACGCGCCTCTCTCGAGTATCTGAAGAAGCTCGCAAAGGATCGATTACAGGAGCTGCGGCGGGCTGACCCTCGCGCCAAGCTCGCAACGGCTTTGCTCGCAGTCGCACAGGACTACGGCTTTCCCAGTTGGCGTGCCCTGAAGGCCGAGGTCGATCAGCGGCAACAAACACAAGTCGTCCGCTTCTTCGAGGCCTGCGCCAAAGGCGAGGTCGATATGCTACGCGGCTTCCTCGCTGAACGACCCAAGCCTGGCTCGCGTAGGCAATCCTGCCGCGCCGCACCAGGGCTGGACCGGACTGCACGCAGCAGCCAAGAGCGGGCACGTGGACGCGGTCCGGTTGCTGCTCGAGCACGGCGCGGATCCGAACGCGCGCGAGGCCGGAGACAATACCTGCGCGCTGCACTGGGCTGCCGCCCAGGGCCACCTCGAGGCCGTGCGCGCGCTGCTCGATGCGGGCGCCGACGTGCACGGCATTGGCGACGTGCACGAACTCGACGTCATCGGCTGGGCGACCTTCTACCACGCGCCAGGTGACGACCCCACGCGAATGGATGTGTCGCGGCAGGATATGGTGTCGCTCCTGCTCGAACGTGGCGCGCGCCACCACATCTTCTCGGCCATGTCCGTCGGAGAGCTGGACCTGATTCAGAAGGTGGTGGAGCAGAACCCGGAGGCGCTCGACCGCCGCATGTCGCGTTTCGAACACGGGCAAACGCCGCTGCATTTCGCGATGAACCGAAAGCGCTACGACATCCTGGATCTTCTGATCGAGCTGGGCGCGGACCTCGAGGCGGAAGACATGAGGGGTCAGACCGCGCTTGCGGTGGCGATGCTGCGCGGCGATAGAGAAGCCATGAGCCGTCTGCACGCTGCCGGCGCGACGCCGCCGAAGACGATCGCCTCATCGAGCTTCAGGGCGAGGCATGGCCAGAGCTGGCCGACTCCATCAAGAAAGGCGTCCCGATGATCACCGTCCCGGACGTCGGCTGGCACCCTCGACTGGTACGCGTCGATCGGGTTCAAAGAGCTCGCCCGATACGAGGACGACGGCCTGGTGAACTTCGGCATGGTGTCGTTCGGAAATGCCGAACTCATGCTGAACATGCACGGCAAATCGGGCTCGCACGACGCGAGCTTATGGTTTTATACCGATCAGGTCGATAGCCTGTATCAGCTCCTCAAGTCCCGGCAGCTCGACGCGGCGCAAGCAGCCCTTGCCGGTCGAGCCTGGCGATCATGACGGGATCGAGTTTCAACAGGACATCGAGGACATGTTCTACGGGGCGCGGCAGTTCTGCATTCGCGATCTGAACGGCTACGAGTTGTATTTCATACAATCGGCAGGCGGGTAGATACCTCGGCGGAGCATCAACTGGATGGTACGAACATCGACTCATCCGAGAGCAGCCTCGTCATGAGCGATCCTGGCGCTGAAGTGATTCGGAAGCCGGCCGCCGTCAACTCAGTGACGTGGCGGCACAAAGGTCTCGAGCTGTACGATTGGCTCGCCGCTCGCGCCGCCGGTCACCTCAGCCCGAGCCGGGCCATCAGCTACTCGGCTACGGCGGGGCGCTTGTGCCATCGCGTGCTGGGGCGACCGCCCTCGACACACCAGGTTCTGGATCTGTTCGGCGGTTACGACTCGGTTTGCGACGCGCGATCCGCGCGCGACGGCGCAAGAGATCAGCGCCCTCGAATTCAGCAACCGAACGCTCTTCACGTTCGTCAGACGCTATGGCCTCGCGCCGCTGACGACGCTCGTGTCTTCGGCCAGTGCCGATCGTGTCGAGAAATGTCGGCGGCCCAACGAGCCGACAGTCCTGCTCGCCTGGCATCTCGGCGTGCTGTTCGGAGCGGCGGCGACCCTCGCGCACTCGAGGATCCCGGCGCTCGTCATCAGACACAGTGCGTTCTACGATCCGATTACGCCTCTGGAGCTTGCATTCACCGGGAATCGCGCCGACGTGCGGGCCGCGACGATGTGGCGCGCGCTCACACGATTGAGGGATGGCGGCGTGGTGCTCATGGCCGCCGATGGTCAGGATGGAGCGCAGACGTCGCCTGTGACGTGCTTCGGCCGTTCGATTACGTTTGCCCGTGGTCCCTTCTCTCTGGCGAGATTGGCGGGAGCCTCCCTGGTGCCATTCGTCGCGCGATGGGACGGCCGAAACATTGTCGCGGACGTGGGTGATCCGCTTGAACCCGCGCCCCGAGCCTCCGATGACGACGCTGACCTTGAGAGCGCTTGCGCGGCAGCCGCGGCAAAATGGCTGGAATCGTACCTGCTGGCAGCGCCGCAGACACTCGCGCTGTGCACGCTGCATTTACTGCTCCGCGCACGTCGGGTTGCGCTGGAGTCATAGGCTCGGAGCCGACATCGTTCACCCACGAGGCTGACACGAGTTGCAGAGGAGGGCGCACTGGAACCGCCGGCACGTGATCGCTACTGCTTCTCCGCAACGAACCGGACGAGTTTCTGCTTCGTCAGTGACCAGTCGGCCGTGTCTTCGACGACCTCGTCGCGCAAGATCTTGAAGCCATCTTTGAAGAGCGCGGCGAGCTGCCCGGTCTTCCAGCCGCCGGCGCCCGCCTTCGCGTTCATCGAGTCCTCATGGAAATACTCGGTCACGAACAGGCCATGCGTCTTGAGGCTCGCTTTCGCCCTCTCGGCCAGCTTCGCGTCGGCACCGGCGTAAATCATCGTCACGAGATCCCACTTGTTCGTGCCGAGGTCCCACTTGTCGATATCCGCTTCGATCGTTTCGAGCGCGACCTGCTGCTTGGCGGCGTTCTCGTTCGCGATTCGGATCCCGACGTCCGAGATGTCGACGCCGGTGACCTTCCAGTGCTGGGAGGCCGAGGTAGATCGCGTTACGACCCTGGCCCATCAAGAGATCGAGTGCAGTGCCGGGGGTTCTGCCTTTCACGGCGTCGACCAGGAGCTGGTTCGGCGTCAGCTTGAACCCGGTCGACTGACGAAAGCGCTCGTTCCACGTGTCCCGCTCGACGTCGATGCCCCCTTTCTGCCACTGGTAATGGGCGATCTTCCATGTCTGCCCGTCGGGTACCCAGACGAGCGTGTGCCAACCTTCCTGTTCGATCGCCTTGCGGTCGGCCTCGGCCGGAATGTGCTCGACGCCCTCTCCGACAAACACCGCGACGGTCGCCGACAGGAAGACGTGCTCGTCGTTCCACGTGCGCGTCCGAACGGGCGCATTGCGGTCGTGACGCCTCGCATGAACGCCGCCATCGTTGCCTTGTCCAGGAATCGCTCGTTCTGGAAAAGCACGAACGCTGGTCCCAGTGCATCGGCAAACGTCTGGTCGTGATGGTCGAGCGCGTCGAAGAACGCGTGGCTCTTGGTCTTGACTGCCGCCTCGTCCAGAGCCGGTGGTTGTGCGGTCGGTGCGCCCTGTGACGCCGCTTGCGGCGCCTGCGCGGCCTGGCTGACCGGCGAGGAGAGCGCAGCGCTGCCGCATGCGAGGACAATGAGTGAGAGCAGGCGGAGTGCACGCATGCGGGGGAGGATACATCAGCGCGGGGGTCGCCGAGCCGCGGCCGCCGCATTACACTCTGGGAGAGCGAACGGCCACTGGAGGAGTAGATGGATTCAATCGCACAAGGGCATATCCTGATGCTCCGCACGTCCTTTGCCCTTGTCCTCACAACCAGCCTCTGCGGGTTCGATCCCACGCCTGCGGCGCCCCCGGCGGAGGCCTTTACCGTGCTGGATCGCCAGCCCGACGGGCCACGAATCACGCCGTACCTTGCCTACCAGACCGAAATGGCATGGCGACAAGACGATGCGCGCCGCACCGGTCCTCGCCAGGATTCGCACGGAACGCGATCTCCTGCGATTGCAGGTCGAACTGCGCGCGAAGCTGCTGAAGATGCTCGGCGGCCTGCCTTCGACGCGTACGCCGCTCAACGCACAGGTCACCGGCCGGATTCAGATGGCCGGCTTTCACATCGAAAAGCTCGTCTTCGAGAGCCTGCCCGGGATCTTCGTGACGGCCCTGGTGTATGTCCCTGATGGCAGACGAGGGCCCCATCCGGCGGTGCTCGTGGCCTGCGGCCACTCGGCCAACGGCAAGGCCCACTATCAGGCCTTGTGCCAGCGGCTCGCGGCGCGCGGCTACGTCGTGATCTGCTGGGACCCGGTGGGCCAGGGCGAGCGAAGCCAGTTCTGGGACGCATCCGCCAGGCGGAGCCGCTATAACCTGATCTGTGGCGAGCACGCCGTGCTCGGCAACCTCGCCTACCTCGCGGGCACCAACCTCGCGCGCTGGGAGGTGTGGGATGGCATGCGCGCGCTCGACTATCTGCTCACGCGGACGCGAGGTCGACCCGGCGCGCATCAGCATCACGGGAACCAGCGGCGGCGGCTTCCAGGCTGCGATCATCGCCGCGCTCGATTCGCGGATCAACACCGCGGCCCCGTCCTGCTACATCACCGCGCTCCCGATGCGCGTGTCGAACCGCATCTTCAAGGATCCCGACAGCGACCCCGAGCAGGATCCCTATCGCATGATCGCGGACGGCGTCGATCACACCGGCCTGCTGCTGCTGATGTACCCGCGCCCGGTCTTCGTGGCCGCAGCCGTGCTCGACTTCTTCCCAATCGAGGGCACGCGGCGGACGTTTCGCGAGGTCGCGGCCATCTACCGCCAGTTCGGGCATTCAGACCGCATCGCGATGCATGAGGGCTATCACGAGCACGAATTCTCCGCGGAGAACCAGGCAGCGGCGTTCGCGTTCCTCGACCGGTTCAACGGGCTGCCCGCGCATCGCGGCCTGGCGACCACGACCGAGCTCGACGATCAGACGCTCCATTGCACGCGCACGGGCCAGGTGCTGCTCGATCACGTGGATGGCAGGTCGTTGATGGACGAGATCCGCGACTACTATCGCGCAGGCGTCGACAGACCGGCGACAACCATTGCCGCTGCTTATTACGGGCCAGGGTATCCCGGCATCGCGCGCTGGCAAATCGCGCCGTACGACGGCTCGAGCTCCGCGCGGCGCCAGATCCAGTGGGAAAGGGCAGGCACGTCCGCGTTCGATGGCGTTTCAATCGACAAATACGTGCTGCACCACAGCGGCGGTCTCTCGATGCCGCTGCTCCATCTGCACGGCGAAGGCGCCCGTGGGCGGCGGGTCTTGCTGTGGGTCAGCGACCGTGGAAAGGCCGACGCCTTGGACTGGAGCGCCATGCAGAAGTACGTCGCGGATGGTTACGACGTGATCTCGTTCGACGGCCGTGGCCTCGGGGAGACGCGAATGCGTTACACGGCGATGTCGATTGACGACCCGACGCTGGCGCAGCAGCATTTCGACCGCGCCTACGTGAGCCCGCTCTCGGGCGTGCTGGCCAACTACGTCTACAACTCGCTGCTGACGGGCCGGCCTTATCTGCTGCAAATGATCGAGGACGCCGAGATCGCCGCGCGCTTTGCGCGTGTTCACCTGCACGCGACAGACGTCTCCATGACCGCGGCGGGCGATGCGTACACGCTCGCTCACGACGCGGCCGACGTCCTGCCGGGACTTCGGCTGTTGCCCAGCGGCAACGCTCACGCGCTGAGCTGGGCTCAGCTCGTGACGGAGAAGCAGGAGGTCTGGTCGATCCAGTACACGTTCCCGGGCGGTGCGTACTTGCGGTAACCGCGAGCCGCCGTTTCGTTCTCGCGATCAGGCCGGCCGCACCGAAACGGCGTCCCGCGGCGGCCCCTCGTCAGCGCGGCCCGCTCGCGCCGCCGCGTGCGCATCAACGTAGATTTTCAAACTGAAGCGCTGCCCCTGAAAAGACCGCTTGACATCGTGCGCGATCGTGTTGTATTTAACTTATAGGTTAATTAACTTGTTGGTTTAATACGCATGACCACAGACCAGCTGAGCACCACGTTCGCGGCACTGGCCGACCCCACCAGGCGCGCGATTCTCGCCCGGCTCGTAGCGGGCGAGCGCTCGGTCACAGAGTTGGCCGAGCCCTTCGAGATGAGTCTGCCCGCGGTCTCGAAGCATTTGCGGGTACTCGAGCGGGCCGGCCTGATCGCCCGTGGACGCGAGGCCCAGTGGCGGCCCTGCCGACTTCAGGCGGGACCTCTCAAGGAAGTGGCCGAGTGGGCCGAGCAGTACCGCGCCATCTGGGAACAGCGCCTCGACCGCCTGGATTCCTATCTGCAGCAGCTCAAAGCAAAGGAGAAGAAAAATGGCCGTAAGCACCGCCGCAAATAGCCACACTTTCAAGTTGACGACCCCCTCGGATCGCGAGATCGAGCTGACGCGTCTGTTCGATGCGCCTCGCCACCTGGTCTTCGAAGCGATGAGCAAACCCGAGCACATCACACAGTGGTGGGGCTGCCTTGGCGAAGGCTATTCCGTTCCCGTGTGCGAGGTCGACCTGCGACCCGGAGGTCGGTGGCGGTACGTCAACCGCACCCCCAAAGGGGAATTGGCCGCGTTCTATGGTGTATATCGCGAGATTGCCGCACCCGAACGCATCGTGTTCACGGAGATCTTCGAGCCGTTTCCCGATGCCGAGTCTGTCGTGACCGCCGTGCTGATGGAGGAGGGTGGCAAGACGCGTCTCACGCTGACCGCGCTCTATCCGTCGCTCGACGTCCGCGACATGGTGCTCAAGACTGGAATGGAACGGGGCGCGGCCATCAGCTACGACCGCCTGGAAGAAGTGGTGGCCCGACTCAAGGCGCAGTCATAAGCCTCATCAGCAATCTTCCGGTTTGCGCTGCGCTCGCCGAGCCGAGCGGAGGCGTCGCCGTGATGGTGATCCTCACGCTCGCGCTCGGCATAGGCAGCGAACGCTGCTATCCTCCGCATCGTCGACGGCGTGCTGTCACGAAGACCACGAAAAGGACACGGTGGATGTCGGTAAGCCTCAGAAGAGCCGGACGAATACTGCTGATCGGCTTCACGTTGCTGGTCATTGCCCTTCTTGTCCTCGGCCGATTCGAGGCTGGGCGGGGCCTCATCGTGCGTACTTACGTGCGATCGGAACGGCTCTGGGAGCGAGACTGCCCGATTGTCCCAGCCAAACAAGCAATCCGGCAGTTGGAGCCTTTCCTGTCCAGGATCGGCGTGCTGCAGGCGGTGCGGATTGAGGTCGATCCCGGTGTGAGTTTGCTGCTGGATCCGGCCGAGGACATTGCGCGTACGATTCTCGTCAGCCGGCAAGGCAAATGGGAGCCCGAGGTCTGGGCAGCCATATCGAGTGGCCTATCTGACGGGGCGGTGTTCTTCGATGTCGGAGCGCACATTGGCTACGATTCCCTCAAGGCCGCTCGACTCGTTGGCGAGAACGGGCGGGTTGTCGCGTTCGAGCCAAATCCGAATACGCTGACGCTACTGAGATCCAACATCGAGGCGAGTCTCGCCCGTAACGTCATTGTCCAGCCAATCGCCTGCACTGATTCCGAGCAGACCCTCACGCTCTTTGACTCGACGCCAGGTGGGAACAGCGGGTCGTCATCGCTCGCAAAGGCCAACGCAGGAGGCCTGACACGTCCGTATACGGTCAGAGGACGCCCGATCGACGATGTCGTCTCGGAGCTCGGCGTTACGCGTGTCGACGTCGTGAAAGCCGATGTTGAAGGGGCCGAGCTGCTGGTTCTCCGCGGCGCAGCCCAGACACTACGCCGCTTCCACCCGAAGTTGATCCTGGAGGTCGTGCCGCGTCAGCTCGAAAACATGAATGCCTCAGTCGAGTCACTGGAAACATTTATCAAAGCATTGGGGTACGGAGATCCGCAGAGAGTCGACTACAAGAATAAACAGTGGACGGTTCGGAGCCCGTGAAAATGTGCACGCCAACGGGCGGCGTGGCCCGCGCACTTGCGCCGACATGAACACCAACTCCAGTCCATGTAGGATCCGTTTCGTGAACTACATCTGGGTGCGAGCGACGGCGAACTGGGCGGACGAGGCGGCATTTCTCGCACAGCTCGATCCTCGGTTCAAGCCGCACGTGGACCTCTGGAACGACACATTCGATATGCCGTTCCATATCTTTCGGCATGAGGTTCGGAAGATCGCCGCGCTCAACCTGTCGAGGGTCGACGGCGCCACGCTTGCTCCTTGGGACGAGATCCCGGAGGGATCCCTGGTCGTGCCCGTCGACGATGACGATTGGTTCGCACCGGATCTCGTCCGGATCCTCGGGAAGGCGATGGACCCGCACGCTGCCGGCTGCTACTGGATTCAGAGCTGGGTCGAGGTGCCACTTGGTTTCGGACACCAGCTCGGACTCTTGCGGCGCAGAGTGTTTCCGCGGACGGCGCCGCGCTGGATCTGCACGACGAACAACTACGCCTTACGAAAAGGGCCCGACGCGACGCTCCCGCGATCGCACGTGCGGGCAAGTGCCTGGTTCATGGGCGAAGGGCGCGATCGCGTCAGGCGGATCGACGAGCGCCTGTCGGTCGCGAACCGGACGTTGGCCTCCATGACGTCGCTCCGCTGGAGAAAGCCGCCCTTCAGCCGCTCGCGGCTGATTCGCAGATTCCGTAAGTACCAGTCGCTTTATCGGGCGCCGCTGCCCGAGCTTGCCTGGTGCGAGCCGTATCTTCAGGCGATGACCGCGCTGATGGATCGGCTGCACGTGCGGGGGACTTGAGCAAGTTTCCGTCTGCGCGTCGGTGAGCGCGGCGCGCTGGCTAGGAGGGCCCGTCCGCGAGGCGTGCCGCGCGGGTCAGAAGGTACCGCTGTTCCGGAAGGCTGGCCGTCCGCCCGGCGGCGGCGCGATAGTGCGTCACCGCGGAGGCGTGGTCTCCGACCATCTCCAGCAGGTGCGCGCGAACGGCATCGAGGCGGTAATGGCCAGCCAGGCGCTCATCGGTGTCCAGGGCTTTCAGGAGCTTCAGGCCGGCCGCCGGCCCCTGCACCATCGCGACGGCAATCGCGTGATTGAGCGTCACCATCGGATTGTCGGACATGCGCTTGAGCAGGCCATACAACGCCAGGATCTGTGGCCAGTCGGTCTCCTCGGCGCGCGCCGCCTCGTCGTGGACCGCCGCAATCGCGGCCTGCAGCTGATACGCGCCAACGGAGCCTCGGGACAGGGTAGCGGTGATAAGGGCGATACCCTCGGCGATCGCGGTCCGATCCCACAACGTGCGATCTTGCTCCGTGAGCGGGATCAACTCGCCGTCCGGACCGGTGCGTGCCGGGCGCCGGGCATCGGTCAGCAGCATCAGCGCAAGCAATCCCGCGACCTCGCCATCGTCCGGCAGCAGGTGGTGAACGGCTCGGGCGAGCCGAATCGCCTCGTTCGAGAGATCGCTGCGCTGCAGTGTCGCGCCGATGCTGCTGGCGTAGCCCTCGTTGAAGATCAGGTAGAGCACGTGCAGGACGGCGGCGAGTCGCTCTGCCCGCTCCTGGCCGGTAGGCATGAAGAACGGCACGCCGGAGGTCCTGATGCGCTGCTTGGCACGGCTGATTCGCTGGGCCATGGTCGCCTCGGGCACGAGAAACGCGTTGGCGATCTCGGCAGTCGTGAGGCCCCCAATGGCCCGCAGCGTGAGCGCAATTGCGGACGGGCGCGTGAGCGCAGGATGACAGCACATGAACAGGAGGATGAGCGTGTCGTCCTGTTCCGCCCCGGCCTCGCTGCTTGCCGCGCCGAAGCTCGAACCGAAATAGGCGAGCGAAGGCGGGTCAGGAGGGGGCGCTTCCTGCTCGTGTGCCGGCGCCTGCATCACCACGAGGGTTTCGCGGCGTCGGCGGGCCAGCTCGGCGCGCAGGTGATCGGTCATGCGCCGGGCCGCGACCTGGATGAGCCATCCGCGCGGGTTGTCGGGCACACCCTCGTCGGGCCACTGCACCGCCGCGGCGACGAGCGCCTCCTGCACGGCATCTTCCGCCGCCGAAAGTCGCGGAACCGCCGGACGACCGCGCCGAGAACCTGCGGCGCAAGCTCGCGCAGCAGGTTCTCGCCAGTGAGGTCCAGGGATCGGGCCGTCACACTTCCACGGGCGGTGCGCTCATCACCTGTCGCACCTCGATCCGCATGTTCATTGGGACGCCGCCCTTGCCCGGCGCCGCCGACGCCCGGGCGGCGATCGCATAGGCTCGTTCCGTGCTCTCGACATCGACGATCCAGTAGCCCGCGAGAAACTCCTTGGCCTCCGCGAATGGACCGTCGGTCACCTCGGGCTCGCCGCCTTTGCCGGCTCGTACCACACGAGCCTCGTTCGGCCCGGCCAGTCCCTCGGCGCCGACCAGCTCGCCCGAGTCCCCGAGCTCTTTGCTGAAGCGCTTCATGAAACCGATATGCGCCATGAGGTCCTGTTGAGGCCAGTCCGCGACCGCCCAATCGCCCTTTCCCCGCGGGGCATGCATCATCAACATGTACTTCATCTCACCGTTCCTCTCGATTCTCGCGCGCCGCCGCGCAAAGCTGGTTGGCGTGCAGGCGCCGTGATTGGCGCGTTCATGGGTAAGTCGGAGCACGCGGCGAGTTCTCGACATCCCCTGCAGTAGGCCGCTGAAAAGCCTCCGTTCGTCCTGAGCTTGTCGGCCCTCGACTGCGCTCGGGGCGACCCTGAGGCTCTCGAAGGGTCGAAGGACGAACAGAAACGGCCACGTTTCTGCGTGGTCGTGGTTCGACAGGCTCACCGCGAACGGTTTTTCAGCGTCCCGCTATGGCGGCTCGGATCGGACCGAACTCCAATAGCGGATCCTGCACGATTTCCCGCCACCGCTCGCGGTGCCCGGCGCACCTGAGACGAAAATACAGCACCTCACGCACCGTATCGCTGGTATTCCCGCCGATGTTGTGGCCGAGCATGTAGTGGGCGAGCAGCACGTCGCCCGCGCGTCCCGTCACCTGCCGTGGCTGACCAAGATCGATCGGCGGATAGGGCACCGACGACAGAAGCGCCTCAGGTCCGTGTTCTCGCAGGTAGTCGGCGGTCCCCCTGTGTGATCCAGGCCAGACCCACAGGTTCCAGGCCGGTGGTTCCAGGGCGGCATGTTGAGCGAGATCTGCACGTGGTCCGGCGCATCGAAGACCGCAGGAGCGATCAGCGACCCGGCGAGAGCCATCGTCCCGCTCTGGTACAAGGGGGCCAGCAAGGCCCGGGGCAAATCGTCGATGAGAAAGTAGAAGTGGGGGCCACGATGTCCCGCCGGGGAGGATCCTGCTCGAGGCGAGCGGCAATGGCGCGTCGTGCCGCCTGGATCAGGTCGAGCGAAACGATCTCTGACAGGACGATATAGCCGTCGTCTGCGAACGCGCGCAGTTGTTCGGGGTCGATGTTGGGCATGACCGTACACTCCCGTAAAGCCGACGCGTTAGTGCCCGCACGCACCGGCGTATTTCGATCCGGAATGGAGGCGAGGCGCTGTCAGCGGCTCGGGAAGACCGAAGCGATGGTGAATGTACGAATCATCATGGCGAGTGGCAGTGTATCGCCGTCAGATGGATGGTTCAATCGCGCTTCAAGTGACAGAATGAGGAACCGAGCTGAGCATGCTCCGCCGTATTCCGGTGCGCGATCTCATCGTTTTCGTTGCCAGTGTCGCAGCCATTGCGGCCGTGACGCTGCTGCTCCATACGCTTCCGGGCGTCAGTTCCACGACTGTGGCGCTGGCGCTGTTGCTGGTCGTCCTCGGCACCGCGACCATCGGTCGCCTTCGCATCGCGACTCTCGTCTCGGTCGTCGCGATGCTCACGCTGAACTTCTTCTTTCTTCCGCCAGTCAGGACCTTCACGATCGCCGATCCCCAGAACTGGATCGCGTTGTTCGCTTTTCTCGCCGTCGCCGTGATTGCCAGCAACCTGTCGGCCGCGGCACAGGACCGCGCACGCGAGGCCATCGAGCGTCGCAACGAACTGACGCGGCTGTTCGACTTGACGCGAGACGTGCTGTTGACCACGGAAACCGCCAGTGCCATCGAGGCGCTGGCGCGTCATGTCGCACGTCGCTTCGAACTGTCCAGAGTCGCGATTTGCCTGCCTTCAGATCACGAGTGGCGGATCTATCAGGGAGGAGCCGAGGAGGTCGGAATCGACGTCAACGTCTTGAACACGGCGCTGGCCAAGGCCCGCGGCACGCTGGAGTTCGATGCGTATCAGCGGGCATATGGCGGCCACATCCGGGCAGGAGAACACAACGAGGTCTCGATCGTGCCGCTGCGGCACGGCACGCGGGCGGTCGGGCTGCTCGCGTCGGTGTCAACGACGCTCGACATCGGCACCCTCGATGCCGTGGCGGGCGTGGTGGCTATGGCCATCGAACGCGTGGACTTCCTCGCGGAACGCGATGCGGCGGCGCTCGTGCGACAGAAGGCGGACCTGGCGGCTACCCTGCTCGCGTCGCTCAGTCACGACTTGAGGACGCCGCTGACGGCCATTCGAGTCGCCGTCGAAAACCTGCGCGGCGAGTTGCCGGCCGACGACCGTCGCGCGCAGGCCGGCGCGGCCATCGCCGAGCTCGACCGGCTCACGCGGTTGTTCCAGGACATCCTGGACATGGCGCGCATCGATGCGGCGGCGATCCGCGTCGAGCGTGAGTGGGTCGCGGCGGCCGATGTGGTCGATGCGGCCGTCGCGCACGTTCGGCATACGCTGGAGGGGCACGCCCTGCGCATCGACGCCGACACCGACACGGAGGTTGAAATCGATCCGCGTCTGGCGTCGGTTGCACTGTCGCATCTGCTCGAGAACGCGGCGTTGTACTCACCGGCCGATCGAGAGATTCTCGTGCAGGCGCGCGCGGAACGTGAGGGGCTGTATGTCTCCGTCACGGACTCTGGTCCGGGCCTCGACCCGTCCGAGCTCGATCACCTCTTCGAGCGCTTCTATCGCGGCCGCGCGGCTCGCCAGGCGACATTTGGGACTGGGATGGGGCTTTCGATCACGCGGGGACTGCTGGCGGCCGCCGGTGGGCGAGTGTGGGCGGAGAACGTGCCCGACGCCGGCGCGAAGTTCTCGCTCGTCGTTCCGGGGTCTGTCCGCGCGATCTCGGTGACCCGGTAGCGATGGCTGCGCGCATCCTCATCGTCGACGACGAGCCGAACATCCTGGCCACGGTGGCTCCGCTGTTGCGCGCGAGCGGATACGACGTCTTTTCCGCCATGAGCGGGCGAGCCTCGCTCGAGGCCGTCGAGCGCGACAAGCCCGATCTGATCGTGCTCGATCTGGGCCTGCCAGACATCGATGGCGTCGAGGTGTGCCGTCGGGTGCGCGACACCTTGAGCGTGCCCATCCTCGTGCTCTCTGCGCGCGGGGCGGAGGGCGACAAGGTGCGCGCGCTCGATGCCGGGGCGGACGACTACGTCACGAAGCCCTTCGGGGCTGAAGAGCTGCTCGCGCGCATTCGTGCCGCGTTGCGGCGCGTCGCGAACCCATCGCCGCCGAGCGAGCCACTCGTCCGCGGGAGCCTCGTCATCGATCGGGAACGATTTCGAGTGGTCCGGGACGGCGAAGAACTGCGCCTGACGCCCAAGGAATTCGAGCTCCTCTCGTTTCTCGCCCAGCATCCCGGTCGCGTGCTCACCCATCGGGCGATCCTGAAGGCGATCTGGGGCCCGCACGCCGTCGATCAGCCCGAGCATCTGCGCGTCCTCGTGGGTGCGCTTCGCAAGAAAATCGAGCCGAACCCGTCTGCGCCCCGGTACATCCTGACGGAGCCGTGGGTCGGGTATCGGTTTGCGGATCTCGAAGCTACTTCCTGATCGGATACCGTGAATCCAGCGCAAGGTTCAGTTCGAGGACGTTGACGCGCGGCTCGCCAAGAAGGCCGAGCTGCCGTCCCGAAGTGTTGGCTTCGACGAGGCGCCGGACGTCCGCCTCCGAAATGCCGCGCTCGCGGGCCACGCGCGGTATCTGGAAATCGGCCGCGGCCGGGGAGATGTGGGGATCGAACCCGGAGGCTGACGTTGTCACGAGGTCAATCGGCACTGGCGCACCGGGATTGTCCTTGCGCGCCGCCTCCACGTTGGCCTTGACGGCGTCGATCAGCTTCTTGTTCGTGGGGCCGAGTTGGCTACCTGCGGAGTTGGCCGCGTCATAGCCCGTTCCGGCGGCCGACGGCCGCGGGCGAAAGTACCCGGGCGACGAGAATCCCTGGCCGATGATCCTGGACCCAATCACCTTCCCATTCCGCTCGATCAGCTGCCCGTTGGCCTGATCGGGGAATACCACCTGGGCGATGCCTGTGATCGCGAGCGGGTAGATGACGCCCAGCAGCAGCGTGGTGACGATCGTCATCATCACGGCGGCG
Organism: Vicinamibacteria bacterium; assembly: GCA_963832135.1. Classification (GTDB taxonomy): domain Bacteria; phylum Acidobacteriota; class Vicinamibacteria; order Vicinamibacterales; family JAENWD01; genus JAENWD01. The sequence continues at coordinate 364,640 of CAWHTD010000013.1, read as the reverse complement.
ATCAGGTTTCGCTTGATGTTCATGACCATGCTCTCCGGCGGTCGTCCGTGGACTCGCCTGTACGATTACGCCAGTCGAAGCGCGGTGATCACGACGTCGATCACTTTGATCCCGATGAAGGGGACGATGATGCCGCCAACGCCGTAGATTAGAAGATTTCGCCTGAGAAGCGCCGCGGCGCCCTCGGGCCGATACTGGATGCCACGCAACGCCAGCGGTACCAGTGCGACGATGATGAGGGCATTGAAGATCACCGCCGACAGAATGGCGGACTGCGGCGTGCGCAGCCCCATGATGTTGAGCGCGTCGAGCAGCGGGAACGTCGCGAGGAACATCGCGGGGATGATTGCGAAATATTTGGCCACGTCGTTGGCGATCGAGAACGTGGTCAACGCCCCGCGCGTGATGAGCAGCTGCTTGCCGATCTCCACGATCTCGATCAGCTTCGTCGGGTTCGAGTCGAGATCCACCATGTTGCCCGCTTCCTTCGCGGCCTGCGTGCCGGTGTTCATCGCGACGCCGACGTCGGCTTGCGCGAGCGCCGGAGCGTCGTTGGTGCCGTCGCCGGTCATCGCCACCAGCTTCCCGTCGGCCTGCTCGCGCTTGATGAGCGCCATCTTGTCCTCAGGAGTCGCCTGCGCCAGGAAATCGTCCACTCCCGCTTCGGATGCAATTGCGGCGGCGGTGAGCGGGTTGTCGCCCGTGATCATCACCGTCTTGATTCCCATGGCGCGCAAATGCGCGAAGCGCTCACGAATGCCGCCCTTGACGATGTCCTTCAGGTAAATGACGCCAAGCGCATGGCGGCCTTCCGCGACGACAAGCGGCGTACCGCCAGCGCGGGCGATGCGCTGGACGATGCCGGACAGCTGCTCGGGCACGGTCCCGCCGTTGGACACGATCCATTGCTCGATGGCATCCGCGGCGCCCTTCCGGATCTCGCGGAGGTTGCCGTTTCCGGCGGCCAAAGAGGGTCCGGCCGCCACCATCGCTGGACGCTGCACGTGGAGGTCGACGCCGGACATGCGCGTCTGCGCTGTGAACGGGACGAAGGTCGCCTGCTGCGGCGACAACTCGCGCCCGCGAAGACCGTACTTCTCCTTCGCCAGCACGACGATCGATCGACCTTCCGGGGTCTCGTCCGGCAGCGACGCGAGCTGCGCCGCGTCGGCAAGCGTCGCCTCGCTGATGCCCGGAAGGGGAATGAGCTCGTCAGCCTGACGGTTACCGAGGGTGATCGTCCCGGTCTTATCGAGCAATAGCGTGTGGACGTCACCCGCCGCTTCGACCGCGCGCCCCGACATCGCCAGGACGTTGTGCTGCACCAGCCGGTCCATGCCGGCGATGCCGATCGCCGACAGCAGGCCGCCGATTGTCGTCGGGATGAGACACACCAGGAGTGACACCAGGACGAACACCGACTGTGGCGCGCCCGAATAGATCGCAAACGGCTGCAGCGTCACGACGGCGATCAGGAAGACGATCGTCAACCCCGCCAGCAGGATGTTGAGCGCGATCTCGTTCGGCGTCTTCTGCCGCTCGGCGCCCTCGACGAGCGCGATCATGCGGTCGAGGAACGTCTCGCCCGGATTCACCGTCACCTTCACGCGAATCCAGTCGGACAGCACCTTCGTGCCGCCGGTCACCGCCGAGCGGTCGCCGCCCGACTCCCGAATGACCGGCGCCGACTCGCCGGTGATGGCGCTTTCATCCACAGACGCGACGCCTTCGATGATGTCGCCGTCGGCAGGGATGACCTCGCCCGCCACCACGCGCACGACGTCGCCTTTGCGAAGTGACAGCGCGGGGACGATTTCGTATGTCCCGTCCGAGCGCTCGCGCTTGGCGACCGTCTCGGTCTTCGCGCGCCGCAGCGTGTCGGCCTGCGCCTTGCCGCGGCCCTCGGCCATTGCCTCGGCGAAATTGGCAAAGAGCACGGTGAGCCAGAGCCAGAACGTGATCTGCAACTCGAAGCCCAGCTCGCCACGGCCGGTCGCCGCATCGTGGATGAGGCGCAGCGTCGTGAGCACGCTGCCGATCTCGACGACGAACATCACCGGGTTCCGCGCCATCGTGCGCGGATGGAGCTTTCGGAATGAATCCACGATCGCGCGCTGCACGATCTGCGGATCCCAGATCGACTTTGCCTGTGTCGCCATCAGAACACCTGCCCCGCGTTCATCATGAAGTGCTCCACGATCGGGCCGAGGCTGAGCGCCGGAAAGAACGTCAGCGCGCCGACGATCACGATCACGCCTACGAGCAACGCCGAGAAGAGCGGAGTCGTCACCGGGAAGGTCCCGAGTGACGCGGGAATCTGCTTCTTACGACTCAGGCTGCCCGCAATCGCGAGCGGCGGGATGATCATGAAAAACCGCCCGAACAGCATCGTCAGTCCGAGCGTCGTGTTGTACCAGCTCGTGTTCACGGTGATGCCGCCGAACGCGGAGCCGTTGTTGGCCGCGGCCGACGAGTAGGCGTAGAGCATCTCGGACAACCCGTGCGGGCCAGGATTGAAGATGCTCGACGTACCGAAGTTCGGCGACACCGACGAGATCGCGGTGAACGTGAGAATCAGGAGCGAGAAGATGAGCACGGTGAGCATCGCCATCTGCACCTCGAACGCCTGAATCTTCTTGCCGAGATACTCGGGCGTCCGGCCGACCATCAGACCCGCGATGAACACCGACAGGATGATGTAGACGAGGATGCCGTACATGCCGGCGCCGACCCCGCCGAAGACGACTTCGCTCAACTGGATATTGGCGAGCGGCACCAGCCCGCCGAGCGGCGTGAACGAGTCGTGCCAGCCATTGACCGCGCCGCAGCTGGCGTCGGTGGTCGCCGTCGCGAAGAGCGCGGTGTTGGCGATGCCGAACCGCACTTCCTTTCCCTCCATGTTGCCGCCCGACGACATCGCCGTTGTCGTCTGATCGGCGCCGGCAGCGGTCAGCAGCGGGTTTCCGCGGGCTTCCGCCCAGTACGCGACCGTTACGCCCGCGAGGAAGAGAAACGCCATGGCCGCCCACACGGCCCAGCCGTGCCGCCGCGAGCCGGTCATCGAGCCGAGCGTATAGGTGAGGCCCGACGAGATCGCGAAGATGCCGAACATCGCGAGAAAATTCGAGAGCGGCGTCGGGTTCTCGAAGGGATGCGAGCTGTTCGCATTGAAGAAACCGCCGCCGTTGGTCCCGAACTGCTTGATGATCTCCTGTGATGCGACAGGTCCCTGCGCGATCGTCTGCTCGGTGATCGTCTGTGTCTGCGGCTTCCCATCGGCGCCTGTTGTGGTGACGGTCCACGGATCGACAACGGCTACCTTGTCGTACGGCTTCAGGTTCTGCACGACGCCCTGCGACACGAGAAACAGCGCGCCGACGATTGAGATCGGCAGCAGCACCCAGAGCGACGCGCGAACCATGTCGACCCAGAAGTTGCCGATCGTGTCCTTCTCCTTCTGGGCGATGCCGCGAATGAACGCGATGGCGACCGAGATGCCAGTAGCGGCGCCGACACGAAGTTGTGGTAGGCGAGGCCGGCCATCTGCGTGAAATAGCTCATGGTCGTTTCGCCGCTGTACGCCTGCCAGTTCGTGTTGGTCGTGAACGAGGCGGCGGTGTTGAAGGCAAGATCCGGCGCGACCCCGGCGAATCCCTGAGGGTTCCACGGCAGCGCCGACTGCAGGCGCTGCATGGCGTACAGCACCAGCATCGACACGACGCTGAAGAGCAGCAGCGCGACGGCGTACTCCGTCCATCGCATCTCGCGCGTCTCGTCGACGCCGGTGAGCCGGTAGATCAGCCGCTCGAACGGCCGCAGCACCGGATCCAGCCACGTCCGCTGACGGGTGAACACCCGGGCCATGTAGCCGCCGATGACCGGCGTCACCAGAAAGATGGCAAGCAGGAAGAAGAGAATCTGCAGCCAGCCGTTGAGAGTCATGTCAGAACTTCTCCGGTCTCAGCATCGCGACGACAGTAGCCGAGCAGCGCCGACGCTCACGAGCAGACCGATCGGTAATCCAGGCCCACGTGTCACCTCACTTCATCAGTCGATCGCAGGCGGCCACGTAGCCGATGCTCACGACGAAGAAGAGAATCGAGACACCGACGAACACGAGATCGATCACAGAACACCTCGCTCGGAATGACGCGAATACGACCGACCCGACGCCGCGGATGCGGTCGTGACGAAACCATCAGGCGCCTCTCAGGGCGTCCCCATACCATTCACCGTACGGGCTGAACGGCTAAAGGAGTCAGCAAAAAGGCATAAAGAGTTCGTAAAGAGCCGCGTCCACGCCGATGGCGCGCGCTACGATGGGACCGTGGAGGAGAGAGGCCGCCCGACCGGTGAGCAGGTGCTCGCGAAGCTGCAGACCGACCGAGCGCGCCCGTCTCCGCATCTACATCGGCGCCGCGCCGGGCGTGGGGAAGACCTACTCGATGATCGAGGACGCGCACGCCTTTCGGCGCGACGGCGTCGACGTGGCGATCGGATTCGTCGAGACGCACGGACGCGCGGAGACCGAGGCAAAGCTGACCGACCTCGAGATCGTTCCGCGCCGGCAAGATCGAGTACCGGGGCGTCGTCCTGGAGGAGATGGATCTCGACGCGATCCTCGCACGCAAGCCGCAGCTCTGTGTGGTCGACGAGCTCGCGCACACCAACGCGCCGGGCAGCCGTCACGAGAAGCGCTATCAGGACGTGCTGGAGATCCTCGACGCCGGCATCGGCGTGATGACGGCCGTGAACATTCAGCATCTCGAAACGCTCAACGACGCCGTCGGCCGCGTCACCGGCGTGCGCGTGCGCGAGACCGTGCCGGACACGTTCCTCGATCGCGCGGACGAAGTCGTCAATGTGGACGTGACCGTCGAGGAGCTGCGCACGCCGCCTGCGGCAGGGCAAGGTCTACAAGCCCGAGAAGGTGGAGCAGGCGCTCACGAACTTCTTTCGTGAAACGAACCTGTCAACGCTGCGCGAGCTGGCGCTGCGCGCGGTCGCCGACGAAGTGGGCGACAAGGCGGCGTCCCATCGTCAACGTGAGGGGCTGGAGCCGGCGCTCATTCCCGAGCGGGTCATGGTCTGCATGAGCTCCAGCGCCGACGCGCCACGCGTGCTTCGCACCGGAGCGCGCATTGCCGGACGGCTCGGTGCGCGCTGGTACGCGGTCTACGTCGAGACGCCGCGCGAAGCGCCGGGCCAGATCAAGACGCGCGGACCGAGAGGCACTGCAACGCAACATCGCGCTCGCCGAAGAGCTCGGCGCGACGGTGGTTCGCGTGAGAGCCGATCGGCCTGCCGACGGCCTCATCGCGTTCGCAAAGCGCGAAGGGATTACGCACGTGATCTTCGGACAGAGTGCGCGGACGCGATGGGAGATTCTGCTGAAGGGCTCGACGCTCAACCGGTTTCTGGAGGAGGTGCGCGATGCGGCGGTGCAGGTCGTGCCTCTGGGCGAGACCTCGAGTTGAGGCCGCAATGAACCAGGACCTTCTGCGTCGTCGATACCCTGCGGCGTCGCTTCCCACCAGAGCAACAGTGGTGTGCTGGATCGCCGTCACCATGGCAGGCGCGGCGACCGGCTGCATCGCTGCGCCAGAAACCGCTTTGGAGCGGCTGTCAGACGCGCGCCGGCTGGCCGCGGACCTCCTCGTTCAATTCACCAAGGCCGCTGATGCCGCAAACCGGGCCGTGATGGCGGACACTGACGAAGCGTCTGTCGCGTTTGCGCGCGAAGCCGAGCAGGCGACGCAGGCGGTCCAGAGGGACGCCGACGCGCTGGGGCCGATTCTTCGTGGGCCTCGGCTACTCAGACGAAACCCGTCTGCTCGAAGAGTTCGGCAGCCGATTCGCGGAGTATCGCGCGCTGGACCGCAGCATCCTCGAGCTGGCCGTCGAGAACACCAACCTCAAGGCGCAGCGGCTGTCGTTCGGTCCCGCTCAGGAAGCGGCCGACGCGTTCCGGGATTCCCTCGAGGCCGTCGCGCCCTCAGCTCCGGCAAAGAGACACCGGCGCGTCGAGGCTCTTGTCGCAAGGGCCGTGGCGGCCGTGCGCGAGATTCAGGTGCTCCAGGCGCCGCACATCGCCGAAGCCGACGACGCGGCGATGACGCGCATGGAGAAGCGTATGGCCGACGTCGGAGGCGGCGGCGCGGACGTGCGCTCGAGACGCTGGCGAGTCTGGTCCGGCCCGCGTCCCGGCCGCAGATCGCCGCCGCCACCGCCGCCTTGGACCGCTTCATGGGCCTCAACACGCAGATCCTCGCGCTCTCCCGCCGCAACAGCAACGTGCGCTCGCTGGCGCTGTCGCTCGGCCAGAAGCGCACGCTCACGGCCAGGTGCGAGGACAGCCTTCGCGCACTCCGGATGCTCTGGCGAAGCGTGGGTTCACCGCCACCCGATAGAGCGGTGCGATTCCCGAACGACCAAGAGCCGCGACGGCGCGGTCTATCTCTGTGCCGTCGTCTGGGCCAGCTTGTCGATGACCTCCTGCATCTTGTCGCGACGTTGCAAGATGGCCTTGATCTGCCCCTTGTCGAGCCACGCACTCAACGCCGTGGTCAGGCTGGGTTCGTCGAGCGCTTTCATCTTGGCCCACAGCTCGTTGTCGACTCGCACGAGCTGATGGTAGAGATCCTTGGTGTTCGTGAAGGCACGCGTGTGGTCGATGAGGATCAGATTCCAGCCAGGGTCGACGAGCCAGTTCCCGAGATTCGGGTCGATGTTCCCGACGAGATTGTCGAACATCTTCGCGATGGTGATCTGTCGTGTCCAGGCCGCGATCTGTGCCGGCGGTGGACCAGCCACGCCTTTCAGGCCCGGAACCCCCCCGAGCTCTTTGAAGCTCTTCGTCGGCGATACCCACATGATCGCCGCACCCGTGACACCCTTCACGCCCTTCTCGACCGTCGGTGGGATCATGCCGAGGCCGAGAAGCTTGTCGAGCTCGTAGGCGGCGATCTCGGACTTGTAGCTTTCCCAGAAGCCGCTCTGTCGACCCGGCCTGATCGGCTTCCAACACATCGCCTCGACCGGTCCACCTGGCGCAAGCGTCGCGCGCCGGGGCTTGGTCACGCCGATCTTGATTTCGTCGATTGCCACGACTTCCGCAGACTTCAGGTACTGCCTCGATTTCCGCGACCCGATCTGCCCAGGCTCGGGAATTGACGGAAGGGGTTTGTGGCAGCGCTGGAGTAGCCACCAGCGCGATGGCGAGAAGTGAGAACGCCGATGTGAGCACCGCTTGTCTGCTGCGCGTCATAACCACGCCTTTTGAATTCGTGGCCACGTCGACCCCGCGTCGATCCGGGGAGGCCGTCCCGCGGATCGGCACGCCGGCGCGCGCCACGTGCTGTTGATGAGGCGGGCCGATTATACGCCTAAGGAACCGGCGGTGGGCGTGATGTGGCGCACGCTCCCGTGCACGCGGGTGATAGCGTTGCCGGCAAGCATCGCTTTCCTAAAGCAGCGTCCCTCGCAGCACGACGATCGCGACGCTGAAGTAGATCACGAGACCGGTCACGTCCACCAGCGTCGCGACGAACGGCGCAGATGAGGCAGCCGGGTCGAAGCCCAGACGGCGCAACAGGAAGGGCAGGAGAGAGCCCGTCAGAGTGCCCCACAGGACGACGCCAACGAGCGACACGGCGACCGTCACCGCGATCAGGAGCCAATGCGGTCCGTAGATGTCGGAGAAGGCCGACCAGACGGTGATGCGCAGGAATCCGATCCCGCCGAGAATGGCGCCAAGTGTAAGACCGGCCAGGATCTCCCGTCGCATCACACGCCACCAATCGTGAAGCCCGACTTCCCCGAGGGCCAGCGCGCGAATGACAAGGGTAGACGCCTGCGAGCCGGAATTGCCGCCGCTCGAAATGATCAGGGGCACGAACAACGCGAGCACCACAGCACGCGAAATCTCCAGCTCGAAGGAGCCCATGGCCGTCGCGGTCAGCATCTCACCGAGGAAGAGCGCGGTCAGCCACCCCGCGCGCTTTTGAATCATCCGCCCGAAGCCGATGTCCATGTACGGCTCGTCCAGGGCTTCCGAACCGCCGATGCGATGAATTTCCCTGGTCGCCCTCGCTTCCGCAACATCCAGTACGTCATCGATTGTCACGATGCCGATGAGCATGCCCGCCGAATCGGTGACCGGCAGAGCGGAGCGGTCGTACTGCCGGAACACGGCAACGGCCGCATCCTGATCGTCGGTTGCCTTCAATGCGACGAAGCGGCGATCCATGAGATCCGAGGCACGGCTGTCGAGCGGCGCAAGCAGGAACTCGCGAATACGAATGTCGTCAATCAGCAGGCCCTGCTCGTCGACGACGTAGATGACGTTCAGGGTCTCGCTGTCCTCGCCATGGGTGCGCACATAGTCCAACACCTCCCGTACCGACCAATGCTCACGGGTCGCGACGTAGTGTGGCGTCATCCGCCGGCCGACGGACTTCTCGGGATAGCCAAGAAGAGTGAGAGCGACGGCCCGCTCCGCAGGGGTGAGCAGCGCCAGCAGTTGCCGCGTCACCGCCGCCGGCAGTTCTTCGAGGAACCGGGTGCGGTCGTCAGGCGCCATGTCGTTGAGCAGGGCGGCCACATCCTCCTGCGCCATGGCTTTGAGCAGTGTCTCCTGGGCTTCACGGGACAAGTACTCGAACACGTCGGCGGCGTCCTTGCGTGGCAGGACGCGGAACACGACCACCTGATCCTCGATGCTGAGCTCCGTCAGAATTGCGGCGACTTCCCCGGCATGGCGGTTGCGCAACATGTCTCGCAGGCGCGCATAGTCACGCGAGCGGAGCACCGTGGCGAGTTCGTCGGCGGGTTTGACGAGGGCGCGAATGGTGCCGAGTGCCGCATCAGGATCGGGTCCGTTGAGTTGTTGTTCCATTTGCGTGAGCGCTGCCCTGACGACGTCGTGATGATGGACGTGCGGTCCAATGGCCTTGACAGCCAGGAGCCACACGCGGTGAATCAGATCGAGATCGCCAGGCGTGAGAGACGGGGCGTGAGCGCCGAGGTGATAGGTGTCGCTGCGGCCGCTGCGGTGCAGCACGACGAGCCGAACATCCAGGGGTTCCGGTTTGGCCGCGCGCTCCCAGGCGTCGCCGAGCAGCCGCGCTTGCTGCTCGGCGGAGAGCGTAGAGGACTCTCCAACGTGCACCTCGGAGGACCGAAGGCGCACAGTGGTCGCCACGATGGCGTCGAAGACGTTGTTGGCAGGGACGATGAGCAGGCGTACGTGTCGGGCGTGTCGCTCTGCAACCGTGAGGACCTCCGAGAGCAGCCGCTGTTCCGCCGGTGTGGGCGGCGTGTCGTTCGAGGCATCTTCGGGCACATCCATGCCAAGCATCCGGACGGTCATGACGACGATGTCGCGGTCGCCTGGCGCCTGGAGCGCGCCAGTCACGTGAGCCAGTGAATACGGGTTGCGAACGAGCACCAGCACGTTTCCAGGACGGGCTTCGACGTGCTCGAGCGAGAGCTCGGCGGACGGCAGGACGTCGAAGGTCTCCTGTTCGTCCGTAACGGCGGTCGATTCGCTGTCGCGACCCAGGATGGTAAACGACAGATACAGCGCTCCAAGCAGGGCCGCGGTTGCGATGGACGGCACGTCGCCGATGGCGAGCATCGCTACAGCGCTTCCGATGCAGGCCAATCCGGGCAGCAGGAGTCCCAGTGGCAGCTCGTGACCCGCCACACGAGCGTTCAGCGGGACCCTGTAAGGCAACGCGACGGCACGCGAGCGCCGGAGGCGGAGGACCACGCCGACCTTGAGCACCACGGTGACGGCGATCGCGACCGCGTAGCCCCCTGCGAGCCAGCTCACTCGCCCACCACTGACCAGAATGATGAGGAGGGTAGCGGCGACCGCGGCGTCAATCGCCCTTGCCGGTGTGCCAAACCGCGTGTGAAGTGTGCCAAGTGCGCTCGGGAGGGTCCCTGCCACCGAAAGGCGCTGCAGGATCTGCTCGGCGTGCCCGAGGGCGGCATGAGCGGCCGGCGCCAACATCAGCACGGCAGCCGCGATCAACCCGAGGGCCACGAGGTTTCGAATCCAGGGCGGAGCCGCCACATGCTGCGCGATTCCCGCTAAGGGCACGCTGCTCCAGACGGTCTGTTCGCCCACCGGGATCAACAGCGCGAACAGGAACGTGCTCAGCGCCGTCACAGAGAGCGCAAACGCCAGCGTGACTATCGCCGTCCGTCGCAACCCGTGCACGCGGGGCGGCGGAAGTTCGTGGGCGGCATATGCCAACGCCTCGCCCCCGCCCAGAACGGGCAGGGCGAGCCCGAGGCCGAACAGCCAGGTCAGCCCCACATCAACAAATGGCACACCAACTGCCGTCACGGGAGGGGGAAGCGAGAGCAGAGAGGAAACCGGCACCATGCTCCGGATGACGGTGAACAGGCCCCAGCCAGTGGTCAGTGCCAGAATGCCGACACCGATCCACACGCCTCTGGCCGTAGCACCGAGACCGAGGTTGAATCCGTTGCGCGCACGGATCCACACGGCCCCTATCAGCATGACCGCCACGAGCGTCGCGAGATCCTCGGGTCTCAGCTGCCCAGTCGGGCGCCATCCAGCAATCGCCGTGGCGACGACTCCGGCGGCGTAGTGCCCGACGAGCACTGCCGCCAGTGCAGCGAGAAAGAGGCGCTCGACCAATCCCGCGGCCGCGCCGAGCCTGACCACGCGCGGCCCGAACGCGTGTTGAAGACGGGCCAGGAAGCCGCCAGGAATGAAAAGCGCCCAACTCTCGATGTCGATAGCGCGCACGAACGCGCTCAGCACTGCAGCGGCAAGCACGCACCAGACGGCGGAGTTCCCGACCACGGACTGAACAGTGCCGCCCGCAAAAAATGCCGCCACCCCGAGCTGTGAGAGTGCGACCGCCGCGGCGTTTCGTCCCGACATGAACGAAAGAAGCGCGATCGACGAGAGGACGACTCGCACGCGGCGATTCGCGCGATTCGGTGCCACGGCGCTCATAGCTCACCGGTACACGGAAAGAAAACGTCCATTCTTGCCACCATCATGGACCACCGGGACCGCGACCGTGAAGGCGGCTCAGGACTACGGCCGAGCCGGGCTTCCGCGATGTCGATTCCCCCATAATGCGATGCCCGTTCACCACACGTGACCATCAGCGCTCGAGCCGCTGGTGTGACGACGGCCTGCTCCGCGTCATCGCCCGCGAAGAGCCGGACCGCGTCCAGGCTCTCCCAGTAAGTAGTCACCACGAATTCCTCTCCGTCCGCGATGTCACGCCTGAGTACTTCCATGCCGTCAGTAGCCATCGAGTCGAGCGAGCTCCGTAGACACCTGCCTCTGAAGGTGCTCGAGATACGCGCCGTCCTTGTCCCTGCCGATTCACACCAATCCATACGCGGGCGAGCATGCCGGCTTCCTCCCTTGCTGAGGTCGAATGCGCGAGTCATTTGTCCCCCAACGTCGCGATCCGTCGGTTCACGCGTCCCGTGTTCATCCGTATCCTTCCGCGGCCGATCTGAATTCGCGTGGTCCGTGTCCCTCCGTAGCCGATCTGAGATCCCGCGTGCTTCCGTGTCTCTCCGTAGCCCGATCTGAGAAACGTGTGGTCCGTGTCCCTCCGTGGCCGATCTGAGATCCGCGCGGTCCGCGTCCTTCAGTGCCGATCTGAATCCGTGCGTCCGTGTCTCTTCGTGGCTGATCCGAATCCGTGCTGTCCGTGTCCTTCCGTGGCTAATCTGAAATCCGTGTGGTCCGTGTCTCTTCGTGGCCGATCTGAGATCCGTGCTGTCCGTGTCCTTCAGTGGCCGATCTGAAATCCGTGTGGTCCGTGTCTCTTCGTGGCCGATTCTGAAATCCGCGCTGTCCGTGTCCCTCCGTGGCCGATCTGAAATCCGTGTGGTCCGTGTCCCTCCGTGGCCGATCTGAGATCCGTGGCCGAGCGGCCGCCCCGCCTACCGGATGATTCGTCCGGTCGCCTCGAACCGCCGATAGCCGTCGTAGCGCGCTTCGCCCGTCACGCTCCGCCGCTGGCCCGCAGCATCCTTGAGCAGCGGCCACCTCGTCGCGCATGGTGGCCGGCACCCATAGACCCAACCGGTCGTTGGCGGCAAACGTGACCGACACTGAATACGCGATCGTGCCGATGAACTCCTTTCGGCAGCTGATCGCAAGTCGCTGTCGTGCTGCTGGAGGACCACCTCGAACCCGACGATTCGTCCGTTGGAGGCATCGACGATGAACGCGCCTTCTGCCTGCATCATCTTTCCGTCGCGCGAACGGACGAGCGTCCGGCGGCGATTTTCGCTGAACCGCAGTTCGGCCTGACCACCGGGCAGCTGGCGGGCCTTCCACTTTGAGTTTTCGGCCACCGCACGGCGCAAATACGAAAGCGCGAAGGTGGGGAAGTTGATGTTTCGCTGAAAGGCAGGAGCCAGATTGTAGCGGGCGCTCTCATTCGAGGATCGCCTGAACCTCACGTTCGATGGCCTGGCTCGGCATTTCGAGCAATGACTGAAGCCGGCCATTTCCAGCGACGGGCTCACCATCCACGCGGCGAACATCTCGGACGCCAATCGTGTCGGCGCCGGACGGCAGGGGCACCCACGCGAACTCCGACTCGAGCCGGCGTTCCACGGTCTCGCCGTTCTCGCGGACTTCACGCTGCACATAGTGTTCGTCGGCGACGAGCGCCGCGAGGTCGCGATCGTAGGTGGCGAGGTAAGCCTGGCACCTCGCCAATAAATCCGCGCGGGACACCTTCTCTGGCGAGACTGACCGCGCCGGGACGGCCAGTGTAATGCAGCGCGGCGGCCAGGATGGTGCGCACGGCCGCATTGTGGCACCGAAGTGCGCTCTATGAGGCTCGCTTGAGTTGGTGCACGATGCTGGTGCAGTGCGCAGGAAGCTGAGGGCGCGGATGACGATATTAACGCCGAGGCCGCGGAGTGCGCAGAGGGCGACTCAAGACTCGGCGAACTTCGCGATCTCTGCGTTTGATCCGTCTCTGCGGGCTCCTCCGAGCGAGGCGCCATCTCGAGTCATCTACTCGAGATGACTCCGCCGAACTCCGTGAGCGGTGTCCGGACTCTTTCGCGACCGGATACCATTGCGGGATATGGCCAAAACTCTCCGAGTGCTCGTTGCCGGATGCGGCAACATGGGCGCCAGCCATGCGCGCGCGTATCACAAGATGCCCGAATTCGAGATCGTCGGGTTGGTGAGTCGCGGCCCGACGTCGCGCAATGCGCTCAGCCTGGAGCTCGGCGGACTGCCCGAGTTCAGCGACTACTATGAGGCGCTCTCCACCACCAGACCAGACGTCGTCAGCATCAACACGTACCCCGAGACGCACGCCCCTTACGCCAAAGCAGCGATTCAGGCCGGCTGCCACGTCTTCTGCGAGAAGCCGCTGGCGACCAGCGTCGAGGACGCCCAGGCCATTGTCGATGCCGCCCGCGCGCGCGATCGCAAACTCGTCGTCGGCTATATCCTGCGCGTCCATCCCGCCTGGATCAGGTTCATCGAGATCGCGCGGACGCTCGGCAAGCCGCTGGTCATGCGCATGAACCTGAACCAGCAAAGCCACGGACCCGCATGGAACTGGCACCGCAATCTCATGGAATCGATGAGTCCGATCGTCGATTGTGGCGTGCACTACGTGGATGTCATGTGCCAGATGACTGGCGCCAGGCCCGTGCGGGTCTACGCGGTAGGCGCGCGGCTCACCGAGGACATCAAGCCGGACATGTACAACTATGGTCAGCTCCAGGTCACGTTCGACGACGGGTCGGTCGGATGGTATGAGGCCGGGTGGGGGCCGATGATGAGCGAGGTGGCCTTCTTCGTGAAGGACGTGGTCGGACCCAAAGGCTGCGTCTCGATCGTGAAGGATCCGAACGAGACGACCACATCCGGCTCCGACGACATCGACAGCCACACCAAGACGAACTGCATCCGCGTGCACCACAGCGGCATTGATGCGGACAACGAGTTTCTGAAAGCCGACGAGTTCCTCAACACCGAGGACGAACCGAATCACCAGGCGCTCTGCGATCGTGAGCAGGCGTATCTTCTGCGAGCCATTCAACAGAACCTGGACCTCACCGATCACATGCACGACGCCGTCAACAGCCTGCGCATCGTGCTCGCCGCCGATGAAAGCGTGCGCACGGGCCAGGTGGTGTCGCTCTGAGGCGGAAAGCCGACGTCGTGCCCAAGGTCCTCGCCCTCATGGCCCATCCGGACGACATCGAGATCACGTGCGCTGGGACGCTGATTCTGCTCAAGCATGCAGGATGGGACGTGCACCTGGCGACGATGACAGCCGGTGACCTGGGGTCGATGCACCAGCCTCGTGCCGAAATCGCGCGCATCCGGCGGAGAGAGGCCGCCGCGTCTGCGTGCATCCTGGGCGCCGACTACACGTGCCTCGGGTTCAGCGATCTGACGATCCTCTGCGACGAGCGGTCGAAGCGGCGTGTCTCCGGCCTGATTCGCGAAGCGAGGCCCGACCTCCTGATCGCGCCCGCGCCGGTCGACTACATGGCCGACCATGAAGAGACTGCGCGGATCGCTCGCGAGGCGGCGTTCGCGTCGACGGTGCCGAACTGGAAGGCCAGCCGGGCCGTCGCTCTCGTCGAAGCGCTCGGCAAAGCCGGCCCCACCGTGTGATGCGCTGCCGGTCGTGCTGTACGCCGATCCCATCGACCACATCGATCACTTCGGCCGCCGGGTCAGACCGGGTTATGTCGTGGACGTGACGCCGGTCATCGACGTCAAAGAGCAGATGCTGGCGGCGCACGAATCGCAGCGATCCTGGCTTCGCGCGCAGCACGGCGAAGACGAGTACCTCCGGTGGATGCGTCGGACCGGCGCCGATCGCGCGCGCGATTTCGGGAAGAAGACGGTGAGGTACGCGGAAGGGTTCGTTCAGCATCTCGGCCACGGATTTCCAAAGCACGATCTCCTGACGCCGGCCCTTGGGAAGCGCCGAGTCAAGACACTCCGTTCATCGTGAGCTCTTCAACGCCCCATATGCCATTCCACTATGCGCTCTCTTCATTTATTCCTTTCCGCGACGAGGAGGCGTGCGCGCGCGTGCGCGCGATCACGCGGTCCGAGATCACGCGGCACCCGAACGAGGGCTTCCGCATCGAAGTGATCGACGACATGGTGCAGTTTTACAGCCGCTTCGCGATCGACATCGTGTCGCGCATCCAGAGGGCCCGTGACGAGGGCAGAAAATGCGTGCTGATCCTGCCGGTGGGGCCAGTGCCGCAGTACCGGATCGCGGCCGAGATGATCAATCGGCAAGGAATCAGCTGCGCGCACCTGGTGACGTTCAACATGGACGAATATGCGAACGAGCACGGCGAGACCGCGCCCGCTGAGTGGGAGGGCTCCTTTGCGACCTCGATGCGCCAGTCGTTTTTCGCCCGGATCGACGCCGCGCTTCGGCCGCCCGACCGGAGCATTCACTTTCCGACCAGCCGCAACATCGACGCCTACTGGAAGATGATCGAGGATGAAGGCGGTGCCGACTGCTGCTACGGAGGCATCGGCTGGTGCGGTCATATCGCGTTCTGGGAATCGCACCTGGGCCTGGAATACTCCGGCGATCTGGATGCCTACAAGCGCGCTCATGGCCGCATCGTCGAGCTCAATCCCATGACGATCATGCAGAACGCGCTGCACTCGTTCGGCGGCGACTGGTCGTGGGTCCCGCCAAAGGCCGCGTCAATCGGTCCGCGCGAGATCCTCGGCGCACGTGACCGAAGCTTCTGGCTCGACGGCGACCAGGGCGGCGGCGTCTCGTGGCAGCGCTTCATCGCGCGCCTCGTGGCGCATGGTCCGGTGAACGAGCTGGTGCCGGGTTCGATCCTGCAGGACACCAATTGCGGCTATCACATCCTGGGTGGCGTTGCCGACGATGTGAGGATCGATTTTAGCTAGACCCGAAGCTTGCTTGTGCTGGCGCTCCGCTCACGTGACGAGCTCTGGACTCGCGCGCCTATGGCAGGCGCCAGAACACATAGGCGGCCACGGCGGATCCGAGGATCGCGCCGCCGTAGCAGCACAGATTGATGACCTCGTTCAAGTGCTTCACTTGCAGGCCGTCGTAAAGGGTGTATCGGAACCGGTGCGCCCAGTGAAGCAACGAAAGTACGCATACGGCCCAGAGCGCGGCACGCACCATTGGCGGGCGCACGAGCGCGAGCAGATGCTCGTGGCTGGGCGGGGGGATCCAGCCGAGCGGGAACGCCAGGCCAAACAGGAACAGGAGCACCGGCAGGACGAGCGCCGCCAGCACGCCGCCGGCGCTGAAGAGCAGCCATGCCAGGGGCTCGATCGATCGGGTTGCCATTCATCCTCCGAGCAGAGCCCAGATCGCCAGCACTGAGACGACCGCCCAGGCGGCGTAGTTGGCCGCGGCGATGAGCGCTCCAGGCACGCGTCGCCCACCGAGGGTGACCACCATCGCCTTGGGCGCCAGGTTGAACCATGTCACTGCGTGAAAGGCGACCAAGAGGAACGTGAGGCCGTTGAGTAGCAGCACGGCGGGGTGGGCCGACCAGCGCAGGAACGCCCGGTACCACTCGTCACCGTGGGCGATCGCCCATACCAGTCTGACGAGATAGAGGACGGACCACGCCACGAAGACACTGCTCAGCTCGCGGAGGATGAACGCGAAATACGATCGGCGTTTCACCCACCAATAGGTGGACGGCCGAGAACGGTACCAACGCGCGTGATACGGCGTGTGCGCGTGCAGCTCGCTCATCAGGTTCCCCTGGGCATTACGAACGCCTTGGCCCACGCAAGCGCCGCGTCGAGTTTGTACCGCTGGATGGCGCCTGCCGGATCCACGTTCTTCGGACAGACCGTCGTGCACTCGCCAACGAATGTGCAGCCCCAGATCCCTTCGTGTGTCGACAAGACTTCGAGGCGCTCTTTCGCCCCTTCGTCGCGTGAATCGAGGTTGTAGCGCTGCGCGAGCGCGATGGCAGCTGGCCCAACAAATTTCGGGTCGAGGGCGTAGATTGGGCACGCCGCGTAGCAGAGCATGCAGTTGATGCACATGCTGAACGGCTTGAACGCGTCGAGTTCCTGTGGCGTCTGGAGATATTCGCCGTCGGCGACGGGCTTCTCCTCGTGCCTGACGATCCAGGGCTTGACCGTCGTCAGCTTCCGCATGAAGTCGCTGATGTCGACAATGAGGTCCCGGATCACTGGGAAGTTCCGCAGCGGCTCGACGCGCACTGGGCCGGGTGCGTAGTCGGCCAGGAAGGTCGCGCACGAGAGTTTCGGCTCGCCGTTCACACTCATCCCGCAACTCCCGCACACGCCCATCCGGCACGACCAGCGGTACGAGAGCGTCCCGTCCACCCGGTCCTTCACGAAGTTGAGCGCGTCGAGGATTACCCAGTCTCGCGGACAGGGAACCTCGTACTCCTGGAAGGCCGGCGCGGCGTCCGTTTCGGGACGGTAGCGAGCCACCTGCAACGTGATTCGATTCGCCATGATCCAGGCTACCTCCCGTACACCCGCTCGCCCGGTGGCCAGCGCGTGATCGTCACCGGTAGATATCCGACCTCACACTCGCCATTGGGACGCCGCGTCACCAGCGAGTGCGCGAGGTACCGCCTGTCGTCGCGGGCCGGGAAATCGACGCGCTGATGCGCTCCGCGCGATTCCTCCCTCTGCAGCGCTGCGTTGACGATGGCTTCGGCCACGTCGAGCATGAACGAGAGCTCCAGCGCCGCGATACGCTCGGTGTTGAACGTCTGACTGTGATCGCCTATGGCGACATCGTGAAACCGACCTTGCAGCGTGCGCAGGGTGCCGGCGGCGCGACCCAGCGAATCGCCTGAGCGGAAGATGCCGACGCCGTCCTCCATCGCCTTGTGCATCTCGTCGCGGAGCGAGGCGATGCGCTCGCCGCTTCGGCCCGGTGTGGCGCGGAACGCCTGCTCGAGCCGCCGCTGCTCGTCACGTCCCTGCGCGAGCACGGCCTGGGTCGATCCGTTCGTCGGCTGGCGCGAGGCGTAGTCGGCGGCTGCTAGGCCCGCCCGCGCGCCGAACACCAGGAGCTCGGGCAGCGAGTTCGAGCCCAGCCGGTTTGCGCCGTTGATGCTGACGCAGGCGGCCTCGCCGGCGGCGTACAGCCCAGCCACCGGCGTCGCCCCGCTGATGTCCGTGTGAATCCCGCCCATCATGTAGTGGACGACCGGCCGCACAGGGATCAGTTCTTTGACTGGATCGATGTGCTGGTATTTGAGACACAGCTCGCGAACGAAGGGGATTTTCGCGTTGATCACTTTCTCGCCGAGGTGCCGCACGTCCAGGTGGACGACCGGCCCGTACGGCGTGTCGATCGTTCGCTTCTTCTCGACCTCCTTGACGAAGGCCTGCGACAGTCGATCGCGCGGCCCCAGCTCCATACTCCGGAGCACGGGCGTCGGCGAGGGTCGGCCGAGGTCATAGTCCTGCAGGTAGCGATAGCCATCCTTGTTGACGAGGTATCCGCCCTCGGCGCGCGCCGCTTCCGTGATCAGGATGCCCGTAAACGGGAGTCCGGTGGGGTGGTATTGCACGAACTCCATGTCTTTCAGCGGCGCGCCGGCGCGGTAGGCGAGGGCCATGCCGTCGCCGTTCTTGATGCTGGCGTTGGTCGTGAAGGGATACACACGGCCGCAGCCGCCAGTGCAGATGATGACCGCGGGGGCGGTAATGGTGTCGATCCGACCCGACTGCAGGTCGAGGGCGACCACGCCATGGACGCGGCCGTCGTCGACCAGCAGCCTGGTCACGAACCACTCGTCGTAGCGGGCGACGCTCGTGTACTTGAGGGAGGTCTGGAACAGGGTGTGCAGCATGTGGAAGCCGGTCTTGTCGGCGGCAAACCACGTGCGCATCTTCTTCATGCCGCCGAAGGGACGAACGGCCACTCGGCCATCGGGCTCCCGGCTCCACGGGCATCCCCAGTGCTCCAGACGCAGCAACTCCTGCGAGGCCTCGTGGACGAAGGCGTCCACCGCGTCCTGATCGGAGAGCCAGTCGCCGCCGGAGATCGTGTCGTAGGCGTGCTCGTCGAAGCTGTCGTCCGCGCGGATGACGCCAGCGGCGCCCCCCTCGGCGGAGACCGTGTGGCTCCGCATCGGGTAGACCTTCGACACCACAGCAATGCGAAGGCGCGGGTTGATCTCCGCAATCGCGATAGCCGCCCGGAGACCTGCGCCCCCACCGCCGACGAGGATGATGTCATGCGCCGGCGGCATCACACATCGTCTCCTTCCTGTGGCTCCAGGCGGGCATGAGCGCCGCCCTACTCCCCCGAGATCAATTCGTCGAGGAGCACCTTGCCGTTGTGATGAACGATCCTCTCGGCCACGCTGCCGTCGTGATAGTCGTGGCGAATGCTGCGACAGCCGCAGGTGTAGTCCATCTCGCGCGTCACAAGCGCTTGCTCGTCTTCATCCATGAAGACTTCGCCGTCCACGACGCGACCGCAGGGCGCTTTCGCGCTGCTGAAACGAGTAGTCGTGCAGGACACGTCCGCCTCCTTCCTGGGAACTCAGAGGGATGCACGCGAAACGGTGCGATACGATGGACGGAAACGCGACGCGCGGCGGGACACACCCCAGCGCCTGGTCACCGGTCGAGAGGGGTGACGGGTACGAACCCGGGCGGACGCCAGGGCGGGGACCATGACTGGCTCGGTTGCGGGCCGATTATGCACTCCGCCGCTCGCGGGTGCAACCCTTTCGGGCGACGGACGGCAGCTACCGTACCCCTGGGCCGCGCCACCGAACGACCGTGACAACTGATTTCAGCTAGCATACGGACCACCTTCCAATGAAGCACATCACAGCGCTTGCGCTCGTTGCCGGCCTGCTGCCCTTAGCTGCCGCCGGACAATCGGTCCCACAGTTCGTGGAGCTGTTCAATGGCAAGGACCTCACCGGCTGGGTCAACGTCAACACGGCTGAGGACACCTGGAAGGCGCGCGACGGGATACTGGTCTGCTCCGGGCGGCCGATTGGCGTGATGCGCAGTCAGAAGCAGGACCAGAATTTCATGCTGCACATCGAGTGGATGCACATGGAGGCGGGCGGCAATTCCGGCGTGTTCGTCTGGAGCAACGCGCAGCCGGATCCGACCGATCGCCTGCCAAACGGCGTCGAGGTGCAGATGCTCGAGCTCGCGTGGCCAAGCCTCAACAAAGAGAACGGGGTCACGCCACCGGTCGCTTACGTTCATGGCGAGCTTTTTGGCGTGGGCGGCGTCAAGACGACGCCCGACAACCCACGGGGCGAGCGCAGCAAGTCGATCGAGAACCGGTGCAAGGGCAAAGGCGAGTGGAACACGTATGACGTGGTGGCCGTGGATGGGACGATCAAGCTCGCGGTCAACGGCAAGTTCGTCAACGGAATCACGCGCTCCACCCAGAAGAAGGGTTACTTGTGCCTGGAATCGGAAGGCGGCGAGATTCACTTCCGGAATATCCGCATCATGGAACTGCCGCCGGGCGTCACCGCGCCCGAGCAAATCGCGCCGGAGCTGCGCTAGCGCGCGATTCCGAGATTTGACAGGATCAAGAGAGACACGAGCGCACAAGCAGGTACAAAGGCTATCCACCGATTACACTGATTACGCCGATTCTTAGGGGTTTAGTGTTGCGGTTGGCGTGAACGGATCCGTCTTCTCCGATTGAAAGAGGCACTGCCAGACGACCGGCGGCCGGCCGCGTAGCGGCCGGCTGATGCGACGAGGACCGCGGTGAAGATGAGCCGCATTTGAACGGCACGAGCGGTTCATCTTTACCGCGGTCCTCGTCGCATAGCGCGGCTCCGCCGCGCCGCCGGTCATTCTGGCTCGCGATCGATCCAAACCGCATCCGATCCACAGTGAAGGCTGCAGATATTTCCGCAAGAGTGCAGCTCCCAGCAAAGTTGAATCGGTGCAATCTGTTCCGAAGATTTCGTTACGCTGCGGCGTTCGTTGGCTGCAATGTCACGGTGTATCCGAGGCGCTCGAGTCGCTTGACGAAGGAGCGCGTGAGTGCCCGCGGCGAGAGGCGTTCGAAATGGTCAGCGCCGAGATCGCGGTACGGGACATGGTCGTGGAGGATGTGGTACGCGGCAATCAGCAGGCTGTGACTGACGGCGACGATCGCGCGTTTCTTGCCGCGCCGCGGGGCCAGGCGCCGGTACTGGCCGTGGAAATAGGTGCCGTGCGTCCGGGCGCCCGCCCACGCCGCTTGGGTCACGACGCCGCGCACCCACCGATTGCCGCGCCGCGTCTTGCCCGATCGTGGCTTGCCGCCGGTCTCATCGTGACCGGGGCAGACCGCCGCCCAGGAGGCGAGATGCGCGGCCGACGGAAAGGGGGGCATATCGGGCCCGATCTCAGCCAGCAGATTCTCCGCCGTCCGGACCTTCACGCCGGGGATGGTCTGGAGCCCGGCGAGCGCGGCCGCAAAAGGGACGACTGCCGTCGCAATGTGGCCATCGACCGCGGCGATCTGCTGGTCCCGAAACGTGACGTGGTCCAGCAACGTGGTGAGGAGCAGGCGGTGATGCGCGCGGACCCGACCGGTCAGCGCCTGTGCCAAGTCCGGCAATTTCGCGCGCCATCGCCGCTGGGCCAGATTGGCCAGGCGCTGCGGATCGGTCTCGCCCGCGATGAGGGCGCGCAGCATCGCCCGGCCCGAGACCCCCAGGATGGCGGAGGCCACCGCGCTCAATTTGATATTGGCGTCTTCGAGGACTTTGTGCATCCGGTTCACCACTCGCGTCCGCTCCTGCAACAGCGTCGTGCGGTGCCGCGTCAGATCCCGGAGTTCGCGGAGGGCCGGCGGCGGAATGAAGCTGGCCCGCAACAACCCGTGCTGAAGCAATTGCGCCATCCACTCCGCGTCGCCCACATCGCGCTTCCGGCCCGGGACCTGTTTCACATGGCGCGCGTTGACCAAGACCAGCGTGAAGCGGTCTTCGAGCCGATTCCAGATCGGTTTCCAGAACACGCCCGTCGACTCCATCGCCAGATGGGTGACCTGCGCGTCGGCGCGCCAATCGCCCCGCGCAAGCAGGTCCCGCGTCATCGTCGAATACCGCCGCACGACCCGGTCGACCTGTCCGTCAGAGCGCACGATCCGCCGACAGACGACCACGAACGCCTCGTGGACGTCCACCCCCGCCACGCGCGGGTGCATGAGGTCCATCCTCCACCTCCCCTCGGTCGTCGCGGGCAAGACAGGCAGGGACAGGAATCTGTTCCGCGCGCTCCTGACCGCCAGGGCCACAG
Organism: Vicinamibacteria bacterium; assembly: GCA_963832135.1. Classification (GTDB taxonomy): domain Bacteria; phylum Acidobacteriota; class Vicinamibacteria; order Vicinamibacterales; family JAENWD01; genus JAENWD01. The sequence continues at coordinate 342,334 of CAWHTD010000013.1, read as the reverse complement.
GGTGAGGTACCAAGGACTGTCCGGGTCAGACTGTGGAACGGCCTCTGCGGCGCCACTGATCACCGACCTCAGACCCGCGCGACCGGCGCTCCGCATATCTTCATTGGGTGGAGGTGTCGCCAACGGCGACATGACAGACTGTGGATTGAATTCTTCGTGCACGCGCACGAAGTGCGCTGGGCGTGTTCTCCTGATCACGCGTCTGCCTTCGACGCCGTTTCATAACCTGCTTCCGCCATGAACTGCCGGACGACCGAGTCGATATCGCGGTCGGCCCTGAAGCCCAGGCTCACCGGCCGCCTGGTGTCGAAGGCGCCGGGCCACGTTCCTACCACCCGCATCATGACCGGGTCGACCTCGCAGCGCACGCGCGCCCTCGCGGCGGGCCCGCCGAGATGGGCCAGGCTCGCCAGCATCTCCGCGGGCGTGACGCTCAAGCCAGGAAAGTTCAACGCGCGGCGGCCCTCGAGCGACGCTGTCGGCACGCGGGCCGCCCGGATGAGATTGCGGGTGACGACTTCCGGCGAGGTAATCCAGATGCGCGTGTCGAGAGGCACCGGACACACGCTCTCGATGCCTGCCAGCGGCTCGCGGATGATGCCGCTGACAAACGACGACAGCGCCGAGTTGGGCTTTCCGGGCCGAATCGCCACCGTGGGAAGACGGCAACTGATGCCATCGCTCCACGCTCTCCGCGAATAGTCGGCGACGAGGAGCTCGCCGATCGCTTTTTCCGTCCCATAGGAGGATTGCGGCCGAAGCGCCATGTCCTCGGGCACGACGTCGGGCAGCGGGCCTCCGAAGACCGCGATGCTGCTCGAGAAGACGAAGCGCGGCGCCTTCGTGAGCCCTGCGCACGACTCCAGCAGCCGACGGGTCGCGTCCACGTTGACCTGCATGCCAAGGTCGAACTCTGCTTCCGATTGGCCGCTCAAGACCGCCGCCAGGTGATAGACGACCTCCACGTCGGGCTCGACGATGGAATCGACGAACGTCACATCGCTGATCGTGCCAATCCTGCGATCGATGCGAGGATCGTCAACGGCGCACGGCGCCACGTCCGCAGCGATGATCCGCGACGGGCCCGGCAGGTCCGACCGCTCCGACAGAAGGGCGTTGATCAATCGCGTGCCGAGAAATCCCGCTGCGCCGGTGATGAGTACGGTCGTCGACATGCAGTGCGTGTGCTCCGTGAGGTTTGCGATCAGACCCGGGCCAAAGGCTCACGTATGTTAACGTTCGACGCGTGACGACACCACTGAAGGTTGCGATCGTGACTGGGGCCGGCTCCGGGATCGGCCGTGCCGTGGCGATCGGCCTCCTCGAGGAAGGCTATGCCGTCGTCCTCGCGGGCCGGCGCGCCGAGCAGCTGACGGAGACAGCAAAGGAGTCTGAGGTCGACGGGTCGCGAGTCCTGGTGGCTGCAACCGACGTCACCGATCCGACGTCCGTTCGTGCACTGTTCGAAGAGACGCGCTCGGCGTTCGGACGGCTTGACGTGCTCTTCAATAACGCGGGGGTAAGCGCGCCCGGCGTGCCTCTCGAGGAGCTGACCATCGACCAATGGCGGGCCGTCGTCGACGTCAACCTGACGGGCGCCTTTCTCTGCACCCAGCAGGCGTTTCGCCTCATGAAGGGGCAGGATCCGCGAGGCGGGCGCATCATCAATAACGGCTCGATTTCGGCGTATTCACCGCGCCCGAACTCAGCGCCGTACACGGCAAGCAAGCACGCAATGACCGGGCTCACGAAGTCGACCTCGCTCGACGGCCGCAGGTTCGATATCGCCTGCGGGCAGATCGACATCGGGAACGCCGTGACGCCGATGACGGCCAGGTTCGCAACCGGTACGCTGCAGGCCAACGGCGAGACGGCGGTGGAGCCGCGCCTGGACGTCGAGCACGTTGTGAGAGCCGTCATCTACATGGCGAGCTTGCCGCTCGAGGCCAACGTCCAGTTCCTCACCGTCATGGCGACGAAGATGCCGTTCGTCGGTCGAGGCTGACCCGCCAGCACAGACGCGAGAGAGCGAACGAGTTCTACGACGTATTGAGCGAATAACTCGAGGCTGGCCGCCACGGCGTGGTCCCGAGACCTGCGTCATCGAGCCGCATCGTCCTGCTTGTACATCCCGCGCCTGAACAGCCACCCGCCAAGGGGGCCCAACCACTTCAAGACGTAGTACATGTGGCCGAGATCGATCATCTCAATGAGATTGCCGTCCACGTCCTTTGCGAAGAAGAAGGAGTGGCCGCGCGGCGAGCGCTCGGGCTTACTGATGCACTCGACCCCCTTGCTCACGAGGTGGTCGTACCACCGTTGCGTGTTTCGGACGTTGAAGCTGAAATGGGTGAGACCGACACGATTCCAGGGAATCCCGGCAGCGGGAAGCTGCGGCTGGAATTCGAAGATCTCGAGAATGCCGCCGCCGGGCACCCGAATCCAGCCGATCTTGCAGGCAGGCGAGCCGCCGTCGACCCGAAAGAACGTCCGAACCCGATCCGGCGGAGTGTCGGCGACGCCCACGAGCGGGCAGCGGAACACGTCCCAGTAGAACTGTACGAACCGGTTGAAATTCGAGACGGTGATGCCGACGTGGCTGAAGGATTGGGCTCTCATTGCTGCTCCGGGCGCACGCGGTGCGCCCCCCTACAGGTGTGGCAGATCGATGCTCGTAATGTGGTCGGCGACGCGCAAGGCCTGCGCCACGATTGTCAGGCCCGGATTCACCGCCGCGGAGGACGGAAAAAACGACGCGTCCACAACGAAGAGATTCGCCACGTCGTGCGCGCGGCAGTAGGGATCCAGCACCGATGTACGAGGATCCGTCCCGAAACAGAGCGTGCCGCATTGGTGGGTCGTGTTCTTGCTCTTGTGCGAGTGCGACACGATCACCCAGAACCCGAGGCGACGGAGCATGCGCTTCGCCTCGCGGACCAGTTGCTGATGCGCCTGAACGTTGTTCGGTCGGTACCAGAGACGAATGCGCCCGTCGGGCTCCACCGTCACCCGGTTCTCTTCACGCGGCAGATCCTCCGACATGACGAGCCAGTCGACGCCGCGCGCCACCCAGGCGTCGTAGGCCCAGAGGGGAATGCCCGGCACCATTGTCTGGCCGACGACTTGCGCCATCACGCCGTGCGTCCGCCCCTGCGACTGGATCTGTCCCAGCGGATAAGGAATGCCATTCCGTGCCAGGTAAAAGTCGTTGATCGCCACGGTCTTCTGAAACACCGCCGTGTTCTTTCGGAACGGATGGAAGCCCTGCATCATCGTCGCCATGTGCGCCATGTAGCGCGTGCCGACCAGGCCTGACGAGTTCGCGAGGCCGGCAGGATGCGCCTCGTCGGCCGATCGCAGCAGCAACGCGGCGGAATTGACGGCACCGCACGACACCACGAACAACTTCGCCTCGAGTCGTACGGTCGCGCCCTGGCGCTCCACTTCGAGAGCCTCGATGGCGCGGCCATCGCTCGTGGCGATCAGCCGACGCGCCACGGTATTAGTCCATAAGGTGACATTGGCGTGGCGGACGGCGGGCCGCACGCCGCAGACGTCCGCGTCGCTTTTCGCGTGAATCTTGCACGGGAACGAGTTGCAGGTATTGCAGAGGATGCAGCCGCCAGGCTCGCCGGGCTTCAGCAGCCCCAGCGGCAGCGACGACGGATGAAGGCCCTGCCTGCGCAGGCCCTCGACGATTTCCGTCATGCCGGCAGCATGCGGCACCGCGTCATGGGGGAAGGGACCGCGCGGTGGCTCCGTCAGATCGGCCGACGCATCGCCGTGCACGTGGTAGAGCTGCTCGGCTCTGTCGTAATATGGCGCCAGCGTGTCGTAATCGATCGGCCACGACGGCGAAACGCCGTCGGCGTGCGGTGTCGCCAGAAAGTCTTCGCGCCGCAGCCGATACAACACGCTGCCCCAGAACTTGGTGTTGCCGCCCACGCCGTAGTGCATGTACGGCCGGAACGCCTGACCGTTTTCGTCGACCCACTCTTCGTTCGCGCGGTACCGAAGGTCTTTCCAGACCGCCGCCGGGCTCCAGTTCTCGTCCTCCGTTGCAACGAAGTCGCCGCGCTCCACCACGAGAATCCGCGCGCCGGTCGTCGCCAGTGCCTGTGCCATGGTCCCGCCGCCAGCGCCCGTGCCGACGATGATGATGTCGTAGCGTTCGTTCCGCATCGAAAAAGGAAGGCGGCCGTTCGATCAGCGAGCCACTGGCACCGGGACGGGAGCCTCGACGCCGGCGTAGATCCGATCCATGAGCCGCTGGTCGTCCATCGCGCGCTCGAGGCTCATCTCGGGAGCACGGCCGTCGCGGATGGCGCCGAGGAAATCGCGATACATCGCCTGATAGCCGCGGATGTCGCGGATGCCCGGAAGGATCAGCCGGGGCCACCGCCGGCCCCGCACGAGCACGAATGCGCCGTTGGACTCGAACGTGACGATGCCCTCGCGACCATAGAGCGTCGACAAGCGGAGACCCCGCAGAAGCGACGGCACCTCGCGCGAGTAGTAGAGCGTGCCCACCGCCTCGTTGTCGTACTGAAATGCCACCATCATGCTCTTGGCGCGCCGATCCGGTCCGCCGGTCGAGACCGACGGCCGATAGCCGTGCACCTTCGTGATGGTCGGGCCGAGGCTCCCGGCCAGATGAAGCCAATGGATGCCTTCCTCGAAGAACGCGTCGCCGCCGGCTATCGTCTCGTCGTTGCGCCAATCATCAGACGGTTTGAGGCGCTTCACGATCGTCGTGAAGTGCGCGAACACCATCTCGCCGATGTGGCCCTCGGCCAGGATCTGTCGCAGCGTCACCGCAAGCGGTTTGTAGTGGTCGTTTTCCCCCACGAGAACGATCCGATTCGCGCGGGTCCGCGCGCTCAGCACCGTCTCGTAGTCGTCCATTCGAAGAAACGCCGGCTTTTCGACCAGCACGTGTTTGCCGGCCGCGAGCGCGCGAAGCGCGAGCTCCAGGTGAAATCGCGGGGGAACGGCAATTACGACGGCGTCCACCTGCGGATCGTCAATCGCCTCGCTGTAGCTGCCATAGCTCCGGCCAGCTCGATACCGGCGGCAATACGCCTCCGCTTTCGCCAGGTCGCGGCTCGCATAGCTCGAGACGATCGCTCCGCCGAGGCGCGTCAGATTCCGACTATGGACACCTGTGATGAAGCCACATCCGAGAAAGGCAACGCGCAGCGGTCCTGGCATCAAGGATATCGGCGGCCACCGGGCGGCCGGGGGCGCTGACGTCGAGTTTATACCGGGAAGACCACCTCAAGGACTCCGCATTTCACGCAGACGTAACACGTTCGTGACGCCTCCGAAACATCGACCCGGGTACTGTCCCAGCCGAACCTCAGGTAGCCGCCCGCGTTTCCCGAAGGAGAGCCACTCGCATGCAGACTGTCGTAAGACGTTCGCTCACCGTGTGCCTGACCGCGCTTGTCGTCATCGTGACGAGCATGGTGCCAGCGAGTGCGCAAGGTCTCTATTACAAGGAAATTCGGAAGGACGACCGGATCTACGTGTTCAACGACGCCGCCGAGGCCGCACGGTTCGAGAAGTCGGGCGAGCTTGGCCGCGCCATCACGCGTCCGGGGGTCGGGCCGAAGGGCGAGACGGTCATCGCCGACAGTGAGCGGGCCCTGGAGCTGTTTTTCTTCAAGTACAGCATCTCCGAGCCGGTGCCGCAGCCCCCCCAGCCGACGCAACGGATCGAGTGGCGAGACGGAAAGACCCGGATTACGACGGATCTGGCCTACCTCGAGATCTCAAACCGGATTCAGGTGCGCTACACCCATGACTTTCCGGACGATACCGTGACCCTGCCTGGCACCAACAATCCGGGTGACGCGAAGGGCTCGTTTCGTATTCGCCGGGCGAAGATGAAGTTCGAAGGCACGATCTGGAAGCCAGAGCTGAGCTACGAAGTGCAAATGAACTGGCCGGGCGCCGTCGGCAGCAACGTCGGCGCGTTCCTCGAGGATGCGGTGCTCGATTGGGACGTTTCCAAGAAGAACACCTTCCGAGTCCGCTTCGGCCAATTCAAGGTCCCCTTCGGCCGCCAGGAGCTCACCTCGTCTGGCAACCAGAGCTTCGTCGATCGGTCGCTCGTGTCGAACCAGTTCGCGCGCGGCCGCGACACCGGAGTGGCGGTATGGGGAACGACACCAGACAACAAGTTCGAGTACCGCGTGGGCGTATTCAACGGCAACGGCCTGACACGACCCGAGAACGACAACGCCAGCTTCCAGGTGAACGGACGGTTGATGTGGCAGCCGAACGGCTCGCAGTCGCTCAAACAGCGCGCGTGGGTGAGCGGGGCTCTGTACTCGGAGTCGGACTTTGAATCGACGGACACACCGATCTATGCCTTCGCCGTGGATGTGGAACACAACGACTTCTTTGGGACGACGACGGACATCGATCTGAAGTCGACCGTCGTCGGCACTGACGCGATCTTCAAGTTCAAGGGCTTCGCGGGCATCGGCCAGTACTACTGGCGCACTCGGAAGCCGGAGGACGGCGACGACTTCAGGTCCAACGGCTGGTATGCCCAGGCCAACTACCTGCTCGATCGGCGCCGGACGTGGGAAGTCGGCTTCCGCTACGGCGATTGGGACGCGGGCCGGATTGACCACGTGGGTCGCTCCGAGATACGCGGGGTCGTCAGCTACTACTACAAGCGGCACAACCTGAAGCTGCAGACCGATTTTGGGCAGAACGAGACGGAATTGGGCGCCGAGGTCGGCTCGCTGAAGGGCAAGGAAGTGCGCACTCAGCTTCAGTTCATCTTCTGACCGAAGTTACACAGTTTTTACATCCTGGACACCTGGCGGGTCCGTCGAGCTGCCTAGGATGAATGGTTAGAGGCGCCGATGCGCAACATCAACAAGCGGGAGGAACACGTGATGACACGTCGAATGGCGGCCGTGGCGCTCGCCGTCACAGCCGGACTGGTCAGTTTGCAGGCACAGGCGGTGAAGGTCGATGCCGGACTGCCGTCATATCAGCGCGCGAGCGGCATCTCGGGCAGTCTGAGCAGCGTCGGCTCCGACACGATGAACAACATGATGACCCTCTGGGCAGAGACGTTCCGAAAGTACTACCCGAACGTCAAGATCCAGGTCGAGGGCAAGGGGTCGTCGACGGCGCCTGCGGCGCTCATCGCCGGCACCGCGCAATTCGGTCCGATGTCGCGTCAAATGCGCGCGACCGAGATCGATCAATTCGAGTCGCGGTACGGCTACGGGCCGACAGAGCTTCGCACGAGCTACGACGCGCTCGCGGTCTATGTCAACAAGGACAACCCGATCGAGAAGCTCACGCTGGCGCAGGTCGACGCGGCATTCGGCAAGAGCCGCCGGCGCGGCTTCAAGCAGAATGTCGTGACCTGGGGGCAGCTCGGGCTCACCGGCGATTGGGCGAACCGGCCGATCAGCCTGTACGGCCGCAACTCGGCCAGCGGCACTTACGGCTTCTTCAAAGAGCACACGCTCAAGAATGGCGACTACAAGGACACGGTCAAGGAGCAGCCAGGCTCCGCGTCGGTTGTGCAGGGCGTGACTGAAGACCGGTACGGTCTTGGATACAGCGGCATCGGGTACAAGACGTCCGGAGTGACGCGCGGTACCGCTCACCGACAAGGAGGCGGGCGCCATATCCGACGGGAGCTATGCCGATGTGACGTCGGGCAAGTACCCCCTAGCGCGCTTTCTTTACATCTACGTCAACAAGGGGCCTGGCAAGCCGCTCGATCCACTGGTCGCCGAGTTCGTAAAGCTCATTTACAGCAAGGAAGGGCAGGAGGTCGTCGTGAAGGACGGCTACATGCCGCTCACGGCGGACCTGGCCAAGCAGGATCTCGAGAAGATTCTCAAATAGCCTTCGGGCACGTCACACCATGACGACACCCGCTCAGGCCCTGCCGCAACCTGGAACAAAAGCTTCCGCCGTCCGCGAGCGGATGGCGGCGGCATCCAAGCGCATCAAGCGCCTGAAGCGGATCGATCGCGCGGCGGTCGGGATCATCACGCTCGGCGGTATTGGCGTGGTGATCGCCGGTACTCGGCATCCTGGTGTTCATCGCGGCCGAGGCCGTGCCGCTGTTCCGGCCTTCGCATTTCGGCTCGCCGGCGGTGTCCGCGCTCCCGACCGCCGTCGGCCTGCCCGCGAATGCCGCGCTGCAGGCGATTGGGACCGACGAGTACCGGCGCTACCTATACGCCGTGGAGCCGGACGGTCGAGTGGCGTTTTATGAGTTCGCGAGTGGAAAGCCCGCGCAGTCATTCCCCATCGTCGCGCTGGAAGGCGCGCAGGTCGTGTCCTCGTCACACGGGGTCCTCGGAAACTACATCGCGGCGGGCACCGCGGATGGTCGAGTCGCGCTCGGGCAGATCCGCTACACGCCGCAGTTCGAGAACCAATCGCTGAAGGACCTCACCATCGACGTCCGCGACCGCGGCGTGGTCGCGATCGACCCGGCACTGCGGCCGGTCCGTCGAGTGAGCTATACGGAGCATGAAGGCGTCAAGCTTGTGGCGGCGCTCGTCGGCGAGCGCGAAGTGGCGTATTGGTGGACGGACACCGAAGGCGCCGAGCATCGGGCGAGGCTGGAGGTCCCATCGGCCGCGATTACCGAACTTCAGATGAGTCGCTCGGGGGCGGTCATCGCGGGCACCAGCCAGGGCAAGGTGTATCACTGGTCGGCGCCGCCGGACCTCCAGTTGACCGACGTGTCGCCCGTCGACGACCAGCCGATCACGGCGCTCGAATGGTTGCTCGGCGGGGGATCGTTTGTCGCCGGCACGGCGAGCGGCGCGGTCAGCAGCTGGTTCCGTGCGCCCATCGACGCCGAGGGCACCCTCGCCATGGTGCGCGCTCACGACTTCGAGCGTCAGGGCTCTGCTGTCGTGGGCTTCGCCGTCTCGGGCCGCGACCGCAGCTTCGCGTCGCTCGGTGCCGACGGTGCCGTTCTGCTTCGGCACCAGACCTCCGAGCGCACGCTGGCCTCGCTGCCGCCCCGCGCGGGCGCAACGGCCGTACTCGATGACGCCCAAGAGTGACGGCCTGCTCGTCCTCGGCAATCACCGCGTCGCTCGCTACGACCTCTCGAACCCGCATCCTGAAGTGAGCTGGGGCACGCTCTTCGGCAAGGTGTGGTACGAAGGGTACCCACGGCCGGAATACGTGTGGCAGTCGACTGGCGCGACAGACGACTTCGAGGCGAAGTTCGGTCTGGTCCCGTTGGTGTTCGGCACGATCAAAGGCACCTTGTACGCGCTGCTGTTCGCGATTCCGATCGCGGTGCTCGCAGCGCTGTACACCTCGCAGTTCGTGCATCCGTCGATCCGAAACAAAATCAAGCCCACGGTCGAGATCATGGCCGCGCTGCCGAGCGTCGTCATCGGCTTCCTCGCCGGGCTCTATCTCGCGTCGCTGGTCGAGCGACAGCTCGTCGCCGTGTTCCTGATGTTCGTGCTGCTTCCGCTCTTCGGCACGGCGGGCGTCCTCGTGTGGCACGCGCTTCCTCGGCGCGTCTCGCGACGGCTGCGGACTGGCAGCGAGGTCCTGGTCATCATCCCCCTGCTCATCGCCGGCGTGTGGGTGGCCACCTTCCTCGGGCCGATTATTGAAGCCCGCTTCTTCGGCGGCGAGGCCCAACTCTGGCTGCGTGATGTCATGGGGCTCACCTACGACCAGCGCAACTGCCTGGTCGTCGGCCTGGCGATGGGCTTCGCAGTGATTCCGATCATCTTCACGATCTCGGAGGACGCGTTCTCGAGTGTGCCGTCGACGCTCACGGCCGCGTCGCTGGCGCTTGGCGCCAGCCGCTGGCAGACGGCGACGCGCGTCGTCCTCCCGACGGCCAGCCCGGGAGTCTTTTCGGCGGTGATGGTGGGTTTCGGCCGTGCGGTCGGCGAAACGATGATCGTGCTGATGGCGACAGGCAACACGCCGCTGCTCGACTGGTCCATCTTCAACGGCATTCGGACGATGTCGGCAAATATCGCGGTGGAGATTCCGGAGGCGCCGTACGGCGGGACGCTCTACCGGGTGCTTTTCCTCACGGGCGCGTTGCTGTTCGTGATGACCTTCGTCGTGAACACCGTCGCCGAGCTCATCCGGCAGCGCCTTCGGGACCGCTACAAGGCTGTGTGATGGCCGACCTCCGGAAGATCCTGCGCCGCGGGGATCCCGCGATCTGGCTGGCGGGCAGCGGCCTTGGCGTCTGCCTGCTGATGATCGCCGGCATGATTGCCGTGATCCTCATCAACGGCCTGGGGTTCTTCTGGCCGCGCCCCTTGGAGCGCCTGACCCTCGCCGACGGAAAAATCGTGATGGGTGAGATCGTCAACCGGGAGGCGATTCCGGCGCCAGGGGATCCCACACGAATCGTGCGCCACCGCATGCAGCTGAAGCTGGGCAATCGCGACATCGCGGGAGTCGACTTTCAATGGGTGGACGACGATGCCATCAAAGACCGCGTGCGTCCGCCAGACGCCGTGTACATCGAGCGGCGTGAATACGGCCCCTTCATCGGGTTTCTCCGCAAGATCACCGATGGCGATCGTGTGGTGGCCGAAGGCAGCGACGCGGCCTGGAAGGCCCTAGAGCCGCTCATCGAGAAGGCAGCGAAGGATCGGGCAACCCTGCAAACCCTGGAGCGCGACGAGCTCGGTGCCGTCAATGCCGAGCTCGAAGCCACACGTCTCGAGCTGCGCAGCCTGGCGCTCGCCGCGGCACGTGAGCCACATCGTGATCGCGACGCCGAGCGAGTACGCGTCGAGCAGCAGGTCGCCGACCTGAATGCGCGCTACAAAACGCTGGAAGAGCGCCTTGTGCAGGTCAACAACGAAGCCAACCGCACGCGCGTGACGCTCGTCACGGCCAGCGGCGAGGAGAAGGAGATCGCGACGCTCGACCTCTTTCGCGCGTATCGCGCCAACGAGCTGACGACGGGCGGCCGCGCGCTGGTCTATGCCGGCCGTGTTGCCGAGTTCATCACGGGCGAGCCGCGCGAATCCAATACCGAAGGCGGCATATTTCCGGCTATCTTCGGCACCGTCATGATGGTACTCATCATGAGCATCGTCGCCGTCCCCTTTGGCGTACTGGCCGCGCTCTATCTCCGTGAGTACGCGCATCAGGGGATTCTCGTTCGCGCCGTGCGCATCGCCGTGAACAACCTCGCGGGTGTGCCGTCAATCGTGTTCGGCGTGTTTGGTCTGGGCTTTTTCGTCTATCTGGTGGGCGGCACCATCGATCAAGTGTTTTTCCCGGAGCGCCTGCCGACGCCGACCTTCGGGACCGGCGGCATCCTCTGGGCGTCGCTGACGCTCGGGCTCCTGACCGTTCCGGTGGTGATCGTCGCGTCGGAGGAAGCGCTTGCGGCGGTGCCGCGCTCGATGCGCGAGGCCTCGCTCGCGACGGGCGCGACCAAGTTCCAGACGATTCTCCGCGTCGTCCTGCCGGCGGCAGCGCCGGGCATCCTGACGGGGCTCATTCTCGCGATGGCGCGCGGAGCCGGCGAGGTGGCGCCGCTCATGATTACGGGTGTGGTGAAGCTGGCGCCCGACATGCCGGTCGACAGTATTTTTCCATTTCTCCACCTCGATCGGAAGTTCATGCACCTCGGATTTCATATCTACGACGTGGGGTTTCAGAGCCCGAACGTCGAGGCGGCCAAGCCGATGGTGTACGCGACATCGATTCTGTTGCTCATCATCGTGTTGCTGCTGAACCTGACCGCCATCGTCGTGCGCAATCGCCTGCGGCGGCGGTATCAGACCTCGGCCTTCTAAGTAGGAGTCGGTGGATGACCGGAACAATGGAGACAACGGGCGAGCCGCAATTGCGTATCAAGACCGATGTCGAGATGCGCCCGGTCGTCGAGGGCCAGGCATCACACGGCACCGCCATCGAGGTGGGGAACGCCAGTCTGTTCTATGGTGCGAAGCAGGCGCTCTTCGACATCTCGATGATCATCGGCGCGCGCGAGGTCACCGCGTTCATTGGGCCGTCAGGCTGCGGCAAATCGACGCTGCTCAGGTGCTTCAACCGGATGAACGATCTCATCGACAACGTCCGCGTCACGGGCACCTACAAGGTCCACGGTCAGGACCTCTATGCCGAGGATACCGACGTCATCGAGGTACGCCGTCGCATCGGCATGGTGTTCCAGAAATCCAATCCGCTGCCGAAATCCATTTTCGAAAACGTCGTGTATGGCCTCCGCATTGCGGGTATTCGTGACAAGGCGACGCTCGACCAGGCCTGCGAGCGCAGCTTGCGCGGCGCGGCGCTCTGGGACGAGGTGAAAGATCGCCTCCACGAAAGCGGACTCGGCCTCTCGGGCGGGCAGCAGCAGCGCCTGTGTATCGCACGCGCGATTGCCATCGAGCCGGAAATCATCCTGATGGACGAGCCGTGCTCGGCGCTCGACCCGATCGCGACCCTCAAGGTCGAGGAGCTGATCTACGAGCTGAAGAGCGCCTACACGATCGTCATCGTCACGCACAATCTTCAACAGGCCGCGCGGGTGTCGGACCATACGGCATTTTTCTGGCTCGGCAAGCTCGTCGAGTACAGCCGTACGTCCGATCTGTTCACGGCGCCGAAGGAAAAACACACCGAGGATTACATCACCGGGAGGTTCGGCTGATGGAGCGAACACACTTCGAAGAAGGCCTCCGCGAACTGCGCGGCGAGTGGACGCGCCTCGCGGAATCGGCCCAGGCAAGCGTGGCCCTGGCACTGCAGTCGTTGTTCGAGCGTCAAGCCGACCTTGCGCAGCAGGTCGTGAACGGCGATGCCGAGCTCGGAGAGACACAGATCCGGATGGACTCTCAAGCGTTGCAGCTCCTGGCGCTTCAGCAGCCGATTGCGCGCGATCTGCGGTTCATCGTCGCGGCGGTCAAGGCTGATGCGGATCTCGAGCGGATCGGCGACCATGCGGTCAACATCGGGCAGGTGGCTCTCGCCATCGTTGCGAGCAAGAGACATCCGATCGAGTCCACGCTCGAGCGCATGGCAGGGCTCGCGAGCGGCATGGTGCGCGATGCTGTCAAGGCATTTGAGGACGGCGATGCGGCCCTCGCACGTCAGGTGCTGGCGGGTGACGACGAAGTGGATCAGCTGCAGCGCGTAGTGATTAACGAAGTACTGGAGACCATCCGGAATGCGCCCGAGACAACGGAACAGGGCGTCAGCCTGATACTCGTCAGCCGCAATCTGGAGCGCATTGCCGACCACGCCACGAACATCGCCGAGGACACGATCTTCCTCGTCGAGGCCCGCGACGTCCGCCATATGCCCGGGCTGCCGCCGGCTCACGCCGCATCGTAGTCAGCGAACGGCGATGGGCGCCACGGTTGATCCGGTTGCGCCCTTGATCTTGAGCGGCTGCACGATGAACGCGAATTCGTAGACACTCCCGGCCGCGAGCTGATCGAGCTTCAGGTTCTCGAGCAGGAAAATCCCATTGACCACGAGCGCGATCTGGTGGACCGGCAGGTCCACGCGGGCGTCGGGGTTCGGAACGATCTCCACGGGCCCGGTGTCGGACCCGAAGAGCAACACCTCCTTCCCGGCCAGCCACTGAGCGGCGGCGACGCCGATGCCGGGCGAACGCGTCGCATACTTCGCGTTATCGAGTCCCCAGAGTCGGCCCCAGCCGGTGTGGAAGAGGACCGCATCACCTGGTCGCAGAGTCATGTGCTCGCGCGCGAGCGCGCTTTCGATGTCGCTCACGCTGATCTCGTGATCCACCGGCAGCATCTCGACCCCTTTCAGCCCGGCGACGTCGACCAGCACGCCGCGCGTGAACAGCGTGCCGATCTTTTCCACGCCCAGCTTCGAAAAACCGTTCCGCGTGGCCGTGCCCTCGATGGGGACGCAGTTGTACAGGATGCCGTCGATCCCCTGGTGCGAGAACATGTCGAACTGCGTGCCGACCTGACCAAGCTCGGTGACGACCAGTTCCTCGTTGCTGACGCGCTTGTTGGTGCCGAGTGGCCCATTTGTCCGCTTCGTGTGGACGTCGAATCGCCGTGTGCCGACAAACGGCATGTCGGCCGCCAGCACGCGGCCCAACTCGATCACCTCGCCCGTCCGAATCAGTTGGGCCGCACGCAGCACCGCGGCGGCCGTCACGTGGTTGGCCGCGCCGCGCTCGTCGGCGGCGCCCCACTTCGACGGGCAGCGCTCACTCGGTGTCGGCGGCTGCCACGACTGCGCGCTCGCGGATCCCGCGATTAGCAGCGCGCCCATTCCCACAGCAAACGCGATCACCCGCATCTCGGCCCCCTTTTTCGGGGTGGATGCTACATCGTGCGATGGCTTGTGACAACGCGGTTCGACGTGTGGGCACGCGTCGGGCCCTGGACCCGCCAAGGCGAGTCAGGCTAGTGGAGGGTCGCGAATGTGGAGAGCGCGGCGAGCAGGATCAGAACGACCAGCAGCACGAACTCCACCTGACTCTTGACGATCACCCGTCCACTCTAACTCTCGAAGATGCGAACACGAGCTCATCAGTGCGCACTTGATCGACGGCCGCGGACGGACACTGAATATGACCGCCACGGACGGACACGGACAAACACGGAAACAAGACCTGCCACGGACAGACATCTATGAAAGGGCCGACCGCGAGCACCTGGCGCAATCCCGTCACACTGGCCGCGGCGCGCGGCGGCAAGGCGAGGGTCTCGAGCCACCGGTCGTCGGCAGACGTGGCGAGCCGCCGCGCGTCACTCAGGCCCTGACGCAGCCGCACCGCCCGCACGCGATTGATGACCGCCGTGCGGACCTGCACGAGCGCGAGCCGTTGGCGACACAGCGCGCGGAGCTCCCGCATTGCCAGCGGCGGGTCGTAGATGCCGCCCACGCTGTCGCGGCGGAGGGCGTCCGCCAATCGTCGGGCATCGAGCCGGTCCGTCTTCGCCGCATAGCCGGCTTTCAGCGTCGTCTTCAGCAGGTCGACGATCCGCAGGTCACCGACCGCCGCCGCGACGCCGTCGGCGAAGTGCCAGGTGGGCGGTACTGGCTTCGACCGCCAATGCGCTGCGCTGCGTACAGCGGGCCGTGAGCGCCGCCAGGCCCGCGGCGGTGCGCGGGAAGCGGCCTTCCCACAGCCGCTCGCCCGTGGCCGCTACGGCACAGGCTTGGACAAACACTTTGTGCAAATCAATTCCGATGTACGCATCACGCAAGGGCCGTCCTCCTCTCAGCCCGCGGCATGCGATGGTGGAACACCCATGCTAGCGGGACTGGCGAGAGACGGCCCTTTCATCTGATCGCGGAAGCAAGACCCGCCACGGACAGACACGGAAACGGCACCCCGTGGACCAGGCGCCGAGAGCGTCCTCCGCGCGCAAACGCGGACAGAGCGTGAGAATCAGCAGCGACGTGCTCAAAACCGCGAACCGCACCGATCCGCGTCAACGAACTGAAGCAGGTCGCGCCGCGCGACGCGCGGCGGGGAAGCACGAGCGCCGTAAATCACAAGCGCCCCTTGCATCACTGGGGGCTTGTGATCCCACGGCGCTCGTCCTTCCCAGCGCCGGCGTGCAGCCGGCGCGCGACCTGCCATCCGTGTATGTCCGTGTCCGTCCGTGGCCGTCTTCTGTCCGTCGACATCCGTGTCGCCCCGTGGCGACGTACGTCGTCGGTCAGTGGCAAGGTACTGATTGCAGTCTCTCCCCAGTTGGGCTGAGCTATACTCCGGCCCGCTATGCCTTCAGATTCGCGTGGACGACCGACGGGACGCCGCGACTTTCTCAAGCAGTCGCTGCTGGCGGCAGCAGCCGTCCCAGGGATCGCGCCCCAGGGCGCCGGCGCTCAAACCGCGGCGCCGGCGTCGGCCGCGTCGCCAGACGCTGCTGGCGGCGCCGCAGCGCCGCGCATCGCGTACCCGCGCGTGTTCAGCGGGCCGCAGTTGTCGGAAATCGCTTTTCCTCTCGGAGGCGTTGGCGCCGGATGCATCGCGCTTGGCGGCCGTGGCCAACTCCGCGACTGGGAGATCTTCAATCGGCCCGATAAGGGTAGCTCCCCGAACTACGCATTCGCCGCCATCCGTGTAGACGATGGCCGGCGCGCGCCGTTTGCCAGCGTGCTCGAGGCTCGGCTGCAGCCGCCCTACCAGGGCGCGTTCGGCCTCGGCTCGCGCAATGCGCCGGGGCTGCAGCGATTGCAGGGCGCGACGTTCACGGGCGAGTTCCCGTTTGCGCGCGTGGCTTTTCGCGACAGGCGCGTGCCAGTGCGGATCACGCTCGACGCGTTCAGCCCCTTCATCCCGCATGAGGCCGACGACTCGGGCCTGCCCGTCGCGGTGCTCCGCTATCGGGTCAGGAATCAGCACTCCGCACGAGTGACGGTGTCGATTGCGTACTCCGTCGAGAACGGCCTCACGACCAACGTCGCTGTCCCTCGCGGCCGTCCGGATCCGCGCATCAACGAAACGCACGCCGACGATCGCGTCCGCGGATTGCTGATGCGCAATCCATGGCTCGCGACCGATCACCCGCTGGCGGGCAGCCTTGGCCTGTGGGTGCTGAACGGCGATCCCGTGCAGGTCACGATGCTCCGCGGATGGCCGCGTGCGCGCTGGTGGACGAGCGCCCAGCATTTCTGGGACGACTTTTCCTCCGATGGGGCGCTCGGGCCCGAGGCCGCCGAGCCCGGCCCGGTCGGCGCCGTGTGCCTGCAACAGTCGATTGCGCCTGGGGCCTCAGCGGATTACACGTTCCTCCTGACATGGCATTTCCCGAACCGCACGCCCTCGCGATGCGGCTGGGTCGCGCCAGGCGGCGAAGCGGACGTCGTCATCGGCAACCACTACTGCACGCGCTTCGAGGACGCCTGGGCCGCGGCGTCTTATGTGGGCGAGCACCTGCCGCGTCTCGAGTCGGCGACGCGCGGGTTTGCCGACGCGATTCGAGAGAGCACGCTGCCGGGTGCCGTCAAGGATGCCGCGACCGCCAACCTGTCGACACTGGTCACGCAGACCTGCTTCCGCACCTCCGACGGCGAGTTCCACGGCTTCGAAGGTTGCGGCGACACACGCGGATGTTGCGAGGGCAACTGCACGCACGTCTGGAACTACGAGACGGCAACGGCCCACCTCTTTCCCGAGCTCTCGCAATCGCTGCGCCGCGCGGCCTTCGGCTTCTCGATGGACGACGCGGGCGGCATGCGTTTTCGCCAGTGGCTGCCGGACGGCAAGGAGCGGTCGTACACGAGCGCCGCCGACGGCCAGATGGGCCAGATCATGAAAGTCTATCTGGACTGGCGTCTGTCGGGCGACGATGCCCTCCTTCGTGAATTCTGGCCGAAAGCGAAAAAGGCGCTCGCGTACGCCTGGCTCGAAGGCGGATGGGATGCCGATCGCGACGGCGTGCTGGAGGGCGCGCAGCACAACACGTACGACATCGAATTCTACGGACCGAACCCGCTCTGCGGCATCTACTATCTTGGCGCCCTGCGCGCCGCCGAGGAGATGGCGCGTGCGGTCGGGGACGAGGAGACGCGGGCCGAGGCCCATCGCCTGTTCGAATCGGGGAGCACCTGGATCGACGCGAATCTGTTCAACGGCGAATATTACGTGCAGCAGATTCGGGGACGCGCGCCCGAGACGATTCGTGCCGAGCTGTTGAGCACCATGGGCTCGGATGACACGGTTGCGCCCGAATATCAGATGGGCGACGGCTGCCTCGTCGATCAGCTCGTCGGCCAATATCAGGCGGAGGTTGCGGGCCTGGGTCCGCTGGTCGATCCCGTGAAGTGCCGCGCGACACTTGCGAGTATCTATCGCTACAACTACAAGCGCGCGCTCTTCGAGCACGATACGGTGCAGCGGACGTTTGCGCTGAACGACGAAGCCGCCCTCGTCATCGCCGATTACGGGCGCGGCGATCGTCCGAAGGTGCCATTCCCGTATTACGCCGAGGTCATGACGGGCTTTGAATACACGGCGGCCAGCCACATGATCTACGCGGGCATGGTGCGCGAAGGTCTGGAGTGCATCGCCAACATCCGGACACGGTACGACGGCGCCCGGAGAAATCCCTGGGACGAGGCCGAATGCGGCTCGCACTATGCGCGCGCGATGGCCTCGTGGTCCGCGGTGCTCGCGTTGAGCGGCTTCCGCTATCACGGCGGAGAGCGTCATGTCGAGGTCCTGCCGCGGCTGCCGGTCTCTGGCTTCACGTGTTTCTGGTCGACCGGCACCGGCTGGGGGACGTTCTCCTACGGGCAGTCCGGGACGCCCCTCGTCATTCGTGTGCTGCACGGCACGCTCCCGTGTCGCAGCGTGACCGCAGCCACCACCAGACGCGCCGCGACATCGTCGGGCGTCCGCATCAACGGGCAGCCCGCGCGCCAGGAGCGTGAGAACAAGGCGACGCGCGTGACGCTGAACGAGGAGCTGGCGCTCCGCGAAGGGCAGGATCTTGTCATCGAACTCTGAAGGGCCCGCGGCCTCGTCCTCCACACGTCCCCGGGTGGTTGTCGTCGCCGGCCTGCTCGGAGCAGGCAAGACGACGCTCATCGCCGAGGCCGCCCGCAGGCTGGTTGGGCGAGGGCTCCATGTGGCCGTGATCACGAACGATCAGGGCGGCGGCCTCGTCGACACATCCCTCATGCGCGTCGCGCGCATCCCGGTCGCCGAAGTCGCCGGCGGGTGCTTCTGCTGTCGGTTTTCGGATTTCCTCGAACAGGCGCTGACGCTCCGCGCGGGCGGGGCCGACGTTATCTTCGCGGAGCCGGTCGGGAGCTGCCTGGACCTGGCAGCGACGGTTGTCCGGCCCCTCCTACGCGACGAGCCGCACCGTTTCCGGCTGGCACCGCTCACGGTGCTCGTGGATCCTGCCCGGGCGCGTCATCTGCGGAACTCCACGCAGGACGATCTGGCGTATCTATTCGATCACCAGGTCGCCGAAGCCGACGTCATCTGCCTCAGCAAGGCGGATCGTCCGTCCCCTGCGACGACGATCGACGGCGTGGCCGTGCATCGCGTGAGCGCTCGCAGCGGTGAAGGGGTTGATGCGTGGCTCGGCTACGTGCTCGGCGGGGAAGGCACGCTCTCGGGGCGTCAGCTGACCGTCGACTATCGGCGCTACGCCGATGCCGAAGCGGCGCTGGGTTGGCTCAACTGGCACGTCCAGATCGATCTCGAGACCGGCCTTTCGCCCGCACTCGTGGTCGGTCCATTCGTCGAGCGGCTCGACTCCGCCCTCTCTGAACGCGGCGTACGTATCGTGCACCTCAAAGTGCTGGATCAGACGCCGGTCGGCTATGTCAGGCTCAGCCTCTGCGCGAACGGAGATGAACCCATCGTGGAGGGCGCACTGGACGCGGCGCCGACCCGCGCGCACGAGCTGCTCGTCAACGCACGCGCCGTGGGTGATCCGGACGCGCTGTCGGAGGCCGTCACCGGGGCGCTCAATGCCATACGGGCCGACGTGACGATTCTGAGACGCGAAGCGTTCCGGCCGGCAGAGCCGCGTCCTGAGCGGCGCGCCTGAGGTGCGGCGCAGCATTACGACCAGGTGCGCGGTGCCGGCCCGTCAATGCGTCGTGCACTTTCTTCCCACAATGTGACGCCGACCGACAGCGCGGACTCCGCGCGTGTGCGCGTCGGCCCGATCTCACGCCAAGCCGTCGGCTTACCTGTGGCATGGACATTGTGATTCAATGTCACGAAGGGGGCGGTAGCCGTGGCGTTTGGGCACGAACGGGACGGAATCAAAGACCGCCGCTTGTGGCCATATGTCGGTATCGCCCTGACAGCCACGGGTCTCGGTCTGGCCTTACGAGCGTGGCGGCGCCGTTCACAGGCGCAAGTGCCTATTGCCGTCGAGCGATCGCCGGAATCGAGCGACGCAGACGAAGAGAAGCGCGGGTCCGGGCCCCCGGACTGAGTGGTCGGCGCTTCGACCTGGTCGAGAGTTTCGACGACCACCGGATCGGGTGAGGACTTCGCATGCGGATAGCCCAGGTTGCGCCACTCTATGAACGCGTGCCCCCGTCGGCCTACGGGGGGACGGAGCGTGTCGTCTCGTATCTCACCGAAGAGCTCGTGCGGCTTGGCCACGACGTGACGCTCTTTGCGAGCGGTGATTCGTGGACATCGGCGACGCTCGCGCCCATGCGTACGCGATCGATTCGCACGGATCCTGCGTGCCAGGACCCACTGGCGTGCCATCTGCTGATGCTCGAAGAGGTCGCGCACCTGGCGCGCGACTTCGACATCGTGCACTTCCATACGGGCTATCTCCATTTTCCCATTGCGCGGCGCCTCAACGCCGCGCACCTGACGACGCTTCACGGCCGGCTCGATCTTCCCGACCTGCCGCCACTCTTCGACGAGTTTCTCGACATGCCGCTCGTCTCGATCTCGAACGCGCAGCGCCGGCCTCTCGCGCGGGCGAACTGGCAGCGGACGATCCATCATGGTCTGCCACCGACGCTCCTGCCGTTCAGCGCGAAGTCCCGCGGCTACCTTGCGTTCGTCGGCCGCATCTCGCCTGAGAAGCGGCCCGACCGCGCGATCGAGATCGCCCGGCACGCCGGGCTGCCGCTGAAAATCGCGGCAAAAATCGATGCGGCAGACCGTGACTATTTTCACAGCACTATAGAGCCGATGCTCTCCACGCCAGGTGTGGAGTTTATCGGCGAGGTGGGCGACGCGCAGAAGGCGGATCTGCTGGGCGGCGCCCAGGCGTTGCTCTTTCCCATCGATTGGCCCGAGCCGTTCGGGATGGTCGTCATCGAAGCGATGTCGTCTGGCACTCCCGTGATTGCGTGGAACAATGGCTCGGCGCCGGAGCTCATCGAGCACGGCAAGAGCGGTTTCATCGTCGAGACGATCGAAGATGCCGCCAGGGCCGTACTCGACGCCGCTTGCCTCGACCGGGCGGCGTGCCGGGCGGCCTTCGATGCGCGGTACACCGCCGACCGCATGGCGCGCGAGTACGTCTCGATCTATGAAAAGCTCCTCGAGCGATCTGTCAGCAGGGGGCGTCAGGAGGGCCAGCGTGACCGATCTCGTCGCGGACCCGAGCCAGGTCCTACATCGTTACGGCCTCAGAGCGGCGGGACGACCGAACCCGCGTTCTGAAGCACGGTGACACCTTTGCCGTTTTCGATGCCTTCGGCGACATCGGCGGACTAGGACCCCACGAACAAGGCCTTTACCACGCCGGCACGCGGCATGTGTCGGGGCTCGAGGTGCGCCTGGCCGGCCGCCGGCCGCTGCTCTTGAGCTCCGCGCTCCAGGAAGGCAGCGCTGTCCTCGCGGTGGATCTCACGAATCCCGACATTCCGATCGGCGAGGACAACTTCTGGCCGAAGGGTCTGCTGCACGTGCTGCGCACGAAGTTTCTGTGGCATGCGGCGTGTCATGAACGCCTGTCGCTGTCGAACTACGGGCTGACCGGCCTCCAACTCACGCTCGAGTTCGCGCTGGCCGCAGACTTCGCCGATATCTTCGAAGTCCGCGGCGCTCGCCGCACCAGACGTGGTCAGGCCCACCCGGTGCGCGCCACCGAGAGCGGCCTCGTCTTCGACTACGACGGACTCGACGGTGTCGAGCGGCACACAATCGTCCAGTGCGATCCCACTCCCCAGCCAAGCGGACCGGGCCGGCTGCGGTTCGATCTTCAGATCGAGCCGCGCCATTCCGTCGATGTCACCGTCACCATCACCTGTGAACGGGGCGAGGGTGCAGTCTCCCGGTCGGCGGGGCGGGCGTCGCGCACGCGCTTCGATTCGGCCCTGACCGACGCCATGAGCGCCATGATCCGGGCGAAGTCGGGCGCGGCAACGGTTCAGTCCTCCAGCCGGCGCTTCGACGATTGGGTCGAGCGGTCGCGATCCGATCTCTACATCATGGTGAGCGACACGCCGCACGGCCGCTACCCCTACGCCGGCATCCCGTGGTTCAGCACGGTTTTTGGTCGCGACGGCATCATCACGGCCCTGTCGATGCTCTGGCCCGATCCGAGCGTCGCGCGGGGTGTACTGGGCTACCTGGCGGCGACCCAGGCGACACGTGAAGAGCCCGCGCGCGACGCGCAGCCCGGCAAGATCCTCCATGAAGCGCGCGACGGCGAGATGCCCGCGCTCGGGGAGGTGCCGTTTGGCCGCTACTACGGCAGCGTCGACTCGACGCCGCTCTTTGTCCTGCTTGCCGGCCGCTACTATGACCGCACGGGGGACCTGGCGACGATTCGTCTCCTCTGGCCGCACATCGA
This sequence comes from Vicinamibacteria bacterium, assembly GCA_963832135.1. Classification (GTDB taxonomy): domain Bacteria; phylum Acidobacteriota; class Vicinamibacteria; order Vicinamibacterales; family JAENWD01; genus JAENWD01. The sequence continues at coordinate 320,078 of CAWHTD010000013.1, read as the reverse complement.
CGCGGCGCTTCGCTGGATCAACCACTACGGCGATCTCGATGGAGATGGGTTCGTCGAGTACGCACGCTCCACCGAACAGGGGCTGATCCATCAGGGCTGGAAGGATTCGCACGATGCCATCTTTCACGCCGACGGCTCCCCGGCGGATGGCCCGATCGCGCTCTGCGAGGTTCAAGGCTACGTCTACGCCGCCAAGCACCACGCAGCCGAACTTGCCCTCGCGCTTGGTGACAAGCGGCGGGCGAAGGTGCTGCAGCGCGAAGCCGAGGCGCTGCATGTCCAATTCGAGCGGCAGTTCTGGATCGAAGGGATCGGCACTTATGCGCTGGCGCTCGACGGCCACAAACAGCCGTGCGCCGTGGTCTCGTCGAATGCCGGGCAGTGTCTGATGAGCGGCATCGCGATGCCTTCCCACGCCCATCGGCTTGCCGAAGCCCTCGTTGGGCCTGAGCTGTTCACAGGATGGGGAGTGCGAACGATCCGCGCTGGTGAGAGCCGCTACAACCCGATGTCGTACCACAACGGGTCCGTGTGGCCGCACGATACGGCGCTGGTCGCCGCGGGCCTGGCGCGCTACGGCTTCAAGGATCACGTGGTCCAGCTGGTCTCGGGCCTGTTCGACGCCTCGATGCACCTCGATCTGTTCCGACTGCCCGAACTGTTCTGCGGTTTTCCGCGCCGCGCGGGCGAAGGACCGACACGCTATCCCATCGCCTGCGCTCCGCAGGCCTGGGCCTCGGCCGCCGTCTATCAATTGATCCAGGCGATGCTCGGTCTGGTGATCGACGGACAGAGAGGCCGTGTCGTGTTTCGGCAGCCACGGCTGCCCGAATCCCTGGATTGGCTCCGCTTGACGAATCTGGTCGTTGGCACCGCCGAACTGGATTTGCTCTGCGAGCGGCGCGGCCAGGATGTCGGCGTCAGCGTGCTCAGGAAAGTGGGCGACGTCACGCTCGCCACGGAGCGCTAGCTTGCTAGCGTCGCGATTCCGGACCCCGGCACCCGGTGTTCGTGACCTCGCTTTTCAAGAGCACAGTCACTGCACCGCGCTTCCCAATGCCTTCACCCTGCAGCGTGACCGCGATCAGCCGAGCCGGACTGCATGAAAGAGTCGTCGTGCCGCGGGCGTTCACGCGCACGTTCGTCGGGTGACGTTCACCAGGCACCCTCACCTTGCCATGTACCGTCAGTGAGAAGCCCCCTTCCGCGATGAAGGCACCACGTCCGGATCCTCGCAGCTCGCCAGCTGCATCGGTAAATTCGCCGGTTCCACCGGTGACCTGCAATGCGAGCTTGGCCGACGTTTGACCTAACAGGTTCGAGATTGCGGTCCCTGTGTACGTACCGACGAGGCTGCCGCCGTCGGCAAACGCAATCGTGAACGTGCCATCGATCAGTTCAAACGTGTTGGACCTCGCCTGCGGGTGGTCCTGGCCCGGAGACTTGCCAGCTGCCTGACGCGCCCCGGTCGCCGTCGGCTGATTGTTGGAAGCGCCGGAAGACAAATCGACGCGGTCGGGCGTTGCCGGGAGTCCGTCCCGGCAGCCGGACGTCAACCCGGATACGGCAACCGCGACGGCGGCGGCTTGCCGCGTCCATGTTCGTGGACGAACCAGGCCGCACCTCCAGCCGAGAATGCCCAGCAGCACGACGCTCACAAGGCTGATGCCGTTTGCCAGCATGCGAATTGGTGTGTTGCCAAACACGGCGTTCACGCGATGCCGACCGGGGGGCACCGATACGATCTGAAAACCGAGATGCGGCTGGACGCGCGGCGTGACCGTCTGTCGGTCGAGTGTGATGGTCCAGCCAGGGAACGCGTGCGCGTTGATGGTGAGATCGACCGGGCGGGTCGTGTAGATGTCCAGGCCAACGTGGACATCCGTGAGCACACGTTCCGTGACGGATGCCCTGGGGTCCGAGACCGCCCATCGCCTCACCTCCGATGTCGGCAACGTCGAGACTGTCGCGGGGAAGTAGCCAGACTCGACGAAAGCCGCTGCCTGTGCCGCTGGCGTGTCGCTCCAATCCCGATCGTCGATATCCATGCGCGCCGGCACGATGTAGCTGGATGGCCGTGCGTAGCCATGCACGAGCGCGAGCTGACCCGTTGTCGCCGCGAGCAGGATCGCCCACTGCACGGTGCGGTTCGGTACCATCGCGAGGGCGCCCGCGCCGAGCGCGCCACACGCGACCGTCACCAGCATCAGAAATCGCCAGGGGAACTGGAGGTACGCCAGGGCGGGAATCGCATCCCACAGCGCGACCGACGTCTCCGTCATCAGGAGCAGCGCGACGGCCACCACCGCAAGCCATGGCGCCAGGTGCCACACGGGCGCGCGCGATCGCCTGGCGACCATTGCCCAGACGAGCGCGCCAATCGCGGCCGCAATCGCGGTCAGCTGCGCGATGCCAAGCTGGAAAGACATCTGGTCGTTCGGTCCTTCGACCGACCCGCCAAATCCCCAGTCGTAGAGTAGCCATTGCCGCGGGTAAACGAAATGTCGGTGGTAGTCGAAGTAGTTCGAGGTGAGCTCGGCGATGCGAGTGTGCTGCAGCTCGCCAAGGGCCGGGATCACATAGAAGGCGGCCAGGCCCGCGCCCACGGTACAGGCGGTTGCCGAGACGATGGCGTTGCGGCGGGTGCCCGGATGCAGCACTCCTCGACCGATCGCCACGGCCAGGAGCGGGCTGAAGATCAGGACCGTCGGCAGGTGGCACATCAGCGCGAGACAGGTGAGCAGCGCGAGCGCAACGACGAGCCACGGAGGCGACGAATGCCGCGCGTGTTCGACGGCCCACAGCAGGCCGATTGCGAGCGCGATTGCCGACAGCTCCGGGTAGGCCGCGCGGACGTACACGTCGAGGAGCACATACGGGGAGCAGGCCACGAGGGACGCGGCCAAGAGGCCCGGCAGGAGTCCGTGCTTGCTGAACAGCAGAAACATGAATCCCCCCGCGAGAGCCCAGACCAGGATGACCGTCAGCTTCAGCGAGAGCGCCAGCGATGGGAAGAGAAGGTGCGTCGCTTCGACGAGGTAGTAGAAACCTGGCTGATAGAAATTGAACAGCGGCTGACTGTACCCGTACCGGACGCCTTCCACCCACCGAACCGGAAACTGGCCGTCCCTGATGGCGCGGTCGAACAGGTATGTGTACGTGACGTGTGCCGGTGTGTCGTGACCGGCGGGGAATCCGTTGCGCACAATCGGCCGCGCAAGAGACGCCATGCCGACGAGCATCGCCACAATCGTCGCGGCGCGGAACGTCGATCGCACGGCCGGTGACGCCCGCATGGCGTCATTGTACCGAGCCTTGGTTGCGTGCTCGCCATGCGCTTCACGCGGTCGAGGTGGAAAACCGCAGCGGCGCTGTCTTGACGAACCAACTCGCAATCCACAATCATGCCTGAGAAGGAACCGATTCCTTCAAAGCCCCGCGCCCTCGTGTCGCTCCCCCCACCTGCGCGCGCGTCAAGCCGTCGCCTCGCGCCCATTCTCCCGTTGGGGATTCTCTCGACGGGCCATCATGCGGCTCAGGCTATTGTCTCGATGCTTCAGTGGGTCGCCGATATGGCGCCGCGTGCCGTGGCACGCCGCGCAGGTGCGTGGTGGCCAGACGCGCTCGCCGTCTGCGCCATCGGGCTGTTGTTCTGCCTGCCCCTGTTTGTCGGGCTCGGGGGCCGCGATCTCGAGAACGACGAGGCGATCTACGCGTATGCGATCGATCGCGTGCTCGAGACGGGCGACTGGCTCACCCCGCGCAGCATTCCCGACGACATCTCGTTTCTCGAGAAGCCACCGCTGAAGTTCTGGATGGTGGCCGCGCCCATGCGTGCGGGCCTAGTGCCGCGCGATGAGGTCGGGTTCCGATTCGTCGACGCCCTCACCGGTGCGGCCGCGTTCCTTTATGTGTTCCTGCTTGGGCGGCGGCTGGCGGGTCCACTCTGCGGTTTCATTGCCGTCCTCGTGTTGTTCACACAGTGGCAGCTCGTCTTCGTGCACGGCCTCCGGAGCAACAACATGGAGTCGGCGCTTCTCCTGTGTTACTGCGGCGGTGTCTTTCATTTTGCCCGGTGGGTCGAGGGCGTGTCCGTCCGGGTCCGCTCGCGCGACGCGATCGGCGTGGCGGCGTACTTCGTGCTGGGGTTCATGACGAAGTTCGTCGCCGCGTGCTTCCTGCCGCTCGTCTGCCTGCTCGCGCTCGCATGGCGGACCGACGGGCGTCACATCGCGAGCACGCGATGGCGCGAGTGGATCACGCCAACGCTTGTCGTGGCGTTCGCGACCGTGCCGTGGTTCGTCTATCAAACCGTCGAATCGGGTCTCGGCCTGTGGCGTGTGATGGCGGGGCAGCACGTGCTCACCCGCTTTACGGGTGCGCTCGACCCGCGCCACCTGCGGCCCTGGCACTTCTATTTCACTGAAGAGTGGGGCGAGCTCCACCGCTCCGGCAGCCACATCATCGTTGCCGCTGGCCTGTGCGCCATGGCATTTGCGTCCTGGCGTGGCAGGCCGTGGCTGGCGCGGCTGCTGATAGTCTGGAGCGTCGTGCCCCTGCTGATCATTTCGGCAGGCACGTCAAAGCTCTTTCACTACGCCTACCCGTTTCTGCCGCCCCTGGCGCTCGGCGCCGGGTTCATCGCCGCCGCCTCCTTACAGAAAATAGCCGGCTTGCTGCCGGGCGCCGTACGGCCGTGCGAGGTGCCTCACCGGCTCGTGGAGGAGCTCCGACGGATCCCTCAGCGCTGGCGGCGCGGCGCGATGGTCCTTGGCGCGCTGGCATTCTGCGCCGGGGCATGGACTGCCATGACAGGCGGATTCGAGATCGAGATCGGCGGCGTTCGAATCCTCAAGAGCTCGTCGGTAGTGAGGACGGCGCTCGCGATGGTCGCGCTCTGGGCCGCCGCCGGGCGCGCCGCGTTGGCGGTACGCGCCGCGCTGGCGCTCGCGATCATTGCCGTACTGCCATGGCATGCCTACGGCCTGACACTCACTTATCTCCACGCCTCGAATCACCCCCTCCGAGCCCTGCGCGACTGCGCGCGATCCGTGCAGACGCTGGATCGGCACGCCGTTTCTGGCGTCTACAATGCCGCAACGGAAATGGAGTCCCATTCCTACTTCTACTATCTGCGCACGCTGGGACCGTGGCAGGCTGCGGGTGCCGATCGGTCCAGCGAACTGCTGCGGCGGCTCGTCGACCCCAAGGCACAGACGCCGGTGACGATGTCGGAGGCCGACTACGACACCTGGCGTCAGGGAAGCGGCTTGTCAGATGTCCTTCACGCGACGGGCCGGCAGCCGAGCGGCGTCGCACCGGATCCGTCCCTGATCATTCTGCTGCCCGGTCCGTACGAGGCGTGCGTCTCGCCGGCGGTCATGGCCGGCGGGCAGCCGGTGGGTGGCAATCCTCGCGCCATCGGAGAGGCGCATCGGTGAGTCCGCCCGTTGTTCAGCGCGTTGTCGGCTGCGGCAGCGGCAACTGGGCCGCGTCCGTCGACGCGACGTCGACCTCGACGATCTTCAAGGGTTGTTCCGGCGACAGCTTCGTCAAGAGCGGCAGCGCGACGTTGTAGACAGGTGTCCCCGTCATCGTGCGGCCTTCAGGCGCGCCCCGATGCGCATGTCCGTGGAAGATGGCGCTCACGCCGAGGCGCCCGAGCGGCTCGGCGAGTCGGCTGCTGCCCAGGTACGGATAAATTTCAAGCGGTTCGCCCACCACTGTGTCGACGATTGGCGCATAGTGCAGCAACACGATACGCACCGACGTCCTCAGGCGCGCAAGCGCCGACTCCAGTTTTAGCGCCTCCTGCACCGCCTCGTTGACGAATCGCTTCACCGCGTCCTCGCCCCACGGGCCGAGCGCGCCGCGGCCAAAGCCACCGCCGAATCCCTTGACGCCCGCAAAGCCAATGCCTTTGACCTCGCAGCTGTCCCCATCGAGGATGGTGATGCCGCCCTCACGGAAAGTGTGGCGTACACCCTCCATCGCGTTCGACTCATAGTCGTGATTGCCCAGCACCGCGAGCGTCGGCACCTTGATGCCAGCGACCAGTTCACGCGTCAGCGCCTGGGCCTCCTCGATCGTCCCGTAGTCGGTCAGATCGCCGAGCAGCAGCATCACGTCGGGCCGGGCGTCCTGCACTGCCTGGAAAATCGGCTTCAGCGTGTCTCTCGAATCGCGTCCGTAGTGCAGGTCGCCGACGGCACCGATGCGAATCGTGTCCGTGGTCATCACCACCTCTCCTGCAAGACTACATCCGGATCCGGCGTCATTGGTACTGGTCTTGCGTCTGGAGGGCGTCATGACGGCACCGCGCCACCCGAATGGCGACAACGGCGAATCGGCAGAGCTTTATCGACCCGTCCTCACAAGCCTGCACGACGCCGGGATTCCGTTTGTCGTGGGCGGGACCTATGCGCTCGAGCGGCTTGCCGGATTTGCCCGCCACACCAAAGATCTCGATCTGTTCGTGCTGCGCGACGACTGGCCGCGGATCCAGGGCGCGCTGGCGCGCGCCGACATCGAGGCGCGAATCGAATTCTCGCATTGGATCGGAAAGGCCATGCGAGGGCAGGACTTCGTCGATCTGATCTTCGCCGGCGGCAACGGACTGGTGCGGGTCGACGATGACTGGATCACGCATGGCACCCCCGGTATCGTTCTCGGCGTCCCGGTGCACATTTGTCCGGCCGAGGAGATGATCTGGTCGAAGGCGTACGTCATGGAGCGGGAACGCTTCGACGGCGCCGACGTGCTGCATATCATCCGCCGCTCCGGGCGCGAACTCGACTGGCCGCGACTGGTTCGTCGATTCGCCGATCACGGGAACGTGCTGCTTGCACACCTACTGCTCTTCCTGTTCGCGTACCCCGATGCAGCCGATCTGGTGCCCGAATGGGTGCTCGACAATCTCTGGTCGCGGCGTGCCGCCGCGCCGGCCATGGTCGATCGCGTCTGCCGCGGGACGCTTCTGTCGCGCGCACAGTATCTCGTCGATGTGCACGGCTGGGGCTATGCGGATGCGCGGCTGCCTCCCGACGGGTACATGACCGACGAAGAAATCGCGACCTGGACCGCGGCCGTTGAGCCGGTGCTGGTCCCGTCCCCGACCTAGGGCGCCCGTTCCCTTTCAAAAAGTGCAAACGGCATTCCGATACACGAGGAGTTTTTTTCACGCCGCTACGGCAGGATGTTCACTCTGTGACGGCGGATGCAAGAGGCGCCCGCGGTGACGGTTCCTTGCGTGGAAATTCGTCGTCGGGCTCTGGCACGCATCGTGTGGCGCTCCGAGCGTGGAGGTTTGTCTCCTCGCAATCGGAGGTGTGCTCCATGAACCGGACTTTCTCGCTCGTCTTGGGAATCGCGCTCGGCGGACTCGCCGGGGCGGTTCTGGCGATCGCGGGTCTGGCAAGTGCCGAACGAGTCCTCGGACGCGATCTCGCCTGGTTCGAACCGTACTTCCGCCTTGCCGGGATTGCATTGGGCGGGCTGATCCTCGCAGCCGCCCTGCTGGTCATCGGTATCGGCGTCGGACGCTGGCGCCGGCCCGTGACAGCTTATCGGCGTCGGAGCCAGGACGTGCGTTGGTAGCGTCAGCGTCCCGACCGCGAAAGTGACTTGCCGCTGGCCGCGAGTGTATCCAATCAAGACACCTCCGGGTCCCCCAGCGAGCTGATTGGCCTACTGGTTGCCAGTTTTCTCTGGCACGACCCTTGTTGTGTCGTCTCCCGACGGTTCTGCTGAGCAGGGTGATCCGTCCCAATGCTCGGCGACGCGCATTGAGCGTGATTACCTGAGCATCCTCTTGTCCGGGAGTGCGGCATTTGACGACAACCATGACTTCGGAAGCCAGGTGGCGCGAAGCGTCCAACCCCGTCGGCCCGCTGACGACGACCGTGATCGGCGCAGCGCTGGGATTCGCTGTTGGCTACCTCTATCTGACAGACGGTGGCCGACGATTCCGGAGCCGAATCGAGCCATGGCTGGATCAGTCGGTCGAAGAAATTCGACGTCTCCGGAACGCAGCGCTCAAGGCGCGGCGGGCGTGGGACGAAGGACGCGATTCGCTCAGCGCGGTTCGGCACCTGGGGCAGGCGCCCCATGGCCAATCCTGGTGATCGCCCAGCGAACGCCGAGATGAGCCGCTGGACCGCTGCGGCGGTGCTGTTTTCTGAAGGTCTCAAGAACACGAGGTCTCGGTACGGTATCGCCTTGGCCGTCTTCATCGGCTGCCTGATGCTTCGTCTTGCCCTGCAGCCCCTGATCGGCGATTCCGGTCCGTTCGGCTTTTTCCTGATCGGGTCCACAGTCGCGAGCCTCGCGGCGGGGTTCGGGCCGGGATTTTTCGCCACCCTGCTCGGGGCGGCCGCCGGCACGTTTTTCCTGTCGTTCCCCTCGTGGTCGATGAACGCAATTGGATCGGCGGGCATCGTCCCGATACTGCTGTATCTGGCAATTGGCACCACCATCAGCCTGTTCGGCGGGTTCTTTCGCCAGCGGACCGGCGAGCTTCGCGAGAGCCAGCAACAACTCGAAGCCGTGTTCCGACAAGCCTCCGCGGGCCTGGTTCACCTCGACGCCGATCGCCGCGTGGTCCTGGCCAACGAACGCTTCTGGTCGATCATTGGTCAGTCGGCGGACACGATGCGCGGCGCGTCCATCCGTGAACTCATCGATCCCGACGATCGCGCGAAGTTCGACGAAACGCTGGACGGAATGGCGCTCACAGGTCGTCCGGCGTTGAGCGAACTGCGTGCGCGACGGCCCGATGGAGCCGAGGCATGGTTGCAGATCGCCGTGTCGCCGCTCGTCCATGACGACGGACGCGCTCGCGGCTCGACGGCGGTGATCTTCGACGTGTCGTCGCGCAAGGCCGCCGAGGCCCGACTGGCCAAGAGCGATCGGCAGGTGCGCGACACGCTCGAGCGGGAACGCCTGGCGCGATCCGACGCCGAACGGGCCAACCGGTTGAAGGAAGAATTCCTGAGCACGCTGTCGCACGAGTTGCGCACGCCGCTGAACGCGATTCTTGGTTGGACGCACCTGCTTCGGGAAACCGCGCCGACGCCCCATGACATCGGCCGCGGCCTGACGGTGATCGAGCGAAACGCGCGCGCGCAGGCCACCATCATCGACGGGCTGCTCGACATGAGTAGCATCATCACCGGCAAGATGCGCCTCGAGATGCGGTACGTCGCCCTCGACCAGCTGATTGAAGCCGCCGCCGAAGGCTTGATGCCCGCGTTCCAGGGCAAGGGCGTCCAGCTCGTGATGTCACTCGACCGGGGCGGCGGCCTGGTCATGGGCGACCAGAATCGCCTGACGCAGATTCTGTGGAACCTGTTGTCGAATGCGTTGAAGTTCACATCCAAGGGGGATCGCGTCGACGTCAGCCTCCGCCGCGCCGGATCGCAGCTCCAGATCTCGGTCGTCGACAGCGGCAAGGGCATCGCGCGGCGCTTCCTGCCTCACGTCTTCGAGCGTTTCCGCCAGGAGGACGCCTCTCCACGGCGTGCCCACGGAGGTCTCGGCATAGGTCTGGCAATCACGAAAAGCCTCGCCGAGCTGCACGGCGGGAGCGTGTCGGTGACGAGTGAAGGCGAAGGGCGCGGGTCGCAGTTCGTCGTCGCTCTGCCCATCGCGGCCACGCCGCAGCCACTTGGCGAATCGCCGCCGCTCGTAGTGGAAGACACGACGGCCGACGCCGCCTGCTTGAATGGCGTACGGGTCCTCGTCGTCGACGACGACGAGGACAACCGGTTGATCATACGGCGCCTGTTGGCGGCACACGGGGCGGACGTCAAGATGGCCGCATCCACGTCCGAAGCTGTCGAGAGCTGCGCGCACTTTCTGCCTCACGTGCTGCTCACCGATCTCGGAATGCCGGAGCGCGACGGCTATGACCTCCTCACGCAGATTCGCGCGTGGGAGGCGGAGAGCGGTCACGCTGTCGCGGCAGCCGCTCTCACGGCGCTGACGCGATCCGAGGATCGCCGCCGCGCCATGATGGCCGGATTCCAGGTGCACGTCGCCAAGCCTGTCGAAGGACCCGAGCTCGTGGCGGTGGTCGCCGGCCTGGCCGGCCGGACCCGTAATTTGCATGCACCCGTCGTGACCGAGCGACAACGAAGTGTCGGAGGACAGTGATGACTACGGATCTCGAGACGACCAATCTGTGGTTGGCGATCCTGGCGTTTGCCAGCGCCGGCCAGCTCCTGTTGACCATGGGCACGGTGTTCATGGCGTTTCGCCTCTATCGACTGACATCGACGACCATCGAATCCATCGAGAACGAGCAGCTGCGCCCCTTTCTGATGCGTGCCACTGCGCTGATCGACGATCTGCAGGACATCACCGCGCGCGCCCGTACAGTGGACGATGCGGTCAGGGCAAAGCTGGAAGGCGTAGAATCGGCGCTGCATTCGACCAAGGTCGTGGTCCAGGATCGCATCTGGCCGCTCGTCGGGATGGTGCGGGCCATGCGTGCCGGGCTCGACGCCTGGCTCGATCCGGCAGCCGCCCGACGCGTCCGTGTGCCCTAGACCAGAGCTCTGATTTAGTCCGCCCGTCCATTCCGCGTTCAACGGCTCGAGGCCAAGAGAAGCCAACATGACCACGCGTCCACGCCTGCTGATTGTGGAAGACGAAGCCGACGCTGCCGCCTCGCTCGAGCTCCTGCTCGAGCCGCGCGGCTATCAGGTGCAGACTGCGGCAACGGCAGCCGAGGCGCGCAGGCGCTACGAGGAATGGCGCCCCGGCCTCGTCCTCATGGACCTGATGCTGCCCGATGCCTCCGGGCTCGATCTGCTCGTCGAGTTCAAGGCCGCCAGTGCCGAGGTCCAAGTGATCATGGTGACCGGCTACGGCAGCGTGCCGAAGGCGGTCGAGGCGATGAACGCCGGAGCGATGGGGTTCATCGAAAAGCCGATCGAGATGGCGCTGCTCTTCGCGCAACTCGACAAGGCGCGCGAGAAGTATCAGCTCTCCGCAGAGAACCGGAAGCTGAAAGAGGAGCTCCGTTCCAGTTTCACGTTTGGCAACCTCGTGGCGCGAAGCGAGTCGATGCGCCAGTTGTTGGCGCTCGTGCGCAAAGTCGCACCGAGCGATGCCAGCGTGCTCATCCATGGCGAGAATGGCACGGGCAAAGAACTGGTGGCGAGCGCCATCCATCAGCTCAGTCGGCGCGTGAATGGGCCGTTCATCAAGATCAACTGCGCAGCGATTCCGTCGGATTTGATCGAGTCGGAACTGTTCGGACACCGGCGAGGCGCGTTCACTGGCGCCGTTGCCGAGCGGGTCGGCCTGCTGGAGCTGGCCGATGGTGGCTCGGTCCTCTTCGACGAGATTGGCGAGATGCAGCCTGCGCTCCAGGCCAAGCTGCTCCGCGTGCTCCAGGAACACGAGTTCCGTCCGGTTGGCGGATCCCGCACCGTGAAGGTGGACTTCCGCCTGGTCTGCGCTACCAACATCGACCTCGATGCGGCCCTCGCCGACCGCCGGCTTCGCGAGGATTTGTACTTCCGTATCAACACCGTGACACTCAGGATTCCACCGCTGCGCGAGCGTCCGGAAGACATCCCCCTGCTGGCGGAGCACTTCGTGGAGAAGTACGCCTCCCGCCACGGCCGTGCCGTGGAGCAGTGCACACCTGAAGCGATGCGCCTTCTGCAGCGCTATCGATGGCCGGGGAACGTTCGAGAGCTCGAACACGCCATTGAACGCGCAGTCATCGTCGCAGCTGGCAGCGCCCTCACGCCTGGCGACCTTCCGACCGCCCTCCACGAGGCGGAGGGTGCGACGCCGTCGGCGGCGTTCTCGATCCCACCGCACCACACCCTGGAGGAGATCGAGCGGCTGGCCATCATCCAGACGCTCGAGCGGACGCGTGGCAACAAGCGCGCCGCTGCAAGCATTCTTGGCGTGTATCGACCGACGCTCTACAGCAAGCTGCGAAAGTACAAGATCGTCGGCCGGGCGGAACGCGCGGAGAGCGTCAGGACGCAACGGCGCCAGAGGAACTGATGGCCGGCACGAGTCGCGGCGATGGGTCGGCCGTGTCACGGTCGCGGCGCCTTGGCGATGAGATCCGTCGGCGGGTCGCGCACGACGTGCGGGCCTCGCTGAACACGATTGCGGGCTGGACCGAGATCGTCCGTCAGGAAACGACCGACGACGCGATGCGCGCCCGCGCGGCCGACACCATCCTGCGCCACGTGCGCCAGGCGTCCCGACGTCTTGACGACGCGATGGATCTTTGGCGGATCGACGCCGACAATCTCACCGTCGCTCCAGTCCCGGTGCACGTTCCGGCGATCGTCAGAGCCGCCATTGCGCAAGTCGACGCGGAAGCGCGCGAATCGCGCCCGACCTGGCGCCTGACGGTCGACTCCGAAGAACGCTACGCCCTTGCCGATCGCGGTCGCCTGCAGCAGGCCATCGTGGCGCTGTTGAGCCATGCGGCCGTGCACGCCCCCGCGGCGGGAACGGTAATGGTGCGGATCGAAGGACGGCCGCCGAACGTCGTCGTGTCGATCGAGGATGGCGGCCCGCCTATGATGCGCGACGTGGAGGCCATCGTCTTCGGCACGACACGAGCCGTCGCCTGGCACCCTCTCTCCCGGGCGGCGCTTCGACGCGGGACTGGTGCTGGCGCGCGAGCTCGTCGCTTTGCAGAACGGCGCCTTGGAACCCGCCGTGAGCGAGCTGGGCGGATTCCGAATCCTTGTGACGCTGCCGGGGCTGGCCGACGGACCCACTCAGCCTGCCGTCGCGGACGAGAGTTTCGTGGCGACGCGAGATCAGCTCCGCGGCATTCGCGTGCTCGTCGTCGACGATGAGAGCGACGCCCGCGAAGCGCTGGAGGGGATTCTCCGCTACCACGGCGCGATCGTGCACTCGGCTTCGTCGGCCGGGCAGGCATTGCGTACGCTCGAAGGCACGCAGGTCGATGTGCTGTTAGCTGATATCGCGATGCCGGGACGCGACGGCTACGATCTGATCCGCACTATTCGGCGCCAGCGAAACATGATACCGGCCGCAGCCGTGACGGCGTTTGCGGGTGAAGAGGATCGCACGCGGGCGCTGGAGGCGGGCTATCAAGTGCACCTTGGTAAGCCAGCGCAGCCCGAACGGCTGCTGGCGACGGTGCTTCGGTTGGCGAACCGTGAGGCCCGATGAAGACGCCGGGCCTGCGGCCTACCTGTCCGAGCCCTTCGACCTTGGCACAGGCGATGGAAATCGCTGCGGCAATGCCGCGCCCTTAGGTAGGCCGCATCCCGGCGCGGAAGCTGCCGCCCCCCGACGGCGAGCCTCCGCGTTCGATGTGGTTGTCGTTAGACGCCCACCTGTCGCTGACGAATGAACTCGTCCACCTCTTTCTTGGCCTGCTCCTGGGCGTAGCCGTACCGCTCCTGCAGCTTACCGGCCAGCTTTTCGGCGTTGCCCTGGATCTGATCGAGGTCGTCGTCGGTCAGCCGGCCCCATTGAATGCGGGCCTCACCCTTGAGCTGTTGCCATTTCCCCTTGAGAACGTCCGAATTGAGCATGCTCATTTGATCTCCTCAGCCGTGTCGTGCGGCCTGCACGGCCACGGTCGTTGCTGTTGTTCCACCAGTTCAACACCTCCGCCGTACGTTAGTAGGTGCCTTCCACTTTCACTTCACTTGCCACCCGCCGGACGCCAGGCACCTGGCGCGCCACTTCGACGGCCTTCACGTGCGCGTCCAGGGATTTCGCAGTACCCGCCAACAGGACCACGCCCTTGTTGACCGAGGCCACCGAGATACCGGAGCCGTCCACGACGGGGTCGGCGTCGAACGCCTTCTTCACGCGGTCGTTGATCACCGAGTCGTTCTCTTCCACCATGTCGCGTTGAGGCTTCGGCACCACCTGCAGCAGGTTCTTGACGCTCTTGGCGCCTTCGATACCCTGCGCCACCGTCTCGGCCTTTTGTTTGGCCGCGTCGCTCGCGACCTTTCCGTGAAGCGTGACCTCGCCATTGACCGTGTCGACGTTGAGGTCCCAGGTGTCCACGCCTTCAGTCGTCATGAGTGCCAGCTTCGCTTTCGCCGTGATCCACGAGTCGGGGCGATCTGCGGCGAGCGCGCTGGTACCGAGCCACGAGCACAGCGCGATGCCGATCAGGGCCGCACGCACGGACGGTGTAACACTGCGCATTTGAACTCCCTCCCGACGGCACGGTTGCACCGCCACCGAAAGCTCAAGAAATCAAGAAGAATGCCACACGTGAGCTCACCGCTGGCCATTGCCGCGATGAGACTTAGCAGCGGCAACGAAGTACTCGCGCCGACGAGTTGGCCTCGCAAGTTCTACATGGGTGTCTTTGACGTGAACAGGACCCATGCCCCCGCTGCGTTTCCCCATGACGCCGGTCGATCAGGTGTGAGGGAGCGGGGCGGGTCATGGTTCACTGAGGATGCGGTCGCGTTCGGTATAGGCGGCTCGCGCGTTATTTCAGGAGATGATCCTTCATCCGGCGCCAGGGAGCCGCCGAATACCATGCCGGCCTGCTGCTGCTCGAGATTCGGGAGGACGCGGCTCCCGTCCTCGCCCGCGTGTCGCCTCAGACGATGGGTCAATGATGCGAGTGCTGAACTTCTCGTTCAGAGATGGCGTGGGCCTCGTGGCGCGCAATGAGCTCCTGCGGCAAGTCCAGTCCTGGGATGGCGTGAATGCAGCGTCCGCGCTTCGTCCGGATGCAGTGAGCGCCGATTCTCAGGCGCTCGCCTACCTGATTCTGGATGACGCGGCGGATGCGGCGAGCGTGGGGGCGCGTCTGCGGGAGTGTGTGGAGGTCGCAAAGGTCACCACACCGGCGCCACGCAGAACGGTCTAGCGGCCGTAGGGAGGTGGGCCAAGCGACTCGACGGTCCACACGCCAGGAGCCATTTCGATACCCGCGATCAATTCTGATCCCAATCGCAGCCAGTCCGCGCCAGCGGGACCCCGAAGGCGATACAGCGTGTTCTCGTCGACGGGGAACCACTCGGGAAACTCGTTCAGCCGGACATAGTTCGCCGGGAAGTTCAGCGAGCGGCGGTGGCGGGCCCAATCGAATCGGATCGGCCGCGGCGCCGGCATCTCGAGCTGCAACGTGAGGCGCCCGCCCTCCGTCACCGCGCCCACGCGCACGCCGGGTTCCCACACGACCGGGCGAACGCCCTGGCTCTTCATGTACGCGTAGAGCAGCAGGGTTCGATTGAAATTCCCCTCGCCGTACCAGTCTTCGATGTGGCCGTCCGGCCGCTGCATGGCGAGCATCACGTCGACCTCGGAGTCAATCCAGTCGAACGCCTCCGGAACCGGCTCGCGGTTCGCCAGATAGATGGCGCTCTCGATCGCGTCGGCGTAACCGTCGAAGGATCCCAGCGGAAGGCCCTGGCGCGGCTCCCACACGTAGTTGCGATACTTGGGCAGGTTCGTGAGAACGCGCCGCACGGCGTCCCGATAGCGCGCTTCACCCGTCGCCTGGTAGAAGGCGTAGACCGCCCCGTAGACATAACCCCAATTGTCCGACAGCCGCTCGTCGATCGCCTGCAGGCTGCGGGCGTCGATCTCGTTGTACAAGAGGCCGTCCGGATTGGCCGACGCCAGGATTCGATCGAGCATCTGCTTGATGACCGGTGCGTAGCGTGCCGCCCGCGGCGTCTCGAGCGCACGCTCGAAAGTGAAGAGCATCGTCAGTCCCACGACCGTCTCGTTGCCGTGGTCTCGAAGGCGAAGGCGTCCATCGCCGCTGTGCTTGGTGAAGTCCCAGTGCGACGCCGGTACTCCGCTCGTCCCTGGCAACACTTCGTCGATGTAGGCATCGCCGATCCGACGTGCCCACTCGAGGAAGCGCCGATCGCCGGTCATCGTCGCCAGACGCACCAGCGACTGCAGGTAGTCGCCATTGAGCTCCGCGTCGTCGGCCGGCAGGCTGCCGAATCGCGAGGCGGTGCGCGCGCGTCCCATTGCGTCGGCCGTCATGTCGACCATGCGGGCGAACCACGGCCCGCGGCCGAGATATTCGGTGACCGCGATCAAGCCGTCCTTGGCGTATTCCCCGGCGCCGAAGAGGCTTGGGCCGTCAGGCGTCCCCTTGGCGAAGTTCAGGTTGCCGGGAATCGATTCCTCGACCGTCGTATAGCGCACTTCGTTGCGGAGCATTTCCAGCAGGCGGCCGCGATAGAGCGCCGGGTCGGTCAATTCCGCGGTGAGGATCAGGTACGGGTAGAGGTCTGCGCCGGAATTGTGCGGCGTGTAAGTCCGTTCATTGGCCGCGCTCGCGGGCCGATCCGGCAAGAGCAGTGTTCGGGCGTCGGCCTGCGGGAGCCAGGCCTGCAGCACTCGCCGTGCGGCAACAACCGCGCGCTCGAATTGAACGCCCCTCGCGCGCGCAGTTTCGAGACTGTCCCGATTAGCTCCTACCTGGTGCCATCGGGCACTCTCTTCACTTGCACGTATCTCTTGATAGGAGCTGCGCGCTCAACAGCAGAAGCGCGAACGCAGGAGCAATGTGGCGCACTATCTAGTTGCCCGGTGCCGCCTGCGCGAGCAGACGCGCAGCCGCCAGATGGCCCTCGCGTCTCGCGAAGTCCAACGCGGTCAGACCATCCTTTGACGTCGCCTTTGTCTCGGCCCCGGAGAGAAGCAACAGCTCCACGACCGCGGTGTCGCCAAAGTCGACCAGCGCCGCGTGCATAAGCGGTGTCATGCTCAGCTCGTCAAAGTCGTTGACCTTTGCCCCCATCGCGATGAGCGTCCGGACCATGTCAACCCGGTTGGCCATTACGGCCGCGGTTAGGCTCGAAATTCCCGCATCGCTGACCCTGTTGAGGTCCGCCGGCGTTGGGTTGAGCGCCCGGATCATTGCCGCGTCCCCCTGCAGCACCGCAATCTCCAGCGGCGTCAGGGCAAAGATGCCCGCGAGGTTCATCTTGGCGCGGGGATTGGCGCCACGGTCCAACAGCAGGCGGACGCTCTCGACGTTCCCTGCCCACGCCGCAAAGAAGAGCGGCGACGCGTCGTGGAGGGGCTTGGGACTCGTTGGTGTCACTGAGGCGCCGTGGTCCACGAGGACACGGATGGCGTCGACCGCGCCCGGATCGTTGGCCGCGACGATGAGCGGTGTGAAGCCGGTCTTTGCGGCGAGGTTCACGTCGGCGCCGTGGCGGATGAGCGCGCTCACCTTGTCGTGGTCACCCGCGGCCATCATGAGGGCCGTTGTCCCGCCGGTGGTGTGGCTGTTCGGATCGAGACCGCCCTCCAGCAGGCGCTCGAGATCGGCCACGGATCCGGAGATGGCCACCGACATCCAGGGTGCCTCGTCTTCGAGCCGCCACTCGGATGGGGTAACCAGCGGCTCGGGTACCATCCGCCGTTCGGGCAGCGCCCGGAACAGCGCCCGGGCAGCCCACGACGTCGCGGTGGCCGAAATCATCTGGTGCTCCCCATGCGGGAAGCCGATCTCGAAGTGGGGAGGACTGACGATCGCCTGTTCGTGCATTCGCGTGTCGACTCGCCACGTTCCGTCAACGTACTGGGTTGAGAGAAGGTAACCGAGGCCGCGCTGAAAGCCCGGGTCGGTCAGCGCCACGCCGGCCGACCGCAAAGCGACCAACGCCTCGCCCGTCGCATACGCGTCGCTCTGCCTCGACGGGAGCTGCGCCCAGCCGCCGTCCGGCCGCTGCTCGGTCAAGAGGTTGGCGCCCAGGGCACGAACGGCATCGCGATCGGCACCGGCCTCGACCGCGCCGAGGATCTGAAACGCCCGTTCTTCCGTGTCACGAGGATGCGTGGCCAGCAGCCACTTGAGCGCGCGGCGCGTACGCTCCTGAGATTCCGCGGCGTGCGCCGCTGGCGCGTAGGCACGCATGGCGGTGACCGCAATCGCGGTTGCGGTGACGGGACTGAAGGATTGGGGCGGCCGGTTGTCCAGCGTCTGCCAGCTGCCGTCGGCCAGCTGCCGCTTCGCTACCGTGGTCGCGTAGACCTCCCGGACCAGTCCTGCGGGAACTCCCGCCGCTCTGGCGGCGACCAGCATGCTTCCCGTTTCGAGCGCGGGATCGATCTGCTGGGCGCTCTGCACCGCCCGGTCGAGATTCTTCAGGCCTTGCAGGCCACGCCTGATGTTCAGCCTGGCAAGTGTTTCGTCGATCGCGATGCCCCGTGTACGCGCCTCCGCGGTCAAGACGATTGGCAGTCCCTGATGATGGCAGGAGAAGCAGGTCCGATTCTGGTGCCAGACGCGGATGCTCGTTTCAAGGGCGACGACGGCGCGGGCTGCCGCGGCGTGAATCGTCGGCGTGGAAACGGGGTCCGGACCGGCCGCTGCCAGGTCAGCGCGCGCGAAAAGGGCGACGCCGATGAGCGCAACGAACCAGCGCATTGGACCTCCTGGTGGGCGAATGACGACTCGAGCGGGCTGATGCTAACACGTGCCGGGCCCGGCGAACCGGCCGTGCTCCGCCGTGGGTCGATCACCTTGCGTCGCTGTTTTCGGAGGTGGGCGGGCCCCGATCCACGATTGCTCGGTCCAGGGCCCGTTAAGGAGAGGTCTCGTGCGGAACGAAAGCGGTAGCAAATGCGCCCTCGTCCGTGGGACGAGAGTGTGGCCTCTGCCACCGCGGGCGCTTCACTGGACCGGATTAGTAGCACCCCGCGTGCCACTCTCGATGCTGGAAAAATCCTAGAGAAGATGGACGACCGCACCGCTGGCCCGGACCTCGGTCGCGTGTAACTTCTACTGCGACCGCGCGCAGTGTCCGCGTGGAGTGCACCCCAGCCGTCAGAACGACACCTGGAGAGTGGCGCGCACGGTTCGCGGCACGGCAGGATGAAAATGCCGGTCCTCGATACCGTCGAGGGGTTCGCCGGGTAGTCTGGACGTGTAGACGTAGTCGATGTCGCTGTCGCGTGCGTTGAGCAGGTTGTAGGCGTCGAGCACCAGGCGGTACCGCGCGCCGAGTCGGTATCCGATCTCGCCGTTCAACAGGCTGGTCGATCGCGACCGCACGCTCGCATCTTCGGTCAACGCTCGGGGACCGAAGTAACGCCACCGAACGCTGCCAGACAGCCGCACTGACGGCTCCACTGAGACGCCGAGCGAGCCGACCCGTTCGACGGCGCCTGGAATTCGGTCTCCGATCGCCTCGCTGTCTCGGAACCGTCCACGGGACCAGGAGAGGTCCATGTCGACGGCCAGCCAGCGCCGGAGGCTGACGTAGTTGCTCCACTCGAAGCCGGTGCGCATGCTCGGGCGGCCCGGCTCGGTCGTCCCGGCATCTCCGACGAACAGCAGCTCGGAGTCGAGCCCGAGCCGCCACACGGCCACGGTCGACTGCACGTGTGGAATCGCAATCGTCCGAACCCCAAGTTCCGCGCCCCTGGCGCGTACGAGCGGCGATACCTGCCCGGCCGGATCGCTTGAGCGATCGACGCCAAGCGTGCTGCGGGCATCGTTACTGTGGAATCCGGCCCCCGCGTTCATGTACACCTCTGTCGACTTCAACGGACTGTAAATGACCGTCAGCTTGGGGCTCGCCAATGAAGCGTTCGTCACATGCCGCGCGCCCGGCACGTCGCCTCGGACGTCGAAGCGGTACGCATCGCCGCGCAGGCCGACCACGGTCCGGAGATGCCCGCCCCAGTCGAACTCCGTCTGCCCGAAAAGCGCGCCCGACGTCTGGTGAACGGTATCCTGGCTCACAGTGCCGAGCCGACTGCCCGCCTGCGTGTGATACAGGCCGACCGTGCCGATATCATCCCGTCGCAACTCACTCCCGACCAGGTGTTCTACTCCGAGGCGCCCCCAGCGTGCCAGCCGCCGATGGACCAATCGCCCACCCGACACGAACCGCGAGTCGAACTGCTCGAACTGATCGCCGTGATCCGGGTCGTCCAGGAAGTAGGTGAAATTGGAGAAGAGATCCAGGCCGTAGCGAAGCCCGAACGCTGAAGCGCGTGTCAGCGTCTGACTGCCGGTGGCCATCCAGTCGACGCTCAGGCTGTAACGCGACGTGTCTCCGCGGTCCGACGGGTCGATGACGCCGAAGCGGTCAAGGCTTCCGTCCGCCACGGCGCGCGCGGGAATCTGATCGGTCGATCTCCAGGAGCCGCGATAGCCCATGCCGGTGATGGCGATGCCGTTCTGCAGCGTACCGCGACTGTACCGAATCACCCCATTCACTTTGCGATAATCGTCGGGTCGCAGCCACGGGCCGTCGTTGTGATTCACCTCCAGCGCCACGAGAAGGTGTCCTCCGCCGATTCTCGGCGACGCGGCAGCAAACACTCGCCCCCAGCCCTCGCCACCCGCCGACACTCGCACGATTGGCGCATCGAGAGCGTTCACGTAGGTGACGTTGGCGGATCCGGCGGCGGAAAAGTCGCCGTCTTCGGCATAATACGGCCCCTTTCTGAACTGAATGCCGCTCACCAGCTCCGGAATCAGGAAGTTGATATCGCTGTATCCGTGTCCGTGTGCGTGCGTCGGCAGGTTCACTGGAACGCCGGCGACGGTCGTCGCGAAATCGGTCCCGTGATCCAGGTTGAAGCCTCGGAGGTAGTACCTGGTTGGCCTTCCCCTCCCCGCTGTGCTGACTGACGATGACGCCGGGAACCGACTCGAGGACCTCGCCGGAGCGGAGAATCGGGCGGGTATCGAGGTGCCTGCCGGTCACCGCGCCTTCGCTGGCACTCGAGCCGACGCCGATGAGGTTTTCCTTTGGGTTCTGGAGCTCTGCAAGATTTCGAAACGTCCGCCTGCCGGTGACGACCACGTCGGCGCTGAGCGCCAGATGGAGGACGACCGCGAGCGTGGTCCGCCGACGACCGTCGGTGATCGAGATCGCCTCTCGCCAGGTCGTGAAGTTGAGCAGCCGGACGACGATCTCGTAGCGTCCGCTGGCGACGGCGTCGAACGTGAACTCGCCGCGCCCGTTGCTGACGGCGGACGCACTCGCTCTGCCGGACGCCATGAGGTCAATGGTGGCGCCGGGCAGGACGGCCCCGGTTGCGTCGACAACACGCCCGGTCACGATGGTCACCGGTCGCGATGCCTCAGAGGCACTGATCGAGCCGCCTCCAGTGCAAACCCACAGAAAAAGTACGACCCGGCCCAGCGCGCCACTGAACGTCGGCGGCGTCCTCTCGAGCACGCCAGTCCCTACGTGAACGCGACGGGATCGGTTTGGCCAAGCCGCATTCACCAGACCTCATTTCGCAATCGATTGCACGCCCGAGAAATCGGGTAGACTTTCCCCGCTCTGCCGGGCTGGTCCGACCTGTCCGGCATTCGACCGCCGCCGGTGGTTTGCCCATCGACCTGATCCGCCGGCGTCGGCTTCTGGACCTACGGAAGGGCGGCGACGCGCGGACATGACGACACTCGACTGGCTGATCATTCTGGCCTACTTTGTCGGCCTGGGCGGACTCACCTTCTGGGTCGTCCGGCACAGCAAAGAGACCTCCACGGATTATTTCCTCGCCGGCAGGAACCTGGGCTGGTGGGTGATCGGCGCGTCGATTTTCGCGTCGAACATCGGGTCCGAGCACATCGTCGGCCTCGCCGGTTCCGGCGCCCAGGACGGCGTGGCACTGGCGCACTACGAGCTCCACGCATGGTGTCTACTGGTCCTGGCGTGGGTCTTCGTCCCGTTCTACATGCGATCGCTCGTCTTCACGATGCCCGAGTTTCTCGAGCGTCGATTCTCGGTGTCGTCGCGTTATGTGCTCTCGGTCGTCTCGATCATCACCTTTATCGTGTCGAAGATCGCTGTCGGCATCTTCGCGGGCGGCGTGGTGTTCGCGTCGCTGCTGCCAGAGCTCAGTGTCACGATCGGTAGCGTGACGATAGACAGCTTCTGGATCGGGTCGGTGCTGGTCATCATTCTGACCGGCCTCTACACGGCGATCGGTGGCATGCGCGCCGTGGCCTACAACGACACCGTCCAAGTGGTCGTGCTGATCACCGGGTCGGCGATGCTCACGTTTTACGGGCTGTACCAGCTCGGCGGATGGGATGAGCTGCGCCGAATCTGCGGGTCCGAGATGTTCAACCTGTGGAAGCCGCTCGTCCCGGAGGGCGTGGCGTCGACCTGGGTGCCCGTGAAGGAACCCGGACGCATCGCGTGGTACTTCAACGATCAGTTCCCATGGCTCGGCATGGCGATCTGCGCGCCGATCATCGGGCTCTGGTACTGGTGCACCGATCAATACATCGTACAGCGCGCCCTTGGCGCGCCGAACGAGTCGACCGCGCGGCGCGGCAGCATCTTCGCCGCGTTTCTGAAGCTGTTCCCGGTGTACCTGTTCATCATTCCGGGGCTCATCGCGTTCGCGCTCGCCAAGAGCGGACGGAATGCCGGGCTGGCCGATGCGTTTTTCGGCCCGAATGCGGCGCCCAACGCCATGCAGGGCGCGTTTCCCTTGATGGTGCAGCACCTGCTGCCCTCGGGCCTGCGCGGCATCGTCGTGGCCGGCCTGTTGTCGGCGCTGATGGGATCGCTCGCCGGGGTCTTCAACGCCTGTTCGACGCTCTTCACCGTCGACCTGTACCAGAAATGGAGACCCAAGGCGACCGAGCACGAGCTCGTCCGCATGGGCCGGATCGCAACGCTGTTCATGGTGCTGATTGCGATGGCGTGGATTCCCGTGATCAAGGGCGCGCACGGGCTCTACAACTACCTGCAGGCAGTGCAGGGCTACCTCGCCCCTCCCATCTTCGTCGTGTTCTTCTTCGGCGTCTTTAACAAGCGGCTGAACGCCGCGGGCTGTTTCTGGGCGCTCATCGTCGGCTTCGTGATCGGGATCTTCCGATTGATCGTGGACACCCCGGTGAGCCTCCGTCTGGCTGGGTATGAGAGCGGCTATGCGTACGGGTCGTTTCTGTGGATCGTCAACAACATCTACTTCCAGTACTACAGCGTCCTCATCACGCTGGTCTCGATCGTCGTGATGGTGGTCGTCAGCTATGCCACAGCGCCTCCGTCCGAGACGCAGTTGGTGGGTCTGACGTACGCGACCATTACGCCAGAGCAGCGGCGGGAGTCGCGTCAGAGCTGGAGCGCGGTCGACATCCTGGGCTCGGCCGTGGTCATCAGCGCGATCATCGGGGCGTATCTCTACTTCAACGGGTAGACGGCACGTGGTCGGGTGCGGCGGGCGCGAACATCTCGGCCAACACCCGACCCTGCGACCCGGCAGGCGTTTCGATCGAGAGCATCGTCGCCAGTGTCGGCGCGAGATCGTTCAGCGCGACGGTGGCATCATAGCGGCCGGGGCGAATGGTCGGTCCCATGAAGACGAGCGGAATGTGGGCGTCGTAGCTGTATGGCGTCCCGTGGGTCGTGCCGCCCGAGGCTCGCATCCAGTACCGGATCCAGCACAATCTCGAGGTCGCCCGATCGTGCGATCTGATAGCTCCGCGCGATGCGACGGCCGATCGAGTCCGGCACCACCTCCCCGGCCAGAAGCTGCTCTCGCGTGTAGACGCGCGCGACGTGTGGGACGCCGGCGGCCGCTGCGGCGGCGACGCGCCGCACTTCCGCGGCATCAAGCTTCTCTTCGGCGATCAGCGGGTGATTGAGGTACGGCGAGGTCCCCGCCGTAGACAGAATCCACCGGCCCTCGCCGAATCGCGCTTTCAGCGCGGACTCGATTGGCAGGAATAGATCGTCTCCCTTGAGGCGCCCGCCGGGCAGGCGTCGTGCCTGCTGCACTTCCGGCACCGGCGCGACACCGTGGTCGGCCGTGAGGACGACGATCGTGTGGTCCAGCCCGACCAGCGCGTCCACGCGCGCGAACAGCTCGTTCAAGGTTCGGTCTGTCCTCACCGCGATGTCGCGAACCTCGGGGCTGTCGGGACCGTACGTGTGACCGACGGCGTCGTTCGACGAGAAAGAGACCGACAGCAAGTCGGTGACGCCGCGCTGGCCAAGATGTTCGGCCTCGATTGCCGCCTGGGCAAAAGCCGCCAGAATCTCGTTGCCATATGGGCTGCCATAAACGGCGCTATAGAGCGGTGCCCCAGCCGCCGCAGGCATCGGGTGGCCGGCGCCGGCCGATGGATCCAGGTACGTCCAGGTCTTTCCGGCGAACGTGTCGCAGAGCTTCTTCTCGTTGAAGGCCACGACCCAGGCGGGCAGATCCTTCCGGTAGAACGTGCTGGTGATGAACGCGCCGCTCCCCGTATCGAACCAATACGCCCCGTCTGCCATGTGCCCGGCCGGGAGAATCGCCGAGCGGTCTTTCAGCGAGAGCCCGAACACTTTGCGTGGCTTGTGGCGTGCCGGCGGAGGCGCGCGAGGCACTCTTCAGCTCGTCGCCCACGGTCGCGACCAGCATCCGCCGCGGCGACGCGCCCTCGCCGGTCGCGCCGACGAGCGTGACGCCCGGATCGGAGACGCTGGTCACGTTACGACCGAGCGCCCGGTCGTACCAATCGTTGCCGATGATTCCACTCACCGCTGGCGTCGCGCCCGTCAGCATCGTCGAGTGGCCGACGGCTGTCACGGTCGGATAGTGATCGAGGTAGGCGTTGCTGTAGACCGCGCCCGTCGTCAGCAGGCGCGCCATTCCGCCGGTGAATTCGTCGCGGAACCGCGTCAGGTAGTCGTAGCGCCACTGGTCGACGGCCACCAGCAACACCAGCCGAATCGCCGGCTCGCTTTCGACGGCCTGCACACGTGGTGGAACCGGGGGAGCGATGAGCACTAACAGGACGACAGCCGTCAGGCGGATAAGGTGTTTCATAACTTCGCGACCCGCAGGGGCGCACCCGTGCGCCAGGTGCGCCCAGCTTGTCACACGGCGATGCTGGCTGGCTAGATCTCGGCATGATCACGTGCTTCGACCGCGGGTATGCTCATCCCAGTGGTGGAGTCCTCCGTGCCTCTCATGGCGGATTTCATGCGTCCATGGCAATCCTGGCGACGACAATGCCATTTTCTTCCGTGAGGACTCATATGAAAGCCCTCGGTGCCGCGATTCTGGTGAGCATTGTTGCCGCCGGGCCCGTCTGTGCGCAGACTGCACCGCCATCGCCGTCGACGATCTCCGACCGGGTTGCGCAACTACGGAAGCTCGACGGCTACATCCCGATCTATTGGGACGACGCTCACGGCCGGCTGCTCCTCGAGATCGCCCGCTTCAACGAGGAGTTTCTCTATCAAGTGTCGCTGGCGGCCGGCCTCGGATCCAATCCGGTGGGTCTCGATCGCGGGCAGGTCGGACCATCTGCTGTTGTCCGGTTCGAGCGCGTCGGACCGAAGGTGCTGCTCGTCCAGCCGAACTACCGCTTTCGTGCACTGGCGGCTGGCGCCGCGGAGGAGCGGGCCGTCGCCGACTCGTTCGCCACGTCGGTCCTCTGGGGATTCTCTGTCGATGCCGCCGAGGGCGATCGCGTCCTGGTCGATGCGACGTCCTTCTTTCTGCGTGACGCGCACGGCGTCGCTGCGCGGCTGAGCGCCACGAAGCAGGGGAGCTATCGGATCGACGACACGCGAAGCGCGTTGTACCTCGCGCGGACGAAGGGCTTTCCCAGAAACTCCGAGGTCGAAGCCACGCTGACGTTCGTGACGACGGATCCTCCGGGGCCGCTTGTCAGCGAGGTCGCGCCGACGGCGCAGTCGTTGACGGTCCGAGAGCACCATTCGTTCGTCGAGCTTCCTCCGGCGGGCTATTCGCCGAGGGCGCTCGATCCCCGCGTCGGCTTCATCCCGCTCACGGTGTACGACTACGCTTCTCCCATCACCGCGCCCCTTGAAGCCCGGTGGATCCAGCGCCACCGGCTTCAGAAGAAGGATCCGACGGCGCCGCGCTCCGAGGCGGTCGCGCCTATCGTCTACTACGTCGACAACGGCGCGCCGCCCGCGATTCAGCAGGCACTCCTCGCCGGCGCCTCCTGGTGGGCCCGTGCGTTCGACGCGGCAGGGTTTGTCGATGCCTTCCAGGTCAAGATCCTCCCGGCAGACGCCGATCCGATGGACCTCCGGTACAACGTGATCAACTGGGTGCACCGGTCGACGCGCGGCTGGTCGTACGGCGCGTCAGTGATCGATCCACGCTCCGGCGAAATCATCAAGGGCAACGTCACGCTCGGCTCGCTTCGCGTACGCCAGAACATCATGATCGGGACGGGCCTCCAGCCGCCGTACACCGCGCAGGGCGGTGCGTCCTGCGGCTTTGCCGATGCGCCCGATGCCTCAGCCCTCGTGCCCGACGCGCCAGACGACGTCGTCACGGGCCTCGCCCTTGCTCGTCTGCGGCAGCTCGCCGCGCACGAGGTCGGCCACACGCTTGGACTCGATCACAATTTCGCCGCCAGCACGTACAACCGCGGGTCGGTGATGGACTATCCGGCGCCGCTCGTGACCATCAAGAACGGCGAACTCGATCTCTCGGACGCCTACGCGACGGGCCTCGGCGAGTACGACGTGTGGGCAATCCGGTACGGCTACACACAGTGGCCGGCAGCGTCCGACGAGTCCGCGGTCCTCTCTCGTCTCGTGGAGGACGGCCTCGCACGGGGTCTCCTCTTCGTGTCAGACGATGATGCCCGGGGTGCTGGGACGGGACATGCTCTGGGCGCGCTGTGGGACAACGGCGCGGATCCTGTTGCGGCGCTGAAGGCGCAGATCGACGTCCGGCGGATCGCGCTCGCGAGGTTCGGCCTCGCAAGCCTGCCGACTGGTCTGCCCCTGTCGCTGCTCGAAGCGCGGCTGCTGCCGATCTACCTGCTCCATCGCTATGAGGTGAACGCGGCGGCCAAGTCGATCGGCGGCGCACAGTTCACGTATGCGATTAAAACGGCAAACGGTCCGAGTCCCTCGCCGGTTCTCGCTGTCGTCAGCCCCGAACGGCAGCGTGCGGCGATTGCCGCGGTCCTCGAGACGATCGATCCGCAGTTCCTGACGCTGCCGTCGAGGATTCTGGACATGATCCCGCCGCCGGCGTTTGGGTATGAAACCGGCACCGCCGAGCTCTTCGCTCGGCGCACGACCCCGTTCTTCGATTCGATTGGCGCCGCGACGATCGCGGCCGACGTTGCCGTCTCGGCGCTCCTCCAACCGGAACGGGCGGCGCGGCTGGTGGAGTTTCATGGACGCGACCCGAAGTTTCCCGACTTCGACGAGGTTGTGTCGGCCCTTGTGGGCAAGGCGTTCCGAGGCGATCGTCGCGCGGCCGCGTCGGGTCCCCCTGGCGCCGTCGCTCGCGGCGTGCAGCACCTGATCGCGACACGGCTGATCGATCTTGCCTCGAACGAACGCGCTGCCTTTGAGGTGCGCGCCGGGGCGCGCCAGGGGCTGCGCAGCGCACGCGGCCGGCTTTCTGCACGCACCGACACCGCCGGTGTGGCTCTTCGCCAGGAGATCGACCGGTATTTGTCACGTCCGGTCCCCGGCACCTCCACCCCGGTGCTCCCGCTCCCTGCGGGTGAACCGATCGGCTGAGGTCGATCGCGGTCTGGTTGCGCTTGACAGCGATCGTGCGCCGGGAGGACGCTCGATCGCACTCTCGACGCCGCCTCGGCGCGCGAGAGGTTCACATGGGCGCTTTCCGCACGCTCGGATCTCTGTCGCTTGCCGCCGCGATTGCGACCGCGGTCACACTGACGTCGAACGCGCAGTCGCCGGGCCCGCGCCGCGATGCGGCGATCGAGAGGCGGATCGAGGCGCTGGTGAGCCGCATGACGCTGGAGGAAAAGTTCGGCCAGCTCCAGCAGCTCGACGGCGAGGCCAACGGCGCGTTCCGCCCCGAACACCTGGCCCTTGCGCGCAAGGGGCTGCTGGGATCCACGCTGAACGTGCGCGGCGCGCTTCGCGTCAACGAGCTTCAGCGCGCGGCAGTCGACGAGTCGCGATTGAAAATCCCCCTGATCTTCGCCTTCGACGTC
Source organism: Vicinamibacteria bacterium (assembly GCA_963832135.1). Classification (GTDB taxonomy): domain Bacteria; phylum Acidobacteriota; class Vicinamibacteria; order Vicinamibacterales; family JAENWD01; genus JAENWD01. The sequence continues at coordinate 292,177 of CAWHTD010000013.1, read as the reverse complement.
ATCCACGGGTACCGAACCGTCTTTCCGATTCCGCTCGGCGAGACAGCCAGCTGGGACCCGGCCGCCGCCGAGCGCTCTGCCGCGATCGCCGCCGCGGAAGCGCGTGCGGCGGGAGTTGCGTGGACGTTTGCGCCGATGGTCGATATCGCGCGCGACGCGCGGTGGGGACGGATCGCCGAAGGCGCTGGGGAGGATCCCTACCTCGGCGCGGCGATGGCTCGCGCGCGCGTCAAAGGCTTCCAAGGCGACGACTACGGCGCTCCGGACCGGGTCGTCGCGTGCGTCAAGCACTGGGTCGCTTATGGCGCAGCCGAGAGCGGCCGTGATTACAACACGACCGACGTCTCGGAACTGACGCTTCGGGCCGTGTACTTCCCGCCCTTCAAGGCGGCGCTCGATGCAGGCGCCGGCACCTTCATGAGCGCCTTCAACGACCTGAACGGCGTCCCGGCGTCGGCGAACCCCTGGACGCTCAGAGCCATCCTCAGGAAAGAGTGGCGCTTCGATGGTCTGGTGGTCAGTGATTACAACTCCGTTCAGGAGCTTGTCCACCACGGCGTGGCGCTGGATCAGGCTGGCGCCGCGCGGCTCGCGCTACCGGCTGGCGTCGACATGGAGATGGTCAGCCGCGCTTACGCAACACATGGTCCTGCGCTGGTGCGCCGTGGCGCGATTTCGGCGGCGGTCGTCGACGAGGCGGTCCGCCGGGTCCTGAGACTCAAGGCGCGCGCGGGTCTCTTCGATCGGGCGTACGCGGATCCGGCACGCGAGCGCGACACCATCATGAAACCCGAATTCAGGGCGGCGGCGCGTGCCATTGCGGCGCGATCGATGGTGCTCTTGCGAAACGACCGGCAAACGTTACCTCTGCCCGCGACGCTGAAGCGTCTGGCCGTCGTCGGGCCTCTCGCCGACGATCGGAACAGCGCGCTCGGCAACTGGACGGGCGATGGCCGCCCCGAGGATGCGATTACCATCCTCGCCGGACTTCGCGCGGCGCTGCCGTCGACCGAAGTCGGCTACGCGAAAGGCGTGACCCTGGATCTGAGCGTGCTCACCGATCCAATGGCCAGCGAGGCGGCGGATCGCACAGGGATTGGGGAAGCGGTGGCTCTCGGCCGTGCCGCCGACGCGACCGTCCTCGTCATCGGCGAAACTGGCACGATGAGCGGCGAAGCGTCCTCTCGCACAAGTCTCGACCTGCCAGGCCGCCAGCTCGATCTGGCGCGCGCGCTCATCGAAGTGGGGAAGCCGGTGGTCGTCGTCTTGATGAACGGCCGGCCGCTGACGATTCCCTGGTTGGCTGGGAACGCTCCCGCGATCCTCGAAGCGTGGTTCCCCGGAACCGAGGCCGGGAACGCGGTCGCGGATGTGCTCCTTGGCAAGGTGAACCCCGGCGGAAAGCTCCCGCTCACATTTCCGCGCACGGTTGGCCAGTCGCCGCTTTATTACAATCACAAGCCGACGGGGCGTCCGCCGAGCGATCTGGACAAATACACGTCGAAGTACCTGGACTCGCCCTGGACGCCGCTCTTCCCATTTGGCTTCGGGCTCAGCTACACCACCTTCACGTTCAGCGATCTCGACCGTCAGTCCGCGGCAGGTCTCGCCCGGTGGGCGGGTGACCGTGACCGTAACCGTCGAGAACACGGGCACACGCGAAGGCGACGAGGTCGCGCAGCTCTATTTGCGCGACCCCGTGTCGACCGTTACGCGGCCGGTGCTCGAGCTGAAGGGCTTTCGCCGCCTGACACTGCCGCCAGGCGGCCACGAGCGGGTGGTGTTCACGCTGGGACCTGACGACCTTGGGTATCCGAACCGCGCGATGCAGTGGGTGGTCGAACCGGGCCGTTTCGAGATTCAGGTCGGGTCGAGCTCCGCGGAAGGGTTGACGGGGGAATTCGAGGTCGCACGGCCATGATACCCGGCCTCGAGCGGCGTCTGGGTTCCGGCCTCGCCGCTCTTGCGGCGTGCGCAGTCGTCGTCGCCGTGGCGCAGGGCCCGGCACGCGAACACAGCGGTCACACGCTGTCGCCTGACGACACCGCGTTTCTCGATGACCTGCAGCGGCGATCGTTTCGCTTCTTCGAGGAGCAGGCCGACCCGAGGACCGGTCAGGTACGTGATCGTGCGCGGACCGATGGCTCGCTTCACGATGCCAATCACCGCGACGTCGCCAGCATCGCCGCCACGGGCTTTGGCCTCACGGGCTTGTGCATCGGCGCCGAGCGTGGCTGGGTGCCGCGCGACGAGGCCCTTGCGCGCGCCCGGACGACGATCCTGTTTCTCGCCAATCAGATGCCTCACAAGCGCGGCTGGTTCCACCACTTCGTCGACGCAAAGACGGGAGCGCGAGCGTGGAAGAGCGAGGTGTCGTCCATCGACACGGCCTTGCTGATGGCGGGCATCCTGTCTGCCCGCCGGTGCTTTTCGAGCGACGCCGCGCTCGTGGGGGCAGCCGATCGCGTGTACCGGCGCATCGATTTCATGTGGATGCGGAATGGCGATCCGTATCTGCTCTCGATGGGCTGGAAGCCCGAATCGGGCTTTCTCGAGGCGCGCTGGAAACATTACTGCGAGCTGATGATTCTCTATCTGCTCGCGATCGGATCGCCCACGCACGCCATTCCGCCGGCGGCATGGTATGCCTGGAGCCGCCCGACCGTCACCTTCGAAGGGTATTCGTTCATTGGAGGCGCCGATCCGCTGTTCGTGCACCAGTACTCGCACGCGTGGGTCGATTTTCGCGGCCGCCGCGAGTCGCGGGCGCCGCATATCGAGTGGTGGGCGAATTCCATCGCGGCCACACGTGCCCACAAGGCATTCTGCCTGAGCCTTGCGCCGCGCTTTCCAAGCTACACCGACGACCTCTGGGGCATCACGGCGTCGGACGGCCCGAGTGGCTATCAAGCGTGGGGCGGGCCTCCCGCCCACGGGCCCATCGATGGCACCATCGTTCCCGCCGCGCCGGGAGGCTCACTGATGTTCACCCCGGCCATCGCCCTTGCAGCTCTGAAGGCCATGAAAGCAAAGCACGGGGCGGAGATCTACGGGCGCTATGGGTTTGCCGATGCGTTCAATCCCGCCACCGGCTGGGTCGACCCTGACGTCATCGGGATCGACGTCGGCATCACACTCGTCTCCGCCGAGAATCTCCGCACTGGTGCGGTGTGGAAGTGGTTCATGGCGAACCCCGAAATTCCAAACGCCATGGAGCTCGCGGGGCTGGAGGAGGAAGGGCGGAGCGCGCGCTATTTCTGAGACGGGGCCTGCGGCGTCGATGGCGCCGGCTTGACGTCCTTGACGATGAAGACTTTCTCGCCAGGGGCAATGTAGCCGAGGTCGCGCCTCGCCGCCTCCTCGATTGCCTGGGGATCTTCCCGCAACCGCCTGGCATCGGCACGAAGGCGGGCGTTTTCGCCCCGGAGCCGGTCGAGATCGGAGGTGACGGCCGAATACTGCCGGCGCGCTTCTAGGAGCGCCGACACTCCCCGCGTGCCAAACAGCGATTCGATGACCAGCGTGGCCCCGAGCAGGATCAGCCCGAGCTGAACGAGCCGGCGGACGCGGCGACGCGGCGGCTGCGGCGGCGGCCGCGGTGAGGACCGGCGGCGCGGCGATGGGACGTCAGGATCTGCGATCACGGATAGTTAAAGATACGCGAGTCGCCAGAAAAAGTACAGAGACAAGTGCGCGTCGTGGCACTGTTGTCGCACACTGGTGAAAAAAGTACAAGTGTCTTGTACTCCACCGTGCCGAAAAGTACAAGCAAGAAAGTCCAAGGAGCATCGTGAACTCTGCCGTGATCGTCCTGACGACCTGGCCCGCGAAAGACGATCCCGCGGCATTGGCCCGCACGCTCGTGGGCGAGCGGCTGGCGGCATGCGTGAACGTGTGGCCGGAGATGCGGTCGACCTATCGCTGGAAAGACAACATCGACACCGACGCCGAGCGTCAACTCGTCATCAAGACAACCGAAGGATGCCTGGTCGACCTCGAGGCCCGTCTCATCGCCCTGCACCCGTACGAGGTACCGGAATTCCTGGTGGTGCCGGTGGCGGGCGGATCGGACGCGTACCTGGCGTGGCTGATCGACGCCGTCACTCGGACCTAAAGGTCTGCGCGGTATTTCGGGCCGCTTTGTGGCGTCGGGGCTTCAGCCCCGCAACGTGCGGCCGACGCGGGCCTGAAGGCCCGCCGCCACACGCGTCGTCCTAAGCCGACTACACTGCCTCCAGCGCCTGCTCGAGATCCGCCTGAAGGTCCTCCACATCCTCGATGCCCGCCGAGATCCGCACGAGACCGTCCGTGATCCCCAGCGCGGCCCGGCGCTGGACCGGCACGGACGCGTGCGTCATGGTCGCAGGATGCGAGATCAGGCTCTCGACCCCTCCCAGGCTTTCTGCGAGCGCCATCAGCCGCACGTTGTTCAACAACCGCCGCGCCGCTTCGAGTGATCCCAGCTCGAACGACAGCATCCCGCCGAAGCCCTTCATCTGGCGGCGTGCAAGCGCGTGCTGGGGGTGCGTGGGCAGTCCCGGATAGAACACTCGCAGCACCTTCGAGTGTGCGGCAAGATACCGCGCCAGGGCCAGTCCGTTCTGGTTGTGCGCGGCCATGCGCACGGCGAGCGTCTTGGTGCCGCGCAGCACGAGCCATGAATCAAACGGGCTCAAGATGGCGCCCGCTGAGTTCTGGTAGAAGCGGAGCCACTCGAGATCGGCCTCCGCGATGGCCACCACCACGCCGCCAACACTGTCGCTATGGCCGTTGAGATACTTCGTCGTGCTGTGGACGACGAGATCGGCGCCGAACTCGATCGGGCGCTGGAGGGCCGGGCTCGCGAACGTGTTGTCGACGATCAATTTTGCGCCGCGACGATGGGCGATCTCGGCCGCGGCGGCAAGATCCGTCAGGCCGAGCACTGGGTTGGTCGGCGTCTCGACGAACAGCATGCGGGTCTTCGCTGTGAACGCCGCCTCGATCGCGTCGAGCCGAGACGTGTCGACATAAGTGAACTCGAGCCCGTATCGCCGCAGCACCTTGTCGAACAGCCTGAACGTTCCGCCATACGTATTGTCGGTCACCACCACGTGGTCGCCCGATTCGAGAAACGACGTAATCGCCGCGATGGCTGCCATGCCGGAGGCGAACGCGAGAGCCCCGCGTCCAGCCTCGATGGCCGCCAGGTTGCTCTCGAGCGCCGCCCGCGTGGGATTTTGCGTCCGCGCATACTCATAACCCTTGTGCTGGCCAAGCGCGTCCTGCACGTAGGTCGAGGTCTGGAAAATCGGCGTGATGATGGCTCCGGTCGAGGGGTCGGGCTCCTGCCCGGCATGGATGCACAGTGTCGAGAAATGCACGCGATCGACGAGTTTCATGAGGGGTTCGTTACGATATCATCAAACCTCCGTCACCGACCTCGATGCCGCCCATGACGTCTCGCTCGGACCGCCCGGCTGCAGAGGCTCCCCCCATCGGCCGCCCACTGGCCCTGCTCACGCGCACGTGGGCCGGGCGTGCCGTGCTGATCGGCGCCAGCGTCAGGTTGATCGCTCTCATGCTCGTCCGCGTGATGGGGGACAACTTCGTTCTCGACGTGATGGGCACTGCCGGGACGCTGGCAGTGCTGCTGGGACTCTTCAATTTCATTGCGCGGCTCATCGGTCTGGCGCGGCGCCGACTGCTCTGGCGTGTACGCCGCAAGCTCATTCTCAGCTTCATCTTCGTCGGCCTCGTGCCGGCGCTTCTCATCGTTATTTTCTGCTTGCTGTGCGGGCTGCTCCTGTTCGGCACGCTGAGCCAGTACATCGTCGAGACCCGACTGCGAAGTACGCTCGAGCAAACGCAGTTTCTCGCCCGGACCACCGCGATGGAGCTCGGTCGCATTGCCGATCAGGACGAAGCACAGGCCTATCTCGATCGTAAGCAGACGCTGCTGGCGACGCGTTTTGCCGAGGCCTCGCTGGCCATCGTTCCGGCCGGCCGGTCATGTCCCAGCTCGGAGTCGAAGGCCGCTGGTCGCCTGCAGCCATCGCGGCCGATTGTTGCAGGCCCGTGGCCGCATCTGGACCCGCCCCCTGCCGTGCCGGAATGGGTGCCGTGTGCCGGATTTTCCGGGCTTGTCGCGTACACCGTCGAGGGCCCGCTGGTGCCTTCCGAGTCCGCTCGCAGCGGACCGGTCGCGCCCACGAACCTCGCCGTCCGCGCCGTGGCATTGGCCGACGGCGCCTCGCCGCGTTTCGCCGTCGTCCTCGATCTGCCCATGAACGAGCAGAGCGTCGACCGTCTTCGAGCCGAGACTGGCATCGCGCTGCGGAAGGTGGCGGCGGTGCTGCCCAATACCCCGCAGCCACAATCCGGCCGCTCCGGTGCGCGGCCGTTCTCGCTAGCCGGCCTGCCAGACAACGCCCGCTTCGAGCTTCCCTGGGTCGTGTTCACCAGCTTCGTCGATTGGGCGACGGGTCAGCGAGGCAGAGCGACGGTTTCCATCGGCATGAGCATTGGAGACATCTACGATCGCCTCGCGCCGTCCTGGCGCGGCCAGACCGGGATCGATCTCAGTCGGACGGTGGTCTATGTCGTCGTGATCGTCGGCGTGCTGTTCCTGGTCATCCAGTTCGTCGCCCTTGTGGTGGGCCTGGCGCTGGCGAAGTCGATCACCGGCTCGGTTCACGAGCTCTTTGTCGGCACGGAACGAGTCCAGCAGGGCGATTTCTCACACCGGATCGAAGTGAAGGCGCGGGATCAGCTCGGGGAGCTGGCCGACTCGTTCAACACCATGACGAGCCGGCTCACGCAGCTTCTCGCCGAAATGGCCGAGAAGAAGCGCCTGGAAGAGGAGCTGCGCATCGCACGGAACATCCAGATGTCCCTGCTCCCGCAGGGCCCGGTACACATGCCTGGCCTCACCATGACGGCTCACTGCTCGCCGGCACGCGAGGTCGGTGGGGACTACTACGACTTTCTGCCTCTTGACGATCACCGTATCGGCATTCTGATCGCCGACGTTTCTGGCAAGGGCACGTCTGCCGCGCTCTACATGGCGGAGCTCAAGGGACTGATGCTGTCGTTGACCCAGATCCATCGCTCGCCGCGCGAGCTCATGATCGCTGCCGATCGCATCATCGCCGCGAATCTCGACAGCCGCAGCTTCATCACGATGACCTATGCCATCGTCGACCTCGAGACCAGAACCATGACGTATGCGCGGGCGGGGCACACGCCGCTCATCCATCTGGCGGCGAAAGATCCGACGCGGCGTGCGCAGATCCTCACGACCGGAGGCATGGTCCTCGGCCTGAAGTTCGACAACGGCGAGAAGTTCCGCGAGCTGCTCGAAGAAGTGACGCTGCCGCTCGAGACCGGCGATCTATTTTTGCTGTTCACCGACGGGCTGAGCGAGGCGATGGGGCCAGACGACGAGCTGTTCGGCGAGGACCGGCTGGGCTCGCTCATCGAAGAGCATGCCGAGCTGCCGTTCGAAGAGTTGCGGGAGCGTATCCTCCGCGAGGTGCGGGCATTTGCCGGCCAGCCCGGGCCGCACGATGACATGACGCTCATCCTGCTGAGGGTCGATGACATCGGGGTGCCGTCGCTGGCAGCGGCGTCGGTTGCCGTGGCGCTTACATGAGACGAAGCGCTTAGCACTTAGCACTCGGCACTTGGCACTCTATGGACTGGCCCGTCATCTTCCGCACGCATTCCGAGATCGAGGCGTCCATCGTGCGCGGATTGCTCGAGACGCACGGCATCGAATCGATTCCCAGCACGGGCCCTGCGTCATCGACGATGTTTCCTTTCAACGCCGAGGGGCTGATTGAAGTACGCGTGGCAGTGCCGCCGGACCTCGCCGCCGACGCCACCCGCATCATCGCAGAGCATCGCGACGTCGTCCCGAGTGGCGTGGTCATCTCGTTGGCGCAGGCGATTTCAGGACTCGAGCAGCGCATTGGCTATCGGTTTCGCGACGCGGGTCTGTTGGAGCACGCGCTCACCCACAAGTCCCGGGCGCACGAGGACGCGACCGGCGGCGTCGTCGACAACGAGTCGCTCGAGTTTCTGGGCGACGCGGTGCTCGGCTTCATCATTGCCGACCTCCTGTACCACGAGTTCCCGCAGTTCCAGGAAGGTCAGAAGTCAAAGGCCAAAGCGGCCCTGGTCTCGACCGTGGCGCTGGCCGGCCTCGGACAACGGATTGGGCTCGGGGAGTACCTGCTGCTTGGACGGGGCGAGGAGAAGACCGGAGGAAGGCAGAAGCTGGCGCTCCTCGCCGACGGCTGTGAAGCGGTGATCGCCGCCATTTACCTGGACGGTGGAATCGATTCAGCCCGCCAGTTCATTCTGCAGGAACTCGCCGAGGAGATCGAGCACGCGCGCTCGCCGCTCTTCATGCGCGACTACAAGTCGGCGCTGCAGGAACGGCTGCAGGCGGCTGGGCGTCCCCTTCCCGAGTACGAGGTCGCCAGCGAACACGGGCCCGATCACGACAAGCGCTTTCACATCGTTGTTCGCGTCGGCGGGGAGGTCGTCGCCGAATCGGAAGGACGGACGAAGAAGGAGGCGGAACAAGAGGCGGCGAGGCTGGCGCTGGAGATCATGCGGGAGAGGACGGAGACGTAAGGCCCGCTCCCGGGTGCGGCGCCCTGGGCCGCGCGCAATCGGTGCTAGTGTCGCTGCAAGCGCACTGTCCGTGGCTGCAGAGCATCTATGCCGTGACGGATCACCACGCGAGCGTTCTGCGCAATTGGCAGCTGCCGAAGAAGCGACTCGGCTCGAGCGAACATCTCCTCCGCATCCGGGCCGAAGAAATAGAGACCGGTTTCCTCCGGCCCCGTCCAGGCTCCGCGATATGAGGCCTCCGGCAAGTTGAGAGTGGATTCGATCTGTTTGATGAGGTCCTCGAAATCCAGTTCCGCGTAGACCTGGTCGGGCAAACTGACGCCGTCCAGGTAGATGGCGAGGCACTGCAGTGTGCCGAATTCCAACAGCACATCGCCATTCACACGAATCTCTGATCCCTGCGGGGCACCCGCTTCCTCTAGCACTGTCTTCGTGAGTTGAACCGACGCCTCGAGATCGGCCAGGGCGAGCTCGATCTCGGAAAATGCGATTCCACCAAGCGCGTTCAACTGTGATCCCGCGCCTGTCACCGCGCCTGCCGTTGCGCGTTCCAGCGCAGATTGCAGGGGATCCTCGTATCGAGTGCCCCGGTCAAGCGGCTCGATGTGCTCCCAAAAGCGTACCGTAACTGCGTGTGGATAATTCATAGGTCACTCCAGTTTCGGCGATCACCTCGGGCCGCTGTCGCGCGCCGCTTTCCACTTGGACGGTCCGATCGGCGGACGCTTCACCTTCGTACACGGCCTGGACGACAGCGGGACATTGCGCCTAGTCCGCGACGCGAAGACTGATGTGGTCAAGCACGGGGGCAACTCCTCGGCATCGAACGATGGGCTCACGTGACGACTTCAAAGGTGGATCCGAGCGCCCGCGCAAACGCGCCGACCGCATCGCTGCCGATGGTTCGCGAGATGTACATGGGATCGTCTCCAAGCGCGTCGTGCCATTCGAGCAACACGACGCCGTGACGATACACGTGGCAGTGGCTGCAGAAGTATCCGGCCGGATTCCGCTCGAGAAACGCTGCCAACGCCTCCATTGTCTTCACGGTGAGCGGTACATGGTAGCGGTCCGGCCTGGGCCATAGCGTCCCCACCGCTACTTGTACTGACGTGGGAACTGACACGCTCTCGAGATACCTCCGCACGTGTGGCTCTCCGGTGTCCTCGAAGTACGCGACGGAGTCGTCTGGCGAGAGGATTGGCAGCGCCCGAACGAAGCGCTCCACGTCTCGCGTTGGTGACACGCGCCAACGCTCAGATCCCTCGAGGTGGATTCCACCTCGGTATGTTTTTGGAACGAACCCGAGTAGTCGGGCAAGAAAACCCATCGTGGCTGGTTGCGTCTCCGAAGTTCGCCCCCGTGGTCAGCGTTTCGGTCGCTTCCGATCGAGCTCACTCGGCACGGTAAGGACCGCCGACAACGCCCCATCCCCACCGGGGCATCGGTGTCTCCTGCTCGACCTCGGTGCCGGGTTGGGAGTTCAGCACCGCCAGCCGGGAGCCCCATTCCAGGTATCCGACGAGGGCAGACCGGAACTCGGGATCGTTCGGCAGCCCGACCTCGTCGGCCGTCGAAAGCAGCAGGTCGAACCACCGGCGGCGCTGCACTTCGGCGAGGTGCCGATCCAGGTGCGCACGGATCATGTGGGCGTGCCCGCCACGATCCGCGCTATAGGCAGTGGGGCCGCCGAAGACTTCGGCAATGAACTGAGCCACGAACCGGGGGTGGTGCGCGTCCATCCGAGCGAAGAGCGGGGCGAGCAGGGCGTCTCGGGCCACGTTCTCATAGAAACGCGTGGTCAGGCGTTCGAGCGCGTCCTGACCGCCGGCCCATTCATATAAGGTCGGTGTGGAGCTGTCAGCCATGAAATCTCTCAGCACCGCCACTAGTCGATCTCAATGATTCCCCACGCCTTCCGATCCCCGTCGCCTCGCGCGCCGACCAGCGCGGGCTCCGGTGCGTGCGGCAGACGGTCGAGCGCGAACTGCTGGACCTCCTGGGCGACGAGCTCTTCGGCGGGCGGCTCGGGCCGGCAATGGAGCCGCACCCACAAGCGCAGGAGCGGATCGGCAATCGTGTAGCGCTTCTGCCGCACGTTGATCAGATCGACGTCTTCGAGCCACGACAGGTAGTCCTTCGTCGAGCCTGGCGTCCGCTGCAATCGAAGCGCAATCTCGGTCAGCGTCAGCGGCTCCTGCTCGGCGAGGATGTCGAGGATGGCCTTGAGCGCGCCGTAGCCGCGCGCCCGGTGCAGACGCAATTCGTAGGAATACGTGAGCTCGCGGGTGAGCTGGCCGTCGGCACAGAGCAGGGCCGCGAGCGCGCTGATGGGATTCGGCGCCGAGCTCCTCCATCGCGTGCGTCAGCGCCTGCGCATAGCCGGTGTGCCCGTCGGTCAGCGCATGGACGGCGGTCAGCACGTCGGCATCGGCCGAATACACCGGGCCAATCACATCGCGCAACTCGTCGGCCGTGAGTGGCGTGAGGTGCACGACCTCGAGCGCCTGCGACTTGTCGCGGAAGAACCGGAGCGCGCGTGTGATGTAGCGCGTCGTGAGCACGAAATGATTCGTCGAGCTCGTCAGGCCGGTCACCAGGTCGCGCAGCACGTCGCGCAGCCCCGGGAAGTTCTCGAAGGTTCGGAACTCGAGCGCTTCGTCCAGCAGGAACGTCACCGGACCGCCGGACCGGCTGCGGGCGCCCTGGAAAAACGCGACGAGCGCATCGAACGCCTCGCGCGGCGACTTCACCTTCACATCGACATCAGGCGCCGAGAACGGCGATGCGCCGACGACGGTGCGGAGGAAGCGCTCGGGCGTGGTTGCCGACCGCTCGACATCGATGTACTGGCAGCCCGTTCGGCCGAGCCGTTCGCGCAGCCGGCGCAGGAGGTACGTGCGTCCCGTGCCGCAGCCGCCCACGAGCACGGGAATTCTCGCCGGATTGGCTTCGAGAGCCGACAGGACGCGACGTTCGAAGGCCGGCCGCGCGATAGTCATGACAGTGACATGGGAACACGCCCCGCCATGGGCAGCCGGACGCCGCGGGTCGCGGCAACGGTCAATGCTTCCGGATAGCCGGCATCGGCGTGCCGCGCCACTCCAAGCCCCGGATCCGCGGTCAGGACGCGCTCGAGCCGCGCCGCGGCATCCGCCGTGCCGTCGGCCACGATCACCATGCCGGCGTGCAGCGACTGGCCGATGCCGACACCTCCGCCGTGGTGGACCGACACCCACGTGGCGCCGCAGGCCGTGTTGAGCAGTGCGTTCAGGATGGGCCAATCGGCGATGGCATCGCTGCCGTCGCGCATCCCTTCGGTTTCGCGGTGCGGCGACGCCACCGATCCTGCATCGAGGTGATCACGGCCGATCACGACCGGGGCGCTGATCTCGCCCCGACGGACCATGTCGTTGATCGTCAGGCCAAACCGCGCCCGTTCGCCGTATCCGAGCCAGCAGATGCGCGCCGGCAGCCCCTGAAACTTCACCTGGGCGTCTGCCAGCCGGATCCACCGCCCAAGCGCTTCGTCGTCGGGAAACAGCTCGAGGACGGCGCGGTCGGTGGCGGCAATGTCGGCCGGATCCCCCGAGAGCGCGACCCAGCGGAAGGGGCCCTTTCCTTCGCAGAAGAGCGGCCGGATGTATTCGGGGACGAAGCCGGGAATCTCAAACGCATCCGCCACGCCGGCCTCGACGGCTTGCGCCCTGATGTTGTTGCCATAATCGAACACCACGCTCCCGCGCCGTTTGAGCGCGAGCATCGCGCCGACGTGGACTCCCATCGCAGCCACCGCGCGCGCGATGTACGCCCGCGGATCGCGCTCACGAAGCGCCCACGCGGCTTCAATCGACATGCCGTTCGGCACGTATCCATTGAGGGCATCGTGCGCCGAGGTCTGATCGGTTACCACGTCCGGTGAGAATCCGCGCGCGACCAGTGCCGGCAGGACGTCCGCCGCGTTGGCCTGGAGGCCGATGGAGCGCGCCCGGCGCTCCGTCGCGGCGCACCGCAGCCGCTCGAGCGCATCATCCAGCGAGGCGGTCGCCTCGTCCAGATACCCGGTTTCGAGTCGTCGGGCAATCCGCGTCGGATCGACCTCGATGACGAGCGCTGCCGCCCCGTTCATGGTGGCCGCAAGGGGCTGGGCGCCACCCATGCCGCCAAGACCGGCCGTGACGACAGTGCGGCCCACCAGGCTGCCGTCGAAATGGCGGCGGGCCAGCGATGCGAGCGTCTCGTAGGTGCCTTGCAGAATGCCCTGTGTGCCGATGTAGATCCAGCTGCCAGCCGTCATCTGACCGTACATCGTCAGGCCGCGCCGTTCGAGATCACGGAATATTTCCCACGTCGACCAGGCAGGCACGAGCAGGGCATTCGCGATGATGACGCGCGGCGCGCCCGCGTGCGTCCGGAAGACCCCGACCGGTTTACCGGATTGCACCACCAGCGTCTCGTCGCCCTCGAGCGCGCGCAGCGCCCCGACGATGGCGTCAAACGCCTCCCAGCTGCGCGCGGCGCGGCCCGATCCACCATAGACGACAAGATCTTCCGGGCGCTCGGCGACGTCCGGATCGAGATTGTTCATCAGCATGCGGAGCGCGGCCTCCTGCGGCCACCCTTTGCAGGTGATCGCGGAACCTCGCGGGGCACGGATGGTTCTGGTACCAGCAGACATCGCCTTCTTCGAAACGTCCGGTGTGTGGCGGAAGAGTATGAAGGTAAGTACCCGACGACAGGTTGTCAATCGTGTAAACGAAAATTTATCAGTTGACGTCGACCCCGCTGGCGTGATCGAGTTCGCCGGCCTCGATGAGCCTTGCAATCGCCGCGATGTCCGGCGATGGCGGATGATCGCCATCGCGCGCCGGCGCGACCGCGCGCACCGCTCGGTGCACCCGCAGGAGCGGCGCCGATGTCGTGAGCGGCGCCAGCAGATCAATCGCGCGCGCGGCGCACAGCAGCTCGATCGCGATGACATCCCTGGCGAGCGCGAGTGTGCGCTCGGCCTTGAGCGCCGCCGTCATGCTCATGCTCACGTGGTCCTCTTTGCTGCCCGAGGTCGGAATCGTGTCGACCGACGCCGGGTGCGCCAGCGTTTTCATCTCCGAGGCCAGCGCGGCAGCCGTCACCTGCGCGATCATCAAACCCGATTCGATGCCCCCGCGCTCGGTCAGGAACGGCGGCAACCCGCTGAGCGCCGGGTTGACGAGGCGGTCCGCGCGGCGCTCGCTGATCGTGGCAAGTTGTGCCGCGGCAATGGCCAGCAGGTCGGCCGACATGCCGAGCGGGGCGCCATGAAAATTGCCGCCCGACACGATCTCGCCGGTTTCGGCAAAGACCATGGGGTTGTCGGTCGACGAGTTGGCCTCGATCTCGACCACTGAACGGACAAAGCCCAGCGCATCCCGCACAGCGCCATGCACTTGCGCCGCGCAGCGCTGCGAGTAGGCGTCTTGGACCCGGCCGCAATTGGCGTGGGAGGCGTTGATGGCGCTCCCCTCCAGGAGCCGCGCGATGTTGGCGGCCGAGACGGCCTGACCCGGATGCGGACGCGCCTCGTGAATACGCATGTCGAACGGCCGGCTCGACCCTCGAAGGGCGTCGATCGAGAGCGCGGCCACCACGTCGGCCGCACGGGCCAGGCGAAGCGCCTGGTCGAGCGCCAGGGCCAGGACCGCGGCCGAGGCCTGAGTGCCATTGATCAGGGCGAGCCCTTCCTTGGGTCCGAGCCGCACCGGGTCGAGCCCGGCGAGTCGGAGCGCGTCTTGGCCGGGCATGGCGGCCGTTCGGGGTCAAGGCCTCACCTTCGCCGACGAGCACGAGGCTCAGGTGTGCCAGCGGAGCCAGGTCACCGCTGGCGCCGACGGATCCTCGGCTCGGCACGACCGGATGAATGCGCGCGTTGAGCAGCGCGAGCAACGCGTCGACGGTTGCCGCGCGAATACCGGAATGGCCGCGCGCGAGCACGTTCGCGCGCAGGAGCATCATGGCGCGGACCGACGGCTCGCCGAGCGGCGGCCCGACGCCCGCGGCATGACTGCGCAGAAGATTGATCTGGAGCGCGTCGAGCGCCGCGGCGTCGATGCGCACTTCGGAAAACGATCCGAAGCCCGTGTTGACACCGTAGACGGCGTCCGGGCCCGCGGACTTCGCGTCCACCACCGCCCGCGATCGCTCGATACGCTGCCGCGCGTCGGGCGCGAGTTCAGCCTTGCGCGTGCCCTGTGCCACCGACACGATCGCCTCGAGCGTCAGCGATCGGCCGTCGACAAGGAGCATCCGGGGATCGTATCACCAGCGCACCAAGCACGATGCACTAAGCACGACGCAGCAAACACGACGCACCAAGCACGACGCACCAAGCACCAAGCACTTGGTATACGATGACCTCTCTTCGACCATGCCGAAAAATCTTGCGGTACTGGGCGCGCAGTGGGGCGACGAGGGCAAAGGCAAGATCGTCGATCTGCTGACGCCGAACTTCTCCGTCGTCGCGCGCTATCAAGGCGGCCACAACGCCGGCCACACGGTATACGTGAAGGGCCAGAAATTCGTCCTGCACCTGATCCCGTCGGGCATCCTGCACCCGGGCGTCACCTGCATCATCGGCAACGGCGTGGTCGTCGATCCGCAGGCGCTCTTCGCCGAGGTGGACGAGCTCGCGCGGATCGGCGTCGAGGTCGACGGGCGCGTGCTCGTGAGCGATCGCGCGCACCTGATCCTTCCATATCATCGCGAGCTGGACATCCTGTCGGAGGCCCGCCGCGGCGAGCGCCGCATCGGGACGACGTCGCGCGGCATTGGCCCGGCCTACGAAGACAAGATTGCGCGGCGCGGCGTGCGCGTGTGCGACCTGTTGAACCCTGCCGTGCTCGAAGAGGGCGTGCGCGAGAACGTGAAGGCCCGCAATCGCGTGATCAAGGACACGACGCTCGACTGGCAGCAGGTGTACGACCAGTTGCTGGTGGTCGGGGCGAGACTCGCGCCGTGGATCGTGGATGCCTCGGTCTACCTCGCACAGGCAGGTGCCGAGGGCCGCGCGATCCTGTATCGAAGGCGCGCAGGGCACGATGCTCGACATCGATCACGGCACCTATCCCTTCGTGACCTCGTCGAACGCGTCGATTGGCGGCGTGTGTACGGGCCTCGGCGTTCCGCCGCGCGCGATTGGCACGGTGCTCGGCGTCGTCAAGGCGTACACGACGCGCGTCGGCGAAGGTCCGCTGCCAACCGAGCTCACCGGCGAGATGGGACAGCGGCTGCGTGAGAGCGGCCAGGAGTATGGCGCGTCGACGGGGCGGCCGCGCCGGTGCGGCTGGTACGACGCCGTGGCCGTGCGCTTTTCGGTGCGCGTGAACGGCATCGACGCGCTCGCGCTCACCAAGCTGGATGTCCTCGATGGCCTGCCGTCGGTCTCGATCTGCACGGGCTATCGATGTGGCGCGACCGCGCTCGAGGACTTCCCGGCGGATCTGAAGCTGCTTGGACGCTGCGAGCCGGTCTACGAAGAATTACCGGGATGGACCGAGCCGACCCGGGGCGTGCGCAGCTTCGACGCCCTGCCGGCGGCGGCGCGCGCCTACATCGCGCGGCTCGAAGAGGTGACCGGCGCGCCCGCGGCGATTGTCTCGACAGGTTCCGATCGCGACGAAACGATCATCCGGACGGACCTGCTGAACTGAATTCGCGCGTTCGCTCCGTTCGTGCGTAGGCTCGTCGCTCCGGCCGCCGGTGCCTCGACGCGTAGTCGATGATGCCATCGACATCGGCGCCGGAAAAATCCATCCCCGCGCGATAGCGGGGCGCTCCGCCGCCTTTCGGCAGCTCGAAGGCCGCCCACACGATGGCGGCCTGAAAGCGCAGCGTCACGCGCTCGTCGACCATCGAGATGCGCACGCGCTGACCCGGCCTGAGGACCGCTGCCGACAGCACCTGCGCGCCGACAGTCGACAGATCCACCAGGCGAGCGGGGCTTCCGTCCACCACGATGTCAACGCCGTCCACGATGACAGTCCGCGGCGCGCGCCGCGTGCCGCGTCGATCGAGCACCGGCGCCGGCGCCGCGACGGCCAACCCGCCGCCGGCGGTGTCGATTGGAGGCCGCCTGGGCGAGACGCGCGAGTAGTCGCTGTCGTGCGACACGATCCGGATTTCGACGTCGGCCAGCGTCGGGTCGACCTTCAATCGCGCGACCAGCGCCGCGCCGCGCGAGGTGGCCGCGAACAGCCGTTCAATCGCCACACGAGCAGGGCGTCGCTCGACCACCGTATCGATCGCCAGCGGAATGTCGCTGTCCGCGCACGTGACGAGCTCGCCCGGCAGCGTGCGCAGCCGCTCGCAGAGCGGCTGCATCAGGTCTGCGGGCGCGATCACCACCGTACACTCGGTCGCCATCGTCTCAGCATACAAGAAGGTCCAAGCGAAGTTGCGTCGCGGTGCGCCCCGGCGTCAGCGTGGCTGCTCGGCAGGCGACCGCACAATCGGGGCGAGATCCTCGTACTGATCGGTGGCCACGAAATCCGCCCTGGCCGCGACGGCCGCGCGCCAGCGGACCTCGGCGGCGCGCAACGAGCCAAAGTTGTAGCTCGCTGACCATCCGTTGGCCTCGCTGTCCGCGTCGGACAGGCCGTTGAGCGTGTAGAACCGCACCCACAGATTGGCGTCGTGGGCAGCCTGGACGATCCGTGTCAGCCGCGCAGTGTCGTCCGATGTCCATTCTCCGGCGGCGCGCTGTCCCTCGGGCTCGACCACCTTCCACGGCTGATTCCACCAGCGTCGATAGTTCGTGGCAGGCATTGGGACGGGGACGGCGTTGGCAGATGCGCCGGGAAGCGGCGGCGCGTTGTGCACTGCGCCAAACAGCCGGAGGCGCTCCCCTGTGGCCACGCGATCATGAAAGCTCAACTGCTGCGCGTCGGCTTCTCCCGTCAGGACCAGCAGTGGTCCGACGCTCAGCGGCGCCAGCTCGTCGGCGCTGGCCAGCCGCGGCGCCGTCGTCAGCCAGGCGTTGTATTCGCCGAGCAGCTCCCACACTGCACGGTGAAGCTCCGGCGGATCCATCTTGAAGTCGAGGTTCAAGGTGACGACGGGCCACTGCGCCGCCCCCGGCCGTGCGAGTGCCGCCTCGATGACCGGCCTCACCTGTTCGAAAAAATACTGGCGCAAGGTGGGTTCGTGGCCGCGGCATACGGCGTCGTGTGAGACGAACACGTCGAAGGCGCCGCCCGCCGTGGGGCACCACACGAGATCCTGCTCGATCGCCACCGGTACGCCCGTTCCAAGCGCCCGCTTCAACCGTTCCGCGTAACGGCCCTTCGTACGGATACGCGTTGTGGGCATCGAGCAGCACGCGCGCGCCGGGTCCAAACGCCGATGGCTCCTGGCCGCGGCCACTTGCGCCGGCGGCAATCAGGACGATTGCCAGACCCACGCTGATCGAGACTTTCATCGCCTTCTCCTCATATCACAGCGCGTGCACGCGACGGCTACGTTGTGGCGGCGGGGCTTCAGCCCCGCGTGCGCGCGCGAGCCGACATCCGTCATCGGCGCGGCTAACGCCCCGCCTCCACAAATGACGGCGTTTGATCCATCGCGCACGGCGCGGGGCCGGAGACGTTATGGCGGCGGGGCTTCAGCCCCGCGTGCGCGCGCGAGCCGACATCTTTCAGCCCCGCCGATGAGAACGGATCGAGGCCGTCTGATACGATGGCCGGCGATGACCGCCGCGCTCCGCTGCCGCGGGCTCGTGAAACGTTACGGCGATCTGGTCGCCGTGGCCGGGCTCGATCTCGAGGTGGCACGCGGCGAGTGCTTCGGCCTGCTCGGTCCGAACGGCGCGGGGAAGACCACCACGATCGAGATTCTCGAAGGCCTGACGCTGCCGGATGCGGGCGACGTCGAGGTGCTTGGGCGACCATTGGAACCGCGGTCGCGACTTCGCTCTGCGCGCCAGGCTCGGCATTCAGCTTCAGGAAACACAGCTCAGCGACAAGCTGTCGGTTGAAGAAACCGTCCGCATGTTCCGATCGTTCCACTCGCGCGGCCCTTCGGTGAGCGAGGTGCTGAAGCTCGTGGAGCTCGAATCGAAGCGGGCAAGCTGGGTGGTGAAGCTGTCGGGCGGCCAGAAACAGCGACTGGCCGTCGGCTGCGCGCTGGTCGGCAAGCCCGATCTGCTCTTTCTCGACGAGCCGACGACAGGTCTCGATCCGCAATCGCGACGCCAACTCTGGGAGTTGCTGTCCCGCTATCGGGAAGAGGGCGGCACCATTCTCCTCACCACGCACTACATGGACGAAGCCGAGACGCTCTGTGACCGCGTGGCCATCGTCGATCTCGGCAAAGTCATCTCGCTCGATACGCCGCGCGCGCTCATTGCTTCCCTCGGCGCCGAGCACGTCGTCGAATTCGCCGTGGCCGACCCGGCGACGGCGCCCGACCAGGCCGTGCTGGCGGCGCTGCCCGGCGTTCGAGACGCGCGTGTCGCAAACGGCACCTGGTCGCTCGGCACCTCGGAAGTGCACCTGGCCGTGCCGGCCCTCCTCGTCGCGCTCGGCGCGCGCCGAGCGACGCTGTCGCACCTGACCACGCACAGCGCCACGCTCGAAGACGTATTCGTCGCGCTCACCGGGAGGCACCTGCGGGATGGTTGATCGCGGCGGCACGTATCCACCGCTCGTCGAGCTCACCCTCGCGCGCCTCCGTGAGTTCCTGCGCGAGCCCGAAGCCGTCTTCTGGGTATTCGTGTTTCCCATCCTGATGGCGTGCGCGCTCGGCATCGCGTTCCGGTCGCGCGGCGACCAGCCCATCGTCGTTGGCGTCCTCGACGGCCCGGGACGGGCGGCGATCGAAGAGGCCCTTCGCCGTGCGCGCGGCATCGAGCCGCGCATCGTGAATCCGGCCGACGTACAGGCCACGCTGCAGCGGGCCGACGTGCAGCTCGTGATCGAGCCGGGTCCGCCGCCCGTCTACCGATTCGATCCGACGCGCGCCGAGAGCCGCTTCGCCCGACGCGCCGTCGACGATGCGCTGCAGAGAGCGGCGGGTCGTTCCGACGTGTTCACGCCGCGAGATGTGCACGTCGAGACCATTGGATCACGCTACATCGACTGGCTGATCCCGGGCCTGCTCGGAATGAACATCATGAGCACCGGCCTCTGGGGGCTCGGGTTCTCGATCGTGTCCGCGCGAACCCGAAAGCTTCTGAAGCGGCTGGTGGCCTCACCGATGCGGCGGCGGGATTACCTGCTGGCGCAGCTGCTTGGACGGCTGATGTTCCTCTTGCTCGAGGTCGGCGCCCTGCTCGGATTCAGCACGCTGGTGTTTGGCGTGCCTCTCCGCGGGTCCGTGATTGTGCTCCTGGCCACGTGCGTGGTGGGGGCGCTCGCATTCGGCGGCATCGGGCTGCTGGTGGCCAGCCGGACCCGGACGGTGGAAGCCGTTTCGGGACTCTTGAACCTGGTCATGCTGCCAATGTGGCTGCTGTCGGGCGTGTTTTTCGCGTCCTCGAACTTCCCGCAGGGCATGCAGCCGTTCATTCAGGTTCTGCCGCTGACGGCGCTGAACGACGCGCTCCGCGCCGTCATGCTCGAGGGGGCCGGGCCGGCAGACCTCCTTCGCGATCTGACCCTCCTCGCCGTCTGGGGAAGCGTGAGCTTTGTAGTGGCGCTCAAGGTCTTCCGCTGGCGCTGATTTCTGCCAAAAGCGCTCCGTTCGGCTCCGAAAGTATCGAGTCCGATACAAAATCTGCCGATATGAATAATGATCGGCTTGAAAGGCTGGGGTAGGAAGACCGATGATTGAGGTCCGGCGGCCGCCTAAGCTGTAGCTAACAACCAATGGTTGCGCAACGAGATAAAGGGATCGGGTCGTCCGGCCACTTCCACACGGGCCTGCCGCCTGTGCAAATCACGGAAGAGGTGCCTCGCTGGCTGGCCATCCTGGGTCTGACGGCCGCCCTCACGCTGTTTGTTGCCCTCCTGCGGTACGCGGTCGACCTCCTTGGGGTCGTTTTTCTCATCATCGTGGTCGGTTTCTCGATTCGCACCGTCAGCGACTGGCTGACGGAGGGTGAATCCGTCTCCGGGTGGGCGCTCGGAGCCGTGCTCTCGGGCATGGCGGGGACGGGCCTGGTCATGCTGTGGATCTTCGGGTCCGGGCCTCAGACATTGGAGAGCCGGCTCCCCGGGCCGATGATGACGACTGTCTCGTGGCTGGAGTCGCATGGCTGGGGGCAGCGGGTGCTTGTGGGCGACGGCCCTGGCGGAATCCGGTCGGGGCCTCAGATGGCGGGCGGCGGCGGCCGTTCCTCCGGGTCACCCGCTCCGCCTCCATCAGGGCCAGGTCTCACAATGCCCTCTCTCTCTTCATCACCGGCCACGCGGCGGTCGGGCGCCAAAGAGTCCGAGCCGGGCGTTGCCGAGGCATCGCCGCGGGATCCTCGTGCGCGGCCAAACGAGAGGCCCGCGCAGCCGAAGACAGGATCGCGGTCGGCGGCCGGCGGGTCCGAGGCCGGGACGGCGCTGCCCCCAATGAACGTCGAAACGACCACCACGCTCTCGACCTCCTCGCCGTCAGTGTCAGTCGGCGCGTCGGTCAGGCTGACCGCGATCGTGAGCGCCGCGTCGGACGGCCACGCTCCGGCAGGCGTCGTCGTCTTCGAACGCGAGGGCGTCGTCGTCGGTACGGCGCAGTTGCGGAGCGGTCCCGACGGGAGCAGGGCGTCGCTCACAACCCTGGGCCTGCCGATTGGCGATCACGAGCTGGTGGCGGTCTATCCTGGCACGGCCGGGTTCTCGAGCAGTCGGTCCGTCCCGGTGCGGCAGGTAGTGGCCCCCCGGTAGCGATCGCCCGCATGTCAGGTTCGTCCCCGCGCATTCCACCCGCCTTCGAAGCGCTCATCGAGCAGTCACTCGTGGGCGTGTACGTCATCCAGCACGATCGCGTGATCTACGCGAACCCCCGGCTCGCGGAGCTGTTCGGCTACACGCTCGACGAGCTGCTCGCGCTGCCCACGGCGTTGTACACGCAGAAGCGGCAGCGGCAGAAGGCCTGAAGTCCTTCGGCTCGGACGCGACTAGAATGGCCGGGTGACGTCATCTGCCGGCCGGCCCCCCACGGACCCTCCAGCGCGTCCCCTCGCGAGCAGCCGGCCCGTTCTCTTCGTCGTGCTGGTGGGTGCGGTAGCCATCGCGGGTGCGATCGGATCCATTCTGCGTCATCCTGGCATCCCCGCGCTCATTGCCGAGGACTACATGCGGGTTGCCGGCGGCGTGCTGGTGCCGGATGTGAAAGCCACCGACCCATTCGCGCTTGCCGAAACCTTGAGGGCGCGCCAGTCGTCGCTTGCCGCGCGTGTGCCCGCGCTGACGGATGCCGGCTACGAGCTGGCCGGCGGCGCGGTGCGCCCGATCGACGACCGCCCGGGCATCATCGCTGTCTATCGAAATCGCCCACTGGACCTGCTGGTGTTCCACGCGTATCACGGGCGCGTCTCCGAGCTGCCAGGCACGCCGGAAATACGCAAGGATCGAGGGCGTGTCTACGCCGTGCATCGCAAGTCGACGAATATTCTCGTGTTCTGGCAGGAAGGGCCGGTCGTCATGGTGCTGACGTCCAGCCTGCCGGTCGAGCAGGTGATGAAGCTGGCCTTTGCCGCCGCGGCGCATACCGTTCCGAGCGCGGCCGGAGATTGACGCTCATGCGATCGCTCAACTGGGGCGTGCTCGGCACGGCCCGCATCAATCGATCGGTCATTCCGGCCATCCGCGCCGCCAGGCGAAGCGCCCTGACGGCCGTTGCGAGCCGCGAGTTGAGCCGGGCCGAGACGTTTGCGCGAGACTGGGAAATCCCGCAGGCGTATGGCAGTTACGAGGAGCTGCTTGCGGACACGAACATCGATGCCGTCTACATTCCGTTGCCGAATCATCTGCACGCGAGCTGGACGATTGCGGCCGCGCGAGCCGGCAAGCACGTGCTCTGCGAAAAGCCGCTGGCGTTGACGACCGAAGACGTCGATCGAATAGCGGCGGCCGGCAGCGACCACTCGGTGGTCATTGCCGAGGCGTTCATGTATCGCCACCACGCGCAGACTCGCCGCATTCAGTCGCTCGTTGCCGAGGGCGCGCTTGGCGATCTGCGGTTCATCGGCGGCAGCTTCACCTTTCCGTTGACGCGAGAGGGCGATGTTCGCCTGCGGCAGGAATGGGGCGGCGGCAGCCTGTGGGATGTCGGATGCTACCCGGTGAGCTACGCACGGCTGATCGCGGGCGCCGATCCGCGGTCCGTCAGCGGCCAGGCCGAGATCGGGCCGACCGGGATCGACATCGCGTTTGCGGGGACGCTGCAGTTTTCCGGTGGGCTCCTGGCAGGATTCGATTCCGGGTTCAGGGCGGCCTTCCGTACATCGCTCGAGATCGTCGGGACCACGGGTACGCTTGTCGTGCCCAACCCGTACAAGCCTGGCCTTGTCGAGCGGCTGTATCTCGCAAAAGACGGCGCGAGTCTGGACATCGACGTCGAAGGCGACGCGCTGTATGTCGGCGAGATCGAGGACATGGAGGCGGCGGCGATCGATGGCCGCGCGCCCACGGTCAGCCTCGCCGACAGCCGGGTCACCGTCGCGACGCTCGTCGCCCTGCACACAGCGGCCGCCTCCGGGACGCGCGTTGTGCTCGATCCTCCGATGTAGCGCGGACTTTAGGTCCGCGTGCAGCGATGCGGGGCTAAGCCTCAGGCGGCTCCCGAGCGTCAAGCCCCGCCGCCACAACAGCGATGCGCCTTACACATGCACCCTTCGCCGCCACACCGCGAAGGCGCCGATGCCGAGCACCAGCGTGCCCAGGCCGAACAGCGATCACCGTCGCGTCCGGACGTCGCGAACACGAAGATCCAGCCGGCCAGCGCGACCAGCGTTCGGCAGCGGATACAGCCACATGCGGAACGGCCGCGGCATGTTCGGGCGCGTGTCCGCCGCAGCAGCGATCAGCGCCGACGATCTGGCCGATGAACTGGATCAGGATGCGCGTCGTGATCAGCGCGTCGATCACCATGCCGAGCGACAGCGTGCTGCACGCGATCGCGATGACGCCGATCACGCAGCAGCGAGACGTGCGGAAACGCTTCTGGTCGGGTGGACGCTTCGCGAACACCTTGAAGAACGTGCCGTCGAGCGCCGCCGCGTACGGGATGCGCGAGTAGCCGAGCAGCAGCGCGAACACCGAGCCGAACGCCGTCCACAGCACCAGCACCGTGAAGACGCGTCGCCACCTGCGAGCCGTAGATCCGCTCCATGAAGATCGAGACGATGAAGTCCGACTCGGGATGCGCGCGAGCTCGGCACGAACTCGCGCCACGGCACGACGCCGATGATCGACAGGTTGATCGCGATGTAGATGAGCGGCGACGGCGAGCACGCTGATCAGGATCGAGCGCGGGATCACCCGGCCCGGGTTCCGCACCTCGTCGCCGATGTAGCAGATGTTGTAGTAGCCGAGGTAGTCGTAGATGCCGACGCGCGAGGCGCGCGCCGAGGCCGAGCAGGAACCCGGTCGAGAACGCGAACGCGTTCGGCGGGAAGTCGAACGCGACGGCCGGGTCGAAGTGAACGGCGCCGGTGACGATCACCGCGAGCGTCGTGAGCAGCGTGCCGACCCAGAGGCTGACCGTGAGTCGTGCCGATCGAGTCGATGCGCCGGTAGAGCAGCGCGATGTTCAGCAGGCCCGACGACCGCGGCGACCACGAAGGCGCCGTCGCGCGCGTCAGCTCCGGCCAGATGTAGCGCGCGTACTGCGCGAAGCCGATGTAGCCCGAGGCGATTTCGAGCGGGCCGCTGAGGATGAACTGCCAGATGAAGAGGAACGCCATCAGCCGGCCGAAGCGCTCGCGGCCGAAGCCCTCGCGCAGGTACCGATACGATGCCGCCCGAGCCCGGCATCGCCGCGCCCAGCTCGCTCCAGACCATCCCGTCGGCGATGACGATGATCAGCGCGACGAGCCAGCCGAGCAGCGCCTGCGGGCCGCCGAGCGCCGTCATCAGCAGCGGGATCGTGATGAACGGCCCGATGCCGATCATGTTCGACATGTTCAGCGCCGTGGCCTGCAGCAGGCCGAAGCGGCGCTCCAGCGGCGCGGGCTGGGGCGTTGTGGACATCGGCGGGCGATTCTATCGCAAGGTTGCGCGCGATGTGGCGCCCGGCCGATGATGACGCGATGCGCACTGAATGGACCCTGTGGCTGGCGCTCGGCATCATTGCGTCGCCAGGAACGACGAGCGCTCCGTTCTCGCCTGGGCAGCGGCAGGCGATCCTGCCCGCCGGCGCTGCGTGGCCGGCGTGTCAGGCGGCGCAATCAGGCTTCGATCCGACCCGCCTGGCTGCGGCCGTCGACTTCGCGCGCGCCCACGAGACGACCCGCCCGCGCGACTATTCCGATCAGGTCAGGATTTTCGGCCGGCCTCTCGGGCCGCTGCCCGAGTCGCGGGGCGGCACGAACGGGCTGGTGCTTCGGCACGGCTGCCTCGTGGCCGAGTTCGGCGACACGCGGCGCGTCGAGCCGCTCTACAGCGCCGCGAAGAGCATGTTGTCGACGCTGCTCGGTCTCGCCATCGATCGGGGCCTCATTCGCAGCCTTGACGATCGTGTCGGCGACACTGTTACCGACGGCGGCTACGATTCGACGCACAATCGCACGATCACCTGGCGTCATCACGCGCAGCAAACGAGTGAGTGGGAGGGAGAGCTCTGGGGCAAGCCGCACACCTTCCTGGGTGTTGAGGAGTTCGGGGAAGGCGCGCGCCCTCCGCCGGCTGCAGCCGCCGGGGTCGTACTGACCAGTACAACGACGTACGCATCAACCGCCTGGCGCTTTCTCTTCTGCGCGTGTGGCGCCGCCCGCTCCCCGACGTCTTTCGAGACGAAATCATGTCGCCCCTCGGAGGCTCCGACTCATGGAAGTGGATCCCGTACGACAACGCGAAGGTTGCGATTGCCGGAACGCCGATGATTTCGGTGAGCGGCGGTACGCGCTGGGGCGGGGGCGTGTGGATGAGCACGCGCGATGCCGCCCGCTTCGGTCAGTTGTTCCTGAACCGCGGCAGGTGGGGCGCGGCGCAGCTTGTTTCAAGCGCGTGGGTCGCCACCGCGACGTCTCCCAGCCCGAAGAAAAGCGACTACGGCTGCCTCTGGTGGCTGAACACCTCGCAGGCGTTGTGGCCCGGCA
Organism: Vicinamibacteria bacterium; assembly: GCA_963832135.1. Taxonomy (GTDB): domain Bacteria; phylum Acidobacteriota; class Vicinamibacteria; order Vicinamibacterales; family JAENWD01; genus JAENWD01. The sequence continues at coordinate 266,337 of CAWHTD010000013.1, read as the reverse complement.
CGCCGGCGTCGGCATTTGCGGCCGTGGGCTTCGGCTCCAACACGATCTGGATCGATCCGGACGACGGGATTGTGGTGGTGTGGCGATGGCACGACGGGAACGGCAGTGAGTTCTTCCGGCGGGTCGTCCAGGCGCTCGACGTGCCGTAGCTCTTCCGAAGGCGAAGTGGCCCCACTCGGACGCGCGCAAGTGGCGTCATCGAGTGACGCGGAGGGGAGTAGGCTCAGGGGATTGGGGGACATGATTGTGAAGTTCCTGACATTTCTGGCCACGATGGGTCTTGCGGCGTCGCTCGGTGATGCCGCGGCGGGTATCACCGTTCGCTCGGCCTCGCAGACATCGCCACCGTCCACCGCGCCGGTCGTAATCGAGCTCTTCACGTCGGAAGGGTGTTCGAGCTGTCCGCCCGCCGACGATGTGTTGAGGGAGCTCGCGCGCATGGGCGTGGTGGACGGCGTGCCCATCGTGGTGCTGAGCGAGCATGTGGACTATTGGAATCGGCTGGGATGGACCGATCCGTTTTCATCCGCCGCGATGACCGCCCGTCAAGGGCAGTACGCGCGGTCGCTGAACGCAGAGGTCTACACACCACAGATGGTCGTCGATGGTGACGCAGAGCTCATCGGCAACGACGGCCCGGCCGCGCTGGACGCAATCCGCCGCGCCGGGTCGATGAAGAAGGCGTCGGTCTCCGGCGAGATCAGCCGCGAGCGAAACGCTCTCGTCGTTCGTGCGACGGTTGCGCCCGGCGCGCTCGATCGCCTGCCCGACGCGGACGTGCTCGTCGGGGTGACTGAAGACGGCCTCGCATCGAACGTCGAAGCCGGCGAGAACAAGGGGCATCGCCTGGCACACGCGGCCGTGACGCGTCACCTGCAGAAGGCGGGCCGTGTGAAGCCAGCTGGCGCGCCTGTTCAGATCTCTGCCAGGATCCCGGTCGATCCCGCGTGGTCGCTGCAGCATTCGCGCGTGGTGATTCTGCTGCAGTCGCGCGACGGAAGCCGCTTGGTCGGCGCGTGGTCAGGGCCGGTCGAGCCTGACCGAGAGACGCGCGTCGAAGGGCGCTGACTGCGGAGGGAAGCAGACGCGATCGTTGCAGGCTTGGTACCAGACCGTCCCGCGCACCGTCAGATCTTCAGATGCCGCGATTTTGCCCTTTCGAAAGCGCGCTTCGAGCACGAGGGGGACGCGGATGGCGAATGGTGCGCTATACACCTTCACGGTTTCCTTCAGCGGCCCGAAGAACAGATCTTCACCGGCGGGGAAGACCGCCGGGTTCACCTTCAAGCCGGTGATTGGTGTCACCGCGATTGCCACGGGAATGTAGTTCGGGTTCCCCGGCGTGTACACGTGAATCCCGGCAGTGGCGTCACTCTCACGGTAATCGCGAACGGATCGCCGACGGCGACGCTTACCGGTGCGTCGACAGCGACGGTCAACCGGGCAGGCTGCTTCGAGAGAAAGCTCTGCGCCGCGCCGGGGACGACGAGGCGGATGACCAACAGCGTGGCCACGACGGTGACGCGCGCGAGGTGGGTATTCACGCGGTCAGCATATCAGGGTCCGCTCGACCCGCGCCGGCGCGCGCCCGCCGCGGCGCGCGTCCCGAGCGCCGCCTCCAGCAACCCGCCGCGACAGGGAAGCGCCGACCCACGGTCTGGCCCGACCCGCAGACACCCGCGCGCGCCGACGAGAGCGCGCCGCGCGTGCGCCGGCAGTTGTGGAGGCGGAGGCTTCAGCCCCGCGTTCGAAATGATTTTTGACGCAGCCGCGCTGAGCGGAATCTGTACGCTTGGTAAAATGGTTCCAAGATCGATCAGCCTGCCAACTTCCGGTACTTCAAAACGGACCCTCTGCCGATGGGAGGCATTGAGTGTGGTATGAGCGGCTAGCTGGTGCGTGTGGGGTCGCGATGTCCGTGTTGGCCGGGTCCGCGTTGATGGCCGCCGACACGCCGTCGGTGACGTGCGAGCTGACAAACGATCCGCGTGCCCGGGTCTATCGCCTCGAAGAGGTGCCAGGATCGCCACGGCCGGTCTGGCGCTTGTCGATGAAGGACCGCGACTCCGGCGAAAACTGGATCCGTCTGTCCCTGCCGGGCGCCGACGCGAAGATCAGCGAAGGCACGGCGCACCTTTCGTTCAAAAACGGCAACGGCGGGCGCCAGGTGACGCTCGACGTCACGCCATCAAGCGCGCGCCTCGACGTCTTCGTCGATTACGGGCTCGACGTGAACATCGAGCCGGACCTGGATCCCGAGGTCGATCGCATGTCGACCGCGGTCCCGTCACCTCGGTCACCTGCCGCGTCGCCCCCCGCCAGTAGGGGCGCACGCGCTCCCGCTTGCGTCATCCCCAATCGGTACGCGCGGGTAAGCCATGAGTGCGTTCCCCGCTCCGAGCGTGTGTACATTACACTCACCCGGACGGAGGTCCCATTCGTGCCACCCACAAAGGTTGCGATTCTCGGCGCCGGATTCATCGCCGACATTCATCTCGAGTCGTACGCCCGCTTCATACCTGAGGCGACCGTCACAGCCGTCTTCTCGCGGACGGCGGCACATGCCGAGCGGTTTGCCAAACACTGGAACATCCCGCAGGTGGTTCACCGACGTCGACGATCTCATCGCGCACGCCGACTGCGAAGTCATCGATATCTGCCTGCCGAATTTCCTCCACCATCGGCGTGACCGTCGCCGCGGCACGCGCGGGCAAGCACATCATCATCGAGAAGCCGCTCTGCCTGACCCTCGAGGAAGCCGACGACATGATCGCCGTGTGCCAGGAGCACGGCCGGAAATTGATGTATGCCGAGGAGCTGTGCTTCGCGCCCAAGTACGAGCGGATCCGGCATCTGGTCGCGAGACGGCGCCGTGGGCGACGTCTACATGCTCAAGCAGCTCGAGAAGCACTCGGGCCCTCATAGCGACTGGTTCTGGAACGTCGACCAGTCCGGCGGTGGTGTGCTGATGGACATGGGCTGCCATGCGTTTGGGTGGTTTCGGTGGATGCTCGGTGGTGCGCCCGTCGTGAAAAGCGTGTGGGCCACGATGGACACCGTCCGCCACAAGGCCCGGACGCGTGGCGAAGACAACGCCGTCTGCATCGTCGAGTTCGAGGGCGCGGTGATTGGTCTGGCCGAGGACAGCTGGGCAAAGCCCGGCGGCATGGACGACCGCATCGAGGTCTACGGCAGCACAGGGGTGTCATTCGCGGATCTCTTTCGCGGCAACTCGGCGTCGACATACAGCGAGGACGGTTACAACTACGCTGCTGAGAAGGCGGGCTCGACGAAGGGCTGGACGTTCACGATCTTCGAAGAGGTGTTCAATCAGGGGTACCCGCACGAGCTCCAGCACTTCATCAGGTGCGTGCGGGAAAACACCACGCCCCTTGTGACCGGAGAGGACGGACGCGCCGTGCTCGAAATGATTTATGCCGCATACGCGTCGGCGCGATCCGGCGCGAAGGTGGCGTTGCCGTTTCGGCCGACGGTGAAAAAGCCGATCGACCTGTGGAAGGATTGAGACAGTCCGGGTCAGCGCGGACCAGCCACCAGCGGGCGGGCGGCGCCTCTCGGTTCGGATCGCACCTGCACGTGCTGAGCGCCCAGGAGCTCCGTGAGCGTCGGTTCCCAGGCCCAGCGACTGCGTGGGCGGCAGCAATAGAGATTCAGTCCGGCGAACCCGGACTCGGGGAACGTATGGCAGGCGAGGTGCGACTCGCTGAGCAGGACCACTCCGGTGATGCCGCCCGCGCCGGGAAACTGATGCCAGACCGGCGGCGCGACTGGCCGGAGTCCCAGCTCCCCGATGATTCGAGCGAACAATCCCTCGAGCGTCGAAATCGAGCGCAGCGCCTCCGCGTTGCACCCGTGCGCGTCGACTATCCACTCGGTTCCGTGCGTCAGCATTGCGGTTTGGATCGCGACCGTATGTTACATCGCAGGAGTGCTGTCCAGACTCAGCGTTTACTCGTGTTGATACCTGTGGCGGCGGGCGTTTAGGCCCGCGTGCGCCGCCTGTTGCGGGGCTCAAGCCCCGCCTCCACGTCCGCGGCGCGAAGACGAGCGAGCGTTGGGGCTAGACCCGCAGCTCGCGTCGAATGTATCGCACCTGCTCGGCGACCGGCATGTCGATATCGACGACAAGGGCATCGGCCGGCCGCTCGAGGGTCTCGATCTGGCTGTCGAGCAGCGCCGGGTTCATGAACTCGTGGTGGCGATGGGCGAGCCGCGCCGCCAGCACCTCGCGATCGCCATCCAGCAGGACGAATCGCACGTCCGACAGGCCGCCGGCGAGCACTTCTCGATACGACGCCTTCAGTGCCGAGCAGGCGACCACCAAGCCACGGCCTTTCTGCAGCGCCTGCTCGATGGCGCCGTGGAGCGCCTGCAGCCACGGCCGGCGATCCTCGTCGGTCAGGGGAATCCCAGCGTGCATCTTCTCGCGGTTGGCCGGCGGGTGAAAATCGTCGGCGTCGGCGAACTCCCAGCCAAGATCGGCGGCCAGCTGCCTGCCGACCGTCGTCTTGCCCGTCCCCGTCACCCCCATGAGCATCACGACCATGCAGCATTCGTATCACAATGTCCGCAGGACGGCCTCATCTATGGGCACGGTTCCCAGTTGGAGCTGCGAACGTGACCTTCGTAGTTAGTCGGGTTGATCGGGTTTGCCGGGTTGATCGGGTTGCGCGCGTTGCCGAACCCGGCTAACCCGACCTAACCTGGCCAACCCGTCCAACTGCGACGTGAAAGAGTTCAAATCAGAGTTGACGTATTGCGAGGACGCTCGTGACTGACAGTTTCCGCGGATGGGTACGGCCCGGCCCCATCCCGCCGGCTGCCGCGCACGAACCCGACGTGCCGCCCGACGAGACGCTCGACTATATCTGCGGACATTTCCGACTGTTTCAGCTTCGCGACGGCCATCGCTTCTCAACCGACGATGTGCTGACGGCGTGGTATGGCACGAGCTGGTGTCCATCGGCGTCGGCGATTCTCGATTTGGGCAGCGGCCTCGGCAGCGTGGCGACCATCGCGGCGTGGCGGCTGCCCGGCGCCCGGCTGGTGACCGTGGAAGCGCAGGAGGTGAGCGTCGCGCTCGCCCGAAAGTCGGCGCGCTTCAATGGTCTCGACCTCCGTTGCGACATCCGCCACGGCGACTTCCGTGATCCCGACGTCATGGGGCCCGACGAGCGCTTTGACCTCGTGCTCGGCAGCCCGCCCTACTTTCCGGTGGGCACCGGCATGGAAGGCTCGCACCCGCAGAAGACTGCGTGTCGCTTCGAGATGCGCGGCGACATTGCGGATTATTGCCGGGCGGCGGCCGCCCACCTCGCCCCCGGCGGCTTCTTCGCGTGTGTCTTTCCACTGCCGATGGACAATACGCCCGGATGCGCGCCGCCGCCGCCGTGCCACCGATCTCGCCATCGTGCGGCAGCGACCCGTGGTGTTCCGGGAAGGGGCCGACCCGCTGATTGGGCTCTTCGGCCTGATGCGATCGATCGATCTTCCTAAGGATTTCAGGAGCCGGACGTGGGTCGAGGCCCCGCTGGTGATTCGAAGCCGGATGGAAGCGTCCATCCCGAATATCAGGCCATGAAGCTCGCGATTCGGCTTTCCTCCCTGAGCCGCGCTCCCTCACATGGCCGAGGGGACATAATGGAGGGCAGCCATGCCTTCCCGTCCCCCTGCAGACCTCGTCGAGCCCAGCGCGGCACCTCCGGCTCCGCCCGACCTGACCGATCCGGCGCTTTACATCAATCGCGAGCTGAGTTGGCTGGCGTTCAACCAGCGGGTTCTGGATCAGGCCAACGATCCCGCGCACCCGCTGCTCGAGCGCGTGAAGTTCCTGAGCATCGTCGGCAACAATCTCGACGAGTTCTACATGGTGCGCGTGGCGACGCTGCTCAAGAAGTTTCGCGCCGGCATAGACGACTTCTCGCCAGACGGGCTGCACACCGAGCAGCAGCTGCGTCGCCATCCGGCAGCGCGCGGCTCAGATGCTCGACGACATGGCCACCTGCTGGCAGGAGCTGTTGCGCCCGCAGCTCGAGGCCGAGGGGATCCGCTTGCTCGAGCCTGCCGACTACACGCCGGACGCACGGGCGTTTCTGGCCGAGTACTTCAAGACGCATATCTGGCCGGTTCTGACGCCGCTCGCGTTCGACCCGGGCCATCCATTTCCGCACATCTCGAATCTGAGCCACAGCTTTGCCGTGGTCGTTCGTCACAGCGGGCGCACGAAGTTCGCGCGCGTGAAGGTTCCCGACAGCTGCCGCGATTCGTGGCGCTGCCGGATCGGTTCTGCGGTCCGGCGGTGGCCGACAAACCGTGCCAGACGTTCGCGTTCATCGAAGACGTCATCAAGGCCAACATCCACGAGCTGTTCCCGGAGACTCAGGTCAAGAGCGCGCACCTCTTTCGCGTGGTACGCGACACCGACATGGTGATTCAGGAGGACGAGGCCGACGATCTGCTCGAAACCGTCGACCGCAGCCTGCGGCAGCTGCGCTACGGCGCTTTGTCGCTGCTGCAGGTCGAAGCGAGCATGCCGCACCGCGTGCTCGACATCCTGGCCGAGAATTTCGAGGTCGACGAAGACGTGATTCTTCGCACGTCGGACCGGCTCGGCTTTGCCGACTGGATGGAGCTCACGAGCCTCCATCGGCCCGCGCTGAAGGATCCACCGTTTGTGCGCGCGGAATCTCTGGGCGGGACAGGATGCCGAGGCGATCTTCGACGACGTCCGGTACCAGGATTACCTGTTACATCATCCCTTCGAGTCATTCGCCTCGGTCGAGTCGTTCCTGCGGGCGGCGGTGAAAGATCCTCACGTCATCGGGATCAAGATGACGCTGTACCGGATCGGCGAGAACTCGCCGCTGATCGATCTGCTGATCGAGGCCGCCGAAGCCGGCAAGCAGGTGGCGGTGCTCGTGGAGCTCAAGGCCCGATTCGACGAGCGCAACAACATCATCTGGGCGAACAGGCTGGAGGAGGCCGGCGTCCATGTCGTGTACGGCCTGGTGAACCTGAAGACGCACTGCAAGCTGTGTCTGGTCGTGCGGCAGGAGGCCGACGGCATCCGGCGCTACGCGCACATCGGCACGGGCAACTACAACCCCGCGACCTCGAAGGTCTACACGGACCTTGGGCTCTTCACCGCCGATCACGGGATCCTCGACGACGTGTCGGAGGTCTTCAACTACCTGACGGGCTATTCGAATCGGAAGTGCGTACAGCGAGCTGCTGGTGGCGCCGGTGAGCCTCGGACCGGTTTGCGCGCGCTCATCGAGCGCGAGATCGCGCACGCCAAGGCGGGCACGGCCGCGCATCTGATCTTCAAGAACAATGCGATGACCGATCCGGGCATGATCCGCAGCCTCTACCTCGCATCCCAGGCGGGGGTGCCGATTGACCTGATCACGCGCGGCGTGTGTTCGCTGCGGCCGGGCATTCCGGGCGTCAGCGAAACGATCTCCGTGACGTCGATCGTCGGGCGGTTCCTGGAGCACTCGCGGATCTACTATTTCGAAAACGGCGGCGCGCCGGAAGTGTTCATCGGCAGCGCCGATCTGATGGAGCGGAATCTCGATCGCCGCGTCGAGGTGCTCTGTCCCGTGCGCGATGCCGACATCTCGTCACCATCTGCGCCACGTCGTGCTGGACGCGGTGCTTCGCGATACCGACCGCGCCTACCGCCTCATCGCCGATGGCGAATACGTGCGGTGCCGCCCGACCGAGGGCGAGGCGCCGATGAACTCGCAGCACTTCCTGCTCGAGCACTATGCGCAGGACGATCTCTAGGCGCCGGCACCACGAAAGCGTCCATCCCCGAGCCGCGCGGACCTGAAGGTCCGCGCCACATGCGACTTGCAGGCCGGAGCTTCCGCCTCCCGCGGGACCCTGATGAACCAGTACCCGCTCAGCATCCATCTCGAGATTCGGCCCCTCCGTGAAGTCGGCAGCCTCGATGTCTGAGGAGCCGGTCCTTCCCGTCTCGGAGATCGAACGCGTGTTCCGCGAAGAAGTATGGCCGCGCCGTCTCGGTCCTGGTCCGCGTCTTCCGTGACATCAGCATCGCCGAGGAGGCGGTCCAGGACGCGTTCACAACGGCGGTCGAGCGGTGGCCTTCGACCGGGCTGCCGCCCAGCCCGGCCGGATGGATCATCACCACGGCTCGCAACCGGGCCATCGATCGACTGCGCCGCGAGGCGTCCCGCGAAGACCGGCATGCCCAGGCCGCGCTGCTACACGCCGGCAGCGACACCTGAGGAGGACGTGCGTGGACGACGACCGGCTGCGCCTGATCTTCACGTGTTGTCATCCCGCGCTCGCGCCCGCCGCGCAGGTGGCGCTGACGCTTCGGCTCCTTGGAGGACTCACGACGGCGGAAATCGCGCGCGCCTTCCTGGTACCCGAGCCGACCATGGCCCAGCGGCTGGTCCGAGCCAAGAGCAAGATCCGTGACGCGGGTATCCCGTACCGCGTGCCGCAGGAGGCCGACCTTCCGGTCCGCCTTCGGCGCCGTGCTGGCCGTTGTGTATCTCATCTTCAACGAAGGATACGCGGCGAGCTCCGGCGAGCGGCTCGTCCGCGAGGATCTGTGCGCGGAGGCGATCCGCCTTGGCCGGCTGCTGGCCGAGCTGCATGCCCAGACGAACCGGAGGTCATGGGCCTGCTCGCGCTCATGCTGCTGATCGAATCGCGCCGGGCGGCGCCGCATCGGCCCGGACGGCGACCTCGTCCTGCTGGCCGACCAGGATCGCGCGCCGTGGGATCGCGCGCTGATCGCCGAAGGCCAGGCGATCGTGCGGCGATGCCTGCGGCACAACCAGCCCGGGCCCGTACCAGATCCAGGCTGCGATCAATGCCGTCCACAGCGACGCGGCGACCGCTGGCGCCACCGACTGGCCGCAGATCCTGCAGCTGTACGACCAGCTCCTGTCGCTGGCGCCGAGCCCCGTCGTCGCCCTCAACCGTGCGGTCGCGGTCGCCGAGGTCGAGGGACCAGAGGCGGCGCTCGCCGCTCGTCAACGGGCTCGACCTTGCTGATTACTACCTGCTCCACGCTATCCGCGCCGACCTGTTGCGACGGTTGGGCCGCACGCTCGAGGCCGGCAGCAGCGTACGATGCCGCGATCGCTCGAAGCGAGAACGCGGCCGAGCGCAGCTTTCTTCAACGCAAACGCGACGCGCTCACGCGAGCGTGATTCGTCACAATTGCGCATTTTCTCGATCGAGTCGAGAGATCGGGTAACCGTCTAAAAGTGTGAAGGCGCCGGCACGAGGGAGCGCCAGTCATCTGCGATAATCGCTCATGGCTGTCGCGACAACCGGCGTCTCTATGGAGGTGGGGCAGATCAAGCAGGAGTTGCTCGACACGCGCGAGCGTGCCCGTCATCTCTCCGAGGGGTTGTCCGACGCCGACTGGACGGCGTCCCCGGCACCGGGGCAGTGGTCGATCGGCGAGTGCCTGACTCACCTGAACATCACCAGCGAGCGCTTCATCCCGATCATCGACGACGCGATTCGAGAAGGACGGGAGAAGAACCTCCAGGCGACTGGGGCGCCGAATCGCGATCTCAAGGGATGGGTGCTTTGCTGGATCCTCGAGCCACCCTACCGCTTGAAGTCGAAGACGCCCGCATCGTTCCTCCCGGCACGGATCGAGCCCATCTCGGACGTGCTCGAGCGATTCGATTATCTACAGGGAGAGCTGCTGGTCCGGCTCGACCGCGCCGACGGCCTCGCGCTCGACAGGCTGTTTGTCACCTCGCCGCTCAACGCGCGCCTCAACTACAACCTGTATTCGGCCTTTCGCCTGCTGCCGGTGCATCAGCGGCGGCATCTGTGGCAGGCCGAACAGGTCAGGGCCGCGCTCGTCGCCGAGGGATGAGCGGATTACGCCGATTCTCGCTTGATTACTCGGAGACAGACCATCCACAGATTTCACAGATTTGCGAAATCTGTGGATAGCCTTTGTTCTTGCCGGTCCGTGCAACCCCGGAGAATCGGCGCACTCGCGCTCAGGCGTGCTGGATCTCGCTCATTACGCCAATCAGGTTGTTCTCCAGATCCCGCAGGAACGCCATCCATAAGTCGTAGCTGGGCATCTTCGCCACGATGTGCGGCTCGGACTCGAATACGACACCGCGTGCGCGCAGCACCGCTGCCGTCTCCTGGATGTTCGGCACCTTGAAGTAGATGATCGAGGCGGGATGATCGAACTCGGGCTTTTCCGGCAGCGTCATCATCAGGCGTACGCCGGCGCAATCGAAGAACGCCATGTTCGGCGGTGCTTCGAAGAGAAACGGTAGCCCGAGCGTATCGCGATAGAACGCGACACTGCCGGGCAGATCCTTCACCGTCACGGCAATCTGCCCGATCTGGCCGAGGCCGGGCGAAGCGGGGGCATGCGTGGGCATCAGTCGTCATCCTCCATCGGACCGTCAATCATAGATTGCCGGACCGTCCGCTCAGCGCGGATTCACTTCAGCATTTTCAGCAGCCGCAGGCATTCGAGGAGCGCACGGCCGTTGTGGTAACCGGCTTTCCATCGGTGAGCCTTGTCGCCCTCGCCACGGCCCTCGGGCGTCACGCGCTCGAACCACTCTCCGGTCTCCCAGTCGGTCTGGCGCTCGTCGACGAAGCGCCAGGTTTCGGCGAAGACGTTCGCGTAGGCTCTTTCCCCGGTGAGCCGAAGCATGGTGAGCGCGCTGACCAGCGCTTCTGCTTCGACCCACCACGTCTTGCTGCGGCGGTCGGCGTCGTGGCCGAGCGGACCGCTGTCATAGAAACCGCCCTGTGCACGGTCGTAGCCATGCGCGAGCGAGTAGGCGAACAGTGTGCGGAATAGATCGACCAGCGGCGCCACTGGCAGTCCGAGCGCCTCGTGCGCATCCACCAGCAGCCAGATATTCTCGAGGTCGTGGCCATAGGACGCGCGGGCGGCCTCGCCGTAGAGCCGCGGCGTCCAATCGCGCGCGTATTGGTCGGTGCAGGCGCCGAGATTCTTTGCGCACGACGGTGTTGCTCTGAATCGTGATCAGCTCGGCCAGCCGTTCGGCGGCGCGCGGCAGGTGGCTCGCTCGATAGAAGGCGGTTACCGCCTCCATCAAGTGAAGGTGCGTGTTCATCAACTTCAGATCGGCCTGTGCCTCCGAGGTACGGCGTGACGCCTGCGGGCGGAGGGCCCCAGTCGCGCGAGAAGAACTCGCGGTATCCGCCGTACTCCTGGTCGTGCGCGCGCTGGTCGAGCAGCGTGAACAGGCGCTCGGCGTCCGCAAGGACGCGCTGGTCGCCCGTCGCCAGCGTGTACTCCGAGAGCGCGTAGAGGCCGAATGCCTGGCCGGACAAGTGCTTGTGCGGCGCAACCGACCGCGTCGCCGGCGCGATTCACCTCCCAGTAGAAACCGCCGTGCTCGCGGTCCCACATCCGGTCCATGAGAAATCGATAGCCGGTGCGTGCAGCTTCGCGGACCACGTCGTCTGCGCGGCCCTCGCGCATCAGGCGCGCCGAGAGCCACAGCATCCGCGCCTGCGTGACGATCATCTTCGGCGCCTCGCCTTTGAACCGACCCGAGGCATCGAAGTCGATCAGATACCCGCCGTAATCGCGTCGATCACCCGCGGATACCAGAAGGCGATGACGGCCTTTTGCAGATTACGCTCGATTGCAGGCGCGAGCGTCCTTACATCCTGAACCGGTCGCCTGCCGTGGCGCTCCGGCCGCAGTCGTCTGCGCCGAGCCGGCTCGAGTTTCCTGTCGTGACGATGAACAGCAGGGAGAAGCGCGAGGACACGCATCGTCAGTCTGTTGTGGAGGCGCGGCTTCCGCCTGCGCGTCAAGCGGTCAGCCCGGCCTCTGATCATTTCCGCCTGCTCGTGACCCAGTCGGCGATGTCGAGAAGGTGGTTGCGCGGTCAAGCCGGCGTCGACGAGCGCTCGTTCCGCGCGTAGCGGCGCCCTCGGCGGCGAGCGCGCGCGAGGCGTCGAGACCGAACAGCGCCGGATACGTCGGCTTGTCGGCCGCGGCGTCTTTCCCCGCGGTCTTGCCGAGCTCGTCGCTGGCGCCCTCGACATCCAGGATGTCATCGACGATTTGAAAGACGAGGCCGAGGTCCAACGCGAATTGATTGATCGCCTGCACATGGGCATCGCTGCCGCCGCCCATGATCGCGCCGGCAACCGCGGCCGCGCGGATGAGCGCGCCGGTCTTCCGCGCGTGCATCGCCTGCAGGCCCGCCGCATCGAGGGTTCGCCGCGCGCGCCCTGGGATTTCGGTGGTCCCGGCGGACTCGAGATCGACGACCTGCCCGCCGACCATTCCAGCGGCGCCGGCCGCGGCCGCCACGCGCGCCACAACGCGAAGCCGCCGCTCGGCACGCGTCAAGTCGCCATCGAGCGCGGGGCTCGCGGCCGAGCAGACCGAACGCTTCGGTCAGGAGGCCGTCACCTGCGAGGATCGCGATGCCCTCACCGTAGACGACGTGCAGCGTGGGCCGGCCGCGCCGCAACGTATCGTTGTCCATTGCGGGCAGATCGTCGTGGATGAGCGAGTAGGTGTGAATGAGCTCGATCGCACACGCGGCGGGGAGTGCGAGCTCACACGCCAGCTCCGTGTCGTCGCCGCGCGCACGGCAACCGCCTCGGCGCTGGCCAGCGTCAGGATGGGGCGAAGCCGCTTGCCTCCGGCCTCGAGGCTGTACCGCATGGCTTCAGCGACGAGCGGTGGGCACTCGGGCGCGCGCGGCAGATACCGGTCGAGCCCTTCTTCAATCTGCGCGCGTCGGGTCCGCACGAATTCTGCGAAGCGACCGTCGGCCGTCCGCGTGATGGTCGACATGATCCTAGATGTCCCGCCTCATCATGGCATACGTCCAAGAGGGGCTCTCGTAGGCCCGAGCTTCCGCCTCGGGCTTCCACGGGCGAGTCCCAAGCTCGGGCCTACGAGTGCCTGACGGCCCGCAGACCTGCATCCGTGTCGCGCGAAACGCCTCGGCCGCAAAGCCGATGGCATTGGCGATCTGCGCGAGAAGCAGACGCGCGCTGAGCCGCACCCCAGACGGCCCTCGATGCCGAAGCGGGATACGTGATGAGTCCCCAGTAGAAGGTCAGCGGCTCGACACGGACGCCCCCGGCTCCGCGCGCTCTCGCCCGTCGAAATCCCCACGCCCCACGTCCATACGTATAGTGCTGCCGCCAGAAAGAACCAAGTGTCACGGGTGCGCGTGAGACACACGCGCACCCGGAACGTAGATGAGCCGCCGACCGAGCCGGGTCCAGCGATCGCAAAGCCCGCGATCTTCCGCCGCGGCACGTTGGTAGACCGGATCGAACCCGCCCACGTCGACGAGGCCAGTCCGCGGGAAGGCAAGGTTGTTGCTCGTCAGGAATCGGGCGGAACCCGGCTCGCGATTGTAATAGCCGTGCAGGAACCCGACGAGCAGTTGACTCGCTTCCGACCATGCGTTGGTCGCCAGCCCATTCACCACGTGGCCCCCCGCCGCGGCGCCGGGGTGTTCCGTTAGCGTCGAGACCAGCGCGGTCAGCCAGCCGCGTTCCGCAACACAATCGTCGTCGATGAACGCGACAAAGGATCCGCCGGCGTGTTGCACTCCGACATTCCGCGCGGCCGCGGGCCCCGACTGACTCTGGCGCACCACCGTCACGGGCACTCGAGCGGACACCTCCGCGCAGACGCTGACGGGCCGCGAGCTGCCATCGTCGACGACGACGATTTCGAACGACCGGCGGGGTAGTCCTGCTGCGAGAGGCCTTTGAGACACCGCTCGAGCGCCGCGGGCCGATCGTGAGCTCGGCACGACGACCGATACGAATGGCGCCACGCCCATCACTTCTCCTCGGCTGGCCGGGCCTTCTCGATCGACGAAGGAGCGCGGATGCGCGCTCGATCCTGCAACGTCAGAAACCGCTCTCGATGGAATTCCAGATCGGTGAGCCGTCGCATAGCATGGCCGGCGCCGGCGAGATATCCGGCGAGTTCCAGCAGGACGCCGCCGCCGGCCTGGCGCGATCCGCGCCAACCGGTCGTCTGACCCGCAGGCGCGGAGAAGATGGTCCGGACGATGCGCACGCGGCCAACCTCGCCGTTGTGGATGCGGGCCCGCAGCTCCCTGTAGAGCGGGTTGAACCGGTAGTTGAAGCCGACCATCGCAAACGAGGTCGTACCGCTCTGGGCGCCGAGGATGGCCCGGGCGTCTGCGTCGGACGTGGCGAGCGGCTTCTCGACGTAGACGTGAAGCCCGCGCGTGAGCGCCGCACACGCGGCTTCGCCGTGCAGTGCCGGGGGAAGGGCGATGATAGCGGCATCCACATCGTCGCGAATGAGGGCATCGCGCCAGTCGGAGACCGTGGCGGCTCCTTTCGGCGCCGCACGGGCCGCTCGTGCACGCGCATCGGAGGCCTCGTCGGCGACTACGGTGAGCTGGACGTCCTGCCGTCGCCCGAGGAGCGGCAAGTAGACCTCTTGACCAATCCGGCCGCAGCCAAGAAGGGCGAGTCTCGGCCGTGAGCCGGCGGGTATCACACCGCCTGCTGGCGAGGCAGTTGCTGCTCTTCGTGATACGAGCGTTCGATGTTGACTTCCCACAGGTCGTGATCCTCGCCGAGCACGTTGCGCGCGGCGAGGAGCCCCGTCAGCATCGAGTGATCCTGGTTGTTGTACCGGTGCATACCGTTGCGACCCGCCGTCTGAAGGTTTCGCATCAGCGCAAGATACTTCCTCGCCGTCAGGAGGTGCTCACTGTAGCCTTCGTCATAGACCGGGTACGCGCGGCGCTGCCGAAACACGCACCCGTCTTCCACCGAGGCGGCCGGCGCAAGGCCGAGTACCTCGAGTTCGCGCGCGGCCCGCCGCACGAGCGCGGCGTCATCCTCCCGCCAGAGATCGTCGTCGGCACTGCAGAAGTACTCGAATCCAAGGCTAGTGCGTGATTGGTCCGGGACCATCGCCGGGCTCCAGTTCTTGAAGTTCTGGATGCGGCCGACCTGCACGGCTGGCGTGTGTACGTAGATCCAGTTGTCTGGAAACACGTGCTTGCGCCCCAGAATGAGCGCCACGATGAGAAAGTCGCGAAACCTGAGACGTGAGACCGCCGAGAGCACCGCAGCTGGCGGAGCGGGAGACAGCGCGTGCAGGAGATCCGGGAGCGCCATCGTGCTGATCACCGCGCCCACGGCGTGGGTTTCGATGCGCCCATTGCGGCGCACGGAGATGGTGCGCGCGGCGCCGCCGTCGTGATCCATCCGCTCGAGTGGCGCCGACAGGTGGACGCGGCCTCCCGAAGCCTCGACGCGTGCTGCGACGGCTTCCCACATCTGCCCAGGGCCCAGACGCGGGTACTGGAACTCACCGATGAGCGAGCGAGTGTCGCCGCGACGAAGAATGGCGTGCGACACGGCCCGCGCGAGCGACAGCCCGCGAATCCGCTGCGCCGCCCAGTCGGCACGGATCACGTGGCAGGGCAAGCCCCAGACTTTCTCCGTGTAGCTCTTGAAGAACGTGCGATAGAGCCGATCGCCGAAGCGGTTCGTCACCCACGCTTCGAAGCTTTCTTCAGGCGTCATGGGCGCGATGCGCGCTCGCACATAGCTGAGGGCGATGCGGGCGCTCTCGACGATGCCGAGATTGCCGAGCACGTTGGGGAGGCTGAGTGGGTAATCGAAAAACCGGCCGCCATAGTAGATTCGCGACAGGCGCCGCACGCGCAGGAACTCGTCGCCCAACACGTCTTCCCACAGTTTCTGCACCTCGGGGACCTGGGTGAAGAAGCGGTGGCCGCCGAGATCGAAGCGATAGCCGCGATAGACTTCCGTACGCGCGATGCCGCCCACGCGCGGGCCCGCCTCGAACACCTCGACGCGGATGCCGGCGCGTGCCAGCGCCAACGCCGCCGCCAGCCCTGCCGGTCCTGCACCGATGATGGCGACAGGAATCATCAGGCGGGCTCCATCGCGCGCCGCTCGCGCGTCCACGACCAGACGTGACGCGCGCAGACCCACGCGAACGCCGCGCCGCTGTAGGCATGCGACAGCCAGCGCCACGGCACTGAGCGCGCGGCGAACCACGGGCCACGCTCGCGCCACAGATACCGCCAGAGCGGCAGATCGAGCACGACGAGCACGAAGGCGATGCCAGCCGCCACCGGGAGAGAGGACGCGAACCACGGAGCAAGCGCGAGAAGGCCTAGCACGAGCCAGGTGAGCGCGATCATCACGCGCTGACCCACGCGCAGGTTCAGGTCGTTCTCGATTCGTCGCTCGCGGAGAATCAGCTCGCTCCACGGCACCGCGCGCCGGCCGATATCCGAAAGAAGCAGCGAGCCCGCCGTCCAGCGCTTCAGGTGCGTGACTTCGAGCGTGCGATCCAGGCTGATGCGATAGCCCTTCCGCCGCAGACGATAGCCAAGCTCGATGTCCTCGATGCTCGCATCGCGATACCGTTCATCGAAGCCGTCGAGGGCGAGGAAGACATCGCGCCGTATCGCCCCGCACGCGCCCCAGAACGTGAAAGCGTCCGGGTCGCCGTGCTGATGCGTAAATCGGTGGACGAGATTTTTGTACTGCGACAGGAAGTTCGTCGCGGCCGGACGGCTGTCGTACGATCCGATGAGCGCGGCCTGATCGCCTCGTGCGAACGCGCGAGCGACATGTGCACACGCATCGGACGGCACCGTGACGTCGGCATCGAGGAAGAAAAGGATGTCGCCCGCTGTCTCGGCCGCGCCTCGGTTCCGTGCGGCGGCCGGGCCAGAGCGCTCGTCGAGCGCAATCACGCGACAGCCCGCGCGCACCGCACGGGCCGCGGAATCGCTGCAGCCGCCATCGACGACCACCAGTATTTCAAGTGGAGCGGGCGCCAGCTGTTGCAGGCTCGACAGGCAGAGATCGAACGGCTCGCCCCCACGGTAGACGGGGACGATCACCGAGAGGGTTGGTTCACTCACGTTTGGCGTGCACGGCGTCAGACGTTATCTCGAGCCAATCGACCGCCAGTCCCAGCTCCCGGCTGTCGGGGCCGCCCGCGTCCCTCGCGGGCACGAACGTCCCAGCCAGAATGCTGAGCGTGGTTGATGCCGAGCAGACGCGCGACACGGCCGGGGGCGGCAGCTCAAGAGCATACACGTGAAAGGCAGAATTCGTCGGGGCGACTTCTCCCACCAGCAGCTGATCAATCCAGAATGCCACTCGCGGCTGCGGCACTGTCGGGGGACGCAGGCTGGCTGCGCGGACGGTCAGGAACAGCCGGGCGGCGGTGCCACAGATGGCCGCAGGCAGCCGTGCGTTGGCCGAAGCCTGAGTCCAGCGGCCGCGCGCCGAGAGCATCACCTCCGGCGGAAGCCACCCCGTGGGCGACAGGGCCAGATCGGTCCCACCGACCTCGACGCGTAGTGGGAGGGGCTCGCCTTCTTGCGGCGGCAGCAGCCGATAGAGAGACAACGGTTGTCGAACTCGCTCGATTCGTGATGGCCATCCCCCGCGCCGCCGTTCGAGCGTGTCATAAGCGAGGACAACATCCCGTAGAAGCGTACGGGGTCCAGCCAGCAGGGAGCACGCCAGGCAGCCACGGCGCGCGGGGATCCTCGGCGGCCGTCAGGAGCAGCACTTCGTGTGCCCCGCGTGCGGCGCGCGTCATCAACCGCGTGAGCGCAGCCGGTCCTCGTTCAGGGCTACGCGCGAGCGCGAAGTCGGCCGCCACCGCCGATCGAGAAAAGATGAAGTCGACGGCGAGCGCCAGGTGACTGGGCAGCGACCGATCGACGATCAAGACGGCAGAGGCCGGGACGTTTCGTGCGATGGCGTGGATGGCGTCGCGGCCTCCAGACGCGATTCGCTGCCCGAGGATGGGTCCAACGTGTCGTGCGCCAGAAGCGATGAGGCCCGCCAGCACGATTGCGCCGGCAATCGTCCACAGACGTCGGGCCCGGCGAGGTGCCAGCGTGTCTGCGAGGAGCAGGCCGGCGAGGGGCAGCAACACCGGCAGCGTCCGGCGAAAGACGCCGGGCATCTCAGGTAGATCCCGCGCCCTGTCGAGATACGCCAGGGCGCTTGCCGCGGCTAGTAGAACGACGACCCACGCCGCCGCATCGTCTCGGCGGGACCACCGCAACAGCCCGACGCCGGCGAGCGCGAGTCCGACGGGCGTGAGGAGATATGCAAGCGGACTCTCGATGAGTCGGTCCGGTTGGTGCACGACGATACCGATCGTCGCCACGGCAATGGCGAGGCCCAGGTATCGTCCGAGTGCGCTGATGCGCCAGCGCCTCCGTTGCGCGACGGCCAGCAGGGCGCCGAGGAACGCCAGGGCCGCAGCACCCGCGAGAAGGGCCGGCAGCGTCCGGTCGTGCACGAGATGGCGCCCGATGCGCAGCGTATAGGGCTGTGCGATGGTGAGCGCGTGCGCAGCCGCGTTCGCCGACACGACCGCGAGCGCCAGCGCGTATCCCACGAGCGCCCTGTCGGCTCCGCGCTGCCACCAGCGCACGCCGAGCACAACGACGACGGCGGGAATCACCAGAATGAGCACATCGACGCGGCTGAGCGCGGCCAGTCCGAACGCGACGCCTGCCAGCACGCCCGGTACGGCGCTGTCGGTGTCGGCCCACCACGCCGTGAGCCATACCCCGCTCAGCACGAAAAACTGCGCGGGCAGCTCTGACAACGGCAACCGGCCGCACCAGGCCTGTCCCAGACTGGTGGCCAGGAGCGCTCCGGCCGCGGCCGCCGCGACAAGCGACGTCAAACGGCGCGCCGCCAGATAGAGGACGATGGCGCTCAACACCGCGAAGACCGGCGCCACGAGACGCCCCGCACGCTCACTCGCGAAGAGCTCCGTGCCGGCAATCCAGGCGGGAAGGAGATGGAAGAAGCTGGGTTGAAGAACCGGCGCGCCTTCGACGATTTGCACGCCGCCGTCGAACCGGTTCAGGCGCTGCGGCCAGAATCGATCGCGCGAGAACAATCGCGGCCAGTCTTCCTGCGGCGTCTCAGCGAGCAGCGTGTCTTCAGTCACGAGCGCGCCGTGATGCCGGAGGTGGCTCGCGATGCTCAAGTACACGGATTCGTCGGCACCGCCCACGACGGGATCGCCCGGGGGAAGCACCACTGCTCCGGCAAGCGACCCGAGTACGAGCACGCAAAGAAGCTCGACAGGGCGCAGCGCGCGCGAGGCCTGCCGTCTGAGCGCCCCCTCGAGCGAAAGACCACCGACGACCATGCCGAGGATGGCGAGCGCGGCGAGAGGGATCGGCCGGAACCATCCGAGCTCCGCCAGCACCATGCCGATCCAGGACATGGCGGCGAGCGCGGTGAACACCCTGACGAACACGCGTTCGATCGCATCAGCGGCCGTCGTCGGCAGTTCCGTTCCGTCCGCGGGCACTTGTAAAGGGCTCAAAACCCAGGCGAGCAGCAGGTCAATGGGCGGCCCTTGCCGTACGAGCCGACGGGACGGATGTTTCCCACGTGGAGATCATGAGTGGGCCATTGTGCGCCGTTGGTGGTCACCTGCTCAAGAGGCCGCACGTGTGGCGCCACGGAAAGGACTGGCCGCGGAATCACACGGATGAACACGGACAAGTGCGATCCGACGAGCCAGGAAAACGGCCGCGCCGCGCGAAGCGCGGCGGGAAGGTGAGGCGCGCCGGGATCACAAGCCCCCCCTCTTCAACGCGTGGGTGCTTGAGATCCCGGCGCGCCTCACCTTCCAGCGCCGGCCTTCGGCCGGCGCGCGGCCGATCTCTCGGTGACGGGTCCGAGTCTGTAGATCGCCGGTTCGTATCCGCCCAACGCACTTCGTCCGCGACCGCCATGGCCAGTTCTTCCAAGAAACTTCCTTTCTCCGTGATCTTCCGTGTTCATCCGTGGCCAGTTTTTATCCCCGGAGACTGCTCTTGTCGGTGATCGTCCGCGACCGGTGGCCAGTTCTTCCAAGAAACGTCCTTTGTCCGTGACCTTCCGTGTTCATCCGTGGCCAGTTCTTATCCCCGTAGACTTCTTCGTCCGCGGCCGTCCGTGTCGGTCCGTGGCTAGCGTCTGCGCTGCGCAGCTTCGTCGGCCGCGCGTCGGCGGTTCGTGACGAGCAGCATCGATCGCCCGGTCACGTCCGGCCTCGATTCGAACAGTGTCTTCAGTCTCACGTTGAAAAAGCTGCCGCGCTCGACGATCTCGAGGCCCATCGCCTGCGGCTCGGGGATCGCGTCGAAGTCGGCTTGCGAAATCACGCAGAATCGTTCGCCGTCGCCGCGCAGGAACGCCGAGATCTGCTCGCCGCTGTCCAGCCACGTGATGTCGTGGCGGCTGTAGAAGATCAGCCCAGGTCCGCCGAGACGCCCCGACAGCCCTACTTTGCTGCCGGGACCCGCCAGGGTCGCGACGCGCTCGCCGAGCGCGCGAATGGGTTGATATGGCTGCAGCTCCTGTGGCGCTGTGTGAACGGCCAGAAACGCGGTGCCGGCGGCGAGTCCCGCCACGAGCGACGAGACGGCCTCTTCGCGCTTCCCGGCAAGTCCATAACACCGCCATGGCCAGCGCCGTGCCGCCGAAGGCCACTGGCAGCAGCATCCCGGCGTCCGTCCAGGGCGTACCGAACACCCGATGGAGAAACGCCGCAAGCAGTCCGCAGAGTGCGGCCATTACGACGGTCGTGAGCACGAACGGCACGCGCCAGAGCCAGGCGGGCACGTCGCTCGCGCGCGAAAACAGCCGGTCCAGCACGAGTCCCGCCAGGAGCGCCGCGGCCGGATACGCCGGCAGAATGTAGTGAGTGACCTTGAAGCGCGACGTCGAGAACACGACGATGACGGCGAAGAACCAGATCAGGAGGAACAGGACGCCCCGCCTGGTCTCGTTGGTGAACGTCCGGAATCGCCAGAATCGCCCATCCGATAGCCGCGACGACAAACAGCGTCCAGGGCGCGGCGTCCCCGGGATAGACCTGCAGGTACCAGAAATACCCGCGCGGCGTCGTCGGAAACGCCGTGTCGCTGTACCCATAGCGCGCGACCACTTCGTGGAGGATTGCGAAGTCGCCGAAGGACCGTCCGTAGAGCCAGACCATCCAGCAGTACCACGGCAGGGCGATCGCCGCCGCGAGAACGAGGCCGGACACGATCTGCAGGCGCCGTGCCTCGCGCCATTGCCCCGACGCGGGTAGGTACAACGCCAGCACGACGGGCGCGAGAATTGCGACGGGCCCCTTCGTGAGCACGCCCAGCCCGACGGCCGCCCATGCCAGAAGCGCCTGACGTCGGGTGCCGGCAGGCTCCAAGGCGCGTAGAAAGCCATAGAGCGCGGCCATCGTCCAGAAGAGCATCGGCATATCGGTGAGACCTTGCCTGGACCACACCGCAAATCGAAATGTCGTCGCCAGAACGAGCGTCCCGGTCAGCGCCGCGCGTCGCGTGGTGAGGCGATCGCCGATCAGGAACGTCAGGACGAGGATGCCCAGCGCCGAGAGCGCCGCGGGCAGGCGAGCGGCGGTTTCCGTGGGGCCGAGGACCGCGAACGCGGCCGCCTGCATCCAGTAGAACAGGATTGGCTTCTCGAAGCGCGGCACGCCGTTGAAGTACGGCGTCAGAAAATCGTGCCGCAGGAACATCTGACGCGTGGCCTCGGCAAACCGTGGCTCGTCGGGCTCCGAGAGGCTCGTGCTGCCGAGACCGGCGAGGGTGGTCAGGGCCCAGACGGCCAGGATGAGGACAATGGATCGCGTCAGTCCTGGAGATCCGCGCATGGCCCTCAAGCGTAGCGTCTCCTTCGGCGGTCGGGCAATGTGTGCGCAATCGCTATACTGCTCTTTCCGGGAGGACCGATGCGCGAACGCAGGGTGTGGTTGGGCGTGGTGATGACGGGGCTCTGTGCAACTGGTATCGCCAGTCGAGCGCAGGCGCCAGTGTCGTTGAGCGGCTTCGACGCGGCGGGCGCCGTCGCCCAGCAGGAGCTGGAGACGCGATTCGCCAGTGCGATTCCCAAAGACGATCTCAAACCCTGGCTCGAGCGTCTGGCTTCGCGGCCGCATCACGTCGGCTCGCCGCAGGACAAAGCCAATGCCGAGTTCATCGCGGAGCAGTTCAAGTCGTGGGGCTACGACACCCGCATCGAGCAGTTCGACGTCCTGTTTCCAATACCAACGACGCGCGAGCTCGAGTTGACAGCTCCGACCAGGTACACGGCGCGGCTTGCCGAGCCCCAACTCGCGCAAGATCCCACGTCCAATCAGATATCGGAACAGTTGCCCGTCTACAACGCGTATTCCATCGACGGCAACGTCACTGCGCCCCTGGTCTACGTCAACTACGGCGTACCTGCCGACTACGAAGAGCTGCAACTGCGCGGCATCGACGTCAAAGGAAAGATCGTCATTGCGCGGTACGGCGGCTCCTGGCGCGGCATCAAGCCCAAAGTGGCGGCCGAGCACGGCGCCGTCGGGTGCCTGATCTACTCGGACCCGAGAGACGACGGGTACTTCCAGGGCGACGCGTACCCGAAGGGCGCGTTCCGCGGCGAATGGGGGGCGCAGCGCGGGTCCGTGGCCGACATGCCCGTCTTCGCCGGCGATCCCCTGACGCCCGGCGTCGGTGCGACGCCGTCAGCCAAGCGCCTGTCGGTCAGCGAGGCGCCGACCCTCACGAAGATTCCCGTGCTCCCAATCTCGTATGGCGATGCGCGTCCGCTGCTCGAGGCGCTGGCCGGCCCCGTGGCGCCCGAGCGCTGGCGAGGTGCGCTGCCGATCACGTACCACATTGGTCCCGGCCCCGCGACGGTCCGGCTGAAGCTCGCCTTCGACTTCGCGCAGAAGCCAATCTATAACGTCATTGCCACGCTTACTGGACGTGAGCGCCCCGATCAGTGGGTGATCCGCGGTAACCATCACGACGCGTGGGTCAACGGCGCTGACGATCCCGTCAGCGGGTTGGTGGCGCTCATGGCCGAAGCGCGCGCCGTCGGCGCCCTTGCGCAAAGCGGCTGGCGTCCCCGCCGCACGATTGTCTACGCCGCGTGGGACGGCGAGGAGCCGGGACTCCTGGGATCGACCGAGTGGGTCGAGACGCACGCCGACGAGCTGAGGAAGAAGGCCGTGGCCTACGTCAACAGCGACAGCAATGGGCGCGGATTCCTTGACATGGGCGGATCACATAGCCTCGAGAAATTCATCAACGAGGTCGCCCGGGACGTCGTCGATCCGCAGACGAACGTCAGCGTCCGCGACCGCGCGCGGGCGCTCGCCGTCGTGCGGGCGGCGAGCGACGATGCGCGGCGGGAGGCCAGAGAGCGGAGCGATTTGCGGATCGACGCGCTTGGGTCCGGGTCCGACTACACGCCGTTTCTCCAGCACCTCGGCATTCCGTCGCTCAATCTCGGGTTCGGCGGAGAAGACTCGGGCGGCTCTTACCATTCGATTTACGACTCGATTGCCCACTTCGAACGGTTCGGCGATCCCGGCTTCGCGTATGGCGTCGCTCTGGCCAAGGTGGGCGGCCTCACCGTGCTGCGTCTCGCGGAGGCGTCCCGGCTGCCGATGACCGCCGGTCCTCTGGCCGACACTGTCAGCCGCTACGTCCAGGAGGTTGGGAAGCTCGCCGACAGCGAACGCGCGACCATCGACGAGCAGAATCGCAAGATTCGTGAGCGGTCGTTGCAGCTTGCCTCGGACCCGACACAAACGTTCGTCGCGCCTGCCATCAAGCCTCAGGCGCCGTTTCTGAATCTTGCCCCGCTCCTCAACGCGTCCGCGCGATTGTCGGCCGCGGCCACGAAGTTCGACGGTGCGATCTCGGACGCGAAGAACCAGTCGCGGCTGGCCTCGGCGGACGTGACGCAACGACTCGACGCGGCGCTCCAGGCGCTGGAGCCCGCGTTGACGTACGACGGCGGGTTGCCGCGGCGCCCATGGTTCACGCACTTGATCTACGCGCCCGGGCTTCTACACGGGCTACGGGGTGAAGACGCTGCCCGGTGTACGGGAGGCGATCGAGCAGCACGAGTGGGCCGAGGCGGAGGCGCAGGCCGTCCGCGCCGGCGACGCGATTGCGCGCGCGGCGTCTGTGCTTGATCGAGCGACGGCAGTCGTCGCGGGGCAATAGACTTCGTCGGGTGCGGCGGGTGCGGCGGGTGCGGCGGGTGCGACGGGTGCGTCAGGGTGCCGCACGGGAGCACCGCGGCACGGCAGCAGCACGGCGGCACTGCAGCACTGCAGCACTGCAGCACGGCAGCACGGCAGCACTGCAGCACGGCCGCACTGCAGCACGGCCGCACTGCAGCACTGTCAATATCTCTTCTGTCGCTGCCGCGAGATGTCGAACTGGGCCGTGTCGGCGATGGCCATCACCGCCATCACGCCTGCCTGCAGCGGATCGGTCACGACGAGATCCGCCGCGTCGGGGACGCTGCCGGCCATGTTCAGGCTGATGACGAGAACGCCGTGGCGCTTCACGTCCTGCACGGCCTCTGTAATCGCGCCACCCATCAGCGCGCCGGCCAGCACCAGCACACGGGCCCGCGGCAATCGCGCCACGGCGCGCACGGCAGCCGCGAGCGCGTCCTCGCCGACGAGCGGAATCGTATCGACCGAAATCCGTTCGCCGCGGATATTGTGCCGGTCGGCTTCACTGATGGCGCCAACGGCCACCTGCCCGACCTGGGCGCCGCCGCCGATGATGATGACGCGCTTGCCGTAGATCGCGATGAGCGGCGGCGGCTCGTCGATGTGCCGGATGACGGGCAGGCGCGCAAGCTCGGCGCGCAGGCGCGGAAAGTCCTCGGCCGGATCCAGCTCGAGATACACCGTGAAGCCACCCTCGCGCTGGCCAAGGCTTTCGATGGAGCGAATGTTGGCCGGGTGCTCGGCAATGACCCGTGTGACCTGGGATAACGTCCCGGGCGCGTTGTCGGTCGTCAGGAGCAGCGTGTGAACGGTCGGCGCCATGCGCCCCCGATGCTACACGAAGTGAAACGACCTGCCTCACTCCCATCGCAGCGATTGGACCGGATCGATGCGGGTGATGCGGCGCGCGGGGATGTAGCACGCAATTGACGCGACCACGACCAGCAGCACCATGACCCCGCCGAACGCCCACGGGTCTGCGGGCGCCACGGCGAAGAGCAGCCCCTGTATCAGCCTGCCCGCGGCCAGCGCCCCGAGGAGACCCAGCACAAGTCCCACCGCGACCGGCGCGAGCCCCTCGCGAACGACCATGCGAACGAGCGATCCGGAGGGCGCGCCCAGCGCGAGGCGGATGCCGAGCTCCTGCGTGCGCCTCGAGACGGAGAACGCGGGCACGCCATACGTCCCCAGGGTCGCTAACAGCAGGGCAGACGCCGCGAAGGCACCGACGAGCAGCATCTGGAAACGATTCGGGGCGACCGCCCGCGCGACCGCCTCCGTGAGCGTCGTCACGGTCGGCACGGGAACGGCAGGATCGATGTTCCACACGGTCTTGCGAAACGCATCGGCCAGGACGCCCGTGTCGACGTCGCTTCTCAGCACGACCGTCGCACTTTCCGGAGTAATGGTCCAGTAGGGGAGGTAGGCCATGAAGATGTGGCCTTCTGCAAGCTGACCTCTCGCGTGTCCGCGACCACGCCAACGACCTCGCGCAGTGGACCGTCGTTGCCTCCGTGATGAAATCGCTGGCCGAGCGGGTCCTGTCGCGGCCAGAGAGCGGCCGCGGTCCGCTCATTGATCACGGCAACCGAGCGGTCCCGATCCCGATCGTCGAATAATCGCCCGCGGCGAACAACGATGTGGAGCACCTTGAAGTAGTCGGGATCGACCAGGCGTATGTTCGCGATGGGGACTTCGGTGAGCGGGCGCGTGTCGTGTTCGAGCGTAACCGCCTGCACGAACGCTTCGCCGCGAAGCGGCGGGTGCGAGACGAGCGCAGCGGCGCCCATCCCCGGCATGGCGCGCAGCCGGTCAAGCAGCAGATCGAAGAACTGCACGCGCGCCAGGCCCTCCCGGTACTTCGTTGTCGAGAGGGCCAGATCGGCAAAGGCGATGTGCTCGACGCGGAACCCTGTGTCGACGCGCGTCAGGCGGAGAAAGCTGGCAGTCAAGAGAGCAGCCAGCACGAGCAATACGGTGCTAAGAGCAACCTCCGCGGTCACAAGCGCCGACCGCAGCCGGACCGACCCTGCACTCTCGGATACGGAGCGCCCTGTGGCGTGCAGGGCGGCTTGCGGGTGCGTCAGGCCCAGACGCCAAGCCGGCAGAAACGAGAATATGAAACCCGTAAGCAGTGAGAGGCCGAGGCCGAAGGCCAGCACTTCAGCGTTCAGCCGCACTTCGTCGAGTCGTGGCAGGTCGACGGGAGCGCCGGCCGACAGCACGCCCAGGGCGGACCACGCAACGGCAATGCCCAGAACGCCGCCGACGCCTGCCAGGAGCAGGTTTTCGAGGACCACCTGACGCACGACGCGGGCCCGGGTGGCTCCGAGCGCCGTGCGAATGGCGCTCTCGCGCGCGCGGCTCGTGGCGCGCGTCAGCAAGAGCGTCGCGAGATTCACGCAGAGAATCAGAAGCACTGCACCGATCGACCAAGTAAGAACGAGGAGACTGCGCCTCGCCTGTCGCACGATCTGGTCCTGCAGCGCGATGACGCGAGCCTTGAATTCCAAGAATTGGGGCGGTCGCAGCTGGCGCACGATGTCGGCTTGGACAGCATTCAGTTGCGATTCGGCCTGCGCCACTGTGGCACCCGGCCGAAGCCGGCCGAGCGCGATCCAATTGAAATTGTCGGCAAGGCTCCGCCGCTCTTCAGCGTTGAACGCCGCAGGGCGGTACACGTCGACTCGCGATGGCAGCGTGGCCAATGTCCCAAGCTGATCGTGTCTAGGCAGTGCAAATCCGGCTGGGAGGACGCCAATCACGGTGTACGGCCGATCGTTCAGGAGGAGGCGCCGGCCGAGGATCGCGCCGTCGCCGCCGAAGCGCTCGGTCCAGAGCCCGTGTGACAGCACGACGACCGCGGCCCGCCCTTCCTGGTCTTCGACCGTCGTGAACGCTCGCCCGATGACAGGCGTGACACCGAGTAACGGGAAGAGCGTCGACGTGACACGACCCACCTCCAACCGTGCGGGGTCGCCGGCACCGGTCAGCGTTTCGGTCCCCGCAGACACTGCGGCCATCGCATCAAAGGCAGTCACGCGTGCCTGCCACAACAGGAAATCACCTGACGCGGCGGGCAGGCTTGGATAGGTCTCCTCGAGCGCTGGGATGACCTCACGAACAACCATCAGTCGATCGGGGTTCGCGTAGGGCAACGGGCGCAGCAGCACCGCGTCCACGAGCGAGAAGATCGCGGTGTTGGCGCCCACGCCAATCGCGACGAGCAGCACCACGAGCACGCTGAACCCCGGCTGCCGCCTCAGCATCCGGATGCCATAACGCAGGTCCTGCATCAGCGCGTCGACCGAGGGAAAGCCGCTGACATCCCGATACGCTTCTCGGATCTGATCCGGTCCTCCGAACCGACGCCGTGCCTCGCGCCGCGCAGCGTCTGGCGCCCAACCGCGCCGTTCGAGATCGGAGGCGAGGAGCAGGAGGTGCGTCTGGACCTCATCGTCGTGCTCACGCAGGCGGCGGCCGCGAGCCACGAGACTTCGAAATCGGCCAAGCCAGGCGTGCATGTTCATGTCAGATCCTCGGTCGGATTCAGGAAACGCGAGAGTACGGACGAGATGTGCGACCAGCGCGCAGCCTCGGCATGGAGATGACGTCTGCCTCGCGCAGTGAGCGAGTAGAACCGCGCCCGCCGATTGTTCTCGGAAACGCCCCACTTCGAGACGATCCATCCCTGCTGTTCGAGACGGCGCAGGGCGGGGTAGAGGGTGCCCTGATTGAGCGCGAGCGCGCTCTCACTCATCTGCTCGATGCGGCGGGCGACGCCGTAGCCGTGCTGCGGCCCGAGCGCATCGAGCGCCCGCAGCACCATCAGGTCCAGCGCGCCGCGCAGGACGTCTGTCTTGTCGCTCATCGAGCCTCCTGTTGATTGGCAACATGAAGATACGCCCGCTCATGTTGGCGGTCAACAGGAATCCGCAACGTTGCCCGAGCTAAAGCTCGGGCCTACGCGCTGAAAAATCAAGAAACGCGAGAAACCGAGAGCACGAAAAGATCGATCGTAGGCCCAAGCTTAGCTTAGCTTGGGCTCCGGCCGGCCTTTCCTCGTTCGTAGTAGGATGCGCGCCGATGCGGATCGCGCTCTGGGCCGTCGTCGCTATCGTCACGGCGTTACAGGGTCGCTCGGACGCCCCTCCGTACGCCCCGACCGAGACGTTGCAGCGTTTTCGCCTCGAGCCGGGGTTCAAGATCGAGCTCATGGCGTCGGAACCCGACGTCCAATCGCCCATCGCGATGGACATCGACGAGCGCGGCCGCTGGTTCGTCGTCGAAATGCCCGGTTATCCGGTGGACCGCCGGCCGACCGGACGCGTGAAGCTGCTCGAGGACCTGAACGGCGATGGACGGCCCGATCGCAGCCGGATATTTGCCGACAATCTCATTCTGCCGTCGGGTGTCATGCGGTGGAAACGGGGCGTCATCGTGACCTCCGTTCCGGATGTGCTCTATCTCGAGGATGCCGACGATGACGGACGTGCCGAGCGGCGTGAAGTCCTGCTGACTGGATTCCCGGTCACCAACCCGCAGCACGGCGTGAACACGCCCCTGTATGGTCTCGACAATTGGATCTATCTGGCAAACGAAGGCGCGGCCGGCGCCGTGATCTACAAGGACCTCTTCGGCGACCGCGGCCGCCCCCTGACGATGCCGCGGTTTCCCGATCGTGCGCCCCTTGCACCCGGGGAGCACAGCGTCAGGTTTCGCCCCGATACCGGCGAGCTCGAAGCGCTCGCCGGCCAGTCGCAGTATGGCCATGCGTTCGACCAGTGGGGACGGTACTTCGGATCCAATAACAGCAATCACATCCGGATGGAGGTTCTTGCCGCGCGTTACCTGGCGCGCAACCTCGACTTGCCCCTGTCGTCCGCGCTCGACGATATCTCTGACCACGGTACGGCGGCGAAGGTGTTTCCGATCACCGAGAGGCCGACGTTCGAGCTGCTGACCGAATCCGGCGAATTCACGTCGGCGTGCAGCGTGACGCCATACACGGGCGGTGCCTTTCCGGGCGAGTACGCGCGGAGCACGTTCGTGGCAGAACCGGTTCACAACCTAATTCACCGCGACGTGCTCGAGCCGGCGGGCGCGAGCGTCCGGGCGCGGCGGGGCAGTGAAGGGCGCGAGTTCCTTGCGTCGACGGACGCCTGGTTCCGTCCTGTGAGCTTTTATGTCGGCCCTGACGGCGCGCTCTACGTGATCGATTACTACAGAAAGCGCATCGAGCATCCGGAGTGGACGGCGAGCGAGTTTCACACGAACCCGGAGGAGTTCTCGCTCGGCGCTGATCGCGGACGCATCTACCGGATCGCGCCCGAGAGCGCCGCGCCTGCAACCGCGCCTCCGCGTCTCGATGGCGCCCGCGACGCGGTCCTCGTCCGGGCGCTGGCACACCCGAATCTCTGGTGGCGCCGGACGGCACAACGCCTGCTCGCGGATCAGAGACACGAGACGGCCGTTCCCGCGCTCGTGGCGTTGCGGCGCCGGGCAGTCCGCGCTCGGCCGCCTCCACGCCCTCTGGACGTTGAACAGTCTTGGACGGCTTGGCGACGACGAGATTCTGCGTGCGCTGACCGACGCGGATCCCGGCGTGCGCGAGAATGCCCTTCAGCTCGCTGAGCCGCGGCTCTCACGCTCTTCCGCGCTGGCTGACGCGGTGCTGGGCCTCACGCGGAGCGAGTCGGACGCCAGGGTCCGGTTTCAGGTGCTCGCCACGTTGGGCTTTCTCGATAGACCGGAGTCCATGGAGGCGCAAGCGCGGCTGCTGTTTGCAGCGCTTGACGATCCCTGGATGCAACGCGCGGCGCTCAGCGCCGCGTCCAGCCGCGCGCCGATATACCTCGATCGTGCCCTCGATAGGTCGACAGGCGTGACCTCGCGTGATACGCCGGGCCGGCGTTCGTTTTTCCATGACCTCGGCGCGACGATCGGCGGACGCCATCGAAGAGACGAAGCCACGCGGGTCACGGCGCTCGTCGCCGGACGGGGCGGCTCGGCGAACGCGTGGTGGCAGGCGTCTCTGCTGGAGGGCCTGGCGGACGGATTGAGGCCACACGGGGGCGAGCCGCTCGGCGGTGCGCGCGATCAGCTCGTCGATCTCACAGAGCGCCCCGAGGCATCACTGCGCCGCGCCGCGCTCGGGCTGCTGCGAACAAGCGGTCTGCCAGAGTCGCCGCGTGCGGCGGCCGCCATCGCGCGCGCCGATCGACTTGCCATCGACACACGCGCCGACGGCGCGACGCGCGCCGATGCGATCACATTGCTCGCGGTTGCAGGCGTCTCGTCGCGGCAGGCCATGCTCGTGCGCCTCATCGAGCCGCGGCAGCCGGAGGCCGTGCAGGTCAGCGCCCTTGCCGCGCTTTCGACCATCAAAGGCGAGGGCATTGCCAGGGAGCTCCTCCCGAAGTGGCCCGAGCTGACGCCCGGCGCGCGCTCGGCGCTCATCGATCTGCTGCTCGACGGGCCTGACCGCCAGCGACTCCTGGTGGACGCGCTCAGGAACGGCACTGTGCAGCCGTGGGCGATGAGCTTCTGGCAGAAGCGCGATCTGCTCATGAACCACGATGAAAGCATTCGCACTACCTCCAGAGCGCTGCTGGAAGAGTCGCCCGCGCGCCGCGCGCACGTCGTGAATCGTTACGCGGCCGCCGTGGAGCGCGGCGGTGACGCGGCCAGAGGGCAACAGGTGTTTACGCGCACCTGCGCGGCCTGTCACCATCTCGGCGGAGGCACTCCGGCCGATGCCGGGCCCGACCTCGCCACGGTGCGCCACCGGCCACCTCTCTCGCTGCTGGTCGACATCCTGTCGCCCAGCGAGGCGATCGCGCAGGGGTATGAGACGTATCTCGTGCAATTGGCCGGCGGCCGCACGGAGGCCGGAACGCTCGCATCCCAGACGGCGGGTGCGCTCACTACTCCGCCAGGCCGGCAAGACGCTCGTCATTCCCCGGCGCAACATCCGCCACCTTACCGTCGTCACGCAATCGACGATGCCGTCGGCCCTGGACAAGGTGATTCCACCCGAGGAGATGGCCGATCTTCTCGCCTTCCTCACAAAGCGATGAAGAGACCCCACAATACGGCAATTGTCCTGGCGATTGTTCTCGCAGCGCCGGCGGTGGCGGTCGCGCAGGCAGCGCGGCCACCGCTTACGGGCATCGATCACGTTGTGTTTCGGACGACCGATGCATCGGCGGCGCGCGCGTTCTACCGGGACCTGCTCGGCCTGGCCGTGCCGACCCACGGCGAGGGGCCTGCACTCGTCGTTCGCGTGAGCGCCCGCCAGCACCTGTTCATCGAGCCGGGTCTCGATGCCGACAGTGACGAACGACTGCACCACGTGGCAATCGCCACGACCGATCTCACGGCAATGGCTGCCTATCTGCGCGAGCGCGGCGTGAAGGTCGAGCGCCCTGTCGCCGAATCGCCGTGCGGCAACGACGGCTTGCGCGTGCGCGATCCAGACGGTCACCTGATCGAGTTCGTGCAGGAAACCGCGATCGTGGGGCAGAACCCTAGCGGAGGTCGAGCCCTGTCGGCGCGCCTCCTGCATGCGGGCGTAACCGTGCGCGATGAAGCCGCCGCGAACGCGTTCTACCACGATGTGCTCGGCATGACCGAGATCTGGCGCGGTGGGTTCGAGCCGTCGAAGACCAACTGGGTCAACGTCCGTCTGCCGGAGAGCGCGGACTACCTGGAGTACATGCTGCGCGACGCGCCGAGCACCCGTCGGCAACTAGGGGTGGACCACCACGTGTGCCTCGTCGTGCCCGACATTCAGGCAGCGTGGGAGCAGGTCCGCCAGCGGACGCCCGCGGACGCGAAGGCGACGCTTCAGCCGCCTCAGATCGGTCGCAACGGAAAATGGCAGATCAATCTGTACGATCCCGATGGCACTCGCGTGGAATTGATGGAACCCTTCAATGTCCGGTAACGCACCAGTTTGCCGGGTTGATCGGGTTCGTCAGGTTGATCGGGTTGGGGTTGTGAACCTGGCTAACCTGACCAACCTGATTAACCTGTCGAACCTCCACGGCTATTCGACCACGATCACCGACGCGATGGGGTCGGGCGCCTGCGCTGGAAGGGTCAGCGTCACCGTGTCGCCGGTCACGTTCACCGGTACATCCGCTTTTGTTGCCAGCAGCCACGCCTTCTTCGGCGCCGCGCCCCACGCCGGAACTGCGAGCTTCCCGTCCTTCGGCCAATCGAAGACCTGGAGGTACAGCTTGCCCGGCTTACGTGTCGCGCGACCGAATGACAGCTGTTCCTTGAAGGGGCTGGGAGAACTGCCGTAGATGGCTTCGCCATTGGTCGTCATCCATCGCCCGACGCCGCCGAGTCGCTCGACGCTGGCCGCGGGGATTTCGCCTTCGGCGGTCGGGCCGACATTCAGCAGGTAATTGCCGCCCTTCGACGCGATGTCGACAAGGTTGCGCACCAGCGTCTCGGTCGACTTCCATTTGGTGTCGTACGACTTGAAGCCCCACGTGTCGTTGAGCGTCATGCAGCTTTCCCAGTCGACGCCCGGGATGCCGGTGGCGGGAATCTGCTGTTCCGGTGTCCCGAAATCGCCCGAGTACTCGCGGTCGGTGTGGTTCAGGCCCTCCATCCCCTTGCGGCCCTTGCCCACGCGGTTGTTGATGATGATCGACGGCTTCAACCCGCGGACATAGGCGTAGAGGTCCTGGCCGTCTTCCTCCGTCCACCAATCGACCCATTCGCCGTCGAACCAGAGCACGGCAGGATCGTATTTCGTGACCAGCTCCTTGAGCTGCGTTTTCATGTACGTGACGTACACCGGCTTCTGGTCGGGCAGCATCTTTGTCTTGTCGATTGCCGGCGGTCTTGTCCTTGCCCGGCGCGTCGACGTACTGCGATGGATGGTGCCAGTCCATGATCGAGTAGTAGAAGCAGAACTTCAGCCCGGCCTTTTTCGTTTCGGCCGCAAGGGCGGCGACCGGATCCTTCTTGTACGGCGTGCGATCGATGATGTCGTAATCGCTCACCGCGCTGTCATAGATCGCGAAGCCGTCGTGATGCTTGGACGTGATCACGATGTATTTCATCCCGGCCCCCTTCGCCGTCGCGACCCACTGCGCCGCGTCGAACTTCACGGGATTGAACCGGGTGGCAAACGGCTCGTACTCGGCGCGCGGGATGTTCGCCCACGACATGATCCACTCGCCAATCTCCTTCGAGCGCTGTCCCTTGAACTCTCCGGCGGGCACGGCGTAGAGACCCCAATGGATGAACATGCCGAAGCGCGCCTCGCGCCACCACGCCATCCGGGCGTCGCGTTCGGCGGGTGTTTCAGGAGACGCGGCAAGCGGCACATGAGACGTGACGATGGCCAGCAGCGCCGCGATCGACAGAGTGGCAAGAAGAGGCAACCGACGCACGAACATTTGTTCTCCTCAGTGAATTCCGCCCTCGCCCGCGAGCGCTTTGACGATGTCGCCGAGCACGGCCTTCGCATCGCCGAACGCCATGAGGCAGTTCTCGGCGTAATAGAGCTCGTTCTCGATGCCCGCGAACCCCGGGTTCATGGTCCGCTTGATCGCGATGACGGTGCGGGCCTTGTCGGCGTTGATGATCGGCATGCCGAAGATCGGGCTCGACTTGTCGTGGCGCGCCGCTGGATTCACGACGTCGTTGGCGCCGACGACGATGGCGACGTCCACTTGCGGCATGTCGGGGTTGATGTCGTCCATCTCGGCCAGCGCCGTGTACGGGACTTCCGCTTCGGCCAGCAGCACGTTCATGTGCCCGGGCATGCGTCCGGCCACCGGATGAATGGCGAACTTGCAGTCGATGCCCCGCTTCGAGAGCTGGTCGTACAGCTCACGCACGCGATGCTGGGCCTGCGCCACTGCCATGCCGTAGCCGGGAATCACCACCACGCTGGTCGCGTTTTCGAGGATGTCGGCCACGTCCCGCGCCGTCGCGCTCTTCACCGTGCGCGCTTCGGCCGCCGCCTGCAGCTTGTGCCACCTGTCCGAACGCGCCGAACAGCACGTTGGTGAACGACCGGTTCATCGCCTTGCACATGATGACCGACAGGATGAAGCCCGACGAGCCGTCGAGCGCGCCGGCCGTGATGAGGAGCTTGTTGTCGAGCACGAAGCCCATCGCCACGGCCGAGAGGCCGGCATACGAGTTGAGAAGCGAAATGACCGTCGGCATGTCGGCGCCGCCGATGGGCAGAATCAGCAGCACGCCGAAGAGCAGCGACAACGCGATGACGACCGGGAAGAACTGCCACGCCTCGGGGCGCGCCACCATGTACAGCCCTGCGCCCACCGCGATCGCCAGCAGCACGAAGTTGATGATGTTCTGGTTCTTGTAGGTGATGGGACGCGTCGGGAGCACTTCCTGGAGCTTCCCGGCCGCCATCAGACTGCCCGTGAACGTCAAATAGCCCAGCAGCACCTCGACGATGATCGCGAACATCCGGAATGACGTCAGCCCGCCATCCTCGAGCCACAGCATGTACTTCGCCGTGCCGACCAGGCCCGCCGCCAGCCCGCCGAACGCATGGGACAGCGCCGTCCGCTGCGGGACAGCGGTCAGCGGCACCCACGACAGCGGGATGCCGATCGCGGTGCCGACGACGAGCGCGACGACGATCCACGTGTAGCTGACGATCTCCGGATGGAGCAGCGTCCCGATCACGGCTGCGAGCATGCCGCCCACGCCGGCCGCGACGCCCTGCCTCGCCGTTTTGGGCGAGCTCAGCCACCGCAACGAGAAGATGAAGAGGATCGCGGCAACGAGATAGGTCGCCTGCGTCAGGTGATCCACCCCGCTCATGGCTTCGGCCTCTTCTCACGGAACATCTTCAGCATCCGGTCCGTGATCAGGAACCCGCTGACGATGTTGGTCATCGAGGCGGCGACGGCGATGCACCCGAGGATGGTGCTGACGGTCGATTTCTCCTCGCCCGCGATGATGACCGAGCCCACGATCGCAATGGCTGAGATCGCGTTGGTCAACGACATCAGCGGCGTGTGCAGCAGGCGGGAGACGTTCTGGATCACCTGGAAGCCGACAAACGTCGCCAGCATGAACACGAACAGCATCGACCACAGATCGAGGTTGTGCACGGAAGTGTCGCTCCAGCGGCCAGACGGGACGGCCGATCGGGCCGTCGTCTCGGGGAAAAGGCCGCGCAAAGTCTAGCGTACCGGGCCGAAGGGGCCGAAACTCGTGATCAGGCGCGCCCGTCTACCGGCGCCGATGTCGATCCGCAAAGGCGAGGAACTGTTCCCAGTCGTAGCTCGTGAGATCGTGTGCTCCGTGGCGCACGTGATAGCCGATGGTGTCGCCGACCGGGTGATCGATCGGCGGCATCGCATCGACGCCGAGACCGTCTTTGCCGAACAGCCGATAGACGGGCTCGGCCGCCTTCGCCGCGAGGAACTCGCCCCGCGGATCGGCCCACTGATCCTCGGCCGCTGACGCGACGTAGAGCGGTCGCGGCGCCATCAGGGCGAGCAGCTCGTGCTGATCGATCGGCAGGGCGGCCTCGTTTCCGGCATAGCGGCGATGGCCGGCCGCGAACCAGTGCGGGAACTGCCGCGTGATGGCCTCGACCGTTTCTCCGAAGATCCGCTTGCCGAGCGCGGCGCCGCCGCATCCCGATTCGTTCGAAACAACGATCGCAAACCGCGGGTCCTGTGCGCCCGCCCAGAGCGCCGCCTTGCCGAGGCGCGAGTGCCCGACCAGCGTGATCGCGCGAGCATCCACCGATCGATCGGTTTCGAGGTAGTCGACCGCGCGGCTCAGGCCCCATGCCCACGCGCCGATGGCGCCCCATTCATCGGGCGCCGGGCGCGTCTGTCCCGGCGCATAAAAGAGCGGCTGCACCCCGTTCTGAAACCCATCGTCGAAATCCGGGTCGAGGTCGCCGTAGTACGCCGTGGCGAAGCCCGTAGCCGCGCGCCAGGATGCGGTCGATCGGAAAGCGGCTGGCTTCGGTGCCGCGCGCGGCGTCGGTGGCACGGTTGTTCAGGACGCCCGTGTCGGTCGCCGGCAGCCAGGATTCAGCGAGCGCGATGCCCGGGTCGGCGTTGACGGCCTGGTTTCCTTGAAAATTGAGCGCCAGAAAGATCGGCACTGGCGATGCGGCCTTCGCGGGCAGGTATAAGAGGAGGTGCATCGCCGGGCCATTTGGCGGCGCGCTGAACCGCAGCGTGACCTGGCGCCGGATGGCCGTGCCGCCCAGGGCGTCGCGCGCCTCGGAATCAACCGTGGCGCGCAGCGGTGGTGGCGGAGCAGGCGTCTTCCCGTACATCTCGGCTGCGAAAAGCCGCAGCAGCTCTGGACGCCGTTCGGCCGTCCACATCGCGGCGGTGGTGACACGCTGGCCGTTCGCCATGACGAGCGGATCCGGCAGCGTATACGCGGGCACTCGAGCCTCGTCGTAGTTGCCGGGCGGCAACTGTGCCCGCGAAATCGAAGAATTGGCCATGAAGACCACGCCTGCGCACAGAATCGCGCCACTGGGAATTCGCATGCCCGGAGTGTAACCGCCAACCTGGTCCTTCAAGTATTATCTCGGAGCGAGGCTCCCCAATGCTGGTTGCGCAGGCGCTCGTCGAACACGGGCTGATCGACACGGTCGTCGACGCCGTCCGTAACGCGATGGATCAGGTCAGCTACTTCATCGGCACGGGCAACACGAAGTGGGTGCTGATCGGCCTGGTGGTGATCATGACCTTCGTCTTCTTCAAGCAGAAGAGGTGAAAGGCGGGCTCTGGGATCTGCTGCGGCCGCCGGTGACCGGTATGGCGGCCGTGCTGCTGGTCGCGCTCGGCGCCGCCATCATCTCGGGGCAGGCGGGCGTGTGGCGCAACACCGTCCAGGATCGCGATGCGCAGGACTTCGGCATCTTTCTCACCTCGGTTCACCACGCTGTAAACGGTCGCTCCCTCTATACGCCGACGGTCTATCGCGCGGGCGCCAGGACGTACTACCGCCGACGACCTGCCTTACGGTCCGTTACCGGCCCGGTGACGGGGCCGCCCAATCTGAATCTGCCGCACACCCACTTGTTCCTGCTCCCGCTCGCGTGGATCTCGAACCGTGCCGCGCTCCGCGTGTGGACCGTGGCGAGTATTCTCGTGTTCGCGGCGGTCTCCTGGCGCAGCCTGCGAGCGCTTGCCTGGCGCTTGCCGCTGCTCGCGTGGTGTGCGTTGGCCGTCTACCTGATGGCATGGGCGCCCGCGGCCGCCTTTTCGCTCACCGCGCAGGTGAGCCTCTTATTGATGGGACCGGTGACCGCGGCGTGGCTTGCTGCGCGATCCGGCCGTTCCGCACGCGCGGGGGAATGGCTCGGTCTGGCGGCCGCGATCAAACCGTTCCTGTTCCTGTTCGTGCCGTACCTCGTGTTGCGACGCGACTGGGTTGCGCTGCGTGCTCTGGGGATCGACCACAGCCCTGATGGTGGGTCTGGGGCTGGTCGCGTTCGGTCCCAGCGCTTACATGGACTGGTTCGCGCAACTGCCGAGGGTGTCCTGGGGCGGTCACTACCTCAATGCGTCCCTGCTGTCGGTCATGGAGCGACTGTTCGGAACGTCTGGTTACGCTGGTCTGACGCGGCAGCGCAGCCTTGTGTTGTTCCTTGCGCTCGTGAGTGCCGTCCTTATTGGCCTGCTGACGCTTCGACGCGTATCGAGAGCCCCAGGGGGCGCCGCTGCGACCGACCGCGAGTGGGCGGCTGTCCTTCTCGCCTCGCTTCTGATTTCGCCGCTCGGCTGGGTCTATTACCTGTGGATCGCACTCTGGCCCGTGGCCGCGACTATCGGTCACGCGCAGCCCTGGCGCCAACTCCGCCGGATCGATCTGCTGCTGGTGCCGGGCCTTTTGGGATGGCTCTGGTTCGGCAAGATGACCGAGTGGGGACAGCCACATCCGCTGGCGACGGCCACGCTCGCCTCGATGTACTTCTGGGCGCTGCTGTCGGTGTGGGCATGGACGGTTTCGGGCCTTGACAGGGCCGCGTGGCAGGTGGAGACTGATTCCATTCGTCCAGCCTGAGGGGCCTTATTCGTCTTCCGTCGTTCTCGACAGAAGGAGGACGTCATGTCGCATCGGCTCCGTGGGATCAACTATCGCGTGCTGACCTCGCTCGTCGTGGTCGGCGTGCCGGTGCTGCTCCTCGCGTCGTTTCTGGTTCTCGAGAATGGTCGTGCGCAGCTCCGGGACGCGTTCGGCCTGAAGCTCGCGCAGCGTGCCGAGCAGTCCGCCTCGGCGATCGATGCCTACCTGTACCGGCGCATCGGCGATGTATCGCTGCTCGCCCGCACACCGCAGGTTCGCAATGAGGCAGTGCGGGGCAGCGAACGTCCGCTCGACCCGCGCGCGGCAACCGACATGGACAACGCGTTTGCCGCGCTCGACGTCAAGCGACCCGCCGTGGCCAGCCTCCTCGGCACCGAGACGTCGAAATATTTCGCCGACATCACCAGACAGGACCCCATCTACCGTGAAATCCTTTTGACGGATCGCGCGGGCCGGCTCGTCGCGGCGTCGAACCTGCCGAGCGACTATATGCAGGCGGACGAGGACTGGTGGAAGCGCGTGATGGCCGACCCCAGCCGAGGCGAGGCCACGGTCAGTGATGTCCGCTGGGACGACAGCGCTCACACGTTCGCCATGGAGATCGCGGTGCCCGTCCCTGGGCCGGACGAGCGTCCGGCTGGTGTGCTCAAGGTGGTGGGCGATGTCCGCGAGATGCTGGCCAGCGTCGCAGGAATGGACCTTGGTGATGCCGGTGGCGCGATGGTGATCCGTCGAAACGGATCGGTCGTGTTCAGCCGGCGCGCGGTGCAACCGCGTGCGCGATTCTTCGCCACCGACCGGTTGCGCGAGCGCCTGGCGAGCGCAACGGCGAGTCCTGAACCGTCCCGGCTATTCTTTTCGGCCGCGGCCGATGATGGCCAGCCACAGATCGTCGGCGTCGCCACGAGCCAGCTTTCGTCGACGTTTCCGCACTTGCCGTGGGTCGTCGTCACGTGGCAGCCGGAATCCGAGTTGCTGGCGCCGGTGCAGACGCAATTCCGGTCGCTGATGCTCGTGCTGGCACTGACAGGCCTGTGCGTCCTCGGACTGGCGCTGTGGTTCTCGGTGCGGTTGGCGGCCAAGCCGTTCGAGACCGACCTGGATCTGGTCCCGCATCCGCGCATCGCTCGCGTCGCGGAGGAGGACTCCGTGTAATGGCGCTGGCGCACTGCGTGCGCCCACTAGGGCGGCTCCCGCGGTTTGGTGATGTCCCTGTGGCGTGCAGAGCCGCCTCCACGGTTGTGGTATACGACTGCGGATGCGGAGCATGCTCGGCGTCTGGATGGTCGCGAGCCTGGCGGCCCTCGCACAGGACACCCGAACCCCTCCGCTCGGTCCGATCGCGATCTCGTCGCCCGACCGCTCGTTCGTCGTTGTGGTCGCCGGGACCGGACAGGCCAGCGCGGCCAGCTGGCGGTATCGTCTCGACCGACGGGCGGCTGACGGGAAGACCGAGTTTCTCGGCTGGTCGCCGCTCGGTCTGGTAAGAGACGACGAGGACTTCACGAAGCTCCATCTGAAGGGCGTATCGCCGGTCCGAGCGGTGTCTGAACGCTATACCGTGCCTCATGGAAAGCGACGGACGACCAAGACGACCGCGTCCCAGCGCGTGCTCCATTTTCTCTCTCCGGGCGGCAAGCCGCTGGACGTGGTCGTGCGCGTATCGAACGATGGCCTCGCATTCCGGTACCAATTCCCCGATCGATCCGATCGCCAGCACACGCTGAAGGAGGAGTTCACGGGCTTCACCGTCGCGAGTGGTGCGCGCGGCTGGCTGCTGCCTCACCAGCAGGTGGGAAAGTGGGCGCCGGCCTACGAGGACTTCTTCTCGGAGGTCGACGCCGGTACCACGTCGCCAAGTCCTGCGGGATGGTCGTATCCGGCGCTCTTTCGCCTGGCCGATGCGCGCCACTGGATCCTCATCACCGAGGCCGGACTCGAACGGACGTATTGCGGGACGCGGCTTCGCGCCGACGCGCCTTCCGGTACGTATCGCATCCGCTTTCCTGACCCGGACCGAGGGCCGCGGCACCGGCGCGGTCGAGCCTTCGTCGACGCTGCCATGGTCGACGCCCTGGCGCGTGGTGATCGCCGGCGAAGGCCTCGCGCCTATCGTCGAGTCGACGCTCGTGTCGGACCTCAGCGCACCCACGACGATCGAGGATCAGACGTGGATTCACCCTGGCCGCGCGTCGTACGGCTGGTGGAAAGACGATGACGCGTCAAAGAAAGAGGGCGTGCTCGATACATTCATCGATCTCGCAGCCACGATGAAGTGGGAGGTACTCGCTCATCGACGCGAACTGGCACCTGCTTCCCCGAGGGCGCTCTGGAGCGCGTCATCGCCTATGCCCAGCAGAAGCAGGTCGGCATCATCCTCTGGTACAACTCGGGTGGCCCGCACAACGCAGTGACCGAGTGGGGCCCGCGCGATCGGCTGTTCGATCCCGAGAAGCGCCGGGCCGAGTTCGCGCGCATCGCGGCGCTCGGCGTCAAAGGCGTGAAGGTGGATTTCTGGCAGAGCGACAAGCAGAACGTCATCGGCCTCTATCACGACATGATGCGCGACGCGGCCGGCGCCCGACTGCTGATCGACTTTCACGGATCCACGACGCCGCGCGGCTGGTCGCGGACGTGGCCGAACCTGGTCACCATGGAAGCCGTCTTCGCGGCCGAGCAGTACAAATTTCAGGCGAGGATGAGCGAGCGCGGAGCCTGGCACAACACCGTGCTGCCGTTCACGCGCAACGTGATCGGCCCGATGGACTACACGCCCGTGACCTTCAGCGATGCCGCGTTCCCGCACCAGACGACGAACGCGCACGAGCTCGCGCTTTCGGTGATCTTCGAATCGGGCATTGTGCATTTCGCCGACGGGCCGGAAGCCTATGCGGCGCTCCCCGATGCGGCGAAACGGTATCTCCAGGACGTGCCGACCACGTGGGACGAGACGCGCCTCGTCGCCGGCGCTCCGGGAACGCTCGCCGTTATTGCGCGGCGCAACGCGACGACCTGGTGGGTGGGCGGGATCAGCGGGACGAGCGATCCGCAGACCGTGCCGGTCGATCTCGCGTTTCTTGGCGAGGGCGACTTCGACGTGGTGATCGTCCGCGACGGTTCCGGACCGCGCCGAATGGTCACCGAAGCGGCTACGATGCGGGCGCTCGATCGGATCAACATTCCGCTCCTCGGTCGCGGCGGGTTCGCGTTGAGATTTACTCGCAAGTAGCCGGTTACACCCGAGGCAGTCGTGGATCGCCGAGTCCTGTAGGCTTCACGAAGAGCTCAGAGAGATCAGGAGAGTTCTTGAACAACAGGCACTCCTGACCTTCTTGTCTCCTGTGAGATTCTTTCAAAGTTGTCGGCGGCTTGGCGGAGAAAATGGTAATGCGATCGGTGTGCGTAGCCTTGTTCGTGCTTGTCGTGGCGGCGGGGCTTCCGCCTCCGCTCGCTCGTTACTCTGCAGCGAGCTACGGCGAGACTCGCCGTAGCCTTGGCGAAGGCGGTCAGCCCCGCGAGAACGAACTCGTCGCCCAGGCTCCCGACGTGCCACACGGCACGGTGACCAAGTCGACCTGGAAGAGCACCATCTTCCCCGGCACGGAGCGGGACTATTGGGTCTATGTCCCCGCGCAATACGACGGCACGAAGGCGGCGGCCGTCATGGTCTTCCAGGATGGCGCTGCTTACATCAAACCGGATGGCGCCTGGAAAGTGCACGAGGCCTTCGACCGCCTGATTGCGGCTGGCGAGATGCCGGTGACCATCGGGCTCTTCATCAGTCCTGGGGTGCTGCCGCCGCCCCGCACGGATGCGCTGGCGCGCTTCAATCGCAGCTTCGAATACGACGCGGTGAGCGACCGCTACGCGCGATTTCTTCTCGAAGAGATGCTGCCGGAAGTAGGCAAGCAGTACAAGCTCACGACCGATCCGAATCTGCGGGCGATCGGCGGCGCCAGTTCTGGGGCGATTGCGGCGTTCACCGTCGCCTGGGAGCGGCCGGACGCGTTTCGCCGCGTGTTTTCGACCATTGGGACCTACGTTGGACTGCGCGGGGGCAACGACTACGCGACGTATGTGCGCAAGACCGAGCCGAAGCCTCTGCGTGTCTTCCTGCAGGATGGCAGCAACGACCTGAACATCTACGGCGGCAACTGGTGGGTGGCGAACCAGGACATGCTGTCGGCGCTCGAGTTCTCGGGCTATGAAGTGAACCACGTGTGGGGAGACGGTGGACACGATTCCAAGCAGGGCGCAGCAATCCTGGCCGATGCCCTTCGGTGGCTGTGGAAGGACTGGACGACCCCGATTCGCGCCGGTGTTGGATCGAAGCAGCCGCTGATGGACGTGCTCGAGGAGGGCAGCGACTGGCAGATGGTTGGCGCAGAGTACGGCTTTGCGGATGGCCCGGCATCCAGTCCGTCGGGTGAGGTCTTCTTCAGCGACACGAAGGAAGGGCACATCTACAAGATCGGGCTCGACGGCGCGGTCACGATGTTCGTGAAGGACGCGCCTGGCACGGCCGGATTGATGTTCGGCCCGGACGGGAGACTCTACGCGTCGCTCCACGGTCCGCGGCAGGTGGTCGCGTACCGATTCGGCGGGCGCGCGCAAGGTGATTGCCGACGACATCGACGCCGACGACCTCGCGATCAGCGCCAGCGGACATCTCTATGTCAGCGACGGGGTCAAGAAACAGCTCTGGCACATCG
This sequence comes from Vicinamibacteria bacterium, assembly GCA_963832135.1. GTDB lineage: Bacteria > Acidobacteriota > Vicinamibacteria > Vicinamibacterales > JAENWD01 > JAENWD01. The sequence goes on along the minus strand of CAWHTD010000013.1, from coordinate 223,416 downwards.
CGCCCGGCGGCACGAAAGAAGTGGCCGACAAGAGCCTCGCGCACCCGAACGGCCTGACCCTCACGCCGGATCAGACGCAGCTCTACGTGGCCGACATGAAGAGCCAGTGGATCTGGGCATTTCAGATCAGTTCCAATGGCGCGCTGGAGTACCGCACAGCCGTACTGCGACCTGCACATCCCTTATGGCGCCGTCGACAGCGGCGCCGATGGCATGACGATCGACACGATGGGCCGTCCCTACGTCGCCACGAGGCTCGGCGTGCAGTACTGCGATCAGGCTGGCCGCGTGAACGGCATCCTTTCGAGGCCGCAGTCGGGATGGACGGCCAATGTCGTGTTCGGCGGCGCCGACAAACGCGATCTGTACGTGACCGTCGGCGGCCGCGTCTACAAGCGCCACACCAAGGCCGTCGGCGTCCGATCCGCCGACCCGCCGATCACGCCCCCGCCGCCGCGATTGTAGGGGTCGGGTCCGCGATGTCCGGCGATCATCAGTTGTCATTCTCGTGTTTTCGGTTTCTCGAGTTCGCGATTTCTGCGCCCGCAGGCCCGAGCTTCCGCCTTCGCGAACGCTTCGGCGAGACTCGCCGTAGCCTTGGCGGAGGCGGTTAGCTCGGGCACATACGCGAATCAATACTCGCGATATCGTTCGCGATTGACCCAGACGCCCGACGTCATCACGCGCTCGACGGTCCGAACCGCGCGAATATCCTTGAGCGGGTCGCGGTCGAAGACGACGAGATCGGCGACAAGGCCCGGACGAAGCGTCCCGAGCTCGTTCCCGCGATACAGGAACTCTGCTGCCGTACCCGTCGCCGCCGTGATGGCCTCGAGCGGCGTGAAGCCGCTTTCGACCAGCAGCTCGAGCTCGCGCCAGGGCGCCTCGCCTCGCCCGGCAAACGGCACCGTCGAGTGCCCGCCGACCACGATGCGGGCGCCTTCGAGCGCCGCCCGCCTCGTGAGCCTCTTCATATTCGCGAAGCCGGCCGCCATCATTGCGGCCGTGCCGCGCGACGTGTTCGACGGCGGGCGGTCCTGACGCCGCTCGAACACGGCGAGCGTCGCGTCGAGCCACGGCCGCCGCTCGCGCAGAACGGCGTAAAGGGCCTTGGCGTCCAAGCCGTCGAGATCGAGACGCGCGAAGGCTCGATAGCGGCCCTCCCGGCGTGCGTCGTTGTTCAGGAGTACCGCCTGCCGATAACGCTCACGCTCGCGCGCGGGCAACAGGCTGGGGCCGAGCGACGTGATGTGCTCCAGACCGTGCAGGCCGGCCAGAAGCGCCTCGCGTGCGTCGAGAATCTCGAGATGCGCCGTGCAGGGCACCCGCCGCGCCGTGCAGACGTCGATCACGGCGCGGGCGCTCGCCAGAGGGAGCCGGAAATAGATCTTGAGCGCCGTTGCGCCTTCGGCAACGTTGCGCTCGGCAAACCGTCGCGCCTCCTCCGGATCGCGCGCTACCACGGCGTCATTCGGGTAGGCGGGATGCTCTCCGTCGATGTGCGGACCGCACGTGAAAATGTGCGGCGCCATCAGGCCGTCGGCCGCGATCATCTGGCGCAGCGTGGTGAACTTGTCGTTCCACTGACCGGGATCGCGAAACGTCGTGACACCGTTGCTGAGCTGGCGCAGGGCCAGCCGTGGATCATCCTCGATGTGGAAGTGCGAATCGATGAGACCGGGGACGATGGTGCGCCCGCTCAGATCCAGTCGCTCGGCGCCAGACGGGATCGCAGTCTCGTCCGGGCGGCCGATGGCGGCCACTCGTCCATCCTCGATGACGAGGCGGCCCGGGGAAAGCGGCGGCCGTCCGGTGCCATCGACAATTTGAGCGCCGTCGAGGACGATCACGCGACCAGAACCGGCGGCGCCGGACCACAGAGCGGTTGTTCCGACGGCAAGGAGAAGCGAGACGATGAGGATATGGCGCATGAGGTGTCGACGTGGTATCGCCGCGAACGACCGCGCTGTCAACGTTTTTCTTGCGATCGCCGTTCTCCTGATCACCGCGGCGACCGCCGATCCGGCCGAACGCCGGCAGTCGGTACGTGCATGGGAAGGGGCGATCTCACTGCCAACGACCGTGGAGGGGCTGCCCAACTCGAACCCGCCCTTCGACCTTTTTGCGACCGGCCGTTTCAACTACCCCTACACGCTGCGCGATGCGTTGACCGATCGCCGAAGCGTCGTGCAATACCGCGCGCTCTTCCTCGAAAACGAATACCTGAAGATCACGGTCCTGCCCGAGCTCGGCGGCCACCTCTATAGCTGCGTCGACAAGACGAGCGGGCGCGAGATGTTCTATGCGAACCGGTCGATCAAGAAGGCGCTGATCGGCTATCGAGGAGCGTGGGCGGCCTTCGGAATCGAATTCAACTTTCCCGTCTCGCACAACTGGATGTCGATGTCGCCGGTCGACGCCGCGCTCGTGCGCAATCCGGACGGGAGTGCGTCGATCTGGGTAGGAAATGTCAACGCCGTCTTCGGGTCGTCGTGGCGCGTCGAGTTGCGCCTCCGGCCCGGTCGCGCCGTGCTCGAGCAGCACACGACGCTCTTCAATGCGGGGGATGCCCGACACCGCTACTACTGGTGGACGAATGCGGCGGTCGAGGTCGGCGACGATTCCGTGTTGGTCTATCCGACGCACCTCATGGCCACCCACGGGTTCACCGCCATCCAGACATGGCCGCTCGACGCACGCGGCCGCGATCTCAGTGTGATTCGCAATCAGGCCGATGGGCCGGTCTCGCTGTTCACGTACGGGACGCGCGAGCCATTCATTGGCGTGTGGCACCCGTCGACGCGCAGCGGCACGGTCCACGTGACATCGGTCGACGAGTTGCCCACGAGCAAGGTCTGGTCGTGGGGCTTCGACCGGGATGCCCACGAGTGGCGTCAGGCGCTGTCCGACGATCGCAGCGCCTACATCGAGCTTCAGGCAGGGCTGTTCCGCAACCAGGAGACCTATGCCTTCCTCGGCCCGCAGGAGCGCGTGGGCTTTTCCGAGTACTGGCTGCCGGTTCGCGAGATGGACGGCATCACGCGCGCGACGGTCGATGCCGTCTTTCATGCCGGGCGCCGCGAGAAGGCCGTGACGTTCGAGCTGAGCGTCACACGGGCGCTCGTCGGGGCGCGCGTGCTCGTACGCCAGGGGAACCAGGTGTCGATGGACGAGCCCGTCTCGCTCTCGGCGAGGCGCACGTGGCGTCGCCGTCTCAGCAGCGTGCCGCGCGAGACGCCCTGGACGTTCGAGCTGCGGGATTCGCGCGGCGTCACGCTGCTCGCCCACGAGGAAGGCCACTACGACGCCCTGACCTCCGCGAACGTGCAGGTTGGACGACAGGCCGGCCACCGCTTCCCGCCCGTCGAGCGCCGCAGCGAAGGCGACTTCGTCGAGCTGGGGCAGGACATGGAGCTGAACGGCCGTCGGCTCGAGGCGATCGACGTCTACCGCGCCGGACTGAACACGTTCGAGGGCAGCCTCGCCTTGAACAAGGCGGCGGGACGGCTGGCGACCTCGCTGCACTGGGTCGACGCCGCGATGAAGGCGAGCACAGCGGCAAAAGCAGAGATGAGTCTGCCGATTCAATGGCTGGATCGCGCGTACGCGCGCGACACGACCGATGCAGAAACCCGGTACTACCTGGGTCTTGCCAGGGCTGCTGCGGAAGAGACGCGGGAGGCCCGGGCACACTTCGAAGCGGCGCAGCGCTTCGCACTCACTCGGACGCCGGCCCGGCTCCAACTGGCGCGGCTGGCGGCACGCGCAGGCGACCTCCGCCTGGCCCTCGCGTCGCTGTCAGCGCTCCTGGCGGACGATCCGGGAAACACGCTCGCCGGCGCGATGGAGATCGGCTGTTTGCGCCGGGCCGGCCAGACGATCCGTGCGCGCGAGCGGCTGGCATACTGGCAGCGCCGCGATCCGATCAGCAGCCTCCTGCGTTACGAGTCGATTCGGCTGGGCACACCCGACCAGGCGCTCTGGCCTCATCTCGCCGCCGACCCCACTCGCATCCTCGACATCGTCGATCACTATCTGGCCGTCGGATCGGTGGAGGATGCGTGGGTGGTGCTCGATCATCGGTATCCGGAGGTTTCGCCGCCGGCCTCCGAACCGGGTGTCCGATCGCCTTCGGCGCACCCGCTGCTTGCGTACTATCGCGCGTTTGTCGGGGAGCGGCTCGGTCGCACCGGTGCGGATGCGTATAGGCGCGCGGCCGCATTGCCTGCAGGCTACGTGTTTCCGAATCGCGCGTCGAGCTACGCCGTGCTCGACGCCGCGATGCGCGCGAACCCGGACGATGGGACGGCGCTCTACCTCCGCGGGTGTCTCTATTTGTCTTCGGGACTGGTGTCTGCGGCGATTGCCGACTGGCAGCGGGCGCAAGCGATGGCACCCGACCTGCCGACGCTCCATCGCAATCTGGGGATGACCCTGCTCCACGAGGGCCGGCTGGCGGACGCGATCGCGGTGTTGCAGCAGGGTGTTCTGCACGATGCCCGCAACGTCGACGTCTACACGGCGCTCGACCAGGCATTCGGCGCCGCCGATCGGCCAGTGGCGGAAAGAGTCGCCGCCCTCGAGCGCTATCCCGATGGCGCCGGCATGCCCCAGGCGCTCGTGTACAAGCTCGCCCTTGCTCGAGCGGAACAGGGCGATGGCGACGGCGCTGAGGCCCTGTTTCGCGATCGCTTCTTTCCCCGCGAGGAGGGCGGCACCAGTCCTGCGCGCGTGCTCGTCGCGACGCGACTGGTGGCGGCACGGCGCGCGTCGCGCTCGGGACGCTGTGACGAAGCGGCCAGGGCGCTCGATGGTATGACAGAAGTGGGGCGCGGCATCTCTTTTGCCCCCGATGCGCTGGAGTCGGTGTCTCGCGAGCCGCTCTTCGAGATGGAGGTCGCGTCGATTGAAGCCGCCTGCGGGCGGGCAGACCGGGCGAGGGAGCGTCGCACTGCAATCGTGGGCGCGAACGCGGCGCGCGGGCCGCTTCAACTGGTGCTGACGTTCGAGGCGTCGCGCGCGCTCGGCGAAGCCGACTCGGAAGAGTCGCGCGCCGCTCGCCAGCGAGCGGCCGACACGCTCGGCGAGACCCTGGAATCGGGCGAGGCGGACTCACCTGGCACGGTCGCGTATCTCCGCGCCCGGCTCCTCGCCTCGCTCGGACGCGCCGACCTGGCGCGCGAGAACCTGACGGCGGTCTTCCGGTACCCGGACCGCAACCTCTCGCACCTCTTCGCCCGGCTCCTGCGCGAAGATCTGAGCAAGAGCGATGTGCGGTAGCGCAATCGCCCAAGCTAAAGCTTGGGCCTACGATCCTCTCGTGTTCGCGGATGCGAGCGACCGGTCGTATGTAGGCCGGGCATTCAGGTCCGGCCGGACACCTGTGGCGGCGGGCCTTCAGGCCCGCGGGCGCCGCCTGTTGCGGAGATGACCGCCTTCACCGAGGCTACGGCGAGTGCGCCGAAGCTTTACGCGTAGGCGGAAGCCCCGCCTCCACGTGAGCGGCACGCCGGATGATTACGTGAGTCGTCAGCTTTTCTGCTGAATCATCTGCAGCAAATCAATGGGCAGCGGGAAGATGATCGTCGAGTTCTTCTCGGCCGAGATCTCCGTGAGAGTCTGCAGATACCGCAGGGTGATGGCCAGCGGCTCCTGACCAATGACGGCGGCGGCCTGCGACAGCTTTTCCGACGCGATCAACTCGCCCTCGGCGTGGATGATCTTCGCGCGCTTCTCGCGCTCGGCCTCCGCCTGCCGCGCGATGGCGCGCTGCATGTCGGCGGGCAGGTCGACGTGCTTCACCTCGACCGCCGACACCTTCACGCCCCACGGGTCCGTCTGATGGTCGAGAATCTGCTGGAGCTGCTGATTCAACCGATCCCGCTCGGCGAGCAGATCGTCGAGCTCGGCCTGTCCAAGCACGCTTCTGAGCGTCGTCTGCGCGAGCTGCGACGTTGCATAGTGGAAGTTCTCGACGGCGACGATGGCCTGGAGAGGGTCCATCACCCGGAAGAACACCACCGCGTTCACCTTCACCGACACGTTGTCGCGCGTGATGATGTCCTGGGGCGGTACATCGAGCACGACGGTGCGCAGGCTGACGCGCACGATCCGATCGATCGGCGCGAACACGAGCACGATGCCCGGTCCTTTCGGCTCGGGCAGGAGCTTGCCGAGCCGGAAGATGACGCCGCGCTCGTATTCGCGAAGGATCTTGATCGAGCTGAAGACGTAGAGCAGCACGACCAGCAGGAACAAGGCGCCTGGGGCAAACATCATGAGGATGCTCCTTCAACCGGATGTGGTGGCGGCCCTTCAGGGCCGCGAGTCGTTGAGGCTGAGGCCGGTGCCACGCGCAATGTCAGGCCGTCCACGCCGACGACCGAGACCAGCTCGCCCTGAGCGACGGGCGCAGTGGCAACCGCGCGCCAGATCTCTCCGTGCACCGCGACCTGGGATGGCCGGCCGGGCGCCATCCCCTCGAGCGCGCGACCCTGGAGGCCAATCATTGCGCTCGCACCCGTGGCCGCGGGCTGCCGATGCGCGCGGAGGGCCAGGCGCCCGAGAAACACCAGGATCGCCGACATGGCCAGCGCCACGGGAATGACCTGGCGTGGGTCGAGCCCGACGCCCGGAACATCACCAGGCAGCATCAACAATCCGACGACAAGGCTGAGGATGCCGCCAAGGCCGAGCACGCCGAAGCTGGGCACCTTGATTTCGAGGATGAGAAGAGCGAGGCCGAACAGCACCAGCAGCACGCCGGCGGTGCTCACCGGAATCACCTGGAATGCGAAGAAGGCGAGCAGCAGGCAGAGACCTCCGACGACGCCCGGCGCAATCGCTCCGGGCGTCCACAATTCAATCGTGATGCCGAGCGTGCCGAGCGTCAGGAGCAGGTAAGCGATCTGCGGGTGCGCGATGGCGCTCAACAGGCGCTGTCGTCGCGTCATTGCGAGCTCGACGATGCGGGCGTTGGCCGACGAGATTGTTATCATCCTCCCGTCGAAGCGAGGGATGGTGCGGCCATTGAGCTTCGCGATCAGGTCGTGGACATCGGTGGCGACGATATCGATCAATGGCGGCCGTGCGCCGAGCGCCTCGCTGTCGGTGAAGGCGCGGCTGTCGGTCACGGCTTCAGCGGCCAGGGCGACGTTGCGTTTCCTGCGCTCGGCCAGCGATCTCGCCCACGCCGCCAGGTCCGAGGCCGCCTTCTTCGACATCGTTTCATCAGGCTTCGGAGACGCGTCGCCGCCGCCAACCGACACCGGATGCGCGGCGCCCATGTGCGTGCCGGGCGCCATCGCGGCGACATCGGCGGCCATGACGATGAGGAAGCCGGCCGACGCCGCACGCGCGCCGCCTGGCGCGACGAAGACGGCGATGGGCGTCCGCGCCGCGAGCATGCGCGCGACGATGGTCTGCGTGGAATCGACGAGCCCGCCTGGTGTGCGGAGCGTGAAGACGACCAGTGACGCGCGGTCCTGGTCGGCCCGATCGATGACCGAGACCATGAACTCGGCGCTGACGGGGTGAATGATGCTGTCGACGTCGGCCGCGTAGACGAGGGGCGGCACGTCACCTGTCGGCCGCGATGACGGCGCGGCAAGGGTGGCAGTCGGCTGGACGGCAAGGGCCGCCAGCCACACACCGACGATCCGAGGCACGACCCTGTGGGGCATTGGCTCCCGGCGATTGTCTGTACGCTATCCCAAGGACGCCTTGTGCGCCAGTGGGCGGGAATCAGGAGGGCTTCCGCTCCGCTCTCATGCGTTCCGCCACGGCTTCGCCGTGGCCTCAGGGCAACGAACGCATCCGTGGAATCCGTGTAATCCGTTAATCTGTGGATCGATCGGTCACGCGCTCTGGACCTGAGCAGGGACTACTGTGCCAGCGAGATTCACCTTGGGAACGCTCACCCGCTGCCTTTCGTCGCTCGTGCTGACCGGCGTCTCGTTCTCGCTGCTGCCGGTTGCCGGCGGAGCGTGGGACGATCGTTCGATGCCGGCGCGACAGACGGCGTCCGCCTTCGCGTGGCCGGACGGAAAGCGCGCGGCCATCAGTCTCAGCTTCGATGACGCACGGGAATCGCAGCTCGACGCAGGCCTTCCCGTGCTGGCCGAGACGAACACGAAGGTCACGTTCTATCTGACTGCCAGCAATCTCCGCACGCGCGCGGCCGACTGGCGGAAAGCCGCAGCCGCCGGTCACGAGTTGGGAAACCACTCGATGACGCATCCGTGCAGTGGTAATTTCGCCTGGTCGCGCGACCGGGCGCTCGAAGACTTCACGCTCGACCAGATCCGCAGCGAGCTGAATGCCGCCAACCGCGCGATAGAGGATGCGACAGGCGTCAGACCCGTGACGTTCGCCTATCCGTGCGGGCAGACGTTCGTGGGTCGCGGGGCAAAGGTCATGAGCTATGTGCCACTCGTGAGCGACGCGTTCCTGGCCGGCCGCCTGTGGCTTGGAGAAGCGCCGAACGATCCCGCGTTTGTCGACCTTGCGCAGGTGCTCGGCTACCCGATGGACGACGTGGATTTCAGCGAGCTCGAGCCGGTCGTGAAGGACGCAGTCGCGCGCGGACAGTGGCTCGTGCTGGCCGGGCACGATATCGGGGCCCAGCCGGGCCGGCAGGTCACGCGAGTCGCCACGCTTCGCGCGCTTGCGGAGTACGCGCGTGTGCCGGGCCGTGGTATCTGGGTCGATACGATCGCTAACGTGGCCGCACACATCAAACGAGCCGGCGGTCGCCCGTAACTCACAGCGATCTGTTGAGCGGGCACCGCGCTCAGGACGTTCGCAGGCTTGCTGCGATGATTCCCCTCACGCCCCGAGCATCGTGAGCCACGGGAGGCCGATCAGCAGCAGCGCGCCAAGGAACAGCAGCCCGAAGATCAGGCCCAGCCGCCAGAAATCCCCGCGCGCCACGAAGCCGCTCGCGAAATACACCGGCGCGGGGCCGGTCGCATACGGCGTGATCACGCCCATGATCCCGAGCGAGAATCCGAGCAGCAGGACGAAGGTCCGGATCGGCATGCCCGGCACCGCCACGCCAGCCGCCAGCATGACGGGCAATACGGCCGTCGTGTGCGCCGTCAAACTCGCGAACAGATAATGAACGAGGAAGAACAGCACCACCAGCGCCACCATGACGAACGTCGGCGAATGACCCGTGAGAAGTGCCGCCGCCGTCTCACCAAACCAGCCAACGAATCCAACCTTGTTCAAGCCATCCGCCAGGACCACGAGCGTCGCAAACCAGCAGAGCACGTTCCACGCCGGCTTGTTGCTGACAATGTCGTCCCACGAGACGACGCCAGTCACCAGCATCAGCGAGATCACGACGAGCGCGACCATTGTGGGATCGATCGCCGACGCACGGCCAATCCAGAGGACCAGGGCGCCTGCGATCAGCAGCGCCATCGTCCATTCACGCGCAGTGACGCGCCCCATGTGCTGCAGTTCCGCCGCAGCCCACCGCGGGACCTCTGCGCTCGTCCGAATCTCGGGCGGATAGACCTTGTAGACCGCGAACGGCAGCAAGAGCATAAGGGTGACGCCCACCGGAAGGAATCCCACGAACCACTCGGTCCACGTGATCTCGATGCCGGTGGCGGCCTTCACCATCTCGAGCGCCAGGAGATTGGGCGCGAGCGCGGTGACGAACATGGAGCTCGTCACGCACGTGGCCGCAAACGCGAGCCACATCAGATAGCCGCCGATCCGCCGCGGCGAGTCGCCGGGCCGCGATCCGTACAGCTCGGGGATGTTACGGATGATCGGGAAGATCGTCCCCGCGCTGCGCGCCGTGTTGGACGGCGTGAACGCCGCCAGCGCGAGGTCCGACAGTGCGATGGCGTAGCCGAGGCCGAGCGTGCTGCGGCCCAGATGCCTCACGAGGAACAGCGCGATTCGACGGCCAAGTCGCGTCTTCTCGTAACCCATGGCGACCACGAACGCCGCGAAGATCAGCCAGACCGTGCCGTTGGCGAATCCCGCGAGCGCCCACTTCAGTGCCTCGGCAGGAGCGCGAAAGCCGGGATCCGCCAGCTGCGCCGGACTGAAAGGCAGCTTCAAGACCGCCATGAAGGTCACGCCGATCAGGCCGATCGCCGGGGCGGGAAGCGGCTCGGTGATGAGGAAGAGCACCACACTCACGAACGCCGCGAAGTAATGCCACGCGTGGTGGGGAAGTCCCGCGGGCGCCGGGCTCAGGGCAATCGCCGTCCCGGCCAGCACTGGTATCGCCGCGCGCCACACCAGCGGCGTGGCGTTCACGCGACGACGTGCTCCACGATCTTCGCGGTCATCTCGGCCGTGGTCAGGGCTCCGCCAAGATCCGGCGTGAAGTGTCCCGCCGCCAACGTGCCTCTCAACCGCGGCGCGCACGATCGCTGCCGCTCGCGGTTCGCCAAGCCAGTCGAGCATCATGGCCGCGCTCAGGATCGCGCCGGTGGGATTGGCGATGCCCTTGCCGGCGATGTCCGGCGCAGACCCGTGCACCGGCTCGAACAGCGACGGCGATCGCCGTTCCGGGTCGAGATTCGCGGACGGATTCAACCCGAGGCTGCCCGTGATGCCTCCGGTCAGATCGCTCAGGATGTCGCCGAAGAGATTCGATCCGACCACGACGTCGAAGGTGTGCGGCCGCCGCACGAGCTCGAGCGTCGCCGCGTCGATGTGCAGCTTCTCGGTCGTCACGTCCGCATACTGCGGCGCCATCTCCGCGAGTACTCGGTCCCACAGCACGTAGGCAAACCGCTGCGCGTTCGACTTGGTGATCATCGCCAGCCGGCGCCGCCGTGTGCGGGCCAGCTCGAACGAGAAGCGCAGAATCCGTTCGACCCCACGGCGCGTGTGCACGGCGGATCTGCACCGCAACCTCGTTCGGCGTGCCGCTTGCGATCACGCCGCCGTTGTCGACGTACTCGCCCTCGGAGTTCTCGCGAACGACGACGAGATCGATCGCATCGTCGCTGCGGAGCGGGTGCGGCACGCCGGGGAATGTCCGCGCCGGCCGCACGCACGCATAGAGATCGAATGCCTGCCGCATGCGGATGAGCGGCGCCAGCGTGACGTGATCCGGCAGGCGCGCCGGCCAGCCCACGGCGCCGAGAAAGATCGCGTCGAAGCCACGGAGCGTCGCGAGAAAATCGTCGGGCGCCACCGAGCCGTGCCGATCGTAATAGGCTTATGCCCCAGTCGAAGGACTGATACTCGAGATGAAATCCGCCGAGATGACGCTCCACGGCATCGAGCACCGCACGCGTCGAATCAACGACCTCGGGGCCGATGCCGTCGCCCGGGTAGAGCGCAATGCGATAGGTGTTCAAGATCCGCCGCGAATCTCGCGCAGCGTGCGCGCGATCTCGGGCTGCGAGGGATCGATTCGCAGCGACTGCCGGAATGCCGCGCCTGCGCGCGCCCGGTCGCCGAGCGCGAGGCGCGCCAGCCCCAATCCATTCAGCGCCATCGTCGAGCGCGGATCCGCGGCGACGGCGCGCTCGAAGTAGGGCAGCGCATCGGACGAGCGTCCGCTCGAGGCCAGCGCGCCGGCGAGATAGAGCAACGCCTCGCTGTTCTTTGGATCGCGCTCGATCGCGGACTGGAACAGGCGCATGCCTTCGGCCGGCTGGCTCGTGCGCATGCGCACGACGCCGAGCTTGACCATCGCCGGCACATCGGTGGCATCGAGCTCGAGGATCCGGGCGTAACGCGATCCGGCGGCGGCCATGTCGTCGCGCAGGAACGCGAGATCGCCGAGCCGGCGCAGCGCTTCGATGTAGTCGGGCACGAGCTTCAGCACGCGTTCGAGCGTGGCTTCCGCGTCGGGATACCTGCGTTGTGCAATCTGCACCTCGGCGAGCGAGATGAGCGGCTGCGGGAATCTCGGGCTCTCGCGCGCGCGCGCGTTCCAGCACTTTGGTGGCGTCGTCGAACTGTCCGGCGAATCGCAGGTTGTCGCCGAGCACGACGGCGTCTTCCGGCGTCAGCTCGCCCGCCTTTTCCAGGGCGCGCATATCGGCGATGGCGAGATCGTGCCTGCCCGCGGATGCGTAGGCCACGGCGCGCGTGCGCCGCGCCATGAAGAGACCCGAATCCTCTGACAGGACCGCGGTGAGCTCGCGAATCGCGACCTCAGGCTCGATGCGTGCGGCCGACATCGCGCGATTCAGTCGCGGCAGGAAGCGGACGCCGTCCTTTGGATCGCGAAGCGCCGCTGGCGACCGCTCGTTTGCTGCTCGAGCCGCCAAGATATCCCAATGACCGCAGCCGCTCGAGCGTCTGCGGATCCGAGGAACCTGTCGCTCCCGCGGGCGCCGTCTCTTGACGGAGCGCGGCCTCGAGGCCGCGACGCAATTGCGCGATGCGCGACGTATCCGTCTCGGCCAGGTTCGTCAATTCCTTCGGGTCGTTCTTCAAGTCGTACAGCTCGGGGCGCGGCGCTTCGATCAGCTTGAAGCCGGCAGCGCGCCACGAATAGAGCGGCGCCCAACCGAGCTCGAGCTCCGAATACAGCGACTCGGCGTACGACGGCGCCTCGCGCATCCGACGGCCGTCCGCGGCAGGCCGAAGCGATCGCCCCTCGATCTCCGGTCGGGGCGGAAGGCCGGCATAGTCGTGCAGCGTCGGAAGCACGTCGATCAGACGCGCGACGGTGGGCGACACGCGCCCTCGAGCGATTTCGGGTCCCGCCATGATCCAGGGGACGCGAATCGTCGCGTCGTAGACGAAGAGGCCGTGTGCGCCCTCGCCGTGCTCGCCGAGGCTTTCGCCGTGGTCGGCCGTTATCGAGGACAACGGTTCTGCCCAGCTCGCCTCGCTGCTCGATCGCCTTGAGGACACGCGACAGCTCGCGATCGACGAACGCGATCTCGCCGTCATAGGGAGTGTTGGGGAAACGCTCGGCGAGGTCGGGCGGCGGCTCGTAAGGCGCGTGCGGATCGTAGTAGTGGACCCACATGAACCAGGGAGCGTTCGCCGCGTTCGTTCTCGGAGCACCCAGCCAACCGAGCGCGGCGTCGGTCGTCACGTCGGCGTGACGCTCGACGTAGGGGGTTCGCCGCCGGTCATTGCCGCGCGGCAGGTGATCTTCGTAGATCTCGAAGCCGCGGTCGAACCCGAAGCGGCGATCGAGTGGAAATGCCGAGACGAAGGCCGCCGTGTGATAGCCGGCGTGCCTGAAGTCCTCGGCCGCTGTTCGTAGGGTCGGCGCGAGGACATAGCCGCCGTTGTTCCGGAACCCGTGGCCTGGCGGCGTCCGGCCCGTGAGGATGGAGGCGTGGGATGGGCCAGTCAGCGGCACGTGCGTGACGGCCGTCTCGAAACGCACGCCGCGTTTGGCGAGCGCATCGAGCGCCGGTGTCAACGCGCCCGCCGCGCCGTAGCAGCCCACGTGATCCGCGCGGAGCGTGTCGATGGTCACGAGGAGCACGTTCGGCTTCTTCGCCGTCGCCGGCTCGGGCGGGGTGCGGCCGCAGCCGATGGCCGCGGTCAGCATCGCAAGCAGGATCGAGCGAAGTAAGCGCGGTGTCATCGGTCCCAGGGAAGAAGAGTATTGGCAAGCAGAGGCCGGCTCAAGCGCCCGGTGCAGGAAAGAAAACAATTGACAGAAGGTAAAGCAAAGGTATAGAAAGTGCATCGGCTGTCGTTTTCTTGCGATTGTACGTCCTGAGGGCCGGGAAGGATCGATCTGCCTTGCCGCGCAACTTCACAGGACGGGATGCCGAGGAGGAATAGATGCGAGCGACCAGGTGGCACGTAGGCATAGGGCTGCTGCTGATCGCGTTGGCGTCCGCGACCCCGGCGGGTGCCCAGTCTTTCCTTGGCGCGATTCGAGGGACGGTCGTCGATCCCCAGGGAGCGGCGGTGAAGGGGGCCGCCGTCCTGATCACCGACGAGGCGACCGGCGTGCCGCGGGCGCTCGAGACCGACGCATCTGGCCGCTACGAGGCGCCGAATCTCAGGCCCGGCACGCTACCGGGTCGAGGTGGTGACGCCGAACTTCAAGAAGTTCGAGCAGACCAGCGTCCTTGTGCGCGCGGCGGGCACGGCGCTGGTGGACGTCACGCTGGAGGTCGGCGGCGTCAACGAGACGATCACCGTCTCGGGCGAGGCGGCCAACAACATCACGCTCGACAGCCAGGCGATCAGCCGCGGCCTCGACGCGCAGCAGCTCCACGACCTGCCGCGCAGCACGCGCGACATCCAGTCGTTCCTGCTGCTGAATCCGAACGTCGTCGGCGGCATCGCGACAGACATCCAGTTCCTCGGCGCGAAGACCTACGGCGTCTCGTACATCCAGGACGGCCAGGCCTCGACCAACGCCATCTTCGGGACCGTCGGCAACTCGGCGCCGGGCCTCGACGCGGTCGAGGAGCTGCAGGTGCTCTCGAACTCCTACAGCGCCGAGTACCGGCGGGCTCGCGGGCGTGGTCGTCACGACCAAGCGCGGCGAGCCAGCAGTATCGCGGGACCGGCTTCTTCGACTACAACAGCGACGGCCTGAACGCCCTGACCTACAACCAGACGCTCTGCGGGCGTCGAGCGTGGCGATCCGCTGTCGGACACGCACGAGCGCCGCTGGGGCGGCAGCATCGGCGGCCCGCTGTTCGGCAGCAAGCTGTTCTTCTACGGCAACTACGAAGGCTCCAACGACAAGGCGATCTACGGCGGCGGCCGGGCCACCGTGCCGACTGCGGCGATGCGCGCTGGCGACTTCAGCGCCAGCACGATCGTCCCACGTCGATCCGACAGACGGGCGCCCCGTTCCCCGGCCAGCGCATCCCCGCCGACCGCATCGATCCCGCGGCGCAGAAGATCATGGACTTCTTCTATCCGCTGCCGAACCAGGGAACCAACGCCGCCGGCTACGGCGTCTTCCAGCAGTTCGTCCCCGAGACGCGGAAGCGGCATCGCTTCGACCTCAGGCTCGACTCGGAGCTGACCAAGAACGACAACGCCTTCTTCCGCGGCAGCTATCAGCGTCGCGATCCGCAACAGCATCACATTCGAGGCGGGCCGTGCCCTGACCGAACATGCCCATCCTCGACTCCGAGCTGAACACGTCGTCGGTCATCGGCGGCTGGACGAAGATCTTCTCGTCGACGATGGTCAACGAGTTCCGGGCCGGCTACAACTACGACAACTCGAAGCGGCAGAGCAATTTCAAGGCCGCCGAGGTCGCCGCACAGCTCGGCCTCGAGAATGCGCCGAGCAAGGCCGACGCGCTTGGATTCCCGTCGTTCCAGTTCAGCGGGCGGGTCCTCCACGACCCGGCCGGTCAACATCGCTCGACCAGGCCAGGAACGTCAATCGGACGCTGCGGCAGAACGCCTTTTCGCTCAGCGACAACGTCAGCTGGATCAAGGGCGCGCCACTCGTTGAAGGTGGGGGGCCTCTACACGCGCAACATGGCACAGGACGGCTTCGGCATCGGCGTCAACAACCGAGGCCTGTACCGCTTCAACGGCGCGCAGGACGGGAAACCCGTTCACCGACTTCATGCTGGGCCTGACGCGAGACGCACAGGATCACGTGACGGCGCGTGGGCCGCTCGACGGCTACTCGAATGACTTCGCGGTGTTCGCCCAGGACGACTGGAAGGTGAACCGGGCCCTCACCGTGTTCCTCGGCCTGCGCTACGAGATCGTCGGCACTTGGCACGAAGAGGGCGGCATGCTCGCCAACTTCATTCTCGACGATGGCGGCCACCACGTCGTGCCGAGCGCGGAGGTCGCGGCCAAGCTGCCGCCCGGGCTCATCGCCCTCGACCGCACGCTGCCTGGCGTCGGAAGTGGGTCTGCCCGATACGCTGCTCAACGCCGACAAGAACAACTTCAGCCCGCGCGTCGGATTTGCCTGGCGCCTCGACGAGAGCAACAAGACCGTCCTGCGCGGCGGCTTCGGCCTCTTCCACCCGACGGTCGCCGTGCAGGGCATTCGCGACTTGCTCGCGACGAACGAGTTCCGCTACACGACGGCGTACAGGGGCGGCGGTCTGCGCAACGCGTTCTCCGGTGGCGAGCCGTTCACGGATCCCGCGGCGTTCGGCAACCAGGGCATCGATCCGAACCTCGAGGCGCCCGGACATCTACCAGTACAACCTGACGGTCGAGCGCGAGCTGCCGGGCGACATGGGCCTGCGCGTCAGCTACATCGGATCGACGTCGCGCAAGCTGCTCAACGACGTGGATTTCAACACGCTGCCGGCCAGCACCGTGCCGTTCATCAACGACGGCAACCCGGAGGATGCGGCGCGGCTGCCGTTCTGCGCCGTACGGCTCCTACATGGACATCGTCGGCAACCGCGCCGAGGGCCGCTACGACAGCCTGCAGCTGGAGCTCCAGCGCCGCTGGAAGGGCGGCTTCGCGGTCAACGCCGCCTACACG
This sequence comes from Vicinamibacteria bacterium, assembly GCA_963832135.1. Classification (GTDB taxonomy): domain Bacteria; phylum Acidobacteriota; class Vicinamibacteria; order Vicinamibacterales; family JAENWD01; genus JAENWD01. The sequence continues at coordinate 207,021 of CAWHTD010000013.1, read as the reverse complement.
CTGGCCCATTCCGACAGCAACGCGCCCGATACCGGCAACAGCACGATCGGGCCGGTCCAGTTCGATCCGTACGACATCGAGAAGGACCGCGGCCCCGATCCGAACGTCGTCAAGCACCGCCTCGTGGCGAACGCGACCGTGGGACATTCCCGGTGGGCCATGGCCGCAAGCACGGCGCCGACATGGCGGCCTGGTCGAACGCGCTGTTCGGCGGATGGACGGTCTCGACGATCGTGCAGGCGCGCAGCGGTCAGAACCTGACGCCGTTCTTCAGCAGCTACTACACGACGACGCCCTGGAACACCGGCAAGCCGCTCGATGGCCTCGGCAACTTCTTCTGCTGCGCCTGGCGGCCGGATCAGATCAGGATCCGAACACCGGCGGATCGCGCGAGGCCTTCTTCGACCAGACGGCGTACGCGATTCCGGCGGACGGCAAGCTGGGGAATGCGAAGAAGGGCAGCCTGAATGGCCCCGGCACCTGGGTCGCGAACTTCGGCTTCTACAAGGACATCGTCGCGCACAACAGCTTCCGGCGTGCAGTTCTCGACGGTCATGGACAACGCGTTCAACCACCCGCAGTTCTTTCCTGGCTATGGGAGCGGTTTCGTCCAGCTCGACTCCTTCCTGTAGACGGCGACGCCAACAACGGGACAACGGGGTGCTGGGGGCCGACACCATAGCCAACGCGGAAGGATTCTCCCCAGGACGCGTCATACGACTAGGCTTACGCGTCATGTTCTAGCCAGCTGCGGCACTGGGCCGCGGTGGCTATCGCTCACCTGGGAGCCCCGTTGCGGCTCCCAAGAGTTTCCAGCGGGCCTGCGGCCTGCGAGCCCGCATTCTCATCGCCCTACGACAGTCCACCGGCGAGCCATTTCATCGCGGTCGAACCGGGGTGCGCGTAGTCATGGTCGACGTCGCGAATCGGAAACCGCTGAAGCTGCTCGTCGAAGAACGCCGCCGGCGCATCCTCGAGCTGCTCGACGAGGAAGAACGGGTCACCGTCGAGGACCTCGCGGATCGCTTCGATGTCTCGACGGTCACCATCCGCGGCGACCTGGACGCGCTGGCCGGATGGCGGCGCGCTCGTCCGCTCGCACGGCGGCGCGCTGAAACGCCTCGACCACGGCGACATCCGCATCTCGATCAAGGAGACGCTCAATCCTCGCGAGAAGCTCCGCATCGGCCATGCGGCGGCGCGTCTGATTCGCCCGTTCGACACCGTCATCCTCGATTCGGGCACGACGACCGCGGAAATCGCCAAACAGATCAAGGTCCTGAAGCTGGAATCGGTGACGGTGATCACCAACGGGTTGAACATCGCGATGCACCTCGCGAACCTGCCGCACGTCCGCGTGATCATGATCGGGGGCCTGCTGCGGCAGATGTCGGTACTCGACCGTCGGTCCGCATGCCGAACAGATCCTGAGCGGCCTCAATGCGGATCACCTGTTCCTGGGCGTCGACGGGCTCGATCCCGACATCGGCTTGACGACACCGGACGTGCTCGAGGCGCAGCTGAACGCGCTGATGATCCGTGTGTCGCGCGAGGTGACGGTGGTGGCCGACTCGACCAAGTTCTCCCGGCGCAGCATGTCGGTCATCGCCGGTGTCGGCGATGTCCACCGGATCATCACCGACCACAACGCCGATCCCGCGCTCGTTGCGGCGCTGCGTGCGCGCAATATCGATGTCGTGCTCGTGTGAGCCGCGGATGATATTCGCGGCGTCTCTACGGGCTCTCAGGCTCATCGCCCTTCTGCTCGCCTGCTCCCTTGCGGCCCGCGCCGACGCCGGCGTTCGCGCGGTCTGGGCGACCAACGACGGCGACAAGGTCAAGCGCGACGACCTTCAGCATCCGGCCCGCGCACGGAACTCGGCCTGGGATGGCCGGACGATTCGCCTCGTCGGCGCCCGCAACGAGATCATCGCCTTTCAGCTCATCGTCGAATCCGACGTCCGCGGCATCACGAAGCTCGGCGCGCGGCTGCCCGCCCTCGCGTCCAGATCGGGCGATCGCATTGCGTATCGCGCACCGGCCGCCGACCCGACCGATTACGTCGATCGTCCCATCCAGGTTTTCGTCGAGCACTACATGCACGTCACAATGCCGTCCCGTGCGTCGTGGATCTTCGAGCCCGGATCCGAGGCGGCGCCCAAGAATCCGCTTGGATGGGTGCCCGTGCAGCTCGTGCCGGAGAACGCGCGTGCCGATCGCGGTGGATTGCCGGTCCCGGTCGGGCCGAGTCGCAATCAGGCGCTCTGGATCGAGATCTACGTCGGACGCGAGCGAGCGGCGGGGAAGTATCGCGGCGAGATGGAGATCGACGCCGACGGCGCGACGCGCCGCGTGCCCGTGGAGCTCGAGGTCCTCGATTTCTCGCTGCCCGACGAGAACAGCATGCACGCGATGCTGTTCTACACGAGCGATCAGCCGGAGCGCTATCAGGGACGCAACCTCGATGCCGCCTACGATCGGCTGGCGCACCGGAACCGCGCCGAGCTGGTCCACGCCTACGACGAGCAGGACGTCGACGCCGCCTGGCCGCGGTTTTCGGGCGAGGCGTTCACGGCCGCGCGGGGGTATGAGGGGCCCGGTGAATCGAGGGGCAACCGGATCGTGCCGCGATCGTTCTACGGGCCGGGCGAGGGCTTCGACGATCGCGCGTCGGCCTGGCGGCTGTCGGATCGCTGGATGACCTACCTCCGCGAGAAGCTGCCGAAGGCCATCACGTTTCTCTACATGCCCGACGAGCCGAGCCCGTCGGCGTATCCGTGGATTCGCACGCTCGCCGATAACGTCCACTCGAACCCCGGCCCGGGAAAAACGCTGCCCATCTTCGTCACGCATCAGTACGTGGAGGCGCTCGACGGGGCGATCGACATCTGGGACAGCGGCCCGCGAGGGTTCCAGATCGACCGCGTGGCGCGCGAGCGCGCCAAAGGTCATCAGGTACTGGTTCTACAACGGCGGCCGGCCGTGGGGCGGCGCGATCATCATCGACGCGCCCGCGACCGATGCGCGCGCGACGATCTGGGCGGCGTTCAAGCACGACGTCGAGGTGTACTTCTTCTGGCACGCCGTGCACTGGCGGCACAACTCGCAGAAGCAGGGTGACCGGAACCAGAACGTCTGGGCCGATCCCATCACCTTCGACAACCGTGGCCAGCCGAGGAAGCCGATCGACGGTCAGGGCTACATCAACGGCGACGGCGTCTTGATGTACCCAGGCGAGGAGAAATTGCACCCGGACGAAGACCGCGGCGTTCCGGGTCCGGTCTCGACCGTGCAGCTCGCCAACCTTCGCCGTGGCCTGCAGGATCACCAGTACCTGACGATGGCGCGCGCGCTGGGTCTGACGAAGGAGGTCGCGGCAGCGCTCACGACGATCGTGCCGCGCGTATTCTCGGATGCCGGCGAGCGCGTCAGCTTTCCGGAAACGGGCGACGCCTATGAGGCCGCGCGCCTGGCGTTGGGCAAGGCGATTGCGGCAAAGAAGCCGGATAAGCAGGCCCAACCGGATAGACAGGCCCAACCAGATAAGTAGGCCCAATCAGATACGGTAGGCCCAAGCTTTAGCTTGGGCACAGACTCGACGACAAGGAGCTATCGATGAGCCGCGTGCTGAGCGCCACCATCCTGTTCGGCGCCATCGCCCTCGCGGCGGAGCTTCCGCCGATCTCCGCTCCCGTGATGTTCGACACGCCCGAAGCCGATCGCATCCTCGCGGCCATGCAGGTGTTCCCGCCGGACAGCGCCTGGAACGAGGACATCTCTGGCCGCCCGGTGGATCCGCATTCCCGCGAGATCGTCGCCAGCATCGGTGCCGATCGCCCCCTTGGCTTCAACCTCGACATGAACTTCATCATCGTGCCGCCGGCGCAGCCGCGCGTGCCCGTGCGCGTGACGATGTATCCGAAGGAGTCGGATCCGGGTCCGTTTCCCGTGCCGGCGAATGCGCCCATCGAGAACTGGCCACTCACGCGGAACGAGGATACCGGCGCTCTGCCGAAACCGGGCGTGACGCTCGAGGAGTTCCAGCGTGTGGGGACGGGGGACCGGCATCTCATTCTGGTGGATCCGGTGAACGGCCGCCTGCACGAGTTCTGGCAGGCGCGCCTGACCGATACCGGCTGGGAGGCCTCGCAGGCGTCGACCTTCGATCTGACGTCGAACGCGATGCGCCCCGAGGGCTGGACGTCATCGGACGCGGCCGGCCTGCCGGTGTTTCCGGCCGTCGTGCGCTATGACGAGGTCGCGCGCGGGCGCGTGTCGCACGCGCTTCGTGTGACCGTTCGACGGACGCGCCGCGCCTACGTCTATCCGGCTCGCCACTTCGCGAGCCCGCATACCGACCCCACGCTGCCCCGAATGGGCGAGCGGCTGCGGCTGCGCGCCGACTTCGACGTCTCGGGCTTTCCGCCGCATGCCCGTGCGATTCTCGAGGGCTTGAAGCGCTACGGCATGTTCGTGGCCGACAACGGCCGCGACTGGCTGCTTTCGATCGCGCCCGACCGCCGCTTCGAAGGACTGGAGTCGCTGTCGCGGGTGAAAGGATCGGACTTCGAGGTCATCATTCCCACGGGCGAGAATGAAGGTCCGCGAGCAAAGCGATAGGCCGACCCCTTTGTGGAGGTGCCCAGCCGCGCGCGGGACTCGCCCTCACCCTTTGTGGAGGCGGGGCTTCAGCCCCGCGCGACAGCTACAGCCGGTCGGCATACCGGCGGGTGATCTCGATCACCGCATCGACGCACTCGGCCTGCGGCGTCTTCGTGGCGCGCGGTCGTACAGAATGCCCATGCTGTAGCGATGGCGCGGATGCGCGACCACGCTTTGGACTGTGGCCTCGAAGCCCTCGGGAGTGGGGAAGGTCGGCACGACGATCTGCCGCGACGCTGACCATCGAGGTCGACGAAGGCGAGGACGTGCAGAAAGACTGCTAGCGCGCGGACGTACGCGGCGTCCCTTCACGCCGGGACGCCGTCGCATTCTCGACCGACGAGTGCGGGCGGTAGCGCGTCAGGCGGACATTTCTGACGGCGGCCGCTGCGGTGCCGATCGCCGGGCGGCCGCAGGGGCGATTCCCGGTTTTGGCAGACTCCAGAAATGACCGCACGGCGCGCACCGCACGTACACCACGGCATCCGTGCGCGCGATGACATCGACGCGCGCGTCGCCGCATTTCCTGCAATCGGGGATGGTGAGGCGGTTCGCGCGACGGTCGGGAGGAACCCTGAGCGACACCTGAATAGCCACAGGCCGTCTCCAATTCTTTCGCCTGGAACGCAGCGCCGGGGCGCCGTTCCCGCGCTCAGCTGACCCGCTGGAACGCGGAGATTACCATAATGTGGGCGATCGACCCAAAGAGTTTGAGAGCCGGTGGTCGTCGGCGCGTCCCGCTCGCGACGCCGGAGGAATGCGCCTCTGGGTCGCGCCCACAGCAGGCCGTCTCCGGCCCGGACACGACTGCCCGCCGCGCGTGCGTCACCCGTCCAAAGCCGACCAATGAGGTTCGAGGATGGTTCGTGGGCCCGAGTCTGTTGCCGAGCCGAGGAGCGTCCGCTACAATTCGAAGGTTCCGCCGCCTTCGACGGGCTCAACAGAGGCCCTTCGGCGGGCTCGCGACAACCGGTCTGCGCCCGCGATTTATCCGTCCGTCCCCATCGTCCAGAGGCCCAGGACGCGGCCCTTTCAAGGCTGAAACGCGGGTTCGAATCCCGCTGGGGACGCCATACCTGTTGGACAGAGAATTCCTGCGAACAATCGCCCGAGCGTGAACGTCGCCTCGACTGCGTACGCGCGGACGGCCGTCCTCGTCGGCGGTCGGCGTGAACGTGATCGCGTCCCATCAGCAGCTTCGTCAGGAGCTGGCGACTCCAGGCCACGTTGCGCCCGAGCAGCCCGCGCCAGTCGGCGAGCCGTTGCGTGATCTGCTGCTCGAGCGGCGCCGCGATCGTCAGGAGCGGCCGCGTCGGCGCTTCGAGCGCCTGCCGCCCGCGCGCGAGCGCGTCGCGCCGCTGCTGCCGACTATTGACGGCGTCGAGGAGGACCTCCAGCGTCGCCGCCGCGGGCCAGCGCCGTCGTCAGGCGGGCGAGCTCCGCGTCGAGCCCGCCGATCTCGGTGTCCACGGCCGCGCGGTCGGGCGTCGTCCGCCACGGCGGTCGCAGAGTTCCAGCGAGCGCCCCGTCGAGCGACGGCGTCGAGGACGTCGGGCTGTAGCACGCTGGCGTCCACGAGGCCCAGGATTGCCGCGTCCGCGTCGGCGAGCGGGACCTCGAGTCTGTTCGGGCAGATACTCGTCCCGCGAAGGTGATAGCTCGAGCACGCATACCGGTACGCGCGCTTGCGGCCATGCTGCCCGGCTCTTGACCATCAGGCGAGCCCCCACAGCACGCCGCAGCGCGACAGCCCGGTCAGCGAGTACTCGCCGACGGTGCCGAGGGAGGGCGGCCGAACCGCCGCCCTCCGTTCACCCGCGCGTACGTTTGCCGCGCGGCCGCCAACCGGTCGTGGGCGGCCTCCCAGAGCGTCGTCGGCGACGATACGCAGCTGCGGGCGCCGGCACCTGGAGCCATTCGCGCTCCGGCCGCGCGCCTGGCGCTTCGCGAGGCCCCACGCGTCCCGCTTGCGTCGTCTGGTTCCACACGATCTCGCCGCGGTAGAGATCGGCCGGTACAGCACGTCGCGCACGGACGATCGGCGCCCAGCCCGCCGGCCGTCCCTGTTGCGCCCGCGGGACGCGCGCGCCGGCGGCGTTCAGGGTCTTCGCGATGCGCTTCATGCCGTGCCCTCTGCCGCACAGCTCGGAAGATCTCGCCGCACGATCGCGGCTTCCGCCTCGTTGATTCGCGCGCTCGACGTGCGAGCGCCGGCCATCGGCGCCGACGATCTCGACGTTGTCGTAGCCGAACGCCCGGCCGCCGGTGACGTGGCCGGCGCGCGCCTTCCGCTGCATCGCGTCGTACGTCCGCTGGCGCGCCTTCTCGCGCTCGAGCTCGTCGGCGAACGCCGTCAGCGACATCATGATTTTGTCGGTGGGGGAGTCGAGCGTCCGCTCGCGGTCCTCGAGATAGAAGAACACGCGCACGCCGGCCTGCACGAGCTGCTTGAGCGCGTACGCCGTCTCGATGGCCTCGCGGCCGAGCCGTGATTCCTCCGACATGATGAGCACCTGGAACGGCGCGCGCGGCTTCAACGCGTTCATCAGGCGCAGGAAGCCAGGACGGTTGGCAAACTCGGCGCCCTGAAATCCCGTCGTCGACGTGGACGTGCTCGTCGAGCACCGGCCAGCCCTTGCGAGCCGCGTACGCGCGCGCGTGCTCCACCTGGCGCGCGACGGAGCGCTGCTCGTCGCTCACGCCGGACTGGTCGGTGCTTTGCGAGCATATATGGCTGCTGTCACGGTCTGCCTCTCAGGTTTCTGCGCGCTCATCGCACGATCGATCGGTCCAAAGTGACGAACCGACCGTCATCGACCTTGGTAACGTCGCCCTCAACGGTCAGAATCGCTCCGGGCGTTACGGGTGCCCGCTTGCCTCGAGGCTGAGCGTTCGCTATCCTCGCCATTTCCTGTCGGTCCCACACCGTGGCAAAGACCGTCCCGGCCCCGCGCTGCGTACAGACATCCCCGCTCGCGAGCGTGATCATCGTTGGAAAAGTGCCATAGTCGGTACCGTGAAATTCGCCTCTCACGACGATCCGACTCCCAATCGGATGCTGTGCTGCCTCGCAGACCGTCAGCACTGGAACGCCATCAGCGAGCGGTTGTGGCCGGGATCCGCAAGCCGTGCAGCCGACCGGCGCCGCAACGATAACCAAAATCGTGAAGAGTCTTCGCCCTACTCGACGCGCGACGGAGCGCTGCTCGTCCCTCACGCCGGATTGCCTCGGACGCGCCCCACGTAGACAGGCTGCAGACGTTTTATGAGAAACTTCTCGAACTTCAAAAGCGTCTCTCTACTGACGCGTGGAATTTCGATTGCCTGAAAGTAACAGCGGGCCGACAGGAAACGCCGACGCCGGTCTCGATCCAACAGACCACCGCGGCACCAGCTCGAGTCCGAATCGGCGTACAGGTGCCGTGCCAAGACACTGTTCGCGACGTGGCTACTGAAGTGGTACTCGAGGCGTCGATTGAGGTTCGCGGCGATCCCGACCTTCAGGCAAACGGGCTTCGACCTGCGAAGCCAAAGCACGTAGACTCCCTGTCTCTTCGGCACGGCTTTCAACCCCGGACGGTCGATCAACGGCGCCACGAGCAGTCGCTTTAGCTGGTCCTCCGCTCGCACGCGCCCAGTCACTGCGACTGTCACCGCCGGCCGCGCGATCGGCCGCGGCGCACTTCGTCCCCCAATCAGCGCTTCTCCCTTAGGTTTGCTGCCAGACTCTGCCATTGGGTTTCTCTCCCTCGTCGCTAATGCCGGACTGGTCGGTGCTCTTGCGGGCGTAGATTGCTGTAGTCATGGGATCCTCAATCCACGAAGCCTTCTGGTCGCAGTAGGACGCGAAGCGGAGGTCCCGGGCGGGCATTTGGCGCCGACATCTGGACGTCCGGGTTCGCTGCTTTATGTTGCATAAAGTCCAGAACTGTTGTTGACACGGCGATTTCCCGCCGAGTCGACCAGGTGCCCGTTGGAGAGTGAATCTTCGTGTTCCACCACAGTGTCGGTTGAGGATTGCTGATAGCACCAACGAGATATAGCCATCCGAATTTCACCAACACGTACGCCTCACCGCTTGAAGGATGCGCGATGCATATAGAGTCGACGATGTTGTTCAAGTAGCGCCGATTCAGGCCCTCATATCCTTCGGCTTCCAAAGCTGGCATGAGGTGGACCTCATGGCTGCCCGGGCTGCGCGCCTGACCGTTAAGGAATCGGCGCCATTGCAACTCGGCTCTTCTAACTTGGCGACGAAATGTTGGAGGGCTCTTATCGTAGTTGTGGGTAGTGGTCACCAGGACCCGCCAGACCACTGAAACGCAGAATAGAGCCATCCACGCGCCGTAGTCGACGTCGTGGTGGCGTGGGGCGCTTCCATCCATTGGCCGGTTGTGTAATGGCAGGAAAACGCGGTTGCTGAACTGACGCTCCCAGGGCGATAGTTTCCGCTCGCAGTCCAGGCACAACAAGTATGGCTTCGCCCCGTCCTGCACTATTCCGGACGACAAGGGCATTGGCTCGGCCGGAGTTCGTGCTGTTCCTTTCGTGTAGGTGAAGGCAAGTGCCTTCGTCTTATTGGCGGCCTTCAACCATCGGAAGAGAAACTTTGGAACGATGTGACTTTTCCGAAGTTTCCTCGTCTCCCCGCAGAGACCGCACGGCTTTGAACCCGCATCGGCGCCGTCAAGGCCCATCATCGCCTCTACCCTCATCGCCAATCTCTCTCTTCGAAGTCGCTGCGCTTCTCCCGAGCTGCCTGCTCGAGCTCGGCCCACACGGTGTAGCGGTGCGAGTAGTACAACTTGCCGTCCCGATGCACTCATGAGAAGCCCTCGGTAAAAGCGACCCCGCGCTTAGAACTCCTTGAATTCCTTCGCCTTCAGACGTACTCGCTCGAGCAGTTGCGTCCCCTGGTGTTCGGCCTCGCTCGAGAGCTCGCTGAGCCGGTTGACGATCGTGTTCTTCGTGATCTCCGCCACCTGGCTTCGACCGTCAAAGTAGTCTAGGAATCGCTCGTTCGTCGCCCTGAGTGCACTGATGCGCTCGAAGTAGATTACGAGATCTGCCACAAGCTTCGGGTCGTCGTTTAGGAGCTCGGCGACCGGCGCATTGATCGCTCCCCAGGTCTCGCTGTCGAGTCGAGGTGAGTGGTGGAGTTGGCGGGCGCCGATGCCGCTTGAGAGCGTCTTAGCAGTCTCTATGTTGCGCGCGAGCGCCTGATCGACGATAGCGATGTACGTTCGGCCTCTTTGCCGGCGCTGTAGGTCTACCCTCCACTGCTGGCGTGTTCTGAGACGAACCTCGAGGTACCGCGCGAACGGCAGCGCGGCGACGATCGCTAAGAATGCGGCGACCACGATCGGCCAAAACATCGACCAAAAGCCCGGCGCCAAATCGTAAGTCCAGCGCAGCGCCGGTCCGGCATTGCTGGATCCGAGGAGCTGAAAGAGAAACCCAGCGATTAGGAACCCCATACCCCAACGCACCAGCCGACGCTGCCGACGACGTTGCTCCACCTCGCGAAGGCCTTCGTTCTGCAGCAGGTCTTCGCCGCCGCCCCACTGCCACGAGCCCGAAGCCAAGATCTCGCGCTCACTCATCGCCCAAACATCCCAGGCGATGAAGAGCGCTCCGATGATGTCGAGTACCAGCCCGAGTGGTCCTAGCCACGAAAGGTTTGATGTCACGTATTAGGTAGCTCCTTCCAAACCAGCGCGGCGGTGACTAGTGAGACTCGTGACCGGCGCAACAGCGTTGCCTGCCCACGTGAAATTGAAATGCCACGAGTGCGGGCACTTCGGCCAAGCGCGCCCCGAGCAGACACAGACTTTTCGGAGACCGTCATTCCGATGTCGTCGCACCATGCGATACCTCCGCTGGAAAAACGCTCTCACGCAAGCGCCCGCAATCGAAGAATGGGCCGCGGTAGCGAAGAATCCCGAGCAGCAGGCGGTCCACGACGCACTTGACCGAACGGTACCTGACGAAACTCCTCGCCCCGCTTGTCAAGCAATCGCATCTCATGAGCCAGGTCGTTCCGGATCTGAAGGAAACGTCTGACGTCCTCTTCAGTGAGGCGAGCGTCCAGCTCGTCGCTGGCGATGCGCAACTTCTGGCGAAGCGGCGGGTCGAAGACGTGGTCGAGCTTTGTCTGAATTGCCCCGATCACGTCGGCGGCATCGGTCGCATCGATCCCATTGGCAACCAGGACCTGCTCGATCTGTGGCGTTACCTCGGTCCATACTTTCTGCTGGAGCTCGCGCGACACTAAGGGAGGATTCTTCCGCCGCAACTCGTCCAGCACACGCGACGCCAAGAACTCACCCAATACGGCCAAAACGAGCGTCCGGGTGTCGATGAAGCCGGCTGAAACGGCCTCAGCGAATGCGTGGACCACTGCCATCAGCTCGAACGATTCAAATCGGTCGACATGAGCGGCGTACGCTGTCTCGACGAAGTGCCGGATCAATGCGCCAGAACGTGAAATCAACGGCGGCCCTCCACAGAATGGCCGCATCGGTGCAGTGCTTGTTTGCGCGAATAACTCCTCGCCGTTCGCTTGACAGGTGATGAGGCGAGACCAGACGACATGTGTCCCTCGGGCGAGCGTCAGCAGCTCGCACACCCGTTCGACGAGCGGGCGGACAGTGGAGTGGAGATCTGATACGTCGGTGGCTTGGATGTTCAGCGCCTGCGGTCGGTGCGAACTTCGATCGCCCACTCTCGAGCGCCTTTGCCTTCGCGGAATAGTCGAGAAACTGAACGATCTCGAATCGCCGACCCGCCACGGTCATGGTCAACGCGTTCTTCGCCCACGCATTTCGAATCTGGCTGCCGGCGCTAAATTCGTAATCCGTGCTGGTCTCCCCTTCAAATATCAGATTGCCCAACTCGAATCGAGCGTGAATTGTTTCGAGCGATGACGCCACTCCGGCGGGTCGTGTTAGCTCAATGCCGCCCAACGCGGCGTAGTGTAGCTTCCACGGGGGGCCGCCACCCATGCCGTGCGGTGTCTCCTCGAGCAGAAACGGGCCCGTTACGATTACCGTTCCACCGTCGAACGTCTTTCCCTCGAAGCGGATCGGAGCAATCCCGGCGTTCAGTCGCTCGAGCATCCAACCGGCGGTGTCGACATCGGCCTCGATGATTGCACCCTCTGGGTCCTCGATTACCCTAAAAGCGGTTGTCTTCATCGGTGACGGCGGAGCGGTGACTCGAACGCGCCTTCTGCGCCGCGATACTCTTCCACGCGCTTCGCTCATATGGGTTTACGGGGTCGTCTATTCGAGCAAGAGATCTGGCACCATCACGGCCGACACGCCTCGAGCCGCCGAGCGAGCAGGGCGCCCGCCCGGCGTGAACATGCGACGAATCCAGCGCCAGAGGGTCATCGGGCGCACAGTTCCGACGCGCGTTGATGTACGCCCCTGACGAAACGGCGAAACTCACGCGGATTCTGAGCCGCGAGTGAATAGAAGAACCTGCAGAGCCCGTGAATGCGCCCGTACAGCTCGGAAAAGTCACGGCGGTCGAGAAAGGCAGGATCCGACACGATCATGTGCTGGCGCATGATCGTGTCGGCGAAGTAGTACGGCACAGCGCGCCGCTGCGCTTCAGACAGAAATCCGTCACCCGCCAGGCTCTGGTCGAGTGGAAAACGGAGCGCCTGGTCTCGCCCCCGCAACGGCATCTTACGAGGAGCGACAGTGGAGTTTTTCTTCTTCGACATTTCGGCCTCCTGAATTGAGGCCGGCGGGCTGGTGGTACAGTCGACACCAGGCTCCGTCGGCAGTTACCGCTGCTGACTGCTGCTTAGGGGCGCTTGCGGGCGGGAACCCGCTTGCGCTCCGCCTTTACCGTGACGCCGCGTTGCTCCACCCACGCTGTTAGCGCCCTTCGAACTTGCTCTGCGAGCGGGACGCCATCCCGACGCTTGATCTCTTGAAGTGCATCCAGGAGTTCCGGCGCAATCCGAAAAGCGGTTTGGCGCATAGCCGTCATCGGTATATACCACTGTATAACACAAGTGGACAGTCCGTAACAAGTACGATTACCATGGACGGCGTCTGGCGGCCAGGTCGTTTCGGTGCTCTGCTGGTTCAGGTGCAACACCGAAGCGACGGGCCGCCGTCTGGCGCCGATTGCGGGCTATCATCCCGCGACGCGCGACCCGCCACACTGCGACTACCTTCGGGTAGTTGCCTTACTGCCGGCGGGCAACCCAGATCGCCGCTATCGTGGCGAGGCATGGCGAGGAATACCTGAACATAGGGACACCGAGTCCGACTCGGTGTCCCTATCTGCTCTCAGTGCAGCCTCGCGCAGCGTGAACCGCGTCGCGCACACTCCGTCTCGCCGCCCGGCACGCCCAGCAGCGCCACGGCAGCTGCCAGGCGGCGTTCGGGTTGCGGTTCGCGAGTTCGGCAAAATAGCGCTGCTCGTCGGCGCCGATCGTGAACGGCCTTTCACAGTCTCTACACAAACGAGCAATCGGCGTCATCAAGGAAGGGCATCGCCGAAAAAAGCTCGAGCAGGGCCACCGTCCGTGAACAGTTCGGCAACACACCGAACCGGGTGACCCCACCCTGCCCGAGCAAGCGGGGTCACCGGACGTCCGTCATCTCGGCGCGCAACGACTCGGTGATGTAGTTGCGCATTTGGATTACCGATTCGAGCGCCTTGATTGCCGGCGCGCTCGGCGAGCGCTCCAGCCGCATCGCGCGCCCGGCCTCGATCGATGCGGGATCGACGGCCCACGGTTCGAAGTCACGTGCTGATTCCACCGCGTCGATCACGTCCCACCATCCATGACGATGCGCGTTGAAGTACGTGTCCCGTCGGCGCGCCGCGTCGAGACTCGCTAAACTGGCGCGCGCTCTATTCAGATCGTCGTCCTTCGTCGGCTTGCGCTGCACAAATCCGCCCTCGTGCGCAACGTGGCCATGCAGCGCATCGCGGCGCATTTCGTCGCGCTTGTCGACGATCCGTTTGGTATCGCCGTCGAGCCGATCGAGAAGCTTCGTTTCCCGTCCGTTGATCTTGGCGATCCGGTAACGCCGGCCTTCGTCAGTGAGATGTGTGTCGCTCATCACGTCAACGTGTTCACGGGTTGCACGTGTCACTTCGGTCTGAAGGCCGGCGAAGAAGTCTTCAGCGTCGCGCTGCTGCTGGTCAGAGAGCCGCGGCAGGAGCTGGCGCCGAAGGCCAGGAATCAGCGCGTTTAGGTTACGGAGGCGCGCTTCTGCTCGTGTCTCGTTGAGAATCATTGGCTTACTCCTCACGCGGCGGTCGGCCGCACGTCGTTGATCTTTCAGACGGAACCTTCGCCCGTCGGCTGTCAACCTCGCAATTAGGCTGCGTCCACTTCGTCCGCGTCGCTGTCGTCGGGTGGCTCGCTTGGCTCCGGACGGATCTCTTCGTTCAGGCGCCCCTCGAGCTCTTCCCGTTCCGCGTCGAGCGCCTTCTGCTCATCCTCAAACGTGCGGCCCGGAATCGTGAGCTCGCCCCGTTCGAGGAAGGCGTAGTACGTCTCGCGCGTGATAGCACCTTCCTGTAGCGCCTTCGTCATCTCGGTCAGCAGCCGCGGGTCGACCAGCTTCGCATCGAAATCGGTGGTCAGGTGCACGAGCACGTTCTCGTCCATCTTGTTGTCCGTGGCGCCGGCCCACCAGGTATGCCAGCGTGCGAGCGCGGTGAGCGCTTCACTTGACGCCACCGCGACGTTGCTCAGCGTGGCTGTATCAGACGCATGTCGGAGCGCGGCCGCTGTCGCGGTTTCATTCGGGACGGTGTCCGTTGCGAAGCGCACGCTCAAACTGGTCATTACGTGCTCGAGATCCTCCAGTGCCTGCCGCAGGGCGCCGACAGAGTCGGCCTTACACTCAAGCATGCCGACCTTGGCGCCTTCTCCCTCGAACGTCCACAGCGCCGGCCCACCGATTGCGAATTCCTTTTGATTCTGCGTATAGCCCATGACGTATGGCTGCGGCAGACCGCAAAAATGTAAGGCGTGCCGATAGTCCGCGCTCAGCCGGTAATGCGACGCGTTCGCGTTGACGAGATCAAGCAGGGGCGGTTTTGTCGGCGTGGGGTCGTTCACGCCGCCAAGCGGGTTGATGAAGGCGGCCGGAATGAAGGTGAGCGGCACGCCGCGACGCGTGGGCATCATCGGCTCGCCGGCGACCGGCTTGCTGCCGCTGGCCAGCCCGGGCGCCCACACTGTCACGATGTATCGGCCCTCCTCGTCGAGCTCGAGGACGCGATAGCGCGACACCGTCCGTGTCGCGAAGCGGTTCGTCGGATCAGGCCGCTCCTCGCACTCCTCGAGCACGAGCAGCGTGAGCACGAGATCGCCGTTGTAGACACCGGTCCGCCAATTTAGGACTTGCTCACGTCGATACCCGACCCAATACGGCCGATCAGCGCCGAAGTCAAGCAGCGCGACGAATCCTCCGACGGTGAGCACTTCGAGCGCCGCGCGCTGCGCGAATCCCAACAGCGTCTCGCCCATTGCTGTCACGTCGAGGAAGTGCGGAAGGATCCGGTCCGGCGCGACGACTGCGGGCTCCTTCCGAAACAGCGTGCCCAACGAGGCCTCAACGGCGCGACTGGTCGCGGGACTCACGAACGCCCGATCCAGATAGGCGGCGTACCTTTTGTTCGCCTCGTCCCGCCAGTTCAACGCCGGCAGGTACTTCGTGCCGGCCGCCTTCACCGCATCACTGCCGCTCACAAAATCGCGACAGCGGGCCCACTTCTGCACCATAGGGTCGTACTGCGCGTGCGTGACGGCCGGATTCAGGTTTTCGATCATCGTTAGACTCCAAAGAGCTCCAACATCCGGCCGCCGCGCGCCTTCAGCGCGTCGCCGCTCAGCGCGGCCCCCGCGG
The DNA here is from genome assembly GCA_963832135.1 of Vicinamibacteria bacterium. Taxonomy (GTDB): domain Bacteria; phylum Acidobacteriota; class Vicinamibacteria; order Vicinamibacterales; family JAENWD01; genus JAENWD01. The sequence continues at coordinate 191,467 of CAWHTD010000013.1, read as the reverse complement.
CCCCGTTGGCAAAGTCGTCGTGTTCGCCCGACTGGTGATCGATCCGCCCACCGCGCCACACGAGGCCGAGCAACTGCTGCTCGAGGATGGGCAGATCGGGCAGCTCCACCTCGTTGGCATTCAGCCGGGGCTCGAGCGCCTCGTAAAGCGCCGACTTGGTCAGCTCGCACACCTCGTAGCGGACCCCGTAGCGCTCGAAGTCTCGGCGGAACGTCTCGCCGGCATAGCGATCGCCGCACACCGACGTCACGCCGTACTCGGCGAGCACGCCGGCAAACCGCGCGATCGCTTTCCGCGGGTCGAACGGCGCCGGGCCGCCCTGGTTCATCACGCAATCGACGCGCGTTTTCCCACTCGGCAGATCGTGGGAGATCGCGAGCACCGCGTCGTCGGCGGATCCGCCCGACATGTCGACGAAGGCGCGATACTCGACGCCCTTGTCCTTTTCGCGCGCCCACTTCGAGACGCCCCGCACGATGGCGCCTGTCACCGGTTCAGGCTGGAACGGCGAGCCTTCCGGCAGGCCAGGCAGATTCAAGTGCAGCCGGCGATACTTGTGGGCCGGCAGACGTCGCTGCTGCTGCGCGAGGTACCCCTGGTCCGGCCAGGCCTCGCGCGACGGGTTCGCGCGCGTCTCTTGATCCGCGTCGACGAAGGCCGGATCCGTCGTGTAGTCCGCCGCGTACCAGCTGAATAGCATCCGCGGGTCGCTGGCCGCGCGCCCGCGGGCGCACAGGTCGAAGAGCGGCACGCCCGGCTTGTGAAACAGCGTCGCGTAGCTCGTGATCCACATCTGGCCATCGAGTCGCGTCGGATCGAGCTGCATCGCTTCGAGCAGATCCCACGTGCGGTAGCCGTGAATCTCATCGAACCCGCAGAAGCGGTACGTCTTCCCGTGCTGCCCCGCGACATCGCCGGCGGGCAGAATCTCGAGGAAGCCGCGGCCGTCGGTCCGCTCAATCGCGCGACGTCGTGGTCTGAGCCACGGCTCGAGCCCTTTCGGGTTGGCCTTCACCAGCAGTTTCGCGAGCGCCAAGTCATCGCCCGCCTGCGCCTCATCATTCGCGAGGAGGTAGCACTGCGCGTCGTGCGGCGACTCCGACAGCAGCGCGAATAAGGCGGCGAGGACCAGGTCCGCGGTCTTCCAATTCTTCTTGGCCCGCCCCGTCACAATCAGGTTGAACGACGGCCGCCCGTCGGCGTCGAAGGTCCCGAGCGCCTGGTCGAAGATCGCCCGTCGATACGGCTCGATGCGTGGCCACAGGGGAGTGCCATCAATCCAGAACAAGCCCCGCAGGAAGGCAGAAATCGTGAGGGGCGCGTGGCCCCGTGACGGCTGGCGGCCGAGCAGCAACTCGTCGGCCAACGGCGTCATTCGCGCCCCTCACGAAAGTAGTCCCCTGGGCTGACCATCTTCGGGCGCCGTTGCAGACCGAGCAGACTGTCGATGCCCTTCGCCGCGGTGATGAGGCTCTGCAGCTGCTGGAGCCACGCCACGCGGAGCTTGCCGCGCCGGTCGAGGAGCCCGCGCACCTCGATAGCCGCGTCCAACTGCACGATGCGCCGATGAAGCCGGGCCCGATACTCGAGCAATGCCCGCTTCCGTGTGCTGACGTCGGACTCGTCACCTTCATCGACCAGGCAACCGTCTACGAACGCGTCGACGTCGGCGCGCAGGTGCGCGAATTCGGGTGGGAGCACTGCCGCGCGCAAGCCGTTTTTCACGGCCGCCAAAGTGCCAGGCAAAAACTGGCCGCGATCGTTCCGATCCGGCCCAGTGGGGGCGTCAGGCGGTACGAGCTCGCTCACGCGGCCTCCGACGTAGGGGCGGGTCCCGGTGGGGAACCAACCGTAGCCGCATGTTCTGCGCGAATTTCCTCAACAACAGCGCCGATCAAGCAACGCACGAAGAGACGTTGCTCATCGCTTAACGCGTCGAGCCGTTTGTTGAATTCCTCGCGCGACGTTGAACGTGAGCGTGGGCCGGGGACAGGGGACAGACACCCCCTTAAAGGGGGGGGTTGTCCTGTCCCTTTGTCCCCTGACGGCCCGGGGGACATGTCCCCAATGTGTCCGGGACGTGTGTCCCTCTGTGCCCCGTTCATCGTGGCGCCTCGGTTTGTGCGCTGTGCGTAAGCGACACAGGAGTGGCCCGGAGCAGGGCTGTCAGGCCGTCCACGGCGCGCGCCGTCCAGACGAGTTCCTCGTGCGTGCGCGCCCGACAGCGCCCGAACCGATGGACCGCAATCAAGAGACTGCGCACGCGGCGCTCCAGCGCCTGACGGCCCACCACACGCCGAGGTAAGCGAACGTCGAGATCCCGCATCACGCGCTCCGCCTCTCCATGAGCGCCCATCGTTGGATCCCGTCATCCGTTTTCGGGATGAGCGTGAAGGCCCGTCCTTTGTCGCGAGCGAGTGCCTTCTTGACGGTGTCGGCCTTGGCGTCCAGGTCCTCGGCAATCTCGACGATTGTCCTGGGACCAGTGCGCAGCGAATGCTTGATGCGCTGCCACAGCGGAAGGCTCGTCGCCAGTTCCGACACCTCGGCGATGTCCGTGCGTCGCACTATGACGCCGGTCAAGCCGCCTGCTGCGCCGTCGGCGTTCTGAAGTGCCATCTCCAGGCCGAAGGGCGGCCGGAGCGGGCCGAAGTTCGCCTTGCGATGGAAGACGCCGAGCGTGAGTGTATTCGGCGTGCTCTGTTCGTTGACGCGCTTCAGGAACCACGTCGAGCGCGCCAGGTTGTGCCAGAACACGCTACCGAACGGGCGTTGCTCGCCGTCCTCTGAGCGGGTATGCGCGATGGCCAGGCCGCCGCAGCCGATCCGGCGCCAGGCTTTGAAGAACGCGATCGCCGTCTCGGAGTCTTCCACCTTGCCATCACACCCGGGCGCGATCGAATCGATGAGGAGGAACTCGAGCTGCCGGTCGGCCACTTCGCGCCGGATGCTGTCTGCCAACACCACGAGGGGTTGATCACAGCGTCGATACCACACCGTATGAGGGAGCCCGAGCGCGTCACCACGGACCCGCTGTTCGCCGCCCTCTGTCTCCCAATCGAAGAATCCCGTGCGTATCCCATGACGCCCGAGCTCGCCGGCGATCGCGAGCCCGAGCAAACTCTTGCCGGTCCCGCCAGGGGAGAACACGATCTGCGGGTGTTGACGCAGCACGCGAAGACCGAAGACGTCGAGGGCGGCGTCCTCGGTCGGCCGTGGAATCTCGTGCAGCGGCACCATCGGTGAGCCCTCGCGCTCATCGAGCCAGATGCGCTGCGTGAAGTCTTCGAGATACCCGAGCCAGTCGACGCTGTTCCCGGTCCGCGCGCCATTGGCCAGTAGCCTGGACAGATCTTGTCGGGCGCGCGCGTTCGTACAGTTCAGCGTGGTGATCAGGAGCGCGGAATTCTCACCGTAGACGCGCGCGCTTTTCAGGAAGCACCGTACTTGAATCTCGGCGATCAGCTGGTGCTGACGCTCTCGTCGCACGTGATCGACGATGAACTCGATCATCCCGTCCAAGACGGAAAACCGATAGCGGCCGTCGGCAGCGTGGAAGGTCGACGGCATCGACTCTTCGGCCCGCACGACAGCGATCGTCATGCCTCTCGCGCTCTCAGTCGTCGGAAGTCCCAGCAGAGGAGACGATGAACACACGCGGCACATTCATGCGCCGTGCGGCATCGCTGTTGGAGGATGCCTGGACGGTCTGGGAACTGAGGGTGCGGGACGAAGTAGCACCCGTTGGGTTCGCCGAAGCATGTCGGTCGCTCTTCCGGGGGTTTAGGTTCGTGGTAGTCTGCCGGTGTCGTCATGGAGTCAACGCCTCCGTGTTCGATAAGCGCCCCGGTCCGCGGACCCACCCGCTGCCGGGGCGTCGCCGTTTTCAGACGGCGACGGGCGACTCTGCGCGCTCCTGCGCGCGTGCCCTGGCCAGTGCCTCGACATCGGTGCGGCGAAACAAGCGGCCGGCCTTCGTCTCGATCGCGTACGCCAGTCGGCCTGATCGCGCCATCCACCGGACTGTGTCCGGTGAACGCTCGAGGATCTGAGCTGCCTCGAAGGTGCTGACGAATTCGCTCATTGGTGTCTGGCTCCGTGATTGCGTGAAGCCAGACTAGCGGGCAGACCGGATCGGCGTTAACGCGATCCGATCTTTTTCTTTTTGGGAAGGTGTTTGCGGCGCAGCCGTCCGACACTCGCTGGCTTGGTGGCAGCGAGGTCGGCGAGGATGTCTGTGAGAATCGATTCTTTCTCTTTCTCGGGTAGGTCAGGATCGAGCCGCTTGTACGCCCGTAAGACCCGCTCGGTCCTCTGCGTGCGTGTCTGGTTTGCCTTTCGCGCCGCAGCGCTCGACGCCCGTGATCGTTTCAGGCCGATGGTGAACGATCTCATCCAGGCACACTCGAATTGCCTACGACAAAGCTCATGGCTGAGCTCCGCAGCGAGATCCGCGTGGCCGCTATCGATCACGTCAAGGATGCAGCCGATCAGCACTTCGAACGCTCGAGCGTCCTCCCGTTGCGCCGCGGTCAGCCGGCCGCTCTCCCGTACACGCCTGAAGTTCCCTTGTGTTTCAACCAGGTCCGAGCGGAACGGTTTCGACTGATCGCGCGAGTGCGGATTGATTGCGAGGAGTGGCTTTTCGGTCGGTCGTCGCGCCATAGCAGAGATTTTACGCGGCGCGCACGCGATCGCGCCGTTTCAACGTCCAAAGGGTGTCGGTCCCCGCTGGGGACGCCACTTTATGTGGAAGGATGCCGGAAATAACCCTGTCCCTACCAGAAACTCCATCGGCACCGAGGGACATGCCGATCGTGTGTTGTCACGGTCGCCGACGCGGAGTCGAGAACCCGAACGGCCAGGGACGGCCTCTTTGTGTACGATGGCGGCCCTGCGTGAGCACACGACGGCCGAACTACGGGCGAGGACAGTTAGGCAGGCAACGCTCGCCGAGAGACGGTCAAGCCGCGCGACGTTCGTAGTGGTGATGCAAACCGCCGACGTGTGGGACTGCGACGATCGTTCCACAGGCGGGCGGTTGCGAAGCCCGATGGACGGGAGCATCCCTGTCCAATGGGAGGTGAGTGCGCCACTCGTGATAGTACGCGAGGTAGCGCTGCAGGTGGCGGCGGCGCAACGCGCGCTCATTCCACACGATGACGTGATCGAGGCACTCGTGCCGGAGGGATCCGATCACCCGTTCAACGAACGGATTCTCCCAGGGACAACGAGGCGCCGTCAGCACGTCTTCGATGCCCATGTGCTGCAACGTACGCCGAGGATCCGATCTGTACATCGCGTCACGATCGCGGATGACGAAGCGCGGGCAGGTGTCCCACGGCCACGCCTCGCGGAGCTGCTGCGCGGTCCACGCGGCCGTCGGATGCGCCGTGACGTTCACGTGGACGATGCGGCGTCGATCGTGAGACAGCACCACGAACACGAACAAGACGCGAAACGTGGCGGTGGGGACCGTGAAGAAGTCGATCGAGGCGAGCTCGGAGACGTGATTGGCGAGGAAGGTGCGCCACGACTGGGACGGGGGACCAGTGCGACGCCCGAGATACTTCGACACGGTGGCCTGTGACACATCGATGCCGAGCTTCTGCAGCTCGCCGTGGATGCGTGGAGCGCCCCACAGTGGGTTCGCTGCCCGCATCTGGCGAATCAACGCCCGAAGGTCAGAGGCCAGCGCCCGCCGACCGACACGACCGGGTCGCGAATTCCAGCGCCAATAGGCGGCGAATGCGCGCCGATGCCAACGCACCACCGTGGCGGGCGTGACGATCTGCACGGCCTGCCGCCAGTTTGGCCAGAGGGTCGAGAGCACCATCCAGAGCAGCCGATCGATCGGATGGAGGCGCGGTCGTTTCTGGGTGGCGCGGTGCAACACCGCAAGCTGATGCCGGAGCGCGAGAATTTCGGCCGCGAGTTCGAGCCGAGAGCGAGTCGCGGCCCGAAACGAGGCCAGCAGGGCGATGAACAGGGCAGTCATCCTGCCCGAGAACGGTAGCAGTCTCTGGCCCGCAACCGCAACGGTCACAATCAGGTACGGAATATTCAGCAAGGACAGCCATCATCAGCGACTATTTGCTGCCTGACACAGGCCGCAAGAACTTCTGGAATGTCCAGTGCGCCACACGAATTCCCAGCCGCAGCCCCTCTTCATCGGCAGAGCGGAAATGGATTCCCTGCAAAATCCTGACGTAAACTACCTCATCGGCGGCTTGCGAGAACCGGCTGTAGAAGCGCTCCTGTGTCATCACATCCGGGTCGAGGTTCTTGACTGAGAAGTCCATTTCGTCTGTCCCGAAATAGCGCTGCAGCGTGCCCGTGTAGGCGCCGGTGAGTCCGTTGGCGCCGGACACGTAATCGGGATAGGGAGGAGTCGGGAAGAACGGCGTCCACGTCAGGTCGCCGATCGTCCGCCGGTTGCCATCGCTGTCGCCCAGTTGGATGGCTGTCTCTGGTCGCCAGAAGTTGTAGAACCGCTTCGACTCCCACACGGCGATGAGGGCATCGGCCGCGGCGAGGTTTGCAAGGGCGAAGAGCCGAGCGCTGTCGCCCACGTTCAGTGATTTGTTAGTGGCGAGTTGACGCAGGACTTCGTTCCACTGCACCCAGAAGTCAGACCAGAAGAGAGCGAAGTCGGTCTGGAGGTTGGGATGTGCCGACGCCCTGCCCAGTGCCTTGACCTCCTCATATTCACGGAAGTATCTGACGCTGTTCAACGGCGGGGGCGGTGGTGAGCGAAACTGCGACGCCCGATTCAACGTGAACGGTTTGCTGTCGGTTAAGTACAGGAATGCCATGGGCACGGCTGAGCGCCATTCGCCGGGGTTCGTGCCGCCGAAAAAATCCGGTGCCGCGGTCACCGGGCGGTACTGATTCGTGCGAAGTGCGACGGCAGCCGCCTCTCCCACGGCCACACCCGGGTCTAGAGGGTCGATTGAGTTAGTTGTCAGGTAATTCTTGTAAAAAGCGTCCAACGCTCCCTGCTGTCCCGGGTAAAGCAGGACGAGTACGCGATGTGCGGCAGCCGCGACAGCCGCCTCGACTGACCCGACGCCCAACTTGCTCGGGTCCGAATAGTGGTACGGCTGAAACTTGCCTTCGATCGCTTGCACCGCGTCGTGAACGGCCGCCTGGACGAGGGCGATGTCGAGCAATCCGGCCGGACCCGCACGACCGGCAGTAATGGGGGAGGTGGCGTTCAAATAGCCGGATACATACTGCAGGGTCACCGCATTCCAGTCACTGACGACATTAGCGTGGGCAGGTGGCACCCAGGTGAGACATACCAAGACAACGAGCCCGATGACGCTTCGCAGTTTCGTCATGATTGTCTTCCTTTTTGCATTCCTCGAGGCCAGCATGTGAGGCGGGCAGGGATTCCCGACCTGACTCACCGACGCGTGTAGGGGTACCGACTAGCCGGGATTTCCATTTCGGCCGTCCCGGATCCCGCGCTGAACCGGCAGCAACGACCGAGAGGAGCATGCCTCTTGGCAAGTCCACTCTGACGTGTAAGGCTTTACCTACTGAGTGGCAAATGGCATCGGGCGTGTTGTTCACCTCACCGGTTAACGGAACACGCTCTGGACGAGACTAACCGCCTGTCTCACGGAACACGATCCTCACCGGGAGAGAGTTTGCCAATCCAGGAAAGCTTTGGTGAGGGCTGTTGCTCGAGGTCGGGAAGGCTCCCCGGCGGGGTGCGGCAGTGCTCAGGAAAGCAACGCGACGAAGGATACGCCCTTTCTGAGTGACAAGCAAGGGACGAGACTTGGCGTGACCAGTGACTTGCGCCTGGATCAGACCGGCCCGATCTTTCGCGATCATGGAACAGAGTTCGCTCACATTCGCCGGCACCGGTCGCATCACGGAGTAACGCTGCTGTCGAATGCGCCGACGTGCCTGCACGGTCTGCAATCCGACCTAAGACGGCAGCGAGCGACGGGAGGTCTCAAAGTACCTGAGGCTGTATCGCATGGAAGCGAAGGGCCTGATTCGGAGCCATTGGCGGGCAGACTCCGCATCACCGGGTGGCCGCCGGCGCGGCGTTACCGCGTCACTCGCACCGGAATAGCGGTCTTGAGGCTGCTGCGCAGTGCCCTTGCCACAATTGACACCTGAACATCGAACGGAATCATGGCGCCGGACGTTCCGCCAGCACGAACATCTGGCCGGCTAGTGGCCGCCATGGCAGCCTCAAATAAATCGGAACGAGGAAGGACAGCGAGCCGCACGGGCTCTTCAGTGTCAACGGCATGAAACGGGGAGTCGTTATCACAATGTTGAAGCCCGCAGCCTCCAGCCAGTCGCAAAGCGACACGTCAGTGAAAATCGTTCTATGCGTGTAGTCGTCAAAATATCGGCGTGGGGCGAGGCGAAAATTCGGTTGAATAACCGCCAGCCTTCCTCCTGGACGCAAAGCACGTAAGACGAGGGGTATCAAGGCATTCAGTTCGCACCACTCGAGGTGCTCAAAAAAGTTGCTCGCCAGGATGAAATCGAACTGCTCTGGCTCCGCCTGCGAGAGAAAGACGCCGGCTTCGCTCTGATGAGTCTCGACCCCCGCGACAGCGGATTCCGTGACCTGCGATCCGATATCAATGGCGATCCGCCGCGCGGCCGGCACACGGTTGATGAAATGACAATACCCGGCGCCTAACTCGAGCACCGTTGCCTGCGGAGGAACGTAGCGTGCCAGGAAGGCTGTCAGATGCCGCCATAGTGCGTCCCGTTTCGGATCGCTGACGAATCGCGTCGTAAAATAAGACCGCTCAGTGTTCTCCACCACGATCCTCAGCTAGTAAAATGTCTCACGAATTGGCTCATCTACCCGAGGGCTCGCTCGGCGCTGACCATTGATATCACTGCCGTTGGAACACGCGCCGTCACCCATTCTCAACATCCCGCCGGGGCGCAGGCGAGACGGTGGGTTGGTGGCGCTTCAGACGCCTCACCGTGATTAGCTTGATCATCCGGAGGCCAAGGACCACTGCCTTCACGGGATCGCCGGTCACCGATGACACGCCGACACGTGGAAGGTAGTTGACCGGGACCTGGATGACGCGAAGGCCTTGACGGAGGCTCTCGATCATCATCTCCGGCCCGAATTCGTTACTGCCGATTCTGAAGAAGGGCAGCAGTTTCAGCGCGGCCGATCGTCGAATCAGCCGCATGGTGCAACCCACATCGGTGAAACTGGTAGCGTTGTAAAGGAACTCCATGTACTTCGCTACGGCCCAATTGCCCCAACGAAGAAAAATCCCCATGTTGGCGCCGCGCCATATGAGTTGTTGTGACGTGCGACTTCCGTAGACGACGTCGAAGTCTTCCGCATACGCGAGAAGCTTGAATACATCTCTCGCCCGGAAGGTCGCGTCGGGCTCGCAGACAACTAGGTAATCGCCGGTTGCCTCTGCCAGGCCCCGCCGTATGGACCAGCCATAGCCCTGTCGGGACTCCATGATCTCACGGGAACCGGTTCCGGCGACCGCTTCGGAAGTTCCCGCCACCGCATTGTTGTTAACCACGACGATTTCATCGACGACACCCGTCGACTGTAGATCGAAGACGAACTCACGGATGGAGTCCTTCTCGTTAAAGGTCGGTAAGATGACGCTAACGGTCTTTCCGTGCCACATATGGCCCGCCTGAAACAGCTTCTCGCTGCTCGCATTCGCACGAAACAACCGCGTGTCCGTCATCTAATGACGGACACTCCCCAGGACCTCGCTCGTGCAGCTCTGCGCAGGAGCGCTACCCCTCAATCAGCATCTGACCCGGGTCCTCGATGAACTCCTTCACCTTCACCAGAAACTGCACGGCCTCCAGACCATCGACGATGCGGTGGTCGTAGCTGAGGGCGACGTACATCATCGGGCGAATCACGACCTGGCCGTTCTGGGCGACGGGCCGCTCCTCGATCTTGTGCAGGCCCAGGATGCCAACCTGCGGCGGGTTCAGGATGGGCGTGCTCAGGAGCGACCCGAACACGCCACCATTCGTGATCGTGAACGATCCGCCTCGGATCTCTTCGAGCGTCAGCGTGCCCTCTTCCGCGCGCTTCGCGAAGTCCTTGATCGATCGCTCGATTTCCCAGAACGTCAGGCGATCGGCATCGCGTAACACCGGCACGACGAGTCCCGTGCTCGCCCCGACGGCGATCCCGATGTCGTAGTAGTGCTTCAACACCATCTCGTCGCCCTGGATCTCGGCGTTGACGCGCGGGAACGCCTTCAGCGCGCCGATCGCCGCCTTCACGAAGAACGACGACAGGCCCAGGTTGATGCCGTGCGCCTTCTGAAAGGCCTCTTTGCGGCGGGCACGGAGCGTCTGCACGGCCGACATGTCGACCTCGTTGAAGGTCGTCAGCATCGCGGCGGTGTGCTGCGCCTCGACGAGCCGCTTGGCGATGGTCGCGCGGCGTTTCGACATCCGCACGCGCTCTTCCACGCGCGCTTCGCGCGCGGACGCGGACACGGAAGGTGCGGCGGGTGCGCCAGGTGCGACAGGTGCGGCAGGTGCGACAGGTGCGGCAGGTGCGACGGGTGCGCCAGGTGCGACGGGTGCGACGGGTGCGGCGGGTCCGGGAGGTGCGACGGGTGCGGCGGGTGCGGGAGGTGCGACGGGTGCTGCTGGCGCCAACGTATGCACCTTGGGAGCGCGAAGGCCCTGGTCCGCGGGCGGCGTGGTGCCCGAGCTAAAGCTCGGGCCTACGGGTGGCGCGGCATTCGCAGCCACATGCTTCTGCACGTCCTCTTTCGTGATGCGGCCGGCGTCGCCAGAGCCGGGGATACTGGAAAGATCGACGCCGTGTTCCGCGGCGACCTTGCGCGCGGTGGCGGTGGCGCGGATGTCGGCAGATGATTCAGCCGGCGGCGCGACGCTGGGGCCGGACCTGAAGGTCTGGGCTACATCTGGAGGCGCCGGCACGGTGCCCGAGCTGAAGCTCGGGCCTACGGCTGTCTGGCCGACGACCGGCTGCTCGGTGACCCCTGGCTGACCCGTGCCTGCCGCCTGCTGGTCGATCACCCCCAACACGTCGCCGACCTTCACATCGTCGCCATCCTTGTGGGCGATGCGCGAGAGGACGCCGGCGGCATCCGCGTTCACCTCGAGATCGATCTTGTCGGTCTCGAGCTCCACGAGCGCCTCGCCGGCGGCGACGGGCTCGCCCTCTCGCTTCAGCCAGCGCGCGACGCGGGCTTCGATGACGGACTCACCAAGTTGAGGTACGACGATGTCCATGTGATTGAGTGTTGTGGAGGCGGCCCTTCAGGGCCGCGGGTGGTGCGGGGCTAAAGCCCCGCCGCCACGATGGAATTTATGCCAGCACCGCAGCACTGCGGCACGGCCATTACACTTTCTTAGAGAGCACCATGTGGGTCTGCTTTCGCTCCGGGGCGGGCTCGAAGGCCTCGGTCACCAGGATCTTCTGGTTCACCGCGTGCCAACCCGTCGTGCCCTCGGCGGGGCTCGCGCTCCGGGCGCGGCCCACGTAACAGAGCGGCCAGCGCCCTTCGGCCAATTCCTCGATGAGCGGGCGCACGAACCCCCACGCGCCCATGTTCTCGGGCTCTTCCTGCACCCAGACGATCTCTTCCAGGGACGGAAAGCCTTCGAGCACAGGCTTCAGATCGGACCACGGGAACGGATACACCTGCTCGACGCGGCAGATCGCGATCTCGGGATGCTTCGCGCGATGCTCGCTCGAGACGAGATCGACATAGACCTTGCCGCTGCAGAGCAGCACGCGCCGGATCTCGCCTCGGCGCGCGGCGGCCTCTTCATCAGCGATCACCGGCTGCCAGCGGCCTTCGACGAGATCCTGCGCGCGGCTGGCTACCAGCGGGTGGCGGAGCAGGCTCTTCGGCGTCAGGACGACGAGCGGCAGCGGATCGGTGAGGAGCAGCACGGCCTGGCGGCGCAGCAGGTGGAAGTACTGGGCGGCCGTGGTGCAGTTGGCGACACGCAGGTTGATGTCGGCCGCTGCCTCGAGGAATCGCTCGACGCGCGCGCTCGAGTGGTCGGGCCCTTGCCCTTCATAGCCGTGCGGCAGCAGCAGCACGAGCGACGGCATCAATCCCCACTTGGCGCGGCCCGACGTGATGAACTCGTCGATCATGGCCTGCGCGCCGTTGATGAAATCGCCGTACTGCGCTTCCCAGAGCACCAGCCGCGCGGGCGCCTGCATGTTGTAGCCGAACTCGAACCCGATCGTCGCGCATTCCGTGAGCGCGCTGTTGCAGATCTCAAACGCGGCGCGTGATTGCGTGAGCCGCTGCAGCGGCACGTCGCGTTCGCCGGTCACGCTGTCGTGAAAGACGGCATGGCGATGGCTGAACGTGCCGCGCTCGACGTCCTCGCCGGTGAACCGCACCGAGATGCCGTCCTCGAGAATCGACGCAAGAGCGAGATCTTCGGCGGCCGCCCAATCGACAGTGCGTTCGTTCGGGTTGTCGAGCACCGCCCGGCGCTTCTCTCGAGCGCGCTCCAGCTTCCTGTGAATCGTGAAGCCTGGCGGGATGCGCGTCAGATCCGCGTTGAGGGCCTTCAACCGCGCCAACGGCACGGCCGTCTTTGCCTGGCGGGCGACGCCTCGCGGGGGAGGCTCGGGATAGTGCTCCTGCGCCGGCGCGTTCTTCTGGACGGTCTGGTACGCCTGCTCGAGCGTCGTCATGTGCTTCTTGACGAGGGCCGCGGCCTGATCGGCCGTGACGACGCCTCGGGCCTCGAGCGTTTTTGCCCAGATCTCGCGGACGGTGGGATGGCTGGCAATGATCTTGTACATCGCCGGCTGCGTGAACGATGGCTCGTCGCCCTCGTTGTGCCCATGCCGCCGGTAGCCGACCAGGTCGATCAGCGTGTCGCGCTTGAACCGCGCGCGGTAGGCCGCACTCATCCGCGCGATCTCGATCGCCGCCTCGGGATCGTCAGCGTTCACGTGGAAGATCGGAATCTTGAACCCGCGCGCCAGGCCGCTCGCATACGACGTGGAGTAGGACTGACGCGGCGTGGCCGTGAAGCCGATCTGGTTGTTCGCGATCACATGGACGGTGCCGCCGACGTCATACGTGCGGAGGCGAGAGAGATTCAACGTCTCGGCCACCACGCCCTGGCCCGGGAACGCGGCGTCGCCATGAATCAGAATCGGAAGCGTGGAGCTTTTGTCGACGATGGGCGCGCCGGGTGAGGAGGTGTCCGTACACGCCGCGCGCGCCATGCCGACCACCACGGGGTTCACGTACTCGAGGTGACTGGGATTCGGCGGCATCGAGATCACGACCTCGGGCGCCGACTCCTCGTGCACCCGCGCGCGCGCGCCGGCGTGGTACTTCACGTCGCCGGTCCAGCCCAGGTCTTCTCGAAAAGGCTGGTCGCCCAGCGACTCCTTGAATTCCGCGAGCACCTGCGCGTAGCTCTTCTGCATCACGTGCGCGAGCACGTTCAACCGGCCGCGATGCGCCATCCCGATGAGGACATGACGCACGCCTTCCATCGCCGAATCTGCGATGATCTCGTCGATCACCGGCACCATCACGTCCAGGCCTTCGATCGAGAAGCGCGTCTTGCCGACGAACGTGCGCTGAAGGAACCGCTCGAAGGTTTCGACCTCGGTGATCCGATCGAGCAGGTCTACGGCCTCGAACGGCTGATGCGGCGCGCGGAAGGTGCCTGCCTCGATCGCGTGCCGCAGCCATTCCCGCTCCTCGGGCACGAAGATGTGGGCCAGGTCGTAGCCGATGCTCGAGCAGTAGACGCGGCGTAACCGCTCGATCGCGTCTCCTGCGCTGGTCGCGTCCTCGGCGCACGGACCCCCGACGAGGCTCGCAGGGAGCGTGCGGAGATCGGCTTCGGTCAGGCCGTGCGTTTCAGGGTGCAGCGACGGATCGCCTTGAGGATCCGACCCCAGGGGATCGATACGCGCGGCCAGGTGGCCGTAGCGGCGAATGGATTCCGCGAGGTTGACGGCGCCGACGATGGCGCGAAGGTCGGCGGCGATCGCCGGAGACTGTGCGGCATCGAGCGCCTGCCCGGTCCCGACGACAGGCGGCCCGGATCGCTCGAACGCCGCGCGCGTCGCCGCGTCGACCGAGGCCGGATCGGCGAGATACCGCTCGTACAGCTCGAGCGCATACGCCTCGTTGATCCCGCCCAGGCCCTGCCACTCGGACATAACCTTCCTATTCTAGCCGCCTTCCAGATCTCGTCGTTTCGCGGTCCGGAGTTTATGAAGGTCCGTCTTATTAGGAAGGTCCGTCTTACATGGGAACTGTGGCGGCGGGCCTTCAGGCCCGCGTGGGCATGGGACTGTGGCGGCGGGCCTTTAGGCCCGCGTGGGCTACCTGTGTCTACGGCCGTTCAGTGTTGCCCCGCCCAATCGCGGGGCTGACCGCCTTCGCCAAGGCTACGGCGAGTCTCGCCGAAGCTTAATGCGTAGACGGAAGCCCCGCCGCCACGTGAGCGGCGCTGACGTCAGGTCTTCTGCTGGTTCTTGGTCTTCGCGCCCTTCGCGGGGACGACCTTGAGATACGCGAACATCTTCAGCAGGTCCTCGTCGGACATCCGCCCGTAGATGCGTGGCATGGCCTCGTCGATTGTCGTGCCGTTCGGCCGCTTGTGATCCCGAATGGCGGTGACGAAGTCCTTCGGCGTCCAGCCGCTCAACCCCACGGGCGTGATGTTGGACGCACCCGGCGGTGGGCCAAGGCCCCCAGTGAGATCAGGCCCATGGCAGCCGCGGCACCCGGCGGCCGAGATCAGATAGTCGCCCGCGGCAACTGAGTCTGTCCGGTCCCTGTCCTCCGCGAAGCGCACGTTTGCGTGGTCGATCGTTTCCGCCGGTACAAGCGGGAAAGAGGCGAATATCGCGAGGGCCCGCGCCATCGGGCCCACGTTCGGCTCGGGCAGCTCGCGATCGACGGGCGGCAGGGACTTGATATAAGCCACGAGCGCGCCGAGATCCGCCTCCGTGAACTGGTAGTCGCCCGACGGCATGAAGATGACCGACCGGCCGCCTGGCTTGACGCCGTGCACGAGCGTGCACACGAAGTCCATGTCGCGATAGTTCCGGCCAATGCCCCCTCGGCCGCGTGTGAGATTGGTTCCTGCCAGGCGGCCGAACGCAAAGTTGTCCCAAATCACCTTGCCGCCGAGATCGTCGCCGTGGCATTCAGTGCACAGCGATACGCTATGAGCGAGATGCTTGCCGCGGGCGATCGACGCCTCGTCGGTCGGGATGACGACCTTGGGGATCTTGACGCCGTAGGTCTTGGCCATGAGCGCGGACGAGCGCCAATACACGTAGCCAATGACCCCGGCAATCAGGACGATGACGAGAAGGATCAGGCGCAGCAACCATTTCAGGACAGTCTTCATGCAGAACCTCGGCCCAGGTCGGACCAACCAGGTTGGTCAGGTTAGTCGGGTTGGTCAGGTTAGTCGGGTTGGTCAGGTTGATCGGGTTAGTCGGGTTGATCGATCAGGTTAGTCGGGTTGATCGGGTTGATCGGGTTGATCGGGTTGATCGGGTTGATCGGGTTGATCGGGTTGAATCGGGTTGATCGGGTTGATCGGGTTGATCGGGTTGATCGCTCACCCGTTCGAACGTCCCTTCCACGCGGTTCTTCCGCACGTCGTCCCACGGGAAGTGCGCGCCGTGCATCGCCACGTAGACGCCGGGCGGCAGCACCTGCACGAACGAGAGGGCGCTGCCCAGGTTGAAGAGGCCGTCCGAGCTCCCGAACGCGTACGGAATCATCGCTCCTGTAAGGACGATGGTCTTGCCGGGCGCGTTCCGTGCGAGGACCGCAGCGGTTTCGACCATCGTGTCGGTGCCGTGCGTGACGACGATAGCCGACTCGGGGGAGGCCCGGCATCTCTCGGCGACCCGCAGGCGGTCGGCGTCGGTCATCTGAAGGCTGTCGATGAGCATCACCGTTTCGACCGTCACCGGCACACTCGATCGCCCGAGCCGCAGCATCTCGCCGACGTGGGTGTCCTTGAAGTAGAGGGTACCGTTGATCTCGTCGTATTCCTTGTCGAAGGTTCCGCCCGTCACCAGCAGCCGAATCATTGGGCAGGAGTTTAACCCAATGAACCCGGCTAACCAGGTTAGTCGGGTTGGACAGGTTGGCCAGGTTAGTTGGGTTAACGAGGTTGGTCGGGTTGGGCAGGTTGGTGAACCCGACGGAACCCGTCCAACCCGACAAACCCGCTCAACCCTGTAGAATTCGCTGATGTCTCTGCGCATGGCGGCGGTGCAGGCGCCGATCATTCCCATCATCGGCGAGTGGATTCGCCAGACGCCCGGCACGATTTCCCTGGGCCAGGGGATGGTCGGCTATGGGCCCCCGAAAGAGGCGACCGACGCTATCGCGCCGTTTCTCGCCGATCCGGAGGCGCATCGCTACGGACCTGTCGAGGGTCTCCCGGCGCTCGTCGACGCGCTTCGGCGGAAGGTCGGCGCCGAAAACAGGCTCGACCTCGACGGAACACGCATCTTCGTCACGGCGGGTGGCAACCTGGCGTTCATGAATGCCGTGCTCGCCGTCGCGGATCCTGGCGACGAAGTGATTCTGCTGACGCCCTTTTATTTCAATCACGAGATGGCGATCGTGATGGCGAGCTGCCGGCCGGTGACGATCGCGACCGACGAGCGGTATCAGCTTCGCCTCGAGGCGATTCGCGCCGCAATCACGCCCCGCACGCGCGCCATCGTCACGATCTCGCCGAACAACCCGAGCGGCGCGGTCTATGCCGAAGACGACCTGCGCGCCGTGAACGCGCTCTGCGCCGAGCGCGGGCTCTATCACATCGCCGACGAGGTCTATGAATACTTCACGTATGACGGGGCGCGGCACGTCTCGCCGGGGTCCGCGCCCGGCGCCGGCGCGCACACCATCTCCATCTACTCGCTCTCGAAGGCGTACGGGTTCGCGAGCTGGCGGATCGGCTACATGGTGGTGCCACAGGCGCTCGCGGAGGCCGTTAACAAGATCCAGGACACGATGCTCATCTGCGCGCCGCACGTGTCGCAGGCGGCGGCGATCGGCGCGCTTGATGCCGGGCGCGCGTACTGCGACGGGCACGTGCGGTCGCTGACCAACGTCCGCGCGCGCGTGCTCGATCGACTGTCGGCCGTCGCGGACCTCTGCGACGTGCCCACGGCCGCCGGCGCGTTCTATTGCCTGCTGCGCGTCACGACGTCGATGGACGCGATGACGCTCGGCGAGCGATTGATCCGGGAGCATCGGGTTGCCACCGTGCCGGGCACGACGTTCGGCCTGCAGGACGGGTGTTATCTGCGGATCTCCTACGGCGCCTTGGCGCCAGACACGGTCGACGAGGGCGTAGGCCGCCTCGTCGATGGACTCAAGCAGATCGTAGGACCTGGTTAGCCAGGTTGGTCGGGTTTATCAGGTTTATCAGGTTGGTTGGGTTTATCAGGTTGGTCGGGTTGGCAAACCTTCAACCCGGCAAACCCAGCAAACCTGTCGAACCTCGTGGTCGTGCCGGTTGTGGCGGAGGGGCTTCAGCCCCGCGAGCAACGGTGGACTGTTGTGCGCTGGGGACTGAAAATGCGCAAATCGCGGGGCTAAAGCCCCGCCGCCACACATACTGATTTCGGAACGCATTGATGATCTCAGCCGGAGAAGCACTTGAACGCCTGCGGGAGGGGAACCGGCGCTTCGTGTCGGGCGTCCGCAGTGGCGACATCCTCGCGAGCGCGACGCGGCGGAATGAGCTGGCGGCAGGCCAGGAGCCGTTTGCCATCATTCTCGGCTGTTCCGATTCGCGCGTGCCGGCAGAGATCGTCTTCGACCAGGGCCTGGGCGACCTGTTTGTCATCCGCGTTGCCGGAAACATCGTCGCATCCTCCCAAATCGGGAGCGTCGAATTCGCCGTAGAGAGGTTCGCCACGCCGCTGGTCGTGGTGCTGGGCCACTCTCGGTGTGGGGCTGTTCTCGCCACGCTGGAAGAGCTCAGGAGGCCGAGGGAGAACCAGTCGCGCAATCTGCGCTCGATCGTCGACCGCATTCGACCATCACTGGAAGAGCTGTTGGCGACAGATCTCAGGCACGACGCGGACGGTCTGGTCCGGCGCGCCATCCGGACCAACGTCCGTGTCTCGGTCAACCAATTGCGACACGGATCGGACATCCTGGAGCAATTGATCCTGAGAGACGAGCTCCTCGTGGTGGGCGCCGAGTATTCTCTGGAAACCGGGATCGTCGATTTCTTCGACCGCGTACCAGAGGCCGTCTGACGGTACGGCAGCACGGCAGCACGACGGCACGGCAGCACGGGCAGCACGACGGTATGCGTCAGGGTCTCGTTCGCCGCCACCAGGTTCATCAGGTTGGCTGGGTTCATCGGGTTGGTCGCGTAGCGTTGACTTGGCGAAGTATTTTGGCTAAGATGTCGGTCGTGAAGCGTGTCAAGATTGGCGAGTTTCGCAACCGCGCGAGCGAGCTGATACGCCGTGCGGCGGGCGGAGAGACGATCGTCATCCTCCACCGCGATCGTGAAGTCGCGAAGGTGGTGCCGATCACGGCCAAGGCCGACCGCACCGGAGGCCTGATCGGCTGCCTCGCCAACACTGCGGAAATCCGGGGCGACATCGAAACACCGATCGCGTCCCCCGAGGCCTGGTTCGACGACGAGTCGTGAAATTCCTGCTGGACACACACGCGTGGCTCTGGTCCGTGCTCGATCATCCGCGCCTGAGCCGGCGCGCCCGTGCAGCGTTGAGCGCCGTTTCCCCAGAGGAGCGCGTCGGGCTGGCCGCGATTTCGCTCAAGGAAGCCGCCTGGCACCTTGCCCGCGGGCGAGTCGTGGTGGAGGAGAGTTTCGGGCCGTGGCCCCTCTGGCTGCGCACGGCGGCCTCCTCGCCGCACCTCGATGTGCTCTCCCTCACCGTGGACGTCGCGATCGAATCCGAGCAATTGGGGGATTCATTCCCGCCCGACCCGGCCGATTGCCTCATCGCCGCCACCGCGCGCGTACACGACCTGACCCTCATCACTTCGGACGCGGGCATCCGAAAGAGTGGCGCGGTGCGCACGCTCTGGTAGACGGCTTCTCGCGATCTGGTGGTTCACAAGGTTGGTCAGGTTCGTCAGGTTGGTCGAGTTGGCGAACCTTCAACCCGACAAACCAGAAAAACCCGCCAAACCTGTCGAACCTCTTGGAGGAAATGATGAAAAGGGTTGTGCAGCTGTCTGTCGGGATTGGATTGTTGCTTGCCGGCTACGGGTTGGGCCGCGCGCAGGCTCCAGTGCTCAAGTCCGGCATCGTGTCTGCCTCGCAGGCCGTGGTGCTGGATTCCGGCGCCTGGGGCGAGTTCCGAAGCAGCTTTGGCGGACCGAGCGCGGCGTCGGCGGACGTCCTCAGCGGGTTCGGCGACATCAAGGCGCACAGCGAGAACCACCCGCCGCACACGCACGTGGACGAGGAGTTCCTCTACCTCGCCGAAGGCAGCGGCACGTGGACCCTCGCCGACAAGCAGATCCCGGCCAACGCCGGCGACACGCTGTACGCGGAGCCGAACGTGCCCCACGGGTTCAAGAACACGTCCGACAAGCCGGCCAGGTTTTTCGTGGTGAAGTGGAGAACGAAATAACCTTCTTGGGTTGGCCCAGGTTGGTCGGGTTAGTCGGGTTGGTCAGGTTGGTCAGGTTGGCCTAGGTTCGTCGGGTTGGCCGGGTTCAACCTGTCGACCCGACCAACCCGACTAACCCGATCAACCCGTCGAACTGCGAATGCCCTTTACTTGATGAACAGCATTTCGCGGTAAGTGGGCAGCGGCCACAGCTCGTGGGGGATCGTGAGCTCCAGCGCGTCGCCGGCGTCCCGCAGACTGTCCATCAGCGGGATGACCTTGTCGCGGAAGTACTTCGCGTGCTTTTCGGCGCTGCCGTCGCTGTGCTCGAGGGTCTTGGTCAGCGTGTCGGCCTGCGACTTCAGCTTGTCGATCAGCTTTGCCAGCGTCACGGCGAGCGCCTTGCCCTGCTTCGAGACGGCGCCTGCGGACTTGGCCGCCGCAACCGACTCGCCGACCTGCTTCTGATACTGGAGCGCCGCGGGCAGGATGTAGCGGTTCGCCATCAGCACCATCAACTGCGCTTCGACGTTGACGGTCTTGTTGTAGGCCTCGTAGTTGATCTCCTCACGCGCCTTCAGCTCGCGCGCGTTGAGGACCTTCTGCGTCTCGAACGCCTTCACGACGGCCGGCGTCACGAGCTCCGGCAGCGCATCGACGGTGTTGCGCAGGTTCAGCAGCCCGCGCTTCTTCGCGTCCTTCTCCCACTCGTCAGTGTAGTTGTTGCCGTTGAAGATAATCCGCTTGTGCTGCTTGATCACCTTCGGCAGGAGGGCCCACGCGGCCTCTTCCGCCTTCATGCCGCCTTTCACCGCCTTCTCGAGGTCCGTCGCGATCGAGTCGAGGGCGTCGGTTACCGCAACGTTCAGGCAGATGTTCGGCATCGCGATGCTCTGGCCCGACGACACCGCGCGGAACTCGAACTTGTTGCCGGTGAACGCAAACGGGCTGGTGCGGTTGCGATCGCCCGGATCGCGCGGCAGCTTCGGCAGCACGCTGACGCCCGTGTCGAGCTCTCCGCCTTTCGTGGTCGGCGTGATCTTTCCACGCTCGATCTGATCGAAGAGATCCGTCAGCACCGAACCGAGGAAAATCGAGATGATGGCCGGCGGGGCTTCGTTCGCGCCAAGACGATGGTCGTTGCCGGCGCTGGCGATGGAAGCGCGGAGCAGGCCCTGCCACTTGTCGACGGCCCTCAGGACGGCGGTACAGAAGATCAGGAACTGCAGGTTGTCGTGCGGCGTCTCCCCGGGATTGAGCAGGTTGTTCCCGAGGTTGTCGCTCATGCTCCAATTGAGGTGTTTGCCCGATCCGTTCACGCCCGCAAACGGCTTCTCGTGGAGCAGACACGCCAGGCCGTACTTCGGGGCAATGCGCTTCAGCGTCTCCATCACCATCATCTGGTGATCGGTGGCGACGTTGGCGTTCTCGAAGACCGGGGCAATCTCGTACTGGCTCGGCGCGACCTCGTTGTGCCGCGTCTTCACCGGCACGCCGCACTTGTACAACTCGAGCTCGACATCCATCATGCACGCGAGCACACGCTCGGGGATGGCGCCGAAGTACTGGTCCTCCATCTCCTGCCCCTTCGGCGGCTTGGCGCCGAAGAGCGTGCGGCCGGCATTAATCAGGTCGGGGCGATTGAAGTAGAAGTGCCGATCGATCAGGAAATATTCCTGCTCGGGGCCGCAGGTCGTGATGACGCGCTTGGCGTTCGATCCGAACAGCTTCAGGATCCGCAGCGCCTGCAGTGACAACGCCTGCTGCGACCGGAGGAGCGGCGTTTTCTTGTCGAGCGCGTCGCCCGTCCAGCTCACGAAGGCCGTGGGGATGACGAGTGTCGTGCCGTTCGGATTCACGAGCAGCCACGGCGGGCTCGTCGGGTCCCATGCGGTGTAGCCGCGCGCCTCGAACGTGCTCCGCATGCCGCCGGACGGGAAGCTCGACGCGTCCGGCTCGCCCTTGACCAGCTCTTTGCCGCGGAACTCGGCGACGGCCTTGCCGTTGCCGTTCGGCGACAGGAAGCTGTCGTGCTTTTCGGCGGTGATCCCGGTGAGGGGCTGGAACCAGTGCGTGTAGTGAGTCGCGCCGTGCTCGAGCGCCCAGTCCTTGAGGGCCGTGGCCACCTGATCGGCCACCGAGGCGTCGAGCGGCTCGCCATTCACTGCCGTCTGTCGAAGCGCCGCATACGTCGGCTTCGACAGCCGCGCCTTCTGAACGTCGTCGTTGAAGGTCAGCGATCCGAAGGCGTCAGTGGCCTTCGGCAACTGGCCTCCCACGCGGCCCACAGTCTCGCCCCAGTCGATGATGCCCTGGATGGCGTCGCGCAGCGGTGCAGATCCCATCGGTGATCCTTTCAGAGAGAGGAAGAAAGCCGTAGAGGTGGTCCGGACAGCAAATTATGCACGCGCGGAACACCAACGCGCAAGAAGATTGCGCGGAATTGCCGGTTTTGGCTGCCAGATTCTGCTAGGCGTCGTGGATTTCATGCATGTTGTGCAGAAATGACATGACAGCGGTTTGGCGGGACCCCGCAAAAATGCCAGGCTGTAGAATGCCGGGGCACACGCGACGCCTGCACAGCCATCGCTATCGCGACTCCACATGTCTGAACCCACCACTTCACGCGGGGCACTGACGGTCGCCGCGCTCGGCATCGTCTTCGGCGACATCGGCACCAGTCCCCTCTATGCGCTGCGCGAATGCTTTCACGGAGAGCACGGCATCGCGCCCACGGCGGCAAACGTCATGGGTGTGCTCTCGCTGATTCTCTGGGCGCTGGTGCTCGTGATTTCGGTCAAGTACATCGGCTACGTGATGCGGGCCGACAACCACGGGGAGGGCGGCGTTCTCGCGCTGATCGCGCTCGTCCCGACGACCTACCGCGGACCGCAGAGCCGGGTCGCGCTCATTTCGCTTGGTCTGGTGGGAGCGGCGCTCCTTTACGGTGACGGCATGATCACGCCGGCGATCACCGTGCTCAGCGCCGTCGAGGGGCTGCAGACGGTGACGCCCGTCCTGGCGCCGTACGTGGTGCCGTTGGCCATTGGCATCCTCGTGGGGCTGTTCTCGGTGCAGAGCGCCGGCACCGCCCGTGTCGGCGCGATGTTCGGACCCGTGATGCTGCTCTGGTTCACCACCATCGGTCTGCTGGGCCTCAGATGGATTCGTCGACGCGCCGGGCGTCCTCGCGGCCGCGAACCCGGCACATGCCGTCGCGTTCTTCGTCGAGAATGGCTATCACGGCTTTGTCGTGCTCGGTGCCGTCTTCCTTGTGGTCACGGGCGGCGAAGCGCTTTACGCGGACATCGGACACTTCGGCGCAACCCCGATTCGCCTCGCGTGGTGCCTCGTGATGCCGAGCCTGCTGCTCAATTACTTCGGGCAGGGCGCGATGCTGCTGTCGAATCCCGAAGCAGCCGAATCGCCGTTCTATCTGGTTGCGCCTCCGGCGCTCGTACTGCCGCTGGTAATCCTGGCGACGGCCGCCGCCGTGATTGCCTCGCAGGCCCTCATTTCCGCGGTGTTCTCGCTGACGCGCCAGGCCGTGCAGCTCGGTTACAGTCCGCGCGTAGAAATCCGCCACACGTCGGCGACCACGATCGGGCAGATCTACGTCCCGATTGTGAACTGGACGCTCGCGTTGGCGACCATCACTCTGGTGCTCGGGTTCCGGTCGTCCACCGCCCTTGCCGCGGCCTACGGCATCGCCGTGAGTGCGACGATGGCGATCACGACCGTCCTGGCGTATGTCGTCGCGCGCCAGGTGTGGCACTGGAGCCGGTGGGCGGCGGGGAGTGTGACCTTCGTCTTCCTCGATCGATCGACTCTGCGTTTGTCGGTGCCAACGCGCTCAAGATTTTGCACGGCGGCTGGGTGCCTATCGTGCTTGCCGCGGTGGTCTACCTGTTTCTTTCGACCTGGAAGACCGGGCGCGAGATTCTCGGAGCGCGGCTGCGGGAGCGGGCGTATCCGTTCGACCTCTTCCAGAAGGACCTCCTTCGCATCCGGCCCTATCGCGTACCGGGCAGCGCCATCTTCATGACCGGCAGCGGCGCCGGTGTGCCGCCGACGCTCATCCACAATCTGCAGCACAACAAGGTGCTGCATGCGAGCGTGGTGCTGCTCACCGTGGTGACGCAGGACGTTCCGATCGTGCCCATCGATGACCGCGTCGTTGTCGAGCCGTTGGGCTCCGGCTTTTTTCGGGTGACCCTGCGCTACGGCTTCGTCGAGGAACCGAACGTCCCCGAGGCGATGATCGAGGCGCGCGCCAGGGGCCTGCCGATCGACAAGGACGACATCACGTACTTCCTGGGCCGCGAGACGCTGCTCTCGACCGATCATCCGGGCATGGCGCGCTGGCGCGAGAAGCTCTTTGCGCTGATGGCGCGAAACGCCATGCGCGCGACGGCGTTCTTCCGCATCCCGCCCGAGCGCGTCGTCGAGCTGGGCATGCAGGTCGAGTTGTGACCTCGCGGCGTTCGACAGGTTGGTCGGGTTGGTCGGGTTGGTCAGGTTGGTCAGGTTGGTCGGGTTGGTCGGGTTGGTCAGGTTGGGCGGGTTCAATCGGTTGGTTGGGTTGCCGGACCCGGCAAAACCTGTCCAACCCATAAACCTGTCCAAACCCATAAACCTGGCAAACCACGTTAAACCTGCCAAACCACGTTAGACCTGGCAAACCACGTTGAGCCCGTACACGCATGCGCGCGCATGTTGAAGAGTCCGTGGTGGAGGCAGGATGAGCAAACCGCTGTTCGGGTTGATTCTCGGCGGCATTCTTGGCGCGCTGGACGGCCTGAGCGCGCTCGTCTCGGCGCCGGAAGTGAAGCCCATGATCATGGGCATCGTGATCGGGTCGACCATCAAGGGGCTGATTGCCGGCGTCCTGATCGGCCTGTTCGCGCGTAAGAAATCGTCGATTCCGGCGGGGCTCTTCGTGGGGTTCCTGGTGGGGCTTCTGCTGGCATTCGTGATCGCCGCGATCCCTGAGCCCGACGGCACTCACTACTGGTGGCAGATCATGCTCCCCGGCAGCCTCGTCGGCCTCATCGTCGGCTACGCGACCCAGGTGTACGGAAGACCCGCACAACCCGGCTAACCAACCAAACCCGACTAACCAGATCGACCTGCCCAACCCGACGAACCTGGTCCGAGCCAGTTGATCGGGTTAACCAGGTTGGTCAGGTTAGGTCGTGTTCGTGAGTTTCGCCGGGTTGGTCCGGTTAGGTCGGGTTCGTGAGTTTTGCCAGGTTGGTCAGGTCAGGTCGGGTTCGTGGGTTTTGCCAGGTTGGTCGGGTCAGACGCGGGCGAGGAGCAGGAGCACGATCCGCATGACGAGATACGCGAGCACCAGCAGGATCGCCACGCGGTATGTGCGCCCGAAACGCGCGACGCGCTCGACGGCCGTCTCGCGATGCGCGTCGACGGGCAGTCCATCCAGATACCGCCCGAGCTCGGCGCCGAAGGCCTCGGCCGACGCGTACCGCGCCTGAGGCTCGCCGCTCATGGCCCGATCGCGAATCGCGCGCACCGCGGGCGGCAGCGCGAGCGGGCCGCCGTGCGCGGGTTCGAGCAGCCACCCGAGGAGCGCGCCCAGCGCATAGACATCCGCGCGCGCATCGGTATGCGCCGCGTCTCCGCGCGCCTGCTCCGGCGCCATGAACCCGGGGGTGCCAAGCACCACTCCGGCGCCCGTCCCAACCTGATCAACCTGGCTAACTCGATCAACCTGCTCAACCCAACCAACCTGCTCAACCCGATCAGCCTGATGAACCTGATCAACCGGCGCCGCGCAGTTGATCGGGTTGGCCAGGTTGGTCGGGTTGGTTAGGTCGAGAGGGTTGGCCGGGTTGGGGTTCACCTTCGCAGTGCCCCAGTCCATGACGAGCACTTGCCCGAACGGTCCCACCATGATGTTCGACGGCGTGAGATCGCGGTGCACGATGCCATGCGCGTGCGCGAACGCGACGGCGTCCGTGACGCGCGCGAGGAGACGGAGCCGCTCGGGAATCGACGAGAGCGCCGGCGCCAGTTCGTCGAGGCGATTCCCGCGCACCAGCGTCATCACGTAGTACGCACGCCCGTCCGGCAGGATGCCCGCATCCTGGATCGGCACGATGCCGGGATGCTCGAGACGCGCAAGGACGCGCGCCTCGGTGCGGAGACGTTCGGCGCTCGAGGGCTCGGCCGGCCCGCTCAGCACCTTCAACGCAACCTCGCGATCGAGCTCGCGATCGCGCACCCGATAGACGCGTCCCATCCCGCCCCGCCCGAGCGGCGCCACCATCTCGTAGCGCGTGCCGGTCAGATCGGGCAGGTCGGCGATCTCGATCAGATGACGAAGGCCTCGATCGGTTAACCCCATGGACGGAATAGCCGGTTGATCGGGTTCGCCAGGTTGATCAGGTTAGTCAGGTTCTGGGGTTCGTCGGGTTACCCGGGCTACTCTCTGAACCCGGCCAACCTGGCCAACCTGTCTAACCCGACCAACCGCCATCTCGGACGGAGGCTCTCCCGAAGATGGCTCTGACCTCCGTCCGGAATTCCTGTTCGCTCGCGCACGCGTCGCGCAACAGCCGCAGGACGTGCCCCCGAAACGCACGGCGGATGGCGGCGAGCCGGTTCGTCACATCGTGGACAGGCCATCCGCGCGCTTCTGCCAGCGACTTGTACGACGGCCGCTCGTTCGCGTCGAGATCGGCGAGATCGCAAGCCGCGAAGAGCGCGAAGTGATCCTCGCGTCCGGTCTCGCGGCACTCGCGTTCGATGGCCTCGACCGCGCGCGCGAACAGCACGCGGACGAATTCCTGCTGGAACCACGCGTCGAGATCCGTGTCGGAACGGATCTCGAGCTCACGCACTTCGCCTTCCGCCGACACGAAATCGAGCGACGTCATCGCCGCGCCGCCGCCGCGCTTCAGACGACGTGCGGCCTTCGCGTTGTTGGCGGCGAGTCGATCGAGGCAGGTGCGCAGCCACGTTCGAAAGCGCGCCTTGGCGGGATCGTAGTCCGCGAGAAACCCGTGCTCGAACGCGCGCGCGAAGAACTCCTGCGTGACGTCCTCGGCATGTTCCGGCGACATCCCCCACCGCGCGCGGAGGTATTTGTAGACCGGCTTCCAGTAGGCGGAAACGAGCGCGTCCCACGCCAACCTGCGCTCGCCCTCATCTTCCGCGCGCAGCCGGGCGATCGCGGAATAACGGGTGGCGGGGAACATCGTTCGGGGATTCTAGCGCGGACCAATGCAACCCGCCCAACCCGTCCAACCCGTCCAACCTGTCCAACTGAGAGTTGGGCGAGGTTAGTCGGGTTTGTCGGGTTGATCGGGTTTGTCGGGTTGGTCCAGGTTGGCGCGCCTCGTGCTCTGCACCTTGGCATGACCGTTAAAAGTTATCGAGAACTCGTTTGCTGGCAGCTATCGGTGCAGCTCAGGGACGAAATGATCGACGTTACTGATCGCCCGAGAGTCGCGCGCAACTTCAAATTCTGCGAACAGGTCGGGGACTCGACACGATCCGCAGCCTCGAACATCGCTGAGGGATTTGGCAGATCGAACCCGCAGTTCCGGTGGTATCTGGACATCGCGCTCGGCTCGTTGCAGGAGACCGAGAATCATGTCGACGAGGCCCTTCGCCGGAAGTACGTGTCAGCCGAGGAGCACGAGCATTTTCGACGGTTGGCCAAACGCGCGCACACGGCGGCACGTAGGCTCTCGGCGTACCTGGAGCGATGCATTCGCCAGCGCGCGAAGCCGCGGCGCCAACCCGTCCAACCTCTGAAACCCGTCCAACCCGTGGAACCTGAAAAACCCGAGAAACCCGCGAAACCCGAGAAACCCCCGAAACCCGAGAAACCCGTCCAACCCGTCCAACCCGATCAACCCGTCCAACCCGATCGAACCTGTTCGGCGAGCCCGTCGTTTCGCGCGGTGAGAGCGGTCAGACGTCGAGCTCCTCCGCTTCTTCCGCCCGGTCCATGATGAAGCGGAAGCGCGCGGAGGCGTCTTTGCCCATCAGCTCGTTGATCACCCGATCGGTGACGATCTGATCGGTGATCTCGACGCGCAGCAGGCGGCGCGTCTTCGGGTTGAGGGTCGTCTCCCACAACACTTTCGGCATCATCTCGCCCAGGCCCTTGAAGCGTGTGATCTCCGGCGTCGCGCGGCCGTTGGGGCCGCGGCCGGAGGTCGTGAGGATTTGTGCCTTCTGCGCTTCGTCGAGCGCCCAGTGCGTCTCCTTGCCGATGTCGATGCGATAGAGCGGCGGCTGCGCGAGGAACACGCGGCCGGCCTTGATCAGGTCCGGCATGTGCCGGTAGATGAACGTGAGCAGGAGCGTCGCGATGTGATTGCCGTCCGAATCCGCATCGGCCAGGATGATCACGCGGCCGTAACGCAGACGGGACGGATCGAAGTTCTTGCCGAGCCCGCAGCCGAGGGCCGTGACCAGATCCGACAGCTCCTTGTTCTCGAGCACCTTTGCGAGCGACGCGCTCTCCGTGTTCAGCACCTTGCCTCTGAGCGGCAGGATCGCCTGGCGCGTGCGGTCGCGCCCCTGCTTGGCCGAGCCGCCGGCCGAATCGCCCTCGACGATGAAGATCTCGGAGTCGTCGCGTCCCGAGGCGGAGCAGTCGCTCAACTTGCCCGGAAGCGCCATTCGCGTCGTTGCGCTCTTGCGAGTGACTTCCTGCTGCGCGGCGCGGCTCGCTTCCCTCGCGCGAGCGGCGAGGATGATCCGCGCGACGATCGATTCCGCGACGCTGATGTTGTGATTCAGCCAGTGCTCGAGCGCCGGACGGATGGCGCCGTCGACCGCCGACACCAGCTCGGGGTTGTTCAGGCGATCCTTGGTCTGACCCTGGAACTGCGGCTCGGCGATGAAGAGGCTGAGGACGCCGGTCAATCCCTCGCGGATGTCGTCCGCGGTCAGCGTCACGCCCTTCGGCGTCAGGTTATGTGTCTCGATGAAGTTGCGGACGGCCTTGCCAATCCCGGACGCGAATGCCGTTCTCGTGCGTGCCTCCGGACGCCGTCGGAATGCCGTTGACGTAGCTGCGCAGGTGCTCGTCGGTCGCTTCCGTCCAGTGCAGGACGCAGTCGAGCCGCAGGCCGTTTTCGCGCGAGACGGCAAACGGCTGATCGTGCACGGGCCGGGCGCCGCGTTCCGCGACGATTTTCCGCAGGTAGTCGACGATGCCTTCGTTGTGCTCGAAGACCGCCTTTTCTTTCGTGACCTGGTCGTCGAAGGTGACCTTCACGCCCTTGTGCAGGTAGCTGACGACCTCGAGCCGCTCGCGGACGATGGCGGCGTCGAACTCGATCTTTGGAAAGATCGTCGGATCGGGGTGGAAGTACACCGTCGTCCCGGTGCCGCGGGCGGCGCCGAGCTTTTTGAGGGGACCTGTGGGCTTGCCCTGCCGGAAGCGCATTTCCCACTGCGCGCCGTCACGCTTAATCGTCGCTACGAGATCCTTCGAGAGCGCATTCACCACGGACGCGCCGACGCCGTGGAGGCCGCCCGCGGTCTTGTAGTTGGTGCCCTCGAACTTCCCGCC
This sequence comes from Vicinamibacteria bacterium, assembly GCA_963832135.1. Classification (GTDB taxonomy): domain Bacteria; phylum Acidobacteriota; class Vicinamibacteria; order Vicinamibacterales; family JAENWD01; genus JAENWD01. The sequence goes on along the minus strand of CAWHTD010000013.1, from coordinate 162,293 downwards.
GGCGTGCAGCACGGTGAAGATCACCTCCAGCGCGCTCTTGTTGGTCTTGGAATGCTTGTCGACCGGGATGCCGCGGCCATCGTCCGTGATCGTGATCGCGGATCCGTCCTCGTGCAGCGTGACGGCGATCGTGGAGGCGAAGCCGCTCATCGCCTCGTCGACCGCGTTGTCGAGGATCTCCCACACGAGATGGTGGAGCCCGGCGCTTCCGACGCCGCCAATGTACATGCCGGGCCGTTTGCGCACCGGCTCGAGCCCTTCGAGGACGGTGATGTCTTTCGCCGAGTATGAGGACATTCGGGGGGGATAGTACTACGCCCAGCTCCCAACCCGACCAACCCGAACCAACCTGGCTGACCCGATCAACGGCGGCGGCGAAGTTGGTCAGGTTAGTCGGGTTCGTCAGGTTTGTCGGGTTACTGCGCCGCCTTCTTGTAAGTAATGTAAAAACTGTTTTTCGGAAAATCGAACGACTGATCCTGCTTGAAGCCAGCGGCGGTCATCCAGCCCTCGAGATCCGCGCGTGTGTAGCGCATTGCATCGTGGCCGCCGGGCCAGTCGTTCGTGAAGTCGATCACGGCGACGCGTCCGCCAGGCTTGACGTAGCCAAACAACGTGCGCGCGTAGGCGGCCTTGTCTGGCAGATGGTGGAACGTGTCGCAGATGAACACGAGGTCCACGCTCTGCGGCAGCTTCGGATCGTTCGAACCAGCGAGCACGGTCTGAACGTTCTTCAGCTCGGAGCGCTTCGCCGAGGCCTCCACAATTGTCAGCAGCTCCGGATCGATGTCGACGGCATAGGCCGTCCCGCCCGGCATCACCGCTCGCGCGAGCGCACGCGTGAACAGCCCCGATCCCGATCCGAGATCCGCGACCGACCATCCCGGCTGAAGGTGCAGCGCCTCGACGACGCGGGCGACCTCCATGCGCTCGACGCGCTCCCGGCTCTCGAGAAACCGCGCGTATTCCTTGGGGTCGCGTTCCTGTGCGACGAGCGTCCCAATCGCCACAATCAGCGCGAGGAAAGCCGTCCCCATAGCACGAGCGCAATCCTCAATCCTCAATCGGCAATTCCCCAATCCGCAATCCCGCAATCCCGCAATCCGCATCCGCAATCCGCAATCCGCAATTCCCCAATAGCCCTCATCCCTTTGCCGTTTTCCGCGCGCGCGCGGTCCGCGTGGTCTTGCTCGCGACCTTCTTCGTCGCGGCGCGCGGCGTGGCCGCCTTCCGGGTGCGCTTGCGGACGATTTCGCCCGGTTGCGCGACGTTGCCCGGTCCGACGCTCAAGTCTTCGTCCGTGTGGCGGCCCGTGGACTCGACTGCGGTTGCATCGATGATGGGCGTGGCCTCACCGTCGGTTACGCGCGTGAAGCGGCCGGCCGCGGCGGTCGATGCCGAACCGGACTCGCTCCCCGGCTGATCTCCCTCGATCGTGGTCGCGCCGTCGTCGGACACGATCTCGGAGTCGAGTTGCGACGGCGGCACCCCGGCTTTGCCGAAGTTCGCGCCCGGGAACACACGAAGCACGCCCTGCCGATCCCGGTCGAGGCGCAAGAGCCCATCACGCTGGCACGCTCGCAGAAAGTCGACGATGCCCGGGAAGCCGAGCTTGCGCTCGTCGAACGTCTCGTCCACGTTTCGGAGGAACTGGCGCATCTGCCGGATGTACATCGGCCAGCGCGGCGTCTGCTTCGCGCGCGCGAAGAGGCCCGCCGCGACGCGCACGGCATCGGCGATCTGCTCGGGCGAGGCGGTGGGTGGGGGAGGCTGCGCGCTCCGTGGCCGAGCGCTTTCGATGGGCACGACAATGTCGTCTCTGACTGGCTCAACCGGCTCCTGGGCGTAGACAGAGGCGCCCTCGCCCTCGCGCGCATCCGAGACGTGTGGCTGCGGCTCCGGCTGGTCCGATACGAGAGGGGCCACGCTGCCGTCCAGAAGCTCGACGAGCACGCTCCGGCCCGACTGCCGGAGCGTCACCATGCCGCGCTCCGCAACCTTGTCGATGAAGTCCCTGAACGTGCTGACGCCGTAATCGCGCTCCGAAAATGCCGAGTCCAGCTGGAGGAGCGTGCTCTTCAGCAGCCCGAGCTGCGGCGTGACCTCGCGGTCCGCGAGCACTTTGAGCGCACGCTTCACGAGCGGCAGGGCCTTGTCGACATCCGTCGCGGCTCCGACAGAGCCCGCCCGCGCGCGCCCGGTGCCCACGCTGCGCCGGGTACCCGCGATGTTCTCGTAGGCGATGAACTCGTGGCAGTTCTTCTGCATCACGAGGCTGGTGAACTGGCGGCCGCCGACGACGAACACTTTCTTGTCGTACTGCTTCAGCTTTTCGACCAGCGTGATGAAGTCGGAATCGCCGCCCACGATGACGAACGCGTTGATGTGGTCGTGGGTGAACGCCATCTCGAGGGCGTCGAGCGCGAGGTTGATATCGGCGCCGTTCTTGTCGCCGCCGGGCGTGAGGTTGCGCTGCACCATGCGGATGGCATGCTGCGAGAGCTGCCGGCTGTAGTCGCCGGCGCGCTTCCAGTCGCTGTAGGCGATCTTGGTCACGACCTCGCCGCGTTCTTTGACGGCTTCGAGGACGATGCCGATGTCGAAGGGGGTGCTGAGGGTGGACTTCACGCCGATTTCGATGTTGTCGAAATCGATGAAGACCGCGATCTTCAATCGGGGTTCTGTCAATGAATGTTCCTGATGATCTGATTGGACGTCAACGTCGGTCCGGCGGGAAGGCGCTCGGAGAAGGTCGCTGCGGAGCGAAGAGTGCTGGAGGCGTGACCCTCGGTCGGACCGCAGCGCCGCGGGCGAGTTTCACCCGGACGCGACAAAAGCGTATGCCTCCAGGGTCGGGCGTTGGCCGGGCCCCATAGACAACCTTATGAGGATATCACGAGGGGGGTGCGTCGAGTGCGACAAGTGCGGGGTGCGACGGGTGCACAGACGCACCGGGATGGCACCCTGCACCCGACGCACCTGACGCACCCAAATTACCAACGCCCGGCCCCGAGGTGCCCTATGGTTCCGGCAACTCGGGAGCGGTCGGAACGACCCGCTCGAAGCGGCCGCGCTGCATCAACTCTCGACCCTTGCCCCCGCGGCCGGTGATCTCATACTTCGTCGTGCTGATGGTCTGCTCGGCGCCGCGGCTGGTCTCGACGGTCAGCAGGTCCCGATCACCCGTCGACGCGACGAAGCCGAGCACTTCATCGTCGCCGGGCTGCAGCTTGATCAGAATGACCCCGCGGCCAGGACCCGACAGATAGTTGATCTCGTCGACCGCGCACAGCATGGCGCGGGCGGCGCGCGTGGCGGCAATCATCACCTCGCGGCCGGTCACGGCGGCGACACCGACCACCTGCGCCCCCTCGGCCGGTCTCGCGTACCGGCGCCCGGCGCGCGTGCTCGGCTCGACGAGCCCGTCCAGCCCGAAGCGCAGGCTGTAGCCGTCGCTCGTCACGGCCACGGCATGCACCGGCGGCACCGCCCCTTCCTTCGCCGGGACGATGTTGCCAATCGTGCGCGGGTCGAGGCTCATCGCGCCAACCACGCGCTCGCCGTCGCGCAACTTGAACAGCTTCTGGATCGGCTCGCCGTATCCCGTCGATGCGGGTACGTCGACGATGCGGCAGCTGTACGCGATGCCGGCATTCGAGAAGAACACCGCCGTGGCACGCGTGCTGCCGGGCAGCACCGCCACCACCGCGTCGCCTTCCCGCAGCCGCGTCGTCGACAGATCCTTCACTTCCTTCTGCCGCTTGATCCACCCGTCGCGCGAGACGATGACGACGTTGTCCTCCTCGATGATGAAGTCGTCGGCGGAGTATTCGGCCTCGCCTTCGTCGGACGCGAACTCGGTGCGCCGCGGATCCTTCTTTGGGTCGGCGTAGGTCTTCTGCACCTGCGCGATCTCGTCGCGCACGACGCCCCAGCGATCCTCCTCGTTGCGCAGCAGCCCCGCAATCTGCCGCGCACGCTTGCGCTTTTCGGTCAGCTCGTTCGTGATGACGAGAATCTCGAGGCGGGCGAGCCGGTAGATCTTGAGCTCGAGAATGGCGTCCGTCTGCTCGGCGTCGAGCGAGAACCGCGCCATGATCTTCTCGGCCGCATCCGCCTTGCCGTCCGACTTCCGGATGATTCGCAGAATCTCGTCCAGCGCATCGAAGACCTTCTCGAAGCCTTCCAGAATATGGACGCGCCGCTGGAGCGCGCTCAGCTCGTGCTCGAGCCGCGCCGTGACGACGTCGAGGCGGAACTTGAGGAAGTACCAGAGGATCTGGTGCAGATCGAGGCGCTCCGGCCGGCCGACTTCCGGGTTCTCGGTCGGGACCAGGCACGTCAGGTTGACCGGCACGGTCGTCTGGAGCGGCGTGTGCTTCCAGAGATACGCCATCACCATCTTCGGATCGGCGTCGCGCTTCACAGTGAGCTCGATGCGCACATCGTCTGTCGAGACGTCCTTGATGTCGACAAGTGGCGGCAGCTTTCGCGACAAGACGATCTCGGCGATACGCTCGACCAGCGTCGACTTGTTCACCATGTACGGGACGCTGGTGATGTAGATCGTCTGCGCCGATCGCGACGTCTCGCCCATGCGCCATGTGCCCCGCAGCCGGACGCCGCCGGATCCTGTCCGGTAGATCTCTTTGAGCTCGTCCGGCGAGTTCAGGATCTGGCCGCCGGTGGGGAAGTCCGGCCCTTTCACCCATCGACACAGCTGCGCGGTGGTGAGATCCGGGTTGTCGAGGAGCTTCAGCAGCGCCGTGCAAATCTCGCCGAGGTGGTGCGGCGGGATGCTCGTCGCCATGCCCACGGCGATGCCGGTCGCGCCGTTGACGAGCAGGTTCGGGATGCGTGCGGGCAGGACGACCGGCTCGGTCTTCGTGCCGTCGTAGTTTGGCCGGAAGGTGACGGTGTCTTGATCGATCTCGCCCAGCAGGTCGTCGCTCACCCGCGCGAGGCGGCACTCCGTGTAGCGCATCGCCGCCGCGCTGTCGCCGTCGAGCGAGCCGAAGTTGCCCGAGCCGTCGACGACGGGGTAGCGCAGCGAGAAGGGCTGCGCCATCCGCACGAGCGTTTCGTAGATCGCGGCGTCGCCGTGGGGGTGAAAGCTGCCCATCACGTCGCCGACCACCTTCGCGCACTTCCGGTGTTTGGCGTCGGCGGTGAGGTTCTGCTGCCACATCGTGAACAGAATGCGGCGCTGGACCGGCTTCAGACCATCGCGCACGTCGGGGAGCGCGCGCGAGGTAATGACCGACAGCGCGTAGTTCAGATATCGGGCTTGTGCGGCCTCGTGCAGGGGGACGCTCGTGCCGTCGGGCGATCTCGGTCCCGAGCCGGCCGGTGGAGGAGGCGTCGGTACGCCGCCAGTGCCTTCATCGGCCGGCGGCAAGTCCCAGAGTGAGAGCTCGCGGGAATCGGATTCGCGTTTGGACATCAGTTCGGGTCAGACGCCGTCAAGAAAATGTCAATCAGAATGGAACCTTAACATTTTCTCAACGGCGTCTGACCTCAGGAACCACGCGCGCGATATTACCGTAACGGTAATAGAATGGACGCCATGAGAGGCCCTCTCACGCCGGCCGTGTTCCATATTCTTCTGGCGCTCGCCGACGGTCCGCTGCACGGCTACGCGATCATGCAGGCGGTCGGACAGTCCGCGGGGGCGTCGATGCCAGCCGGTCCGGGTACGATCTATGGCGCGCTGCAGCGCATGGAAGACGACGGGCTCGTCCGGGAGCTGGCCGCGCGGAGCGACGAGCGGAGACGCCTGTTTGCCATGCAGCCGGACGGCCGCCGCGCGCTCGAGGCCGAGGCGCGCCGGATTGTTCGTCTCGCGCAACTGGTTCGCGCCAAGCGATTGGTCACGGGCGAAGCATGAAAGGCCCTTTGCGAGTGCGATGGTCGTGCGCGGTCTATCGCGTCCTGTTGCGCGCGTATCCGGCGTCCCTTCAGAGGCGGTTTGCCGGTGACATGGTCGCCGACTTCGCGCACCTGATCGCGGACCACGGTTGCTGGTCGGCATGGCGCCTTGTCGCCCGGGATCTGATCCGCTCGGCGCCCCGTGCGCACGTTGATGCGCACCGCCGCCACCGGTTTGCGCCGTACTCACACAGGAAAGAAGGCCCGATGAGCTCCCTGCTGTTCGATCTGCGTCATGCCGTCCGAATGCTCGTGAAAGCCCCCGTCTTCAGCGCCGTCACCATCCTCATCCTCGCGTTGGGCATCGGCGCCAATTGCGCCACGTTCAGCCTCGTGAATGCAGCGCTGCTTCGCCCGCTCGAGTTCCGCGATCCCGATCGCCTGGTGTTGGTCTACGAGGGCATTCCTCAGGGCGATCTGTCGAAGATTCCAGCATCACCGCCCGACTTCCTGGATCTCTCGGAGTACCAGCGATCGTTCTCGCACCTCGCCGCCTACGACTGCGACACGATGGAGCTTTCAAGCCGCGCCGAGCCTCAACGCATCGACGTCACGCGCGCCAGCGCAGACCTGTTCCCGCTGCTGGGCGTCGCGCCAATTGTCGGCCGCACGTTCAGTGCGAACGAGGACCGGCCCGGCCACGACGTGGTCGTCCTCAGCTACGGCCTCTGGCAGCGCCTGTTTGCCGGTCGGCCTGACGCGATTGGCTCGAAGGTGCGGCTGGATCGCCGTCCGTTCCAGGTGATCGGCGTCATGCCTGCCAGTTTCGAATTTCCCATGCGCGGTCCCATCTTCAACGGGACACCAGCGGAGGCGTGGATTCCGCGGGCCTTCTCTGACGCTGAAAGGACCACACGGGGGGTGTCTTTCAACAACAGCATCGTGGCGAGGCTTGCGCCCGGCGTCACCATCGACGACGCGCGGACCGAGCTGTCGCTACTCGCGGCCAGGATCGGGGAGAACTATCCCGTCGAGTTCAAGTTGCACCTTGAGCTTTCCGCCCTGGCGTTGCGCGACGAAATTGCCGGTCAGGTGAAGGCGCCGCTCCTGATGCTGTTCGCTGCGGTGGGAATCCTGTTGCTGATCGTGTGTGCGAACGTCGCCAACCTGGTTCTCAGCCGCGCGGCGGCGCGGCGGCGCGAGCTCGGCATTCGCCTGGCGCTCGGCGCACCGCGCCGGCGACTCGTCCAGCTTCTGCTGTGCGAAAGCGCGCTCCTTTCCGCAGTTGGCGGCGTGCTCGGTCTCGCGATCGCGATCTCGGTGGTCAGAGCGCTCCCGGTCGTCATTGTGACCAGCCTCCCTGGATTGAATACGGTGCAGCTCGATTGGCGAGTCGTATCGTTCACGCTCGGGCTCTCGCTCCTGACGGCAGTGGCCTTCGGCATGGCGCCGCTCTGGGCGACCGAGGGAGACGTTTCGTCGCGGTTGCACGAAGGCGGTCCGCGGACGGCGGGAGGCGGCCGAAGCCAGCGCGTCCAACAGGTGCTGGTCACCGCGACGGTCACGCTCGCGGTCGTGCTTCTCGTAGGTGCCGGGCTGCTGACGCGAAGCTTCGCTGCGCTGATCGCGACCGAACCCGGCTTCCGCCCGCAGCAGGTGCTTACCGTGTCGGTCGCTCTTCCACGCGAGGCGTACGCCGGCGGCGGAGCCGTGGCAACCTTCGTCGCCAACGCGCTCGAACGCCTCCGCGCTTTGCCCGGCGTGGTATCCGCCTCAATCTCGAGCGATATCCCGCTCGAGTCGAATGAGAGGCGCGCTGCCACACCGGAGCATCGGACCAGCAACAGTCCGCTTCCCGCGGTCGCGGCCACGTGGATCCACGGCGAGTACTTCCGCACGCTCGGCGTGCCACTTCACCGCGGTCGGCTCTTCACGCGCGAGGAGCAGGACGAGCAGCGGGACGTCGCCATCATCAATGAGTCGCTGGCGAAGCGGTCCTGGCCGGGCCAGGATCCGATCGGAAAGCGTCTCAAGTGGGGCGTCGCGGCCTCGCAAACAGCGTGGAAGACCGTGGTTGGCGTGGTCGGTGACGTCAAGGATGGACCGCTGCGGGAGGAGGCGACGATTCATGTCTACGTGCCGTTTCGTGATCTCGTGCGCGAGATCGACGACGCGCCGCCGGCCTCGGGCTGGGGACGCACGTGGCGGTTCGCGTTGCAGTCGAGCGGCGATCCGACGATGCTCGTGCCGGCGAGCCGTGCCGCGCTCGCGTCGTTGGACCCGGCGCTTCCCGTCACCGGCATCGCCACGATGGAGCGCCAGTTGGCCGATTCGGTGGCGCCACAACGTTTCAGCACCGTCGTCCTCGCGGCGTTCGCCTCCGGCGCGCTCCTGCTGGCGGCAATCGGGCTTTACGGCGTGCTTGCGTTTGCGGTCACGCAACGCACGCGCGAAATTGGCGTGCGGATCGCGCTCGGTGCGACCGCCAGCCGCGTGACCGGGATGGTGGTGCGCGAAGGGATGCGTTTGGTGATCGTCGGCCTTGCGCTTGGCGTGGCTGGGGCCGCCGCCCTCACGCGCACGATATCGGCGCTGCTCTATCGCACGGAGCCGTTCGATCTCTGGACGTTCGTGGTGGCGCCGGTCGTGCTGACGATGGTGGCGCTATTGGCGTGCTATGTGCCTGCGCGGCGCGCCGCCCGCATCGAGCCGCTGACAGCGCTCCGCACGGAGTGAAAAGAGGTCAGACGCCGTCTGCCCCTTTTATGCGCCGCTGCCGCTCGCCAGCGCGTCCAGCGCCGGACCCGTGAGCCGGCAGATCCGCCAGTCGGTCAGCATCTGCGCGCCGAGCTTGTTGTAGAAGGCAATCGCCGGCGCGTTCCAGTCGAGTACGGCCCAGTCGAGCCGGCCCCAGCCGCGCTCGACCGTCAGGTGCGCGAGATGGCTCAGCAATTGACGGCCCACGCCCTGGCCGCGCACGTCCTCACGCACGTACAAATCCTCGAGGTAAATGCCAGGACGACCGACGAACGTAGAGAACGACGGGAAGAACAGCGCAAAACCGACCGCGCGCCCGTCATGCTCCGCGAGCACGACCTCAGCGAACGGACGCGGGCCGAACAGGAATTCGCGGAGACTGTCCTCGGTCGCGATCACGTTCTGCGAAAGCTTTTCGTAGGCGGCCAGCAGGCGAATGAACTCGAGGATTACGGGCACGTCGGCGACGGTGGCGAGTCTCAGTGCGGCGAAGGGCATCGACAAGAGCATACAACCCGACCAACCTGATCAACCTTCCGAACCCAACGAACCCGATCAACCGGACAAACCTGTCCAACCCTTTGGTCGGGTTCGTCAGGTTCGTCAGGTTCGTCGGGTTGGTCGGGTTCGTCGGGTTGGTCGGGTTCGGAAGGTTCGTCGGGTTGATCGGGTTAGACTGGAGTTCCCCCAAGGAGGTTGCAGTGTCTTCTCTGAAACGACTCATGCTCTCGAGCGCCCTTGTCTTTGCTCTTGCCGGCTACGTGATGGCGCGAGCGGATGTCGAGCTGAAGCCGGGCGACGCGGCGCCGGATTTCAGCCTGCAGGGATCGGACGGGCATGCCTACAAGCTGTCGGAGCTTGCGGGCAAGCCAGTCGTGATCGCCTGGTTCCCGAAAGCCTTCACCGGCGGCTGCACGATTGAATGCAAGTCCCTGAAGGAAAGCGGGGAGGCGATTCGCGCCTATGACGTCAAGTACTTCGCTGCCAGCGTCGACGATGCCGAGACGAACAAGAAGTTCGCCGAGTCGCTGGAGCTGGACTTTCCGGTGCTGAGCGATCCCGGCAAGCAGACGGCCGCGGCCTATGGCGTACTGAATCAGAATCAGGTCGCCAGCCGGTGGACGTTCTACATCGGGGCCGACGGAAAGATCGCCGCCGTCGACAAGCAGGTGAAGCCCGCATCGGCCGCCGCCGACATCGCCGCGAAGCTGGCCGAACTCAAGGTTCCGAAGAAGTCGTCGAACTAACCCGCAATCTATCGAACCCGAGGAGCCTTGTTGACCCGACCAACCCGTCGAACCTGTGCAACCCGACCAACTGCCAGTTAGTCAGGTTGGTCAGGTTAGCCAGGTTGGTCAGGTTAGCCAGGTTGGTTGGGTTAGCGAGTTCGTCGGGTTGGTCAGGTTCGTCAGGTTACTGGAGAAGCGTCATCTGCGCGCACGACGCGTCGGGCGCGGGCCACGAGGCCGCACCCACGACCTGGAGCAGTTCCCCGGCGAGAAATGCATACCCCGAGTCGTCAGGATGGAACCCGTCCGACGAGTAGTTGCCAGACTGATATGACCGGGCGTCGCAGAGCAGATCGACCACCGCCACGCCGCTTTGCGCCTGCACGTTCGCGCCGGCGGTGCTGAAGCCGACCGACGCGCGCTGCATCCAGCGGCGATGCTGGGCCGAGCGGCCGGCCATGTAGGGAAGGCCGACCAGATTCGGCAGGTTCATCACGATGATCCGCGCATTGGGCGCGCGATCACGGATCGTGCGGATGAGGGTCTGGTAGTCGGTCGCGAACGTCCGGACGTACTGATCGATGAACGCATTCGGATCCGTGGATCCGGCGGCGCCGCGATCCACCGCCGTGACGAGGGCGTTGGCATCGTTGGCGCCCGCAAAGACGGTCACCAGGGTCGCATCGGCCGCGACAAAGGGCGCCTCCTGGATCAGGATGTTGGCGTTGATGCCGAGACCCACCTGGTTGCCGAGCTCCTGAATGGACGGACTCAGGACCGCTCCGGGAAGACCAAGATTCCTGACCGTCACCGCGTGTCCGTCGGCCTCGAGCTGCCGTGCGATGCGCGGCACGTAGCCGGTCCCGTTCGGGCACTCCGTGAACGGCAGGCACGGCACCGATCCCCCCACGCCCATCGCATCGCTGGCGCCAATCGCGCTGTACCACCACGGGGGCGTTCGGCGCCGGTGGGCTCGGCGGCGTTCCCGGGCCCCCGTCATCGTCATTGTTCTTGGAGCATCCCGTCAGGCTGGCGAGCAGGCTCACCGCGAGCGAGAGAGAGAGGAGCCGAGGGTTGTACACGTCACGTCCTTTGCAAACACCGGGCCGCAGTTCGAGCCCCTCGCGAGTGTCCGGCTGTGGAGGCGACCCTTTAGGGCCGCGCGTTCGCGGGGCTGACCAGCCTCCGCCAAGGGCTACGGCGGTCCGCCGAAGCCAGGCGAAGGCGGAAGCTTTCGAGCGAAGGCGGAAGCCCCGCCGCCGCAAACTGTGTATCCGCTGTGAAGTCGCGCCCAAAGGGCCGCCTCCACGATCGTGATTGCGCCCGGTGATGTTGTGTCCGATTCATGGTAGCCGTGAAGGTCGCGTGTCTTGTAGACTTGACGATCCCGACACCCGCGAGCCACCCCCGAGACGGCAGAGGCGATGGGCATTCTCGATCGTTTCAAGACGCAGCCAAAGTGGAAGTCCGCCGACCCGACGGTTCGGGCTGCGGGCGTCCAGGAGATTCCGGAAGACGAGCAGGACCTGCTCGCCTCGATCGCCCGCAGCGATGACGACCCGCGCGTACGCCGCGCCGCCGTCAGCAAGCTGGGGACGGTGGCGGTGCTCGCCGACGCGGTTCGTTCCGACGCCGACGAAAGCGTCCGGGACGAAGCGGCCGGCGTGCTCCTCGACATTGCGCTCGGCGCGTACGAGGCCGACGAGCCCTCCAGCCTCGCGGCGGTCGAGGCGCTGAGCCTCCTCCCCGGCCCGGCCGCACAGAAGCATCTCATTCTGGTTGCCAAGACCGCGAAGCGAGAGAATATTAGTCGAGCGGCGCTCGCCAGGCTCCTGAACGATCAGAAATCGCTCGGGACCGTCGCCCGCCGCGCCGAGCTCGCGGCCATCCGGAGCGAAGCGCTGGCCGCGCTCGAGGACCCGGTGGAGCTGCTGTCGACCGCGCTCAGGAGCAGCTTCCGCGACGTCTCTGTCGGAGCGCTCGAGAAAGTGTCGACCGATCGCGCGGCGCTGAAGAGCGTGGCGACGCGCGGGGCGAACCCGGCCGCGGCTCGCCGCGCGCGGTCGCTCCTGCGGGCACTGGAGGAATCCGATGCCGCGGACGCGGCGCGCGAAAAGACGCGCCTGCAGGCCTTGGAGGCCCGGCGGCGCGGCTGGCGCGACCTGGTGCGCGAAGTCGAACAACTCGTTCCCCACGCGGCGGCTCCCGACGCCGCCGATCGACTCGCACGGTTGATCGCGCGATGGGGTGCGGAGGCAACAGATGTCGACGCTGACGTCGGGCAGCGTTTCGAGGCAGCCGTGGCAAGCACACAAGAAGCGCTCGAACGCGCAGAGGCCGAACGCGCCGAGGAGGCGCGTCGGCAGGAGCAACTCGACACCGAGCTCGCCGAGCGAAGGCGGCTCGTCGAGCGGCTGGAATCGCTCGGTGCCGAATCCACCAGCGAGCAATCGGAGATCACCGCCGCATTTCGTGCGCTTGCACCGGCGGACCACGACGCCGCGCGCGATCTGCACGCGCGGTTCGACGCGGCCGCGCGAAATCTCGAGCGGCAGCGGCGCGATCGCTCGGTGCTCGGGGAGCGTGTGAAGCGACTGACCGATCTTGCGACGGCGCTCGATGCCGTGATCGCCGACGACCGGTATCCCGGCGCCCGGGAGCTTCGCCAGCGTGCCCGACGCCTGCAACAGGATTGGACGACCGCCTCGGCGGGCCTCGAGAGCGAGCCTGCAGCGACCGACGCCCTCTCGCGCGGTCACGCGGCTGTGACGGCGCTCGGAGAGCGGGAGCAGCGGTGGCGTGATCAGCGCACGGCGGAATCCGACGAGCAGCGGCGGCGTGCCCAGCAGGCCGTTCAGCGCCTGACCGACCTGCTCAAGGCCGAAGCGCCGACGCTCAAGTCGCTCGAGCGTGCCATCACGGAAGGTATTTCCGCCGAGACCGCGCTCGACGTGATGCCCGCCGATGCGGTGCGCGACGATCTCATCGCGCGTTTACAGGCGGCGCGGACGGAGCTGCAGCCGCGCGCACAGGCGCTTCGCGAAGCCGACGACTGGCAGCGATGGGCGAACGCCACCGTGCAGGAGCGGCTCATTGGCGAGATGGATGCCCTGGGCGCGGAGGCCGACCCGTCGGTCGCCTTCCGCCGGATGCGCGATCTGACGGCCGAGTGGAAGACCGTGGCCGCGGCGCCGCGCGATCGCGCCGAGACGCTCTGGAACCGGTTTCGCGCCGCCGCCGATGCGGTGCGGGCGAAGCTCGAACCAATGCGCGCGCAGCAGTCGGCCGAACAGGCCGAGCACCTCGCCCGGAAGATTGCGCTCTGCGAGAAGGCCGAAGCGCTCACGTCCTCGACCGATTGGATTCACACCGCCGATGCGCTGAAGGCGCTCCAGGCCGAGTGGAAGACCGTCGGCGCCGCGCCGCGTCGCGAGGAACAGGCCGTGTGGGAGCGCTTCCGAACGGCGTGCAACACGTTCTTCACGCGCCGGCAGGAAGACCTGAAGCAGCGCAAGGACGTCTGGTCGGAAAATCTCACGAAGAAAGAGGCGCTCATCGCCCGCGCCGAGGCGCTCGTCGAGGTGCAGGATCCCGAGGCCGCCTTTGCCGAGCTGAAGACGCTTCAGGCCGACTGGAAGACGATCGGGCCCGTCAAGAAAACGAAGTCCGAGCAGGTGTGGCAGCGATTCCGTTCCGCGGCCGATCGCGTCTTCGATCGCTATCGCAATCGCGACGCGCAGGCGCTCGCCGAGCGGGTGGGACGACGCGAGGCGATTACGACCGAGCTCGAATCGCTAGCTGGGGAAGGTGCGGCGGTATCGGGGCGCGAGGGCGTGCTCGAGAAGGTCCGAAGTCTTCGCACCGGATGGCAGCAGGCGGGTACCTTGCCGCGCGACACGGCGCGCGCGCTGACGGAACGCTACGAGCAGGCGCTCGGGGCCATCGCGTCGAATGCGCCTGATCTGGTCCGCCACACCGAGCTCGATATCACCGCGAATCAGCGCCAGCTCGAGTCGCTTTGCGAGCGCGTGGAGCGCCTCGCCGGAAAAGAGGCGCCAGTCGCGAGCGGCGAGTCGCCCGCTGCAGTACTCGCGCATCAGCTGCGGGAAGCGCTCGCCGCCAACACGATTGGTGGGCGCGTCGACGACGAGACGCGCTGGAAGACGAGCGAGTACGAGGTGCGCGCCGCGCAGGATGCGTGGCGGCAGGTGGGCTTTGTCCCCGAGGCCGACGCGGCACCGCTGCTGACGCGCTTTCAGCGCGCCTGCCAGCGCTTCTACGGTCAGCGCCGTCCCACCGCGCCCGGGCCGGCGTCGGGGCACGCAGGGCCTCGGGGCCCGCGCGGCGCCGGCGGCCCTCCGCGCAATCGCGGCTCCCACCCGCCACGACGGGAGCCGCAACCGCATTGACCTGACGAACCCGACAAACCTGATCGACCCGATCAACCTGCAGCGAGCCGGTTCACCGGGTTTGTCAGGTTGGCCAGGTTGGTTGGGTTCGCAAGGTTAGGCGGGGTTAGCGAAGTTGGAGGCTAACGGAAGGTGTAACCGACGCCGACTTTGAGATCCGGCGAGTCAACCAGTCCGCCTTTCACCTCGAAGAAGAACTTCTCGTTGAACTCGAGTCCCACGAGCAGATTCACGCCGCCCTTCGAGTCCGACCCCACATCGGTGTCGTACCAGTTGATGGCCGGCCCGCCGCCAACATAAAAGGTCGTTCCCCGCCGGTTCTTTAGCGGCATCTTGTAGATCGCCTCGATGTTCGCCGCGACGGTCGTGACGTCGTCGCCGACGCCGACCTCGAGGTTCGGCCGCAGGTACAGCTGATCGATCAGCTCACCGGTTTCGTAGTGGCCGCCGATGTAGAACTGATCGGGGTCGACGCTGATCCCGGCGCGCACGCCCGGCCCCTGCGCCATCGCCCATTGGCTCGTCGCCGCGAGACAGAAGAGCGCGACGACGATTGCGCCCGTCACCTTACACACCATGAACCCTCCCAACCCGGCTAACTCGACAAACCTGGCCAACCTTCTCGATCCAATGAACCCGACAACCAGACTAACCCGGTTAACCAGGTTGATCAGGTTAACCAGGTCGGTCAGGTTGCTCAGGTTAGTCAGGTTGCTCAGGTTGGTCGGGTTGGTCGGGTTGTCAGGTTAGTACCGATAGTGGTCCGGCTTGTAGGGCCCGTCGACGGGGACGCCGATGTAGTCGGCCTGATCCTTCGTGAGCGTCGTGAGCTGCACGCCGAGGTGATCCAGGTGCAGCCGCGCGACCTGCTCGTCGAGGTGCTTTGGCAGCATGTAGACCTGCTTCTCGTACTTGCTCGTGAGCTGATGGAGCTCGAGCTGCGCGATTACCTGATTGGTGAACGAGGCCGACATCACGAAGCTCGGATGCCCGGTGGCGCAGCCGAGGTTTAGCAGGCGCCCTTCGGCAAGCACCATGACGGAGTGGCCGTCCGGGAAGCGCCACTCGTCGTACTGCGGCTTGATGTTGATGCGCTCGATGCCCTTCAGCTTCTTCAGGCCGGCCATGTCGATCTCGTTGTCGAAGTGGCCGATGTTGCCGACGATGGCCTTGTCTTTCATCTTGGCCATGTGATCGACGGTGATGATGTCCTTGTTGCCCGTTGCAGTGACGAAGATATCGGCCTTCGAGACGAGGTTGTCGAGCGTGTTCACCTCATAACCTTCCATCGCCGCCTGCAGCGCGCAGATCGGATCGACCTCGGTGACGACCACGCGGCAGCCCTGGCCTCGGAGGGCCTGCGCGCAGCCCTTGCCGACCTCGCCGTAGCCCATGACGAGCGCTACCTTGCCGCCAAGCATCACGTCGGTCGCCCGCGCCAGCCCGTCGGGCAGCGAGTGGCGGCAGCCGTAGATGTTGTCGAACTTGCTCTTGGTCACCGAGTCGTTCACGTTGATGGCGGGGAAGAGCAGCGTGCCCGCCTTCGCCATGTCGTACAGGCGGTGCACGCCTGTCGTCGTCTCTTCGCTGACTCCGCGAATACCGCGCGCGATCGTCGACCACACGCCGGGGCGCGCCTTCAGCTCCTGCCGGAGCGTCTCGAGGATGACGCCCCATTCCTCGGGCTCACGCTCGGGATCGAACGCCGGTACCGCTCCGGCCTGCTCGAACTCGAGGGCCTTGTGCACGAACAGCGTCGCGTCCCCGCCATCGTCGACGATCAGCGTGGGGCCGGTGCCATCGGGCCAGACCAGCGCCTCTTTCGTGCACCACCAGGTACTCGTCGAGCGTCTCGCCCTTCCAGGCAAAGACCGGAGTGCCCTGCGGCTTGGCCGGCGTGCCGTGTGTTTCGGGGCGGCCCACCACGGCCGCGGCGGCGGCGTGATCCTGGGTCGAGAAGATGTTGCACGAGACCCAGCGGACGTCGGCGCCGAGCTCGGTGAGCGTCTCGATGAGCACCGCCGACTGAATCGTCATGTGCAGGCTGCCCATGATGCGGGCGCCGGCAAGCGGCTTCTTG
The DNA here is from genome assembly GCA_963832135.1 of Vicinamibacteria bacterium. Lineage (GTDB taxonomy): Bacteria > Acidobacteriota > Vicinamibacteria > Vicinamibacterales > JAENWD01 > JAENWD01. Next base: position 145,950 of record CAWHTD010000013.1, on the reverse strand, counting down.
CCGCCGTGCTCGCGGCGCAGGGCCATGAGGCCGGGCATCTCCTGCTCGGCGAGACGGATCTCCTTGCGGCCGAACTCGGCCAGGGACGAGATCGTGCACTTTGAACGGCTCGCGCCCGGCGGCTCGCGCCTGGTCGAATGGATGCTGCACTTTTTCGGCTGTGAGGCTCATTGAGATCTCCTGGTACTTGCTATACACGGCGGGGCTGAAGCCCCGCCTCCACAACTGAGGCGCCGCACACGTGGCGGCGGGGCTTTAGCCCCGCAACTTGCGGCGCACGCCACAAACGGCATCAGGTTCGAACGGCAGTCGCGACGAATAGTCCTGGCCCTTTGGCTTCGGCGGCGACTGGAAGCGGGTGCACGCGGATTCCGTCGAAGCCCGCATCGCGCAGCCAGGTGCTGACCTGGGACTCGGCGAATCCGAGCCACAAGTGTCCCAGCTTCTGCCTGAACTGCTCGCGGTCGTGCGGCAGCAGATCCGTCATCAGCACGCGCCCGCCCGGCTTCATCACGCGCGCGACCTCGCGCAGCGCGTTCGGCGGCGCCGGCAAGTAGGGCAGCACCAGCGTCAGCGTTGCCGCGTCGAGCACCGCATCGGTCAGCGGCAGCGCCTCGAGGTCGCCGCGCCTGAGCTCGACGTTCTCGAAGGCCGCCAACCGGCGCTTCGCGGCCGAGATCATCGTCGCCGAATTATCGATCGCGATGACGCGTGCCACAAACGGCGCGAGCGCGGCAGTCATCGAGCCGGTGCCACACCCGAGGTCACCCACGGTCCACGCGGGATCGAGCAGGCCGGCAGAGGCGTGCAGATGAAAATCGCGCCCGAACAGCTCCTCGCGCAGCCGATCCCATTGACCGGCCGCCGACGAAAAAAACTCCTGCGACTGCGATCGCCGCGCCGCCAGCACACTCTGGAGGCGCCGATGGTCCTGCTCCGCCGCCCGGCTCTCGGCGATCTGCTCGCGGACCAGCAGCCACAGCCGGCGCGGGGCGCCCTGCCGCCCCTCCCTGGCCATCGCATACAGCCGGCTCGTCCCCTCCGCGCGGGACGTCAGCCAGCCGCTGTCCGACAGCGCCTTCAAATGACGGCTGACAGTCGACTGCGGCAGCTGCAGGACGCTGCAGAGCTCCGAGACAGTCAATTCGTGCGACTCGACGAGCAGCAGCAGCCGGTCGCGCGTGAGGTCGGCGAGCGCGGTCAGATCGTCCAGGAAAGCGGGGGCGGCCGGCATGTATCCGTGAATCCGGATGTAAGGATACATGGCGAGCGGGATTTTGTCAATTGCGGATTGCGGATTGCGGATTGGAAGATTGTGGGCAGTTCACGGTGGCAGTTCCTGCCGTGATTCGCAGCCAAGTGGGAGTTAGAAATCGCTGCAAATTTCTGAATGAAGCCTCATTTCATTGACCTTTTTCCCCCAGGGCGTGCGGTACGCGGCGTGCTCGAAACGAGGTCATGACACCCGCAGAATTCAAGGCTCGTACGAGGGCGCTGGCGCTCGATGTGATCCGTTTCATTCGCATGCTCCCCAGGACACCGGTCTCGGCGCACGTGGGTGGGCAGCTGCTCCGGTCGGGTACATCGCAAGCCGCCAATTATCGTGCGGCCTGCCGCGCTCGTTCCAGGGCCGATTTCATAGCCAAAATGGGTATCGTGGAGGAAGAGCTGGACGAGTCCTTACTGTGGCTCGATCTCCTTCTTGCCTCCAAAGAGCAAGTCTCCGTCCGCGACGTTCAGCGACTCTCTGTCGAAGCCGACGAACTGCTCGCAATGACCGTCGAATCGGTTAACACCGCCCGCGGCGGACCCCGTTAATCTGACCAGTCCCCAATCCGCAATCCCCAATCCCCAATCCCCAATCCGCAATCCGCAATCCCCAATCCCCAATCCGCAATCCCCAATCCGCAATCCGCAATCGACTACCATCCCCCCATGTCCTCTCGGATTCGTCTCTCGGCCCCTCGCGAAACTGTCCAGGCGCGATTGCCTGACGGACGGATTTTCGAGGCGCCGCCAGGAACTCCTGTAGGCGACGTTCTCGAGGTGGCGGCGGCGAGCGTCGGGCATCCGGGCTCAGCGGTGGCGGCGTTCATCGGCGGACGCCTGCGCGAACTGCAGGCGCCGCTCGAGGCCGATTGCGACGTCGCGCCCGTGACCCTCACAGATACGGACGGCACGCGCATCTATCGCCGGTCGCTCACGTTTCTCCTGATCACCGCGGCGGCCGAGCTTTTCCCCGAGGCGAGCGTCTTCATCGAGCACTCGGCGCCGACACTGGGCGCCTACTTCTGTCGCGTGCGCGGCCGGGCTCCCTTTTCGCCGTCCGAGCTCTCACAGATCGAGCAGAGGATGCGCGCGCTGGTGAGCGCCGATGAGCCGATCAGAAAGACCACAGTGACGCGCGCCGAAGCGATCGCGATTTTCGAGCGAAGGGGCGAAACCGACAAGGCGCGACTGCTGGCGCACCGCGAGAAGGACACGATTGTGCTCTACGAGCTGGCCTCACGGCTGGACTATCTCCAGGGGTACATGCTTCCCTCGACGGGCCGGCTGCGGCAGTTCGCGCTGCACCCGCTCGCGCCGGGATTTCTCCTGCAGTATCCCCATCAGTCCAGCCCGTCGCGACTGACGCCCTTCGAGCCGTACCCCAGCCTCTTTGCAACGTTCGCGGAAGCGGGCGAGTGGCTGGATCGGCTCGGGATCCGCAGCACGGGCACGTTGAACGACGCGATTGCCGAGGGCCGGCTTCCCGAAGTGTCGCTCGTCGCCGAGGCACTCCACGAGGCCCGCATCGCGCGCATCGCCGCCGATATCGCGCACCGAGACGCCGTCCGCGTCGTGATGATCGCGGGCCCGTCTTCGTCGGGCAAGACGACGTTTGCCAAGCGGCTCGCCGTGCAGCTCCTGGTGAACGGCCGCCGGCCCTTCGCGATTGCGCTCGACGACTATTTCCTCGACCGGGACGAAACGCCGCGCGATGAGCGCGGCGAGCTGGACTTCGAGGCTCTGCGGGCGCTGGACGTGCCGCTCATCAACGCGCACCTGCTCGCGCTGATCGAGGGGCACACCGTGGCGCTGCCGCGCTACTCGTTTCTCACAGGCACACGTGGAAGCGGGCAGACGGTGTCGTTGCGCCCGAACGACGTCATCATCATCGAAGGCATCCACGGGCTGAATCCGCTGCTGGTGCCCGATCTCCCGCCTGGCTCCGTGTATCGCATCTACGTGTCGGCGATCACGCAGCTCAACCTCGATCGGCACAATCGCGTCAGCATCTCCGACACCCGCCTTACGCGCCGCATCGTGCGCGACGCGGCGACGCGCGGCTACTCGGCCGCCGACACGCTGCAACGGTGGGAGTCCGTCCAGCGCGGCGAGCGGCTGCACATCTTTCCGTTCACCGAGAACAGCGACGCGATTTTCAATTCCTCGCTCGCGCACGAGCTGTCGGTGCTGCGGCCCTATGCCGAGCCGCTCCTGCTGCAGGTGCGTCACGACACGTCACAATACCGCGAAGCGAGCCGCCTGCTCTCGTTTCTCCAATGGTTCCGGCCGGCGGCCGCCGACGTCGTTCCTGACAACTCGATCCTGCGGGAGTTCATCGGCCGATCGATCCTGGAGAATTTCCAGTGGCGGCAGGCGTGACCAACCTGGTCACCCTGACTGACCCGGTTGACCTGGTCAGTCGTTGGTCAGTTGGTCAGGTTGGTCAGGTTGGTCAGGTTGGTCACAGATACACAATCAGCACGCCCGGATTCGTCGGGTGGGCGGCAACGCGACGCACCGAGGGCAGGCTGCGAAGGTCGGCGGTCACGGCCGCCTTCAGCCGGCCGGTCCCGATTCCGTGAATGATGTCGACGCGTTCGAGGCCCGCCAGAATGGCGCGGCTGATGTGGCCGGCCACCCGGTTCCTGGCCTCGTCTATCGACAGGCCATGCAGGTCGATCGAGGCCAGGGCGCGCGCGGCTTTCGCGTCCCTCACGATCGGGGTCTCGTCGACGGACGGCGCCGTGCGGCCTGGCGCCTTCCGCTCGGTCGCCGTCCTCAGCCCGTCTTCCTTCACGGTGATCGACATCGCGCCGACCCGGACGCGATACACGCCTGGCCGCACCACTTCTTCCACGGTGCCGCGGCGGTTGATCGACAAGACGACCACGGGTGCGCCAGCGGTGAACATGTGGGTGGAAAGACGCGGCGCCCGCGTCCTCCTTATGGCACTTTGATTTTCACGCTGCGAAAACACACGGCGTCGCCGTGATCCTGGAGCAGGATATGGCCCTTGACGCGAGTGCCGAAGCCGGCCATGCCCTTGAACTTGCTGTCCGCGATGGCTGCGGCCAGCTCGCGGCTTCCGAGCTCGTACTCGAGGACTTTCACGCCGTTCAGCCAGTGCTCGACGTGGTTTCCCTCGACCAGGACCCGCGAGCTGTTCCACTCGCCAACAGGCCGGGTCGGGTGAGAGGTCGCGGCTTTCACATCATAGAACGACGCGGTCTGCCGGTCGCGCACCTTGGCGTCGGCATGCCGCTCGTCGTCGATGATCTGGTACTCGTGACCGATCGCCGCATCGCGATTCTCCGTGACGAAGTATTTGAGGCCGCTGTTGCTGCCAGGCTGCACCTTCCACTCGAAGCGCAGATCGAACTGGTCGAACGTATCGTTCGATATGATGTCGCGCTGTCCGAGCGTGTCCGAGCCGTCCGCCGATCCCAGGCCAATGCAGCCATCGGCGACGCGCCAGCGCAATCCCGCCGCGTCCGGTCTCTTGTATCCGCGCCACCCGCTCATCGTCGTGCCATCGAACAGCAGACGCCACCCGGCGGATCGTTCGGCCGCTGAAAGCGTGTTCGGCGGCTCGTCCGCGCCCTTTACGTGACCAGTAATGAGAACGGCGACGAGGAGACTCAGCGATAGCTGGCGCTTCATGGCTCGACACGGTATCCGCGAAGCGGCGCCCGCGCAAGATGTCCTTTTGCAGTGCTGCAGTGCTGCAGTGCGGCAGTGCGGCCTGCTCGGCACGATACCTGCTCTTCTCCACGGCCATGGGCGTGACATCTTTCGAAGAACTATGGGCTTGGCAGCTCGCATCGGAACTGCGTGAGCGCATTGTGGCAATTTGTGCCAAGCCGCCATTTCAAACGGATCTCGATTTTCGCAAGCAGCTGCGGAAGGCCGCCTGCTCTGCCCCGCGGCTTATCGCCGAAGGCTTCGGACGTTATGGCCACCGGGAGTTCCGGCGATATCTCTCCATGGCTAGAGCTGAGCTTCTCGAGGTCCAAAACGATCTCCTCGACCTCCAGAAGCGAGCCTGGTTCGCGCCGAAAGATGTAGAGGAGCTGCAAGACCTGGCCGACCATGCCGCTTGCGTCACCGCCCGACTGCGATCGTCGATAAACGATAGTGACTAGCCGCCCGGCGCTGCCGCCGCCCCTCCGCAGCCCAGTAGCACTGCCACCCAGTAGCACTGCCGCACAGTGGCACTGCGGCACCGCAGCACTTCTCTGTAGTACATTCCCGTCCATGACGGCCGAGGAACGCCAGCAGGTTCTTCAGATCGTGCAGGCGCACGAGCAGACGATCGCCGTGTGCCGCGCGTGTGCCGAGACCACGCGGGACCTGGCGGCCGAGGTGAAACGCGGCGGCGTCCCGTCGCGGGATGATCTGGCGCGGACCATCACGGAAGCCGAAGACGCGCTGAGCGACCTGGCGAAGGTGCGCGGGGAAGTGGATCGGCTGAAGCGCGAGTTCGGCCGCTAAACTCAGAGTTCGCCAGAGTCAGTGAAGTGGATGACTCAAGATGGCGCATCCGCTCGACGGAGACCGCCGAGACGGATCAAACGCGGAGATCGCGGAGGCCGCCGCGACTTGATAGTCCTCTGCGTGCTTCGCGGCCTCGGCGTTGATATTGTCTCTGCGCCCTCGGCTCCTACGCGCTGCACCAGCATCGTGCATCATCAAGTGAAGCGAGCCTCGGGTAGGTGACTGATTGCAGGAGGTGTCGATGATTGCGCGTTGGATCGTGGCGATGGCCAGTCTCCTGCAGCAGCAGCCGGCACCGCCCGCCATTCCGCCTCAGTCGCCGGCAGCCGCCTCGGCGCCCGTTGCGGCTCCCTGCGAGGCCTCGCCGTATCACCAGTTCGATTTCTGGGTCGGAGAGTGGGACGTGAAGACGCCCGACGGCCATCCGGCTGGCACGAACAGCATCACGGTCGAGCTCAAGGGGTGCGTGCTCCACGAGCACTGGAGCGGCGTGCGCGGCATGAAAGGGGAGAGCTTCAACACCTGGAGCCCGACCCGGCGCACCTGGCATCAGACGTGGGTGGACGATGGGGGCGGGTTTCTGTTGCTCGACGGAAACCTCGACGGGAACGCGATGGTGCTGCAAGGCGAGCGTCGCGAGCCGAACGGCACCACCACGATTCAGCGCATCCGCTACGAGCCGCGGCCTCCCACTGGTCTCCGTCAGCTCTGGGAAACGTCGTCTGACGGCGGAGCGACGTGGACCACGGTCTTCGACGGCATCTACACGCGAACCTCCGTCAGTGCGCCGAAGCCGTAGGCCGCGGTGTTGCGGGAGCGGGCGGGCTGCCGGGTGACGGCAGCAGCGGCTCGGGCTTCGGCATCGCGTCTTTCGAGAATCGGGGCAGCGGCTCGTCGCGCATCGCGAGCGCATAAACAGTTGTCGCCACGACCGTCGCCGCCTTCTTCACGTCGTCTTCGACGATCCGCTCGAAGGTGTCAAGGTTCGTGTGCCACGTCGCGCTCTGGTACTCGATCGGGTCGAGCGTCGTACCGATGCCCGGCAGGCCCGCGGCGTTGAACGAGGTGCTGTCCGTACCGCCGACGCGGCGGCTGGAGGTCGCGATGGCGCCGGCGACGCCGAGATCCGCGAGCGGTGCGACCGCCTGTCGAATGACGGCAGCGGCTTCTGATGGGCCGAACACCGTGAGCCCGCGCACGCGTCCCGTGCCGCTGTCGACGTTCACGTAACCGGCAAACTTGTCGAATTCCGGCTTCGGTGTCTCGAAGGTGCCGAAGTGCGCCGCGACGTACGCCTTCGATCCGAGCAATCCCTGTTCTTCGCCGCTCCAAAGCGCCACGCGGATGGTGCGCCGCGGCGTCACGCCGACGGCCTTCAGGATGCGGGCGGCCTCCAGAACGACGGCGCATCCGATGGCGTTGTCGGTGGCGCCCGTGGCCGCGTGCCAGGAGTCCAGGTGCCCGCCCAGCATCACGACCTCGTCGGCCTTGTCCGTGCCCGCGATCTCACCGATGGTGTTGAATGCCGTCGAGCCCTCGGGATACGTGCGATTCACGATCTCCACCTCGAGGTCCACCGTGCGGCCGTCGGCGACGAGACGCGAGATGCGGCCGAAGTCCTCGTTGCGCAACACCAGCGTCGGCACGGCCTTCGTCACGTCGAACGTTCGGTTGTTGAAGGCGCGAATCTGGCCGTGCGCTCGACCGGCATCGTTGATGCGGAGTGCGGCGCCGTTGGTGACGAGGTATCGATCGATCTGCTCATTGGCCTGCGCTGGCGTGAGCCTTCCGGCCACGGGCGTCGGCGGCCGAAGATTCGCAAACGGCGAGGGTGTGGGATTCTCGGCATCGAACCGGTCGCGCGCTTCGGCATCGTCCAGCCGTCTTTCGGGCGGATTGAAAATCACACCAACGCGCTGCGGCATTCCGATCAGAACCGCGCGCCCTTTCACCGCGTTGCCGACGCTGTCGAGATAGACCCTCAGCGATTCCGCGGTAGGCCGCTCGGGCGGCACGAGCTGAAACGCCGCCGCGCGCACCACACCGTTCGTCGAAGGCGTCCACGCCAGCACTTCGCCGACCAGGGCGTCCTTCACGGGTGCGACGAGATGCGCCGTGAAGCGCTCGTTCAGCCACCCCTGATGTCCGAACTCCCACGGCTCGAGCCGCGCGTTCACGAGCCCCCACGATGTCATCTGCTGCGCCGCCCAATCGGCGGCCTGTTTCAGATTCGGCGACCCGGTGAGACGAGGGCCATACACGTCGGTCAGAACGTGGAGCGTCGACATGATTTGTGATCGGTCGACTGCCTCGCGGCGGATCTTCCACTCGAGGTCGGCCGAGGGCCGATTGCCGCCGCTGAGCGGCAGACCGGCAGCAACGAGCCCGAGCGCAACGGCGAATACGCGTGCCTTCGACATGACGGAATATTAGCGTAGCAGGGGAAGAAATCGAGAACTCGAGAAACCGAGAACTCGAAGAAGGAGGGACGAGAAACCGAGAACTCGAGAAGCCGGCGTCACGCGCGCCGGGCTCTCGTCGGCGCGGCCCTTGAGCACGCCGGTCTCGCGCGATAGACGAGGAATGCGCCGCCGGGCCCAGTCCGGGCCGGAGACGGCCCACTGTGGACACGACCCAGAGGCGCATTCCTCCGGCGTCGCGAGCGGGACGCGCCGACGAGAGCCCGGCGCGCGGGACGCTACGCTGCGGACGAACTGATCGCGGGGCTGAAGCCCCGCCACCACACAGGACTGGCAGGTCGCGGCTCGAGAAGCTGCGACAATGGGTTCGTGGCGACTGAAGACAACGGGCCGGATTTCGAGGCGGTGATCGAAAAACTTGGGCTGCGCGAGGCGCGCAGGCACATCTTTCTGTGCTGCGACCAGGCCAAGCCGAAGTGTTGCGACCGGGAGCGGTCGATTGTGGCGTGGGACTACCTGAAGCGGCGGCTCATCGATCTGGGGCTCGCGGACCACGGGGTGCTGCGGACCAAAGCCAATTGCCTGCGCGTCTGTCAGAACGGACCGGTCGCCGTCGTCTATCCGGAAGGCACCTGGTACCGCGAATGCGATCCGCCCGTGCTCGAGCGCATCATCCAGGAGCACCTCATTCAGGGGACGCATCGTGCACGACTACCTGATCACGGAAGCGCCTTTAATAGCGACGAGCGACGAGCGACGAATGACGAACGACGAACGACGAACGACGAATGACGAGTGATGAACTTCCAGCGACGAGCGACAGAGTGACGAACAGTTCGAGCGTCTCGTCGTTCGTTTTCCTCGCTCGTCATTCGTCGTTCGTCATTTGACAGGTGCTCTCAACACCCCACGTTGGCGCATCCAGGAGATCAGCAAGTCAGTCCACGTGGCGAGAACCGGATCGTCCGGCGCGAGGCCGACACCGTGGTCGCCCTTTTCGTAGATGTGGAGCTCTCCGGGCACGCCGGCTTTCTTCAGCGCCAGATAGAACAGCACGCTGTTTTCAGACAAGACGACGGTGTCGTTGTCGGTATGGAAGAGAAAGGTCGGCGGCGTTCTGGATGTCACCTGGCGGTCGGTCGACAACGCCCTCAGCATGTCCGGCGAGGGATGTTCGCCCAGCAGGTTTTTCTCTGATCCTTTGTGCGTCACGTCCTGGCCCATCGTGATCACCGGATAGACCAGCACCGCGAAGTCGGGGCGGGAGCTCACGGCTTCCAGTCCATCGTGCGGATGTCCGTCCGGCCGATCGAACAGCGTCGCCGCCGACGAGGCCAGGTGGCCGCCTGCCGAGAATCCCATCACGCCAATCCGATCGGGTTGCACGCCGAACTCCGCCGCCCGCGAACGGACGATCCGGATAGCGCGCAGGACGTCTTGCAGCATCGCCGGGTGGTGATACGCGGGTCCCGAGCCGGTATTTCACGACGAAGGCGGCGACGCCGCGCGAAGTCAGCCAGCGGGCGGGCTGATGGCCTTCGTGATCCATGGCCAGGTGCTGATAGCTGCCGCCCGGACAGATCACGATGCCCGTGCCCGTCGCCTGCGGCTTCGACGGCAGGTAGATCGTCAGCGCCGGCGTGTCGGCTTCCGACGTTCCGTGTGCATCAGGCGTCCCATTTGGCCACAGCACCTCCCTCGTCGGGTTATTGACCGGCGCGAGATAATCCTGCCCCGAAGCAGAGGAACAGGGTAGCGCCATCAAGACGCCAATCACCAACGTTTCTGATCCAGTGGCTGCCGCTGTGCTGGACCTTCCGCTCACCCCGTTTCCTCATTCCGGCCGGCCACGCCGTTCACCGTCACGAGGAACGCGTTTCTCAACCGCTCCTCTTCTCCCGCCTTTCGCAGACGGCGCAGCAGCTCCACCTGTACGAGGTTGATCGGATCGACGTACGGATTGCGCACGTCGATCGAGCGTCGCAGGACGGGATTGTCGTCCAGCAGGTCGCGGCGTCCGGCGACGGCCAGCACCGAGGAAATGGTCATTGGCAGCCGCCGGCGCAACTCCGCGCCGAGCTCGTGCAGGTCGGCGGGGACGAGGACGGCCTCGTAGTGCGCGGCGATGCGCGCGTCGGCCTTTGCGAGCACCATCTCGATCAGATCGAGTGTCGAGCGGAAAAACGGCCAGCCAGCGTACATCGCGCGGAGCTCGCCGCCGCTGCCGCTTTCGATCGCGTCGGTGAGCGCTTCACCTACGCCGAGCCAGGAAGGCAGCATCAGCCGCGTCTGCGTCCAGGCGAACACCCACGGGATGGCGCGCAGCGTTTCGACGCCGCCGCCCGCTCGCCGGCGCGCCGGCCGGCTGCCGATCGTGAAATCCTCGAGCTCCATCTCGGGTGTGGCCGTTCGGAAGTAGTCGATGAAGCGCGGCGTCTCGTACACGACCGCGCGATAGGCGTCGCGCGCCCGGGCGCCGAGCGCGTCCATGCGCGTGCGCCACGCGGGCTCGGGCGGGGCGGGGGGCGCCAGTGTCGCGTCGAGCGTAGCCGTCGTGTAGAGCTCCAGCGTTCTGATGGCGAGACCCGGCAGGCCGAACTTCGCCTGGATCATCTCGCCCTGCTCGGTAACCCGCAGTCGTCGGTCGACCGATCCCGGCGGCTGCGATTGAATCGCCAGGTAAGTGGGGCCGCCGCCCCGACCGACACTGCCGCCGCGGCCGTGAAAGAGCGTCAGCTCGACACCGGCGTCACGACACGCGCTGACGAGCGCCTCCTGCGCCTTGTACAGCTGCCAGCTCGCGGCAAGCCGGCCGCCGTCCTTCGCCGAGTCGGAGTAGCCGACCATCACCTCCTGCCGTCCGCCGCACCGCGCGCGATACCACGGGATCGCCAGCAGGTTTCGGATGATCGCGCCGGCCTCTTCGAGAGCGCGCATGGTCTCGAAGAGCGGCACGACGCGTTGCGGCGCGGAGATGCGGGCTTCCTTCTGCAGGAGCTCGACCGCGAGCACGTCAGATGGCTGGGCCGTCATCGAGATGATGTAGGCGCCAATCGACTCTTGAGGAATCAGCGCGGCGACGCGGAAGCTCTCGAGAACCTCTCGCACGTCGGGCGACGCCTCGAGGTCGGGCGGCACGAGCGGCCGTCGGCTCTCCAGCTCGCGCAGCAGGAAACGCTGCCGCTCGTCCTCGCTCCAGTCGAGATACCTGCCGAGTCCGAGGTGCTCGGTGATGGCTGAGAGCGCCTCGGAGTGGCGCGACGCGTCCTGCCGCAGATCGAGCCGCACGAGGGTGACGCCAAACGCCGCCAGCCGGCGCTGCAGATCGAGCAGCCGGCCGCGCGCCAGGAGGCCGTTGCCGGTCTGCTCGAGGGATCGGCGGCACAGCGCGAGCGCGTCGGCGAGGTCGGCCGCCGCGACGTAGGGGAACGGCTCGAGCACCGCGCGGCGCTCGAGCCGATCTTCAATCGAGCGGAGCGTCGCTGCCAGGCGCTCGCGGGGCACACGGAGCAGGGCGCGATAGGGCTCGGGCGCGCCGCCCGTGCGCTCCATCAGCTCCGGGCTGCCGTCGCCCATCGAGAGCTCGAGCCGAAGCGCATCCACCTCGCGCAGATAGAGGCTGGCGGCCTGCCATCGCGCCAGGAGAACGACCGTCGCGGTGACTTCTGCGGTGACCGCGGGATTGCCGTCGCGATCGCCGCCAATCCATGAGCCGAAGCAGAGCGGCGACCGATCCGGCGGCAGGCCACGGCCCGTGTGCTTCACGAGCGCGGCGTTCAGCGATCGCAGGAACTGCGGCACAGCGTCCCAGAGCGCCTGCTCGAAGACGGCGAGTCCCGATCGCGCCTCGTCCACCGGCGAGGGACGACGCTGGCGGATTTCGCTCGTTTCCCATGCCGCGGCGATCTCGATGCGCAGGGCGTCGGCGAGCTCGTCGTGCTCGGGCGGCGTGAGATCGACCCGATCCCGACGCGCCAGCAGGTCCGCGATGCGGCCGAACTTCTGCATCAGCGTGCGGCGCGTGACCTCGGTCGGATGCGCCGTGAACACCAGCTCGACGCGCAGCCGCGCCACGGCGTCATACAGCCGATCGGGCGAGATGCCGGCCGCGATCAGCCGGCCGAAGGTTTCGTCGCAGGATCCGATCTGCGGCGGCGCGGCGGGATTGCACTGATAGGCGCGGCGCCGGCGGATGCGATGGTGCTGCTCGGCGATGTTCGCCAGGTTGAGGAAGTGCGAGAAGGCCCGGGCCACGGGCAGCGCCTCCTCCACGGGCATCTGCTCGAGGATGCGGGTCAGGGTGGCGAAGTCGGCCTCGCTGCCGCCGCGCGCCTTCTTCGACAGCGCGCGCACGCGCTCGACCGTGTCATACGTCGCCTGCCCCTCCTGGCGCCGCAGGGTCTCGCCCAGCAGCTCGCCCAGCAACCGCACATCGTCACGCAGGGCCTTCGGCAGCTCGTGTCGCACGCTGTCAGTCTAGCGCACCGCCACGGACGGACACGGATCGGTCAGCCCGCCACGGACGGACACGGAATCACGCGGATCAGCTCGCCACGGACGGACACGGAATCACTCGGATCAGCTCGCCACGGACGGACACGGAAATCACCACGGAAGGTGGCTCAGCGATGTGCTCGAGGCGCGGCGTTACAGTGAGCCGGATCGTGCCGCGCGAAGCGCGGCGGGGAAGGAGCACGTGGACAGATCGCAAGCACCGAGTAGTTGCCGCCGGGATGCTCGCAATCTCTTCACGTGCTCCTTCCCGGCGCCGGCCTCCGGCCGGCGCGCGACCGGCTGTCCGTGGAATTCCGTGTTCCTCCGTGGCAGGCTGCTTGTGCTGGCCGCGCACTCGCTCGGGCCGATGGATTCAAGAATCGATCGTGCGCCTCATTTGTCGCCGCTTGGGCGTAGCAACAGCCGAAGATGCGGGTAGAATACGTCCGCTCGACCGCCGCCCTCGTGCGTGGCGGCCGATTCTGCCGGGCGGTCCCGGCGCAATCCCAAAGGAGTGTTCGATGCTCGGTCACCTTGCCGGAGCGCTTGCGATTGCGCTCTTGCTGAGTGCGCCGGCCAGTGCGCAGCAGGCCCCCGGCTCCGCGCCGGCCGACGCCAGTCCGCCGAAGCGTATCGCGAAGGCGGACCAGCAGAAGCCTGATCAGGAGCCGCAGCCGCCATCCTCGCGGTGAGGCGAAGCCAGAGCCGCAGCAGGTCTATGAAGAACAGGTGGTGGTGACGGCCTCGAAGACCGAGCAGACGCTGGTGAACGCGCCGGCCACGGTCAGCATCATCACCAGCCAGACGCTGCAGAATACCGGTGCCACCAGCTACGCGGATCTGTTTCGCGCGGTGCCGGGCCTCAACGTGACGCAGACCTCGGCCCGCGACATCAACTTCACCAGCCGCGGCGCCACCTCGACGCTCTCGACCTCGCAGCTCGCCCTCGTGGACGGTCGCAGCATCTATCTGGACTTCTTCGGCTTCATCGCGTGGGACTTCCTGCCGGTGAATCCCGCCGAGATCAAGCAGATCGAGGTCATTCGCGGTCCCGCTTCCGCCATCTGGGGCGCCAACGCCATGAGCGGCGTGGTGAACGTCATCACGAAATCGCCACGCGAGCTGCAGGGCACCAGCGTGACCATCGGCGCGGGCGCGTTTGGCCGCGACACCGATAACGCGGACAACGGCACTGGCGCGCTCTTCTACGTGAACGGGTCACATTCGCAGGTGATCAACGATCGGTGGGCCTACAAGTTCTCGGCGGGGATCTACACGCAGGACCCGCTGGCCCGGCCGACCGGTGCGATTCCGAACGGCACGGGCACCCAGTATCCCACCTTCAGCAACCAGGGCACCACGCAGCCGAAGGTCGACGTCCGCGCCGACTACGACTTCGAAGATGGAGAGCAGAAGCTCGTCTTTCAAGGCGGCTTCTCTGGCACGGAGGGCATCCTGCACAGCGGCATCGGGCCGTTCGACATCGACCGCGGCACGATTCTCGGCTACGTGAAAGCGAACTACAGCAAGAAGGCCATGAAGCTGAACTTCTTCACGAATCTCCTGGACGGTGATGCCACGAACCTGCTCGCCGTCGATGTGACCGGCCAGCCGCTCCTGTTCAAGTTCCAGAGCCAGACCTACGACATCGAGTTCGGCGACGTCCGCACGTTTGCGCAGAGGCACGTGGTCAGCTACGGCGGCAATTTCCGTCACAGCAACTTCGATCTGTCGATCGCCCCGGCCGCCGAGTCGCGCAACGAGGGCGGCGGCTATGTGCAGGACGAGATCTTTCTCGGAAAGTACGTCCGCTGGCTGGTCGGCGCACGCGTCGACAAGTTCGATGTGCTCGACGAAGCGCAGTTCTCGCCGCGCACCACGCTGATGTTCAAGCCGTCGGCCGATCAGACGATCCGCGTCTCCTACAATCGCGCGTACCGGGCGCCCTCGGTCGTCAACAACTATCTCGACGCGACGATCATCAACCAGTTGCCGCTCGCCCAGATCAACCCGGCGCTCTCGGGCGTCTTCAACTTTCCGCTGCGCGCGGTGGGCAGTAATGTCGGCCTGCCTCCGCTCGTGCCCGCGCAGAACCTGACCGAGACGTCGCTCTCGGCATTCGAGCTGGGCTACACCGGCGTCCTTCGCAAGCGCGCGACGGTATCGGCGGCGTTCTACGTGAACGAGCTGAAGGACGACATCTTCTTCACCCAGGTTGCCTCGTATCGGGCGACGAACCCGCCGCCGGGCTGGCCGCTCCCGCCATTCGTGCTCGAGGCACTGTTCTGCCCGGCCAATCCTCAACCCGGCCGCCCCTGCCCGTTCGGTGCGGGCAATGGCCTTCCGGCCGCGTTCAGCTATCGCAATTTCGGCAAGGTCCGTCAAAAAGGGCTGGAGCTCGGGATTGACGGCGCGATCATTCGGAGTGGAGCGCCTTTGCGAACTACGCCTATCAGCCCGAGCCGAAGCCCTCGGGCTTTCCGGCCTCCGAGCTGAACATTCCACCGGAGAACCTCTTCAACGTCGGCGTCAATTACGCCGGCAGTCGATACCTTGGGAGCCTGCAGGTCAGCTATCAGGGCGAGGCGTTCTGGCAGGACGTGCTCGACAGCCGCTACAGTGGACCAACCGACGCGTTCACGCTCGTGAACGGCAGCGTTGGCAGGAAGTGGGGGCAGGATGGACGCTATGTCACGATGCTGAAGGTGACGAACCTCCTGAACCAGGAGATTCAGCAACATGTCTTTGGCGACATCACGAAGCTGCAGATGGTGGGAGAGCTGAGGGTGACTTTCTAATGCCGGATTCCTCGTCTATGCCACAGCCGTCGCGGCTCTGGAAGTACATGTCCGAGTCGCAGAAGATCCGCGCCGCCGAGGCGTTCTGGCGCGAGTCCGACGGCGTCGAACAGCAGGTCGAAGCGATGTCGCTCCTCGCCAGAAAGCTCAAGGCGCGGCCACGCTACATCCAGGGATTATCCGTCGAGAAAAAGGCGCAGCACCTGGCGCACTATTCAGGCATGCCGGATCTGCTGGCTGCGCGCATGCTGATCAGTTATCACCTGGCGTATCAGCGTCCGATGATGGCGGCATTCCTCGACGCGCTCGGCATTGCCCACGACAACGGGCTGATCACGGAGGATCCGGGATCGCCGATCTCCGCCGAACAGTTGGCCACCGGTGTGTCGGCGCTCGACCAGAGCTATCCAGCCGCCGACGTGCAACTCTATTTCGGGACGCTTGTTGCGCAGGATCCGGAGACCTGGGGCGCGCTGGCGCAGCACGTGACGCTTGCGTAGGCACACCACAGAGAGCAAGCGGGTTTGTCGGGTTGGCCTGGTTGGTCGGGTTGTCGGGCTCGGCAACGCCGCCAACCGGGCAAACCCGAACCTGCGGACCCCTAACCTGACCAACCGCCCAACCCGACTAACCTGACCAACCCGACTAACCCGACTAACCGGTTAACCCGACCAACCCGGTTAACCCGTCGCCCCCCGTGTGCGCTGAAGAGCGAGCGACAACCCGAAGTAGTAGACCGGATACGCAAGCGATGCCAGGACCAGCCAGCGCCGGGCATTCGGCAGCTGCAAGATGATCGCGAGTAGCGCCAGCCCCCAGATCACGCCCAGACCCACGGTCAACCCTCGAAGGCGAGGCGTTCGAGACGGGTACACAAAGCCGATGGGCACGAAGACGCCGGCGGCAAGCACCAGCAGAATCGCGCCGTTGGCCGCTTCCGGCAAGCCGAGCGCCGCCATATAGACCGCCACGATGTTCCAGTACCGATGGGAATCCAGTGAAGAAATGGTCGGCGGTCTTCGCGTCTTCGCGGCTGAAGCCGAGGGCGCTCGAGACGAGTACCGGCCGCCACCACGACCCACCCCGCAATCCCGTCCGGCAGGAATCCGCCCTGATGAAGCGCGAAGGCCGGCGCGAACACGAACGTCAGGTAGTCGACGATGTCGTCGAGTCGTGCGCCGTTCAGCATCGGCGCGCGCGCCTTCACGTTCACGAGTCGAGCCAGTGCGCCGTCCACTGCATCGACCACCGTCGACGCGGCCAGCCAGAGAAATGCACGCCGCAGATCGCCGGCCGCGATGTCGGTGACGGCCAGGTAGGCGAGCAGCGCGCCGCTGGCGGTGAAGGCATGGACCAGCCACGGCATCGGGCTATTCTAGTGTCGTGACCTGGGGGAAAACGCGCCCCTCTCAACCAGCCGGCTGAGGCGCCCACTCGCATTCAGCGCTCCCACAAGTAGTCGATCGGCGCGCCCGCGTCGGGCGCCGCCGCGCGGAAGTCCTGGCCGAGCGCCTTGGCCAGCGTCGCGGCGATCTGGCTCGTGTAGGTGGCCGGCGCCCTCGTCCACTCGCCGCGGCGCGGCCAGTCCGGGCCAATCGCCGCCATCCACGTCTCGTCGGCGCGCTCCACTCGCTGGCCGTGCGACGACCAATCGCCTGGCGTGTGGCCGCGACCGTGATCCACGGTGATGATGAGGACGGTGTTGTCGCGGTACTCCGCATCGCCCTGAAGCCAGGTCCAGAGTGTCTTCAACTGCGCGTCGGTGCGAGCGAGCGAATCGAGGACGCGATCGTAGCGCCTGTCGTGCGCCCAGTCGTCGGTTTCATCGAGCGCGAGGTACAGGACGCGCGGGCGCTCGGTCCGGAGATGGTGCATCGCGAGCGCGAACGTGAAGGCATCGTGACGCGCACTGTCCCATGGCGTCTTCGCGTCGAACTGCGCCGTGTTCAATGCAGAGACGACCGGATCGGCCGATTCAAGCGCCTCGTAACCGGCATTGATCGTGAGCGCGCCCTCTTCGTGCTCGGCGATCCAGTTGAACGTTTCCCAGGACGCGAACACGCCCACTTTCGCGCGGGGGAGGGCCAGGCGAGCCCGCAGGAATTCGAGCACGGTCGGATAGGGATACCGCCGGTTGTCATTGCTGTCGATCGTGTCGTCGTGGGCCACGCCGGTCAGGATTTCAGCGTAGCCCGGATACGAGAAGCGGTGACGATTGGTGACGCCGAAGCGACTGTCGCGCGCGCGGTTGCCCGCAATCGAACCATGCGCGCGCATCAGCGTGCCCCAGAAAAACGGCATCACCTTCTCGCGACGCGCCTCGGGGGTGAGCGCCCAGTAGCGGCGATACGCAGGCGTCTCCTCGAGCACACCATCCTTGATCGTCGAGGCGAACACCGCGCGATCGAGGCCGCCGAAGATTTCTTCGGTTCTCACGCCGTCCAGCGTGATGAGCACGGCGTGGCGAGGTGCCTGAGTGTGGCCGACGGACGGCCGGGTGGCAGCGAGGGCGACAACGAGCAGGAGAGCAGCGAGTCCGCGGGCAAGTCGACGCATATGCGTCGGCAAGTCTAACCCGACCAACCCCGCAACTCGACTGACCCGACGAACCTGACCAACCGCTCGCAACCCGGCCAACCCGATCAACCTGGCAAACCTGGCGAACTGCTCCGCGCCGGTCGATCGGGTTATGCAGGTTGGTGGGGTTAGTCAGGTTGTGGGTTAACCAGGTTGGTCAGGTTACTTGGTTGCCCTAACCTGGACCGGCCCGTTCACGGTCGACAGGTGGACGACGATGGGGCCCTGGCCGAGCTCGAGGGAGCGCGAGTTGCTGTCCCACGATTTCCGCGCGTCGCCGCACGCGGCGCCGTCGCACGACCACGGCGAGTGCTGCGACGACTCTACGCGGACGCCGGACGTGAAGCCGGGCGGGACATCCAGTTGGACCGGACCATTCTGCGCCCGCGCGTTCAGCGCGCCGTCCGCCCAACGGTTGCCCGCAAGACGAATCCCGATGGGCCCGTTCTGCGTTTCGAGCTCGATTGTCCCGGATCCGCCCTCGAACCTGATTGGCCCGTTCTGCGCGGACGCGGCGACGTGTCCGCTGACGTTCAGCAGGCTGACAGGCCCGTTCTGCGTGTGCACAGTGCCGCGGCCCGAGAACTCTCGCAGTGCGATGGGGCCGTTGAGTGCCGACAAATCCAGCCCCGCGCCGATCGGCGCGTCGATGATGAAGAAGACGACCGCGTCTTCGTTCAATGCGCCGCTGGCCGACACGGTCCCGTTCTGCACCGACGCGTGAATCCGATCGAGCAGCGCGCGGCCACCGTTTCGACCTGGCGCCACGGCCTTGCACGCCGTGATGGAAAAGTCGCGTCGGGCGGCGCCAGCGACGTAGATGCCGCCGTTTGCCGGAGGCCGGACGGTCAACACGCGATCGGCCCCAGCGGGCGCCGTCAGCGTTTCTTCGTCGGTCAGCGCCGGCTCACCATCGAAGGTGACGGCGATGTCGCTGCATTGATTGACGATCTGGCCGGCATGAGTCGAGATGCCGACCTTCCCATGCGCGTGCCCGGGGATCCAGGCCGTTCCCACCAGCATGGCGGCGAAGGCGACGGTTGTGACGCGGCGTGGACGCATGAACCCTCCGAAGACCTTAGACGGAGAGAAAGGCTCACGCGTTTGCTGCCGCGGCGATCTTTCGCGATTAATCGATCCGGTCAGTCTTCCTGGCGCGTCAGCTCATCGCCGTGGTTGGTGAGTACCCTGTCGGAGACGGGTGGGTGCGCCGCTTGCCCGGTGGGCTGATCGTCGGTCGCCGGCAGCGGGTCCTGGTCCGCACTGCGGGCGAAACGGAGATCGGTTGGATTGGTGTGGCTCAGCTCGTGTCGGACGACGTAGCCGGCGCGCTGGGCTGCCACGGTGTCGTACTTGTCGGCGCCGGTGAGGACGCCGACGCGCCTGTACAACTGGCGCAGATCGTCGGCGGAGTTGATCTGACCCGATTCGGCGACTTCCACCGCGTGTTGGAGCTCGTGAGCGAGGAGTGCAACGAGCGTCTTTCCGTGAAACACGCGGTTCAACTGAATCTTCACGAAGTGATCGGAGGCGCTCCGGGCCAGGAACCGCAACGAGCCACCCAGGTACGCCGGCATGTCGGGGCGGACGTCGATGTAGACGATGACGTTCGAGCGCTCGAGGCGATCGACGAGCCACCGGAAAGTGGGCGAGTGCGCGATACCGTCGGCCATCAGCTGAGCGCCGACGTCCTGCATCGGGCGAATGCGGGCGTACGGATTGTCGAGTTCGGCGGCGTCCAGGTGCGCGACCGTCACGAATGCTGCGAGGACCGAAATTGCGAACCGCATCGTCCGTCCTCCGTGCCTGACGCCCGGCGAGTCGGACCGGGGAGTCTCGGGCACTTAGACGGACGGTTGTGCGAGCGGATGGAGGTTCTGCCGCGCTTCAGAGAGTGGGCGTCGGGCCGTCTCCTCGTCTCGTCACGGCGCTCGGCCAGTCATCACGCCGGTCGAGGGTTCGGCACGGTGTTCGCGTCGGTGGTCACCGCCTTTCGTCACACCGATGGTCACATCGAAATCGGCGCGGGTCGGCGTTTTGCGGAACCGTGGCCGCGGAGCGCCGCGGAACCGGCTCGCCACGAACTGACACGGAAAGGCCCGCCGCGGACGGACACGGACTCAGACGGAAAGACCGCCACGGACGAACACGGATCTCCGCGGAAGAGGAACTGCCACGGACGGACACGGAGTTACACAGAATTTAGCGTGCGGGAGGCGTTGACCGCGTTGATTATTCGCTCAGTGGGGAGGGGAGTCAACATTCGCATGGCCGGGTCACCCTAACTGGTCGCCCAGTGTTTGATAGATAATCCACCGGGAACACGCGCGAATCGTCCTATTCGAACGGGTGACGAACTGCAGCAGTTCGTGCCGGTAAGCGTTTTGTCGCAGGCTCAATGGCCGTGTTAGTCCGTGGCGGATCTGATGTCCGTGGCCGTCCGTGTCGGTCCGTGGCGGATCTGAGAGTCCGCGTCCTTCCGTGGCGGAGCGATTCTCCGTGTGGCTCCGAGGCCGATGCCTACGTGGCGACGCCGGCCAACACGCCGCGCATGTAGGCGATCGACTCGATCATCCCGGGGAGTGGGTCGGTCTCGTGTATCTCGTATTCGAGCCCGACCTGCCCCTTGTAGCCGATGTCGATGAGTGTCCTGAAGAGCGCGGGGAAGTCGAGCACGCCGCGGCCCACCTCGACCTGGCTGTCTTTGTCGGTCTTCACGGCAAGGTCCTTCACGTGCAGGTCGTAGAGCCGGTCGCGAAACTGGCGGCAGGCCTGGACGGGGTCGGTGCCCGTCCGCGTCGTATGGCCAATGTCGATGCAGAGCCCAAGGTGCTTGTCGCGCGAGGCAATCGCCGCGTAGGCGTCCTCGGGCCGTGGCCAGTGTTTATCCTCGGGTCCGTGATTGTGAATGGCCGCCTTGATGTCGAACTCCTTGGCCATCTGCTCCACGGTATCGAGTGAGGCGGGCTCGGGCGAGATGAAGATCAGCGGGAAGCCGGCGGCCTTTGCATACTCGAAGTCCTTCCTGATCTGCACTGGGTCGTTCGGAAGGTTGATGGTACCGCCGCCCATGATTGTGATCCCCGCGGCCTCGATCTTCGCGCGCAACGCGCGCGTGGTTTCCGCCGGATCCGTCCTCGGCAGGTGGACGTCCTTGAACGTCATGTGCGTCACGCCAAGCGTCTTGGCCATGTCGAGTGTCTGATCCAGCGTGAACTTCCGGAGCGAATACGACGCGACGCCAATCGTGAGCCGCGGATCGCCGCCTCGTGCGGCACCAGCCGCGACCGGCTCTGCGGCACGCGCCAGGCGGCTCGACGAGGCCATCGCGAGAGCGGTGCCCACGAACGCGCGGCGAGTGAGACTGGTCGTCATCGACATCCTCCTGCTGAGTGCGGCGCTGATGCGGCTCCGCTCGCGTCGAATGCTATCCTACCTAGGATGACGCGGGCCATCGTGTTGGCTGTCCTCGTCGGGATGAGCACCATCAGCGGCCCCGTGCGCCCTGCGATGGCACAAAGTCCCGGCGACCTCGTGGTATCGATCCCAGGCGACAAGGAGTTCCACCAGCCCGGCTGCCCGCTTGTGGCGAAGGCCGGCTCGAGCGTGCGGGTGATGAAACGCTCAGAGGCGATCCGGCGCAAGCTGACGCCCCACGCGGCGTGCGGCGTCGGAACGGGCAGCGGCGTCGCGGTCGATCCAAATGCGACGAAGGTCTTCACGCAGCCGCGCGACAACAAATACCACACGGCAACCTGCCCCAAGCTCGGCACCGAGCGGACGTCGATCACGCTGGACGAAGCCGGCCGCAAGTGGTGGCCGTGTCCAGTGTGCAAACCCCCTGTGAGGCAGAGAACCACCCGCTGACCCGGGCCTCCCACCCTCCTCGTAGCGCGCTTCGAACGAATAACCTCATCAGAAATGCCCCGCAGCACTGCCCCCCGCCGCACTGCCGCACCGCCGCACCGCCGCACTGCCGCACTGCCGCACCGCCGCACCGCCGCACTGCCGCACTGCCGCACTGCCGCACCGCCGCACTGCCGCACCGCCGCACTGCCGCACTGCCGCACTGCCGCACCGCCGCACTGCAGCACTGCAGCACCGCGATGCCTGTATCCTCTCTGCCATGAACCGTCGAGCGTTTCTCGGTGCGGCCGGCGTGGCGCCAATCGCGGCCGCGGTCAGGGCGCGTGTATCCCCCACATCGTCGCAATCAACCACAACGGATCGCGACCGATGGGTGTCGCTCGTCGAACGGCTCGCGACGCCCGTGCTCGGTCATCTGGCGGAAGGCCGATTGCGGCAGCGCATGCCGGTCGAGCAGGCCGCGGGGAGCGACCGGTCGGGCGTGACGCACCTCGAAGCCGTCGGACGCCTGCTGAACGGCATCGCGCCGTGGCTTGAGCTGAGCGGACTCAGCGGCGTCGAAGCCGGGACGCAGGCTCGCCTTCGGCGGCTTGCGGTGGCAGGTCTTGGTGTGGGTCTCGATCCGGCCTCGCCCGATGCGCTCAATTTCACCCGCGAGTCGCAGCCGCTCGTTGACGCCGCGTTTCTGGCGCAGGCCATCGTCCGCGCACCCCGATCGTTGCGCGATGCCCTCGATCAGCCGTCCCGGACACGGCTCGTCGCCGCGCTGGAATCGACCCGCCGCATCACGCCCGGGTTCAGCAACTGGCTCCTCTTTTCAGCGATGGTCGAGGCCGGATTGAAGACGCTCACCGCCGAGTGGGATCGCGTGCGCGTGGACTACGCGGTGCGGCAGCATGACCAATGGTATGTGGGCGACGGCGTATACGGCGACGGTCCATCGTTTCACTGGGACTACTACAACAGCTTCGTCATCCAGCCGATGCTTCTCGATGTGCTGGATGTCTGTGCTGGCGGCGTGAAGGCGTGGGACGAGCTGGCGCCGCGGGCTCTCGAACGCGCGCGCCGCTACGGCGCGATCCTCGAGCGGCTCGTCGCCCCCGACGGCAGCTTTCCGGCCACCGGCCGATCGATTGCGTATCGCTGCGGCGCGTTCCATCTGCTGGCCCACCTCGCGCTCAACCGGCAGCTCCCCACAGAGCTCACGCCGGCGCAGGTGCGCGGTGCGCTCACCGCCGTCATTCGCCGCACGCTCGAAGCGCCGGACACGTTCGATGGGGATGGATGGCTGCGCATCGGACTGGCAGGCCACCAGCCGGCGATCGGCGAGCGGTACATCTCGACGGGCAGCCTGTATTTGTGTGCGGCGGCGTTCCTGCCACTCGGTCTTCCGCCGACAGATCCGTTTTGGGCGGCACCTGCCGACCCGTTCACGGGCAAGCGGGCCTGGAGCGGCGCTCCCTTCCCGATCGACCACGCGATCTAAACCCCACAGTTCGCCAGAGCTCCACTCGAGGGATGTCAGATGGCGCATTCGCTCGGCGGAGCCCGCAGAGACGGATTAAACGCAGAGATCGCGGAGCCCGCCGAGACTTTTATTTACCCGCCGAGACTCTATTTAATAGTCCTCTGATCAAATGAAAGGGCCGTCGCCCACTCGCGGCGCCGGAGATAATGCAGTCGCTCAACCCCGCATGCTCCGGGCTGTGAGAGGAGGACAGCCCATGACCCAAGAATATATCGGTGTTGATTTGCACAAGGCGTTTTTCCAGGCGTGCGCGCTGAGGCCCACCGGCGAGCGGACGTGGGAGGGGCGGTTCCCGCGGACATCCGAGGGGGTGGCGCGGTTTATCGCGCGGGGCATCGGCAGCGCGCAGGTCGTGGCCGTTGAAGCGAGTGGTCCGACGTGGGCCTTCGTCGACGCGCTGCGCCCGACCGGCGCGCGGGTCTGCGTCGTCGATCCGCGCAAGACCAAGCTCAAGGCCGGGTTCGCGGCGAAGACCGATCGGCTCGATGCCCGCCGGCTGGCGGATGCACTGCGGCGTGAGAGCGTCGTGAGCATCTACATTCCGCCGCCGGCGATCCGCGAACTGCGCGAGGTGTGTCGGGGCCGGCATCAAGTGGTGCGGTTGCGCACGCGGCTCGCGCAGATGATTCGGGCGCTGCTGTTGCGGTGCGATGCCGGCGAGCCGCCCGGCACCCGACTGTACGCCCCGCGGGCGCTGGCGTGGCTGGCCGCGGTGTCGTTGCCGCCCGACGCGGACCGCACCCTGCGGCGGCTCGAGCGCCTGTATCGCGCGATCCACATCGACGCGCAGGCGGCCGATGCGGAGGTGCGGCAACGGGCCGCCGCCGACCCGATCGCGGGGGCCTTGACCGAGCTGGTCGGGATCGGGCCGGTGATGGCGTTGACGATCCGCGCGGAGATCGGCGACATCGCGCGGTTCACGCGCGGGCCGGCGCTGGCGTGTTATGCCGGCCTGGTGCCGCGCGTCGACAGCAGTGGCGATCGCGTGTATCACGGGCGCATCACGCGCGACGGGTCACCGTGGCTGCGCTGGGCGCTGGTCGAAATGGCACGGCACGCCATCAAACGGCCGGATGCGGTGGGGCGCTGGGCGCGCCGCCTGGCCGTGCGAAAGGGCCTCTACACAGCGCGCGTCGCGTTGGCGCGTGTGCTGTGCGACCAGGTCGTGAGCACCTGGCCGCAGAAGACCGTGGAGTCGTGACGTCCTCTCCACGTGCGGAGTGTCGCGAGCACGCATGATGCCGGACCCGCAGGGCCGGCGTCGATCTCTGAATGTGCCGCACGTGGGCCAACCTGAGAGTGCGTGCGCCTCTGGTGGTGCACTCGGATAGATGCATTGCAGACGTCAGGCGCCCGGAGTATGTGTGAACGAGCAAACCTCGTCGGTCGTTTCTACCCGTTCGCTGCGCGCGCCCGGATGGCTTGATACGCCGGGCGCGCTCCGCTCACTCGACGTGTGTCTTGACGCGAGGGGCCCTTTCATAGATGCGTGCTTCGCGGCCTCGGCGTTGACATCGTCTCTGCGCCCTCGGCTCCCTGCGCACTGCACCAGTGTCCCTGGATCACCAAGTCAAGCGAGTCTCGGTCTAGTGCATCGGCGCCGCCAAAAAAAAGGACGCCGACCAAGCGGCCGGCGTCCTCGCTGCAACCGAGCGCGTTTCGGCGCTACGAGCAGCTGTTCGACACGTCCTTCACGGACTTGACTTGCAGCGTCGGTCCGCTAGTGGCTGCCGCCGTTGAGGGGCTTGAGCTGGGCGGAGGATAGGCGCTCGAGCGCCCCTTATCCTCAGGCGACCCAGTGATCTCAACCTTGTGGTTGGCGTATTTGGTGAGATCCACGTCGCCCGACGACACGACGGTCCACGTCTTCGGCGTCGCTGACGCCGCGCTCGACGCCGCGCCGCTTGGCGATATTTCCGTCAGGATGAACGACTTGCCGTCCGCGCCTGGTGTCAGACAGCCGGTGACCGTCTGCGGCGACGCGGACGAGGACGGACTGGCCGACTGCGACGACGGATCGCTTGCCGGCGGCGTCTGAGCGGGGGCTTGCGCGCTGACAAACGGCGCACCGGCCAGCAGGGCCGAAACCCCAGCAGCAAACAGGACTTGCTTATTCATCACGTTCCTCCAGATGATCCGGCCCAGCGAAACACGCCGGCACCGTTAGCGCGGCAGCTCCTCACGGAACCACGGCCGCGACAATGAGGTCAACTTCAAGCTGCGTGCCACGCTCGTACGGCCATCCATCAGATTGATCTGAGAAATCGCTCGTGGTTTGCCCGTTCGAACCGGTGGAACTTACTCGCTGCCGTGAATCAACTGCACGTCGGCCGGTTGCCACACTCGGGCTAAGATGCGAGATGTTGCTGACGAGATCCTTCTGCGTCGTCTCCGTGCTGGCTGTGCTGGCTTGTGGCACCGCCTGCGGCCCATCAACCGCTGACTCCCGCTCCGAGGTAGACATGACCCGCGCCGTCGAGCTTTCCAAATCCGTCACCACGCTCGCCATCGTCGACGTCAAAGTCGGCACGGGCTCGGAGGCCACTCCTGGCCGGCGGGTGCGCGTGCACTACACCGGCACCCTGCTGGACGGCACCAAGTTCGACAGTTCCAAGGATCGCAACCAGCCGTTCGAGTTCGTGCTGGGCGCGCGCGAGGTGATTCCAGGCTGGGACGAAGGCGTGAACGGCATGAAGGTTGGGGGCGTTCGTCAACTCACCGTGCCGTCGACGATGGCCTATGGAGAGCGAGGCTTTCCTCCGGTGATCCCGGCAAACGCCGCGCTGAAGTTCGACATCGAGCTTCTTGGAGTCCAGTAGTGCGCGCTCTCTGGAGCCTGTCTCTTCTTGTGCTGGTGCCATTGATGTTGCTCGCTGCGACGGCGACAGATATGAACGCGCTTGCCGATCGCTACGTGAAGACTGGTGCTGGCGGTGGGCCAGCACGATCCCGATTTCGTCGACGCGTATTACGGACCCCCTGAATGGAAGGCCGAGGCGGCGGCCGGGAAGCGGCCGCTGTCGGAACTGGGTGCCGAGGCCGATGGCATCGCCGGCCAGCTTGCCGCGACACCGTCGAGTGGTGATCCGCTGCTAGATTTGCGGCGCGCGTACCTGCGCGGACAGGTTCACGCGGTCTCTGCGCGCGTGCGGATGCTCCAGGGTGCGCGACTGGATTTCGACGCCGAATCCCGTGAGCTGTACGACGCCGTGGCGCCGACATTCACGGAAGAGCACTTCGCCACGGCGCTGAAAGCGCTCGACGCGCTCGTGCCGGGACCAGGTGCGCTCCCTGACCGCGTGGAGGCCTTCAGGCATCGGATGGCGATTCCGCGCGACAAGCTTGATGCGGTCTTTCGGGCGGCCATCGCGGAATGCCGCGCGCGCACGGTGGCGCACGTGACGCTTCCGCCGGACGAACAATT
This sequence comes from Vicinamibacteria bacterium, assembly GCA_963832135.1. Lineage (GTDB taxonomy): Bacteria > Acidobacteriota > Vicinamibacteria > Vicinamibacterales > JAENWD01 > JAENWD01. The sequence continues at coordinate 119,079 of CAWHTD010000013.1, read as the reverse complement.
TCGGCTCGAGTACGTCACCGGGAAGCCATGGAGCGGCTACAACTGGTATCAGGGCAAATACCACAGCCTCATTCAGGTGAATACGGAGCTGCCGATCTTCATCGATCGGGCCATCGACCTGGCCTGCCACGAGGGGTATCCCGGTCACCACGTCTACAACGTGCTCCTCGAGACGCACTTCGTCTCGGCGCGCGGGTGGCACGAGTTCACCGTGTATCCGCTGTTTTCGCCGCAGTCGCTCATCGCCGAAGGGACGGCCAACTTCGGCATCGAGGTCGCGTTTCCCGGACGCGAGCGCCTGACGTTCGAGCGCGAACGGCTGTTTCCGCTGGCCGGTCTCGATCCGGCCCTGGCCGAGCGCTACTACGAGGTGCTTCACGCGCTCGACGAGTTGAGCTATGCCGGAAACGAAGCCGCCCGGCGGTATCTGAATGGCAAGATGTCGAAGGAGGCCGCCGTCGACTGGCTGGTCACATACACCTTGTCGTCACGTCCACGCGGCGAGCAGCGTGTCCGGTTCTTCGACAAGTATCGAAGCTACGTGATCAACTACAACTACGGGAAGGACCTCGTCCGCCGCTTTGTCGAGGCTCAGGGCGGGACGGCCGACCACCAGGATGTCCGATGGCGCGTTTTCGGCGAGCTCATCTCGTCGCCGCGACTTCCTTCGGGCCTCGGCGCGGGCGGGAAATAGAAGAACTCGAGAAACACGGGAAATCGAGCATGCGACGTAATCCTTATGCCGACGACTTGGGTAAACGCGACGCGGTGATCTCGCTGCGGGAGACGCCCGAGGCGATTCGGGCGCACGCGGAACGCCTGGGACCGGCGGGCGCGGAGTCGACCTACGCGCCGGGCAAGTGGACGCTGCGCCAGATCCTGATTCACCTCGCGCAGGTGGAGCTCGTGTTCCAGCACCGGTTCCGCATGGCGTTGACCAAGGACGATTACCTCGTGCAGCCGTTCGAGCAGAACGACTTCCTCGTCGTCGATCCGGCCGCGACGGCTCCACAAGCGCTTGCCGTGTACTTTGGATTGCGTCAGTTCTCGCTGCCCGCCATCGAGCACGCCCGAAGCGTCCAGAGCGACCGCCGGTTTCGGCACCCCGAATTCGGCGAGATCTCGATCCAGTGGTTACTCGAGTGGGCCGCCGGCCACGAGCGCCGTCACTTGGGGCAGATTCAACGTATCGAATGACGAACGACGAATGACGAGTGACGAGCGGGAACGACGAACGACGGACCGCATTTCGAACCTAATCCCGGAGTTCATTCGGGTAGATGACTGATGGCTGAAGATGGCGCATTCGCTCGCGGGGCCGCAGAAACGGATCAAACGCGGAGCGCGCCGAATCCGCAGAGTGCGTTGATACTTTGCGATCTCAGCGTGCTTCGGCGTTGAGATTGTCTCTGCGCCCTCCGCTCCCTGGTACACAGCACCAAGTCAAGCGAGCCGCGGAGTGGAACTGCGAACCGCAAACCGAACACGACCCCGAACCTCCGACCTTGGAACCCTATGACTCGTACCGTCACGAAACTCTACTCGAACGGCGAGATTACTGTTGTGTGGCAGCCGCACCTGTGCGTGCACTCGGGCAACTGCGCGCGCGGGTTGCCGGCAGTTTTCGATCCGCGCCGTCGGCCGTGGGTCGACGTCGCCGCCGCGTCGACGCTCGACATCGTTCATCAGGTCGCGCAGTGCCCGTCCGGCGCTCTGAGCATCATCAGAGACGCGGCCGATGTCCGTGAGGAGCACGAGTGAGCGTATGGCCGAGACGGTGAAACCCGGGCTGCGCGAGGTCCGGTCGTCAACCGCGGCGGGCGCCTTCGGTCAGCAGATCGAGATCGGCGCGCACCGCCTCCCCGGCGACGAGCCGCGCGAGAAAGGCGGCGACGACACGGGACCGGCGCCGCACGAGCTCTTGCTGGCCGCGATTGCCTCGTGTGCCTCGATGACCGTGAAGGCGTATGCGGCACGGAAGGGTCTGTCGCTGCGCGCGGTGGACGTGCACGTCCGTGGCCGGCACGAAGACGGCGCGTTCATCGTCGAGCGCGAGGTGCGACTTGACGGCGATCTCGACGAGACCGAGCGAGCGCGGCTCGTGGAAGTCGCGGGACGATGCCCGGTGTCGAAGACGCTGGCGGGGGAAATCAGGGTTGTCGACGTGCGCAGTTGATCGGGTTGGGCAGGTTCATCGGGTTAGACAGGTTCGAGGCGCTGCCGAACCCGACCAACCTGAGTAACCCGGCCAACCTGCCGAACCCAATTCAGGCGGGTCCGAAGGACCGGTTGAACAGTTCGGCAATGGCGTGGGCGCCGTTTTCTTCGAGCACCCGCGTGCCGGTGCCGGTGATGTGCGGATGCGTCACGACGGGCAGGTCGTCGGACGTTCTCTTCGCCCAGTCGCAGCCGCTCCATGTGAACCAGCCATCGCGCACCTGATCGAAGACCGAGAGCGGCTTGTTGCACAACTTCGCGAATTCCGCGCCCCACCCTGTGCCGCCGCGAACGGTATTGTCCTCCTCGATATGGCCGACCACGTAGATTTCCTGGCCGTTGTTCACCTGATACCAGATGGTCTGGAGAATCTTGCGCAGGGTCTGGCCTTCGGTGTACCGGCGGTTCATGAGGCGCGAGACATACTCGAGGCTGATGTCGCCCGCCAACAGCTCCTCGTGATTCAGCACGCGCAATCCGCGGTGCCGCACGAGCGTGTGGCCTTCGAACGTGAAGTTGACCTCGTCGATACCGTAGCGCTCTGCGTGAGCGCCGAACGCCGCCTCAGCGCCCGGGGCGCCTCCGCTGTAAAGAATGCAGTCCTCGCGTCGCATGGCTCCTCGGTTCTTCGGAAAGCCGGTCCTCATCCGCGTGCCAGCTTCGGGGTAGTGTAGCAGCTCGCCTGACTTGTCGAGCCGCAGCTCGCCCACGCCGCACGCGAGCGAAGGCTGACTTGTCGAGCCGTAGCTCGCCCACGCCGCACGCGAGCGAAGGCTGATCCAGAATGATGCAGCATGCGGAAGCCTGTCGTCTTCATCACTGGCGCCGGCGGGGAGATTGGTCACGGTCTGATCGGGCGGCTGTCGGCCATCGGCCGCCCAATCGTCACGCTCGACCTCGCCCCGCTCGAGCCGTCGCTTTCCCGCCTCGTCCAGCGGGAATTTCTAGGGTCCATCCTGGACGCAGGGCTCCTCGAACGGATTCTCTCCGAGTTCGAGGTCGACTTGATCTTTCACCTCGCGGCGCTCCTCTCGACCCGTTCGGAATTTACCCCGACCAGGGCTCACGAGGTCAATGTCGAGGGCACGCTGACGCTGCTCGAGTTCGCCCAGAAGGAAGCAGAATCCCATGGCCGGGTCGTCAAGTTCCTCTATCCTTCCTCGATTGCCGCCTATGGCCTGCCCGATCTGGAGACGAAGCGGCATGCGGGTCGGGTGAAGGAAGACGACTACAACCACCCCACGACTATGTACGGCGCCAACAAGCTTTATTGCGAGCTGCTCGGCCGGTACTACGCGAGGCACTACAAGCAGCTGGCCGCCGAGCCGCTCAGCGGCAAGGTCGACTTCCGCGCCGTCCGGTTCCCCGGGCTGATCTCGGCCCTGACCATGCCGTCCGGCGGCACGTCGGACTATGCGCCCGAGATGATTCACGCCGCCGCCCGCGGCGAACCGTACGCATGCTTCGTCCGCCCCGACACGCAGATCCCGTTCATGGCCATGCCCGATGGCGTCGAGGCGCTCATGCAGCTCGCCAGCGCGCCGTGGGAAAAGCTGGCCCGCACGGCCTACAATGTCGCGGCATTCAATCCGACCGCCGAAGAGATCCGTGTCGCGGTGACGGATGCCTTCCCCGGTGCGCGCATTACGTACGAGATTGACGCCAAGCGGCAGGGCATCGTCGATTCCTGGCCCGCGGCCGTCGACGATTCCATGGCGCGAGGCGACTGGAACTTTTCACCGGCGCTCGATTTCGGCCGGGCGTTTGGCGACTACCTGATTCCCACTATCCGGAGGCGCTACGAATGACCGTCGCGAACCTGCCGACCACCATGAGCGTGATCGAAGCGAAGACACCAGGCGGCCCGGAGGTGCTCGAGATCGCAAACCGGACGGTGCCGGCGCCCGGTGCGGGCGAGGTGCTCATCAAAGTCGCGGCCGCCGGCGTGAACCGGGCCGATTTGATGCAGCGCCAGGGGAAGTATCCGCCTCCGGCGGGCGCCTCCGACCTGCTCGGGCTCGAGCTGTCGGGCGTGATCGTCGCCAACGGCGCGGCGGTGGCGCGCTGGCGCCCCGGCGATCGCGTCACGGCGCTCGTTTCGGGAGGGGGGTATGCGGAGTTCGCCGTCGTCCCCGAGCCGCAGTGCCTCCCCGTGCCGCGCGGGCTCTCGATGGAAGAGGCGGCCGCCGTCCCTGAAGCGTTCTTCACCGTCTGGACCAACGTGTTCGAGCGGGGTCGGCTGATGGCCGGCGAGTCGCTGCTCGTGCACGGCGGGGCGAGCGGCGTCGGGACGACCGCGATCCAGCTGGCACGCGCCCGCGGCGCTCGTGTCCTTGCCACCGCGGGCTCCCGAGACAAGTGCCTGGCGTGCGAGCGGCTTGGGGCCGACCGTGCCATCAACTATCGAGAAGAGGATTTCCTCGCCGCGGTCCTCGAGGCGACGGGCGGTCGCGGCGTAGACGTCGTGCTCGACATGGTCGGCGGCGAATACGTCGCCAAAAACCTCGAGGCGCTCGCGGCGGACGGACGGCTCGTGCAGATCGCGTTTCTGCATGGGCCGCGTGTGGAAATCAACCTCAGTCCGGTGATGCGCAAACGCCTCACGTTCACCGGGTCGACGTTGCGGCCGCGCACGGTGGAAGAGAAGGGCGCGATCGCGCGCGAGCTGGAGCGCGAAGTGTGGCCGCTCATCGAGCGGGGCGAGGTGCGGCCCGTGCTGCACGCCGTCTTCCCCCTGAGCGACGCGGCTGCCGCGCACGCGGAGCTCGAAGCCGGGAAGCACATCGGGAAGGTCGTGCTTCGTATGTAATCGAGTGTTCCCGCGCTTGCCCAAGCTGAAGCTTGGGCCTACGATTGTTGTTCTCGTGTTCTCGAGCTTTCGTGTTCTCGATTTCTTCGCCCGTAGGCGCGAGCTTTAGCTCGGGCATCAACGCTCGGCTGGCTGTCGTAAGGTCCACACCCACCATCCGGCGTACCACCCGAAGAGAAGAACGGTCGCTGGCTCCCTGACACCCGGCGGCAATGGATGCGGCCAGAGCGGCGTCAGTGCGGTGATCATCACGGCGCACAGCGACAAACCGACCGCCCAGCGCGCCAGGCGCATCGCGCCCGGCCGTCGCTGCCACACGGCCATCCCAGCGCCCACTCCAAAGCCTGTCACCAGCAGTCGCACGACGAGCCACGCCACGGCGGCGTTGCCGCGGTCGGCGAGCGTTGCCACCAGGCTCGATGCCACGAGTGCGAGGCCGGCGGGCTCCCAGATGATGAGGAGCAGCGCGAGGACTGGTCGCAGCCTACTCGTCCGCGAGCGGTTCGAGATCGGGTCCACGTGCCTCCGCGGCGGATGCGTGCGGCCCGGTGGCATGACCGAACCGGCGCTCGCTGAAAATGAAGGCAGGAAGCGCCAGCGCCGCGAGCGCGGCGGCCAGGCCGAAGGCGGTCTGGAAGCCGTAGCGCCCGATGAGCCATCCGCTCGTCGTCGACCCCGCGCCGATGCCGGTGTCGAACGCGGCCAGAATCGCGCCGAACGCCGCGCCGCGGCGTTCGTGGCCGACGCCCTGCATCACGTAGGCCGCAAACACCGGATACGCCGTCCCGAAGCCAAGCGCGAAGAGCGCGGCAGCCACCGCAAGGCCAAGCCGCGTGTCCGAGAGCGTCAGCGCCAGCATGCCGAACGCCATGACAACGAGACAGGGCATGAAGATGCGCCGGTAGCCGATCCGATCGCCGTATCGACCGAGGAAGGGGCGTGTGACGAGCGTGACGATCGCGAACGTCGTGAGATAGACGGTCTTGGGGTGCAAGCCGCGGGCGTCCGCGTAGACGGCGCTGAAGCTGCTGACGGTCCCGTAGCTGTACGAGTAGAGAAAGAGCGGGGCCGATAGCGCGAGCACGCGCCACTCGATGAATCCACCGCGTGACGACTCCTGACTCGTCGTGCCTCGATCGTCCACCATGCTCCACGCGATCGCCGCCATCGTCAGGTTCAGCGCGGTCGTGACCGCGCACAGCCACCGCCATCCGTACGCGTAGATCGCGAATCCGACCGTGGGCGCGACCACGACGGCCAACACGCTCGATAGCCCCCAGAACGCGATCCCCTCGCCGCGTCGCGTCGGCGGCAGGACACCCGTCAGGTAGGCCGCGGAGGCCGCGAGCAGCGATGACCACACGATACCGTGCAACAGCACGAGCGCGAGGAGGAGCGGGTAGCTGTCGATGAAGGCGTACGTTGCAGTGAATCCCGCCAGGCCGAGGCTGGCGAAAATAAGGGTGCGACGGCGTCCGTTGCGATCCGCGAACGCGCCAGTGAACGGCGCCGACCAGGCGGAGGCGAATGTCAGGAAGCCGAGAAAGAGTCCCGACGCCAGCGAGCCCCCGCCGAGATCGCGCACGTGGAACGGCGCCGTCGGAATGAGCTGGAATACCGACAGAAACACTGTGAACGTGAAGGCGCACATCAGAAAGAAGCGCGGTGTGAACAGGCGGTCGGTCGTCATTGGAGTCCAGGGCGCACGGTAAGCCGCGGGATGCGCGATGCCTCCGCAAGGTGACGCGTGAGTTCGACCAGCCGGACGCGCCACACGACGACGAGCACCACGCCGACGATCGTCAGGCTGAGCGAAAGGCCAATCCAGAGCCCGATCACACCCCAGCCCACGCCAAACGCCAGAACGGCCGACACGGGCAGTCCGACGAGCCAGTGCCCGATGACGTTGGCCACCATTGCCGTCCGCGTGTCGCCAAGACCTCGAAGCGCGCCCGTTGTCACGCTTTGAAGGCCGTCGAACAACTGGAAGGCCGCCGCAACTCTCAAGAGCGCGATGCTGGTGGCAAAGACCGCAGGGTCCGATGTAAACAAGCGGGCCAGCGCGCCTGGAGCGGCCAGAAACAGGATTGCCACCGCTCCCATGAAGCTGACACCGAGCGTGATGACCGCCCATCCCGCCGTCCGGGCGCCCCCCGCATCCCCGCGCCCCACGGCGTGACCGACGCGCACGGCGCCCGCGGACGCGAGCCCGAACGGGACCATGAACGCCACGCTGGCGATGTTCAAGGCGACCTGATGCGCGGCGAGCGATACGGGGTCGATGCGACCGGCCAGTGCGGCGACAGCGCCAAACACCCCCACCTCCGCCGTCAATTGCGTTGCGGCCGGCCCCCCGAGACGCAACAGCCGCATGATGCGGTTCCACTCGATCGTGAGAAACGACACGTCCCACAGGCCGGCGCGATGACGCGTCTCGTGCCGGACGATGATCGCCAGCAGACATCCCGCCATGAACAGCCGGGCGATGACCGTCGCCCACGCCGAGCCAGAGACGCCAAGGGCCGGAAAGCCGAGGTGCCCGAAGATGAGGAGCCAGTTGAAGAGCGCATTCACCGCATTCGCCGCGAAGAGCGTCAGCATCACCGGCCGCACCACGCCGATAGCCTGCAGATATCGGCGAAAGGCCGCATAGAGCAGAAGCGGTAGCGCACTCCACGCGAGAATCGTCAGGTATGGTGCCGTCATTTTCATGACCGACGGGTGCAGCCCCAAGACCGGCAGAGCCGCGAGGAGAGCCGCCGCCAGGACCATGAGCACCGGTGCAATCAGGCAGGCGAGGTGGATGCCGTCCCGCAGCCATCGATGGCAGTCGCGGAGATCGCCCGCGCCGTAGGCCTGCGAGACGAGCGTGTCGAGCCCGAGGAGGATCCCCATGCCGAAAACCGCGATGGTGAAGAAGAGGATGCTGCCCAGCCCGACCGCGCCGATGGCCTCCGGGGCGAGCCAGCCGACCATCACGGTATCGACAACGCCCATCAGCATCCATCCCAGCTCGGCAAGGATGACCGGCCACGCCAGCTGCAACGTCGGCGCGAGGTCGCGACGGATATCTGCGTGGGCCCTTAGGAGGGTCATGATCTGAGGAGAGTAGCACTCTCCAGTGACGAACGACGAACGACGAACGACGAATGACGAGCGACGAACCTCGAATAACGAACGACGAACACTCAAACGACGAACAACGAACGATGAACGACGAATGACGAGCGACGAGCGCTCGAACGACGAACAACGAACGGCGCGTTGTCGGGACGCACTGCGTCCGCCCTAGATGGAACCGCACATTTGTGGCGGCGGGGCTTCAGCCCCGCGTGCAGCGTGCTCACGCGCGCTGAGATTTTGAATCGATCTCAGGCGCTGATCCAGGGCGTTGAATATTCCCGCCGGATTCATCCAATATCTCCGCGTCCTGATTCCTCGCCAAACCGCGTCCAGTCACCCATGGCTGGTCGTTCGTCCATTCCCCCGCGCTCACTGGTACCAGCCACGGCGTCGTTGGCCAGAGGCAGGCACAGGCCCTGCAGTCCTGCAACGGAGTCGCGTTGTGTTGGACAAGCCGTTCGCATGGGCCGGACATTTGGGTCCGGCCGGACACTCGCGGGGCTAAAGCCCCGCCGCCACAAATGCACGGCATATCGGGCGGTGCGCTCGTTTCCCCGAAAGGACGTTCTGGAATGACGAGATTCAGAGGCTGGCGTCTGCTGTTGTTCGCCGTGATGCTGGCCGTGGGCGTTGCGGCGGATGGTTTTGCGCAGGGATTGCAGAATGGCGTAATCACCGGCTCGACGCGCTCGAGCGACGGCCTGGCGTTGCCGGGCGTCACCGTCACCGTCAGCTCGCCGGCCCTTCAAGGCACCCGCTCGGCAGCGACGGACATCAACGGCAATTACGTGATCCGCGGCCTCCCGCCGGGAGACTACTCCGTGGCCTTCGAGCTCCAGGGAATGTCGCCGAGGACAGAGAAGACTATCGTGGCACTTGGCCGCACGACGTCGGTCGACGCGACGCTGACGATTGCCGCGGTCGAGGAATCCATCAACGTCGTTGCCGAATCCTCGCCCGTGGTGTCGAACACAGTCATCGGCGCGAACTACACCGCTGCCGAGATCAACGCGCTCCCGAACGGCCGCACGCCGCAATTCGTCGCCGAGCTCGCACCAGGACTGACCGACAACACGCCGAACGCCGAGCAGGTGACAATCTCGGGCGGCTTCGCGTTCGACAACGTGTTCCTCGTCGATGGCGTCGACGTGAACGACAACATCTTCGGCTCGACCAACAACCTCTACATCGAGGACGCCGTCCAGGAGACGCAGATCCTCACCTCCGGCATCTCGGCCGAATACGGCCGATTCAGTGGCGGCGTGGTGAACGTCGTCACCAAGCGCGGAGGGAACAAGCTGTCGGGCAGCTTCCGCGACAACTTGAGCAATCCATCGTGGAGCGACGAGACGCCGTTCGAAACCGCCGCGCGTCGAGACGACCTGCAGCAGACCTTCGAGGCGACACTCGGTGGGCCGATTCTCAAGGACCGGCTCTGGTTCTTCGGCGCGTTCCGCGATCAGAGCTCCGAGACGCCATTCACGCTCCGCGAGACGAGCATCCCTGGTGTCGCCGGCATCGACGACCGGCGCTTCGACATCAAGCTGACCGGGACCATCGCGAGCAACCATACCGTCTCGGGAAGCTACCTGGATAACAAGACCGACCAGACCAACGTCCGCGGCCTCTCTTCGTCGGCGGTCGACCCGAACGTCCTGTTCGACCGGCAGCTTCCGCAGAAGCTCGGGGTGATCAACTGGAACGGGGTGCTCAGCCCGAAGATGTTCGCTTCCGCGCAGTGGTCGAAGAAGCAGTTCGGCTTCCGGAATTCCGGCGGCAAGAGCACCGAGCTCAGAGACTCGCCCTTCAGGACGCCAGGCGGCAACGGCATCCCGCAGTCACTGCTGTACAGCGCGCCATACTTCGACGGCAACGATCCGGAGAATCGCGACAACCAGCAGCTGACCGGGAGCCTCTCCTATTTCCTCTCGACGAAGTCCCTCGGCAGCCACGACGTGAAGGGGGGAGTCGAGTGGTTCCGCAGCCACTACTCAGGCGGCAACTCGCAGTCGCCGACCAGCTTCGTCTACTGGTCGAACTACCTGACCGACGCGGAAGGCGCGCCGGTGACCGACGCCCAGGGGCGCCTCATTCCCGACTTCGTGCCCGGTGTGTCGTGGCTGTTCAATTGGCAGGCCGAGCGCGGCGCCCAGATGAACACCGATACGACGTCCTTCTATGTGCACGATCGATGGGCGTACAACCGGCACTGGACGTTCGATCTCGGCGCACGCTTCGAGCGCGTCAGGTCGGAAGCGACAGGAGACATCGTCGGAGCCGATACCGACACGTTGGTGCCCCGGCTCGCGGCGTCGTGGGACATCGCGGGTGACGGTCGCTTCGTGGCCCAGGCCACCTATGCGCACTACGCGGGGAAGTACAGCGAAGCGCAGTTCACGTCGAATACGGACGTGGGTAACCCGAGCCTGATCTGGTACGGCTACACGGGGCCCGCGGGTCAGGGCCTCGATTTCGCTCCAGGGCTGGATCCGGCGAACTATCCGGAGGTCCTGTTCGGCAGCTTCGCGACGGCGAATGTGTCGTTCGACGACGGGTTGTCGTCCGCGCTCAACAAGGAGTTCACCGTGTCGTTCGGCAGCGAGATCGGCAAGCGCGGCTACGGCAAGGCCACGTTCGTGCGCCGCCGCACGTCGAGGATCATCGACGATTTCATCGACACGACGACGGGCACGACCGAAGTCATCCGCAACGGCGTGAACTTCGGCACGTTCGACAACATCGTCTATCGGAATGCGCCCGACGATCTGTTCCGAGAATACCGCGCGCTCGTGCTGCAGGGGCGCTATCGCCTGGCGGACCGCTGGGTCGTCGAAGGCCACTGGACCGTGCAGTTGAAAAACGACGGGAACACCGAAGGGGAGTTGAGCAACCAACCGGGAGTCCCGTCGGCCTATGGCGACTATCCGGAGGTGTTCAACGCCGATCGGCACTTTCCCATCGGCCGGGTCGACGACTTCCAGCGCTCGAAAGTGCGGTTGTGGACCATCTACACCCTGGGCCTTGGAAAAATCGGCGAGCTCGACCTGACGGCGCTCTGGCGCTACAACACCGGGCTCACCTATAGCCTGGTGGCCACCGGTGAGCCGCTCAGCGATCAGCAGGTCGCCATAGCGGAGGCCGCGGGCTATCAGAACGCGCCGAACGGCGGCGAACAGGACATCTTCTTCGGCAGGCTGGGCCGCGGCACGTTCCCTGGATTTGGCGTCGGCGACTTCGGCGTCAACTATGCCATTCCTGTGTGGAAGACGCTGAAGCCGTACCTCAAGCTCGAAGTCCTGAACGCGTTCAACAACCAGACGCAGATCGGATTCGACACCACGGTCTCGGCCGACTGGGACGGTCCCGTCGACGAGCTCGGCCTGCCGCTGAACTACGTCGAAGGTCCGCGCTTCGGAGAGTCGACACAGGAAGCCGACTATCCAGCGTGGCGGTCCGGCCTTACCGGCGGGCGCACGATCCTGGCAGCCTTCGGGTTCCGGTTCTAAACCCAGGCGCATTCGGTTGTCGGAGGCCGCAGAGACGGATTAAACGCGGAGCGCGCCGAGCTCGCAGAGACCTCTATAATCCTTTGCGTGCTCGGCGGCCTCGGCGTTGACATCGTCTCTGCGCCCTCTGCCCCTGCGCACCGCACCAGCGTCCCTGCATCGTCAAGCCATTTACGAAAACGCAAAGAATGCGGTGAATGCCGCGGCGACCCCGTACATCACGGGATGCACGGTCGCCGCGCGGCCTCGAAGAATCGCCAGCGCCACGTAGCTAATCACGCCAAACCCGATGCCGTGCGCAATGGAATACGTCAGCGGCACGAGCAGTACCGTGATAAACGCCGGTAGCGCCGTATCGGCGTTCGTGAAGTCGATGCGGGTCAACGCCGTGGTCATGAGGAACCCCACGACGATGAGCGCCGGAGCCGTGGCTGATGCGGGAACGATGCCGGCCAGCGGCGCCAGAAAAATCGTCAACGCGAACAGCGCGCCGACGGCGACAGAGTGCAGACCGGTGCGCGCGCCATCGGCGACTCCCGCGGCCGACTCCACATAAGACGTCACCGAGCTGGCGCCAAGCCACCCGCCGATGCTGGCGCTCAGGGCATCGACCATCAGCAGCGCCTTCAGCCGCGGAACGCGCCCCTCCGCGTCCACGATGCCCGCTTCCTCCGAGATTGCGGTCGCTGTGCCGAGCGTGTCGAAAAAATCGACCATCATCAGCGACAGGATGAGTGGAAGTGCTCCCCATGAGAGCGCGGCCCCGAGATTCGCGGCGCCCGCCGTTTCAAATCGCGGAACACTCAACCACCGCCCGTCCGGCAGGTGCGTCTGGCCGGTGACGAGCGCAACGCCCGTCATCACGAAGATGCCAATCAGCAGCGCACCCGGCTGTCGGCGAGCGATGAGGACTCCCATTACGAGGAGGCCGCCGAGCGCGATGAGCACATCCGGATTGGTCGGCGATCCTGCGCCGACTGGCGGCAGCACCGCGCGCGGATCCTGGGCGAGAGTGGCCACCGTCCCGAGTGGAACGATGACGATCCGCGCGTTCACCGCGCCGATGAAAGCGACGAACAGGCCGATTGCGGCGCCGATGGCACGCCGCAGATCGAGGGGGATGGCGGCCATCACGGCCTCACGAGCCCCCACCACCACGAGCGCAAAGACCGCGAGTCCCTCGACGACGACGAGCCCCATCGCGGACTGCCACGAGCCGGTGGCGGCGGCGAGCTGGTAGGCGACGACTGCGTTCAGCCCCATGCCCGGCGCGAGCGCAATCGGCACGTTCGCGGCAACCCCCATCAGGATGGAACAGATTGCGGCGGAGGCGGCCGTTGCGGCGACGGCGGCCTCGAATGGCACGCCGGCCGCTCGCAGAATCGCCGGATTCGCAAACAGGATGTACGCCATCGTCAGAAACGTCGAGACGCCGCCCCCGAGCTCGCGTGCGATCGTCGACTTGCGGGCGCGGAGATCGAACAGCGACTCGAGAGCGGAGGCGAGCATCGGAAGCCGAGAATACTGCAGGACGAGGCGACGCCTATACTGGAAAGCGATGGCGTACCGCTACCGGACGGAGGTGCTCGAGGCGCTCGCCCGGCATGGCATCATGCCGCGTTCAGAGACCTCGCCGCGCTTCATGCGCGATCAGCTGAACGATCTCTACCGCTATGAAATTCGCCGCTTGAAGGCCCGCCTGCTGCGAGGAGAATTCCCAAAGGTGGATTACATCGGCCACGTGCTCGACCTGCGCGGAAAGTATCTGCTGCTGTCTATGCCGGTCGAGGAGTGGGTACTGAATGACGAACGACGAGTGACGAACGATGAACTAGGAACGACGAATGACGAATGACGAACTTGGAACGACGAACTTGGAACGACGAACGATGAACGTCGTGCTATTTCGCCGGCTTGCGTCGTGGGCGCCGTTTCTCTGAGATCGATCGGATGATCAGCTTGCCTTTCCCGCCGGGGGGCATTGGCGTCTTTGCCTGTGACAAAGCGGCGGCTATCAGGGCCTCGACTTCCGGCCGCGTCAAGGTGGCTGCCGACTCGAGCCGGATGAATCGATTCTGGCTGCCGCTGCCAAGCAACAGCTTCTGCGGATCGGGCAGCGTCGCGCCGTAGTAGAACGACAATCCAACGCCATTGGCGCCCGCAGCGATCGACACCACGCAATCGGACGGCCGCTCGGTGGAGGAGTAGCCGATGACGAAGAAGTTGTAGTTGTCGTAGACCAGCTCGTTGGCCGCGGGCAAACGCCGGCGCAACGCCTTTCGCGTTGCACGGATCACCACTTGATTCTTTTGATCGAAGTTGCCGATGAATCCTTTGAGTTGCTTTTCAGCCGCAGCGGATGTTGTCGGTGTCTTGGCGACCATTGTGGCTGGATCTCGCCCGATTGAAGTCGAAGAACGCAGGCGCCCTGGCAGCAATTCTAAACCGAGGCGCGCTTTGTGGCCGGCCGCAACGTTGTTCCCGTAAGAATCGGTGAAATCTGTGCAATCTGTGGATGGATTCTTTCGGTGAAATCCCGTCGAATCCGTGTAATCACGCCTCGCGGGGAATCACCACGAGCGTGCGCCGGTCGTCGCCTCGAATGATGACGAGCGGCTGTGGATGGCCGATGGCTTCATCCGTCAGGAGACGCTGCAGATCGTCGATGCCGGATACGAGAGCCCCGCCGAACGACAGAATCACATCGCGCACCATGACGCCGGCCTGCTGCGCGGCTCCGCCTTCGAGCACCTGACTCACGCCGACGCCGCGCTCCTGGGTGAGCGTCAACGCGCGCACCAGCCGACGCGGGATTTCCACGTCCTGTCCCGCGATGCCGACCACGCTGCGGCGGACGCGCCCATCGCGGAGCAGATGCGTCACGACATGCCGCGCGGTGTTGATCGGGATTGCGAAGCTGATCCCGTGCACGCCGAGGATCGCCGCGGTGTTGACGCCCACCACTTCGCCGCGGCTCGTGACGAGCGGACCGCCGGAGTTCCCCGGGTTGAGCGCGGCATCGGTCTGCACCAGGTTGTCGATGAGCCGGCCCGATCGGCCACGCAGCGAGCGGCCCAGCGCGCTCACGACGCCGGCCGTGACGGTGTGTTGAAAACCGAACGGGCTGCCGATCGCAATCACGACCTGCCCCGGTTTCAGCGCACGCGAATCACCGAGCATGCGCCAGGGCAGATCCGGCCCGCCCGCCCGAACGACGGCAAGATCCGTGTCGCGATCCTCGCCGACGACCCGCGCCTCGAAGCGCCGGCCATCGGCCAGGTGCACCTCGATCCGCGTCGCCTGCTCGACGACGTGAGAATTCGTGAGGATGAGGCCGTCGGGCGTGAAGATCAGGCCGGAGCCCGACCCGGATCCTTCCCGTCGGCCGCGTCGCGCCGTGGTCACGTCGAGTTTTACGACTGCCGGGCCCACCAGATCGACCGCGCCAATGACCGATCGCGAGTAGGCATCGAGCAGGTCTTCGTCAGTCAACACTTCGATCGCCGACATGAGTGTTCCTTTGTCCTACAATCCGATCAATCCGCGCCGCAGCGCGCGGCGGACGGCTCCGGTCCGCGTCTTGACGCCAAGCTTCCCGAAGATCGCGGCCAGGTGAAACTTGACCGTGTGCTCGCTGATGCCAAGCCGAGCGGCAATCGCGCGGTTCGGCAGGCCCTGCGCGAGCGCGTCCAGCACGTCCCGCTCGCGCGCGGTCAGTGGCTCGACATCGTCGACGAGCCCGCCGTCTGAATCGTCCTCGCCGCGACCAGCCCGGGCCCGGGTGCCGCCCGCGGATGCCGGCCCCACAGACAACCCGGCCGCCACGGCGAAAATGGCCGCGCGGAGGACCGTGTTGTCCGCATCGATCGGCACCACGCCGATCGCACGCTCCCCGCTGCGCGACAGAAACGAGGCTGCGGCCGAATCGCCCCCGACGAGCACGACGCCTGGAGACGACCCAGCCCGCGTGGCCCCATCCACACGCGTGCCGGCGGCCACGACCACCACATCAGCGTCCGCAGGCCCGATGCTCTGGTCCAAGGCTTCGCGCTCGCCGACGACGGTGACGCCGTCAAAGTCGACGAGCGCTCTCAAGCCTGCCGCGAGCGCCGGCGTTCGAGCAGCAACCAGCACGCGGACGGAACGGGCCACACTCATAAGACGCTGTCGTCGGACGCGACGCTTCAGAAGCGACGGTCAGGACACTACTCGCCGGCTCCGCGCTCGCCTACGGTGACGGTCACGTCCTGTGGTGCTCCGCCGCGGAGGACCCCCACGGCGACACCGCGGCCGACCCGCTCTGAAGTCAGGAGCGCCAGCAACGTTTCCGGATCGTCGACGTCGTGGCCATCGAACGCGACGAGGATGTCGCCCACGATGAGTCCGGCACTGTCAGCGGGGGAGCCAGGCGCCACACCGAGGACGAGCAGTCCGCCTTCGTTCTGCCGCCCTGATCGCTGCTTCTCCGGCAGGCGCACCGGCTGGCTCGTGATGCCGAGGTAGCCGCGCTTGATGCTGCCGTGCCGTTCGAGTGTGTCCGCGATCTCGCGCAGCACGGATGCCGGCACTGCGAGGCCGTTTCCGCGAAAGATTCCCGCCGTCGCCAGGCCCGCCAGCCCGCCGTCGGGCAGCAGAACCGCGCTTCCCGAGAAGCCCGGATAAGGCCCCGCGCCGAGGCTCAGCAGCCGATCGAACGGCGCCCCTCGACCAGAGCGAATCGGTCCCGCGATTTCGGTCAGCACGCTGAGGCGCGCCTGCACATGGCCGCCCCAGGTTCGCCCGACGACCAACGCGAGCGACCCGGTCGGTGTCGCGTTCGACGAGAGCTCGATCGGCGATGTGTCGAGCCCTTCGACTCGGAGCAGCACCAAATCGGATCGCGAATCGCGTCCCGCGACCTCGGCCGGGAGCACCCGGCCATCGGCGGTGCGCACTTTCAGGTGTTCATCTTCCCATTCGACCGAGTGATTCGTGGTGACGACCCGGCCCGCGCCGATGACGACGCCGCTGGCGGGACGGCGTGGCCGCCCGTGCACCTGCACGATGCGACCGGACGCGGCCGAAACGGTTTCCGCACATGCTGAGGACAATTGATTGAAAAGAGTGGGAGTCGACATGCCGTTAACTCTGACGCGTTCCTCACGCGGGCACATCAGCCATTCGGCCGGGTAGGGGCTGGGCGGAGGCGGTTACCATCCGCCCCTACGCTGCCTGCTGCGCGCTGCGCGCGCTCGTTATACACTCCATTGCGATGCGACTTGCGACGTGGCTCGCGATCCTCCTCATGCTCTGGATCGACGGTCCTGTCGGCAAAAATGACGCCGAGCTGAGAACCAGGGCCGAGCTCACCGACTTCAAGGAAACCAGCCAGGCCGCCGACGTCACGCGTGTCCTGGCCGCGCTCGAGAGCGCCAGCCCCTCCGTTCATGTCACCGACTTCGGCCGCTCGCAGGAGGGGCGGGCGCTGCCGCTCGCGATCGTCGCATCGCCGGGCATCAAGGATGCCGCCTCGGCGCGGCGGTCCGGCAAACCGCGCGTGCTCGTCCTTGCGAACATTCACGCGGGCGAGGTCGAGGGCAAAGAGGCTGCGCTCATCGTGGCTCGCCGGCTTGCCATCGGCGATCTCCGTCCGCTGGTGTCGCGGCTCGTCGTGCTCGTCGCGCCCCTCTACAACGCTGATGGCAACGAACGCATCAGTCTCGATCATCGGCCCGAACAGTTCGGACCGCTTGGCGGTGTTGGCACGCGCGAGAACGCGCAGGGGCTCGACCTCAATCGCGACTTCACGAAGCTCGAGGCGCCCGAGTCGCGCGCGCTCGCGCACCTCCTCACCGAATGGGACCCCCACGTCGTCATCGACCTGCACACGACGAACGGCTCCTACCACGCCTATCACCTGACCTATTCACCGACGCTTGCGGTGGGCGCCGATCCGCGGCTCGTCGAGTTCACGCGCGGGACGCTGCTGGGGACGACGACGCGTGCGCTCGAGGCGCGCGGATGGCGGACGCATACCTACGGCAACTTCACGACCGAAGGGCTGCTCGAACGGCAGCAGGAGCGCCCGGCCGTGCCAGGTGCGGGGGCGACCGCGTGGCGGACATTCGACTGCCGGCCCCGGTTCGTCACAAACGGCGTCGGCCTTCGCAACCGCATCGCGATCCTGTCTGAGGCGTACAGCTATCTCTCGTTCGATCGCCGGATCCAGGTCACAGAGACCTTCGTAGAGACGCTGCTCGCGCAGATCGCGCGCCGCGGTCCTGCGATCCTGCGCCTCATCGACGACGTGGACCGCGACACCGTCGCCGCCGGCGGCCGAGGGACGCTCGGCCCGCTCGGCACCTCAGGACGGCTCGCGCCGTTTCTCGGGGCCGCGCCGATTCTCGTGGGCGACGTGGAGACACGCATCAACCCGCGATCTGGCCGGACGATGACGGTGATGAAAGAGACCGTGGTCCGCCAGCAACTGATGCAGGAGTACGGCTTTTTTGCGCCGGTTGACGTGATCGTGGCGCCGCGCGCCTATGCGATCGTGGCAGACGGCACCACCGCCGCGGAACGCATTCGCTCGCTCTTGATGCTGCACGGGATCCGCACCGAACGGATGACGGCACCGCGCGCCGTCCCTGCCGAAGCAGTCGTCCCGGGCGGCATCGAGCGGAGCACGAGAGCGGCTCAGGGTCACGAGGAAGTGCACCTGCTGAACGTCAGGCGCGAGCGGCGGACGCTTGCTCTACCGGTCGGGTCGGTGCTCGTCCCCATGGATCAACCGCTCGCGCGCCTAGCGTTCCACCTGCTCGAGCCGACGTCGGACGATGGGGTCGTCACGTGGAATTTCCTGGACGAGTGGCTCGTCGAGGGAAGGGACGTGCCGGTCTTCCGCGTCATCCAGTAGGGGCGCATGTCGTGTGATTCAGCAGGGGCGCTCTGCGTGCGCCCTGAGACAACCTTGAGAAAGATGCCCCTCACGCGGATTGGCGGGGCCGCGCTCACGGCGCTCGCGTTGTCTGTCGCTGCGCTCGCGCAGGCGCCGGCCGTACATCCCATTACCGGGCGGCGCATCGCCACCGTGATGAGCCATCTGGGCGCCGACTGGCTCGATCGCCAGGATCGCGAACGCGAGGAGGAACCCGATCGCGCCATCGCCGCGCTCGCCATTGCGCCCGGCTCGATCGTCGCGGACGTGGGCGCCGGATCCGGCTACATGACCGTCCGACTCGCAGCTGCCGTCGGTGCTGCAGGTCGCGTGTATGCCACCGACGTGCAGCCGGAAATGATCTCGCGGCTGGTCGCTCGACTGGACAGTGCGAAGATTCGCAACGTCACGACGGTTCTGGCCACCCCCGATGATCCCCGCCTGCCCGCCGCCGCCCTCGACCTCGTGCTGATGGTCGACGTGTACCACGAGTTGTCAGCGCCACAGCGAACGTTGCAGCAGCTGAAGCGCACGCTTCGTGGCGGAGGGCGGCTGGTGCTCCTCGAGTATCGCAAGGAAGACCCGACGATTCCGATTCGCGACGAGCACAAGATGACGGTGGCAGAGGCAAAGGCCGAACTCGAAGCCGAAGGCTTCCGGCTCGCCTCCGTCATCGAATCTCTGCCGCGACAGCACATCCTGATCTTCGTTGTGGGATCTGATCGGGTTGATCGGGTTAGCCAGGTTGATCGGGTGGCGCCACGAACCCGGCGAACCCGTCGAACCTGGCCAACCCGAACGACCGGACGACCGGACGACCGGACGACCGGTCGTCACACTAACGGATTGGAAGAGTCGGTGGCGGTGGAGAGTGGTAGTGACGGCTGCCTCGGCACACGCTCGGTATCGAGCAGCTCCCGCACTTTCAGCACGAGCTGACCTGGCGTAAACGGCTTCTGAAGGAGCGTCATCGTCGGTCCGTAGATGCTGTCGCGCAGCGAGCTGTCGGTGTAGCCCGAGATGAACAGCACCTTCAGATCGCGCCTGGTTGCCAGCAGATGCTCGGCGAGCTGCTGGCCGCTCATCTGAGGCATGACGACGTCGGTCACGAGGACGTCGAAACCTCGAACGGCTTGCTGGGCCAGCTCGAGGGCTTCGGCACCCGTCGCAGCCGAGAGCACCTGGTAGCCGTGGCGCCGGAGCGCATCGGCGGCGAGATCGCGAACAACCGTCTCGTCTTCGACCAGCAGTACCGTTTCCGTGCCGTGGATCTCCGAGACCGGTCGATTGGTCGCCGCTTCGATCGGTTCCAGCGGTGCCTCGGCGCGGGGCAGGTAGATCTTGAACGTCGTGCCCAGGCCGCGCTCCGTGTACACCCAGATGCTGCCACGGTTCTGCTTCACAATCCCGTAACACGTCGCCAGGCCGAGGCCAGTGCCCTTGCCGATTTCCTTCGTGGTGAAAAACGGCTCGAAGATGTGCGCCAGCACTTCCTGATCCATGCCGGTGCCCGTGTCCGTCACCGAGAGCAGAATGTGCGGTCCCGGCTGCACGGTGGCGTGATTGCGCGCGAAGTCGGCGTCGAGATACACGTTGCTCGTCTCGATGAGCAGCCGTCCGCCGCCAGGCATCGCATCCCTGGCATTGACGGCGAGATTCACGAGCACCTGCTCGAACTGCCCCGGGTCGATGCGGACACGCCAGAGGCCCGGGTCCGGCACGGTGAGTAGATCGACGTCTTCGCCGAGGAGCCGCCGGAGCATCCTGCCGACGTTCAGGACCAGCGAGTTGAGGTCGACGATCTTGGGCTCGATGATCTGCCGGCGTGCGAACGCGAGGAGCTGGCGCGTCAAATCCGCGGCCCGCTGTGCCGCCCTGGTGATCTCGGCGATGTTGCTCTGCGCCGGATCGCCTTCAGCCACATCGGTACGCGCCATCTCCGCGTGGCCGAGAATCGCCGTGAGCAGATTATTGAAGTCGTGCGCGATGCCGCCGGCGAGGCGGCCGATGCCCTCCATCCGCTGCGAGAGCAACAGCTGCGTCTCGAGCCGGCGCAGTTCCGAGATGTCTTGCCCGATGATGAGGATGCCCACCTGCCCGCGGCTGCCGTCGAGGAGCCTGGTCGCGTTCCAGAGAAACGACCGGCGGGTGCCGTCGGCGGCGGGCAGGAGCGATTCCCGTTCGCGCACCGCCTCGCCCTCGCGGATGCGCGCGAAGTCATTGAGGACGTCAGGCCGCTGATCCTCCGGGACGCACAGGCGCAGAAAATCCTGGCCGACCGCTTCGTCGCGGGTAAGGCCGAAGAACGCTTCGGCGGCCCGGTTGAACTCGCCGATTCGTCCATCCGATCCCACAACGACGATGACGCTGCCGGCGAGCTCGACGAGCGAGCGATAGCGGTCCTCGCTGGCGCGCAGGGCCTCCTCCGCGCGCATGCGCGGCGTGATGTCGATGGTGATCCCTCCCACGAGCGGCAGCGACTCGGGGTTCTCCTCGACCAGGAACTTGAGCGTCGTCCACCAGCGCGGGAGCCCGTCGAGACCGGGGCCGTTTTCGGTCACCTCGATAGCGCCTCTCCGCGCGAGTGTCTGTTTGTCGCTCTCGCGGAAGTAGACGGCGGTTTCCTTGGGCCAGAGATCGGCGTCCCTTTTCCCCATGAGCTCTGATGCCGGGGCTCCGAACTGGCGCGCCCACGCGTCGTTGCCGAAGACGTACCGTCCGTCGGCCGTTTTCATGAACGCGATGGCCGGGGAAAACTGCATGAACGCTCGAAACCGCGTCTCGGTCGAGCGATGCTCGGCCTGCGCGCGGGCGCGTTCCTGTACGACGGCCGCCAACATGAGAGCCGTGACGCTGATGACGTTCATGAAGCCCGCCACGAGCACCGCTTCGCCACGGTTCAACGCGGTGGCGAACGGGCCCAGGCCCGCCGCGCTCCCCGCCAGCGCGAACGTGCCGAGTACGGCGGTGACCGCCGTGACGCCGGCCTGTCCGAATCGAAACGCGCTCCAGACCATCAGCGGGAAACTGAGGTAGGCGATGGGCAGCACGACGTTGGTGGGCCACCTCTGACCGAAGACGAGCACGCCCACGGCAAAGGCCGCGCACAGCAGGGCCGCGAACTCCAGCCGCCGCCATTTGCCGCCGAACGAAACGCTCGTCCCTCCCCACACGAGTAGCGCCGGCGCGAGCGCCAACATCCCCGCGACGTCGCCCGTGAAAAAAGTCACCCAGGACAACGCATATTGCGCATCGACACGAGAGAGTGCCGTAAAGTTCCAGGCGCCAATCGTCGCCGTCGCGGCCGCCGCGGCGATGCCGGCGAGCGAGAATCGAAGCACATCGCGCACCGTGCCGAGCCCGTAGTCGAACCGGCCGCCACGCGCGATGAGCCAGTTCGCCAGCAGCGCTTCGCCGGTCGCATAGCCCATGGCGAGTACCGTCGAGGCGACGGGGTTGCCGGCGAGCCGCCCGGCGATGAGGGAGCCGAGCGCTATGCCCGGCCAGCGGTTGCGGCCGAGGAGGAGGAGCCCGGCAACGGACACCCCGGCCGGAAGCCACACCCAGCTCGAACCGGACGAATTGAAGGGGAAGACGAGCCTCAGGCGGGCGCCGACGACATATAGCACCGCAATGATCACGATGTCGGCGAGCCAGCGGATCCTGCGGCCGTGAGAGGATTCGGACACCACGGTTTGGTCTTCCATGATAGCCGCGGACGAAGGTGGATTCGGTTGAACGTTGCACGACTTGTCGAGCCGGTCCGGGAGCATGGCCGGGGCGATGAGCCGTAGGAGCGGCTGATGACGATTCGCGATCACGTGGTTCTCATGACGGGCGGACGTCGGATTGGTCAAGCCGTGGCGCGAGAGCTGGCGGGGAGGGGCGCCGACCTCGTGCTCAGCTATCGCGGCTCCAGGCAGGAGGCGGAACTGACCGCGGCAGAGGTCACGCGCCTTGGGCGAAGGGCGACGATTGTCCAGGCCGACGTCGCCAGGGCGGCCGACTGTGCGGCGCTCGTGCTGGCGGCCGATACCACGTACGGCCGGCTCGACGTGCTGATCAACATGGCGTCGATCTACTCGTCGAAGTCCTTCGGGGCTCTGACGGAGGTCGACTGGGACCGGGATCTCACCGTGAACCTGAAGGCCGCGTTTCTCTGCAGCCAGGCTGCGGTGCCGCTGATGCGGCGCAGTGGCGGCGGGCGCATCGTGAACTTCGCCGACTGGCTCGCGAAGAGCGGCCGGCCGTCCTACCCGGGGTTCACGGCTTATTACGTCGCAAAAGCCGGAATCATCGCGCTCACCGAGGCGCTCGCGCTCGAACTGGCGGCCGATCAGATTCTGGTGAATGCCATTGCGCCGGGGCCGATCGTGGCGCCGCCGGACCTGACCGAGGAGGAACTGCAGGAAGTCGCCGCGGCCACACCGCTGGGGCGATGGGGAGGCGAGGTCGAGATCGCCAAGGCCGTTGTGGCACTGATCGAGGCGGATTACATCACCGGCGAGACCATCCGGGTCGATGGCGGCCGGCACGTGCGTTAGCGCCGTTTCCGCGTAGCGAATAATTTTGATCCATATGGAGAGCGGACCTTTACCCTCGATTTCACGTGTGTTGACTGTTGTGGCGGCGGGTTAGGCCCGCGTGCCCCGCCTCCACGTGTGCGGCGCACCGACACCACTGAGTTCCTGACCAGCCGGCCGGCACCCAGCGCCATGGTAACAGCCACGTCGGGGCGGCATCAAAGAGCCAGGTGTGCTAGCGTTTCGGGAATGAGCACGGGCGACGCCGCCACCAGCCTGGCCGACGAGGCCGCGCTCGTTGCCGGGCTGCGCGCACGGGATGCCGACGCGTTCGAGACGCTGGTGCGCCTGCACGTACCGCGGCTTCTCGCGGTGAGCCGACGGATGCTGGGCAACGAGGAGGATGCGCGCGATACGGTGCAGGATGCGCTGCTGTCGGCGTACCGGTCCATCGATCGCTTCGAGGGCCACGCGCGGATCTCGACCTGGCTGCATCGAATCGTGGTGAACGCGGCGCTGATGCGCTTGCGGACACGGCGCCGGAAGCCGGAGGAGCCGCTCGATCCGCTCCTGCCGGTGTTCCGGGAGGACGGGCACCATGCGCAGGAGATCGCCTCCTGGGACGAACCCGCCGACCGGCTCGCCGAGCGCGAGGAGACCAGGCGTCTCGTACGCGACGCCATCGTTTCATTGCCGGACGCCTATCGCGAAGTCCTGGTGCTTCGCGACATCGAGGAGCTCGATACGGCCGACACGGCCCGCGAGCTTGGAGTCACCCCGAATGCCGTCAAGATTCGACTTCACCGGGCGCGTCAGGCGCTCAGAACGAAGCTTGACGGGCACCTGCGCAAAAAACAGCCATGAGCCACCCGACGCGTATGACGTGCCGTGAGTTCGACGATTTCCTGATGGACTATCTTGCCCGCGAGCTGTCGAACGGCGCCCGGGACAACTTCGAGTCGCACTTGAACGCCTGCCCGAACTGCGTCCATTACCTGCAGACCTACGAAGCCACCGTGACGCTTGGCCGCGCGGCGTTCGAGTCGGCCGAGACCGAGCTGCCGCCCGAAGTGCCGGAGGAGCTGATCCAGGCGATTCTCTCCGCGCAGCGTCATGAGCGGTAGGCCGCACATCGACGACCATCGGGCGCACGCAGTGCGCCCCTACACAGCCACTCAATGATGACGCGATTCGGACTGGTTGCGCTGCTGCCGCTCGCGGCAGCCGCCGCGATGCCTCTCGGTTCAGCGCCTCCACAATCTCCCGTGACCTTCACGGATGTGACCCCGGCCTCAGGAATCACGTTCGTGCACAACAGCGGCCGCGCCGGTCAGAAGTATCTGCCCGAGACGATGGGCACCGGTGGAGCGTTCGTCGATCTGAATGGCGACGGGCGCCTCGACATCGTGATCGTCAACGGCCGCGACTGGAAGACGGCCGGCAGGCGCACGCTTCCGGCCGTCTATCGCAACAACGGCAACGGCACGTTCACCGACGTCGTGGCGAGGAGCGGGTTCGACGTTTCGCTCTATGGGATGGGCGTTTCCGCCGGAGACTTCGACAACGACGGGCGCGCCGATCTCTACGTGACCGCGATCGAGGGCGATCGGCTGTTTCGCAACGAAGGGAACTTCAAGTTTCGCGACGTGACGAAGGCGTCGGGCATCCGGAACGCCAGCTTCGGCACGAGCGCCGCGTGGCTCGACTACGATCGCGACGGACGGCTCGACCTGTTCGTCGCCAACTACGTGCGGTGGTCCGCGGCCGCGGACGTGTTCTGCTCGCTCGATGGGAAAGCCAAGTCCTACTGCACGCCGGAAGTGTACAAGGGCGTCGCGTCGAAGCTCTATCGCAATGCCGGAGCGGGTCGCTTCGAGGACGTCAGCCAGAAGGCAGGCATTGCGGATCCCACGAGCAAGTCATTGGGCGTGGCGGTCGTCGACTTCGATTCCGACGGCTGGCCCGACATCTTCGTCGCCAACGACACGCAGCCGAACAAGCTCTATCGCAACGCCCATGACGGCACCTTCACGGAGACCGGTGTCGCGGCGGGCGTGGCGTTCTCGGAAGACGGCGTGGCGCGCGGCGCCATGGGGGTGGATGCGATCGACTACGACCGGTCCGGTCGCCCGGATCTCCTCATCGGCAACTTCGCGAATCAGATGCTTGCGCTGTACCGCAATGAGGGCGACGGGCTCTTCGTCGACGTGGCGCCGACCTCCAGCGTCGGACGCGCGAGCCTGCTCTCGCTGGCGTTTGCGGTCTTCTTCTTCGATTACGACCTCGACGGGCAGCCCGACATCTTCGCGGCCAACGGCCACATCGAGGAGGCGATCGGCCGTGTCCAGCCGAAGGTGCAATACAAGCAGGCGCCGCTGATGTTCCGGAATCTCGGAGGCGGCCGCTTCGAGAACGTCGGCGCCTCTCTCGGTCCGGCCTTCAACGTGGCGCAAGTGGCGCGGGGCGCGGCCTACGGCGACTACGATCGCGACGGCGATCTCGATCTGCTCATCACGAACAATCACGGACCGGCGCGACTCCTGCGCAACGACGGCGGCAACAGGAACCATTGGCTCACCATCCGGACGGCCGGCACGAAGTCCAACCGGGACGGCATCGGCGCGGTGGTCCGCGTGGAGACGGCCGACGGCGTCAGCGTCCAGACCGTGCACAGCGGTTCCAGCTATTGTTCTCAGAGCGATCTCGCGCTCACATTCGGCCTCGGCAAGGCGACCCTGGCGAAGTCGATTCAGATCGAGTGGCCCAGCGGCACCAAGGATCGCGTGACCAACGCCGCCGCCGATCGCGTCGTCATCGTGCAGGAAGGGACGGGGACGGCTAAACAGTCTCGGTGAGACACGCACGTCCCCGCTCGCAGTTCATCGGGTTGATCAGGTTGTCCAGGTTCGCGGGTTCAGGCAGGTTATTGGGCGTCGCGGCGGCAACCCGGCAAACCCGGCTAACCTCCTCAACCTGACTAACCTGAGCCTACTTGCCCCCTTCAACCACTTCGATAGCGAAAGGGGGCTCGACCCTGACCGGACGGCCGTCGTGGAAGACGGGCGCGATGGTGAGTTGCCACGGCCCGTGGTTCCGCAGCTGATCGGGCACGACGACAGGAACCGTGAAAACGGTACGATCCTGCGGGTAGACGCTGCGTGGAAGGGCCATCCGCTGCTCAGCGTCCGGACCGTTGGCGCCTCGCGTCCGCCAGCGCAAGGCGATGTCGATTCCGTCGCCGCGTTCTGATGACTCACCTGGTCTCAGCCAGACACTCTTGCCCCGGTTCGTAAGCTGCACGTCCAGTGTCGAGCCCGCCGCAATCGCCGCTTTCACGGGTTCGAGCGGCTCGACTGTCGCAAGCGACGTCGAGGGCAGCGGCCGAGCGGGCGGCCACGGCTCGACCAGAAGATTCACGGCTTCAACCGCGATCCCAATCTGCCGGCTTCCCGGGCCCTTTTCCGGCGCGGTCGCGCTCTTCAAACTGATGCGCACTTCGGAGCCCTCGAACGTCGAGCGGCTGCAGTGGTCGAGGGCGAAGGTACGAAACCATGGCGTCTCGTCGACGGCACCCTCGAAGACCGTGCACCCGTTCAACGAAACGGTGAGCGGCGTCGCCGACCGCGCCTTCGCCACGCCGATCCGCACCGACCGCGGCCGCTCGCCGCGGTCGAAGGGCACCGCCAGCGCCGCGTCCCCGTTGGTCCACCGATACGGAATGGGGCCGCCTTCGCGATCGTAGAATCCGGACTGCCGCACGAACCAGTAGTCGTGCGCGCCCGTCGACGCCAGGTTGAGCGTTTCGGGCCGCGCGCTCGACGCATACGCGCGCTCGAGGCGTACTCCTCCTGGGCGATCGCGAATCACGAACACCTCGACCTCGTTTGCCCCCGCGCGAAAATGCCGCGGTGGAATGAAGGCCGTCCACACCTCGTCGCCGCTGAACCGGTAGGTGGAGGTAGTGGCCCGGATGTGCCCATTGACCACAATCGCGAGCGACACTCTGGTCTGATTGCCGCGATTGTCCAGCATGCGCCCCGAGAGGATGCCGAGCAGGGTCGGCCCGGCGGGGTCGAACTTCAAGTACTGCCACGGCCGGTCGACAACCACGTGTAGCGGACCATCATCGGATCGATCGACGGCATCGACGGGACGTCCGATGAGCTCGGCGTGATAGGCCGTGGTGGGCATCATGTCGGCGCTGTCGGCACCGAACAGCTTGAACTTCCGCACGACAGCATCCCCGCGGCGGGTCGCGAAATCCTGCGTGTCGACCGTCATCTGTCGAGTGGCTCCCGTATGACGAATGACCTTCATCGTCGGCGCGGCCCCCGAGGCCAACGCCGATCGCCCGTCCGGCTGCCACGGCAATGTCGTCTTCAACACGTCGGCGATGGTCGGGACGATGTCGATGGTCTGCACGTTGCGATCGCTCACGACCGGCGACCGTTGCCCCGGGAGCTTCACGAACAGCGGCACCGCCATGATGTCGGGCAGCGTTTCCTCGTCGACGCCCTTGAACGGCCGCCCCGGCCGGAAGCTGACGCCGTGATCGGCCGTAATGATGATGAGCGACTTGTCGTAGAGGCCCTCGGCTTTGAGCTTGTCTGTGAGTTGTCCGATGAGCGTGTCGACGTACTGCAGTTGGATCAAGTGCCGCCCATATGCCTGCACGACGGGCCACGGCTCGTGGACCCACCGGCCCGTGGGCTTCAGGCCGAAGAGCCTGGTGTCTTCAGTGAACTGCTGGCCGCTCCGGAGATACACGTAGGGCTCGTGCGGCAGGAGCGCGTGCAAGAAGTAGAGCGTGGGCTGCGGGTCGGCACGGCTGATCCCGCCAATGAATCGCCGCGGGGCCTCACGCCGATCGGAGTCGCGCGCGTTGATCCAGCGCATCTGGAGGCTCTGCGCCCGAACGAAGTTCTTCCAGTCCTGGGTCAGCGGCGGCAGCAGCGCACGGAGATCCCACGGCAGGGCCGTGTGCAGATAGACGATGGAGGAATCGAGGGTCAGGACGCCGAGGCGCTCCGAGACCGGCGCGCTCGTCTCGCACAGCCGCTCGGGGCAGAGATACGTGATCGGCTCGATGACTTCATGGCGATAGGTCGTGCCGAGCGTGGTGAAGAGATTGAACGGGTAGTCCTGCACCGTGGGCAGGCGCCCCCGCCGCGGCGCCAGTCCGGTGAGAATGGCCGGCATCGCCCATTCCGTCAGCTCCGCCATCGTGGTCGCGTTCCGGAACCAGGTCGCATCGTCGGCCAATGCCGCAAAGTGCGGATAGCGCGGATCGATGGCGCCCGATTCGGAAAGCAGCGAGGTGAGGGGAAGCTGATCGAAGACCACCATGACGATGGGCGGTGCCGTCGCTGGCATCGCGGCGGCGGCCTGCTTCGAGACATCGACCGCTCGCACGAACGCCGCCATCGATGGGTGCAGCAGAAAGAGCGTGGGGAAAATCAGGACGCTGGGCCCCAGATACGTCATGAACATCCGGATGGCCGGGACGCTCGAGTACACCCACGTCGCGAGAATGGCGAGCGCGGCCGCCAGCGCGTAGTGCGGCACCGACGGCATGTTGAAGACGTGAGCGAACACCTGCGACGCGAAGGCGGTGAACAGGACGGCCACGAGACCCCGGTGAAGCGACTCGCCCGCGCGCGGCGACAGCCGCCACGCGAGCGTCGGGGCCAGGGCCAGGAGTCCCGGCAGCACCAGCGTCACCACGACCACGAGGAACAGCAGATCCAGGGGCAGTGTGCGGTGCGCGACGAAGAACTCGCGGTTCTCGCGCAACACCCCGTACAGGGGTTGAGCGACCGCGAAAGACCACAGCACCAGCAGGTGGAGGGCGTTCGTGAACGGGTACCGTCTAGGTTGCAGTGGGGACCGATCTCCGCGGGGACCTCATGTCGCCCGCATGACGGCAAAGTAACACACGTGTGACAGGCACCGTCAATCGGGCAACGGGCTACGGAGGCCCGCAAAGCACCGGGGTTAAGGCCGCGGTTGTCGACTGGGCAGCAGGATCAAGGCAAAGAAGAAGAGGCCGAGCGTGACAAACGCCACATAACCCGTCGCTCGGCCATCGGGGACGAATCCGAGTGCGCCCAATGAAACGCCCTCGAGCATGGTGAGGATCACGCGGTGGAGGAGTCCTCTCCCGGCGTCGTATGCCGCGGCCAGCACGACGAACTTCAGCACGAAAGCGCCGCCGAAGACGACGGCGAGGCTCCGCAGCAACTGCCGACGGTCCGGGCCCACGGCCATCGTGTTCCAGAGAAGCAGAAAGAAGAACGTCGTGAACACGAACCCCAGGAGGCCCGACGGCGGCGTCACCATCGTGAATACCTGCGCCGAGGCGAGGAGCAGAGCAAGGAGCACGATCCCTCCGGAGGCGTTCTCGAGCGCCGACCGATGATCCCCCACCAGCCGATTCGGCGCGAGTGCGCCGGCTCCGACGAGCGTGCCGATGAGCAGCACGCCCAGGATGAGCGCCATCAGCGATGGCGGCACCAGCAGCAGCGAACCGGAGGTCGTAATCCGCAGGCCAGACACCGCGGCGATGGTCAGGAGCAACAGGGGGAGGGTGACCGCTTCACGCACGACCGGAAGGTCGGGCGGGGCGATCAGCGGTCTTGAAAGCGGGCCAGCCCCATGCTGGAGGGACCGCTTCGTCACGGGCGCTCCCTGAACAGGCGCGCCGGGTTCAGGTCCGACACCTCACGCGTCAGCCCGCGATCGAACTCCGCCGAGAGTTCCTCGGCGGTGTGCAGCGCAAGCCCCGGGTCATCCACGCGTAGCGTGCCGCCAGGTGCCACCTGACGCGCGCGCTCCAGGGCGGCCTTTCCCGCACGGTAGAGCTCGTCGTCGCTGTAAACGCGCCCCCAGCCCTGCCGCATGTAGCTGTAGGCGATGTAGAACTGCGTCGTCGCGTCTTGTCGTCCTGGATCGGCCTGCGCCAGGGCATCGCGGGCTTCGACGAACTGATCCTGCCGAAAGAATCGGCGGCCCTCGTCGAAGCGGGCCTGATCGATTCTGTAGGCGCGAACGCTGGCAGTCAGACTGGCCGACATCTCCGGCAGCGTTGTCGGCTGCAGTACGTAGACGCGCAGGATGGTGGCGGCGTAAAGGAGGGAGGCCGTGAGTCCTACGATGCGCAGGGCCGTGGCGGACACGGGATAACGGTAACAGATGTCGGTGTGGCCTCTCCGCACACCTGTGGAGGCGGGGCTTCAGCCCCGTGCAAAGCGGCCCTAGAGGTTGCTACACCTGTGGAGGCGGTTAGGGCCGCGTGTTACGCGGGGCTCAAGCCCCGCCTCCACAAGTGTCGTCCTACCTTCGCTTCGGCGCATTTACCATGCGCCCCTACCATTTAGAACTCGTACCGCACCATGAACTGCATGCATCGCCCGGCGCCGCCATCGCAAGTGGTCAGCGACGAGTTGTAAGCGCCGAACGTTGCGGCGCGGTCAGGCGTCGCCGAGAGATCGCCGATGTCGAATTTCGCCGTGTTCGTCAGGTTGAAGATGTCCCAACGGAAACGCACTTTGTGGTTGTTGGACCAGGGCATCGACCAGCCCTTTGCCACGCTCATGTCAATGGTGAAGTAGCCGTCGCCGCGCAGGACGTTTCGGAGGCCGGACTCGCCTGGGAACGCGCGCCGGAAGAAGCCGGCAGCCGCCTGCGGATCCGCGAACGGGCTCGGCAGCCCGTCGACCGCATTCTTGGTGGTCTCGGTCACCGGCAGTACACCAGGTGTCACGAGCTCCGCATTGCCCTGCAGGTTCCAGTTCGTCGCCCAGCACAAGCGGCAGTTCTGGACGTTGAACGGGAAGCCGCTTGTCCAGCGCCAGAGTCCCGCGACCGACCAGTCACCGATCACCGCGTTCGCCCAGGCCGGAACGTTCCCCCCGATTGGCTTGCCGCTGCCGAACGGGAGGTCGGCAACCCAATTGGCGTTGATCTGATGACGGATGTCGAAGTCGGCGTTGCCCCACTGCTTGTCGATGTCCCACGAGTCGATGGCAAAGCCCGTATAGCCGCCGCTGTCGAAGTCGTCGGTGGTGAAGAAGCCGCCTTTTTCAATCGCGGACCCATGATCCAGCGCGTGCGCCAGCGTGTAGTTCAGGTCGAACTGGTAGCCGCGGCTCCAGCGCTTTCTGAGGGTTACCTGCATGGCGTTGTACTCCGAGCGCGCGATCGAGCTCTGCGCGGCAAGCGATCCGTACTGCTGGTTCAGGTACGTGTTCTGCCCTGTCCTCGGGAAGGCGGGGAAGCCGAACTGGTCGGCGACCCAGAGTGCTGTAATCCAGTCCGGTTCGTTGGACATGAACCAGTCGGCCATGTTCTGGGTGGCACTGAAGCCGTCGAAGGCCGCGTCGGGGAACAGGTTCTCCCAGTAGGGAATCGGCGCGATGCTCAGCGGGTCGCCTGACGCGCGCGAGGCCTCGATCAACTGGCGCGACGCCGTGAAGTAGTCGACGCCGGACTGCGGGTCGGTGAAGTTGAGTGGCATCATGAGGTCGCGCCGCATCAGCAGGTTACGACCCTGCCGGCCGACGTAGGCGCCCTCGATCGTGAAGTCGCCTCCGAGGTCGCGTCCCACCACGACGTTGAACGTGTGCGAATAGGGCGTCTTGATGGAGCTATCGAGCGCCGACGTGATCTGCGTTTCGCCAACCGGCGGAGTCTGCGGAAATCCTCCGGGAGGGGCGGTCGGCAGCGTGGCGGGAATGACGTTGATGGCCGTGTAGCGAATGTCCGGATTGTCCTCGTTGTTCGCGTTGACCGGTGACGAGAGCTGCGTCGAGAGGCCAAATGAGCCGACCTGGTCGAAGCGCGTCGCAAGCGACTGGCCGATACGATCGTAGACAAGCGAGTATCCGCCGCGGATCACCATCTTGTCGCCCCCGGTCAGCCAGCCGAAGAAGCCGCCCTCTGCCTTCGGAGTCCACGCGGCGGCGAACCGCGGCGCGAAGTTGTTCTTGTCCCACTCGTAAAACCCCGGCCGACCATTGGCGGGGCCCGCCAGGTCAAAGCTGATGAGGGGAACCGTGTTGTCCGGAATGCCGGCGCGCATGTTGGCACCGCGCAGGTCCAGCAGTGTGCCCAGGTCGACGTTGGGGGCCACCTGCTGGCCGTTCACTTCCCACGGCGGCGAGAACAGGCTGTAGCGAAGACCGCCGGTGAGGGTGAGGTTCTGTCCGACCTTCCAGCTGTCCTGCACGTAGAACTCGTATTCGTCCGACCCGTATCTTCGGGTGACCGGGTCGCCGACCGGCAGCACGGTGCCGTCTACCAGGTAGTTCGCGCTCAGGTCGGTCTCTGACACGATGCCCAGCAGCGGCGCGAACGCGTCGGCGAACGTCGCCAGATAATCCTCGCCCACCGCCGGAACCGCGGCGCACGCGTCTTCGGTGCCATCGCACGAGTTGCCCGGAGCGTAGTTGGCGCCAACCCCCAAGATCCACGACGCGTTCGTAATCGCGGAGTTGAAGGAGAACGTGTTGTCGTACCGCGGGACGCGCGTGAAGCGCATGTTCGTGCCGGCCTTCACGGTGTGGCTGCCCTTGATCCAGCTGAAGTCGTTCACGATGTTGTGCGTGGGCGTCTCGCGACCAAACGTCGCCGTCAGCGGCTCGAAGTCATCGATATTCCGGAAGCTGACGCGGCTTTCGGTCTGCTGGCCAATGCTGTCTTCGACGATATTCGTGAAACCGTACCGCATCGTGTTGATCATCGTCGGCGACAGCACCCAGTCGTGGCCGACGGCAAACCCGCGGCTGCGAACCTTCTCCGTCGTCCGCGGCTCCTGGCCCGGAAACTGCTGCGTGCCCGCAATCGCGTCGCGCTGATAGTTGAACCGTCCGAAGAGGCTCTGGCCGGGGGACACACGATAGTCGAAGCGGCCGATGTAGGTGTTGAACTCGTTCTTGATGGGCGACGCGAACCGGTACCCCATGATGTTGGCGCCATCGAGGCCAGGATCGTTCGGTGACGGATACTGGGTGAACAAACCCAGTGCAGCCTGACTGGGACCGATGTGCAGTGGATCGATCGCCGTGAGCTCGCCGGGGCTGAGGCCGTACAGACCCGGCCGGGATCGCATGCGATTGCGTGTAGCCCTGTACGCTCGTCGCCGGGCACGACCCGGGGTCCGCACAGCCATAGATCAGCACACCGTCGCGGAACGAGTCCGACGGCACGCTACGGAGGACTGGCGTTTCCGACGTCTCCTGCAGCCGCTCGTAGTTGCCGAAGAAGAACAACTTGTCCTTGAGCAACGGCCCGCCGAACGATCCGCCCCCGATCTGTTTGTCGAGTTTTGCCTTTTCCTGGCCCGAGAGGCCAAGGAAGTACTCTTTGGACGACCAGTCCGTCTGTCGTCCCAGGTAATAGCCGGCGCCGTGCAGGCTGTTGGTGCCGCTCTTGGTGACGAGCGACACCTGCGCGGCGCTGGAACGCCCCGTGTCGGCGCCGTAGTTGCTGGTCGTGACGCGGAACTCCTGCAGCGCATCCAGCGTGACGCGCAACGCGCTCGTGTAGGCGGTGCCAAACTGCGGGTCGTTCACGTCGACGCCGTCGAGCGTGACGTTCGACTGATCGGCACGCGCGCCGCTCACGGCGCCGCTGCGCGGATCTTCGTCGAGCGTATTCGGGACGTACACCGCGCCCGGCTGCAGACTGAGCAGACCGACGACGTTGCGCGCTTCGAGCGGCAGTGCGCGGACCTGATTGCCGGAGATGACGTTGCCCATGCTTGCGTCGGTCGTGTTCAGCGCGGAGACGGACGCTGTCACCTCGATCGTTTCGTTCTGGCCTCCGAGCTCCATCGGGACATCGAGCTTCGTCTGCACATCGACAGGCAGGACCAAACCTTCCCGGACCGCCGTACGGAAGCCGGTGAGCTCGATTTTCAAGGCATACGTCCCTGGCTGAAGCGCCAGGAGTTGATAGTTGCCCGAACCGTCGGTCGTGGTGGTGCGGATCACGCCGGATTCCACCCCGGTAGCCGTGACGGTCACGCCAGGCAGCACTGCGCCCTGCTGATCCGTCACACTGCCGATTAGCGCCGCCGTGCCCGTTTGTGCCATTGACGTGCCCGTGCAGACAAGGCACAGGAGGGCCACTGCCGCGAGCAGTCGTCTAGCGGAATCACACAAGCTCACACCCACCTCCATCCGGGCGCGGTCGCGCCCGGCACGCCTAACAAGGGCTCGAGAAAGAGCCAACCCTCATCACTCGGCACGAGGGGACAGGAGCCGAACGACGGGGGGAACCGGAAGGATTGGTGTGTAGATTAGTCGGATGCGGGGCGAAGTCAACCGCTTTGTGACAGTGGTTATCCCAGTTTGAGTGCGATCGGCACCTGAATCACGCCGCTTCAAACCGTTGGATCGAAGGTGGTCCCGATCGCGGGTTCCTGTGACCGTTTTGCACCGGGCCGGAGGCGTGGCGGGGCGAACGGCAAGCGCGGCTGATCACACCTGTGGCGGTGGGGCTTCAGCCCCGCGAGCGCAGCCCTAAAGGGCCGCCTCCACAAGCGTTCCCAGCGCGGCGGGGCTAAAGCGCCGCCGCCACAGGAGTCCGTAGCCCCTACTGACGGTAGGCAGCGTACTGCGCGGACGTGCGGGACGCCTGATCCGTCGTGAACTTGAACATGCACGCATCGTCGGTGTAGTCCATGAAGTTCTCGATCGGGTCCAGCCCGGGATACTTGCGGCCCGTGCAGGTGTCGCGATTCACAGGGCACCCGAACGCCGCAGACTTTTCCGCCGGCGTATCGGCAATCTGATCGGCGCTCTGGCAGCCGCCCTGGAACGTGTGATAGAGCCCGAGCCAGTGCCCGACTTCGTGCGTCACCGTATCGCCGAGATTATAGGGGGCGGCGCTTCCGCCGGGCAGCGACGAATACAACGCCACTACGCCGTCGTATGTGGGATCGGAGTTGTAGTTCGAAGGGAAGGTCGCCCATCCGAGCAGACCGCCTCCCAGATTCGCGGTATAGATGTTGAGCGTCCTCTGGTCGCCGTCGCGCAATGCGGTCTTGGCCGAACGCTCGGCGTTCGTGCCCATGCCCATGGTGAACCACGCATCGTTCGCGATTACTTCCACGTGATCGAGCGTGAACCGAAATGGGGTCGACGCGGCGCCGGTCTGGACGTTGCCACCGTAGGCCTGATTGAGGACATTGATCTGATTCGTGATCGCCTGACTGCTCACAGTGCCGGCAGACCCATTGCCCGACGTGATCACATGGAAGACCACCGAAATCGTTGTCGTCCCCACCCCGCCGCCACCGCCACCGCCGCCGCCCGGGGGTTTGCCTTTGCCACCACCCTTGGCCGCCAGAATCTGGCGCACCTCTTCCTCGATCCGGCCGCGCTCGAACTGGTCGGGATGTTTGGTGCCGCACCTGAGGCCCGCATCGATGAAAGCCTTCTGGTTCGCCCACGTTCTCCCCTGGAGATGAAAGGGCGCGTTCGGATTTTTCTGCGCTCTGGGGTCGCCGTGCACGATGACCGCAGGCTGCAGCGCGAGGAAGCCTGCCGCTACGAGCAGTGCTGAGGTGACACGAAAAGGGGACTGCCGCATGAACACTCCTTGAGAGGTGCGTCGGGAAACGGGACGGCCGGATGATATGGTCGCCCCTCCGAGGCGTCAACGCATCCCCTCAAGGCGGCATTCGTCATCAGAATGACGACGGTTGTCCCAATCTGGAGGCGAGGATTGCAGTGCTGCAGTTCTGCAGTGCTGCGGTGCCGCAGTGCTGCAGTGCCGCAGTCCTGCAGTGCGGCGCGCTAGAGGCGGCCGCGGGCGTCGAGCTCGATGCTCCATAGCTTGGTGTTCTTCAGATCCCAGAGTGCGGCCGTCAGGCGGCGGGTCCCTGGATCGATGTCGAGCGTGCCAAAGAACTGGTATCCCGCGCTTGGCGGGCGGTTGGGCTTCATGCCGGGAGGCACGCTGACGAACGCGGGCCGACATCCGAAGGTGGGATCGATCGCGTTCGGCCCGAACGTGCCGGCATGGAGCGGACCTGCGACGAACTCCCAGAACGGCGAGAAATCCGGGAACACCGCTCGGCGCGGATCGAACTCGTGCGCCGCGGCGTAGTGCACGTCGGCGGTAATCCACACCACGTTTTGGATCCGCCGCCGCTTGATGAACGACAGGAGATCGGCGAGCTCTAACTCCCGGCCCAGAGGCGCGCCATTGCCGTTGGCCCATGCGTCGAAGAGCGGCTGACCATCGCGGGTGCCATCGCCGACGATGAGGCCGAGCGGCTGATCGCTGGCGATGATCTTCCACGCAGTTTGGGAGGCGGCGAGCCGCGACTTGATCCAGTCCACCTGCGCCCGGCCGAGCATCGAGGTGGCGGGTGACGGCGTGTCCTGGCGGTTGGTGGAATTCGCGTGTCGGTAGCTCCGCTGGTCGAGCACGAAAATCTCTGCGAGCAGGCCGTAGCGGTAGGCGCGGTAGATTCGTTCCGACTCGTCACGGTTCGCCCGGATTGGCAGGTAGTCGAAGAGCGCCCGCCGGGCGTTGGCCGCCAGGCGCCTGATGCTCTTCTCCCGATAGGCGGCGTTCCGCGTCAGGTCGGTAGCCACGGTCCAG
Organism: Vicinamibacteria bacterium; assembly: GCA_963832135.1. Classification (GTDB taxonomy): domain Bacteria; phylum Acidobacteriota; class Vicinamibacteria; order Vicinamibacterales; family JAENWD01; genus JAENWD01. The sequence continues at coordinate 82,371 of CAWHTD010000013.1, read as the reverse complement.
TTGTTGAGGACGTCGTGATCGTCCCACTGGGCGATGACCGGCGTCGTCGCGTTGAACCACTGGGCGTGCTCGTCGAGCAGGTAATAGGCGTAGTTGCCGCGGAAGTCGTCGAGCGTCTGGGCGACGCCGCGCTTTGCGGGCGTCACCCGATTCCGCCAGATGCCGCCATCGTCGAGCGCGACGGTGTCGGCGAGCGGATTGTCGGCGTAGATCAGATCGCCGGAGTTGATGAACAGATCCGGTGAATGGCGCGCCATGGTTTCATAAAGCCGCAACCCGCCGAAGTCCTCGTTGATGCCCCACCCCTGGCCGACCGAGTCCCCCGACCAGCAAATCTTCAAGCGGCGCGCCCGTGTCGGCGCGGTGCGGAATCGACCCGCAACTGGCGCGCTTCGAAGCCCCGGACGTGCGAGATCGTCGAACCACACGCGGTAAAAGACCGGCTCGCCCGGCGAGAGGGCGCCCAGATCGAGCTTGGCTGTGAAGCCGCTGTCCTCGAGCGCTGCGGGGCCTTCGATGAGTCGCGGCGCCGACATCGCCTCATCCCGGCTGATCTCCACGAACATCCGCGCCGCTCGATCCGTGCGACTCCAAATCATCGCGCGCGTCGCGGTGACGTCGCCGGTCTGAACGCCGCTCGGCAACAGCGGCGCGTCACTGTCGCGAAGGACGCGACGCATCACGGCGGGCGCGCGTCCCGCTGCGGCGAGCGCGTCGAGCCGCGACAGGGCCGTTGCCGAAAGTGTTGACGTGAGTTGAAGAAATGTGCGGCGATTCATGGCAAGACCAAATTCAATCAACAGATTACTCAGATTTCACCGATTCTCAGGGGTTGATTGCGGACTGGTGGGTCGAAGTCGTGGCACTAGATCGGCGACCGCATCAGGATGCAACCTGTTGCCGCCGCTGGAATGAGGCCCCATCGGGCGCGCCGCGGGCCGCGGATCAGTCACGGACATGTACAGACACAAGATCGACCACGGACACACACGGACAGAAGATCAGCCACGGATAAACATCTATGAAAGGGCCGTCGTTGTCTAGGCACACGTCGAGTGAGCGCGCGGGGACGGCCTACTGGCCATCCGTCCGCGCGCGCTCACTCGAGGTGTGCCGGGTCGTACGTTCCACCGTCGCATGCCCGGGACACTGATGTCTCATTCAGCCATCTATTCGAGCTCACCCGTGAGCTCAGCATCAGTTTGGACCAGGACGGGCGTCATTCACGGAACGACCACGTGGGGTCATGTTCATCCTCGACAGTCCCGTCCTGGAGAGGCATCACGCGATCCCGGTCCACAACCGATGGATCTCTTCCGCCAGGACCCGCGCGAGCGCCACACGCGCTTTGAGCGCCCCTTTGCGGACGGCCAAGCCGCGTCCCCATCGGCCGACGCGATCCGTCCGCCGGGTCCCATGCACGGCGGCTTCCACTAGCGCCCAGCGGAGCCACGGCGAGCCGCGCCGCGTGATGCGGCCATAGCGGATGCGCCCGGCACTGGCGTCGACGCGCGGGACGAGTCCGGCATAGCTGGCCAGGTGCCCCGGCGTCGGGAACCGGCCGATGTCGCCCACTTCGGCGCGGATCGCCAACGCCAGGACCGGGCCGATGCCGCGCAGTTGCTGCAACGCGGTCGCAATGGGATCGCGGGCCGCGGCGTCCTGCACTTCGGCGTCGAGCTGCTGCGTCTGCGTGCGGACTACCGCGAGCACCTGGCGCAACCCGGTCACACTCGCCGCGGCGCGCGGCGGCAAGGCGAGGGTCTCGAGCCACCGGTCGTCGGTCGTCCTCGCGAGCCGTCGCGCGTCACTCAGGCCCTGCCGCAGCAGCACCGCCCGCACGCGATTGATCACCGCCGTGCGGACCTGCACGAGTGCGAGCCGTTGGCGACACAGCTCGCGGAGCTCCCGCATCGCCAGCGGCGGGTAGTAAATGCCGACGACACTGTCCCGGCGCAAGGCGTCGGCGAGCCGCCGAGCATCGAGTCGGTCCGTCTTCGCCGCATACCCGGCTTTCAGCTTCGTCTTCAGCGGGTCGACGATCCGCAGGTCGCCGACCGCTGGCGCGACGCCGTCGGCAAAGTGCCAGGTGGGCGTACTCGCCTCGACCGCCAACGCGCTGCGTGGCGTACAGCGAGCCGTGAGCGCCGCCACGCCCGCGGCGGTGCGCGGGAAGCGGCCTTCCCACAGTCGCTCGCCTGTCGCCGTCACTGCACACGCCTGGAAAAACGCCTTGTGCAAATCGATTCCGATGTATTTATCACGCATGGGCCGTCCTCCTCTCAGCCCGGGCATGCGATGGTGGAACTCACATGCTACCGGGACTGGCCGAGAGACGGCCCTTTCATCTGATCACTAGTATTATATATATGGATCATCACGGACAGTGGATCGGCCACAGGTCCGCAACGGACGTGCCCGGACACAAGATCGGCCACGGTAAACACGGACGTTCACGGACTGAGGATCAGCCACGACGGAGGCGGACCGGCGCATCGAGCGTGGCCCATTTGCGAGGTTCAGGCGCGGCGGGGAAGGGCGAGCGCCGCGGATCACAAGCACCACTCGCATCAGGGCGTGCTTGTGATCCACGGCACTCGTCCTTCCCAGCGCCGGCCTACGGGTAGCCCTCCGGCCGGAGCGCGACCGGCATGTCCGTGTAATGTCCGTGTCCGTCCGTGGCGGCGTGTAGTCAGCGCCGCGCCTCGCCGCGCGCGTTGGTTCGGTCCGCTCGGGCTAGCCGCCCGGTCGCTTCGTCTCACAGCGGCATGAATTGCGCTCCTCGCTGCTCTCATCGGAACAGCCGCGCCGTGTCAGCAGCCGCGATCGTCTGCGGCTCATCGATCAATCCCACGTGCGCCGCCGCACGGCCGATGACGTCCTCCGGCGTGACTCCCGCCGCCCTCAGCTCGCGAATGCCGGTGTCGTTACTGGACTTGCTCAATTTCTTGCCGTCGACTCCGGCGACCAGAGGATGGTGCAGGAAGACGGGCGGTGTCGCTCGCCCGAGCAGACGGGCGAGCCGCAGCTGTCGGCCGGTCGAGGCAAGCAGGTCCTCGCCGCGGATGACGAGCGTGATCTCCTCCACCAGGTCGTCGACCGTGACGGCGAACTGATAGGTCCAGTTTCCCACGCGATCGCGGATCAACAAGTCGCCGCACTGACGCGCCGGATTCTGGCGTGCCGGTCCCAGCAGTCCATCGTCGAACGCCTCGGCGCCTTCGTCGAGCCTCACGCGTATGCCCCGACCGGTGGCCGGTCCAAGCCCTCGATCGCGGCAGTGGCCGTCATACCGGGGCTCCGCGTCGATGGCACCGGTGTCGCGGGCGATTCTCTGTCTCGAGCAGTCGCACCAGTACGTCAGCCCGGCCCCGTGCAACGAGGTCAAAGCATCGGCGTAGCGCTGAGGATGATCGCTTTGACGTGCATCTGATATCGCATCAACACGGAGCGTGCGCCATGCGGGCAGGTCGGGGACGAAGCCGAGCCACTGCAGGTCCTCGATGATGCTCCGCTCGAACTCCGGGCGCGCCCGCTCGCGATCGTGATCCTCGATCCGGAGCCGGACGGTCCCACCGAGCGCACGCGCGAGTCCCCACACGTAGATGGCGTTCGCCACGTGTCCCAGGTGGAGGTGCCCGGTCAGTGAGGGCGCAAAGCGCGTGACAGGCGCCTCGACGAGGCGTGCGCGCAACGCGGCGATCATGAGGCGCGGTTCAGGCCAGCGGCGTTTCGCCGATCGTCTGGTGCTCGGCGGCAATGGGATAGCGGCGTCCGACCCCGAACGCCTTCGACGTGATCTTCAGGCCGGGTGCCGCCTGTCGGCGTTTGTACTCGTTCAGATCGATCCGCCGCACGATGTCCTCGACCGTTGCGCGATCCAGCCCGGATCCGACGATCGTGGCGATGTCTTCGTCGCGCTCGATGTAGGCCTCGATCACGCGATCGATCGTCTCGTACGGCGGCAGCGTGTCCTGATCGGTCTGATTCGGCCTGAGCTCGGCGCTGGGCGCCTTGGTCAGTGCTGGACCGCGGGATGATCTCGCGATCGCGGTTGACGTAGCGCGCGAGATCGTAGACCAGCGTCTTCGGCACGTCGCTGATGACGGCCAGGCCGCCGCACATGTCGCCGTAGAGCGTGCAGTAGCCGACGGCGAGCTCGGACTTGTTGCCCGTCGTGAGCAGCAGTCGAGCCGAACTTGTTCGAGAAGCGCCATCAGGACCGCGCCGCGCACGCGGGCCTGGATGTTCTGCTCGGCGACGTCGCACGACGGGCAGCACCGGCGCCAGCGCGTCGAGATAGCTCTGGAAGATGTCGTCGATCGGCACGACGTGGAACCCGATGCCCAGGTTGCGCGCCAGCTGCTTCGGCGTCGCGCACGAGTGATCGGACGAGTAGCGGGTCGGCATGGCGACGCCGATCACGTGCGCCGGACCGAGCGCGTCGGCGGCGAGGGCCGCGGTCACCGCCGAATCGATGCCGCCCGACAGGCCGAGCACCACGTCGCGGAAGCCGCACTTGCCCGCGTAATCGCGCGAGCCCGAGCCGCAAGCGCCTTCCAGGCCTCCTCGTCGCGCGACGCGCTCACCGTCGCGGAGCTCCACCGGCGCCTGTGGCGCTCCGGACGTGTCGAGATCGATCGACGACGAAGTCCTCGTCGAAGTCGCCGCGCGCGCACGAGCAGCGTGCCGTCGCCGGCGAATCCGGTGGAGTGACCGTCGAAGATCAGCTCGTCGTTGCCGCCCACCTGGTTGACGTACAGGAACGGCCGGCCATGTTTGATGGCCTGCTGCCGGATCATCTCGCGCCGCAGGCTCGCCTTGCCGATCGTGAACGGGCTCGACGAGATGTTGACGAAGATCTCCGCGCCGGCGTCGGCCAGCTCCGCGATCGGATCGCGCGGGTACAGGCGCCGCGGCCAGAACTCCGCGTCGTTCCAGATGTCCTCGCACACGGTGACGCCGAGCCGGACGCCCTTGAACGTCATCGGCGCCACCGTCGTGCCGGGCTCGAAGTAGCGGTCCTCGTCGAAGACGTCGTAGGTCGGCAGCAGCGTCTTGTGGTGGCGCGCGACGATGCGCCCGCGCGTGGCAGAGCGCGGCGGTGTTGAAGAGCGGCTTGCCGTCGCCGGCGGGGTTCGGGTCTGACGGTGCCGACCAGAATGCCGAGCCGGTCGTCGGACAGCGCGCGCGACGCGGTCGCGGAGCGCGAGATTGGCGTCGACGAAGCCCGCGGTGGTTCAGCAGATCGCGCGGCGGATATCCGGTCGTCGCCAGCTCCGTCAGCACGAGCAGATCGGCGCCCGCCGCGCGCGCCTGTGCCGCGGCGCTCGCGATCCGGGCGAAGTTGGCGTCGAACGCGCCCACGGTGAAATTGAGTTGTGCGAGGGCGAAGCGCATTTGTGTCTTCATTTAGCTCATGGATTCGAAGGCGTCCAGCCTCATCTATTTTACCGTGTTCGTTTCGGCAGTATCCGCCGACGCGGTGCGCGGGGCTGAAGCCCCGCTGCCAGCTGAAGAGGCCGCCGCGATTCGTCTGTTGACCGCGAACCGCTTTGGACGCGGGGCTAAAGCCATCCTTCGCCATGCGGACTTCGGGTCGGCCCCGAGCCGCACCTTCGCAGTGGCGGCGACAGGCTTCAGCCTACCGCTTTCTCCGCTTCAGCCCAGCTTTAACCCCGCGTGTCATCGCATCGCGCTGCCGGCTCGGGCGCGGGTCCCCCGTTGCTTGAGGCGGGCTTCGAGCGCCCGACCGAGCGCCGCCTGGTGGGCCGATTCGGCGGCGCGCCCCTCCCGCGCATAGACGTCCGCCATCACGTAGTGCCCGAGCGGCGCGATATTCCGAGGACGGGTCGAGCTCGAGGCCCTTGCGCGCGAGCCTGGCCGCCTCGTCCAACGTCTGTTCAGGTCCAGATAGAGCTTCGCCAGGAACAGATGGCCCTCGGCGAAGCCCGGATTGATTTCGATGGCCTTCTGGTACGCCTCGAGCTGAGCCGGCACGTCGCCGACCTGTTCATAGAGCGCCCAAGATTGAACTGGGCTTTGTAGCTCGCCGGATAGAGCTCGATCTCGCGCCTGTACTCCGCAACCGCGGCGCTGAAATCGCCTCGCTGCTCGGCGAGCAGCGCGAGATTGAAGTGCGCGAGTCGGACGTCGGCCTTGAGATGGATCGCCGACCGGATCTCGCGTTCGGCCTGCGCGGCGTCGCCGTTCTGGAGGGCGATGATGCCGAGCGCATTGCGCGCGGCGGCCATCGAGGGCTGCAGCTTCAGCGCCTTGTCGAGATGCGTGCGCGCCTCGGCCAAGCCGACCGCGATCGATCAGGATTTGCGCGGCCTCATACCGAATCTGCGCGTTCTTCGGATCGAGCTCCAGAAAGCGTTGATAGCCGACCAGCGCTTCCTCGTCTCTGACCGAGCTGACGGTAGGCGTTCGCCATGTTGATGACGACCAGGTCGTAGTCCGATTTCAGCGCGAGCGCGCGCTTGTAGCTGTCGATCGCGCGCGTGAACTGCCGCTTGCGGTAGTACTCGTTGCCCAGCATGAACCACGCGTCGATGACCTTCGGATCCTGCCGCGTCACCTCCAGCAGCGACTTGATCGCTTCGTCCGAGTCCTTGTCGTGGCGCGAGACATCGCGCGCATGCGTGATCAGGTTGAACAGCTCGATCTTGTCCTTCGGATCCGCCAGCGCCGCGCGTCGCCTCGTCGACGTCGCTCGGGACGAACGTGCCGACATAGCCGAGCGACGCCAGCCGATCGCGCGTGTCCGGATCGATCTCGGCGGGCGCGCGAGCCGTGGCGGCGGTCGCCGAGAGCCGCTGCTCGATGCGCTCGTAGATCGCGCGCGCATCTGCGCCGGCCAGCGCCCGGCGCTGCGGCTAGATGTTGGTGGATCTCGCGCGGGTCCTTTTCGAGGTCGTAGAGCTCGGGCCGCGGCGCCTCGATGTACTTGTATCGGCCGGCCCGCAGCGTGCGCAGATCGCTCCATCCGAAGTGGAAGCGCGGATACATCGCCTCGGCGTAGGCCTCGAGCCCGAGCCCGCTCCGGGCGCCGGTCATCAGCGGCGTCAGGCTCTGCCCCTCGAACGTGTCGCTCGATCGAATGCCCAGCAGATCGAGGAGCGTCGGCAGCACGTCGACGCTGCGCACGACGTCCGGCGACTCGGCGGCCCGCATGCGTCGTACGGCGCGCGGATCATCAGCGGGACGTGCAGGACGCTCTCGTAGACGAAGAACCCGTGCGTGCCCTCGCCGTGATCGCCCAGGCTCTCGCCGTGGTCGCCCATGACGACGACGATGGTCTTGTCGAGGAGGTGATGGGCGTCGAGCCACGCCAGCAGTCGGCCGACCTGCGAATCGACGAACGCGATCTCGCCGGCGTAGGGTCGGTCGGCGATAGCGCGTCTTGAACGGCTCGGGCGGGTCGTAGGGCGAGTGCGCGTCGTAGAAGTGCACCCAGGCGAAGAATTTCGATGAGCCGACCGGTTCGAGCCACTCGAGCGCATGGTCGGCGACCTCGTTGCCGGGCCGCTCGACGCTGCTGAGCGAGACGCTGCGGTACTTCGAGAGGTCGAAGTTGTCGAAGTACTTCTCGAAGCCCTGGGCCACACCCCATTTGTGGTCCAGCACGTAGGCGCCGACGAAGCCGCCGGTCCGGAACCCGCGGCCTTCAGCCGCTCGGCCATCGTGGTCTCGCGCTCGTTGAGGAAGAAGCCGCCGTTGTCGCGGACGCCGTGCGCGGGCGGCAGCTTGCTGGTGAAGAGCGACGAATGGGCCGGCAGCGTCAGCGGCGCCGGCGCCACGGCGTGCTCGAACAGCACGCCCTCCCGGGCAATCCGATCGAGGTTCGGCGTCTCGCTGGCCTTGAAGCCGTAGGCGCCCAGCCGATCGGCGCGAGTCGTGTCGAGCGTGATGAGCAGGAGGTTGAGGTCGGACGGGACGAACGCCGGACGGCAGCCGGCCGAGGCGGACGCCGCTCGGCCCGGTGACGGCCGCACGGAATGCGAGCCACCCGACGAGCGGGGCGCGGCGGCCAGTGCGAGCCCAGCGCCCCCGGACGATCCGCGAGTGGCCCAGGCGCGCTGATCGCTGGCCGCTTGGACGTTCACCGCTGCCCGCGGGTGTGGAATCGCATGCGTCCGAGCCTGCCGAGCCGCCGATGCGGCGCCTGTTTCGTGTCGGCGGCCCACTCGTTCATCGTTCGCTCCTCGCCGGGCTGCTGACGTTCCAGCCGCTCGAGCGCGGCGCGCGCCTGCACCATTCCCGCGTCGCTCGTCAGCGCGCGCCGATAGTGGCGCAGCGGCGGCGGCCCGGTCGCCGGCTTCTTCGGCTAGCGCGCCGAGCTCGTACTCGGCGAGGGCGAGCCCCGGGCTGAAGGTCAGCGCCTTCTCGAATGCCGCGGCCGCGTCGGCACGCCGCCCGGCGGCTCGCAGCACCTGCCCCTTTGCGACGTAGCCATAGAAGGTGTCGGGCTCCAGCGTAAGACCCTCTGTCACGCGGGCCAGCGCCGCGGGAAATCTCGCTTCGCCGCCAGCGATCGCGCCGCATCGAACGCGACGAGCGCGCTCCGGGACTCAGCCGGCGAGCCGTCTCGAACTCGGAAGCGCCTCGTCATGCGCGCCGCGGGCGGCCCGTGCGCGGCCCAGGTACTGGTGCACCTCGTAACTCGCCGGGAACAAGCGAACGAGCCGTTCGAACACACGTTCCGCTTCCCGCGGCTGTCCGGCTTGCAGCGCGTCAACGCCTCGCGTGAACTGCTCCACGTAGTCGACATAGTGCGCGATTTGCGTCTTCGGATCCGCGCCGGCGGCTAGCGCCGAGCGCAACCCGACCAGAAACGTAGCCGAGCGTCTTCAAGCGCGCTGCCGTGACCGAGTCCACGCGCGCGCCGCCGTGCGGAGCGTGCCGTCGCCCGCGCGGCCTCGAACGTCGCGAATGACTTCGCCAGCTGTGCGGCAGTCCTGCGCTGTCGATCGAGCAGGTTCGAGCGCTCACCTGGGTCGGCGCGCACGTCGTACAGTTCGGCCGCCGGCGCCTGGACGTACTTCCATTGCCCATCGCGCACGGCGCGCAGATCGCTCCAGCCGAAGTGCAGCTGCCCGAAAAGACTCTCCGAATAGGAGGGCGGCGCGACCGCATTGGCGCGCCCGTCAACGAGCGGCCTCAAGCTCGTGCCGTCGATGCCGGACGGCGGCGGCACCTGCACCCAGTCGGCACGGTCGGAAGAATGTCGACGTGCCGCACCTGCTGCTGCACGCGCAGCCCGGCCGCACCATCGGACCGGCCATGATGAGCGGAACACGGAGCGTCGCATCGTAGAGAAAGATGCCATGTTCCATCTCGCCGTGCTCGCCGAGGCTCTCTCCGTGGTCCGCCGTCACGATGACGAGCGCGTTCGGTGCCTTCTGCTCGACCGCGCGGAGCACCTCGCCCACGGCCCAGTCGCTCGTCGCGATTTCCGCCTTCGTAGGCTCGGCCTGGAAATCGCGATCCGAAGGCCGGCGGCGGATCGTAGGGCGCGTGCGGATCGTAGAAGTGCATCCAGAGAAAGAACGGCCGCGGCGCAGTCGCGAGCCATTTGACGGTATCGCGCGCGATCTCGGGACCGCGACGCTGCAGGCTGGGCAACGACAGATGTGGGGCGGTCGTGTCGAAGCGATCGTCGTAGGTCTCGAAACCGCGAGAGACCATACCACGATTCAGCACGTAGGAGGCGACGAACGCGGCGGTGTGATAGCCGTGCGCGCGCAGCATTTCTGCCAGCGTCCGGATCGCGGCGACAGCACGAACCCGCCGTTGTCGCGGACGTGGTGTTCGGGGGGTATTGCCCCGTGAGGATCGATGCGTGGGAAGGCGCGGTGAGCGGTGCGTGCGCTGTCGCGTCGATGAATGTCACGCCGCGCCGCGCCAGGCGGTCGAGGTTGGGCGTCGCTCGCGGCGCGCCCGCCATATGCGCCGACGCGATCCGCGCGAAGCGTGTCGATGGTGACCAGAGCACGACATCCGGTGGCGCGGTGGGGCGAATCGGGCGCGCGCTCCGCGCAGCCGCGCATACAACCGACAATTGAACACGTGACGAGCAGCAGTAGAGAGGGACGAACAGCGGGGCTGAGGCTGGACGAATGGTTGGGCTTGTTCGCGTTACGCGATCCGGATCCGAACCTCGGAAGAATTCTTCAACTGTTTGGACCAGACGCGCTGTCACCAAGCCATGTTTCCATTTTTTCGCAGATTCGCAATGTCCGCAGGTGTATACTGCGCCGGCATTGGGATTGCTCAACTCATCCCACAACGAGGGTAGGAGCTGCTCGCCCCACGTCGGATCACTCGCACGCTTAAGCTCGAAAGGAGCCGCGAGGTGCACGACCGAAAGTCGGTCCTGGGTCACGGTTGTCCTTCTCGTCCTTGCTGTTGCGCTCCGCCGGCTTCTGCACGCGCAGGCGCAGACCACATCCACGCTGACTGGTACTATCACCGACAGCACGGGGGCGGTCATGCCCGGAGCCACGGTTTCCATCGAGAGCCCCAGCCTGATTGGCGGGACGCACTCGACGGTCACCGACGGCCAGGGGATCTACCGCTTTCCCTCTTTGCAGCCCGGCGTCTACAAGCTCACCGCAGAGCTGCAGGGCTTCCGCACCGTCAATCGCGACGATATCCGGCTTCCGTTGGGCCAGACGATCACGATGGACGTCGCGATGGCGCAAGTGACGGCCGCGGAAACCGTCGTCGTCTCCGGCCGGCCGAGCATGGTCGACGTCAAGAGCTCCGCCGCCAACACGCAGATCGACAACGAGCTGCTGCAGAACCTGCCGACGCGGCGCTTCCAGCCCGACGTCATCAACCTCGCGCCTGGCATTACGAACAGCGTTGCCTACGGCGGCACGGCGAGCTCGAACGCGCTGCTGATCGACGGCGTGGACGTGAGCGATCCCGATGGCGGGTCGCCGTGGTCGTTCTTCAACTACAACTGGATTCAGGAAGTGCAGGTGGTCGGGCTCGGCGCCAACGCCGAGTACGGCGAGTTCACCGGCGCCGCCGCCAACAGCATCGTCCGCTCCGGCAGCAACCGGTTCTCGGGCTTGTTCGAGTATCTGACCGAGCGCAACAGCTGGATCAGCGACAACACGGGAAGCCTGCCCGCCGATCTTCGCGAGGACTTCAAGCCGCGCGAGATCGACACCTGTTGGACACGACGGCGCAGATCGGCGGACCGATCATGCAGGACAAGCTGTGGTTCTTCACCGGCGTCCAGTACTTCAAGAACATCGATCGCCCGGCCGGGTTCAATCGGCCCGTTCACCAGCGAGAAGGATCCGCGCTACATCGGCAAGGTCAACTGGGCCGCGAGCCCGAACGTGAAGGTCGAAGGCTTCTACGAGTGGGACAAGTACGACATCACCGGCCGCGGCGCCGGCCCGGATCGGCCGCTGGAAACCACGGTGATCGAGCCGGCGCCCGAGACCAACTGGAACGCGCGCGTCACCTGGACGATCAACGCGAAGACGCTGCTCGACGTTCGCAACGGCGGATACGTCGGCTACTTCCCGCTCGAGCCGACGCCGCCGAAGACGCGCAGCGGCCCGTATCCCGCGCTTCGACGAGAACGTCCAACTACTCGGTGAACTCGCCGTACTACTATCGCGCCGACCGGAACCGGAACGTGACCGCTGCGACGTTGACGCGATACGCCGACAACTTTGCGGGCAAGAGCCACGAGTTCAAGTTCGGCTTCGAGTTCGAGCGCTCGAAGATCGTGAACGAATACGGCTATCCGGGCGGCCGGTCTGTACTACGACTATGGCGGGGCGCCGTACCTCGTCTACCTCTGGGACGGCTACGTCGTCACGGCCACGGGCAAGCGCGGCAGCCTGTATGCGCAGGACACGTGGACGGTCAACGATCGGCTGACCATCAATCCAGGGATCCGGTTCAACTTCAATCGCGGGTCGGTGCCCGGGCAGGGGCACGGTGCTGAAGACGAACCCGATATCACCGCGCATCGGCGCGGCGTGGGATGTGACCGGCGATCACCGCACGGTCTGCGGCTTCACTACGGCCGCTACCACGATGCGCTGCTCGGCGGCACCTACTACCACATGGACACGAGCCAGCAGCATCCGAAGTATCACCGCGCTGGTGCTTGGACCGAACGACTTCGAGATCATCGACACGGTCGACGTCGCGAACAACGTCGGCATCGATCCGGATATCAAGCCGTCGTACGTGGATCAGTACCTGGCCGGGCATCGAACGCGAGTTGTTCCCGGACCTCTCGGTTCAGGTCCAGTACATACGACGAAACTACAAGAACTTCATGGGGTTCATCGACACTGGCGCCACCTACGAGCCGGTGCAGCGCCGGATCCGGGGCCCGACAATGAGCTGGATACCGCCGACGATGGCGCAGTTGATCACGGTCTACAACAAGTCGGGCGATACGTTCTACCAGATGACGAATCCCGACGGTGCGGAGCGCACCTACAACGGGTTCCAGATCAACGTCAGGAAACGGTTCTCGCACAACTGGCAGACCAATACGTCGTACACGTGGTCGCGAACCCGTGGCAACGTGAACAACAACTTCGGTGCGAACGCGGCGGGCAGCAGTTCGACGAGCGATACTGGTCAGACCGGCGTCTTCGCGAACCCGAATCGCGCGATCAACAGCGACGGGCCCATGGTCTTCGACTACACGCATCACTTCAAGGCTGAGGGCACCTATCGCATCCCGTACTGGGGCGGGTTCAACATCAGCGGCATCTACCGCTACATCACCGGCGCCGCCTGGGGCCGCCGGGCGGGCATACGCGGCCTCGATCAAGGCACCGAAACGGTCCGAATCGAGCCGCGGGGCACGCGGCGCGTCGACGCCCTGAACAACTTCGACTTTCGCGTCGAGAAGACCTTCGTGTTCGGTCAGCAGTCGCGGACGGCGGGACTGTACATCGATGTCTTCAACGTCAACAATCAGGGCATTCGCCGATTCCGAGACTCGCGGCCGATGACCGACACGTCGGGCTCGACTTCGGCAACCCGCGTGCCGGATCGATCCCAGACTCGTCAGACTCGGTGTGCGGTTTACGTTCTGACGGTCGAAAGCTCTATGAAGTTCCGCGCCGCTCGGGCGGAGCTTCCGGCTGCCGCTCGCGTTCCGGCATGGCACTCGCTGGCGCGCTGCTGCTCGCTGGCGCTGGGTCAGCGCCTCCCTGACGCCTCAAGACCGCCTCTGGCTGGCCTCGGTCGATCACACGATCACAAAGGACGAGCGGAAACAATACGAGGCGCTCGACGAAGCGGCGCGGCGAGGCTTTCAGGACGCCTTCTGGCGCTCGCGCGATCCGCCCCCGCACGCCACAGAACGAGGCGCTGGAGGAGTACGTCACGCGACTGCAATTCGTCGAGCACTATTTCCAGGAAAACGAAGTGCCCGGCGTCTTCACCGAGCGGGGCCGGATGTACATGCGCTTCGGCAAACCTGCGTATCGCAAGATCGCCGACATGCCAGCGAAGGCAGGAGGAAGCATGTCGGGTTCACGGCGCGCCTGGGCGGATGGTGACGTGCCGGTGGAAATCTGGGTCTACGACAGGCCGCCGCCTCGAAGCCCGGGAAATACCGCGTGATCACGTTCGTGGACGAGAACAAGACCAACCGCTACGGCCTGCTGAACGACGAACTCAAGCCACTCCAGCACGGCCGCCCGCAGTGAGGTCGAGCGCGACCCGACGCTGCCGATGACCGACAAACCGATCTACCTGGAAACTCCACTCAATCTTCTGACGACGTATCTCACTCCTCCCGAGATCTTCTTCATCCGCCATCACTGGAACCCGCTGATTCCGGATCCGGTCACCTGGACGCTGACGGTCGACGGCGAAGTGACACGGCCACTGGTGCTGACTTTGGCCGACCTGCACAGGATGCCCAAGACGACGGCCACGTGCGTCCTGGAGTGCGCAGGCAATGGCCGTAGCCGGTATCGGCCCCCGGTGCGCGACGTGCAGTGGACGTACGGAGCGATGGGAAACGCGCGGTGGTCTGGCGTCAGAGTGGCCGACCTGTTCGAGCGTGTCGGGCCGAAAGCAGGCGCCAGACACATCCACACATTCGGCAGCGACACGCCGCCCGGTAGAGAGCCGCCTTTTCACCGGAGTCTCGAGCTCGCAAAGGCGTTGGCCGACTGCATCATCGCCTACGAGATGAACGGTCGGCCGCTGCCTCCGCTCCACGGCGGCCCTGCGCGCCTCGTGGTCCCGGGGTGGACGGGCAATCACTGGATGAAATGGCTCACCCGTCTGAGCCTGTGCGCCGAGCCCCAGGACGGGTTCTATATGGACCTCTCCTATCGCTATCCATCGCGGCACGACGCGGCCGCGCCTTCCGATCGAGCGGGACAGACGAATCCGATCACCACGCTCTTCGTCAAATCGATTATCACGCAGGCGCCGCGACAGATGAAGGTGGGTTCGACCATCACTGTCGCAGGCGTGGCATTTTCTGGCGCGCCCGACATCGCGAGCGTTGAAGTCAGCGACGACGATGGCACGACGTGGACGCCGGCCGCGTTGGGCCACGAACACGATCCGCACGCCTGGCGCCTTTGGTCATTCGATTACGTGCCGCGGCAGACTGGGACGGCACGGCTGGTCGCCCGGGCGGCGGATAGCGAGGGGCGGGTTCAGCCGAGAGACGCGTTCTGGAATCAAGGCGGCTACTTGCACAACGGCTGGCCCTCGGTCGAAATCGAAGTGTTGCCGTAAGAGCGTCGATCGACTCGGCGTCGCCATCCTCGCGACCGCTGAGCCTGAGACCATTGACCTCAGCTGCGGCATCGCAGACAATTCGGGTTCTTGAAGGAGTTTAAAAAATGGAGCGCCCCGTCAACCGCCGTGATTTTCTCGGATCCATCGCTACAGTCGCGGGCGCAGGAGTGGCGCTCTCCGCGCGAGCCGCAGGCGCCCCGCTCGCGCGATAGACACTCGGCGCGCCCAGCGCCCCCGACGGCCGGACGCTGAAGGCCGGACTGATCGGCTGCGGCGGACGCGGCTGCGGCGCGGCGTCAACTTCCTCGATGCCGGCCCCAACCTCCAGCTCGTCGCCCTGGCCGACGTGTTCCGCGACCGGGTGAGGCGCGCGCGCGCAGCTGAAGGAGGCCAGGACATGACGTTCCCGAGATCGCGTGCTTTCACCGGCTTCGACGCCTACCAGAAGCTGATCGCCTCGGGCGTCGACATCGTGCTGCATCGCGACGCCGCCGCACTTCCGGCCCGACCCACTTGCGGCCGCAGTCGAGGCCGGCAAGCACATCTTCCTCGAGAAGCCGCTGGCGTCGACGGCCCCGGCGTGCGATCGGTGATCGAGACGGCCGAGCCGGCCGCCGCGAGGGCTGACGCGTGATGACCGGCACGCAGCTCCGCCGCCAGCGCCGCGCATCGAGACGAGCAAGCGCGTGCTCGACGGCGCGATCGGCGACATCGTCGTCGGTGCGCGCCTTCCGCAACCAGGGCGCGCTCTGGTACCGCGAGCGGCAGGCCGGCTGGTCCGACATGGAGTGCATGATCCGCGACTGGGTGAACTGGAACTGGCTCTCGGGCGACCACATCGTCGAGCAGCACATCCACCATCTCGACGCGATGCTCTGGGTCATCGGGAAGCCGCCCGTGAGGGCGGTCGGCATGGGCGCGCGGATGCGGCGGCCGACCGGCGACCAGTACGACTTCTTCAGCGTCGACTACACGTTCGACAACGGCGTGCACATGCACAGCACCATCCGCCAGCTCAACGGCTGCGCGAACCTGCGCGACGAGTCGATCGTGGGCACCAAGGGCATCGCCAACCTCGACCAGGGCGCGATCTTCGACCGCGCCGGCAAGGAGGTGTGGAGGTTCGAGGCGGAGGCCACGACCCGCTCGTGCAGGAGCACGCCGACCTGGTGACGGCCATCCGCACCGGCAAGCCGGTCAACACCGCCAAAGACACGGCGCTCGCCACGCTGATCGCGATCATGGGCCGCGACTCGGCCTATACGGGCAAAGCCGTCCCCTACGACGAGCTGATGGCGTCCACGATGCGCCTGGGTCCGGAGACGTACGCCCTTGGTCCCGTCGACATCCCGGCGGGTCACCCCTGGCGGGGCAGGAAAGCTCCCCGCTTCTCGGAATAAGAGTACTTCAATCACAGAGAGACACTCAAAGACACGGAGACGGAAAAAAAAACTGTCAGTCCATACATTACATGCCAAGCTCTTTCTTGTGCGTCTTTGTCTCGGCTTTTTCGACGATTGAGCAGCATCGCGTGGAACGTCTTTTCGATGTTCTCCAGCACCGGATTGTCGAGGCCACGCTGGCCTCCAGATACGGCTCGCCGATCCGGCGTCGACTGCCGCGCATCGCCCCACGTGCCCGACTTGGTGGCCCAGTCCCCACCGACCCGGGTTGCCGAAGAAGAATGCGGTGTGTACCGCGCCCGCGTTGGCCTTGAACGGCGGGAAGGGGGAATTAGCGTTTGCCTTGTCCATGTCCACCAGGTCCGGGTTGATGCGAGCACCGCCGAGGTTTCGGCGGCGTTGGCGTGGGTGCCCTTTTCATTCTGGGTACTCGGACCATCTCTCGGCGGCATCCCGTCCCAGTAGTGGATTGCCGCGCGCTTTCGGGCAGCCGATCGGCGGCACCGGCACACGCGTACGCCAGGCGTACGTGTTGTCGTAATGTCCGTTGAAAAACACGATTCGCTTGAACCCCATCGTCGCCAGACCAACCGCGATGTCCTCGACCAGCGCGCGGAAGGTCTCCATCCGCAGGTAGCACGACACCGGTGAAGCCCTTGTGCGGGTAGGACAGGGCGTAGTTGATGGGTGGTGCGACGGCCGCGCCCAGCGCCGGCGCAGCGCGCCTGGCGACCTCGTTGGGAATCGGCACATCGGTCAGCAGGGCGGCGCATGTCGCCCGTGCTGCTCGACCGCGCCGGTCGGCACGATCACCATGCGGTTGGTCTTCCACGAACGCCTCGACTTCGGGGTTCGTCATCTCGCCGAGGAATACGGTGGCTGGCTTCATGGGGCTCCTTTGCGGGCGCACGCAGTGCGCCCCTACGAGAAATCGAAGATTCGTGCATCTGCGGTGAGACGCGCGGCGTCCGGGCATTAGTTGGTCGGATCATCCATGGACCGACACGGATAGACACCGACTAGACGGTCGCGCGCCGGCACGTCACTCATCGCCGCAGACGGCAGATTCAATTGCGATCATCTCCCGTGCTAGCAGTGTCTCTCCGTGTCGTTCCGTGGCCGGGGCCGTCAGTGGATGACGGCCTGATGCCGGTCGTCATTCTATGGCGGTCAGTGTGATCGGTGCCTTCGCGACCTCGGCTTTGGCCTTTTCTTCTTCAAGGACGATTTTGCTGCGGGCGCCTTGTCGGTCATAGTTGAGCTGAGGGCGGCGCGGCAGGGGCGCACTGCGTGCGCCCTCTGTGGCGACAGGCGGTGGAAACGGCAAGCGCTCAGGGTGTTACGAGCACGCTGGTCGTGAAGATGAACGGATAACGGCCGCCGCTCGGAAACGTGAGCTCGACAAAGGCGGCGGTCCATCCGGCTGGCGGCGGCGGCACACGGGCACTCCAGGTGTTCGGCCCCGACGATATGAGATTCGACGTCGACCACTTCGCGCCCAAGGTCTCGAGGCGGAAATCGCGCGCCTTCGGATTGGTCGCCTGCCGAAAGGCGTACCGGCGGAAGGCGCTGTCTTCGATGTCACGGTGATCTTACCGGTGGCGTCAGTTAGTCCTCTGAAAGTTCAGGCCGGGGCGTCCCGGTGACGATCGCCGTGTAAAACGCCTGCAGAGTTTCAAACGCACTCGTCGCGTCGAGGAAGTGATCCGAGTTCGGAATGTAGCGCAGATGCTTCTCGCCGGCGAGCGCGTCGAAGTAAGACCTCGACGAGTCGGGCAGGAAGAACTGATCGCCCGCCGAGTTCAACAGCAGCTTCGGCACCGTGAGACGCGACCGGTACGACCACGGGTCTTCAATATCGCCATCAACGCGGCGAACTGCGGCGTATCGAGCCACTCCATGATCTTCATGTCTTGATAGTCGGCCACGGCAGGCGCCCCAGAATCCATACGCCTGCCAGTGATGCTTGAACGATGGAACGATGTTCAGGGCGTCGATGACGGCGGGAACGAGGGCGACGACGCGGCGGTCGACGGCCGCGGCCGTCCGCGCCGTCCAGCCGCGCTTTGATCCTCCGGCGAGCACGAATCGTGTCGCCGCGCGACCGCCGCCTTCGGCGCTGCCAGTCCAGGCGGTGAGGGCATCCATGGCTCGAACCGCGGCTTTCGTCATTGGCAGGCGAAGCGGCCAGCGCTCGTCGGCAGTGCGGAGATAGCGGTCCCACGTGAACGCAACGATCTCATCCTCGGACCGTTCCTTCCGTTTCGGGTCGCTTTTGAACGTGAGCGGCTGATTGGGAATCATGCGCAGTTCAGCCGTGACGCTGCCGGTGTCGCGCGCCAGGGCGGCAAGCACCGTGTTGGCTTTCGGCGGTCGCTTCCCGGTGTTGCTGCCGCCACCGAGGTAGAGGAGGGCCGTGTCGCGTGTGACCCGCGCTGGCCGGTACACGACGAGCCAATGACGCCAGATCGGGCGATCTACCTCCTTCGATGTGAGCCATTGCTGCGAGGTCAGCTCGAGGAGCGTGACCGACACGCCGCCGAGCGCTCTGAGCTCGCCGGCCTTGGCGAATCTGAAATTGAGATCCGGTGCAGCGACGTAGCGGTCGAGGGCCGATTCTTGACGTCGCGGCTCGGCCCGCGATTGCGGCATAGCCGCGCGCGTCGGCGCGACCAGGAGTAGGAACAGAACGATGCACGAACAGCCCGAGCGCGTGACCACATTAGCCACAGATGTCACAGATTACACGGATTCCACGGATGCGTTCGCTCCGCCTGAGGGCCACGGCATGCCGTGGCGGGCCGCACGAGAGGGCGGAAGGAGAACCGCTTTGTCGCGTTTCGATCGCGGCTCTCCTCTCCGCTCTCTCATGCGGCCCAGCCGGCCGCTACGCGGCCGGCCCTCATGCGGAGCGAGATATCCGGAGGGTCACGCGCGTGATCTGCTGTCGCAGGTTTCAGGTGGAACGGTGCGTTGCCCCTGAGAATCGGTGAAATCCGGTAATCTGTGGATTGAATTTGCTCTGACGTCGGTGTAATCCCGCCGCGAATCGGCCGGAATCCTACACGCTGATGGCGAGGGCGTTCGGCAGGCTGCGGGCGTGGATCTCGTCGGCGGCGCCCAAGTCCTCGCCGTCGCCGATGATCCGGCTGCCGCCCTTCCATCGAATCTGCGCTTCGGACGTGCGCTCGATGATCATCGTGCCTGCCGGAAGGCGCCGGTTGCTGCGGAGGCACCCCAGGCTCCACGCCAGTCGGCGGCGTGTGTTTGCGGGCAGCACCGCGAGCTCAAACGCGCCGTCATTGGTCTGAGAGGACAGCGGCAGCCGCAGCCCGGCGCCGAGCGTCGGCAAGTTGGCAAGGAAAACGCCGTGCAGGCGTCCTTCCCACTCGAACCACGTCCCCTTCAAATCCCGCCATCGGATCTCGGCGTCGTACGCGATCCTCGGGACGGCAAGGAGCCGTGCGGCCGCCCCCATCAGATAGGCAGATCGGCCGAGGCCCTTCACCAGAGGCCGCCACGCCGAGCCGGGCGCCGAGCAGCCGTCCCACCTGCAACCCTGTATCGGCGACGAGTCCCGCGCCGGCGACGGTGCAGACCCGCCGCCCGTTCACTTCAATCAGATCGATCGTGCGGGAGCGCCGATCCGCGAGGGCCTGCACGGCGCGCGCGACATCCAGGCCGATGCCCAGCGCCCTACTGAAATCGTTGCCGCTGCCGATCGGGATGGGGACCACGATCACCGGTGCGCCGCCGAGCGCATTCACCACGTGATGCATCGTGCCGTCGCCACCGGCGACCGCCAGGTGTGTGGCGCCACTCCTGACCTCCGCGGCGACCCCCTCGCGCAACGCAGCCAGGGACTCAGGATAAGAAAAGACGGGGTCGGCCGAGGCGGAGAGAAGCGCCTTCAGCGCCGCCTCGTGCTCGCGCGGACGCGCATCGCCGGCCGTGAGGGACATGATGACCGGCAGGCGAAGTCGCGACATCAACCCGGTCACCATAACAGAAAGGCTCCTGCGACACCTGCTTGCGATCGCGGCTGAAGAGACTCGTACGGTTGACGAGCGGGCGCTCGCCTTTGTTCCAGGACTAAGGACCCGTGCAGGAATAACTGCACCATTCTGGCCGCCGATGCATCCCGCCTGGCTGCGTTGCTCGTCGCTTACATACGCCCGGTATGCGCGCTCCTCGCGCCTTGCCAGGCGGGCGCCTCGACGCCCAGAATGGCGCACTTATTTCTGCACGGGTCCTTGAGGCAGGATAGCCACGCGATGATCCGTCTGTCATTCGACTCGATCGTGTCGGAGCTCTCTCGGGTGCTCGTGGCGCTCGGGTTCACGGGCGAGAGAGCGCGCGCGTGCGCGACGCTCTTTGCCGAGACGCAGCTCGACGGCGTCACCACACATGGTTTGAACCGATTTCCGCGCTTCGTGCGCCAGATCCGGGCCGGTCACGTCCTGCCGGACGCCGCACCTGCGGCTGTTGCGCGATTCGGTCCCTGGGAGCAGTGGGACGGGCAGCTCGGGCCCGGCAATCTGAACGCCACCGCGGCGACCGCGCGCGCTATCGAGTTGGCGCGTGCGCACGGCCTGGGACTGGTCGCCCTGCGCAATACGAATCACTGGATGCGGGGCGGCACCTATGGCTGGCAGGCTGCCAGGTCCGGGTTCGCGTTCATCGGCTGGACGAACACCGTTCCCAACATGCCGCCCTGGGGAGCGATCGATTCGAAGCTCGGAAACAACCCGCTGATCGTCGCCGTGCCGCGCGGCGACGCGCCCGTTGTCCTGGACGTGGCGATGTCGCAGTTCTCCTACGGAAAGCTGGAGCGGCTCGAGCTTCGCGGAGAGCGTCTCCCATTTGCGGGCGGATACGATGCCGATGGCCAGCTCACGACGGACCCGGGGGCCATCCTCGCCGCGCAGCGTCCGCTCCCGATTGGCTACTGGAAGGGCGCTGGATTGGCGCTCGTGATGGACCTCCTCGCCGCGCTCCTCGCGAGCGGCCAGACGACACGAGAGATCGGCGCGCAGGGTGAGGAATACGGCTTGTCACAGATCTTTTTCGTGATCGATGTCACGCGCCCGTCAGGCGCGGAGGCGGCCGAGCATCTTGTGGCGGGCGTCATCGACGACCTGCACGCCGCCACACCCGCTGACGCGGCGACTCGTGTCCGCTATCCCGGCGAAGGCGTCCTGCGCACCCGCGAGGAAAACCGCCGGCTCGGCATCCCCGTGGACGAGCCCGTCTGGGCCGAGATTCAGCGGCTGCCGTAGGCGCAGCAATAACCCCGGGTTGGTCGGGTTGGTCGCTTGTGTTGACAGTTGTGGAGGCGGGGCTTTAGCCCAGCTGCGAGCTTGATGCTGACAGTTGTGCCGAGGCGGGGCTTTAGCCCCGCCCGGCACGTCACGAGTGAGCTCTGACGTTACATGCGGGTTGCTCCGCATCAGAGCTCCGGTTGGTCAGGTTGATCGGGTTGGGGGGAGCGATGAATCGATTGCTGGTATTGCTTCTGCTGCTGTGGGCTGGCGGCGCGGACTTGCGCGCGCAGACGCTCGATCTTCGCACCTATCGCATCATCGATTTGACCCACGCCTTCGACGACACCACCGTCTATTGGCCGACGTCGCCCTCACGCTTCGAGCTGAAGCCGCTGGCCTTCGGCAAGACGCCTGGCGGCTATTTCTATGCGTCGTTCGTGATGTGCACGCCCGAACACGGAGGCACACACCTCGATGCGCCGCTGCACTTCGCGGAAGGGCACCCGTCGATTGGCGAGGTCGCGCTCGAGCGGTTGATGGGGCCGGCAGTGGTCATCGACGTGTCGAAGCAGGCGGCAGCGGATCCCGGTGTATCGCCTGACCCCCGAGGACATTGCGGCGTTCGAGCGCGATCACGGCCCGATCCCGGCCGGTGCGATCGTGCTCTTGCGCACGGGTTGGAGCCGCTTCTGGCCGGACGTCAAACAGTACCTGGGCGACGACACGCCCGGCGACGCCTCGAAGCTGCGATTTCCGGGCTACGGCGTCGAGGCCGCAAGGCTGCTCGTGGAACAGCGACACGTCGCGGTGCTCGGGATCGACACCGCGTCGATCGACTACGGACCGTCCACTGATTTCATGGCGCACCGTATCGGCGCGGCGAGGGACGTGGCGAATCTCGAGAACCTGACGGGGCTTGCCGAGCTCCCGGCGACGGGGGCGACGGTGATTGCGCTGCCGATGAAAGTGGCGAAGGGGTCTGGCGGGCCGGTGCGGGTGATTGCGCTCGTGGCGCGATGAAGTGGTCTTCCTCCTGCTTCTTCGCCTTAGAATTTACGCTTCTGCAGGAGGCCGCACATGCCCGACACCTACACCTACGAGGAGCTGAAGAGCCTGACGGTTGCCGATCTCAGAGAAATCGCGAAAGGCCTACACCACGACGTGGTGCAGGGCTACACGCAGATGAACAAGGAGCACCTGCTTCCCGCCATCTGCGCGGCGCTCGGCATCGACACACATCATCATCGCCATCAGCACCACGCCCACACGATGGCGTTCGACAAGTCGGCCGCCAAGGCCCAGGTGCGGGCGCTCAAGGTCGAGCGCGACAAGGTGATCGCCGCTGGCAATCACGAGCAGCTCAAGGCGATTCGTCATCAAATCCACACACTGAAACACAGGCTGCGGATCGCGAGTGCGTGAGGAATGAAACAGAAGACGAGGTGATCGCAAGGCGCAGGAAGGGACGCGGTAGGCTACCAGAAGCCGAGTTGCAGCTTGGCGGCGTCCGTCATGCGGTCCTTCGTCCAGGGCGGATCGAAGACGACGTCCACGCGCGCGTCGGTCACGCCTTCGACGCCCTTGACCTTCTCTTCCACCTGGGCTGGCAGCCATTGGGCGGCGGGGCAAGCGGGTGCGGTGAGCGTCATGCGCACGCCCACGACCGCATCGTGGTCGACGATGATCTCGTAGATGAGGCCGAGGTCGTGAATATTGACGGGAATCTCCGGATCGAACACGGTCTTGATGGCCGCGATGATCTGCGGCTCGAGCGACGCGGCCTTGTCGGCATCGCGCACCATGCCCGCTGTTTTCAGATCGGACGGCGTGACGGCGGAGGGTTCGGGCTGCGGCTGGATCACGGGAAGTGTTTTCATTTTGTGTTTAGCGCAACGCAGCCTTCAGATCCAGTAGCCGGACCTGTAGATCCGGGCTACATATGACCGGCGGCACTGCGGCACTGCCTATTCTTCCTCTGTCTTCGCGACGTCGCCGACGGCCTCGACGGCGTTCTTCATCGTGTGCCAGGCGAGGCTCGCACACTTGATCCGCGCCGGGTACTCGCGCACCCCGGCAAACACGGCCAGCTTGCCGAGCCCGGTCGTGTTCGCAGGCTCATCGGGAGGCGACGTCACCAGGTCGTGGAAGCGATCGAAGAGCGCCTCCGCCTCGCTCGTGGTTCTGCCCTTGATCGCTTCGGTCATGAGCGACGCGGACGCCTTCGAAATCGCGCACCCCGACCCTTCGAACGCGACATCCGTGATGCGATCCCCGTCCATCGTCACATAGAGCGTCAGCCGATCGCCGCAGAGCGGGTTGTGACCCTTTGCCGTGCGCGACGGATGCTCGATCGCCCGGAAGTTTCGCGGGCGCTTGTTGTGGTCGAGAATGACTTCCTGATAGAGCTCCCGAAGGTCCGACATCAGCCAAACACCTCGCGCACCTTGTGGATGCCGGCCACGAGGATATCGATCTCGTCCCGCGTGTTGTAGAGGCCGATCGAGGCCCGTACGGTCGCGGGCACGCCATAGCGGTCCATCACCGGCTGGGCGCAGTGCTGGCCTGTGCGGACGGCAATGCCTTCGGTGTCCAGAATCGTTCCCATGTCGTGCGGGTGCACGCCGTCGAGCACGAACGACAGCACACTCGATTTCTCCCGCGCCTCACCGAGCAGTCGAACACCGTCTATCGCACGGACTCGATCGGTCGCGTACGCGAGGAGCGCGTCCTCATGCGCGCCGACTGCCGCACGATCCAGCGCCGACAGATACTCCACCGCGGCGCCCAGGCCCACGACGCCCGCGATGTTCGGCGTGCCGGCCTCGAACTTGTACGGCAGCACGTTGTAGTCGGTCTTCTCGAACGTGACCGACGCGATCATGTCGCCGCCGCCCTGATAGGGCGGCATGGCGTCGAGCACGCGCGCCTGCCCGTAGAGCACTCCGGTTCCCGTCGGGCCGTACATCTTGTGACCAGAGAACGAGTAGAAGTCGCAACCAATCGCGCGAACATCGACAGGCAGATGAGGGATGGCCTGGGCGCCGTCGATGAGGACTGTCGCGCCAACAGCCTTGGCCTTCGCAGTGAGCGCGACGACCGGATTTATGGTGCCAAGGGCGTTGCTGACGTGGATGAGCGCCACGAGCTTCGTGCGTTCCGTGAGGAGACGATCGAACGCGTCGAGGTCCAGCTCGCCGCGGTCGGTGATGGGCGCCGCCTTGAGCGTCGCGCCCGTCTGCGCGCACACGAGCTGCCACGGAACGATGTTCGAGTGGTGCTCCATCCAGGTGACGAGGACCTCGTCGCCCGGCTTCAGGTTCGAACGGCCCCAGCTTTGCGCGACCAGGTTGATGCCCTCGGTACAGCCCTTCGTGAAGACAATCTCGCGGCGGTCGGCGGCGTTGATGAACCGCGCGACGGAGGCGCGCGTCGCCTCGTAGGCGCGCGTGGCGCGCTCGCTCAGCAGGTGCGTCGCCCGATGGATGTTCGAGTTGTCGTGGCGATAGTAGGCGTCGAGCGCGTCGAGCACCTGCCGCGGCTTCTGCGTCGTGTTGGCGTTGTCGAGATACACGAGCGGCTTGCCGTGCACGAGCTCGCGGAGGATAGGGAAGTCTTCGCGGATTCGCGCCACGTCGAACGTGGTTGCCGCATCAGCCAGTTTCGTCATTGAGCTCTGTTCTTCTGTGGCGGCGGGGCTCCAGCCCCGCGGTATCGCCGCGAATGCGGGGCTAAAGCCCCGCCGCCACAACTGAGGCGGCGCCTACGAGTGCATCAGCCCCGCGACGTGTCCTGCGGAATCTGCTCCAGCAGCCAGCCGTCCAGGCGCTCGCGCAGCGGCGCGAATCGCACGCGGTTCACGACGTCGCCCGCGAAGGCTCGAATGAGCAGCGAGCGGGCCATCGCTCGATCCAGGCCGCGCGCCTGCAAATAAAAGAGCGCGTCCGGATCCAGCTGGCCTATCGTCGCCCCGTGCGTGCACTTCACATCGTCGGCAAAAATCTCGAGCTGCGGCTTCGTGTTCATCTGCGCGGCGTCCGACAGCAGCATGGCCTTGTTGGTCTGCTTGGCGTCGGTCTTCTGCGCGTCCTGCCGAACGATGATCTTGCCGTTGAACACGCCCTTCGCGCGGCCGCCGAGGATGCCCTTGAAGACCTCGTGGCTGCCGCAGTGCGCGCTCGCGTGATCGATGGTCGTGTGATTGTCGACGAGCGTGTCGCCATCGGCCAGGTAGAGACCGTTCAGCGTGCAGTCGATGCCTTCGCCTGCCAGTTCCGCTCCGAGATCGTTTCTCACGATCGCGCCTCCGAGCGAAAACGCGTGCGAGAGAAACGTCGCCGAGCGCTCCGCGCGCACCTGCAGCCGGCAGTAGTGGTAACCGTGTCCCCGCTCCAGCTGCACCCTGTAGTGATCGACCACCGCCCCGGGACCAACGTTCACCTCCGCGACGGCGCAGGAAAAATACTCGCCATCGCCGGCGCCGGTGTGCGTCTCGATGAAGGTTGCCTGACTCCGCTCGCCCGCCAGGATCAGCACCCGCGGAAAGCTGATCGAAGGGACGCTCGTGGCGGTCGAGACGAACACGAGGTTGACCGGCGCCTCCAGGATTGCGCCAGGAGCGATCGAGATGACCGCCGCGTCCTCGAACAGCGCCGTGTTCATCGCCGTGAAGGCCGACGCGTCGAACCCCGCGATTCGACCCAGGTTCGGCTCGAGATCAACCGATTGCGACTCGACGAGCGCGCCAAGCGTTGTGACCGTGAGGCCCGTAGGGAGCCCCCCGCGATTCGGTAAGCGGAACCGTCCCCAGGAGCGGGTTGAATCGGCCGTTCACGAACACGAGCTCTGCGGCCAATCGCGCTCCATAGAGATGCGGAGCGACTGCAAGCGGATCGACGCGAACCGTATCAGCCGTGCGCTCGAACGCGGTTCTGGCGATCGGACCGACGTTGGTGAAGCGGTAGTCCTCGTCTCTCGTTGTTGGGATGCCCAGCGCGGCGAACCGCTGGATCGCCGCCTCGCGGATCGCGTTCAGCCATCGGGGGCCGGCGGGCCGCCGGTCCTTCATGGCCTCGAACGCCGCGAGATAGCGATCGACAGTCGTCTGCGGGCTGCCCTGTTCAACTACGGAGCTCATCGCGCTACCTCGCCCCGGTTGTCGCGGCATCTGGCTCGAGCCACCCGTATCCCTTTTCCTCGAGCTCGAGCGCGAGCTCCTTGCCGCCGGAGCGGACGATGCGCCCTTCGCTCAGGACGTGCACGAAGTCGGGCACGATGTAGTTGAGCAGCCGCTGATAGTGCGTCACGACGATGATGGCGCGCTCGGGACCGCGCATGGCGTTGACACCCTCCGCAACGGTCTTCAGGGCATCGATGTCGAGGCCGGAATCGGTTTCGTCCAGCACCGCCAGCGTCGGTTGCAGGACGAGCATCTGGAAGATTTCGTTCCGCTTCTTTTCGCCCCCCGAGAAGCCCTCGTTGACCGGGCGTCGCATCAGCTCGCTGTCGATGTGGAGCAACTGCAGGCGATTCTGCACCAGCTCCAGGAACTCCATCGCGTCGAGCTCGGGCTCACCACGGTGCTTCCGCTGCGCGTTGAGGGCGGCCTTCAGGAAGTAGGAATTGTTGACGCCGGGGATCTCGACCGGGTACTGGAACGCCATGAACATGCCCTCGCAGGCGCGCTCCTCGGGATCCAGATCGAGCAGGTCCTTGTCGTTGAACCGGATCGCGCCGCCCGTCACCTCGTACGACGGATGGCCGGCCAGGACCCGCGCCAATGTGCTCTTGCCGGAGCCGTTCGGCCCCATGATGGCGTGCACTTCGCCGGCCCGAACCGTCAGGCTGATCCCCTTGAGGATCTCGCGCCCTTCGGCGCCCGCTCGCAAGTCCTTGATCTCAAGCATTGTCTGTTCTGTCCTCATTAGCCCACACTGCCTTTCAAGGCTGATGCTCAACAGCTTCTGGGCTTCGACGGCGAACTCCATCGGGAGCTCGCGGAAGACTTCCTTGCAGAACCCGCTGACGATCATGTTCACGGCGTCTTCCGTCGAGATGCCGCGCTGGCGGCAATAGAAGATCTGGTCTTCGCCGATCTTCGAGGTCGACGCCTCGTGCTCGACCTGCGCGGACGAGTTCTTGATCTCGAGATACGGGAACGTGTGCGCGCCGCAGCGGTCGCCGATGAGCAGCGAATCGCACTGCGAATAGTTGCGCGCGCCCTGCGCGTTGGGGCCGATCTTCACGGCGCCGCGATAGGTGTTCTGGCCATGCCCCGCCGAGATGCCCTTGGAGACGATCGTGCTCCGCGTGTTCTTGCCAAGGTGGATCATCTTCGTGCCGGTGTCGGCCTGCTGCCGATTGTTGGTCGTCGCCACCGAGTAGAACTCGCCGATCGACCCATCGCCGATGAGCAGGCAGCTCGGATACTTCCACGTGATCGCGGAACCGGTCTCCACCTGCGTCCACGTGATCTTCGAGTCGCGGCCGCGGCACGCGCCGCGCTTGGTGACGAAGTTGAAGATGCCGCCGCGGCCTTCCTTGTCGCCCGGATACCAGTTCTGCACGGTCGAGTACTTGATCGTCGCGTTGTCGTGCGCGACCAGTTCAACGACTGCCGCGTGAAGCTGGTTCTCGTCGCGCATTGGCGCGGTGCAGCCTTCGAGGTAACTCACGTAGGCGCCCGGCTCGGCGACAATCAGCGTGCGCTCGAACTGTCCGGTGCTCGCCGCGTTGATACGGAAGTAGGTCGACAACTCCATCGGGCAGCGCACGCCCTTCGGGATGTAGGCGAAGCTTCCGTCGGTGAAAACCGCCGAGTTCAGCGTCGCGAAGAAGTTGTCGGTGTAGGGGACGACCGAGCCGAGATACTTCTTCACGAGCTCGGGGTGGTCCTGCACCGCCTCGCTGAACGAGCAGAAGATGATGCCCAGCTCGCCGAGCTTCGCGCGGAACGTGGTCGCGACCGACACCGAGTCGAAGACCGCGTCGACGGCAACGCCGGCCAGCAGCATCTGTTCCTCGAGCGGAATGCCCAGCTTCGCGAACGTGCTGCGCAGTTCGGGGTCCACCTCGTCGAGGCTGTTCAGCTGCGGCTTCTTCTTGGGCGCCGAGTAATAGCTGATCGCCTGGTAGTCGATCGGATCGTAGTGGACGTTGTGCCAGGTCGGCTCTTTCATCGTGAGCCATGCCCGGAACGCCTTCAGCCGGAAGTCGAGCAGCCATTCGGGCTCGCGCTTCTTCGCCGAGATCGCGCGAATCACGTCCTCGTTCAGGCCGGGCGGCAACGTCTCGGCTTCGATATCGGTGATGAAACCGTACTTGTACTCGCGCGTCGCGAGCTGTTCGATGGTTTCGGGGGAAGTGCTCATGTGTTGTTATCGTTCGTCATAGTGGCGGCGGGCCTTCAGGCCTGCCGTGTTCGCGGGGCTGAAGCCCCGCCGCCACAAACAGTGGTTGCCGTGTTCGCGGGGCTGAAGCCCCGCCGCCACAAACAGTGGCTGTCAAGTGCCCCCGACACTAAAATCCAATCCGATGCGCGCCGACCAGGCGCACGCCGTGCGCCCCTATACCGAGAAACTGACCCCGCAGCCGCACGTGCTTTTTGCGTGGGGGTTGTTGAAGACGAAGCCCTTGCTGATGAGGCTGGTGTCGTAGTCGAGCACGGTGCCGTCGATGAGCCGAAAACTGCGCGGATCGATGAAGACGCGCGCGCCGTTCGGCGAGTCGAACACCTTGTCGTCGGACCGCGGATCCTGCTCCCAGTTGAAGGTGTACTCGTAGCCCGAGCAGCCGCCGGCCTTGAGACCGACACGCAGCCCGCCGCCTGGGAGCCCGTTCTTCCCGAGCATCTTGAGAATCTGTGCCGAGGCGTTCTCCGTCATCTCAACCATCGCCCTCAACTCCTCCGTCCGGCCGCGCTTGCGCTCCTGCCCGCAATGGCAAGGCCCCCGGTCGCGATCGGCATCGCCACGGGATCGTCCGACCCGCCGCCCGTAGCGAGCTCCGCGATCGTGCACGCCATCAGCGCACCGATGATCCGATCGCGAATCCGGTGCAGCGGGTCACGGATGTTGCACTTGCTGAACTGCTCGCACCGCTCGTCGGTCGTGCCGCAGACCGTCAGCATGAGCGGCCCATCGATGGCCTCCACGATTTCCGCGACGGTCACCGTGTCGGACGGGCGAGCCATCACGTAACCGCCGTGGATACCCTGCTGCGACTTGAGCACGCCCTTCTGCACCAGCCGTTGCAGCACCTTGGCCAGCAGTTCCAGCGGCACGTTGTACCGCGCCGCGATATCGCGGGCACTGGCGGGCGTGTTGCCGATCGAGGCGACGTAGGTCAACGCGATGAGCGCGTAGTCCGTTTTCTTCGAGAGTCTGAGCATGCGCTGGGATATCCGACCGTTACAGTCCTAGTTTAGGGGGTCCTGGCGGGGGCGTCAAGGCCCCCGCAGGCCACCTATCCGATTGACACGAACGAAGTTGAGGTGCCCGAGCGACGCGGAGGTTACTTGCCGGGCTCCGGCTTGGCTGGCCCCGCTGGCGGGTCGATTTCGGGATGCCTCGACCGGCGGTGGCACGTCGCGCAGGTCACCTTGGTCTCCTCCCCCATGTCGCCCAGATCCTTGAACTTCTCGTTCAGCTCGTCGGTCGTGCGCATCATCAGGCGCGCCGTCTCGTGCCGCTTCTTCGAGGTGTCGGTGAAATCAAACGTGGACCAGGGCTTCCCAATCTGCCCCTTGTGACAGAACACGCAGTCGACGTTCAACGCCGTGTTGTACGCCTTCATCAGCCCGATCACGTCGTCCGGTGCCATGTCCTTGGGCAGGATCTCGACGTTGACGAGCTTGTCGGGCTTCCAGTCTTCGATGGCAGGATTCGACGGCTGTTGCGCTGCGGGCGGCTGCTGCGCTGCTGGAGGCTGCTGGCGTGCTGGCGGCTGCTGCTCTGCTGGCGCCGCCTGCGCCACGACCCGAGATGCGCCCGCGGTCAACATCGCACAGGCGAGAAACGCGATCGACACTCGTCCCGAACGAACCATGTCTGCCTCCTCCGTCCCGATTACGCGAAGTCTCCAACTCGCGTCACCGCGGTTTATCGGGTTAGTCTGGTTGATCCGGTTAGCCGGTTGGCAGCGTTGCCGAACCCGATCAACCTGTCTAACCCGATCAACCCGCACGTCTAACCCGATCACCCGCCTAACCGATCACCAGGTGACCCGAGTAACCCGGTCATGCGCCCTCACACGAGTATTGCCATGGCCCCATACAATAGTCTGTGGCCTTTGCCGCCGTCATCTTCGATTTCGACGGGCTCATCATCGACAGCGAGACGCCCCTGTTCGACATCTGGTCCGAGATCTACCAGCAGCACGGCGCCGAGCTGGCGCTTGCAGACTGGCAGCACGCGCTCGGCACGCAGGGCGGCTTCGACCCTTACGCCGATCTGGCCGCGCGGACGGGCCATGCGCTCCCGCGCGAGGAATGGACGCTCCGGGTGGGCAGCGAGCACTGGCGGCGATGTGAAACGCAGCCGCTCCTGCCTGGCGTTGCGGATCGGCTGGCCGAGGCGCGTGCGCTGGGGCTTCGGACCGCCGTCGCATCCAGCAGCCAGGCGCGATGGGTGATGCCGTGGCTCGAGCACCATGGCCTGGACGACGCTCTTCGACGTCGTGTGCACGCGCGACGATGTCGCTGCGGTGAAGCCGGCGCCCGACCTGTTCCTGCTGGCAGCCGAGCGCCTCGGCGTCCGGCCGCAGGATTGCGTGGTGTTCGAGGATTCACCGAACGGCCTTCGCGCCGCGCGCGCCGCCGGCATGTGGGCCGTCGCCGTGCCCAACCTGTTGACGCAACCGCTCGAGCTCCCCGTCACACGACCTTGCGCTCGAATCCCTGGCCGAGCGGACGCTCGCCGATCTGCGCGTCGCGCTGCGGCGATTCGGCGTCCGGCAGTCGCCGCGATGCAGTAGCGGGCAGGAGCCGCGTCTCGCCGGCCCGATGACATTCGGCGAGGAGTCCGGGTCTGGAGTCCGGGCAATCTGCGCGATAATCCGCCGCATGGAACCACTCACTCGACGTGCCGTGCTGAAAGGTGTCGCGGCCGCTGCCCATCGCCGCGTGGACTGGCAATGTCGTCGCGTCGCCGCCGGCGCCTCCCCCGGGCCGAATCAAACGCGCCGTGCTCGTTTCAATGTTGCCTGAGTCACTCGGGTGGAAGGATCGCTTCGCCCTCGCGAAGGCCGTCGGGTTCGATGGCATCGAGATGCAGACGATGACCGACCGGGCGGAAGCAGACGCCGTCGCGCGCGCGTCGGAAGAGACCGGTCTGCGTCGTCCATTCCGTCATGAACATGGATCATTGGCAGTATCCGCTCTCCAGTCCCGATCCCGAAGTGGTCCGGCGGAGCGTTGCCGGCATGAAGACCTCGCTGACAAACGCCGCCCTCTGGAAGGCGGGCGTCGTCCTGCTGGTCCCTGCCGTCGTCGACGGCAAGACGACCTACGCGGACGCCTGGGCGCGATCGCAGCGGGTCATTCGCGAAGAGCTCCTGCCGATCGCCGCCGGCTTCAAGGTCACGATTGCGGTGGAAGAAGTCTGGAACAAGTTTCTGCTCAGCCCGCTCGAGTTCGCGCGCTACGTCGACGATTTCAAGTCTCAGTGGCTGAAGGCGTATTTCGACGTCGGCAACGTCGTCCTCTACGGCTATCCGCAGGACTGGATCCGGACGCTCGGCAAGCGCATCGTCCGGCTGCACCTGAAGGACTTCAAGATGGATCGGCGTGCGGGACGATTCGAGTGGAAGAACATCGGCGAAGGAGACATCGACTGGCAGGAAGTGCGGCGCGCGCTGACTGACGCCTCGTTCGAGGGCTGGGCCACCACCGAGATCGATGGCGGCGATCGCGCCTATCTCACCGACGTGATCGCGCGGGTCGACAAATTCCTCGCGGGCTTCAAACCGGTTGAAAAGACGTCCTGAACCGAGGTTGCCTGCGGCGATCGAGGCGCCATGAAAATTCCGTGGCTCGGCCCGGACGACCCGCTTCCGCCCGTTGAGCGGCGCGCTCGAGCGGCCGAACGGCTTGCTTGCCGCCGGCGGCGGGCTCTCGGTGCCTCGGCTCCTCGATGCGTATTCGCGCGGTTGTTTCCCGTGGTTCAACGACGGCGAGCCGGTGTTGTGGTGGAGCCCGGACCCGCGCATGGTCCTCGTGCCGGCGGCGCTGCACGTCTCGCGCTCGCTTCTCAAGCGAATCCGTCGCGGAGGGTTCACCGTACGCGCTGATACGGCGTTTCGCGAGGTGATGGCGTCTTGCGCGGCGCCGCGCCCCGGCCAGGTCGGGACCTGGATCACGAGCGAGATGGTCGATGCCTACGTCGCCCTGCACGAGGCCGGGCACGCGCACTCGATCGAGACATGGATGGACGGCAGCCTGGTCGGCGGGCTGTACGGCGTGGCGATTGGCCGCGCCTTCTTCGGCGAATCGATGTTCGCGCGCGTGACCGATGCCTCGAAGCTGGCGCTGGTCCACCTCGTTGCACAGCTCGAGCGCTGGGAATTCGGCATCATCGACTGCCAGATGAACACGCCGCATCTCGCCGCGTTCGGCGCGCGCGAGGTGCCCCGGGCCGCATTCCTCGGCGTGCTGCGGGCCTGTGCCGCCAAGCCTGGCTCCGCCGACGCCCTGGCGCCTCGATGACGATCTCGAGGTGCGGCGTCCTGTCCCGAGACGCCAAGGCGGGGTGAGCACTATGATGCTTCCAGCATCGTCGTCCTTCTCCTCACCCTGGCGGCCAGTCAGCCACGTAGCCGAGAGCTCACTCATGTTGACAGGTGAGCGGCGCGCCGTGCATCACCGGCTCCGACAGTCCGGGCCGTCCCGGGCTTTCAGGCTGGTCGGCCTCGTGGAGGTGCCGACGTCTCCTGGGCGTCCTTGAGCCTGCTGCGCCGAGGGCCGTCAGCCTCAGGGCGGAGCCGTCGAGCACGGCGGTGGTGATCTGCACGGCCCGCGAGGCCACCGATCTCGAAACGCGCGAGCACGGATACGAGGAGCTCTCGGCCGTCGTTTATGAGGTCAGGGATGGCTGGTACGGCATCCGGTGCCCTTCGTCACGAGCAACTGGTCTGGCTGTCGCCCGCCGACGCGGGTACCTTTCGCCCGTTGGAAGAACTGGTGCAACATGGGCTCGCGTATTTGACGGCCGACTGGGATCGTCGCCTGTATCAAAAGCCGGGTGCGACATCACACGTCGTGCGCCTCGACGCGCAGCAGCCGGACGTCACGGTGGCCGATAGGGCGGTCGTAAACGGAAAGTTGTGGTTCCTGGTCGTCGTTTTCGGTAAGGGACGTTGCACCATCGACGAACCCGCCGCGGTGTTGGACGCCGGATGGATCCCGGCCCATGCCGCAAGCGGCAACGTCGCCGCCTGGTTCTACTCGCGCGGCTGCTAGCCGCGCGATCGCAGACTGATTGATTCACGTCCGACACCGGGGCACCCGTGCCGGACGCCGACACCTCCCTCGGCGCGTCCGACACGCGGAGGAGAAGCAGCAGCATGAGCCCGCGAACCCGGCGGCACGATCGAACTGAAGTTGAGGGCCGCGGTCGAGTCCTCGCCAAGCGGCCTCCTGATGATTGACGCGGACGGCATGATCGTCCTCGTCAATCGGGAAATCGAGCGGCTTTTCGGCTACTCGCGCGAAGAGTTGCTCGGCCGGCCCGTGGAGGTGCTCGTCCCCGACCGGTTTCGCGATGCCCACCCGGGTTTCCGCAACGGATTTTTCAGCGCTCCACGCATCCGCGCCATGGGCGCCGGCCGCGAGCTGTTCGGACTGCGGAAAGACGGCTCGGAAGTGCCTGTCGAAATCGGCCTGACGCCAATCGCGACGAGCGAAGGCTTCTTCGTGATTTCCTCGGTTGTCGACATCAGCGCGCGCAGCCAGGCGGAAGCGCGCTTTCGCGCGGCGGTCGAGTCGTCGCCGAACGGCATGGTGATGGTCGACCCCGAGG
Organism: Vicinamibacteria bacterium; assembly: GCA_963832135.1. Classification (GTDB taxonomy): domain Bacteria; phylum Acidobacteriota; class Vicinamibacteria; order Vicinamibacterales; family JAENWD01; genus JAENWD01. The sequence goes on along the minus strand of CAWHTD010000013.1, from coordinate 47,928 downwards.
GTCGCATCGTCCTGGTCAATCGAGAAATCGAGCGGCTCTTCGGCTATGCGCGCGAGGACCTCCTGGGACGCTCGCTCGAAGTTTTGGTGCCCGAGCGCTTTCGGCCGCGGCATCCGGGATTTCGCGACGCGTTTTTCGCCGATCCGCAGACCCGCTCCATGGGGGCCGGTCGAGAGTTGTTCGGGTTGCGCCAGGACGGCACGGAGGTTCCGGTCGAGATCGGACTGAATCCCATCATGACCGACGAAGGCGTCTTCGTGCTGAGCTCCATCGTCGACATCAGCGCGCGGAAGCAGGCCGAGCAGGAACACGTGCGACTCGAGGAGCAGCTGCGGCAGTCGCAGAAGATGGAGGCCCTCGGGCGGCTGGCCGGCGGCATCGCGCACGACTTCAACAACATCCTCGGCGCCATCGTCGGCTATGCGGAGCTCGTGCGCGAGGAAATCACCGCGCCCGCCGTAGTGGCCGACGTCGACGAAGTCCTGCGCGGCGCCGCGCGCGGCAAGGAGCTCGTCGATCGGATCCTTCGTTTCAGCCGCCGGCAGGACGTGGTGCCGCGGGCGATGGATCTCGCTCAAGTCGTCAGAGAAGTGACGCGTCTCCTGCGCGCCACGCTGCCTGCGTCGATCGACATTCGCCTGGGGCTCAATCCCTCGACCCCGCGCGTCATGGCCGATGCGACGTCCGTGCATCAGGTTCTCATGAACCTCGCGACCAATGCCTCCCATGCCATGGAATCGGGCGGCGTGCTCGACATCGACGTGCAGCCGTTCCACGTCCGCGACAGCCTTGCGCGCGCCAACCCCGGCCTTCGCGAAGGCCTGCACGTGCTCCTCGACGGTGCGCGACACAGGCCGCGGGATGGACGCCGCGACCCGGGCGCGCGCGTTCGAGCCGTTCTTCACCACGAAGGCGCCGGGGACCGGGTCTGGGCCTCGGGCTCGCGCTCGTGCACGGCATCCTGCGGGATCACGGCGGCACGGTGTGGCTCGAGAGCGAGGTCGGGGAGGGGACGACCGTGAGCTGTGTGTTCCCGGCGCTCGAGGCCGAGGCCTCGGAAGAGCTGTCACAGTCGCGGCCCGTGCCGCGGGGCCATGGGCAGCGCATTCTGTTCCTCGACGACGAGCGACCGCTTGCCGCTGTCGGGCGAACGCCGGCTGCAGGCGCTCGGCTACGACGTGACGACGACGCACTGACCCGAACGACGCGCTCGAGATCTTTCGAGATGCGCCTGGCCGGTTCGATCTGGTCGTTACGGACTACTCGATGCCGAAGATGGACGGTCTCGAGTTCGCCCGCAGCGTCAGCGCGATTCGGTCCGACATTCCAATCCTGCTCATGACCGGTTATATGGAGGAGTTCCCTGACGGCGTGATCGCGGCAACGGGCGTCCGCAAGGTTCTCTCGAAGCCGGTCACCCTGGCGACGCTCGGTGAGACCGTATCGGAGCTCCTGTCGCCGTCCTGAGAGCGGCTCGCACTGTAGAGATAGCCGAATGCCGATCCCCACCCAAGGTCCGCCCAGACACGGCGGGATCGCCAACAAAGGCGCCTCCCGGCCTGACTCCCCGACCGATAGGCTCGTGCACGATTGACGCGACCACGGCAAAAGTGCATTGGCCAGGACGAAGCCGCGAGACCGCTCTCGTGTAACCGCCGCGGGGGCAGCAGTATCACGGTGGTCTGTCCGCCAGCCCTTCTTGGCATGGAGCTTGGTTTGAGACCAGAGCATCAACGTCCGAGGAGGCACTATGAAGGCCGTCTTGATCATCAGCGCGGCGCTTGCGGCGACCACCGCGGGCACCCTGCGGACCCAGTCGGGTCCCGTGACGACCGGCCGCCTCAGACGGTGCTGATCGGTCAGGCTGCTCGACAGACTCGCTCGCTGTCGCCCGTGAAGCTGCACGTCGTGCGCGCGTCTGTTACGCCAGAGTCTCGCGTGAGCGGCGCCGCGGCGGCGAGCAAGTCGGCGGCCCCACGACGGGCCGTGCGAACCGAGAGACTCAGACGTCGAGCTCCGGGCCGCAGGCAGCGGCGAGCTCGACTCCCGACGCCGCGCCGGCGGATTTTCGCACACACCGGCGGTACTCGCGCCGGCGGCACTCCCTGCGAATCCGCAGCTGGTGACGCGGCTCCAGGCCTTGCTGCCCGCAGGCATGGCGGCCGATCAGGCCGCGTTCGGGTTCCGCACGCAGATGCAGTTCGTCTCGGCCGTGCACGTGTCGAACAGTCTCGGCATCCCTTTCAACGAGCTGAAAGCGAAGCTGCTTACGCAAGGATTGAGCCTGGACGATTCGATTCGGACACTTCGGCCAATCGCCGACGCCGCGGCTGAAGCCGAACGAGCGCTACGCCTCGCCAATACCGAGCTCGAATCGTCACACTGACTGCTCGCGCCACTCGGCGGCGCCCTAGGTGGGCGGACATCGCGTCCGCCCACCACGACTGGCACATTCGGCGAACCGGCGCATAATCGATATGTGCGTGTGCACCTTCAATACGGACGCGACGGGCTCGATGTCGAGCTCCCCGACCGGAACGTCACCGTTCTCGAGCCGCGCTATGTTTCAGGGATAGGGGATGAGCGTGCGGCGTTCCACGCCGCCATCGCGAACCCGCTTGGCGCCAGGCCACTGGCAGAGATCGTGTCCGCCCGCGATCGTGTCGCGATCGTCATTCCCGACATCACGCGTCCGTTGCCGAGCGATCGCCTGCTGCCGTGGCTGCTCGACGAGCATCCGCCACGTGCCGCGCCCGTCAGATCGTCATCATCAACGGAACCGGCTCGCATCGCGCCAACACGCCGGAGGAGCTCGCCGCGATGGTCGGCGCGGCGTGCTCGCGTCGGTCCGCGTCGTGAACCACGACTCTCACGATGCCGGCACGCTCGCGCCGGCGGGGCTCGGCCAGGACGGCCAGCCCGTGCGGCTGAACCGCGACTACGTCGAGGCGGACCGCCGGATCGTCCTCGGCTTCATCGAGCCGCATTTCATGGCGGGCTTTTCGGGCGGCTACAAGGCCGTCTTTCCGGGCGTCGCCGATATCGGCGCCGATCATGCGGTACCACGATGCGCGCATGATCGGCGATCCCGAAGACCACCTGGGGCGTCATCGACGGCAATCCCACCCAGGCGCGGATCCGCCACGACGGCGCGCTCCTGCCGGTCGACTTCTGCATCAACGTCACGCTGAACCGCGACCGTGCACATCACGCGCTTCTTTTGCGGCGACGTCAGGCGGCGCACGACGCGGGCTGCGCATTCTCGCGCGAGACGGCGATGGTCGCCTGTCGCCCGGCCCTTCCGATGTGGTCGTGACGACGAACAGCGGCTATCCGCTCGATCAGAACCTCTATCAGGCGGTGAAGGGCATGTCGGCCGCGGCGCAGGTCGTTGCGCCGAGCGGCTACATCGCGACTGCCGCGCGCTGCAACGACGGTTTCCCGGCGCACGGGAACTTCAGAACGCTGCTCTTGGAGCACGACTCGCCGCGGGCGCTGCTCGACACGATCCTCGCGCCGGGCTTCCTGCTGTACGACCAGTGGGAAGCGCAGATGCTCGCCAACATCCAGCTCAAAGCGCGCGTCGGGCTGCTGAGCGAGCTGCCGGACGACGAGGTGCGGCGCGCCCATCTCGAACCGGTCGAGCGACATTGGCGCCGTCGTGAGCCGGGAAGTCGCGCGCCGGGGCACCGACGCCGCGATTGCGGTTCTGCCCGAAGGCCCGATGACTATTCCGTATCTCGGCTGCTCCGAGACTCGGTCGACTTGATGATGCCGGAACGCCGGTTTAGCGCAGGGAGCCGAGGGCGCAGAGACGATATCAACGCCGAGGCCGCGAAGGAGGCAGAGGACTATTAGAGTCTCGGCGGACTCCGCGATCTCTGCGTTTGTTTAATCCGTCTCTCTGCGGTTTCAAATCCTCAAAAAGATCTTCCGCCGGTACATCCAGAACAGGATCGTCCAGAACACGAGCAGGACCGCAATGCCACGCAGCACCGGCTCGAACGGGGCGCCAAGAATCGCAAATGGCGCCGCGCCGACGTGCCGGAGGAGGGCCGACGACACAAAGTGCTCGATCGTCCAGCTCATGACGTAGATCGCGATCGAGTTGGCGCCGATCACCAGCAGCGGAAACGCCCAGCGCCGCCAGCCCTTGCCACTCGATGACCGCGTAGAAGCCCGCCAGCATCAGGACGACCAGGCCGCCGCTGTACAGCGTGTACGACGAAGTCCAGATGCGCTTCACGATCGGGCAGATGTGCAGCCACTGCAGCAGCGAGGCCCGACCAGCGTCAGCGCCACGCCCGCGACGACGAGGCCCTTCAGCTTCTCGTCTGTCGAGCGCGAGCGTCTTCAGCCACTGGCCGCACCACATGCCGAGCATCATCGTCGCGAGCGTCGGGATGAAGCTGAGCGTCGACCAGCCGCCGCCGTTGAAGCGGAACGGCGACTCGCGCGGGAACAGGTTCAGGAACCAGACGTCGAACGCCCACGACGAGGTTCGAGTTCTTGTTGAAGTGCGCGAGGAAGCCCGTGTAGAGATGCGGCCAGTCCGCCGGCACGCCGACCTGCGTGTAGTCGAAGCCCGGGCCGGGCAGCGGATACAGCACGAACGCCGCCCAGAAGCCGACGAGGATCGCGACGAACGACCGCGACCTGCACGCGCAGCGACGCGAACGCCAGCAGGAACAGGAACGTGTAGCCGAGGCCGATCTGCGTCAGCGTGTCCTCGAACGTCCAGTAGGTCTGCGGCGCTCGAGCGAGCGCAGGAAGATGCCGAGCAGGATCAGCACGACGCTGCGCCAGACGGCGTGGCCGAGCATGCGCGCCGAAGCTCTCGCCCGCGTGGCGCGCCGGCTGGCGATCGAGAACGGCAGCGCGGCGCCGACGAGGAACGAGAAGGCCGGCTGAATCAGGTCGTGGAGCGAGCAGCCCTGCCACGGCACGTGCGTGGTGTTGAAGGCGACGATCGCCCAGAAGCGGCTCTCCGGGAACGCCTCGTGGAGCGTCCACAGCCGCATCGCCTCGGCGAGCATCAGGAACATCACGAAGCCGCGAAACGCGTCGATCGATGCGATGCGGACCCGTGCGGCGGCTCCCGTCGTCGGCGGCTGCGACTTCGTGGGTCGGGAAGGGGACAGGGTGCTCATCTTGGCGCATTCTATCCGCGAAGACCGAGCTGCGATGCTACGGTGCTGCAGGCACTGCAGCACTTTTCACCGTCACCTCTTGATCCGCCAGCCCTTGCGATATTCGCGCGTCAGATAACTGGTTCGGCCTCGGGCTTTTCCGGGAACGCCAGCCGCGCGGCGTCGAAGGTCAGCGTCTCACCGGGGTAGTGCGCGGCGACGTTGCCGATCAGCACCGACTCGGTCAGCGGCCCGCTGTAGTCGAAGCCGGCCGAGCAGGCCTTGCCGCCCGCCGGCCAGCACCGCGTCGAGGAACTCGCCGTAGTGATCGCGCGGCGGCAGGTCGAGCTTCTGGATCGCCGCCATCTTCGACTCCGGCAGGACAAACGCCTCGCCGCCATGTGCGGCAGCACCAGCAGCCCGTCGGTGCCGACGACGAGGCTGCCCTGCTCGGGCATGCGCGTGCCGACCTGCTCGCGCAGCGTCCTCGGGCGGCATCTCGCCGCCGTCGTACCACCACACGTCGACCTCGGTCCCGGCCGTGTACTCGGTGCCGGGGTAGGCCAGGTGCACCTTGGCCTTCATGGCCCAGCTCTCCGCCGACGGCGTCGGGCCGTGCGAGGTCACCGAGACGGGCGCCGTCAGCTTCAAGCGCGCGATACGGCGGGCTGTAGATGTGGCAGCCCATGTCGCCGAGCGTGCCGGTGCCGAACCCGATGCGCCGCCGCCATTCGCCGGGGTGGTAGACGCCGCGCTTGAACGGCCGCGAGCTCGCGCGACGCCGAGCCACTGGTCCCAGTCGAGCGCCGGACGGGACCTGGTCCACGCCGTCGCGCAGCGGCTTGTCGTCGCCCCAGTTCTTGTTCGAGAACGTGTGCACCTCGCGGATCTTGCCGACGATGCCGCTTCTGCACGAGCCACTCGCCGTAGCGCTGCGGCCGCATCGACGACACCTGGATGCCCATCTGCGAGATGACGCGCGCCTTCCGCGCGTACTCGGTGAGGAGCGCGTGTCTCGCGCAGCGTGTTGGCCAGCGGCTTCTGCACGTAGACGTGCTTGCCGTGCCGCATCGCCTCGATGGCCAGCAGCGCGTGCATGTGGTCGGGCGTCGAGACGTTGACCGAGTCGAGGCGTCCGCCTCCTTCTTCAGCAGCTCGCGCCAGTCCTGGTAGACGCGCGCCTTGGGGAAGCGATTGAGGATGCCGATCGAGGCGGCACAGGTCCACGTCGGCCACGGCGACCAGGTCGAACGCCGGGTGCTTGGCGAACGCGTTGATGTCCGACAGGGCCTGGCCGCCGGCGCCGATGCTCGCATGACGCACCATGCGCGTCTGGGCGCTGCGTCGGAATCCAGAAATACGGCGCGACCACGGCCGCGGCCGACACGTCGCGGAGAAACTGGCGGCGGAAGTGAGGCATGGACGGACTATATCAATTGAGGTTAGACGCGTTGCGAGCAGATGGTGACGACGATTGCGCAGGGCGGAGCTGTGCGACCGATCGCGAGATGAACTGCAGAGGCCTGATATCGTTTCATGCCGCCGCCTTGCTGGAGTTTCGCAATCTCACTGTCTACCGCGACGAACAGAGTCGTGCTCGACCGGTTCTCGCTGTCGATTCCGGCGCGGGCAGAACGTCGCCATCCTCGGGCCCAATGGCTCGGGCAAGTCCACGCTGCTCAAGCTGGTCACGCGCGAGTTGTTTCCCGTCGTGGCGCCCGACGCCGAACTGCGCGTGCTCGGGCGCGATCGCTGGCTCCTCTTCGAGCTGCGCGAGCATCTGGGCATCGTCACCAACGATCTGATGGCCACCTGCACGCGCGAGATCTCGGGTCGCGACCTGGTGTTGTCGGCGTTTTTTGGCAGCGTGGGGCTGTGGCCGCATCACGAGGTGACGCCGGACATGGAGCGCCGCGCCGACGTGGCGCTCGAGACGATGGAGGTCGCGCACCTGGCCGACCGCACGTCAACCACCTGTCGTCGGGCGAATCGCGCCGGCTGCTGATCGCCCGCGCGCTGGCCCACCAGCCGCGCGCCCTGGTGCTCGACGAGCCCACCAACAGCCTCGACCTGCGCGCCTGCCACGACCTGACGTCAGCCTGCGCCGCCTCGCGCAGCAGGGCACCAACATCATCCTGGTGACGCACCACCTGCCCGACATCATCCCGGAGATCGGCCGCGTGGTCGCGCTCAAGGACGGCCGCGTCTTCCGCGATGGTCCCAAGGACTCCGTCCTGACGTCGGAGGTCCTGTCGGAGGTCTTCGAGTCGGACGTGGACATCGAAGAGCGCGCCGGTTTCTTCAGCGCGTGGTAACCCGCGTTGTCACTCAATCGCAGGGGGTCAGATCTTGAATCTTGAATTTTTCACAATTCAAGATTTACCCCGATTGTCCTGAGATCCGCGTCGGTGAGCTCGGAATCGGCCGCTCCGATGCTGCTGCCGCCGCCGCTGGCCGGCAACTACGTATTGCTCCGTGATCTTCGCCACGAACCTGTTGACCATCATCGTTCCGCCGGGCAACCCGAAGGGCATCACCGGCGTCGCCGATCTGGCCAAACCGGACCTGAAGGTCGTGCTCTGCGCCGCGGAGGTGCCCTGCGGGAAGTACGCCCAGCAGATCCTCACCACCGCCGGCGTCGCGGTGACCCCGGTCAGCCTCGAGCAGAACGTGAAGGGTGTGGTCACCAAGGTGACGGCGGACGAGGCGGATGCCGGGATCGTCTATGTAACGGACGTGATCGCGGCGGGAGATGCGGCTGCGGGGGTGGATATCCCCGCTGACATCAACGTCGTCGCCGAGTATCCGATCGCCAGCGTCAAGGCCTCGACGAACTCCGAGGTCGACCAGGCGTTCATCGACTTCCTCACCGGACCTGACGGCCAGGCGATCATGGCGAAGTATGGCTTCGGTTCACCATGACGACCACGGCGCCGGTCCGGCCGGTCGCCGTCCACCGGCGAGTCGGCCGGGAACGCCTGCCGCTCCCAGTGCTGGTCCTGGCCATCATCGCCATCGCGTTCTTCGCGTTGCCGTTCATCGGCTTGCTGTGGAAGGCGCCCTGGGGCGACGCGCTGGTCGATCCTCACCTCGCACAGCGCGCTCACTGCGCTGCGCCTGTCGCTCTACTGCTCCCTGTGGGCCGCCGGCCTAGCCGTCCTGTTCGGGGTCCCCCTCGCCTGGCTCCTGGCCCGGATCACCTTTCCGGGCCGGGGGCTGGTGCGAGCGTTGTGCACCCTGTCGATGGTCCTGCCGCCGGTCGTGGCCGGCGTCGCGCTGTTCTATGCCCTCGGTCGACGCGGCCTGGTCGGGCAGTACCTCGACCGATGGTTCGGCATCACCCTGCCCTTCTCCACCACCGGGGTGATCGTCGCTCAGACCTTCGTCGCCATGCCCTTCCTCGTCATCACCGTGGAGGCGGCCTTCCGACAGCTCGACACCCGCTATGAGGAAGCGGCCCGCACCCTCGGAGGGTCGCGCTGGTACGTGTTCCGGCGGGTCACGCTTCCGGCCATCCGGCCCGGCCTCGCCGCCGGCGCGGTGCTGGCCTGGGCCCGCGCGCTTGGGTGAGTTCGGAGCGACGATCACCTTCGCCGGGAACTTCCCGGGCCGCACCCAGACCATGCCGCTGGCCATCTACCTCGCCAACGAGACCAACCCCGACGAGGCCATCATCTTGAGCTTGGTCCTCATTGCGGTGTCCTTTGGTGTCCTCGTCGCCCTGCGCGACCGGTTCCTCGGTGGCGGCCCTCCCCAGGCATGACACTTGACGCCCGCATCGTGCGGACCCTCGGTACCTTCGAGCTCGACATCGAGCTCAACGCCAAGCCGGGCGAGGTCGTCGCCCTCCTGGGACCGAACGGCTCCGGCAAGAGCACGGCGTTCCGTTGCCTCGCCGGCCTCCTGCCCATCGACGCGGGCCGCATCGACCTCGACGGCGAGTGCCTCGACGACCCGGCGGCCGACGTCTTCGTCGCCCCGGAACGGCGGCCGGTAGCCGTCGTCTTCCAGGACTACCTGCTCTTCCCGAACCTCACCGCGCTCGAGAACGTCGCCTTCGGCCTGCGGGCCCGGGGTGTCCCCAAGAACGACGCCCGCCGGCAAGCCGGCGCCTGGCTGGAACGGGTCGGCCTGGCCGACCACGCCGGTCACCGTCCTGCGAGCCCTGTCCGGTGGGCAAGCCCAACGTGTCGCCCTCGCCCGCGCCTTGGCCACCGAACCGCGCCTGCTCCTGCTCGACGAGCCCCTCGCCGCGCTCGACGCCGGGACCCGCGGCGACGTCCGCCGCGACCTCCGCCGCCACCTCGCCACCTTCGACGGTGTCCGCCTGCTCGTCACCCACGACCCTGTCGACGCCTACGCCCTCGCCGATCGGGTCATCATCCTGGAAGCCGGGCGCGTCGTCCAGACCGGCACCCTGGCCGACGTCACCGCGCAGCCACGATCCCGCTACATCGCCGACCTCATCGGCATCAACCTCCTCAGCGGCACCGGCCACGACGGCACCATCACCACCGCCACCGGTGCGCGCATCGTCCCCGCCGACCGAGTCGACGGACCCGTCTTCGCGGTGATCCAACCCCACGCCGTCGCCCTCTACCTCGACGCCCCCGATGGCAGCCCCCGCAACGTCTGGGCCGCCACCGTCGCCGACATCGACCGCCAAGCCGACCGCGTCCGCGTCCGCCTCGACGGCCCCGTCCCCCTCGTCGCCGAGATCACCCCGGCCGCCGCTCGACGCCCTCGCTCCTGCGTCCCGGGGACACGGATCTGGGCCTCCGTCAAGGCCACCGAGATCACCACCTACCCCGCCTGAACCCCGGACGCGACGGCGCCGCCGATGACCGGGATCAGGATGCGCCGACGGCCGCAGACGCTCCCGCGATGCGACCGAACACGACGCAGTTGGCGTAGTTGTTGCCGCTGCCCACGTACTGCGCACCCGACCACTCCGCCGGTGCACTCGCCGGCGGCGAACAGACCCGGTATCGGCCGGCCGGCCTCGTCGAGCACATGGGCGTCCCGGTTGATGCGGAGACCACAGGCCGTGGACGCCACGGTGGCCGGGCGCAGCTCGGCGCCGTAGAACGGCGGGATGGCGATGGGTTCGAGGAACCTCGCGTCCTTCGCGAACTCGACGTCCTCGCCCGCCTCGACGCTGCGGTTGTACGCCTCGACGGTGCCCTCGAGATGGGCGGCCGGTAGATCAAGCGCGGCTGCCAGCTCGGCGACCGTCGCCGCCGTCGTGACCCGGCCGCCCTTGACCATCTGCTCGACGATGTCGAGGTTCCAGTGGGGGCTCTGGCGCTTGGTCGAACCCGGGACGGTCTGCTTGTAGCGGGCCACACCCTCGGCCGTCGCCTGCTCGAGGATGGCATGGTCGCAGATGGCGAACACCCGGTCGCCCTGCTCTCGAACGAGGAAGTCCATCATGCCGTAGGGCGCGGTCTCGTCGGCGAAGCGGCGGCCCTCGCGATTGACCAGCACGACCCAGCCCGGCAGGTACGCCTCGTAGATCTTGTCGAACCCGACGTCGAGCAGGCGCAGGCCCCGGTCGTGGCCGATGAGCTGGGCGCCCACCTGGGCGGCGAGGTCGATGGCATCGCCTCGGGAGCCCTCCGCCCCGATGTACCAGGCCGAACCCGTCTCCGCCGCCGACGGGAAGTGCTGGGCCAGCTTCTCGGGGCTGTTGCCGAACCCCCCGGTGGCGATCACCACCGCGCCGGCAGTGATGGTGTCCTCGCCCACGGCCACCCCCACGACCGCGCCGTCCTCGACGAGCAGGCGGTCGACCCGCTGGCCGAGCGCGATGTCGATGTCGGCCTCCTGGCAGTGCCGGTGGAGCACGTCGACGACCCCTTGGCCCCGGCCGATGGGCACGTGGACCCGGGGCAGCCGCTCGTCACCGCCGAAGACGAGCGTGTCGTAGTAGTCGACCCCCAGGTCGCCGAGCCACTCGACGGTGGGCCCGGCCATCTCGGCGAATCGACGCACCACCGCCGGCGTCGACGCTCCAACGGTTCAGCTGCATGTAGTCGTGGAAGAGCGAGTCGGCGTCGTCCTCGATGCCCAGCGCCTTCTGGTAGCGGGTCCCGGCGCCCATGATGAGGCCCCCGGACAGGCGCGACGACCCCCCGACCACGCCCTCGCCCTCGGCCACCAGGACGCTGGCAGCACCCCGCTCACGAGCCGTCAGCGCCGCCGCCAGACCGGCCGCCCCCGAACCCACAACAACCACATCGACATCTCGTTCGTCCGATGGTCCGGCCATCTCGGCACAGTAGGCACCGCGGAGCGGCCGCTAGCAACCTCGCTGTGGCGACTCTTCGGCGTGTTCCGGGCAGGTGCCGTCGTCCGGACCCCCGGGGCGCGGAGATGCCGGCCGGGGGCCTTCGTCGGTCGATTCAGCGTTGGATGGCGGAGCGGCGCATTGGGCGGAGCACGGCGACGCCGTCGGGGGTGGGGACCTCGGTGACGGCCGCGAAACCGAGCCGTTCGTAGAACGAGACGTTGCGAGGGTTGGTCGACACCAGTCCACACGGGACGCCGTCGGCGTCGCATCGTTCGAGCAACGGTGCCACCGCCGCCGCGCCGAGCCCCTGACCGTGGCTGGCCGCGCGGACACCGATGTACTGCAGTGTCCAATGCGGTTCGTCGATGCCGTGGGCGCGGGCGGCGACGATCGTGGCGAGAGCTTGCTCGGCTCGCCGCTCACCGGCGTGTCCGGCGACGATCGCCCGGGCACGATCGATGTCGTCGGGGGTGACCAGTGACAGGTCGGGCGGGATCCACGCCGTCGCCACCTGACCGGTGGGGGCGAGGTAGGTGTGGCCTCGCTCGAACGCAAGCTCGGCGATGAACGTCAACCAGTCGCGTGCGAACGCCCCATAGCCGTCGTCGCTCGGGGCGATCCACCGGAAGTACGGGTCGTGCGCGAACGCGTCGACCCAGACATCGGCGACTGTGCCGAGGTCGTCCCGGAGCGCGTGGCGGAGCCTCACCGCATCACTCCGCGAGCGGTTGATCGATCAGATAGCACCAGGATCCGTCCGCCTGCCTCCGTAGGACCTCGGCGCTTCGCCCACGGATGTCCCCGGCGCCGTCATCGAGAGAGATCCGCCACTCGGCCGTGACGAGAGCCGTATCTCCGACGAGGACCGCAGATCGGTTCGTCGAGATCATCTCGCCGCCGATGGCCACGAGCCGGCTCAAGTGTGACCGGACTGCATCGGCTCCAGCAGCCACCGAGCCGTCGGGCTCGACCACGCAACCGTCCGCGTCGTAGAGAGCGAGGAGCCCATCCACGTCACGCTGGTTGAAGCCCTCGGCGAAGCGGGCGTTGATGTGTGACGGCGTCTCGACTCCCATGCCCCGAGTCTTCCCGACGATCGGAGAGCGGGGTTGGATCTGGTGCCGCGATCCGCACGACGAACTGCTTGACCGGATTAATAAGGAAGGTATATAAACCAACGGTGCCCAGCGAACGGCTCCCGGCCTTCACACGATCGCTGCGGGCGACGTCCAAGGCCGTCCCGGAGGACGCCCGTCGCCACAACCGCAGCCTCATGCTGCAATCCCTCATCAGCGACGGCCCGTTGAGCCGAGCCGACCTGGCCCGGGCGACCCACCTCACCCCGACATCGACCTCGGACCTGGTGGCCGGCCTCCTCGAGGAGGGCCTGGTCGAAGATCTCGGCCGGCGGGAGGCCCGCAGCGTCGGCAAGCCAGCCACGCTCGTCGGGATCGTGCCCGACGCCCGGCACATCGTGACCCTCGACCTCAGCGCCGACGAGGATGTGCACGGCGCGGTCGTCAACCTGATCGGCAAGGTGCTCTACCGGCGCACCGTCTCCCGCGAGGAGCGCACCGGCCAGGACGCCGTCGACCTCGCCGTCCGCCTGGCTCGAGAGCTCACCGCGGCCACGGACCGACCCATCCTCGGCGTGGGCGTCGGCAGCCCAGGCGTGGTCGACCGGCAGGGTGTGGTGCTGGAGGCGGCGAACCTCGGCTGGCATGACCTCCCACTGGGCCGCCACCTCTCGAGCGTCCTCGACCTGCCCGTCCACGTCGCCAACGACGCCAACGCCGCGGTGCTGGCCGAGTTCGCGCTCGGCGACGAGACCACCGACAACCTGCTCCTGATCAAGGTGGGCAAGGGCGTCGGCGCCGGGCTGCTGATCGATGGCCGACTGTTCACCGGCGACCGCTTCGCCGCCGGCGAGATCGGGCACGTCACGGTGGACGAACGCGGCGAGCTGTGCGCCTGCGGTCGACGGGGCTGCCTGGAGACCGCCATCGCCGTGCCGCCGCCTCCGCGCCCGCCTCGCCGACGGCGCGCGACGAACGCGCCCGTGTGAAGATCCTGGAGTCCGCCGGTCGACGGCTCGGGCTCGCTCTCGCCACGGTCGTGAGCGCGCTGAACCTCGACGACATCGTGCTGTCCGGACCGGCCGACGTCCTCGGCGAGGCCTTCCGCGGATCGACGCTCGCCACCATCCGGCGCCGCACCATGTCCTCCGTCGGCGAGCACATCTCCCTTCGGTACGACTCGCTCGGCGACGACGACGTCCTGCTGGGCGCGGCCGTGCTGGTCCGCAGCGTCGAGCTCGGAGTGGCATGAGCGCACGGACGGGTGCGCCGCTCGGATCGCTCCGGGGATCCCGAGATCTCGGCGGTCGCCGCCGACCTCCCCCCGGCCATCACCTGCCGAATCGACCTCGATTCGGCAGCGTCGGGCCCACCCACAGGGCCCGACTCCCGGCGGCGCGCGGCGTCGTCGGTACCACCAGGCCTCCCGGCCGTTCGGTCGGGGGTCGCCAACCAGGGAGGACCAACCACGTGAAGCTTCGCTACCTGGCCGCCATCGGCCTGGCCGGAACCCTCGGCCTTGCCGCTTGCGGCTCGTCGAGCAACGACTCTGGCTCGGGCGGAACCACCGCCGCTCCGAGCCCCGAGACCGCAGCACCGGACGCCAGCGCAGCCGCCGGCACGACCATCCGCCTGTGGCTCAACGGCGAGGACACCAAGCAGGAGCTGGTCGACTACGCCATCGCCGAGTTCAACAAGCTGCATCCCGACGTCAAGGTGAAGTTCGAGCGCCAGCAGTGGACGGGCATCGTCGAGAAGCTCACCACGCCGCTGTCCAGCAGCGACAGCCCTGACGTCGTCGAGCTGGGCAACACCCAGGCCCAGGCCTTCGAGGCCGCCGGTGCCCTGGCCGACCTCACCGACAAGAAGGCCGAGCTCGGCGGCGACGACCTGCTTCAGAGCCTGGTCGAGGCCGGCACCTACGACGGCAAGTTCTACGGCGTGCCCTACTACGCGCGGCGCCCGCATCGTCGTCTACCGCAAGGACCTGCTCGAGCAGTCGGGCCTCGCAGGTCCCGACCACGCTTGGACGAGTTCGTCGCCGCCGGCATCAAGCTGAAGCAGGACAACGCCGCCACCCCGAACTTCTCGGGCATCTACTTCCCGGGCAAGTACTGGTACGCCGCCCTGCCGTTCATCTGGCAGGAGGGCGGCGACATCGCGGTCCAGGACGGCGGTGCGTGGAAGGGCACGCTGTCCTCGCCGGAGTCGGTGAAGGGCCTCGCAGACGGTCAAGAAGATCATGGACGAGGCATCGGGCGCGCCGAAGGACGGCGACGAGACCAAGGACTACGTCGCCTTCTGCAACGGCGAGGTCGGCATGCTGATGGGCCCGGGCTGGAAGATCGGCCAGATCCTGAACGAGGAGGACGGCTGCCCCGCCATGGCGGACAAGATCGGCGCCTTCGCCCTGCCCGGCGCTGATGCCGGCTCCACCGCCCCGGCGTTCCTCGGCGGCTCGAACCTGGCCATCTCGGCCAAGAGCGAGCACCCGGACCTGGCCCTCGACCTGCTGAAGATCATGGCCGGCAAGGGCTACCAGACGCAGTTCGCCAGGCTCGGGCACCATCCCGGCGCTGAAGTCGCTGCTGGGCGAGGTCGGCGGCGACGAGGCCGCGAAGGCCCAGGCCGCGGCCGCGGCGAACAGCCGGTTCGTGCCCGTCCAGCGAGAACTGGGCCGGCGTCGAGGCCTCCACGGTCCTGCCCGACATGCTGGTCGCCATCGCCCAGGGCGGCGACGTGCAAGCCGAGGCCGCCCAGGCCGACGACGCGATCACCACCAAGCTCAACGGCTGAGCCAGCGGCTGAAGCGGGAGCGGACGAGGTCATCGGACATGGCGATCGGCACGGCCGGACGCACCGGCCTCGCACGATCCGACCGCGGTGCGGCCGTTCCCTCGACCGCCTCGCAACCGTCACCCGCACCCGACGGACGGGCGCCGCCAGGGCCGTCGACGGCGCCGGCGACGCCCGCCACCCTCCTCCTACGCGCTGCTCGCCCCGTGGTGGCTGCACTCGTCGTGATGCTCGGGCTACCCGCTGGTGCGGCTGGTGCGTGCTGTCGCTCCAGGAGTTCGGGCTGCGCCAGCAGTTCGGCGCCGCCGCCCGAGTGGGTCGGGCTCGACAACTACCGCCGCATCCTGGCCGACGACTACTTCTGGGACGTCCTGTGGCGCACGGTCACCTTCGCCCTCGTCAACGTCGGTGCTCACCATGGGCCTCGGCCTGCTCGTCGCCCTGCTGCTGCGGGCGCTCGGGCCGGCGGATGCGGCTGCTGGTGAGCGTCGGCCTGATGCTGGCCTGGGCCATGCCGGCGCTCACCGCCACGGTCGTGTGGCAGTGGCTGTTCGACACCCAGTACGGCGCTCGTCAACTGGCTCCTCACCACGCTCGGCATCGGCGACTACCAGGGCCACTCCTGGCTGAGCGAGCCCGATCAGCTTCTTCATCGTGGCCACGATCATCGTCGTGTGGATGGGCATCCCGTTCGTGGCGTTCACGCTCTACGCCGGCCTGACCCAGGTGCCCGAAGGAGATCGAGGAGGCGGCCGCCATCGACGGCGCCGGGCCGTGGCAGCGGTTCCGCGACGTCGACGCTGCCCGATGCTCAAGCCCGTCCTGCTCGATCCTCACCGCGCTGTCGGTGCTGTGGGACTTCCGGGTCTTCACCCAGATCTACGTGCTGCAGCGGGCCGGCGGCATCAACCGGGAGACCAACCTCCTCGGCGTCTACGCCTACCGGATCTCGATCGGCGAGAACCGCTTCGACGTCGGCGCCGCGATCGCCGTCGTCATGGTGGTCATCACGCTGCTGCTGACCCTCGTCTACCTGCGCCAGATGGTCCGCCAGGAGGAGCTGTGAGCGTCACCGAGCGGATCGTCATCGAGGCGCCGACCACGGCGAGCATTGCGCCGCCGCCAGCGATTCCACCCGGCAGGCCGGCGCCGGCGCGGCCGGCGGATCGCCCTGAACCTGGCGGCGGGCTCGCGGTCTTCCTCGTCTTCGCCTTCCCCGTGTACTGGATGGTGATCACGTCGTTCCAGCGGGCGTCGACATCTCCAGTCGCCGAACCCGCAGTTCCTCCCGTTCCCAGGCACGCTGGAGAACTACCGGAAGGTGTTCGACCGCGAGTTCTTCTGGTCGTCGCTGCGCAACAGCCTGATCGTCACCCTGCTCACCGTGACGCTGGCCCTGGTCATCGCCTTCCTGGCCGCCGTCGCCGTGTCCCGGTTCCGGTTCCGGGGCCGCAAGGCGTTCATCGTCGCCATCCTGCTCGTGCAGATGGTGCCGGCCGAGGCGCTGATCATCTCGCTGTTCAAGGTGCTCGACGGCTGGCACCTGATCAACACGATCATCGGCCTGACCCTCACCTACCTGGTGTTCGTGCTGCCGTTCACGATCTGGACGCTGCGCGGGCTTCGTGGCCAACGTGCCACGCGAGCTGGAGGAGGCGGCCATGGTCGACGGCTCGTCGCGGCTGCGGGCCTTCCTCACCGTCACCCTGCCGCTGATCGCTCCCGGGCCTCGTGGCCACCGGCGTGTTCGCCTTCATCCAGGCCTGGAACGAGTTCATCTTCGCCCTGGTGATCATGAACCGCCCGAGCACCAGACGCTGCCCGTCTGGCTGCAGGCGTTCAACGAGGGCGCCAAGGGCACCGACTGGGGCGGCGTGATGGCCGGCTCGACGCTGATGGCGATCCCGGTGATCATCTTCTTCCTCTTCGTCCAGCGCCGGGTGACGGCCGGCCTCACCGCCGGCGCGGTGAAGGGCTGAGGCGTGAGCGCTCGACGCGGTGATCGCGGCTGCCTGCTGGCGTCGTTCCGCGGGCCGGACGCGCCCGCGTGGCTCCTGCGCAGCGCTCGAGCGGCGGCCTGGGCGGGCGTGTGCCTGTTCGGCGACAACGTCGCTCGACGGCGGGCAGCTGGCCGGCTCTGACCACGCTGCTGCGCTCGACGGCGCGGAGCACGCGGTGGTGGCCACTCGACGAGGAGGGCGGCGACGTCACCCGCCTGGAGTGCGCACCGGCAGCTCGTACCCGGGCAACGCCGCGCTCGGGGCCGTCGACGACGCGGCGCTGCACCGAGGCCGTGGCCGCGTCGATCGGCGCCGAGCTGGCCGCCGCCGGCATCGACCTCGACCTGGCGCCGTGCGTCGACGTCAACAGCGACCCGGCCAACCCGGTGATCGGCGTGCGCTCGTTCGGCGCCGACCCGGCGCTGGTCGCCCGGCACGGCGCCGCCTTCGTCCGGGGGCTGCAGGCGCGCCGGGGTGGCGGCGCTGCGCCAAGCACTTCCCCGGCCACGGCGACACCGCCGTCGACTCGCACCTGGACCTGCCCGTCGTCGACGCGCCGCTCGACGTCCTCCGGGCGCGCGAGCTGGTGCCGTTCCGCGCCGCCATCGCGGCCGGCGTCGACGCGGTGATGACGTCCCATGTCGTCGCTCCCCGCCCTCGACCCGACGTGCCGGCCACGGTCGAGCCGGCGGCGTGCTGGCCGACCTGCTCCGCGGCGAGCTCGGGTTCACCGGTGCCGTCGTCACCGACGCCCTCGACATGAAGGGCGTGAGCGGCGGGCGCGTCCATCGGGGCGGCCGCGGTGGCGTGCGCTGGCCGCCGGCGCCGACCTGCTCTGCCTGGGCGCGCGCCAGGACGAGGCGGTGCTCGACCACGTCCGGGCCGCCATCGTCGGCGCGCCGTGGCCGACGGTCGCCTGGACGAGGCCCGTCTGGCCGACGCGCGGCGCGAGCGGCGCGGCCCGGCCTCGGCGCCGCCGCCGGCCCGCCGCGGCGAGTCGACCAGACCGCGCGCCTGCGGCCGCGCGGCCGCCCTCGGGCGCTGCGGGTGGAAGGGGCACCGGTGTCCCCGCGCCTCTGGCGCCGCCACGTGGTGGAGCTCCGCCCGCCGCGCCGGCATCGCCGCCGGGGACGTGCCGTGGGGCCTCGGCCGGCCGTCTGGCGCCTCGATCCGACGGCCGACCGTGACCGCGCTGCACGGCCGGGCGACGACATCGACGCGGTGCTGACCGCCTGCCGTCGCGCCGGCCGCTGGTCGTCGTGGTCCGCGACCGGCACCGCCATCCCTGGCAGGCGACGCTCCTGACGTCTGGTGGCCGCCCGGCCCGACGCCATCGTGGTCGACATGGGCTGGCCCGGACCCCGCTCCCGGCCGCTCGCCACCTGGATCACGACCTACGGCGCGTCACGCGCCAGCGCCGAGGCCGTCGCCGACGCTCCTGACTCCGAGAGGCGACCTCCCATGGCTGACATCGCCATCCGCGGCGTCACCAAGCAGTACCCGAACGGGCACGTGGCCGTCGACGGCGTCGACCTCGACGTCGCCGACGGCGAGCTCCTCGTGCTGGTCGGCCCGTCCGGCTGCGGCAAGTCCACGCTGCTGCGCATGGTGGCCGGGCTCGAGGAGGTGACCGACCGGGCCAGATCACCATCGGCGGCCGCGACGTCACCGACGCCGCGCCGAAGGACCGCGACATCGCCATGGTCTTCCAGAGCTACGCCCTGTACCCGCAACATGACGGTGCGCGGGAACATCGGCTACCCGCTGAAGCTGGCCAAGCGTCGCGCAGGCCGAGATCGACCGGCGGGTGGAGGAGGCGGCCCGACTGCTCGCAGCTCGAGACCGTCCTCGACCGGCGGCCGGCGCAGCTCTCCGGCGGCCAGCGCCAGCGGGTGGCCATGGGGCGGGCCATCGTGCGCCAGCCCGCGCGCCTTCCTGATGGACGAGCCGCTGTCGAACCTCGACGCCAAGCTGCGCGTGCAGATGCGGGCCGAGATCGCCCGCCTGCAGCGCGACCTGGGCGTCACGACGATCTACGTCACCCACGACCAGGTCGAGGCCATGACGATGGGCTCGCGGGTGGCGGTGCTCCACGGCGGCCGGATCCAGCAGGTCGACACCCCGCGAGCGCTCTACGAGCGGCCCGGCCAACCTGTTCGTGGCCAGCGTTCATCGGCTCGCCGGCCATGAACCTGTTCGCGGCCGGCTGGCGTCGCCGACGGCGGCGGCCACGTGGCGCTGCGTTCGGCCGCCACCGCCTGCCGCTCGACCCGCCACCTGTCGGCCGAGTGCGCCGGACGTGCGGGCGTGGGCCGGACGCGAGGTCGTCCTCGGGCATCCGGCCCGAGGCCTTGGAGGACGCCGCGCTCGACCCGTCCGCGCCACCGGAGCGGGTCATCGAGGCTGCGGGTCGACCTGGTGGAGGCCCTCGGCGCCGAGCTCGTCGTGCACACGGCGATCGACGCGGCACGTCGAGCTGCAGATCGGCGCCTCGGCCGACGACGAGGATACGGTGCTCGTCCATGGCTCGGTGCCGTCGTGGCCCGCCTCTCGCCGCGCAGCCGCATCGAGGCCGGCGACACCGTCGAAGCTCACCGTCGACACGTCGGCCAGCTCCACCTCTTCGACCCGGCCTCCGGTGCCGCCTTGGCCGAGGCGTCGACCCGGCGCGGCGTGAGCGACGCCCGACCGCCTGGCGCGCCGGCCTCGACATCGGCGGCACGAAGACCCTGGCCGTGGCCGTCGATCGCGCGCGGGGCCATCCGCGGCCAGGCCCGGGTGGCCACCGACGCCCAGCGACGGCGACGCGGTGGCTGCGATCCGGCCGTGGCCGCCCTCGGCCCGCTGGCCGCGGAGGTCGGCCGCCCAGTCGGCGCCTTCGAGGTCGTCGGCGCCGGCGTTCCCGGCTGGGTCGTGCCCGCGACCGGCACGGTGCGCCACGCGCGTGAACCTCGGCGTGGGCCCCGAGCCGGTGGCCATCGCGCACGCGGCTCGCGGCCGCGCACGGGCGTGCCCACCTTCGTCGAGAACGACGTGAACGCGGCCGCCTTCGGCGCTTCGACGGTGCATCGGGATGCCGCCGACCTCGCCTACCTCAGCATCGGGACCGGGCTGGCCGCGGGCCTCGTCCTCGGCGGCCGCCTGCGGCGCGGGAGCGCACGGTGTGGCCGGCGAGATCGGCCACCTCCCGGTGGATGCCGAGCGGGCCCGGTCTGCGAGTGCGGCCAGCGGGGCTGCCTCGAGACCGTCGCCTCGGGCACGGCCATCGCCCGTCGCTGGCTCCGATCCCGGCCGCCCGGCCAGTGACCTGTTCGCCGCCGCGGCTGCCGGCGACGCCGCGGCGATCGCGCCTGAGGGACCAGGTGACCGGCCACCTGGCCACGGCCGTGGTGCTCCTCGACGTTGGCCGTCGACCCCGCGGTCGTGGTGCTGGGCGGCGGTGTGGCCGAGGTCGGCCCGCCCCTGCTGGTGGCGGTCCGCGCCGCGCTCGCCGAGCGCGCTCGCCACTCGGAGCTGCTCGCCTCCCTCGACCTCGGCGCCCGCCTGCGCCTGGTCCCCGGCGACCTGCCCGTCGGCGCGCTCGGCGCCGCTCTGCTGGCGAGGCAACGTCTCGCCGACGCCGTCCCCCGGCCGCGGTGGCCGGGGGCAGCGGGTGAGCCACCTGCTGCTCGCCGGCGGCTCGGTCGTCCCGGCAACGCCCGAGGTCGCCGCATGGAGGTCGTGATCGTCCGGTCCGCGGCCGAGCTCGGCCTGGTGGTCGCCGACGCCGTGGAGGCGCTGGTCAGCCGCAACCCCCACGCCGTGCTGGGGTTGGCGACGGGCAGCTCGCCTCTGCCGGTCTACGACGAGCTCGATCCGCCGCTGTGCCGCCGGCCGGGTCAGCTTTGCCCGGGCCACTGCCTTCCTGCTCGACGAGTACGTCGGGCTGCCCGCCGGGCATCCGGAGTCGTACCGCTCCGTCATCGAGCGCTTGTTCACCAGTCGGGTCGATTTCGGCGCCGGTGCGGTGCACGGTCCCGACGGCGCCGCGGCCGATGTCACGGCCGCATGCCGCGCCTACGAGGAGGCCATCGCCGCGGCCGGTGGAGTCGACCTCCAGCTGCTGGGGATGGGCGGCGACGGTCACATCGGGTTCAACGAGCCCGGCATCGTCGCTCGGCTCGCGGACCCGCCTCAAGACGCTCACGCGCAGACCTTGGCCGACAACGCCCGGTTCTTCGCCACCGGCGAGGAGGTCCCCCGCCACGTGCTGACCCAGGGGGTGGGCACGATCCTCGACGCCCGCCACCTGGTGCTCGTGGCGGCCGGCGCGAGCAAGGCCGTGCCACTGGCCAGGGTGGTCGAGGGCCCGGTCACGGCGATGGTTCCGGGGTCTGCGCTCCAGCTCCACCCCCATGTCAGCGTGGTGGCTGACGAGGCGGCCGCGGCGGGGCTGGCGCTGGCCGACTACTACCGCGAGACCTGGGCCGGGAAGCCGTCCTGGCAGGGCTTGTAGACCTACACGGCTCTGACGCCGCCCGATGAGTCTCGCGAGGCTGGTCCCGTCAAAACGGTCGGCACCTGAGATTGAGGAGCGAGCGATGCGAGTCGTGGTGAACGAGTTCATGAGCCTGGACGGCGTCGTGCAGGCACCGGGCGGCCCCGAGGAGGACACCGACGGCGGCTTCGCCCACGGCGGCTGGTCGATGCCGTACTTCGACCCCGAGGTGATGGGGCCGGCGATCGGCGAGGGGATGAGCACGGCCGAAGCCCTGCTGTTCGGCCGGCGCACGTGGCAGGGGATGGCGGCGGCGTGGCCGGGACGCGCCGGTGACCCGTACGCCGACCAGATGAACGCGATCAAGAAGTACGTGGCCTCACGGACGCTGACGCAGGACGACCTGACGTGGAACAACACGACGTTGCTGTCGCCCGACGACGCCATCGCTGACATCGCCGCGCTGCGCGGCCAGGACGGCGGCGACATCGTGATCTGGGGCAGCGCCAGCCTCGTCACGACCCTGCTCGCGGCGGGCTTGGTCGACGAGCTCAACCTGATGATCGAGCCGATCCTGCTCGGCGGCGGCAAGCGGATCTTTCCCGAGGACGGCACGGCCCGGCCGATGCAGCTGGTCAAGTGCATCACGGCGGGCACTGGCGTGCAGATCTGCACCTACCGCCCCGGGGAATGAGCTGCCGCCCTGACCCGCGAGGTTCGGATCGCGCCGTGACGCCCAGACGTGCCTGTCGGCGCTGCGCACTAGCGTCACGGCCACAGCAGCCGTTGGGGAGGCGAGACGTGACGACGCCCGTGCTTTCGGAGAACTGGGCGACGTTGTGGGAGGCGCTGGCCGCGGCCAGCCCGACCACGTCGCGGTCGTGCTCGGCGACACGCGGATCCGCTGGCGCGACTTCGACCAGCGCGCGGCCGGGCCGCGGCGGCGCTGGCACGCGGCGCGGCGTCGGGCTGGACGACAAGGTCGCTCAGCTGATGTACAACTGCCCCGAGTACCTCGAGTCCGCCTACGCCGCGTTCAAGGTGCGGGCGCGGCCACGGTGAACGTGAACTACCGGTACCGGGCGCCCGAGATCGTGCACGTGCGTCGGCGACTCCGGGCCGAGGCGCTCGTGTTCCACGGCGCGTTCGCGGAGGTGGTCGACCGAAGCGCGCCGATCGCTGCCCGCGCTGCGAGCTGCTGGTGCAGGTCGACGACGGCGACGGTGTGCCGCTGCTGGCGGGAGCCGTCAGCTACGAGGAGCTGCTCGACGGGTTCCAGCCGATGCCGCCCGA
This sequence comes from Vicinamibacteria bacterium, assembly GCA_963832135.1. Classification (GTDB taxonomy): domain Bacteria; phylum Acidobacteriota; class Vicinamibacteria; order Vicinamibacterales; family JAENWD01; genus JAENWD01. The sequence continues at coordinate 24,865 of CAWHTD010000013.1, read as the reverse complement.
TCGCACGAGCGGCGACGACAGGCTGCTGCTGTACACGGGCGGCACCACCGGCCTGCCGAAAGGCGTGGTGTGGACGCCACGCCGGACTGTTCGGCGCGCTGGCCTTCACCGGCTACGCGTCGATGGGCGTACCGGTGCCCGACACGGCCGACGAGGTCGGCCGGGTCGCCGCCGAGCTGTCGGCGTCGGGCCGCAGCCCGGTGAACATGACCGCGCCGCCGCTGATGCACGGCACGGCGCTGTTCCTCGCGTTCTCCACCTTCGTGCTCGGCGGGACGGTCGTGCTGCTGGCCGGTCGCAGGTTCGACGCCGGCGGAGCTGCTGCGTCTGGTGCAGCGCGAGCGGGTCACCCAGCTGTCGATCGTCGGCGACGCGTTCGCGCGGCCGATCGTGGCCGAGCTGGAGCGGGCCGAGGCGGCTGGCGAGCCGTACGACCTGTCCAGCCTGGGCCGCATCGTGTCGACGTGGCGCCACGCTGTCGGCCGACGTGCAAGCGCGGCCTCATGGCGCGCGGCGCCGGCGGCCGACGGTCCTCGACCTGATCGGCGCCGTCCGAGGGCGGCCCGTTCGCGATGTCGGTCACCGCGCCGGGCCAGGAGCCGCTGGAGACGGCCGCGTTCATGGCGACGCCGGCGACGGTGCGTGTTCGACGACCAGACGTGGGAGCCGATCCCGAGCGGGCACGGGCCGCAGCGGGCGTGCTGGCCGCGTCCGGGCCCGATGCCGAGCGGCTACCACGGCGATCCCGACAAGCCACGGCGAAGACGTTCCGGGTGATCGACGGTGTGCGCTACTCCATCCCGGGCGACTACGCGATCATCGACGCCGACGGCACGGTGCACCTGCTCGGCCGCGGCTCGGTGTGCATCAACACCGGCGGCGAGAAGGTGTACCCCGAGGAGGTCGAGGTGGCGGCGCGCAGCCACCCGGCGATCGTCGACTGCGTCGCCGTCGGGCGTGCCCGACGAGCGGTTGGGCGAGAGCGTCGCGCTGGTGGCCTCACGCCGGCCGGGCAGCGACCGTCGACGCGCGAGGCGGTCATCGCGCACGTGCAAGGAGCAGCTCGCCGCCTACAAGGCCCCGCGCCACGTGGTGCTTCGTCGACGACGGTGTACCGCAGCCCGTCGGGCAAGGCCGACTACCGCTGGGCGCACGACGCCGCGGCGGCGGGCGCCGTGACCGGGCAGTGACGCCGAGCACGTCGCAGAACGGCAGGTCGTGGTCACCTCTGGCTCGCGGAGAGTCCACACGTTGACCTCTGCGCTCACGGCGGCATGGTCGTCGCCGGCGACCCCCCCGGCATCCACGACGTGCTCTTGTCGAGTGATCAGGGCCTCGGGCGCCGTGCCACTGCACATTTTGCACGGAGGTGTCGCAGATGTGGCTCAGACTGCAACATCGCGACACCTCCGTGCGCGAAGTGAAGTCTGGGAAGACCCGAAATCCGGGCCGATCCGGGCGGGGCTACCCGCTTCCCCTCCGCGGCCTCGTGCCTATCGTAGGCACCGGCCGAGGTGGCCGAGCGAGGAGGGACGTGGCCGACACGACACCGGTGCTCATCGGAGCCGCTCAAGTGGTTCAACGCCCGGGCGACCGCGACCTCACGGAGGCCCTCGGCCACATCGAGCTCATGGCCCAGGCCGCGCTGGGGGCCGCGGGCGACGCCGGCGCCGATGGCCTGCTGGCCAAGGTGCAATGGCTCGGTGTCGCCGGTGGCTGGTTCGACTACCGCAACCCGGGTCAGCTGGTGGCGGATGCGGTCGGTGCCCCCGCGGCCCGCGGCGCGCTCACCCCGATCTCCGGCAGTGCGCCGCAGGAGCTGCTCGGCGTCGCCGCGCAACGCATCGCCGACGGCGAGCTCGACGTGGCGTTGGTGGTGGGCGGCGAAGCCGCGTGGTCGTTGCAGCGGCTGCGCAAGGCCGGACTCGAGCCGCATTGGGAGACCCGGCCGGGGGACGGCGACCCGGAGATGCTCTCGCCCTATCCCATCGAGCTGGTGCACGAATCGCAGGCGCTCGGCCCCGCCGCCGCGGCCTACGCCCTGCTCGACGACAGCCGCCGTGCGGCCGCTGGCGAATCGCCGGCGGATCACCTCGCCCGGATCTCGACGTTGTGGGCCGGGTTCAGCGAGGTGGCCGCCACCAACCCATCGGCCTGGGATCGCGAACGGCACAGTGCCGCGGCGATCGCCACGCCGTCGCCCGACAACCGGATGATCTCGTTCCCGTACACGAAGGCGATGGTGGCCAACAACACGGTCGACATGGCCTCGGCGGTGCTGCTGTGCTCGGCCGACGTGGCCCGCGCCGCCGGCGTCGCCCCGGATCGCTGGGTGTTCCCGCAGGTGGTGGCCACCAGCCACGAGACCTGGCTGATCGCCGAGCGCGACCGTCTGCACGGTTGCCCGGCGCTCGCCACCGCGGCCGCCGCCGCTCTGGCCCACGCTGGCATGGGAATCGACGACGTGGAGCACGTCGACCTCTACGCCTGCTTCCCGGCGATCGTGCAGATGACCGCCGACGCTCTGGGCCTCTCCGCACGAGCGGCAGCTCACGGTGACCGGGGGTTTGGGCTTTGCCGGCGCGGCCGGTGGGCAACGCGGTGGGCCAGTCGATCGCGGCGATGACGCCGCTGGTGCGGGCGGGTGGCATCGGCCTCGTGCACGGCAACGGCGGTGTGGCCACGAAGCACTCGTTCGGCCTGTACTCCTCCCAGCCCCCCGCCAAGGCGTTCGCACTCCTCGACTGCCAACCACAGGTGGAGCATCACCGTCGCCACACCGCGGCCACCGACTGGGCCGGTGCCTGCACTGTCGAAGCCGTCACCGTGGTCCACGACCGCAACGGCCGCGCTCACGCACTGGCGGCAGTGCTGACCTCCGACGGCGCTCGCGCCTGGGCCCGCAGCACTGACCCCAGCGCTCATGCAGACCGCTGCCACAGACGGCCTCGCCGGCCGTCGTGCGCCACCGCACCGCCGAGGGCGCCCTGTACATCGACGCCTGACGATCGGTCGTGCCGCCGGGCGGAGCTGGTGGATGGCTGAAGGAGTCAGCGGGGATGACGCTTTCCGTCATGTCGGCTGACACCCTCCGAAGGTGTCAGCGCGAACTTGACGGCTTACACACTCCGAAGGCGTCAGTGCGGGGGTTGGCTCAGATGACGAACGGCGGCACGACGACGTCGATGCCGGCGGCGACTCGGCCCGAGGCGGGCGGTGAGCCCGTGGGCGAAGAGCATGTGCTGACGGGCGGTCTGCACATCGCGCAGGGCCCGCAGCAGGACGCTGTTGTTGTACGCGGCCGGCCCGCCGCCGAGCCGGTGCGCGGTCGATGTCGCCTCGACCGCCACATCGACGACGTGGAGCGTCGCCAGCAAGGTGCGCGCGCCTGCAGGATCCGATCGATCGCGATCCCCTCCTCCGCGAGCGCCCAAGCCTCGTCGAGGACCTCCAGCAACCCGGCACGAGCCGCGCGCAGTCGGGTGTCCGCCGTCGCGAGGTCGGCCATGTCGAGCGGATCGTCGGTCAGCGCGGCCCGCATCGCTCGCCCGTCCCTCCCGCGCTTGACGGCCGATCTCGTCGAGCGCGCCGCGGGCGATCCCGAGGAACACGCCGGCCAGGCACGGCACCAGGGCGATGAACATCGGCAGCCGCCACAGCGGCCCGTCCGCCCATGACGGTTCTCCGAACGCATGCGAGTACGCCCGATCGACGACGACACCTTCGACCGACGTGTGATGGCTCCCCGTCGCGCGCATCCCCGTGACGTCCCAGGTGTCGTGCACCTGCACCGCCGAGCGCGGGACGAACACCACCCGAGGCACGGGATCCATCGCTCCGTCGGCCGCGTCGTGGAAGAACGCGCCGACGCCGATCCACGACGCGTGCAGGCAGTTGCTCGTGAATGGCCACCTGCCGGTGAGGCGCAACTCGCCGCCGGCGTCCGGCGACGGCGTTGCCGAGGGGCGCGAACATCGACGCGTTCGACGAGTCGAGGTCGGCGAAGATCTCCGCGGCGGCGTCGCGGTGGACGTAGCCCGGCGAACAGGTTCGTGCCGAAGCCGATCGCCGAGGCCCATCCGGTGCTGCCGTCGGCGGACGCGATCGGCTCGATCGCCTCCACGCAATGGCGCGGCGATGCCTCGAAGCCGCCCAGCGCCGCGGGAATGAGGAGCCGGTTGAGGCCGGTGGCCCGCAACGCGGCGACCACGTCGTCATCGAGGCGGGCGGCTCGCTCCGACGCGTCGGCGCGCTCGCGGACGAGGTCGACGACCCCACTGACGTCGACCGGGCGCGCATCGTGAGCGGGTCGCCCTTCACATCGGTGGCGGTCATGTCTTCCTCCTTGATGGTCGGCGCTCGGACGAACGCGAGGAACATGTCGATGGCTCGGTCGAGCTGCGATGACCATCGCTGCCCGCCCGGATCGTTGGCGATCTGCTGGTCCGTGAGGCCGATCTGCATTGCCGCCCAGAGATCGAGGTCCGGCCCGTCGACGACCCCGACGCGCCGCCAGCGCGCCGGCCATGTCCTGGTAGGACTGCCACGCCAACGCCATCGAGGCCGCGGACGGCTCGAAGTCCGGGATGGTTCGCTGGAACAGCAGCTGGTAGCGGACGGGGTCCTCGGTGCAGAACGCCGTGAACATGGCCGAGCCCGTGCGGAACACCGTCTCGGGGTCGCCGTCGCGATCGAGGTCGGCCATCACCGCGTGCAGCTGGCGGTGGCCGTGCGCGAACAAGCGCGTCGTAGATGTCGAGCTTCGACGGGAAGTACTGGTAGATCGACGACGCGTGCAGGCCGACCCGCTGGCCGAGGTCGCGCATCGACAACCCGGCCAGCCCTTGCTCGTGCACCAGCTCCCACGCCGCGTCGACGACGTCGTCGATCATCGATTGCCGACGGCGGTCTCGCGCCCGGCTCACGGTTGACATCCAAACACTGTTGGAATTATCAAACAGTGTTGGAGATTTGTCAACCCGACGGGGTTCGGTTCAGCTCGTGTGGGCGAGGGCGACGCTTGGAACGCGGTCCGTGACCGCTCTGCCACTCCAGGAAGCGCCCGAGCTCAGCGGGGGACCGGACAACCGTGTCGTCGCCCACGCCGGTAGAAACCAGGGGAGATCCGGCAGACACTTGAATGCGATGCCAGTCAGGACCCTGTTCGGCGCCGCCGCGCTCGGCGTGGTGACGCTGACCGCGGGCTGTGTGCCACCGCCGGCCGCGCCAGATCGTCCGGTCCGGCCACCACCGCCCCGACCGCCGCGACCACGACCACGTCGAGCACATCGACGACAACGAGCACGGTGCCGGGTCCGCCCGGGACGGTCACAGTGTCCCCGACGGTCCAGACCCCGGACCGCAAGCCCTCTGGCGTGAACGACGCCGACGACCCCGCCATCTGGGTGCACCCGACCGACCCCTCGAAGAGCCTGATCATCGGGACGATCAAGGAAGGTGGGCTCGACGTCTACAAGCCCGACGGCACGGTGGTGCAGTCGATTGGGGCCGGCACCGGCCGCTACAACAACGTGGATCTCGTCTACTCGGTCGTCCTCGGCGGCCAGACCCGGGACCTGGCCATCGTCACCGACCGGAAGACCGACAAGCTCCACGTGTTCCGGGTGAACGGCGATCTCAACCCGCCCGTGGTGGAGGTGACCGCGTCCAACGCCCCGCTCCTGTTCGGCGGCACGAAGCCGGTCAACTCGAAGACCGCCTATGGGGTGGCGGCCTGGCGGAACCCGGCCGGCACGGTCGAGGTGTTCGCCAGCCAGGAGAACACGACGAACCTGAAGAAGGTGGTGCTGACCGATGCCGGCGGCGGCAACGTCTCGTACCAAGCAGCGGGCTCATTGTCACTTCCCAACTCCTTCACCCTGCCGAACTCGACGACCTGGACGCCGTGCTTCAACCCGAGCCATCCGGACTGGCAGGCCCATGTCGAGGGCATGGTCGTGGATCCGGCCACGGGCACCCTCTGGGCAGACCAGGAGCTCGTCGGGGTGTGGAAGATCACCACCAACCTGGGATCACCTCAGCTGGTGCACAAGCTGAAGCGCTACGGGCAGACGTGGACCGTGAACAACAACAAGTGCAGCATCAACAACGGCTCGACGAGCTACGGCGACGCCTACCTGCCCGGTGACGTCGAGGGCATCGGGCTCTACCAGGCGGGCTCGAGCGGCGGCGGCTACCTCTTCATGTCAAACCAGAACTCGTCCCTGTTCACGGTGTTCGACCGTGACGGCGGCACCTACCGGGGCGCGTTCAAGGTCGGCAGTGCCGGGTCGATCGACGCCGTCGACGCCACGGACGGTGTCGCGGTGACGAACGTCTCCCTGGGAGCGGGCTTCCCGGCCGGCGTCGTGATCACCCAGGACGGCAAGGACACCCCTGAGGGTGGCACGAACTTCAAGTTCACGCCCTGGCCGTCCGTCGCCTCGGCGCTCGGCCTCGCCGTGAACACCGGCGGGAACCCACGAGCCTGATCGTGGAGATGGCGGCTCCGGTCGGCCTGCGCGTTCGTACGACGTCCCGGTCCCCAGCTCATCGGGTAGGCAGGTCCACGCGTAGCTGGTGGCTCCGATCGCCCGTGTGATGGGAGGTTGGACCTCACGGATCCATGTTGTGGAACGTTGTAGAGGTATGACGATCTCCACGCCGACGACGAGACGCCGGGGAGCGACGAGTCGACGCGGCGGCGAGCCCGTGGCGCTGCCGCCTCGGTGAGACCGCGTCGCTGCCGCATGCGGCAGATGACGCTGGCGCTCGACGCCGCCGAGCCGCCGCGGGTCACGACCGGAGCCGCTGCCCGGCGTCGTGCACGTTCCGGACTGGCTCGACGCCGCCGCGCAACGGGACCTCGTCGACGACTTCCGCGGTGGGCATTGCCGCCTGCGGGCTCCGCCACCCGCGCGTGCCGACCGGGCATCTGATGAGCGTGCAGTCGGTCTGCCTCGGCTGGCACTGGTACCCGTACGCGTACTCGAGGACCGCCGACGACACCGACGGTGCACCGGTGAAGCCGCTCCCGGCCGACCTGCACCCGCTCGCGCGCGCCGCGGTCGCCGAGGCCTACGGCGCGGACAGTCCCGAGGCGTCGCGTACGCAGCCGGACGCGGCGATCGTCAACCTGTACCCCGACGGCGCCCGGCTCGGGCTGCACCAGGACGGCGAGGAGCCGTCCGACGCGCCCGTGGTGACGATCAGCCTCGGCGACACCTGCACGTTCCGGCTCGCGGGCGTCGATCGGCGGACCGGGCCGTTCACCGACCTCGAGCTCCGCAGCGGCGACCTGCTCGTGTTCGGCCGGGAGAACCGTCGGATCTTCCACGGCGTCCCCAAGGTGCTCCCGGGCACCGCACCCGACGGACCTCGGGCTCCCGCCCGGCCGCCTCAGCATCACCGTGCGCGAGACCGGACTCTCATGAGCACGACGACGATCGTCGATCCTGGACCGGGTCGACGCACTCGACTGGCCCGCCGCCTCAGCCGACCTCGACGACGTCGGTGTCGGGCTCACGTCGCCAGGTGCTGAGCGCCGACGAGTGCCGACTCTGATCGCGATGCTACGACGACGACGAGCGCTTCCGGTCGACGATCGACATGGCCCGCCATCGCTTCGGCGAGGGCCAGTACCGCTACTTCGCCCACCCGCTGCCCGGATCGTCGCCGAGCTCCGCGCCGCGTTCTGGCCGCACCTCCTGCCGATCGCCCGCGACTGGGCGGCACGTCGCGACCAGCCCGCGCCGTGGCCCGACGACCTCGACGACTGGCTCGAGCAGTGCCACGCCGCCGGGCAGCCGCGGCCGACACCGCTGATCCTCCGCTACGGCCCCGGCGACTGGAACGCGCTGCACCGCGACCTCTACGGCGACCTCGTGTTCCCGCTCCAGGTCGTCATCGGCCTCGACCGTCCCGGGCGAGGACTTCACCGGCGGCGAGTTCGTCGTGGTCGAGCAACGGCCACGCGGCGCAGTCGCGGGCCACGGCGACCGAGATCCCGCGCGGCCACGGGCTGGTGTTCACCACCCGCGACCGGCCCGATCCGGTCCGCTCGGGGCTGGTCGAACGCTCCGATGCGCCACGGCGTCAGCACCGTCCGCTCCGGGCAGCGACACACGCTCGGCCTGGTGTTCCATGACGCCACATGACGAGCCGGAGTCTCGAGGAAGGTGCCCTTCGAGGCGATCGTCGCCAAGTACGGCCCCACGGTGCTCCGGGTCGTGCCGCGCCGTGGTCAGCAGCCGCGGACGCCGACGACGCCTGGTCCGAGACGTTCCTCTCCGCCATGAAGGCCTACCCGGACCTCCCCGCAGAGGCCAACGTCGAGGCGTGGCTGGTGACCATCGCGCACCGCAAGGCCATCGACGTCACCCGCGCCGCCACCCGGCGCGCCATACCCCTCGCCGAGCTCCCGGAGCCACGCCGCCGTGACCCTCTCGAGCCGGCTCGACCGACGCACCTCGCCGGTGCGCTGGCCGCGCTGCCCGACAAGCAGAGACACGCTATCGCCTACCACTACCTCGCCGGCCTGCCCTACGCCGAGGTCGCCGACATCCTCGGCGGCACCGCCGAAGCGGCCCGCCGCGCCGCCGCCGACGGCATGGCCACCCTACGACGCACCTACCCGGGTGCAGACCAACAGAAAGGAGCACCGCGATGACCACCAAGACTGACCTCGCGAGCGCCCTCGCCCGGCCTTCTCCGACACCCCAGATCACCTCCGCGTGCTTCACGAGCGCCTCGCCGCCGCAGCAGACACCGACGGCATCCTCGATGTCGCCTACCGCACCGTTCGACAGCCCCGTCGGCACGTTGCTCCTGGCGGCCACCGACATCGGCCTGGTCCGGTTCGCGTACGCCCGCGAGGACCACGACGCCGTTCTCCAGAAGCTCGCCGACCGGATCAGTCCCCGCATCCTCCACGCCCCCGCGCGACTGGACCCCTCGCCGAGGAGCTCGACGAGTACTTCGCAGGACGCCGCCGCGGCTTCGACGTGCCGCTCGACTGGCGCCTGTCGACCGGGTTCCGCAGCACCGTGCTCCACCAGCTGCCCGAGATCGCCTACGGGCGAACCGCCACCTACGCCGCGGTCGCTGCAGCTGACCGACAACCCGAAGGCGGTCCGAGCAGTCGGATCGGCGTGCGCGACCAATCCGCTCCCGGTCGTGGTCCCCTGCCATCGGGTCGTGCGGTCCGACGGCGGCATGGGTCGGCTACCTCGGTGGCGTCGAGGCCAAGCGGACCCTGCTCGCGCTCGAGTCAGCGGCATGAGCGAGGAACAGCCCTTCATGGCTTGTCAGGCGCCGGGCACGCGTCGACGGGCTGCTGGTCACCGAGGTACTGCGCCTGCTCCTGATCGGTGAGCTGCCGGTCGGCGATGGTGCAGGCCTGGCGGAGCCAGCGGGCCTCGTCGACGTCCCAGAGCACGACCCCGGGTCCCTGGATGCTGGCCACGACCAGCCCGTCGGCGCTCAGATCCAGGTCCTTCGCGAAGGAGGTGCTCGCCGTGCGCAGGGGGTGGCCGATGGCCACGCGGCGCTCGACGTCCCACAGGATCAACGTCGCGTCCTCTCCGGTCGAGAACAGTCGGCGATCGTCAGGGCTGAACCGCAACCCGAGGACGAAGTCGGCATGGCCGGCCAACGCCGCCAGCTGGCGACGGCGGCTGACGTCCCAGAGCCGCACTGTCGCGTCGTCCCCTCCGGACGCGAGCAGCGAGCCATCGGAGCTGAAGGCGAGGCTGCCGACCATGCCGGTGTGACCAGTCAGCCTGGCGACGGGCGAGGCGTCGGAGACCCGCCAGAGACGCACCGTCCGATCGTCACCGCCCGAGGCCAGCAACGTCCCATCGGGGCTGAAGGCCAAGGCCCGCACCCCGACCTCGTGCTCGACCTCGGTCCGGGGGTGAGCGATGCCGCGTCCCAGAGGACGAGGTTCCCGGCACCGTCGGCGCTGGCGATCGTGCGACCGTCGCCCGAGACCGCCAGCGCATCGACACCGTTCGGATGCGCACCGTCGCGACGATGGATGATGGTGCCCTTCGCCGCGTCCCAGACGACCAGGGCGCCGTCGACCGTCCCGCCGACGATCGTTCCGTTGGCCGGGCTGGAGGCCAGGCGAGTGACACGAGCGGCTGGGTCCTCAAAGGGCTCGAGCTCCGATCCGCTCGCCACGTCCCACCTCCTCACGCTGTCGCTCGTGGCGGAGACGACCTGATCGTCTCCGGGGACGAACGCCACGGCGCCAGCCGTCGTCGCGGCATCACCGGCCGGCACCAACGTGCGGGCCAACGGTGACGTCGAGCCGGCGTGCCAGACGATGATCGCATCGTCGGCGGCAGAGACGATCACGGAGCCGTCGTGGGAGGTGCCGACGCTGCGCACGGTGCCGGTGTGACCGAGCAGGGACGTCGGCGGGGCCGAGGACGGCTCGCCGGGAAGCACGATGACGTCCCGGCCGTTGGCCGTCACCACGGTCGACGCGCCCACCGCCAGCACCCCTGACGTCGTGTCGGAGGCCAGCAGTCCGGTCACCGCGTCGCCGGTCCTCCCATCGAACACCTGGAGTCGACCGACGTTGGCGACGAGTCGGGCGCCGTCGTCGCTCCAGGCCAGCGCGGTCGTCGGACCGGGCGGGAAGCTGCTGGCGGCATCGAGCAACGGCGGCCCGATCGGTGCCCCGCTGGCCAGGTCCCACAAGCTCACGCTGTCCGTGCTCGCCGTGGCCAGCCGCCCGCCATCGGGGCTCACGGCGACTGTGGTGACGGCGTCGTCGGCGATGTCGATCGGCCGTGCGTCGATGCGTCCGCCGTCGAAGGACGTGATGATCGGTCGGTCATGCGATGCGGACACGACCGCGCTCTCCGCCACGAACGACAGGGTGCGGACCGCGGAGCTGTGTGCTGCCACAGAGCCGACCTCGGTGCCGGTCGCCGTGTCGTGGACGGCCACCGTCCCCTCCTGGTACCCGAGCGCCAGCCTGCTCCCCGAAGAGCTGACGGTGAGCGCGGTGACGGCACCGTGCTCCCCGACTGGCCACGTGGCGACCTCCTCTCCGGTGGCCGGATCCCAGACGCGGATGCGGCCGTCGCTCGTGGCCGCCATGACACGGGCGCCGTCCGAGGTGAGTGTCATGGGGCCAGTCAGGTTTACGTCCGCCGGTGGCCGGAGGTAGCGGTCCGGCCGGGGGCGCGGGCGAGTGCGTCGAGGAGGCTGCCCCTGGCTTCCGCTCCGTCGTTGGTGGCGCGGCGCTTGGAGGGCGAGGAGCAGGCCGAGGTCCAGTTGACTGGGCGCCACGACCTCGGACTGGGAGGCCAAGCTCAACGAGCGAGCCCGCTCCCGCTGCTTGGCGGCTTCGCGTGACTGGACGACGGCGATTCCGGCGAGGACCAGCGCGACGGCCAGGCCGCAGACGAGGCCGAGTGTGACTCGCCGCCGCAGCCGGTCGACCTCAGCGCGGTCGGAGCGCGATCCGCTGTGCCTCGGCGGCCGCCGTGGCGACCCGCTGCGCCTCGTCCCGGCTGGCGTCCAGGAGCTCGCGCTCGGTCCCGCTGAGCTCCAACCGGCCGTGCTCGTGCAGGTCGACCGCCAGCCGGAGCTGCGCGCCGCGGTAGAGGAGGCTCTCGTCCCGTCCCTGCTCGATCCACTCGGCGGCCCGATCCGTCAAGCGCTGGCGGATCCGGAGGTCCTCGCGGCCCTCGTCCAACCACCCTCGCAAGCGGGGCCACCCCGTGATGAGCGCCTCATGGGCGACGTCGACGGTTGCCACGCCGTTCGCGCCCGTCGAGGTCGTGAGGAGCCTCGCCTCGACGAAGCGCTCGATGGCGACACGCACGGTGGCCTCGTCGCCGGACACCGCCAGCAGCTCGTCTTCGCGCGCCTGTCGACGGGTGTCCTCTGTCCCGTCACCGAGCTGGATCAGCCGGAGGAGGACCTCCTTGGCGGCCGCTTGCTCGCCCGGCCCCAAGCTGGCGTAGACCGTGTCGGCCCGCTTGGCGACGGCGCCGGCGACGCGCCCGGCCGCGACGTAGCCGTCCAACGTCAAGACGTTGCCTCGGCGCCGCTCCCACAGTGCCACCAGCGCTTCCTGGAGCAACGGCAGGCTCCCCGGACGGCCGACGGCGTCGTCCAGGATGGTCTCGACCAGGCCCGACTGGAGCTCCAAGCCGCTGCGCCACGCCGGCTCCTCGATGGCCGCGCGCCAGCCCTCGAGCTCGAGCGGGGTCACGAGGTGCTGGTGAGCGGCCATGAGCTGCGCCAGCTCGGCGAAGGCGGCGCACTTGGCGTAGAAGTCAGCCCGCATCGTGACGATCACCCGCACCGGCGCGGCTGGGTCCGCAGCGGCGCCGACCAGGTTGGCGATGAAGGCGACCTCGGAGCCGTCGCGGACGAGGGTGAACAGCTCCTCGAGCTGGTCGATGACCCAGAGCAGGCCGTCCGCACTGGGATCCCCCGCCAGCACTGCTGCGCTGGCCAGGCTGAGAGATCGATCGTCGCTGGCGAGGCCGTCCAGCAGGGCGGCCGTCGGGTGAGGATGTCCGAGCGCTGTCAGCTGGGCGGCCAGCTCGCCGAGTGGTCGGGCTCCGGGACGCATCGTCGCCACCCGCCACCGGTCGGCGCCGGGGAGCCGGCCGTCGCGCAACGCGGGCACGAGACCAGCCTTGACCAGCGAGGACTTCCCGCTGCCGGACGGGCCGAGCACGGCAAGGAACCGGGAGCTCCGCAGCTTCTCGACCAGCTGGGCCACATCGCCATCCCGACCGAAGAAGAGATCCTGATCGGCCTCCTCGAAGGGTCGCAGTCCTCGATATGGGCAGACCAGCTCGTCGGCGGCGGTGATCGGCGGACCAGGAGCGACCCCGTGCACCGCCTCGACCAGGCGCCGGACGACCTCGTCGCCACCGAGGCCCGCACGCAGGTCGAGCCAGCTGCGCAAGCGCAGGAACGGCGGGAGCTCGACCGTCGGATCGAAGGGCATGCCGGCGCCGGGCAAGAGCACAGGCACCACCCGGTAACCGGGCCGCTTGGCCGCCCGGTCGAGCGCCACCTTCAGCTCCTGGCGAGCCCAGTCCCCGATGCCGGCTGGCCCGACGAACACGAGGCAACCCTCGCTGCGGGCCAGGCCGTCGGCGAGCTCGTCCTGCCAATCATCACCGGCCGAGATGCACCAACGGTCGAACCAGACGTTCAGGTTTGCACTCGACAGGCGCTGGGCCAGCTGCTCGACCGCCTCGCGATCGACGCTGTTGTAGGACAGGAAGACGTCGTAGCGGCGATCTCCTTCGGCGGCTTTCGCGTCGAGGACCGGCTGGGTCACGTGACGGTGATGTCCGCGGTGCGCGTCGGGCCGATGTTGAAGTTCTGATTCCCGTTCTGGTCGACGGTGACGGTGCACGTCCCAGGCCCGCTGAGAGTCAGATTGAAGGATGAAGAGCCCGTGACATCCGTGCCGTCCGGGCAGGCACCGCTGCCCGTCACCGTGAACGAATCCGAGCCGACGATGTTCGTCAGCCTGAGCGTCACCACGCCGTCAGTCGCGGCCACGGTGCCGGGCGCGTCCAGGTTGAAGTCGCTGTCTCCGTTCAGGACGTCGAAGGCCACCTCAACCGTTTGGGCCGGCAGCCACTGACCGTTGCCAGCCTGGCTGGCTGAGATGGTGCAGGATCCCGTCCCGATCAACGCGACGCCCCCGCCCTGGAGCTCGCAGGGCTGCCCGCCAGGGGCGTCGTAGACGACCGGCAGCCCGGACGACGCTGTAGCCCCCAGTGCGATCGTCCGTCCGTCCGCGTACTTGACCGCACCCCCGCCCGGTACCGCGAAGATGATCGTCTGGGGTTGCGGCGACGAAGGGGCGGTCGGCGCGGTCGGTGCGCCAGCAGGCGCAGTCGGTGCCGCGCTCGGTGAGCCGATGTTCGAGGGATTCACGGTGGTGCCGGTGTGAGATGCACGTGCTGTCGTGGGCGTCGTGGCCGAGGCGTAGGTGACGGTGGTGGCGCTCGTCGTCGGTGGACCTGAGCCCGATGAAGCGGGTCCACTCGTCGACGCCTCGCCGACGGTCACCACAGCCTCGGTGCCCGAGGACCCCGTTCCGGCGTTCCCGACACCGACGTCCGTGGTCCCGCCGCCCGCCTGCAGCTGCGACTCGCCCGGTCCACTGCAGCCGGCTAGCACCATTGCGCCGGTGGCGCCGGCCAGGAGCACCCAGTGCAGGCGCTGACCCAATGGGCCCTGGGCGCGCCGAACCGTCTTGTGTCTCGGCCGCTGTGCCCCCATGATCGCCACCTCCTGGAGCGAGCGTCGTCGTTGTCACGTATGAGCGTCAACGGGTAACAGAGATACGTCGTGGGCCGGTGTGATCGTACGTTTCGGACGCACCGATCGCGGTCGTGCAGGGCATCATGGCGTGGTGGAGATCTTCGATGACCTCGCCGCCGAGGACGATCGGCTCGAGCGCATCCTGGGCACGCTCGACGACGTCGCTTGGCTCTCCCCGTCGGGTGCCCCTGGTTGGAGCATCGCCGATGTCGTCTTGCACCTCGCCCAGACCGACGAAGCCGTCGTGGCCAGCGCTGGCGCGCCCACTGACGACGTTGGATGGATGTCCGAGGCTCGGGGGGTCGACGACTTCGTCGACGTCATGGTGAAGGAGCAGCGCGCCGAGCCGGCGGCGGTCTTCGCGCGCTGGCGAGCAGCTCATCGGGCGGCGGTGATGGTTCTCCGGAGCACCGAACCGGGTGCACGGCTGCCGTGGGTGGCTGCTCCCCTCAAACCCGCGACCCTGGCCACGACCCGCCTGGCCGAGCACTGGGCCCACGGGCTCGACATCACGGCGCCGCTCGGGATCGACTTCCCGGACACCGACCGGCTGCGCCACATCGCCTGGCTGGGCCACAGCACCCTGCCGTACGCGTTCACCCTCGCGGGAGACGGACCACATCCGATCTACTGCGAGCTGACCGGGCCGCGCGGTGAGACCTGGAGCTACGGCCCGACCGACGCCGACTCCCGCATCATCGGTCCGGCAGGTGCGTTCTGCCGGGTCGGCGCCCGCCGACTCGCACCGGAGCAGACGGCACTCATCGCCTCGGGACCGCACGGATCGACGGCGCTGCGCCTGCTTCGCAACTACGCGGCATGAGCTCGCAGACTCCGATGGAAGACGTTCGATGACGACCTCAGGAGCTTCGCAGCGGACGGCGCCGCACCGCTGCCGATCGCAGACGAGGAGGGCTACGTCGAAAACGAGGGAGCTCGGATCTGGTACCGCAACGTACGGGTCCGGCTCGCCTGTGATCCTGCTGCATGGCGGCCTCGGCCATAGTGGCAATTGGGGCTACCAGGTTCCAGCGCTGGTCAGCGAGTGGCCACCGTGCCGTCTTGATAGATAGCCGTGGCCACGGCCGCAGCACACGCGACGCGCGACCGTTCGTGTATGAGCTGATGGCATCCGATGTTCTGGCGGTCATGGATGCTCTGCATCTCGAAAGGGTGGGGTTGGTGGGCTGGAGCGACGGCGCGACCATCGCCTTGATCCTCGCCATGAGAGCGCCCAGGCGGGTGGCGGGCGTCCTCTTCTTCGGCTGCAACATGGACCCGAGCGGCACGAAGGAAGTCATCGAACCCAGTCAGGTCCTCGACCGCTGCTTCGGCCGACACGCGAAGGACTACGCCCAGCTGTCAGCCACGCCGGACCAGTTCAAGGAATTCACCGAAGCAGTCAACCTGATGATGGAAACGCAACCCGACTACGCTGCGCACGAGCTGGCTGAGATCCGTGTGCCTGTCGTCGTCGTGCACAGCGAACATGATGAGTTCATCAGGCGCGAACACGCCGAATACCTCGCCCAGACCATTCCAGACGCGGAGTTGGTCATCCTCAGAGGTGTCAGTCATTTCGCACCGCTGCAGAGGCCCGAGCAGTTCAACACCGCAATGCTGGCATTCGTCGACAAGGTTCTGCGGTGAGGGGAAGCCGCAAGGCGGGCTTCTCCTTCAACGCGGTCAGCGCTGGAGGAACGTGATGTTGAAGCGCACGTCCTCGCCGAGCTCGACCTGGTGCTCGACCTCCGGGGGGATCGGCTGCGGATGCTCGGCATCGACCAGAGCCACGAGGACGGGGGAGATCGCGGCGGTGAACCGCAACGACCCGCGCTCGACCCGCAACAGGCCCCAGGTCCCCGGGCCGATGTGGTGCGAGCGGAGAAGCGATGCCGGTGCACTCCCGCGATCCCACGTCGCGGTCGTTCGCACCTCGCGTAGCCCCGGCGGTAGCTCGGCACGATCGCAGAGCGGGCAGTCGAGCAGCTGACCGATCCGGTCGGCGCGCGCCGCGTCGTCCTCGATCCATGCCGCCTCCGAGAACGGCGGCCGGTGGCGGATGTGCCGGGAGTGGAGGCATGACAGGTCGGCGACCCAGTCGCCGAGCTCGTCACGGCGGAAGCCGGTCATCGCTCGCTGCACGCCGTGGGCCACCTCCATCGCTCACTCTAAAACCCGACCTCGTTTGGCGCGACGAGCACTGAGCATGGCGGAGATGCCCATCGACGTCGAGCTCCTCCAGCTCTTCCGGGTCAGCAGGGTGTCGGACGCCGCTCGGTGATCTCTGGGACACAATGGGTCGCGAAGTCCTCGACGTCGCCCCCCGCCCGGAAGGAGCACTCCATGAGCGAGTCCTGTACTCACCTCGATCAGGTAGGCGAGGTCACGCCGAGCAGTGAAGGCTGCGAGGACTGCCTGCGCATCGGCGGCCGCTGGGTGCACCTACGGGTGTGCATGTCCTGCGGCCACGTCGGTTGCTGCGACAGCTCGCCCAACCGTCACGCCACGGCCCACTTCGGCTCGCAGCACCACCCGATCGTCCAGTCCTACGAACCGGGCGAGGACTGGTGCTACTGCTACGTCGACGATGTCGCATTCGTCGTCGACGGCGTGCCGTCGTTCACCCACCCTTGACTGCGGTGGATGGATCTGTCTGGACGAATTGGGATGCGGCGGCGATCACATCCGACTTGAGTATCCTCTTTTTCTGGTCCACACTGGGCGCATGGCAACCAAGAACCGTGGTCCGAAGACTCAGATGACCGCCGAGCACAAGGCCGCTCTCGCGGTGGGGCGCAACGAGGGCCGCATCGTGAAGAACTATCTCGACGCGCTCGAGAGCAATCGGCCGAAGCGGGGACGCAGGCGGACGCCCGATTCGATCCGCAAACGCCTGGGCGAGATCGACAAGAGTCTCGTGGATGCCGACCGGTTGAACCGACTGAACCTGTACCAGGAGCGGTTGAACCTTCAAGACGAGCTTGCGGCCATGGGCGCGAAGGTGGATCTCACCGCGCTGGAAGACGACTTCGTGTCGGTGGCCTCCAGCTACAGCTCGCGGCGGGGGATCTCATATGCGGCGTGGCGTGAGGCCGGCGTAGGAGCTTCGGTGCTGAAGAGGGCCGGGATCACGCGGTCGATGTGACCGATGGGGCACGCCGCCTTCTCCGCGGTTTGATGCCGCTTAGAAGTCCTTGACGCGCTTCGTCGTCTCCGGGTCGAGGAACCCGGCGACGGTGGCGTCGGACTCGATCGCCAAGGCGCCCCGAAGATCGGTGGCGCCGGTGCGGTTCAGGGCCTGCTTCATGGCCCGGACAGCGAGCGGGGGAAGCCCGGCGAGGCGCGCCGCGGTCTCCTGAGCGCGGCTTAGGAGGGCGGCGTCGGGCTCGACTCGCCAGGCGACGCCCAGGCGGTGAAGGGTGGCGGCGTCGTAGTGCTCGCCGAAGAGGAGCATCTCGCGCGCGGTGTTCAGGCCGACCAGGGCTGGGAGCAGCGAGGTGACGGCACCGGTGACGAACAGATTGAGCGACACCTCGGGAAAGAAGCCTTTGGCGCTCTCCGCCCAGATCGGGAAGTCACAGTTGATGGCCCATTCGAACCCGCCACCGACGGCCCATCCATTGATGGCCCCCACCACCGGGTTCGGTCCGAACACGATGGCGTCCGTGGCCCGCTGGATGGCATTGACGACGTCTCGCGCCTCGCTTTCGCTCTCGGGATGGCGGTGCTCACGACGGTCATCGCCGGCGCAAAATGCTCGACCTGCTCCGGTGAACACGATGGCGCGCGTGGCCGGGTCGCCGTTTGCGTCATCGAAGGCTTGGGCGACGTCCTCGATCAGCTGGCGGTTCATGGCGTTGAGGCGCTCCGGCCGGTTGAGCGTGATGGTGTGCACCCCTTCACCGGACGGTTGGCTCGTGACGGTCTCGTAGCGGAAGGCGGAGGTCACCGCATCGACGCTAATAGGGCTGCATGCCGATCGGGCCGGGGGCGGTCGTCGCCGATCCACACGGGGCCGTGTTCGGCGTCGGAACGATGAGCAGCTCGGCTTCGGCCGGCCGAGAGAGTGCACCCGCTCCCGCTGGGGCGAAGGCGCGGCCGGGTCAGCCGAAGGATGGCTCGCGGGTGCGTGAGCGCTTGAGCTCGAAGAACTCGTCGGCGGCGGCGACGAGCACGACGCCGTCCCACAGCCGGCCGGCGGCCTCGCCGCGCGGGATCGGGGTCACGACGGGACCGAAGAACGCGACGACGTGCCCGTGCGGGCCGGGAACGTGGATCACAGGCGTGCCGACATCCTCACCGACGGGATCCATGCCTTGGTGGTGGCTGGCTCGCAGCGCCTGGTCGAACTGGGTCGAGGTGGCGGCGTCGGCGAGGTCGGGGGGAAGACCCGCTTCGGTGAGCGCGGCGATGTACAGGTCGCGGCTTGGCGCGAGCTGCTGGTCGTGGATGCGGGCGCCCAGCGCGTTGTAGAGGTCTCGGTAGACCGAGCCGCCGTGACGTCGCTCGGCGGCGATGCCGATTCGGACGGGGCCCCACGCCCGTCCGACCAGGTCCCGGTAGAAGTCGGACAGCCCGTCCCGGCCGTCGTTGAGCACGGACAGGCTCATCACGTGGAACCGGACTCGGACGTCACGGACCTGTTCGACCTCGAGGAGCCAACGCGAGGTCATCCACGCGAACGGGCAGATCGGATCGACCCAGATGTCCACCATGGTGGTCCCCGGGCCGGCGAGGGGCTCGAGCGTCATCGCAGCACCTCGAGCGGAGCCCGACCGGTGCGGTCGCACCAGTCGAGGTAGGCGGCCCGGGCGGTGGTCGCGTCGGAGTAGCGGACGACCTGATCCTCGTCGTCGAGGTACTCGACGCGACCGTTGGCCTCGAGGTGGATGATGCAGGGCTCAGTCCCGATGGCCTGCCAGGTATCGGCGTTGCCAACGGGCTCGTAGACATAGGTGCCAGGGCCGACCTCCTCATTGGTGTCGATCAGCAGCCGGGTCCCGGTCAGGTTGAAGGCGTGGATCTCGCCGGTGTGGCGGTGGCGGGGGATGACGGTGCCGGGCTCGAGGCGCAGCAGCAGCTGGTAGCCGGTGTCGCCCGGGAAGAAGGCGAGCGGCTTGAAGGACAGGCCGTCGGCCAGGGGGATCCAGTCGATCTCTGAGGTGTCCACTGGTCGGGCGGAGCTGGTGAGCGTCATCGTTCTTCTCCTGTCATCGGTCATCGCGTGCGATCGTCTCCTTGCACCATACGGTGGCGCTTGGTCAGGTAGAAGGTCCAAGTTCGCTACGATCCACCAGACCAAGCATGGACCTGTTTCCTCGACCCCGCCGCGAAGCGCACGGTGACCCGTTCGCTGTTCGAGCAGCTCCGCGATGCCGTCGTGTCGGGGCGCTTGGTCGAGGGTGACCGGTTGCCACCGTCGCGCCAGGTTGCGGCGCAGCTCGGGGTGTCACGCCACACCGTGACCACCGTCTACGGACAGCTGGCGGCGGAGGGCTTCATCGAGGGTCGCGCCGGGGGTGGGAGCTACGTCAGTCGCACCACCGTCACGAAAGCCGGTCGCCGGCGGCGCGCCTTGGTGCCGACGCCCCGAATGGTGTCGCCCCAGCTGTGGGACCGCCATCCGCACGACGCTCGACCGATCCGGTTCGACCTTCGGCCCGGTACGCCGGACCTGGCGCTGTTCCCTCTCGTGGCGTGGCGCCACTGCCTGACCACCGCGTACCAGACGGTTCCGGAGGGTTACGGGGATCCGGCCGGCCTGCCGTCTCTTCGGCGAGCCATCGCGCACTGGATCGGCAAGTCACGCGCCGTCGACGCCACCGCGGACCAGGTGATCGTCACGTCCGGTGCCCAGCAGGCCATCGATCTGGTCATGCGGCTGCTGGTCCGCCCAGGCGAGGTCGTCGCCCTGGAGGACCCCGGCTACCCGCCGGTGCGACGGCTGTGCACGGCGCTCGGTGCGACGATCGAGCCGGTGCCCGTCGACGCGGAGGGGATCGTGGTCGGGCAGATCCCGTCCCGAGCTCGCGTGGTCTACACCACGCCGTCCCACCAGTCGCCGACCGGGGCGACGATGAGCATGTCGCGGCGGCGCGAGCTGCTGGCATTGGCGGAGCGTCAGGATCTCGCCGTCATCGAGGATGACTACGACTCGGAGTACCGGCACGTCGATCGCCCCCTCGAGCCGCTCTACCGGTTGGATCGGTCGGGTCGGGTGATCTACGTCGGGACGTTCTCCAAGACGCTGTCACCGTCGCTTCGGCTCGGCTTCGTCGTGCTGCCGGAGTCGCTGGTCGACGCGGCCGTGAACCTCCGCGAGCTGATGGATTGGCAGCCGCCCGCCGGTCTGCAGGTCGCCTTGCTGCGGCTCATCGCCGACGGCCTCCTCGATCGCCACCTCCGGCGGACCCGCAAGGTCTACTCCGAGCGTCACCATCTGGTGGCCCGCTTCGTGCAGGATGCCGCCACCGACGGTCACCTCACCGCGTCAGTGTCGCAGTTGCGCCGGGCTCCACATCACCGCGCTCCTTCCTGACGGTGTCGATGAGGCGGTCGTCCGTGACGAGAGCCGGGCCGAGGGCGTCGCTCTCGGCGACCTGGCTGGATGCTGGGTCCGGCCGGACCCGCCCGGCGGGATCATCGTCGGGTTCGGCGCTATCCGCGACCAGCGACCTGCCCGAAGCGCTCGAGATCGTCAACGGGGTGCTGGCGCGGCAGCGGGCGGCGTTGCCGCGTCATCGCCGCCCCGGCCCGACGACCGAGCGCTTCTCGCGGAGCTGGGTGGCGGCGGATTCAATCGGTCAGTGCAACGAGTTGGTTGAGTTTGTCTGATGGTGTCATCCAGTGGAGGGTTTTGCGAGGTCGGGTGTTGAGGCTGTCGGCGGCGGCTTGGAGGTGGGTGGGGCTGTGGATCGACAGGTCGGTCCCTTTGGGGAAGTACTGGCGTAGCAGCCCGTTGGTGTTCTCGTTCGAGCCCCGTTGCCAGGGTGAGTGGGGGTCACAGAAGTAGACCGCGATGTCGGTGTCCACGCTGAACTGGGCGTGTTGTGCCATCTCCTTGCCCTGATCCCAGGTGATGCTGCGCCAGAGGGCAGCGGGCAGCGTTTGGATGGCTTCGGTCATCGCCCGACGCACGGTGGACGCAGTGTGGTCGGTGGGGAGGTGGAGTAGCAGCACGAACCGGGTGGAGCGTTCCACCAGGGTGCCGATGGCGCTGGCTCCGTTGCGGCCGATGATGAGATCGCCTTCCCAATGGCCTGGGACCGCCCGGTCGGCGACCTCGGGGGGGCGTTGGGAGATCATCACCATGTCAGGGATCCGGCCCCGGTTCTCGACTCGACCCTGGGGTTTGCGTTGGGCTCGACCAGTGCGCAGACAGGCAGCCAGCTCCCGGCGCAGCTCACCGCGGCCTTGCACATAGATCGACTTGTAGATCGTCTCATGAGAGATCGTCATGGCCGCATCGTCGCCGAAGTCGTCGCGTAGACGGGCGGCGATCTGTTCCGGGGACCACAAGGCCTGCAGATCGGCGATCACCCGATCCCGCAACTGGGTATTGAGGGCCAACTTGGAGGGCTTGGGTCGCCGAGCCCGTTCACCGGCCCGGCGATGCGCCCCCAGGCATCGGTAACCGCCCCGGCCGCCGTTGGCGTTCACTTCCCGGCACACCGTCGAAGCGTTCCTCCCCACCGCGGCCGCGATCCGCCGGAACGACCAGCCCCGCTCGAGCCCCAAACGGATCTCCACTCGGTCCTCGGCCGACAACCGGCCCGTGGGCTGCTGCCACATCTCACAGCGGAACACCCCACCCAACGGTCGAAGCACCCGCCACACCGTGTCCTCCGAAACACCCACCCGCCGCCAGATCTCACCCGGCCCCAACCCCTGAGCTGCCAACCCGATGATCTCCCGCCGCACCGACACCGGCAGAAAACGCCACTGACGTCGACCCATCACACACCCTCCAATCGAACCGAACCGCATCAGCTCAACCACGGTGTTGCACGCACCCCTTGAACCCGCCAATGGCATCCTCCGCAGAACCCGTCGGCGCGCGCCCAGACCGCCAAACCCGGAAGGTCTAAAACCCAGGCGGAGTGGCACTTCGACCTCCGTGCAGAAGGTGAAGTTCGGCGGCGGCGCGGAGGGCTCCGGCGGCGGGAGGGCGCCGGCGGACGACCGGCGTCGGACGGCGGACGAACGAAACGGTGAACACGGCAGCTGGCGCTGGACTCTCGCCACGTCTCGACGTACGGTGCACGTGATCACCGACGAGGAGCTGACCGCACTGGCGCTGGCCACGGATCCGACGTCCGCCTGAGCGACGACGCCGTGCCCTTCGAGGACGCTGAGGGCGACGGCGCTGGGCTGTCGCCGTCCTGGTACCTCCCTGCGCCGACGGCCGGTCGCCGCCGTGTGCGGGGTTGGCGCCGCCGGGTCATCGTGTTGTTGGTCGTCGCCTTCGTGCTCGTCAGCGCCTGCGGCCTCTGCTGCACGTACGGCTCGATGGTCTGGCGTGAGGTCGGGAGCGGCATGAGCCGTGTCGTGGGCCGACGACGTCAGCCTCGCCAGGGCGCGGTCCAGATCTCCAGCTCGCTGACGGAGGACCGACACGAGGAGCACTCGGCGAGATGGGCCTCGACCGGCGCTGCTCGCCGGCGCAGAGGCTGCGGCGGACGTAGCCGCTGAAGCTGGGGCCGGTGTCGGCGCACTGCGGCCGTGAGGTGTTGGCCTGATAGGCGTCGAGGTAGGCGGTCGAGAGCGCGTTGCGGGCTCGGTAGGAGAGCGACGCCACGGCACCCCGTGAGAGGGAGAGCTCCTCGGCCAGGTCGCCGATCGATCGGTCCTCGACCTCCATGCGCCAGAGGATCCTCTGCCACCGTGAGGGGACCGCGGCGAAGGCCGTCCGCAACACCATCGTCGTCTCGACGCCTTCGGTGAACTCGCCGAGGTTGGCGGGGCCGACCTCTCCATCTCGATCGGATCCACCGCGACGGTCCTCGACGTCCGGCCCCGGTCGTGGAGCCGTGGCGGATGCACGTGAACAGGTAGGGCCGGAAGTCGTCCTCCGGGCCTCCGCCGCGGTGCAGCAGGTCCAGGATGCTGGCGAAGGCCTCCGCGACGATGTCCTCGCTGTCGCTCACCGACCGGACAGCTGTCTCGCCCGGGCCAGCGCGGCCCCCTCGTAGCGGCGGTACAGCTCCGCGAAGGCGGTGTTCTCTCCGGTCCGGGTTCGTGCGATGAGGTCGCGGTCGGTGCAGATCGTGAGGTCGGCGGCCGGACGCCTGAGTTCGACTGACATGGTTTCTCCGTTCGGCGCACGTGCGCTTCGTGCCCCGTCCAGACGGCCATGTCCGCCCCCGATGAAGTCCTGCAGGCGATCAGCGCGCGGAATGTGGTCACGACGGCTCCCACGAACGCTCACCGCGCGCCTCGCACCACTCCGACGTCCGGACGCCTGCTCGGGGGAACGGGTGGCGTCAGTGCAGCAGGGCGGTGGTGGACGGGTCGCCGGCGAGGACCGCCATCGCAGCGAGGCCGTCCATGGCGACGAGGAGCACTTCTTCGGTGAGCGCGTCCTCACCGCTTGCAGTACACCCGTCCCAGCTCGAACGTGGAGAGGTTGGCCTCTGCCGCCAGCGCTGTCGCTCGCACGCCGGCCCGCAGGCCGGTCAAGGCTCGCCGATGGTCGGCCAGGATGTCCCCCCATTCCGGGAGACGAGCGCGGCGACCGAGCGGAGCGTGGCCGGCCGTTCGCCGGGCGTCTCCAGCTCGTCGTTGATCTCCTCGAGCTGCTGCACGCAGCACTCTTCCAGCTTGACGATCTCGTCCAGGGTCCGGCCCGTCTCGTCAGCGACGATGACCAACCACCATGAGCGATTGGCGTCCAGCAAGATCCGAACCTCGTCGAGCTTGAACTGCAACCGCTCCAGTTCCTGCCGTACCCGCCACAGCTCACCCGATAGGGCTGCCAGTCTCATCACGCCTCCAGAAGCTCGCTGACCTCATCGTCACGGGGAGGGGTCAGGTGAGCATCCACCCGCCTTCTACGGCGATGGAGGACGGGCCAGGAGGGTTAGACCAAACCGCCCTGGAGAGCCACTCCGACCGCCTGGTCACGACGCTGGACATCGAGCTTCGCATAGATGCTGACCAGGTGCGTCTTCACCGTCTCGCTACCGATGCCGAGGGTCTCGGCGATCTCTCGATTGCTTCCGCCCGCCACCAGCTGGACCAGCACGGCCTGCTCACGCTCCGTGAGGGTGAAGCTGCACACCGACGTCATGGGGCGGCGGTGGGGTCCCGGGAAGATGGCGGCGAGGAGGTCGGGGCTGATGTAGCGCTCGCGCCGTAGCGCATGGGCGACGGCGTCGGCCAGATCGGACTCCGAGGAGGAACGGGAGAGGACGGCATGCGCGCCGGCCGAGCACAGCTCGACGATGGACGCGCGGTCCAGCGCCGGGACCACGGCGACGATCCCGAGCTCCTCGTCGGCACTGGCCCGGCGAACGGCGTCCAGGACGGTGCTGTCGGGCCA